>CAVPWG010000008.1:0-23373 GCA_963709425.1 uncultured Actinomycetes bacterium | reverse complement strand
TTCACGCTCTCGCTCGACGGCGTCTCAACCCGCGGGCGGCGGATCGCGGCGCTCGACGCGGTGTCTGTGGACCTCGGCGGCAGGCCCGTCCTTCGCGACGTCGACCTGACCGTGAAGGGCCGCGAGCGGGTCGCGATCGTCGGCGAGAACGGCGCGGGGAAGACGACGCTCGTGAAGCTGCTGGCCGGGACGCTGGCCCCGCAGACGGGCCGGGTGTCGGTCGACGCGGAGACGGCAGTCCTGCCGCAGAGCCACCAGGGTCTCCCGCTCGAGCGCGGCATTCTCGACTTCTACCGCTCCCACGTCGTCTCGTATGAGGACGCGGCGCGCGCCTTTCTGGGCCACTTCCTCTTCGACCAGGAGCAGATGCACCGCGCCATCGGTACGCTCAGCCCCGGCGAGCGGTCACGGCTCCTGATCGCCGTGCTCGTCTCGAGCGGCGCCGAGCTGTTGCTGCTGGACGAGCCCACGAACCATCTGGACTTCGACTCGATCGACGTGGTCGAGGAGGCGCTCAGGCAGTTCCGCGGCACGATCGTGGCGGTCAGCCACGACCGTGAGTTCATCCGCTCGGTGGGCGCGACCCGCGTCCTCGAGGTGCGCGCGGGCGGGATCTCCGAGGCGGCCGGCGAGGGGTGACTACTCGGCCTCGCGGGCTGCGAGCAGCGACTCGAGCGCGCGAACGCAGGTGGGGTCGAACTCCTCACCCCGCTGCCATACGTCGGCGAGCGCCCGGCCCGCGCCGGCGCTGCCCGTGTGGCCGCCGGCGTCGACGAACGCCGCTGCAAGCGCGATGATGCGCGACTCGAGCGGCCGCTCGGCGCCGTCGGCCACGGGCGCCTCGAGCCAGCCGGCCGCCTCGGCGTCGAGGGCGCTCGACGCCACCCGGGCCGCCACCCGGGCCCGTTCCTGCGGCTCGGCGCCGGGCGCCGTTGCGTCGTACAGGAACGCCACCATCCGCAGCCGGTCGGCGCGCTCGGGTGGGAACCCGAGCTCGGCGGCGAGGTGGCCCGCGTAGTCGCTCACGGCCCGGGCCGTCGCGGAGTGCCCGCGGGCGGCGTCGAGCGCGCGCAGCGTCCGCTCGTACGTGTCGCGCTCGAGCCGGCGGGCGTGCTCCTCGCCGGAGAGCGCCTCGACAACATCGGCATCGTAGGCCACGACGCGCCCGCCGCCGCCGCGCCTGGCCCAGTAGAGGGCGCCGGTCGCGAGCCGCATGAGCTCGGCCTGCGTGTCGCCGTTCGCCGGGAACGCCGCGACGCCCGCCGAGACCGTGGCGCCGCCGGCCGACCCGGCGAAGGCCGCGGCCAGCCGCTCGATCAGGGCGCGAGCGGGCTCGGCCTCCATGGCCGGCAGGACCAGCCCGAAGTCGGCGCCGCCGAGCCGGCAGACGGTGTCGTACGGGCGAACGCCCGCGCCGAAGCACTCGGCAGCCGTCCGCAGGAGCTCGTCGCCGGCGGCGTGCCCGTCCGCCTCGTTTCGCTCCGCCATCCCGTCGACGGCCACGACGCCGACTGCGACGGAGTCGCCCGTGCGCATGGCCCGCGACAGCTCACGCGCGAGGACGCGGTCGAACGACCGGTGCCCCGGAAGCCCCGTCAGCGGGTCGTGGCTGGCACCCCCGGCGACGGCCTCCCAGAGGCGCGCGACCTCGACGGCCTGCGCGGCGACCCCGGCGACCAGCCGCACCCGGTCGATCCGGGCGCCCTCCGGCGCACGCACGACGAGGCAGCCGACGGTGCGGCGTGCGCTGATCAGCGGCACCACCCACGTCCCGTCGACGCGCTGCGGCTCGGGGTCGACCGGGATCGGCAGCTCGTCGGCCCCGGGGCCGCCCATCAGCTTCAGGTTGGCGCCGTCGTCGGCGATCGCGTAGGCCGACGCCTCGGCGCCGCCCGCCGCCGCCGATGCCGCCCGGCGCGCGGCCACCAGCACGCCGGCCAGGTCGACGCCCGCCTCGCAGGCCGCGACCAGATCGGCCATGCCGGCATCGAACGGATCGGGCCGCCTACGCAGCATCCGGCTCGCCTCCCGCCATGTGGAGCTCGACCGTCGTGCCGGCGCCCGGCACCGACTCCACGCGCAGCTTCGCGCCGAGGATCTGCGCCCGCTCGCGCATCGAGGCCATGCCGTGGTGGGGCAGTCCGTCCTCCGGCCCGCCCGCGAATCCGGTGCCGTCGTCGCGGACGCTGATGTCGTAGCCCGACTCGGGCCCGCCGGTCACCGACACGGTGACCGTCGTCGGCGCCGCGTGCTTCACGGCGTTCTGGACGGCCTCGCGGACGATCTGGTACAGGAACACCTGGTCGTCGGGCGGGAGCGAAGCCGCCGCCTCGACGTCGAGATCGATGGCCACACGGTGGCTGCGCTGGAGCTCGTCGACGAGGGCCGCGACGGCTGCGACGAAGCCCCGGTCGCGCAGCACCCATGGCTCGAGCGCGAACGACAGCTCCCGCATCGATCGCACGACGCCGCGCTGACGCTCGCGGGCGGTCTCGAGCACCGAGAGCGCACTCTCGATCTCGCCGCTCGCCGTGTCCTCGGCGACCGCGTCGAGCATCATCGCGATGCCGGACATGGTCTGGAGCGGCCCGTCGTGGAGGAAGAGCGAGAGCTTGCGGCGCTCGTCCTGCTCGGCAGACACAACCCGGCGCGACAGCTCGGCCCGCTCGGACTCCCGCATCCGGGCCTGGGCCAGGAGCGACTCCACCCGCGCGAAGAGCAGGGCGTTCGTGGCGGCGGTGGCCGCGAAGTCGGCGAGCACCGACGCCTGGGTCAGCTCGGCCGGGCTGAACGGCTCCGCCGCGCGGAGGCGCAGGAGCACCAGGAGCCCGCGCAGCTCGTCGGCCGCGACGATCGGCACCGTCAGGCGCGCCGTCGGCCGCAGCCGCTGGCTGAGGGCGTCGTCGCCGCCCCTGTCGGCGACAGGTGCGAAGCGGGCCGACGAGTTGGACTCGACGACGATGTCCGCGATCGGGCCCAGCGCAATCCCCCGGGCGGCGGCGGGACGCAGGCCGTCGCCGTTGGCGGCCGGCACGAGCAGGACGGTGGCATCCGGCCCGAGGAGCCGGTGGGCCTGCTCGGCGGCGCGCTCCAGCACGAGCGCCGGGTCGAGCGTCGACGTCATCGTCCCGAGGCCGTCCACGAGGCCGTCCAGGAACGTGCCCTGCTCGATCAGCTCACGCCGCAGCCGCCTGTGCCAGTCCTCGGCGGACCGGCGGCGGAGGGCGTCGCGGTGCACCGACCAGGTCGTGACGCCGCCGAGCGCCAGCACGACGACCGCGCCCGCCGCCAGCACGGCCACTGCCTGCGGCAGCACCTGCGCCGTCGCGACGTACACGATCGCCGTGACGGCGATCGTGAACACGGCCAGCACACCCGCCTGGGCGAGACGCCCCGGCGGCCGCGCCGGGGTGCTAGTCGATGATTGCCTGTCGGAGGGCGATTGCGACAGCATGTGTGCGGGTGTCCGCCTCCAGTTTGGAGAGGATATGCCGCACATGACTCTTCACGGTCTCCTGGCTGATGAACAGCTTGCCGGCGACGTCCGCGTTGGACATGCCGTCGGCCAGGAGCTGGAGGATCTCGCGCTCGCGGGCGGTGAGCATGTGCTCGCGTTCCTTGGTGAGGAATGCGGGCATCAGCGCGGGGTCGACGTAGCCGTCGCCGCCGGCCACCTTCTGGATCGCGCGCACCAGCGTCTGGTGCGGCGCCTCCTTCAGGATGTAGCCCTTCGCCCCCGCCTCGAGGCCGCGCGTCAAGAGGCTGCGCTCGCCGTAGGCGGTGAACATGAGCACGGCCGCCTCGGGGACGTCCGTCGTGATCTCGCGAGCCGCTTGCAGACCGTCGGTCCCGGGCATGCGAACGTCCATGATGACGACGTTCGGCCGGCGCCGCTTGGCCAGTGCTACCGCGGCGCTGCCGTCGGCGGCCTCGCCGACCACGCGGATGTTCTCCGTGCGGGACAGCGCGAGGCGGAGGCCTTCGCGTACCACCTCATGGTCATCGACGATCAAACACGTGATTGGCTCGCCCACAGAGATGCTCCAGTTGTCAGGGTCGCTCGCGCTTCGGCAAGGGTATCGGCACATCTGCTTCCGGCCGTTAGCACGAGTTCGTGCGACTTCGGTCGGGAAGTTCGTCGCGCCGGGGGTTCGTCCCTGCCGGAGTCTTCGGCATCTCGGGCCCGGAGCTTGAGGGCCGGCGTCTATACTCAGGCCCGCTTGAGCGACGACGTTCCGAGTACGTGGTGACAACCGCCCTCGAGCTCGTGGCGGTGGCGCTGGTTGTCGCGGCGAACGGCTTTTTCGTCGCCGCCGAGTACGCGCTCGTCACAGTTCGCCGAACACGCCTCCAGGAACTGGAGGCTCAGGGCAGCCGTGCAGCGGTCCGGGTGCTGCGGCTCGTCGACAACCCGCCACGGTTCATCTCGGCGATTCAGCTCGGCGTCACGCTCTCGAGCCTGGCGCTCGGCGCGATCGGCGAGCCGGTCGTGTCGCGGATCCTCCGCTCGCCGCTCGATCTCCTGCCCGAGAGCTGGCACACGAGCGTGGCGACGACCATCTCAGTCATCGCCGCCTTCGTCATCCTGAGCTTCTTCCACGTGGTGATGGGCGAGATCGTGCCGAAGTCGTTCACGCTGCAGCACGCGGAGCGGGTGGCGCTCCTTGTGGCCGGGCCGATCAACTGGTTCTACGCGGTCTTCCGGCCCTTCATCTGGGTGCTGATCAAGGCGAGCGGTGCGGTGCTGCGGTGGGTGGGCGTGACCGCGCCCACGGGCCTCTCGCTCGTGCACTCGGAGGAGGAGCTCAAGATGCTCGTGACCGCGAGCCGCGAGAAGGGCGTGCTCGAGGCGGAGGAGCAGGAGATGCTCCACAACGTCTTCGAGTTCGCCGACAAGGACGCCGCCGACGTGATGGTGCCTCGCCCGGATGTGGTCGCCGTGTCCGCCGACCTCCCGGTCGCGGAGGTCCTCCGCGTCGTGCTCGACCACCCGTTCACGCGATATCCCGTCTTCGAGGAGGACCTGGACGACATCGTCGGAATCCTCCACGTCCGCGACCTCTTCTCGGCCCTCCATGACAGGGGCATCGACCGGGTCGACCTGCGCTCGATTCTGCGGGCGGCGATCGTCGTCCCCGAGACGAAGCACCTCGACGAGCTCCTGACCGAGTTCCAGACGACCTCGAACCACATGGCGATCGTGGTCGACGAGTACGGCTCGGTGGAGGGCCTCGTCACCCTCGAGGACCTGCTCGAGGAGATCGTGGGCGAGATCGGCGACGAGTTCGACCGGCCCGACGCCGGCATCCTGCGAATCGGCCGCGGACGGGTGCGGATCGGCGGCTCGTTCCCGATCGACGAGTTCAACGAGCGCTTCGGCACCAATCTCCCCGACGACGACTACCACACGGTCGGCGGGTTCGTCTTCGGCGAGCTCGGACGGGCCCCGAAGGTGGGGGACACCGTCGCCTTCGACGGCGCGCGGTTCGAGGTCTCCTCCACCGACGGGCCGCGGATCATCGAGGTCGACGTCACGCTCTCGACGGCCGCGGCGCCGGCCGGCGAGCACGAGGGCGGGGACGAGACCTAGCCCAAGAGCCCGTCGCTCTTCCGCGCCATCTTCACGTCGGAAGCGGTGATCCCGCCGGCGCTGTGGCTCACCCAGCGGAGCGTGACCGTGTCCCACGAGAGGGAAACGTCCGGGTGATGGTCGGCGGCGTTCGCTGCGTCTGCGATCCGGTTCAGGAACGCCATCGACCCGGTGAAATCGCCGCACGAGAACGACTTCTCGAGCGCCCCGTCGCGCACCTCCCAGCCGTCGAGCTTCCCGACCTCGGCCTCCAGCTCAGCGCTCTCGAGCACTGCCATCGCACACCTCCCGCGTCGTTCGTGTCACAACCCTAGCTATGGTGCTCGGTACCCGTGAAAGGGTTGAACGACACGGACCTGGCGATTATCGCGCTGCTCCAGGCCGAGGGGCGAGCGACGTTCGCGCAGATCGCCCAGCAGGTCGGTCTGAGCCCCGCGGCCGTTCACGAGCGGGTGAAGAAGCTCGAGGCGCGCGGCGTCATCACCGGCTACAAGGCGGTCGTCGACCCCGAGAAGCTCGGCGCGGGCGTGACCGCATTCGTGCTCGTCACCCAGAGCGCGCGCCCGAGCGGCGGCCTGGAGGATGCCTTCGAGCGCTGGCCGTGGGTCGAGGAGTGCCACCACATCGCCGGCGAGGAGAGTCTGCTCCTGAAGGTCCGGGCCGAGTCGACGCGGGCGCTCGAGCACGTCCTCTGGGAGATCCGGGCGCTCGAGTCCGTGGAGCGCACGAAGACGGTGATCGCGCTCACGACCGAGTTCGAGGGGCGTCCGGTGACGCCGATGCCGGTCGCCGAGGAGGACGTCGCCCAGTCGGGCGCGGCCTGACCCCTAGACGATCTCGACCGGCTCTTCGGTGACGTCCATGTCGCGGATGCGAAATCCGCGCATGTCCGCGCCGCCGCCTGCCAGCGACACGATCACGTAGACCGCCTCGGGCCAGAATGCCTGCTCTGCGTCGGTGCGGGACGGATAGGCCGGCGAGGAGACGTGCGAGTGGTAGATCCCGACCAGCTCGAGCCCCTCGTCGTCGATGGCGTTCATGATCCGGATCTGGTCGCGGCTCTGGATCCGGTAGTAGAACGGGCTCGGCTCGTCGGGCTCGGCGGGGTAGAAGCGCTCGACCCGCTCGCCGGTGCCGGCGAGGATGCCGCAGGCCTCGTTCGGCATGCCTGAGCGAGCGTGCGCGACGATCTCGTCGCGCACCGCCGCCGGGATCACCACCAGACGCGCTCTTCCATCTCGCGGTCGAGCTCGTCCGCCGGCTTCGTGTAGATCCCCGCCGACAGGTACTTCGAGCCGCCGTCGGCGAAGACGACGACGATGTTGCCGCCGTCCATGGTCTCGGCGGCCTTGCGTGCGACGGCCAGCGCCGCGCCGGCCGAGACGCCCGCGAAGACGCCCTCCTCGTTCAGGAGCGCGCGCAGGGTGCTGACGGCCTCGGCGTTCGACACGAGCACCTTGCGGTCGAGCTGCGTGATGTCGAGGATCGGCGGCGTGTAGCCGTCCTCGAGGCTGCGAAGGCCCATCACGGGGTCGCCCTGCAGCGGCTCGGCCGCGATCACCCGCACGTCCGGGTTGGCCTCCCGCAGGCGCCTGCCGCAGCCCATGAGCGTGCCGCCCGTGCCGAGTCCGGCGACGAACACATCGACCTCGCCGTGGGGCACCTGGTCGAGGATCTCGAGCGCGGTACCGCAGTAGTGGGCGGCCGGGTTGGCAGGGTTGGCGTACTGGAACGGCATGAACACCGAAGGGTCGCGCTCGGCCATCGAGCGGGCCATCGCGACCGCGCCGTTCGAGCCCAGGTTCCCCGGTGAGAACACGATCTCCGCCCCGTACATTCGCAAGAGCTCGACGCGCTCGGGCGTGGCCGACTCGGGCATGACGGCCGTTACGGGATAGCCCTTGACCTTGCCGATCATCGCCAGCGCGATGCCGGTGTTGCCGCTCGTCGGCTCGAGGATCCGGCGGCCCGGCTCGAGCTCGCCCGATTCCTCGGCGGCCTCGACCATCTGGAGGGCGACCCGGTCCTTCATCGAGCCCGTCGGGTTCTGCTCCTCGAGCTTGGCGAAGATCCGGACGTCGGCGGTCGGCGACATCCGCGGAAGCTCGACGAGAGGCGTGTTCCCCACCGCCGAGAGCGCCGCGCCGCGGACCGTCTCGAGGCAGCTCACAGGGCGCCTCCGGCCATCGCCGGGAGCACGATCAGCGTGGAGTCAGTCGAGACGGCGGTGTCCATGCCCTCACCCAGGCGGACGTCCTCGTTGTTCACGTAGACGTTGACGAAGCGGTTCAGGTCTCCCGACTCGTCGAGCAGGTGGGAGCGCACGCCGGGGAATCGGTCCGCCAGGTCGGCGAGCACCTCCCGGACGGTCGCACCCGAGGCGTCGACCTCACGCGCTCCGCCGACCGCCTGGCGGAGGATGGGCGGCATTCGGACGGTTGACACTTAGGCCACGGCCTCCTCGGTTCGAGCCACGGCCCGGGACGGCATGGCGCAGAACTGCTCGTAGTCGATGAACTCGATCTCGCTGGGATCCTTGCTGCAGACGGGGCACTCGGGATCGCGGTGCATCTTGAGCTCGACGAACTCCATCGACAGCGCGTCGTAGCGGAGCTGGCGGCCCACGAGCGGATCGCCGATCCCCAGGAGCAGCTTGATCGCCTCGGTCGCCTGAAGCGTGCCGATGACGCCCGGCAGCACGCCGAGGACGCCGCCTTCGGCGCAGCTCGGCGCCAGCTCCGGCGGCGGCGGCTCGGGATACTGGCAGCGATAGCAGGGGCCGTCGTGCGGCTTGTAGACCGTGACCGAGCCCTCGAACTGGTAGATCGAGCCGTGGACGACCGGGATGCCGGCGACCAGGCTGGCGTCGTTCAGCAGGTATCGGGTGGGGAAGTTGTCGGTGCCGTCGACGATCACGTCGTAGCCGGTGATGATGTCGAGCACGTTCTCGGACGTGAGCCGCTCGGCGTACTTGTTCACCTTGACGCCGGGGTTGATCCCCTTGATCGCGATCTCGGCGGAGTCGACCTTGGGCTGGCCGACGCGGTCGACGGTGTGCACGATCTGGCGCTGGAGGTTCGAGACGTCGACCACGTCGGCGTCGATGATGCCGAGCGTGCCGACGCCCGCGGCGGCCAGGTAGACGGCCGCCGGAGAGCCGAGCCCGCCCGCGCCGATCAGGAGCACCTTCGAGTCGAGGAGCCTGAGCTGGCCCTCCTCGCCGACCTCAGGGATGAGGACGTGGCGGCTGTAGCGCTCGAACTGCTCGGGGTTGAGTGCGCGCGGCACGCGCCAGTCATGGCCATTCTGCTTCCAGGCCGCGAAGCCGCCCGTCATCGAGACGACGTCCTCGTAGCCGAGCTCGGCCAGGGTCTTGGCGGCGTAAACGGAGCGGCTGCCCGAGGCGCAGTAGACGACGACCGGAGTCGACCGGTCGGGGACATGGCGCTCGATCCGGCTCTCGAGATTCCCGCGCGGGATGTGGACCGCGCCGGGGATGTACCCCTGCTCGTACTCGTCGCGCTCGCGAACGTCGAGAATCGCCGGAGCAGGCTTCGCGGCCAGGCGCGCGGCCGTCTCAGCCGGCGTCTGCTCGCGGATCTGCCGCTTCACGGCAGCCAGATGATCGCGGTACGACTGCTCCACTTGACCTACCCTTTCCCGGTTCCGTCCGTCTTATGCATGGTACCAAGCGAATGGATCCAAACCCGTCCACCGGTGAGTCACTGAACGTCGCACCCGGCCCGGGTATTCCCGGCCGAACTGCGCGGATCGCCGCTCGTGGTGGCGGTCGCAGCGGTCGCCGGGCTGATCACAGGCGGAATCGTGCTCGTCACGCGCGGCGGGGGGACGGCGATGGGGCGGCCCCGGTCCGGGCAAAGCCGCTCACGGGCACGCCGCCGCTCGTCATCGACGTCGGGGCAAAGGACCTGCGGCGGCTGCCGGCGGACGACCTCCGCCGCCGCGTCGCCGCGATCATCGGCCGCGACGACGAGAGCCGGCGGGTGGAGTCGATCGCCGCGCTCAAGGCGCTTCCGCAGGAGGAGCCGGTGGTCGCGATGGCGCTCGGCCTGGCGCAGCTCTGGGCGGGCGATGCGACCGCGGCCCAGGCGACGCTCGAGCGGGTGAAGCAGCTCGACGCGTACGGCTACTACGGCACGAACGCCGACAACCTGCTGCACCTGAACGAGGTTCCGGGCTATCCGCCGTGGCTCACGACGGCCCGTCCGGCGGATGCCTCCGTCGCCGAGCTGCGGGCGCGGACGCGGGCGCACCCCGACGATCCGCGGGCCTGGCTGGGGCTGGCCGCGGCGCTCGAGAATCGCGATCGGCTGGGCGCGATCGCGGCGGCGAAGCATGCCTTCGCGCTCGACCCGGGCGACCCGTCGGCGCGGATCGCGGTCACGGTGCTGCCGTTCGACAAGGACAACCCCGGCACCGCTCTGTCCGGCCTCATGCGCGTGCTTCAGGCCTCGCCGGACGCCGACGCCGAGGTGCGCGTCCACGTCGGCCTGGTCTTCTTCTGGATGAAGGACGAGACCGACGCCGCGGCCCAGTTCCGCCAGGTCCTGGCCGACGACCCCCACGGCATCTACGCCCAGGTGGCAGGCGTGTTCTCGAAGTGCATCGAGACCCCCGACTCATGCACCGGTGCAAAAACGGGGTCAGGCACTAATTTTTCACGCTGACTCTCCGCGGCGAACGTCTCGCCAGACCGTGCTCAGATGGACGCCCAGATGGTCGGCGATCTCGGCCAGCCGGTATCCGTGCGTCCGGTGTGCGGCGGCAATCAGCTCGGGGTCTCTGGTTGGCACAAGCTCCCGCAGCGGCGGTCGGTGCGCGAGCGATGCGTCGGCGAGCCCGGCCGCGACAAACCGACGGTACTCCTCGCGGTCGCCGAACCAGCCGACGACGCGCGACGTGAGGAACGGCTGCGGAGAGGCCAGGCCGGCTGTCGCGGCGTGGCTCGACCAGGGCCACTCCTCAGGCGCTGCGCACAGCCCCGCCCGAACGGGGTTCGCCGCGATGTAGCGGACGACCGTGAGCGCATAGCTGTCGTCGGTGATCAGCTTCGCTCCGTACCGGCCCTGGAAGACGTGGCCGGTCCGTTCGTGGTGGCGGTTGAACCGGATCGCGTACGTCGAGTTGAGGCGGTGCATGGCGTCGTCGAGGTTCGCCCGCGGCGTTTCGACCAGCAGGTGGTAGTGGTTCTCCATCAGGCAGTAGGCGTGGCACAGAAGGCCGTCGAGATGCCGGGCGACGGCAAGTCCCGACAGGAAGACCTCATAGTCCGCGTCGGTCAGAAACGTGGGTGCCTTGGCGTTCCCGCGCGCGGTGACGTGGTAGGTGAGGCCAGCGGCCAACGGGCGACGTGAACGACCCACCGGACGACCGTATCCGCGACCCCGGTGAACGGTCAGCCACGAACTGTGGCGACATCGCAACGACCTGGCCCTGGCTGCAAAATTAGTGCCTGGCACTGTTTTTGCATCACCATGGTGGGCGGCCGTGGACCCAGCGGCCCGCCAGCATCGTCGCGACCACCTTTGCATCGGCGATGTGGTCGGGGCGGGAGATGATGTCGGTGTCGAGCACGACCACGTCGGCCGCGTAGCCGGGGAGCAGGAGGCCGCGGCGGCGGTGCTCGCCCACCGCGGCGGCGGCACCGGCGGTGAAGGCGAGGACGGCGTCGGCGACGTCGAGCCGCTGGTCGGGATACCAGTCGCGGTTCACCGCGGCGTCGATTCCTGCCAGCGGGTCGAGATCCTCGATCGGTGCGTCCGAGCCGAACGCCAGATGGGCGCCCGAGTCGAGCAGGTCGCGCCATCGGTATCCGCACCGCGCCCGCTCGCCCCAGAGCCGGTCCGCGATGTCGCGATCCGAGCGCTGGTGCACGGGCTGCATCGACGCGACGACGCCGAGCTCCGCGAGGCGTCCCAGGTCGGCGTCGTCGATGCACTGCACATGCTCGATCCGGGGCGGAACCGGCAGGTCCTCCCACGCGGCCCGCGTCTCCTCGAGCGCGTCGAGCACGGCCCGGTTCGCGCCGTCGCCGATCGCGTGGACGGCGACCGAGAGGCCCGATGTCGCCGAGGCGCGCGCGATCTCCGCCATCTCGGCGGCCGACGTCAGCACCATGCCGGAGCCGTCGAGCATCCAGGCCGTCGACGACCCGAGCGTCCCGTCCATGAACGCCTTCACCGGCCCCACGCGCAGGAGGTCGGATCCGAACCCGGTGCGAAGCTCCGTCGCCGCGACCGCCCCGATGTGCTCGGCCGGGTAGGACATGTGGACGCGAAGCGTGAGGCGCCGGTCGGCGTCGAGGCGCTGCCACAGGCCGCGCCCGCGATCGCGCTGGTAGTCGTGCACGGAGACGACGCCCCGCGCATTCGCCGCCGCCATCGCCGACCGAACCGCCCGCGACTGCTCGAGCGGCGGGCGCTCCGGCAGGGGAAAATCCCACGCCTCGCGCTCCCGGACGATCCCCGAGCCGGCGCTGCCCGCCGACCGGAGCGCGGCCGAGTTGACCCAGAGCGTGTGGTGGTCGTGGGCCCAGAGCGCGACGGGCCGCTCGCCCGTCACCGCGTCGAGCGCCTCGAGGGTCGGCGGGCCGTCGGGCCACTCCTCCTCGAGCCATCCGTGCCCGTGCACCCATCCATCTCCGTCCGCCTGGCCGACGATCCGCAACGCCTCGGCCATCGAAGCCGCGCCGCCCAGGTCGAGCTCCGTCCGGGCGAGCGCCCAGTCGAGGAAATGGACGTGGGCGTCGCAGAAGGCCGGCAGCACGCAGCGCCCCTCGAGATCGACGCGCTCGTGGCCCACCGCGTCGGCGCCGCCCTCGCGCACGTCGACACCCCCCGCGATCGTGTCGCCGGCGACGGAGAGGGCCCGCACCTGCGGGAGGCGCGGATCCATCGTGTAGACGGGCCCGTTGTGGAGGATCACGGCTCCACTAACCTACGCGACCGTGACGCCCAGGGACGAGATCGACCGCAGGCTCGCGGCACTCCGATCCGCCCTGGCCGCCGACGGGCTCGACGGAGCGCTCATCGTCCAGCACACCGACCTCGCCTACTTCTCGGGCACGAACCAGCAGGCCCACCTCGTCGTCCCGGTCGCCGGAGAGCCCGTGCTCCTCGTGCGGCGCGTGCTCGAGCGGGCACGAGCCGAGTCGCCCCTCGAGCGGATCGAGCCGCTGCGGTCGCTCGCGGCGCTCGCGGCCGCGACGGCGTCGGCCGGCCTCGAGAACGGGAGCCGGATCGGTCTCGAGCTCGACGTGCTCCCGGCGCGGCTCTACCTCGGCTATCGCCGGCGCCTGCCCGACCACGAGCTCGACGACTGCTCGCCCGCGGTCCGCCGGGTGCGCGCCCGCAAGTCCGACTGGGAGCTGGCACGCATGCGCGCCGCCGCCGAGCAGGTGCGGCGCGGGGCGGAAGCGGTTCCAACGTTGATCCGTGCCGGGATCGAAGAGTCTCAGGTTCAACTAGAGGTTGAGAGAGTATTGCGGCTGGCGGGACATCAGGGCCAGCTTCGCTTCCGAGGGTTCAACCAGGAGATGCACTACGGCCAGGTGCTCGCGGGCCCCAGCGGCGCTGTCCCGGGCTACAGCGACTCGCCCCTGTGCGGCCCGGGACCGAACCCGGTTCTCGGGAAGGGCCCCGACGGCCACGTGCTCGCGCCGGGCGACCCGGTGATCGCCGATCTCGTGGGTGGACACGACGGCTGGCTGGCGGACCAGACGCGCACGTTCGCGGTGGGCCGGCTCGCCGCCGACCTGCACGCCGCCCACGACTGCGCCGTCGGCATCCTGCGCGCCGTCGAAGCGGAGCTTCGGCCGGGCACGCCGGCGAGCGCGCTCTACGACCTCGCCGAGGGGATGGCGACGGACGCCGGCCTTCTGGAGCACTTCATGGGCGCCGGCCCCCAGCGCGTGCGGTTCCTCGGCCACGGCGTCGGCATGGAGATCGACGAGCTCCCAGTCCTCGCACCGGGCTTCGACGAGCCCCTCGAGCCGGGGAATGTGATCGCGGTCGAGCCCAAGTTCGTGTTCCCCGGGCGTGGGGCCGTCGGGATCGAGAACATGTACGCCGTCACGGCCGATGGGTTTGAGACCATGACGACGGCACCGGAGGAGCTGATCGAGGCGTGAGCGATGACCGCGAGCTGCTCGTCGAGGCCGTCCGGACACTCGCGCGCGAGCGGATCGCGCCCCGGGCGGCCGAGGTCGACCGGACGGCCGAGTTCCCGTGGGACGCCGTGGAGCTGCTGCGCGAGAACGACGTCTTCGCACTCGCGTTCCCGGAGGAGTACGGCGGCACCGGCACGGGATTCCTGACCCACCTGCGCGCGGTCGAGGAGCTGTCGTGGGCCGATGCGACGGTCGGGCTCGTGCTCGCGGTGCAGGGCCTCGGCGGCCTGCCGCTGCTGCTCGCCGGCACCGAGGAGCAGAAGCAGGCGTACGTGCCGCGCTGGGCGAGCGGCGAGTGGATCGCGGCGTACGCGCTCACCGAGCCCGCGGCCGGATCGGACGCCCAGGCACTCGGCACCCGAGCACGGCGCGACGGCGACGACTGGGTGCTCGACGGGACGAAGCGGTTCATCACCAACGCCGGCGTGGCGCAGACCTACGTCGTGTTTGCGCGGGCCGAGGCCGGGATCACGGCGTTCATGGTCGAGGCCACCGACCCGGGATTCTCGATCGGCCGGATCGAGCCCAAGATGGGCATCAAGGGCTCGACGACGGGTGAGCTCCTGATGGATGCCTGCCGCATCCCCGGCGACCGCCTGATCGGCGCCGAGGGCGAGGGCTTCCGCATCGCCATGCGCGTGCTCGACCGCTCCCGTCCGGGGATCGCCGCCCAGGCGCTCGGGATCGGCCAGGCTGCGCTCGACTATGCGCTCGGCTACGCCGCCGAGCGGATCGCGTTCGGGAAGCCGATCGCCGACCAGCAGGGCATCCAGTTCATGCTCGCCGACATGGGGACGAAGCTCGAGGGCGCGCGCGGGCTGCTCTACCGGGTCGCGAATATGCTCGACGCCGGCGTCGACGGCCCGGAGCTCACGAAGCTCTCGGCGATGTGCAAGCTGGCCTGCTCCGACGCGGCCATGGACGTCACGACCGACGCCGTCCAGATCCTCGGCGGCTACGGCTACATCCAGGAGTACCCGGTCGAGCGGATGATGCGCGACGCAAAGATCACGCAGATCTACGAGGGCACGAACCAGATCCAGCGCGTTGTGATCGCGCGGGAGCTGCTGCGCGAGCTCGACTGATACCGGCGTCCGATAGGTTGGGCGAATCGGCGACGGAGACGTGACCCTGTGAGCTCGCCCGCCATCACGGCGAGCATCGCGATCACGCTTGCCGCCGCGTGGGTGCTCGGGTCGTGCGCCCTCCCGTCTCGGCCGGCGCTCGAGCGGCTGGGCGCGGGCCTGCTCGCTGTCTACGCGGCCGCCGGCGCGGCGATGCTCCAGGGGCCGCTCCACGTCTCGTTCCTGGCGCACACCTGGCTCGTTCGGGCGGTGTCGATCGCCGGCCTCGTCGCACTCGTCGCCTGGCGACGGCCGTCGCTCCGGCCGACGGGCGTGCAGCCCGCCGCCCTCGCGGGCGGGGTCGCGCTCGTCGCCTTCATGGCCGTGCCGGCGTGGCGCTCTCCGGTTGGGAGCCACCCGGTCTCGCACCAGGACATGCAGTGGCACGAGGGCTGGGTCCGCCAACTCCTCGGCGGCGCCCACGCGCCCGGCGGCGTCTATGCCGGCGAGCCCAACTCCTACCCGTGGCTCTACCACTCGCTGACGGCGTGGATCGCCCAGGCGCTCCCGGGCGGCGTCGACGAGGCGCTGGTGACGGTCGACGTGCTCGGCCTCGTCACGATCGCGGTCGGGATGTGGCTCCTCGTCCGTGAGCTCGGCGGGCGCGCTCCGGCAGCGGCGATCGGGACGCTCCTCGCCGTCGCCGGTGGAGGGTTCGGCTGGATCTGGCAGCATGCGCCTGCTGCGGTGCTCAACATGAGCGGCGGCGATCTCGGCCGCTACCACGGCGACCTGGTGCTCTCGAACGCGCTCGTGCCCGGGATGGGGAACCTGCCGCCGCTCGTGCCTCGCGACCTGGGCGTGTGCATGACGCCGCTCGTCCTGTGGGCGTTCGTGCGCGCACTCGACGCGCGGTCACGCACGGGGCTCCTCGCCGCAGGTGCGACCGTTGGCCTCGCGTTTCTGTGCGCGCCGCTCGCGGGCGTCTTCCTGGCCGTCTGGGCGGCGGGGCTTGCGCTGCGGGCCCGCGAGCCGGCCGCAGGGTGGACGGCGCTCGCCGGCTGCGGCGTCGCCGCAGTCTGGCTCCTTCCGCTGGCGGCGACCTACCACCGCTACGACGGCTTCGCCGACATCACGTCGACGCCGCCGACGAACCCCACCGTCGTCCAGGCGGCGATCGCGCTGGGGATCGCCCTGCCGCTCGGTGTCGCGGGGCTGGTGCTGGTGCTGCGCACGCCGGCCGGCGTCGATCCGTGGCGGATCGGCATCATCGTCGCGATCCCGGCGGCCGCCTGCATCCTGGGCGTTGCGATGGGCGAGGGCGGCACGCTGCTCGGCACCGCCGCCCTGCTGCGGTGGCTGCGCTACGTCCCGTTCCTGGCGCTCGGCCTGGCCATCCCGGCCGGCCTCGCGGCGGAGCGCGGCCTTGCGGCGTTGCGGCGGATCGCCCGCCCGGCCGCCGCTGCGGCGCTCGCGGCCGGCGTAGCCGCGGCCGTGGCCTCGACCGCTCTGGCCGCGGTCGAGCTGGGCCGCTCCCGTGTGACCGACACGGTGCAGTGCCGATCGCTGCCAATTGGCTACGGCGACCTGTTCGCAGTGGTCTCCCGTCCGCAGCTCGGTGCCGACCGGGCCTCGCTCGAGGTCTTCGCGCGCACCGGGGCCTCCGCCGCCTACGTGACCCTCGTCCGGGCCAAGGTGCGCCCGCGCACGTTCCCCGACGACCCGCCGACCCAGGCCGAGCGGCGCCGATGGCGCGACGAGCTCCGGGCCGGCGGGACGCCGGTCGCCGGAGGCCTGTGGGTCATCGCCGCCGCCGGGTCGCCCGCCGCGAGGAACGGCACGCGGGCCGAGCCCTGCACGCTCGCCGGCCGGCCGTACGTCCTCGTCCGCCGGGCGCCGCCGTCAGCGTGAAGCCGCCGGTGCGGCGAAGAGGTGCCGGCCCACAGCCGCCACTCCCTCGAGGTCGTGCACGTCGTGATCGAGCAGCGGCACTTCGACAATCGGCCCGGAGCCGATCCGGCGCTCGAGGCTCGCGATGTTCTCGCGGTCGCGATCGGCGAGCGCCTGGTAGTGGACAAGGTTCTGGGCCGCGCGGCCGGCGGTGGGGTCGGGGACCCCGGCAGTGCGCAGCGCCCGCTTGGTCTTCGCCCGAAGGCGCGTTCGCGCCGCCGGCGCGCCGCCGACGTAGCTCGGATGCACCTTGTTCACGATCATCCCGCCGAAGGGCAGCTCCCGCTCGCGCAGCGCGCGCCAGAAGAAGTCCGCCTCGGCCAGCGGCTCGACCTGCGGCACCGTGACGAGAAGGAACGTGGTGCGGTCGGAGGCGAGGAGCGCCGCCACCTCGCCGGCGCGGCGGGCGAAGCCCTCGTACATGCCCTCGAACCCAGCCGCGAGCTCCGAGAGGTCGCGGAGGAACGTGACACCGGCGATCCGCTCGACCGCCGCGAACCCCAGCCGCCCGGCACGCATTCCCGGCCGGAGCAGAAACCGGAGCGCGCGCCCTTCGACGAACCGCGTCAGCCGGCCGGGCGCCTCGAGGAAGTCGAGCGCATTTCGCGACGGCGGCGTGTCGAGCACGATCAGGTCGTACTCGCCGCTCGTGTGCAGCTCGTAGAGGCGCTCCATCGCCATGTACTCGTGGGCCCCGGCGACCGCTCCCGACACCTGCCGGTAGATGCGGTTCGCCAGGATCCGCTCTGCGGCTTCCTCGGACGGCGCCTGCTCGCGCACCAGCCTGTCGAACGTCAGCTGCGCGTCGAGCATCGCCGCGTGCAGGCTTCCCTCCGGCCTGTGCCCGTCGCCGCCCAGGTCGACGGCGTGCACGTCGTCGCCGTGATCAGGGAGCCCGAGTGCCCCGGCGAGTCGGCGGGCGGGGTCGATCGTCAGCACGAGCACGCGCCCGCCGCGCGAGGCGAGCTGCGATCCGAGCGCCGCCGCGACCGTCGTCTTGCCGACGCCGCCCGCCCCGGCACAGACGACCACGCGGCGCCCTTCGAGCACCCGGTCGAGGATCACAGCCCCTCCAGGCGCTCGCCGAGCGAGGCCACCGCCGGGACGTCGAGCCGGCTCTCGAACAGGAAGGGCAGCTCCGCCAGGCACGGCCGCACCCGTTCGAGCTGCTCGCGCTGGTCGGACGTGCGGGCCAGGCGCGACCGCGCCGCCGCCGCGGCCGCGGACGCGGCGCCGCGGGCCTCGACCTCGGAGAGCAGGCCGGCGTCGGACTGGTCGAAAAGCTCCTCGTAGACGGCGTTTGCGATCACCCCGGCGAGCGGGAAGCCCTCCTCCGACAGATCGTCGACCGCCTCGAGCGTCTCGCTCACAGGCAGCTCCTCCGGCGTCGTCACCACGAGCACGGCTGTGCGGTCGGCATCCTCGAGGAGCTCGGCCACGGCGCGCGCCCGGCCGTGCACCGGGCCCGTGCGCGCGATCCGCATGAACGTCCGCGGCACCTGGAGGAACCCGAGGCCGTGGCCGGTGGCCGGAGCGTCGACGACCACGACGTCGTGCCGACCGGCGTCGAGGAGCTGGCGGATCTTGCCCAGGGTGACCAGCTCGCGCAGGCCGGGGGCGGCGGCGGCGAAGTAGCCGAAGACGCGGTTCTCGAACATCCGCTCGTACACCGCACGGACCCTGACCTGACCGAGCAGGTACTCTTCGAGCGCCTTCTGGGGGTCGACCGACAGCGCGTCCAGCCCCGGGTAGACGGGCGTCACGTGGTAGCCGATCGGGTCGCGCTGGTCGAAGAGGCGGGACATCCGCTCTTGCGACGCGACTTCGACGAGGAGCGTGCGCCGGCCACACCCGGCGGACGCCATCCCGAGGGCGGCCGCGACGGTCGACTTGCCCACGCCCCCCTTGCCGGACACGATCAGGAGACCCCGGTCGAAGAGCGACATGCAGCCCGAGCTTAACCTCCGCCAGGACGAAGCGCGCGCGTACAACCGCACCCGCAGGCGCATCGGCTACGCCTCCAGCGCGGCGGGCCTCGCCGCCCTCGTGGCGATCACCGCCGCGGCCGGCTCGCTCGGCACGTACGGATGCATCGTGGCGCTCGCGATCGGGCTCCCGGCGCTGGAGCTGCCGTTCGCGGTCGCGGGCTACCGGCTGTCGCGCCGATACGGCCTCTCGCGCCAGACGCCGGGTGGGTGGCTGGCCGACCGGGCCAAGGGGCTCGCCGTCGGCGCCGTGCTCGGCATCATCATCGCCGGCGGGCTCCTGCTCATCCAGCGCGGCGCGCGCGACCTGTGGCCCCTTCCGGCATGGGCCGCCGCTGTGGCGTTCGGGGGCCTGCTCGCCGCGCTCTTCCCGGTCCTGCTCCTGCCGCTCTTCCTGAAGAGCGAGCGGATGTCCGAGGGCGCGCTCGCCGATGCCATGTGGGCCACGGCCCGCGCGGCCGGCGTCAAGGTCCGCGAGCTCCGCCTGCTCAAGATGGGCGAGAAGACGGCGGCCGCGAACGCGATGGTCGCGGGGCTGGGGCCGACGGTGCGCATCTACGTCTCCGACACGCTGGCGGAGCCCGAGGACGAGGAGACCGAAGCCGAGGCGCTCGGGCGCTCGCGCGTCGTCCTCGCCCACGAGCTCGGGCACCATCACAGCCGCGACATCTGGCGCCTGCTCGCCGTGTCGGCCGTCTCGACCGCCGCGGGCGTCGCCGGCGCCTGGGTTGCGGTCGAGGGCCTGGCCCCGGACGGCGCCGGCCACGTGACGGCGCTTCCGGCTGCGGCGCTCGGGTTCACCATCGGCTCGGCCGTCGTCTCGCCGTTCGTGGCGGCGTATGCACGCCGGCGCGAGCGCGCTGCCGACGCGTACGCCGTGGCGCTCACCGGAGAGGGGGAGACGTTCGCCCGCGCGCTCGAGCGGCTGGTGGCCCGGAACCTGGGCGAGCTCGACCCGCCCAGGTGGAGCCACCTGCTCACCGCCTCGCATCCGACTCCGCGCGAGCGTATCGCCGCGGCGCGAGCGGCCGCGTCTGCGTCCGCACACGTTGCAGGACTACACTAGTTCCAGGGCGAACAGACGCCCTGATGCGTCGTGCTGCGCTTGACACGTTCACCATCGACGGGCCCGCTCAAGGGCTCACACTCGTACCCGTTCGAGGAGCCAGAGGTTTGGGGCAGGTAATTGCGCTCGCCAATCAGAAGGGCGGTGTGGCCAAGACGACCACGACGCTCAACCTGGGCGTCGCGCTCGCAGAGCGCGGCAAGCGCGTGCTCGCGATCGACCTCGACCCCCAGTCGAACCTGACGATGAGTCAGGGGATCGACCCCGACGACGTCGAGCGGTCGATGTTCGACGTGCTCGTGCACAAGATCCCGATCGAGGAGATCATCGTGCAGCGCGAGGTCGACCTGGCGGTGGCCTCGATCGACCTGGCCGGCGCGGAGCTCGCCATGTCGTCGATGATCGGCCGCGAGCGGGCGCTCCAGAAGGCGCTCCTGCCGCTGCGATCGATCTACGACTACGTGCTTGTCGACACTCCGCCGTCGCTGGGGCTGCTCACCATCAACGCGCTGACGGCGGCCGACAGCGTGATCGTCCCGGTCCAGTGCGAGTACCTGTCGCTGCGCGGGCTGATCCAGCTCGAGAACACCCTCAGCATGATCCGCGAGAACCTGAACCCCGATGTGCGGATCCGCGGGATCCTGCCGACGATGTTCGACGGGCGCACGCTGCACTCGCGTGAGGCGGTCGAGATCCTGCAGGAGAACTTCGGGAACCTGGTCTTCGACACGCGGATCCGGAAGACGATCCGCTACGCCGAGGCCCCCGTGAAGGGCACGTCGGTGCTGAAATACGACTCGAACGGGAACGCGGCCAGGGCGTACCGGGACCTGGCCCAGGAGGTGCTTCGCAATGGCAAAGCGCCATAGTATGCGCGATGGCCCGTTGGCCCAGCTCTTCAAGGCCACGGAGCGTGCCGAGACGGCGGCCGTCCGCCGCGAGCCGGAGCCCGAACCGCAGCCCGAGCCCAGCCGGCCGCAGGTGGTCGACCTGCCCGCCGGGGAGGAGTTCGGCGGCACACACGTCCCACGCCAGACGGGGTCCCCGTACCTGGCAGTCATCCGCGTCGTCGGGGTCGGCGGCGGCGGCTGCAACGCCGTGAACCGCATGATCGAGGCCGGGATCGAGGGCGTCGAGTTCATCGCGGTCAACACCGACCAGCAACAGATGCAGATGTCCGAGGCGCCCGTCAAGATCCACATCGGTCGCGAGCGCACCCAGGGCCTCGGGTCGGGTGCCGACCCGGAGATCGGGCGCCTGTCCGCCGAGGACTCCTACGACCGCATCAAGACCGCGCTCCGCGGCTCCGACATGGTGTTCGTCACCGCAGGCGAGGGCGGCGGCACCGGCTCGGGCGCCGCGCCGGTCGTGGCCCGGATCGCGCGAGAGGTCGGCGCGCTCACGGTCGGGATCGTGACGGCCCCGTTCAAGTTCGAGGGCAACCGGCGCAGCACGCAGGGCGTGGCCGGCGTGAAGGCGCTCCGCGACTCGGCCGACACCGTGATCGTGATCCCCAACGACCGCCTGCTCGACGTGCTCGAGAAGGGCACGAGCCTGGTCGAGTCGTTCCGCGTCGCCGACGACGTCCTGCGCCAGGGCGTCCAGGGCATCTGCGACCTGATCACGCTGCCCGGCCTCATCAACCTCGACTTCGCCGACGTCCGCACGATCATGCAGAACGCCGGCTCCGCGATGATGGGGATCGGCATGGCGACCGGCTCGCAACGGGCGCACGAGGCGGCGACCCACGCGATCAAGAGCCCGCTCATCGACCACGAGGTGCGCTCGGCGCGCGGCATCCTGCTCGCAATCTCGGGCGGCAGCGACCTGTCGCTGCACGAGGTGAACGAGGCGGCCGAGGTGGTGCGCGCCGCGGCCGACGACGAGACGACGATCATCTTCGGGGCCAGCGTCGACGAGAGGCTGGCGGGACAGATGTGGGTGACGGTCGTCGCAACCGGTTTCGCGCTTCCCGGCGACCTCTCGCCACGGCGGCCGCAGGCCCCGGGCGGAGACATGAGCCTGGACCCGCCCAGCTTCCTCACCTGAACATCCCTAGAATTGCTCCATGAGAGCAGCGGTCGCAGCCGGCCACGCAGTCACCGCCCGGGCCGCGGCGCGCGTGCTCGAGCACGGCGGGAACGCGGTTGACGCCGTTGTCGCCGCCGGGGCGACGTCGTGGGCGGCCGAGCCGGGGCTGACCGGGCCGTGCGGCGGCGGGTTCCTGATGGTGCGCCCGGCGCGGACGCGGCGTGTGCACGTGCTCGACGCGTTCGCGGCGATCCCGGGCCGGGAGACGCCGCCCGACCGGATGCTTGCCGAGGTCGAGCCGGTCCTGGTGCCATTCGACGAGCAGACCACGCAGGTGTTCCACATCGGCGCGGCAGCATGCGCGGTGCCGGGCGTCCTGGCCGGCCTCCATGCGGTGCATCGCCGCTTCGGGTCGCTGCCCTGGCGCGACCTGCTTCGGCCGGCGGCGGAGGCCGCCGACCGGGGCGTGGCGAGCTCGGGCGGGCAGTACGCCGTCCTCGTCGCCATCCGCGACATCCTGAGGCACACACCCGAGGTGAGCGCGGTGTTCTGGCCGTCGGGGCAGCTGGTCGCCGAAGGCGAGCGGGTGCGCCAGTCCGACCTCGGGGCGTCGATCGAGCGCCTGGCCGAGCGCCCCGACGACCTCTACACGGGCGAGCTGGCCCGGGCCATGGTGGATCACCAGCACGCGACGGGCGGCCCGCTCACGATGGCGGATCTGGCCGCCTACCGGCCGGTCTGGCGGCGCCCGCTCGAGGTTCCCTACGGACGCCACGTGATCATGACGAACCCGCCTCCGTCGTCAGGCGGCGTCCTCATCGGTCACATGCTCGCTGTGCTTGAGGGCGTCCCCGGCCCTCGGCCTCCGGGCCGGGCGCGCACGCTGCGGACGTATGCCGAGACGATGCGCGCCGCCGCGCGGATGCGCACGGCCCGGTTCACCCGACTGCTCTACCGCGGCGGCCTCGGGCGCCACATGCTCTCGGACGACGCTGTCGCCGCCGGCCGCGCGGCCGTCGTGTCGGCGCTCGCGGGCGAGCCGTCCCCGGCGGTCGCCGTGCCGGCCGATCCCGGGACGACCCACGTGTCGGTCGTCGACCGCGCAGGCAACGCCTGCGCGTTCACCGCGTCGAACGGGTGCCACTCGGGCGTGATCGTCCCCGGGACGGGGCTGCACCTGAACAACATGATGGGCGAGGAGGATCTGGCGGCCGGCCGCCACATGCCGCCGGGGACGCGGCTCACCAGCATGCAGGCGCCGTCGATGGCGGTGAGCGACGGCGATCTCGAGCTCGTCATCGGCTCGAGTGGGTCGAACCGGCTGCGGTCGGCGATCATGCAGGTGGCGGTGAACGTGCTCGACCACGGCATGCCTGCGGGTGAGGCCGTCGATCACCCACGCGTCCACGTCGAGGGCGACCGGCTCGACTGCGAGGGCGGGATCGCCGAGACGGAGCTCGAGCTGCTCGAGCGCTGGGGCGAGCGCCTGAACCGCTTCG
>CAVPWG010000007.1:0-34336 GCA_963709425.1 uncultured Actinomycetes bacterium | reverse complement strand
ACCTCAGGAATGCGGTTGCACTGGAAGCGGGGCGCCGCAGGCTCGCGTCACAGGGTCAGCATGGTGGAGTCGCACAGCGTCATCCACATCCACCACGTAGTGAACTTGTTCAGGCCACTGGCGTCAGCCCTCAGCCGTACGCCTTGACAGCGGCGCCCTGGCCACCTGGCTGAGCCCCTGGCCGAACCCTCTACCCTGAGGAGACAGGTCAGCGCCTGACAGGGGCGCCCGGTCACTCACTACCCTCTGGCCTACTGTCTTGACCTCAGGTCAACCCCACGCCATCACCACCGATTGTCAGGGTCACCGACCTGAGGGTCGTCGGAACCTGGGTGGAAGTTGGGGTCACCTCTGCCGTGGCGGAGGTGAGCGCCGCAGTGGGTGCACACCTGCCGGATGTCCTTCTCCTCCTCCTCCTCCGGTTTCCACTGATGACCGCTGATCAGGCACTTCAGCCGACGAAACATCGAGCGCTCCTTGGGTCCGTTGCTGGCTGGATAGTGTGCTGGCAGCCGACTCGTTGTCAACGAGTCGGCTCAGCCGCTGCACCAGGCATAGATATGTCTGGCGAGATCGTTGCCTGATCGTCCAGCCCGGCCTCGATCAGCCCGAAGCCCGTGGCCAAGAGCAGGATCCCGGTCCAAGCCAGCCGCGCCCGGCGGGCGACCTCGCGGATCAGCAGGGCGGCGCAGCCGTACAGCGGGATGAAGATGATCATGTTGCCGAGAGCGTGGCCGGGTGTCCGGTGGAGTCGTCGTACGCCGACAGGTACTCCGCGCAGATCGGCGAGAGGACCAACAGGCCGAGCACCAGCCACCAGGTCCGTCGTGGACGCTCCGTCGTTTGAGAGATCGTGGCCATACCAAATGGAACACTAGTGTTCCGAAATGGGCAAGATTTGTCCGCTAAGTTCAACCTGTGACCGAGAGCCAATCGTCCAAGGCCGACCGCACCCGGCGTGACATCGTCAACGCCGCTGTCCAGGTCTGGGCTCTCGACAACGGGGCTTCGCTGGCTGCCGTCGCCGGCCAGGCGGGCGTGGGTCGCACCACGCTCAACCGGTACTTCACCGATCGCGCACACCTGGTCGCCGGCGTGGACGCTGAGTGCCGAGGCCGGTTCGTGGCCGCGGTCGCCCGATCGAGGCCGACCGAGGGTTCCGGGCGGGATGCCCTGCTGCGGCTTTGCACAGAGCTGATCCAGCTCGGCCCGGTGCTCGCCCTGGTGTTGGCCGACAACGCGCTCGTCGATCCCGACACCTGGTCCGAGAACGACGAGGACCAGCTGGGACTCGTGATCGGCCGAGGGCGCGCGGACGGCTCACTGGCCGCCGATCTCCCGGGCGACTGGATCGGGACCTTTGTGTGGACCTCGCTGTTCGCGGCCCACCTCGTCGTCAGCACCGGTGCGCGGACCTGGCACGAGGCCGCCGTGCTGCTGACCCGGACGCTGACCTCCGGCCTCGCCGGCTGACCTCGCCAGCCCTCAGGGCAGCTGATGGATGGTGGCTGACTTCAGCTGCCCGTCGCTGATGATCAGCTCGCCCAGGGTCCGGTGCGGCTGGCGTCGCTTGTCAGTCGGCGAGCCCGGATTGAAGATCAGCAGGTGATCATCGGCGGCGTCCAACGGGATGTGGGAATGGCCGAAGATCACCACGTTGCAGTCCGGGAACCGGCGGTGCATCCTGGCCAGCCGGGCGTCCTTCGAGCCCGCATCGTGGATCATCCCGATCCGCAGGCCGTCCACCTCGAGCTCGAGGATCTCTGGTGCGCCCCACGCCGCGACCTCCGGGCCGTCGTTGTTGCCGAGCACCACGCGCACCGGGGCGAACGCCGACAGCTCGTCGAGCACGTCCGGGACGCACACGTCACCGGCGTGCAGGATCAGATCGGCCCGCTCGGCGTACTGCGCCACGGCGGGTGGGCAGCGCTTCCAGAACCGCGGGGCATGGGTGTCGGAGAGGACGAGGACGCGCATGCCAGGGAAGCCTGTCACGTCGACGGATCTGCTCGGCACCGCGCGGGCTACTGTGACGCCATGACACTCCCTGAGGACGAGCCCGTCGGCGACCAGCCGGCCGACGACGAGAGCCAGCCCGACGAGACGACCAGTGAGATCGACGACTCGTCCAGCGAGACCGACGGGATCGGAAGCACCCCACCGGAGCCCGATCCCAGCACCGTGGAGGTCGACACCGCACAGCTGGACCGCGCCCAGGACGCCATCGACGAGGCGCGAGAGGCCGTCAAGAAGGTGGCCAGGACCGACTCGATCGACGAGGAGGCGACCGGTGCAGGAGAGCTACCGCCCTTCGCCGACAGCGTCGCCGGCGTCGAGAAGTCGGAGCCACCGGAGGACGACACCGACAGCGGTACCGAGGGTCACGCCGAGCTGGTCGAGGACGAGGATGCCGAGGACGATCGGGAGGAGTGACGCGGCTGAGGTAACTGCCATCCGGTCGGGCAGGATGGCCTCATGAGCTGTATCGATGGTCGCACTCCGTGCTCCGGGCTCGCTACCCAAGGGCTCCGCTCATGAGCTTCGCCTCGCTGTACGCCCACGGGTTCGCCCGGGTCGCGGCCTGCACCACCGACGTCTACGTTGCCGACCCGGCTCGCAACGCGGCCAGCGTGATCGAGGTTGCCCAGAAGGCGTCGGCCGAAGGTGTGGCAGTCGCGGTCATGCCTGAGCTGACCCTGTCCGGGTATGCCGTGGAGGACCTGTTGGGGCAGGACGCGTTGCTGGACGCGGTGCTGGACGGCCTCGGCGACATCGTGGCCGCGAGCGCAGACCTGCTGCCGGTGATGATCGTGGGGGCGCCGGTGCGACACGACGCCCGGCTGTTCAACACCGCGGTGGCCATCCATCGTGGCCGCGTGCTGGGCGTGGTGCCGAAGATCCACCTGCCCACCTACCGAGAGTTCTACGAGCGTCGGCAGTTCGCCTCCGGTGACGGGATCGTCGGCCAGCAGATCACCATCGCCGATCAGCGAGTCCCGTTCGGCACGGACCTGCTGTTCGACGCCACCGACGTGCGGGGCCTGCGGATCGGGATCGAGATCTGCGAGGACATGTTCGTACCGGTGCCATCGTCCAGCGGCTTGGCCCTGGCCGGTGCGACTGTGCTGGCCAACCTCTCCGGCAGTCCGATCACGATCGGCCGAGCCGACACTCGCAGCGTGCTGTGTCGTACGCAGTCGATGCGCTGTCTGGCCGGCTACCTGTACGCCGCCGCCGGCCAAGGGGAGTCCACCACGGACCTGTCCTGGGACGGGCAGACGAGCATCTTCGAGAACGGGGTCGAGCTGGCCACCGGTGCGCGGTTCGAGGAGGACCCGCAGCTGACCATCGCCGACCTGGACCTCGACCTGCTCCGGCAGGAGCGGGCGCGGCAGGGCACGTTCGAGGACAACAGGCGTGCGGTGGCGTCGGGCTCCGTGTTCCGGACGGTCGAGTTCGCCCTGGCGCCGCCGGATGATGATCTTGGTCTGCGGCGCACGGTAGAGCGTTTTCCCTTCGTCCCGGCCGATCCCGCCCGACTGGCCCAGGACTGCTACGAGGCCTACAACATCCAGGTCGACGGCCTCGCGCAGCGACTGCGGGCCATCCGCACCGACAAGGTCGTGATCGGGGTCTCCGGTGGCTTGGACTCCACCCATGCGCTGATCGTCGCGGCGCGAGCCATGGACCTGCTGGGACTCCCGCGGAGCAACATCCTCGGCTACACGATGCCGGGGTTCGCCACCGGCGACGCCACCAAGAGCAACGCCTGGAAGCTGATGACCTCGCTGGGTATCAGCGCCCACGAGCTCGACATCCGAGCGACGGCCACCCAGATGCTGAAGGGCCTGGATCACCCGTTCGGGCGGGGCGAGGAGGTCTACGACGTCACCTTCGAGAACGTCCAGGCGGGACTGCGGACCGACTACCTGTTCCGGCTCGCCAACCACCGGGACGCGATCGTGCTCGGCACCGGCGACCTGTCGGAGCTGGCGCTGGGCTGGTGCACCTATGGCGTCGGAGATCAGATGTCACACTACAACGTCAACGGCGGCGTGCCGAAGACGCTGATCCAGCACCTGATCCGCTGGGTGAGCGCGACGGAGGTGTTCGCCGACGAACCAGCGCGAGCGCTGTTGTCGATCCTGAACACCGAGATCTCCCCCGAGCTGATCCCGGTCGAGCCGGGTGAGATGCCGCAGAGCACGGAGAAGTCGGTCGGTCCCTACGAGCTGCAGGACTTCAACCTGTTCTACACGCTGCGCTTCGGCGTTCGCTCCGTCCAAGATCGCCTTCCTGGCGTACCACGCCTGGCGGGACGTCGATGACGGGCGTCTGGCCGCCGGCGTTCCCGATGAGCGGCGACGGGAGTACGACTCGCCGACATCCGCGAGTGGTTGGTCGTCTTCGTGAAGCGGTTCTTCGGGTTCGCCAGTTCAAGCGGTCGGCGATGCCGAACGGCCCGAAGGTGTCGGACGGCGGCTCCCTCAGCCCACGCGGCGACTGGCGGGCGCCTTCGGACGGCAACGCTGCCGTGTGGTTGGCCGACATCGAGAAGAACGTGCCCACGAAGTGAGGCTCGACAGCGGCCGGGGAGGGTAGGGCGTTGGTGGCGTACGGACGGAGCAGACCTGAAGGGCGGAGCAGATGCGAATCGTGATCACCGGTGGTGCCGGGTTCCTGGGCACCCGCCTGGCGGAGGCTCTCCTGGCCAAGGGCACCCTGGCCGACGCCGAGGGCAGCAGGCGATCGAGCAGATCGTGTTGTACGACCAGTCCGACGCGTTCGCCCGACCGACAGCGACTCCCGCAGGTGCGGAGGCGATCGGTGGTGACATCTCCGGCCCCCGCGAGATCGGCCGGCTGCTCGGTGCCGGGCCGGTCCGCGATCTTCCACCTGGCCTCGATCGTCAGCGGACACGGTGAGCGCGACTTCGACCTGGCGCTGCGAGTCAACCTGGACGGCGCTCGGCACCTGCTGGAGGCCTGCCGTCACCATCATCACCCCGTTCGCGTGACGACGACCAGCTCGCTCGCCGTCTTCGGACCGGCCAGCGGCGATCCGGTCGGCGACGACTCCCTGGTGCAGCCCGCGACCACGTACGGGATGACCAAGGCGATGCTGGAGCTGATGATCAACGACTACAGCCGGAAGGGTTCCTGGACGGTCGTGCGGCCCGACTGCCGACGGTCATCATCAGGCCCGGGGCGCCGAACGCTGCGGCATCGTCGGCGGCCAGCGCCGTCTTCCGCGAACCCCTGTCCGGCCAGGACTACCGGTTGCCCCTGGCTGCGGACACCCTGATGGCCGTGGCCAGCGTCGAATCGGTGATCGACAACCTGATCACGTTGCACGAGCTGCCGGCCGAGTCCTTCGACGGGCGGCGGACGGTGACCTTCCCCGGCGTGTCGGCGACCTTCATCCAGATGCTCGAGGTGCTGCATGACCAGGTGCCGGCCGAGCGACTGGGGCCGGTGACGGTCGAGCCGGATCGGGCTGTCCAAGAGATTGTGCGGACCTGGCCGACCCGGGTCGACGGGTCGCGGGGTGTGGCGCTGCAGGGCTCCGGCCCGCCGATGATCTGGCCACGACCTTGTCGGCGTACCGGGCCAGATACGGGTAGGGCCGACTGGCGTGTCTGCGGGCGATCCCTCGTGACGACGGCCCGCAAGCACGCCACTGAGGAGTAGATGAGATCCTCGGCGCCGAAGGTCTTGCCGTTGTGGAACTCGACGCCCGCGCGGAGCTTCACCTCGTACTCGGTCGCGTCGGCGTTCGCGTTCATCTCGAGCGCGAGGCCGGGGCTCGTCGAGAGGTCGGGGTTCTCCACCAACAGCGGGTTGTAGAGGTTCTGCACCCGCGACTCGTCGATGGGCGTCACGCCCGCATACGGGTTCAGCGTCTCGGCGGTGCCGCCGCCGACGAAGCCCGCCCTGAGCGTGCCGCCGGGCACGGGCTTGCCGCCGCCGGTCGAGCCGCCGCCGGTCGAGCCGGAGCTGCCGCTCCCGCCGCAGGCCGCTGCCAACAGAGGCGACATCCCCACCATGCCCACAGCCGCTCCGCGGAGCAATGTGCCGCGCGAGAGGCGGAAGCCGTCAATCTCGGTGCCCGGGGGCTCGTGTGGATAGTTCGGGTCGGTCACCGTCTCCTCCAGATCGGGGCTCCACGAAGCGTGCAACGTCCACTTTCGCATACCGTGGCGACGAGGGGGAGTGGCGGAGGCGACAACGATTCGCGCAGCGCGGTGGCGCACATATCCACCCGGGTCGCGGCGCTCCTCGCGCGGTTCAACAGCCGCCACGGCGAGGCGGGTACGCTGCTTCTCCGGAGACACCGCTCGGCCAAGGGGGCGGTATGCTATCAGACCAATCTGACGCCGACAGAAAGAACGGACCTCTGCCGTGGAAGGAACGCTGCTCGCCTCGAATCTCGGGTTCCCCGAAGGCCCCGTCGTCATGCCCGACGGCTCCATCGTCATCTGCGACGGGAACATCGGTGAGCTGCTCCGGTGGGACGGCGATTCGATGGCGACATTCGCCGCCACGGGCGGCTCGCCGTGGGGCGCCGTGCTCGGATCAGACGGCGCCGTGTACGTCACCCAGGGCGGGAACGTGCCCGGAAGTCCCGACCAGAGCGCCGTGGCGGGCATCCAGCGGGTGAACGCGGACGGATCGGTCGAGATGCTGTCGACTGAGATTGGCGGGCACACCCTCGCCGGCCCGAACGACCTCGCGTTCGGCCCGGACGGGCGGCTGTGGTTCACCGACTCGGGCACCGAGCAGGACGACCGCTTCCCAGCTGAGGAGCGTGAGCCCGGGCGGCTGTTCGCGCTCGGCTCGGGCGGGGCCGGCGAGTTCCTGATGGAGCGGGCCGAGGTCTACCCCAACGGCATCGCCTTCGACGCGGAGGGCCGGCTCTATTGGACAGAGTCCGCCGCCCACCGCGTCTGCCGGCTCGACGACGGCGGGGCGACGACCTTCTGCCAGCTCTCCGACGGCCACGTCCCCGATGGGATGGCGTTCGCCGCCGACGGCCGGCTCTTCGTGTGCACGACGATCTCCGGCGGCCTCACCGTGCTGTCGGCGGACGGCGAGTTGCTCGAGGAGATCGCCCTCGGCGAGCACGCCACGAACTGCATCTTCGACGGCCCGACGCTGTACGTCACCGCGACGAAGGTCGCCGAGATCCACGCCGATCAGCGTACGGGCACGTTCTGGAGCGTCGAGACCGACGTGTCGGCGCCGCTGCCGCTCCGGCCCGGCAGGCTGTAGCGAACGCCGAGCCGTCGGGACAGGCCCCTGGGGTCTGCCCCACGGGATCCGCCCGCCCCTAGCCGCCGACCACCGGGACGCGCCCGCCCGCCGCAATGGCCTCCTCGGCGGCCAGTGCGACCCGCAGCGTGCCGAGCGCGTCCTCCGGCGAGCACGGGACGGCCGCCTGGCCGCCGCCCGAGATCGCGGCCAGGAACCCGGCCACCGCCGCCCGGCGCGGGTCGTCCGCCGCCCGGGCGTCGACGTCCGCCCCCCGCGCACGCCCTCGCAACCGGAACTCCGGATCGAGATCGAGCCGCAGCGCCACGTCGGCCGCCATCACGTCGAGCGTGTAGACGGGCGGCTCTTGGGCGTCCGTCCAGCCGAGTGCGATCACCCCGAGCCCGCCGCCGGAGAACTCCATGACGATCGCAACCGCGTCGTCGAGCGCCGGGGCGTCCTCCGCCGACGTCGCCAGCAGGCCCGCCGCCGACGCCCCCTGCACCGCCGCGACCGGCCCCGCGAGCGCCCGCAGGAGGTCGATGTCGTGGCTTCCCAGCTCGAAGAGGATGCCGCCGCTGGCCGCGGCGTCGCCGAACCACGCTCCGGAGCGGCCGCGCTCGGTCGGCCCGAGGCTGCGGCACACGAGCAGTCCCGGCACGGCGCCGCCCAGCTCCGCGCGCAGGCGGTCGAGGACGTCGATGCTGCGCCACTGGTAGCCGACGGCGCAGAGCGCCCCGCTTGCCCGCCACGCCGCCACGATCGCCTCCCCGTCGCCGACCGACCGCGCGAGCGGCTTCTCGAGGTAGACGGGCACACCGCGCTCGAAGGCCGCGGCGGCCGGGCCCAGGTGCACCGCCGGCGGCGTACAGACGAAGAGGCCGTCGAGCGGCTCCGCGTCGAGCATTGCCTCCCACTCCGTATAGGCCGTCCCACCGACTCCGCGAGCCATCCGCTCGGCGAGGCCCGCGTCCGCGTCGCACACGGCGGCAACGGTCGCCTCCGGACGGACGGCCAGCGCCGTCAGGTGACGTCGAGCCATCGCGCCGGCGCCCACGATCCCAAGCCGCACCCGCCGCCCCGTCACGCCGGCGGATAGGAGTCGAGCCACCAGCGCGCGATGTCCCGCCGGCGCATGAACGCCACGCCGGGCTGCTGCGTGGCGTGCTCCAGGAACATCCGCAGCGCCGCCGCCCGCGCAGCCTGCCCACTCCAGCGGGCGTGCACGGCGACGGTCATCATCGTGCGCCGCTCCTCGCCCTCGCGGAGCAGCTCGTCGAGCCCCATGACCATCGTGTCGAGGAAATCGCGCGGGCTCGCGAAGCCCGGGTTCATCAGGAACCGGGAGTCGTTGTAGGTCTTCGAATACGGGACCACGAGCATCGGCTCGGAGTCGACGACCTCGTAGTACGGGACGTCGTCGGCTGAGCCCTCGGAGTGGTAGAGGAACCCGCCGATCTCACGCAGGAGCCCGCGGGTGTTCTCGCTCGGCCAGCCGCGCGAGTTCCAGCCGTCGGGCCGCGACCCGAGCACCCGCTCGTAGGTGTTGATCGCCCGCCTGATCGACGCGCCCTCCTCGGCCCGGTCGAACGTCCAGGCCTCGGTCCAGCGCCAGCCGTGGCCCAGCAGGTCGTGCTCGTGGTCTCGCATCCACTCCGCGACGGCCGGGTTCAGCTCGAGCGCGACGGCGGCCGCCGACACCGTGACCGGAACGTCGAACGAGTCGAAGATCCGCGCCAGGCGCCACACCCCGGCGCGGCTTCCGTACTCGTAGTGCGACTCCGTGCCGGGATCACGCTGGGGTGGCTGCACGCCCGGGTCGGCGTACTCGCCCCAGCCGTCGTTTCGGTCGTCGCCCCACATGACCGAGTACTCGGAGCCCTCCTCGTAGACCAGGACGAGATTGACGACGACCTGAGCCCCGTCCGGCCATTCCCATCTCGGCGGCGTGCGGCCGTAGCCCACCAGGTCGCGGGCCCGGACGGCGTCGGGGATCGTCACGCGAGCGGTTCCATCGCCGAGAACGCCGGACGGGCGGTGACCGTGTCGCGCAGGAGCGACACCTTCGGCCACGGGTCGAATGCGAGCGGCAGCCGGTACCAGCGCCACAGCACCGGCGCGAACGCGCAGTCGGCGATCGTGAACGTCCCCAGCACCGTGCCGTTCGAGGCGACGAACCGCTCCATCAGGTCGAGCTTGGGCTTCACGGCCTCGATCGCCGCGGCCAGCTCGCCCTGGTCGGCGTCCTCGGGCCGGCTTCCGCCCTCGTCGATCGGCGTCCGCATAAGGCCGATCCGCTCGGCGGGGAAGAATGTGCCGCGAAACTGCGTGCTCCAGGCGTCGAGGGCCCAGTCGACCCGGGCCCGCTCGGCCGCCTCGGCCGGATACAGGTCCGTGCGTTCCTCCCTGCCGGCGAGGTACCTCAGCATGGCATTCGACTCGCCCAGCTCGAGCTCGCCGTCGCGCATGAAGGGGATCGTCGCGAACGGGTAGATCTCGACGTACCAGTCGGGCCGCGGCCGGGCGAGCGGCACGTGCGTTCGCTCGTACTCCAGGCCGAGCTCTGCCAGCAGGAATCGCACCTTCATCGCGTTGCTCGACGCCGGGTTGGTGTAGAGGACGATGCTCATCCCGGCACCACGTCCGCGGTGACGTGCAGGGCCATCTGCCCCGCGATCGCCTGGCACACCGGGCAGTGGGCCTCGGCGTCGGCGATGAGCGCCCGCACGTCCGCCTCGGGCGCCGGCGACTCGACCCGCGTGTGCAGGTCGGCGTCGGACAGATGGTGGCCCTCGCCGTCGCCCCACGCGAGCCGGGTCGACACCCGCGTCTCGATCTCGCCGAGCGGGATCTCCCGGGCCCGCGCCATGCTTGTGAGCGTCGAGGTGAAGCAGTTTGCGAGCGCCGCCGAGAAGAGCTCCTCGGGATTCGACTTCCCGCCGGGGCCGCCGAGCTCCGACTGGGTGGCGGTGGCCACCGAGAGCGCGCCCGAGCCGCCCTCGATCTGGCCCAGGAAGCCTCTCCAGCGCAGGGTCGCCGATGCCTTGAGCGCGTCGCCCATCGCGGCGAGTCTACCCGGCCCTTTCCGGCTTCGAGCAGCGACTTCCGTTAGAGTGAGCGACAATGTGAGCAACGGCGGCGCTCAGGTCTTCCAGGTGATCAACCGCGAGGCGCGGCTGTCCGACAAGGTCACCGAGGCGATCCTCGAGATGATCGCGTCGAATCGGCTCCGGCCCGGTGACCTGCTGCCGCCGGAGCGCGAGCTCGGCCGGCAGTTCGGCGTCTCGCGCACCGTCATCCGCGAGGCCGTCCGCGCGCTCGCGGCCAAGGGGCTGCTCGAGGTGCGAAGCGGCAGCGGCGTCCGGATCGTCGCCGTCGACGAGGGCACGGTCCGGGAGTCGATGCGGCATTTCGTCCTCGGGAGCCAGCTCGACTACGGCAAGGTCGACGAGGTCAGGCGCATGCTCGAGGTGGCCGCCGCGGGCATCGCCTCGGAGCGCGCCACCGAGGTGGACATCGCCGCGATGGACGACGCCATCGTGGCCCTCGAGAACGAGTGTCACGACCTGGAGAAGAGCGTCCACCACGACCTCGCCTTCCATCGCGCGATCGCCACGGCCACCCACAACGAGCTGTTCCTCGTGCTGCACGACAGCATGGGCGAGATGCTGCTCGAGGTCAGGCGCCGCAACCTGTCGAAGGGACGCGACGAGCGCAGGCTCGTCGTCGGGATGCACCGCCGCATCCGCGACGGCATCGCCGCGCACGACGCCCGCGCCGCGCGCCAGGCGATGCGCGACCACCTGGGGCACGTCGTCGCGACCTGGGCCGGCCAGGAGACCCTGCACTCCTAGCCCTCCGCTGCGCCCGGCTGGTCGGGCTCCTCGTGGGTCATCACCTCGAGGAGGGCGGCGCGGCCGTCGGCGACGCTCGCGATCGACCGCTCGAGGGCCGGCCTGAGCTCCGCCGGCGCGCGCACGAGCTCCGCGTGGCCGCCCAGCGCCCGTCCGACAGCGGCGTAGTCGCCGCCCAGGCTGCTCGAGGAGTAGCGCTCGACCGCGTCCGGCATCCACTGCCCGTATCCGCCCATGATGCCGTTGTTCATGACGATCGTCAGGATGGGGATCGGCGCGCGGACGGCGGTCTCGAAGTCCATCCCGATCATCCCGAAGGCCGCGTCGCCCATGATGTTGACGGCGAGCCAGTCCGGCTTCGCAAGGCCGGCGCCGAGCGCGAGCCCGAAGCCCGTGCCGAGCTGGGTCGACTTGCCCCAGCCGAGATACCCGCGCGGAACGACGGTCTCGTAGAACGGCACGATCTGGTCGCGCGGGTGGCCGGCGTCGTGCGTGACGACGGTGCGCGTGCGGTCAACCGTCTGCATGAGCTCCCACACGATCCGGTACGGGCTGAGCGGCGCGGCGTCGGAGGTCAGGCGGGGCATCCAGCGCTCCATGAACGCCGCGCGGGTGGCGGCCAGGTCGGCGGCGGGCGACGGCCGTCCCGAGGCTTCGGATCCGCCCAGCTCTCCGAGCAGCTGGCCCAGGACGAGGCGCGCGTCGCCGACGCAGCCGAACGAGATGTCATAGCCGGTGGCGAGGTCGCGCGGGTCGTTCACGATCTGGCCCAGGGTCGCGGTCGCGGGGAGCGGCGTGATGTAGAGCGACCGGGTGAAGCTCGTCCCGACGCCCAGGATCAGGTCGGCCCGCCCGAAGGCCTCGTCGACCGTCGCGGGCCGGGTGCGCGCGGCGGTGCCGAGCGACAGCGGGTGATGCTCCGGAAAGGCGCTCTTGCCGTTCAGGGTGGTCGCGACCGGCGTGCCTGTGAGCTCGACGAGCTCCAGGAGCTCGGCGGCGGCGCCGGCGTAGAGCACGCCCTGGCCCGCGAGAATGACAGGGCTCCGCGCAGCGGTCAGGCGGCGGGCGGCTTCGGCCACGTCGGCGGGCGCGGCCTGTGACAGGCGCGGCCGTGCCGAGACCACATCCCAGTCGGCGTCGCCGGCGTCGCCGTTCATCACGTCGTTCGCCACGGCGACCAGCACCGGGCCGTTGCGGACGCCGCGCACCGCATTCAGCGCGCGGCGGAAGGTCTGCGGGCCGGCCGCGGGGCTGTTGATCGTGGCCGCAAACCGGGTGATCGGCCGGTACGCGTGCTCGCCGCGGAAGCTCGGGCCGGCGTCCTGCTCGGAGACGGCGTACTCCGTCGGGACGAGCAGGATCGGGCTGCGGTCGCCGTGGGCCTGGGCAACGGCGCCGAACGCCGCCTCGGTCCCCGGGCCGTACTGGGTCAGGCACGGCAGCAGCCGTTCGCCGTTCGTGGCCCGCGCGAACCCGTCGGCGATGTTGACGGCCACCCGCTCGGTGCGCGTGATGATCGGCCGCATGCCCAGCGCGGCAGCCGAGTTGATCAGCCGGTTCTCGGGGAATCCGACCACGTGCTCCGCGCCCTCCCGCTGGAGCAGCCCTGCGATCCTGTCAGCAACCAGCATGGATTGGTACGCCATCATACGGCATGCTCATTTCGCGCGTTCGACCTCCTCGGCGATCATGTCGGCGACCTGTGCCATGAGCGGCGCGGGCGCGACCGTCACGCGGGCCGTCCCCGGCAGGCCGAGTCCTCCGCCGGCTCGCACGAGGACGCCGCGGGCGAGGAGCGCATCGCACACCGGCCCGTCGTCGACCCCGAGCTCGACGAGGACGAAGTTCGCGTGCGACCGGTGGGTCACGAGCCCCGCCCCCTCGAGCGACTCGCGGAGCGCGTCGCGCGCCTCGGCGACCTCCATGCGGCGCCGGTCGAGGAACCCGCCGAGGCCCGCCGCTGCCCGGCCGGCCGCGAGCGCGGCCCGGTTCACGTTGAACGGCTCCTGGACGACGTCGAGCACGCGGGCGACAGCCGGGTCGGCGATCCCAATCCCCAGGCGGAGGCCCGCCAGCCCGAACGACTTCGAGAACGACCGAATCACGATCACGGGGCGCCCTTCGGCGATGTCGTGCAGCCGGTCGACGCGGGCGGCCGGCTCGGCGAAGTCCATGTAGGCCTCGTCGGCGACGACCACGCAGTCCGGCGGCAGCGCGGCGAGGAACCCGGGCCAGGCGGCGGGGTCGACCAGCGAGCCGGTCGGGTTGTTCGGGTCGCACACCCAGACCACGTTCGCGCCCTCCGAGCGGGCGCGCGCGGCGATCGCGTCCAGGTCGAGGTCGACCCCTGGCATCGGCGCGCGCACCACGCGCGCGCCAACCGCCGCCGAGACGTGGGCGTAGAGGCCGTAGGTGACCGCCGGGACGACCGTGGTCCGGCCCGACTCGAGGAACGCGGCCGCGAGCGCCGCGATCAGCGCCTGGGCGCCGTGTGCCGGGATGACGCACTCCGCCGGCACGCCGAGCGCGGCGGCGGCCGCGTCGCGGAAGTCGGCGTACGCCCGCTCGGGGTAGAAGGCCGCGTTCCGAAGCTCGGCGGCGGCCGCATCGAGCACGACCTGGGGCGGGCCGAACAGATCCTCGTTCCAGTTCAGTGGCTCGAGGTGGTCGAGCCCGAGCTGCTCCTTGAGCTCGTCGCGGGTGAGGCCCGGGTCGTACGGCGTGAGGTCGCGCAGCGACGGCCGGGCGAGACGCTTCCAGTCGGTCATGCCGCGAGCTCTCGGATCGCCGCCTCGAGCGCCGTTACCGCCAGCGCGACGGCGTCGGCGCCGGTCGACTCCTCGGGCGCATGGCTGACGCCGCCCGCGTCGCTTCGGACGAAGAGCATCGCCGACGGCACGCCGGCCGTGGCGATGATCGCCGCATCGTGCCCGGCGCCGGACGGGAGCTCGACGACCTCGAGCCCGGCGGCGGCGATCGCCCGGCGCAGGGCGCCGGCCGGCTCGGGATGCATCTGGACCGGCTCGTAGCGCCAGCGCGGCAGGATCTCGACGGCGCACGCGGCCTCCTGGGCCGAGGTGGAGGCCGCGCTCGTGGCGGCGGCGATCAGCGCCTCGAGCCGCTCCGCGTCGGGCGCGCGCAGGTCTGCGAAGAGCTCGACGCGGCCGGGGATGGTGTTCGTCGCGCCGGGCAGCACGTCCAGGCGGCCGACCGTGGCGACGGCGCCGGGCAGCGCGCGGGCCGCGTCGTGGGCGCGCCGGACGAACCCGGCAGCGGCGGCGAGCGCGTCCGACCGCAGGTCCATCGGCACCGTGCCCGCATGGCCGCGGCGGCCGGTGAACACGAGCTCGATCCCCGCCATCCCGGCGATCGACGTGACGAGCCCGAGCGGCGCGCCGCGGGATGCCAGCGTCGGGCCCTGCTCGATGTGGGCCTCGACGAAGCACGCCGGTGAGCGGTCGAGCAGGCGGCCCGAGGGCAGGCTCTCCCCCAGTCCCAGCGCGGCGAACGCCTCGCCGAGCGTCGTGCCGCCGGCGTCGACGAGGTCGGCCTCGTCGGGCTCGAGCTCGCCGAAGAGGGCGCGCGAGCCGAAGACGCCGCGCCCGAACCGGGGGCCCGCCTCCAGCCGGAACGCCACGACCGCGATCGTGCGGGGATGCCCCCCGACGCCAGGACCGCCTCGGCGGCGTCGAGGGCCGTGACGACGCCCAAGGCACCGTCGAAGCGCCCGCCGTCGGGCGGGGTGTCGAGGTGCGAGCCGGTCCAGACCTCGGCCGCCGCCGGGGTCGGAGCCGGGCGCGCGGCCCAGCAGGTTGCCGGCGCCGTCGACGCTCACGGCGAGGCCCGCCTCGCGCATCCAGCCGGCGACGAGCTCGTGGGCGCGTTGCTCCCCCTCACCCAGGCCGGGCCGGTTCGTGCCGGCGGCGCGGCCGATCTCGAAGAGCGTGTCGAGCCGCTCGACGATCCGGCGGCGCGGCGCTGCGTTGAGTCCGTCATCCGGCGCGAAACCCTACGCGGTCCGCCGCCGAGCGGGTACGCTCACCGCATGACCGAGACGTCGTTCGTCCCCACAGCCTTCGTCCCGCCGACCGGCATCGCGACGCCGCAATTCGTGCTCGAGCCGCTGGGGCCGCAGCACAACGATCGCGACTACGCGGCGTGGACGTCATCGTCGGACCACATCCACGCGACGCCCGGCTTCACCGAGAGCACGTGGCCGTACGAGATGTCACTCGAGGAGAACCGCGGCGACCTCGAGCGGCACGAGCGCGACTTCGCCGGCCGCACCGGCTTCACCTACACCATCCTCGACCCGGGCGACGGCGACGTGATCGGGTGCCTCTACATCTACCCGCTGAAGGACGGGCCGGGCGCGCACGTGACGTCGTGGGTGCGCGCGGACCGTGCCGAGCTCGACGTCCCGCTCGCCGAGGCGGTCGCGGAGTGGCCGGAGGCCGACTGGCCGTTCGAGCGAACGCTCTACCTGGGCCGGCCTAGCCTTTCGACGTAAGGTCGGCGAGCGCCTTCACGGGTGCCGGCCAGTTGCGCATCGTCGAGGTGACGCCCAGGCTGCGCTCGAGGAACGCGTTCGAGAGCTTCGAGCGGCCGGAGCTGATGGGCTAGCAGGTAGACCTCGCGGCCGGCGACGCGCATCTCGTCGGGCGCGAGGGCCGCGGCGTCGACCGCCGCGACCGTCTTGCGGCCGGGCTCGTCGGACAGGAACGCCACATGGAGCTGCTTGTCGCCGGCGCCGCGGTCGCCGAACGGCTGCCCCGCAACGACCGCCGCAAGCTCGGGGCCGCTGCGGACGGCGACGGCAACCGTGAGCCCGAGCTTCTCGGTGATCGCCTTCTCGATGGCGGCGGCGAGCGCGGCCGGTGCTGCGCGAGCGCGACCGGAAGACCACGTTGCCGCTCTGCACATACGTCTCGACGGAGGTGTGGCCGAGGTCGCTGACGAGCGCGACGCAGTCGCCCATGGCGATTCGCTGGCGTGGGCCGATGTTGATCCCGCGCAGCAGTGCGGCGTGAAGGGGCATCACGGGAGTTTCGCATGTGACCCCGATCACACCTGCACCACAGGTTTCCCGATTATTGCCAGATCCTGTATGATCGCCGCGGGATCCCGGGGCAGGCATTTCCCACCGGATCAGTGGGCACACGGCCGCTCGCCGCCGCCGGTCCTGGCGGCGGCGACGCCTTCGCCGATCCGCATCTACGCTTCGGCCGATGGCGGACCAGGTGGAGGTCATCCACGGCACCGACCCGTAGCCGCCCGTGGCGCGTACCCTCGGCCGAGCCGTTCATGCGCGCGCTGGAGTGGCGCTACGGGGACGGGCTCGACTGGCGGCTCGTCACGATCGGCCTGCGCGAGGACACCTCCGGGCTCGTGCGGTCGGGCACCACGCCGGCGTCGCGCGTCGACGGCTGGCGATGGTTCTCCGAGACCTTCGGCATGCCGCTCCTCACCACGCCGCGCGCCCGGCTCGTGGCGTCCGGCGGATGCGCCGGGCCGTCAAGGCCGCCGGCCGCCAGGGAGCCGCAGCCGAGCGTGGCATGCTCCGCGCGGTCCGCATGGCGTGGTTCACCTCCCTGCTCCTGCTCGACGAGGACGACGCGTTCATCGAGCTGGCGGCGGGCATCCCGGGGCTCGACCCCGAGCGGCTCATCAGCGACCTCGCCGGCGAGGCCGTCGAGGATGCCTACCAGGCCGACCGGGCCGAGGCTCGCTCCGCCGCGGGCGTCGGCGACCCGGCGATCGCCCAGGACCGGGCGGCGCTCTTCGACGGCGGCGCCCGGTTCACCGCGCCGAGCCTCTGCTCCTGCCACGATGGCCGCGGCACGCTCGTCGCCGGCGGGTTCCAGTCGTTCGAGGCCTACGACGTGTGCGTGGCGAACCTCGCGCCCCATCTGCCGAGACGCGACCAGCCCGAGCCGGCCGAGCTTTCGGCCGGGTACCCCGATGGCCTCACGACCGTCGAGGTCGCGCAGGTCTGCAGGGGGCGAAACGACCCACCGGACATCGCCGGGACGCTCACCGCGCTCGAAGGCCTGGCCGAGTCCGGGGCAATCCGGCGCAGCCCGATCGGCGATGCCTCCAACCTCTGGCACCCTGCCGCCTGACCGCCGCCTCGTGCTGGTGCGGCACGGCGCGACGGTCTGGAACGCCGAGGGCCGCTTCACGACGCGAACCGACGTCGAGCTGTCGCCGGCCGGCCGCGAGCGAGGCGGAGGCCGCCGGGAAGGGGCTCGCGGGGATCGCGTTCGACCGGGTCATCTGCTCACCGCTTCAGCGAGCGCGGGCGACGGGCGAGGCGATCGCCGCAGCCGCTCCGAGCGCACCGCCGGTCACCGTCGACGAGCGACTGCGTGAGATCGACGCCGGGCCGTTCGAAGGACTGACCGGCGCCGAGATCGAAGCGGGCCCCATGGCCGAGGAGTTCCGTCGGTGGCGCTCGGAGACCGACCCCACCTGGCCGGACGGAGCCGAGACCTACGAGTCAGCCGCCGCCCGGGCGCGGTCGTTCTTCGACGACGTCCGCGACCTCCCGGGGACGACGGTCGCCGCGACCCACGGCTCGCTCGCCCGGGTGCTCGTGACGGCCGTCATCCTCGGAATCAGCCCCACCCTGCACCGGCGGATGTGGCTCGACCACTGCCACTGCGCGGTCGTCGCGCTCGACGAGGCGCCGCCGCGGCTCACGGCGCTCAACGTCGCCGCGCGCAACATCGGGGTCTGACCCCGTTGTTGCACATTGGGTGGGCGTCCGGCCGCTGTTGCCCCATCATCCGCCGGGCATGCGCCGCGGAATCGTCGTCATCACCCTCGTCTTCGCGGCGCTCGCAGTACCGACGCCGGCGTTCGCGTCGCTCTCGATCGGCTCTGCCGGCCCGTCCGTTCACGCCCTCCAGAAGAAGCTGATCGAGCTGCGCTACCTCGGCCCCGGGGGGTCGACGGGCGTCTACAGCGCCCGCACCAGCCAGGCCGTCATGGCGTTCCAGGGCTGGATGCGGCTCACGCGCGACGGCGTCGCCGGGCCGGCCACGCTGCGCCGCCTCCACAAGACCGACCACCGCCCGATCCCGTGGTCGCGCGTGTACAAGCACGTGGATGTCCACAAGGCGCGCCAAGTGGCGCTTCTGATCGGAAAGGGCGGCAAGACGGTGCGCGCGATCCACGTGTCCACCGCCGCGCCCGGCCACGTCACCCCCTCCGGGCACTTCCACATCTACCGGAAGAGCTCATGTCGTGGTCGAAGCCGTTCCACGTGTGGCTCCCGTACGCCAGCTACTTCTACGGAGGGGACGCATTCCACCAGTACCCCTCCGTGCCCGGGTACCCCGCCTCCCATGGGTGCATCCGCATCTTCGACCGCGACGCGATCGTCATGTACCACTTCGCGACCATGGGCACGCGCGTCGCCATCCGCTAGGGCTGCCGTGGACGGCCACGGAGCCCTCGGCGACCACCGCTACCGGCTGATCGCGTTCGACTGGGACGGCACGGCCGTCACCGATCGCACGGAGCACCCGGCCGAGCTCGCCCACGCGATGCAGCGGCTGCTCGACGGCGGCTCGCTCCTCGTCGTGATCACCGGCACGAACGCCGACAACGTCGGCGGCCAGATCGCGCCGCTCTTGACCCACTCGGCCCTGTCGCGTCTCTACCTGATGGTGAACCGCGGATCCGAGGTGTACGCCCACGAGGCCGACGGCACGCGGTCGCTCCTGTGGGGCCGCGAGGCGTCGTCCGAGGAGGACGCGGCGCTCGACCATGCGGCGGACGCCGTGCAGACCGGCTCGCGCGCGAGCACGGGGTCGAGATCGACATCATCCGAAACCGCCTGAACCGGCGCAAGCTCGACCTGATCCCGACGCCCGAATGGGCCGACCCGCCGAAGGCCAGGATCGGGGAGCTGCTCGCCGCCGTCGAGGAGCGCCTGAAGCCCGTCCCTGGCGGCATCGGCGCCGTGATCGACATGACAGCCGACGCGGCCACGGCCGCCGGCCTGCGTGACCCCCGCATCACGACCGACGTGAAGCACGTCGAGCTCGGGCTCACCGACAAGTCCGACTCGATCGCCTACGTGATGCGCCGGCTCGCGCCGGCCCGGGCGATCCTGCCCGCCGAGGTCCTGCTCGCGGGCGACGAGTTCGGCCCGATCGCCGGCTTCGAGGGCTCGGACACCGCATGGTCTCGCGCCTGGCCGAGGGCGCAACGCATCGTGTCGGTCGGGCGTGAGCCCAACGGCGTACCGCCCGGTGTCGTCCACGTCGGCGGCGGCCCGGCCGCGTTCGTCAAGCTCCTCGAGGCGCAGGCCGACCTCCGTGCCGCCACCGCTCCGCCGCCGCGCGAGCCGGAGGCGCCCGCCGGCCCGCCGCCCCCGCCCGACGGGTGGGTGGTCGAGCGAACCGGCTACGACACGGTGACCGAGGCCTCGTCCGAGACGCTGTTCGCGCTCTGAACGGCGTCCTGGGCATTCGCGGGGCGGCCGACGAGGGCGGCCCGGGCTCGGCGCCGGGCGCCTATGTGGGCGGCCTCTTCGACGGGACGACAGCCGGGCAGGAGGACCTCGTCGTGATCGCCGACTGGGCCGCCACCGACATCATGGTCGGCGGGCGGCCGCTGCGGCCCTGGGAGTGGAAGATCCTCGAGCACACCCGCCGCCTCGACCTGCGCGCGCTGCGGCTGGAGCGCACGCTGCGCTGCGTCGATCCCGACGGCCGCACGCTCCGGCTTCGCTCCGAGCGGATCGTGAGCCTGGCCGACCGGCACGTCGGCGCCGTCCGCCTCGACCTGGCGATCGAGGACGGCCCCGGCGCCAAGGTCCACGTGGTCGCCGAGCTCCGGCACGCATGAGGCGCACGGGCCGCTCCCGCACGTCGAGGCTGGTCGCAGCAGGCAGCGTCGGTGAGATCGCCGTCCTCCACGGCCGGACGCCGGGCAACCGGGTTGCCGTCGACCACGTGCTCGCCGTGAGCGCCTCCGCACGCGGCTCGGCGCTCGCCGCCGAGCACGTGACCGGCGAGGACATGTGCGGCCGGGCGGTCGAGTGCGATCTCGCCGCCGGCGAGGAGCTGCGGGTCGACCGCTTCGTCGCCGTGCACACCGAGCGCGAGGTCGCGCTGCCCGGGCCGTCGGCCGTTCGCGCCGCCCGGTCCGCCCAGAACACCGGGTTCGAGGGGCTGCTCGAGGCGCATCAGGCGGCGTGGGCGCAGGTCTGGGAGGTGGCCGACGTCGAGATCGACGGAGATCAGGACGCGCAGGTCGGGGTGCGCTTCGCCGCGGCGGAGCTGATCGCCGCAGCCCCGGCGGACAGCAGCCGCTCGTCGATCGGCGCGAAGGGCCTCACGGGCGACGGCTACAAGGGCCACGTCTTCTGGGACACCGACATCTTCCAGCTCCCGTTCTTCGCCGCCGTGAAGCCCGGCATCGCGCGCCGGATCGTCGAGTACCGCGTCCTCACCCTCGACGCCGCCCGCCGGAACGCCGAGAACGCGGGCCTGCGCGGCGCGTGGTACGCCTGGGAGAGCGCCGCCTCGGGCGAGGACGTCACGCCGTCGTTCGTGATCGGGCCGGGCGGCCGCCGGCTGGAGGTGCTCACGGGGCACCGGGAGATCCACGTCGTGGCCGACGTCGCCTGGGCGATCGAGACGTACGTCCGCACGTCCGGCGACCGAGGCCTTCCTCGACGCCGGCGGCGGCGAGGTCACCGCCGAGGCCGCCCGCTTCTTCATGACCCGTTCGGTCGAGACGCCCCGCGGGCTCGAGATCCACGACGTCATCGGCCCCGACGAGCTGCACGAGCACGTGCAGAACAGCGGCTTCACCAACGCGATGGCGGCGTGGACGCTGCGCCGCGCCGCCGACCTCGCGGAGGCCGGCCACGCCCCGGCCGAGCCGGACGAGCCCGCGCGGTGGCGGGATGCCGCCGACCGGATGGTCGTCCTGCGCACCGAGGACGGGCTCATCGAGGAGCACGAGGGGTTCATGTCGCTGCCGCTCGCGCCGGACGAGCGCGCCGGCCGCGACGAGCTCGCCTGGCAGCGGGACCGCATGGAGTGGCGCGACGTGAAGCAGGCCGACATCGTGATGCTGATGGCGTTGCCTGAGCCGCAGTACGACGAGGCCGAGCGCGCGGCCAGCTACCGGCTGTACGAGCCGCTCACGCGCCACCTGTCGTCGCTCTCGGAGGCCGTCCACTCGCTGGTCGCGCGCCGCGCCGGGATGGACGACGCCGCCGACGACTACCTGCGCCGGGCGACCTCGATCGACCTCGACGACAGCCGGGGCAACCGCGCCGAGGGGCTGCACATGGCGACGCAGGGCGGGCTGTGGCAGGCGGTCGTGCTCGGGTGCGCCGGCGCCCGGGCCCTGGAGGACGGGTCGTTCCGGATCGAGCCGCGCCTCCCTGCGCACTGGCGGCGACTGCGGTTCCGGTGGCTCCACCGGGGCACTCGGCTGACCGTCACGGTCTCGGCCGACGAGCTCGTGGTCGAGGCGGCCGAGGGCTCCGCGACCATCACGGCACCCGGATGGTCGGGCGAGGTGCACGCGGGCGAACCGCTGCGCCTCTCCCGCAGCGCCGGCGGCTGGCGCGCCGCCGCCTGACCGCTTTTTACAGTTTCTTCACTCATACTCGTCTGACAACGGCCGATCAATGACGGTATGAGGACGGGTCGGCGCGCGATCGCGCTGGTCGCCGCAGCGGGCGTGCTTCTGGTGTCTGCGGTGCCGGCGCAGGCTGCAACTCCACGGTGGGCGGGTCTCTTCCACGCGATCAACAGCGTGCGGAAGACCCATGGCCTGCGCCCGATCGTGGTCTCGAGGGGCCTGCGAGCCGCGGCGAAGCGCCACTCCCGCGACATGCTGTGGCACGGGTACTTCGCCCACACGAGCCCGACCGGCTCGACGCTGACGCAGCGGGTGATGACCTCGGGCTTCATCACGTACGGGCAGTGGTGGGCCGGGGAGACGCTGGCATGGGGCAGCGGCGCGTACGGCACGCCGACCGCGGTCGTCCGGGCCTGGATGAGGAGCCCCGAGCACCGCGCCATCATGCTCTCGTCGCGCTACCACCTGGTCGGCATCGGCCGGGCTTACGGCACCTTCCTCGGCAACCCCGGCGCATCGGTGTGGACCGTGGACTGGGGCCACCGCTAGCGCGCTCTCAGCGCAGTACCACGAGGTCGAGCCAGTTGCTTCGGGGTTCCGGGCTCGCCGTGGCCTCGGCACGTCGAACGGCACGACGGAGACGTGCCTTCCCGCGGAGGAACTCGTCCTCGGTGAGAAGGCGCATCGTGGTGTCGGCGTGGCGGAACGTGTCCACCTGTGCGAGGAAGTCCGCCAGGCTGTCCGGGGAGGTCTCGCGAACCTGCTCGACGGCGGCCCGGTGGAATCCTGCGGCCGCGAACGCCCTGCACGTGTCCGTGAGGGTGGGGAAGGTCGCGATCGTCCGCGCGGTCTCCGGGAACCATCGGGCGATCTCGATCCTGTCGAGCTTGAGGTTCCCGGTGGGCTCGTATCTGTCGGGGAAGCCCTGCCGGATGAGGACGGGAGCGCCCGGGCGGAGAACGCGGCGGATCTCGCGTGCGGCGGCTCGCAGGTCGGGGATGTGGTGGATGACGAGGGAGAGCCATGCGGCGTCTGCCGATGCATCCGGCAGAGGTAGGGCGGTAGCGTCTCCCTCGAGCACCCGGATGGCTCGGCTCCGTGGGATCTGATCGCGCATCGCGGCGGACGGCTCGACCGCGAGGACGCCAAGGTCGAACCAGTCGCTGAAGGCCGCGGCGAACGCACCCGTCCCCGCGCCGATGTCGACCAGGGTCATGCCCTGCGACGGGCGCAGATGCCGCCGTACCGCCTCGCGCCACTCCATGAGCCCGTCGCGAGGAACCTCGCGGACGGCCTTGAACGCCGCGGCGGTCCGCTCGTCGTAGCTGATCCTGGACATAGCTTTCATGCTATATCGCACGCAGGCTATCGTCAAGGGTCCCTTCTGGTCTCGAGCGCCGCTCCGATACGATGAGCGCATGGTTCCCCGAAAGCTCGTGCTGGCATCGCCGCGCGGCTACTGCGCCGGCGTCGACCGGGCGGTGGACACGGTCGAGCGCGCGCTCGACCACTTCGGCGCGCCGGTGTACGTGCGCAAGGAGATCGTCCACAACCGCCACGTCGTGCGCGAGCTCGCCGACCGCGGCGCGGTGTTCGTCGACTCCGAGCTCGACGTCCCGGAGGGCGGCGCCGTCGTGCTGTCGGCCCACGGCGTCGCGCCCGAGGTGTACCGCAACTCGAAGACGCGCGGCCTGCGGGTGCTCGATGCCACCTGCCCGCTCGTGAGCAAGGTGCACGCCGAGGCCCGCCGCTACGCGGCCCGCGGGTACACGATCGTCCTCATCGGACACGAGGGCCACGAGGAGGTCGTGGGCACGATGGGCGAGGCCCCCGAGTCGATCCAAGCTCATCGGCTCGGTCGACGAGATCGACGACCTGGATGTGCCGGATCCCGAGCGCGTCGCCTATATCACCCAGACGACGCTCTCGGTCGACGAGACGCTCGAGATCATCGCCGCGCTCCGCGTGCGGTTCCCCGCCGTGATCGGGCCGGCCAAGGACGACATCTGCTACGCGACGCAGAATCGCCAGAACGCGGTCAAGGAGCTGGCGCGCGAGGTCGACCTCGTCCTCGTCATCGGATCGCGCAACTCCTCGAACTCGAACCGGCTCGTCGACGTCACCCGCGAGATGGGCGTCGCGGCACACCTCATCGACGACGAGACCGGCATCGACCCCGCCTGGCTGGACGGGGTCGACACCGTGGGCATCACGTCGGGCGCGTCGGCGCCGGAGTCACTCGTCACGCGCGTCGTCGACCACTTCCGCGCGCTCGGCACGGAGCTCGTCGAGTCGCACGAGCTGGTCGACGAGGACGTGCACTTCTCGCTCCCGGTCGAGCTGCGCCGGGCCGCATCCGCCTAGCAGTTCGCCCGCAGGAACTGGCGAAGGGGTGCAAAGTCGCCGCCGTGGGCGGCGGCGATCTGGCGATCCGTCTCGCGGAGCGTCCCGCGGGTGTACCCGCCCGCGTCCTCGAGCTGCCCGGCGCGGTGAAGCGGCATCATCCGCCGCAGCCGCACCACTTCGGCGTATGAGCGGGCGACCCCGGCGTCGTCGCCGGCCCGGGCCGCGGCGATCCAGTGGCCGTACCACGCGCACTGCGCCTGGCCGAGTGCGAACTCGAGCGCGTAGCGCTGCCCGAACATCGCGTTTCGGGGCAGCGCCAGCGGCTGCCAGTGGGCGCCGGGCGGCAGGTCGATCGTCCGCTTCACCGCCGCGTACTCGTGGCGCACGGTGGGAGCGGTGTCGTCGCCCGTGATGGACGAGTAGACGGTGGCGCCGCCCACGAGGGCGACGGCGGCCGCGGCGACGGCCGCGAGGGGCCACCGGCGCCGGCTCCGGCGGGCCGGCGCCCGGGCCGGCGAGCGCAGGATGGCATCGCGCATCGCCCCGGCCTCCGCCTCGGGCAGCGGCCTGAGCGCCGTGGCCGGGTCATGCCGGCGGAGCAGAGTGATGACGTCATGAGCCATGTCAGAGTCCTCCATGGGAGAGCAGGGTGTCGGCCCCGGCGGCCGCGTCGGTCACGGCGAGCTCGCGCACCAGACGCCGGCGCGCGCGCAGGAGGCGCACGGCGACGTTGGCGCGGGTGCAGCCCAGCACGACGGCGACGGCGTCGCGGTCGAGCCGGTCCCAGGCCGTGAGCAGCAGGACCTCGCGGTCGCGCTCGCCGAGGTTCGAGAGCGCTGTTCGGATCGCGTCGCGCTCGCCGACCGCGGCGGCGGGATCGCGACCCGACGCGGGCTCCGACCGCAGCCGGTGCTCGAGGCGGCCGCGGCGGCGCTCGCCGCGGCGCTGGTTCAGGCGGATGTTCCGGGCGACGCCGATGAGCCAGGGGAGCGGCTCGGCCGGGACGGCGTCGAGCCGCCGCCAGCACACCAGGAACGTCTCGGCCGTGATGTCCTCGGCAAGGTCCGGTTCCCGCCGCCACAGGTAGGCGCGGACGGCGTCATGGTGGGCGTCGAAGAGCGCGGTGAAGCGTGCTTCTCGCTCGTCGTCAGGCAAATCCCGTCCTCCGTCTTCGGGGTCGCTTCACCCCGTCCATGTCCGGACCGGGCGCGGCGATTGCGTCAGCCGGCAAACGCGGCGAGCAGCTCGGCCTCGCGCTCGGGCGTGAGCGCGGCCGTCGACCGGACCTCGGGGTGCTCGCGCTCCCAGTCGAGCGTGTCGCGCACGATCTCGTCGATCGGCCGGAACTCCAGGCCCTCGCCGATCGCGCGGGCGGAGCTGATCTGCATGAAGCCGGCGTTCGCGGGGTCCGCGCCCTCCCCCACCCACAGCGGCAGCTCGCTCCACGGCTCGACGCCGGCGGCGATCACGTCCCCCTCGTCGGTCCACACCGGGCGGGCGTCCGATCCCGACACCCGCGCGCAGGCCTCGACGAGCGCTCCCATCCCGGTCGGCTCGCCCGGGCCGCACGCGTTGAAGACGCCCGTGAGGCCGCGGCGGGCGGCGGCCAGCATCCATGCCGCCAGGTCGCGGCCGTCGACGAACTGCACCGGCCGCTCGGGCCCGCCGGGGACGAGCACGTCGCCGCCGGCGCCGATCCGGCGCGGCCAGTAGGTGAAGCGGTCGCTCGGGTCCCACGGCCCGACCATGAGGCCCGGTCGGGACGTTCAGCACCCGGCCCGGCATGGCCGCCTCGGCCGCCGCTTCGCACAGCGCCTTCAGGCCGCCGTAGGTCTCGCCGTCCACGACCTCGGTCGTGGGGTCGGCCAGCTCGTCCACCGGAGCCGACTCGTCGAGGCCCGGCTCGCCGACGTCACCGTAGACCGACTCGCTCGAGACGAACGTGTAGTGCCCGCACCGCTCGCCGAGTCGCCCGGGCCGACGCCGCGACCACCCGCGGCACGTAGCCGCACGTGTCGACGACGGCCTCCCACTCGCCGCCCGCCAGCACATCGAGACCGCCGTCACGGTCGCCCGAGATGCGCTCCACCTGCCCGGCGAAGAGGTCGGGATTCGTGCGGCCGCGGTGGAAGAGCGTGACCGTTATCGCCCGCCCGCGAGCGCGGCGTCGACCAGGTGGCGGCCGAGGAACTGCGTGCCTCCGATGACGAGCAGCCGCACGCGCCCTACGCCTTCGCGATCCCGAGCTCGGGCCCGGGCTCGACGGAGACGGCCAGCGTCTCGGCGGCGATCCAGTCGCCGTGCTCGGCGAACGCCTTCGTCACCTCGCCGTCGCGCTCCGGGTAGGTGAGGCGGATGCGGTCGGTGATCTCGAGACCGGCGTCCTTGCGCATGTCCTGGATCTGGCGGATCAGGTCGCGCACGACGCCCTCGAGCCTGAGCTCGGGCGTGATCTCGGTGTCGAGGGCGACGACGAAGCCCTCGCCGTCGGTCACCGCGAACCCCTCCCGCGCGCGGCTCCGAAGCTCGAACTCGCCCGGCTCGAGCGTCCAGTCGCCCACCTGGACGGCGTCGCCGCGGAGCTCGAACTGGCCCTCGCGGAGCAGGCCGCGGATCATCGCGAGGTCGCGCCCGTGCTTGGGGCCGAGCACCTTGAGCAGCGGCACGACCTCGGTCTGGGCGAACTCCTCGGCCGACGTCGCGAGCCGCACCGCCTTCACGCCGAGCCGGCCCGCACCAGGTCGACGTGCTCGCCGATCTGGCGGCGGCGGTCGGCGTGGTCGGTGGCGACGATCACCTCGGCCAGCGGCTGGCGCAGCTTCAGGTTGGCCTCCGAGCGGGCCCGGCGGCCCAGCTCAACCACCGTCCGCACCGAGTCGAGCGCCGCGACCAGCGCCGGATCGTCGAGGGCGTCGACCGGCTCGGGATACGGAGCGAGGTGGACGCTCGCCTCCGCATCGGCGCACTGGCCGCGCACGAGGTTCTGCCACATCTCGTCGGCCAGGAACGGCATGACCGGCGCGACGCAGCGCACCGCCTGGACGAGCGCGTACCAGAGCGTCTCGTGGGCCGCGCGCGTCGACGCCTCGTCGTCGGACTTCCAGAACCGCGAGCGCGAGAGGCGCACGTACCAGTTCGAGAGGTCGTCGACGTGGGCCTCGAAGGCGCGCACGAGCCGCGGCGAGTCGTAGGAGTCGAGCGCCGCACGGCACTCGTGCACAAGGCCCTGTGTGCGGGCGACCACCCAGCGGTCGAGCGGCTGCATGCCCTCCGGCCGCGGGCCGCCGGCCAGCGCGGCCGCCTCCGGCTTGAACTCGTTGATCCCGGCGCAGGTGATGAAGAACGAGTAGGTGTTCCAGAGCGTGAGGAGGCGCGCCCTGACCTTATCGCCGAGGCCGTAGCCGAAGTTCATGTTTTCGCGGGTGTTGGCGGAGCAGTACATCCAGCGCATGACATCCGCGCCCATCTTTTCGGCGGCATCGTCGAACCATATGGCGTTGCCCCACGACTTGTGCATCGGGCGGCCTTTTTCGTCGTGGACCTTCTCGTAGGTTTTCACGGCCTTGTAGGGCGAGGTGTCTTCGAGGGTGACGGACATGAAGAGCATGGAGTAGAACCAGAGGCGGATCTGCTCGCGCATCTCGCTTACCCAGTCGGCGGGGAACCACTTGCGCCAGTGTTCATGATCGGGCAGGTCGTCGACCGTCACGCCGACGCCGGCGCCCTCGGCATAGCCGGCCTCGACGAACTTCTTGTGGCCATCCGAGGTGGAGAAGCCAACTATGCCAGCGTCGAGCCATGCGTCGCCGACGTTGGCTACGCGGTGCGCGACCCCGGAGCACTGGGCGCAGCGGATGACGACGTCGTCGACCCACGGCCGGTGTAGCTCAGCTCGAGACGTTGGGTGCCACCCACGGCCCGCTCGCGCAGCTCGGCCGTCGAGCGGACCACGGTAACCTGGCCGTCGTCGCAGAGATAGAACGGAGCGACAGCCCCCAGTAGCGCTTGCGGCAGATGTACCAATCGCCCATGTTGCGAGCCAGTCCTCCACGCGCTTGGCGTACTGGGGCGGCGTCCACTCGACCCCGTGCGCGGCGCGAGCATCCGCGGGCGGATCTCGTCGCAGCCGATGAACCACGCGCCGACGAGCCGGAAGACGACGTCGGTGCCGCACCGCCAGCAGACGGGGTAGCGGTGCGTGATCTCGCCGTCGGAGACGAGCCGGCCGCGCTGGCCGAGGTCGTCGACGATCATCTGCGCCGCCTCGGCGGTGACATGGCCGTGCAGCCAGCCGTACTCGGGAAAGAAGGCGCCGGCCTCGTCCACCGGGATCAGCGCCTCGAGGCCCTCGCGCTTGCCGAGCTCGAAGTCCTCCTCGCCGCAGCCCGGCGCGATGTGGACGACACCCGTCCCCTCCTCCATCGACACGTCGTCCCAGGCCACGACCCGGGCCTCGAAGGTCCCCTGGGGCGGGGAGCTCGTCGAACGGCGCGGTGTAGGTGAGCCCCACGAGCTCGGACCCGCGCACGGTCCCCAGCACCCGGCCGACGATCGGGCTCGCCTCGAGCCTCGCCGCCGCGACGATCGCGATCCCGGACGCCGTCTCGACGCGCACGTAGTCGGCGTCGGGCCGCACCGCCGCGGCGACGTTCGCCGGGAGCGTCCACGGCGTCGTCGTCCACACCACGGCTAACCGCGGTCGCGGCCCGCGAGCGGCATTCGCACGTGCAGCGACGGGTGCGTCAGGTCCTTGTAGGAGTCGATCAGCTCGTGCTGTGAGAGCGAGGTGCCGCAGCGGGGGCACCACGGCATCGAGCGGTGGCCCTTGTAGAGCCACCCGCGCTCGTTGCACAGCTTGAGGAAGCCCCAGATGTAGGAGATGTTCGGGTCGGTCATCGTGTAGTACGACCGCTCCCAGTCCATCCACTGGCCGAGGCGCTTCGACTGGGCGGTGAGGTCGCGGGAGAAGTGGGCCACCCGATCGCGGCACGCCCGGGAGAACCGCCCGAGCCCGTACTCCTCGATCTCGCGCTTGGAGTTCAGGCCGAGCTCCTTCTCGACGCCGACCTCGACCCACAGGCCCTGGCAGTCGAACCCGTTCTGGTAGAGCAGGTCGCAGCCGCGCATCGCGGCGTAGCGCTGCCAGATGTCCTTCAGGGTGCGGCCCCACCCGTGGTGGACGCCCATCGGGTTGTTGGCCGTGATGGGCCCGTCGATGAAGCTGAACGGCGGGCCGCCGCGATTGCGGTCGCGGAGGGTCTCGAACGTGCGCTCGCGCGCCCACCGCGCGAGCGTCTCGTGCTCGAGCGCGACGTGGTCGGGCTTGCCCGGAACCGGCTGGAAGGGCGGCATCCGCGGATTCTATGCCGCGGTCGCCTCCGCTTCGCTCAGCGTCTGCCGGCCTCCCGGCAGACGTGGACGAGCTTCAGGTACGAGCTAGTCAATCTCGTTCTTGTGCAGTAGTCGTCGAAAGCGGCGTGCTTCGCCAGGTACGTGCTCAGCTCGGAGAAGCCGAACTCGAACCATTCCGAGAGCCAGCGCTCGTCGATCTCCACATGCTTGTCATGCAGGTCGTCCATGGTCACTTCCTCCGGGCGGGGGTCGTAGCCCGGATGACGCGATTTCCGCCTCCGACCCGAAACTCCTTTGGCCGAAGGCTCCGATGCTCAGTTGATCGGCCGCAGACGCCGCGGCCTTTACCCTCTCTTTACACTTTCGAGGGTAGCGCGCGGCCGAGCAGCCGTTCAATCGCTTTCACACCATTGGCAAACGCCATCTGGGAGCGGTCTGGAAGCGCGTCGGGGAACATCCAGATCAACTCGCTGACATCCGACCCCGCCTGCTCGTGGCCGCCGCTGACGACCGCGGTGTAGATACAATGTTGAGCGTGTGGGCGCCTTCGCCGATAGCGATCAGGGATCGCCCCGAAGTACCCGGTGACCGTCGATCTCGAGCCCGGTTTCCTCGAGCAGTTCGCGCTTCACCGCCTGCTCAGGATCCTCCCCGGCCTCGATGAAGCCTCCGGGCAGGTCGAGCATGCCGAACGCCGGCTCGATCGCCCGCCGGGTGAGCAGCATCGCGCCGTCGGCGCGGGTGACGATGGCGGTGGCGGTGGGCGCGGGATTGTCGTACAAGCACCAGCCCACAGGCGGCGCAGTGCAGCCGCACCTCGCCCGAGTCGACCGGGCCGGTGTGAGCGGCGTCGGCGCAGCGGGAGCAGTGCATCCAGCCGGTGTGGGCGCTCATCGCGCCCCCCACTCGGCGATCACCGCGTCGCACAGGTCGAGCCACCCGCCGGGTCGCATCATCCAGCCCGAGTACGTGCTGCGGTTGGCGAGGCACACGAGCCCCACCCGGGCCGCGGGATCGGCGAAGAACAGCGTTCCCGAGGCGCCGAAATGCGACAGCGTCGCTGGCGAGGTGCTCGCTGCCCGTCCAGTGCGGCAGCTTGTCGTCCGCGGACCTCGCACCCCAGCGACCAGTCCGCCACGTCCCAGGTCCGGAACGACTCGATCCCCCCGCGCAGTCCGGGGAAGGCGACGGCCGTCATCTCGGCGAACGTCTCGCGCGGCGATCAGTGGGGCGCCGCCGGTCGAGCAGCATGCTGCACGAACCGCGCCGTACCCCTCGGCGGTGGCGAATGCGCCACCGGCCGCGGTCGCCCGCCGCCGCCACTCGGCGCTATTGAAGAGCGCGACGCCCGATCCCGCGAGCCCGGGCTCGACGCACGTCCAGGGCCCGCCCGTACTCGCTCTCGGGCAGACCCAGGAACGCGTCCATCCCCGAGCGGCTCGAACACCGCCTCGCGCACGTAGGCGGCGATAGTCGATGCCGGTCGCCGCGGCGATCACGGCCGCCCAGCACGGCATAGCCCTCGTTGGAGTAGATGCGCCGCGTGGCCGGGGGGCACACCGGCTCGACGTCGATCGACGCCACCCCCTTCGGCCCCACCTCGGGCAGGCCCGATGCGTGCGAGAGCAGGTGCCGAGACGTGATCAAACGTCGCGAGTCTGTGCCAAAAGTGTGGAGATACTCGCTCACCGGAGTGTCCAGATCGAGCGCGCCCTCCTCGACCGCGATCATCGCCGCGGCCGCTACCAATGGCTTCGTGAGGGACGCCAGAGCGAATAGACTGTCCGAGGACACCGCACCTGCGAGTCTCGAATCGAGCATCCCGTCAGCTCCCAACACCGCGGCTGCGACCGCCGGGACGTTTGACGTTTGTGTCCACGTATCTATGATTTGCAGGGGCATCGGCGCATCATCGTAGGCAGGATGGTGCGAAAACGGCGGCAGCTTTGAGGTTATGGCACGGATCGAAACACGAGACGACGACCCCCAGATCCCGGTAGCTCCGGTCGGGCCTCCACGGGGCGACGAGGGCCTCGACGACTGGTTCACCCGCCGGCTGGAGGCCCAGGGTATCGCCGCGCGCGGCGGAGGATTCCCCACCGCACGGGTGTTCTCGGTGATCGCGCTGATCGTCGCGGTGCTCGCGCTCCTGTGGGTGATCCGCGACGCCTCGGGTTCGTCGACCAGCAGCGACGCGTCCAATCCCGCCACCACGCCCCAGACCCAGCCGCAGGGATCGACGTCGAACACACCCGACCTCCACCGGCGACACGGGTACCACCGGCACCGCCCTCCCCTGGATCAGGTGAGGATCACGGTCGTCAACGGCAACGGCATCACCAACGCCGCGGGCGACGCTCCAGAACACGCTCGACGCGTCGGGCTGGAACGTGGTCGCCACCAGCGACAGCGTCGGCGGGGCCACCGTGGACACCACCGAGGTCGTGTATCCGCCGGGCAAGAAAGCGAAGGCCCAGACGGTCGCGACCAAGCTCGGGCTGGACGCGCCGGTGGCGCTCGCCGATGTCCCCCAGGTGCCGCAGGACCTGACCACCGTCGCGATCGTGCTCGGCCCCGAGGGCCTGCCGAGCGGCACGTAGCGGCGACCCCCGGCCGCAGGGGTCAGGAGCCGGGTAGCGAACTCGTCTGCAGGTGATCCCCTCGCAGACATTCATCGACGTGCGGGCGCGAACCGTCGTCAAAGTGCTGACGCTCACGCTGGCCGCCTTCGCGCTGGTCGAGATTCTGAGTGCCGCGCGGGACGTGCTGGTGCTGCTGGGGGTGGCGCTGTTCCTGGCGGTGGCGCTCAACCCCGCCGTCGTCCTGTTCCAGCGCTGGCTCCCGCGCGGGCTCGCCGTGGCCTCGGTGTTCATCGGCCTGCTCGGTCATCATCGGCCTGTTCGTGGCCGCCCTCGCGGTGCCCATCATCAACCAGACCGACAACCTGCAGCAGGCGGCGCCCGGCTACGTCGACAAGCTCAAGAAAGATCCCACGCTCAACGACCTGAACAAGCGCTACCACCTGGTGTCGAAGGCCAGCGCCGCGGCCGGCAAGCTGCCCGAGAAGGTGTTCGGCGCCGCCGACAAGGTCGTGACCGGCGTCGCCGAGACGATCACCGCGATCTTCCTCACCCTGTTTCTGATGCTCGAGCTACCCACTCTGAGCGCCGGGCTGCTCTCGCTGATGCCGGCGGCACGCGCCGAGCGGGTGACACGCGTGGCGGTGGACGTCAACCGCCAGGTCGGCGGCTACGTCATCGGCAACCTCGCGATCTCGGTGATCGCGGGTCTCGTCACCGGCCTCTCACTGTGGATCCTCGGGGTGCCCTACGCCGCGGCGCTCGGCATCCTCATGGGCGTCTTCGACCTGGTGCCGCTGATCGGCGCAACCATCGGAGCGATCGCCGCCGTCGGCGTCGCCTTCGCCGCCGAAGGCCCCACGGCGGGCATCATCATGATCGTCATCAACATCGTCTACCAGCAGGTCGAAAACCACGTGCTGCAGCCGATCGTGTACCGCAAGACCGTGCAGCTCTCGGCGTTCCTGGTGCTGGTCGCGGTGCTGCTGGGAGGCGCGCTGCTGGGTGTGCTGGGCGCGCTGGTGGCGATCCCCGTTGCCGGCTCGATCCAGGTGATCGCCCGCGACCTCCTGGCCGATCGGCGCCGTTCGGACGCCGCTCCCCGGCGCCGCCCGCGGTCGCCGCACCCGAACCCGCCGGCTAGCCGACCGCGGCCGCCTCGCAAGCAGCTCCCAGGCGCGCGCCACGTGGCGCTCGCCGGTGGCGCCGTTGCCGACGCCAGGTGGATCGCGTACCGGCCCGCGAGCTGCGTGTGCGACAGATACACCTCGCCGGTCGCGTTGACCTCCGCAGCATCGCCGCGTTGTGGCGCTCAGCTCCGGCCTCGTCGTCCAACCCCGTCGGGGCGGTGGCGGAAGTTGACCGTCGAGAACGGCACCGGCGCCAGCAGCTCCCACCCGGACGCGGCCTCCACCCACCCTCGACCAGCCGCGCGAGCCGCACGTGCTCGCCGATCACCTCGGCCAGGCCGTCCGCGCCGTAGGCGCGGAGCACCATCCACAGCTTGAGGGCGCGGAAGCGGCGGCCGAGCGTGAGCGCCGTAGTCCATCAGGTTGACGGCGCGGTCCTGCGCAGTGCGGAGGTACTCGGGAACCAGGGAGAAGGCGCGGCGGAGGATCTCCGGGCGCGCGTGTAGAAGACGCTGCAATCCATCGGGACCAGCAGCCACTTGTGCGGGTTGATGACGAAGCGTCGGCGCGGTCGCAGTCGTCGAAGGACCCAACGCATCTCGGGCACGAGCGCGGCGGCGCCGCGTAGGCGGAATCGACGTGCAGCCAGATGCCGTGGCGCGCGCACAGGTCGGCGATCGCGCGCGACGGGGTCGACGCTGGTGGTCGAGGTGGTGCCGACGGTCGCGACGACGCAGCAGGGACGGAGACCGGCGGCGAGGTCGCGCTCGATGGCGTCGCGGAGGAGCGTCGTCGACGCGCATGCGGAACTGCTCGTCGACGGCGATCTTGCGGACGTAATCCTGGCCGATGCCGACGGCGACGACGCCCTTCTCGACCGACGAGTGGGCCTGCTCGGAGGTGTAGACGACGAGGCCGGGACGCGCGCCCTTGGTACGGGACTCCGGGTCGGCGACCTCGCGCGCGGCTGCAATCGCGGTGAAGCGGCGACGTCGACGCGGTGTCGGAGATCAGGCCGAACCAGTCCTCCGGCAGGCCGCTCCACTCGCGGAGCCAACGCAGCGCGACCTGCTCGAACTCGGTGACCGCGGGCGAGGTCTTCCACAGCATAGCGTTGACATTCAGGGCCGCGGCGAACATCTCGCCGAGGATGCCCTCCGGCGTCCGGAGTTGGCGAAGTAGGCGAGAAAGCCCGGGTGGTTCCAGTGGGT
>CAVPWG010000006.1:0-201243 GCA_963709425.1 uncultured Actinomycetes bacterium | reverse complement strand
GCGCCCCACCTGAAGCGATAGCGGTTCGGGAATCTGGCGCTCCGTCTCCCTGCGGGGGACGGAGCGCACGCCGAAGGAGTACCCAGCAGAGCGCATGGGTATGGGGGAAGCCGTCCCGATGATCGTCAGACAGCGATTGCCCGCAACGCCAACATCTCTCCGCCTGGCTAGGCACGCCACCATCGGTGCGCTAGCCCAGGCTGGTGTAGCCGACAACCAGCTGCTCACTACGGTCGTCCTTGCGGTGAACGAAGCGTTCGGAAACGCCGTCCGACATGCCTACCCAGATGCTCTCGGCGACGTCGACCTGATGATCGAGTGCGACGCCACACAAATCACCGTTACCGTCGCCGACACTGGCGTCGGCATCTCCCGCCCTCCTCGAGACCCAGGACTGGGACTCGGCATCCAACTGATTGGCGACCTCACGACCGCATGGACGGTCGAGTCCGACGGCACCGGAACCGCCGTCTGCCTGCGCTTCGACATGAACCCCGCCCCGCCGTCGCCGGAGCGCACCTTGGACGTCCATGGCCACCCCGGAACGCCGATCTAGCAAGATGACGCCGGGCGTCCCTAGATCAGCTTGAAGCCGAACCCACTGCCGTCCGACGGGGCGCGGCGCTGGCGTCATGTCCGGCAACACCCAGCACGGCTGGGCACCTTTGTCAGAGCCGGACGCCAATGGCGACTTCCACTCGAACTGTAAGCATCGAACGCTGTCATCCGCCTGCGAGGTACGCGACCGCTGCATAGAGGATGCCGGTGGTCGGCGCGCAACCATAACCGAGTTTGGCCGGCAGACGAGTTTGGCCGGTAGAGCGGATGGGCACGAATCCCGGAAACCGCCCCAAAGGAGGTGACGTGGATGAACACCGATCTGCATGATCGGTCGGTTGGGGAGTTGACCAAGGAGCTCTCGCGTGACGTGTCTGAGTTGGTTCGGAAAGAGTTGATGCTGGCCAAGGCCGAGATGGCCACAAAGGCGCAGCGGCTAGGGATCGGGATTGGGCTGATCTCGGCTGGCGCTGTGTTGGGGCTGATGATGCTGGGAGCGTTGACGGCAGCGGCGATCATGGCGCTTGACATCGCGGTCGCGGACTGGGCGGCAGCGGTGATCGTGGCAGCCATCCTCGGGATCGCCGTGGCGATCCTGGTAGTGGTCGGGCTGAAGTCTGTCCGCCGAGCCACGCCGCCTGCGCCCACAATCACAGTCGAATCGGTGAAGGAGGACGTCGAATGGGTCAAGACCCAAGCGAAGTCAGGCATGAGGTAGAAGACGCCCGCGAAAACCTCGGCGAGACCGTCGAGGCGCTCGCCTACAAGGCCAACGCTCCCCGACGGATCAAAGACCAGGCGGCGGCCAAGTTCGCCGACGCGAAAGTGCGGGTCGAGGCTGATCCTCGAACGGCCAAACTCAAGAATGGCGCATCCGCCGTCAAGAACCGCGCCAGCGGTATTGGCAACGGCGGCACGGCCGCCACGGGCCAGTCGCCGTCCGTGCGCGCTCGGATGGAGCCAGCGATCGAAGCGATCAGGCGTTTGCCGCCCGAGGCAGTCGCCGCGACCGCGCTGGCGCTGATCGTGGGATGGACGGCCGGCAGGAAGTCCCGACGCGCAAGTTACTAGCCTAACCAGGAGGTTCATGATGCGACCCGGAGATGCCTTGTCAGTGCTGGCGCGACCAGCCTTCAGCGGCACCATGCGCGCACGCCAGACCAAGAAAGAACAGCAGACAGTGACAAAGAAACAGTGGCTCGGCTATGTCGCGGTCGCCGCCGCCACGACCTGGGCAACCAAAAAACTCGACGACCTCGTCGACAAGCATCTCGGGAACCAGACTGCAGGTTAGGAGGCGCTGATGCCAACAGCCGGCGATGTCCACGTCGTCTACCACAAGGCGGGAAAGGTGTGGAAGGTCGACGTGACCGGAAAGCAGCGCGCCTCTGGGAGCCATGCGACAAAGCCGCCGGCTGTAGCGCAGGGACGCCAGCTGGCGAGCCGGAACAAGTCCGAGCTCGTGGTTCACAACCAGGATGGAAAGATCGGCGAACGCCGCAGCTACGGCAATGATCCGTTCCCGCCGCGAGGTTAGCCCTCCGAGGAATGGCTAAGTCGGCGGGGACGCGCCCAATGATTCCTAGGAAGGACTTCATGACTGTGCGGGGAGATCGCAGATTCGGTGGCATAACGATTGGCGGCATTCTGGTGATCGTCGGGATCGTCGTCGCGCTCGTTTGGAGCGTCGCGCTGGGTGTGATCATCGCCATCATCGGCTTGGTCGCCTTCGGCGGGTTCGCGCGAGGCAAGTGGTACTGACCCCTCGTCGAGGCACGCTTCGACGGAAAACCCGCATCGTGCGGCAAGACGCGGCGACACCCGCTTACGAGCCCGTGATGGCGGGTAACCACTCAAGGTGGCGGTGTTGTTGGGCGGTATCGGGATCGGAGGAATCGCGGTGAGGCTCGTCATAGACATGCCGGCGGCGCGAGCGTTGTAACGCGATGGCACGCGAATACCACATCGCCGCCGTCGGCGGCAGCGACGACAACGAAGTCTCCGTCGATCTCGCCGACGTCCTAAACGCGCTCGGCGCCCAAGACTGGGAACTCACCACTGCAGTGCCGTTGAAGGACAGCGACACGCTGTTGGTGATCCTCAGCCGCGAAATGCAGCTGGAGACCTCGCCATGAGAAGCGCGATCGTGATCCTCACCACTGGAGCGGTGATCATGCTCGACTCCGGATGGTGGCTAGCGGCAGCGGTCGTGTCCGGTGTGGTGCTTTTCGCGATGGCCCATCATGCTGAGCATCGCCACGCGCCCTACCGAAAAGGCTGGTCCTAGGCTCGATTCCAGCGTAAGCCGTCGCCGGCGAGGCGCCGCCTTATCCCACACGAGCTCGCCGGGCGCTCCAATGAGCGCGTCGACGGCCCAGTATTCACACTTCCGCCACTTCCGCCGGGTTCGCGGCAGAGCCATCGACCGGTCTGGAGCACGCGACGGTCTCGATGCCGGCGGACAGCGGCCCGGTGGAGGACGGCGTGAGCGCCTGTGCCCATATGAATGTGTTGGAGGCCGGTTTGGCGGGGTAGCATCGGCGCTCTTGGTGAGTCGAGGGATGCGGACGGTCCTAAGGCTCGCATCGTCCAGACCATAGGGGGAGGATATGCCACGGAAGGCATTGATCGTTGGGGCCCTGGTGGCGCTAGTCGGACTGGTCGCCGCCGCTATCGCCGTCGCGTCGTCGTCGCAGGCCGAGTTGACCAAGCCCGAGACGATCCACGTTGTGCAGCGCGGCGGCCAAATCACGTTCCTGCCGATCAACCCGAAGAAGGACGTGTTTACCGGGGACCTCGTGGTGGTGAACGGGCCGGTATTCGACGCGTCGGGAAAGACCAAGGTGGGCTGGCAACACGCCGAATGCACGGTTATGGAGCCAAAGGGCGTGGTCGCTGAGTGCGCCATCGAGACGTTCCTGCAGCACGGCATGATCGCCGTCAAGGGCCCGACCCACTTCGGCGTAGACGACCGAAGCCGCGGCGCCATCACCGGCGGAACAGGCCGCTACCGGAACGCTCGCGGACAAGTCACCTTCCTAAACTCCTCCGGCCCCATGGAAGGACTCATCTTCCGGCTCGAGCCGTAAGACCACCTGACTCTGGAAGCGGGCTGGGCGTCCGACAGCCCGCTCCCAACCGCTCCGGGCGACACCGAGCACAGGCGGTAGTTGATACATCGTGCTCTTTCACGGTGGGCAGCTGTGTCACTCGACGGGGATCTCCTTGAACCGGCGCTCGATGTCGACCCCGCGCCTCCGGTTCAGTTTCCGGGCGACGAAGTAGATCACCGGGCCGGCCAGGAAGATCGCGACGTTGTACAGGATGCGCGTCCAGTAGTAGGACCCGTCGGCGTGCTGGAGGCCGGCGTAGGGGTCGCGCAGGTAGATGATCGCGGCAGCGACGCACGCGACCAGCGAGATCGCGCCGACGATGCTCATGACCGGCACCCCGCCGACGCGCCGGCGCACCGGGGAGGACTCGAACACGCCGGGCAGCCGGTAGGGGAAGGCGATCGCGGCGACCGAGACGACGATGAACCCGAGGATGAACCCGAAGATCCCGGTGAGCGTCGAGTAGTAGGTCGTGAACACGTAGAAGTACAGCGCGATGATCGACCCGATCGACACGACCCAGATCGCTACGACCGGCGTGTGGCGGGTCTCGCTGACGGCCGCCAGCTGGCGCGGGAAGATGCCGTCGATGGCGTAGGCGACCAGGTTGCGGGAGGCGTTCAGGATCTGGCCCGGGAGCCAGGTGTAGCTCCAGAACACAAACCCGCCCAGGATCAGCACCGCGATCCATGTCTGGCCGCTCGTGACGGCCGCGATCTCGTCGTAGACCGGCGTGGACGACAGGCCGAGGCTCGCACCGAAGTCGTTGCCGAGCGCGTTCCAGAGGTCGAACCCGACGCTCGAGAGCGCCGACCACGTCAGCACCATCAGCACCCCGGTGGCGATGACCGCGGCGGCCGGCATCGACCAGAGCTGGACGCGGCTCGCCCGCCGGACCTCGCCGCCGATGTAGGCCGACGACTGGTTGAACACCAGCTCGAGGTAGAGCCACGTCATCGGCAGGATCGTGTTCCGCAGGTCGAACGACGCCTGGCCCGTGCCGGCCTTCGAGGCGTCCTTCACGCTGTCTGGGCCGTAGGTCGAGTTGATGCCGTTGACCACGTCGGCGTGGCTGCTCACCGCAAAGACGACGATCGAGATGAGGATGCTCGCCATCGCGAAGAGAAACAGCATGTTCTGGATGCGGAAGTAGAGCGTCAGGCTGTACGAGAACACGACCGCCAGCGCCAGGATCAGGAGCGCGCCGGCGATGAACGTGCCCCGGTCGCCGACGAGCGTGTTCCCCCAGTCGGTGAGCGTGCTTGAGCCTGACATGGCGCCGACGGTGCGCAGGAACGGCCCCAGGCCGTACTGGGCGAAGAACGCCGACGGGACGCCGCCGTAGATGAACCACCAGGCGGTGTTGTTGAACGACGACATCATCCCGAATGCGGGATGCAGCGTCCGGGAGACGTAGACGTAGTCACCGCCCGACCGCGGCATAGCGGCCGCGAACATCGCGAACACGAAGGAGAGCGGGATCACGAGCGCGAAAGCGATCAGCTGATTCAGGTAGACGTTCACCCCCGGATAAAACGGGATCGTCACGCTGAACAGGAACGCGGCCATCAGGCCAATCGAGATGAAGTTCACGTTGTAGACGAGCACGTCCCACAGGCCCGCCTCCCGGACGAGGCCAGTCGCCTGCCGCTCGATTGCCCCCGGTGACGTTGCCTCAGCCGCCATAGACGCCCTCCTAGGCTCCCTTCGCGATTGCAAATTCATAAACGATCGTTGCGTGAGATTCAATGGACGCCGAGATCGGAGAGATTCGTGCGGCGAACTCCAACAGCGTCTCCCGTTCGCGGCTCGGCGCACGGCTGTCCCATGCCCGCAGGCAGCGTCAGTTTCGCAGGCGGATCAGGCAGTCCACAGAGCGGCGTGTTCCCGGAGCTTCATCCGGGGGCGCGGCGAGGCCGGCCGCTCGTCGCGTCGTCGCGGGGGAGCCACCGCCCCGATTCGGAAAAGGTTCGACATCGGCCGGCGCGGGTAGTCCCATAAAATGGAAACATGCTTCGGAAGAGGCCAAGGGCCGTCGCGCTCGTACTCATAGTCGTAGCTGCGGCCTCGGCCTTGTTGAGACGCCAGCTCGAATGAGCGAGAACGCGGAGGTTCGCTGAAAGGACGTTCATGCACGACTACGTTCTGGGCTTCGTGTGCTTCATGGCAGGCGCGTTCTTCATGGCGGTCGTGGGACTCGCCCTGCTGGGGGACGAGTCCGAGGAATCCTCCGACGTCGTCCGCCAGGCCGCCGACCTGCCGCCCGCTGAACCCAAACCGTGGCCATGGCGCGAACCTGAAGTTGCCCATTCTGCATGGCCAGAATGTGACTGCCCGAGCGAGGCGTTCCACACCAAGTACTACCCCTCGGCCGGCGTCGAATGAGTTGAGCAGAGTCCGGGGAGCGGTCGAGGTCACCGCCGCACGAACTGGCGAGTAAGCATCGAGCGGCGCGGGCGCGCCGACGCTCCATCACCGCGTCGATCGCCCAATGCTCGCACTTCCGCCACTCGCCGCCGGGTTCGCGGCACAGCCAGCGGCCCGACTCGGAGCAAGCAACCGTCTCGAGGCCGGCGAAGCCAGCGGCCCGGTAGCGGACGGTGGAGGCGGCCGCAGAGCGAGCAGCGGCTTGCCAGATGGGCGTCGTCTATGCGAGAAACCGTAGGGGGATGGGCCTCGACGCTGCGGTGTCAGGCGCTGATGATGGATCCGTACTGTGGTTCTTGCCGAGGACCGAGCCGACGGCGAGCAGGAGCACGCCGATGGCCATGGCCAGGGCCAGGAATTCGGGGGTGCTGCGATTCGCGCCTGACAGTCGCGACTGGCCGTAGAGTCGGTGCCTTGTGGTGGTAGGTTGGGTCATGGAGTCTGTTGGCCGGTACGAGGCCGTGCGCCCGGGGTTGTGGGGCACCTACGTCGACTTCCTGGTGCAGTACGGCGGACGGGTCAGTGAGCGGATTGCGGAGGAGTGGGCCGCGACGCTCCCAGTGGGCACTGATCCGAAGGATGTCTTGAGCGCGATGATGGTGGTCATGGGCGCGGATGATCCGGACGTCTACCCTGGCGGGCCTTCTGATGCCTGGATGGATGCGTGTCTGGCCGAGGGGGACGCGCACCTGGCCACGGTGCTGTCCAGTCACGGTGAGCCGGATGTACGAAACACGATCCGCCGAGTGGGCGGAATTGGCCACCGGGACGATCCTGACGACATCGTCCGAGCGTTCATCGCGCTAGGCGTGAAACCGCAGGCAGCCTACGAGGCAGCCCGCACGTGGCATCAGTAGTGGATCGACACGGTGCGGAGTTCCAACCTGCCGCCTTTGCCGCCGCTGAGCCCACTGATGGAGATCGAGGCCGATCTCGGGGATAGCTGGTTGGCTCGCCGCCGTCGACGTAACCGGCGGCCGAAGTAGGCTCGCGCCCGCACAACGGATCGACCCTGAACGCGCGGCGGTCATCTTCGACCAAACGGGCACCACTGCTATGGAGTCACCATCGCCAGAGTGATGGCGATCGGCGTCGGCCTACCTAATCTTTGGCGGGGTGCCTGGCGGGTCTCGTTGGCTGCACTGGCTATAGGCTTCCGCCGTGGGAGTATGCGGTTGAACACTGCCTTGCGCGTCTGGGTGTCAGACTGCTCTGGCCGTCGATCCATCTGTCCATGGTCGTCGATCGGAACCGGCAGGCCTTGGCGGGGTCTGAGCAGGCGTGGAACGGCCGTACGAGCCAGTGGAGGAGTGGTGGCCGAAGTTCGTTCATCGCTTCAAGCCGGCTGAACAAGTCTGGCAGCTCGAAGGGTCGGCGATCCTGCAGGCAGACGAAGGGGGACGCGAGTTCGGTGCCGTGCTGGCGGCCAGAGATGAGCTCGCCGAGCAGGTTGTGGATGCGTGGAGCCTGGTGAGTGGCGAAACGGGCCCTTGGCCTGCGGCGAAGTGGGCGGCTCTTGCTCGGCAACGGGCGCGAGCCCCGCAACCTGCGACGACGTTGACAGCGCCGGTCTTTCCGGAGCTGTTGGATCCGACCACGGTGCTCGAAGAGCGAATCGACGCTTTCTACGAGACGGCACGCGAGCGCACCTGCCGCGTGGGGAAGAAGTGGCTACGGCAGCGCTCGGTGTGGGCGCAGGAGAACGCAGCCTGGGACTCACATGCGTGGAATCGGAGCGGCCCTGCAGAGCGCCGGGCACGGCTGGGTCGGCTAAGAACTGTTGTGCTCGTATCATTGGCAGGCCCATCGCAAGGATGGTCCTGCGAACGCCGTTCACCGTAATGAAGGGAGTCGGTCGTCCGCCTCCCCGCCTGAGCCCTCCCGGGCGCTATCGGGCCTTGGGCACCGCCCCGTGGCTGTACGTGACGGCCGGGTACAGGATGTCGGCGGTCGCCCACGGAAGTTGGCCGGTGAGCGGCTGGCCGGGCGACTTGACCGGGTAGTAGCGCACCTGGCCGCCTTCGATGAGGACGCTCCAGCGCTGGGTGATCCAGAGGTTGCCGTCGGGCCGGATCTCCCACTGGAACCGGTCGAGCGGCCGCACCGCCGGGCCGGCGATGCGCGCCCCCTGCTGGTCGAACTGGCTTCCGTGGCACGGGCATCCGAACCCGACCCCTGTTGCCTGGGCCGGACATCCGACGTGGGTGCAGCGGTTCGAGAAGACGACGAACATCGCGTCCGGCGCGAGCCAGTCGCGGCTTTGACCGCCGGTGTGGTGGACATACGCCAGGCCGCTCGAGACCAGCGGCTGCGCGGGATCCTCGATGTAGCTCGCAGCGGTCGGGTCGAATCCCGACTCGGCGGTGAACCTCCCGATGGGGCCGAGAGACACGGGTGTGAATGTCGCCTCCTGGCCGCCGGAGGCAAGCGCATACCCGGCCGCCGGGACGGCGATCGCGCCGCCGATCGCGGCGCCTACCCCAACCGTCGCGACGCTCAGGAAGCCGCGCCGCGTCGTGCCGTTTCGTCGATCGCTCATGTGACTGTCCTTTTCATTTGGGTCTGGTCGCCGGTACTGACGCGGGCAACGAGCGGATTCCGACGTCGCGCCGGATCCCAATCTCGCCCCAACGAGCCGCCCGCGATCAGCCCGGCACAGCCGCGGCGCGGACTCGAGCGTCTGGCGGGCAGAAGCGGAAGAACCGGTAGGCGCGGAGATCAGGCGTCGCGTTGACCGCGACGATCCACAGCGGAACCTGATCTGGGAACAAAGGACATCTCCAGCGGAACCGAGATCGCGCCCGCCGAGTCCGTGTACGCCGCCCGCTTCCCGGGCGTTTGGAGCAGGGGTTTTCGTGCGCCGTAGCCGACTGCGCCAACCCCTAACGGCGCGCCCAGCCGCGTCGGTCAGTGTCATCGGACAGGCTTCTCCAAGTCAGGTCGGATTCCGAGACCACACCGAGACCACACGGGCGTAGCATTCTGGGGCGTCTACGGCGTTGGAGACCGTGGAGGAATGCGGGTTTCCGCATGGTTGCGAGGGCCTGTCCTTTCCTCGCCGAGAACCTCCGCGCCGACGACTTCACCGTCATCACCGCCGCGAGCGGCGGCGAGGCCATCGACGTCCTCGCGGCGTCGCGCCCCGACGTCCCCTTTGCTCGACGTCGTCCTCCCAGACATGAGCGGCTATGACGTCTGCCGCCGAGTCCGCCAGGGCGATGCGGTCAACGACCCGTGGGATCCCGATCTCCCGATCATCATGGTGTCGGCGAAGGCCGAGCACACGGACCGCGTCCGAGGTCTCAACCGAGGCACCGTACGCCGATGGTGGTTGCGTTGCGCCGCTCGCTGTTGGCGCGGCACCAACGCGTCAGGCGCGCACCCCGGCGACCTCACGGAGGAACGGCCGGATGGACTCCGCGAGTTCCCGAGGATGGTCGTGGTATGCCGCGTGCGTGCCCGGGATGGTGGTGACATCTACGCCCAGCCGCTGGCCGAGCCGACCGGTGATCTCGGGGGAGAAGGGCAGGCCGTCTTCGCTGATGAGCAGGCTCACGGGCGCGGCCAGCGCGGCCAGCGCCTGCTCGCTGGGGAGGTACAGCTCGTACGTCCCAAGCTCGACCTCGAACAACGTGCCGGCGGTGGCGCGCAGGCGCTCACGAAGCGCCGGCGATAGCCGGCTCCAGCCGTCGTCGCCGGCCACGTAGCACCAGAAGCGCTCCACGGCAGCAGGCAGCCCACCGGCCGCCATTGCCTTCTGAACCACCGCCCGCACCGGGGCTCGAACAGCGTCGAAGTCGTCGACCAGGGCATACAAGCCCGGCTCGTGCAGAATCGCACCGCGCACCGATCCCGGATAACGCACCATCAGACACAGCGCATAGACGCCGCCGCTGCTCGTGCCGAACACCGCCGCAGGCCCGGTCCCGAGCGCATCCAACAGGCCCGCCGCATCATCGGCCTGCTCCTCCGGCGAGGTCGTCTCCCAGCCGTCCGGAGTCGGACTGCGCCCGTTGCCGCGCCGGTCATAGCGGACGAGCGTGAACTCGTCGGCCAGCACGTCCGCCAGCGCGTCGAAGTGGCCGCCATCTCCCGTTGCTCCCATAATCAACAGCACCGGCGGCCCGGCACCCCGGATCTCGTAATACAGCTCGGTCATATTGACAGTCACTTTGGGCATCGCCGCAACCCTCCGGTCAGGCTCTAGAGGCGCATTTTCTCCCTCACACCGCGTCAGCACAAACGCCCCGATCGTGGCGATCGACAGACCACCCGACCGCCGGTCGCCATGAGTCGCACTCCGTCGCCGCGCCGCCCGCGGCTCCTTTCACCCAGATGCGATCGTTTCCGCCCCGGTGCTGCCGACGCGCGTAGCATCGCCGCCAGGCCCCTCCTCTCCCGGCGCCTTGCATTGGCACGGCGTGGGCGCTCTGACCAGCCGCGCCGCATTCCCCGTCACGGCCTCCGCTTTCGCAATCGCCTGGAGGGATCAGCGCCGCTTTGGCGCCTCTTCTAGCTCGTCAACCGACTTGATCCGACCCCAGCGCGCGAAGCCAGCCGGTGCGATGGCTGAGGTGCCGCTCGCCATGCCGCCGGCGGAGCAGGGTTTCAGCGACCGAGAACGACTGCCGCAGTGCGGCGGCGAAGGGAGTATGATGCAATCCGCACGAGTCGCGGCCCTGACGACAGTCGATTGCCGCCCGAGCCTCGGCCCCCATTCCACAAAGGGAGGCACGATGGCTACCACACTCACTCGCTGGGATCCGTTCCAGCAGATCGCGCAGGTGCAGCGCGAGATCGATCGTGTCCTTGGTCGGACGTTGCCCGGTGGTGGTCGTCAAGAGGTGGTGTCGTGGGTGCCGGCCACGGACATCGAGCAGACCGGGGACGCGATCGTCTTCAAGCTCGACATGCCGAGCACGACGAGAGAGGACGTCTCGATCGAGTTGCACGGCCGCACGCTCACGATAACCGGCGAACGCCGCGAGCAGCACGAGGACAACTACGAGGGCCACTTGTCGCGGGAACGCACCTACGGCAAGTTCACCCGCAGCTTCATGATGCCCGAGGACGTCAGCGAGAACGAGATCACGGCGACGTTCCACGATGGCGAGTTGAAGGTGACGGTGCCCCGACCGACGGTCGAAACGCCGCACAAGATCGAGATCACCAGCTAGACACGTCTGGCGACGCTCACTATCCAGAGGGCGTCGCCAGATAACCCCGCAGAGTCCGCGCCAGGCGACGCGTAGAAGCGGCCGCCGATCGGTACCACGCTTACAGGAGGAAGAGATGGCCGCCATCGTCGGAGATCGCGTAGCAGTGCAGTCCAAGAGCGCGCACGCTCCAGAGCGAATGGGGACAATCGAGGCGGTGCTGGCAGAGTCGCCGCCGCCGCGCTACCAGGTGCGCTGGGACACTGGCGGGTGGAGCATCATCTCGCCGACAGACGGCGCGCTGCGCATCGTTCCAAGCAGCAAGCGACGATCAGGCCGCCGAACCACCACGCCACCGAAGAAGGGCTGACCGCAAGCCGAAACGAGTCGGGTTGCGCCGTGCTTCTCGGGGCGGCGTAAGAAACCCTCCCCGCGGCCTCTGGTGGCGTATTGGTGGCGTCCCGCAGAAAACGCCTGCAAGCTGCGAGCCGATCCGCTCTGGCTTGGCTAGGCGGTTTGTCGCCATTCCACGCCGTTTGTCGCCCCATGTCGCCTCGGTTCCAGTGCCGAAGGTGGGAGTCGAACCCACACGGCCTCTCGGCCGCGCGATTTTGAGTCGCGTGCGTCTACCGTTCCGCCACTTCGGCCTGCGCCCATAGTACTGCCGACGTTGGCAAGCGCCCCGAAATGGGGTACAACCACGCCTCCATGTCGCACGCTGCCGGAGGGGGCAAGGGGGGGACGCGTTCAAGCGTCCTCGATCACCGCTTCGGCGCGGGGCCGCCACTCACCGTGGGCGTCGAGGAGGAGTACATGCTCGTCGACCCGGAGAGCTGGGACCTCGTGTCAGGAGTCGAGCCCCTGCTCGAGAAGGCCGCCGACAGCGAATTCGCCGACCGTCTTAAACCTGAGCTCATGCAGTGCGTCCTCGAGTCCGGGACGGTTGTCTGCGAGGACGTGCCGGCCGCCGAGGCCGACCTACGGCACATCCGGGCCTACGTTGCCGAGCATGCCCGGGAGGAGGGTATGCGCCTCGCCGCCTCCGGCACGCACCCCTTCTCGCTCTATGAGCACCAGAAGATCACCGCGCGCGACCGCTATCGAGCGCTCGTGGAGATGCTGCAGTACGTCGCGCGGCGCGAGCTCGTCTTCGGCATGCACGTCCACGTGGCGGTGCCGACGCCCGAGGCGGCCCTGGCGGTCATGGAGGGCGTCCTCATCGAGCTCCCGGTGCTGCTCGCGCTCTCGGCGAACTCGCCGTTCTGGCGCGCCGAACGCACGGGCCTGGCCTCGACCCGGTCCATGATCTTCGCCGCCTTCCCGCGCAGCGGCCTGCCGCCGCGCTTCGAGAGCTACGACGACTACGCCAACGCCGTCGGCTTCATGGAGGCGACCGGGGCGATCGGCGACTACACGCACCTGTGGTGGGACGTCCGCCCGCACCCCCGCTTCGGCACGCTCGAGGTGCGCGTCATGGACTGCCAGACTCGCATCGAGGACACGATCGCGCTGGCGGCCTACGTGCAGTGCCTCGTCAAGCACCTGCTGGACCGGTTCCAGGCCGGGGAGCCGGTGCTCTCGTATCACCGCATGCTGATGGCCGAGAACAAGTGGCTCGCCGCGCGCTACGGCCTCGACGCGCCGCTGATGGATCTGTCTGCAGGCAAGCGCGTCAAGATGCCCGCGAGGACGCTCGTCAGGCGGCGGCTGCGCGAGCTGAAGCCGATTGCGCGCGAGTTGAGATGCGCGGAGGCCCTGGCGGGGATCGACGCGATCCTCGAGAAGGGGACGGGCGCCGAGCGTCAGGAGCAGGTATGGAATGCAAACCGCGACGTCAAGGAAGTCGCGTGCGAGCTCGCGACGGCGGCCGAGGAGGTCTGACGTCTACCCGCTCGTGTAGGCCTGACCGAGGATCCAGAGCCCGAGCACGGTGTAGGCGATCATGAGCGCGATCAGGGGCGCCTGCACCCAGACGGCCGCGCCGCGCCGTGGGGCGCCTCTGAGCGCGATGCGGTGCGCGGCAAAGATCGCGCAGATGTGCCCGAGCACGATCACGATGACCTGGAACGCCCAGACGGCGCCGGAGGGGTAGCCGGTCCATGCCCCGAGGTCCGGCACCCAGTCGCGCTCGAGCGGATCGATGATCACCTTCCACGTGAGCTGCCCGTAGCTCACGAGGTAGAGCAGGTAATGCGCCGCGAAGTAGGCGGCCACGATCGGCATGAGCGTTGGGGCGTACCGATCGACGGCGTCGCGAAAGCCGCGCCCGCGGAGGCCCACCGCGGCCGCCACGACCGCGAAGATCGCCGCCAGCGGGACGACGAAGCCGATCATCATGAGCGTCCGAAGGCCCGTGTCGGGAAGCGATGCCCAGTGGCGGTGGATCCACTGCGCCACATCCGTGAACCGCATCGTCTCGGCGAAGCCGTCGAAGAGCACGATCGACAGCAGGACGACGATCATCGCCGCGCCGCCGGGCAGGAGCGGGAGATCGCGCCATGCGCCGGACGTGAAGCCGCGCCAGCGAATGCCGCGCTCGTCCGGCGCCGCCTGCCGCCAGCACGCCCCGCAGCCGGCGACCTCGCCGGGGTCGTGCAGGTCGGCGGGGCACGGCCGCTCCGAGACGATGTACCACTCGAAGGGCGAGACGCGGGCCATGAGCCGGCTGAACGCCGTGAACAGCTCGGCCCGCTCGAGCCAGACGCCGGCGCCGACCAGCGCCATCCCGATGACCTGCACGAGCAGATAGAGCACGATCACGAGCGCCAGGTCGAACGGGTGGCTCCCGCCCGGCCAGGCGAGCTCCATCCAGCCGAAGGCAGCGAGGGCGGCCACCGCGGGCCACTGGCCCAGCGCCTCCGGATACACGAGCGGCGGCTGTGGGTTCACCCGGTCGACGAGGTCGCCGAGGAGGCGGAGGGGATTCACCAGATCCCACACGTGGCCGAAGATCGCCGCGACCAGGCCCAGCCCGACCCACAGGTCGACCCAGACGAGCACCGTCGCCGGATTGCTCGCGAACTCCTCGGAGCCGAAGATCCCGGCGAGGATGATCTCCACCAGCAGCGCCGCGGTGACGATCTGGGCGACGCGGATGAGCCGGCCGGAGCCGGGCCGATACAGGTTCGGGCCGACGTGGCTGCCGATCCGCGTGTCGGCGACGGCGGCAGCCGGCACCGACGCGGCGACCGCGACAGCGCCCGCGAGCACGTACAGCCACAGGGGCACCGGGGACTGGTAGGTGACGGTGCCGATCGCGTGGGCGTCGGCCGTGGCCGGGGCCGCCAGGCCCATGACGCCCATCGCGGCGGCCGCGGCGAGCACCGGTGGGGTACGAGCCCGCATGTCGGCGCGGGAGTCTAGTGCGTTGAGGTTGGCCGGCCCCAAGCGGTGAGGAGCACCAGGCCCGCGAGCGCGGCACCGGCGCCGAGGGCGAACACGGCGCCGGGCGCGACGCTCGACCAGAGGATGCCGGCGACGATGCTCGCGATCACCTCGGCGCCGCCGGTCAGGAGGCGGAACGTCCCCTGCGCCGTCGCTCGCAGCCCGGTGGGCGACAGGTCTGCGACGAGCGCTCGGGCGACGCCGTCAGTCGCTGCCATGTAGCAGCCGTAGAGCGCGAACAGCGGCCACATCGCCGCGGTCCCGGCGGCGATCCCGAACCCCGCATAGACGGCGGCGAAGACTGCCAGGCCCGCCGCCAGGAGACGCCGCCGGCCGATGCTGTCCGAGAGGTGCCCGAGCGGCCAGGAGAGGCCCGAGTAGAGCGTGTTGTAGAGGGCGTAGGCGAGCACCACCGCGGTCGCCGAGAGGCCGAGGTCCTTCGCGCGCAGGAGCAGGAAGACGTCGGCCGAGTTCCCGAGAGAGAAGACGACCCACGCCGCGCTGAACGTCCAGAACGCGCGCGGCAGGTCGCGGGTCGGCGGCGGCGCGCTCCGGGGCGCCTCGCGAGGGGCCGCCTCGCGGACGGCGCGCAACGCGAACATCGTGAGGAAGGCCGGAACGATCGACACGGCGATCACCTGTCGGAGCGAGAGCCCGGCGGCGAGCAGCCCGAGGGCCAGGAGCGGGCCGACGGTCGCACCGGCCGAATCCATGAAGCGGTGGTACCCGAACGTCGCGCCGGCGCGGTCGGGGTCGGACGAGTCGCGCAGGAGCGCGTCGCGCGGCGCGGTACGGATGCCTTTCCCGGTGCGGTCGAGCACACGCGCGCCGAGCACCCAGCCCCACGCCGGGGCGAGCGCGACAAGCGGCTTCGCGATGTTCGAAAGGGTGTAGCCGACCCATACGAACGGGAGCCGCCGATGGATGCGATCCGACCGCCGGCCCACGACGTAGCCGACGATCTGTGAGGCCGCCCCGGCGGCTCCCTCGACGAGGCCGACAGCCGCCGCCGGGGCGTGCAGCGTGACGACGAGAAACAGCGGCAGGACCGGGTAGAGGAGCTCCGACGCGGCGTCGTTCACGAGGCTCGTCCAGCCCATTGCCCGCACGTTGCGGGGAATTTTTCGGCGACCCTCGTCATAGCCCTGGGACCGAGGAGGGATCATCCGGAGCACGCTATAGACTCGCTCCGGTCGGTACCTCCAGGCGGAAGGACACAGGGATGACGCTCGCTCCGGAATACAGCGGAAGGACGGCCATGGACAAGCACGAGGTCTTGGAGCAGTGCGCGCGCGACAGCGTTGCCTTCGTGCGCCTCCAGTTCACCGAGCCATACGGCGCCGTCAAGAACGTTTCCATCCCCGTCGACGAGCTCGAGAAGGCGCTCGACAACGAGCTGATGTTCGACGGCTCGTCGATCCGCGGATTCAAGCGGATCGAGCAGTCTGACATGTACTTCTTGCCGGACCCGGCGACGTATGCGGTGCTCCCGTGGCGCGGCACCGAGTCGGCCCGCACCGCCAGGTTGATCTGCGACGTCGCCGACCCCGACGGCCAGCCCTTCGCCGGCGATCCGCGCACCAACCTGCGCCGGGTGCTGAAGGAGGCCGCCGACCTGGGCTACACGATGAACGTCGGCCCCGAGGCCGAGTTCTTCCTCTTCAAGCTCGACGGGGACGGCAACCCGACCGTCGACCCGCACGACGCCGCGACGTACTTCGACGTCGCCCCGATCGACCGCGGCGAGGACTGCCGGCGCGACATCGAGGTCACGCTCCAGCAGATGGGCTTCCAGATCGAGGCCGCGCACCACGAGGTCGCGATCGGCCAGCACGAGATCGACTTCCGCCACGCTGATGCGCTCGCCACCGCCGACAACCTGATCACGTTCCGGATGGTGGTCAAGACGATCGCCGCCCGCCACGGGATGCACGCCACGTTCATGGCCAAGCCGATCCACGGCGAGAACGGCTCGGGCATGCACATCAACCAGTCGCTGGCCCGGGGCGACGAGAACGCCTTCCTCGACGAGGGCGACGACCTCCAGCTCTCGACCGAGTGCCGCGCCTACATCGCCGGCATCCTCGAGCACATCCCGGCCATCACCGCGGTGGCCAACCCGACGGTCAACTCCTACAAGCGGCTCCTGCCGGGCTACGAGGCACCCGTCTACATCGCCTGGTCCCCCGGCAACCGGTCTGCGGCGATCCGCGTGCCGGCCAAGCGCGGCCGCTCCACGCGAATCGAGCTGCGGACGCCCGACCCGACCGCGAACCCGTACCTGGCCCTCGCCTGCATGCTGGCGGCCGGCCTCGACGGCATCAAGCGCGGGCTCAAGCCGCCCGAGCCGGTGAACCGCAACATCTACCACATGACCGAGGCGGAGTCCCGCGAGCTCGGGATCGGCAGCCTGCCGCACGACCTGTCACACGCGCTCGATGCGCTCGAGGCCGACAACGTCATGCGCCAGGCGCTGGGCGATCACATTTTCACCGAGTACGTCGGCCTGAAGCGCGAGGAGTGGGCGTCCTACAACGAGCAGGTCCACGACTGGGAGATCCGCCAGTACATGGATCGCTTCTGAGGGCTCAGCCGACGGGCGGCTGAAGCACGACGACCCGGGGTCCGGAGGGTCGCTCCCCGGGCAGGGACCACTCCTGTCCCTGGACGTGGTCGACGTCGTCGAACAGCGCGAGGAACCGGTCGGGCGGCTCGAGGAAATCGACCGCCGGCGTGCGGTAGTGCATCGGGATCACGAAGGCGGGCCGGAGCTCGCCCACGATCTCGGCGGCGGCGTCCGCGTCGGCAGTCGGGCCGCCGCCAACGGGCACGAACAGGAGGTCGACATCCCCGATGGCCGCGCGCTGCTCGGGGCGCAGGCCGGCCTGGCCGAAGTCCCCGAGGTGGGCGACGCGGACGCCGTCGAGCGAGAACACGAAGATCGTGTTCGGGCCGCGGATCGTCCCGGCCGCGTCGTCGTGCTCCGCGGCGACCGCCACGACCTCGCCGACGGGTGACTCGAAGCGGCCGGCCGTGGAGCGGATCACCTTCGGCTCGCCCGTGACGACCTCGACGGCGTTGTGGTCGCGGTGCTCGTGGGTCACGAGGAGGAGGTGCGCGTCGTGGGGCGCGATCGGCGGGTAGCCGAACGTGATCCGCGCCGCCACCTCGGCCGGGAACGGGCCGAATGGGTCGATCGCGACGGTGTGCTCGCGGCCCGTGAGGGTGTAGGCGGACTGCCCGTGCCAGCGGATGATCACTGCAAATTCCTCCCGATCATGACGTGAACATCAGGTTCTTGACGGAGTATCCGCCTGATAATATAACGTGAACGGAAGGTTCATGGCTGCGATTGCTCCCACACACATCCGCATCGGCGAGCTCGCCCGCCGTGTCGGCGCGACCCCCCGAACGGTGCGGTACTACGAGGAGCTGGGGCTCCTCCGCGGCCACGGCCGGCGCCACGGCAGCCACCGGCTCTACGACGCCGACGACGAGTCCCGGCTCGCCGAGCTGATCCGGATCCGCGACCTGCTCGGCCTCTCGCTCGCCGACCTGCGGTCGTGGGCCGCCGCCGAGGAGGCCCGGGCCGCGCTTCGCGAGCGGTGGGCGGCCGACCCGAGCGATGCCGACCGAGCCCAGATCGCCGCCGAGGCGCGGGAGCCGCTCGACACCCAGCTCGCACTGGTCCGGGCCAGGCGGGTGGCGCTCGAGCAGCTCGAGGACGAGCTCGTCTCGAAGCGCCGCCGGGTGCGCGACGTCCTGCACGAGCTCGACGAGGGGTCGACCGCGCCGTGACGGGGCGGGCCGATCGGTACAAGTGGATCGCGCTCTCGAACACGACCATCGGCATGCTGATGGCGACGATCAACTCGTCGATCGTGCTGATCGCGCTGCCCGACATCTTCCGCGGCATCCACCTCGATCCGCTCGAGCCGGACAACTCCGGCTACCTGCTCTGGATGCTCATGGGGTTCCTCGTCGCGACCGCGGTACTCGTCGTCAGCTTCGGGCGGATCGGCGACATGTACGGCCGGGTGCGCATGTTCAACTTCGGGTTCGCGATCTTCACGGCCGGCTCGATCCTGCTCTCGCTCACGTGGATGGACGGCGCCGCCGCCGCACGCTGGCTGATCGCGATGCGCATCGTCCAGGGCGTCGGCGGCGCGCTCCTCATGGCCAACTCCTCGGCGATCCTGACCGACGCCTTCCCGCCGAACGAGCGCGGCCTGGCGCTGGGGATCAACGCCGTCTCGGCCATCGCCGGCTCGTTCATCGGCCTCGTGCTGGGCGGCGTCCTGGCGCCGATCTCGTGGCGGCTCGTGTTCCTGGTCTCGGTGCCCGTCGGGATCGCCGGCACCGCCTGGTCGTGGTGGAGGCTCGAGGAGCGCGGCGAGCGGCATCCGGCCCGCATCGACTGGTGGGGCAACCTCACGTTCGCCGTCGGCCTCATCCTGGTGCTCGTCGGGATCACCTACGGGATCCAGCCGTACGGCGGGCACACGATGGGGTGGACGAACCCGACCGTGCTTGCCGAGCTCTTCGGCGGGCTTGCCGTGCTGGGCGTCTTCGTCCTCATCGAGCTGCGCACCGAGGAGCCGATGTTCCGGCTCGGCCTCTTCCGCATCCGGGCCTTCACGGCGGGAAGCATCGCGAGCCTGCTGGCGTCGCTCGGACGAGGCGGGCTCATGTTCATGCTGATCATCTGGCTCCAGGGCATCTGGCTTCCGCTGCACGGTTATTCGTTCGCCGAGACGCCGCTCTGGGCGGGCATCTACATGCTGCCGCTGACCGTCGGGTTCCTGATCGCCGGGCCGGCGTCCGGCTGGCTCTCAGACCGGTTCGGCGCGCGGCCGTTCGCAACGGGCGGCATGCTGCTCGCCGCGCTCGCGTTCTTCCTGCTCGAGCTTCTGCCCGTCGACTTCGACTACCGGGCGTTCGCCGCGCTCCTGCTCCTGATCGGGCTTGCGATGGGCCTGTTCGCGTCGCCCAACCAGACCGGGATCATGAACAGCCTGCCGCCGCACCGGCGTGGGGTGGGGGCCGGGATGAGCGCGACGTTCCAGAACTCGGCGATGGTGCTGTCGATCGGCGTCTTCTTCACGCTGATGGTGGTGGGCCTCGCGGCGAGCCTGCCCGCGACGCTCAGCCACGGCCTGATCGCGCAGGGCGTCACGCCGGCCGACGCGCACCGCGTGGCGCACCTGCCGCCGGTCGGGCTCCTGTTCGCCTCGTTCCTCGGCCTGAACCCGGTCGGCCAGCTGCTCGGCCCGGCGGTGCACCACCTCCCGGCCGCGAACGCCGCCTACCTCACGGGCCGCTCGTTCTTCCCGAGCCTGATGTCAGGCCCGTTCTCGTCCGGCCTCGACGAGGCGTTCGACTTCGCGATCCTCGCCTGCCTGATCGCCGCGGGCGCGTCGTGGATGCGCGGCGGCCGGTACGTGCACGACATGGAGCCGCACCGCGCGATCCCGGCCGAGTCGCTCGACGGCGAGCTCGCGCTTCCGGCAGAGGGCGACTGACCCGGGCCTCGGGCAACTTCGCAAGCGCGATCAAGCGGGTGCCGCGCTGGGGTGGCACGATCACGGGGTGAGCCTGGCGACCGACACCCTGGCGCGGTTTCTCGACCAGCTTGCCGATGGGCTGGATGACGAGGACTCAAGCTCGACACGGCTGGCGGCGAGGCTCCACATGTCGCGGTTCTACGTCGACCGGCTGGTGTCGGCGGCGCTCGGTGAGCCGCCGGCCACCCTGCGTCGGAGGATCCTGCTCGAACGCGCCGCATACCGCCTGACCAGCACGGAAGATCACGTGCTCTCCGTCGCGCTGGAGGCCGGCTATGCCTCGCACGAGGCGTTCACGCGTGCCTTCAGGCGAGCGTACGGCCGCACGCCGTCACGCTGGCGGGCTCGGCCGGCGAGCTTTCGGATCGGAGCGGCGGCCGCTGTGCACTTCAACCCGCCGGGCGGCCTCTTGCTGCCCGCTGAGAGGACGGTGACGAGCATGGATCTGCTCATCCGCATGGTGGAGCACCACGTGTGGCTGGTCGGCGAGATGATCGAGCGGGCCGACGGCCTCGACGACGACTCCCTCGACCGCCCGATCGTGGTCTCAGTCGAGGACATCGACGACGCGCCGACGCTGCGCTCCCTGCTGTCCCGGCTCGTGGGCCAGCTTGCGATGTGGCACGAGTCGATCAACCAGCGTCGGTATGACTTCGCCGTTGAGCACGACGAGACCACCGCCTCGATGCGCCGGCGGCTCGCCGACGCCGGCTCGGGGTTCCTCACCGACGTCCGCGCGATCGTGGACGAGGACCGGCTCGAGGAGACGTTCATCGACACGACCTGCGATCCGCCCGCGGTCTTCACCTACGGTGGCGTGGTCGCCCACGTGCTCACCTTCGCCGCCCACCGGCGAACCCTGGTCTGCGGCGCGCTCATCGACGCGGGTATCGCCGATCTCGGCGACGGCGATCCCCGCCTCTGGGTCGCGCAACCCGCCTGAGCCCGGTCGGTGGCTACACTCGGGATCGTGCAGCGGCTCAGCCGGCGAACGTACATCCTGGTCATGGTCGCCCTGTCGGCCGTGTTCTTCGTGGTGGTCTCGCAGGGGCCGTGGTGGCTGTGGGATGTGCTGGCGGTGGTCACCTTCGCCGACCTCGGACGGCGCTACCTACGCCGCCGACGGGCACGGAGGACCGCGCCGGCCGTTCCCACAGCGGAGCGCTCGGCGTCGCTTCCAGACGACCCGTACGAGGGCGCCTACCGGTAGATCGCCGACGGATCCTGCGTCGGGCTGGTCGTGCGCTGCGCGACGCCCGTCTCGATGGCCGCCTCGTGCACCGCGTGCGCGACGACCTCGACGACGGCCTTGTTGAAGACGCTCGGGATGACGTACTCCTCGAACAGCTCCTCTTCGCTGATGACGGCGGCGATTGCCCGCGCCGCGGCGAGGTTCATCTGGTCGTTGATGCCGGTCGCCTGCGCGGCCAGCGCACCCCGGAAGATCCCCGGGAACGCGAGCACGTTGTTGATCTGGTTCGGGTAGTCGGAGCGGCCGGTCGCGAGGACGCGAACGTCGCCCATGACCTCCTCGGGCAGCACCTCAGGATCGGGGTTCGCCATCGCGAAGACGATCGCGTCGTCCGCCATCGCGCGCACCGCCTCGACCGACACCGCGCCCGGCCCCGAGAGCCCGAGGAAGACGTCGGCGCCCTTGAGCGCCTCGTCGGCGCTGCCCTCGAATCCGCGCGGATTCGTGTTCCGGGCGTACCACTTCTTGATCGCCGTCAGCCCCTTCCTGCCGGGGTGCAGCGCCCCCTCGCGGTCGCAGCCGATGATGTCGCGCACGCCCGCCTCCATCAGGAGCTTCGACACGGCCACGCCCGCCGCGCCGACGCCGACCAGCACCACGCGCAGCTCGTCCAGCCGCTTCTGCACGAGCTTCGCCGCGTTCAGGAGCCCGGCGAGAACCACGACCGCCGTCCCGTGCTGGTCGTCGTGGAAGACGGGGATGTCGAGCTCCCGCCGCAGACGCCCCTCGATCTCGAAGCAGCGCGGCGCGGCGATGTCCTCGAGGTTGATGCCGCCGAAGCCCGGCGCGATGGCCTTCACGATCGCGATGATCTCGTCGGTGTCCGTGGTATCCAGGCAGATCGGCCAGGCGTCGATCCCGGCGAACTCCTTGAAGAGCATCGCCTTGCCCTCCATCACCGGCATCGCCGCGCGCGGCCCGATATCGCCGAGGCCGAGCACGGCCGTCCCGTCGGTCACCACGGCGACCGCGTTCTGCTTGATCGTGAGCGCGCGCACCTTGTCGGGGTCGGCGGCGATCGCGAGGCAGACCCGCGCGACACCCGGCGTGTAGGCCATCGAGAGGTCGTCGCGCGTCTTCACCGGCACCTTGTTCTGCACCTCGATCTTGCCGCCCAGGTGCATGAGGAACGTGCGGTCGGAGACGTTCACGATGGTGACGCCGGGCACGTTGCGGACGGCGTCGACGATCCGCTGGCCGTGGTCGGAGTCCGACGCCGACACCGTCACGTCACGCACGCGGCTCTCCCGCGAGACGCGGACCAGGTCGATCGCGCCGAGGTCGCCGTCGGCCTCGCCGATGGCGGCCGCGACCTTCGCGAACGACCCCGACACCGCCGGGATCTCGACGCGGATGGTCAGGCTGTACGACGCCGACGGGTTGGGGGCCGCCATCTCGCGGCGAAGCCTATCGCCGCCTCGGCCGGCCGACCATCCCCTCGGATACGCTTCTCATGGTGGCGACCGTCAAGCAGTCCCAGCCGAAGGACCTGAACCTCGACGACGCGCCCGCCAAGCAGTGCGACGTCTTCCTGGTCGACGGCAACGGGCTTGCGTACCGGGCGTTCTACGCCCTGCCCGAGGAGCTCCAGACGGTGGAGGGCCTCCCGACGAACGCCCTCCTGGGCCTGGGCAACATGTTCATGCGGATGCTCATGGACTACCGGCCGCGGACCGTGCTCGTGGCGTGGGACTCCAAGCCGACGGGCCGGCTCGAGATCGCGGCCGACTACAAGGCGCACCGAAAGCCGATGCCCGATCTCCTGCGGCAGCAGCAGCCGTGGTTCGAGCCGGTCGTCGAGGCGTTCGGGTACCGCAACCTGAAGGTCGAGGGGAAGGAGGCCGACGACGTCATCGGCACCCTCGCGCGGATGGCGGAGGACGCCGGGCACAAGGTCTGCGTGGTCTCGACCGACCGCGACGCGTTCCAGCTCGCCTCCGACAACATCTGCATCATGATGACCCCGCGCGGCGTGCAGGACGTCGTCGTCTACACGCCGGAGCGCATCATCCAGCGCTACGGGATCGGGCCGGACGTGATCCCCGACTTCATCGGCCTCAAGGGCGACACGTCCGACAACATCGCCGGCGTCCCGGGGATAGGCGACAAGACGGCCGCCGAGCTCCTCGTCCAGTTCGGCAGCATGGAGGGCGTCTACGCCAACCTCGACGCCGTGTCGGGCACGAAGCGGCGCCAGTCGCTGGCCGACGCCGCGAAGGACGCGGCCGACTCGAAGCGGCTCGCGACGATCGACCGCGAGATCCCGCTCGACGTCGACTTCGACGCGCTTGTCGTCGAGCCGCCCGACCGCTCGACGATGAAGGAGCTCTTCCGCAAGCTCGAGTTCCGCGCGCTCCTGAAGCGGGTGGACGAGCTGGAGGAGGTGCTGCCCGGAGCGCTGCCGGCGGAGCCGTCCGAGGTCGTCGAGATCGCGTGGCGCGAGGGTGGTCCCGAACAGCTGCGCTCGCTCGGCACCGAGGTCGGCGTTGCCGCGGCGGGCGACCGGCTCGCGGTCTCCGACGGCGAGTCGGCGGTTGTGGTGACAGCGCCGGCGGCCCGCGTCGTTGAGGCGCTCCGCGACACGCGCGTCATCACGCATGGGCTGAAGCAGCCGGCGCTCGAGCCTGCGGGCGATACGGCGATCGCCGCGTACCTGCTCGATCCGGGCCGGTCCGGCTACGAGATCGACGACCTTGCCGAGGAGTCCGGTGTGGGTGTCCAGGTCGGCGCCGACGAGGAGACCGCGGCGATCGTCCGGGCCGCCGCAGCTGCTCGGCGGTTGCACCCCGGCCTCTACGGGAAGCTGGCCGACCGCGACCTGATCGGCCTGTACGAGAGCATCGAGCTCCCGTTGATCCCGGTGCTCGGCGCCATGGAGGCGGTGGGCATCCGCGTCGACACCTACCGCCTGGCCGAGATCGCCGCGAAGCTCGCGGATCAGGTGGAGGAGCTCGAGGCACGCTGCTACGAGCTGGCCGGAGGGCCGTTCGTGATCGGGTCGCCCAAGCAGCTCGGCGAGGTCCTGTTCGATCGCCTCGGCCTGCCCGCCGACCGCAAGGGCAAGACCGGGTACTCCACGGACGCGCGCGTGCTCGCCAAGATCCGCGAGCTGCACCCCATCGTCGACGTCGTCGAGCAGTGGCGGGAGCAGTCGAAGCTCCTGAACACGTATCTCCAGCCGCTCCCTGACCTGATCGATCCCGTCGACGGGCGCCTGCACACGACGTTCAGCCAGACCACCGCCGCCACCGGCCGGCTGTCGTCGATCCGCCCCAACCTCCAGAACATCCCCATCCGGACGCCGCTCGGGCGCGAGATCCGAAGCGCGTTCGTCGCCGGCGACGGCTACACGCTGCTCTCGGCCGACTATTCGCAGGTGGAGCTTCGGATTCTCGCCCACCTCTCCGAGGAGCCGGCGCTCAAGGACGCCTTCGCGCGCGGCGAGGACATCCACCGGGTCACCGCGGCGGAGGTGCTCGGAAAGCCGGCAGAGACGCTCACGCGCGACGAGCGAAACCGTGCGAAGGCCGTCAACTTCGGCATCATCTACGGCATCAGCTCGTTCGGGCTCTCCGAGCAGCTCGGCATCTCGCGCGAGGAGGCGCAGGTCTACATCGACACGTATCTGGCCCGCTTCCCGCGCGTGAACGAGTTCATCGCACGCACGATCGCCTCGGCGAAGGAGCTCGGCTACGTCACAACGCTCTTCGGTCGGCGCCGGCCGATCCCGGAGCTGCGCGCGTCGAACTACCAAACCCGCACCCTCGGCGAGCGGCTCGCGGTGAACACGGTGATGCAGGGAAGCGCCGCCGACATCATCAAGGTGGCGATGATCTCCTGCCACGGGCGCCTGCGCGACGCCGGCCGGCGGTCGCGGCTCGTGCTCCAGATCCATGACGAGCTCCTTTTCGAGGCGGCCGACGGCGAGATGACGGCGCTCAGAGCGCTTGCCGGCGAGGCCATGGTCTCCGCATACCCGCTCGACCCGCCGCTCGAGATCGACATCGGGACGGGCTCGACCTGGCTGGAGGCGAAATGACGTGGACGCAGGTGGACGGTGAGCTCAGTGCGCTCCCCGCGCGCCGGGGCGACGAGCCGGGCGCCTACCTCTGGATCCGCGCGGGCGAGCGGCACGAGCAGATGACGGCCGAGCTCTTCCTCCCGGCGGTGGCGGCGGACGAGCTCGACTCGGCGCTCGGCATCGCGGTCGGGACGGTGCGGGTGATGGACAGCGAGTGGACGGGCGACGTCCGCCTGCAGTTCGGGCGCGTGCGGGACGGCCGCGGCGTCGTCTCGGCGACCGGCCCCGGCCTCGATGCCGACATCCGGTTCACGCTGAGCGGCCACCCGGCGGACGGCGGCTTCTGCCGGCACTGCGGGGCGGAGCTCCAGGTCGACGTCGTCTCGGTGATCACTCCGCCCGACGGAGGCGTCATCGGCACGCCCCAGACGCATTGCGGGGCGTGCGGCAAGGAGTAGTGGCTGCGCTGCTGGCCGCGTTCGTCACGGCCTGCAGCGCAGGCGGCGGCGCGGGCACCGGGGTGTCGTCGCCGCGGTGTCCCGCCGCGGCCGACGTCGGCATCCCGCTCGCCATCCGCCTCCCGGCGCGCCCGACGGTCGAGCCCCCGCCCATCTGCCCGCTCGTGAGCTACCAGCGCCGTGTTCGCGTCGGCGGCGTGGGGGGCGATGCCGAAGGAGCTTCGCGCGGCTGACCCCGACGTCCAGGTGTGGCAGGAGCGCTCGCTGCTCTACAGCTGCGACCGCTGCGATGCCGCGCCGTTTCGGCTGCCGTGGATCCGCGGGCACCACCCCGAATGGATCCTCCGCACCGCCGACGGCGCCGAGATCCACCCCGACGAGCACCCGGGCTGGGTGCTGCTCGACTTCGGCGACGCCGGCTACCAGAGCGCTTGGTCGCTGCGCGTCGAGCAGAGCCTCACCGACGGCGGCTGGACGGGCGTCGACGTCGCCGACGCCGGGAACGAGCCCGAATGGTCGGGAACGCCGGTCGACCCGCGCACGGGCGCGGAGCTCGAGCCCGACGATCGCGCCACCTACCTCGCCCAGGCCCTGAGCCTCGTCCACGCGGCGATGCGCACGCAGGGGTTCTTCCTGCTCGCCCAGAACGGGCCGCCCGGCATCGTCGAGCCGGCCCAGATCAACTCGGCCGACGCCGTCACCGCCGGGACGGGGTTCGCGCGCCTGCGCGGCGCAGCGTGGACCGGTCTCCTCGACTACTACCTTCAGGTGCAGCGCGAACGCGTGGCCGCGTTCGTCTTCGAGACGGAGCCGGACCCGAGCCCGAAACGGGATGTCTACGGGCTGGCCGGATATCTGCTCGTCGCGACGCCTCGGGGCGCCTACGCCCTCGCGCCCGGCAGCGCCGTCACGCCGCTCTACGACCTCGACCTGGGCGCCCCAGACCCGGACGTGCTCGCCGAGAAGGTCGGCGAGGCGTGGACGCGGACATATCCACACGGCGTCGTGGCGGTCAACCCGTCCGACCTGCCGACGGACGTCAGCCTCGGAACCGCCGGCCCGATCACGCTTCCGGCGGGAGGCGCGGCGATCGCCCTCGGGAGCCGGCTCGTGACGAGTTACTGACCGGGCGCGCCGCCTGCTTGCACCGGCTTGCTGGCACGGCGTTTGTATACTACCGGCCGGCCAAACCAGGCCGGCTGCCGCATGACTTCATGTGAGAGGATCCAACCCTGACGGACATGGCTTCAACTGACGACACGTGGATGATCGAAGTGGACGGGGTGCTCGTCCCGGACTACGACCGCACGCTGACCGACTTCAGCGAGGGCGACGTGGTGACGGGCACCGTGGTCCGCGTGGACAAGGACGAGATCCTGGTCGACATCGGCTACAAGTCGGAAGGGGTCATCCCGGTCGCCGAGCTCAGCATCCGCCGGTCGGTGAACCCCGACGAGGAGGTCACCGTCGGTGACGAGATCGACGCGCTCGTGCTCCAGAAGGAGGATGCCGACGGGCGCCTGATCCTGTCGAAGAAGCGTGCGCGGTTCGAGAAGGCGTGGAAGCGGATCGAGGCTGCGGCCGAGAGCGGCGAGCCCGTCGAGGGCCACGTCATCGAGGTCGTGAAGGGCGGGCTCATCATCGACCTCGGCGTACGCGGCTTCCTGCCCGCGTCGCTCGTCGACATCCGCCGCGTCCAGGATCTCGAGGAGTACCGCGACCAGGTGCTTCTGTGCAAGGTCATCGAGCTCAACCGCAGCCGCAACAACGTCGTCCTGTCGCGCCGCGCCGTGCTCGAGGAGGAGCGCAAGGAGGCCCGCCAGCAGATCCTCGACCGGCTGAGCCCCGGCGTCGAGGTCGAGGGCCAGATCTCGAACATCGTCGACTTCGGCGCGTTCGTCGACCTCGACGGCATCGACGGCCTGATCCACATCTCGGAGCTGTCGTGGAGCCACGTGAACCATCCGTCCGAGGTGCTCGAGATCGGCCAGCGCGTCCGCGTGAAGGTGCTCGACGTCGACCGCGACCGTCAGCGCATCTCGCTCGGACTGAAGCAGACGCAGACCGACCCGTGGCAGCGGCTCATGGACGAGTGCAGCCAGGGCGACGTCGTCGCCGGCCGCATCACCAAGGTCGTCACGTTCGGCGCATTCGCCGAGATCGTCTCGGGCGTCGAGGGCCTCATCCACATCTCGGAGCTCGCCGAGCACCACGTCGAGAACCCGCGCGAGGTCGTCCAGCAGGGCCAGGACGTGAACGTGAAGATCGTCGAGATCGACCCGGAGCGGCGCCGGCTCTCGCTCTCGCTGCGGCGGGTCGAGCCGGACGATCCGGTGAAGGCGATCGACATGGGCATGCCCGGACCGGCTGCCGCGCCCGCGGTCCCGGACCTCGGGCTGTCGGAGGAGGTCTTCGCCGACACGCCTGCCGAGCCGGAGGCTGAGGCGGAGCCCGAAGCCGAAGCCGAGGCGGCCGCCGAGCCCGACGCGGAGCCCGCGGCCGAAGCTGAGCCGACGCGGAGCCCGAGGCCGAGGCGGAGCCCGAGGCCGAGGCGAGGCACGAGCCCGAGGCAGAGCCGGAGCCGGAGGTCGAGGTCGACGCAGAGCCCGAGGCCGAGGCAGAGCCGGAGGCCGAGGCCGAAGCTGAGCCCGAAGCCGAAGCTGCGCCAGAGGCCGAAGCTGAGCCCGAAGCCGAGGCGGCGGCCGAGCCCGGCGCCCCGGAGGGCGAGGGCGACTCCGCCGACGAGTAGCGTCGTCGTCGGACTGACCGGCGGCATCGGCGCCGGCAAGTCCGAGGCGCTTCGTGCCTTCGAGCGCCACGGCGCCGCGACCCTCTCGAGTGACGACGTGGTCCGGGAGCTCTACTCGCGACCCGAGGTGCGCGACGCCGTCGTCGACCGGTTCGGCCGCCGGATCCTCACCGCCGACGGCGAGGTGAACCGGGGCGCGCTCGGACGGATCGTGTTCGCCGATGCGACCGAGCTGCGCTGGCTCGAGCGGCTCGTGCTGCCGCTGGTCTCGGAGGAGTTCGTCCGCTGGCGCGACCACCATGAGCGCATGGGCACGCCGCTCCTCGTCCACGAGGCGCCGACGCTGTTCGAGGCGGGAGTGGAGGACCGCTACGACACCATCGTCGCCATCACCGCTCCGGCCGGAGTGCGCGAAAGCCGCCGGCCGGGCGCGGCCGAGCGGATGACGCACCAGCTCCCCGAGGCCGAGAAGGCCGCCCGGGCGGACGTCGTCTACGAGAACTCCGGCACGCTCGAGGAGCTCGATGCCTTCGTCGCCGGCCTCGTCGAGCGGATGCTGCGGCGGTGAGGCGGGCGGTCGTCGCGCTGGTCGCGCTGGTCGTCGTCGGCGGCGTGGCGTACGCCTGGGTCGATCACACCCAGCCGGCGTGGTGGGTGCGTCTGCGCTACCCGCTCTACTACCGCGACAGCATCGTCGGGTACGGCCACAAGTACCACCTCGACCCGGCGCTGATCGCGGCCGTCGTCTACGAAGAGTCGCGATTCAAGGCGAACTCGAAGTCGAGCGCCGGCGCCATCGGCCTCATGCAGCTCCTGCCGTCGACGGCCAAGGGCATCGCGACGCACACCGGCGGGACGAAGTTCGACCCGCGCCACGACCTCTACGACGCCGACCTGAACCTCCGCTACGGGAGCTGGTACCTGGCCCACCTGCGGCAGAAGTACGCCGGTCGCCCGAACGGCGGCGACCTGGCGCTGGCGGCATACAACGCCGGCCAGACGAACGTCGACGACTGGATCCGCGAGACGCCCGCGGGCCAGCGCGTCGTCGTGCGCTTCCCCGCGACGCGCGACTACGTGGACGACGTCCACCACCTCGAGTCGCTCTACCGCAAGGCGTACGGCGACGACCTGGAACAGGGCTGAGTCACGCGAACCGCATCTCGACCTTCCGGGCCGAGTCGTGCAGGGCGCGGGCGAGCCTCCCGCGCACCGTGAACCGCTCGATCAGGACGAGCGGCCCCCGGACGGCGTATTCGAGCCTGAGCGTGACGGTCGTCCCGCCGCCGTCCCCGGCGACCTCGATCGTCTGCCGGTAGTCCGAGAACGGCATGCCGACACCGTCGACGAGGCGCAGCACCGACCGCCGCGGCGCGGTCGACCTGCTACGTACTCGCCCACCCACGAGGGCGCCTTGCGGCGGCCGCGCAGGTGGAGCCGGCTGCCGGCCGCGACCGCTCTCGCCCTCGAGATTGCAGAGGTCGACGGAGACGTCCCACACCGGCCGCTGGGCGGGGTCGTGCAGGAACGCGAAGACGTCCGCGGGCGGGGCGGCGACGGCCGCATGTGACTCGACGACGGGCATGCAGCCCGCATCCTACGGGGTCGTCGGATCGCCCGGCAGGAGCGACCACATCATGAGATCGACCCGCTCACCGCGCTGATCGGCCCAGGCCCGCAGCACGCCCTCGCGGGTGAACCCGGCCTTCTCGGCGACCCGCTGCGAGGCCGGGTTGTCGAGATGGGTCGTGAGCTGGAGCCGCCCGACCTCGAGCTCGGCGAACGTCCAGCGCGCGAGCAGTCGCAGCGCGGCGGTCGCGAGGCCGCGCCCGCGCGCCTCGCGGACGACGTGGTAGCCGGTCTCGGCCGAGCCCTGGTCGTGCAGCACGCGCACGCCGATCGATCCCACCGGACGGTCGTCGCCGCCCTCCGTGATCGCGAACGCCGCGCCGTCGCCCGCGGCCAGCCGGCCGGGGTGCAGGTCGAGCCACAGCTGGGCGTCGTCGGCGGAGTACGGCACCGGCACGCTCGTGAACCTGATCACCTCCGGCTCCTCGCACATGGCCACGATCGCCGGCACGTCGCGGGCCTCCCACGCCCGGAGCGTGACCCGGCCGTCGGTGAGCGGCGGGTCCGGGAGCACGATCGGGCGGCTCACGCGGGCATCGTACACACGTTCGGCTAGACTCAAGTCCATGCCCGGTCTGCACGTCTCCGCCGCCTATCAGCCGACCGGCGACCAGCCGCGCGCGATCGGCGAGCTCGCCGAGACGATCACCCGCGGCGACCAGTACCAGACGCTGCTCGGGGCCACGGCCACCGGCAAGACGCACACCATGGCGCGCGTGATCGAGAAGGTCCAGAAGCCGACCCTGGTCATCGCCCACAACAAGACGCTCGCCGCCCAGCTCTGCAACGAATTTCGCGAGTACTTCCCGACGAACGCCGTCGAGTACTTCGTGAGCTACTACGACTACTACCAGCCCGAGGCGTACCTGCCGTCGTCCGACACGTACATCGAGAAGGACTCCTCGATCAACGACGACATCGACCGGCTCCGGCACGCCGCCACCGCGGCGCTCTTCGCCCGCCGCGACGTCGTCATCGTCGCCTCGGTGTCGTGCATCTACGGCATCGGCTCGCCCGAGAGCTACTCCGACATGGTGTGCTTCGTGTCGGTCGGCGACGAGCGCCCGCGCGAGTCGATCCTGACCAAGCTGGTCGACATCCACTACCAGCGAAACGACGTCGTCATGGGCCGCGGCCGGTTCCGGGTTCGCGGCGACGTGATCGAGGTGCAGCCGGCCGACACCGAGTCCGCCTATCGGATCTCGCCTCTTCGGCGACGAGATCGAGTCGATCACGCACTTCGACCCGCTGACCGGTGAGGTCTACGCACGGCTCGACCACCTGGCCGTCTATCCCGCCACGCACTACGCCATGGAGCGAAGCGCGCTCGAGGCGGCCGTCAAGTCGATCGACGCCGAGCTGCGCACGCGTCTGCCCGAGCTCGAGGTCGAGGGCAAGATGCTCGAGGCCCACCGGCTCCGCTCGCGCACGGAGTACGACATGGAGATGCTGCGCGAGATGGGCTTCTGCAACGGCATCGAGAACTACTCGCGCCACCTCGACGGGCGCGAGCCGGGCACGCCGCCGCACACGCTGCTCGACTACTTCCCCGACGACTATCTGATCATCATCGACGAGTCGCACCAGACTGTCCCGCAGATCGGCGGCATGTACGAGGGCGACCGGTCGCGCAAGCAGACGCTCGTCGAGTACGGGTTCCGGCTGCCGTCGGCGCTCGACAACCGGCCGCTCCGGTTCGACGAGTTCCTCGAGCGCGCCCACCAGGTGATGTTCGTGTCGGCCACGCCGGCGGCGTTCGAGCTGCGCCAGTCCACCCACGTCGCCGAGCAGATCATCCGCCCGACCGGCCTCGTCGACCCCGAGGTCGAGGTGCGCCCGACGCGCCACCAGATCGACGACCTGATCGCCGAGATCAAGGCCCGCTCCGAGGCCGGTGAGCGCGTGCTCGTCACCACGCTCACCAAGAAGATGGCCGAGGACCTGACCGACTACCTGCTCGAGTCGGGGATCCGCACCCGCTACCTGCACTCCGAGATCGACACGCTCGAGCGGATCAAGGTGATCCGCGAGCTGCGCCTCGGCGACTTCGACGTGCTCGTCGGCGTGAACCTGCTCCGCGAGGGCCTCGACCTGCCCGAGGTCTCGCTGGTGGCGATCCTCGACGCCGACAAGGAGGGCTTCCTCCGCGGCCAGACGGCGCTCATCCAGACCATCGGCCGCGCCGCCCGCAACGTCAACGGCCGCGTGATCATGTACGCCGACAAGATGACCGAGGCGATCCGCGTGGCGATCGACGAGACCGGGCCGGCGGCGCGACATCCAGATCGCCTACAACGAGGAGCACGGCATCACGCCCGAGTCGATCAAGAAGGGCGTCTCCGACATCGCCGAGTTCCTCTCGCTCGACACACAGCCGCACGTCCCCGGCCGGCGCCGGCGCGGCAAGGGCGGCGACGAGGGCATGACGCCGAGCGAGATCGAGAAGCTGGTCGTCGAGCTCGAGGAGGAGATGTTCGCGGCGGCTGAGGAGCTCCGGTTCGAGTACGCCGCCAAGCTCCGCGACGAGATCAAGGAGCTGCGCCGAGACCTCGACGCCGCGCGCGTGCAATGACGGGGTCTGACCCCGTCTTTGCACCGTGAGTGCGGCTGCGCCGATCGCTCGGGGGAATTCGGCGAGCGCATCGCGCGGGTGCGCGAGCGGGATGGCCGGCCGGGGGCTCGACGCGCTCGTCTGCTACGGCGCCCACGTCGACTACGCGCCCGGCGACCTGCGATACCTGGCCGACTGGTTCTGCATCGAGGAGGAGCAGGCGATGCTGGTCGTGCCGGCCGAAGGGCCGGTCGTGCTGCTCACCGACTCGGCGGCCGACCTCGACCGGGCCCGGGAGCGGGCGGTGTGCGACGAGGTTGCCCACGCCGGCGACCTTGGGCCGGCGGTCGCCGCCCGACTGCGCGGGTGCAGGGCCGTCGGACTCACCGGAGGCCGGGTCCTCCCGGCTGCTGCGATGGACGCCCTCCGCAGCGGCCCCCGCCTGGAAGACGCCTCCGCGATCACGACTGCGCTTCGCATGGTCAAGAGCCCCGCCGAGCTCGAGCTCCTGGCCGAGGCCGCCCGCATCTCGGACCTCGGGATGGCGGCCGGGCTCGCCGTTGTCGCCGACGGCGCACGCGAGGTCGAGATGGCGGCGGCGGCCGAGCACGCGATCCGCGCGGCCGGCGCCGAGCTCAGCTTCACGACCGTCGCCGGGGCCGGCCGGCGGACGGCGCTCGGGACGTTCCTGCCGGAGGACCGCCCGATGCGATCCGGCGACGCCGTCCTGCTCGACTGCGGCGCGCGCGTTCACGGCTATCACGGAGACATGTGCCGCACCGTCGCCGTCGGCGAGCCGCCTCCGGAGCTCGAGCGGGCGCTGGAGGCCGTCGCGGCGGCCGTCGAGGCCGGCACGGCTGCGGCCCGGCCCGGCGCCGTCGTCGCCGATCTGCGCGAGGCGGCCCGCTCCGCGGTCGTCGACGCGGGCCTTGGCGAGTCGTGGTGGGGCGAGTTCATGCCGCACGGCGCCGGCACCGGCCAGCACGAGCCGCCGTACGGCGACCGCGACCCGGCGTGCGAGCTCTGCGAGGGGATGGTGCTGTGCATCGAGCCCGGAGTGCTCCTGCCCGGGGCGGCCGGCGTCGTGCACGAGCAGATGATCGCCGTCACGGCGGCCGGCGCTCGGGTGCTGAACCGGCTCCCGCTGCGCATGTGGCGCTAGAGGAACCCCGGCGCCAAGCGCGAACGGTGCGAGTGCGATGCCGCACATCGACCGCCTGCTGGACCGCGACGAGCACGTCCATCTCGTGAGCCGAGAGCACGAGGTCGTGCTCGTGGGCCCGTTCCTGCGGGCGTGCGTCCTGCTCACCGCCTGCGCGTACACCGCCGTCAGGGTCGCCGCGACCGGGGTGCCGCTGCCCCTGCGCGTCCTCGGCGTCGGCGTCCTCGGCGTGATCGCGGCGCGCACGCTCGTGCGGCTGGCCCGCGCGGTCGGCCGGTGGCAGCGGCGGGTGCTCGTGGTCACCGACCGCCGGGCCATCCTCGTGCACGGCGGCATCTCCCGCCGTACCGCCGCCCTGCCACTCGATGCGATCCACGACCTCGAGATCGTCCGGGCCCGGCCGGGCTGGATCCTGCACTACGGGGGCCTGATCGTGAGCACCGGCGGCCGCCGTGACCTCATGTTCGGGCTCAGGCGGCTGCCCGATCCCGACCTCCTGTTCGGGCTGCTCCTCGGCCTCGCGGACGACCTGCCGGAGTCGTGCTCGCCGCCGCGTGGGCGGGTCACGCCGGGCGGCGTGCCGGTCGCCGCGGTGTAGCTGAGCCGTGGACGAGGAGCAGCGTCTTCGTGCTCCAGGGAGCGGGGCTGGGGCGCCGCCGGGCGACGATCGTCGGCAGTCAGCCGATGTGAGCGCTCCATGAGACGATCGGCCACTGCGGGCGCCCTCCGGAGGACGACGCGGATACCATCGCCCTCGTCGCGATCGGGCTGACGGCTGTCACGTGGGCCGCTCTCCCGGTCGTGCTCGTCGCGCTCGCGACGATCCTCCGAGGCTAGGAGAGCCACTCACGCCCCCGAAACTCCGCATGGTGCTTCTCATCGTCCTGCTCGCTGCCGCGGGCGGGGCATGCTCGCCCGGGTTGGGAGGCGGCTCGAGCCGCCCGAACGTCCTCGTCTTCATCACCGACGACCAGACCGCGGGCACGGTCAGCCGGGAGACCATGCCGAACACCTGGCGCTGGCTGTGGCAGGGCGGCCGCACCTACCCCAACTTCTCGATCTCGGATCCGCTGTGCTGTCCCTCGCGGATGACGATCATGACCGGCCGCTACGCCCACAACACCGGGGTGATCGACAACCTCTCGAGCCGGATCTCGTTTCACCCGGACATGAAGAGCACGGTCCAGTGCTACCTCCACGACGCCGGGTACACGACGGCCTTCTTCGGCAAGTACCTGAACGGGTGGAACTACGGCCGCAGCCCGCCCTGCACCGACCGGTATGCGATCACGCCGGGCGAGCAGCACTACGGCCTGGACTTCCGCACGAACGACGGGGAGGTGACGCCGGCCGGCTGGGACGACACCTATGTGACCGGCCGCGCCCTCGACTTCCTGAAGACCAAGGCGGGAGACGGCCCGTGGTTCATGACCGTCTCGCTGATGGCGCCGCACTCGCCGTACACGCCGCTTCCCGCCGTCGCCAACGCTCCGGTGCCGCCGCCGACGATCAGCCCCGCCGTTGGCCAGACCGACCTGTCCGGGATGTACGACGTCGTCCGGGAGCACGCGAACGTCCCCGCCTACGACTCGCGGGTCTGGGACGGCCAGATCCGGATGCTGCGGACGGTCGACTCGGAGGTCGAGCAGATCCGGCAGGCGCTCGATGCGAGGGGCGACCTCGACAACACGATCGTCGTCTACATGTCGGACAACGGATTGCTGCTCGGCGAGCACCGCCTGGAGGGGAAGCGCCTCCCCTACACCGAGGCGACGAGCGTCCCGTTCGCGATGGCGGCGCCGGGGCGGATCCCGGCCGGGACGGTCGACACCCGGCTGGTCTCGAACGTCGACGTCGCGCCCACGATCCTGGCCGCCGCCGACCCGGGCGCCGCGCTCCGCTACCCGCTCGACGGCTACTCGCTGCTCGACGGGTCGTGGAAGCGGAAGTACCAGTACGAGGAGTCCTACAACGTGCGCCCCGACAAGCACTGGGAGCCGCCGTGGCGGTCGATCCGAAACGGCGACTTCCAGTTCATCGAGTGGCTGTCCCAGACCTTCCCCGAGCACACGGTCTGGCGCGAGTACTATGACCTGCGGACCGACCCGTACGAGCTCCACAACCTCCTGCACGACAGCACGACGACCAACGACCCCCGCGTCCAGCACCTGCACGATCTGCTGGTCAGGGCCGCCTTCTGCGCGGGCCACCCGAGCTGTCCGTAGATCACCCGACTCCGCCGTGCGAGCATGGACCAGGTGCTCGATCGCGCCCTGGCCGCCGGGCACGGGCGAGCGGATCGCTGCGTGGGCAGAGGCCGGCGGGGAGGCCCACGGACGCGCCGCTCGGGCGCGCGGGGGCAGCCTGTCTGGGTCCAGCGCTACGTGAATCCGGTCACGCCCGAAACTGTATCACCCCGAACACTTGTTCGACGGTCGGCCGCCTGCTAGCGTTGAGGCAGTGGGGCGGGACGCCATCGTCATCAGAGGTGCGCGGGAGCACAACCTCCGCGACATCACCGTCGAGCTGCCGCGCGAGAAGCTCGTCGTCATCACCGGTCTCTCGGGGTCCGGGAAGTCGAGCCTTGCCTTCGACACGCTCTACGCGGAGGGTCAGCGCCGCTATGTCGAATCGCTCTCGGCGTACGCGCGCCAGTTTCTCGGCCAGATGGACAAGCCCGACGTGGACTCGATCGAGGGCCTGTCGCCGGCGATCTCGATCGACCAGAAGACGACGACCCGGAACCCCCGCTCGACCGTCGGCACCGTCACCGAGATCTACGACTACCTGCGGCTCCTCTACGCGCGGGTCGGCCGCCCGCACTGCCCGACCTGTGGGCGCGAGATCTCGGGCCAGTCCGCCGAGCAGATCGTCGAGCAGGTGCTGTCGCTTCCGGAGGGCACGCGGTTCACGGTCGACGCACCGGTGGTGCGCACGCGCAAGGGCGAGTACAAGGATCTCTTCGAGCAGCTGCGCGCCGACGGCTTCACGCGCGTCAAGGTCGACGGCGAGGACCGCCTCCTCGAGGAGCCGATCGATCTCGACAAGCAGGTGCGCCACTCCATCTCGGTCGTTGTCGACCGGCTGGTGATGAAGGACGGGCTGCGCACGCGCCTCACCGACTCGATCGAGACCGCGCTCCGGCTGGCCGAGGGCCTGGTCGAGGTCGCGATCGTCGACGGCGCCACCGTCACCTACTCCGAGAAGTTCGCCTGCCCCGACGACGGCGTCTCGCTGCCCGAGCTGGCGCCCCGCATCTTCTCGTTCAACTCACCGCACGGCGCCTGCCCGCAGTGCACGGGCCTCGGCTCGCAGCGCGAGATCGACCCCGACCTGGTCGTGCCCGACCCGAGCCTCTCGATCTCGCAGGGCGCGCTTGTGCCCTGGACGGTCATCAACTCGAGCTTCTACGAGCAGGTCATCCAGGCGATCGCCGACCGGTACGAGATCGACCTGGAGACCCCGTGGCAGGACCTGCCCGAGGCGCAGCGAGAGCTCTTCCTGAACGGCACCGGCGGCGAGAAGCTGTACGTGGCCTACCGCAACTCGATGGGGCGCAAGCGCAGCTACATGCTGGCGTTCGAGGGCATCCTCCCGAGCCTCGACCGGCGCTACCGCGACACGGACTCGAGCTATCAGAAGGAGCGGATCGAGGAGTACATGGCGCTCAAGCCGTGCCCGGCCTGCCACGGCGACCGACTCAAGCCGACCAGCCTCGCCGTCACGGTCGGTGGGATCAACATCGCCGAGCTCACGCGGATGTCGGTGGCGAGCGCGATCGAGTTCGTCGACGACCTCGTCCTCACCGACACTGAGCGGGCGATCGGCGCCCGCATCCTGCGCGAGATCCGCGAGCGGCTCGTGTTCCTCGACAACGTCGGCGTCGGCTACCTGACCCTGAACCGGGCCGCGGCGTCGCTGTCGGGCGGCGAGGCGCAGCGGATCAGGCTCGCGACCCAGATCGGCGCCTCGCTGATGGGCGTCCTCTACATCCTCGACGAGCCGTCGATCGGACTGCACCAGCGCGACAACGCCCGGCTCCTCGCGACGCTCGAGCGCCTGCGCGATCTCGGGAACACGGTCATCGTCGTCGAGCACGACGAGGAGACGATCCGGGCCGCCGACTATCTGGTCGATATGGGCCCGGGCGCCGGCGAGCACGGCGGCACTGTCGTCGCCAGCGGAACGGCCGCCCAGGTCGCACGCGTCAAGGAGTCGATCACCGGCGCCTACCTGTCGGGCCGGCGGGTCATCCCGACCCCCGACCGGCGCATCCACGACGCCGGCTGGTTCCGGGTCGAGGGCGCCGCCGAGCACAACCTGAAGGAGATCGACGTCGAGCTCCCCGTCGGCAAGTTCATCTGCGTGACGGGCGTGAGCGGGTCGGGCAAGTCGACGCTCGTGAACGAGGTCATCTTCAAGAGCCTGGCCAACCGGCTGAACCGGGCCCGCACGAAGCCCGGCCGGCACTCGGCCGTGCGTGGGATCGACGTGTTCGACAAGGTGATCGACATCGACCAGTCGCCGATCGGCCGCACGCCGCGGTCGAACGCCGCCACCTACACGGGCCTCTTCGACCACATCCGCGCGCTCTACTCGACGTCGCCCGACGCCCGCGCCCGCGGCTACAAGCCGGGCCGGTTCTCGTTCAACGTCAAGGGCGGCCGCTGCGAGACGTGCCGCGGCGACGGCACCATCAAGATCGAGATGCACTTCCTGCCCGACGTCTACATCAACTGCGAGGCCTGCCACGGGCGCCGCTACAACAGCGAGACGCTCCAGGTGAAGTTCAAGGGCAAGTCGATCGCCGACGTCCTCGACATGTCGATCGAGGAGGCGCTCGAGTTCTTCTCCAAGATCCCCAAGATCCGGCGCCGGCTGCAGACGCTGCATGACGTGGGACTGGACTACATGCGGCTCGGCCAGCCGGCGACGACGCTGTCCGGGGGTGAGGCCCAGCGCGTGAAGCTCGCGACGGAGCTCTCGAAGGTGGCGACCGGCCGGACGCTCTACATCCTCGACGAGCCGACCACGGGCCTGCACATGTTCGACATCGAGAAGCTCCTCCAGGTGCTCCAGCGCCTGGTCGATGCGGGGAACACGGTGCTCGTCATCGAGCACAACCTGGATGTCGTGAAGCAGTCGGACTGGGTGCTCGACCTCGGGCCCGAGGGCGGAGACGCCGGGGGCGAGATCGTCGCTCAGGGCACGCCCGAGGAGATCGCCGAGACCGAGAGCAGCCACACCGGCGAGTACCTCCGCCGGGTGCTGCCGGTGTACGAGTCCGAGCGCGAGGCGGAACGTGCACTCGCCGGCTAGCGGCCCGCCCGACATGACCCTGCGGGCCAGGGCTGTCATCCCCGACACCGAGGGCCGGGTGCTGCTCGACCGCACGCACCATCCGGCGAAGGACGCCTTCTACTGGTTTCCGGGAGGCGGCGTCGAGCCGGGCGAGACGGCCGAGGAGGCTGTGAAGCGCGAGCTGGTCGAGGAGGCGGCGGTCCAGATCGACGTCCTGAAGCCGCTCTACCTGTCCGAGAACCTGTTCGTCGAGTCGGGCGAGTACCGCCACGAGGTGATCCTGTACTTCCTCGCTGCCATCCACGCGCGGCTCGAGACGCCGCCCGTCGACCTGCGAAACCACGAGTGGCACCCGCCCTCGTCCACGCCCGGGCCGCTGCTGCCGCCGGACGTCGCCGAGGCGGTGACGTTCGATCTCGAGACGGGCTTCAAGCGCCCGCTGCAGCACTTCGTCTGCGACGAGCGTCCGGCGTGACCAAGGGCGTCCGCCGGTCGGGGAAGACGCTGACCGACGCGGAGCGGCGTCGGCTCGGAAAGGCCCGCCGGGCGGCTCGGACGCCGGCACCGAAGAGAGCACCGGGCGGTGCGGCCACCCTGTGGTGTGACGGCGGCTCGCGCGGGAACCCCGGCCCGGCGGCCTGCGGGTTCGTGCTCGAGGACACGGACGGGCGCCAATTGGCATCCGCCGCGACGCCAATCCGCCGGGCCACCGTCGCCGTTGCCGAGTACCGGGCGCTCGTGGCAGGCCTGCACGCCGTCTCCGAGCACGGCCTGGCGGCCGTCGAGGTGCGGACCGACTCGCGCCTCGTCGTCGCGCAGATGACCGGCGATGCTCCGGTCAGGAGCCGGTCGGTCGCGCCGCTTCACGCCGAGGCCCGTGACCTGGCGATGCGGATCGGCACCGTCACCTACCGCTGGGTGCCGGCCGATCAGAACGGCGCGGCCGACGCGCTCGTCGCCACCGTCCTGAATGGTTGAGAACGCAAGCATCGGGGAACGGGACCTGCGAAGCGACCCAAGGGAGGTGCCCGGATGACGGTTGGGCTCCTGATCATTCGTGTCATTGCAGGTCTCGCTGCTTCGATGGTCACCATGGCCTTCGGCCGCCACCATGAGCGGCTTCGGGGTCATCCGGTGCGCTAGAACGGGCGTATGGCCGAACATTCGGTAGTCGTAGCCGGCGGCGGCCCGACGGGGATGATGCTGGCCGGCGAGCTGGCACTGGCGAGGGTCGACGTTGCCATCGTCGAGCGGCGCCCGAGCCAGGAGCTCACCGGGTCGCGCGCGCGCGGTCTCCAGTCACGCACCATCGAGGTGCTGGATCAGCGGGGGATCGCCGACCGGTTCCTCGCCGAGGGGCAGGCGATGCAGGTTCAGAGCTTCGCCGGGGTGCGGCTGGACATCAGCGCGTTTCCCACCCGGCACAACTACGGCCTCGCCCTCCCGCAGAACCAGTTCGAGCGCATCCTGGCCGCCTGGGTCAGCGAGCTGGGCGTGCCGATCGCTCGCGAACGTGAGGTGACGGGCTTCGCGCAGCACGACACCGGCGTCGACGTCGAGCTGTCCGACGGCGGGTCGCTACAGGCCGAATACCTGGTCGGGTGCGATGGCGGTCGCAGCCTGATCCGAAAGGCCGCCGGCATCGAGTTCCCCGGCTGGGATCCGTCAGTCAGCTCGCTGATCGCCGAGGTCGAGATGACCGAGGAGCCGGAGTTTGGGATCCGCCACGACGAGAACGGCACGCAAGCCCTGGGCCGGCTGGAGGACGGGAAGCGGGTAGGCGTGGTGGTGAGTCAGCGGTATGCGGGGCAGGCCGGTGAGCCGACCCTGCGTGATCTCAGCCGCGCGCTGATCGCTGTATGGGGGACGGACTACGGGGCGCACAGCCCGGCCTGGATCTCGCGGTTCACGGACATGACCCGGCAGGCGGCGACCTACAGGGAGGGGCGGGTGCTGCTGGCGGGCGACGCCGCGCACGTGCATTACCCGGTGGGCGGGCAGGGCCTCAACACCGGTGTGCAGGATGCGGTGAACCTGGGCTGGAAGCTGGCCCAGGTGGTCAAGGGGACATCGCCAGGAGGCCTCCTGGATACCTACCACGCCGAGCGGCATCCGGTCGGTGCCCGCGTGTTACGGACCACGATGGCGCAGACGGCGCTCGCCCGCTCCGATGCGCGCATCGACGCCGTCCGCGACACCATGGCCGAGATGCTGAGCATGGACGAGCCTCGCACGCGGGTCGCCGCGATGCAGTCCGGCCTGGACATCCACTACGACCTCGGTGAGGGGCACCCGCTGCTCGGGCGGCGCATGCCCGACCTCGACCTGGTCGCCTCGGGCGCCCCGACGCGCGTCTTCACCCTCCTGCACGGTGCCCGGCCGGTGCTGCTCAACCTCGGCAAGCCCGGCGGCTTCGACATCGCTCCATGGGCGGATCGGGTCCAGCTGATCGATGCCGAGTACGGTGGTATCTGGGAGCTCCCGGCGCTCGGCGAGGTCACCGCTCCCACAGCGGTGTTGATCCGGCCCGACGGACACGTCGCCTGGGTGGGCGACGGCACCGACCGCGGGTTGCGCGACGCGCTCTCGACGTGGTTCGGATCGCCGTGACCGGCCAGATCGGTCAGTACGTGTAGAAGCCCGCGCCGGCCTTGCGGCCCAGGCGCCCCGACTCGACCATGCGGACGAGCGACGGCGGCGGGGCGAAGCGCGGCTCGCGATAGGCCTGCCACAGCGCCTCGGAGGCGTGGACGTGGACGTCCGCGCCGATCAGGTCGATCAGCCGGAGCGGCCCGATCGGCCAGTTGAGCCCCGCCGTCATCGCCTGGTCGAGGTCGTCAGCCGAGATGCCGCCCTGCTCGTAGAGGCGCACGCAGTCGTTGAGGAGCGGGATGAGGATGCGGTTCACGACGAAGCCGGGACGGTCGGGGCAGACGACCGGGCGCTTGCCGATGGCCTCCGCGAACTCCCGTACGCGCTCGGCCACGGTGGCCGACGTCCGGTCGCCGACGATGACCTCGACGAGCGGCAGCACCGGGGCGGGGTTGAAGAAGTGCATCCCGACGACGCGCTCCGCCGTGGACGTCGCCGCAGCGATCTCGGTGACCGAGAGCGCCGATGTGTTCGTCGCCAGGATCGCGTCGGGGCGGCAGATCTCCTCGAGCCGGGCGAAGAGCTGGCGCTTGGCGTCCATGTCCTCGACGATCGCCTCGACGACCAGGTCGCAGCTGCCGAAGGCGTCGAGGTCGGTCGTCCCGGCGACGTGTGCCAGCGCGGCCTCGCGCTCGGCGGCCGTCATCCGGCCGCGCTCGACGTGGCGGCCGAGGCCGGCGCCGATCCGCGCCAGGCCGGCCTGCACGAGATCGTTCGACACCTCGCAGGCCACGACGCCGTAGCCGTGGTGGGCGACGACCTGCGCGATCCCGGCGCCCATCGTGCCGAGCCCGACCACGCCGACCGTGCGGATTCCGTGCGTCACGCGCCTGACACTACCGGCTTCTCGAACCACGCGAACGTGGGGACCGGCGAGCCGGTGTGCTGCGCGAACGCCGCGTGGATCACGGAGGCGATCCGGCCCGCCTCGGCGGCATCCGCTCGGCGGACGGTCTCACCGGCAGCTGCCACGACCCGCGAGCGTACACTGCGACCCGATGCCCGAGGCGGTGATCCTGTCGGCGGTCCGGACGCCCGTCGGTCGCTACGGCGGCGCCCTGTCCGCGGTCCGCCCCGACGACCTGGCGGCGCTCGCGATCGCGGCTGCGGTCGAGCGGGCCGGCGTCCCGGCGGCCGACGTCGAGGACGTCTACATGGGCTGCGCGAACCAGGCTGGCGAGGACAACCGCAACGTCGCCCGGATGGCGGTGCTGCTCGCGGGCCTCCCCGACTCCGTCGCCGGCGTGACCCTGAACCGGCTGTGCGCGTCGGGCCTCGCCGCCGTGACGGCGGCCTGCCACGCCGTGCGGGCCGGCGACGGCGACCTCTTCGTCGCGGGCGGCGTCGAGTCGATGAGCCGCGCCCCTCTCGTCACGGCCAAGCCCGAGCGGGCATTTCCGCGCGGCGACCGGACGCTCTATGACTCCACGCTCGGGTGGCGGTTTCCGAACCCGCGGATGGAGTCGATGTTCCCGCTCGAGTCGATGGGCGAGACCGGCGAGAACGTGGCCGAGCGCTGGTCGGTGAGCCGCGAGGACCAGGACGCGTTCGCGCTCGAGAGCCAGCGCCGCTGGGCGGCGGCCGACGAGGCGGGGCGCTTCGGCGACGAGCTGGTCGCGGTCGCCGACGTGGAGCGCGACGAGCACCCCCGCGCCGACACCGATGCGGAGAAGCTGGCGGCGCTCAAGCCGGCGTTCCGCCAGGGTGGAAGCGTCACGGCCGGGAACTCGTCGGGGATCAACGACGGCGCGGCGGCGCTCGTCGTCGCGAGCGCCGAGCGCGCGGCGGAGCTGGGAGCCTCGCCGCTGGCCCGGTACATCGCCGGCGGCGTTGCCGGCGTCGACCCGCGGGTGATGGGGGTCGGGCCGATGCCGGCCGCCCGCAAGGCGCTCGCCCGGGCCGGCCTCGAGCCGGGCGACCTCGACGTGGTCGAGCTGAACGAGGCCTTCGCATCCCAGAGCGTGGCCGTCATCCGCGAGCTGGGCCTCGACCCGGAGCGTGTGAACCCGAACGGCGGTGCGATCGCCATCGGCCATCCGCTGGGGATGAGCGGCGCCCGGCTCGTGGTCTCGCTCGTGCACGAGCTGCGCCGCCGCGGCGGCCGCTACGGCATGGCCATGCTGTGCGTGGGCGTCGGGCAGGGCCAGGCGGCGATCTTCGAGGCGGCATGATCGAGACCGGCGTGCACATCGGCGGCGAGACCCGCTCGGGCGGCGGCGGCGACGCCGCCCTGACCGAGCCGGCGACCGGTGAGCCGCTGGCGAACGTGTCGCTCGCGGGTGAGGCCGACGTCGACGCGGCCGTGGCGGCGGCGGGCGCCGCGCTCGTCGGCGACTGGGCCCGGGCGCCGGCCACCGAGCGCTCGCGCCTGCTGCACGCGCTCGCCGACGGGATCCGGGCGGGCAGGTCGGAGCTCGCCACGCTCGAGGCGCAGAACGTGGGGAAGGCGATCGGCTCGGTGAACGCCGAGCTGGCGGCGGCGATCGAGACGTTCCGCTTCTACGCGTCCGTTGCTGCGGCGCCGTCGGGCCGCACCGGCACGCTCGGCGGGTCGCTGACCCACTACTCGCTGAAACAGCCGGTCGGCGTGTGCGCCCAGATCGTCCCCTGGAACTACCCGTTGATGATGGCGGCCTGGAAGCTCGCCCCGGCGCTGGCGGCCGGGTGCACGACCGTGCTCAAGCCCGATCCGCGCACGCCGCTGTCGGCACTGTGGCTGGCCGAGCTCGCGGTCGAGGTCGGGATCCCGGCCGGCGTCGTGAACGTCCTCCCGGCCGACGGCCCGTCCGTGGGCAGCTACCTGGTCGGCCATCCCGGCGTCCAGAAGGTGGCGTTCACCGGCTCGACCGCCACGGGCGGCGAGATCATGCGCCTCTGCGCCGACCCGATCAAGCGCGTCACGCTGGAGCTGGGTGGCAAGAGCCCGAGCATCGTCTTCGCCGACGCGAACCTCGACGAGGCGATCCCCGCCTCGGTGTGGTCGATCTACTACTCGGCCGGCCAGAGCTGCGAGGCGCGGTCGCGCCTCCTGGTCGAGGCCTCGGTCTACGACGAGGTCGTGTCGCGGTTCGCCGAGGCGGCCGGCCGCCTGCGGGTCGGCGATCCGCTCGACGGCGACACCCACATGGGCTCGCTCATCGATGCCGGCCATCGGGATCGCGTCCACGGGTACGTCGAGCGCGCGGCCGGCGCCGGCGGGCGAGGTCGTCCTGGGCGGCGAGGTGCCGGAGGGCCCGGGCGCCTTCTACCCGGCCACGGTCGTCGCCAACGTCGACGCGTCCTCGGAGGCGGCGCAGGAGGAGATCTTCGGCCCGGTGGTGACGGTCACGCCCTTCGAGGACGAGGGGGAGGCGGTCACGGTCGCAAACGGCGTGCGCTACGGGCTCATGGCCACGGTCTGGACCGGCGATCCCAACCGGGCGCAGCGCCTGGCCCGTCGCATCGACGCCGGCACGATCGGCCTCAACATGCCGTACAGCGCGTTTCCGGGCGTGGCGTTCGGCGGCTTCAAGCAGTCGGGCTTCGGGCGCGAGCTGTCGGCCGGCGCGCTCGAGGAGTATCTCGAGGAGAAGTCCGTGATCGTGGCCGCCGGATCCCGGCCGTCCAACCCGTTCGGCCTGTAGGCTGCGGGCCGTGGTCATCGTGCTGGTCACCTACGACGAGCTGCCCGACCCCGACCGCTACGCCGAGCACGCCGCGCTGTGTCACGCCGTGCCCGGCGGCGAGTTCGTCCACGGCCCGGTGTTCGGGAGCCCGATGGGCGACCCGGCGTTCGCGTATGCAGCCCAGTGGCGCTTTCCCGACATGGATGCGTTCAAGTCGGCGACGCGGACACCCGAGTTCGCCGCCACGGGCACGGATGCGGCCGAGATGGGGATCGCGTTTCGGGTGCACTTCTGCGACGTGAATTGACCGAGCCGACCCACCCCACACCGCGCGCCCCGGCCGACCTCGGCTTCGAGGCCATCGTCTACGCCAAGGATCCGCCCCGCGCGACGATCACGCTGAACCGCCCCGAGGTGCTGAACGCGTTCGACTTCCGCATGCTGCGCGAGATCGCGCGGGCCGCCGAGGACGCCTCGTGGGACGACGACGTCCGGGTGGTCGTCGTGACCGGGACCGGGCGAGCGTTCTGCGTCGGCGCCGACCTCAAGAGCTGGCAGGCCGACTACCTCGGCAGGCCCGGCGAGTACTGGAAGTGGTTCGGGGCGTTCAAGGACGCCCACGACCGGCTCCGCGAGATCGGCAAGCCGACCGTCGCGCGCATCAACGGCATCTGCGTCGGCGGCGGCAACGAGCTCCAGATGGCGTGCGACCTGGCGGTGATGGTGGACGACGCGTTCATCCGCCACGTCGGGCCCGAGCACGGCTCGGTGCCGGCGGGCGGAGCGACACAGTGGCTGCCGGTGATGGTCGGCGACCGCCGCGCGCGCGAGATCCTGATGCTGTGCGACGAGATCCCGGCGGCGCAGGCGGCGGAGTGGGGGCTCGTGAACCGCGCGGTGCCGGCGGCGGAGCTCGACCGGGTCGTCGGCGAGCTGGTGGAGTCGCTGGCGCGCAAGCTGCCGCAGACGATGCGCTACACGAAGCAGCAGCTCAACTTCTGGCGCGACCTGGCCTGGCACCAGACCGTCGGGCATGCGCGCGACTGGCTGGCGCTCTCGATGGCGACCGACGAGCCTGCCGAGGCGGTGCGGGCGTTCCTGGACCGGCGCCCATGAGCCTCGTCCTGGTCGAGCGCGACACCCCGATCGCGGTCGTTCGCCTGAACCGGCCGGAGGCCCGAAACGCGCTCTCCGACGCGCTCATGGACGAGCTCGTCGCCAGGCTCGCCGAGCTGGATGCCGACGGGGATGTGCACTGCATCGTGCTCGCCGGCGACGAGCGGGCGTTCGCCGCGGGCGCCGACATCGCGGAGCTCGCAGCCGCGACGGCGGTCGAGCTCTACCAGGCTCCGCGCGTGGCGCGCTGGGATGCGATCCGGAAGCTCTCGACGCCCCTCGTCGCGGCAGTCTCGGGCTGGTGCCTGGGCGGCGGGTGCGAGCTCGCGATGACCTGCGACCTCATCATCGCGTCGGACACGGCCCGGTTCGGGCAGCCCGAGACGGGGCTCGGCATCATCCCCGGCGCCGGCGGGACGCAGCGTCTGGCGCGGGCGGTCGGGAAGGCGCTCGCGATGGACATGGTGCTGACGGGCCGGATCCTGACCGCGCACGAGGCGCTTGCGGCCGGGCTGGTGGCCCGCGTGGTGACAAGGGAGGCGTGGCTCGACGAGGCCCGCCGCGTCGCCGCCGAGATCGGCGCTCGCGCGCCGGTGGCGCAGCGGCTGGCGCGGGAGGCCGTCGACCGCGCGTTCGAGACCGGCCTCGACTCCGGGCTCGATTTCGAGCGGAAGGCGCTCTACCTGGCCTTCGCGTCGGAGGACGCGCGCGAGGGCCTGAGCGCGTTCGTCGAGAAGAGGAGGCCCGAGTGGAAGTCGAAGTAGCCCGCGACGGTGCCGTCCTCACCCTGACGCTCAACCGGCCCGACAAGCTGAATGCGTTCGACGACGCCATGCACGCCGGCTTCCGCGACGCACTCAAGGTGGCCCGCGATGACGACGTGCGGGCCGTCGTGCTCACGGGCGCGGGCCGCGGCTTCTGCGTCGGGCAGGATCTGGCCTCGTTCACGGGCGGCCGCGACGTCGGGTCGCTCCTGCGCGAGACGTATCACCCGAACATCCGCGCCCTTCGGGCGCTCGAGAAGCCTGTGCTCGCCGCGGTGAACGGCGCGGCGGCCGGCGCCGGGCTCTCGCTCGCGATGGCGTGCGACATCCGCATCGCCGCCGGCTCGGCGTCGTTCGTGCCCGCCTTCGTGAACGTCGGGCTCGTGCCCGACTCCGGCGGCTCGCACTTCCTCACCCGGATCCTGGGGCCGGCCAGGGCGGCGGAGTGGATGCTCTCCGGCCGCCGCCTGAGCGCTGACGAGGCGCTCGCCTGGGGCCTCGTGTCCGAGGTTGTGCCGGCCGCCGACCTGCCCGCTCGCGCGGCGGAGCAGGCGGCGACCCTGGCCGCGATGGCGACCCGCGCCATCGCGATGCACAAGCGCCTCTTCGACCTTGCCGCGCGAACCACCCTCGACGAGCAACTGGAGCTGGAGGCCCAGATGCAGTCGGCCGCGGCCCGATCGGCCGACTTCGCCGAGGGTGTCGCCGCGTTCCGCGAGAAGCGCCCGCCGCGCTTCGGCGGCGGCTGACCCCGCCTACTTGGCTCCGACCAGCACGGCCTTCGTGCGCCGCGCGATGGCGCGCCGCGTGCTCAGCGGAGCAGGCCGCCCGTTCCAGTCGACCTCCGACCCGTGCCAGCACGAGAACTGGATGTCGGCGATGAGCCGATCGAGTGCCCGAATGTCTGCGTTGTTCATGGTGATTCAGCCCCCTTGTGAATCGTTGCCCTCGCTCTTAATAACGGCATGGCCCGTATCTCGGTCAAGGCTGTGACAGAAACCTTGACAGAGCGCGAACAATTGGCCAGCGGCTGCCGCGTACGGGCGCGGACGGCGGTGCGCTTCTCGGGGGCATCCAGCGCCTCGCGTCGACCATGATCAGGTCGGAAATCCCGATCGCCCACCACCTCTTCACACCGGCCGGGGCGGCCCGTCCGCCGATGCCCGTGCTTCAATTTCGCTAAGTAGGCACCTCAGCGCGCCGAGGGTCACCTTGACGTCACCTCAGCGCAATGTCGCGTCGCGTCCCGGCCCGGCGCGCTGGCTGGAAACGGCTCTGGTGACGAGATCGACCGTGTCCCCGGTGCCTCTACCTGGTGTCGCCGTGGCCGTCATTAACGAGTTCCGGCTGGGCTGGTGCCTGGGTGCGCCTGACTCCGAGGTGGATCAGGCCGGCGGCAGCGAGGGCGAACAGGAGTCCGGCGATGAGCAAGCCGACGCCGACCCAGAACCAGTCGTCGAGCTTGGCGCCGATGCTGGCATCGACGGCTACGCGGGGTGAGCCGTCGGCGTTCATCACTACAACCCTCCAAGTGCCGCCCGTGGGCTTCCAGTCCAGCACCTGGTTTCCCGTCCCGGTGGCGGACGCGGACCAGAAGGTCTGCGAAGCGGGCGGTGTGGGTGGCGGGCCACCGGTTTGCAGGTCGTAGCCGACGTGCCAGGGCCCGATCTCGCTGACCTCCGCGCGGCGCATGCCGTCCAGGTAGGCGGCCGCGGCGGCCGACCGGGCGATGCCGACGAACACTCGCCTGTCGCTCTCGGTACGGACGCGCACGGTGCCGAGGAAGTCGCGTCCTGTCACGTCGCTGCCCAGAGTCGTGGGCTGGGATACGAGGGCGTAGCTGCCGGTCGACAGATGCTTGCTCGGGCTCATGAGATAGCCGTCGCCGTCGCGCTGGGTGTGGTCGACGACGAGGGCGGCAGCGCCGCTGGTGGCGAGGCCGAGAGCCAGCAGCGCCGCCAGGCTGCCCAGCACCACCAGCACCACCCTGCCGAATGTCCAGCGGCGCGCGCCGGCCACCGGGGCCGCCCCTGACGGCGCGGCCTCGGGCGCCGCGCGCTGGGCCGCGGGCTCGGTGCCGCCCATGTCGAGTCGGAATGGCGGGTAGCGGTCGGTCATCAGCCCGGCGTACGCGGCGACGCGCAACGCCCATCGATCGAGTCCGACCACCAGGTCGAAGATGCCCTGGGGATAGCGACCCGTGAACAGCAGGGCGATGCCGCCGAAAAGAACGAGCACGTCGATCAGACCGACACCCGATGTGACCCACCTCCACCGCGCACCTCCGCCCAGGAGGAAGGCGACGATCACGTACTGGGGTATAGCGAGCAGCCACCACTTGACCAGCGCCAGCCCGCGAGACAGCTGCACCGGGTACACCACGTCCAGCCTGGCCGGGTAATCAAGCGCCGGTCCGAGCGTGAACGGCGGATACCGGTCAGTGCCGAGCGCAGCGAACGTGTAGAAGCCAACGCGCCAGCTCCAGCGGAGCACACCCACGTTGAACTCAAACAGCGACCGGGGGTAGCGGCCGGTGAAGACGATCGCGACCAGCGCCACGAAGGTGAGCACGAAGAACGCGATCCACAGGAACGCCAACACGACGAAGTGCGGGATAGCGAGCAGCCACTTGACGAGCCACAGCCAACGGCTGAGCCGCGGATCGAGCCTACCCTCCACCTCGAGCGGATACGACACTTCAGCCGACACGGTCACCACCTCCATCGGGAGTCGGACACCCGATCCTCGCCAGGCCGCCAACCCTCCCGCATCAGCGGATACCGCAGACCTTATCCGTCGAAACCACGGATTCGCCCGCAGGATCGCGTCCACGCGCTAAAGGCCTTCGCCTGCCAGGCCGGCCCGAGACGGGTTGGCAGACCGCTACTAAGCGCCGCTGTGGGTCGCGCGACTGTTCGCGGGGCGTACTCCAGGCCAACCGGTGTCGAGGCTCACGATCGTGCTGCTTCGCCGTGCAGCACATCCTTGAGCTGGCCGATGGCGGTTGCCTGCCCGGGTCTGCGCAAACGCGGATCCGCCTGGACTTTGGGTCCCATCGACCCTTTTGGGGAAGGACACTCGGCAGCGAACCGGCACCGGGAGTTCCACCGAACCGTCCTCGCGGTTTCTCCCGCCGGTCTTTGTCGCCCCGCACTGATGGTCGGCGAGATCGCAGATGCCAGCGGTGAGCCCGTGCGCGATGATCCCCCGGCGGTGCAGAGCCCGCGACAACGCCGATGAGCACCACCGACCCGGTGAGGGCAAGGTGTCGATCGACGCGACCCTGGACTGTGCTGCGCGAAGATCCGCACAGCGGCGGGCGGGAGACCGAGAACGTGATGCGATGAGCCAGCGATCAGCACAGGATGCGCCCGAGCGGGGCGGGACGGCTGCGAGCCGCGACGAGCTCGGCCTAATCGACGCCTACTGGCGGGCCGCCAACTACGTGTCTGTCGGCCAGATCTACCTGCTCGACAACCCGCTCCTGCGAGAGCCCTTGCAGCCAAACCAGGTGAAGCCGCGCCTGATCGGTCACTGGGGAACCACGCCCGGGTTGAACTTCATCTACGCGCACCTGAATCGGCTGATCCGCAGCCGCGATCTGGACATGATCTACGTGATTGGGCCTGGCCACGGCGGCCCTGCGGCTGTCGCGAACGCCTACCTGGAGGGGACCTACAGCCAGGTCTATCCCCACATCGGCCGCGACGAGGCAGGCCTGCGTCAGCTGTTCCGGCAGTTCTCGTTCCCCGGCGGCATCCCGTCGCACGTGGCCCCCGAGACCCCCGGATCGATCCACGAGGGCGGCGAGCTCGGCTACTCGCTCTCGCACGCCTACGGGGCCGCCTTCGACAACCCCGACCTCGTCGTCTGCTGCATCGTCGGCGACGGCGAGGCGGAGACCGGCCCGCTCGCCACCGGCTGGCACTCCAACAAGTTTCTCGACCCCGTCGGCGACGGAGCCGTGCTCCCGATCCTGCATCTGAACGGCTATAAGATCGCCAACCCAGCCGTGCTGGCCCGCATCGGCGACCGCGAGCTGACGTCGCTCTTGGAGGGGTACGGCCACACGGTGCACTGGGTGGACGGCGACGAGCCGGGGCCGATGCATGAGCGGATGGCGAGCGTCCTCGAGACGGTTGCCGGCGAGATCGCATCGCTCCAGCACGCCGCCCGCGTCGAGGGACTAACCGAGCGTCCGCGCTGGCCGATGATCGTACTACGTACGCCCAAGGGCTGGACCGGCCCGAAGATGGTGGACGGACTGCCCGCGGAGGGAACCTGGCGGTCGCACCAGGTGCCGCTCGCCGAGGTGCGGACGAACCCGCGTCACCTGGCGCAGCTCGAGGAGTGGCTTCGCAGCTACCGGCCTCATGAGCTGTTCGACGAGGTCGGGGCGCTCGCGCCGGAGCTGTCCGCCCTCCCTCCGCGCGGGCGTCGGCGGATGAGCGCCAACCCTCACGCCAACGGTGGACTGTTGCTTGAGGAGCTCGACCTCCCCGACTTCCGCTCCTACGCGGTCGACGTGCCGTCACCGGCCACGACGCTGAGCGAGGCGACGCGGGTACTCGGCTCCTACCTGCGTGACGTGATTGTGCGCAACCCGGATCGGTTCCGCCTCTTCGGACCGGACGAGACCGCCTCCAACCGGCTGTCGGCGGTGTTCGAAGCCACCGACCGCGCCTGGGACGCGTCACGGCTCGAGAGCGACGACCACCTCGCGACCACCGGCCGGGTGATGGAAGTGCTCTCCGAGCATCAGTGCCAGGGCTGGCTCGAGGGCTATCTGCTGACGGGCCGGCATGGCCTCTTCACCAGCTACGAGGCGTTCATCCATGTCGTCGACTCGATGTTCAACCAGCACGCCAAGTGGCTGAAGGTAACGCGCGGCATCCCCTGGCGGCGCCCGGTCGCCTCACTCAACTACCTGCTCAGCTCTCATGTCTGGCGGCAGGACCACAACGGCTTCTCACATCAGGACCCCGGCTTCATGGACCACGTCGTGAACAAGAAGGCGGAGATCATCCGCGTCTACCTGCCGCCGGACGCCAACTGCCTGCTGTCTGTGGCAGCCCACTGCCTGGAGTCACGTCACTACGTGAACGTGATCGTCGCCGGCAAGCAGCCCGCGCTCAACTACCTCTCGATCGACGACGCCATAATGCACTGCACGCGCGGGCTCGGCATCTGGGAGTGGGCCTCAAACGATGAGGGAGACCCGGACGTGGTGATGGCCTGCTGCGGCGAGGTGCCCACCCTGGAGACGCTGGCCGCCGTCGACATCCTCCGCCGCGAGCTGCCCGACCTGCGGGTTCGCGTCATCAACGTCGTCGACCTGATGCGGCTCGAGCCCGACAGCGAGCACCCGCACGGCCTCTCCGACCGCGACTTCGACACCCTGTTCACAGCCGATCGGCCGGTGGTCTTCGCCTACCACGGCTATCCCTGGCTGATCCATCGGCTCACGTACCGACGCACCAACCACCGCAACTTCCACGTCCGCGGCTACAAGGAGGAGGGCACGACCACCACGCCGTTCGACATGGTCATGCTGAACGACCTCGACCGGTTCCACCTCGTGATGGACGCGATCGACCGCGTGCCGGGGCTGGGGGCACACGCCGCGGAGCTGCGCCAGCGCCTGACGGACGAGCGCCTTCGTTGCCGGGCGCACACGCGAATCGAGGGCCTCGATTCGCCTGAGGTGCGGGACTGGACGTGGCCGCATCCCATGGGGGGCTGAGTGCGCGTCCTGGTCGTCAACGCCGGCTCGAGCAGCCTCAAGCTCTCGCTCCTCGACGAGCACGACCACCTGCACAATGCGGCCGACGTTCCGCTCCAGCCCGAGCACGTGGACGAGGCGGCGCTCCGCGCGGAGCTCGACCGGGGCGGCAGTTTCGATGCCGTCGGCCACCGCATCGTCCACGGCGGCAGCGAGCTAGTCGATCCGGTCGAGATCGACGCGGCGGTGCTGCGGCAGTTGTACGCCTTGGCCGACCTCGCGCCGCTCCATCAGCCCGCCGCGCTTCGTGCGCTCGAGCTGGTCGGCCGGCTCCTGCCCGGCATCCCACAGGTGGGTTGCTTCGACACCGCGTTTCACGCGTCCATCCCCGACGCCGCAGCCACCTACGCCCTCCCGCTCGAGTGGCGCTCGCGGTGGAACCTCCGCCGGTTCGGCTTCCACGGGCTCTCCCACGCCTACGCCTCGACCCGTGCGGCGGAGCTCAGCGGGCGGGCCGTCGAGGCCATGCGGATCGTCACTTGCCATCTGGGCGCTGGCGCCTCCCTGGCGGCTGTCGCCGGGGGGCGGTCGGTCGACACCACGATGGGCTTCACGCCACTCGAAGGATTGGTGATGGCGACCCGGTCCGGCTCGGTCGATCCCGGGCTGATGCTCTGGCTCACCGGTCACGCCGGCGTGCCGTCCGCTGAGCTCGAAGACGTGCTCGAGCACCGCTCCGGGCTGCTCGGTCTGGCCGGGAACGCCGGGATGGAGGCCGTGCTCGCAGCCGAGCAAGCCGGGGACGCGCGCGCCGAGCTCGGGGTCGCCGTATACCTGCACCGCCTCCGCGCCGGCATCGCGGCGATGGCGTCGGCCATGGGTGGCCTCGACGCGCTGGTCTTCACCGGTGGCGTGGGCGAGAACGCCGCCAGCATCCGCGCGCGTGCCGCCGATGGCCTCGGGTTTCTGGGCGTCACGGTCGCACCAGACCGGAACGCCGCTGCGAAGCTCGACTCCGAGATCGGCTCGGCGGACGCGCGGGTGCGGGTCTTCGCGATCCGGGCGCGGGAGGACATCGAGATCGCGCGAGGCGTGCGCCGCGCGCTCGGCAGCGGGCCGGCGAGCCCAGAAGCGAATCGTGCCGAATGAAGGGTCCCGGGTGAGCCCCCTCGCCGCGATCACTGACTACGGCGTGTCCGCGCGCGAGTGGATGCGCATGTCAGCCCATCACCGGCTGACCCGGCCGGCGGACCACGTCGGCGCAATGCTCGGTTTCAGGGACGGAACGACGTCGCGGGTGTTCCGGGAGACTCTCGTCGTCGGTGCCACGACGGCCGATCCGGTGCTACTGGTGATCGGATTTCGGCTCGCGTTCCTTGACGACCTCGGGACGCTGCATGCCGGGTTTCGCCGCGAGTGCCTGATCCATACACCACTGTTCGCCGGGTTCCGCGGCTTTCGTTCGAAGCTGTGGCTGGCGGACGAGGACACGCGGATCTACCGAGGCGTGTACCAGTGGGACGGAGCGAGGGACGCGGCCAACTATGCGGCTCGAATGGTCGGGTTGCTCGCGCCGTTCTCGAACCGGGGAACTGCGCGATCCCATCTAGTGCCGGGATTGACTCGATCGGATTACCTGCTCGACCCGGATGCCACCACAGGCCGGGCCTCAGACGGATGGTGGCGGCTCGCTCACCGCCCAACCCGGGCCGGGCGGTCATAGGCGTCTGTCCGCCATCCAGACGTCACGTCAGTTGGGGTGCGCGCATGGCACTCGCAGGCAGCCGAACTACCAGCGGATGCGCGAAACTCATGGCGGATGAACAGTTCGGCGCGGCACCTCGAGTCCGCGCACGATCGCAACCCGGCGTCGAGCAGCACATCGAGGCGATCGTCTGGCGCAGTCTCGCTCACGGTGAAAGAATGCGGGATTCCCGCATGCGCAATCCGCGGGCGTCCGGATGCGGACGTTTGCCGGGGCGCCAACACTGGTGCTACCAACCCCGAGAGCACAGGAGGTGCGCGATGTTTGGGACGATCGTTTTGGCCGTTGACGGCTCGCGGCCGTCCGATAAGGCGGTCGACTACGCCGTTCGGCTGGCGAAGGAATCCGGAAGCCGGATCGTGGCCGTGCACGTGAAGGAGATCATGGCCGGCCGCGCCGCAGGCCCGGTCCACGTCGACGAGGATCAGATGCTCGAAAAGATCCGCGGGCAGATCAAGCAGATGAACGACGATGGCATCGAGGCCAAGCTCCAGGTCACGAGCAGCATGACCGGCGGCCCCGCTCTCATCATCGCGGATGCCGCCGCCAAGGAGTCGGCGGACGTCATCGTCACAGGGACGCGGGGCCACACCGCCCTGGCAGGCATCTTACTCGGAAGCGTCGCTCAGCGGCTGCTCCACGTTGCGCGTTGCCCGGTGCTTGTCGTTCCCGATAGGGCTGCAGGTGCGGCCAGCGACCCGGCGACGCATGAGGCCGCCGCCGTCAACTGACGGAGAACCCGACGGCTGGGTCTACCCGCACGGGCGGGCCCAGCCCGAGGCACGACCAGGAGGCCGCTGTCACGTGATCCTGATCGCCACCGATGGGTCGGCTCCGGCCCGCGCGGCCGAGGCCCTCGGCCTCGAACTTGCGCGGGCGCGTGGTACGACGGCCGGGTTCGTGTGTGTCTGGGCGCCTCTGCGTGGGAGCTTCGGCGTGCCGTTGCCTGAGAAGCTCGACCGGGAGTTCATCGATGCCGAGCGGACGTGGGCGGCGGAGACGCTCGAAGCCGCCTCGGCGCGGGCAGCCGCCGCGGGCCTCCAGGTCGAGACGGTCGTCGCGAAGGGCCCGGCTGTGCAGGGCATCTGCGAGACTGCCGAGGAGCGGCGGGCGAGCATGGTCGTTCTCGGCTCACACGGATGGGGAGCGATGATGTCGCTGATCTTCGGGAGCACCACCCTGGGCGTCCTGCAGCACGCCCCGTGCCCGGTCGTGGTCGTGCGAGACGATCCAGCCGACGCCGCAGAGGCGTCGGCGTGACCGCTCCAGCGAACCTCGAGACCGACGACCTGTTCGCCCGTGTGGCGTGCGGGATCGACGGATCCGAGGCGAGCATCGGGACGGTTCGCCAGGTGGCCAAACTCGTGGCCGCAGGTGCCGAGGTGACGCTGTTCGGCGTCGCCAACGAGGACGCCGCGGTGTCGATCGGTTGGCCGGCGGTGCCGATCGCGCACGCAACGAAGGTCCCGCGTGAAGCCATCGAGGCGGGTATCGAGGCGGCACGGGCGGTGCTGCCCGCCGGTGTCAGCGTGCAGTCGGGGATCGTGACGGGGCCGCCGGTGGCGCTCTCGGTTGTTGAGGCCAAGGTGCGAAACGCGACCGTCGTTGCGATCGGCAGCCACGGCCATCGGCGCATGCCGGGGATTCTGCTCGGCAGCGTCGCGACGGCGCTCGTCCACTCCGCGCCGTGCTCGGTGCTCCTCGCGCGCCCGGGAGAGACGGACGAGTTCCCGCGCTCGGTCGTCGTCGGCCTGGACGGCTCGGCGCAGTCGCGTGAGGCCGCGCGCCATGCGGTGGCGGTCGCCGCGCGGACGGGCGCGACCCTGACGGGGCTCGTGGCGATGGGCGGGGCGGCCATCGACTACGGCGAGGTGCGATCGATCGTGACCGACTCGGGCGGGTTTCCCCTGACTGACGACACGCGCGACCCCGTCGACGCCTTCTCAGACGTGGACGCCGACCTCTTGGTGCTGGGCAGCCGCGGGCTGACAGGGGTCCACGCGCTCGGCAGCGTGAGCGAGCGCGCCGCACACCGCGCGGGATGCTCCGTGTTAGTCATTCGGTCTGGTCCGGCCTAGGGTACGGGCGGTTTTATGAGCGCTACCGGGCAACGCGTTCACGACGTCATCCTCCGCGGCGGGCGCACGCTTCGCCTGCGGCCGCCCTCAGAAGACGACGCGGACGCCGTGCGGCGGTTCCTGGCGGAACTCTCGCCCACGAGCATGCGCCTGCGATTCCACGGCGTTCGCCGCGTCGACGATGCGATGGTCGCGAGCTTCCTCGACCCGGACTGGACGAACGAAGGCGTGCTCCTGGCCAGCGCCGTGGGCCCGGACGAGAGCGACCGAGTCATCGGCGTCGCCAGCTTCATCCGCCTGCGCGACCCCCGCCTGGCGGAAGTCTCGTTCGCCGTGGCTGACGACCGACAGTCCGACGGGATCGCCACTCGGCTGCTCGAGCAGATCGCGGAGGAGGCCGGCACAGTCGGGATCGAACGCTTCGTCGCCGAGGTGCTGCCCGAGAACCGACCGATGCTGCGGGTCTTCGAGGACTCCGGATTCAAGGTCAGCCACAGCGACGAAGGCGGCGAGATCCGAGTCGAGTTCCCGATCCGCTCGGACGAGCGCTACCGGGAGGCCGTCGACCTTCGCGATCACACCGCGGTGGGGCCGTCGCTGCGGCCCGTGCTCGAGCCGACGTCGGTGGCCGTCGTCGGCGCGTCCGCGCGCGAGGATTCGATCGGGGGCGCCGTTTTCAGGAACATCCTCGAGGCCGGCTACACGGGCTCGGTGTTTCCCGTGAACCGCTCGGGCGAGCCCGTCGCCGGCCATCCGGCGCACGCCTCGGTCGCAGGGCTGCCGGTGCCGATCGACCTTGCGGTCATCGCGGTGCCGTCCGGCGCCGTCCAGAGTGCGGTCGCCGAGGCGCTGTCAGCCGGCGCAAAGGCGGTCTGCGTGATCTCTGCCGGATTCGCCGAGACAGGCCCGGCCGGAGCACAGGCCGAGGCCGACCTGCTCGCACTCGTCCGCTCGCACGGCGCGCGCATGGTCGGACCGAACTGCCTCGGCGTGTTCGCCGCCGGGCCCGCGCTGAACGCGACGTTCGCGCGCCGCCAGTTCGAGCCGGGGAACGTCGCGATCTCGTCGCAGAGCGGCGCCGTCGGCCTGGCGGTGATCGATGAGGCCTCCCAGCGCGGCTTGGGCATGTCCGCGTTTGTCTCGATCGGCAATAAGGCGGACGTGTCGTCCAACGACCTGCTCGAGTACTGGGAAGAGGACGACGACACGGCCGCGATCGCGCTCTACCTGGAGTCGTTCGGGAATCCCCGCCGCTTCGCACGGATCGCCCGCCGGGTCGCGAGGCGAAAGCCGATCGTGGCGCTGAAGAGCGGCTCGACCACGATGGGGGAGCGGGCGGCGCTGTCACACACTGCCGCCCTGGCCGGGTCCGATCGGGCGGCCGAGGCTCTGTTTCGCCAGTCGGGCGTGATCCGGGCCCACACCCTGCAGGAGCTGTGCGACGTCCTCCAGCTGGTTGCGACCCAGCCGCTGCCCCGCGGCCGCCGGGTTGCGATCCTGTCGAACGCGGGCGGGCTCGCGATCCTCTGCGCCGACGCCTGTGCCGAGCTGGGCTTCGAGCTCGCGCCGCTCAACGAGCACACGCGGGGGCACCTCGCCGCGCTCCTTCCCGACGAGGCGACCGTGGCCAACCCCGTCGACATGATCGCCTCGGCGACAGCCGCGACGTATGCCGCGGTCGTGCCGCTCCTCCTCGCCGATGCCGACGTCGACGCGCTCGTCGTCCTCGCGGCGCCCACGGCGCTGGCGATACCCGAGGACGTGGTGCGGGCCATCGCCGATGCCTACGATCGCGACGAGCCGACAAAGCCGATCCTCGCCGTCACCCCCGGCGCCACCCCCCACGGCGGATCGGTGCCGTCCTACCGCTACCCGGAGGCGGCCGCCGGAGCTCTGGCCCGGGCCGTCGAGCGAGCGGAATGGCTGCGCCGGCCACATGGGCGCGTCCACGAGCCCGCCGTCGACCGGGCCGCGGCCCAGGCCGTTGTCGACTCGGCGCTCGAGACCGCCCCCGACGCGTGGCTGGCCGCAGACGCCGCCCGCCGGCTCCTCACCGCCTACGGCGTGCCGTGCGTCACGCAGCGCACGGTCACGAACCGACCCGAGGCGCTCGAGGCGGCCCAGGCGCTGCACTACCCGCTGGCCGTCAAGATGGGCGAGGCGGGCGTACACAAGGTCGACCGCGGCGGCGTGATCCTGGGCGTCGGCGACATCGCCGCGCTCGACGCGGCCCTCGGCTGCGTCGGCTACCCGGCCGTGCTCCAGCCGATGGTCTCCGGAGGGATCGAGCTCCTGGCGGGAGTCGTGCAAGACCCGGTCTTCGGGCCGGTGGTCGCGTTCGGCCCAGGCGGCACGATGGCCGAGCTGATCGGGGGCACGGCATTCGCAACACTCCCACTCACCGACGTGGACGCCCACGAGCTCGTGACGTCGGGCAAGGCCGGCGAGCTCGTCGCCGGATTCCGCGGCAAGACCGCGGCCGACACGGGCGCCCTTGTCGACCTCGTCGTTCGACTCGCCGCGCTCGCACAGGACTTCCCGCAGGTCGCCGAGCTCGACCTGAACCCGGTGATCGCGCTCGCCGACGACTGCGTGGCCGTAGATGCGCGCGTCCGCGTGGCACACACCGTGCCCCACGCGCGGCTCAAGTCGTGGTAGCGACGCCAGCATCTCGGCGCTGGCGGGCCGTGGCGGCGTCACCTCAAGGCTAGGGTCGGCCCCAAACGCGGCGGCGAGCCGTGGCGGCCATGAACCGCGATACGGGAACTCCGCACACGAGGACCGTAGGCGCCCCGATGCCGCCGGAACGCCGGCACGCGACGATGGTAAGACCCACACGGAGGTGTCGCCATGTACCGCACGATCATCCTCGCACTCGATGAATCCGAAGGCTCCAACCGGGCGATCCCGGTCGCCGAGGAAAACGCACGCCGGGAAGGCGCCCGTATCGTGGTCGCACATGCCCGGACGCACGCGCTGGAGACCGCGATCGAGACCTCGCTGCACGCTCACGTCGAGCACCTCGCCCGATCCGGCATCGAGACCTCCATCATCATCCGCGACTCGCTGGTCGGCCACGAGGCCGAGATGCTCTCCGACGTCGCCCGGGAAGCCGAGGCCGACCTGATCGTGATCGCCAGCCGCGGCCGAGCGCCGTTCGTCGGCGCGCTCCTGGGAAGCACGACGCAGCGCCTGCTGCCGATCGCTGCTTGCCCGGTGCTCGTCGTCCCGGGTGGCTACACCGGACACGGGCTCGAGACCGCAGAGTCGTCTGCGATCGAGGCCTGACCGCCAGGACGCGATGCCCGGTCTGCCGCGCACGGCCATGGAGACACGCCTCCTCCTGCCGGGCGCGGCGACCGCGAGCCTGGTCGCGGGAGGCGTGCTCGAGCTCGCGGGAGCCCACGACCTCGCCGCAAGCGCGATCTGGGCGGCGTCGACACTCGCCCTCCTGATCCCGCTCACCATCGCGGTCGGCAGGTCGCTGCTCCACGGTGACGTCGGCGTCGATGCGATCGCGCTCCTCGCCATGGCCGGCGCGCTGGCGCTGGGCGAGTACCTGGCGGGGGCCGTGATCGCGCTGATGCTCGCCGGCGGGAACGCGCTCGAGCTCTTCGCGCAGGGGCGAGCCCGCCGGGAGCTGACGCTCCTGGTCGACCGGGCGCCCAAGTGGGCGAACCGGATCGACGGCGAGGCCGTCGAACGGATCGGAGTCGAGCAGGTGCAGATCGGAGACCGCCTGCTCGTCCGCGCCGGCGAGGTGATCCCCACCGACGGCGTCGTCCTGAGCGCCGAGGCCATCGTCGACGACTCCGCGCTGACCGGCGAGCCGCTGCCGCGCACGCTGCACGCCGGCGCGACCGCGCGCGGCGGCTGCACGAACGCCGGCGAGGCCTTCGAGCTCGAGGCCGCGACACCGGCATCGGGCAGCGCGTATGCCGCGCTCGTGCGGCTCGTGCGCGACGCGGAACGGAGCCAGGCGCCGTTCGTCCGGATGGCCGACCGCTACGCCGCCGTCTTCCTGCCCGCTGACGCTCGTCGTGGCCGGCTCGGCGTGGGCGATGAGCGGCAGCCCTCGGCGGGCCGTCGCAGTGCTGGTCGTTGCGACGCCGTGCCCGCTGATCCTGGCGGCGCCGATCGCGTTCATCGCGGGCGTCTCCCGCGCGGCGCGCGAGGGCGTGATCGTGAAGGGCGGCGCCGTCATCGAGGCGCTGGGCCGGGCGCGCACCGTGCTCTTCGACAAGACCGGGACGCTGACGCTGGGGACGGCGCACGTCGACCGGATCCTGACCACCGACGGTGTGCCGGCCGGCGAGGCGCTGCGGATCGCGGCGTCGCTCGACCAGTTCTCCTCGCACGCCATGGCCGCGGCGCTCGTCCGGGAGGCGTCGGACTCGCGGACTCCGGCTGAGCATGCCGAGCGGCGTGCGCGAGGATGCCGGCCAGGGCATCGCGGGCGACGTCGACGGCCGGCGGGTCGCGGTCGGGAGCTCGGCGTTCGTGGCGGCGCACGCGACCGAGCCGGAGGCCCTGTGCGACCATGAGCCGCCGCCGGGCCCGGTGAGGCGCGTGTGACGGTGGCTGCCGACGGCCGCGTCGTCGCCGTCATCGTGATGTCGGACCGGCTGCGCGACGACGCGGCGGGACTCGTGGCCGACCTGCGCAGGTCGGGCATCCGATACGTCGCCCTCGCCACGGGAGACGTCGAGACCACCGCAGAGGCCGTCGGCCTCGCGGCCGGCGTCGACCGGATCTACGCCCGGCAGTCGCCCAGGACAAGCTCGAGCTCGTCCGCGCGCTCGCCGCCCGCGACGGACCTGACGCCGATCGTGATGGTCGGCGACGGGATCAACGACGCGCCCGCCCTGGCGCTCGCGGACGTCGGCATCGCGCTCGGCGCGGCCGGCGCCACCGTCGCGTCGGAGGCCGCCGACGCGGTGATCGCGGTCGACCGCATCGATCGCGTGGCCCGCGCGGTGAGCATCGGCCGGCGATCGATCCGGATCGCCCGCCAGAGCGTCATCGCCGGTCTGGGGCTCAGCATCCTGGGGATGGCGCTCGCCGCCGCCGGATACCTGCCGCCGGTGTCGGGCGCGGTGTTCCAGGAGGTCATCGACGTCGCCGTCATCCTGAACGCGCTGCGGGCGCTGGGAGGCGGCCGGCATGACCACCGGCGCGCACAACCGCCCGGCCGCAGCGCTATCCTCGACCGCGGATGGCCGCGACCAAGATCCTCTACGTCGCTCAGATCGACCCCGCCCGCCGCGAGGAGCTGCTCGAGACGTTCTCCGGCGATCCGCCGTACGACATCGCGGCGACCGAGCTCGAACGGCACACGGTCTTCATCGGCCCGCAGGCACGTCGCCTTCCTGTTCGAGGGCAAGGACCCGGAGGCCATCGTGCGCCGCCTGGCGGACGACCACGACCTCCAGCTTCAGGTCGATCGAGCTGGCCGGCGCGGTCAAGGCGCCCGAGGCGCTGACCGCCGTGTTCGAATGGCGACGGTAGCCGGCGCTACGCCGCCGGCTTGAGAGTGATGGCGCCGACCGGGCACGCGGCGCAGAGCCGCTCCGCCCGGTCGCGGGGAAGCAGCTGCACCAGGGCCCGCGCGCAGCCGCTCTCGTCGAGCTCGACGGCGGCGGCGTCCTCGGCGACGCACTCGCCGTAGCCGACGCAGGCGTCCGGGTCGATGATGAGCTGGGTGTCCATCGGGTCGTCTCCTCTCGGGGGTGGTCAGGCCGCAACCAGGCGGCGGGCATCGTTCAATCGGTGGGGGGAGTTCAGAAGCAGGACGCACGCGGTGCGGCCGTCACCGGCGCAACCGACGTGGAGCCCGTCGCGCACGGACCATTCACACACGGCCGGCTCGAAGCCGACCTGCTGCACGCGCAGCGGGCCGATGTCCGAGAACCAGTACGGATCCCGCTCGAACGGCGCACGCGACCCCAGGATCGCGCGCGCGACGTGGTCGCCGCCGGCCCGCGCGTTGTCCCAGTGCGGGATCGCGATGCGGCCGAACCGCGGGTGCGGGAAGGCCGCCGTGTCGCCGCACGCCCAGACGCCGTCGAGGCCTCGGACCGCGAGCGTCTCGTCGGTGTCGACGGTCGGCCCGGGGCCGAGAGCGGGCGGCAGCGTCGAGGCCACCCCGGCGGCGACGATCACGACGTCGGCCGCGATCCGCCCGTGGGTCGACGTCTCGATGATCTGCGATCCGCCGTGAATCGGCACGATGCGCTCGAGGTTGCAGCCGCCGGCGAACGCGACGCCGAGGCCCGCGAGCACCCGGTTCGCCTCGGCTCCCACGGCGCTGTGGAACCGGCTCAACGGCAGCTCGGCCCTCTCGACCAGCGTGACGCGATGCGCCGCCGACAACGTGGCGGCGGTCTCCGTCCCGATCAGCCCGGCTCCGATGACGGCCACCCGCCGACCCGGCCGCTCGAGGCGGGGAAGAAGCTCCTCGAGACCTGCCGGGTCGGCGTTCTGGTGGGCAACCCCGATTCCGGGGATCGGGGGCCGCGTCGGGCGCAGGCCGGTCGCCCACACGAGCTCCTCGAAGACGTGCTCGTGGATCTCGCCCCGCGCCGCGCACTGCACGCCGAGCCGCCGGCGGGGGAGGTCGAGATCGATCGCCCAGCCGTCGAGATGGCGGATGCCGGACTCGACGAGGCCGGCGGCCGTCGCCAGGTACGGCGCCGAGCCGCGCAGGAGCGCCCGCTTCGACAGCGGAGGCCGGTCGCACGGGAGGCCCGGGCCGATCAGCGTCACCGCTGCGCCGCTCTCGGCGAGGCGGCGCGCGCAGGCGTAGCCGGCAACGCCGTTTCCGACCACCGTCACCGACCGCGCCGCGCTCACTGCTCGCCCCCGTCGATCTCGAGCGCCGCCCGGGCCGGCAGCCGGTCACGGGCGGGCGCACGCCTGGGGGCGGGGGCCGGGCGCTCGAGCCATCGGTACCACGCCGCCCCGCCGACGATGGCGGCCGATGCGCCGTAGATCACGAGCGCGAAGAGCGACCGCGAGTCGGTCCCGGCGGCGATGCCGTGCACCAGCGAGAGCGCCCAGACCGCGTAGCCGAAGTAGTGCAGCGAGCGCCAGGCCCGCTGGCTCATCCACCGCGCCTGCTTCAGCCTGAACGACAGCGGGAGCGCGAGCACGAGCCACAGCGCGGCGGCGCCGACCACCACGCCCGGCCGCGGATCCAGCCCGACCAGGGACGCAACCGTCACGCGCGCGTAGCGGTCGAGCATCAGCGCGCCGATGTGGATCCCGACCGCGACCAGCCCGAGCGACGCCAGGAACCGGTGGTAGGCCATATGAGGAGCCGGCGGGCGCCATACGCGAGCGCTCAGCGCGATCCCCCAGGCGACGACCAGCGTGTAGCAGGCGAAGGCGACGAAGGCGCTTGCCCGGGCCACATCCCAGAGGATCACTCCGCCACCTCCGTCCATGCGGCCGTCGTCCGCAGGACGCCGTCGCTCATCACCATCGCGGCCTCGTCCAGCGCGGCGATCCGCCCGGGCCGAAGCGTGAGGAGCTTCGCCAGGACGTCCGCGGCGACCGGATCGTCGGAGATCACCGTGGCATGCGTCCTCGGCCCGGGCGCACCGGTCTCGGGATCGATCAGGTGGTGGGCCGGGCGGCCGTCGCCGTTCTGCCATCGGCGCCGGCCGTACCCGGACGTGGCGATCCCCTGTCCCTCGCCGACCCAGACCCGGGCGATCGGCGGCGCGTCGTGGTCGCGAGGGTCCTCGACCGCCACGAGGTGCCGGCCGCGTGCCGCGACGAGGTCGCCGCCCGCGTCGACAAGGATCGTGAGGTCGTCACACCGCCCGCGCACGAGCGCCGCGGCCCGGCACGCCATCCAGCTCTTTGCGATCCCTCCCAGGTCGAGCCTCGTCCCGGCCGGGATCTGCACCGTTCCCCTGGCACGGTCGACCTGGGGACGGCCCTCCAGCCGGCGCGGGTCGGGGCTCGACTCGGCGTAGGCCTTGCGGTCGGCCAGGCTGCGGCGGTAGCCCCACGCGACAAGCGCGCCGCCGACGAGCGGCTGGAAGACGCCGCCCGTCGACCGGATCCAGTACACGCACGCCTCGACCAGGTCGAGCGTCGCAGGTGAGACGGGCACCGGCCGGCCGGCCGACGCGTTCAGGCGCGCGACCTCGCTGTCGGGCCGGAAGCGCGACCAGCGGGCCTCGTCGCGCTCGACCGCCTGCGCGATCGTCGCGGCCAGGCCGGAGTCGACGCCGCCGGTGTGATGGATGCGCCAGGTGGTGCCGGTGGCGCGCCATTCCCACGCGGCGGTCGTCTCGATGTTCGCGGCCGTCCGCATCAGCTCGTGTGCGTGGTCGGCGGGGCGGGGGCGGGCGCGGCAACCGGCGCCGCCGATGTCGGAGCCGCCGCGCTTGCGAACGCGGGCACCGAAGGCAGCTGAGCGCCGGCCGTCTGCGCGCGGCGCATGCCTGCGAGCAGCTTCCGCTCGGAGCGCCGGGTGCGGACGACGAGCGTGTTGTACCGGATCACCAGATGGCGCATCCGGTTGGTCGTCACGCGGTCGTGGGTCACCGTGCGCTGGGCGACCGCGTGCCACGAGCGGGCGTCCGCCTGCCACGACGAGGCCATGGATGCCTGATGGATCGACCAGGCCACGGCGGCGCCGCAGATCAGCGCGATGACGGTCGTATAGATGCGAAGTCCGGTGCTAGTCATCCTCTCCTCCATCGTCCCCGCCCGTGGGGCTCGTTCTCGTGACCGGCGGGGCCGGGCTCGTGCTCGTGACCGGTGCCGCGACCGGTGCCGGCGCAACCGCCGGCGCCGACACGACCTGAAGCACCGGCGCGCGTGGACGGGGCGGCTTCAGGTGGGGCACACGCGGGGCGTGCCATCCCAGGAGGCGCACGCGGCGGCCGTGGCGGCCGACCGGCATGTCCTGGCCGAGCCGCGCTCGGGCGTCGGCGGAGGCCGCCAGGCCGTCGCCGAGCCCGAGGTCGTGACTCGCTGCGTAGGCACCGCCGCCGACGACAAGCCCGGCGGCGAAGGCCGCGAAGGCAACTGACGGGTGGACGGTCACGGACGTTCCTCCTACGGTCGGGGGCGCCGCGGTCGTGCGGCGTCATCTCCCACCGTACGAAGCGGGGGTGAGCTAGGCGTGAGCCGGGTGTGAGACGGTTCTCATGGCCTCGGCGGGGCCCGCAATTGCCATCCGCGGCAGCTCGACGGTGAACGTCGCGCCGCGTCCCGGTGCGCTCGCGGCCGAGATCGTCCCGCCGTGCGCCTCGACGATGGCGCGGCAGATCGCAAGCCCCAGGCCGGTCCCGCCGGTGGCGCGCCCACGCGCGGCATCCGCCCTGGTGAACCGGTCGAAGAGCGTCGGCAGGAGGGCGGGGTCGATCCCCTCCCCGGAGTCAGCCACCTCCAGGGTGACGGTGTCACCGTTCGCTTCGACGCACACGCTGATCGCCTGCCCGGCGGCCGTGTGCCGCACCGCGTTCGAGATGAGGTTCAGGAGCACCTGCTCGACGGCGTCGCCGTCGCCCTCGATCACCGCGCTCGGCGCGGCGTCCACGCTCCAGGCCCGGTCGCCGAGGACCGTGGACCGCGTCACGACTCGGCGGGCGAGCTCGCCGACGTCGACGGGCTCGCGAGTCGGCCGGCCGTCGGCGCCGGTGCGCGCCAGCCGCAAAAGGCTCTCGACCAGCCGTCCCATCCGGTCGAGCTCGGCGATCGCGACGCGAACGGCCGCGTCGAGCTCGGCCGGGTGGTGGCCCGGAACGAGCGCCGTCTCGAGGTGTCCGCGCGCGATCGTGAGCGGCGTTCGCAGCTCGTGCGACGCGTCGTGGACGAAGCGCCGCTGGGCGGCGAACGCGCCCTCGAGACGGTCGAGCATGGCGTCGATCGCGATCGCGACGTCGGCGATCTCGTCGTGCGACCGCACCGACCCCATCCGCACGGAGAGGTCGCCGGCCGTGACGCGCGACGCGCGCTGGGCGATGCGCGACAGCGGGGCGAGGGCCCGGCGCGTCACGAGCCATGCCGCCCCGGTGGCGGGAACAAGGCCGACGAGGCAGACGATGAGCATCGCGTCGAGCAGCGTGCGGACGCCGGCCTCGGCCTCGGCCGCGGGCACGGCGGCCACGAACCGCGCTCCGTCACGGCGGGCCGCCGACGCGACGTATTCCTCCCCGGCGATCTCGACCCGCTTGGCCCCCCCGACCGGGATATCGGTGCGAGCCCACAACCGCTGCGCGAGGTGGCTGTTCGCCCTGGGCAACCCGCTTGGCGGGATGATGGCCAGCAGCTGTCCCGACCCGCCCCGAGCCTGGAGATAGGCGGTCACGAGGCGGTCGTCGTTCTCGGGCCTCGTTTCGTCGGCAGCGTCGCCCGTGCGCTGGCCTGACCCGGCGAGATCTCGCGCCGCACCCTGCGCATCGGCCGCGAGCGACTGGTCGACCTGGCGGCGATCGATGAGATAGACCGTGAGCAGCCCGGCGGCGAGCACTCCCACCGCGAGCGTGGCGCTCACGATCGCAAGCCGGGTGCGGATCGCGAGCCCGCCCTTCACGCCGCCCTCTCGCGCGCCATCCTGTAGCCCATGCCGCGCACCGTCTCGATCGGCGACCGGCCGTTCGTCGTGAGCTTGCGGCGCAGGTATCCGACGTAGACGTCGACCAGGTTCGAGCGTGGGTCGAAGGTGTAGCCCCAGACGCCGTTCAGGATCTGCTGGCGCGACAGCACCTGGCCCGGATGCCGCATGAGGTACGCGAGCAGCGCGAACTCGCGGGCCGAGAGCTCGACGCGGCGGCCGTCGAGCTCGGCCTCGCGGGCCAGGAGGTCGAGCGTCACGGGCCCGACGGAGAGCGACGACGCGGGCTTTCCGTTCTGCGCCGGACTCCGGGTGCGGGCGCGTATCCGCGCCAGGAGCTCGGCGAACGCGAACGGCTTGCCGAGGTAGTCGGTGGCGCCGAGGTCGAGCCCGCGCACCCGGTCGGCGACCTCGCCGCGGGCCGTCAGCATGATGACGGGCAGGTCGGGGTCGCTCGCGCGGATCGCGCCGAGGACCTCGAACCCATCCATGCCGGGGAGCATCACGTCCAGGATCACGAGGTCCGGCGGGCGCGCACGCAGGCAGGCGAGGGCGTCCTCGCCCCGCGCCGCCGTGTCGACGGCGTATCCCTCAGCCTCGAGCCCACGGCGCAGGAAGTCCGTGATCAGGGCTTCGTCCTCGACGACCAGGATGTTCATCTGGCTCTCAGTGTGGCCTCTAGACGTGAGAGAACTCTCACCGGTCCCAGTATCGGCAGACCACCCCGTTCCGGCATCGGGGCCGGGCCTGATCGCGGCTGTGGGAAACCCCTCGTAGGGGCTAGTAGTCGGATCGGTGCAAGTGCTCGCCAAGCGCCTCGGCCGCCCGGGCCGCATCGCGCTCCTCGAGCGTCCACGATCGCCGCGTGCTCGGCGAGAACAGGCTCGAGGTAGCCCCCCGCGGCCACAGCACAGGAGCAGTCACATGACCATCCACACCGACCTGAGCAGGTTGGAGGCCGAGACCGCTTCGCGAGTCGCGAGCTTACCGGCGGCCGCTTTGCGCAGCTCCGGCGGCTGTCAGGGGTGATCGTCTTAGCGGCCACGGTGCACGGCGGACAGCCGCTTCAACGCACGTTCGCGGCGCAAGACCACAAATCCACAGAAGATTCGGTCGCGGTGCGGGAGCTTCTACGGATCGGTGTTCGGGGTGCGCCCTGATGCTCGACCCGCGCTGTGTGGGTAGCGTGGGGGGATGGCGGAAGGGTTCGCGGTGGTGTGGTGTGAGTCGGATGGGCCCCGGTTTGTGGGGAGGCTCAGCGTCGAGGATGCGGGGTTGCATCTGCGGGGGGCCTCCGCCGAGGGGGAGTTCCGGGACCGGGTTCTGGGGCCGAATGACATCGTCCGGGTGCGGCTGGTGCGTCCCGGGCGGGATGACGTCGACGACTCGCATTCTGTGGTTGTCGAGCAGCACGACGGTTCCTGGTTGAGCGTCGTGGCGCTAGACGGAGCGGGGAGGCTGTTTGAGATCGCGAATCTTGCGGCGGAGTTGAGCGGGAGGGCGCCTCGGATGTCGACGGGGGTGTCGGTGGAAGTGCCGATCCGGCGCGACCACCGAGCTCGCGTCCGTGAACTGGTACGCCACGGCCCGCCCTTTGACCCCGTCGCGATGTCCGAGTTGGAGTCGCATGACGTGTATGTCGGCCGTGACCACGTCATTTTCATCTTCCGGGGTGAGAACGTCGCGGATGCGGTCGAGAAGCTGATGCACACCCCATCGGTGTGGACGGCCGGGGCCGACTGGAGGCGGTCGATCGCCGGCCGGCCGTACGTGCTCGAACACGGATATGCTTGGCGCCGGCCGACAAATAGGATGGTTAGCGTTGGTGGCCGATAGTCCCGAGCTGTCTGGCGCATCCGGTCGCGGCGGACTGAGGGTGGCGATCGTGGGTGGCGGTGTCGGCGCCTTGGAGGTGATGCTGGGGCTGCGTGATCTGGCTGAGGAGCGCGTTGAGGTCACGCTGCTCACGCCGGAGTCCGAGTTTCGCTACCGGCCGGCATCGGTCGCGGTGCCGTTCGGCAGCGGCCAGGTTCATCGCTTCGCGTTGTCAGACATGGCCGCTGCCGCCGGCGCGCGCCTCGTCACGGGGTCGCTGGAACGCGTCGACGCAACGAACCATCTCGCCGTCACCGATACCCGTGAATCGCTCGCCTACGATGTGCTCGTCATCGCCACCGGCGCTCTTCGCGTGCCCGTCCTGGAAGGGGCGCTCACGTTCCGCGGAGAGCCGGACGCCGATGCCGTTCGCGACCTCCTGCGGCAGATCGAATACGGGGCCGTCAAGCGCGTTGCGTTCGCGCTTCCGCGCGGCGCCTCGTGGGCGCTGCCGCTGTATGAGCTCGCCCTGTTGACCGCCACCCACGTCGCCCAGAAGAAGCTCCCAGCCGTCTCGCTCGAGCTGGTGACCCCCGAGGCCCAACCGCTCGCTCAGTTCGGCGGGGATGTAAGTGCGACGGTATCCCAACTACTTCACGACCACCACATCCGCGTGCACCTGGCCACCTACCCCGTGCGCGTGTACCCGAACCGCCTGATCCTGGCACTGGCGCGCGCACTCGCCGTTGACCGGGTGGTATGCATGCCTGAGGCGCGCGGCGCCGCGATCGGCGGGCTTCCGCACAACCCAGCCGGGTTTCTGCCCACCAACGAGCTCGGACAGGTCACCGGTCGCCCTGACGTCTATGCCGTCGGAGACATCACCACGTTCCCCATCAAGCAGGGCGGGATCGCCGCTCAGCAGGCCGACCACGTCGCCCACCTGGTCGCCAAGCGCGCCGGCGCCCCAATCGAAGATCCACCACCGCTCCGCCTTCACCTGCACGCGCTGCTGCTCACCGGCAGCACACCGCTCTACCTGCACGCGGACGTGACCGGCGGCCGCGGCGACACGGCCACCACCAGCACCGAACCGTTGTGGTGGCCAGGCGGAAAGATCGACGCCCACCACCTCGGCCACTACCTCGCCCACGCACCGACCATCGACACCGCCCCAGACCAATGACACAACCCTGAGCCGCTCGCTCCGGACCGTCCAGTTCACAGTTGGCGCATCACCCGTCCAACGCACAGGCAGCCACGGGGTGAATCCACGAGCGAATCACCGCTGTTGGGGCGACCCGTGTTGGGCGCGCATCTTGAGAGGGTGGGGACGCTCGTGTCAGCATCGACTCGTATGCGATCTATGCGTTCGACATCCACCTCGGCGCGGATTCGTAATCTCGACAAGCATCGGCCTGCCCCGTCCAGTTAGGGGCTGCTGCTGCCGCCCAGTGACACGGACAACAAGGGCCTAAATGGGCCAAGAAACCTGAAACGTACCCTCAGATGGTCTTGAACTGCTCGAACGGCTGCCGGCAGGCGTCGCAGTAGCGGATCGAGCGGCACGGTGTCGGCCCGAACAGGTTCTCGAGATGGGTCTCGGCCGATCCGCAGTACGGGCACCGAAACGCTCTCGCCTGGAGCTGCACGAGCGCCGGCTCGCCGGCGGCGCGGGGCAGGGGCGGCGCGAAGCCGGCCTCGCGCAGCTTGGCACGTCCCTCCGGGGTGATCCGGTCGGTGCTCCACGAATCGTCGAGCACCACGCGGACGTCGGGTGTCCCGCCCAGGTCGCGGACGGCGTCCGCCATGCGGTCGCGCATCACCTCGAGCGCGGGGCAGCCCAGGAAGGTCGGCGTGAACTCGATCGTGACCTGGTCGCCGTCGACGGCGACGTCGCGGACGACGCCGAGCTCGACGAGCGACACCACCGGGATCTCCGGATCGGGAAGCGCGGACAGCGCTTCCCACACGCCCTCTGCCGTCACCATTGCGCACCGGGAACCGAGCGGCGAACCATGGTCATCTCGTCCCACAACGGCGCGAGCTCGTCGGTGTGCGTCCCGCGGGCGTGCTCGGCGCCCGGCTCGCCGGCCACGTCGAACCACGCGAGCGCGCCGGCGACGCGCTCGCGGAACCGCTCGCGCAGCGCGCCGTCGAGGATCCCCAGCGCGTAGGGCCAGAGGGCGTCGAGGGCCGTCCGGATCCGCGGCCGCTCCTCGCCGTTGCCGAGGCGCCGCACCCACATGTCGGCGTGCAGGCGGTGATAGGTCTCCTCGCGCTCGATCTTGCGGGCCAGGCCGGCGAGCTCCTGCCAGTCGGACGCGGCCATGTCCTCGATGCGGACGGCGTCGGCCGTCTCGTAGAGCCAGTGGCGGGCGATCGTGTCGGCCCAGTCGAGCCGGCGCAGCTCGACCAGCGGGCAGCAGCGGTAGTCTGCCGGCCGACGGTCGAAGGCGAGCGCGTCGGCGTCGCCTCCAAGCTCGCGCGCCGCCAGCTCGTACAGCGCCCGGGCGTGGCCGATCTCGTTCTGAGCGATCGACGAGAAGGCGACGTCCTCCTCGAGCGACGGGGCGATGCCGGTCCACTCCGAGTCGCGCCAGCCCAGGATCAGCTCGTCGTCCGCGGCGGCGAGGAGGAGGTCAGTCCGGCTGGGTGCCCGCGCGCTCACGCGCCTCCCGCAGCCGCGACTTGAGCGAGTAGCCATCCACGCGCCGGTAGTTGCGCTCGAACTCGTCGATGAACTCGTCGACGGTCCGCACCTCGCCGCGGGGGACGAGCCACAGCGCCCGTGACTCGTTGCGGCGGCCGTAGAGCTCGTGCGCGTAGGCTCGTGCGAACGCCTCGTCGGCAGCCTCGAGCGACCCGGCGTGGGCGAAGGCGGCTCCGTCCCGCTCCTGCCGGAAGACCTCCCAGATCATGCGGCGTCGGCGAGCACCGCGCGCCGCACCCAGGCGTTCGCGTCGCGCATGCGCCGGCGCAGCTCGAGCCGGTCGGCGCTCGCCGGCCCATGGCCCGACACCACCCGGCGGAGCTCGTCCCAGTCGGGCTCGGTGTAGAGCCACCGGCCCTGGCCGTCGTCGTAGCGGAGGGCCGGGTCGGGGATCTCGAGCCCGAGCTCGCGGACCTGCGGGACGTAGCCGTCCAGGAACTCCTGCCGCAGCGACTCGTTGTCCTTGGTCTTGATGCGGTACTGGAGGACGAGGTCGCTCTCGGCCGGCATCCGGGTGCCGTGGAACTGCATGATCGGCCCCCACCAACGGATGACCGCCTCCTGCACCAGCTCGCGCTGCTCGTCGGTCCCGTTCATCATGGCCAGGATCACGTCGCGGCCGTGAAGGATGTGGAAGGACTCCTCCCAGCAGATCTTCTTCATGATCCGCGCGTACGGGGCGTACGAGCACTTGAGGAGCGCCTTCTGCGACACGATCGCGGCGGCGTCGATGAGCCACGCGATGACGCCGACATCTCCCCAGGTGCGAGTTGGGTAATGAAAGACGTTGTGGAACTTCGCCCGGCCCTCCAGCAGGTCGTCGAGCAGCGCCTCGCGGGGCGTGCCGAGGTCCTCGCACACCCGGTAGATGAGTTGTGCGTGACCGACCTCGTCCTGCACCTTGGCGGTGAGTGCGAGCTTGCGCTGGAGCGTCGGCGCGCGCAGGATCCAGTCGCGCTCGGGGAGGACGCCCATCAGCTCCGAGTTGCCGTGCATGGCGATGAACTTCGCGAGCAGCGAGCGGTACTCGTCGGGCATCGGGTCGCCCGACTCGACGACCCCTCCCGACTGGACGTGCTCGAGGAACTCGGCCTCGGTGGTCACGAACCACATCGTAGTCTCGGACTACGATGCGGGCCAGCATGCGCGTGGAGCCCTCGCCGGCCGTGCCCGAGCTGCGTCGCGTGATCGGCGATGGTGCGGGGCACCCGGACGCCGACGTCGAGGGTCTCGACGACGCCGGCCTTCTCGCAATCCACCGGTCGATGGTGCTGCTTCGCACCTACGACGAGCGCTCGGTGACCTACCACCGCCAGGGCCGGATCGGCACGTACGCGATCTTCTGGGGCACCGAGGCGATCCAGGCCGGGTCGGTGCACGCCCTCGGCGCCGACGACTGGGTGTTCCCGTCGTACCGCGAGTCGGCGATCGGCCTTCTGCGCGGCATGGAGCCCGCCACGATCCTGGCCTGGTGGCGCGGGCATCCCGCCGGGTGGTGGGACCCGCGCGAGCGGAAGGTGGCCTCGATCTGCGTGCCCATCGCGACCCACGTGCCACACGCGGCGGGCCTGGCGTGGGGCCTTCGCCTGCGCGGGGAGCGGAGCTGCGCGGTCTGCTACTTCGGCGACGGCGCGACGTCGGAGGGGGCCTTCCACGAGGGCGCCAACTTCGCGGCGGTGATGGACGCCCCGCTCGTGCTCCTCTGCAACAACAACGGGTGGGCGATCTCGACGCCGATCGCCGCCCAGACCCGGGCTGCGACGCTGGCCGACAAGGCGGTCGGGTACGGGATGCCCGGCGTCCGAGTCGACGGCGGCGACGTGCTCGCGGTCTACGAGGCGACCCGCCAGGCCGTGGATCGCGCGCGGGCGGGGGAGGGGCCCACCCTCATCGAGGCGGTGACGTACCGCATGGCGCCGCACGCGACCGCCGATGACCCGTCGCTCTACATCGACGAGGCCCGGGTCGAGGAGGAGCGCCGCAACGAGTGCCTGGCGCGCTACGAGGGCTACCTGCGTCGGCGCGGGATCCTGACCGACGAGCTCACCGAGGCCGTGCGCGCCGACGCGCTCGCCGCCATGCGGGAGGGGATCGCCGCTGCCGAGGCCCTGCCGGCCCCGGATCCGGCGCTGGTCTTCGACACCGCCTATGCCGAGCCGCCGCCGCAGCTCGTCGCCGAGCGCGCCGAGCTCCTGCGCATCCTCGCGGAGGGCGAATGAAGACGCTCGTCGAGGCGGTCAACGACGGGCTCCACACCGAGATGGAGCGCGACCCGTCGGTGATGGTGATGGGCGAGGACGTCGGGACGCTGGGCGGGGTGTTCCGGGCCACCGCCGGCCTACGCGACCGGTTCGGGAGCGACCGCTGCGTCGACACGCCGCTCGCCGAGGCGGGCATCCTTGGGGCGGCCGTCGGGCTCGCCATGGCGGGCTTCCGGCCCGTGTGCGAGATGCAGTACGACGCCTTCTCCTACCCCTGCCTCGACCAGCTCATCTGCCACGTCGGCCGCTACCGCTGGCGCACGGGTGGCGCGATGGAATTCCCGATCACCGTGCGGATGCCGTACGGCGGGCGGGTGCGCGCGCCGGAGCTGCACGACGACTCGCCGGAGGCGTACTACGTGCACACACCGGGGATCAAGGTGGCGATCCCGTCGACGCCGGCCGACGCCAAGGGCCTGCTCGCCGCGGCGATCCGCGACGCCGATCCCGTGGTCGTGCTCGAACCCAAGCTCATCTACCGGACGGCGCGCGGCGAGGTGCCGGAGGGCGAGCATGTGGTGCCGCTCGGGAAGGCCCGCATCGCCCGCTCCGGCTCCGATGTGACGGTGATCGCCTACGGCGCCATGGTCGCCGTCGCCGAGGCGGCGGCCGACCGAGCCGACGCGTCGGTCGAGGTGCTCGACCTGCGCTCGCTGAAACCGCTCGACGAGCCGGCCCTGCTCGAGTCGGTGGGCCGCACCGGCCGTGCGGTGGTCGTCGCCGAGGCTCCGCGCGTCGCCGGCTTCGCGGCCGAGGTCGCGGCCGTCCTCGCCGAGAAGGCGATCCTCGACCTGCGCGGACCGATCGTGCGCGTGACGGGCTACGACGTCCCGTACCCGTACTGGACGATCGAGGACGCCTACCTGCCGTCCCCGGAGCGTGTGCTCGACGCGGTGAACCGGGTACTGTCGTTCTAGTGCCCTACGAGTTCCGCATGCCCGACCTGGGAGAGGGCGTCGCCGAGGGCGAGATCGTCCGCTGGCGGGTCGCCGTCGGCGACGAGATCGCCGAGGACGACCTGCTCGTCGAGATCCAGACCGACAAGGCGACCGTCGAGGTGCCGTCGCCGGCGGCCGGCGTCGTGAGCCGCATCCTCGCCGAGGAGGGCGCCGTCGTCCCGGTGGGCGAGCTCCTCGTCGTGATCGGCTCCGCCGATGCAAAGACGGGGTCAGACCCCAATGTTGCAGCGCCGGACGCGGCGTCGCCGCCCCCGCGCGTGCAGGCGACGCCGGCCGTGCGCCGGCTCGCTGCGGAGCTGGGGGTCGACCTCGCGGCGCTGGCGGAGGACGGTCCGGTGACCGAGGCTGCCGTGCGTTCCGCGTCTGGGCCGGTGGGCGGGCGGCGCGAGCCGCTGCGCGGCGTCAGGCGCGCGATCGCCGAGCACCTGGCCCGCTCGCATCGCGAGGTGCCGGCCGTGACCGTGGTCGAGGAGTGCGACTTCACCCACCTCTCGCTGACACGGGGCGAGCTCAGCTACCTGCCGTTCGTGTTGCACGCCACGGCCGACGCCCTTGGCCGGCATCCGGCCTTGAACGCCCGGCTCGACCGCAACGAGATCGTCTACCTCGACGACGCCCACCTCGGCGTCGCGATGCAGACCGAGGCCGGGCTGGTCGTTCCCGTCGTGCGCGACGCTCGATCGAAGACGGTCGACGAGCTCGCGGACGAGGTCTCGGCGCTCGGGGCGGCGGCTGCGGCGGGCAGGCTGACGCCGGAGCAGCTGCGCGGCTCGACGTTCACGGTCTCGAGCGCCGGCCGCCTGGGCGGGCTCTTCGCCACGCCGCTGGTTAATCACCCCGAGGTTGCCATCCTCGGCGTCCACCGCATCGCCCCCCGGCCGGCGGTGATCGACGGAGCCATCCTGGTGCGGGACATCGGGCTCGTCTCGTGCACGTTCGACCACCGGGTGGTCGACGGAGCGGTGGCCACGGCCTTCCTGCTCGACGTCATCGCCGGCCTCGAGGGACACGCCCCTTAACGCGCCGCGGCGGGGGCTGGGCCCCCGCCGCGTGGTGCGCTTCGTGTCAGACTCGCCGGCCTAGGTGAAGCGGACGAAGCCCTGCTGCGCCTGGCCGTGGACGGAGGTGAACGAACCGCCCGCCATGACCTGGGACTTGTTGCTGCGGATCGCGAACACGCCCTGGACGCTGTTCCCGACCGGGTTCCAGTTCGTCAGGTGACCGGTCGCCTGGTTCACCGCCAGGAACTTGCGCCGCCCGACGTTGGTGGTGCAGGTGAGCGGCGTGCCGGTGCCCGTGTGGCCCTGGCAGTAGTTGTTGAAGTGGCCGCCGACGTAGACGATGCCCTGGCGGAGCGTGATCGCCCGGACGTCGCCGTCCGTGAGGACGTCCCACCTGGCGTGGCTGGTCTTGAAGTTGACGGCCGTGACGTGCCCGCCGTTGCCGGCGCCGCCGACGTACAGCGTCTGGCCCGCGAGCCGCAGCGAGAACACCGGGTAGTTCGGGTGGAAGTGGAACTTCTTGGCGATGGCGCCCGCGCCGGCCGTCTTGATCGCGGAGAGGTGGTTGGCGGCCTTACCGTTCATGTGGTCGAAGGCACCGCCGACATAGATGCGCTTGCCGGTGGCAGAGAGCTGCAGCGAGTAGACCTCGGAGCTGGCATGGGGCGTCCAACCGATCAGCGCCGCCGAGGAGCCGGCGGAGACGGCACCCAGCCGGTTGCGGGTGTGGCCCTTGAGCGTCGTGAACGTGCCGCCGATGTAGACGCGGCTCCTCGTCGCCACGATGACGTCGACCTTGCCGCCAGCGTTGGCCTTCCAGGGCCGCAGCGTGCTCGAGGTGGCGTTGATCGCCGCCACGTGCAGCCGGGCGGCGCCGTGCACCTTCGTGAAGTGGCCGCCGGCGTAGATGGTCTTGCCGTTCGGCTTCACTGCGAGCGCGTTCACGATGTCGTTCGCGCCCGGGTTCCACGGCTTCAGGGCGCCCGTGTGCGCGTCGAGCGCCGCCAGGTGGTTGCGGGCGACGGCCGCGCCGCCTCCCGGCGGGGTGACGTGCGTGAAGCTGCCGCCGATGTAGATCTTGCCGTTGGCGACGACGATGGCGTTCACCTTGCCGTCGGTCTGCCAAGAGCTGGCGGGCGCCTCGCCCACGAGCGCCGCCTGAGCCGGAGCCGCGGCGACCAAAAAGCCGGCCGCAGCCATAATCATTAGAACACGCCGCAAGATTGCCCTCCCGTGGTTATCAGTTACAACGAGACTAAAGCGTCAGTTGGGAATGTCAACGATATCAGCAGACATTTTCCCACCCGCCCGGTAGGTCCGCCAGTGGCGGAAAGCCGCCGCCGTGAGCTCCCCCTTGACCTGTGTCCGTGCGATCAGGTCGTCGATCTGCTCCGGCGTGAACCATTCCGGTGCCCCCAGGATGTCCGGGTCGTTGACAGCGTAGCTGGTCTGGCGCAATTGCTCGCACACATAGTTCAGGCGCAATGACGTGCCGACCCGGTGGCCGTCCGGGTCGTGCTCACGCACGAGCGAGACGCCGATCAGGTGGGCGTCGGACGCGGCGTAGCCGGTCTCGACGAGAAGGTTTCGGTTGACCGAGTGCTCGGGGAGCTGGACGCGGCCATCCTCGTCCACGGGCTCCATCCAGCCGGTCGGGAAGTTCCACCGCTCCTCACCGTCGCGGTTCAGCTGGCGGACCATCAGGAGCTCGCCACCGTGCTCGACGACCGCGCACACCGTCGTCGGGAGGATGTTGGGATGCCCGACGCCCATCTGGGTCGCGAAGAACCCTGCCTCCCCGGCAGTCACGTGATCGCTCACGGTTCAAGGATACCGCCGACCCTCATCCTCGCGACCTCGGTGTGGAAACCCACGTTTTCACAACAACTGGTTGACGGATTCCTAAACTTGCCGCAAAATGGATGCGCCGAGAGATCCGCCTCGCGGCCGATCGGCGTCGGGCTGGCCTAGGCCGGTGTGTGTGGGAGTTTCGAGGAGGGGGAATAGCGGAATGTCCGTCAAGCGACTGGCACTTGTTGCCATGGCCGCCGTCGGCGCGGTCGCAGCGACCGCGTCTCCGGCCTTCGCGCTCAGCGCGACGGCTGATACGTCGGCGTGGGAGACGAACGGGAAGGTGAAAGCGCTCACCCTGAGCGGGAACACGCTTTACGTGGGCGGCAAGTTCGGCCTCCTGCGTGCGCAGGGCGGGACGCCGAAGATCAAGGTGAAGAGCGTCGGTAAGATCGACGCGACGACGGGAGTCGGGATCCCCGGATGGGGACCGATCATCACCACGTCCACGGGCGCCGCCGGTCAGGTGAACGCCCTCGGCGTGTCAGCCGACGGCTCGACGCTGTACATCGGCGGGAAGTTCGATTTCATCAATGGCACACCTGTTAAGAACTTCGCGGCGGTGTCGACGACCACCGGCGCGGTCGATCCCGCGTTCACGCACGCCTTCGGGAACCAGGTGCACGTCATCCTGGTCGGCCCGAACCTGATCTACGTCGGCGGCGCGTTCAAGCAAGTGGACGGACAACCGAAGGGCAACATCGTCGCGTTGAACCAGGACGGCTCGGTCTCGAGCACGTTCGCGGCGGTCGCCAACAACAACGTCCGCTCGATGGCGCTCGCGCCCGACGGCACGACGCTGTTCGTGGGCGGCAACTTCACGACGATGGATGGCGTCTCGCGCGTCTCCGTCGCCCGTGTCTCGCTCGACACCGGTTCGCTCGACCCGTGGGCGATCCCTTCCGGCGTCATCGTCGCCCCGCAGGTTGCCTGGGCGCTCCTGCCGGTCGGCAACCGCCTTTATGGCGGCTTTGGCCGGGGCCCGAACTACTCGGCCGCCTTTCGGCTCGACAACGGCAGCGTCGGCACGCAGGTCTGGCGGTTCAGCACGGTCGGAAACGACGAGAGCCTCGTCATGTCCCCCGACGGTACGCGCCTCTTCGTCGGCGGCCACTTCGGGACGGCGGTACTGACCCAGACCGTCTGCGGCCAGCCGCTCCACGGCCTGATGTCCCTCAACCCGGCAACGGGCGCGCCGTACTGCGACTGGTTCCCGGCTATCACGCCGCAGGGCGGCAACTACACGGGAGCATGGGCCATGGTCAAGTCCGGCTCGAACCTCTACGTCGGCGGCTTCATCGACGCCATCAACGGCGTACCGCACACCGACCTCGTGCGGTTCCCGCTCTAGCGACCACACACGAGCCCGCCCTCGGGGAGGAGCCCCGTGGGCGGGCTCACCGGCCTAGCGGCCGACCGCCTGAACCATCACGACGGCCTGGTTCGCGGCGTTCCACCAGCCGGCCGGGTCGAGGACCGGCTCGAACCCGCACCGGCGCCAGAACGTACGAGTGCCGGCGTAGCCGTCGTCGACGCCCGGCTCCGACGTAGCCTCCGACAGCGTGGTAACGGCCGCGAAGCGAACTTCGGGGCCGAGGCCGGCGAGGAACGCGTCGACCAGCATCTGGCCGATCCCGCGCCTGCGCTCGCGCGCGTGCACAGCCATCCAGGTGATCTCGATCGCGGCCGCGTACCACGGCCGCCACGTCACGAACCCGACGGGCGCGTCGCCTCGCACGGCCACCAGGCCCGCCTGCTCGCGGACGGCCGCGGCGCACAGGTCACGGCCGTGCTCATCGCCGAAGTGGTACGGCAGCGAGGCGACGATTGCGTCGCATGCCGGCGCGTCGCCCGGCTCGAGCGATCGGATCGCGATGGAATCGCCGGTTTGCGGGGTGATCATGATCTGGCGGCGGCGCGCGCAGCCGCCTCCGACGACGAGATCACCGGGACGATCTCAAACGTCGCCAAATCTGCCCAGGCCGCCGTCCACTCGTCGAACAGCGCCGGGTCGTCGGTCTCCATGACCTGGAAGCACCGGTCGAGACGCTCGTCGATCCAGCTCTCGACATACTCGAGGCCCGGCGGGGCCATCCGCCCTCGCTCGGCGAACCGCTCGTAGACGGGGCCCGGCCCGCGTGTGAACCTCTCGACAACCATGTAGCGCATGTGTCCTCCGGGAGCGACGTGACGGGGAGTCCACCCTACCCGTGAAGGACGGTGAAGCTCACATGCGACGGGGTCGACCCGCCGGTCAGGACGTGCTGCCGGTTCACCGCCGTCTCGACCGCGAACCAGGGGCTCTCGGATGTGCCGGGGTGGGGGACGTAGAGCGGGTAGTCGCTCGAGGAAACCTGGAGCCGCAGCCGGTGGCCGGGCAGCACGCGGTGGCCGGTGTGCCCCAGGTACACCTGCACCGGGGCCGAGTCGTCGGGGCGCTCGACGAGCTCCTGGCCGTAGAGCAGGATGTGGGAGGCGCCGTCCGGGGCCACGTCTACGAGCTTGACGTGCACGCACATCGATGGCCCGTCGCTTCCCGCCCACAGGTGAGCGACAACCCGGCCGGCGAGCGTCAGCGGCTCCGCGAGCGGCTCGCCGGTGAACACCGCGACGTCGGCCCTGGCCGCCGCCTCGCCCTCGTCGGGATACTCGAACAGGAACGAGAACGGGTCGACGATCGTCGACGGGACGAGGTCACGGGGATCGTGCCGCCAGGCCACCTCCCCGGAGCCGCTCGGCTCGGCTCCGAGGTCGCCCTCCGCCGACAGGTAGAGCCGGGCCTCGGCCGCGCCCGGCGGCGGCCACGAGGCCGACTCGTGCCAGCCGTCGTTTCCGAGATGCCACCGCACCCGCGGCACCGACCCGGGGTGGCTGCGGCCCGCCAGGAAGGCGTCGAAGAAACTGAGCGCCGGCTCGAGATAGCGGGGCAGCATCCGCTCGAGCGCGTCGTCGTCGGTCGCGTGGTCGTCGGCCGGACCGACCGGGACGTCCTCGAACCGGTAGTTCTCGTGATCGGTCGACCCGGCGTGGAGGTACTGGTACGGCGCCGTCTCGGGATCGGCCACGAGGCGCTCGTAGTCGAGCATGTGGGGAGGCGTGATGTTGTCGAACCAGCCAACGCCGTGCAGGGTCGGGATCCGCAGCCGGTCGAACGGGTGGCCGTTCGCGTAGAGGTCGATGCCGGCCTGCCCGCGCTCCTCGGCCAGCAGGCGGTCGAACGCGATGGAGCGCGCCCCGATCGCCGCGAACGCGTCGTCGAAGACCTCGCACAGCGGCCGGTGCGTCCAGTCGGGCGTCCAGTGGTGGGTGAGCGAGTCCGTCCAGTACTGGGCCAGGTAGTGGGCGCCGTAGAGCGGCGTCACCCCCGCCAGCCAGTCGAAGAGGTCGGCGACGGTCACGCGCGGGACGATCGCCCGCAGGGCCGGGTGCCCGGACGCGACCGCCGTCCACTGCACGAACCCGTAGTAGGAGTCGCCCCACATCCCGACCGACCCGTTCGACCACGGTTGCTCGACGATCCACTCGAGCGTGTCGTAGCCGTCGTCCATCTCGTGGACGAACGGGTTCACCTCGCCCCCGGAGCGGAACTTGCCACGCACGTCCTGGACGAGAAAGACATAGTCGCGGTCGGTGAAGTGGCGCGCGATCTGCGGCATCCAGCAGTAGCGCCCGTTCTTGTCGTACGGCAGCCGGACGAGCACCGAGGGCTGCGGCCCGGCACCGTCCGGCAGGTAGACATCGAGCGCGAGCGACACGCCGTCGCGCATGGGCACCATGCGCTGCTCGGCGCGCGGGTCGACGGATCCGGGGCCGGTCGTCTCGAGCGTCTCGCTCATCGAGCGAACCCTCTCACGGCAGTCGGGCGAAGCGGTACGCTCGGGGCGTGCTCAGCCCGCAGGATGTCGAGGACGTCGCGCGCGTCTTCGGCCTCGGCGCCCGCCCCCGGCTGACGGGCACGGTCGAGCGCGGCGAGCAGGGCCAGGTCTGGCAGCTCGAGACCGATCGCGGGATATGGGCCGTGAAGACGGCTCTCGGGGTGCCCGAGGAGCTCGACGGCGAGGACGCGGAGTTCCAAGACGCCGCTCATGCGGCCGGTATCCCGGTGCCGGCCGTCGTACGCCCACAGGCGGGAGAGGTGTTCGCGGTCATCGGCGAGGCGCACGTCCGGGCGTACGAATGGGTGGAGATCCGCCCGCCCGACCGCACGCTCGATCCGGCCGGGGTCGGCCGGATCGTGGCGGCGATGCACCGGGTCGAATACGCGGGGCGGCGCCCGGAGGATCCGTGGTACACCGATCCGGTCGGCGGCGAGGCCTGGGACGGGCTCGTCCGCGACCTCTCGGCGGCGGGGGCGCCGTTCGCGGCGGCCATGGCGGCGATCCGGGACGACCTGGTCGGGCTCGAGGTGCTGATCGAGCCGGCCCGCGAGCTTCGCACCTGCCACCGCGACCTGTGGGCCGACAATCTGCGCCCGACCCGGGCCGGCGGGATGTCCGTGATCGACTGGGAGAACTGCGGACTCGCCGACCCGGGGCAGGAGCTGTCGGGCGTGCTGTTCGAGTTCTGGGGCGGTGACCCGGACCGCGCTCGTGCCCTGTACCGCGAGTACCTCCGCTCCGGCGGTCCGGGTCGGGTCGACCGGCGGGGGAGCTTCTCCATGACGATCGCCCAGCTGGGCCATATCGCCGAGATCTCGTGCCGGGCCTGGCTCGACCCGTCCGAGTCGGACGAGGAGCGCCGCCGGCAGGCGGGCCGGGTCGCCGAGTGCACCGATGACCCGCTGACCGTCGGGGTGATCGACGCGATCCTGGACGCCGTGGAGGATGCCTAGCACATACCCGGAATCCGGCTGCGCCCGGACGTCGTATGGCCGTCTATGCGAGCTCGCGTGCTCCCGGCGATGCTCGTCACGCTCGTGCTCGCCGGCGAAAAGTGACGTTCCACATCACGAACCACGCCACCATCGCACACAACTTCCGGATCCGCATCGGCACGGCCGGGAGGGTTCTCGCCAAGTCGATGAACCTGGGTGCGGGCCGGACAGCGACGGTGACGGTGAAGCTGTCCGCGCGCACCTACACGATCTTCTGCAGCCTTCACCGACGACGATGCACACGTCGTTCCGGGTCACCTGACGCACTCGCTCAATCAGCTGACGGTCTGAACGGGGACCTCGAAAAACTCGACCGACGTCCGCCGTTCGGCGGCGCCCGGGCTCATGGCGATGGTACCGCTCTGGGGCTTTCGCCAAACCGCGGGAGGCGCGCGCCCTAGGATTCACGATCATGGCTAGCCGAACGGCCGCATGCAGTTGCGGGCAGCTTCACCTGGAGGCGGAGGGCGATCCCGTTCGGATCTCCATGTGCCACTGCCTCGCATGCCAGCGGCGGACTGGCAGCGCCTTTGCGATCCAGGCCCGCTTTCCCTCGGACCGGGTGCGCGTCGCCGGCCGGTTCCGCGACTACGTGCGGCGGGCCGACGAAGATGGGGAGGAGCGGATGTTCCACTTCTGCCCGGACTGCGGCGGCACGGTCTTCTACACCACCGCCGATGCGCCAGAGCTGATCGCCGTCCCGGTGGGCGCGTTCGCGGATCCGTCCTTCCCGCCGCCGACCGTCTCGGTCTACGACTCGCGGCGGCATCCGTGGGTCGCGCTGCCTCCTGGGGCCGAGACCGACGAGGCGTGGGCGTCGCTCGGCGCCCTGTACGAGGCCGGTGAGTACGCCGAGGCGGCCGACCGCGGCCGGGAGCTGGTCGAGGCCCACCCCGAGAATGCCCAGCTCCTGTACAACGTCGCGTGCTGCGAGAGCCTCACGGGGCGGCCGGGCGACGCGATCGAGCACCTGCGGCGCGCAATCGAGCGCTCGGAGGAGCTGCGCTCGGCGGCTGTCGGGGACTCGGATTTCGATCCGATCCGCGACGAGCCCGCGTTCAGGGATCTCGTGGCGTAGGCGCGCCCGGGACGCCGGCGATCGACTCGAGGAGATCGGCGACCTCCTCGACCGGCCTTCGGGTGTCGATCTCCGCGGTCGCTCCGGTGCGCAGGAGCGGCTCGACGGCATGGAGGTCGCTCAGGATCCGGGCGCGCTCGGCATCGGACTTGCCGAAGTCGTTCGTCCGGCGTGAGGCGATGCGATCAAGAAGCACGTCCTCCGGCACGCTGAGCAGCACGATCGCATCGAACCGGCTGTAGAAGCGGCCCTGGTTCGCAACGCATCCAGAGACGAACAACGTGCCATCCGCGGGCTCGGCCAGGAGCGCGTCCATCCGATCCTCGCGCCACAGCTGCTCCGAACCGCCTCCGGGATGCGGCACGCCCTCCGACCAGGCGCCGTGGTCGGTGTCGACCACGCTATGGCCCCTGCGGGCGAGCTCGGCAAGCGCAGTGGACTTCCCCGTGCCCGACATCCCCGTCACCAGAACGGCTGTCATGGTCGCAGCCTAGGCTCGGTGACGGCTCTTGCCCTCTTCGCCGGTGTTCCGGCGCCGAGTACGCGCGATCCGTCGAATTGGGTGTGGCCTCTCGGGGGTGTGGCCGGAATCCCCGATGCCACGGTGGTTCGTAATGGCAGCTCCTCCCATGACCACGATTCCGATCCACGCTTGGGCGCCGGCAGGCTCATCGGCCCGATCACATCGCTGATCGGCCTTGCGCTCCTCGCCGTTGGCTTCCTCGCCGAGCAGTCCAGCCCCGGCGAGATCGGAGGTGGCCCCGGCCTGCCGTTCTATATCTTCGGCACTCTGGCGGCCCTTGTCGGCGTCTCCTGGAGCCTCGTGGTCTCGGTCATAGCACTCGGAGAGCTCGTGCGCCCGCCGGCTGGTGGTCGGCGAGGAGCGAGAACGCTGCGAGCAAACGCGGCGGCACCGGCCGGGGCCGCGTTGTTTGTCCTCATCGCCTGGCTGACGAACGCGTCCTAGGCTCTCGCGCCGGCCCCCGAGCGGTCGGCGTCGGCGCGTGCGCGCGCCCCGAGCATGGGACCTGTTGCGGGCTGGGTGGGCGCGAACTGAGCCATCCCGACACCGGGGTCAACGTCGACATAGATCGATTCGAATCCGCCGCGCCGGAAGTAGGTCTCGTGCCAGAACGACGTGCCACCGCGGTCTCGCAGGTAGTCGGTCCACCATCGCTTGTGGGGCAGCGTCAATGTCCATGCCCGGAGCGAGTCGAAATCGCGCCAGTACTGGCGCATGCCGGTGTGGGGCGGGTCGTCGGAGTAGAAGAGCCGTTCGTGCAGGAGGAGCCCGTCCGTCCGGCTGCTCGTCGACGGAGGCCTGGATCTGTGGCCCCAGAGCCGTGACGGTCTCGATGCCTCGCGGCTCCTCGACCCGCATGCCCAGGTAGATCACCACCGAGATCCGGATAGGCGGACAGGTCGACGGTCTTCCGTTCAGGTGCCTCAGCCATCAGTGACGCCCTCCAATCAGTGACATGAGCGCTGGACTCACCGGGACCCTACGCGATCGATACCCCGGCGCCGACTTGACCCGGATCAGCCCCGATGATCTCGATCCGGTACTGATCTGAAGCAGTACGCCGACGCGCTGAAGGCCGCGCCCCGCCTGCGGGTCCGTAACCCCCATGTGACTACGGTGTCTCCGTGCCCAGAAGCGAGGAATCCATCGACGCGTGGGTGCTCCTCGCGGCGGGGCCCAGATTGGGGATTCCAGGCGTGGCCACTCGTGGTGTCCATCGTCGGCCTGTTGGATGCGATCGAGCGCGACTATCCGACGCTCGGAGTTCGAGGGCGCCCTCGGCCGTCTTCATGCTCGGGGCTGGTCAGCGTCCGCAACGACCGAGTGCACCTCCGACCCGACGGCCGTCGATTGCTTCGGAAGACTCGAGGTGGGCGCGGGTTCATCCCACAATGGAAACGACTCGAGGCTGCGTTCGAGGCGGCGCCGCTCCAGCACGTCCCGAAGAAACCGCTCCTCTCCGCGGGCGCATTCGACCGAGCGTTGGATGAGTACCTGAGGAGGGCAGGCCTGGCATAGACCTGCCCACGGCGGCTGTGGCTACGCGCGCCCGATGATCTCGATCCGGTACTGATCGGGATCACGGACGAAGCACAGCCGCGATCCGCCCTCGCTGACCGTGTACGGCGGGCGCTCCGGCTCGATGCCCTGACCCTTGAGCGCGTCGAGCGTCCCGTCGAGGTCGTCGACGCCGATCGCGATGTGGCCGTAGCCGGTGCCGACGTCGTACGTGCGGCCGTCGTGGTTGTAGGTGAGCTCGAGGACGTTCTCGCTGCCGGGCAGGCTGAAGAAGTAGTTGGTGGCCTCCTTCTCGCCGTTTCGGACGATGTCCATCTCGCGGGCGAACGTGAACCCGAGCGCCTCGTAGAACGCCCGGCTCTTCTCCGGGTCGGTGACCCGGACCATGGTGTGCAGAAAGCTTGTCATGGCGGCCATTCTAGAGAGCGCCGCCGGTGCCGCCCGCAGCTACCAGTCGGCGAGGATGTTGTCGTCGGCCGAGCCGGCCTCGACGGCGGTCGTGAAGGCCGAGAGCTCCTCCGGCGCGATCGGGAACGCATGCTCGGGAGCGGGGAACGTGCGCCCGCGCACCTCGTCTGCGTACGCGCTGACGCCCTCGCGCATCGCGTCGCCGATGTGGGCGAAGCGCTTGACGAACTTGGGCTGGAAGGTGTCCGCGCCGTGCATGTCGAGCAGGTCATGCAGGACCAGCACCTGCCCGTCGGTGCCGGCGCCGGAGCCGATCCCGATGGTGGGGATCGTGAGCCGCTTGGAGATCGCCTCCGACACCGCCTCGGGCACGCACTCGAGGACGATGCCGAAGCACCCGGCCGCCTCGAGAGCCAGCGCGTCGTCGTAGAGCCGCTTGGCGTGATGCCACTGGCGTCCCTGGGCCTTGTGGCCGCCGAGCATCGTGGCGGTCTGCGGCGTGAGCCCGATGTGGCCCATCACCGGGATCCCGGCGGCGACGATCGCCGCGGCCCGGGCAAGCGACGTCCCGGAGCCCTCGAGCTTGACGCAGTCGGCGCCCGCGTCCTTCACGAACCGGCCGGCGTTTCGGACGCCGTCCTCGTCGGACACCTGATAGGACATGAACGGGAGGTCGCCGATCACCATCGCACGCTGGCAGCCCCGGCTGACCGCGCGGGTCAGGATGACGAGCTCGTCCATCGTCGCGCGGACCGTCGAGATCGGGTCGTGGCCGAGCACGGTGTTCGCGGCCGAGTCGCCGACCAGCACGAGGTCCACGCCGGCCGAGTCCACGATCCGGGCCGACGGCAGGTCGTAGGCGGTCACCATCACGATCGGCGTTCCGGCGATCTTCAGCTCGCGCAGGTGAGGCAGCGTGACCTTCATCGGTCCTCGATCCGGATGTTATCGATCAGCCGGGTCGGCCCGAACCGGGCCGCGCCGATCACGAGGGCGCCCGGTCGCGGCTCGACGTCCAGAAACGTGCCGGCATCCACGACCGCAAGGTAGTCGACCTCGCCCTCTACCAGGCTCCGATCGCGCGCGGCGAGCGCTCGGTGCAGTGAGGGCGCACGTCGTCGCTCGTCCGCCGACAGGTAGGCGTTTCGCGACGAGAGCGCCAGCCCGTCGGGCTCGCGGACGGTCTCGACCGCCCGGATCTCGACGGCGAGGTCGAGGTCGGACGTCATCCGCCTGACGACGGCGAGCTGCTGGGCGTCCTTCTGCCCGAAGTACGCGACGTCGGGCCGCAGGCGGTTGAAGAGCTTGAGGACGACCGTGGCCACGCCGTCGAAGTGGCCGGGGCGATGCGCGCCCTCGAAGCGGCTTCCCAGATCCCCAGCCGAGACCGAGGTCGCGAACCCTTCGGGGTACATCTCCTCGACCGTCGGGGCGTAGATCCGGTCGACGCCCTCCTCGGCGGCGATCGCCCGGTCCCGCTCCTCGTCTCGCGGGTAGCGGTCGAGATCCTCGTCCGGCCCGAACTGCGTCGGGTTCACGAAGAGGCTCATGACGACGACGTCGCACTCCGATCGGGCCCGGCGCAGGAGGGCGCGGTGCCCGGCGTGGAGCGCACCCATCGTCGGGACGAGGCCGGTCGTCACAGGAGGTCGCGAACGGCCGCGGCCGAGGCGGGATCGACGAGCGGCAGGGTGGCTCGTCCGAGCGCCCGGTAGAGCGGCGCCAGCTCGGGGCCGATCGCTTCCAGGTGGGCGGCGATCGTCTCGGCGTCGCCCCGGTTGATCGGCCCGGTCGGGTTCCCGCCGGCCACGTCGACGGTGCGATGCTGGAGCGGGCCGAGCACGCGCAGGGCCAGCTCGCGGTCGAGGCCGGTGCGCTCGAGCAGGTCGACCGCGGTCCGGGTGATCGTCACGAGGTAGTTGCCGGCGAACACCATGGCGGCGTGGTAGAGCACCTTCATCTCGTCGGCGAGCGGGAACGGCTCGAGGCCCAGGTCGCGCGCCAGGCCGGATCCGAGCTCCCAGTCGCCGGTGACGGCGCCGTAGGCCCCCTCGAGCTGGTCCGGCCCTCGCTCGGGCCAGACGGTCTGGACGGGGTGAACGCAGGCCGTGGGGCCGGGCGCCGAGTCGAGCGCGCGGACGCTCGTCGCCCCCGAGAAGTGGACGACCGCCGCCTCGGGCCCGAGACGCGGTGCGATCGCCCGGCAGACGTTGGCGATGGCCCCGTCCGGCGTCGCGATGCACGCGAGCCGCACGCCGTCGAGCGGCACCTGCGCTCCGCGGCCGTACGCCTGCGCTCCCAGGCGCGCAGCGACGACGCTGCCCACCCGACCCGCGCCGATGACCACGGTGTGGCTTGGCATGCGACTGCGGCGGAGGTTACGGCAGCACCCGGCCGTGGCGCGCCAGAAGATCACGCGTCGTGCCGGGGCGAAGCAGGGCGCCTTCGGGGTCGTCGCTGTGGGCGCACCGTGCCGAGTACGCCATCGCGTAGTCCGCGGCAGCCCGCACCGTCTCCATCTCGGCAGCGTCGAAAGGACGGCCCCGCGCCGCCTCGTACTCCTCGACGAACGCCGCAGCCTCCTCGGGCGTCGGCGCGACGGCGGTGTCGATGTACCAGGTCGCCGGAAACGCGTGCACGGCCTCGCCGACAAACACCGGCTCGACATCGACCGCGATGCTGTCCCAGTCGTAGACAGCGGCGACGCGATCGCCGCAGAACGCGAAGTTCTTGACCGACCAGTCGGAGTGGCCCACGACGATCTCGCCGACGGCGCCGCCGAGGCGTTCGCGGGCGCTCCGTGCGATGGTGTCGATCCACTCGGCGCCTCGCGTGGTGCCCTCGAAGTCGAACCGTGCGTCATGCGGCCTGGGCCAGAGCTGCTCAGGCGGAATCGCGCGGAGCAGATCGCGACCGAGGTGACCGGCCGTGGCCAACGGCCGTGCGGTGTCGACGAGTGACCAGAGCGTCCTCGCCATCGCCCGGCGGACGACCGGCTCATGGCCGTCCCGGTGCGACTCGCGCGGGACCAGCTCTTCGAACGTCGCCCACGCCGGCCCGATGCCGGCCGGGTCGGCGAGCGGAGTCGGGCACGGGAAGCCCGCACCCGCGAGGTGCAGCTGGACGTCCATGACCGCCCGGACTCGCGCATAGGTCACACCCGCTGGGTGCACCTTTATAACCGTGGTTCGGCCGTCGGCAAGCTCGAGCCCGAAGACGCAACCGACGCCGCCCTCGTAGAAGATGCATGCGGCGACCTCGGCGCGCAGCCTCTCCATGCAGATGTTCCTGACGACGCGCTCGATCTCGGCGGGATCGTCGGTGCCGAGCACCGCTTGCTCGAGGCTCGGCGGACGGCTCCAGTCCGCAAGCTCGGCATCGATTGCATCCGCGATCGTCTGCATGGCCGCGCGGTACAGTACGCCCATGCCCATCTACGAGTACCTGTGCGCCGACTGCTCGGACACGTTCGAGGAGCTCGTGTCGGCGTCCAGCGCCGGCGATGTCCGCTGCCCGGCGTGCGGCGGCGTGACCGTCACGAAGCTCCTGTCGTCGTTCGCGACTCCGCGCCCCGTCGGCGCGACGGTCGGCGGCGGTGGCGGCGGCGGTGGCGGATGCTGCGGCGGAAGCTGCGGCTGCGGCCACTGACTTCGAGTCGTCCGGGGCGCTTGCCAGAATGCGATCCATGAGCGATGCACCCGCACGCGCGGCAGAGCTCGAGCGACTGGCGGACGAATGGGGAGGCTGCGTCAAGTGCGCACTGTCGGCCTCGCGCACGCAGGTGGTGGTCGGCACGGGCCACCCGGACGCCGATCTGATGTTCGTCGGCGAGGCGCCCGGCTTCCACGAGGACAAGCAGGGCGCGCCGTTCGTCGGCCAGGCCGGGAAGGTGCTCGAGCGGCTGCTCCAGACAATCGGGCTCTCGCGGCCCGACGTGTACATCGCCAACGTGCTCAAGTGCCGCCCGCCCGGGAACCGCGACCCGCAGCCAGAGGAGATCGAGGCCTGTGAGGGGCACCTCTTCGCGCAGGTGGAGCTCATCCGCCCAAAGGTTGTCTGCACGCTCGGCAACTTCGCGACCAAGCTGCTCTCTGGCCAGCCGCACGGCATCACGCGCGTGCACGGCCGGCCGCAGCCCCGCCGAATCGGCGGCGTCGAGCTCGTGCTCTACCCGATCTTCCATCCCGCCGCCGCCCTCTACACACCGGCGATGATGACGACGCTCGAGGGCGATTTCGCCCGGCTCCCGGAGCTGCTCGCCGGCCCTGCCGAGGCGCCGCCCGCACGGGTGCCGATCGTCGTGGGCGCGCCGCCCGAGCGCGTTGCCGAGCCCGAGCCTGAGCCCGAGTACGCCCAGCTGGGTCTCTTCTAACCTGGCCGCGACCGAGCGGATCGCCGCTGCGGTCGCCGGACAGCTTGCACCGCCGGACGTCGTCGACGTCATGGGCGAGCTGGGAGCGGGGAAGACCGCCTTCGTGCGCGCGGCATGCGCGGCGCTCGGCGTGACCGACCTGGTCACCAGCCCGACGTTCACCGTCGGCCACCGCTACTCCGGGGCCGCGTTCCCGGTATCGCATCTCGACCTCTACCGCTCGGCCGGCGTGTCGCCTGAGGAGTGGGCCGACCTCGAGCCGTACTTCGACGATGCGGTCTGCTTCGTCGAGTGGCCCGAGCCCGGGGCCGGTGTCCTGCCGGCGCCCCGGCTCGTCGTGGAACTGCGGTTGCAGGAGGCCGATGCTAGGCTGATCTCGTTGCGAAGCGAACATCCAGGATTGCTCTCGGCGATTGCTGATTCTCTCGCTTGATACCGCCACCGACATCGCCACCGCGTGCGTCTGGCGGGATGGCCTCGCGCTGGGGGAATCGGCCACCCGGGCCCGCTCGGTGGCAGCCCAGCGCGTGCTCGCCGACGTCGATCGGCTGATGGACGAGGCCGGCGTGACCCCGGCCGAGCTCGACATGGTCGTCGCCGGGACCGGGCCGGGGACATTCACCGGCCTTCGCATCGGCCTCGCGGCCGCCCGCGCGCTCGGATTCGCGCTCGGGATCCCCGTCAAGGGCGTCTCGACCCTCGACGCGCTCCGAGCCGGCGACGGCGTCGACGTGGCGTGTGTGGACGCCCGCCGAGGCGAGGTCTTCGCCGCCGGCCCCGGGCTCGATGTCCAGGCGATCGCACCCGGAGCGCTCGCGGATGCCGTCGCTTCCGGCACCGTCTGCGCCGGGGACGGCGCCGTCCGCTACCGCGACAGCCTGCACGGCCTCGAGATCCCTGCCGACGACTCGCCGCTTCACGTCCCGTGGGCCCGACATCATGCTGCCCTCGCGGCCACGGCAGGCCCGCCGGAGCCGCTCTATGTCCGGGCGCCCGACGCCGACCGCGCACTCGCAACGAGGGCCGCCTCATGATGACCGCGGTCAAGCTGCGGCGTCTGCGGACGTCCGACCTCGACCGGATCGAGGAGCTCGAGCGCGAGAGCTATCCAACGCCGTGGTCGCGGTCGATGTTCGCCGGAGAGCTCGCCAAGCCGAGCGGGATCTGCCTGGGGGCGTTCCAGGGCGAGGACATGCTGGGATACCTGATCGTCGCCCGGTACGTCGACGCATGGCACGTCATGAACGTGGCCGTCGACCCGATGTGGCGGGGACGCGGGATCGCCCGGGTGCTGCTCGAGCGGCTGTTCGAGATCACCGGCGAGGACCCCGACCGGGGCTACACGCTCGAGGTTCGGGTGACGAACGTCGTCGCGATCCACCTGTACGAGGCACTCGGCTTCGTGACGACCGGCGTCCGGCGCGGGTACTACACGGACAACCGCGAGGACGCGCTCATCATGTGGAAGGACGCGGAGCCCCCGGTGTGATCCTCGGCATCGAGACGTCGTGCGACGAGACCGCCGCCGCGGTCGTGTCGCCGGACGGCGTCATCCTCTCGAGCGTCGTCAGCTCACAGGCGGCGCTGCACGCGCCGTACGGCGGCGTCGTCCCGGAGGTCGCGTCGCGCCGGCACCTGGAGCTCGTCGTGCCCGCCGTGGAGCGCTCGCTCGCCGACGCGGGCGTGACCCTGGACGACATCAGGTCGGTGGCCGTCACCGAGGGGCCAGGGCTGATCGGTGCGCTCCTCGTCGGCCTCTCGGCGGCGAAGGCGCTTGCCTTCGCGCGCCGGCTGCCGCTGGTCCCCGTCGACCACCTGCACGGCCACGTCGCCGCGCTCTACCTCGAGCCGGATCCGATCGAGCCGCCCTTCCTGGTGCTCCTGGCGTCCGGCGGCCACACGCTGCTGGCGTCGGTCGAGTCGCATGAGGCGATGACGGTGATCGGGCGCAGCCTCGACGACGCCGCCGGCGAGGCGTTCGACAAGGGCGCCCGGCTGCTCGGCCTCGGCTACCCGGGAGGCGCCGCGCTCGAACGGCTCGCCGCGGGCGGCGACGCGGCGGCCCACCGCTTCCCCGCGGCGATGGTGGGTCGCCCCGGCCACGACTTCTCGTTCAGCGGACTGAAGACGGCGCTGGTCCGGGCCGTCCGCGACGATGCCGGCCCGCCCGCCGACCTCGCCGCGTCCTACCAGGCGGCCATCGTGCGTGCACTGGTCGGGCGGGCGGCCGAGGCGGTCGAGTCCACGGGTGCCGGAACGCTGGCGATCGTCGGCGGCGTGGCCCGGAACTCCGTGCTGCGCGAGTCTGCCGCTCGCAGCTGCGACGAGCTGGGCGTACGACTGGCTCTGGCGCCGCCTGAGCTCTGCTCCGACAACGCGGCGATGATCGCCTCGGCGGCCCGCTACGCGGCGCCGATCGCGTACCCCGACTACCTGTCCCGCGACGCCTACGCGACCGCGATGTGACCGTCGAGGTGCGCATGATGACGGCGGCCGGCTGCCACCTGTGCGACGAGGCCCACGACGTGCTCGAGCAGGTGCGGGCCGAGGTGGGCTTCGACCTCGTCCGGGTGGACATCACCGGCGACCCCGACCTCGAGGCCGAGTTCCGCGAGCAGATCCCGGTCGTCTTCGTCGCCGGCCGCAAGGCCTTCAAGTACCGCGTCGACGCGGACGAGCTCCGCCGCCGCCTCGCGGCCGCCACAAGCGCGGCCTAGAACCTGGCGCTCGTGGCGGTGTGACGCCGCAGCGGAAGCCGCGGGGCTACACTGATCGTGACGTGTTACAAACCCCCGCCCTGAAGGAGACCCCGTTGGCTTCGGACCGCCTGACTGTGGGCGTCGCAGCCCGGCTTTCGCGCTATCTGCAGGTGCTGACGCAGGCGAAGAAGCAGGGCCGGGACTCGATCTCGTCGCAGGAGATCGGCGAGTACACCAACATCAACGCGACGCAGATCCGGCGTGACCTGTCCGGGTTCGGCAAGTTCGGCAAGCGCGGGGTCGGCTACAACATCGACTTCCTGATCGGCGAGATCCGGAAGATCCTGCGGACGTCCGGCCAGCACAACATCGTGCTCATCGGCGCCGGCTCGCTCGGCCAGGCGATCTCGAAGTCGAGCATCTTCGCCGACCACGGCTTCAACATCGCCGGGGTCTTCGACAACGATCCGGCCAAGGTCGGCACCGACTCGGGCGACGTGCGCATCCAGGAGATGTCCGAGCTCCCGAACGCGATCCGCGACCGCAACGTGATCGTGGGCGTCCTCGCCGTGCCCGAGGAGGCGGCGCAGGAGGCCGCCGATCGGCTCGTGCGCGCGGGTGTGAAGATCATCTTCAACTACTCCGACGCGCTCATCGACACGCCCCCCGACGTGACCGTGCACCGGTCGAGCCCGGTCGTCGAGATCCTGCACGCGCTCTACTTCCACCTGACCTAGCACGTCCAGCGGCGCTCGGCCCGCCGGACGGGCCGGTAGGTTTCGGCGGTGCGGCTCGTCCTGTGGCATGGCTACCTGCTCGAGGGCACCGGCTCGAACATCTACACGCAGCACGTGGCACGAGCGTGGGGACGGCTGGGGCACGACGTCGTCGTGGTCTGCCAGGAGCCGCGGCCGGAGCAGTTCGAGCTCGGCCCGAACGTCCGCGTGGTGCGGCCCGACGTCGGGCCGCTCCTCCCGACGTTCGTGCTCGACCGCTACGAGGGCATCGAGGCTCGTCATGTGGCCGATATGACGCCCGCCGAGCTCGAGGTCTTCGTCGACCGGAACGCCCGGGCCGTGGCCGCGGCCCACGACGGCGGGGCCGACCTCGTGCTCGCGAACCACGTGCTCATGGGCGGTCCCGTGGCGGCGCGGGCCTGCGCCGGCGGCACTGCCCACGCCGTCAAGATCCACGGCTCGGAGCTCGAGTACGCCATCCGCGGCCGCCCGCAGCTGGCGTCCCTGGCCGTCCCGGCGCTGGCAGGAGTGCGGGCGCTCTTCGCGGGCTCGGGACACATCGTCGAGGTCACCGAGGAGCTGCTCGGGACGGGCCTTCACGACCGGACGCACGTCGTCCCGCCCGGCGTTGACACCGAGGCGTTCCATCCGGGCGGGGGAGACCTTGCGGCGTTGGTCGCCATGCTTCGGCGAGATGCGGCGGCGCCCCGTCCGGGCCGGCCGGCGGAACGAGCTCCGGACCCGGACGCCGGCGACCGGCTCGCCGGGCTGGGCCGGCTCGTCCTCTACTTCGGGAAGCTGATGCGCCAGAAGGGCGTCCATCTGCTGCTCGACGCCTGGAGCAGGCTCGCGGTCGCGTTCCCCGACGTGACCCTCGTCGTCGTCGGCTTCGGCGACGCCCGTGCCGAGCTCGAGGCGATGGCGGGCGAGCGGGTGATCTTCACCGGCGCGATGGATCACGACCACCTCCACCGGCTTGTGCCGCTCGCCGACGCCGTCGTCGTGCCGTCGGTGCTGCCCGAGGCATTTGGCATGGTCGCGGCCGAGGCCGCATCGTGCGGAGTGCTCCCGATCGTCGCGAATCACTCCGGCCTGGCCGAGGTCGCCGCAGGACTCGGGTCGAACGGGATCACGTTCGACGGGACCTCCGAGGATCTCGAGGCGCGGCTCGCCGAGCTGCTCGCGCTTCCGGACGCCCGCAGGCGGGAGATGGGCCTCGCAGCCCGTGCGGCGGTCGTCGAGCGCTGGAGCTGGGAGGGGATCGCACGCCGTCTGATCGACCTCAGCCTGGCGTGAACGTGGCCACATGAGGCTACGGCCGGCATGACCATTTCGCCTCCCCAAATGGCGGTATCGGGGTATCGTCCGCCGCCGTGGGGGAGTCGCCCAAGATCAGCGATCCGCTCGAGGCGCTCGAGGCGGCCCGGGCGTCGTTCGAGGCGGCCGACGACTTCACCGTCGGCGTCGAGGAGGAGTTCGCGATCCTCGACCCCGCGACGCTCGACATGACCCCCGGGTTCGAGCGCATCGACGAGGCGGCGCGCGTCGGCCCGCTCGCGGGGATGGTCGCCGGTGAGCTGATTCGCTCCGAGGTCGAGGTCCGCACCGGGCGCTGCGAGACCTTCGCCGAGGCCGCCGAGGCGATGGCGCACCGCCGCATCGACGTGATCGAGGTCGCCGAGCGGTTGGGCTATGCGCTGGCCGCGGCGGGCACGCACCCATTCGCCCGCTGGCAGGACCAGGAGGTCATCAACACCGAGCACTACCACCTCGTCGAGTCGACGCTGCGCTACGTCGCCTGGCGGAACAACACGTTCGGGATCCACGTGCACACCGGCATTCGCGGCGCCGACCGGGCCGTCGCGGTGTCGAGCGCGCTTCGCAGCGTGCTGCCCGAGCTCCTGGCCGCCTCGTGCAGCTCGCCGTGGCTCGAGGATCGCCACACGTACCTGCACTCCACGCGCACACAGGTGTTCACGAAGTTCTTCCCGCGCTGCGGCGTTCCCGACTCGCTCGCGGATTGGGGAGAGTACGCCGAGTTCGTGCGCTTTCTCATCGCGACGCGGTCGATCCGCGAGCACACCGAGATCTGGTGGAGCGTCCGCCCGCACCAGGCGTTCCCGACGGTCGAGGTGCGCATCTGCGACGCGCAGCCGGAGTTCGGCCGGGCGGTGGCGCTCGCGGGGCTGATGACCGCCCTCACGGCCCACTACGCCCGCGCGCACGAGGAGGGCCGGCCGCTGCCCGCCCATCCCCACCGGTTGATCGAGGAGAACTTCTGGCGGGCGATCCGGTGGGGGATGGCCGGCGAGCTGATCGACCTCGACACGGGTGCGGTGATGCCGGCCGGGGCGCGGATCGAGGCCCTGCTCGAGCAGGTGTCCGACATCGCCTCGGAGCTCGGGATCTCCGCCTTCCTGAAGCCGCTACGGGAGCCGACCGCGGCCGAGGTCTACATCGCCCGGCTGGAGGAGGGCGAGTCGGTGCGGGAGGTCTGGCCCCAGGTGGTGGCGCGGACGCGGGAGTCCGTCGTCGAGTGGCTGGCCGTCAGAGAGGGGGAGACGCGATGAGTGAGGACGAGGCACGGGCCGCACAGGCCGCCGCGGCGGAGTACATGAAGCACGTCCCCATCGGCGAGGTGGTGATCTCGACCGTCCAGACGCTGATCGAGCTCGGGTACCGCCGCACCGGGCTCGTCCAGGGCGCCGCCGACGAGCGAGACCTTGCCCAGAGCGAGGTCGCGATCGAGGCGCTCCGGGCGCTCGTGCCCGTGCTCGAACGGCTGCTCGAGCCGGCGTCGGTCACGGCGCTTCGCGGCGAGATCGCCCAGCTCCAGCTCGCGTACGCCCGCGCGAGCGAGGGGCCGCCGCCGGATGCGCCGGCCGAGGGCGGGGCGCCCGAGCCCGACGCTCCCGAGGTCGATGTCCCGCGCCCCAAGATCTGGACCCCCGGCGGTGAGGTATGAGCGCCGACGCCGAGATCGGCGTCTTCGGAGGCTCGGGGTTCTACAACCTCCTGGACGATGCCGAGGAGGTCGCGGTGGACACGCCCTACGGCCCGCCGTCCGACCGGCTCGTCGTCGGCGCCATCGGCGGGCGGCGCGTCGCGTTCCTGCCCCGTCACGGACGGCATCACCACCTGCCGCCGCACCGGATCCCGTACCGGGCGAACCTGTGGGCGATGCGCGAGCTCGGCGTGCGGCGCGTCATCGGCCCGTGCGCGTCGGGCAGCCTCTCGCGGGATGTGCCGCCCGGCTCGTTCGTCGTCTGCGACCAGTTCGTCGACCGCACGTCGGGCCGTGAGCACACCTTCTACGACGGCCCGCTGACGACCCACGTGTCCGCCGCCGACCCGTACTGCCCGGACCTGCGCCGGATCCTGCTCGAGACCGGGCGCGAGCAGGGGATCGACATCCGCGGCGGCGGCACCGTGGTCGTCATCCAGGGGCCGCGATTCTCGACGCGCGCCGAGTCGAAGTGGTTCAGCTCGATGCGGTGGGAGGTCATCAACATGACGGCATACCCCGAGGGCTGGCTCGCCCGGGAGCTCGAGCTCTGCTACGCGAACATCTCGCTGATCACCGACTACGACGTCGGGCTCGAGGACGACGCGAGCGTCGGCCCCGTCAGCCATGAGTCCGTGATGCAGGTGTTCGCAGAGAACAACGAGCGTCTGCGGAACCTGCTCTTTGCCGCCATTCCGAGGATCGGCCCGCAGCCGCAGGATGTCTGCGCGACGGCGCTCACGGGCGCCCGCGCGTAGACGCACGAGCATACCCGCCAATCCGGCTTGGGAAAACCGAGAGCGCTGTTACAATCCCCCGGTTCCCGCCTGCCCTCGAGACCCTCCAAGGAGCCTCTGACGTGAGTTCACTGGCCAGCCATGCTGTGCTGATCTCCCTGATCTGCGGCGCTGCAGCCGTCGTGTACGGCCTGGCGCTGACGCGCTGGGTGCTCGCGCAGTCCGCCGGCACGGACCGCATGCGCGAGATCGCCGCCGCGATCCAGGAGGGGGCAGCCGCCTACCTCAAGCGCCAGTACACGACGATCGCGATCGTCGCCGTGGTGGTGTTCCTGGCCATCGGCGTCGCCGGCACGTGGACGGGCGACCTGGGGTGGAAGGTGGCGATCGGGTTCATGATCGGCGCCGTGCTCTCGGCGCTCACGGGCTTCATCGGGATGAACGTCGCGGTGCGCTCGAACGTGCGCACCGCCGAGGCCGCGAAGTCGGGAATGAAGCCGGCGCTCTCGGTCGCCTTCAAGGGCGGCACGGTGACCGGGATCCTCGTCGTCGGCCTGGGCCTCCTGGGCGTCGGCGGGTACTTCGGCATCCTCATGCTGAACGGCGACAGCGACCTCCAGGCGACCAAGGCCCTGGTCGGCCTCGCGTTCGGCGGGCTCGCTGATCTCGGTCTTCGCGCGGCTCGGCGGCGGCATCTTCACCAAGGGCGCCGACGTCGGCGCCGACCTGGTCGGCAAGATCGAGGCCGGGATCCCCGAGGACGACCCGCGCAACCCTGCGGTCATCGCCGACAACGTGGGCGACAACGTGGGCGACGACGCCGGCATGGCGGCCGACCTGTTCGAGACGTACGCCGTGACCATCGTCGCCTCGATGTTCCTCGGGCGCGCTCTTCGGCAACGCCGACGCCGTGCGGCTGCCGCTCCTGCTCGCGGCGTTCTCGATCCCCGCGTCGATCGTCGGCACGTTCATGGTCCGGCTGCCCAAGTCGGGCAGCGTGATCAACGCGCTCTACATCGGCGTCATCGTCTCGGCCGTGCTCTCGGCGATCATCTACATCCCGGTGATGTCGAACGCCGCCGACGGGTTCGGGTCGTTCACCGACGGCGCGAGCTCGACCGACCTCTACTGGTGCGCGCTGATCGGCCTCGTCATCACGGCGCTGATCGTCGCGATCACCGAGTACTACACGGGCACGCGCTTCGGCCCGGTGCAGCGCATCTCCGAGCAGTCGCTCACGGGCCACGCGACGAACATCATCGCCGGGCTCGCCGTCGGCATGCAGGCCACCGCGCTCCCGGTCATCGTGATCGCGCTCGGGACGGTCGCGTCGTTCCACCTGGCCGGCATCTACGGGATCGCGATCGCCGTCACGGCGATGCTCTCGATGGCGGGCATGGTCGTGGCCCTGGACGCGTTCGGCCCGATCACCGACAACGCCGGCGGGATCGCCGAGATGGCCGACCTGCCGCACGAGGTGCGCGACAACGTGACCGACCCGCTCGACGCGGTCGGGAACACGACGAAGGCCGTCACCAAGGGCTACGCGATCGGCTCGGCCGGGCTGGCCGCGCTCGTGCTGTTCCAGTCCTACAACGACGAGCTGGGCAAGAAGGTCGGCCACACGATCACGTTCCAGATCAACGACCCGGCCGTGCTGGCGGGGCTCCTGATCGGCGGTCTCATGCCGTTCCTGTTTGCCTCGCTCGCCATGGACGCCGTCGGCCGGGCCGGCGGCGCCGTCGTGCAGGAGGTGCGGCGCCAGTTCCGCGAGATCCCCGGGATCATGGAGGGCACCGCGAAGCCCGACTACGCGACGTGCGTCGACCTGGTCACGCGGTCGGCGATCCGCGAGATGCAGCTGCCGGCGCTGATCCCGGTCGTCATCCCGATCGTGGTGGGCCTGATCTCCTACTACGCCCTGGGCGGCCTGCTGGTCGGGACGATCGTGACCGGCATCTTCCTCGCCATCGCGATGACCTCGGGCGGTGGGGCATGGGACAACGCCAAGAAGCTGATCGAGGACGGCGCCCACGGCGGCAAGGGCTCGGATGCCCATGCGGCCTCGATCACGGGAGACACGGTCGGCGATCCGTACAAGGACACCGCCGGGCCGGCGATCAACCCGATGATCAAGATCACCAACATCGTCGCGATCCTGATCATCCCGCTGCTCGCGCGCTAGTTCGCCGTAAACTCGCGGCGTGCCTCTGAAGCGACGCCAGGCCGGCGGGCTCCACCGCGTCCTCGGGACGGCGGCGCTCTTCTCGACGGCCTACGGCAACGTCGGCTCGTCGATCTACTACGCGCTCGGCCTGGTCACGGTCTTCGCCCTCGGCCTCACGCCGGTGGCGTTCGTGATCTCGGGGGCGATCTTCTTCTTCACGGCCGTCACGTATGCCGAGGCCACGGCCCGCTTCCCCGAGGCCGGCGGGTCGTCATCGTTCACGCGGCACGCGTTCAACGAGGCGGTCTCGTTCTTCGCCGGTTGGGCGCAGATGCTGAACTACACGGTGACGATCGCCATCTCGGCGATCTTCGTGCCGCACTACCTCGCGATCTTCGGCGGCGGCGACACGCTCCGCACGCACCCGGTGGACATCATCGGCGGCGGCCTCGTCGTGGTGCTCCTGGCCGCGCTCAACATCCTCGGCGTGAAGGAGGCCGCCGGCCTCAACATCTTCCTCGCGCTGGCCGATCTGGGCACGCAGGCGCTGCTCGTCGTCATCGGCCTCTTCGTCGTCTTCTCGCCCGACACGCTCCAGTCGAACGTCCACCTCGGTGTCACGCCGTCATGGAGCGACTTCATCGTCTCGATCCCGGTCGCGATGGTGGCCTACACCGGCATCGAGACGATCTCGAACATGGCCGAGGAGGCGATCGATCCGCCGCGGCACGTCCCGCGCTCGATCATGTACGTGGTCGTGGCCGTGTTCGCGATCTACGCGTTCCTGCCGTCGGTGGCGCTGTCGGCGCTTCCGGTCAACCCGGCAACGACGCAGCAGGTGCAGGACACGAAGACGTTCGACTGCACCAATCAGGACCTGAAGGTGGGCGACCCGACCTCTGACCTTGCGTGCAGGTACGCGAACGATCCCGTCGCCGGCCTCGTCAAGAACCTCGACCTGCCGACGACGATCGAGAGCGGCCTCGGGTACTACGTCGCGATCCTTGCGGCCACGATCCTGATCATCGCGACCAACGCCGGGATCATCGGAGTGTCGCGGCTGACCTATTCGATGGGGCAGCACAGACAGTTACCCGAGGCGCTGCGGCGCATCCACCCGCGCTTCTTCACGCCGTACGTCGCGATTGCGCTCTACAGCGTCGTCGCGGTCGCGCTCATGCTCGGGAACTCGACGTTCCTCGGGAATCTGTACGCCTTCGGCGCGATGCTCTCGTTCACGCTCGCCCACGCATCGGTGATCTGGATGCGACACACGATGCCGAGCGCGGACATGCCCTACCGTGGCCCGCTCTCGTTCGTCGTGGGGTCGTACGACCTGCCGCTCTTCGCCGTGCTGGGGGGCCTGGGAACCTTCCTGTTCTGGATCGTGACGATCGTGCTGCACTTCTCGGACAATGTCGCGCCCGTCGGGCTGGCGTGGCTCGCGATCGGGATGGTCGTCTACGTGGTCTATCGGCGCACCCAGGGCCTGCCGTTGACCGTGACCGTCGTCGCGCAGGCCGCCGCGTTCGGCCCGGCGGTCGAGGTGGAGTACCGCTCGATCCTCCTACCGCTGACATCCCATACCATCACGGACGAGATGACCGTCACGGCGCTCCGGCTGGCGGCGGAGTCGGGCACGAAGCTGATCGCGCTCTATCCGATCGAGGTGCCGCTCTACCGCTCGCTGGCCGACCCGATGGACGACGAGGCCGAGCGCGCCGAGCACGAGCTGCGAGAGGCGGCGGCGCTCGGCAGTCAGTACGGCGTGAGCGTCATCACCCGCATCGTCCGCACCCGGAACGTCGGACAGGCGATCGTCGACGAGGCACGCCGGCGCGGATCCGAGATCATCGTCCTCGGCGCCGAGCAGCGAAAGCGGGGCGGGGAGCGCATGTTCGGGCGCGTCATCGACTACGTGCTGCGAAACGCCGACTGCCGCGTCATGGTCGGCACCCCGGCCGCCGTCTGATGATCGCTGCCAGCCGCGCCATCGCCTATCTGTTCCTTGCGATCGGGCTCGTGCTCCTCGTCGAGACGCTCTGGCTCGGCGGCGGCCAGGTGGGCTTCCTGGCAGCGGCGGTCTTCCTCGTGCTCGGGGCGATCCGTCTGCGCGCCCTGCGGCACTGAGACGCGGGGAAACCCGGGGTGCCCGCGGGCCTTCCTCGAGGCAGCCGGTCCGCCCTGGGGTGCTGCGGCGACGGCTAGGTTCTGCACGTGGAGGGTTCGGCCAGAGCCGCGGCGGAGGACGCGTTTCGCGAGCATTGGGCGCGGGCCGTGGGTGCCCTGTGGCGCCGGTTCGGCGACCCCGACCTGGCCGAGGAGTCCGTCCAGGAGGCGTTCACACGCGCCGCCGCCCGGTGGCCCGTCGAGGGCGTTCCGGCCGAGCCCGCCGCCTGGGTCATCGCCACGGCAGGCAACGTGGCCCTCGACCGGCTCCGGCGCGACCGGACGCTGGCGTTGAAGCTGCCGCAGCTCGAGCAAGCGGGCGCGGAGCCGGGCCCCGACCTCCCCGATGACCGCCTGCCCGACGACCGCCTCGAGCTCATGTTCGCCTGCTGCCATCCGGCGCTCGCGTCCGACGCGCAGGTCGCGCTCACGCTTCGGCTTGCCGGCGGCCTCTCGACACCCGAGATCGCCCGCGCCTTCCTCGTCTCGGAGCCCGTCATGGCTCAGCGGCTGGTCCGCGCGAAGCGCCGGCTGCGCGTCGCCGGGATCGGCCTTCGCGATTCGCCGGAGCCGGTGATCCCGGAGCGCCTCGACCAGGTGATGGCGGTGCTGTACCTGATCTTCAACGAGGGGTACTCCGCCTCGTCCGGCGACGCGCCCGTGCGCCAGGAGCTCTGCGCCGAGGCGATCCGCCTCGCCCAGGTGCTCGCCGGCCTGCTGCCGGACGAGCCCGAGCCGGCGGGGCTCGTCGCGCTCATGCTCTTCCACCATGCCCGCGCACCTGCGCGGACCGGCCCCGATGGCGCCCCGATCCTGCTCGACGACCAGGATCGGCTGTTGTGGGACCGCGCGCTGGTCGCCCAGGGCGAGGCGGCGCTTCGCAACGCCGCGGAGGCGGGATGGGTCGGCGTCTACTGCCTTCAGGCGGCGATCTCACGCGAGCACGTGCGGGCCGCCTCGGCCGCTGACACCGACTGGCCCGCGATCGCCGCACTGTACGACGACCTGGCCGAGGTGGCGCCGTCGCCGGTCGTCGAGCTGAACCGGGCCGTGGCCGTCTCGATGAGCGAGGGCCCGGAGGAGGGGCTCGTGGTCCTCGACCGGCTGGCCACCGAGGCGACGCTCTCCGGCTACCACCTGCTGCCGGCGGCTCGAGCCGACATGCTCCGCCGGTTGGGCAGGACGGCCGAGGCGCTGGCCGAGTACCGGCGGGCGCTCGAGCTCGCGCCGGGGGCGGCGGACCGGGCGTTCCTGTCTCGGCGCTGCGCCGAGTTGCAGGGACACTAAGCTCTTCCCATGGCGCGCAAGATCCCTTCTCTCGGGCGCTTCCTGGGAGCTCGGGCGCTCTATGCGATGGCCTACGGCGAGATCTCGAGCTCGCTCTACTACGCGCTCGGCATCACCGCGGTCTACGCGCTCTCCCTGACGCCGGTCGTCTTCGCGGCCGCCGGCTTCCTCTTCGCGCTGGCCGCGGCGGCATATGCCGAGGGCGGTGCGACGATCCCCGAGCCCGGGGGCGCGTCGGCCTACGCCCGGCGGGCGTTCAACGACCTCGTGGGGTTCATCGCCGGGTGGGCGGTGGTGCTCGACTTCGTGCTCGCGATCTCGCTGTCGGCGCTGTTCCTGCCCTACTACTTCGCGGGCGCGCTGGGGCAGTACGGCTGGTTTCACGGACAGCCCGGCCGCGCGACGGTCGTGGCCGTCGCGATCGTCCTCGTCGTCACCGTGATCCGCATGCTGCGGCGGACGGACGCCTACACCATCGGCGTTGTCGTCGCCGCGCTCGATCTCGTCGTTCAGGTGGGGATCGCAATCTTGGGGCTCACGCTCCTGTTCTCGGTCGACGCTCTCAAGAACAGCATCGATCTCGGCACCGTGCCGACGTGGAACTCCGTGGCGTTCGCCCTGCCGATCGCGATGATCGGCTACACCGGCCTCGAGAAGGTCGGCAGCCTGGCCGGTGTGGCCAAGAACCCGGAGAAGACGCTTCCCGACAGCGTTCGTACCTCGGTGTTCACGGTCGTGATCGTCTACAGCGCCGTCGCGACGGCGGCCGTGTCGGCGTTCCCCGCGCATCCGGACGGGAGCAAGCACGGCGGCACGACGCTCCTCGCCACGCAGTGGGTGGAGACGCCGATGCTCGGCCTGGCGCACGCGATCGGGGAGAAGGGCCCGAACTGGTTCGAGACCGCCCTTCGCATCGGCGTCGGGTTCACGGCATGCACGATCCTCCTCATGGCCATCGCCACCAGCTTCTCGGGCTGCGCGCGGCTCGCCGAGGCGATGGGGCGCCACATGCAGCTTCCGCCGGCCTTCGGCCGCACCAGCCGGCGTGTGCTGGCTCCGCCGGCGGCGATCATCTCGGTCTCGGTCCTCGCGATCGGCTTCCTCGTCGTCGGCTCGCTGTACTCCGACGAGGAGACGCTCACCCTGGCGTCGCTCTACTCGTTCGGGATCCTGATCGCGTTCATGCTGACCCAGGCGGCGATCATCTGGCTTCGCATCTCCGAGCCCGACCTGCCGCGGCCGTTCATGATGAAGGGCAACGTCTGGATCAGCGGGCGGCTGATCCCGGTGACCTCGGTCGTCGGCGTCGTGCTCTCGTTCGCCGCCTGGGTGGTCGCGCTCGGCACGCACCCCGGTGCGCGCGTCGTGGGGCCGCTCTGGATGATCGGCGGCCTCGTCATCTATGCCGGGACGCGGATCCGGGCGGGGCTCCCGTTGATGGAGCGCGTGGAGGACGCGGCGCCGCCGCCCGCGGACGTGACCGACATCGCCTTCTCGACCGTCGTCGTGCCGCTGGAGCGGCTCGACGCCATCGCCGAGGAGACGATGGCGACGGCCTGCCGCCTGGCCGCCGAGGCGGGCGCCGCCGTGGTCGGGGTGAGCGCGATCTACGTGCCGGTGCGGGATCGCCTCGACAAGGACATGCCTGAGCGTGAGGCCGAGGTGGCCGCCGTCCAGGAGATGGCGGCGTCGCTTGCCGAGGAGTACGGCGTCGAGTACCGGTCCGTGGTGGCCAGGACGCGCAGCCCGGGACGGGTTGTCGTCGACGCCGCCGTCGAGCACGACGCCGGCCTGATCGTGGTGGGCTCTCCGCAGAAGCACCGCGTCGCGGCGAGCCTCCACGAGGAGTTCTTCGGGCAGACGGTCGACTTCATCCTGCGCAAGGCCCCCTGCCGCGTCATCGTCACCCACTTCCCGGCCGGCGCCGAGCTGGTCGAGACCTAGGGGATCACCCCCCGCGCTCGAGCACGGGCAGGACGACCGGCTCGGAGCGGCTGAATCCCAGCGCCCCCACGGCCGCCGCCGCATCGCGGACGGCGCCCTCCCGCGCCCGGTGGGTGAGGATGACGATGTGCACGCCGTCGGCCGAGTGCTGCACGACCTGGGCGACCGAGGCGCCCCGGTCGGCCAGCGCCTGGGCGACCTGTGCGAGCACGCCCGGCTCGTCCTCGACGTCGAAGCGGAGGTAGAACGGGCTCTCGAGCTGGCGCACCGGGAGGCGGTCGAGCTCGCGGAAGTAGCCGTCGTGCTGGAGGAACCCGGTCCCCTGGGTCCCGATCACGGCCAGGAGGTCGCCGATGACGGCCGTCGCCGTCTCGGCCCCGCCGGCGCCCGGGCCCTCGAGGATCACCTCGCGGATCGACTCGCCCCGCAGCATCACGGCGTTGAACGCGCCCTCGACCGTCGCCAGCGGGTGATCGCGGCCCACGAGGCAGGGGTGCACGCGGGCCACGACGGCCGAGCCCGACTGGATCGCCGAGGCGATCAGCTTGGTCCGGTAGCCCAGCTCGGCGCCGTGCTCGACGTCGGCCAGGTCGAGCCGGTCGATGCCCACATGATCGACCTCCTCCAGAACGACGCGGGTGTGGAACGCGATCGACGCGAGGATCGCGATCTTGGCCGCGGCGTCGGCGCCGGTGACGTCCTCGGTGGGGTCGGCCTCGGCGTAGCCGAGCCGCTGCGCCTCGGCCAGAGCGTCGGCGTAGGCGGTGCCCGTCTGCACCATCTGGCTCAGGATGAAGTTCGTCGTGCCGTTGACGATGCCGTCGATGCGGTGGACGCCGCTCACGATCATCGACTCGCGCAGCACCTTGATCACCGGGATGGCCGCGCACACGCTGGCCTCGAAGCGAAGCTGCACTCCGTGCTTCTCGGCGGCGCCGAAGAGCTCCTCGCCGTGCCGGGCCAGGAGCTGCTTGTTGGCCGAGACGACCGACTTGCCCGCCTCGAGGAGCGCCAGCACATGCTCGCGGGCCGGCTCGATCCCGCCCATGACCTCGGCGACCACCGTGATCGAGGCGTCGTCCCTGAGCCGTGCGAAGTCCGTGGTGAGCAGGCCGGCAGGGGCGTCGGCGTGCCGGGCAGGGTCGCGCACGAGGGCCGCGGCGACCTCGACAGGGCCGCCCGTGACGCGCTCGATCGCCGCCGCGCCGCCGTCGAGGAGGCGGTGGACCGCCGCACCGACTGTCCCGTAGCCGAGGAGGCCGATGCGGGTGGTCGACATTGGCCGCGACGATATCGCGTCAACCGCTAGGCTTGATGCATGAAACTCTTGATCGTTGGGTGCGGCCGTGTCGGTTCGGCGATCGCGAGTCGAATGGCCGCCGACGGGCACGACGTCTCGGTCATCGACGACGATCCCGAGGCGCTCGCCCGCCTACCCGAAGACTGGCCCGGACGGTTCGTCCAGGGCCACGCCCTCGACCTCGACGTCCTGATCGACGCGGGGATCGAGACGGCTGACGCATGCGTCGTCGCAACCGACGGCGACAACACCAACATCGTGATCGCCCAGGTGGCGCAGAAGCGGTTCCACTGCCCCTGCGTCGTGACGCGGATCCTCGACCCCGCGCGGGCGGCGTTCTACTCCTCGCTCGGGCTTCAGACGGTCTGCGCGACCTCGGCCGCCATCGAGACCACCACCCAGGCGATCTGTGCGACGCCCGGCCGGGCCGCATAGGGAGCGCCGCGTGTACATCCTGATCGCCGGGGGCGGCAAGGTCGGCTCCAACCTCGCCTTCACGCTCCTCAAGATGGGCCACGAGGTGACGCTGCTCGACAACGACCGCAGCCGGTACGCTGCGCTCGAGGCTCGCTTCGAGCACGTCGCCCGCTATGGCGACGCGACCGAGCTCTTCGTGCTCGAGCGGGCCGGGGTCGAGCGGGCCGACCTGGTCGTCGCCGTCACCGGTGACGACGAGGACAACATCATCGTGTGCCAGGTCGCCAAGGAGAAGTACGGAGTCGCGAAGTGCATCGCCCGGGTCAACGACCCGCGGAACCAGCCGCATTTCGACATGGTCGGGATCAATCTCACAGTCTCGGCGACCGCAACGATCCTGGCCCTGATCGAGCACGAGCTGCCGGCGCACGAGCTCGTCACGCTGCTCGACCTGCGGCGCGAGAACCTCGAGATCGTCGAATTCGCGATCGACGAGGACTCGCCCGCCGCCGGGAGGATGGTGCGTGACCTGAACCTCCCGGGGAAGTCGCGCCTCATCTCCGTGAGCCGCGCGGGCCGGGCCGAGATCGCGATCGGCGAGACCGAGCTCCGTCCCGGCGACCTCGTGATGGCCATCCTCGAGCCCGGCTCCGAGGAGGACCTGAAGCGGGTGCTCATGCCGGCCGCCATCTAGCCGGGGATCGTATGGCCGGCCTGATCGAGCGCTATCGCGACCGGCTTCCCATCACCGACCTGACGCCGGTCGTCACGCTCGACGAGGGATCGACGCCGCTCCTCCCGGCCCCGCGGATCTCTGCGCTGGTGGGCGTCGACGTCTACCTGAAGTACGAGGGGGCCAACCCCACGGGGTCGTTCAAGGACCGGGGGATGACGGTGGCCGTGTCGAAGGCGCTGGAGGACGGCGCGACCGCGGCGGTCTGCGCCTCGACCGGAAACACGTCGGCGTCGGCGGCCGCGTACTGCGGCCGGGCCGGGATCCGGCTCGCGGTCGTCCTGCCCGAGGGGGCGATCGCGCGCGGGAAGCTCGCCCAGGCCCAGATCTGCGGCGCGCGTGTCGTGGCGGTGCAGGGCGACTTCGACGACGCGCTGCGATTGGTGCGCGAGCTCGTCGAGCGGCGCCCGCTCGCGCTTCTGAATTCGGTGAACCCGCACCGGCTCGAGGGTCAGAAGACGGCCGCGTTCGAAGTGCTCGAGCAGCTGGGCGGCCAGCCCGCGTGGGTCTCCCTTCCCGTTGGCAATGGAGGCAACATCTCGGCGTACTGGAAGGGCTTTCGGGAGTCCGGCGTCGCGCCGCGGATGCTCGCCGGCCAGGCCGAGGGGGCGGCGCCGCTCGTCACCGGCCGGCCGGTCGCGAGCCCGCAGACCGTGGCGACGGCCATCCGGATCGGGAACCCTGCGCGGCTCGCCGAGGCGACCGCCGCGGTGCGCGACTCGGACGGCGCCGTGAGGGCGATGCCCGACGACAGGATTCTGAGCGCGTATCGGCTTCTGGCCCAGGAGGAGGGCATTTTCTGCGAGCCGGCGTCGGCGACGTCTGTCGCGGCGCTCATCGAGGCGGTCGCGGACGGGCTCATCGCGCCGGGATCGACGGTCGTCTGCGTCCTCACCGGCCACGGGTTGAAGGACCCCGACATCGCCGGCGCCGAGGGCGCGGAGATCGTGCGCTGCCCGCCCGACGTCTCGAGCCTCGAGGAGCTGGCGCTGGGCGCGGAGCCCGCACGTGCCTGAGCGGATGCACGTCTCGGCACCGGCGTCGGCCGCGAACCTGGGGCCCGGCTTCGACTGCCTGGCGGTGGCGCTCGAGCTGCGAAACGAGGTGACGATCGGGCCGGGGGAGGGCGACGGCGTGGAGGTGACCGTCGAGGGCGAGGGCGTCCGCGCTGCGTCGCGCGGGGCCGACAACCTCTTCGCGCGCGCCTTCGCGGCCGCCGGGGCCGACCCGCGCGGGCTGCGCTTCGAGATGCGAAACCGGATCCCGTTCTACCGCGGCCTCGGGTCGAGCGCGGCGACGATCGCCGCCGGCGTCGCAGCCGGCCTGGCGTGGACGGGCCGGGACGTCGATCCGCTCCCGGCGGCCGTGGAGCTCGAGGGCCATCCCGACAACGTCGCGGCGGCGCTCCTGGGCGGGCTCACGGTGGCCTGGACCGCGGACGGCGGGCCGGCCGCCATCCGCCTGCGAGGCTGCCCGGTCGACTTCGTCGTGGCCGTGCCGGAGGACGAGCTTCCGACCAAGCTCGCCCGCGAGGCCCTGCCCGAGACGATCGCCCACGCCGACGCGGCCCATACGACGGCGCGTGCCGCCCTGCTGGTCGCGGCGCTCGAGTCCGGCCGGACCGAGCTTCTGAGAGATGCGCTCGACGACCGCCTGCACGAGCCCTACCGGGCGCCGTTCGTCCCGCTGCTCGACGCGGTCCGGGGCCGGCTCGACGGCCTCCCGGTCTACGGCGCGACGATCTCCGGTGCAGGCCCGTCGGTGCTCGTCTGGTGCGAGCCGGGCGCCGCGGAGTCGGTCGCCGGCTCGCTGGCGGGGATCGCGCCGCGCGTCCTTCCGCTCGCGGTCGCCGGCGCCGGCGTCGAGATCAGCTAGCGGTTCTCGCGCACGTCGGGCCCGCGCCTGCCGAGTGCCGCGTAGGCGAGCGTCTGAAGTGAGCCGTTCAGCTCGTGCAGCTCCTCGGCGATCCGGTTCAGGCCCTCGAGCCCGTCGAGTCGACGCCCGATGACCTCGAGCTCGCGCCGCAGCTGCTCGATCCGGTCGAGCAGCGTCTCGAGGCGGCGATCGGAGTCGTCGATCACGTCGCCACCGCCGGCTCGTCGAGCAGCGCGAGCAGCTCGTCCAGCCCGTTCTCGACCAGCACCGCAGACCCGAGCCCGAGCGCCGCAGCGGCGGCGGCCGCCGACGGCGCGACGATGATCTCGTCGAGCAGCCGGGCGATGCCCAGGTGGTGGAGGAGGACGGCGGTCGCCTCGGGCGGCCCGGGCGAGGCCCACACGAGCTGGACACCGCCGGAGTGCAGCCGCCGCAGCGTCGCGTTCACCGCGGCCGCCGGGCGGACGTGCACGGGGATGTGCTCCTCGTAGTAGCGGCGGAGCTCGCCGTGCCAGTCGACGTCGGAGCCGGCCCACGCATCGAGCGCCGCCACGGCCGCCGCTCGGTCGTCCGGGAGCGGCTCGGTCGGGAGCGGCTTGGCTCGGCCGAGCTTGCGCCCGACGTGCTCGACCGCCGCCGGGAAGAGATCGCCCGTCGGCGCGAGCGCCGGCTCCCACAGGACTGCTGCCCTCGACATCGCGGTTCAGCGTAGCGATTCGGCCGCGAACCCGCGCTCCCTCATCCACGCTCGCAGCAGCACGTCTGCGTCGGTGGGGAGCCGGTGCCCGTCGGGCGTTGCGGCCGCGCCGATCGCCCGGCCGCCCATGTGTCACGGCGGGCGTGACAGATCCGCACCGCTCTCGCAATGGCTTCGGCGTAGCGGCGTGACGGGCCGCCGCCACACGATGCGAGTGACACCTCACCTCGCGAAAGGAACCCCCCGTGCACTTCCGCCTCCGCCTGCTCGGCGCGCTTGCCGCCGCCGTCTCACTGGTGGGCGCCGTCCCCGCGGCTGCCCAAGCCGGCACGTATTCCGTCACCGTCGACACGTCCGCCGACATCTCGGGCTGGCAGTTCTTCCACGACCCGGGCTACTACGGCTGTTCGATCAAGAGCCACCCCGGGCCGTGCGCAGACGGCGACGTGCCGTCGCCGACCCCGCTTCGCATCTTCGGCCTTGGCGCCGCCGACCACCTCGCAAACGCCTACTGGGAGTGGCTGGCACCGCCGACGACGACGATCGACCACGGATCGCTCACGGTGACGACCAGGATCACGGCCGCCGACACGTACGCGTTCATGAAGGCCCGCCTTCGCAGCGAATCCATCGTCGGCGCTCCGAAGCTCCACGAGACGTCCGGCGACGGCACGTTCACCTGGTCGATTCCCGCCGGGAACCAGGCGGCGAGCGTCTCCGTCAAGACCGACGTCGACCGCAACTACGGCACCAAGTGGCACAACACCGTCGCGGATCGACAAGCTGACCGCGACCCTCCGCGACGACACCGCACCGTCCGTCTCGCTCTCCGGCCCGCTGGCGTCAGGCGCCTGGCTCAACCAGTCCCAGCCCGTGAACCTCACCGTCGATGCCGACGACGCCGGTGCAGGCGTGGCGGCCGCCTCGCTGCGAGACGCCGGAACGGTGCTGGACTCGGACGCCGTCGCGGTGCAGTCCGCGACGCAGCCGGGCAGGACGTCCTACACCGGCACGCTCGGCACGAGCCCGGCCGCGCTCGGCGACGGCAGCCATGCCCTGGACGTCGTGGTGGCCGACGCCGCGGGCGAGACGACGACGACGCCCGTGCAGGTGAAGGTCGACGCGCATGCCCCGGTCGCAGTCGCGCTCAAGCCCGCCGGTCGGACCACCGACCTGCGCCCGGACGTGTCGTTCTCCGTCGACGCCGGTCCCGAGCGGGCTCGGCACCTTCGAGGCGAGCCTCGACGGGCTGCCCATGCAGATCACGGGCGCCGATGCGACATTCGCGCCGGAGGCCGATCTGGCCTACGGCAGGCACACGATCACCTACCACGCCACCGACGGTGCGGGCAACAGCCGCGACGGGGCGTGGACGTTCGATGTCGTCGACATGACGCCGCCGACGCTCTCGCACGCCACGCCGGCCGACGGCTCCAGCGGCGAGGATCGGCGGCCACAGGTCGCATTCGACGTGGCCGACGCAGGCATCGGCGTCGACGCGAGCAGCCTCCATGTCGTGCTCGACGGCGCCGACGTCGCAGCGGCCGGCACCCTCGTCGCGGGCCACTTCTCGCTGGTCCCGGACTCGAGCCTCGCCTACGGCTCGCACCACGTCAAGGTCACGGTGGCCGATCGCTCGGGGAATGCGATGACCCCGGTCGAGTGGACGTTCGCGGTCGCCGACGCGACGGCGCCGGTCCTGTCCGATCCGACGCCGAAGGACGGCTCGTCCGGTGCCGACCGTACGCCGGCCATCTCGTTCCAGCTCGTCGACGCCGGCATCGGAGTCGATCCCGATGCGATGGCGGTGTCCCTCGACGGGACCGACATCACGGCCGACGGCGCCTTCGCGGGCGGCCGGTTCTCGTACCTTCCGTCGCTGCCGCTCGGCTTCGGCGTCCACACCGTCTCGGCGCGAGCGTCCGATCGGGCGGGCAACATCTCGCCGGCGCTGGTCTGGTCGTTCACCGTGGCCGACGAGCAGGCGCCCGCCGTCACCGGGCAGCGTCCGCTTCCGGGCTCGATCGTCCCCGGTGCGACCGTGATCGCGTTTGACGTGTCGGACGCAGGCACGGGAGTCGCGACGGGCACACTCCGGGTGGATGTCGACGGATCCGACGTCGCGTCCTGGGGCACGCTGACGGGGAGTCACTTCTCGTACGCGCCGGGGAACCTCGGTGCCGGGGTGCACACGATCTCCGTCACGGTGGCCGACAACGCCGGCAACGTCGCGGGCCCGGTCATGTGGCAGTTCGCGGTGGCCGATCCGGCGTCGCTGGGCCTGACCGCCGCGGGAGGCCCCGCCTCCATCGTCGCCGGCCGGTCTGCGACGCTGCGGTTCGCGGCCACGAGCAACGGCGCCGGGATGGCCGGAGCCCGGGTGCTCGTGTCCTCCCGCCCGGCCGGGCACACCGCCTTCGGCCCTGCGAGGATCGTGACCGCATCGACCGCCGGAGTGGCCGCGTTCTCGGTCTCGCCGGCCCGGACGACGGTCTACCGCATCGAGCTCGAGGCCGATCCGAGCGTGCAGACGCAGCGGACGCTCGTGGTGCACCAGCGGGTGACGCTCACACCATCGGCGCGGCGGATGCGCCGCGGCGGGGCGCTCACCCTGGCCGGCCGGGTCGCGCCGGGCAGGGGCGGCCGGGTGTCGATCGAGCTCCTCACGGCGACCGGTTGGCGCACAGTGGCCCGGCCGCGGCTGAGCCCTCGCTCGACCTACCGCGCGACCGTCATCGCCGCGCTCCCGGGCCGGTACGTCCTCCGTGCGGTGGCTCGCGCGACGGCGGTCAACGCGGGAGGCACCAGCCCGTCCGCCACGGTGCGCGTGCGGTAGCCGACCGGCCAACCACTGAGGCCCGGCCCTCGAAGGGGCCGGGCCTCAGTGGGGCTGGGGACGCCCACCCCTGTCGGTAGAATCCCTCTTGTGGGCACCTCCGCGCTTTCGACCGCCACCCGACCGCCCGTGAGGGCTGTCCGGTAGTGGCGCACGCGGTCACGTCCGACGACCCGCTCCTCGACGCGCTCAACCCGGAGCAGCGCGAAGCGGTGCTGCGCACAGAGGGCCCGCTCCTGGTGGTGGCCGGCGCCGGCTCGGGAAAGACGCGCGTCCTCACCCACCGCGTCGCCCACCTGATCGCCTCGGAGCGGGCGCGGCCATCCGAGATCCTGGCCATCACCTTCACGAACCGCGCCGCGCGCGAGATGCGCGAGCGCGTCGAGCGGCTCGTCGGCGGCAGCACCGCGGCCCGGATGTGGGTGATGACGTTCCACGCCGCCTGCGGCCGGCTCCTGCGCCGCGACGCGGCCCGGGCCGGCTATTCGCCGAGCTTCACGATCTACGACCAGGCCGACCAGCTCCGGCTCGTCAAAGCCTGTATCGAGGAGCTCGAGCTCGACCCCAAGCGGTTCGCGCCGCGGGCCGTGCACACCCGCATCTCGCGCGCCAAGGAGCGGCTCCTCACGGCCGAGGCGTACACCCAGGAGGTCTCGACCTTCTTCGAGCAGGCGGCGGCCAACGTGTACGCCCTCTACGAGCGGCGCCTCCACGACGCCAACGCGATGGACTTCGACGACCTCATCATGCGCGCCGTGCTCCTGCTCGAGCACAACGAGGAGGCGCGGAAGGCATGGCAGGAGCGGTGGCGCTACGTCATGGTCGACGAGTACCAGGACACGAACCACGCCCAGTTCCGGCTGGTTTCGCTGCTCGCGGAGCGCCACCGGAACATCGCCGTCGTCGGCGACCAGGACCAGTCGATCTACGCCTTCCGCGGCGCCGACATCCGAAACATCGCCGAGTTCGAGCACGACTTCCCCGGGGCCTACGTCGTCACGCTCGAGCAGAACTACCGCTCGACGCAGTCGATCCTCGACGCCGCGAACCACGTCATCGACCGAAACCCGAACCGCAAGCCGAAGCGGCTCTGGTCGGATCTCGGGAGCGGCCTTCCGGTGCGCGTGGTCGAAACCGACGATGAGCACGCCGAGGCCAGGTTCGTCGCCGGTGAGATCGCCGAGGCGATCGACTCCGGCGCGAGCGCCGCCGACATCGCCGTCTTCTACCGGGTGAACGCCCAGTCGCGCGTGCTCGAGGACCTGCTCGTGCGGCAGGGCGTGCCCTACCGCGTGATCGGCGGCCCGCGATTCTACGAGCGGGCCGAGGTGAAGGACGCGATCGCCTACCTCCAGGTCATCGGAAACCCGGCCGACGAGGTGTCGCTGCGCCGGATCGTGAACCGCCCGCGGCGGGGGATCGGCCAGACGACGCTCGAGCGCCTCACGGCCCACGCCGCCGACATGGGCTGGTCGCTCTGGGAGGCGATCGACCACGCCGCGTCCACCTCGCTGTCGGCCTCCGCGGCGGGCAAGGTGCGCGAGTTCGCGACGCTCATCGAGGATCTCCGGGTCGAGGCCGCCGAGCTGGGGCCCGCCGCGCTGCTCGAGAGGACGCTCGCCGCCAGCGGCTACATGGAGATGCTCGAGGCCGAGCGCACCTTCGAGTCCCAGGGCCGGGTCGAGAACCTCCAGGAGCTCGTCGGTGTCGCGCGGGAGTACGAGGACCGCGGTCAGGAGGAGGCGTCGCTCGACGCGTTCCTCCAGGAGATCTCGCTCTTCTCGGACCAGGACGCGCTCGACGTCGAGCGCGCGGACGTGACGCTCATGACCATCCACAACGCCAAGGGGCTCGAGTTCCCGATCGTCTTCGTGATCGGCATGGAAGAGGGCCTCTTCCCGCACCAGCGGTCTCTGGAGGAGGACTCCGAGGACGAGGAGCGCCGGCTGTGCTACGTGGGCATGACCCGGGCCCGCGAGCGGCTGACGCTCGTGCACGCCCACAGCCGCACGATCTTCGGCGCCCGCGGCTACAACCTGCCGTCGCGGTTCCTCTCGGAGCTTCCCCAGGAGGGCGTCGAGCGGCAGCGCGAGACCGGCTGGGCGCGCCCGGCCGCAGCGGCCGGCGGTGGGACGCCCGACCGGCCCGTTCCGACGCTCGCCGTCGGCGACGAGGTGCGCCACACGACGCTCGGCGACGGCATCGTCATCGGGCTCGAGAGCGACGTCGTCGCGATCCGGTTTCGCGACGACGGCTCCGAGCGCCGGCTCGTGCTCGGCTACGCCCCGCTCGAGAGGCTGTAGTCCACCCGGCCCATCGCGCGGACGCTCGGCACCGCGAGCACGACGGTGGCGGATACGAGGCTCCACCCGACGCCGAGCCAGAGGACCGTCGGCGTCGAGAGCGCGGCCGCCGCCGGGCCGGCCAGCACGAACCCGAGCGGCAGGAACACGAGCGTCCCCGCCCAGTCGTAGGAGCTGACGCGCGCCAGCGTCCGCGCCGGGACGTGCTCCTGGAGCGCCGTGTTCCAGATGACCACGACGAACGACATGCCCGCCCCGGCGACCAACGCGGCCACGCTGATCACCCAGACGGGCGCCTCGAGCGCGAGAAGCGCCACCTGGGGCGTCCACAGAAGTCCCGCCCACGTGGCGGCCCGAAGCGGCCAGCGCGGCCGCAGCCGCAGCGCGACGAGGCCCCCCGCGAGCTCGCCCAGCCCAGCCGCGGCCAGGATGAGCGCCCACGGGCCGGCGCCGCCCAGCGAGTCGCGCGCCAGGACCGCGCCGAGCACCATGAACGGCCCCAGCACGAGCATGTGCCACACCGCGTACTGGAGGACGATGACCCACACCCACGTCCGGGCGCGGAACTCGGACCATCCCTCCGTGAGATCCGCCACGAAGCCGCGGCGGGCCTCGGCGCGGTCGTGCTCCCGCGGGTGCATGGCGAGCAGCGCGCAGGCGCTGACGACGAACGTGCCCGCGTCGGTCGCGAGCGCCGCGCCGGGCCCGGCGAGCGCAATCACCGCACCCCCGACGGCCGGGCCGAGCACCGACCCGGCGGAGTGTGCGATGCCGAGGAGCGCGTTCGCCTGCTGCAGGCAGCGGCGCGCTGACGGTCTGGGGCACGAGGCCGGTCGAGGCGGGGTTGAAGAAGGCCGCGCCGACCCCGTGGGCCGCGACCATCACGATGTAGAGGCCGAGCGGCGCGTCGCCCGCGATGACCGCGAAGGCGAGGACGGCCGAGCAGACGGCCCGCAGGGCGTCGGCGGCGAGCATGACGTGGTGGCGCGGGAGGCGGTCGGCCCACACGCCCCCGACCAGGATGAAGGCCACGCGGGCGACGATGTTCGACGCGTAGACGACGCCGACCTCGGTCGCCGACCCGCCCGCCTCGAGAATCGCGAACGCGAGTGCGATGGGGGCGAGGTTGTCGCCGATGAGCGAGACGGTCTGGCCGAAGAAGAGCAGGCAGAACTCGCGCTCGCGCAGCGGGGCGATGACGTCGGGCAGCCGCACTCGCCGCGATGCTAGCCGAGGCCCGTGGCGGCGGGCACGGCGTCGCGCTCGGTCAGCCCCAGGCGCGCCGCCAGCATCTCGACCGTGCTGCCCTGGAGGACCGTCGAGACGAGCACTGCGAAGAACACGATGTTGAAGAACTCGACGCTCCGCGGGACCCCGTCGATGACCGGGATCGTGGCGAGGATGACGGGGACGGCGCCGCGCAGGCCGGCCCAGCCGATCACCGTGCGCTCCGCCGCCGTGTAGGGCTCGAAGGCCGTTGCGAGGACGGTCGCGATCGGCCGTGCGACGCAGGCCACGACCAGCCCGAGCAGCGTGCCCTCCACGAGGACGTCGCCGAGCTGGCTCGGGAAGACCAGCAGCCCGAACGCCAGGAACATCCCGATCTCGGCGACTGACGCGAGGCCGGAGTGGAACGCGCGGATCGCCTCACCTGACGGCACGACCCCGTCTCCGAGCACGAGGCCCGGCGAGGTAGACGGCGAGGAAGCCGGAGCCGCCGATCGAGCCCGCCGTTCCGTAGGCGACGGCGGCGGTCGCGGCCGACCCGACGAGGAGCAGGCCGGACGGGGCGCCCTCCAGCCGGCGGAGCAGGGCGACCGCAGCGGCGCCGACGCCGGCCCCGATGAGCGCCCCGATACCGAGCTCCCGCACGAAGAAGATGCCGCCGTCGAGCGCTCCGTAGCCGGGCGTCTGGACCAGCTCGACGAGCGCGACGACCAGCAGCACGGCGACCGGGTCGTTGAACCCCGCCTCGGCCTCGAGCGTCCGCGCCAGGCGGTTCGGAAGGTGCGAGCCGCGCAACAGAGCGAAGACGGCGGCGCCGTCGGTCGCAGACAGGATCGCGCCGAGAAGCAGGCCCTCCTCTGTCGAGAGGTCGAAGAGCCAGGCGGCGGCGAGGCCGGCGACGACGCGCCGTCACCATCGTGCCCAGCACCGCGAGCATGACGGCCGATCGGAGCACCGGGCGGATGTTCTTGAGGCCGGTGTCGATGCCCCCCTCGAACAGGATGAGGACGAGTGCCACCGTCCCGATCGAGCGCGCGAGGCCGTAGTCGTCGAAGTCGATCCACCCGAGCCCGTCGGTGCCGATCACCATGCCGATGCCGAGGAAGACGACCAGCGCCGGGCAGCCGGATCCTGGCCGCGCCGAGCGAGGCGGCGACGCCCGTGGCCAGGAGCAGGCCGGCGGTCAGGATGAGGACGGCGTCGTGCTGCATCGGACCGGCTCAGCCTCTACGGCTCAATGAGGCCGGCGCGGATGGCGTACCGGGTCAGCTCGATGCGGTTTCGCAGATGCAGCTTGTCGAGCAGGTTGTCGCGGTGGCGGTCGACGGTGCGTGGGCTGATCACCAGCATCTCGGCGATCTCCCGCGTGGTGTGGCCCTCGGCGACGAGCGCCAGGATCTCGGACTCGCGCCGGGTGAGCTGGGCGAGGCCCGCGTCGCCCGCGAGCTCGAGGGCGCGCCCGAGCATCCGCTGCTCCGAGTCCGGGTACATGAAGGGCTCGCCTCGCATCACCGCCCGGCAGGCGCGGATAAGGTCGTGGTCGGCGACCGACTTCAGCACATAGCCCCCGGCGCCGGCCCGCAGGGCCTCGAGGAAGTACTGCTCGTTGTGATGCATCGAGAGCATCAGGATGCGAAGCGACGGCACGCGCCGTGAGAGCTCGTGGGCAGCCTGGAGCCCGCTCATCCGCGGCATCGTGACGTCGAGCACCGCCAGGTCGACCTGCTCGCGGATCGCGAGCTCGACCGCCTGGAACCCGTCGTCGGCCTCACAGATGACCTTCATGTCGGGCTCGGTTTCGAGCACCATCCGCAGGCCACGGCGCACGACCGCGTGGTCGTCGGCCAGCAGGATCCGGATCGTGCGCCGCTCCGTCGCGGTCATGCGCCGCCTGCCGCGACGGGGATCCGCATGGTGATCTCGGCGCCGCCGCCTGTGCCCGATCGGGTCTCGAGCGTGGCCCCGACGGCGACGGCGCGCTCGCGCATGCCACGCATCCCTCCGCCCGGGAAGCTGCCGTTCATCCCGATCCCGTCGTCCGCGGACGCGCAGGAGCACCGCGTCTGCGACGGGGTCGAGTGACACCCGAACGGTCGTGCACCGCGCGTGCCGGACGGCATTGGTCAGCGCCTCCTGCGCGACGCGATAGACCGCCAGCTCGACCTGGCCGTCGAGCCGGGGGAGGTCGCCCGCGACAGCGAGAACGACCGTGATCCCGGCCCGGCGTTCGATGCCCGAGCACAGCGACGCCAGCGCGCTCGCGAGGCCGAGGTCGTCGAGTGCAGCCGGTCGAAGCTCGTAGCTGATCCGCCGCACCTCCTCGAGCGACTCGCGCGCCAGCTCCTGTGCGTCGGCCAGCGCCTCCGCCTCGCCGGGATCGATGCGGTCGCGCACCCGCTTCAGCTCGAGCACGACGGCCGTGAGGTTCTGGCCGATCTGGTCGTGCAGCTCCCGTGCGATGCGGCGGCGCTCGGCCTCCTGGGCGGCGAGCACCCGGTGCATGCTCGCCCGCCGCTCGCTCTCGAGCCGGTCGAGCGTCGAGTTGAACGTCGAGATCACGGACGCGACCTCCGCGCTGGCCGCCGGGTCGAGCCGCCTTCCCGGCTCGAGGATGTCCACGATGGACATCAGCTCCGAGAGCCGGCGCAGTGGCCGCAGGCTGATGCGGACGAGCCAGGCGTTCGCCACCAGCATCACCAGCAGCCCGCCGATGAGGACCACGAGCTGGCCGCGGGTCGGCTGGGGGTCGATCGCGATCGGAGTGACGATGAGCAGCAGGACCGCGACAAACAGGATCGCCGCGTTCACGGCGAACACGCGCCAGTAGAGGCTGACCCGTGAGACAGCCGGGTCGACCCGTTCCAACGTCGTGCGGCGATCGTCCCCGCGGCCGTCCAGCGTCGTCATCTCCACCCCCGGGCCGATCCCAGTCTAGCCGCCCGCGGTTGGGTGGAATTGCCCATGGTATGGCGGTTTCGACGGTGCGATGATCCCGATCCGTGCACACATGGCCAGGTGCCGAGCTCGTGTCCGCCAGATCGATCGAGCGGACGCTCCAGCGACAGCGCGAGGCGCTTGCGGTGCTCGCGGGCACGGCGTGCGCCGCGCTGCTCGTTCTGCCGCCGGGTCCCGAGCGGCTGCTCAGCTGCGTCGCGGCCGCCGCCGTCGCGGGGGTCGTCGTCGTGTCGATGGCCCGAGCCTACGAACGGGATCGCGGCGACCGGTCGGCCGACGCCCTGATCGAGGAGGGATTTCGATACGAGCGCCGATCGGACGCGGTCAGCCGAGCCGTCGCCGAACGCGTCAACCGGCTCGAGTCCGACCGCAAGCGGCGCAGCCTCGCCGAGGCCCTCCGGGCGCACGTCGAGCTCGACCGGACGGCGCGGAGCCCGGCCGACGCTCCGATACGCGACCGTGCCCGTGCTGCGCGGCATGGGAGAGCACTCCGACGTGGTCGAGCGCATCGCGACGTCATTCGAGCGCGGCGCGTGTGACCCGCGGGCGATCATCCAGGTGGAGCGCCTGCTCACCATGCCGCCGGTGATTCCGTCCGCGGAGGACGGCCGGGTGGAGCTCGGCCGCCGGCTGCGCGGCATCGCGCGGCTCCTGGAGGCTGGGCCGTGAGCGCCGGCCACAGGGGGTGGATCCTGTGGAGGTGAGGCAGGCGGCGATGATCGTTGCGACGACGTGCTTCGTGACGTTCGGCGTCGTTCTCACGGCGCTCCTCATGGTGCGCTGACCGGCGTGGGTGATACCACCCAACTCCGCCCAACCATGCCGAATTCGGGCTCACGCGGGGCTATGGTCGCCCCCAGATCACCGCGCCGGGGCCTGCCCGGCGCCGCCACCGGGAGGTGCGGATGGACACGGTTACCGAAACCCTCGAGGAGGCCCGCCGCCTGATCGGCATGGGAGATGACAAGCGCGCCGCCCAACTGCTGCACACCGCGGCGCTCGAGTGTCACGACCCCGCGAAGGCAGCGCAGATCCACGCGCTCTCAATGCAGGGACGCGAGCGCGCCGGGCGCTTCGGGCGCAGGCGCTGGGACGAGCCGATCCGGATCTCGGAGGCACGGCAAGCCACGGGCGTGAGCTAGCCGTCCTCCGGACCGCCTCGGCGCGACGCCGGGTGGGCGATCGGCGCCCACCCGGCCGAAACCTCAGCTGATGTCGATCAGCGCCTCGCGCAGCGCCTCGAGATGATCGATCTCGTGGCGGCGGATCTCGATGAAGCACTGGGCCGCCGCGGTGTCGGTGGCGCGGGTCGCGTGCTCGGCGAACGTCGGGTACATCACCTCGATCTCGTACGACTCCGACTCGATCGCCGCGCGCAGGTTGTCGGCGTCGTCGCCCACGATCCCGGCCAGGTCGGCGAGGGCCGCGAAGTGCTCCTCGAGCTCGGTCCGGGCGGTCGACTCGAAGAGGTCGGCGATCTCGGTGCGCCCGTTCCGGCGCGCCGCGTTCGCGAACAGCATCGAGCGGGCGTAGGTGAAGGCTTCGGTGCGAAGCGCGGTCAGGATGTCCTCCTTGGTGGCCGAGTGCAGGTCGGGTGCCGCTGACATCGGGGCTCCTTCGGTCGACTGCCCATCAGAATGCCCGATATGGCGTCTGGCCGCCATGGTGGGCCCGCCGATCTCGCAGCACCGGGCGTCCGGCGGTTCCGCAGGGCCTGCCGGGGACGCGCCACGGCGGACGAGCCGGTATCCTTGCATCCACCAGGGCGGTTAGCTCAGTTGGGAGAGCACCAGCTCGACAAGCTGGGGGTCACTGGTTCGAGCCCAGTACCGCCCACTCCCTGTGCCGCGATGACACCGAGAGCGAGTGACGCCGCTGCGAGCATTGGGCCGTCGACGTGCTCATGGAGCGGCGGCGAGCTCGCGTTGCAGGGAGTGATTGGCTAGAGACGTGTATGGACAGCGTCGGGGGCGGCTCGTATTCTCGAGTCTATGAATCGACGACCGGAGCGCCGTGACTTCCCTCGCAACAGCTGATCTTGCACACACCCTGATCGCGCTGGCTGCGATCCTCCTGTGCGCGCACGGGATGGGCTCCTTGTTCGTGCGTTTCCGTCAGCCGCGGGCGATCGGTGAGATCCTCGGTGGCCTCTTGTTGGGCGCGACCGTGCTGGGGTGGCTGTGGCCGTCCGCGCAGTCGTGGATATTCCCGACCGACGGCTCGACGCCGGTCATTCTCGGCGCGATCTATCAGCTTGGCCTGCTGCTGCTGTTGTTCATCGCCGGGTCCGAGCTTCGCACCGTGTTTCACCGCGGGGAGCGCCGCACCGTCGCCATGGTGTTCGCTGCCGGCATGTGCCTTCCGTTCATCGCCGGTCTTGGCATCTCGCAGGTGATCGATCAGAAGAGCTTGTGGGGGCCGAGCGGCAACACGACCTCGTTCGTGCTCGTGTTCTCGATCGCCCTGGCCATCACGAGTATCCCGGTGATCTCGCGGATCATGCATGACATCGGCATTCTCGACACCGCGTTTGCCCGCGTCGTGCTGGGCGTGGCCGTGCTCGAGGATCTCGTGTTGTACGTGGTGCTCGCCGTCGCCATCGGGTATGCGGGAGGGGTGGGCAGCACGCTGTTCGGCCTGCCGTCTGCGCTCGGTATCACCGGCGGCTCGAACCAGGATCTGATCTACCACGTCCTGATGACGCTCGCGTTCCTGGCGGTGTTCCTCGTCGCCGGCCCGCCCGCCTACCGGTGGATCGGAAACCTGGAGATGAACGTGATTCAGCGCGCGACGCCGATCGCCCATCAGCTGACGTTCATGATCCTCGCGACGGCCGCGGCCCTGATGCTCGGGCTCGAAGCGTTCTTCGGTGCGTTCGTGGCCGGGATCGTGGTGGCCGCCACCGAGACCAAGCCCTCCCAGGCGACGCTTGCGATCCGCAGCTTCTCGCTCGCGTTCTTCATCCCGGTGTACTTCGCCGGGATTGGACTGGGACTCGACCTGATCCATAACTTCGACGTTGTCTTCTTCGTCTGGTTCCTGCTCGCCGCCTGCCTGATCAAGGCCGCAAGCGTGTACGTCGGCGCCCGCGCAGCCGGCGAGGACAACTTCAGCTCGCTAAACCTGTCCGTGGCGATGAACGCGCGCGGCGGGCCGGGGATCGTGGTCGCGTCGACCGCGTTTGCCGCCGGGATCATCGACTCCAACTTCTTCGCCGTGTTGGTGCTGCTTGCGATCCTCACGTCGCTCGCCGCCGGAGCCTGGCTCGAGCGCGTCCCGCGCCACAAGCTGCTCACCCGACCGGAGGAAGTGACTGACGCCACTCCCAGGCCGGCGCCGGAGGCCGTCGCCCAGGTGTAGCTCGAGGAAGGTTGTTCATCCGGGCCTCCGTCCCGCTTCCACCTTCGGACATCTCTAGGATCTGGCTGCTGTGACGCCCGGCCCTTGAGATGCGCCACCCCGCCGAACCCACACCGCCTCCCACGGATGACCTCAGCCGCGCGCTGAGCGGCGTGATCCCGCCGCTCGCGTTGCTGGCGATGCTCGTGGTCATCCTGTACCCGTTCCGCGAAGATCTGAGCTCGGGCACGATCGCCCTGATCCTGCTGCTGCCGCCGCTCCTGGCGACGATAGGCGGCCTGCGGGTGGCGCTGGCCATGGCGGCGGTCGGCGCGCTCACGTTCAACTTCTTCTTCACGCACCCCTACAACTCGTTCCGGATCGAAGCCGGCGAGAGCGTTGCCGCGTTCTTCATCTACCTCCTCGTCGCGGCGATCGTTGCCGTCGTGTCGAGCCGGGTGCGGACGGCCGAACGGACCGCGTCTCGCAGAGCCGCCGAGTCGGAGTTCCTGCATCGGGCGACGATCGATCTCTTGACCGCAGACCGCGTCATCCCGGCAGTCCGCGAGGTGCTCGCTGGTCTGCAGGCCGCGGTGGGATTGGCCGCTGTCCGCCTTCGTGCTGCCGCGCCCGAAACCGGGCCGATCGACGAGCGCGCAGGCGAGGAAGCCGAAGCCGGCCGGCTCGTCTCGTTCCCGGTCTCCAGCGGCGACGCGGTGCTGGGCACGCTCGAGGTCGACCCGGGCCGGCAGGAGCTGGCCGGCGACGAGCGTCGGCTGCTGGAGCAGTTCGCCGAGCTGGTCGCGATCGCCCTGAGCCATCGAGGGGCTCTCTCAGAGCCTCACCGATAGGACCCCGGTCGCCGTGTCCTACTCGATCGTCCAGCCCGGCGACCTGCCGTTCGTCGAGCGGCCCTACGGCCGCAGGATCCAGGTGCGCAACGAGAGCCCCGACCGTCAAGTCGCCTCGAGGTCGATGCGGGCGTCCGCCTGCGCGACCACCACAGGGTCATGTGTCGCGACGACGACGGTGGCCCCGTGCAGGCGGGCGGCGTCCGCCAGCAGTCTCCCGACCACGGCCGCGTTCACCTGATCGAGGCGCGACGTGGGCTCGTCGACGAGCACCAGGCCCGGCGCGCCCGCCAGCGCGCGGGCGATCGCGACGCGCTGCCGTTCACCCGCCGAGAGCCGTTCGACCCGCTGGTCGATGCGGTGCTCGAGCCCGAGCCGCATCAGCCATTCGCGCGGGTCGCCGTCGCGGCCGCGGACGGCGAGGGCGAGCTCGATGTTCTCGGCCGCGGACAGATGCCCGACGAGCCCCGCGTCCTGGCTCACAAGGCCGACATGGCGGCGCCGGAACGCCGCCAGCTCGGTGGCATCGAGCCCGGAGACCATCTCGCCCGCCACGGTCACGAGCCCCGCGTCCGGCCGGACGAGCCCTGCCAGCACGCGCAGGAGCGTGCTCTTCCCCGAGCCGGACCGTCCGGTGACCACGGTCATCCGCCCCGCTTCGAACCGCGCCGAGCGGCCGTCGAGAACCGTCCGCTCGCGCCGGCCGTGTCCGAAGCGGACGACCACCTCGTGCAGCTCCGCCGCCACGCCCGAGGCCCCGGAGACCGCACCGGGCTCCCGAGCCGGCGCCACGACCCCCTCGCCCGGCTCACCCGCGGGCACGAGCAGCACACCGCCGTTGTGCGGCTCTGCGCGGGCCAGGCGGCCGATGCCAGCGTCCCGCAGCAGCTCCTCGGGGAGTCGCAGCCACCCGCCGCGGCCGACCACGATGGCGGTCTCGCCCGCACCGGCCGCCTCGTCGCTCAGCCTGCCGTCGCGGATGTGGACGGCGCGGTCGGCGATGCCCGCCGCCGCGGGATCGTGGCTCACGAGGACGACCGTGGCCGCCTGCTCCCGCGCCAGCTCGCCGATCAGCGCGTAGGCGGTCCGCACCCCCGCGGCGTCGAGCTCGCCGGCCGGCTCGTCGGCCAGGAGCAGCGAGGGACGGTGGGCCACCGCGGCGCAGATCGCGATGCGCTGCGCCTCACCTCCGGAGAGCTCCGACGGCCGGGCGGTGGCGGCGTCGGCGAGCCCGACCCGCTCAAGCAGCTCCGACGAGCGCCGCGTGCAGTCGGCGCGGCCGGCACCCAGCATCGCCATCTGGAGCGTCACGATGCTCGCGCAGTCGAGGTCGGGCGGGAGCGCCTGCCGGTAGTGCTGGTCGACGACACCCATCTGGTGGGCCCGGAGCACGGCCGAGCGCCGGGCCGGAAGGGCCGTCAGGTCGTGGCCGAGCACGCGCGCCGACCCGGCCGACGGGCGTTCCAGCCCGGCGAGGATGCGCATGAGCGTGCTCTTGCCCGACCCGCTGGGACCGAGGACGGCGACGACCTCCTGAGTGTCGATACGGAGCGTGAGGCCCTGGAGGGCGGCCGCGTCGCCCTCGGCGGTGCGGTGGATGCGAAACACGTCGCGGGCGTCGACGGCGGCGGTCATCTCGGCCTCCGTCCAGCGATCGCGGCGACGGGCGCCAGGGAGGCCACGGCGAAGACGACGAGAGCGGCGGCGACCGCGCCCGCGGGAACGGCCGCTCGCAGCGGCGGCACCGCGGCTGCGGTTCCCGCTCCCAGCTGGACGACGTCGACCACCGCCGCAGAGAGCGCCACACCGAGCGCGATGCCGCCGACGGCGCCCGCCGCGGCGAGCACGACGGCCCGCACCACCAGATGCGCGCGCAGCGTGCGCGGCGGGACGCCCATGGCCTCGAGGTCGTCGAGGTGCTGCGCCTCGTCGGCCAGATCCGCGGCGGCGATCAGCACCAGGCCGGCGGCGGCCAGCACGACCGCGAGGATCGCGCCCCCCTCGAGCACGACCAGGATGCCGCGGGCCAACGGGCGGGAGGCGGCGTGGGAGTGGAGAGAGGCCCGCGACTGGACCGCCAGATCGGAGAACGGCGGCCGTCGAAGCGCCGCCGCGGCCAGGTGCTGCCCGGCCGGCGGCGTGCCGACCCAGACCTCGTGCGGGACGGCCGTCCCGGGCGCGTCCGCGTTGACGGCGACCGAGAGCGCCGCCTCGTCGGCGACGACGAAGCTGTCCGGAGCGGTGGGGAACCGGGCGCCGACCGCGGCGACCCGGGCGGCGATGGACTGGCCGCTGGGGAGCGCCAGATGGAGGCGGCCGCCGGGCCCGGCGGCCTCGGCGACGTCGCGGCTCGCGAGCACCGGAAGCGGCGCCCGGTCGAACGGCTGGACAGGGCGGACGAGGCCGTCGGTGCGGCCGTCGAGGGCGTAGCGGATCTCGGGAGCGCCCGACGGACGGGTCGCCGTGCCTCGGGCGATCCAGCCCGAGAAGCCGGTGACCGGCACGCCATCGGCGCGGAGCTCGCCCATCCGCAGCGCCCCCCGCGCGACGATTGTGAGGCCGCCCTCGATGCCCGCGTGCGCGAGCGCCTGGGCGTCGGCCGGGCGCAGCCCGATCTGGAGGGCGACGACGCGGCCGCCGCGATCCGCGACGGGCACAGGCGCGGTGAGGACGCTGCTCGACGTCTCGCCGAGCTCGATCGTCCCGAAGGTGCCGTTGGGCCGCTCGACGGCGAGCTGGACGGCGACCACCCTGCCACGGCCCGTCACCGGAAGCGTCAGGTTCGTCGCCCCGGCCGGGAGGTCGGCGCCGGCCAGCCGCGGCGCCGGCCGGTGACGCAGGCTTCGCTCCAGCGCGGCCGGGGACGATCCGGCGTAGTCCGACCGCCACCGCAGGTCCGGAAGAACGCCGGCGGGAACGCCTATGAGCGCGGGCTGGGCGGGGATCCCCGAGCCGGGGACGGCGGCGCTCATGCGGATGATCGGTGCCGCGACGGCGCCGGGGGCGAGTGCGCGGTAGCGGGCGAGCGGTGCCGCGTCGAGCGGGTTCGCGAGCGCCGAGCTCTCGGTGACCTTGAAGTCGAGCGGCACGGCGAAAGCGGCCTGGTCGGCCTCGCCGGTCGTGAGCGTGTCCCGATAGGAGAGGGCGAAGACCGCGAGGCCCAGCGCGGCGGTGATGAACGCGATCACGAGCGCCGGGCGGCCGCCCTGCCGGCCGAGCGACACGAGCGCGAGCCGGACGGCAACAGGGCCGCGCCGCACGCTGCGTCCGGCGAGCCTGAGGAGCGGCCCGGCGAGGCGGGCGACCACCGCGCCGGCGGCCACCGCCGCGAGCCCGGGGAGGAGGGCCAGCAGCGGGTCGGTGCCGGATGCCAGCGAAGCCTCGGTCGACGACCCTCGCGCCGCGGCGAGCACTGTCGCGGCGACCGCTGCAAGCGCAACCAGGTCGAGCGCGTGCACCGGGCCGAGCCGGGCCGACTCGGCGTCGATCCGCTCGACGACGACCAGGAGGGCGGTCGTTGCGACCCAGAGCGCGAGCAGAAGCCCCACCCCGGCGGGCGTCACGAGCGAGTGGTGGAGGGCCGCCGACGCGCCGACTCCGGCCTCGCGGGCGGCATATGCGATCGCCGCCGCGGCGATCGCCGCACCGGCGGCGACGCCCAGCCCGGTGACCCACGCCGCCTCCACCGTCGCCTGGAGCCGCACCTGCCAGACCCGCGCTCCGTGCCGGGCGAGCCGGGCGAACTCGGCGCGCGAGTCGCGCCGCAGACCGCCGGCGGCGAGCACGACGAACCCGACGAGGAGCGTGGCCGCCGCGCCGCCCACCAGCAGCAGCCGGCGCGCGGCGACCTGCGCCGAGCTGTGGGCGTCTTCGAGCGCCGTGTCGGGAGCGCCCAGTCCGAACGCGCCGCCGGCCCGCTCGAGCTCCTGCGAGGCCGCGCTCTCGCGCCGTAGGAGCGCCGGGACGTCCCAGTCGTGGATCGCCTGTGTACGGATCGGCGCCGTCCAGCCGTACCGGCGGAAGATGGCCGAGAACACCGGCAGCGTTGAAAGCTCCCGCACGCTCCCCGCGATCAGCACCGGCGGCGTGGCCGTCTGGCCGTGCGCGGCGGCGCTGAGCGTCGTGAGGTCGAATGGGAGCGAGCCGGAGGCCCGACCGACGACGACGAGCCGCACACCCGTCTCGGCCACGGCCGCCACCCGGTCGCCGCCGGCCTGGATGACCTCGCATCTCTGCGGGACGCACTCCCGCGGCAGACGGCCGGCGTCCAGGTGAAGCCAGCGGCCGGGGTCGTCGACAGCGCCGAGCGAGACCAGCTGCCCGTTCAGGTTGAGCTCGGGGTAGGACACCGTGCGCGCCGGCTCGCCGGGCTGGATCCCGGACAGCGTCCGGGTGGCTTCGCGGTCGATCGCCCGGTAGCCGGCGGCCGGCGGAGCGCCGAGCCACGTCGCCGAGAAGCTGCGGTCGGCGCGCGGCAGCGCCTCCAGGCTGCGGCGCAGCTCGAGGTCGGCGGTGATCCTCCCGCCCCCTGCGATGCCGACGGCCGCCGCTGTAGCCAGCGCGACGCCGGCGGCGACGAGCGCGCCGCGGCCGGGGCGGGCCCGGATCCGCGCCCACGCGACGCGGAGCGGGGCGCGCACGGGACCGACCCGGGCCCCTAGCACGCGGCCCCCTTTCGCCGCCGGTAGGCGCGAGTCTTCGTGCGGTTGCCGCAGTAGCGCATCGAGCACCATCGCGACGAGAGGTTGCGGGAGCGGTCGTAGCTGGCCCAGTGGCAGCGCAGGCAGGCGCGCAGGCGGATCCACGTCCCGTCCGCCATCGCCTCGAACGCACCGGCCGCCACCGAGGCCAGCGCGCCGTCCACACCGGGGTCGAGCGGGACGAGTTGGGCCGTGCCCGCAGGGGCGAACGCGACGGTCAGCCGGCCCGACGCCGCCATCCGGCTCACTGTCAGAGCCGCGGCCTCCGCATCGACCTCGGGCTCGGCGTTTCGCCGCACCATCGTGCGCAGCGCCTCGCGCAGCTCGCGTGCCCGGGTGACGTCGGAGTCGAGCACGGGCGTGCCCTCCGGGACGAGCTCGAACTCATGCAGCCATGCCTCGAGGCCGGCCGGCGTGTCGATGGCGTCCTTCCCCGTCTCGAGGTTGATCGAGTTGACGAGCGCCTGGACCAGCCGCAGGCGTCCCGGGGCGGGTGGGCGGACGTCCGTGAGGAACGTCCAGGGTCTTGGGCCGAGGTCGAGCGACACGGGCAAGAGCGCGCGCCACGGTGTCGTGGCAGCGCGCTCGCCGCATTGTAGACACCGGCAAAGACCCGTTGGCAGGTGTTAGAGCGCCCAGTACGGCGCCATCGCGCTCCGAACGGCGTCGATGGCGGCGTCGGCCCGGTCTGTGTCGTCGGGCAGGTAGGCCATCGGGTCGGCGAGCAGCGGGCCGGTCCCGAGCACGCCTTCGAGCGTGGTGTGCATGCAGTGGCCGGAGTACGTGCGCCCGTACCCGCCCTCCTGGATGAGCACCATCCGCCCGTCGCAGTGACGGTCGGCGAGCGTGCGCGCCGCTGCGCCGAGGTCGCGGAAGCCGTCCATCGACACGCACATGCGGCCGTTGGGGTCGAACTGGCTCGCATCCTGCCCGCAGGCGACCACGATCAGCCCGGGGCGGAACGCGTCGACGATCGGCTCGACGACGCGCGCCATCGCCCGTCGGTAGCCCTCGTCGCCGGTGCCCACCGGCAGCTCGACGTTCAGGTTTCGGCCGGCGCCGTCGCCCGTCCCCACCTCGTCGGGCGAGCCGGTCTGGGGGTGGGACGGGCCCCACGACCCGTGTCGCATGTGGAACGAGACGGCCAGCACGTCGGGCCGGTTCCAGAAGCACGCCTGCGTGCCGTTTCCATGGTGCACGTCCCAGTCGAGCACGGCGACCCGCTCGACGCCGCGGCGGCGCGCCAGCTCCGCGGCGAGCGCGGCGTTCGAGAAGAGGCAATACCCGTCGGCCCGGTCGGGCTGGGCGTGGTGGCCCGGTGGGCGCACCAGCGCATAGGCCCGGTCGCAGTCCCCGTCGAGAACCGCGGCCGTCGCATCGAGCCCGGTGCCGGCGGCGGCGAGCGCCGCGTCCCATGAGCGGGCCACGACCGGCGTCGACTGGGTGAGGTAGCCGCCGCCCGCGGCGCAGAACTCCCGCACCGAGTCGATGTACTCGGGGAGGTGCAGCATCTCGAGCTCGTCGCGCCGGGCGTGGCGCCCGGTGTGCCACTCGAGCCGTTCGGCGATCGGGCCGTTCCGTAGCGCCGCGCGGATGTTCCGGATCCGCTCGGCGTTTTCGGGGTGGAGCTCCGGCACCTCGATGAGCGGCGACGGCGGCTGTTCGAAGATGCCGGCGCCGGTGTCGTGAACGAGCGCGTCGTCGTGCCAGTAGACCCGCACGCTCAGGCCTGGGGCTGCATCGGGACGAGTGACCGGATGATGTGGCGGAGATCCGACTTGGCCTTGGCCGGCGTCGACACGGGCGAGGCCACGTGGATCGAGATCACGTACACGTTGCCTCCGGAGTGGAAGATCGCCGCGATGTGCCCGGTGTGGGACGCAAGGTTGTGGTCATACCACGTGACGGTCTGGCCGCCGACCTGCTCGGTCGCCGGCTCGCGGCCGGCGAAGCACGGCTGCCCCTCGCACGTCGGCGGGAAGGTCCCGGGCGGGTAGCCCTCGAAGACGACGTGGACGAGCTCGCCCTGCTCGAGCCAGGCGTAGCCGAGCTGCCACTGCTTGTCCGGCACGCGGGCCGTGTTCCACTGCCCGTGGATCACGCCGTCGATGGGACTCGGGAGCCAACCGGGGCAGTAGATCGTCATCCCGACCCGATCGGCCCACGTCTGCCACGAGGCGGCCCATGCCTTCGGACACGTCTTCGGGGCCGCCTGCTTGGATCCGGCGGAATTATTCGAGGATCCACAGGCTGCGACCACCACGACGACGACCGCGAGGAGTACCATTGCGCCGCGACGATCTCGAAGCATCCGGGAGTGGCGGCGGTGGCGTGGAACCCTTGTGCTCATCCGCCGGGGATGGTAGATAGACCGTCGCGCGTCGGGCGGCGAAGGCCGTCACCGGCGTGAAACACCAACCCGAAGTGGGAGGAGATCAGATGAGACGTGTACCTGGCCGCGCTCTCTGGGCGATGGCCGCGGTTCTCGTTCTGGCCACCGCAGCGGCCTGCGGAAGCGGGTCGAGCAGCGGCGGAGGCGGTGGTACGAGCGGAGGCGGAGGAGGCAGCGCCGCGACGCCCGTGAACTCCTCCACCTGCAAGTCGGTGGTGAACCCGAGCGGCCAGTACCTGGTCACGTCCGACCTGCCGCTCAACGGATCGTCGTCGCATCAGACGACGCAGATGAACCAGGCGATCGAGATGATCTTCGAGCAGGCCGGTTGGAAGGCCGGCAAGTACACGATCGCGTTCCAGCCGTGCGACGACTCGACGCCGCAGGCGGGGACATGGGACTCGACGACGTGCTCGGCGAACGCCAACGCGTACGCCCAGGACCCGTCGGTCATCGCCAACATCGGCACCTTCAACTCGGGCTGTGCCGAGCTCGAGGTCCCGGTGCTGAACCAGGCGCAGCCTGGCCCGATCGCCATGGTGAGCCCGGCCAACACGTGGCCCGGACTGACCCAGGGCACCAAGGTCCCGGCCGAGCCGAGCAAGTACTACCCGACCGGCACGCGCAACTACGCGCGGGTCGTGGCCCCGGACAACTTCCAGGGCCCGGCGCTCGCCCAGACCGCAGAGGGCCTCGGCGTCAAGTCGGTCTACATCCTGAACGACAAGCAGGCCTACGGTGCCGGTGTGGCGACGTACTTCGAGGACGCCGCGAAGAAGCTCGGCATCAAGGTCCTCGGCAACTCGGCCTACAACACCAAGACGGGCACCAACTACCAGGCCCTCTTCCAGGGCATCGCAGCGAAGCACCCCGACGCGATCATGGTCGGCGGCCTCATCTGCGAGAACGGCGGCCAGCTGATCAAGGACAAGGTCGCGGTGCTCGGCGACAACCAAAAGGTGAAGCTGCTCCTCCCGGACGGCTTCACGACGTCGCAGACGATCACGGATGCCGGTAAGGCGTCCGACGGCCTGTACGCGTCCGTGGCGGGCGTGCCCACCGATCAGCTGACCGGTGCCGGCGCGAGCTTCGTCTCGGACTTCCAGGCCAAGTACAACCCGGACTTCATCGACCCGTACACCCCGTACGCGGCCGCCGCAGCCCAGGTTGTCCTGAAGGCCATCGCGGCCTCCGACGGCACGCGGGCCAGCGTCTCGAAGAACCTGTTCGGCACCACCGTCACCGACAGCGTGCTCGGCACGTTCTCGATCAACGACGCGGGCGACACCGACCAGGGCTCGATGACGGTCGACGTCGTCAAGGGTGGCAAGCTCGTCACCTACAAGGTGCTGACACCCAAGGCGGAGCTCGTGGAGACGTTCCCGGACCAATGAGCAACCCGGGGGAGCGCTGCGATGACGGCCCAGTCCGGCACCAGCCGGCGGCCGGTCATCGCCGCGCTCCCCCGTTTCTCACAGCAGATCAACCGCGTCCTCACGTGGGTCGTGGTGGGCGTGTTCGTCGTGTGGGTCGTCGGCAACTTCATCAACGCCCCCGCGCAGTTCGTGAGCGTGTTCCTGCTCGGCATCACCCTGGGATGCATCTACGCCCTGGTCGCGCTCGGATACACGCTCGTCTACGGCATCATCGAGCTCATCAACTTCGCCCACGGCGACGTCTTCATGTGGGGCTCGATGGTCTGCGTCACCGTCTCGGCGTCCTGGTTCGGGCTCAACGGGAGCCAGGCGTGGTATGTGACGGCGCCGCTCGTCCTCGTCACGATCGTCGCGACGGTCGCCTTCTGTGCCACGCTCAACGTCGCGATCGAGCGCGTCGCCTACAGGCCGCTTCGGAACGCACCCAAGCTGGCGCCGCTGATCACGGCGATCGGGATGAGCTTCATCCTCCAGAACGCGGCCGCGCTCGTGTACGGCTTCATCGAGCAGCCGCTTCCCGACATCCTCCCGACCAAGTCGCTCTTCACGATCGGTGGCATCCCCTACACGCAGAAGTCGCTCCTGATCGTCCTGATCACGATCCCGGTCCTGCTCGTGCTCTCCTATCTGGTGCGCGCGACGCGGCAGGGAAAGGCCATGCGGGCCGTCGCGCAGGACATGGACGCGAGCCGCATGATGGGGATCGACGTCGACCGCACGATCGCCTTCACCTTCGCGCTCGGCGGATCGCTGGCCGGGGCCGCCGGGGTGCTGTTCGTGATGTACCAGACCTCGACCCGGTATGACCTCGGGTTCCAGCTCGGCCTCTTCGCGTTCACGGCCGCCGTTCTCGGCGGCATCGGAAACCTCACCGGCGCCGCCCTTGGCGCCGTCCTCATCGGCCTCATCCAAGCGTTCAACGAGGGCCTCTCGTGGCACACGCCGGGCTCGAGCTGGACGCAGTCCCTGATCTTCTCGATTCTGATCCTCGTGCTCGTGTTCCGGCCGCAAGGGCTCCTCGGTGAGGAGGTCCCCGACCGCGCATGAGCGGGCGTACCGGATCTGTGGGCGACGCGTGGGCGCGACTCCCCAGAAGAGTGCGCGTGCTCGCGCTGCCCGTGACGGTGCTCCTCCTGGTCGCGTTCTACCCCAACTACTACCAGGATCTCTTCAGCGCGCTCGGGGGCGGGACGACCGGGCAGCTGGCGCCGACGGTGCCGACCATGGTCGTGATGTGCGTCTACGTCACGATGGCGCTCGGCCTGAACGTCGTCGTCGGCTACGCCGGCCTGCTCGACCTCGGCTACGTCGCCTTCTATGCGGCCGGTGCGTATATCGCCGGCTGGTTCGCGACGCTCCAGTTCGCGCCCGACAAGGTCCACTTCCTGTCGGTCGGCGTGCTCCCGGTGCTGCCGGGACTGCACATCAACGTGTGGCTGCTCCTGGTCGTCGGGGCCGTCTTCGCCACGATCCTCGGCATCATCATCGGCCTTCCGACCCTGCGGCTGCGGGGGGACTACCTGGCGATCGTGACGCTCGGGTTCGGCGAGATCATCCCGCAGGCGGTCAACAACGGCGACGACTGGCTCGGCCACAACGTCACGAACGGGCCGAACGGATTGACGCCGATCGACTCGCTCGGGTTCGGCGTCTCGATCCACAATGCCGTCTCGTTCCTGCCGTCCAGCTACCGGCTCGAGGTGAACTCGGCCGACTACTACTACTGGACCGGGGTCGTCATGGTGCTGTTCACGCTGTTCTGCTGCATCCGGCTTCGCGACTCGCGCCTCGGCCGGGCCTGGGTGGCCATCCGCGAGGACGAGATCGCGGCCGCCGCGATGGGCGTACCGCTGATGCGCACCAAGACGCTCGCGTACGCCATCGGCGCGTTCTTCGGCGGGATGGCCGGGTGCTTCTACGCCATCTTCAAGAGCTCGACCTTTCCCCAGGACTTCTCGCTCAACATCTCCATCGCCGTCCTGTGCATGGTCATCCTCGGCGGGATGGGGAACGTCTGGGGGGTGTGCCTGGGCGGCGCTGTGCTCTCGTACCTGAACTACCAGGGGCTCGAGGCCGTCGGCAACAACGTCAACAACATCGCGGGCACGAGCTTCAACATCCCCCAGTACACGTTCGGCATCTTCGGCGTCATCATCGTGGTGATGATGCTGGTCCGGCCGCAGGGGCTGATACCCACCGCACGACGGAAGATCGAGCTGGAGGCCGGCGTCGAGGGCGGATCGCTCTACGACGCCGCGGCGTGATGGCCGATGACCTGCTGACGGCGCGAGCGGTCCGCAAGGAGTTCGGCGGGCTCGTCGCCTGCTCGGATGTCGACTTCAATGTGCCGAGGGGAGGCATCGTGAGCCTGATCGGCCCCAACGGCGCGGGCAAGACGACGTTCTTCAACATGCTGACCGGCGTGTACACGCCGACGAGCGGGGAGGTGACGTTCGACGGGCACGAGGTCGTCGGCCTGCCGCCGCATGCCGTCACGCACCTCGGCGTGGGGCGGACGTTTCAGAACATCCGCCTGTTCCCGACCATGACCGGCCTCGAGAACGTGCTCGTCGGCATGCACTCCCGGCTGAAGGGCGGGATCGTCAAGTCGATCCTGCGCACGCGTGGCATCAAGCGCGAGGAGCGGGGCGCCGCCGATCGTGCCCGCGAGCTCCTCGTCGTACTGCGGGCTCCCGCGTGAGGCGGAGCACACGTATGCGATGAACCTCGCCTACGGCGACCAGCGCCGGCTCGAGGTGGCGCGGGCGCTCGGGACGGAGCCCAAGCTGCTCCTCCTCGACGAGCCGACGGCGGGCATGAACCCGCAGGAGAGCGCCGAGTTCACGAGCTTCGTCGGGCGGATGCGCGACGAGCGCGGGCTCTCGATCCTCATGATCGAGCACGACATGAAGGTCGTCATGGGGATCTCCGAGCGGGTGACGGTGCTCGACCACGGCGAGAAGATCGCCGAGGGGTCACCGGCCGAGATCCAGCGCGACCAGCGGGTGATCGAGGCCTACCTGGGGTCGGCCGCGACCGCCGACGGTGGAGGCGACGGGGATCCGCGGGATGAGTAGCAACGGCTCCGTCCTGCTCGAGCTCGACGACGTGCACACCTTCTACGGGACGATCGAGGCGATCAAGGGCATCTCGATCACGGTGAACGAGGGTGAGATCGTGACGCTGATCGGCGCGAACGGCGCAGGCAAGTCGACGACGCTGCGCTCGATCCAGGGCATCAACAGGCCGAAGCGCGGCAAGATCCTGTTCAAGGGCGAGAACCTCGTCGGCCGCCGCCCGCACGACATCGTGAAGCTCGGGATCAGCCAGTCGCCCGAGGGGCGACGGCTGTTCTCACGGATGAGCGTGCGCGAGAACCTCGAGATGGGCGCGTTCCAGCGCTCGGACAAGGCCGGGATCGAGCAGGACATCGACCACGTGTACGAGCTCTTCCCGCGCCTCCAGGAGCGGCGGATGCAGAAGGCCGGGACGCTCTCGGGCGGCGAGCAGCAGATGTGCGCCATCGGCCGGGCGCTGATGGCCAAGCCCAAGCTGCTCATGTTCGACGAGCCGTCGCTCGGCCTCGCGCCGATCCTCGTCGAGCGCATCTTCGACATCGTCCGCGAGATCAACAAGACGGGCACGGCGATCCTGCTCGTCGAGCAGAACGCCCTGATCGCGCTCGCGGTGGCGAACCGCGGCTACGTCCTCGAGACGGGCCACGTCGCACTGCACGACACGGCCGAGGCCCTGCGCAGCAACGAGCAGGTGCGCAAGGCGTATCTCGGCGAAACCTGACCTGGATGACCTACCGCGGAGCGGCGGGCCACCACTCGCGTGACCGACCCGAGGTGGGGCGCGAGTCTGCGCCGTACAGGACCGCGAGCGGCCCGACGACGACGATCATGATGATGAAGAAGAGGAGTCCCATACCCGTATCATCGGCAGCCGGGCTCATTAGTTCAAATCGAGCTACTATTCAGATCGATTATGGAATCTGATACCTGGCTGGGCGTCGAGCTGCGCCACCTGGCGGCGCTTCAAGCCATCGCCGAGCACGGCTCGTTCGGCCGCGCCGCCGAGGCGCTCGGCTACACGCAGTCGGCCGTGAGCCAGCAGCTCGCGACCCTCGAGAAGCTCGTCGGCCAGCGGCTGGTCGACCGGCCCGGCGGGCCGCGGCCCGCCGAGCTCACCGAGGCCGGGCGCATGCTCCTTACGCATGCCGACGCGATCGTGGCGCGGCTCCGGGCGGCGCGGGCCGACCTGTCGGCGCTTGCCGCCGGCGAGGCGGGCGCCCTGCGCGTGGGGGCGTTCCAGAGCGCCGGGGCGCGCCTTCTGCCGCAGCTCCTGCGCCGGTTCTCCGAGGCGTGGCCGCGCGTGGAGGTGAGCCTGACCGAGGCCGAGGACGACGTCCTCATCGCGGCGCTCGAGGCCGGCGACCTCGACCTGGCGTTCCTCGTCCTGCCGATCGCCTCGGCGCCGATCGAGACGACCGAGCTCCTGCGCGACCCGTACGTGCTCGTGACGCAGACCGGCTCGCCGCTGGCACGCCGGCGGACGCCGCCGGGCTTCCGCGAGATCGGCCGCCTGCCGCTCGTGGGCTACCGGTCGTGCATCGGGGCGCGCCAGGTCGAGGCCCGCATGCGCGCGGCCGGCGTCGAGCCGACGTTCGCCTTCCGGTCCGACGACAACGCGACGATCCAGGAGATGGTCGCAGCCGGCATGGGCGTTGCGCTCATCCCGCGCCTCACGGTGAACGAGGGCGACTCGCGGGTGACCCTGGTCGACCTCGAGGGCCGCATGCCGCCGCGGCTGATCGGCCTTGCCTGGCACCGCGACCGCTACCGACCGCCGGCGGCCCAGGCGTTCATCGACGCCGCGCGCGACCTCTGCCGCGAGCTCGAGGTCGCCGCCGCGTAGATCAGGATCGGTGTGCGGGGGGCTCGAGCGGCTCCGGCCGGCCGAAGCTTCCCAGCTCGACGACGTCGCGGCGGAAGAACAGCCCGACGGTCCAGTCGCTCACGACCCGCAGCCGCCGGCTCATGAGCGGGAGCTGGTACAGGTGGTATGTGCGCGTGAGCCACCAGCCCGGAAACCCGCGGAAGCGAAGCCCGCCGACGACCTCGCACACGCCCTTGTGCCGGCCGAGGGTCGCCGCCTGGCCGAGCATGCGGTAGCGGTACGTCTTGAGCGGCCGTCCGCGCGCGTCGGCAGCGATGTTGGCCGCCAGCGTGCGGGCCTGCCGGAGCGCGTGCTGGCACGTGGGCGGGTCGGCCGCGCCGTCGGTGGCCGCGTTCGGGACGGCGGCCGAGTCTCCGAGCGCCCACACGCCGTCTCCGGCCCGCAGATGTTCGTCGACGATGATGCGGCCGCGGTCGTCCAGCGGCAGGCGGAGCTGCGCAACGAGCGGGTTGGGGCGGACGCCGGCGGTCCATACGAGCGTGGCCGTCTCGACGTGCGTGCCGTCCGAGAGCTCGACCCCCGTCGCGTCGACGCTCGTCACCACGGTCTTGAGTCGCAGGTCGAACCCACGCCGCGTGAGCTGCGTGGTCGCGTACTCGCCGAGCCGCCCGCGGAGGTCGTTCAGGATGTGGTCGGCGGCGTCGGCCAGGATCCACCGGCGCGGCACGTCGCGCAGGCTCGGATAGTGGCGGCTCGCGTCGCGCACCAGGTCCTCGAGCTCCGCCATCGCCTCGACCCCCGCGTACCCGCCGCCGACGAAGACGAACGTGAGCCGGCGCTCCCGTTCGCCGGGGTCGTCGATGGTGGCCGCCAGCTCGAGCTCCTGGAGCACGTGGTTCCGCAGGTGGATCGCCTCGGCGATCGTCTTGAACCCGACCGCGTGCTCGACGAGGCCGGGCACCGCAGCAGTCCGCGCGATCGCTCCCAGCGCGACGACGAGCACATCGAACCCCACGTCGAGCGCGTTGCCCTCGACCGGCTGCACGGTGACGGTGCGGGCCGACATGTCGACCGCGGTCGCGCGGCCGAGCAGCAGGCGGGCCCGCGGGCACATGACGCGCACCGGCACGACTGCGTGACGCGGCTCGACCGTGCCCGACGCGGCCTCGGGCAGAAGCGGCGTGTAGAGCATGTAGTTGCGCGGATCGACCAGGGTCACATCGAGCTCCGGTGTCCGCTTCCCGAGCAGCCGGGCGACGTAGCTCCCGGCGAAGCCCGCCCCAAGGATCAGCACGCGCATGGGGCTCAGCATAGGTCGCCCGTACCCGGCGGTACCGCGGTGTACGCTTCCGCCGATGAACGACCGGCCCTCCGGCGAGCAGCATCTCTACGACTGGCCGACGTCCATCGCGCTGGCCGTCGGCGGAACCGCCGCAGCCGTCGGCCTGATCGTCGTCTTCACGTACCTCGTCGACTGGATCGGTTCGTTCTGGTCACAGGTCGTCTACTTCCTCGCCGTGTTCGTCGGGGTCGTCGGGCTGGCGCTTCGCAGCAGGATGAAGGACGACGCCGACCCGGCCCGGCTCACAGCGGCGTCGTCGCCCGTGACGCCCATGGGCCTGCCGGGGCCGTTCGTGCTCACGCAGGCGTTCGGCGTCCTCGGCATCGCGATGATCGCCGTCGGGCTTGTCATCCAGGGCGACCGCGGCATCCTGTGGGTGTTCGCAGGGTTCGTGCTCGTGCTCGTCGGCGGCGTGGGGCTCGCGACGTGGCTCCTGGCGATGGTCGAGCCGCCGCCGGGCTGGCGCCCGCGGGTGATCCGGGCAGCCGGGGCAGTCCTGCACCACGACGGCCGCGTGGCCGTCGTCCATCGCCCCCAGTACGACGACTGGACGCTGCCGAAGGGGAAGCTCGACCCGGGCGAGGACGAGCCCGCGGCGGCCGTCCGTGAGGTGGAGGAGGAGACCGGTCATGTCGGCGCGATCGAGCACGACCTCGGGACGATCGGCTACGACGTCGCCGACGGACCGAAGACCGTGCGGTACTACCTGATGGCCGCCGACGCCGGCGGCGGGGCGCTGGCGAAGGATGTCGACCTGGTGCGGTGGGTGTCGATCGACGAGGCCGTGGCGCTGGTCACGTACGACCGCGACCGCGAGGTGCTCGAGCGCGCGCGGGGGCTGGTGTAAGGCCGGCGGGGGGTTGGTGGCCGGTCCTCGTGACCGCCCGCCCGCGTTGCACCGGCGCTTCGCGCACGGGTGCAACGCGAGCTCCGGGCGGCCGGGCAGCGGTGCCGGCCCTGCGGGCCGGGTTGCACGGCTGGGCCGTGCAACAACGGGGTCAGACCCCAATGTTGCAGCGTTCCGCGCGCTGCGCGCGCGGGCTGCAAACATTGGCGTCAGACCCCCAACTGTGGGTCCGCCGTCGTGTCAAGGTCGCTCTTTGCGGAAAGTCGTTTTGGCGTCCGATGTCGAACCCCGCAAAGTGCGCCAATTTTGCGCTTGCGGAGCAGGCCGGCGGCCTCTACCTTTCCGTCTGCGCCGCCGAGGGCAGCCGAGTAGGTCGAAGCCGGGCGGACGAGCTGTAGAGGTGACTCGAAAGCTCGTTCGGCCGGGGGACGAAAGGCCAGCCGGGGCGGCGAATCTTTGGTCCGGGCGGGCACGCCCGGACACCCCCGTACAATCCCCGCGATGCCGCGCGTGCTGCTCGCCGAGGACGACGGAGTGATCGCGCGGGCGATGATGGCTCACCTGCGCCGGGCCGGCATGGACGTCGAGTGGGCGGAGGACGGCGACCGGGCGCTGCGCAAGATCCGGTTCGACCGCCCGGACGTCGCGGTGATCGACCTGATGCTGCCCGGCGAGGACGGCTGGCGGATCACGCGCACGCTGCGCGACGAGGGGATCACGATCCCGGTCATCATGATCTCGGCGCGAGGGTCGGAGCACGACAAGGTGCACGGACTCAAGATCGGAGCCGACGACTACCTCGCGAAGCCGTTCGGGATGCAGGAGCTCGTGGCCCGTGTCGAGGCCGCGCTCAGAAGGTCCGGAATCACTCCCGTCCAGTCCGCCGGTGCGCGGATCGAGGCGCCGGGTCTCGTCATCGATCCCGACCGCCACCAGGCGCTCCTCGAGGGCTCCGATGCGGGGCTCACGCCGATGGAGTTCCGGCTCCTCTACGTGCTGGCGGCGGCGGAGGGGAAGGCGCTCACGCGCGACCGCATCCAGCAGCGGGTGTGGGGCACCCCGTACCGGCATCGCGACCGCACGGTCGACGTGTGCGTCCGCAAGCTCCGCGAGAAGATCGATCGCCGCTCGCCGACGTACACGTACATCCACACCCACCAGGGCGTGGGCTACCGGTTCGAGCCGATCTCGAAGGAGGGGTGAGGATGAGGTACGCAGTTCTGGGAACGGGCGCCGTCGGGCGGGCGCTCGCGGGCCGGCTGGTCGAGGTCGGGCACGAGGTGCGGATGGGCTCGCGCTCGGCCGACCAACGAGGCTGCCGCAGCGTGGGTCACGGAGGCCGGGTCGAGCGCGTCGCACGGGACGTTTGCCGACGCCGCCGAGTTCGGCCAGACGGTCCTGAACTGCACGGGCGGCTCGGTGGCGCTCGAGGCGCTCGCCGCGGCCGGCGCCGAGAACCTGGCGGGCAAGGTGCTGATCGACGTTGCGAACCCGCTCTCGTTCGAGACCGGCCGGCTGACCCTGACGGTCTGCAACACCGACAGCCTGGGCGAGCAGATCCAGCGTGCGTTCCCCGACGCCCGCGTCGTGAAGACGCTGAACACGATGACGAACCAGGTGATGATCCACCCGGAGCGTGTCCCCGGCGCCCATTCGGTCTTCGTGAGCGGCGACGACGCCGAGGCCAAGCAGCTCGTCATCGGGATGCTCGAGAGCTTCGGCTGGCCGCGCGCGTCGGTCGTCGATCTCGGCGGGATCGAGACGGCGCGCGGCACCGAGATGTACCTCGTGCTCTGGATCGAGATGATGCAGGCCGGCGGCACGCCCGACTTCAACGTCAACGTGGTCCGGGCGCCGGGCTGACGACCGTCAGTCGCGGACAGCGGCGGGCGCCGGCAGGATCACGCGCAGGCTCGTGCCCCCGCCACGCTGGACTCCGCCGTCGCCCGGCCGCCATACTCCTCGGCGATGTGCTTCACGATCGCCAGGCCGAGCCCAGTGCCCGGCCCCGACCGAGCGTCCTCGATGCGATAGAAGCGCTCGAACACCCGGGCGAGATGCTCGGGCGGGATGCGCCCACCCGTGTCGTGGACGACGATCTCGACCGCCCCGGAGAGCCCGCGGGCGCGCACGACGATCGCCTCGCCCTCGCCGGCGTGGTGGATGGCGTTCTCGACGAGGTTGTCGAGCACCGCGTCGACCAGGCGCGGCGCGACCGCCGCGATGAGGCCGCGCGTCACGGCGGTGCCCAGGCTCATCGTCGCCGCGCGCGCCGCGCTGGTGTGCCGGGCGACGCAGGCCTCGACCGCCGTCGTGACATCGGTCTGCTCGTCCTTGTCGCCCAGCTCGTGGCTCTCGAGCCTGACGAGCAGGATCATGTCCTCGATCAGCTGCCGCATGGCGTCGACCTCGGCCCGGGCCTGCGCGATGGTCGCCAGGCGCTCTTCCTCGTCGAGCGGAAGGGCGAGGGTCTCGACGAGCGCCAGGATGCGCTGGAGCGGCGTGCGGAGCTCGTGCGAGACGCCGGCCGAGAAGAGCCGGCGGGCGTCGCGGTAGTCGGCCTCCGAGGACTGATCGGACAGCGTCACGGCGGCGCCCGAGTCGTCCCCGCTGCCGAACGGACGGATCCGGGCCCGGAACCGGCGCCGCTCGGGCGTGTAGACGGTGAGCTCGACGTCCCTGACCGGCTCGCCGGCCGCGGCGCGCGCGGCCGCGGCGGAGAGGTCGGGCTGCGATCTCGGGCCCCGACAGCTCCGGGCCCGCCTCCCGCGCCGCCGGGTTGGCGCGCACGACCTGGCCCTCCCCGTCGAAGAGGAGCACCGGGGTCGACGCCGCGGCCATCACCGCGTCTCGCGACGCGAGCGCCGCCGAGAGCTCGGTCCGGGGCACCGAGTCGCGAAGCTCGCGGGCGAGGTCTTCGCGCTCGCGCCTTGCGCGGCGATCACGAACCAGCATGACGCCCACCGCTGCCGCCAGGGCGATCGCCAGCACTGCGGCCAGAGCCCCCATCGCGGCGAGCGTACCAGCGCGGAGCGGTTTGTATGCTGCTTGGCATGCATGTTCACCTCCCCGACGGCAACGAGCTGACTCTCGACGAGGGCGCGTCGGGCCGCGACGCGGCGGCTGCGATCGGCCCCCGTCTGGCCGACGCCGCCGTTGCGGTCCAGGTCGACGGCGAGGTCCGGGACCTCCGCCTGCCCGTGCGCGACGGGGAGACGATCCGCATCCTGACCGACCGCGACGACGCGGCGCTCGCAGTCCTTCGGCACTCCACGGCTCATGTCATGGCGCAGGCGGTGCTGCACCTGTGGCCGGACGCCAAGATCGCGATCGGGCCTGCGATCGCCGACGGCTTCTATTACGACTTCGAGTTCCCCGAGCCGATCTCGGCGGACGACCTCGAGCGGATCGAGGCGGAAATGCGCCGCATCCTTGCGTCCGACGTGCCGTTCGTGCGGGAGGACGGTGTCGACCGATCCGAGCTCATCGAGCGCTTCCGGGCGGAGGGCCAGCCCTACAAGCTGGAGCTCGCCGAGGGGCTCGACGACGGAACGATCAGCCTCTATCGCAACGACGACTTCGAGGACCTGTGCCGCGGGCCGCACCTCCAGACGACGAAGCCGATCAAGGCGTTCAAGCTGCTCTCGACCGCCGGTGCGTACTGGCGGGGCGACTCCGCGCGGCCGATGCTCACGCGCATCTACGGCACCGCGTTCTTTCGCCAGGCCGACCTCGACGCCCACCTCGCGCAGATCGAGGAGGCGCGCCGGCGCGACCACCGCCGGATCGGGCGCGAGCTCGACCTCTTCCACTTCGACCCGCACTCGCCGGGGTCGCCGCTGTGGCACCCGCGCGGCATGGTGATCTGGAACGCGCTCGAGGACCTGCGCCGCTCCGAAAACGCCCGGCGCGGCTACGTCGAGGTGAAGACGCCGCTGCTCTACGACGTCGAGCTCTGGAAGACGTCCGGACACTGGGAGAAGTTCCGCGACAACATGTTCCTCGTCCCCGGTGAGGGCGAGGCCCACACGTACGGACTGAAGCCGATGAACTGCCCTGGGCACATGCTCCTCTTCGGCAGCCAGCGGCGCAGCTACCGCGAGCTTCCGATTCGCTACGCCGAGGCGTCGACCCTGCACCGGAACGAGCTTGCGGGAACGCTTCACGGCCTCATGCGCGTGCGGCACGTGACCCAGGATGACGGCCACATCTTCTGCACGATGGAACAGATCGAGGACGAGATCTTCGCCTGCCTCGACTACATCGACGTGCTGTACCGCATCTTCGGCGTCGTACCGCAGCCCGAGCTGTCACTCCGGCCCGACGACAAGCTCGGCTCGGACGGGGATTGGGACGTCGCCGAGCAGGCGCTCGAGTCGGCGCTTCGCCGCAGGCGCATCGACTACGTGACGAGCCCGGGGGAGGGAGCGTTCTACGGCCCGAAGATCGACCTGCACATGACCGACGCCATCGGGCGGTCATGGCAGATGGGCACGATCCAGCTCGATTTCCAGATGCCGGCGCGGTTCGAGCTCTCGTACGTCGGGGCCGACAATGCCGACCACATGCCGGTGGTGATCCACCGTGCGCTTCTCGGCTCCCTCGAGCGGTTCATCGGCATCCTGATCGAGCACCATGCCGGGGCGTTCCCGCTGTGGATCGCTCCGGTGCAGGCCGTCGTCCTGCCGGTCGCCGACCGCCACCATGAGTACGCGGAGCGAGTGGCGGCGGACCTGCGGGCGGCCGGGCTTCGCGCCGAGGCTGACCTGCGAAGCGAGTCGGTCGGCAAGAAGATCGCCGAGGCCGAGCATCAGCGCATGCCGTGCATCCTGGTCGTCGGCGACCGCGAGGCCGAGGCGGAGACCGTGTCGGTCAGGCGCCGTGGCAAGGGCGACCTGGGCGCCCGGCCGCTGGGCGAGCTCCGAGACGAGCTTGTGGCCGAAGTCGAATCACGAGCCGGCGGGGTCTGACCCCCACGAGTGCGGACGATTCACGCCCGCAGTGCCACCTCGAAGCGGGCGCGGTCGCCGCGGTAGACGTCGCGGGCGAACTCCACCGCCCGGCCCTCGCCGTCGCGCGCGGTGCGGGTGACGACCATCGCCGGAGCGCCCGGGCGGGCGCCCAGGTGGCGTGCGTCGGCGGGCTCGAGCACCGCCGGCTCGATGGACTCGTCTGCGGTGCGGGGGTCGATTCCGTACCGCCGCCGCATGAGGTCGTACAGCGATCCCAGGGCGAGCTCGCGCCGGGCGAGGTCGGGGCACAGCGCGGCCGGGACCCAGAACGTCTCGAGGAGGAGCGGCTCGCGGTCGCCGAACCGCACCCGGCGCACCATCCAGGCCCTGCCGCCGGGCTCGAGCTCGAGCGCGGCGCGGGCCTGGGCGTCGATGCGGCGCGTGCGGTGCATCTCGAGCACACGCCCGGACGGCTCGATGCCCTGCGCGCGCATCTGCTCGGAGAAGCCCGCCAGGCGCTGAAGCGTGTGGACGACGCGCGGCGGCGACACGAAGGTGCCCGAGCCCGGTCGGCGATACACCGTGCCGCGCCGGACCAGGAGCTCGACGGCCTGGCGCGCGGTCATCCGTGACAGGCCGTGGCGCTCGGCGATCGCCCGCTCGGATGCCAGCCGGTCGTGCGGACGCAGGCCGCCCGATTCGATGGCCCGCTCGAGCTCCGCCGCGACCTGTCGGTATCGGGGTGCAGCCTGGGCAACGACGGCCATCGTCCGATCTATACCACGCCGGCCGCCGGCTCACCCATGCGGGCCGAGAGCAGGGCGATCTGGCAGAGCATGCGATCCTCGACGCGGCTCAGGTCGAGGCCGCAGATGGCCTCGATCCGGTGCAGCCGATAGGGGCCCGTGTTGCGGTGGACGTAGAGCTCGCGCGCTGTCTGGGCCACGCTGTGGTTGTGCTCCAGGTAGCCTTGACCGATGCCTCTCAGCCTGGCGGCACGCTACGGACTACACCGGGTGCTCGAGGGCGACGGCATGTTTCCGCAGCCGACGTGGAAGCTCGACGCCGACCCGCGCATCTCGGACGCCGAGCGCGGGAAGCTGCACAACCCGGCAACAGGGTCGGGCGGCATGCCGGTGGGGCTCCCGGACGACATCCCCGAGCGGATCGCCCCGGCGGCGCTCGACGTGGCGGGAGCGCCCTCGCGGACGGCGGCACTCGCGCGGCCGGGGGACACGGTCAACCATGCCGCCTGATCCGCTTCCGCTCGTGCGCGCCGCCGGGACGCATGCCGAGGTCGGCGCTCAGGTCGGGAGCGCCGGCGCGTCCGCCGTCGCCCGCGCCGCCGCGGCCGTCACGGCCGGGGAGCTCGCCGCCGCGCTGCCGTACCACGAGGTGACGGCGCGCGAGCTGCCGTGGCTCGTCGAGGAGCTGGACGCGGTCGCCGATGCAGCCGGCGCCGAGCGGATGCGGGTGTTCGCCGCGTCGATCGAGGAGCTCGCGAGCCTCGGCGGGGCAGAGGGCGCCTGCTCGGACATGGTCGCCCGGCCGCCGGCGAGCGTCGACGGGCACCTGTGGGTGGCGCACAACAACGACCTCTCGCCGAAGGTCGAGCCTGACGTCGTTGCGACCGAGTGGCGCATCCCCGGGGATCCGGTGGTGTTCACGATCGGCATCGGCCCGTGGATCAGCGTGGGATTCAACTCGGCCGGGCTCGCGCTCACCGGCAACGAGGTCTCTCCCAACGACAACCGCGTCGGCATCCCGCGCCTGCTCCACGTGCGCGACATCCTGCGCCGGCGCACGCTCGACGAGGCGGTCGAGGCGGCGCTGAATCCGCACAGGGCATCGTCGTACAACACGATCCTGAGCCACCGCGACGGAGGGGTCGTGAACGTCGAGGGCTCGGCGACCGACGCCGAGCTGATCCGGCCCGGCCCCGAGGGCACCCTCGCGCACACGAACCACTACGTGAGCCCTCGGATGCTGCCGTACGAGGGCGACCCGGAGTACGCCGCCGGGTCGGCCGTGCGATATCGTCGCGCGCTCGAGTGGCTCGCACCAGGCCAGATCACCGAGCACGTTCTTCGGCGCGCGCTCCAGGATCACACGGGGGCGCCGCACTCGCTCTGCCGTCATCCGGAACACGGAGCGCAGTCGAAGACTGTCTTCTGGTGCCTCGCCGACGTCACAGAGGGTGCGGTCACGTTCGGCCGCGGAAACCCATGCGACTCTCTCGAGCAGCGATATGCCTTCGACTGACATGCCCACACCGACAAACCGGTACGCCGAGCTGACCTGGCCCCAGGTGGCGGAGTGGGTCGCGCGCGACCCCGTGCTCGTCATCCCGGTCGCGACGCTCGAAGACCACGGCTACCACCTGCCGATCGACACCGACGTCGTGATCGCCGAGACGCTGGCGGACCGGGCGGTAACGGCGCGGCCGGGACGGGCGCTTCTTCTCCCGACGGTGACGCACGGCTACACGCCCCATCACATGGATTTCCCCGGCCCCATCACGATCGGCTGGAAGACCTTCGTCGACCACCTCGTCGACATCGGCCGGAGCGTGCTGCACCACGGGTTCCGGCGGATCCTCTTCGTGAACGGGCACGGATCGAACGTGCCGCTGGTCGACATGGCGACCCGGCTCATCATGCTCGAGGAGCGAGCGGCGATCGCAGCGACCTTCTGGTACCTCAGCTCGCCGGCGTCGGCCGGGCTCCTCGCGCGGACGCGGTCGTCCGAGGCACCCGGCGGGATGGCCCACGCCTGCGAGCTCGAGACATCGCTCTACCTCGCGATCCGGCCCGACCTGGTGCAGATGGACAAGGCCGTGCGCGAGATCCCCGACTGGGAGTCGGACCACGCGTGGATGGACTGGTCGGACGGGCCGCTCTCCATCAAGGGCCAGTGGAGCGGCTGGACCGAGTCGGGTGTGATCGGCGACGCGACGGCGGCGACGGCCCAGAAGGGCCGCGCGTGGCTCGAGCGGGCGGTTGAGGAGATTTGCGAGTACATCGACGACATGGCGGGCCGCAGGCCGCGGCCCGGGCGTGATCATCACACCCACGCCGTGGCGGGAAACCCCAGGGAGGATGACGTATGAGAGCTCGAAGACTGATGACACTGGCTGCCGCGGTGGCCGTCGCGCTTGCCGCGGCGGGCTGCGGCGGCGGGAGCAGCAGCGACAACGGCGGCGGAGGCAGCGGCGCGGTCAAGGAGGGTGGCATCTTCACGCTCGGGTCCACCAACTACATCGACACGCTCAACGTGTTCAACTACATCGAGGCGGGAGCCACGATCTCGTTCCTCGAGATCTACCCGGAGCTCGTGCAGTACGGCCCCGGACTGAAGGAGATCGTGCCGAGCTTCGCCGAGTCGTGGACGGTCTCGCCCGACGGCAAGACGTACACCTTCAAGCTGCGGTCCGGCGCGAAGTGGTCGGACGGCCAGCCGCTCACGTCCGAGGACGTTGCCTGGACAGCGAACACGATCATCAAGTACCCGGGCCCGACGGCGGTGCTCGCCTCGTCGGTCGCGCATGTGACGAAGGTGGATGCGCCCGACCCGACCACGGCCGTCTTCCACTACGACAAGCCGGTCGGGAACGCGCTGGCACAGCTGACGTTCCTGTACATCCTGCCCAAGCACGTGTGGGAGAAGTACACGGGCAACAACGGCAAGGATCTGAAGACGTTCCTGCCGGAGGATCACCTTCCGGTCGTGTCCGGTGGGCCGTTCCAGGTGACCAAGTACGACAAGAAGGGCCAGACCGTCTTCAAGCCCAACCCGGGCTGGTGGGGCCCGAAGCCGCACGTCGACGCGGTCGCCTACGTCTACTACACCAACGCCGACTCGATGATCGCGGACCTTCAGTCGGGCCAGATCTCGGCCGTCGACCAGGTGCCGTTCACGGCGGTGAACGCGGTCAAGAAGACGGGGCAAGCGGCCATCCAGACCTATCCGAGCGGCGAGGTCACGAACATCACCTGGAACTCGAATCCGTACAAACCCCAGCACAGGGAGCTGCTCGACCCGAAGGTGAAGGAAGCCCTGTCGATGTGCGTCGACAGGCAGCAGCTCATCCAGGTGGTCTTCAGCGGCTATGCCGACCCCGAGGAGAGCCTGCTCGGCAGCATCGCCGGCCCGTGGCGCAACCCGGACATCGCGCCGCTCAAGTTCGACTGCGCCCAGGGCAACCAGATGCTCGACCAGCTCGGGTACAAGAAGGGCTCCGACGGGGTCAGGGTCGCCCCGGCCACGACCGGCAAGTACGCCGAGCCGGCGCACAAGATGGAGTACCAGGTCATGGTCCCGAACAGCCTGGACTTCAACGGCGACCGCACCTTCTCGATCGTCCAGGAGGGATTCGCAAACGCCGGCGTCAAGGTGACCGAGCAGAGCGGCGGCGACTCGAGTGCCGCGTATGCGATCGAGACGGACGACCAGTGCGATCCCGCCACGAACACGGGGTACTCGAAGTTCGACATCGCCCTGTGGGACTGGGTCGCATCGCCTGACCCGGACTTCCAGCTCTCGGTCGTCACCAAGGCCCAGTGGTGCTCGTGGAGCGACACGGGCTGGGACAATCCCGCCTACGACAAGATGTACGAGAAGCAGGGGACGCTCGTGAAGGAGAGCGACCGGATGGACCTCGTGCACCAGATGGACAAGATCATCCACGACAACTGGGTCTACACGCAGCTCGTGAACGAGCAGGGCATCGCGGCCTACGACCCCAAGTGGGAGGGTTACGACGCCCAGGCGCTCGGATACAACTACAACGCGTTCACGAACCCGCACCTGAAGTAGGGGACGGCGGGCAGGGCGCGGACAACACGACGAGACGATGCAACGAAGCGACTACATCCTGAAGCGGACGCTCTTCGCGCTGCTCACGGTCTTCGTCGCCATCACGCTGAACTTCGTGCTGTTCCGCGCCCTGCCCGGCGACGCCGTCACCGGCCTCAAGTGCCACAACTGCACCATCCAGTTCAAGACCGCGCTGCGGCACGACCTTGGCCTGGACAAGTCGAAGTGGGAGCAGTACGTCATCTATCTGAAGGGCCTGGCCCACGGCGACATGGGCACGACGTTCATCTCTCACAAGCCGGTGCGTGGCGAGCTGTGGGACCCGATCAAGAAGACGCTCGCGATGATCACCCTCGGAACCGTGTTCTCCATCGTCTTCGGAGTCCTCACGGGGGTGATCTCCGCCTGGCGGCGGGGCACCGCGGCCGATAAGACCTCGGTCTGGACGGCGCTTGCGTTCTACTCGGTGCCGACCCAGTGGCTGGGGCTCATGATCGTCTACTTCGTCGCCAGCAGGCTCGGGTTACCCCACGGTGGCATCCAGAGCCCCGACTACGGCATACTCGGCAATCCGGGCACATTCGACTTCCTCGTGGACCGGACCGAGCACATGATCCTGCCGGCTCTCACGCTTGGCCTGGTGCTGTACGGCGACTACACGCTGATCGTCCGCTCCGCGATGCTCGAGACGCTGGGGGAGGACTACGTCCTCACGGCGCGCGCGAAGGGCTTGAGCAACTGGGCGATCGTGTGGAAGCACGGATTCCGGAACGCCATGCTGCCGGTGGTCACGCTGATCGCCCTGTCGCTCGGGTTCATCATCGGCGGAGCGATCACCATCGAGTACGTGTTCGACTACCCGGGCATCGGGCTCGCCATCGTCGACGCCATCGACAAGCGCGACTACGCGTTTCTCCAGGGCGCCTTCCTGGTGCTGACGCTGTCGGTGATCCTGTTCAACTTCCTCGCCGACCTGCTCTACTTCAAGCTCGATCCGCGGGTGACGACGTGAGCGACATGACGACGTCCACCACGGTCGCTCGCGGTGAGGCCGGTGTCGATGACTCGGCCGAGCTCACCCCGGGCCGCCGCGGCTTCGTCAAGACGACCCTGCGCAGCCAGCCCCAGGCCATCATCGGGCTGACGGTGGTCGTCCTGTTCATCCTGGTCGCGATCTTCGCGCCCCTCATCGCACCGTACAGCATCCACGAGAAGACCGGACCGATCTACGCGCCGCCCAGCAGCTCGCACTGGCTGGGCACCGACGACGGCGGCGTCGACATGTTCTCGCTGCTCGTCTACGGCTCCCGGGTCTCCCTCGTGGTCGGGTTCGCCGCCGCCTTCGTCGCGATGGTCATCGGCGGAACGGTCGGCGTCGTCTCCGGGTTCTTCGGGAACTGGATCGACGTGCTGCTGATGCGGATCACCGACGTCTTTCTCGTCATCCCCGACCTGCCGCTGATCATCGTCGTTGCAGCGATCTTCGGCCGCCATCTGATCAACATCATCTTCATCATCGGCATCATCTACTGGACGAGCACCGCGCGGCTGGTGCGGTCGCAGGTGAAGAGCGTCCGTGAACGCGTCTACGTGAAGCGGGCCAGATCCATCGGCGCCGCAAACCGTCGTCTCGTCTTCAAGCACGTCCTGCCCCAGGTGGCGCCGCTCCTGATCGCGAACACCGTGCTCACGATCGCGCTGGCGGTGTTCCTCGAGACGTACATCACGTTCCTCGGCCTGGGCGACCCCAACACGATCTCGTGGGGCAAGCTCATCGAGAACAGCTTCCTCGGCAACGCCGTCCTGAACAACGCGTGGTGGGCAATCGTGCCGCCGGGCGTGGCGGTGACGGTGGTGATCCTGGCCTGCACGATGGTCGGCCAGTCCATGGAGGATGCGCTCAACCCGCGCCTGAAGGTCGGGCACCTGGCCGTGCGCCGGTTCCGCCTGCGCCCACTGCACGGACAGCTGGACGGCGAGTGAGCAGCCAGCCCGTTCTCAGGGCCGAGGACCTGCACGTCTGGTTCGACCTCAGCGGCGGGCGAGAGCTGCATGCCGTTCAGGGCGTGAGCTTCGAGCTGCGATCCGGCGAGCGGATGGGCCTCGTGGGGGAGTCGGGATGCGGCAAGACGACTGCGATCCTCGCACTGATGGGGCTTCTGCCGGCGAGCGCGAGCATCTCCGGCCGCGTCTACCTGAACGGCGACGATGTGCTCGCCAAGGGCGAGGAGTCGGTCAGCCCACACCGCTGGATGGACATCGCGATGGTGTTCCAGGGTGCGATGAACGCCTTCAACCCGGTCAAGACGATCGGCTCGCAGATCGTCGAGCCGATGGAGCTGCACGGCACGGCGTCCGGGAGGGCCGCCCGGGCGCAGGTGCGCGAGCTGCTCGAGCTCGTCGGCATCTCCGGAGACCGGGCCGATCGGTATCCGCACGAGTTCTCGGGCGGGATGCGCCAGCGAGCCGCGATCGCGCTCGCGCTCGCGTGCCAACCGCAGGTCCTGCTCGCCGACGAGCCCACGACGGCGCTCGACGTGATGGTGCAGGCTCAGATCCTGGAGCTCCTGGTGCGTCTCACGCGTGACCTGGGCCTGTCCATGATCCTGGTCACGCACGACCTGCCGGTCGTGGCCCAGGTGTGCGATCGCGCCGCCGTGATGTACGCCGGCGAGATCGTCGAGATGGGCAGGATGACGACGATCTACCACGACCCCCGGCATCCTTACACGCGCATGTTGTTCGAGGCCACGCCCGACCTGCTGGGCGACGAGGAGGTGCGATCGATCCCCGGTGCGCCGCCGCGACTCGATCGCGAGATCGCCGGCTGCCCCTTCACACCGCGGTGCGACTCGGCGTTCTCGCCCTGCCCGACGACGCATCCACGCCGGCTCGAGCTGGGTTCCGGGCACGAGGCCATGTGCCACCTGAACGACCACCTGGTGGCGGTGAAGCCTGCGTGAGTGGTGCCGAGCGCGAGGCGCTGCTGGAGGTCGACGGGCTCGTCACCCGCTATCCCGTGCCGCGCGGCCTGGTGGGAGCCCTCGCCCGCCGGCCGAAGGAGACGGTGCATGCGGTCGAGGGCGTGTCGTTCACGATCGCTTCGGGCGAGATGGTGGCGCTCGTCGGCGAGTCCGGCTGCGGCAAGACCTCCACCGCACAGACGGTCGTGCGCATGGTCGACAGCGAGAGCGGCGCGATCCGGTTTCGCGGGCGCGAGATCACGCAGCTCTCCGCCCGGGCACTCCGGCCGCTCCGGCGCGAGATCCAGATGATCTACCAGGATCCGTACGAGTCGCTCGACCCGCGCTTCACCGTCCGCGACACGGTCGAGGAGCCGCTGGTCGTGCACGGCATCGCGAGCAGCAAGGAGCAGCGTGAGGCCAAGGTGCAGGAGGCACTGGAGCGGGCCGGGCTGTCGCCGCCGGAGCTCTTCATCGACCGCTACCCGCACGAGCTGTCCGGTGGGCAGCGGCAGCGCGTTGCGATCGCCGCCAGCCTGGTGCTCGACCCCAAGCTGCTCGTCGCCGACGAGCCGGTCTCGATGCTCGACGTCTCGGTCCGGGCCGGGATCCTGTCGCTCCTCGACCGGCTGCGCAAGGACGGAATGGGCATCCTCATGATCACCCACGACCTGTCCACGGCGGCTCATTTCGCCGACCGGATCGCCGTCATGTACCTGGGCCGGATCGTCGAGGAGGGGCCGGCCAGGGAGGTCGTTCGCAACCCGCAGCATCCGTACACGCGCGCCCTCATCACGGTGGTGCCGAAGCGCGACCCGCGCGAGCAGACGACGCCGCAGATCCTCACGGGCGAGACGCCGAACCCTGTCCACGTTCCGCCGGGCTGCCGGTTCCATCCCCGCTGCCCGATTGCCGAGCCGAGATGCTCGGAGATCGATCCGAGCCTCCAGCGTCCGCGGGAGGAGGCCACACCCGACCACCGCGCTGCGTGCATCATCACCGCGCCCGGGCCGTCCGCCGACGAGGTCGGACCGGGCGGGCGCGGACTGGCGTGAGCGCCGCAGGGCTGACCCGCGGGACGCTCGCCCGGATCGAGGCGACCGAGCCGGCCGTGAATGCGTTTGTCACAGTGACGGCCGATCTCGCGCTGGAGCAGGCGGCGGCCGCCGACGCTGGGAGTGCCGGGGGGTCGCTGGCGGGGATCCCCGTCGCGATCAAGGATCTCGTCGATGTGGCCGGCGTCCCGACCGGCATGGGGTCGCTCGTGCACAGGGGACGGATTGCCGCCGCGGACTCGCCGCTCGTCGCCCGGATCCGGGCTGCCGGCGCGGTCATCGTCGGCAAGACGACGACGTCGGAGTACGGCTGGAAGGGCGAGTCGGGAAACCGGGTGAACGGGCCGGCGCACAACCCCTGGCGGCACGGCCTCACGGCCGGCGGCTCCTCGGGCGGGTCCGCCGCCGCGGTTGCGGCCGGAGTCGTCCGAATGGCCCAGGGGGGCGACGGCGCGGGCTCGATCCGGATCCCGGCGTCGTTCTGCGGTGTCTTCGGGTTGAAGCCGACGGTGGGCCTCGTGCCGACGGTGCCGGGCTCGGGCCTCTCGGCCCAGGGCCCGATCGCCCGCACGGTGGCCGACGCCGCCCTGCTCCTCGACGTGATGGCGCAAACGTCGCATTCGGCCTGCCTGGAGGAGGGTGTCGACGGCGTGCGCGCGGCGTGGTCGGCCGATCTCGGGTATGCCGCTGTCGAGGCCGACGTGCTCGAGGTGGCGGCCGCCGCCGCGAGGCGCCTGCCCGAGCTGGGCCTGCACCTCGAGGATGCCGCCCCCGGGCTCGACGATCCGTGGCCGATCGTCGACCCCATCTGGGCGTGGAACCAGGCGCAGGACGAGGATCCGACGAAGCGAGACCTGGCCGATCCGGGCCGCTGGGAGGTCGTCGATCGCGGGATGCGCATGACCGAGGCCGAACATGCCGCCGCGCTTCAGGCGCGGGCTCGCTACACGGTGGCGATGGACGCGTTCTTCGACCGCTACGACCTGCTCGTCACGCCGACGATGCCGTGCCCGCCCTTCCGCGCCGGAGCCGACCAGCCCGGGTGGGTGGCGGGGCAGCCGACGGAGTATCTGAGCTGGACAGCGTTCACCTACCCGTTCAACGTGACGGGCCAGCCGGCGGCGTCGGTCCCGTGTGGGCGCGACTCGGATGGGCTTCCGGTCGGGCTTCAGATCGTCGGCCGGCGCGGCGAGGACGGGTTGGTGCTGCGCGCCGCGCGAGCGTTCGAGCGGGTGTTCCCGTGGTCGTACGACGGCCTGGATCTGGTATAGAGGACGAGCGGTGAGCGAACGCTGGCGCGACATAGGGGGGCCGGTCGGGCTGTTTCCGACCGGGGAGCGAAACGCGATCACTGACGTGCCCGGCGTGCTTGTCGGCCACGCCCAGGCCGCGAGCGGCGAGGCGACTGGCGTCAGCGTCGTCGTGCCGCCGGAGCTCCCGGTGCGGGCGGGCGTGGACACCACGAACGGCGTCGGCGAGCTGACCGCAAAGCTCGAGATCGACGAGTACGGGATCATGGTGACGCCCGTCTGGCTGTGCGGGACGCACGCCGTGGGCACGGTCTACCACGGCGCGGTGCTCGCGGCCGGCGGCAGCCCCAACAAGACCGTGATCCCGGTGGTGGGGGAGTGCGACGACTCCGACCTGGGCGACTCGCGAACCGTCACCGTCGACGACGTGAACGCGGCGCTCGCCAACGCCCGGAAGGACGTCGCCGAGGGCACGGTCGGCGCCGGGACGGGGATGACGTGCTTCGACTTCGCCGGCGGGATCGGGACGGCGTCGCGGCTCGTCGAGGGGTACACGGTCGGCGTCCTCCTGATGTGCAACTTCGGCGACCGCGAGCGGCTCACGGTCGGCGGGCTCAGGTTCGATCCGGTCCCGGGCGACCCGCCGCCGGAGGGCTCGTGCATCGCCGTCTGCGCGACCGATGCCCCGCTCACCGCGATCCAGCTGCGGCGGCTGGCGCTGCGGCCGCTGCTCGGGCTTGCGCGCGCGGGCTCGTATGCGGGAAACGGCTCGGGCGAGATCGGCATCGCGTTCGCCGTCACCCGCGAGCAGGCCTACCAGACCGACCGCATGTCGCCGCTCTTCGCCGCCGCCTACGAGGCCGCCGAGGAGGCGGTCTACAACTGCCTGGTGGCGGCGAAGCCGGGCACCCGCCGGGACGGCCGCCCGCACGAGGCCTTCCCGAAACACCTGGTCAAGCGGTGACGCTCGAGGAGCTGCTCCGGCCCCACCCGCGACGGGCCGTATCATGAGCCCGGAATCAGACCGGACCGGCCTGCGAGTGGGAGGGTGAGCGCATGGAAGGCATGACGGTCGAGCTGCGGACGCGGCTCTCTGCGGCGGACGTCCACTACGGCGGGAACCTCGTCGACGGCGCCCACGGGCTCGAGCTCTTCGGGGACGTCGTCACCGAGCTCGCGATCCGCACCGACGGCGACGAGGGCCTTTTCGCCGGGTACGAGTCGGTCGAGTTCCTGGCGCCGCTCTTCGGCGGCGACTTCGTCCGGGCTCGGGGCACGATCGTGCGGATGGGAAACACCAGCCGCACCGTCGACCTCGAGGTCTGGAAGGACATCACCGCGCGCCCCGATGTCAGCCCGTCGGCCGCCGACACACTCGAGGAGCCGCTGCTCGTGACGCGGGCCCGGGGCACCTACGTCGTCAAGAAGGATCACCACCGCGGCCCGGGCGGTCACGGCGCCTGAGCGGGTGAGCGACGAGCTCACCGTCGAGCGCTACCTTCGCCTGGGGCTCGAGCTCGACCGGCACGTCGAGGGCACCGTCGACGCCTACTTCGGCCCGCCCGAGCTGGCGGCCGCGGTCGCCGCCGCCGAGCCGGTTGATCCCGGGAAGCTCGCGTCGGACGCCGACGCCCTGCTCGACGAGCTCGACGACGACTGGCTGCGCGACCAGGTCTTCGGCCTGCGGACGTACGCCGGCGTGCTGGCGGGCGAGACGTTCTCGTACGCCGACGAGGTCGAGCGATGCTACGGCGTGCGGCCGGAGCACACCGACGAGGCCGTCTTCGCCGCCGCGCACGCCGAGCTCGATGACCTGCTCCCCGGCCGCGGGGCGCTGGGCGAGCGCTACGAGGTCTGGCGGCGCTCGATCCTCGTGCCTCCCGAGCACGTCGAACGCGTCGTCGGGGCCGCCATTGAGCTGGCGCGCGCGTGGACAGCGAGGCTGATCGATTTGCCCGCGGGCGAGGGCGTGACGCTCGAGCTGGTCAACGACAGATCGTGGATGGCGTTCTGCGCCTACCTCGGCGATCTCCAGAGCCGGATCTCGGTGAACGTCGACCTGCCGAAGCCGGCGATCGACCTGCTCCATCTCACGCTGCACGAGACGTATCCGGGCCATCATGCCGAGCGATGCCTCAAGGAGCAGCTGCTCGTGCGCGGTCGACGGCTGCTCGAGGAGACGATCGTGCTCGTGCCGACGCCGCAGTCGCTCGTCGCGGAGGGGATCGCCGAGCTCGCACCGTCCATGCTGCTCGACGGCGATGCCGGCGCGGCGCTGGCCGACGTCGTCCACGGGGCCGGCGTCGAATTCGATCTCGCCCACGCGCTCGCCGTCGAGCGCGCGCACGAGCCCTGCCGGTGGGCCGACGTGAACGCCGCGCTCATGGTGCACGATCAGGGCGCGACCGAGTCGGATGCGCGGGCGTATCTCGAGCGCTGGGGCCTCATGACACCTCAGCTCTCCGCGCACCTGATCCGCTTCCTGCAGGAGCCCACGTCGCGCTCGTACATCCTCACGTACGCCGCCGGGCACGAGCTGTGCCGCGCCTACGTCGCCGGCCGGCCGGAGCGGTTCCGCCGGCTTCTGACCGAGCAGGTCCGCGTCGGCGACCTGCTCAGGGCGGACTAGGCCTAGGCCGGCACCTCGACCGCCGGCTTCGCCGCGGCGAGCAGGTCGCGAACCCGATCCTCGGTCACGTCGCCGAAGCTCTCGTAGAACTGGCTGACCGCATGGAAGCGGTGCGGGTCTCGCAACGCAACGAGCCGGTCGCACTCGCGCGCAAGCCGCTCGGCGGCAAGCCGGGGCAGGACGGGGAGGGCGATAACTGTCTGACGGGCACCGGCGTTTCGGACGGCGGCAAGGGCGGCGCGGATAGACGCGCCGGTGGCCGCGCCGTCGTCGACGAGGAGCGCCACGCGGCCGATCAGCATCATCGGCACACCGCCGCGCAGGCGCTCGTCCATCTCGCGGGCCGCGGCGGTCGTGGCGTCGTAGGCGGCGTCGATGTCAGGTTGACTCAGCCGCGCCGCCAGGCGTCGGTTGGTGAAGCGTTCACCCATCGGGGCGACGGCGCCCATGGCCAGCTCCGGGTGGCCGGGCATCGACACCTTGCGGACGCACAGGACATCCAGCGGCTGATCGAGCAGGCGGGCGAGCTCGGCGGCCACCTCGACGCCGCCGCGTGCCAAGCCGATCACGGTGACGTTCGACTTCCTTCGATACTCTGGGAGAGCCGCGGCAAGCGCCGCACCTGCCTGGGTGCGGTCACGAAACATCGCACGATCATCGCGCAGTGGAGGGGAGCGGTCAAGGGTTTGACGTCGGAATTGGCACTCCGGCGGCCGTTGCTATACTGCCGCCCTGGCAAGCAGAGGCATCCGCTTCTCACCCGAGACCGGTTCACGCCGGCGGGTTCAACCGAGTTGGACTATCGGACAACGGGTGCCGCTGCGCGCCCGTTTTTTCGTGTGACGAGAGGAGACCGTCAGTTTGGGAATGATCGTGACTAGGCGCGTAGCTTGAGGCCACGCCGGCCACTCGACCAGCGGCCCCAGGAACCGACCACCCGTATCAACGAGGGCATCCGCGTGCCGCAGGTGCGCCTCATCGACGAGAACGGCGGCCAGGTCGGCATCCAGAGCACCGAAGACGCGCTGAAGTACGCGTGGGACAAGAACCTCGACCTGGTCGAGGTCGCGCCTGATGCGCGCCCGCCCGTGTGCCGGGTGATGGACTACTCCAAGTACCGGTACGAGCAGGAGCAGAAGGCCAAGCTCGCGCGGAAGCACCAGTCGACGATCACGATCAAAGAGATCAAGTTGCGGCCGAAGATCGGCCAGGGCGACTACGCGACCAAGCGCGGCCACGTCATCCGTTTCCTCAAGAACCGTGCCAAGGTGAAGGTCACGATCATGTTCCGGGGACGCGAGATGACGCATCCGGAGCGCGGGAGGGACCTGCTCCTTCGGCTTGCCGAGGATGTGAAGGATCTCGGGTTGATCGAGTCGGCGCCGCTGCAGGACGGCCGCAACATGGTGATGATGCTCGCCCCGCACAAGGCGGTTGTGCCCGCCAAGCCCTCGCCGGACGCGCCGGCGGAGGCGTCGACCGACGTATCGGCGGAGCCGCCCGCGGACGCGGCGGCGACGGGCTGACAGGGAGACCACATGCCAAAGACCAAGACCTCATCGGCCGCGAAGAAGCGGTTCCGGCTCACGGCCGGCGGCAAGGTGATGCGGCGGCGTGCGTTCAAGTCGCACCTGCTCGAGCACAAGAGCTCGAAGCGCCTCCGCAAGAAGCGGCGCGATAAGGCCATGGACGGCAAGGACAACCGCGAGGCGCTGCGCCTCCTCGGGAGGAGATAGGCATGGCACGCGTCAAGCGGAGCGTCCACGGCAAGAAGAAGCGTCGCGAGGTGCTGGCGCAGGCCTCGGGCTACCGGGGCATCAAGAAGAACACGTACCGCAAGGCGAAGGAGCAGATGCTGAAGTCGCTCTCCTACGCCTACCGCGACAGGCGCACGCGCAAGCGCGACTTCCGCCGCCTCTGGATCATCCGGATCAACGCCGGCGCCCGTCAGCACGGCCTGTCGTACAACCAGTTCATGTTCGGGCTTCGGAAGGCCGAGATCGAGCTCGACCGCAAGGTGCTCGCCGACATCGCGATCTCAGACCCGAAGGCGTTCGAGGCGCTCGCCGCTGCGGCGAAAGCGGCCCTGGCCGCCTGATCACCTCACACCAGAACGCGCGCCTGAAGCACGCCCGCAGGCTGCAGGCAACTCGTCGGCGGCGCGAGCTCGGCCAGTTCCTGGCCGAGGGTGAGGACATCGTCGAGGAGGCGCTGGCGGCGGGGATCCTGCCCGTCGAGACCTTCGTCGCCGCCTCGCGCCCGCCCGCCGAGGCGCTCGTCCAGCGGCTTACACGCGGCGGCCCGGTGCACGTCGTCGAGGACCGGCTGCTGGCCGACGTCGGCTCGCTCGGCCACCCGGCCCGCGTGGTGTGCATCTTCGAGACCTCGGCGCTCCCCAACCGTGGAGCATCGGCGACAGGCGCCGGCGTTTCACTCGGAGTGCATCTGCACCGGGTGATCGACCCGGGCAACGTCGGCACCGTCGTCCGGGCCTGCGGTGCGCTCGGCCCGGCGTGGCTCTCGCTCTCGCCCGGGTGCTCGGATCCTCTGTCGGCGAAGGGTGTGCGCGCGTCGATGGGGGCGGTGTTCCGGGTCCCGATCGAGGCCGGAGCCGAGGTTCCGGAGGACGGGTTTCGGATCGCCCTCGTCCCCGATGCCCCCGAGCCGGTCTGGGCGACGGATCTCACCGGGCCCGCAGTGCTGGTCGTCGGCGCCGAGCGCCACGGCCTGCCGCACGAGGTCGTCGAGCGGTGCGACGCAGCGTGCGCGATCCCGCGTGTCGACGGGGCCGAGTCGCTGAACGCGGCCCAGGCCGCCACTCTCGCCCTCTACGAGGCCGCCCGCCAGCGGGCCGCGTCGCCGCCTCAGGCCGAGAGCCGAAACGGCGGGTAAACGTCGGTCACGAGCGAGAAGGCATACCCGCCCACGCGATTCCCCCACCGCAGGACGCCTTCGACGAAACCGAACGCGCCGCGCGGATAACGCCCGGTGAAGAGGATCGCAAACCAGGCGAAGACGACCACGAAGATCATTGCGAACCAGAGGAAGAAGAGCACCACGAAGTGCGGGATCGCGAGAAACCACTTCACGAGCGGAAGCCCCCTGCTCAGCTCCGGCCCGGCCACGTCGGGGTACTCGAGATGCACGGCCTGATGGTCGTCGGTCGACGGGTAGCGGTCGTCCATCAGGAGCAGGTACGCGCTCACCCGGTTCGTGAAGCGTGAGAGCTCGAGGTTCCAGTCATACCACCACCGGGGGAACTTCTTGCGGAAGAGCAGCATCAGGATGATGCCGGCGAAGACGGCGCTGCCAGCGGTTCCGATGATGATCGCGATCGGGATCGCTGTGAAGATCCGGAAGGCGCTCGTCACCCGGTTCAACGGGCGGTCGGGGTAGTCGACCCAGAATCGGACGGGGTACGGCTCCATGGGGGGAGACTACCCAAGACCCCCGGATGTCATCACGCGGTGCACGCCACCCACACCGAATCGCTCGCCCCGGGCATGAGCGGGCTGCGGTCGAACCAGCCGTAGGAGTGGATCTGGTCGAACCCGGCCTCGGCGAGCAGGCGGCGCCAGTCGGCGGGATCGAGCCACCACAGCTCCATCTCCGCCTGGGAGTCGTCCGTTCGCACCGCCAGCTCGAGGCGGCGCGTGGAGGCGTCCCACGTGGCCCGCTCCCAGATGCCGGCCTCGCGCTCGAGCCAGCGCCCGTGCGTCTCGGCGATGTCCTCGGCGTCAGGATGAAACACGTCGAATGCCAGCCCGCCGTCCGGCCGCAGCCGCTCGCGCGCGGCCGCGAGGACGGAACGCCGCTCGGAGTCCGAGGAGAGGTGAAGGAGGGCGCGGAACGGGATCGTGACGAGGCCGAAGCTGCCCAGGTCGGGCAGCGAGCGCATGTCGGCCTCGACCAGTCGCAGGTCGACGGCGTGCGGCTCGGCCCGCCGCCGGGCCAGCTCGAGCATTGCCGGGGACGTGTCGACGCCCACGACGGTGATCCCCGCCAGTGCGGTCGGCACGGCGACGCGGCCAGATCCGACTCCCAGCTCGAGCACCGGCCCCCCGCTGCGCACCGCCAGGTCGACGTAGAACGGGATGTCCTCGATCACCGACCGGCACCAGGCGTCGTACGCCGGCCCGAGCCGGTCGTAGGCGGTGGTCACGGCCTTTACACTACCCGGCCATCATGGACGTGGACACTCTGGTCTCGGAGGCGACGGCGCGCATCGCGGGCGCGGCTGACTCCGCCGTGCTCGAGGAGCTCCGCATCGAGGCCCTGGGCCGGAAGGCGCCGCTCGTCCAGGCGCTGCGCGAGCTGGCCTCCCTTCCAGCCGACGAGCGGCGTGCCCGCGGCGACGAGCTGAACCGCGCGCGGCGCACGCTCGAGGGCCTGGTCGAGGAGCGCGCCCGCGAGCTGCGCGGCCGCGAACTGGAGGCGCGGCTGCGCACCGACCGCGTCGATGTCACGCTGCCCGGGGTGACGCACGCGCGCGGCTACTCGCATCTCATCGAGCAGACCCGGCGCGACATCCTCGACGTCTTCGTCGGCTTCGGGTATGTGGTCGTCGACGGCCCCGAAATCGACCTCGTGCACTACAACTTCGATGCGCTGAACCACGCGCCGACCCATCCGTCGCGCCAGGTCACCGACACCTTCTACGTCGCCGACGACGTCGTCCTTCGCACCCACACATCGCCGGTGCAGATCCGGACGATGGAGGCCGGGCCGCCGCCGGTGTACATGGCGACCGCAGGGCGCTGCTACCGGCGCGACACGCCGGATGCCACGCACACCGCGATGTTCACGCAGATCGAGGGCCTCGTCGTCGACGGCGGCATCACGCTCGCCCACCTCAAGGGCACGCTGCTCGGGTTCGCGCGGGCGATCTTCGGGGCGGGTCGCGAGGTGCGCCTGCGGCCGCACTTCTTCCCGTTCACCGAGCCGTCGGTCGAGGTCGACGTGAGCTGCTTCAACTGCGCACGCGACGGATCGCCGTGCCGCGTCTGCAGGGGCGAGGGCTGGGTCGAGATCCTCGGCGCGGGCATGGTCGACCCGAACCTGTACGCCTACGTCGACGGCTACGACCCGGAGGAGGTGTCGGGGTTCGCGTTCGGCCTCGGCGTCGAGCGCGTGGCCGGCCTGCGCCACGACATCCCCGACATCCGGCTGCTCTGGGAGAACGACCTGCGCTTCACGGAGCAGTTCGGATGAGGGTGCCCGTCTCGTGGCTGCGCGACTACGTCTCGTTCGAGATGCCACTGCCCGAGCTGGGCGAGCTGATGTCGATGACGGGGACGAAGCTCGAGGCGCTTCACCGCCGTGGCGTCCCGCGGGGCCTGGAGCTCTACCGGGTCGGCCGCGTGCTGACCCGCGACCGGCACCCGAACGCCGACCGCCTCAGCCTGTGCACCGTCGACGTCGGCGACGGTGACCCGCGCAGCATCGTCTGCGGTGCATCGAACTTCGCCGCGGGCGCAACGGTCGCCGTCGCGCTCCCGGGCGCGGTGCTGCCCGACGGCACCGAGCTTCGGGTCGCAAAGCTGCGCGGCGTGGAGTCGCACGGGATGATGCTCTCGGAGCGCGAGCTCGACCTGGGCCAGGAGCACGACGGGATCATGCTCCTGCCCGACGACTGGCCGGTGGGCGACGCCCTCGTCGACCACCTGGCCATCGCCGACGACGTGCTCGAGTTCGAGATCACGTCGAACCGGCCCGACTGCCAGAACGTTTACGGCATCGCCCGCGAGGTCTCGGCGGCGCTCGACACGGATCTCGCGCCATGGCCGGGGGCCGAGCCTGCGGCCGAGGGCACCGGCACGGCCGACGACTACGTCACCGCGCGGGTCGACGCTCCCGATCTGTGCCCGCGGTGGGCCGGCCGGGTGTTCACCGACGTCAAGATGGGCCCGTCGCCGCCCTGGCTCAAGGCCCGCATCGCCGCAGCCGGCATGCGCCCGATCTCGAACGTCGTCGACATCACGAACTACGTCATGCTCGCGGTCGGCGAGCCCACCCACGCATTCGACCTCGACAAGGTCGCCGGGCGCGAGATCATCGTCCGCCGGGCGGCCGCAGGCGAGCCGGTGACGACCCTCGACGGCCAGGCGCGCACTCTGGATCCCGAGGTGCTCGTGATCGCCGACGCAGAGCGGCCGTCGGCCATCGCGGGCCTCATGGGGGCGGAGTGGAGCGAGGTGACCGACGAGACGACGACCGTCCTGCTGGAGTGCGCGAACTTCGACGGCCCCTCGACCCAGCGCTCCTCGATCCGGCTCGGCCTTCGCACCGAGGGGTCGAGCAGATGGGAGAAGGGGCTGGATCCGCACCTGCCGCCTCGGGCGCTCGCGCTGGCATCGCAACTGCTGGTCGAGCTCACGGGCGCCCGGCTCGTGCCCGGGACGATCGACCTGCACGGCCCGCTCCCCGAGCAGCCGGTGGTCGGGCTGCGCAGGGAGCGGCTGGAGGCCCTGATCGGCGTCGAGTACACCGACGAGGAGATCGAGCGGGCCCTGGCACGGCTCGGCTACGAGCCCGACGACGGCCGGTGGATCGTTCCGACCTGGCGCGCGGCCGACACCACGCGCGAGGTCGACCTGATCGAAGAGGTGATGCGGATCGCGGGCATCGAGCGCGTGCCCGCAGAGCTGCCGGGCGGCCACCCCGCCGGCGGCCGGCTCGGCGACGACGAGGCGCTGCGGCGGCTGGTGGTCGACGTCCTGCGCGGGGCGGGGCTTTCGGAGGCCGCCACGATCACGCTCTGGGACGCAGGCGTGCCCGACCGGCTGCGGCTGGCGTCCGACGACCCGCGCCGGGATCTCGTCGAGCTCCAGAACCCCATGAGCGCGGAGTGGACCGCGATGCGAACGCTCGTCTTCCCGGGACTTCTGCACTCGGCCCGGCACAACCTGGCAATGGGCGTTCCGGGCATCGGGATGTTCGAGGTCGGCCACGTGTTCCTGCCCGGTGCGGAGAAGCTGCCGGAGCAGCCGGCCCGCGTGGCGGGCGTGCTGGCCGGCGAGGGGGCAGGGTTCTTCGAGGCCAAGGGCGTGGTCGAGGCGCTGCTGGCAGCGGCCCGCGTCGAAGCCGAGTTCCGGCCCGCCGCGGAGCCGTTCCTCCATCCCGGGCGGTCGGCGGCGGTCGCCGACGGGTTCGTGGGCGAGCTCCATCCCGGGGTGGCGGAAACGTTCGGCCTGGAGGGCACGGTCGCCGTGTTCGAGCTGGGGGTGGAGGGTCTGCGCGGGCCGCCGCGCGAGGAAGTGCTCTATCGCGACGTCACGAGCTTCCCGCCGCTTCGCCAGGACATCGCGGTGGTCGTCGACGAGGCCGTGGCTGCCGGGCGGGTCGTCGAGGTCGTGCGTTCATCCGGCGGCTCCGAGCTGGCCGAGGTCGCCGTGTTCGACGTCTACCGCGGGCCGCCGGTCCCGGAGGGGCGAAAGAGCGTTGCCCTGCATCTGGTCTTCCAGTCCTCCGATCGGACGCTGACCGACGCCGAGGGGGACGCCTCCCGGGCTCGGATCGTCGCGGCGCTCGGGTCGGAGCTCGGCGGCGAGCTCCGCGAATGAGGCGTGAAGAGGTCGTCGGGCTGCTCGACGCCTACTTCGGCACGCGCCAGGTGCGCGGTGACGAGTGGGCCGACCTGTTCGAGCTCGTCTATCCGGATCCGTACTGGCGCGAGTACGCCGAACCGGGCTACGAGGGCCGCTGGAACGGCCTCCTGGTGCGTGGGGCCGACGAGGTCGAGCGGGCGGTGACATGCGTCTTTCCGTCCGACCGCGTGATCGCGATGCTCGAGCCGGGGACGTTCCTCTTCTCGGAGCATCCGATCGACTACGGCGACGACCCGGGGTTCCTGCCGCTCTCGCGCGAGAGCTTCGAGCGGATGCGATCGGGCGGGATCAGCTTCTACAACGTCCACGCCCCGCTCGACCACCATCCCGAGATCTCGCCGTCGCGCATGTGCGCGGCGGCCATGGGAGTGCCTGTCGAGGAGGAGTATCTGCCGATCGCGGAGGGCATCGCCGGCGGGGCCGCGGTCATCGGGCCGTCGCAGGAGACCGTGGACGAGATCGCGGGCCGGCTTCAGGCGCTGCTGGGCTCCGAGGTGCCCGTGACGATCGTCCGCCGCCGCGACGGGACGGATGCCGCGGGCCGGGTCACGGTCGTCGGCGGCGGAGGCGCCGACCGCGCGGGGCTCGAGGCGGCCCTCGAGCGCGGGTGCGAGACGTACGTCACCGGCGGCGTCTTCACGAAGTGGGCCGAGGAGTTCCTGGCCCTCGCCGAGGCGTCGGGGATCGCCGTCGTCGACGGCACCCACTACGGCACCGAGAAGCCGCCGCAGCTCGCGATGGTCGACTGGTTCCGGAACCTCGGCCTTGGGGCCGAGTTCATCCCCGACGGCCCGAAGTAGCCCCCAAGGTTTCGGCGTGCAGCTAGACGACGCCCTGCGTGGCGACGGGATGCACGTCGATGGCCCGCCGCTCCAGCCGCAGCCTGCCGACGACGCCGAGCGAGTCGAGCGTCCCGAGCCGCTTCCGGCACAGCTCGGCGGCGGCGCCGTAGCCGAAGCTGCGGGCGGCGCGGAAGTGGAAGACGCCGCTTCGCCAGTCGTCGTCGTGCCAGGGGTTGAGCGGGCAGATGACGAGTGCGCACTCCTCGGACTGGGCCGCGTCGCGCAGGCGCAGCTCCAGGTAGAGGCTCGACCAGTCGGGCGGCTGCGCCTCCACGATCGCGTCCCACTGCTCCACATATCCCTGCACAGCGGCGGATGCTACCGGACGTTCCGGTAGAGTCGCCGCCGCATGGATCCGGCCGCCCTCGACCGCTACGCGGAGCTGATCGTGCGATTCGCGGCCAACGTCCAGCCGGGTCAGATCGTCGAGGTGGGCTCCGAGATCGGCAAGGAGGGCCTGACCCGGGCGGTCGCCGCCTGCGCCTACCGCGCGGGTGCGAAGCACGTGACGGTCAACTACGACGATCTGCACGTCAAGCGGGCCCGCATCCTGCACGCCCCCGACGACGCGCTGGGGTACGCGCCGAACTGGGTGCGGCGCCAGGTGCAGGAGCTGAACGAGCGGCACGGCGCGTCGATCTACCTCTCCGGCGCGGCCGAGCCGGGGATCCTCGACGGTCTGGACGGCGGCCGCATCGGCCGCGACCGCTCGCCGGAGTCGGTCGACTGGCAGGACGCCATCAACGCCCGCACGGTCAACTGGACGGTCGTCCCGGCGCCGACGCCTGCCTGGGCCGGCCTCGTGCATCCATCGCTCGACCCGGCCGATGCGCTCGAGCGTCTGTGGGAGCAGGTGCTCCACGTCTGCCGGATGGACGAGCACGACCCCGTCGCGGCCTGGCAGGAGCGGTCGACCGAGCTGCACGACGTCTCGGAGCGCCTCACCAGCCTTCACCTCGACTCGCTGCGGTTCGAGGGGCCGGGAACCGACCTGACGGTCGGCCTGCTCCCGACATCGCGGTGGGTCGGCGGCGGCGAGCGGACAGTGGACGGCATCGAGCACATGGCGAACCTGCCCACCGAGGAGGTGTTCACGACGCCCGACCCGGCGCGCACAGCGGGCGTCGTCACGGCGACCAAGCCGCTCGAGATGGCGGGGACGACGGTGCGCGGCCTCGAGGTGCGGTTCGACGCGGGGCGGGCGGTGGAGTTTCGGGCCGAGTCCGGCGCGGATGCGCTCCAGGCTCGCACCGTGCGAGACGAGGGCGGCGCATTCCTGGGCGAGGTCGCCCTGGTCGATCGGAACGGCCGGATCGCCCCGCTCGACACCGTGTTCTACGACTCGCTGCTCGACGAGAACGCCTCCAGCCACATCGCGCTCGGAAGCGCCTACGAGACGGTGGGGGAGGAGGATCTCGGCCGGATCAACCGCAGCGAGATCCACATCGACTTCATGATCGGGGGCGACGACGTGACGGTCACCGGCACGACGGCGGGCGGCGACCGGGTCGAGATCCTGAACGGTGGCCGCTGGGCCTTCGCCTGACCGGCTCAGGCCGGCGGCTCGACGGGCGGGGCGCGGTTCTGGTCGTACTCCCGCTCGAACATGAAGTGGGCGGCGGTGATCATCCTCAGTCGCAGGACCTGCTGCGTGGATCTGTCGATCCAGAGACGGAAGAACGTCGGCCCTCCCGGCAGGACGAGCGTGAGCTGGGTCGTCGTCCGGTCGCCGCCGGCCACGTACACCGCCTCGGCGCCGGGCGCCCAGAACGGGTCCGGGACGTTCGAGCGGGGTGCGGGTGACCGCACCCAGTCCCGTCCGGGCTCGCGATCCCAGCGGGTCGTGCCGATGATGCGCGCCGACGCGCCGTTCCGGACCGAGAACGCGAGCCGGTCGGGCGCCTGGACGACGAAGTTGGTCGTGACAGCGTGTCCGGGACGCGACTCGAGCACGTTCAGCACGCGCAGGCTGTGGAGATCCCGGTAGTTCTGGCTGGCGGTCTCGAGCAGCCGCTTGCCGTCGGGTGCCTGCATCGGCGGGAGCTGTACGGTCGCAGTCACCGACGGGCGGCCGGGCCTGCGCACCTGCACCGGGATGGGGCGCGGGCCGCGCGGCACCGACGCGGTGAAGCACACTCCCCGGACACCGGTGCACGGAAGGGCGACGTGCCCGCCGACGAGCACGAGGGCGGTCGGGAGCGCGGAGCCCGAGGGAGCGAGCACGGTCACCCGAGCGTCGGTGGGCGATGTTCGCTGGAGGCCGACGGCGAGGTCGGACGCCTGCTCCGCCGCGACCGGCCCGGTGGCCGCCGGCGGCGCAACCGTCTGCGGCACATGGCGAGCCGGGCCGATCTGTGCCGAGGCGGCCCACGTGCGTGCGCCGGCGGTGACGAGGATGCTGTGCCGGCCCGCCGGGAGGGACGGGGCGGTGCCGACGTATGTCCCGTCCGGTGCGCGATCGAGATTCACCGTTCTGCCGCCGATCAGCGCTTGGATCGAGTCGAGCCTCGCCCGGGTGCGCACGGCAAGGACGTTCGGGCCGGCGACCCCGGGCCAGAGCGCGAGCCGCGCCTGCGGCGAGAGCCGTACGAGGGCCGGGCCACCGGGAGGCGCGGTCGCGGCCAGGGCGGCGAACCCCGGCGTGTCGGCCGGCTGGAGGTCGGTCAGAAGCGACACGGCTGCCAGCACCCCCGCGAGGAGCGCCAGCTCGGCGACGGCTCTCCGCCGTACCTCCCCGAACCGGTCGAGCGCGTGTCGGTTCCGGTACCCGAGCGCGATCAGGCCGGCGAAGAGCACCGACTTCACGATCAGCGTCCGCCCATAGCCGGTCGTCCAGACCTGGCTGACGGCGTCCACCTCCCAGAGCGCGCGCCCAGCTCCCGTGACCGCGATCACGATAACCGACCCCAGGGCGAGGTTCGAGAAGCGCCCGAGCGCCTGGCGCCGTGCGCGGTCGCGGACCCCGTCGGCCAGGCCGCGGGTGGCGTGCGGGACGACCAGGACGAGCTGGGCCAGACCGCCGATCCAGATCGCGGCCGCCCCGACATGAAGCGCGTCGACGGCGATGGTGAGTGCGCCGCGGCCGGGGTCGCCGGCATGGCCGGACAGCCCGGGGACGATGATCGTCCAGACGCCGAGCGCCACCGCCGGGACGGCGAGCGCAGCGGCGCCCAGGCGGCTGCGGCGCACGATCGCGAACGCGCTGGCCGCGCAGATGCAGAAGATCGCCGCCAGGTCGATCCCACGGCCGAACTCCCGGCCGAACCGCGTCGCCTGGATGGCCGACGCAACGGGGCCGCGGTGGTCGAAGGCCTCCCAGAACGAGACGCCGGCGACCTCGGCGCCCTGCCGCGTCAGCGCAGCCCAGCCGCCCGCCAGCATCAGGACTGCGGCGGCCGTGAACAGCTGCGTCGCCCGGATCCGCTCGCGCAGGTCGGCCATGGCCCGCGGCTGCCCCTCGAGCGTGGCGACGACGGGCCGCCACACGGCGGCCCGGAAGACGACGCCGCCGATCATGAGCGCCAGGCCGCAGAAGTAGGCGAACCGCGCGATCAGGTACGGCCAGTCGATCGACGCCGTCTGCACCTCCGCCGCCTGGGGCGGCGGCCGGCCCGCGCCGAATCCGACCGCGAAGACGCCCGAGATGATGTGGCCGTCGGTCGAGACGATGCGCCAGCGAACGGTGTAGTCGCCGTTCGGGAGGCCCGAGCGCAGAGGAATGACCAGGGCCCGCACGTCGCCGGGCTCGGTGTGCGCCGGCGACGCCGTCACGTCCTCGCCCTGGGCGTTCGTCACCGTGCTCGCAACGTCCTGCACCTGCTGGTCGAAGTGCAGGACGACCTGGGCGGGCGCGGTTGCGACCACCGATCCGGCGGCCGGGTCGGTCCGCAGCAGGTTCGCGTGGGCCTGCGCGGTCGCCGGGAAGGCAGCCGCGAGCAGGAGCGCGAGGGGGAGGGCCCAGCGCCTCAGCGGCGCCTCCTGAAGCTCACCGCGAGCGCGACCACCGCGAGGCCGAGCGCGGCCGCGGCCAGGCCGCGGGAGCCGGTATCACTCCCTGACCCCGTCGACTCCTTGGCGACCTCGACGACGGGCGTCTTCCAGATCTTCGTCGTGCCGTCGGCGAAGGTCTGCACGCCCACGAGATGGATCGTGCCCTCGTCGGATCCGACCGACGCCGAGAAGTGGAAGAGGCCGAGGTCATCGGGGGCGACGGAGCCTCCCTGCCAGCTGATCGCGACGATCCGGTGGGACTGGTCTCGCACGATCTGGGTGGTGAAGCCCGGCGTCGCAGCGGCGGCGTCGACCTCCATGCCGTCGGGCACGGTCAGCCGAAGGCCCGTGAGGGGCTGTTCGCTCTCGTCCGGCGAGAGCACTGTGAAGAGCGTGAACGAACCGGGGTCGACCCGGTCGGGGGACATCTCGACATGGGCGGCGGCCGCCGCCGGGAACACCAGCAGTACGGCCGCAGCCAGCGCAATTGCGCGCATGTGGCACCTCCTGAATCGCGGGGAGCGGGTCAGGCGGCGAGCGGCGGCGCGCGGCCCGGCGGGAGCAGGGTCGCAGGGGCAGGTGCCGGGAACGAACGGAGGACGGGGCCCCGGGCGAGCGGAAGCGCGGCGAGGAGCTCGAGCACGCGGCCGACGGCGTCGCTCAGACCTGTGAGCGCCGTCGACAGGGCGCGATCGACGCCCGATGCGACCAGCGCGGCGGCGAGCGCCAGGGCCAGGTGGAGGGCGAGCGCGCCGCCGGCGCCGGGATGCGCCGGGGCTCCGGCGACGAGGAGCGCGCCGTGGGCGCATGCCTGCGACGCGACGAGGACGGCCGCGGCCTCGAGCACGCCGAGCGGCCGGTGTGCCCGGCTCGTCACGCGCGGCACGCGCCCGTGGTCGAGCTCCGAGGTCGCCCAGCGCGCCGCCAGCGCCACAACTCCCGTCCAGGCGAGACCCATGGCGGCGAGCGCGGAGCCCGCTGCCGCAGCGCCCGCCCAGCGCGGGTCGGAGAGCTCGGCCCAGCCGCCGTGCGCCGCCGCCGCCGATCCGGCCGCCAGTCCGGCGAGCGTCAGATACCTGGCTCCTCGTGCAGAGGGCATGGTTGGGAGTATGGCAGCCTGGGGTAGAGTCGCGCCGTGGACGCCGGCACCCTCGGACGCATGGCCGACCTCGTGGTCGAGTTCGGCGCCAACGTGCAACCCGGGCAGCGCGTCCATGTCGGGGCGTCGATCGGGCAGGAGGCGGTCGCGCGCGCCGTCGCCGCTCGTTGCTACCGCGCGGGGGCGGTGTTCGTGCACGTCGCCTACAACGACCCGTGGGTGCAGCGGGCCCGGCTCGACGACGCGGTCGACGAGGCGCTTGGCTACGAGCCGGGCTGGGTCGTGCAGATGATCCGCGAGCACGGCGAGGAGCGCGGAGCGACGATCGGCCTCTCCGGGCCGGTGGCGCCCGGACTGCTCGACGGTGCCGACCCGGACCGGATCCGGCGCGACGTTCCGCCGGGTCGCCGTGAGGCGATCGAGAACATGGTCGCCGCCCGGCTGAACTGGTCGGCGATCCCGTGTCCGACGCCCGGCTGGGCGGCTCTCGTCCACCCCGATCTCGACTCCGATGCTGCCCTCCGGCGGCTGTGGGAGCAGGTCATGCACATCTGCCGTCTCGACGAGCCGGACCCGGTGGCCGCATGGGACGAGCGGATGACCCAGATCGAGCAGGCGAAGGCCGCCCTCAACGAGCTTCGGCTCGACGCCGTGCACCTGCGCGGCTCGGGAACCGATCTCGAGATCGGGCTTCTGCCGTCGTCGCAGTGGATGGGTGGCCACCTGACCACCAACTACGGCCTCGTGCACCATCCCAACCTCCCGACCGAGGAGGTGTTCGCGGTGCCCGATCCCGAGCGCGTGCAGGGCACGGTGCGGTCGTCGAAGCCGCTCCAGCTCGACGGCTCGGTCGTCCGCGACTTCACGGTCGAATTCGACGGTGGCCGGGTGAAGCGGATCGAGGCGGCCGCCAACGGCGGCATCCTCGAGGCGTACGCCGCCAGGGACGAGGGGGCGAGCCGCCTGGGCGAGATCGCCCTGGTCGACGCTCGCGGGCGCGTAGGCCCGCTCCAGACGGTCTTCTACGACACGCTGATCGACGAGAACGCCGCGTCGCACATGGCACTCGGACAGGGGTTCGACTGGGCGGTCGGAGGCGACGACGTCCCGCGCGTCAATCGCAGCCAGATCCACGTCGACTTCATGTTCGGCACCGACGAGATGGAGGTCGACGGCGTCAAGGGCGGCGGCGAGCGGGTTCCGCTGCTGCGCGGAGGCGCCTGGCAGGTGTGAGGCCGGGCGAGGCGGCGATCAGGCCGCGCCGGTGCGCATGCGGAAGATCGTCGCGATGACCTCGGCGGGGTCGAGGTCGTCTCCCGCGCCGAGCTGGCCGCCGCGCAGGCGCAGCGACGTGTAGGCCATGAGATCGCGCATCGACACCATGCCGATCACGTGGCCGTCGGCGTTCACCACGGGGAGATGGCGGAAGTGGCCGTCGACCATGAGCGCCATCGCCTCGGCGATCTCGGTGTCGGGGCCCGTGGTCAGCACGTGGCGTGTCATGCGCTGCTCGACCGGCGTCGCCGGGTCGATCCCGTCCGGGACGCACCGGAGCAGGTCGCGCTCGGTGATGACACCGCACAGGTTCCCGTCGCCGTCGAGCACGACGGCGGCGCCGATGTCCGATTCGACCATCCGGCGGGCGGCGTCGCCGATCCCGGTCTCGGGCAGGACCGAGACGACCTGCGTTGCCATGACGTCGGTGAGCTGCATCAGATCGAGTGTACGGCCGTTGGGGTGGTCATGCGAGGAGCAGCGTCGGGGCCTCGAGGTGGCGCTTCACGGTCTGGAGCAGCCGGGCGCCGTCGGCGCCCGAGCACGCGCGGTGGTCGCACGAGAGCGTCACCGACATGATGTCGCCCACCGCGACCTCGCCGTCGCGCACGACGGGGCGTTGGATCGTGGCCGAGACCGCGAGGATGGCCGACTCGGGCGGGTTGATGATCGCCGCGAACGCCGAGACCCCCAGCATGCCCATGTTCGAGACCGTGAACGTCGCGCCTTCGATCTCACGCTGGAGGAGCTTCCCGGCGCGGGCGCGCTCGGCGAGGTCGCGGGCGCCCGCCGCGATCTCGCGCAGGCTCCTCGTGTCGGCATCGCGGAGGACAGGCACGATCAGCCCGTCGTCGAGCGCCACGGCGATCCCGACATGCGCGTGGGAGTGGTAGACGTGGCGGCCGTCGACGTAGGAGCGGTGGGCCTGCGGGTGGGCGACCAGCGCCTGCGCACACGCCCGCACGATCAGGTCGTTGACCGACACCTTCTCCCCCGAGTCGGCGAGCGCCTCGTTCAGCTCCTTGCGCAGGGAGAGGGCCCTCGTCATGTCGATCTCGGACGTCACGTAGAAGTGCGGAACGGTCGCCTTGGACTCGCCCATGCGCTTCGCGACCGCCTTCAGCATGGGCGTGAGCTCGCGCACCTCGTCGCCTCCACCGGGCGCTGAACCGGCGGCGCCTGGTGCAAACGCTTCAGTCTGAGCCGGCTTCGCAGCCTGAGCGGGCGCCGCCTGCTCGGCCGCCCCCGCCCCGAGCGCGCGCTCGACGTCGGCCTTAACGATCCGGCCGTCCGGCCCGCTTCCCTGTCCGGCGAGGGTGCGCAGATCGAGCTTCGCCGCGTCGGCCATCCGGCGCGCGATCGGGCTCACGCGCAGCACCTCGGTCTTGCCGTTCCCGTGCGAATCGGGTGGGGCTGAAACATTGGCAACAGGCGCGGCTGGTTCAGCCGATGCCGCAGGCGTGGGCGTCTCGACGGGCTCGTCGCGCTTCGACTCGGCGGGTGCCGGCGGCTCCTCGACCGTCTCGCCTTCCCCGCCGACGATCGCGATCGGGGCGCCGAGCGCCGCGGTCTCGCCGTCGTCGACGATGATGCGAAGGACGGTGCCGGCGTCGTAGGCCTGAAACTCCATCGTGGCCTTGTCGGTCTCGATCTCGGCGATCACGTCGCCCTCGCGGAAGCTGTCGCCCTCGCGTTTCAGCCACCGGCCGATCCGGCCCTCCTCCATCGTGTCGGAGAGGCGGGGCATCGTCAGCTCCTCGGACACGGCACCTCCGTCACAGCCCGCACTCCCGAAGCAGGGAGCGGGCGGCAGCCTCGATCTTCGACTCGAGCGGCAGCGCGGCCAGCTCGAGCGGCTTGGAGTAGGGCATCGGCACCTCGGCCGCCCCGACCCGCTCCACGGGAGCGTCGAGGTCGTCGAAGCATGCCCGCTGGATGCGCGCCGCCAGCTCGGCGCCGACGCCGAACGTCGACCAGCCCTCCTCGGCGATCAGCACCCGATTGGTCTTCCGCACCGACTCGACGACCGTGTCGACGTCCAGCGGGCGGAGCGAGCGCAGATCGACCACCTCGACCGAGAGGCCGTCCTGGCCGAGGCGGTCGGCCACCCGGAGCGCGCGCTGCACGGTGTAGGAGTGGGCGACGATGGTGAGGTCGTCGCCCTCGTGCGCGACCGTCGCCAGGCCGATCGGTACTGTGAAGTCGCCGTTGTCCGGCACCGAGCCCGTCACGTTGTAGAGCACGAGGTTCTCGCAGAAGAGCACCGGGTCATCGTCGCGGATCGCGGTCTTCAGCATGCCGTAGGCGTCGGTGGGGTTCGACGGAGCGACGACCTTCAGACCGGGGCAGCCCGCGAACCAGCCCTCGAGCGACTGCGAGTGCTGGGCGGTGAGCTGGGCGCCGGCCCCGCCCGGCGTGCGGATCACGAGGGGGACGCCCACCGTGCCGCCGAACATGTAGCGGATCTTTGCAGCGTGGTTCACAACCTGGTCCATCGCAACGAGGATGAAGTTGATCGTCATGATCTCGACCACCGGCCGCAGCCCCATCATGGCGGCTCCGATCCCGGCCCCGACGAACGCCTCCTCGGAGATCGGCGTCTCGCGCACGCGGCCGGCGCCGTACTTCTCCCACAGGCCGGCGGTGACCTTGTAGGAGCCCTCGAACTTGCCGATCTCCTCGCCCATGAGGAAGACGTCGCGGTCGCGCTCGAGCTCCTCGTCGAGCGCCCGCCGCAGCGCCTCCCGGTAGGTCACGTCTGCCATTCGGGCTCCTCGCCGCGCTCTCCGAACGGGGCTCCGGTCGCCATGCGGCCGAACTGCTCGCGCCACGCGTCGTCGCCGTAGAGGTGCTCGTAGAGGCTGTCACGGCTCGGGAACGACGCGGAGAGGGCCTCGGAGATCGCCCCCTTGACCTCGGCTGCGACGTCGTCCCACACCGCCTCGAGATCGGCGCCCGTCGCGATCCCGCGCTCGCCGAGCAGGAGCCCGTAGCGCGTGATCGGATCGCGCTCGCGCCACGACTGCACCTCCTCGGGCGTCCGGTAGACCTTGCCGGCGTCGGCGACGGAGTGGCCCCGGTAGCGGTAGGTGACGGTCTCGAGCAGCGCCGGCCGGCGCTCCTCGCGGGCCTGCGCCAGGAGCCGGGCGGCCGCCTCTCTCACCGCCAGCACATCGTTCCCGTCGACGCGCTCGCCGTGCATCCGGTAGGCCGCCCCGTGCTTGGCCAGCTCCGGCTCGGCGTTCGACTGGTCGACGCGTGTTCCCATTCCGTACTGGTTGTTGATCGCTTGGAACACGATCGGGAGATTCCAGACCGAGGACAGGTTGAGCGCCTCGTGGTAGGCACCGGTCGCCACGGCCCCGTCGCCGAACTGGCACAGGACGGCGTGCGGCTCTTCGCGGTAGGCGAATGCCAGCGCCGCGCCCGTGGCGATCGGCAGGTGCGCACCGACGATGCCCCAACCGCCGAAGAAGCGGCGCTCGACGTCCAGCAGATGCATCGAGCCGCCGCGGCCGTGGGCGACCCCGGCGTCCTTGCCGAAGAGCTCGGCCATCACCGCCGCCGGGGGGCTCCCCACCGCGAGCGCCGTGGCGTGGTCGCGATAGCTGGCGAAGATCGCGTCGCCGTCCTGGAGCGCGTCGATCGCGCCGACCGACGAGGCCTCCTCGCCGATCGCAAGATGGCAGTAGCCGCCGATGCGGGCACGGGTGTACTGCTCCTCGGTCCGCTCCTCGAACCGGCGGATGAGTGCCATCTGCCGGAAGAGGCGCATCGCGTGCTCGCGGTCGTCCAGCACCGCCGTCTGGGTTACGGCCGGTTCCGCCATCGAGTCGGAACTGTAGCCATCCTCGGGTACGCTCTCGGCGTGGCGACTCCGGTGACCGTTCCGAGCCTCGGCGACGAGATCTCGTCGGCCGTCCTGATCAGGTTTCTGGTGGAGCCGGGAGCCCCGGTGCGCCGCGGCGATCCGTTGTACGAGCTCGACACCGACAAGGTGACCCAGGAGGTCGAGGCGGAGGCCGACGGCGTGCTGCTCGCCGTCACCGGGACGCCCGGTGTGGACTATCTGGTCGGCTCGACGATCGGCTGGATCGGCGACGCCGGCGAGCAGCCACCGGGCTGACCGGGCGCCATCGGCAGCGTTGCTAGGATGGCCGTCCGATGGAATGCGACGTCGCGGTACTCGGAGGCGGGCCGGGTGGCTATCCCGCGGCCATTCGTGCCGCGCAGCTCGGGGCCCGCGTCGCGCTGATCGAGGCAGACCGGGTCGGCGGCACGTGCATCACCGTGGGCTGCATCCCCACGAAGGCGTGGGTGCAGACGGCGCACGCGCTCAAGGAGGCGAACGGCCACTTCGCGCAGCTCGGCGTCAGGGTCGCCTCGGCGGAGCTCGACTTCGCCCAGGCGCAGGCGAACAAGCAGGGCATCGTCGACGGGCTCGTGAACGGGATCACGGGCGTCGTCAAGGCGAACGAGATCGCCATCGTGTCGGGGAGGGGCGCGTTCACCGACGCGAACACGATCGCGGTCGAGGGAGCCGAGGACGTCAAGTTCCAGTCGGCGATCGTCGCCACCGGGTCGCAGTCCCTGCGTCCGCCCGTCGACGGCATCGACGGGCCGCGCTGCCTCGACTCCACCGGCCTGCTCGAGATCGGGGAGGTGCCGAAGCGGCTGGCCATCCTGGGCGGCGGAGTCATCGGCGTCGAGTTCGCATCGATCTTCGCCCACTTCGGGACGGAGGTCACCATCGTCGAGATGCTCGACCACCTGATCCCGATGGAGGACGAGGACGCGAGCAAGGAGCTCGAGCGGGCCTTCAAGAAGCGCAAGATCGCCTTCCACCTCGGTGCGCGGGCGACGCGGATCGAAGACTCGGGCGGCGCCGCAACGCTGCACTTCGAGGGCAAGGACGGCGCGGGCTCGAGCGTCGAGGCCGACCTCGTGCTGGTCGCGACCGGCCGCGGCCCGCGGGTGCGCGACATCGGCCTCGAGGCGGCCGGCGTCGAGTACGACCCACGCCGGGGCGTGATCGCCGATCGCCATATGCGCACGAACGTCGGCCACATCTACGCCGTCGGAGACGCCGCGGGGGTCTACCAGCTCGCACACACGGCCTTCCGCGAGGGCGAGGTCGCTGCCGAGAACGCCCTCGGCCACGACGCGACGATCGACTACTCGGCCGTGCCACGGTGCGTCTACACCGATCCCGAGGTCGCCGCCGTCGGCCTGACCGAGGCCCAGGCCCGCCAGGCGCACGGTGACGACATCGCGATCGGCCGGTTCCCGATGGCGGCGTCGGGGCGGGCCCAGATGTACGGCGAGCGGACGGGCTTCGCGAAGACGATTCACGAGACCCGCTACGGCGAGCTCCTCGGGCTCGTCATCGTCGGTGTGCAGGCCACCGAGCTCGTGAACGCGGGCGTCGTCGGGATCACCGCCGAGGCCACGATCGAGACCATCGCCGACTCCATCGCAGCGCACCCGACGCTTGCCGAGGCGGTGAAGGAGGCGGCCCTCGTGGCGCTGGGGCGGCCCATCCACCTGCCGCCGGCGCGGCCGCGGGCGAAGGCCGCGGCTCGGTGAGCCGCAGCGTCGACGCTTCGAAGTACCTGATCCCCACGCTCAAGGACGACCCGGCCGACGCGGAGGCGATCAGTCACCGGCTTCTGGTCCGGGCCGGCTTCGTCCGCCAGGTCGGATCGGGCCTCTACACCTACCTGCCGCTGGGGTGGCGGGTGCTCCAGAACACGATGGGGATCATCCGCGAGGAGATGGACACGATCGGCCTCGAGATGCTGATGCCGGTGCTCCAGCCGGCCGAGCTCTGGCAGACGACCGACCGATATGACGTCGACGTGCTCTTCAAGCTCGAGGATTCGTCGGGCAAGCCGTACGTGCTCGCGATCACCCACGAGGAATGCGTCACCATGCACGCCGCCCGCGAGATCCGCTCCTACCGCGAGCTGCCGCAGATCTGGTACCACCAGCAGACGAAGGAGCGTGACGAGCCGCGCCCGCGGGGCGGCATCCTGCGCACACGCGAGTTCATCATGAAGGACTCCTACAGCTTCGATCGCGATCTCGACGGGCTCGAGGAGTCCTACGCGAAGCACCGCGACGTCTATGTCCGCATCTTCGAGCGGTGCGGGCTCGAGACCTACGCCGTGGAGGCCGACGTCGGCATGATGGGCGGCCACGGCGGCGAGGAGTTCCTCGCCCCGAGCCCGAACGGCGAGGCCGATCTCGTGCGGTGCTCGAACTGCGACTACGCCGCCAACCTCGAGGTTGCGCGCTCGCGTCCGCGGCGCCCCGAGTTCCCGCCCGCGCTCGGCGCCCCCGAGGAGGTCGAGACGCCGGGCGCGTCGACCATCGAGGGCCTTGCCGAGATGCTCGCGATCGACCCGGCGGCGACGGCGAAGGCGATGCCGATCGTCGTCGGCGGCGAGGTGGTCCTCGCCCTCGTGCGGGGCGACGACCGGCTGCACGAGATGAAGACGGAGCGGGCGATCGGGACGACCTACCGGCCGGCCACCGCCGATGAGATCCGCGACGCGTTCGGCGCCGATCCCGGGTCGATCGGGCCGGTCGGGACGAAGGTGCGCGTGATCGCCGATGAGTCGCTCCGTGAGGGGCAGTTCGTCGGAGGCGCGAACCGCACCGGCTGGCACCTGCGCGGCGTCGAGGCGGGCCGGGACTATGCGGCCGACTTTCGCGACCTGCGCGAGGTTGCCGCCGGCGACACATGCGCGGTGTGCGGAGAGGGGACGCTCACCATCGAGCCGGCGATCGAGGTTGGCCACATCTTCAAGCTGGGGACGCGTTACTCCGTGCCCCTCGGCGCCACCTATCTCGACGAGGCCGGCAAGGAGCACCCCATCGTGATGGGCTCGTACGGCATCGGCCCTGCCCGGGTCGCCGCGTCGGCCGTCGAGCAGCACCACGACGAGGCGGGCATCGTCTGGCCGGCGTCCCTGGCGCCGTTCCAGGTGCACATGGTCGTGATCGGCGGCGCCGACGAGCAGCAGTTCGGCATCGCCCGCGAGATCCAGGCCGAGCTCGAGCGCGACGGCCTGACGGTGCTCTTCGACGACCGCTCATCCGGCCCGGGTGCCAAGTTCGCCGACGCTGAGCTGATCGGCTGTCCGGTGCGGGTCACGGTCGGAAAGCGCACCGCCGCCGAGGGGTCGGCCGACGTTCAGATTCGCCGCGGGCGCGACCAGCGTCCGGTCGCCGTCGTCGATGTGGCGGCCGCCGTGCACGCAGCCCTCGCGGAGGCGTAGTATCCAGGGCGGGGGTACTGATGGCGAAAAGCGCATCGGCTACCAGGAGCGTTCCGTTCGACCCCGGGCTTGGGGAGTTGATGGCTCAGGCGGGCGTGTCGTACCGTCGTCTGGCCGAGATGACCCAGCTCTCGGCCGGCTACCTGAACCACCTCGCCCACGGCAACCGGCCACCGCCGGCCGATCCCGTCATCGAGCGGATCGCGAGCGCTCTGCAGGTGCCGCCCGACCGGTTCCTGGAGTACCGGATCCGGCGGATCGGCGAGGCGCTGCACGGCGATCCGCGCCGGGCTGACCGCGTCTACGGCCAGCTCTGTGGCTAACGCGTCGGGCGGAGGATCACGCGGATGGTGTCGTCGCCACGCGTGCGCTGCTGGATGGCGCGCAGCCGCTGTCTGTACTCGTTGAATCGCGAATACGGGACGGCGAGGACGACGCCGCCTCCGGCGGCGGTGTGCGCCTTGATGTGCGGCGCCGAGACCAGCTTCTGCAAGGCCGCATTCGGGAGGTCGAACACAAGCTGATCGGTGTCCGCCTGTGCCGACGTACGACCCGGCGCCGCGGCTTCCGGCGAAAGCGCCGCCCCGCCGCCACTGGCCGCCCCGCCGCGCGGAGCCGCTTGTTCCCGACCCGCCCAGGTGGGAGAGCGCGAGCACGAGCGCGGCCAGCACGGCCGCCGCCGCGGCGTAGGGGAGGGCCGGTATCAGAAACGAGCGCCGGGACGGCCGCAACCGCGGCTCGGCGCGAACCTGATCCATCACGTCGGCTCGCAGGCCCTCCGGGGCAGGCACGGTGCCCGACTCCCGCAGCCGCCGCGCGATCTCGTCGTGGTCGTGCTCGGTCATCCTGTCCTATCCGGTTCGAGGGCCTGCGCCAGCTGCTGGCGGGCACGGTGAAGGCGCGACTTGACCGTACCGGTCGGGAGCTCAAGCATCGCTCCCGTCTGCTCCATCGACATGCCGAGAATGTCGCAGGCGACGGCGACGACACGGAAGTCCGGGTCGAGGTTCTCGAGCGCGGCGATGAGGTCGAGCCGCGCCTCCGGCTGGGCCTCGGGTGCGACCGCGTGCAGCTCCTCGACCGGCTCCGGCGTTCGCCGGCGCCGCTCGATCGTGTCGTAGGCCTTGCGCACGACGATCCGGTACATCCAGGTCGAGAAGCGCGCGTCGCCGCGGAAGCGGGGGAGGGCCCGCCAAGCGGCGATAAGACCCTCCTGGACGCAGTCGTAGGCGTCCGCCTCCGAGAGCGTCACCCGCAGGGCGAGCGTGTAGAGCTTGTCCTGGTGCCGCACCACGAGCTCTTCGAAGGCAGCCTCGTCACCGCGCGCAGCGCGACGTGCAAGCGCCTCGTCGGACCCGATCTGCACCGGTTCATGGTACGCAGGAATGCGGACTCCGCGTGGGAGCGGAAGGGCGATGGCCTGTTGCATGTCGCTCTCTAGGACGGGCCAGAGGCCGGACCGGTTCCCGGTATACTCGGCGCTCGCGGGGCGTGGCGCAGTCTGGTAGCGCACCCGGCTGGGGGCCGGGCGGTCGGAGGTTCAAATCCTCTCGCCCCGATCATGCAAAGGCGCATGGTTGCGGTGCTCAGGGCGCGCTGGTAGCGGAAGTGGTAGCGGACGGGCGGGAGTATGCTCCGTCACCCAAACCGGACGGAGGCCGAAATGAGCATCTCGGCCAAGTGGTACGTCCTGGTCACATCGGCCGGCCAAACGCACGAGTTCGCGACGATGGGGCCATACCCGACGAAGACGGACGCCGTACACGCGGCGGACGTCGCGCGTGTGCCGCACTACCGGGTCAAACGTTCGGGAGCAAAGTCGATCGTCGTGCGCCGCTAAGCCGGATCAGGGTCGTCAGGGGCCAACCTGCGACTCCGCTCGCGTCCCCTAACGCGCTCCCCGGCATTGGGGAGGGAGACCCTTAGGCCGGCAAGCCGACGCGCTTGAAGCGCTTCAGCGACCCTCCCGCCCAGTCCGTGCGTGTCCGTACCCGTCCGCAGTCTTTACACGTGGGGGGCGCACGGGGGGCGCGAGATGTTCTAGACCGAGGCAAGCCGATAGCGTGCTGGGGCGGTGCTCTACCCGGAACCCACAGAGAAGCAGTTGGACGACGCCGGCCGCGTCCTGGCAGGCCTCGTGATCGACATGAACACGTGGTACGCGCCCCAGGTCAGCCGAGACGCGAACACTGTCGGCCACGAAGCCACCTTCAATGCGTTCCGAGCCGCCCACGGGCTGCTCGCGACGCTCGCTGTGGACACGCCCGAACGAATCGAGCGGGTACGACAGGCTTACCACGCCGAGATCGCACGCCTGATCGACAAGCCGAAGTAACCGCCCGGAGTGGCCGACGAACCCGCAGCGAGCCGCCGCTCTTTGTGCGGCCATGACCATCGCCCGCTCCCCGTGGCGGTTCCCGGCCCGGAAAGGACAAGCCCTCGCAACCATGCGGAAACCCGCATTCCTCCACGACCGTACACGCCGTACACGCCGCAGAACGCCGCGGCGGTGTGGTCTCGGTGTGGTCTCGGGTCCAGCCGGCTTAGATAGCGCGATGACGCTGTTGAGTAGGTTGAGGATCGCGGCGTTCAGCAGTCCGAGGGTGGCCACGACTGCGAGCGTGATCACACCCAGCACGACCGCGTACTCAGCCATGGTCTGCCCGGCGTCGCCGCGTACAAGGCGCAAAGCGCCCAACATGTCTGGCTCTCGGAAAGAAACGCACAGAAGACCATCGGCACGGAGCCCTAGTCCTCCTCCCCCCCGGCGGGTGATCCCCGTGTTGGCGGCGAATGTCGATGTCATGCTCGAGCACGAGCATCCGTGCGTGTCAAGCAAGAGGAGTTTTCAGCATGCTGGACGAACTTCGTGGCGTCGTTGAGTGCGAGTCCGGGCAGACGATGGCGGAGTACGCCGTCGTGCTGGGTGTGATCACGATCGCTGTCGTGGTGACGCTTGGTCTGCTCAGCACGGCCATCCAGGGCCTGTTGAACAACGTGATCGCCAGTCTCTAGGCGAGCATCGAACAGGCATCGCGGGCTCGCCGGTGGGATTCCCGGCGAGCCCGTCGCCTTCGACGGGAAAGCCGCCCACCTTCAAGATCTGGGCGATCCAACCGACTGCCTACGCCTTGATCGAAACTCGCGAGGCTCCGGCCGAACGACAGTTGGTGGCGCGGGCCTCGGCCCTTCCAACACCGCGTTAGCTCACCCTCTCGCTTGGGATCCCGACGCCACGAAGGGTGCTGCGTCGGATCGATGGTGGCGGTTGGCCCACCACAACCCGGGCCGCGCCTTGGCCTGAGTCCTGGGTAGGAGCGCCCGTAGTCGGCGCGGCAACCGGGCCCTTGTTGGCAGCCTCGGGGGCCGGCAGGTCGTGGCCCAGGTTCGATCATCGAGGCGTTGGAGGCGCCGCCGGCCGCCGGTCGGACGAGGCACTTGCGTAGAGGGCGGCTGTCTCGGCGGCAGCCATGGCGATCCGCTTGCGCAGCGGTCCAGGTCCGAGCACCTCCGCCTGGGCTCCGTAGGCGAGGAGGCTGTGGAAGGCATGGTCGATGCCCTCGAACTGCGCGATCACCGTCGGGCGCTCGCCATCCTCGATGACGCGGGCCACTCGGAGATAGCGAACCTGGCTACGGGGAACTCGCACCGTCACTTCGAGCCGTTTGTGTCCGCGCTCGAACGCCTCCGAACGAGAAGCCCATGCGGCGGCGAGGTCGAACTCAGCAGGGCGATCACTCGGCTCTGCCCTCTCGCGCGCGGACGCGATCCGCGACACCCGATAGACACGCTGCTCCCCTCTGCGTCGAGCCAGCAGATACCAGACCCCCACTTTGAGAATGAGGCCGAGCGGGTCGAGGCGGCGCGAGACGACCGCCGGTCCCTCTCGATAGCGGATGTCGAGACGGCGCCCACGCCAGAGTGCTCCCGCGATCGCGGGCAAGTGCGGGACGCGCTCCTGTTCGCGAAACCAGCCCCGGGTATCGACGTGGAAGAGCTGCTCCGCCCGGCCGGCGCGCTCCTGCAGATCCGCCGGTAGCGACGCGAGCAGCTTCAGCCGGGCCGCGGCGAGCTCGTGCCCGAGCCCGAGCTCGGCCGCCGGCCCGACGAACAGCGCCTCCACCTCTGAAGCGTCGAGTCCGGTCAGCTTCGTTCGGTATCCGCGCTCCAGCCGGTAGCCGCCTGCCGGCCCGCGGACCGAGAACACCGGGACCCCGGCCGCCGAGAGAGCCTGGGCGTCGCGCTGCACCGTCCGCTCGGAAACCTCGAGCCGCTCGGCGAGCTCCGCGACAGTCATCTGCCCCCGCGTCTGGAGAAGGAGCAAGAAGGACACGAGCCTGCTCGCACGCACGCTTGGAGCTTATTCCATAAACACGACATAAGATGGCGGGAATGCTCGCTACGCTCCTCGCGTCAAAACACATGAAGGAGGAGACCATGGGCGCGAAGCCGGTTCCAGAGGGCTACCACACCGTCACTCCCTACTTGGCCGTTGACGACGCAGCCGAAGCGATCGAGTACTACGGCAAGGCATTCGGCGCCACAGAGCGCGTACGGATGGACACGCCGGACGGCAAGATCGGGCATGCGGAGCTCGAGATCGGAGACTCCCTGGTGATGCTCTCCGACCCGTCGCCGCAGGCAACGACAAGAACGCCGAAGGAGATCGGCGGGACGACCGCGAGCGTCTTTCTGTATGTGGACGACGTTGACACGGTCGTGAAGAAGGCGGTCGACGCCGGCGCGACCGTGACCATGGAGGTCGCCGATCAATTTTGGGGCGATCGCTTCGGCACTATCACCGATCCGTTCGGCCATGTGTGGTCGATTGCCACGCACGTCGAGGATGTCCCGCCCGAGGAGATGGCGGAGCGCGCCAAGGCGGCGATGGCAGCAATGAGCGGCTGAGGCGACCACCAAGCGCCTTCACTCACGTCGGGCAACGCCCCCGGCCATGGGACTCGTGGCCGGGGGCAACACGTTTGGCTCGAGCCGAAGCGCCTCGTCGAACCCTCCAACCACCAACATCACACTCCGCGACGCCGCCTAGGACTCTGGTCGGGGGCAGACACGCGGCCGCGATCCTCAGACCTTGGCGGTCACGTCGCCGCGACGTGCCGGTGGTGCATGATCAGCGCGGGCAGGTGGTGCGTCTGGCGGTACGAAACCCATGGCGTCCTTTAGTGGGAGACGGCATCTGTCTCGCGTTCGATGTGGAGACCGCGGCGCTGGTCGAAGCGGATCGTGTCGGCGCCACGGCGGGCAGTTGAGCTGGGCAAACAGGTAGCAACCCAACTGGGCGCAATGCGGTCCGTTACTCTTGGTCGTACTCGTCGTGCCGGTGGATCCAGACCTGCCAAGTATTGCCCTCGTCACGGCCCATGGGGGTGCGATCGAGGATCGGGTAGTACCCCATGAGAAACTCGAGCCCGCGCCACGTCGTTGAGTAAGCCTGGTAGACGCCGTCGTCGTCCCGGACGAAGGTGCTGAACCCGGGGCTCTCCGTTAGGTACCCGGTGACGTTGGTGCCGGTCGAGCGGGCGTTGTGCTCGACGATCGGCGGCAGCCGGTTGTGTGCCATCCCGGCCAGGGCCTTGCGGGATTGCTCCTCCGTTTGGGAGAAGCCGAGGTCGAGGTTGAAGTCGCTGCGAGCGGACGAGACCCAGGGGAAGCTCCACCCCATGCGCCGCTTGTAGGCCTGCAGCTTCTCCAGGGGCGCCTGCGACACGAACACGAATGCCAGGTCACGGGCACGCAGGTGCGGGAGCACGCCGTTGACCGCGTCGGCGATCGAGGAGTTCACTGGGCACCCGGCCCGGTAGCTCGGGCCGAACATGAAGTGGTAGACGAGCAGCTGGGTTCGCCTGTCGAACAGCTCGGCGAGCGTCTTCTCACCGTCGTCGGTGTCGAAGCGGTAGTCCTTGTCGACCGGCAGCCATGGGAGTTCTCGCCGCTGTCGGGCGAGCTCGTCCCCGAGCCTTGTGTGCTCCTTTTCACGCAGGAGCAGCTGCTCGCGTGCGGTGAGCCATTCTTGGTGGCTTGCTGTGTGATGCTTGATCATCGCGGGCTCCTTCTCTCAGTTGGCCGCAGGGGCCGTGGATGGATCGAGCTCGACCTGCTGGGCGGCATCGGCGCCGCGGGGCCTGCCGAGGAGCAGGAGCGCCAGCGCCACGCCGATGGCGGCCAGCACGACGCAGGCCGCGAAGGCGGACTGGAGGCCTTCGTTCAGCACGACGAGCGGATTCGCGCCCGCGTGGGCGGCGCCGTAGTCCGAGGAGCGGGACACGGCGACGGTGGACACGATCGCCACGCCGAGCGCGGCGCCGATCTGAAAGGCGGTGTTGCTCAGGCCCGAGGCGAGGCCGGACTGACGCTCGGGGACGCCGGCGAGAGCGGCGATCGAAGCGGTGACGAAGGCGAGACCGATGCCGGGGCCAAAGATCAGCAGCGCGAAAAACATGTCGCCGAAGTAGCTGCCGCCGACAGACGCCCGTGTCAGCAGCAGCGACCCCACGCCCATCAGCGTCAGGCCGGTCGCGGCGACCGCCCTGAAGCCAACCCTCAGCACCGCGGCCTGGCCGGTGACCGAGCCGACGGCGGCCGCAGCTGCGAACACCGCGGAGCCAGCACCGAACTTCAGCGCCGAAAAGCCAAGCACCTGCTGTCCGTAGAGCGTGAGGATGAACGGCATGCCGAACGCCACGGTGCTAAAGCACAGCATCACGAGGTTGGCGCCCACCAGCGTGCGTGAGCGAAGGATGCGGAGTGGCACGAGCGGCGCGGGGTGACGCGACTCGATCAACGTGAACACGGCCACCAGCAAGGCCGAGCTCGCGAAGACCAGGATCGTCTGCGGATCTGCCCAGCCCACATCGGGAGCCTTCACGACTCCGTAGACCAAGAGGACCAGGGCACCGGTGATTGTCAGCGCCCCGGCGGGGTCATAGCTCCGTCTTCCCACCGCGCCGCGGCTCTCGCGCAGGAGCACGGGCGACAGCGCGAGCACGGCCAAGCCGGCCGGGATGTTGATGAAGAAGATCCACTCCCAGCCGGGTCCGTCGACGAGCGGGCCACCGATCAGCCACCCCGCGGTGGCGCCCAGTCCGCCGTTCATGCCCCAGATCCCGAGCGCCGTGTTCCGCTCCGAGCCCTCCGGGAAGGTGGTCGAGATGATCGACAGTGCCGTCGGGGTCATGATCGCCGCGCCGACTCCCTGAAATGCGCGCGCTGCCAGAAGCGCCGCCGGCGACCAGGCCAGCCCCGACAGCAGCGAAGCGGCCGTAAACAAGCCGACGCCGACCATGAACACGCGCCGGCGTCCGAGCAGATCGGCCGCCCGCCCGCCGAGCAGCAGCAGGCCGCCGAACGTGACCGCATACGCACTCAAGACCCACTGCAGACCCTGCTCGGAGAAGCCAAGATCGGCCTGGATGGATGGAAGGGCGACGATCACGATCGCCGAGTCGAGGATGACCATGAAGAACGCGCCGCAGAGCAGCGCGAGCGCCAACCAGCGGCGGGGGTCGAGGGGCGGATACGATCCCGTGTCGGAGAGTGCATTCATTGTTCGTCCTTCGAAGTGGTTTCAGTCGTCGCAGTACGATCCGGCGTCCCGCCGAAACTCATCGGTCGCTGGCAGCCGGGACACGGCGACCAGGACGAGCGGGTCTGTGCCGGCGTTGCGGAGCCGAGCCACCGGGATCCTTGCGATGCACACCATCGACCCGCGCGCAAAGCGGCGGGACATACCGGCGCGGCATTCGACTTCGAGCTCGCCCTCCTGGACGATCATCAGCGCGCCCGACAGGTGCTGCGGCTCGAGGGCGAAGCCGGGGGCGACTCGGTAGACACGCCTAGTGAAGCCGTCTGGAACCGGCTCGCGAAGCAGCGCGTCGCAGACGCTCCCGTCCGGGTTCATGCCAGCGTGGCGGGGAGCCCGAAGGCCGGGAAGAGCTCCGGGTACTTGAAGAAGTGCATATCCGCGACCGCGCCGGATTCGATCCGCACGACGTTGATCGCGAACGGCGTGGCGTCGGCCTTCGTCCCTCGATAGACGCCGAACGCCGGCTGCCTGTTCGCGCGGGTCGCCACGAATCGATGCGGTTCCGATCCGGGCGCGAACGCGATGCCGGCGAGGAATGCGGCCACGGCGTCGCGTCCGTCGTACCACGTCGGGTGGGGCGGCATCGCGAGGCGCACGTCCTTACGAAGAAGCGCGACGAGCCGGTCCGTGTCGTGCCGCTCGAAAGCGTCCATGTAGGTCTGCAGCAGCAATCGCTCGTCCTCCTGCGCGTCCGCGGCGGTCGCCCAGTCGAGCCGTTCGTCGGGCAGCCGCTCCTTCATCGTCGCCCGAGCCCGTTGGAGCGCACTGTTGGCAGCGGCGACGCTGATCCCCAGCATGGCGGCAGCCTCATTCGCAGACCAGTCGAGCGCGTCGCGGAGGATCAGGATCGCCCGCTGGCGTGGAGGAAGATGCTGGATCGCCGCGAGAAATGCGAGCTCGATCGTCTCCTGCTGGACGATCGCATCACCGGGCTCCGAGTGCTCGTCGATGAGGCGGTCGGGGTACGGCTGCAGCCACGGCAGATCGGCCGGCGGCCGGGGGCGAGCACCGATCTCGGCGGCGGCCACGTCGTACGGCACGACACGCCGCGGGCGCCGTTCGAGCATCCTCAAGCAGGCGTTGGTGGTGATGCGGTAGAGCCACGCGCGGAAGTTCGACTGCCCCCGGTAGGTCGCCCGACTGTTCCAGGCTCGGAAGAATGCCTCCTGGAGCGCGTCTTGCGCGTCCTCGAACGAGCCGAGCATGCGATAGGCGTGCACCTGTAGCTCGCCGCGGTATCGCTCGACGAGCTGCGCAAACGCTGCCTCGTCTCCGTCGGTCGCTGCCCTGACGATCAGCTCATCCATCGCTACTGTGATCCATGCGGGAGCGGAAACTCATCGGTCAGCCGAGCACCTCGACACCGCGCGGCGCCGCGATGGCGCCGGGCTCGTTCGTTGATCGTCGGGATCGAGCACTGTGCCGATCGGTTACCTCGTCACCGTCGTCGCCGCCGGATTGTCCACGATTCTGGCGCTCGCCCCGCGACGCGACCGCGCGCGCTCGCGTTCCTCAGCTCCGTCTCGGCTGTCATCGCCAACGAGCTGGCGGTTCTCGTCTACGCGTACGTGCTGGCCTCGACGCTCCTAGCGGCTGGGCAAGGCGACCTTCGAGGCCCGGGCGGCGGCGCGTCCGTCGTCCTCGCCGTTCGTCACCGCCGCCGGCCTCGGAACCGTCGTGTGGCGCGCCACACGGACAGGGCGTTGGACAACGCCCTGTCCGATGGTCTCGGTGAACACTGGCGGTCGCCTGGCCGTCGCGCGGCGGTATCATGTGCGGACTGCAACAATCAAAGGGAGGGACAGATGCGAGCCAGGTACCTACTTCTCGTGGCGGTGGGGGCCGTCGCTCTGTTCGGCGCCACAGCCGTCCGCGCGGCCCATGGCGACACCGGACGCACCCTGACGTTCACCGCGCTCCTGCTCGCGCACCGCGACCAGCATCAGGTAGACGTGCCACCCCGCGGCCTTTCGCTGGGCGACCAGGTCGTCGGTGCAGTCAGCCTCCGCAGGCACGGTGAACTGTTCGGGCGCGCGCTAGTCGCCTGCACCATCAACGATGCCAGCTTCCAGGGACAGCAGTGTGCGATCACGCTCGTACTCCGAAACGGCCAAATCATCGTCCATGGCGGGGGACTCGACCGCACGCTTCCCCACGCACCACCACCCGGCGGCGCCGATGTCTTTGCAGTCACCGGCGGCACCGGAAGCTATACGGGAGCAACCGGCACGCTCACCATCCGCCATGGTCACCACGCCGACTTCTTCATCGTGGCCCTCCGCCGCTAAACCACAGAGCAGCCAGACCCGTTAGAACACGCCGCCGCCTACCCGGCGGGCAACTCGGTCGTCGATCAAACGGCTGCCGGCCTCGAGACCTGCGCCCGCACCGACACCGGCCGGTGGCTCTGCCGCGAACCCGGCGGCGAGTGGCAGCGGTGCGAGCATTGGGCGATCGACGCTATCACGGCTCGGCGGTCTGGGCGCGCAGCCGTTTGTGAACGAGCGCTGCGAGCTAACGGGCCCAACCTGGCCGCCTCGTAATGGACGACTCTTACGCCCGTGCCAGGCGTCCTCCGGCCCCGCTGAGGTGTTGCCGAACACCGAGGCTGATGGCGACGATGGCTTCGACGACTTGAGCCTCTCCGAAACCACCGAGTCGGGCCTGAATCGCCCGACCGGCGTGAGAACGCAGAGTCCCTGGCGCTGTTGCAGGACCTAGTTGATTGTCATAGCATCAACATTCTGTCGCGATGTGCGAGTCTGGAGGGGTGGCATGGCAGTGACCCGGCAGACCGAGAGCCAGCTGGATGTGGCGCACCCGCTCGATCCCCTCAGTGCCGTTGAGATCAGCCGGACGGTCGAGATCCTTGGCGGGGAGCACGATCTGAGGGCGGCCCGCTTCGTCGAGATCGTCCTGCTGGAACCGGAGAAAGAGGCGCTTGCACGGTTCGAGGCCTCCGGTGAGGCGCCGCCGCGCGAGGCCTTCGTTGTGCTGCACGACCGTGCTGCCCAGGCGGCTTGCGAGGCGGTGGTCGCGCTCGACCGCAGCGAGGTGCGGTCGTGGCGGCAGGTGCCAGGCGTGCAGGCGGCGATCACGCTCGACGAGTACATCGAGTGCGAGCGGGCCGTGCGCGCCGATCCTCGCTTCCGCGAGGCGCTCGCCCGCCGCGGCATCACGAACCCGGAGCTGGTACTTGCGGAGGCCTGGTCGATCGGCGGTCACGCGCAGCCCGGCGAGGAGGGGCGGCGATTGGCATGGACGCCCTGCTGGTTCCGCGACAGCCTCACCGACAACGCCTACGCCCGTCCCGTCGAGGGGTTGTACACCGTCGTCGACCTCAACACCATGGAGGTACTGCGGGTCGAGGACATGAGCGACGTGCCGGTGCCGCCCGCTTCGGGCTCCTACCGCGCCGACCAGGTGGGGCCGCTGCGCGACGACTTGCGACCGTTCGAGATCGTCCAGCCGGAGGGGCCGAGCTTCGAGGTCGACGGCAACGAGGTGCGCTGGCAGAAGTGGCGGTTTCGGGTCGGCTTCGGCCAGCGCGAGGGGCTCGTGCTGCACATGCTCTCCTACAACGACCAGGGCCGCTGGCGGCCGGTGCTGCATCGCGCCTCCTACGCCGAGCTGGTGATCCCCTACGGCGATCCCAGCCCCGGCCGGTTCCGCACGAACGCCTATGACATCGGCGAGTACGGCATCGGGCCGATGACAAACTCGCTCGAGTTGGGCTGCGATTGCCTCGGCGAGATCCACTACCTGGACGCGGTTGCGCACGACAGCAGCGGCACACCGATCGCGATCCCCAATGCGATCTGCATGCACGAGGAGGACTTCGGTCTGCTCTGGAAGCACTTCGACTGGCAGGCGCAGGACTCCGAGGTGCGCCGCTCGCGGCGCTTCGTGATCTCGTCGGTCATCACCGCGGCCAACTACGAGTACGCCTTCTACTGGTACCTGTACCAGGACGGCACGATCGAGACCGAGGTCAAGCTGACCGGAATCGTGCTGACCTCGGCCGTGCATCCGGGCGACAAGCCCGCCTACGGGCGCCTGGTCAGCCCCGGGCTCTCAGCGCTGAACCATCAGCACTTCTTCTGCGTGCGCCTAGACATGGCCGTGGACGGCTATACCAACGACCTGCACGAGGTGCACACCGAGGCGGTCCCGGTCGGCCCCGAGAACCCCTACGGCAACGCCTTCCGCGCGGTCGCCACGCAGCTGCGAAGCGAGCAGCAGGCCCAGCAGGTGATCGACCCGCTCAACGGCCGGTACTGGCGCATCTCGAACGCACAGCGGCGCAACGTGGTGGGCGATCCCGTCGCCTACAAGCTGATCCCGGGCGCGAACGTGTTGCCGTTCTCGGCCTCGGACTCGAGCAACCTGGCCCGGGCCGGGTTCGTGACCAAGCACCTCTGGGCGACACCCTACGCCCAGCGCGAGCGGTATCCGGCGGGCGACTACCCCAACCAGCACCCGGGCGGGGCCGGCCTGCCGGAGTGGACGAAGGCCGACCGCTCGCTGGAAGCCTCCGATCTGGTCGTCTGGTACACGTTCGGCAGCCACCACATCGCCCGGGTCGAGGACTGGCCGGTGATGCCCGTGGCCCGGATCGGGTTCGCGCTGATGCCTGACGGGTTCTTCGACCGCAATCCCGCGCTCGACGTCCCTCCACCGCCGGTGCATGCCTGCCACAGCCACGGCCCAACGGAAGGTGACTCGCGATGACGGAGCACTCGCACCACCCTGAGCACATCCTCACCACCGACGCCGACTTCAGCCCGGTCGCCGACGCCGGCCAGGAGCATGCCGGCTACCTGCTGACGAACGCGCTCAGCCTGCTGGGTAACGTCGTCATCGCGCTGGGCTCGGTGGCGCCGACCGCCTCGATCGCGCTCGTCCTGGCGGCGATCGTCGCCACCACCTCCTATGCCAGCCCGATCGCGGTGCTGTTCTGCGCGATCCCGATGTTGGGGATTGCCCTGGCCTACCGGCGACTCAACATGTGGCACGTCAACTGCGGAGCCACCTATGTGTGGGGTGGCCGAGCGATCTCGCCCTACTTCGGCTGGATGACGGGCTGGATCATCATCCTCGCCTACTTCCTTGGAGCGACGTCGATCGCCTACCCGATCGGCCCCTACGCGCTCTCGCTGGTCTCCAACCGCTGGCAGGACTCGGCGGTGGCGGCGGCGCTGATCGGCGCCATTGCAATCGTCCTGGTCACCGCCGTCGCCTACGTCGGCATCAGGGCCACCTCCAAGCTGCAGGGCCTGCTGATTGTCGTCGAGTACAGCGCCATCACGATCGTCGGCATCCTCGGCCTGATCGGCATCTTCGGCGGCGGCTCCCACTCCGAGGCGTTCGACTGGAGCTGGTTCTCGTGGAGCACGCTGGGCGGCGTCACCGGACTCGTGAACGCCAGCCTGATCGCGGTCTACATGTACAGCGGATGGGACACCGCCATCCTGCTCAACGAGGAGACGCAGGACGCCCGAACGAATCCGGGCAAAGCCGTGATCGGCAGCGTATTGACGGTGGCCGTCCTGTTCACCGTGTTCACGTTCGCGCTGGAGGGCGCCGTGAAGAACGACGCGCTCCAGGCCAACGGCGACAACGCCCTCACCTACATCGCGGGCGTGCTCGGCAACACCGCTCTGGCCAAGCTGATGATCATGACCGTACTGTTTTCGGCGATCGGCTCGACGCTGGCCTGCATCGTGGCCGGGGGTCGCGTCACCTTCGCGATGGGCTACGACAAGGTGCTGCCGCCGATCTTCGGCCGCACCCATCCCACCTACAAGACGCCCGTGGCCGCGATGCTGGCCGGTGCCGCGATCGCGTTCACCTTCACCTGGCTGTACGCGATCGGCTCGAGCACGCAGGCGGTGTTCGACTCGGTAGTCAGCAGCGTCGGCCTGCTGTTCGCGCTGTTCTATGCCGCCACGGGGTTCGCCGTGGCGGTCTACTACCGCAAGCTGGCGGCGCGCGGCGTAAGGCCGTTCCTCGAACTGGTCGTCTTCCCGGTCGCCTCGGCGCTGTTCCTCTGCTACGTGATCTGGCGCTCGATCCCCGACCTAGGCGGCTGGACCGGACGCAACATGGAGTACCTCTACGCACTGCTCGCCCTGGGCATCGGCCTGATGGTGTATGCCAAGGTGCGTGGCGAGTCGGACTACTTCGACCAGCCGCTCGAGGCGTATGAGCCGGCAGCAGGTGAGGTCGCCGCTCCATGAGCGCGCAGCCGGTTGGCCACAACGCGGAGCTCAGCGACCAACAGCGGGTCCTAGGCGCGCGGCTGCACGCGCTGCGGCGGGCGCGCGGGCTGACGCGCAGCCAGGTGGCGGCCGAGGTCGGCGTCTCCACCTCGTTCCTGGGCATGGTGGAGCGGGGCGAGACGGACCTCTCGCTGGCTCGGTTCACCCGGCTGACAGGCTTCCTCGGCGTCTCGGTGGCCGACCTGCTGGAGGACGATCCGCCCCCGGCGCCGCCGCAGGTGCACCCGATCTCGGTCTCGCCGGCGGTGGACCGCGGGGAGGGTGTCGACTACCGGGTGATCCACCGCGAACATCCCCAGCTGATCGCCGTGACGCTGGCGCCACGAGCACAGTTCGCCGACAGGCGCTCGCACCGAGGCGAGGACATCTGGATCGTGGTCGAGGGGGAGGCCACGTTCATATACGGGGCGGGCCGCTACAACGCCGGGGCGGGCAACATCGTCAGCTTTCCTGGGATCATCGCCCACGGAGTGGCGAACGAGACCGAGCGGCCCGTCTCGCTGATCGCCGTCTGCAGCGTCTCCTACTGGTGATGACGCCGATCATCAGCAGGATCCTCGCGGGGGTGGCGCCGGTGGCGCCCAAGACCCTGGTGCGCCCGTTCGCGATGCGCTACATCGCTGGGCCCGACCTGGACGATGCGCTGGCAACGATCCGGCGGCTGTCGGTGGCGAGGCGGACGGCCACGGTCGACGTGCTCGGCGAGCAGCTATTCGATCGCGGCCAGATCGACGCTCTAGTCGAGGAGTACGGCAGGGCGCTGGACGCCTTCGCCGCGGCGCGCCTCGATGCCACTCTAAGCGTGAAGATGACCGGGCTCGGGCTCTCGGTGGACGAGACACTTTGCGCCGAGAACGTCCGCAGGCTGGCGGTAGCCGCGCGTGAGCGCGGGCTCACGATCGAGATCGACATGGAGGACTCGAGCAACGACCACGGCCACCGTCGAGCTGTACCGCTCGCTCCGCGCGGACGGGCTCGACAACGTGGTGATCGCGCTGCAGGCATACCTGCGCCGCTCGCTCGAGGATCTGCGGTCATTACTGGAGCTGGAGCCGCGGGTGCGGCTGGTCAAGGGCATCTGGATCGAGCCGCCGCAGCTCGTGTACGGCGACCACGACGTCGTCCGCGGCAACTACCTGCGGCTGCTCGAGGAGCTGCTGCCGGCGGGTGGCTTCGCCGCGATCGCTTCGCATGACGAGTGGATCCACTGGCGCGCGCTCGAGCTGGTCGACCGGCTCGGCATCGCCCCCGACCGCTACGAGTTCCAGATGCTACTGGGGGTGCGCGAGCAGCTAGGCGAGGCGCTCGTGGAGGAGGGCCACCGGCTGCGCATCTACGTGCCCTACGGCAGCCACTGGCACGAGTACTCGGTGCGCCGTTTCAAGGAGAACCCGCAGCTCGCCCACCATGTGGCGGGGGACGTCGTCGCCCGCGCACGCAGGCGGGTGGGGTTGTGAGCGAGGGACGGTTCGCCGGGCGCGTGGTGGTCGTGACCGGCGCCGGGCATGGCATCGGCCGTGCCTCGGCGCGGCGGCTTGCCGGCGAGGGCGCCAGCGTGGTCGTGATCGACATCGATCCGGCCACGGCCGCCGAGACGGCAGCGATGATCGCGGCCGAGGGCGGCCTCGCCAAGGCGCTCGCCGCCGACGTCTCCGACGAGCACGCTGTCGCCGAGTTGCGGGATCGGATCGACCAGGAGCATGGGCGGGTCGATGTCATTCACAACAACGCCGGCCGGCTGCGCGGCGGCAGCGTGACCGAGCTCGACCCGGCCGAATGGGACAGGATCTTTGCCGTCAACGTGCGCTCGATGTTCCTCGTCTGCCGGGCGCTGATCCCGCTGATGCCGAGGGGCGCCGCGATCGTGAACACGGCCTCGAGCTCCGGACTGGTGGGCGAACAGGGCATCCCCGCCTACAACGCCTCGAAAGGCGCGGTCATCCAGCTCACCCGGCAACTGGCCGCGGATTACACGCGTCAGGGCATCCGCGTAAACTGCGTCTGCCCCGGCTGGGTGCCAACCGGCTTCAACGACCCCGTGCTCGAGGGCATGAGCGACGCCGAGGTGCAGGCAATGGTCGACGCGACCGTCCCGGCCGGCCGCCAGGGCACGCCCGAGGAGATCGCGGCGGCGGTCGCCTTCCTGGCCTCCGACGAAGCCTCATACGTGGTCGGGCACGCGCTGGTCGCGGACGGCGGGCTGACCGCCGTTCGTTAGGCGGAGTAAGCCGTGCCGGGTTCGACCGCTGCGAGCACGGCGCCCCGTGAGCTCCCACGACTACCAGTAGCGCCGATCGGCGGTGGGAGCGGGCCGCCGACCGGATGGGCTACGCGAGGCCTGGGTTCGTATCTGTGCGGTGTTTATCCGACCAGGACGATGGTGTCGCGAGACAACGTCCCTTCGGAGTTGAGGTTGTGGATGCTGACGTGTCCTTCAGCGCCGTCGAACGCGCCGGTCCCACCGGTGATCGCGATGACGCTATCAGCGCCGGTGATCGTCGCCTCGCCTGCGAACTCGAGCGTCCCCCCAGCCAGCTGGGCGGTGCCGACACAATGAGCCGCCGTCTGCGTCTCAAAGGTGCAGAAGCCGCGGTTCGAGCCCACCTTGTGCGTCCGAGCCGTGTTCCAGAACTGGCTGGCGAAGAAGAACTCGTCGCCGGCCGTAGGCCCAGGCTTGCCAAGATCGAGGAACTTCTGCGACGTCGTCTTCTCGATCACCACGATCGTCCGACCGCCGCCCTCGCCCCCACCGGAGGCCGATGCGAACGAGGCGCCACCGATGGCCATCGCGACCAACGCGCCCGCGCCAGCCGTCATTAGCAGTTTGCGCAGCATGAGAATCCTCCCCGATTCGTCGATGCTCCCAAACGGCCTCGCGTCATCGACGCTACTCCCTTCACCGCAGACAGTCAACGACGTCAGCGCCGACGCCGGGGCGGAAGCCGACTGCGGTTGTACCGCCGATCCGGTCTGCGCCATCGAGGCGGTTGGGAGTGGCGGAGACGTCCCCCGGCGCCGGCTGAACTATGCGCACGGCGGGTCAGTGGTGGAATGGAGCGACGACGTCCGACACGAAGTCGTGGAATCCCTGGCTGTAGCCTTTGGGCTTGGCGGTGCGCAGAAGTTGGAGCACGTAGTTTCGTGCGTAGGTGAAGTCGACCGCGGCCCACTCCATGTAGTCGGTGCAGGTGGGCCCAGCGAGGGGTGTCTGTCCCGGGCCACAGTGAATGAGCGCCTCGGAGAGCTGCGCGGCTGTCGGCGACTTGGCGGTAGCGAGCTGGGACGCCCAGCGCCCTAAGTAGGCGGTTACGGCCGCGACATTCTGATCCCATTGCACCGCGCCGCAAACGCAGGCCAGGTTTTCGAAGGCTCCCATTGCCCTGTGGAAGTACACCCACTCGTTATAGAGTGGGGAGTCTGTCGTCGAAGAAGTACAGGTACATGATCGCTGTCGTGTCCGAAGACAGCGCCTCGTATTTCAGGTAGCGCATGGGAGTAGGTGACAGGTGGTGGGTGATTCCGATCCAACGGCATCGTCGATCGAGCAGGGTCGAACTCGGCGAGCCCGTCGAATGCCGGGACGTCGAAGGCCGCGTTTATGTCGAGCGCGACTTCGCTTCGGATTGCGTTCGCATTTGTGCGGTCCGACCACTGCTTGGTCACCGCCGGGAGGACTAAGCTGCCTACGATGAGCGCGAAGATAGTGGCGGGGAACTTCCATGACCGCCGACTTCGTGCCCTGCTCCAGAACGAGGTTGCGTCTGATCCCTTTGCCGACAGCGTTTCGACCTCATCGGCGCGGATCTTGAGGCACCGGCGTTTGCCCTCAGGGAGGTTGACCGTGATCTCAGTTCCTGCATCGGATTCCAACGGTTTGTCGGTCCAGTCTGAGCGTTCCATGCTCCCCCTTTCACAGCTTCACGTCACGAACCCATGACCGGCGCACTAGCGTGGGAAGTGATAGTCGACATACCCGGAGGTGGGGCTGCCGAGGAACGCGTCGGGGTGGCCGTGGTTCTGTCCGAGGTGCAGAGGCGAGACCTTAGAGCGGGCTGACCTCCAGTCCGTCGATGTTCACGGGCTTGCGGGTGCTGGTGACTTCGATCCGGACCGTCCCGGTCTGCTGGGTTGCAAACGCCGGGATTTTGAAGACTTGCTTGGTGGCGCCGGGTGAGGCCCGCAGCGAGATCTTCTTGACGACAACGCCGTTCCAGAACACTCGCACGCTGCCGCACTTCGGGCATGTTCGTGCGACCAGTGCGAGCTGCTTCGCCACAACCGGAGCGGACTCCACGGCGGCAGTCTGGGCGGTGGAGCTCGTACTGGTCTTGCGGTAGAAGCCGTGCGCAGACGTGCTTCTCGTCCATGCGCCCGAGGCGATCGCCAGGTCGGGATCGTCGACCGGCACGACTGCGCAGCGACCCGATGAGAATAGGGATGCGTTCCCGGCTAGATCACGCGCCAGGACACGGAAGCAGTAGGTGGTTCCGGGTGAACCGGGGAAGGTCCCGGAGGTGGCGCTCATTCCTATCAGCCAGTTTACGAACGGCCCGAACAGGCCGGTGGCGGCTGGTGCCGCGCCCACCTGCGTGTCGAAGGTGGCGACTCCCGAAAGCGCGTCGCTGGCAGACCAGGCCACCGGGATACTGGTCGAGGTCAGCAACGCTGGCGGTGCTGAGAGGACTGGTATCGAGGGCGGGTCGCTGTCTTTGCGGATAGTGACGAACGCCGACGGCTCGACGTTCCCCCAGTTGTCGGTCGCGGAGAAGATCACGTTGGTGCTGCCGTCGGCGGTGATCGGCACCGTGGCGGAGTTGCCATCCACCGTGGTCTGTGGGATCGGGTTCGCGCCCAGCGCCGAGAAGGTGATCTGACGGACGCCGGCGTTGCCGCTGTCGATCGAGTTCAAGTGCACGTTCAGGGTGGTGCGGTTCCACCCGTTCGCGTTTGCTGTCGGCGACAGCGTCGCGCTCGTCGAGGGAGCGAAGGTGTCGATCGGCTCGCGGTTCACGCTGATCTCGGTTCCCCACCGGTCTTGCGCGGCGACCCGTTCGCCTCCGATCCAGATGCCGACCGCGTCCGGGTCGCGACTTGCATCCAGGTAGTCACCCCAGCGGTTCCTTCCGAGGGGGTCGACCTGCAGGAACGTGGCTGCACTGCTTCGCTGGACGAACTCGCCGTTGTTGCACGAGGTGCAGGTGCTCGATTTGGGGATGTCGACGAAGCGCGACTCCGGGTTGATGGTCGAACTGGAGGCCGAGAAGACCATGCTCTTCTCGTGGTCGGTCCGGGAATCGGCGGCCGGGTAGTAGCGGTCGATTCCAGCCGAGCCGATGACCCAGTCGTTCAGAAGTGGCATGCTGGGGTAGCCGGAGATACCCCACTCCGTGAACGCGACGGCCGAGTTGGCTCCGAAGGCGGTGTTGTGACCGACGAACATCGTCGGGAAGTCGAATACCGCGTACAGCAGCCGGCTGTCGCTGGTGTCGAGGTTCTGGACTCCGCCAGGCTGTGTGGCCGAAGGCGGCGGGCTGTAGTTGTTGACCTGGCGTTCGGCGACGTTCAGGGTCGGGCCGACAGTGTCGCCGTTGCAGCACTCCAACTGGTTGGTGATTCGGTAGACGTGGATGTTGTTGCCGTTTCCGCCGGCTCCCTGGCTAGCGGCCAAGAACACGCCGTCGCTCGAGATGGCGTTGTGCATCGCGGCAGGCTGCACGGTGAACACGTGGTTGAGGCCCGACGGGCCGTCGCGCAGGTCGAAGAAGTCCCAGAAGAAGCAGCAGCCCGGTCCTCCGGAGAGCTGCGAGGCTGAGAAGGTGCGGATCTTGACGTAGGCGAACTTCGTCGGGGTGGCCGCGATAAACATGTTGCAGGTGAACTCGATCGTGTCCCGGGAGTAGCCGAGATGCGGAAAGTCGCACCAGTTCGTCGTCGGGGTGCTTCCGTCCATGCGCGCGTCGAAGCCGAACAGCGACCAGCTGCCAGTCGCGTCGTTCGAGTTGGACACCGCGATCAGCATGGTCGACCGTCCCGCCGGGTCGTTGCGGGTTGAGTAGGTCACGATGAACCGCTGCAGGTACTCGTCGAAGACGACCTGCGGGTCAAAGGGGGTGTCCGTCGCCACGGTGCCGAGTCCGGCGAAGAACGCGCTCGGTGTCGACGACGACACGGTGGAGCCGTTCTTGTTGAAGATGGTGATCAGCCCATTGACCGCCTCGACGATCTGGAACGGGCCGGCAGCCATCTGTACATCCGGCGGGAATCGCATGGCCTGAACCTGGTTGATGCCAGGAAAGCTCGGCGATCCCGGCGCCGCCGGCGCGGCTTCTCCGCCGACACTCACCCGCGGCGCGCCCGAGGTCGCAACCCCACGCTCTGAACGGGCCTTGTCGGCGATGCCCTCGCTGGTCATCCCCGGTGCTGGCGCATACCCCCGCGGCGCGTTCATGTTCTTGGACAACCGAGCCGCTGCAGCGAAACTCGAAAGCGTCGCCCGGGCGACCGCCCCGTGACCACCGGCGCTTCGAAAAGCTGCCGCTGCCATCAGCGCACCCTGGTAGTGGCGCGCGGACGTGGCGTTCCCGCTGGCGCTCGTCGTGGCCGCACATGCGAGCACGGCAACGCCGATCGTGATGGATGACCGACGCCCCATCGGACCTCCTTCGCTCTGGCGTGGCTCCCCTCAGCCGCGCAAGGATCGAACCGACGACGCTATCGCACCGGGGTCGCGACCGCAACCGCCCCTACTTCAAAACTCCTTGAGCCGCGCGACCCCGCAGCTTCGAACGCCTACCTTCCCTGGACAGCGCGAGCTCGCCGCTGCTCGAGCACCGCGTCGATCGCCTAACGCTCGCAGCGCCGCCACTCGCCGCCCGGTTCGCGGCACAGGCACCGACCCGACTCCGAGCAGGCGACCGTCTCACGGCCGGCGGAGCACGGCCAGGGAGCCGCCGGTGAAGACCACCGCAGGCACGCTGCTGGGCTAGCCTCTTGACGCCGGGCGCTTGGGCAACGCCCGCCGGCCACGGACAACTCACAGATCGTGCGCGAAATCCTCACCAGCCTCGGCGGTCGCATCGTCTGGATGGCTGTGGCGGCGGCTCTGGTGCTGGCGGCGTGCAGCGGCGGGTCGGGTGAGGACCACTCGCGGGAGAGCTCAGCTTCGACGACAGCGTCTGCCGCGCCCGGGTCGAGCAGCGAAATCGGTCCTCGCTCTCGGGGCGGATCGCGTTCGACAACTTCGAATCCACGTGTGGACGATCGACGTCGATGGCACGGACTTGACCCGGCTCACGCATTCTCCCGCACCCGACTTCGACCCATCGTGGTCGCCGGACGGCAGGCAGATCGCGTTTCGATCCGAACGAAGCGGCGAGCCGGAGATCTGGGTCATGAACGCCGACGGCACCGGTCAGCGGCGTGGCCGCGGGTCTGTCGCCGGCCTGGTCGCCTGACGGATCGCTGATCGCCTTCTCCGGCCGCGCAGGCCTGTCGGTAATCAGACCGGACAGGACTCGCCTTCGGGTACTGCCGCACACAGAGGGCGGCGAGTATCCGTCGTGGTCGCCCAACAGCGTCCGGATCGCCTTCAACTCCGAATCTGACGGGTACGACGTCATGTACATCGCGCAGGCCGACGGCTCGAAGCCGGTTGACCTGTCCCACGCTGGCGAGGGGTGGCAGGTGGACTGGTCGCCCGACGGCGTTCGATCCTGTTCACGTCGCATC
>CAVPWG010000005.1:0-986480 GCA_963709425.1 uncultured Actinomycetes bacterium | reverse complement strand
GGGCGGTCAGCTCGCTGCGGACGAAGCCGGGGCAGACCGTGATCACGTCGATTGCGAGCGGGATCAGGTCGATCCGAAGCGATTCCAGCAGGTTGATCTCTGCGGCTTTGGTGGAACCGTAGGCCTGCGAGGAGGGAAAGCCGCGGTAGCCTGCGACGCTGGCGACCCCGACGATCGTGCCCGCGCCGGCTCGTCGCATCTCGGGGAGCACCGCTTCGACTCCGTGCACGAGGCCCATCAGGTTGGTGTCGACATGGCGGCGGAAGGCGCTGGAGTCCCAAGCCATCACGTCCATCTGTCCCCACGTGCCGGCGTTCATGATCGCGATATCGATCCCGCCCAGCTCCGACCGCACCAGGCCGGCCGTCTCGACCATCGACTCGCGGCTACTGACGTCGACCGGCGCGACCAGCATTCGGCCACCCGCCACCTCCCGAAGTCTGTCCTCGCGGCGTGCGCTGATCGCGACGCGCGCGCCGCGGTCGGCCAGCTCGGTTGCCAGCGCGGCGCCGATGCCGCTCGATCCGCCGGTGATCCAGATTCGCTTCCCGGCGTAGCTCATGGTCGCTGGATGACCATCTGTGCATCGCCGATTGCGCCGCTGCGGAAGCCGGCCTCGCAGTAGGCGAGGTAGAACTCCCACGTCCGCCGGAACGTGTCGTCGAAGCCCAGCCCGCGCACCTCGTCCCAGCGATCCAGGAAGCGCTCGCGCCATAGCCGCAGTGTGGGCGCGTAGTGCTGGCCGATCTCGTTGCTGGAGGCGATCCGCAGGTGTGAGGCCTCGCTCAGCGCGTCGGCGATCGCCGGCTCGGATGGGATCAGTCCGCCCGGGAAGATGTACTTGTGCACCCAGGTGTAGCTTCGCCGGGTGGCCCGGAACCGGCCGTGCGGCATCGTGATCGTCTGCAGGCTCATGCGCCCGCCGGGCGCCAGCAGCCGGTCGCAGACGCCGAAGAACTCGGGCCAGTACTCCTCGCCTACCGCCTCGAACATCTCGATCGAGACGATCTTGTCGAAGCGCCCCCGCACGTCGCGGTAGTCGCATAGCAGCACCTCGATCTGGCCGTCGAGGCCGGCTGCGCGGATCCGCTGCTCGGCCAGCTGCTTTTGCCGCTGCGAGATGGTGATCGTGGTGACGCGGCAGCCGCTGGTCGCGGCCGCGTGCATCGCCATGCCACCCCAGCCGGTGCCGATCTCGAGCATGTGGTCACCGCTTCGCAGGTCGACCAGGTCGCACATAGTCTGGTACTTGCGCTGCTGGGCCCGTTCGAGCGTGTCGCCGGGAGCGAAGATCGCGCATGAGTATGTCATCGTCTCGTCAAGGAAGGTGGCGAAGAGCTCGTTCGAGAGATCGTAGTGGCGCGAGATGTTGGCCCGTGCGCCCTCCGGCGTGTTGCGCTCGTGACCAGGCTGAAGCGGCTCGTACAGCCGGCGCAGGCGCTGGATCGGCCGTGGCACGAGCGATGTCAGGCGGGTGGCGAAGGCCGAGAGCACGCCGGCCAGGTCGTCGCTGCGCCACTCCTCTGCCATGTACGCCTCGCCGAACCCGATCTTGCCGGAGTCTGCCAGCCGGTGGAAGAAGGCGTCGGACATGATCTCCATCCGCGGCGCGCCAGGTTGCGAGCGCAGCGCGCGTCCATCGGGAGCGATCACCTCCAGCCGCTCCAATCCGTGAACGGCCCGCTCGAACAGGGAGCGGGCGATACGCGCCCGGGTCGGGCTGCGGGGCGCAGGCGGGACCGAGAGCCTGCTCATCCCACCCACTCCTGGGGTGAGCGTCGCGGACGGGGAACGCGCGGCACACCGCGTAGCCATAGCTTCACGCCCTGGTAGCGAATCAGCGCACTCACCCGGGCCGTCATCAACGGGTGGCGAACGGCCATCGCGGCTAGGCTGGCGGCCGTCATCGGCCGCCGACGGGCCGTCAGCGATGCCTGGAACACGCGCCGTCCGTTCTGCACCAGCTCCATCTGGATCGCGAGCCGCTCGCCAGGCGTGGAGAACGACATCCGGTAGCGGCCGTCCACAGTCAGGAAGGGCGACACGTAAAACGTCTTTTCGGTCTCGGCGTGGCCGCTCTCGCCGGCCTCCAGCAGGTAGCAGTGCCGCTCGCCGTGGGTGTTGTGCACCTCGGCGACGACGCAGCGAAGCGTGCCGTCGGCGTTGTGGCACCAGAACACCGAGAGCGGGTTGAATACGTGGCCCAGCACCCGCGCGTTGGTCAGCAGCAGCACCCGGCCGCCGTTCAGCTCGATCCCGTTGCCGCACAGGAAGTCGTCCAGGTTGGCGCGGATCGAGCGGCCGGGGTCGCCCAGATGATCGCGGCTGCGGATGCGGCCTAGCGGGGCGAACAGCCGGGGCAGCCGGGGCGGCTGGTCGAGGTCGACCAGCCACATGTAGACACGATAGCGAAACAGGTAACCGGCAGGCTGGGGCCGAGGCCGCGTGTGCATCACCGATCCCTCGTAAAGCGCGGAGCCGGTCACCACTCACACCCCAACGCCAGCGCTGCGCGCACACCCGAGACACAGCCGTCCTCGTGAAATCCCCAGCCATGGTACGCGCCGCAGAAGGCGGTGTTGTTGACGCCCGACAGCGTCGGCAAGCGCCGTTGGGCGTCCAGCGAGTCGATGGTGTAGACGGGATGCTCGTAGACGATCCGCGCGATCTCGCTGTGCGGCGCAATGCGACCGCTCTGGTTCAACGTGACGCAATACTCGACCGGCTCGTCCAGCGCCTGCAGGCGGTTGAGATGGTAGGTCACAGCAACCATCGGGGCGGTCGTTGTGCAAGCCTCCAGCAGGTAGTTCCATGACGCCCGCGCGCCGCTCGAGCGGGGCAGCAGCGAGCCGTCGGTATGCAGCACCGTCTCGTTGCTCGAGTAGGCAAAACTGGACAGGATGCGGCGCTCCTGCGGGCTCGGATCGGCAAGCAGCGCCAGCGCCTGATCTGGATGGGTGGCGATCACGACACGGTCGAAGCGGCGTGCGGCGCCGGTCCCATCGGTGACGGTGACCCCCTCCGGATCGCGCTCGACGGCCACCACCGCCGTCTCGCCAAGCGCCTCGCCCAGCCGATCGACGACCGCATCTACGTACACGTGGCTGCCGCCCGACACCGTCTTCCAGGTCGGCGCATGCTTGACCGTCAGCATGCCGTGGTTGGCGAAGAACCGGATCAGGTAGCGGGCCGGGAAGCTGCGGATCTGGCCCGGCGCGCACGACCAGATCGCCCCCGCCAGCGGCAGGATGAAGTGGTCATGGAAGTAGTCCGAATAGCGCCCCTGTTCGAGGAAGTCGCCCAGCGTCAGCCGGTCGGCAGAGGCGTCGCGCAGCAGCGCTCGAGCCTGGCGATGGAACCGCTTCACCTCGACCAGCATGCGCAGGTAGGCCGGGCTGATCAGGTTAGAGGGGCGGGCCGCCATGCCGGCCAAGCCGCGGGCGCCGGCGTACTCAAGCCCGCACTCCTCGCAGCAAACGCCGAACGACATGTCGCTGTCCTGGGTAGCAACCCCCAGCTCGCCGAACAGCCTCAGCAAGTGGGGATAGGTGCGCTCGTTGTGCACGATGAAGCCGGTATCCAGCCCCACCTGGCCGCGCACCCCGGCCACCGAAACGGTGTTGGCATGCCCGCCGAAACGGCCGTCCTTCTCGAACAGCGTCACGTCGTGGTCGCGCGAGACGACGTATGCCGCCGTCAGGCCAGCCACTCCGCTGCCGATCACCGCGACGCGCATCGCCTACCAGCCAGCCCAGATCATCGACAGCGCCGAGACGCCGCCCCAGCCTAATGCGACCGCCGCGATCTTGCGACGCGCCTGCCGAGTCGGCAGCAGACTGCCGAACAGCGCCGCGTCACCGGCATCGAACGTGACCCGCGCCGCCAGTGCGACCAGCAGGATACCGCCGGACGGAGCGACCACGATCCCCACGCCGGACACCACGTCGCGTACTCCAACGATCCCAGAGAGCAGCGCGACGCCCGAGCGGCGTATGGCCGGGTCGTCCAGCTCGCCATGCCGCGCGATCACCTCCGGCCTGACGATTGCAGACAGGCCGTAAAGGGCGGTCAGAATGCCGACGATGCGGGGAAACCAGATCACAACGCCACCCGGCACACCGGCTCATTCGGCAAGGCGAACAGGCGCCCCACCAGCGGTCGCGCCAGCAGCGCGTACTCCAAAGAGCAGGCCGGGTCCGGGGCCCGGTCGCGGCGACCGCGCGCGACTACGGCGCCGCTGTCTACAGGTGTGATCAGAAGCGTTGATGGTTGTGAGTCTTCGTCGCAGCGCGCGAATCGGATCGAGCAGGACACCATCAGAACGGGGGTTAGCCTCGAGGTGAGGATCATCGCGCGGCTCGTGTGAGGGCGAGGAACTCGTCTCGTGTGCGGGGGTCGGTTCGAATCAGGCCGTGCAGGGCGGAGGTGACGGTGGTGACGCCTGGTTTGGAGACGCCGCGCAGGCTCATGCAGAGATGCTCGGCCTCGAGCACGACCCCGACACCGCGCGGCTGTAGGTGCTCTTGCAGCCAGTTCGACGCCTGCCGGGTGAGTCGTTCCTGGACCTGCAGTCCTGCCGCGAAGAGGTCGACGACGCGGGCCAGCTTGGAGAGTCCGAGGATCCGCTCGCCGGGGAGGTAGGCGACGTGGGCGACGCCGTGAAATGGCAGCAGGTGGTGTTCGCAGAGGGAGTGGAACGGGATGTTGCGCGCGATCACGAGCTCGTCGTAGCCTTCGTCGTTTGGGAAGGTGGTGAGGTCGAACGGCTCGGGGGTGAGCATCTCGGCGTACATGCGCGCCACTCGCCCGGGGGTGTCTGCGAGCGACTCGTCGGTGATGTCCGCGCCCAGGGCATTGAGCAGATGTCGGGCCGCGTTCTCGACCGCGGCGATGTCCACGACGGGTCGTAGCCGAGGCATCGATCTCGTACCGGTGATGGCGGGACTGGTGGCGCTCACTTCGTCTCCTGGTCGGTCGAGCGGGTGTCTGCGGACGCTCACGCCCGCAGACACCCGCAGTGTGTTGCTTACCCGGCGACGTGCGCGTTGACGTACGCCGTGCCCAGCTTGATGCCGGGTGCGAAGAACGACACGCCCAGGGCATTGTTGAGGGCGCCGGCGGCGGTCGAGTTGAGGTAGGCGCCGACGTTTCCGACCCGGACGTAGGGCAGCGGCTTGGAGACCGTCGCCTTGGACAGGTCGAGGCGCAGGATCGATACTCGCGCCTTCGGGTCGCCGTTGACGATGGCGGTCAGATGCGGATGCGCGTCGATCACGATCCGGAACCTGGTCAGCGACAGCTGCTTGCCGTTGGCGAGGTTGACGAACCTGAGGCCGCCGGTGTGGTTGATGTGGCCGGCCAGCGTGGCCGCGTCGACCCGGCCGCTGGGGATCGGGAAGCCGTAGCCAACCGACGGGCCCTGCGGCGTCCACTTCACGTCGACGTGGGTGCCGTAGGTGGGAAGCGGCACGATCTTGTTGGCCAGCAGCACCTTGGTGGTGGCCGGATCAGTCCACAGCGTGGTGCGAACACCATCCAGGTGCACCGTCGGCGCGGCGGCGGCGCTGGCCGTGCCGGCCACCATGGTCGCAGCCAGTGCCAGGAACGGCACCAGCCATCGGAGCTTGCGAGTCATCGAGAACCTCCTTAGACGTACTTTGGACAAACACTGGACTGAGCGGGAGTGGACTGTACAGGGTTATCCCCATCTTGTCAAGTGTCTGTAGAATGTGTGTATACTCTGGGGTTGATGACGACGCCCCTTCCTGAGCCTGCTCCTCGTGTTCGCATCGGCGAGCTCAGCGACCGTGTCGGCGAGTCGCCCACCCTGCTGCGAGCATGGGAACGCCGCTACGGGCTGCTTCGTCCGCTGCGCAGCGCCGGAGGCTTTCGCCTGTACGGGGCGGAGGACGAGCGCCGGGTGCGAGCGATGCAGGAGCTGCTGGCGGCCGGCGTATCAGCTCGGCAGGCGGCCGAAGCGGTGCTCTCCACACCGGCCGGAGACGCGCCCACATCTTCGGCCACCGATCCCAGACCCGCGGAGGACGGGATCGAGGACAGGCGCGCGCGTCTCACCCAGACGCTGGCGAGGTTCGATGATGTCGGCGCGAACGCCGTGCTCGATCGTCTGCTCGCCGACGTCGGCGTCACAACCGTGATCTCCGAGGTGATCGTGCCCTATCTGGTCGACCTCGGCGAGCGCTGGGCGGACGGAAGCGCGACCATCGCCGAGGAACATTTCGCGACCAGCCTGATCCGCGGCCGCCTTTTGGGACTTGCCCGCGGCTGGGACGGCGGCAGCGGCCCACGCGCCCTCTTGGCATGCCCAAGCGGCGAGCTGCACGACCTTGGCCTGATCTGCTTTGGGATCGCTCTGCGCGGCCACGGCTGGCGCATCACCTACCTGGGCGCCGACACCCCACAATCGACCCTGATCGAAGCCGCAGCCCAGCTCACACCAAACATCATCGTGCTGGCTGCGACCAAGTCGGCGCGCCTACGAGCACTCGCCGGCCAGACTCGAACCGCAACAGTGCCGATCGCCGTTGCCGGTAAGGGGGCCACGCGCAGGATCGCCGACGAGCTCGGCGCCGTGCTCCTCGACGTCGATCCCGTCACCGCCGCCACTCGGGTCGCGGCGGACACACGATGAGTCCTTCGCACGAAGCCGCCGCCTGGCACGTCGCCCGGTGGGGCCCGCTGGGCTGGATCGAAACCGGCGTCAAGTCCCTCGCGTTCCTCTGCGCGTACGTCGCCCTGGTAACGTCGATTTCGACCGGATGGTCGACCCCTCGCGGTGTCAGAGTGGCCGAGCTGGTGCTGATCGGCATCGCAACCGTCGGGCTGCTGGCGGCGATCGGAGACCGACTGTTGGAACGCGAGATCGTCGCGATGGTGTTCGTCTGTTTCAACAACCTCGCCCACCTGGCGCTGCTTGCGAGCCTGGTCACGACGGCCGGCCCTGGCCGCCTGCTGACCGCGTTCGCGGTGCTCATGCTGTGCGGCGAGCTCGTCAAGATCCGGTTCTTGCGCTCCACCGGGTTCACGGTTCGAAACACCCCGGCTGTCGATCGTGATCGGACTCACCGTCGCCTATGCGCTGGTGTACGCCCTCGCCGCGCTGGTGTGGGTGTGGCGATGAACGATCCGTGCCGTCACGAGGCGGGCGTGGGTGGTCGTCGTCGCATCGACGGCGAAGTGATGGTGCGATCGAATCGACACAACGCATGATCACCCCGCGGCCAGTCGTCGAGCGCACGGTTGACGGCGCGAAGATGCTCGGAGCTGCATACTGGCGCGAGGTGGAGCGTCTGACCCGCGGCCTCGTGCAAACGCGCGGCCGCGGCAGCGGTATGGAGCTTCGCGTCGCACGCGGCGGGCCGACGCTCCTGCGCTTCGGACCGCCGCAGCTCACCGTGACCACGGACGCGGTGTCGACGACCTATCCGATCACCGGAGGCATGCTCGCACGCCGCGCCGCCGGATCGATCACGCTCTCGATGCGCGGTGGTGACGACCGTGTCGAGCTGCGCTCGGCGATCGCCGGCTACCACCCCACCCTCGCAGCGCGTCCCGGCGCGCCGGCGTGGACCGGCGAGCTCTACGATCAGATCCAGGCACGCGTCCACGCACGGGTCAGCCGACGCTACTTCCAACGCCTCATCGAACGGGCAGCACCGTGAGAATCGCCGTCTTCGGCGCGTCGGGCACGGTCGGATCGGCACTACTTCCGATTCTCGCAGGCGAGCACGAGGTGATCGCGGTCTCCCGCCGGGCACCCGCCGCGGATGGAGCCAACCTCCGCTGGGTGGCTGCGGACGTGACCAACCCCACCAGCGTCCATCGAGCCCTCGAGGGCGTCGAGGTCGTGGTGTATCTCGTCCACTCGCTCGGCCAGGCCGACTTCGCCGCCCGCGACCGCCGCGCCGCGTCGATCGTCGCACGAGCAGCAGAAGCTCGGGACGTCCGCCAGATCGTGTACCTGGGCGGCCTGGGAGACGAATCCGACGACCTCTCCGACCACCTCCAAAGCCGCCGCGACACGGAGCGCCATCTCGCCTCGGGCAGCGTCCCTGTCACCACGATCCGCGCCGGCATGGTGGTCGGGCCCGGAAGCGCCGCGTTCGACACGATCCTCGCCCTGGTCGACCGGCTGCCAGGGATGGTCTGCCCGCGCTGGGTGTCAACGCCGACACAGCCGATCGCCATCACCGACATCGCCCGCTACATCGCCGGAGTCTGCGGCAACCCCGAAGCGATCGGCCAAACCTACGACGCCGGCGGCCCCGAAGTCATGACCTACCGCCAGATGATCGAACGCATCGCCCGCCTACGCCACCGCCACCCGATCATCATCGAGGTGCCCCTCCTCACCCCCAGACTCTCGTCGCTCTGGCTACGGCTCGTCACCCCAGTCCAGGCCGGCGTCGCCCGACCACTGATCGACGGACTCCGCAACCCGACGATCGCCCACGACAACCGGCTCCAATCACTGGTGCCGTTTGAGCTCACGAGCTTCGACACCGCCGCCCAGGCCGCCATCACCGCGGCACAACCCCGCGATCGCAGCGAGCGGCTGAGGTGACCTCGTTGCTGTGTGCGATCTCGGTCGGTCGGAGTCGCCGCTGGCTGGTATTCGGGGTGGCGCTCATCCTGATCGCTCTCGCCGCGCCGCTGGGCACGAAGTTCCAAAACGCCCAGCAGAACACCAGCCGACTTGCTCTGACCCGAGCACGCCGGGGAGACGGCTGCTCACGAGCGGCCCGCGCACAGTGGAGCGGCGCCGCCCGATCATTCACGGAGGGCGCGATCGGGGGCGCAGACCCCTCTCAGACGGCCTCGTTGAGCCAAACCTGCTCGATCTTCAAAACCGGCAGGCCGTTGTAACCCAACGGTTGGTAGGTTCGACTCCTGCGCCGCTCCGTCAAGAAGTACCTGCAAATGAGCGGATTCGGCTGGTTCGCTTGGACGCGCGGACTGCTCTCGACCCAGCCGGTTTCGGAGACCGGACGTGAACCCTATGTGGCGTTGGCGGTCCGCCTTCACATCGGTGGTATGGCGCGTAGTCGCGCCAATCTCGGGATGCAGCGGTGGTCATGCGGGGACGCCCTGCGATGCTTTGGGCCGTCCGGACTGGGTTCTCGGTGACCCGGGGGGCGCAATCGGGGCGCGGCTCCGTCCAGGTTGGGAGGCACCCCGCTCGGCACTCGAATTTCGGCGGCAGCTGCCATCGACGCGAGGCGCGGCAGTCGCCGCGCGTCTCCCGGCCGCGACCAACGCGCCGCGCTATCGTTGCCCCGCCCGCTGATGTGGTAGCGAGCGAGTGCGACCGAGCGGTCGACTCTGACCAGGGAGGCGAGGTGCGGTGGGTGCGATAGCTGCCTCGGACAAGCCGTCTGGCGCGCGGAGGGCGATTCACATTCTCGGCGCTGCACTCGTGGTTGTGGTCTTGCCGGTGGCGGTGATTGGTGTGCTGGTGGGGGAGCAGGGCGCGGCGGCGATGGTCTCCGGGCTCTTGTTCGGGGTGCTGGGTTGCAAGCTCGGCGGGTATCGCCGAATGCTGTCTATCTCCCCGGGCGTCGGGGTCGCCGCGGGACTGGGCGCGTTCACCGCGTACGACTGGGGGTGGGTGGTGTTGCTCGCTGCCCTGGGCGTGATCGTCGGCGCCGGGATCGGGTTCGGACGGCTGCCTCCGCTGCTGATGCTGGCCTGGGCCGGCGCGTTTGCCAGTCCCGTGTCCTCGGCCCGAGACGCACTCGTGTACGGCGTCATCGTCGGCATCGCGAGCTTGTACGGCGTTGTGCTTGCGCGCCGCTTTGGCGTTCCCGAGGTGATCGAAGGCCAACGCGTCCCGGTAAAGACCGCCGTTGTCGTGGCGGTCGTGTTTGGGGTCGGGTTGGGTGCCAGCGCGGCGATCGGTGTGGCACTGGGATGGTCCGAGCCATACTGGGTTCCCGAGCCGATCCTGATCCTCGTTCTCTACATCCTGATGGGCAAACGAGACCGGATCCACGGCAAGGCGATCGGCACAGCCGTCGGGGTGATCGCTGCACTGCCGGTAGCAATCATCGCGCCGCCCGCATGGGCGATCGGCCTGATCGCCGCGGTCGCGTTCGTACTCGCGCTCACCCAGGCCAAGCGGTACTGGCTGATGTACGGCCTGTACACGTTCTCGCTCGTGCTCGCTCTTTCCGCCCCCGGCCATGTCGGCACAGAAGCCGCCCATCGCGGCTCCGAGATCCTCGCGGGCATAGGCATTCTCGTCATCGGTCTGGCGGTCATCCATGCTGCCGCCGACTGGCTGGCCAAGCACTCCCCACAGCCCGAACTGGCCGATACCTCCTCCACGTAGCTGGAATCCGAACGCGAGCGGCGGCGCATGGCACCTGAGCAGAAACTGGTTACCGGGACCGCCTCGTACGACGACCTGTCCCGAGAGCAGCGCAGGCGACTCGCGATCGCCGGCACGCTGCGCACCCTCGCCACGGTCGCAATCCTTGTCGCCGTCTACTACTTGCTCCCCTTAGACCACACCAGCGGCGCCGGGCCGGTCGCGAAACTGGTCCTCGGCGCCACAGCGATCATCCTCATCTGCTGGTGGCAGATCCGCACGATCCTCAGATCCCAACACCCCAGCCTGCGCGCAACCGAGGCACTGGCATTCACGGTGCCGCTCTACCTACTCTCGTTCGCAGCCACCTACTTCCTGATCGAGCAGTCGCGACCAACAGCGTTCACCGAGCCGCTCACCCGCACCGACGCCATGTACTTCGCCGTCACCGTGTTCACGACGGTGGGATTCGGAGACATCTCGCCCAGAAGCGAACCCGCACGCCTCATGGTCACCGGCCAGATGATCCTCGACCTGCTGCTCCTGGGCCTCGTCGTCAGACTGTTCCTGCGGGCCGTGAAGTTGAGCCAGCACGCAACGCCATCGGCGCCAGACCACGAACAGAGCTCACCTGAGGATCCGCCAGCGCGATGAGCGCCGCCGGCCCCTGAACGCCAACACCAACCGACGAGCCTGGCGGGTGAGACCATCGCGCGAACCAACGGGGCGCACCTTTCTGGCTGATCGGCTCCCACAGGCCCGCGACGGAGATCGTCGTACCCACCGACCCAGCGCCGCACCCCTCTCCACCGGGGGCGCGCTTGGGGGCGCAGACCCCGTTCAAACCCTTTTGCTGAGCCAAATCCGTCCCGTCTTCAAAACCGGCAGGCCGTGGTAGCCCCACGGTTGGTAGGTTCGACTCCTGCGCCGCTCCGCTAAGCCGAAACCCGCTTGATCAAGCCAAAAAGGTCCTCCCGGACATCCGTGTCATCTATTCGGGGCGGCGCCGGCTCATTCCGGTCAAGGAGCTGGAGCGGTGGGCGGATGAGCGGGCGACGGGATGGACACCGCGGTGATGCCGGTGTTCATAACCAAGCAACGCTGTTTTCACCCTGCAAACGCCCATCTGCGCGCCAGTTGCGCGCCAGACAAGCCCCCAGTCGTTTGGGGGACTCTTACCCAAGGTCGTACGTTCGATCCCTACACGGCTCATGCCGCGACCGCCTGATCAAGCCGACTTGCCCGGATCGGAGCGCTTCGACAGCTCCGAAGCGTGTACGAGACATGCCGCGCGCGCGTGGGTCGACCAGTCGGAGATGTCGCCCACCAGCGGCAGCATCCGGGCGCCGAGGCGCGCTGCCGTCTCGTCGAGAGCGGCGCGATCGCGATCCACGCCGACGACGGTCGCGCCCTCCTCGAGGAGGCGCTGCGCGATGGCCTCGCCGATCCCCATCGCAGCACCAGTCACGACGGCGGCGATCACACGGGCACCGTCTAGTCGGACGGAAGGGTCTCGACGACGTACAAGTTGGCGGTGGTGCCGCCGTCCACGATGAGCTCGCTGCCGTTGACCGCCGAGGCGTCGTCGGATGCGAGGAAGAGGATCGCCGCCGCGATCTCCTCCGGCGTCGCCATCCGCCGCTGCGGAATCCGGTCGAAGTCATTCATCACGTAGTCGAACATCTTCGCGCCCAGGAAGTCGCGCGTGAGCGGCGTCGCGGTGTAACCCGGCGCGACGATGTTCGAGCGGATGCCGTGCCGTGCGAGCTCGCGCGCCATCGTGGTGTTGAGCCCGTGCAGCCCCGCCTTCGAGGCGTTGTAAGCGCCCTCGTCGCCGTCGGCCGCGTACGCGGCGATCGACGACACGTGCACGATCGAACCGCCGCCGTTCGCGGCCATCACCCGTGCCACGCGCTGGGCCATCATGAAGGCGCCGTTCAAGTTGACACCCATCACGCGGCGCCACTCCTCGTCGGGGAAGTCGAGGAAGGCCGACGTGTAGCCGAAGCCGGCACAGTTCACGAGGACGTCGATACCGCCCCACCGATCGCTGGCTGCGGCCACGGCGGCGTCGACCTGCTTCGGATCGGCCACGTCCGCCGTGTACGTCCACGCGCTCCGGCCGTCGGACACGATCGATGCGGCGACGGCCTCGATCTCGCTCGCGGTCCGCGAGATCAGGAGCACGTCCGCCCCCTCGCGCGCGGCTCGCCGAGCCGTGGCCTCGCCGATGCCCCGGCCTCCGCCGGACAGCACCAGACGGCGGCCTCGAAACCGGTCGGGAACGTCAGTCGAGTGCGAGCGTTCCGTCGTCATCGGTCGAATGTATCAAAAATCAAGTATCTAGAGAAACCGCCGCTCAGTACTGGGTCTGGGCGCCGTCCGGACCGAGCGGCACCCCCGCGAACGGGACGAACGCGCACTCGAACCGAAGCAGCGCGGCCGTGTCCGTGAGGCTCGAGATCTCGTGGTCGAGGTCGCGGAGCACGTGCACCTGGTCGCCGGACCCGAGGTTGCCGGCGAGCCGGCCGACCCGCGCGTGGCACCGGCCGGCGACCACGAGGTAGACGACCTCGCCCGTCCGGGAGACGCTCGAGAGCGGGGAGCCGCGCTCGACCTCGACGAAGTCGGCCGGAAACGGGTTCGATGCGGTTGACCGGTCGCCGTCCAGCGGCCGCGTGACCGTCATCCGCAGCGATTGCGAGCCGGGGAGGTAGTCCGAGGTCCGCCACTTGTTGTGCGCGACGTTCGGGCTCACGAGGACGTAGACCCACGCATCCTCGCCCCCGACCTCGTGAAGCAGGTTGTGCGGCGCGTTCGCCGGGATGTACACCAGGTCGCCCGCCGCGGCGACGCGCTCCTCGCCGCCGACCTCGACCATGCACGCGCCGCTCAGGACGAAGTAGTACTCCGCTGCGCCGTCGTGCGCGTGCCGGATCGGCCCGAGGGGATCGCCGAAGAGATGCGTGTCGCCGGCACACCAGACGAGCGGGCCTCCCCGCACCGCCTCGGTGAAGATCAGCTGCTGACGCACCCAGTCCTGCCACGGGCCGAGGTTGTCGAGCGGAGTTGCGGTCGCCGGCTTGCTCATCGGAAGTCCTTTCTCGGGGGCTACAGGTCGCGGGCGGGGTGGAACCAGGAGTACGCCGTCCAGCCGCCGTCGACCGGGAGGACGCTTCCGGTGACATAGGACGCAGCGGCGGACGAGACGAAGTCGATCGCGTTCGCCAGCTCTGCGACGGACGCGAGGCGGTGCATCGGCGTTCTGGCGGTCAGCTCGGCCGCCGGACGGAGCTCTGGCGGCGCGGCCGGGTCGAGGCCGGCGTAGGCGATCACGTTGATCCGCCGGCCCTCGCGCGACCAGCGCTCGACGTGAACGGTCGCCAGCGCGCGGGCCGCAGCGGCGGCAAGCTCGATCTCCGCGTCGTGCGGCGAGGCGACGGCACCCCACACCGGGACGACGGCGATGAACCCCGCTCCGGCGCCGCGTGGGAGGTGCTCGTCGGCCGCCTGGGCTGCACGCATGAGCTCGGCCGTCTCGTCGGCCACGCCCTCCCCGGGGACCACATGAACCCAAGATGTCGCCGGCCCGGCCGGCTCGCGATGCACCGGCGCCTGCAGATGGCGCTCGAGCTCAGCCGCCAGAGTGTCGGTGCCGCCTGTGAGGACGTAGGCGCTCAACCGCCGGCCTCCGCCGGAATGCCCGTGCTCGCCATCCAGCCACCGTCGATCAGGAGGGTGGTGCCGGTGATGAAGCTCGCCTTGCGCGATGCGAGAAAGGCCACGCAGCCGGCGATCTCCTCCGGCTCGGCGACGCGCCCCATCGGCGTCCGCTGGGCGTACTCCGTCCTCTTGGTCGCCCCCTCGAGCGTGCGCAGGACATGCTCGAGCATCTCGGTGCGCGTGACGGCGGGGGCGACGGCGTTGACCCGGACGCCGCGCGCCGCCCATTCGACGCCCAGCACCTGCGTCAGGCACGAGATCCCGGCCTTGGCGGCGTTGTAGGCCGAGCGCCCGGGGTGCCCCCCGAGCGCGCCGATCGAGCTGAGGTTGACGATGGCCCCGCCTTCGCCGGCAAGCATCGTCCGCGCGACCGCCTGCGTCGTCAGGAACGTCCCCGTCAGCATCACGTCGACCTGCCGGCGCCACTCGTCCTCGGCGAGCTGGTCGGACGGCGCGACGGTGACGATGCCGGCGTTGTTGATCAGCACCGTCGGCGGCCCGAGGCGCTCGGTCACGCCGCGGACGAGCTCGTCGATCCCGGCGGCGTCCCTGACGTCGAGCTGCCACGGCGTCGCGTCCAGCCCTTCGCCGGCGAGGATCTCCGAGTGCTGGGCGGCGCTCTCGAGGTCGATGTCGGCGACGATCACGGTCCCGCCGAGGCGCGCGAGGCTCCCGGCGATCGCGGCGCCGATCCCGCGAGCCGCTCCGGTCACGATGCACACCCGGCCTGCGAACTCGTCCGCATCGAGGATCGGGCCGATCATGGGCGCCTCGGCACCAGGAAGCTGCGCTCGAACCGGCACACGACCTCGCCGTCCTGATTCGCCCCCCGGGTCTCGACGGCGACGATGCCGGCGTCGGGCCGCGACTTCGAGAGGCGCCTGCGAAGGACGGTGGTCTCGGCGTACAGGGTGTCGCCGTGATGGACGGGTCGCAGGTGGCGGAGCTCGGTCGTCCCCAGAGCGGCCAGCGCCTTCCCCGAGACGTCGGGCACGCTCATCCCGAGCAGCAGCGCGTAGACGTACGTGCCGACGACGAGGTTCCGGCCCCCGTCCATCCTCTCGCTGGCGTAGTGGGCATCGGTGTGGATCGGGCTGGTCGCCATCGTCAGGCAGCAGAAGAGGTGGTTGTCGGCCTCCGTCACGGTCTTTCCGGGCCAGTGCCGGTAGACGTCGCCGACCTCGAGCTCCTCGAGGTAGCGCCCGAAGCCGGTCCGCGAGCTCATGCGAGCTCCGCGATCACCGTTCCGACCGGGACGGTCCGGCCGGCCGGCTCGCGGATCCGCAGCACGCCCGCCTCCTCGGCCGCATAGGTCGCCGCCGCCTTGTCGGTCTGCACCTCGAGCAGGTCGTCCCCGGCCGCGACGGTCACGCCCTCGCGGGCCAGCCACTCGATGATCGTGCCCTCCTCCATCGTGTCGGAGAGGCGCGGCATCACAACGTCGCCCATCAGACGGCTCCCGCGAGCCGCGCCACCGCCGCGACGATCCGCTCGACGTCGGGGACCCAGGCCGACTCCAGCGCGGTGGCGTAGGGCACCGGCACGTCGTCGGACGTCACGACGGCCGGGTGCGGGCCGATGTCCGCTCCCGCCACGACCATCCGGGTGAGCAGCGTCGGCGCCCACCCGCCCGGGAGCGGGCCCTCCTGGACGAGGACGAGGCGCCCGGTCCGGCTGGCGCTCTCGACCACCGTCGCCACGTCCATCGGCGCCAGGGAACGGAGGTCGATCACCTCGGCCTCGACGCCACCCGCCGCGAGCTCGTCCGCGGCGGCGAGGGCCCGCGCGGCCATGAGCTGCGTGCCGACAATCGTGACGTCGGTTCCGGCGCGGCGGACGCGTGCCGTCCCGAGGGGCTCCGGCGGGGCCGCCGGATCGACATCGCCCTTCGTGCCGTAAAGGCCCTTGTGCTCGAAGAACAGCACCGGGTCGGGGCTCCGGATCGCAGCGCGCAGGAGCCCGTAGGCGTCCTGCGGAGTCGAGGGCGCTACGAGCGCGAGGCCCGGGACGTTCAGAAACCAGCTCTCGACCGTCTGCGAGTGCTGAGCGCCGAACCCGAGCGAGGCGCCGTTGGCCATCCGGATGGTGACGGGCACCTCCACCTGGCCGCCGGTCATGTAGCGGTACTTCGCAAGCTGGTTGGCGATCTGGTCGAAGCAGACGGCCGCGAAGTCGGCGAACATGAGCTCGACGACCGGCCGCATGCCCTTCATCGCGGCGCCGATCGCGGCACCGACGATGGCCTGCTCCGAGATCGGGGTGTCCATGACCCGCTCGCCGCCGAACCGGTCGACGAGGCCCTCGGTCACCTTGAACGCTCCCCCGGCGGCGGCGATGTCCTCGCCCAGGAGCACGACGCGCGGATCGCCGGCCAGCTCGTCCGCCAGGGCGTACCGGACGGCCTCTCGGAAGGTCAGCTCGGTCATGCCAGGACGTCCTCCAGCCTGGCCTCCGCTCCCGGCTCCTCCCAGGCCCGGGCGCGTTCGAGCGCTGCGGCGATGTCGGCCTCGGCCGCCGCACGCACGCCGTCGACCGCTACGCCCCGTGAGCGCAGGTCCTCCTCGAGCCGCGGGATGGGATCACGGGTCAGCCACAGCTCCACCTCCTCGGGCGGCCGGTACGTCCCAGGATCGGTGCGCGAGTGGCCCTTGTGCCGGTAGGTGAGCGCTTCGACCAGCGTGGGGCCGGCGCCGGCGCGCCCGCGCTCGGCCGCGGCCGTGACGGCGTCGTACACGACGCGGACGTCGTTCCCGTCGATGCACGCCTTGGCCATCGAGTAGGAGTCGGCCCGGTCGGCGATGCGGTCGATCGGCGTGGTGAGGTGCTTTGCGGTGTACTCGCCGTAGAGGTTGTTCTCGCACAGGAAGATCACCGGGAGCGCCCAGATCGACGCCATGTTCAGCGCCTCGTGAAACGCCCCGATGTTCGCGGCGCCGTCGCCGAAGAAGCACAGCGTCACGCCGCCGTCGCCCAGGTGCTTCGACGCGAGCGCCGTCCCCAGGGCGATCGGCAGATGCGCGCCCACGATCGCGAACGACCCGTATGCGCCGACGGAGACGTCCGTGAGGTGCATCGAGCCGCCCTTGCCGCCGCACAGGCCGTCCGCCTTGCCCATGATCTCTCCGAAGGCCCGGTCCGCTGGCGCCCCCATTGCGAGCACGGCGCCGTGGCCGCGGTAGGTGCAGAGCATCGAGTCGCCGTCCCGAAGCGCGCCGCACGCCCCCACCACGACGGCCTCCTGTCCCTGGCACAGATGCGTCGAGCCGCGCACGAGCCCGGAGGTGAAGAGGCGCTGGGTGGCCTCCTCGAACGCGCGGATCTCCCACATGCGCCGGAGGAACGCGCTCGCCTGGTCGTCGGACAGAGGGGCTATGGCCATTGCCGTGGCGACGGGTGGCGGCTATACTCGGGCAATGCAAACGATTGTACGTCCGGCCTCAGCGCCTGTCAAGACGGTGCTGGCGGGCGTCTCGTGAGCACGCCGCTCCCGCTCGAGGGCCTCCGGATCGTGGAGCTGGCGGACATCGTCGCGGGCCCGTCGGTCGGCGCCTTCCTCGGTGACTTCGGAGCCGATGTGGTCAAGATCGAGCGGATCGACGGCGGCGACGCCGCGCGCCAGATGGGCGGCATGCTGGACGACCGGTCGGCCTGGTGGGTCGTGCTCGGGCGCAACAAGCGAAGCGTGACGCTCGACCTCAAGTCGGAGCAGGGCCGCGCGGGCTTCATGCGGCTGATCGACTCCGCCGATGCGCTGGTCGAGGCGTACCGGCCCGGGGTTCTCGAGAGCCTCGGGCTGGCTCCGGAGACGCTGCTCGAGCGGAACGGCGGCCTGGTGATCGTGCGCATCTCGGGCTTCGGCCAGACGGGGCCGCGCCGCTCACAGCCCGGGCTGGGAACGCTGGCCGAGGCGTACTCCGGGTTCGCCAGCATCACCGGTCAGGCCGACGGCCCCCCGATGCTGCCGCCGGTCGCCCTCGGCGACGAGTCCGCCGCGCTCTTCGCCACGTGGTCCCTGCTCGCGGCGCTCTACTGGCGCGATGCGCGGGGAGGGTGCGGACAGGTGATCGACGTGTCGCTCTTCGAGTCGCTCTACTCGCTCCTGGGCCCGCTGCCCACGCTGGCCAAGCACCTCGGCCACGCGCCGGTGCGATCCGGCTCCCGCCTCTCGTTCTCGTCGCCCCGAAACGTGTACGGGACGGTCGACGGGCACTGGGTCGCCGTGTCCGGCACCGCGCCGTCCCGTGCCGTGCGGCTTCTCGACGCCCTCGGCGGCCAGGAGCTCGTCGACGACGAGCGTTTTCGCACGCCCGCCGCACGGCAGGAGCACGCCGACGATCTCGACGCGCTGGTCGCAGCCTGGATCGGGTGCCGGACGGCGTCCGAGGTCGAGCGGGCCCTCGGCGAGCGCGGCGTGGCCGTGTCGCGCGTGTTCTCCGTGGGCGAGACCCTGGCCGATCCCCACTACCTCGCCCGCGGTACGCTGACGGACGTGCCCGACGAGACGCTCGGCCCCGTCACCATGCAGGCCCCGGTTCCACGGATGAGCCGGACGCCCGGGCGGATCAGCCGGCCGGGCCCGCGGCTCGGGTGCGACACGGCGGAGGTGTTGAAGGAGCTCGGGTTCTCGGACGCCGAGATCGAGCGCGGCGCCCGCGACGGGTCGTGGGGAGGGATCCCGTGAGCGGGGACGCCGCCGCCGACGTGTGGCGGCTCAGCCTCGTCCGCGGCCGTGAGGGGCTCGAGCGGGAGCGGTTCCTCGAGCACTGGCTCGGACCCCACAGGGAGCACGTCACGTCGATCGACGGGGTGGTGGCGACGAGGTTCTACGTGGTCGAGTCATGGACGCCGGGGCCCCCGGCGTGGGACGGGCTCGGCCTGATCGGGTTCCGAAGCGGCGAGGACGCCCGAACGGCGTTCGAAGCTCCCGAGACGCGGAGCTGGATCGCCGGCGAGCGGGCCCGCTACTTCGGAGCGGTCGAGAACGCGCTCCTCAGGGAGCGCTGACCGGACCCACCGAGCTCCGCATCACGACACGCGGCCGCGGGGACGTGACGACCACGCGCTCGGGACGCTCTCCGGCGACCATCGCCGCGAGCAGGTCGACCGCCCGGCCGCCCATAACGCCGAGCGGCATGTCGACGGTCGTGAGCGGAGGCCAGCAGTAGGCCGCCAGCCAGACGTCGGGCATCGCGATGACCGATACGGCTTCGGGGATCGGCACCGAGTGCTCGTGGAGCGCATGCAGCACACCCAGCGCCGACTTGATCGTCCACACGCAGATCGCGGTCGGCGGCGGATCGACGGCGAGCAGCCCGGCGGTTGCGAGCTGAGCGGTCTCCGGCTCGAACGCCGCCACGATCAGCCGCTTGTCGACCGGCAGCTTGAACGCCTTCATCGCCTTCAGGTACCCGGCCTTCCGCCGCCGGGCGGTGTCGATGCCCGGCGGGCCGGAGATGTAGGCGATCCTCGTGTGCCCGGCCTCGACCAGGCACCGGACCGCCGCCTCGACCCCCGCCTCCTCGTCGAGCACGACCGACGCCGTCGCCTGCGGCACCGATCTGTTCACGAGCACGTACGGCACCGCCGTGGCCTCGAGCACGTCGAGCGCGAATGAGCGGTCGGACGCGGCCGAGAAGAGCAGCCCATCGACGCGGTTCTCCGACACGAGGCGGGCGAAGTCCGCGGGCTTGTCGGGGCGGATCGCGTCGATGACGACGCTGAGCCCTCGCTCGGCCGCCCGTTGCTCGATGCCGTCGATCACGGCCGCGTAGACGGGGTTCGAGAACTCGGGCAGGACGACCCCGATGCTGCCGGTGCGCTGCGTGCGCAGACCTCGGGCTACGGCGTTCGGTGTGTAGCCCAGGGCGCGGCTCGCGTCGATCACGCGTTTCGCGGTCTCGTCCTTCACGAGGTCGAGCCGGCCGGAGAGCACCCGCGATGCCGTCGACGGATCGACCTTGGCCCGAGCGGCGACGTCCTTCAGGCGTACCCGGGCCACGAGCGCGAGCCTACCCGACGTCGATCGGCGGGTGAGCGAAGCACCGCACCATCGCGCCTCCGTCGACGATCACCTCGGCGCCGTTCACGAACGAGGCTCGATCCGACAGGAGAAACGCCACCATGTCGGCGATCTCCGACGGCCGGCCGATCCGCAGCATCGGCGCCAGGGCGGCCTCGCCCGCGAGCCACGCGTCGCGCTCCGAGGGATCCTCGGGGATCCCGGCCCGGAACATCGGGGTGTCGATGTTCCCCGGGAGGACCACGTTGCAGCGGAGCCCGTGCGGCGCGTAGTCGAGCGCGACGCTCTTGGTCGCCATCAGGATCGCCGCCTTCGCGGCGTCGTACACGAAGTAGCGGGGCCAGGCCGCGACACCCTGGATCGACGAGATGTTGACGATCGATCCCGTCCGGGCGGGCAGCATGCGCCGCACGGCGATCGCGCACCCGAACATCACGCCGTGCTGGAGCACCCGCAGCCCCTGCTCGATGTGCTCGGGCGTCACCTCGTGGGCGCCGCCGACGATGTCGATCCCGGCGTTGTTCACCCAGTGGCGGAGCGGGCCGCGGCGCTCGGCCGCATCGGCCGCCCGCACGTGGGTGTCCCAGTCGCCGACGTCGCCCACCAGCGGCTCGAACCCGTCGCCGAGCTCGGCGCGAGCCTCTTCCAAGGCGCTCGCGTTCACGTCGATCCCGACCACCGGCACGCCGTCGGTCACGAGCCGGCGCGCGATCTCGAGGCCCATTCCCATCGCCGCGCCGGTGACGACGGCGGTGGCGGATCGGTCACTCATGGGCGTGCCTCCACAATCGTTTGTGGAGAGACTCTACTGCAGCGGGGTCGCGGAAGCCGCCGCGCTCGGCCCCGGCGCCACCCGGCCGTCGGCGAGCAGCCGGCGGAACCGCGCCATGGCGTCGGCGACGCCCTCGGCGAAGGGCAGCTCGGCGACCGCGCCGATGGTCGCACCGAGCGACGCGGCATCCACCTCGGCGGGGAACGGCAGGAGCACGTCGTCGAACTCGATCAGGCCCGCGGCGGCGGGCGCCGCAGCTTCGATCGCGGCGACGACCCCGTCCATCGTCACCGCCTCCCCTGCGAGGTTGTGCACGGTGGCGCCGTCGCACCCGACGAGCGCGGCCTGCACGAACGCCCGGGCGACGTCCGGCGCGTACTGGAACTGGCTCCGCCCCCCGTACGGGATGCGGTACGGGACGCCGGCCGCGGCCGCCAGCATCGCCGCGGTCGGCGCGGATGTGAGGCCCTGGTCGCGGCCGGGCCCGTAGACCGTGTGCGGCCGCAGACCGACGCTCGAGACGCCCCGTTCGGCGTGGTAGATGGCGGCGGTCCCTTCGTTGGCGCGCTTGTAGACGCCGTAGAGCGTGCCCGGGATCGAGCTCATCGATGGTGCCGAGCCCGAGTCGATCGCGTCGTATGCGGCCACTGACGAGGCGTAGACGACGGGCCCCATCCGATCCGCGCGCCGCGCAACCGCCTCGAAGACGTTCACCGTTCCGACGACGTTCACCTGCGCTCCGCGCACCGGGTCCTCGCGGCAGAACGGCACCTGCAGCGCGGCAAGGTGGATGACGTTCGTCACCTCGTGCGAGTCGATCAGCGCCTCGAGCGCCGCCAGGTTGGTGATGTCGCCCTGCACGCGAAGGACGGGCTCGAGCTCGCCCGGCTCCATCACGAGCCCCATTCGGCGCGGGTCGTCCCCGATGTCGTGCGCGATCACGTCGACGTCGCGGCTGACCAGATCACGGACGACCCACGCGCCGATGCACCCGTATGCACCGGTGACCAGGACGCGTGTCATCGACACACGCGTCCAGCGTGGGGCGTGCGAGAACCCATTTAGGCAAACGTTAGCGTATGCGTCGCGACTTCGTTAGGATCACCCCGATGATGCAGCGCCAGAGCTCTCGTCCGACGCGTCTGGAGGACGTTGCGGAGGCAGCAGGGGTGCATGTCTCGACGGTGTCGAGGGTGCTGAACGGCCGCGGTGCCGCAGCGGTGCGGCCCGAGACGCGAGAGCGGATCGAGGAGGCGGCGACACGGCTCCGCTACCGGCCGAACGCCATCGCCCGCGGCCTCAAGCTGGCATCGGCAGGCGCACTCGGCCTGCTGGTGCCGTCGCTTCGGAACCCGGTCTACTCAGCCATCATCCGCGGCGCGTTCGACCGCGCCTGGGAGCGAAGCTTCGTCGTCCTGCTGGCCGAGGACCTCGGCGCACCGAGCGCCCAGCAGGCGTACGAACGGCTCGTCGAGGAGGGCCGCATCGACGGGCTCCTGATCGCAAGCGCCCGTCCCGGCAGCCCACTCTTCGACCACCTGGCGTCCGACCCCATCCCCTGTGTCTTCGTCAACCGGCGCCACAGGGGCAGCGGCCGCAACGCCGTGATGCACGAGGAGGACGCGGGCCGGCTGGCGGCCGAGCATCTGCTCGGGCTCGGGCATACGCGGCTCGCGCACATCTCCGGCCCACCCGAGCTCGACACGGCGCACCGCCGCGCCGAGGGGTTCGTCTCGGCCGTGCGAGCGGCGGGTCACCGCTGCGCGGTGGTCGCCGCTCCTTTCGAGGAGCGCGGAGGGATGACGGCAATGCAGGAGCTGCTGGGGCGGCGAGTGCCGCCGACCGGCGTCTTCGCGTCGAACATCAACCAGGCGGTCGGCGCGATCGCAGGCGCCCGCCTGGCCGGCAGGTCGATCCCCGGCCAGGTGTCGCTCGTGGGGTACGACGACGATCCGCTCTGCGACTGCCTCGAGGTGCCGCTGACCGCGATCCGCATGCCGCTGTCCGAGCTGGGCCGGGTGGCCGTGGATGCGCTCATCGACCAGGTCGAGGGTGCGCCTCCGCGCGACATCGTCGTCGAGACCCCCCCGGAGCTCGTCGTCCGCGGGTCGACCGCTCCGCCGGAGGGCCGATGATCGTCGAGGCCGCCGTCATGGAGCAGCCGTCGTCGCCCCTCGTCGTCGCAGAGGTCGAGCTTGATGAGCCGCGACGCGACGAGGTGCTCGTCCGGGTGCTGGCATCGGGTATCTGTCGCAGCGATCTGTCGTACATGGACGGCAAGTGGCCGGCGCCGCTGCCGATCGTCCTCGGCCACGAGGGCGCGGGCGTGATCGAGGCCGTCGGCGAGGGCGTGTCCGAGAGCCGCGTCGGCGAGCACGTGGTCCTGACGTTCGCGCCGCCGTGCGGCCGCTGCCGCTTCTGCCTGGAGGGTCGCGCGAACCTGTGTCTCGATGCGGCGGCCTGCATGGACGCCGGCACGATGCGCGACGGGACGACCCGCCTTCATCGCGGCGGAGAGCGCGTCCACCATCTGGCCCTGGTGTCGTCGTTCGCCGACCACGCGGTGGTGCCGGCGAACGGCGCGATCCCGGTCACCGAGCGGCTGGAGCCCGCCCTCGCTTGCCTTCTCGGGTGCGGCGTGACCACCGGTGTGATGTCTGTGACGCGCCGCGCAAACGTTCGCCCTGGCGAGTCGGTTGCCGTCTTCGGCTGCGGCGGCGTCGGCCTGGCGGCGATCCTCGGATCCCGGCTCGTCTCGGCCGAGCCGCTGATCGCCGTCGACCCGCTGCCGGCCAAGCGGGAGATGGCACTCGCGATGGGTGCGACGCATGCCGTCGATCCGGACGCCGGCGATCCCGCCGAGCAGATCCGGGCGATCGTCCCGGGGGGCGTCGACTGCGCGCTCGAGGCGATCGGCGTCGCTGCCGTCGCCGACCAGGCGTTCCGCTCGGTCCGGGACGGCGGGACCACCGTGCTCATCGGGCAGCCGGCGATGGGGGTGAAGGCGGGGTTCGACGTCTACGACGTGACGCAGTTCGAGCACACCATCCTCGGCTCGAACCTCGGCGGGGCCAATCCGGCGCTGCACGTGCCCGGGCTGGCACGCCTCGCTGCCTCGAAGACGCTCGATCTCGAGCCGCTCGTGACCCACCGGATGCCGCTCAGCAGGATCAACGAGGCCGTCGAGGTGACGGCGTCCGGGGCCGGCGGACGGGTGGTGGTCGAGCTGTGATCGTGCTCGGCACCGACGATCTGCTGGTTCGCGCGGACCCCGCTCACGGCGGCGAGATCCTCGACCTCGTCGTTCCCCGCACGGGCGCGCAGTACCTCGGCAGGCCGCCGTTCGCGTCGCTGCCGCCGCGCCACGGCGACCTCGACGAGGAGACGTGGACGGCGTCGTATCGCGGCGGATGGCAGACCGTCGCCCCCAACGCGGGCAACGCCTGCATGGTCGACGGGGTGGCCCACGGATTCCACGGCGCCGCGTCGACGGGCGCATGGCGGGCGGTCGACACGGCCGCCGGCGCCGCCACGCTCGAGTGGGCGGGCAACGGCCTCGAGGCCGTGCGGCGGCTAGCGATCGAGGGCGGCGCCCTGGTGGTCGAGACGACCTGGCGGGCGACAGTGCGCCCGGTCTCGATGGTCTGGGTCGAGCACCTGACGGTCGGCATCCAGCTCCTCAGTCCGGAGGTCGAGATACGGCTCCCCGGCGGGCGGGCGTTCGAGCTCTCCGAGGTCGACGGGCCCGCATGGCCGCCGGCCGGAGCGCCGGCGTGGCCCGAAATGCTCCTCCTGGACGGCTCCGTCGAGCGGGCGGACCGGTGGCCGATCTACCGCCCGCGGGCGCGTTTCGGCTGTGTGGCCGACCTTCCCGACGGGCGCTTCGAGGTGCGGAACGTGGCGACGGGTCAGGGCCTCCTCGTCGAGTGGGACGTGGCCGTGCTCCCGCACCTGTGGCTCTGGCACGAGGTGCGGACGAGCGGCGGCCCGTGGAGGGGCCAGGGAGAGATGCTCGGTTTGGAGCCGGCCTCCGTGCCGCACTCGCTGGGTCTCGCTCGGGCGCTGGCCGAGGGCCAGGCGCATCGAGTCGAGCCGGGCACCGATCTCACCTGCCGGGTGGTTGCCCGGCCGCTTGACGGAGGAAGGTCAGCGTGAGAGAGTCTGGTCGTACAATCGTTTGTAGGCTCCGAGGAGTGAGTCCGTGCTCCTGAGGAAGCGCAAGGCACGCGAGCAGACTGCGGCGAGCACGCTCGACCTCTACTACGCGTCCGACGTGCACGGCTCCGAGCAGTGCTGGCGAAAGTTCCTCGGTGCCGGGCGGTTCTACGGAGTCCAGGCGCTGATCATGGGAGGCGACCTCACCGGGAAGGCGATTGTCCCGATCACGGTCGACGGGCCGTCTTTCACGGTCCGCTTCCTCGGGGAGGACCAATCCGGCTCCGGGCCGGAGGAGCTCGAGAAGCTGGAGGCGGCCATCCGCTACAACGGGATGTACCCCTGGCGGGCGAGTGCCGAGGAAGTCGCTCGGGCCGAGTCGGATGCGGGGATGCGTGCGGGATTGTTCGAGCGCGTGATGGTCGAGGAGCTGCAGCGCTGGATCGTCCTGGCGGACGACCGCATGTCGGAGTACGGCATCGACGTCTTCGTCATGCCGGGGAACGACGATCCGTGGAGCTGCGACGCGGTGATCGCCGGAGCGGCACACGTCACCGCATGCGACGAGAGGGTCGTGTGGGTCGGAAACCACGAGATGATCTCCTGCGCCTACGCCAACCCGACGCCGTGGAACAGCCCGCGGGAGCTGGACGAGGACGCTCTCTATACGAAGCTCCGGGGCCTTGCCGAGGAGGTCGAATCGCCTGCGACGGCCATCTTCAACCTGCATGTGCCGCCGCACAACTCGGGGCTCGACACCGCAAACGAGATGAACCCTGACCTCACGCTTGTCTTCAAGAGCGGGCAGCCGAACCCGGTCCCAGTCGGCAGCACCGCCGTCCGTCAGATCATCGAGGAGTACCAGCCGCTGCTGGCCCTGCACGGACACATCCACGAGTCGCGCGGGGAGGCGCGCATAGGTCGAACGCTGTGCATCAACTCGGGGTCCGAGTACAACAGCGGCCGCATCCACGGCGTCACGGTGAAGCTGGCACCGTCCGAGGTCGTGTCATTCCAGTTCGTCATCGGTTAAGGGCAAGTCTACGAACAAGGAGGAACATCGTGAGTGACATGTCAGCCGCAGGTGAAGCGCCGCCCCCGGCACCCGCCTCCGGCCTGTTCGCACGAAACGCCACGGGCCTCGTTCGCGGCGTCTCGCCGCGATCGTCACTGATCATCAACTTCATCCCCGGCCACCCGGCCCAGTCACTCGCGGCCGGGTTCTTCTTCGTGTTCGCCCTTTTCCCGGGCGGCAACTACCTGGTCGGGCTGCTGCTGGTGATCCCCCTGGGATTGGCGATGTCGTACGCCTTCGGGCTCCTGACCGCGATGATCCCGAGATCGGGCGGCGACTACATGCTCGTCAGTCGTGTCATCCATCCAATGGTGGGGCTCATCTCCTCGTTCTGTATGACCCTGGCCGGCCTGCTCTCGAATGCGTTCTTCGGGATCGCGTTCGTCACGATCGGGCTCGCCCCGGGGTTAGCGGGGATCGGCCTCGTCGGCGGGTGGCCGACCCTCGTCGAGTGGAGCGCAGACATCCAGACCAAGAACTGGCAGATCGCACTGGGCGGGCTCATGATGTGCCTCTCGGCGCTGATCCTCGCCGGCGGTTGGGGCTGGACGCTGCGTGTGCAGAACACGCTCTTCTGGCTGGTCACGGGCACCCTCGCCCTCAGCGTGCTGATCGCGGTCTTCACGTCGCACAGCACGTTCATCTCGAACTTCGACAGCTTCGCCAAGTCGATCGGCGCGGGTGACGGGGCCTACGAGAACACCATCAAGACGGCCCAGGACGCCGGGGTGAACACGGACCCGGGGTTCGACCTCGGGAACACGATCCCGGTCATGGGGTTCTTCTGTACGTTCTCGATCTTCTCGTACTGGTCGACGTTTATCGGCGGGGAGTTGCGTCAGGCCAGCACCATCAAGACCGCCAACAACATGGCCATCGCCGCAGTGGCCGGTCCGCTGATCGTCGTCGTGTGCGCGGCGATCTTCTTCCACACGTTCGGCACCAGCTTCATGATCGCAGCCAACGGTGGCGGTGAGACTCCGATCGCTCCGCAGTACTTCTCGCTGATCGCGGCCTCGACCGGGAGCGCGATCGTCGCGATCGTGCTCTTCGGCGGCTACATTCTGTTCTGGCCGCTGATCTGCTACATCTCGTTCATCCAGCCGACGCGCATGCTGTTCGCATATGCGTTTGACGGGATTCTGCCCAAGTTCGTCACGAACACCTCGGCCAACGGCTCGCCGTACGTCGCGGTCATCCTTGCGACGCTGGCGTCGTTCATCACGCTGATCTGGGCTGTGAACGGCTCGAACTTCTTCCAGGTTCTCGTGTACGCCACGCTCGTTCAGTTGATCGCGATGGCGCTCGTCGGGCTCTCGGCGGTGGTCGTGCCGTATGCGAAGCCCGACCTCTACCGCGCGTCGGCGACCAAGAGGACGTTCGCCAGCATCCCCGTGGTGTCGATCGCCGGAGCCGGCGCGGTCCTTACGTGCGTGTTCGTCTGGGTGCTGTACTTCCACTATCCAACCCAGTTCTTCCTGTCGGACAAGCAGAAGATGTTGAGCATCTTCGGCGTGACGATTGGGCTGGCCATCCTGTACTACTTCGCAGTGAAGGCGTTCAGGAAGAGCCAGGGCGTCGAGATCGACCGGGCGTACGCGGAGATCCCGCCCGAGTGACAGCGATGCAGGCACAGGGGGCCGGGTCCGCCCGGCCCCCCGTCGCCGTGGTTACTGGGGCGGCGATGGGCATCGGGCGCGCGGTCGCCGAGCGGTTGGTCGGCGATGCCGTCAACGTGGTCGGCCTGGACAGGGACGAGGCCGCGCTCGCGGCCGCCGCGGAGGCCATCGGCGAGCGATTCAGGCCGGTGTTGGGCGACGTGGGTGAGTGGGCCGACCACGAGCGGGCTGCCGACGCAGCCGCCGAGGTCGGGACGCTCCGCCACTGGGTGAACAACGCCGGGATCGATTGGTCCGATCCTGCCCACGAGGTGACGGCCGCGCACATCCAGGAGGGCCTGCGCGTCCTTCAGCTCGGCCCGATGTACGGCGGCGCGGTCGCCGTGCAGCGGATGCTGCGCACCGGCGGTGGGTCGATCGTCAACGTCTCGTCGATCCAGGGTGCCGCCTCGTTCCCCCGCTACTACGTCTACGGGGCGGCAAAGGCGGCGGTGCTCCTCGCGACGAAGAGCATCGCCGTCGACTACGGCCCCTTCGGCATACGGTGCAACGCCGTCCTACCCGGCGTGATCGAGACGCCGATGACGCACGCGCTGCTTCCGTCCGACCTGAGCCGCGAGGAGGCCATGCGGCAGGAGGGCCTCCTGGCTCCGATGCTCCGTGCCGGCCAGCCGTCCGAGATGGCAGACGTGATCGCGTTCCTCCTGAGCGACCGCGCCTCGTACGTGAACGGCGCGGAGATCGTCGCCGATGGGGGAGCGATGGCGCGATGCTATGCGTATCCACCCCTCGACATTGAAGGAGCAACGTGAGCACACGTCTTCAGGGAAGGCGCGCCCTGGTTACCGGCGCGTCGAGCGGCATCGGCCGCGAGGTCGCGCTTCGCTTCGCAGCCGAGGGAGCGGCGGTGGCGTGCGGCGGTCGCGACGAGGAGCGCACCAACGACACCGTCGACCGGATCATCGGCGCAGGCGGCACGGCCGTGGCCGTCGTGGGCGACGTGTCCGATGCCGCCGGCGCCGAGGGAGTCGTCCAGGCCTCGGTCTCGGCCCTCAGCGGCCTCGACGCCGTCGTGAACAACGCGGGCATCGACGCTACCGAATGGAAGCCGGTCGACGAGTGGCCTGTGGAGGAGTTCGACCTGCTCATCCGCACGAACCTGCGAGGGCCGTTCCTGGTCGCGAAGTACGCGATCCCCCACCTGCTCGAGGCCGGCGGCGGCGCGATCGTCCACATGAGCTCGGTCTGCGCCATCACCGTCTGGGCCGGCGACTGCGGATACGACATCTCGAAGGCCGGTCTCAACATGCTGTCTGACCACATCGCCGTCGAGTACGGCCCGCGTGGCATCCGGTCGAACACGCTCATGCCCGGCGTCATCGCCACGGAGCTGCACGAGTCGGTGATGACGGCGATGAACGACGGACGCGCGTTCGAGCGCGAGCTGCTCTCGCGGCACCCGATCGGCCGGTTCGGGAACGTCGCCGAGGTCGCGGACGCCTGCGTCTTCCTGTGCGCTGATGAGGCGGGGTTCCTGACGGGGGCGAACATCTCGATCGACGGCGGCTACAGCCGCGTCTGACGAAGATGCGCATCACGGGCATCCGCACGCACGTCCTGCTCGACCCGGGGTTCGACGTCGGGGCGACGAGCTCGGCGCAGGACACCATCGTCGTCGAGATCGACACCGACGAGGGCCTCACCGGGATCGGCGAGACCGACCTGAACGCGTGGATCGCCCGGGCCTGCATCGAGGCGCCGGGCACCCACACGATGGACCGCGGCCTGCGCTCGCTCCTGCTCGGGCGCGACCCGACGGACGTCGAGGCCATCTGGGAGGAGCTCTACGTCGGCACGTGCATGACCGGCCGTCGCGGCGCCCTGGTGCACGCGATCGGTGCGCTCGACATGGCGCTCTGGGACCTCCGCGGGAAGGCGGAGGGCGTGCCCTGCTGGCTGCTCTGGGGTGAGGCGCACGGCGAGGTGCTGACGCCGTACGCGTCGCTCCAGCCGGAGGTCTCGTCGTTCGACGCCTACCTCGAGTCGATGGTCGAGTGGGCGGGCCGCGCGCGCGATCTGGGGTTCACGGCCGCCAAGCTCGAGGCGACCTTCTCCGGGCCGTATGCGCACAAGGGCCTCTCGGGGCCCGACGACTGGGTCGTGCGGGTGGCGCGGGAGGTGCGCGCGGCCGCCGGGCCGGACATGACGCTCATGGTCGACGCCCAGTACGCCTTCGACTCGGTCGAGCGGGCTCTCCGGGTCGCCGAGCAGATCGCGGAGTACGACATCTTCTTCCTCGAGACGCCGCTCTGGGCCGATGACATCGACGGCTATTCGAGGCTGGCGGCGGCCTCGCCGGTGCCGATCGCGGCCGGCGAGTGGCTCTCGTCGCGCCACGAGTTCCGGGAGCTGATCGACCACTCGGCGGTGGACGTCCTTCAGCCCGACATCGGCCGCGTCGGCGGGTTCACCGAGGCGCGTCGCGTGTGCGACATGGCGGCGGACGCCGGCCTGATCGTGGTGCCGCACGCGTGGAAGACGGGGATCTCGGTGGCTGCCGCCGCTCACCTCGCGACCGTCACGCCGCACATGCCGTTCTTCGAGTTCCTTCCCGCAGAGCTGTGCGAGTCCCGCCTGCGCAAGGACCTGACGGTCGACGAGCCCGCCTTCGCCGAGGGCCGGCTCGCGCTCCCCGCTCGGCCCGGCCTCGGCGTCGAGCTCAACCGCACGGCGCTCCGCGAGTTCGAAGAGGCGGCGGCGCGTGTCGCCTGACCTGCGTGCCGCCCACGTCGCGGATGCCCTCGACGCGATGGGCGTGCGAGACCGGTGCATCTCGCGGCTCACGCAGTTCCTGCCGGGCCGGACCGTCGTCGGCGCGGCGTTCACGCTGTCGTGCGCTCCACCCGGGCGCGAGGTCACCGAGCGCTACGCCGGGCTGCTCGCCGCAATCGACGCTGTGAAGGCGGGCGACGTGGTCGTGGTCGCCAGCGGGCCGTCGGACGCCGCGGCGGTGTGGGGCGAGCTCCTGTCGACGGTCTGCCTCGCGCGCGGGGCGGTCGGAGCCGTCACCGACGGCCTCGTCCGCGACAGCGTCCAGACGGCGGCGCTCGGATTCCCGGTGTTTGCGCGAGGGACTTCTCCGCTCGATATCCAGGGACGTCTCGAGATCGTCGCGCACGGGGTCGAGGTGAGCGTCGCGGGCGTCCCCGTGGCGACCGGCGACACGGTCGTCGCGGATGCCGACGGAGTCGTCGTCGTCCCGCGGGCGCATGCCGCCGAAGCGCTCGAGCGGGCGGCGGCGAAGGCTCTCGGCGAGGGTGACTTCAGAGCGGCCGTGACCGAGGGCGCCAGCGCGACGGAGGCGTTCCGCCGCTTCGACGTTCTCTAACTGCGCCCGCCCGTCAGGGCTGCGGCGGATAGTGAAGCGGCGCCCCGGCGATGCCGAGGTCGATGCCCTTCACCACCATCCCTCCCAGCGAGCCGATCGCGAGCTTCGCCAGCCCTTCGTCGTAGAACGTCACATTCGTGGGCATGGGGATGTGGATCCCGCTCGGATCGTCCAGCACGAGGTCGACCCGTCCGCCCTCCGGCGGGACGTACAGGAGCCGGAACGGGTAGTAGACCGCGACGATGTACCCGCCGTCCGCACAGACGGCGACGCCGTCCGGCGACGTGCCCGGCAGGTCGGCGATCAGCTCGACGCGCCCGTCGACGACGCGGGAGAGCCGGGGCGTGAGCGTCTCCAGGAAGACCGGGGTGCCTGCGGCGTCGACGCACATGCCGTTGGGGAAGTGCAGAGGGCCGAGGTCGAGCACCTCTCCGTCGCCGCCTCCAGGAGGCACGCGGATCAGGCGGCCGTTCTGGATATCCATGTCCTCCGTGCCGGAGTCGGTGAAGTACAGCCACCCGTCCGGGGCGAACGCCGGCCAGTTGGGCGTCTCGAGCGGGCCGCCGCCTGCCGAGTCGCACCAGGTGTCGATGGCGCCCGTCGCCGGGTTGACGCGAAGGATCGCCGGGGTGCTGTCGAGGTTGCACAGGTAGATCATTCCGGCGGCGTCGTGGCACAGGCCGAGGACGAAGCCGCCGGTGTTGGCGATCTCGGACGGTGTGCCCGTAGCGCGGTCGATGCGGTACACCTGGCCGGCCTCGCCCCCGGCGTACAGCTCGCCGTCGGGGCCGGTAGCGATGCCCTCGGGATGGTCGAGCGGGGCTGCGATCACGTAGAGGTCGGAAAGCGATGCCATGAGCCTGTCCTTTCGATGATCGGCGTCAGCGACGCACGCGCTTGGCTGCCTGCTCGAACTCGTCGAGCACGTCCCGGTTGAGCTCGACCCCGAGCCCGGCCCTCGCCGGCAGCGCGAGCTCGCCGTCGACCAGCACGAGCTCGTCCGTCACCAGCTCGCGGCGCAGCCGCGACTCCGCGACCTGCTGGGGGACGTACTCGAAGAAGGGCATGTGCGGAGTGACCGCCGCGAGATGCGCGGTCGCCGCCACGGTGATCCCCGTCTTCCAGCCGTGGGGGACGATCAGCCGGTCGCGCTCGGCCGCCAGGTCGCAGACCCGGCGGGCCTCCGTGAGCCCGCCGACGCGGCCGACGTCCGGCTGGGCGACCTGGACCCCGCCGCGATCCATGAGGTCGATGAACTCGAATCGGGTCGCGAGCCACTCGCCGGCGGCGATGCGGGTTGGCGATCGCCGTGCCAGCTCGGCGTACCCCTCGAGGTCGTCCGCCCACAGCGGGGTCTCGACGAAGAACACGTCGAGGTCGGCCCAGCTCTCGATCACCTCCAGGGCGCGGTCGACGCTCGTCCATGCGTAGGCGACGTCGACCATGATCGTGAAGTCCGTGCCGACCGCGCGGCGCACTCCGGCGATCGTCTCGATCATCCGACCGTCCGGGATGTCGAGCCCGGAGTGGGCGTACGGCCCGGTGATCAGGATCTCGAGCTTGGCCGCGGTGAACCCCAGGCCTTTCGCCCAGGACGCCTGGTCGATCAGGGTCTGGCTGAACTCGTCGAAGTCCCCGTCCACCTTCGGCAGGAGCGATGCGTACGGCCGGAAGGAGTCCCGCGCCTTCTCTCCCAGGAGCTGCCACGTCGGCACCCCCGCCGCCTTGCCGCAGATGTCCCACAGCGCCATGTCGATCGCACCGAGCGCGTGCACGACCGCGCCGCGGCGGCCGGTCATGGCGGTTCCGACGTAGAGCTTGTCCCAGACCTTCACCGGGTCGAGAGGATCCATGCCGATCAACGTCTGGCCCAGGCCGAGGTCCATCGTGTGCATCCCCGGCGCCTCGATGCACTCGCGGGCAACCCACGCGTTCAGGTCGGTCTCGCCGATGCCGGTGATGCCCTCGTCGGTGTGCACCTCGACCACGATGTCGTCCTGGTTCGAGCTGGTCGCATCCCGCTCGTATCCGGGATCGAGCAGGATGTGGCAGTCGACTCCGGTGATCCTCATGTGCTGTGCCTCCGATGAAGCTCATGGAGCCGGCCCGTGAGGTCATCCGGATCTCCGTCGAGCAGGTTGTCGGTGAGCAGTTGCCCGGCCTCGAGCTGGAACGCCGGCCACCAGTCGTCGCGCGGGCGCACCCAGGCCGCCTCGATCGACGCCCGCGTGCCCGAGTAGAACCCGCCCGCCAGCTCGTCGAGCTCGGGGTCGTCCCATGCCGACCGGTGGCCCGGCTGGCCGCCGGTGCGCGCGACGATGTCGTGTTGAGCTTCGGCGCCGCTCGCCCAGGCGGCGAACGCCGCCGCCTCGGCCGGGTGCGCGGTCGCCGCCGAGACCGCCAGCCCGGCGCCGCCGAGGACGGCTCCGCGCGGACCCTCGGCCGCGGCGGGGACGTCGACGAACCGGCACGGCCGCGCAGCAGAGGTGCCGTACGTGCTGTACCCGTACGTGAGCGGGACATACGCGATCTCGTCGGTCGCCGTCATCCGGCCCAGCGCGTCGGGCGGCTCCCAGTCGAGCGCCTGATGCGGACCGAGCCGTGCCAGGCCCGCCAGCGTCGACGTGGCCCGGGCGTCGGCCGAGTCGCTGGCGAACGGCTCGCCGCCGTGCGCCCCGGCGATGCTGAGCCAGCTCGAGACGGCGTGCGGGGGCGACAGGGGCAGCGCGACCGCTCCGGGCCGCCGGGCGGCGAGGTCGAGCACGTCGTCCCAGCGCCGCGGCGCCGCCTCCTCCGACATCAGGTCGTCGCGGACAGCAGCCACCTGGCAGGCCGCGTCGGTCGCGAGGCCCCACTGGTGCCCGGCGTACGCGTAGGAGTCGTGGCTTGGGCCGATCGCGCCGGTGCTGAGCTCCGAGAGCGTCTCCCCGTCGAGCAGCTCGTCCAGCGGCGTCAGGCACCCGGTCTGCGCGGCCCGGCCGCAGAACGGGTGGTCGATCACGACGAGGTCGTAGTCGCCGGCGACCTCCTCGAGCGGCTGGTCCCCGAACGCCGAGAGCGAGCGGGCCTCCCACTCCACCGTTGCTCGGCCGAGGAACCGCCAACGCTCGGCGCAGGCCCGCATCGGCGACATGCAGCGGGGATGATCCCAGCCCAGCGCGCGAAGCAAACGTTTGCCTTCCACCTCGCGGCGAGTCTATGCGATGGCCGCGGCGACCGTCAAGCGGCCGCGATGATCTATGATCAAATCGTGATCCAGCGGATCGACGTGCGTGCGATCGGCCCGGATGTCGAGCGCTACAGCTGGGCATCCGACCTCGACCAGCAGTACGGGACGCTCACCATCGTCCGCGCCTTCGACGACCAGGGGCGCGACGGTGTGGGGGCCACGCCGTCGTACTCGACCGGGCGGTTCGACCTCTCGATTCTCGAGACTCTGCGCCACCTCGCCCCGCGCGTCGTAGGCGCCGAGCCCCTCCAGCGAGAGGCCGTCTGGTACGGCCTTCAGGATTTCGCGCTCCCGCTCTTGCCGGGCGCTCAGTCCGCGCTCGACATCGCGCTCTGGGACATCGCAGCGCAGCGCGCCGGCGTCCCGCTGCACCAGCTGCTCGGCGGCGCCCGGACGCGGCTTCCGGCCTATGCGTCGACGCCGCTCCTGGCAAACGCCGACGCGTACGTGGCGTTCGTTGGCGACCTGCTCGAGCGAGGCTTCCGGGCGGTCAAGTTCCACGCCTGGTGCGAGGCGGACCGCGATCTGGAGATGCTCCGCAAGGTTCACGCCGCCCATGGCGGATCGGGGATGGCGATGATGCACGACGCCGAGCAGCGGTACGACCGCCACTCCGCGCTGCGCGTCGCACGAGAGCTGGACGCGATGGGGTTCCGGTGGCTCGAGGCGCCGCTTCCCGACCACGACCTCGAGGGATACGCGGATCTGCGCCGGCGCGTGGGCGTGCCGATCCTCGCCGGGGGGAACGACATCGTCGACCTCCGGTCGGTGGGCAACGCCCTCCGTTGGCATCCCTGGGACGCGCTGCGGTTCGACGTCACCGTCGCCGGCGGGTTCACGCCGTCGCGCAAGCTGGTGGCGTTGGCCGAGGGTGCCGGACTCTGGGCCGAGCTTCAGAGCTGGGGGTACACGCTCATCCAGGCCGCCAACCTCCACCTCAGCCTGGGGATGGCCGGCACGGGCATGTTCGAGCTCCCGGTCCCGCCGGAGCCGCACGAGTTCGCGGTCGAGAACCCGTACCGGGTCTCGGACGACGGCCACGTGGAGGCGCCGACCGCCCCGGGCCTGGGCGTCGTCGTCGACTGGGAACGGATGGAGGCCGCGACGCTCGCCTCCTTCACCTGTTAGATGGACTGGGCCGGCGTGATCGCAGGGGTCGGCACGCCGATGCGCGAGGACGAGTCGATCGACTGGACGTCGCTCGAGGCGCACCTGGAGTCGTTCGCCGGGTGCGGGCTCGCCGGCATGGTCGTGAACGCCGACACCGGCGAGGGGGCGCTGCTCACCCCGGACGAGCGCGAGGCCGTGCTCCGGTTCGCCGTGCGGCAGATCGGCGACCGGGTGCCGGTCGCCGCCGGGGTCGTGGCGGCTCACACCGCCTCCGCGGCGGCGAGCGCCCGGGCCGCAGGCGCCCTCGGTGCGGCGGCGCTTCAGGTGTTCACGCCGCCGGTCTTCATGGGGACGCCGCTCGCTGCCGAGCCCGTCGTGGCCTACTACGAGGCAATCGCCGCCGCCACCGACGTCCCGCTCATCGTCTACCAGGCCCCGACCGGGCTCGGCGTGACGTTCGAGCTCGACGTGCTGAGGCGCCTCGCGGAGGTGCCGGGTGTCGCGGCGATCAAGGAGTCGTCGTGGAGCCCGGCGGGGTTCGCCGAGTCGGCGGAGGTGTTCGCCGGCGGCCGCCACGACGTCGCGCTGCTCTCGGGACAGGACTCGTTCATCCTTGATTCGCTCCTGGCCGGTGCCGACGGCGCGATGCTCGCGGCGGCCGCGACTGACGCCGGCGCCTACGCGACGATGTGGGCGCAGCGAGGCACGGCCGGCGCCGCCGAGATCCAGGCCGCCCTCGACCCCTACCTCGAGGGGCTGTTCGCCCCGCCGCTGCGGGACTTCCGAGCGAGGCTGAAGGCGATGCTGGCACGTGACGGCGCGATCGCCGCCCCCACGGTGCGAGCACCGCTCCAGCGGATCGGCTCCGGCGAGGCCGACGCCCTGCACACCGCGCTGGCGGCGGCCCGGGCGCGCATCTCAATCATCTAGGCCTCGTCCGCGGCCCGTGCGAACGCGGCGACGGACCGGCCTGTGCCGACGAGGTGCGCGCGCACGGCGGCCTCGGCCCGATCGGCGTCCCGGTCGGCCAGCGCCTCGAGGATCGCGCGGTGCTCCTTGCGGGCCTGCGTGCTCTTGTGGAGCCGCTGGACGTAGAGCCGGATGTACGGCTGGGACTGCTCGCGGAACCGCTGGATCAGCTCGAGCAAGCGCGGCCGCATCGACGCCTGGTTGATGGCGTTGTGGAACTCGGCGTTCAGCGCCACCCAGGTGTCGATCTGCTTCTCGTTTCGGATCGCCGCGAGGACCTTCCGCAGCCGCTCGAGGTCGTCGGCGGTCAGCGTCTGGCTGGCGTGGCGCGCTGCGACACCCTCGAGCGCGGCCCGGATCTCGTAGATCTCCTCGACCTCGGCGGGGCTGAGCGCGGTCACGATCGCGCCCCGGTGCGGGACGATCGTCACGAATCCCTCGGCGCCCAGCTGTCGTAGCGCCTCGCGCACGGGCATCCGGCTCACCGAGAACTCGGCGGCGAGGGCGTCCTGATCGATCCTCGTCCCGGCCGGGAGCTGACCGCTGATGACGCGCGTGCGCACGGCATCGGCGACGGCCTGCTGGATTGTGAGGTGTGTCAGCGCCATGGCTTCACGACGTGGGGGATCCCGGAGCGACGATCGATTTCAGGCTCGAGGCCGGACGTCCTGCAACCAGCGCTTCGAACGCCGACGCGCTCTCCTCGAGCGGGACGATGCTGCTCGAGACCAGGGGCCGGATCTGGCCCGATGCGAGCAGCTCGACGGCACGGGCGAACTCCGGGTTCGTGTAGGCGAACGACCCGAGGATCCGCTGCTCCCGCACCACGAGGTCGAACGCCGGGATCGGCGAGTCCTGGTCGTGCATGCCAAACCACAGCGCCGTGCCGAGCGGCTGGAGCAGGCGCACGGAGTCGCGCCTCGTCGACGACGTGCCGGCGGCGTCGATCGCGATCTCGATGCCACCGGCGCGCTCGTCGGCGACCGCGTCGAGCTCGCCGGGCTCCACGGTGACGTCGGCCAGGCTCTCGACACCGCGGCGGCGGCCGGCGTCGACGTCGCTGACGGCGATCCACTCCGTGCCGATCAGCCGCAGCATCTGGAGTGCCAGGACGCCGATCGTCCCGGCGCCGAGCACCACCGCGGATCGCGGCGCCACCCGGCCCACGAGCCTCACGCCGTGCACGCACGTCGCGAGCGGCTCGGCCATGACGCCGATGTCGATGTCGAGGCCGTCCGGGAGGACATGGAGGCAGCCGGCCGGCACCGACACCAGTTCGCCGAACCCGCCCGGGCGCGTGCCGCCGACCAGCTCGCGGTCCTGGCAGACGTTCTCGCTGCCCGACCTGCAGGCCGAGCAGGCGCCGCACGGGATCTGCGGGTTGACGGCGACCTGCCTCCCGATGAGCGCTCGCGGCACGCCCTCGCCGGCCTCGACGACCTCGCCGGTCAGCTCGTGCCCCATGATGAGCGGCGGCGTCCGGCGCGGGCTACGAGTCGCCACGCCCTGCACGTCCGACCCGCAGATCCCGGCCGCCGAGACCCGGAGCGACACCTCGCCCGGAGCGACCGGCTGCACCGGCACGTCGAGCACCTCGAGCGTCCGGGCCTCCGTGTAGACCAGGGCTCGCATCGATTAGTTACGCAACGCGGTAGTGATTGAGCGCCTCCTCGTCGATCTCGACACCCAGGCCCGGGCCGGGTGGGAGCGCGAACTCGCCGTCGACGATCCGTGGCTCGGGGCCGACGAGGTTGTGCCGCAGCTCCGCCTGAGGATAGAGCTCGGGGTGGCAGTACTCCGTCCACGGGCAGTTGGCGAGCGCGGCTGCGAAGTGGTTGTTGGCGACCACGCCGAGCGTCGTCGCGACCCAGCCGAAGGGCACCACCTGGCGCCCGCGGGCCGCGGCGGCCTCGGCCACGCGCATCGACTCGGTGAAGCCGACCCGCACCACGCTCGGCTGCACGATGTCGACCTGGCCGTGATCCATCATCTCGATGAACTCGTTTCGCGTGACGAACAGCTCGCCGATGGCGACCGGGATCGACGAGCCCGTGGAGACGCGGCGGTAGCCCTCGACGTCGTCGAGCCACATCGGCGTCTCGATGAACCCCGGACCGCAGTCCTCGATGCGGCGCAGCGTGTGGAGCGCCTCCTTCGGCGTGGGCCAGCGATGGCCGACGTCGACGAGCATCGTCATCGCACCGTTCGCGAGATCCCGTGCCCGGTGGGCCATGTCGACGATCTGGTCGTTGGTCTGGACGCAGTCGGACAGCGGCTCGATCTTGTACGCCGGGAACCCGAGCTCGCGTGACCGGTCGATCTTCTCGAGGTTGACCTCCAGGGTGTGGTCGTAGGCGCCCGGGCCGAAGTACAGGCTGCTGTACGGCCGGATCGGCTCGCCGGTCGCACCGCCGAGCAGCTCGTAGACCGGCTTGCCCTCGGCCTTCCCCTTGAGATCCCAGAGGGCGACGTCGATCGCGGCGAGCACGGCGACACCGAGGCCGCGCCGGCCCGACATCACCGTCGAGCGGTACATCGTGTCCCACAGACGCTGAGGCGAGAGCGGATCGCGGCCGATCAGGAGCTGCTTGATCCCCTGGCTCCAGCTGTGCGAGCCGGGGGAGTCGACGACCGCCTTCATCGCGTGGGGCGTGTGGTTGCCCTCGCCGATGCCCGTGATCCCCTCGTCGGTCTTGACGCGGACGATGAACGCGTCCTGCATCGCGTCGGCGGCGGTGGTGTCGATCGCCGGCTTCTGCACGACCATGGCCTCGATCTCGGTGATCTTCATCCGGGCTCCTTCTCGTCGATGGCGGCGCCTGCGAGCGCCTGGCGGACGCCGCGCGCGATGCGCTCGGCGTCGGGGATGGCCACCGCCTCGAGGGCCGGCGCCGACGGCTTCGGGCAATCGGGGGCGGTCACGCGGACGACCGGGCCGTCGAGGTGCCAGAACCCGCGCTCGGCCGCGCGCGCCGCCACCTCGGCGCCGAACCCACAGGTCTGCACGGCCTCGTGCACGACCACGAGCCGGTTCGTCTTCGCGAGCGACGCCTCGACGGTGTCCCAGTCGAACGGCGACACCCAGCGGGGGTCGACCACCTCGGCGTCGATCCCCTCGGCCGCGAGCAGCTCCGCCGCGTCGAGGGCGACACCGACCATCCGCGACAGCGCGACGACGGTCACGTCGCTCCCGGGCCTGGCGATCGCGGCCCCTCCGATGGGCGGGATCTCGGCCGTCAGGTCGACCTCGCCCCGTTGGTCGTACATCGCCCGGTGCTCGATCACGATGGTCGGGTCGTCGTCCGCGATCGCCGCGAGCAGCATCGTGTAGGCATCGCCGGGGTTCGAGGGTAGGCCGACCCGGAGCCCGGGGATGTGGCAGAGCAGCGCCTCGACGCATCGCGAGTGCTGGGCCGACGAGGAGGTGAGTGAACCCTGCTGCGTCCGCACCGTGAGCGGCGCCGTCATCCGGCCCCGTGTCAGCCAGCGCACGTTCGCGGCCTGGTTCACGAGCTGGTCGATGCCGACGAAGAGGAAGTCCGCCCACATGATCTCGACGATCGGGCGGCGTCCGACGATGGCGGCACCCAGCGCCGCGCCGAGCATCGCGCTCTCCGAGATCGGGGTGTCGAAGACCCGGTCGCCGTACTCGTCGGCGAGCCCGCGGGTGACGCCAAAGACGCCGCCCGGCCCCGCGACGTCCTCGCCGAACACGATCGTCTCGGGGTAGGTCTGCATCGCGCGGTGCAGCGCTGCGCCCAGCGCCGCCCGGTAGGTCGTCTCGGTCGCCGCCTCAGGCGTAGACATGCTGCTCCAGCCTCGCCGGGTCGGAGGCGGGCGCCTCTGCGGCCAGGAGGGCGGCGCTTCGCACCTCGGCGCGTGCGTCCGTCTCAGCCCGGTCGAGCGCCTCCTCCCCGGCCAGGCCCTCCTCGAGGATCGCGGTCCGCAGCTTGGGGATCGGGTCCGACTCGGCGGCCCATGCGGCCTTCTCGCCTCCGGGGCGGTAGTGCTCGGGGTCGTGGGTGTGGTGTCCGCCCAGCCGGCGCGCCGAGGCGACCACGAGCGTGGGGCCGCCCCCCTCCCGGGCACGGGCGACGGCACCGGCGACCGCAGCCTCCACCAGGCGCGGGTCGGTTCCGTCGACAGCGGCGCCGGGGAATCCGTACATCTCCGCCCGCCGCTCGAGCGCGCCGCCGGGCGACATCGACTCGGTCGGCGTGTACTCCGCATAGCCGTTGTTCTCGCAGAGGAAGATCACCGGCAGCCGGTAGATGGCGGCGAAGGTCATCGCCTCGTGCACTGCGCCCTGATTGAGCGCGCCGTCGCCGAACGCGGTGAGCGCGACACGCCCGGATCCGTCGTAGCGGGACGCGAGCGCGGCGCCGACGCCGATCGGAACGCCCGCGCCGACGATGCCGCTCTCACCCAGGAAGCCGCGCTCGGGATCGGCAAAGAACCCGGCTCCGCCGCGACCGCCGTTGATGCCCGTCTCCCGGCCCATGAACTCGCCGAACAGCGCGTCGATCGGCGTCCCGCAGGCGATGGCCCAGTGATGGCCGCGGTACGTCGCGTTCACGGTGTCGACAGGGCCGAGCGCCGCCCGGGCTCCGACCGCGATCGCCTCCTGCCCGTTACAGAGATGCAGCGAGCAAACGATCGTCCCCTTGCTCCGGAGCTGCGCGGCGTGGTTCTCGAACTCTCTGATCGTGACCATCCGGCGGTACGTTGCGACGGTCTCCGGACCGGTCATCTGGGCTCCTTGACTGCACCATCGATTTGATCGATGATCAAGTCTACATTGCCGGGGGAAGGAGCGAGGATGGCGTGGCTAGAGGGTCGCACCGCGGTGGTCACCGGAGGTGCCGGCGGCATCGGCACCTCCATCTGCGAGGAGCTGGCGCGCGAGGGCGCGACCGTCGCCGTGTGGGATATGGACGGGGCGAAGGCCGCCGATCTGGCGGCGCAGATCCCGAACGCACAGGCGTACGAGGTTGACATCACCGACAGCGCGGCGGTCGATCGAGTCGTCGCGCAGGTCGTCGAGGACCACGGCCGGATCGACTCACTGATCAACAACGCCGGCATCAGCCGCGTCGGCGATCACACGCACGAGCTGTCTGACGAGATCTGGGAGCAGTCGATCGGGGTGATGCAGACGGGCGTCTTCTACTGCTCCCGTGCCGTCGGGCGCGTGATGATCAACCAGGGGTCGGGGACGGTCGTGAACATCTCGTCGATCCGAGGCTACTCGGCGAATCCGGGCCGGCTCGCGTACTGCGCGGCGAAGGCGGCGGTCATCATCATGACCGAGGTGATGGCCGGTGAGTGGGGGCCTCTGGGGATCCGCGTGAACGCGATTGCCCCCGGCGTCGTTGCCACCGGGATGTGGAAGGAGGAGGTGGCACGGGGCCTCTACCGGGAGCAGGACTACATCGACCGGATCCCATCGCGGCGTCTGGCCGAGCCGAGCGAGATCGGCCGGCTGTGTGCCTTCCTCTCGTCGGACGAGTGCGCGTACATCAACGGCGCCTGCATCACCATCGACGGCGCCCTGACACGGATCCCGTCAGGCTGACCTGTGAACTCGATACGGGTCGTGCGGCCACTCGGTCGCAGCGGGCGAGCCGACGGACCCTACGTTGTCGTCCACCATTACGGAACGCTCGTCCGCGAAAACGTGGCCGAGAATCGACGCGATGGCGTTGCCTTCCCCGGTGGTTGACGGGGCCAACTCGACTCGCTCGTCGCATCCTCTTGGCGCAGGAAACGCCCGACTTGGAGCACCTGACGGTCGCGAAGCGGGAATCGGTGAGGCTCTGGGATTGCTACCCCAATGCCGGAGGCATGATCAGGTGGCTGGCGCACCGACTGGCGCACACAAGTCGGCAAGCCGCTCCTAGACCCAAATCCGGCCCGTCTTCAAAACCGGCAGGCCGTGGTAACCCACGGCTGGTAGGTTCGACTCCTGCGCCGCTCCGCTACGGCTGATGGGGCAGTGTCGCCGCGTGGCGTCACATCGCGCGCTGGGCGGCGGCTTGGATGGTTGCCGCGACGACCTCGCCGCCTATGCCGACTTTGAACAGTGGGGCGGTTTGGCGATTTGAGGCGTGGATGCGGATACCGTCGGTGAACGCGTCGATGCCGGCGAGCTTGGAGTATGCGGTGTCCATGGTCTTCCGCGCTCCCATGAAGACGATCCGCTTGGAGGAGACGATGATGGGCCCCTCGTCCGCAAGCGCGAGGTGGCTTCCGACAACCACGCTTCTGCCACGGAACGCGTTCGTGCGGTAGCGCACGCCGAGGCCTATCGGGATGCTGACTCCTTGCGATCCGCCTCGAAACTCGCGATCCATGACCTCCTTCAGCAGTGCGGCTCCAGTCTCCAAGTGGACCGTCTCGCCGCGCTTGGTGATCAAGTGCGACGTCCCTGGCTCCAGTTCCGGCAGTCGTCCGTCGTTGATCTCGGCGATCGACACTCGCCCGACAAGGGCGCGGAACTCGGGCGCCGCCAGTTCCGCTGAGCCCACCCCGAGCGCGTCGCAGACCTCTTCCCAGCGTGCCTCCTCGTCACGCGAGAGCACGTCGTCGGCCAGGAGTCGTTCGGAATAGGCCAGTAGCGTCGCATGCGCGTCCTTCTGCCACCGCCGATCCGCCACCTGGCGAAGTTCGGCCAGCGTCTGAGGCGAGTCGTCGCCCGCGCGCAGTCTCGCGAGCGCGGCGTGGTATTGGTCGTCGCGATCCTGCTCGCGTTCGTTCTCGGCCTTGCGATGCGCGAGCCACCCGCGAATACCGTGCTCCTCCTGCTCCGGGGAGGCCGCCAACGGACCCGATGCGCCGGGGTTGCCGACTGTGGCGCTCCCAGCCGTTGCTGCTCCCGATGTCGGGGTAGCCGGCGGTGGCCCGTCTGCTTCGGTGGATGCGGCGGGGGGCACTCGGGCACCGCACGCACTGCAGAAGTGCGCATCCGGGGCAAGCTCCTTCCCGCAGCGTTCGCAGGACACACCACAGTCTACCGCCGACCCGGCCGCGGACGGACGACGCGGCCCGCGAGCTTGAGCGCCGTGGCGGTCGTACTCGGAGAGGCCCGGTTCTGTATCGGAATCGTGTGTTCCGGCGCCCGAGCGCGACTGGCGGTTCCATGCGGAGTAGGGTCGCGGTTGAGCATGCACGTTGTGAACGTCATGGATCATCCTGACCTTGTGGACGTTATCGGCCGTTGGCACTGGGATGAGTGGGGCGCCAACGTTCCCGGTCGGTCGTTGGAGACCTGGACTTCGAGCCTACGTGGCGAGATGGGGCGCGACTCCGTACCGTCGACGTTCGTGGCGCTCGATGGAGACGTCCCCGTCGGCTCCGTGTGTCTCGTCGAGCACGACATGCCTGACAGCCCCGATTTGGCACATCTGACACCGTGGGTGGCGTACACATTCGTCGTTCCGAGGCGCCGAGGACAGGGCGTCGGGCGGAGGTTGATGGCGCACGCGGAAGCCGCGGCTGCAGCGATGGGGTTCACCCGCGTCTACCTCTATACGACGACGGCGAGAGTCTTCTACGAGCAGCTTGGCTGGGATCCGCTGGCCGACGCCTACTACGAGGGCGAGTCCGTCACGATCATGGCCCTCAATCTGGAGACGCCTTGCCGCTAGGTCGTCGCGAGGGCGGGAGCGGCCCGCTGCGCGTCGGCCAAGGCGATGTGAAACAGCACATGAGACGCCTCGGACGATGCGTGCCTTGAGGCGAAGCTCCCTGTGCGGCATGATGACGTGGTGGATTGCCTCTCCGGCGCGGGCGGAACGGCCGCCGCCGTGGTCGGCGAGCACCCCATCTGCCAGACGCGCAAGCTACGCCCGCGCCCATAAGGAGGACACCATGGCTATCGCGACACGAAACGGCGCCTACATCGGCGGTCACTGGATCGACGGCGACGGCGAGCAGATCGAGGTCACGAGCCCCGGCAGCGGCGAGACGGTCGGTTCCGTCACCGCCTCCAGCGCGGCGCAGGTGGACGCCGCCGTGGGCGCTGCGGCCGACGCCTTCCCGGCCTGGCGGGCCACTCCGATCCTGGAGCGGGTCGACCTCTGCCGCCGCGCCTACACACTCTGCGTGGAGCGGAACGAGGAGATCGCCCAAATGATCACGCGCGAGATGGGCAAGACCATCCGCGAGTCGCGCGAGGAGATGGTGGAGTACACGGCCGACCACTTCCGGCGGGCGTCGGAGGACATCCTGCGGCATGCCGGGCAGGTGCTGCCCTCGACCCAGGAGCGGGCCGGTACCAAGCGCATCCTGGTGGTGCAGGAGCCGGTGGGGGTGGTGGCGGCGGTGACGCCGTGGAACTTCCCGGTCGACATCGCCGGCATCCCGATCGTGTACGGGCTGGCCGCCGGCTGCACCGTCGTGTGGAAGCCGTCGGAGTTCGCGCCGATCTGCGCCGGCATGTTCGTCGAGCTCCTGGAGGACGCTGGATTCCCGGCCGGGACCGTCAACCTGGTGCACGGGCGCGGCGAGACCGGCTCGCAGCTGGTGCGCCACCCGGGCGTGGCCTCGGTCGTGTTCACGGGCTCCGTTGCCACAGGCGAGCAGGTTGCGCGCGACGCCGGCCTCAAGAACCGGGTGCTGGAGCTGGGCGGCAACGGCCCCCAGATCGTGCTGGCCGACGCCGACATCGACAGGGCCGCCGACGCCGCCGTCACCGGCTGCTTCTACCTGGCCGGGCAGTGCTGCACGGCGGCCGAGCGGATCCTGGTGCAGTCCTCGGTCGAGGACGCATTTGTGGCGGCACTGGTCGAGCGGGTTGCGAAGCTGCGGGTGGGTGACCCGCTGGACGAGAGCACCGACATGGGGCCGCTGTCCACGCCGGCCACGCTCGAGCGAACCAAGCAGCACATCGCCGAGGCCGTCGCCAAGGGCGCGAGAGTGGTGGCCGGCGGCGCCAGCGAGGGCCAGTTCCACGAGCCTACCGTGCTGACCGGGGTCACGAGCGACATGCGCATCGCCCAGGAGGAGACGTTCGGGCCGGTTGCGCCGATCATGCGGTTCGAGACCCTCGATGAGGCGCTGACCATCGCCAACGAGACCGAGTTCGGCCTGACCGCGGCCGTGTTCACCAACGACTTGCGCGCCGCCTGGCACGCCGCCGAGGCGCTGCGCCACGGCACCGTGCACATCAACGAGACCACCAACTACTGGGATCAGATGGCGCCGTTCGGCGGGGCCAAGAAGTCAGGTGCCGGCAGGGAGCTGGCGGGCTGGATCACGGATGCGCTGACCGAGACCAAGCAGATCACGTTTGAACTGGCGCCGTGAGAGTCGGCGCGCCCACGGTGGCGGCATGTCGCTCACTCGTTCAACCACACGAGGCACGTCACCTCTCGCCGCAGGCGCCGCACGGCATTTCGGAATCGCCACTTGCCCAGCCGCTTTCGGTCGGCCCCGAACACGAGCAGCCCGACGCCGTGCTCCGCGCAGACCCGGGCGGCGGCAGACAGCGGCCGCGGGTGATGGAAGAGCATCTCGCTGACTCGGGCGCCGCGCACGCGGGCCTCGGCTGCGGCGCTGGTGCACCCGTCGAGGGCGTCGCGGTCGCCGAACGAGCGCACCGCGCTGGAGGTGGGCTGCCCGACGGCGAGAGGCACGGCGTCGCAGACCAGCAGCTCCGCGCCCGTCTCCACGGCCGTGTCGATCGCGAACGCCACGGCCGAGGGATCCATCGGCGTGTTCAGTGTCAGCAGCATCACCGGCCGCACGCCGGTGCCCGTGGCCGTGCCGACCACGGCCGGGCCGGGGGCGCTGGTCGCCACCGCTAGCCGGCCTCGATCGTCCAAGCCGGCAGGTCGGCGAGCGCCCGGCGCTGGCGTTTCGACACCCGCGGCTGCACGATCCGGAACCAGAACAGCGCCACGCAGGGCGTGGCCAGGAGCAGCCCCACCATCCCGTGCACCAGGTATCCCACCACCGCCGACCCGGCAATGAAGAGCATGCCGAACCACATGTAGACCCGGAACTGTGTCTGGGCTGCGACCACGGCGGCGCGCTTCTCGCGCGGCACCCGGGAGGTGTCGTAGGCGCGGCCGCATTCACAGTCGACGCGCTCACCGAGATCGGTCTGGACGGTGCGGCCGCACTCGCAGCTGATCGTGATCGGAATCGCCATGGGCGGTTGGTAGCGCCCGAAAAGTATTGCATGCCGTCAGGCCCGTCTGTATGGTCGGCCCTCCCCCGGATCCTGGGGGAACGCTCTCATTCGAGGAGGTCTTCGTGGCTGAGGTCGCGGTTGATGAACGTCGTCTCCTGAAGACGATGCGGTGGTATGACGGGTTCGTGATCGGCCTTGCGAACCCAGGGTTTCTTATCGTGGGGATCGGCTTCTCGGTGGGCGCGCTGGGCGCGAAGGTGGCTGCGATCCTCTGGTTCGTCTCGGCGCTCGTGGGAGCTCTGCAGGCCTACGTCTACTCCGAGCCGGCGGCGATGTTCCCGGACAAGCCGGGCGGCCTTGCGATGTACGCCAAGGAGGGCTGGCGCAAGTACTTCTCGCTGGCCGGGCCGATCGCAACGTTCGGCTACTGGTTTGCGTGGTCGAGCGTGCTGGCCATCTACGGTGGCCTGATCGGCTTCCTGCTGGTCGGTGAGTTCTTCACCGACCTGAACTCCAAAGGAGTCAACACCAACAGCGTCGGCGGCTGGACCGCCAACGTCGCAGGCGTGGACTTCAACACCGTGCGCGTGATCGGCCTGATCTGCATCCTCTTGTGCTGGTCGTTCAACGTCCGCGGCATGCGGCCGGCGGTGTGGCTCAGCTACGCCACCGGCGTGGCAATGGCGGTGCCGGTCGTGGTGCTCGCCGTCGGCCCGTTCGTGACCGGGAACATCAGCAACCACGCGGTCAACGGGAACGCCATGTCGAGCACGCTCACGGGCGTGTTCGGGGAGTCCGCCAGCACCTGGCACCAGTTCGGCCTGATCATGGTCTGGCTGTACGTGCTCGGCTGGTCGACGTACGGCCCGGAGGCGCCGGCGACATTCGCCCCCGAGTTCATCGACACCAAGAACGACACCCGCAAGGCGATCATGTCGACCGGCGCGTTCAACGTGTTCCTGTCGGCGCTGCTGCCGCTGGCGGTGGTGGGCACGCTCGGCTACAGCGCGATCGCCGGCGACCTGACCGGCATCGTCTACATGATCGACGTGCTCAAGGCGATCGTGGGTGACTTCTTCGGAGGGGTGCTGGTGGTCTGCCTCTGCGCCGGCCTGCTGCTCTCCATGAACACGGCCACGATGGACGGGTCACGGGCGCTGTACGGGATGGCCCGCGACGGCCTCACCGTCAAGCAGTTGTCCGTGCTCAACTCACGCCACGTGCCGGGACGGGCGATGACGCTGGACATGGTCATGAACGTCTGCCTGCTGATGTTGTTCCCGAGCATCTTCTTCGTGCTGGCGGCCGGGAACCTCGGCTATATCCTGTCGCACGTGCTGGCCCTGACCGGGGTGCTGCTGCTTCGGAAGGACAGGCCGGCGTGGCCGCGCCCGATCAGGCTGGCTCCGATCTGGATGGTCCTGGCCGGGATCTTCGCGGTCTTCAACCTGTGCCTGATCGTGTTCGGGTTGATGTTCCTGAAGCTGACCGGCTATGCGTGGAACTACGCGTTCACCGATCCAAGTGCGTTCACGAACCGCATCATCCTGGTGGGCGTGCTGGTGCTCGTGGCCGGCATCGCCGGCTACGTGATCGGCCAGCGCCAGGTGGGCAGGCCGTTCCGGTGGACGGATCCCAGCGACGAGCAGCCGACCGAGGAGGCGTACCAGACGGCGGGCATGGCCATCCCAACGACGGCCGGCGGCTGACGATGCGCGAGCGGGCGAGGGCGAACGTGCCCTCGCCCGCCGCCCGAGCAAGCACACCGCGCGCTTGTCGGGCCTGCGTCGGTGTCTAGTGAACGATCAGGACGTCGCAGCTGGCATGGCGGGCGACTGCCTGGCTGATGCTCTGCCCGAGCAGCCGCTCGACGAAGCCGGGTTCACGCGTGCCTACAACGATCATGTCGGCGCCTTCGTCCCCCGCGATCTGGACGATCGTGTCCGCGGGGTGACCGATCGCCGGCAACAGCTCGGCCGATAATCCGGCCGCCTTGATCACGGCTGCAGCTTGTTCGAGTTCGGCGTGATGGCGTTCGGGCGAATCGGTGGGATCCAGTGCGCCCATGCTCCGGCCGGCCGCCTGCACGGTCGGCGCAACACTGGTCACGAGCAGCTTCGCTTGGAACGCCTTTGCCAGCTCGATAGCTCGTTCGAGAGCCCGCTTGGATGCCTCTGTGTCGTCGTAGCCGAGCAGGATTGCGTTCATTTGACGCTCCTCCAGACAGATGGATCGCGTACGGACCGGGTGATCTTCTTCGATCACCCGGCCCGGTGCAAGCCTGGCCGTGCGGGTCGGCTACCGGCGCGGCGAGCGGCTCGGCCCTTCGCATCCGAAAGCTACGACGGGGAATCCGAGCTGGTGCTCTGACGTTTCCAGCTGTTGTGGCCCTGGGTTCCTGTGGACTGGCTGACCGATGCCGCGGGTAGCGGCCACGGGACGGCGTGTCGAGCACCTGACGCTCGCGGCGATGTGCGTCGCGCAGGTGATGATCATGCTCGACATGACCATCGTGAACGTCGCGCTGCCGTCGATCCAGCAGGAGCTCGACGTGCCGCCCACAAATCTGGAGTGGATCGTCAACGCCTACACGTTGGTGCTGGCCTCGCTGATCCTCGTCGGCGGCGTGCTCGGCGACCGCTACGGCCGCCGCCGCGTGTTCCTGATCGGCCTCGCGATCTTCACGCTCGGCTCGCTGGGCTGCGCGCTCTCGCCGGACGACCCTGAGCTGATTGCGCTACGGGCGACCCAAGGTGTTGGCGCAGCCGCGATGAGCCCGCTGACGCTGTCGATCCTGGTCTCCGCGTTCCCCGGCGAGCGGGCGGCCGGGGCGATCGGCCTGTGGGCGGCCGTGGGCAGCCTCGGGTTCGGCGCCGGCCCGGTGCTCGGTGGCTTCCTGGTCGACCGCTTCGACTGGTCGGCGGTCTTCTGGATCAACGTGCCGCTCGGCCTTCTCTGCGGCGCCGTGACCCTGCTCTCGGTGCGCGAGTCCCGCGACCCCGCCGCGCGCCGCCTCGATGCCGGGGGTGCGGTTCTCGCCGGGGCGACGCTGCTGGTCCTGACGCTGGCGCTGATCGGCACGGCGACGCACCCATGGCTTTCAGTCCGGACGCTGGGGATGGTGGCCGTCGCGGCAGTGCTGGCCGGCGCCTTCGTCTGGTGGGAGGCGCGCGCGACGGAGCCGATGGTGCCCCTCGACCTGTTCCGCGACCGGCGGCTGGCGACCGTCGTGGTGACGACGCTCTGCGCCTATGCCGCGCTGGGGATCGTGCTCTACATGATGACGCTGTTCTTCCAGGACGTCCGCGGGTACAGCCCGTTCAAGGCCGGGCTGAGCGTGGTGCCGATCAGCCTGTCGTTCGGGTTGCTGGCCCCGTTCGCGGGCCGGGCCGGCAAGAGATTCGGCACGGCCCGCGTGATCGCCGCCGGCTGTGTGGCCGCTGCCGTGTCGATCGCGGCGGTGGCGCTGACCGACCAGAACACTCCGTACGCGATGTTCCTGGGGCCGTACCTGCTGCTTGGCGCCGGCTTCGCAGCGATCACGCCGAGCGTCGCCACGCTCGCCATGGGCGCCGTCGAGGCCGGCCGCTCGGGGCTCGCCGCCGGCATCGTCAACGCGTCACGTCAGCTCGGCACGGTGCTCGGCATCGCGGCCTTCGGATCTGCCGCCGTGACCGTCGCCGAGCGCTCGTGGACCGAACGCGCGGGACACGTGGCCGACGGCCTCGGTCAGACGGTGGCCGGTGGCCAGGTCGAGCAGGTGGCGGCGCGGCTTGGTAACCGCTTGGGCGACATCGCCGCAGACGCCTTCACCACCGGCATGCGCGCCGGCCTGGCTCTCGCAGCTCTCGGGCTGCTGATCGGCGCGGCCTCGATCCTCGCCGGAGCTCGACCAACGTCTTCAGCGCCGAGGTCCGCAGCTCGCGGTGATCGACGACGGGCGCCGGCGGATCCATCGCCCACCGGTTGAGCGCCGTGGCGGCCGTACTCGGAGGCCCGGGGACGCTTTCGCGCCACTAAGATGCGGGCGCCTAGGCGATACTCAAGCAGGATGCTTCGCCTGGTCGGGTTTTCATTGCAGGGGCTGACAGCACAGTGAGATGCGGTGTAGTGGGGTACTTGCAGGATCAGGGCGGATGGGCGGTGGTGTGACTTCGGCCGTGATTCCGCGTGAGGAGTACGCCGCGCTGGAGCGGTGGGTGTATCTGAATCAGGCGTCACTTGGCCTGGTTCCGCACCGTTCAACGGAGGCGATGGTGGACTTCCTTGTCGGTGTGGCGCAGTACGGCAACGTGCGGCTCTCGGATGCCGCTGAGGAGCGGATTCTGGATGGCCTGCGCGAGGCTGCGGCCGGATTGTTTGACGCGCCGCTGCGGTCGATAGCGGTGGTGGGAGGAGCGAGTGAGGCGCTCGGCCAGCTCGCGATCCTGGCAGCGACGGCCGGCGGCGAGGTGGTTCTGGTGGCGTCTGATTTCCCCAGTGTCACCTATCCGTGGCTTGGTGCGCGCGAGCGGCTCGGCACGGCGGTCAAGTGGGTCGAGGACGATCCAGGACAAGATCTCACGGCGGCGCTTGTTGACGGCATTCAGAGCGCCACGACCGCGGTGTGTTTCAGTGCCGTCCAGTTTGCGACGGGGTCGGTGGTCGACGTCGGCGAGGTCGTTCGGCGTGCTCACGCGGTCGGGGCGCGTGTCATCGTGGACGTCACGCAGATGGCGGGCGCTATGCCGGTGAGCCTGCGCTCCTGGTCTGCTGACGCGCTCGTGTGCAGCGGGTACAAGTGGCTATCCGCGCACGGCGGCGTCGCCCTGCTTGTGATCGCAGACGAGTTGCTGCAGTGCGTACCGCCGATCGTCGGCTGGAAAGGCACCCAGCACCCGTTCCAATTCGACCCCACGAGGCTGGCGCTCGCGTCTGACGCGCGACGGTTCGAACTCTCGACGATCGCATACAGCTCGGCCGCCGGCCTGCGCACCTCAATAAACCTGCTGACCGAAGCCGGCTTTCCAGCGCTCGCCCGCCACGCCGAAGCACTGGCGCGCGAGCTCGTCGCCGCGACGGCGCCGCACGGCTGGACGCCGTTCCGAGATCTCGACGCGGCCGGGGCGAGCCACCACATCGTCTCGCTGCGCCATCCCACCCTCGCCGCACCCGCGGTCCAGGCCCGCCTCGCCGAAGAGAACATCGTGGTCAGCTCCAGAGGAGGCGGCATCCGCGTCTCCCTTCACGCCTACAACGACAGCTCCGACATCGACGCCCTCAGCGACGCCATGAACAAAGCCAGCTGATCGTCTGAGCGAAGCATCGCGCGACGCGGGCTTCGACGCCCGGGATGGCCGCTCATCGTCGGTCCCTGCGACATGCTCCATTCGTCGGCGACCTCGGCTCGCCGTACCATGTCCCCGTGCAACTGCGCGGGTGACCGGTTGGTTCTGAGCATGAGTGCGTGGTTTTTGGACGGACAGCGAGGGTCGTCCCGTGGGGCGATGGTCAATGGTGCCGGTTCGACTGCTTGTGACCGTGATAGGGAGCGAGCTCGGGCAGCATGAGGCGGATCATCCTGAGCCGGAAGGGGTTCGACACGGCGTCGGGGGGTGGGGCGTCGCCGATTCTCCCGGACGGGCGGATGGTCAGCCTGCCGATTCCGTATGCCGGCGACGAGAACCGGTATAGCGATCTGAGAGTCGATGACCGGTCCCTGCTCGAGGTGATGCGAGAGCTCGGCTACGCCAGCTACGACGAGTCGAGTTCCTGTCACTTGGATCCGGACATCAATCGGGTGCTGTGCCAACGTCCCGCGGAGTGGCGCGGCCTGTTTGGTCAGGTTGACGCCGCGCTGGGCCATCTTCAGAACCAGGGTGTGGGGGTGGGTGACCTGTTCGTGTTTTGGGGCCGGTTTCAGCACGCCGTCGATACGCCGCGCGGGTTGCGGTTCACCGGCCGGGCATTTCACGCTCTCTACGGCTACCTCGAGGTCGGCCGAGTGATCGACTGCAGCGCCGGCGAGAGGATCGAGTGGGCGGCGCGATTCCCGCATTTCGGTGTTGGCCGAACCGGTGGTCGCGGCCGCGTGTACCAGGCGGCGGACCGGTTCCAAGACACCCGCCTCTCCGGATCAGGCGTGTTCAGATATACGGACCAGCTTCGCCTGTCCGATCCCGCCGCAGCATCCGCCTCGGTATGGCGGCTTCCGGCTTCGTTTCACCCGGACTTCGGCGGCCGCCTCTCCTATCACCTCGACCCGGCGCGCTGGGGCGAACCGGTGGATGGGATGACCAGGGTGCGAACAGTCGGTCGCGGCCAAGAGTTCGTCGCAATGGCCACCCCCTCGATCGAAGCTTGGACGCGGGGGCTGATCACAAACAATGCGTAGCTCAGAATCGGTCTGCAGAAAGCTGGACAAGCCTCCTCAGCACAGCTCTTGGCGCTCTCCGAGCCGTCATAGCTGGTACTGCGATCGAGACACGATCACGCGTCGACCAGCGCGTACAACCCGAGCGCGACGAGCAGGATCAGCGTCCCGGCTCCGAGCGTGATCAGGCTGTTGCCAACTCCGGTCGAGCCGGAGCGTCTGCGGTCGAGGCCGACGATCGCGAGCGAGGCCGCCGAAGGCGCGACGATAGCAACGCTCAGGGTCACCGCCAGGATCCTGACCAGTTCGAAGAGCGGCAGGTAGTCGTTGACCGAGAGCAGCGTCATGCCGGCGCCAGTGCAGGTACGGGTGGTGCCTCCTCGACGTCGATCCCCTCGATGACGTTGTGCGCAGTGACGTTGGTGCGCCGTGCCATCATGAAGATGAAGGCAAGGATCGCTGCTGCGACGGCCGCGACGACGACGACGCCGGCGACTTCGGTCGAGAACGCGGCAACGGTCTCCTCGCCGGCCGCGCCGATCAGCGCGGCCGCAGGCATCGTCAGCATCCAAGCGAACACCATCCGCCGAACCACCGACCAGTGCACGAACCCGCCGGCGCGTCCCAGCCCGGCTCCCATCACCCCTCCGGAGACGACCTGTGTGGTGGAGAGCGAGAACCCGAAGAACGACGATGACAGGATCGTGGTCGCGCTTGCCGTCTCGGCGGAGAAGCCCTGTGGCGCAGCGATGTCGGTGACCCTCGTGCCCAGCGTCCGGATCACCCGCCAACCGCCCGAGAAGGTGCCCAGCGCGACCGCGACGGCGCACGAGACCTTCACCCACATCGGGACGCCGCTGTCAGCGGAGAGCCGCCCACCGGCCACCAGGGTCAGCACGATCACGCCCATCGTCTTCTGCGCATCGTTGGTGCCGTGCGCGAGCGCCACCAACGAGCTCGAGAGGATCTGGCTCGAGCGAAAACCATGCGCCGAGCTCTGCTCGCTCAGCGAGCGTGTCCAGCGGTACGCGAGGCGGGTGGCGAGATAGGCGGCGAACCCGCACACGAAGGGAGCCAGCAGCGCTGGAATCAGCACCTTGGAGGCGATGCCGCTCCAGATCACGCCGGCCGAGCCCTCGGCCGCCAACACCGAGCCGACCACGCCTCCGACGAGCGCGTGGGAGGACGAGGACGGGATGCCCAAATACCAGGTGATCACGTTCCACACGATCGCCCCCACCAGGCCCGCGAAGATGATCGGAACGGTGATGGTTGCCTGGTCGACGATCCCGCTGGCGATGGTGGCGGCGACCGTCACCGACAGGAACGCCCCCAGCAGATTCATGACCGCAGCGAGCGTCACCGCCACCCGCGGCCGAAGCGCTCTGGTCGCGATCGTCGTCGCCATCGCATTCGCGGTGTCGTGAAACCCGTTGGTGAAATCGAACACCAACGCCGTCGCCACCGTCAGGACAACCAGAGCAAGCACTACAACCTGTCTACCACGCTTTTGGCCGGCTGGCGATGCCCTGACCAGGGAGTCACGTCGCACACCGATCTGATGGCAGCCGCAGCCGGGGGCGATCCGCGGTGCCGCACGTCGAGCTGGTTCGGCCGCTTGGTGGCGTAGAGTCGGCGCGTGCGCAAGTGGCTCCCGTTGATCATCCTGGCGTCGGCCCAGTTCATCATGGTGCTCGACTCGAGCGTGATGAACGTCTCGATCTCGCAGATCGTGGAGGATCTGAGCACGACGGTGACCGGGGTGCAGAGCGCCATCACGATGTACACCCTCGTGATGGCGGCGTTCATGCTCGTGGGCGCGAAGCTCGGTGACATCCTGGGCCGTGATCGGGCGTTCGGTCTTGGGCTGGCCGTGTACGGGCTCGGCTCGCTGATCACGGCGCTGAGCCCGAATCTCACGGTGCTGCTGATCGGCTGGTCGGGAACTGAGGGGCTCGGCGCTGTGCTGGTGATCCCGGCGATCGCGGCACTGACCGCCGCGAACTACGAGGGCAAGGAGCGTGCGTTCGCCTACTCGATGATCGGCGGGGCCGCGGGAGCGGCGATCGCGGCGGGCCCGCTGATCGGCGGCTACGTGACGACGACCTGGAGCTGGCGGTACGTCTTCGTCGGCGAGGTTGTGGTGGTGATCGCGGTGCTCATCGTCCACCGGCGGATGAAGCGCGCCCCCAAGCCCGAGCAGCCGCCGAAGTTGGACTACGGCGGCGCCGCGCTCTCGGCGATCGCGTTTGGCCTGATCGTGTTCGGTATCTTGAAGAGCAGCACCTGGGGCTGGATCAGGCCGGTCGACGCCCCGACGATCAGCGGGCACGAGATCACGCCGCTCGGGTTTTCGCTGGTGCCGTTCTTGATTGTCGGCGGCCTGGTCGTGCTCGGCTGCTTCTTCGAGTGGGAGGAGCGTCGAGAGGAGCTCGGCAGGAGCACGCTTCTGAACCGCGCGCTGCTGAAGATCGAGACGCTGCGCGCCGGGCTCGCTTCGCTGGCGGCGCAGCAGTTGATCGTGATGGGCACGTTCTTCGTCCTGCCCGTCTACCTCCAGGTTGTGCTCGGCTTCGACGCGTTCGAGACGGGGAAGCGGCTCTTCCCGATGTCGGTCTCGATGCTGGCCGCTGCGCTCGCCGGGCCGAGGGTGGCGGTGCGGTTCGGGCCGCGGGCTGTCGTCCGGGTCGGCCTCGGCGCGATGGCGATTGCCGCGCTCGTGCTCGTCGGGACGATCGACGTGACCCTGAACGGGACGGCGTTCGCGTTGGCGCTCGTGTTCTTCGGGATCGGCGCCGGGCTCCTGATGTCGCAGCTCGGGAACGTGATCATGTCCTCGGCCCCTCCGGACGACACGAACGAGGCCGGGGGGCTCCAGGGAACGGCACAGAACCTCGGCGCATCGCTCGGCACCGCGCTGATCGGCTCGGTGCTGCTGCTCGGGCTCCTGAACGGGTTCAACTCACGGATCCAGGAGAACCCCGCCGTGCCCGCTGATGTGAAGGCGCAGATCTCGAAGGCCACCGAGGCCGGCATCCCGATCGTCACGACCGACCAGGCATTCCGGGCCCTGCGCGACGCCGGGTTGCCGCCGGCCGACGCTACCACCGTCACCGACGACTACGCCGACGCACAGCTCGACGCGCTGGGGACGTCGATGCTCACCGTCGCGTTCCTGGCAGTGCTCTCATTCTGGTTTACGCGGCGCCTACCCGGAAAGCGCGAAGAAGCCGCCTAGTACGCAGGCGCGGCTCCGCCAGCCCGGATCAGAGATTCTTCTCGACGCATGGTAGGGTCGCCGCGTGGCGGTCGAGCGTGTTCCGTCGGGCGACAAGGGTCTGAAGGCCGGCGCGCTCGGGTTCCTGTCGAACGTGGTGATCGGCGTGTCGTCGACTGCGCCGGGCTACAGCCTGGCCGCGTCGCTGGGTCTGGTGGTGGCGGCTGTGGGTCTGCAGGCGCCGGCGATCATGCTCCTGGCGTTCGTGCCGATGCTGTTTATCGCGGCGTCGTACTACTACATGAACCGGGCTGATCCTGACGCCGGCACGACGTTCTCATGGGTGACGCGGGCGATGGGGCCGTGGCTGGGTTGGCTAGGGGGTTGGGCGATCATCGTGGCCGACGTGATCGTCATGGCGAACCTCTCCCAGATAGCCGGAATCTATAGCTTCCTGTTGGTTGGGGCTGACAGCTATGCCGCCTCGACGTTCTGGGTGACGCTGGTCGGCGTCGCGTGGATCGTCGTCATGACGGCGATCTGCTACATCGGCGTCGAGCTGTCGGCGCGCACCCAGTGGTATCTCCTGGCTGCTGAGATCATCGCCTTGGCGATCTTCGCCGTTGTCGCGCTGTGGAAGGTGTACGTCGACAGCCCGGCCGGGTCGGTCGAGCCCTCACTCTCCTGGATCAACCCGTTCGACATCCACAGCACCAGTGCGCTCACGGCGGGCGTGCTGGTTGCCGTCTTCATCTACTGGGGCTGGGACAGCACCGTGACCGTCAACGAGGAGTCCAACGATCCCAGCCGTGGGCCGGGCCTGGCGGCCGTCGTCGCGACGGTCGTGCTGGTCGGGATCTACGTTGTCGTCTCGATCGCCGCCCAGGCGTTCGCCGGCCCGGAGTTTCTGGTCGACAACGCTGACGACGTGCTCTCGGCGCTGGGAGGGCAGGTGCTCGGCTCACCATGGGACAAGCTCCTGATCATCGCCGTGCTGACGTCCGCATCGGCGTCGACCCAGACGACGATCCTGCCGACCACCCGCACCGCGCTCTCGATGGCGTACCACGGTGCGCTGCCGCGATCGCTCGCCCGCATCCACCCGGAGCATCGAACGCCATCGACGGCCACCCTGTGGATGGGCGGCCTGTCGATCGCATGGTACGTGGGGCTGACGATCCTCTCCGAGGACGTCCTGTTCGATTCGATCGCCTCGCTGGGCCTGATGATCGCCTTCTACTACGGCCTCACCGGCTATGCGTGCGCCATCTACTATCGCCACGAGCTGCTCCGCAGCGCCCGAAACATGATCATGATCGGAGTCGTGCCCGTCGTTGGCGGACTGATGCTGACCTACGTCTTCGTGAAGTCCTGCATCGACCTGGCCGACCCGGCCAACTCGGAATCCGGCAATTCATGGTTCGGGATTGGGCCGCCCCTCATCATCGGCGGCTTCTTCCTCGTACTCGGCGTCGTGCTGATGATCGGGTGGCGGCTCAGCGCGCCTGCGTTCTTCCGGCGCCGGCTGGAAACCGCCGACCCCGCGCTGCTCGCCACCCCACCAGCCGCCCCGACCGGGTAGGGCCGCCAGATCCCTGCCACCGCGGCCCGGCCAAGACTGAGACGGGTTTTCGCGCTGGCCGCGGCCGGCATGTGGGTAGTCATGTCGGCGGGCGCCTCCGGCTTTCAGTCGCCAAGGGTGGAACGCGTCTCTCCGCCCACGGGGGCGGTCATCGACCTCGACTTCGGGAACATCTCCGGGGCCATGGTGCCGGATGGGTCTGGCAACGCAAATGATGGTGCGGGGAAGAAGGGGGTCGTCGGGTCAGAGGCCGCCTGGAGCCCGAGCACGACGACGGACTCGCAGGGGAACACCGCGGTCGTCTTCGACGGCACGAACGCGGAGCGCATCGAGATTCCAAACACCGCGGGGAGTCTCGATGTTCATCATTTCTCGATCCTCGTGCAGTTCACGCTGAACGAGTCGGCGGATACCGATCCCGCACACCAACGCTATGAGCTCATGGAGAAGGCGGGGAGCTTCTGGTTCAACGTGCGGGAGGACACAACTCCCAAATACCGTCTTCGCGTGGGCGGATTCTTCAACGGGAACTCCACGGATACCTTCACCGGGACAGAGGTCATCCCGAGCAATACCCTCACCTGGGCGGTCGCCACCTACGACGGCGCGCAGTTGCGCACATACATCGCTCATGGGGACGGTACCCACCTCGTCCTCGACAACAGCCGTGCCCAGACCGGCACGCTGAATACGGGCGCAACCATCACCGGCATCGATGAGAACCTGGTGGTCGGCGCCAAGCACCGAAAGGGACATGCGCCCGGAGGTCACGGCACCAATGAGGATGCAGAGGCGTTCTTCAACGGCACGATGTCGCGATTCATCGTGTCTGACACCGCGCTTACGCAGAGTCAGATCTCCTCGGTCATCTCGGGCTCGGTCGCGAGCGCCGAGCCGGGCCCCGTACAGGCCCACCTCGTCCAGAAGTCGGTCATGAGCGGCAGCGCCAACCCGACCGTCCCGTACAGGATCTCGTGGGCACAGGGAACGTGCCCCGCAGGTTCGACGTACAACCTCACCGTCGCGAGCGGCGGCAACTCAACCGTGCTGCACGCCGGCACCGCACTCGCCGCAACGGCCAATCTCGTTGTCGGATCCGGCTCCACGATCGCCGTTGACTGCGGCCAGGGAGCAAGCTCCACGACGGAGGTCACGCCGACCGGATACCAGGAGGGCGCCGGCTCCTACACGGGAACCTGGCATACCACGAGCTTCGCAGGGGCATGGGGTGGAACGGCCAGGTACACGACTGCGGCCTCGGCGTCCACGACATTCCACTGCTCGTCCTGCCAGGCGCTCGCCTGGGTGACCGATGAGGACTCGTCTCATGGCTCAGCCAAGGTCTACGTGGACGGAGTCCTCAAGGCGTCCATCAACACGCGGTCGTCATCGACGCTGAACCGAGTGGTCGCCTACAAGTTCGAATGGGCGAGCGATGGTGCCCATACGTTGAAGATCGTCAACGTGGCCACCGGCGGCCATCCCCGCATCAGCGTCGACGGGTTCCTTACCCGGAGCTAGTGGGTTGGCCGGCGCCGGGCCACCGCGCCGCTCCGCTCAGCCAGCTTCGGCCGAACGTGCCCTGCCGCCTGCCGGGCCGGATCCCGACGGCCGGCGAGTCGCCGAAACGGCCCGTCGTCGGCGAGCAGGTCGGTCGGGGAGCCCCGTTGGACGATTCGGCCCCGCTCGACGACGAGCACCTCGTCGGCCCGGCGGACGGTGGCCAGGCGATGGGCGATGATGACCGAGGTGCGCCGGTGCAGGAGCCTGTCGAGCGCCCGCTCGATGAGGAGCTCGGTGGGCCGGTCGATGTTCGACGTGGCCTCGTCGAGGATCAGGATGCCCGGGTCGGCGAGGAGCGCTCGTGCGATCGAGATCAGCTGCCGCTCTCCCGCCGAGAGCCCCGAGCCACCCTCGCGCACCTCGTGGCCGAGCCCTCCGTGCAGACGTCCGACAAGCCGGTCGAGGCCGATCGCGGCCGCCGTCTCGCGCACGTCGTCGTCGCTTGCCTCGGGCCGCCCGAAGCGGACGTTGTCGGCGATGGTGCCCGAGAAGAGGAACGGGTCCTGCAGCACGACCCCCAGCTGGCGGCGATAGCTGCCGAGCCGTACCTCGCGCAGGTCGGTGCCGTCGACCGACACGCTGCCTGTGCGCGGGTCGTAGAAGCGCGCGATCAGCTTCGCGAGCGTCGACTTGCCGCCGCCCGTCTGGCCGACGAGCGCGATGCAGCCGCCGGGGGGCACGTGGATCGAGATGTCGTGCAGCACGTCCGCGTCGCCATAGGCGAAGCTGACCGCGTCCAGGTCGATGGCGCCGGCGATCGGCGGCATCGGCACTGCGCCGGGGCGATCGCCGATCTCGGGCTCGGCGTCGAGCACCGCGGTGATCTTGACCATCGCCGCGGCCGCCGCCTGCAGCTGGCCGTAGACGTCGGAGAGCTCCTGGAGCGGCTGGAACACGAGCTGCAGCAGGTAGATGGCCGTGATCAGCGTCCCGATCGTGAGCGTGCCGTCCGAGAGGAACCGCGACCCGACGACGAGCACGGCACAGGTCGAGATCGCCCCCAGGAGCTCGATCGACGGGAAGAACACGGAGAACAGCTGCTGGGCGTAGATGTTGGAGCTGCGGTTCTCGCGGTTCAGCTCGTCGAACTGACCCTGGAACTGGCGCTCGCGGTTGAACGCCTGCACGATCGCCATCCCCGAGACCGACTCGGCCACCTGAGCCGTGACCGCGGCGATGCGGTTTCGCACGTCGAGCTGAGCAATCGCCGACTTGCGCTGGAACCAGCGGGAGAGCACAAGCGCGGGCGGCAGGATCACCATCGCCACGAGGCCCAGCCGCCAGTCGACGACGAAGAGCACGATCACGGTGGTCGGCAGCAGGACGACGTTCGAGACCAGGGTCGGAAGACCCTGTGAGAGCGCGTCCGAGATGGCGTCGACGTCGCTCGTCACGCGGGCGATGATCCACCCCGCCCGCTGCTCGGAGAAGTAGCGCAGCGAGAGCGAGGTCAGGTGGTCGAACAGGTCACGCCGCAGTCCCAAGACAATCCCCTGGCCGATGACCGCGAGGCCGCGGATCAACACCAGCTGGCACATCCAGCCGAGCGCGTTCACGGCCAGGTAGAGGGCGACGACGACGGTCAGCGTGTGCCTGTCGCCCTGGGCGATGCCGTCGTCGATCGCGGCCCGGACGAGCAGCCAGCCCCCGGCCTGGGCCGCGGCGCTCCCGGTCGCAACGACGACCAGGCCGATCACGAGCGGCCAGCGGCCGGTCAGATACCTCCCCAGGCGGGTGAGGCCGGTGCGCCTACGCGACACCGATCTCGTCTCCGAAGAGGTCGGCGAAGAGGGCGCGCCGCTCCAGCAGGTCGGCGGGACGGCCGTCCTCGACGACGCGCCCGTCGAGGAGCACCGCCGCGCGGTCGGCCAGGGCGAGGGTGGACAGGCGCTGGGCGGCCACGACGACGGTGCGGCCCGCGAGCGCGGGACGCAGCCGGCCGACCAGGTCGTGCTCCGTATGGGTGTCGACGGCCGAGAGCGGGTCGTCGAGGACGATCACGCGGGCGTTCGCAATCAGGGCCCGGGCCAGCGCCACTCGCTGGCGCTGGCCGCCGGAGAGGTTCACGCCGCGCTCGCCGATCAGCGTGTCGTACCCGTTCGGGAGATCCGGCACGAAGTCAGCGACGCCGGCGGCGGCGCACATCGCCTCGACGTCGTCCCAGGGCGCGTCAGGACGGCCGGCGGTCAGGTTCTCGCGCAGGGTGATCGAGAACAGGATCGGCCGCTGGGTGATCACCGCAACGTCCGCGCGCACCTCCGCCAGGGCGACGTCGCGCAGGTCGACCCCGCCCAGAAGCACGCGCCCGGCCGTCGGGTCGTAGAAACGGGGCAGCAGGTTCAAGAGCGTGCTCTTGCCGGCGCCGGTGGCGCCGCACACGGCCACGATCTCGCCCGGATCAAGGGCGAGCTCGACACCGGTGAGCACCTCCTCCTCGCCCGGATAGGCGAAGTGGACGCCCTCGAACGCGACCGCGAGCTCGCCGGAGGGCAGCGTTCGGGGATGCTCGGGCTCGGGGAGCCGCTGCACGAGCTCGAGCCAGGCGAAGGTGCGTCCCGCCGACGCGATCGCGCGCTGCGCCAGGTTCAGGATCCAGCCGAGCGCCTCGAGCGGCCATGTCAGCAGCAGGAGGATCGTGTTGAACAGGACGAACTGGCCGATGGTGAGACGACCCTCGATGACGTCGCGGCCGCCGAAGAAGACCACGGCCGCGATCGACAGCGTGGGCAGGTAGAAGAGCGCCGGCAGGTGGTTGGCCTCGACGCCCGCCTGCTGCACGACGATGTTGCGGACCGAGGCCGCCTTGGCGCCGAACCGCTCGCGAACGTCGTCCTCGCGCCCGAAGGCCTGCACCATCTCGATGCCGACGACCGCCTCGTCGGCGGACTCGGTGACGTCTCCCTTGGCCGCCTGGACGCGGCGCGAGATCGGCATGACCAGGTGCGCGAACCGCCACGCGACAATGCCGATCAAGGGCGTCGCCACCGCCGAGTAGAGCGTCAGGCGCGGGTTCACGAGCCCAAGCACGATCACCCCGCCCGTGATCATCATCGCGCTCTGAAATCCCTGCACGACACCCCAGCCGATGAAGTAGCGGATCGGGAAGAGGTCGTTCGTTGCCCGGGACACCACCTGACCCGTCGGGTGCAGGTCGTAGAACGCGCGCGGGAAGCCCAGGTAGCCCTCGTACAACATTTGCCGCAGCCGGGCCTCCAGCCGGACGCCGATCCGCGCGGTGGCATACCGGCGGGTGAAGTTGATCCAGAACCGCGCCAGGGCGAGGCCCAGGATGGCGAGCACGTAGGGCCAGAGCGCCTCGGGATGGCTGGGCACGATCGCGTGGTCGATGGCCCGCTGGATCACGACTGCGATGGTCAGCGTGAGAGCGGTGTAGGCGAGCGCACACGCCAGCCCGATGAGCACCAGGCGGCGTTCGCCCCACCACAGGTGGGACAGACGGCGAACCGTCGGGCGCAGGGGATAGTCGTCGGGGTCGAACGGATTCATCGGGAGGCTCCGCCGGGAGGGACGGAGTCCAGAGGGGGGACCAGCTCGACTTCCCGCGCAGGTGTCCTCAGACTAGCCGACCCTCCAGCTTCGCAGCCGAGCGTGGAGCTTCCCCACCGCACCGAATCGCGCGGCCCCGCTACCGTTCCCCGCGTGATTGCGTTCGTCACAGGCGGAGGGCGCGGGATCGGGGCGAACATCGCCCGCAAGCTCGCCGAGGAGGGCTGGGAGGTCGTCGTGGCCGCGCGCACGCTCGCGCAGGTCGAGACGGTTGCGGACGAGATCGGCGGCCGCGCCGTCGCGCTCGACGTCGCCGACCGCGAGGCCGTCGAGCGCGCCGTCTCCGAAGCGGGGCCGGTCGAGCTGCTCGTCGCCAACGCCGGGATCTCAGGCCGGGACGGCGCCACCTGGGAGATCGAGCCGGACGACTGGTGGCGGACGTTCGAGGTCAACGTTCTCGGCGTCCACCTCTGCTGCCGCGCGGTCATCCCCGGGATGCTCGAGCGCGGGTCGGGCCGGATCGTGATCACCGGGAGCGGCGCGGCCTACCTGCCGGACCAGCGACACACCGCCTACCCCGCGAGCAAGGCGGCGGTCTGCCGCTACGGCGAGTCGCTCGCCGGCGAGCTCGCCGGACGGATCCCCGTCTTCTTCTTCAGCCCGGGGCTCGTGCGTACCGACATGACCTCCTCGACGTCCGACGACGCGCCCTGGACGCCGCCAGAGCTGGCTCCGCGGCTCGTCGCGGCGCTCGCCACCGGAGCCTATGACGCGCTCGCCGGCCGCTATCTCCACGCCGAGCACGACGACCTCGACGATGTGCTCTCCCGCATCGACGACGTGCGCGAGCAGGATCTGAACGCGATCCGCCTCAGGCGATGAGCCCGCCCGAGATGAGCCGACGCTCGTCGTCGGCGCCCACCCTTCCAGGAGGGTGATGTCCGGTCTGCGTACGTCCGCCAATTCGTGAACGCCGGCCACGCGTGGGCGTATCATCACGACCTGTGCAGGGCACCGCGAGCGGAGCGGGGCAGTGAGGGTTCCGGGCAGGATCAGGGACCGGCTCGACCGGGCCACCGTGGCGCGTGGCCGCTCGTGCCTCCTGCGCCTCGTGTCGGCTGGCAGCATCTGTGCCGAGATCGGCGTCTGGAAGGGCGACTTCTCCCAGCGCATCCTCGACGTGGTCGATCCGGCCGAGCTGCACCTGATCGATCCTTGGCGGGCGATGCAGGACGAGGCGTACGAGGATGCCTGGTACGGCGGCAGGCTCGAGCACGGGCAGCGCGACATGGATGCGGTGCACCGAGGCGTGCTGGACCGGTTCGCACCGGCCAGTGATGCCGGAATCGTCCAGATCCACCGCCTGACCTCGGTCGAGGCGGCGCCACTCTTCCCGGACGCGTACTTCCACTTCGTCTACATCGACGGCAACCACTACGAGGACTACGTGCGGGCGGATCTCGCGGCATGGGCGCCGAAGGTGCGCCCGGGCGGGGTCATCGGCGGCGACGACTACGGCCTCGAGGGCTGGTGGGACGATGGCGTGACCAGGGCGGTCGACGACTTCGTACGCTCCGGAGCCGCTGCCCTGATCATGATCGATCACCGGCAGTTCGCGCTGCAGACGCCCGACCGCTGAGCGGTCCTCAGAGGGCCGAACGACTGCGCGGACACGAGCGGCAGCCACGGTCCGGCCGGCTACACGCGGAGACGGCCCCGAGCTCGCCCATCGCCGAGTGGCGCGTCGAGCCGGAGGCGCCCACGGGCGAACGCGTCGACCCGGCCCCAGCGTCCCGGCATGTCGAGCAGGGCGAGCAGCCCGATGCTCTCCGGGAGCGCCGGGTCAACGACAAGATGATCGCCGACCGGCTCGAGACCGAGCATCGTGCGCAAGAGCAGCAGCGGGGCTCCTGTCGACCAGGCCTGTGGGCTGCAGGCCGTCGGATACTGCACCGGGTACTTGGTCACGCCCCGCTCGTAGCCCCCGAACGCCTCGGGCAGCCGCCCGTTGAAGACGGCCGCCGCGTCCAGAATGCCGGCGGCCAGCCGCGCCGCCTCCTCCTTGAAGCCGTACCGGCGTAGTCCCCATGCGATGAAGGACGTGTCGAACGGCCACACCGTTCCGACGTGGTAGCCGATCGGGTTGTACCGCCCCTCTCCTTCGGCGAGCGTACGGACGCCCCAGCCCGAGTAGAGCCTCGGCCCCAGCAGGTGGCGCGCGACCGCCTTTGCCTTCGATTTCTGGACGATGCCGCTCCAGAGGAGGTGGCCGTTGTTCGACGTCAGCGAGTCGACCTGCCTACCCTCGATGTCGAGGGCGACCGCGAAGTACTCGCCGTCCTCGACCCAGAAGTCACGATTGAACCGCCGCTTGAGGTCGGCCGCCTGCCGCTCGAGCTCGTCGGCGAGTGCCGGGTCCTTCCAGATGCTCCGCGCCAGCCGTGCGCCTCGCATCTTCGCGTCGTAGGCGTAGCCCTGCAGCTCGCAGGTCGCACGGGGGAATCCGGGCAGCCGCCCGTCGCGGTACGAGATGGAGTCCCAGGAGTCTTTCCAGCACTGGTTCTCGAGGCCGGTCTCCTCGTTCCGGCGCCGGTACCAGACGTACCCGTTGCCGGCCAGGTCGGCGTACTCATCGATCCAGTTCAGAGCCGCCCGCGCCTCGCCTTCGAGCTCGCGGACAAGGCGTGTGTCACCGGTCCAGCGCTCGTACTCGTCGAGGAGCACGACATAGAGCGCCGTGGAGTCGGCGGCACCGTAGTACGGCGAGTGCGGGCGCTCTTCGAAGGCTGTCATCTCGCCGTAGCGCATCTCATGGGGGATGCGCCCGGGATCCTCATCGCGGAAGTCGTCGACTCGGGATCCCTGCCAGTCGCCGAGCGCGCGAAGCGTCGTGGCGGCGAGCTCGGGCGTGAACGGGAGCGCCTGCAGGCTGGTGAAGATGCTGTCTCGCCCGAACATGGTCATGAACCACGGCAGCCCGGCGGCCGGAAGCGTCTTCCCCCTTCCCGCGACGGGCGGTGAAAAGCGCAGCGCCGCGAGATCGACGAGGCTCCGCCGGTAGGTCGCCTTCAGCGAGTCCAGGTCGGATTCGAGGCGGGGCGCCTCCTCGAGCCAGGATTCCAAGCTGCGCTCCATGTTCGGTCGAGCCCGCCGCTCGCCGCGCGCGTATTTCGGCCTGACGTACGCTCCGCTCGCACCGGCGGCCGGGACCACGTCGAGGTCGGTTGTCCACTCACCGCCTGGCTCGACGTGAGCGGCGAAGCTCAGGCCGTGCTCGTCGATCTTGGCCGGTGCGCTCGCCGAGATCGCCGTGGCCCGTTCGAACGTCTCGCGCTCGTATCCGAGCACCAGGCGCCCCTTCTCGACCCGCGTGTGATAGCGCCCCTTCTTCGCGAGCGCATCCTTGACCTCGAACAGGTCGGCGAAGTCGCTGCCGACCTCGATGCGCACGGCGAGGTCGACCGGATCCTCGTCGTGATTCAGGATCGTGAGCTCCTCGTGGAATCCGTCACCGACGGCGCGCTGGCGGATCACCGACAGCTTCGCGTCGACGTACACCGTGCCCGTCCCCGGCACGAGGAAGAAGCGCGTCTCGAAGTAGTGCAGGTCGTCGACCGAGAGCGGATTCAGCCCCTCGCCGTTCACGGTCAAGATCCATCGGGAGAGGAAGCGGGTGTCGAACGAGAACAGGCCGGTCGGATCGGTGAGCGACGCCTCGATGTCGCCGCAGGAGTCGCTGACGACGAATGTGTTGCCGTCGAGGATCGTGACGAGATCGCTGGTCATGCACCCTTCCTTGGAGGTCCTGGAAACGCACGCTGGAACGCCAGCATCAGCCCGCGATCGCCTTCGAGCTCGATCGCCCCACGAAGGAACGCGGCCAGCGCGTTCGCCTCACCGCTCGCAATGCGGTCGAAGAGCGCTCGGTCGAGCCGCACGACGCAGTCGGCCTTGGCGTTCCTGTGCGAGAGCGCGATGTCGCCCTTTGTGATCGTGATGAGCCAGCGCACCGCGCCCGAGTCGCCGTCCCTGAGATCGAACCGGATCGTGCCGGTGATCTTGGCCAGCGCCGGTTCGTGCCCGCGCGCCGCGAGCGCGTCGAAGAACTGGGTGGTCGCATCGGTCATCTCGATATACCGACGATGGCTCCAAGCGGCGGAAGCCGCATCGCCCCGAGGGGATGAACCCCGCCCAAAGCGCTGCCCCTGGCGTTCACGCAGCGACCGGAAGTGAATCCGAGGGCGGCGTTTGCGCGTACTCCCGAAGAGCATCCTGGTAGGAGAAGCGTGCGAACATGTCCGCCACGTGAACGGCGTCAACTGGTCGATGGTCGACGATCGAGGAACAGCCCACGCGTTCTGGCTGCGTGCGCCGGGTCGCGGGGAGATCCGGCCGGTGACGCTGCCCGAGCCGGGCCCTGGCGACGTGATGGTGCGCACCGTGCGGTCGGGCGTCAGCCGCGGCACCGAGACGCTGGTGTTCCGGGGCGGCGTGCCGCCGGAGCAGTACGCGAGGCTGCGCGCACCCTTCCAGGAGGGTGACTTCCCCGGGCCGGTCAAGTACGGCTACCTGAACGTCGGCGCCGTGGAGCAGGGGCCGCCGGAGCTGCGTGGCCGAACCGTCTTCTGTCTCTACCCGCACCAGACCGCCTACGTCGTCCCGGCCGGCGCCGTGTTCGTCGTTCCGGAGGGCGTGCCGCCGGCTCGGGCGGTGCTCGCCGGCACGGTCGAGACCGCCGTCAACACCCTGTGGGATGCCGCCCCGCTGGTCGGCGACCGGGTCACCGTGGTCGGCGCCGGGATGGTGGGCTGCTGCGTCGCACGCCTGCTGGCGCGGTACCCGGCCATGGATGTCACGCTCGTTGACGTCGATACCGGCCGGGCGGATGTCGCGGCCGCCCTCGGGGTCGACTTCGCGCTCCCGGCCGATGCCTCCGACGGCCGCGACCTGGTCGTGCACACGAGCGCGACGTCCGCCGGCCTTCAGCGGTCGCTCGACCTGCTGGCCCCGGAGGGCACCGTGATCGATCTCAGCTGGTACGGCGACACGGAGGTCCGGCTCTCTCTGGGTGGGGCGTTCCACGCCGGGCGCCTCGGCATCCGCTCGAGCCAGGTCGGCACAATCTCCCCGGCACGCAGCGGGAGCCGCACGACGGCCGACCGGCTGGCGCTGGCACTGGACCTGCTGCGGGATCCGGCCTTCGACGCCGTCCTCACCGGCGAGTCGCGCTTCCACGAGCTGCCCGACGTGATGGCTCGGCTCGCCGCCGGGCGCCTGCCGGCCCTGTGTCACACCATCACCTACGGCGAGGGGTAGGCCCGTGTTCAGCGTGACCGTTCGCGACCACATGATGATCGCCCACAGCCTGCGCGGCGCGGTGTTCGGGCCCGCCCAGCGGCTCCACGGAGCGACGTACGTCATCGATGCCACGTTCCGGCGCGCGGACCTCGACGCCGACGGCATCGTGGTCGACATCGGTCGAGCCGGCGAGGAGCTGCACGCGGTGGTGGCCGAGCTCACCTACTCGAACCTCGACGACGACCTGGCCTTCGCGGGCATGAACACCTCCACGGAGGCCCTCGCCCGCGTGATCGCGGACCGACTCGCCGAGCGCGTGCATGCGGGCGCCCTGGGCGACTCCGCTCGTGACCTCGACGGGCTGGTCGTCACGCTCCACGAGTCGCACGTCGCCTGGGCGAGCTACGAGAGAGCGCTGTGACGGAGGTGCACGTCGTGGTGCCGGACGGCATCGACGATCCGGCCCGGCCGACCGGCGGGAACGCCTATGACCGCCGGGTGTGCCACGGGCTCGCGGAGGCCGGCTGGTCGGTGCGTGTGCACGCCGTCACCGGCCCCTGGCCGCGTCCCGGCGCGGCGTCGTACGCCGCCCTCGCCGGCATCGTCGAGCAGATCCCCGACGGCGCCGTCGTGCTGCTCGACGGGCTCGTCGCCTCGACCGCGCCGGAGGTGCTGGTGCCGCAGGCGGGCCGGCTTCGGTTGGTCGCGCTGGTGCACATGCCGCTGGGCCACGGCGGTGGAGCTGACGGCGACAGGAGGCGGGAGGCCGCGGTCCTTGCGGCCGCCGCTTCGGTTGTCACGACCAGCCGGTGGGCCCGGCGAATTCTCCTCGAGCTGTACTCGCTGCCCCCGGACGGCGTGCACGTCGCCGAGCCCGGCGTCGATGCGGCCGGCCTCGCACCGGGCACCGAGACCGCCGGAGCGCTGCTCTCCGTCGCCGCGGTGATCCCCGGCAAAGGCCATGACGTGCTGCTCGACGCGCTCGCGCCGATGACCGGCCTTCGCTGGGACTGCCTGTGTGTGGGCAGCCTCGACCGCGACGCGGCGTTTGCCGAGAGCCTCCGCCGTCGAGTCCGGGACGCCGGGCTGGCCGGGCGCATGCGCTTCCCGGGGCCGCAGAGCGGATCCGATCTTGCCCGCAGCTACGGCGCCGCGGACCTGCTGGTGCTGGCGTCGCGCTCGGAGACCTACGGCATGGTCGTCACCGAGGCGCTCGCCCGCGGCCTGCCGGTCGTCGCGGCCGAGGTCGGCGGGGTGCCGGAGGCCCTCGGTCACGGCGCCGACGGTGTTCGGCCGGGCCTGCTCGTCCCGCCCGGCGACCCCGCCGCGCTCGGCGCCGCGCTCCGGGCGTGGCTCGGCGACGCCGGGCTGCGACGGCGGATGCGCCTGGCCGCCCGCGAGCGGCGCGCGTCGCTCTCGCGGTGGTCGACCACCACGTCGGTTCTCGCCGGTGTTCTGGCGGGAGCAGCGCGATGACCGTCGAGGAGATCCGGGTCAGCTCCGAGTGGCTCGACCTCCGCGAGCCCGCCGACGCCGCTGCCAGGGCCCCCGACCTCGTCGAGCACCTCCGGCGCCGCCTACCGGCGACCGGCCACCGGGTGATCCACGACCTCGCCTGCGGCACCGGGGCGATGGGCCGATGGCTCGCGCCGCTCCTGCCGGGGCCGCAGCACTGGGTCGTGCACGACCGTGACCCGGACCTGCTCGAGGTGGCCGCCTGCGACGTTCCCGCTTCGGCCGCCGACGGGACATCCGTCGTCGTCGAGCCGAGGCTGTCCGACATCACGCAGCTCGAACCAGACGAGCTCGCGGGCGCGACCCTCATCACCGCCTCGGCGCTGCTCGACCTGATGACCCGAGACGAGCTGGCCGGGCTGGTCGCCGCCTGCGCGGGGGCGCGGTGCCCGGTGCTGCTGACGCTATCGGTCTCCGGCCGCGTCGACCTGGCGCCGGCGGATCCGCTCGACCCCCGCGTGGCGGCGGCCTTCGACACCCACCAGCGCCGCATGACGGCCGCCGGGCGTCTGCTGGGCCCTGACGCCGTCGCGGCGGCCGTCGCGGAGTTCCGGCGGCTGGGGGCCGAGGTGCTCGACCGCCCGAGCCCGTGGCGGCTCGGCGCCGCCCAGGCCGATCTGGCGGCGGAGTGGCTCGCCGGGTGGGTCGGCGCGGCGTGCGAGCAGGAGGCCGAGCTGGCCGCCGAAGCCGATGCCTACGCACGAGCGCCGGCTGACGGCAGCACGAGCCGGGGAGCTCCGCGTCACGGTCGGTCACACCGACCTGCTGGCCCTGCCGGGAGCGCCCTTGCGCCGATGGGGGCCGGGATGAGCCGGACCATGTGGGCGTGGGCGCGCGCCGCGGCCGCCGCCGCGACGCTCGCCATCGTCGTCTGGCGCCTGGGCACGGGCCCCTTCCGGGACGGCGTCAGCGCGGTGGACGGCCGTGCGCTCGCCGCGGCGGCAGGGATCGGCCTCATGACCACGGTCTGCTGCGCCTGGCGATGGACGATCGTGGCCCGCGGCCTCGGCGTCGACCTGTCGCTGCCGGCCGCCGTCGCGGCGTACTACCGGTCGGTGTTCCTGAACCTCACGCTCCCCGGCGGGGTGGTCGGCGACGTACACCGGGGCGTCAGCCACGGGCGCGACGTCCGCGATGTGGGACTGGCCCTGCGTGCGGTCGCATGGGAACGCACCGCCGGGCAGCTCGTGCAGGTCGTGCTCACCGTCGTCGTCCTCCTCGCGCTGCCGTCGCCCGTCCAGTCGTCCATGCCGCTCGTGACCGTCGCCCTCGTGCTGACGGTGATCGGCGTCGTGCTGGTCGACCGGACGCGGCCGGGCCGCGGGCGGTCCCGGTGGGCGCGGGTGCGCCGCGTGGTCGCCCGTGACCTTCGCGACGGGCTGCTCTCCCGGAGGGCGTTCCCGGCCATCGCCGTCGCGTCGGCGGTGGTCGTCCTCGGCCACGCGGCCACGTTCCTGATCGCCGCGCGGGCCGCCGGCGCCACCGCGCCGCCGTCCCGGATGCTGCCGCTTGCGTTCCTTGCGATGCTCGCGATGGTGCTGCCCAGCGCGGCCGGCTGGGGGCCGCGCGAGGGGGCGACGGCGTGGGTGTTCGCCTCCGCCGGCCTCGGTGCGGATGTGGGCGTCGCCACCGCCGTCGCGTACGGCATCATGGCGGTCGTCGCCAGCCTGCCGGGCGCGCTCGTCCTCGTGGGTGCGTGGCTCGCTCGTGCCCGGCATCCGGCGCAGCGTCAATCGCCGCGCCCGGGCCGGGTCGCGGTCGTCGGCCAGCCGGACGGAGCCCGCGATGCGTGACCGTCCGTACACCCTGCTCTCGTGCAGCGTGTCGATCGACGGCTACATCGGGAGCGCGGCGTCGCGGCTCCTTCTGTCGAACGACGACGACTTCGACCGAATCGACGCGGTCCGCGCCTCCTGCGACGCGATCCTGGTCGGCGCGGCGACCGTGCGGATCGACAACCCGCGGCTCGTGGTGCGCTCACAGGCCCGCCGCGACGAGCGGACGGCGCGGGGGCTCGCGCCGTCTCCGATGAAGGTGACCGTGACCCGACGGGCCGAGCTCGACGCGCGCGCCGACTTCTTCACGACCGGCGACGCGGAGAAGCTCGTCTACTGCGCGAGCCCGCGTGTGGTCGACGCCCGCGCGCGACTCGGGCCGGTCGCGACCGTCGTCGACGGCGGCCAGATCGTGCACATGCGCAAGCTCAGCACGGACCTCGCCGCACGCGGCGTCGAGCGGCTGATGGTCGAGGGCGGGGGCAAGGTGCACACGCAGTTTCTGACCGACGACCTCGCCGACGAGCTGCAGCTCGTCGTTGCTCCGATGTTCGTCGGCGACTCCCAGGCTCCGAGGTTCGTGCGCGACGGCGTGTTCCCGTGGAACCCCGGCCGGCGCGCGACGCTCGCGGACGTCCGCCGCATCGGCGACGTGGTGCTCCTGCGCTACGCGCTCTCGCCGCGGTTCCGGACGGACTGACCAAGGCGGCCGATGCTGCCGCCGCTGCGGAACGGGGTCTCGAACACCGACGCGAAGACCCGCGCGAACGCGATGGTGAGCGGCAGCACCAGGGCGAGCGACACGAGGAACGCCGGAACGCCCGGGCGGACCCGGCCGGCCACGACGCGCTCATACACGACGACGACGATCGGGCCGTGCGTCAGGTAGAGGCTGTAGGACGACCAGCCGAGGTTGCGCAGCGGCCGCGTGTCGAGCAGGCGCAGCAGCGGCGCGGGCCGCCCCGTCGCCAGACCGGCCAGCAGGCACCCGACAGCCGGGCCCAGCATCAGGTCGACCCAGAACAGGTGGTCGAGCGTCCACACCGAGCCCTGCCACCAGATCGTGGCGAGCACGGGAGCTGCGGCGGCGAGCGCGAGCCCGGCCCATGGCCACGACCTCCGCGCCGCGCTCGCGCCCACGATGCCGGCGCTCAGGATGCCGACCGCGAACAGCGCGGCGAGGTCGGGCGGTGACTGGATCACGATGAAGTCCAGGTGGGACACATGCGGGCCCAGGATCCCCACCGTCGCCACGACGAGCGTGACGGCGGCGAGCATGACGAACGCGCCCCGACGGCGGACCATGAGCAGCAGCAGGGGGAACAGGATGTACAGCTGGGCCTCGACCGCGATCGACCAGAACGCTCGGTTGGGGCTCGGCGCGCTGACGAGGTTCTGCACCAGGAGGCCGTTGACGACGACTGAACCGGCGTCGGGCGCTGCCTGTCCCGGCGGAGGGACGACCAGCCACGCCACCGCGAGGCTGAAGGCGAGTGCGGCCCAGTACGCCGGGACGATGCGCCGGATCCGTCGCTCGGCGAATCGCGGGAGCCGGTCGAGCCGCCAGCCGTGGCGGGCCGGCGACAGGGCCAGCGAGAAGCCGGAGAGAACGATGAACACGACGACGGCGAATCGCCCGTAGATGAACCAGCCCGCCCAGAACGGTGCCCGGCTCACCGGGTACCCGGGGAACGCTCGCAGGAAGACATGGTTCACCACCACGAACAGCGCGGCCAGGCCCCGGATGCCGTCCAGCCCGGCGAGCCACTTCCGCGAAGGGCCGGCGCCCGCCGGTACCGCAACGCGCGCGGGCTGCGGTACCCGAGCCCGGCCGACACGTTCCATATCGACGCTCACAATGGGCTACCGCGTGCCAGGCTGCGAGCCGAATGCGCCGAGGAAGCGGTCGCGGAACGCGCTCATCGGCCAGACCGGCGCCGTTGGGGTGGGGCGCATGCCGTCGACCCAGCCCCACCCGGCGATCCTGCGCATCACCGCCGGGTCGTGGGCGATGACCGAGATGGGCACGTCGTGACTGGCGCCGTACCCGGTGACGACCGTGGCGGGCTGGTGGTCGCCGAGCACGACGAGCACCAGGTTCTTGCGGCCGTAGTGCTCCACGTAGCGAGAACAGGGAGCGCAGCGTGTACTCGATCGACCTGCCGTAGCCCTGTTTCACGTCGCTCAGGCCGGATTCGTCGACCGGGAGCCTGTTGAAGATCGAGCCGTCACCGACGTCGCCCCACTTGATGAGCGGCGGGATGCGCGTCCACGGCGTGTGGCTCGACACCAGGTCGACCTCGGCGAAGAGCGGGGGACGGTGGGCCTTCGCGAGCTCGAGGCGCTGGAGGGCCAGGAGCACGAACTGGTCTGGCATGGAGGCGTAGGCGTACGTCGGGCCGTGGTACCCGACGTTCCGCCGGTCGTAGACCTTGTCGTAGTGGTAGAACGACGACCCCTGTGCCCAGTACCGGTCGTTCGACGGCACGTCGTCGATCGCCCGCCACCCGGCGCGCTCGAACGCCTGGCTGAGCGTGAGGCGATTGCTTGCGACGAGCTCGTCATACCGGCCCTGGCTTCTGACCCAGGTTCCCGACTGGAGCGTGGAGTGCGCCAGCCAGCTCGTGCCGCCGAAGGTCGGCGAGGTGAGCCAGCCGCTTCGCGACGAGAAGCCGGCGGCCCGAAGCTGCCCCGACCCCTCGTCGAGGACGGCGTCGACTTGCGGCGAGAAGGAGGATCCCTGCACCGCCACCTTCCCGTAGCTCTCGACGAATACCAGGAGGACGTCCTTCCCGCGCAGGCCGGTCAGCAGCCGGCTGCCCGGCGTGGCGTGATAGCGGTCGCGGCGGATCGCGTGTGCGAACCGCGCACTGTCTCGCAGGCCGGCCTGCACCGCCCGCACCTCCTGGACGGCCAGGTCGGCGGCGCTCAGGGAGGCGATGCGCGCGCCGGACACGAGCTCCGCGCCGAACGCCCAGCAGAGCACCCAGGCGGCGCTGAGTGCAGCCACCGTCTGGAGCGACTGCCGGCGGTGACGGGCCGCGACCCGGGTCAGGCGGAGCACGGCCAGGGTCGGGAGGACGAGCGCGAAGACGGTGAGCAGCGCCACGCCGATCAGCGCCAGGTTCGCGTCCGTCCGACCGATCGAGGCCCGCAGCGTCTCGATCCCGATGGAGGTGTACCTCCAGTCGTCGACGGGGTTGAACGGCCGGTCGAAGGCGGTGAAGAAGCCGAAGTCGAGCAGCTTCACGATGGCCAGGAGGCCGAGCGCCGGTCCGACCACCCAGGCCAGGAGGCGTCGACCGGTGCCGGGCAGGACGAGGGCCAGCGCGATGACGACGATGCCTTCGAGCGGCAACCTCACGAACGCAGCGGGGGTGACGAGGCTGGGCTGGTTCGGAGCCACGAGCGCCACCCACACCACGACGAGGGCGAGCAGCGTGACCGCCACGGCGATGCCCGCACGGACGCGTCCGGGGTGGGCGTCCGTGGCGTGGTCGGCGGCGTGCCGGTGGCGCCAGAGCCACCACACGTCGCGGCCGAACGACTCCGCGAGCAGGGCGAGCGCGACAACGAGGGCCGCCTGCATCAACCTCGGCGGCACGACGCCGGCAGCTGCGACCGTCAGCACGATCCCCTGCGTCGCTGCGACGACCTTCCTCCAGTCGCGTCGCGGCAGCGGTGCGCGCATCCACCTGAGCATCCACCCGGCGACGAGGAACACGTAGCGGGCCGCGCCGATCGCGAGCACCCACGCCCCGACCGACGGCGCCACGTACACGCTGAGGACGAGGATGAGGAACGCATCGACCTCGCCGTCCAGGCGTGCCCCCAACGCCGACGTCGTGGCGGTCCTCCGCGCGACCCATCCGTCGACGTAGTCGAGCACCAGGGCCATGGTCGCGAGCGTCACGAGCATCGCCGCCGGCACGTCCCGCTCGAACGAGTCCGCGGTCAGCGCCGCGACGCCGATGACGAGCGTCGCCCGACCAAGCGTCACCCATCCGGCCGGGCCCAGCCGCTCGGAGGGGTTGCGCAGGAGGCCGCGCGCCAGCGCCGCGTCCAAGGTGACCGCGCACACGGCTCCGACGACCGCACCGGCACCGGTCACCCCGACGGTCGCCGTGATGACGGCGAGCAGCAGCGCCTGGGCGACCAGCCCGGTCGCGGGGCCTCGAACCGCCCGCATCCTCCCTCCGCGCTCGAACATCTGAAGGGAACTACTGTGGATCCTGTGATCCGGTTCTCGTGAAGCAGGACGACCGCGCACCATTCGTCGAGGCCCTCCGGCCGGCCCGGGAGGCGGCATTTCCCCCGGGCGAGTACGTCGAGCAGGAGAGCTTCATGTGCGCCGGCGAGATCCGAGCGCTGGCAGAGCGGTCCGGCATCGCCCCCGGCGTCTCCGTGCTCGACCTGTGCTGCGGCGTCGCCGGGCCGGGACGGTTCATCACGCAAGCGCTGGGCTGCGGCTACGTGGGCGTCGACTACAGCCCGAGCGCCATCGACATCGCCCGCGTGCGCGCCCGCGGCCTCCCCTGCCGGTTCGAGGTCGCGCACGTCCCGCCGCTCCCGGGCGGCGCGTTCGACGTGGTGCTCCTGCTCGAGACCATGCTCGCCTTTCCCGACAAGGAGACGCTTCTTCGGGAGGTCGCCCGGGCGCTCACGGCCGGCGGGCGGTTCGCGTTCACCCTGGAGGAGGGCCCGCCTCTCACCGAGTCGGAGCGAGGGCACATGCCCGACGCCGGCACGGTCTGGCTCACCCCGCTCGCGGACATGCGCGGGTTGCTGGAGCGCGCCGGGCTGATCGTTCGCTGGCAGGACGACTGCAGCCGGTCCCACCGCGCCATGGCGGAGTCGTTGACCGACGCGTTCGCAGCCGACGGAACGGCCATCGCTGCGCAGATCGGGCGCCGGGCACTGGACGAGCTGCTGGCCGCCCACCGGCTCTGGAGCGACTGGCTGAAGACCGGACGCGTCCGCAAGATCGCGTTCGTGGCGCAGAAGGCATGACCCGACGGGGCGGCGGCGTCGGACGGCCCGGCAAGTTCTGTAGCCCGGCGAGCGCCGCCTACCGGGCGAAGAGATTCCTGACCAGGAAGAGCAGGTTCGCGGGTCTCTCCGCCAGGCGGCGCATGAGATAGGGGTACCACTCGGGGCCGTACGGCGTCGCCACGAGCACCTTGAAGCCGCGGGCGGCGAGGTCGCGCTGGAGCTGCGGCCGCACCCCGTAGAGCATCTGGAACTCGAACCGGTCGGGTGCGATCCCGTGCGCCCCGGTGAACCGGATCGTGTGGCCGATCAGCCGCTCGTCGTGCGTCGCGACCGCGACGTACGCGCCGCCCTGGAGCGCGCGCTCCAGCAGCCGCCGGTAGGCGTCGTCGACGTCGGGCTTCCTGGGGTAGGCGATCTCAGGCGGCTCGAGGTAGGCCCCCTTCACGAGCCGCAGGTTCGGGCCGAGCGGGAGCAGCGCGTCGAGATCGCTCGGCGTCCGGTAGAGGTAGGCCTGGAGGACGCAGCCGACGTTGTCGCGGCCGCTCTCACGGAGCCGGCGGTAGATGCGGAGCGTCGCGTCGACGACGCTCGAGTGCTCCATGTCGATCCGGACGAAGTTCCCCCGCTCGGCCGCGTGATCCACGAGCGCACCCACGTTCTCGTACGCCAGCTCCTCGTCGATCAGGAGGCCGAGGTGGGTCAGCTTGACCGCCAGGTTGGCCCTCAGCTCCCGTTCACCGATCCGGTCGAGCACCGTGCGGAACTCCGCGACGACGGAGACGGTCTCCTGGCGCGACTCGACGTCCTCGCCGAGCAGGGTCGTGTTGGCGTGGAGCCCCTTGGCGTTCAGGTCGGCGAGCACCGAAAGGCAGTCGTCGAGCGTCTCCCCTGCCACAAAGCGGGCCGCGCCGAGGCGCATGCCGTACCGGTTCATGAAGGCGCGCGTCCGGCGATCGGTGGCGGCGGCGAGAATCGCCTTTCGAGGGAGATTGGGCACAGCTCCACGACGGTATCAGCCGCGACCGTTGTGCCCTCGGCCTACACCTCGATCCGCGAGCCCATGACGACGGTTCGCTCGCGGGGCAGGCCGAAATACTCCGCTGCGTCGGCGGTGATCTGCGACGTCGCCACGAACAGGCGCTTGCGCCACCGGCTCATGCCGGGCGTGGAGCCCACGTGGAGCTCGATCGTGGAGAGGAAGTAGGAGGCCTGATCGACCTCGAGCGGGGATTCCAGGCCGGCCTCCGCGGCCAGACGCAGCACCGCGGGGACGTTGGGCTCGTCCATGTAGCCGAAGCGGGCGCTGAGGTGGGTGATCCCGTCGTCCGCGTAGCCGAGGTCGTCGACCGCGAGCCGGTCGGCGGCGGCCACGTGCGGCACCGGCAGCGTCTCGATCGAGACGATCACGACGTGCTCGTGCAGGATGTGGTTGTGCTCGACGTTCGCGCGCATCGCCAGTGGCGTGGTGCGCTTGCCGCGGTTGAGAAACACGGCGGTGCCGGGCACCCGCATGAGCGGCGGCTGCCGGTGGTGGAGCTCGTCGACGAACGCCCGCAGCGACCCCTCGTCCCGTTCCCGCAGCTTGGTGACGAGCGCACGGCCGCGCTGCCATGTGATGAGGACCGTGAATACCGTCACGCCGATCAACAGCGGAACCCACGCCCCGTGCGTGAGCTTGGTCAGGTTCGCCGCGAGGAACAGGAAGTCGACGACGAGAAAGCCGCCGGCGCCGGCAACAGCAGCCACAGCGGCTTCCGCCATTGGTGGCGGACGATGTAGAAGAAGAGCAGCGTTGTGATCGTGATCGTGCCGGTGACCGCCATGCCGAAGGCGAACGCCAGGGCCGCTGACGTCCGGAACGCGAACACGAGCACCAGCACCGAGATCATCAGCGCCCAGTTGATCCACGGGACGTAGATCTGGCCGATCGTCTGCTCGGAGGTGTGAGAGATCCGCAAGCGCGGGAGGTATCCGAGCTGGACGGCCTGGTGGGCGACCGAGAAGGCGCCGGTGATGACGGCCTGTGAGGCGATGACGGTCGCCGCGGTCGCGAGGAGCACCATCGGCAGACGGCCCCAATCCGGGACGAGCAGGAAGAACGGGCTGCGCACCGCATCGTGCGGGTTCGCGAGCACCAGCGCGCCCTGGCCCATGTAGCTCGTGATGCACGCCGGGAAGACGAGCACCAGCCACGCGCGCGTGATCGGAGCGCGACCGAAATGCCCCATGTCGGCGTACAGCGCCTCGGCGCCGGTGATCGCGAGCACCACGGCGGCGAGCGAGAAGAACGCGGTCGAGAAGTGCTCGCTCAGGAACCCCAGCGCGTAGGTCGGCGAGAGCGCCTTCAGGATCTCCGGATGGTCGACGATGCCGCCCACGCCGCACGCGCTGATCGCCAGGAACCACACGATCATGACCGGCCCGAACAGCCTGCCGACCGCCGCCGAGCCGATTCGCTGACTGGCGAACAGGATGACGATGATGACGGCGGTGATCGGGACGACCAGATGCCCCAGCGACGGCTGGACGACCTTCAGGCCCTCCACGGCCGACAGCACCGAGATCGCGGGCGTGATCATGCTGTCGCCGAAGAACAGCGAGGCGCCGAAGATCCCCAGGGCGGCCAGAGCGAGCCGCGTGCGGCGGCCGCCGCGCACGCTTCGCGCCCGAACCAGCGTGATCAGCAGGACGTAGAGCAGGGTGACGACGATCGTCACCGACCAGAAGATCAACGAGATGACACCGAAGACGCTGTCGCTCGAGACGGCCACGGGATGCGGGTCGCCCGGGTTGAACACGGTCTGGACGGTGTAGATCGGGCTCGTCCCGATGTCGCCGAAGACAACGCCCAGCGCGCCCACGAGGAGGGCCGCCTGCGCTGGTGTGCGCGTGCTCGGGCGGCGCGTGTCGGTGGTCGTGCTCACGGTCACAGGTTCGAGGCGCCGCACGGTACACCGGGGACCGGCTTCCGCCAGGCGAGGGGCGGTAGACTCGTCATCCCGCGGGGACTGGAGGGCAGGTGGAGGAGTTGTCGCTCGGCGTCATCGCGACGTCGCGCAAGGAGCACGAGGGCAGGCTGCCGATCCACCCCCGGCACCTGGAGCGGATCGATGCCGACCTCCGAAGCCGGATCTTCCTCGAGCACGGCTACGGGCTGCGGCACGGCTACGCCGACGACGAGCTCGAGGCCCAGGTCGGCGGCCTTCGCAGCCGCGAGCAGCTGATCGCGGATTGCGACATTGTTGCGTTGCCGAAACCGGTCCACCCCGATATCGCCGCGCTCAGGCCCGGGCAGGTGCTCTGGGGCTGGCCGCACTGCGTCCAGGATGCCGAGCTCACCCAGCTCTCGATCGACGGCCGGCTCACGATGATCGCCTGGGAGGCGATGAACCACTGGACACGCGACGGGGCCTTCAGCCTGCACGTGTTCCACATGAACAACGAGCTCGCCGGCTATTGCTCCGTCCTCCACGCGCTCCAGCTGCGGGGCACGTCGGGGCACTTCGGCCCTCGGCTGCGTGCCGCCGTCATCAGCTTCGGCGCGACGGCCCGCGGCGCCGTCGCCGCCCTTCTCGCCCTCGGCGTCCACGACGTCACGGTGCTCACGCACCGAAGCGTCCCGGCGGTCGCGTCGCCGATGCCGCCGGCGCATCTCGTCAACTACGATCGCGACGATGCCCACCCCGCCCGCCGGCCGGCGCTCGTCGAGCCGGAACGCGGCTCACTCTCCGAGTACCTGGCCCAGCACGACATCGTCGTCAACTGCATCCTCCAGGACACCGACGATCCGCTCATGTTCGTCATCAACGAGGATCTCGACCTGTTCCAGCGCGGAAGCCTGATCGTCGATGTCTCCTGCGACGAGGGGATGGGGTTCGAGTGGGCGCGGCCGACGTCGTTCGACGAGCCGATGTTCACGGTCGGCCCCGGCGTCCACTACTACGCCGTGGACCACAGCCCGACGTACCTCTGGAACTCGGCCACGTGGGAGATCAGCGCGGCGCTCATCCCGCACCTGCACAACGTCATGTCGGGGCCCGACGGCTGGGAGGAGAGCGAGACCATCCGGCGCGCGATCGAGATCCGCGACGGCGTCGTGCAGAACCCCCGCATCCTCTCGTTCCAGAACCGCGAGCCGGACTACCCGCACCGTCCGCGGTGAGGCGAGGAGGGCGTGCAGGCTCCTCGGGGGCTCAGCGGCGCCGGCGCGACGGGCGGTGCTGCACCTGGACCCGGCGGGAGGTGAACGTCGTGCGCTGGCGCGGCTCGGGCGGTACGTCTTCGCCGGCCAGGCTCGGGCTCGTGATGTGGATCCCGACCAGCGGGCGGTGCTGGTCGCGGACGTTCTGCAGCGCCTCGTCGGCGGTGTCGGCCTCGGTCGACAACACGGTCGACGAGCCGCTCTGGTAGCGCAGTTCGACGGTGAACTCCATTGGGGCGCTCCTCCGTTCGTGGATGGGGTGCGCCGGCGCGTGGCGCCTCGTCGCTCCTTTGTCACAAGCGTCTCACCGCACACGAAGCGGCTGGCCCGAAACGTTGCCTGCAACGGAACTGTGCCTTCACCTTAGCAGCGGTCGGTGGCTCCGGCGGAATGGGGGCGGGCCCCGGACGCTGCTAGGGTGGGTGCCATCGGGGAGCCCAAACAGTGTGGCGGCCCTGCTCGGCACCAGGTGACGGAGCGCATCCGCTTCCACGGAGCGGGTGACTTTTCACGCCTCTTGAACGAGCGTGCCGAGATCGTCATTGGCGACGCCGCCATGATGCAGCGCGCGTACAGGGTGCTGTGGGCCAAGTCGGCGCTCGTCATGGCCTGGGCGGCGGCGTCGTACCTGCTTCTGCTCCTCGTCGTGACGACCCCGCCGGCCGTCATCGCGGCGTCGGTCTCGCTCGGCCTGGCCGCGGCCGCGATCGGGTTCTGCGTCATGCACGACGCCAACCACGGCGGCTACTCGAGGAACCGAGCGGTCAACCGCGTGGCGGCGCACTCGCTCGACCTGATCGGCGGATCGTCCTATGTCTGGGCGGTCAAGCACCTTGCCCATCACACCTACACGAACGTCGCCGACCATGATCCCGACATCGATGCGCTCCCGTTTGCGCGGTTCGAGCCCACGCAGACACGTCGCCCGTGGCACCGCTACCAGCACCTCTACATGTGGCTCCTGTACGCATTCGTCACCGTCCGCTGGCAGTGGTTCACCGACGCGAGCTTCCTGGTGCGCGGTTCGGTCGGCCGCTCCAAGTTCAAGCGGCCGCGGGGGTGGGACCTGGCGGGCCTCTTGGGAGGGAAGGCGCTCTTCGTCATCTGGGCGGTCGCGATCCCGCTTGTCCTGCACACGCCGGTGCACGTGCTGCTCGTGTTCCTGTGCGTCTCGGCCGTCGCGTCGCTGGCCCTGACGGTCACGTTCCAGCTGTCGCACTGCCTCGAGGAGGCGATCACCGCCCCGTCGGACGGCCCGCTCGTCAGGCAGGAGTGGCACATCCACCAGGTCGAGGCGACCGCGGACTTCGCTCAGCGGAACGCGTGGATCGGCTGGTACATCGGCGGCCTGAACCATCAGATCGAGCACCACCTCTTCCCGCGCGTCCCGCACACGCTGCACCCCAAACTGGCCGACATCGTCAGGCGGACGTCGATCGAGTGCGGCATCGCCTACAACGAGCACCCGACGGTGCGGGCAGCGCTTCGCTCGCACACGCGGTGGCTGAGGGAGATGGGGGCGGCGCCGAAGGTCGCGGGGTAGGCGACCGGGGCCCGCCGTGTGGGGAGCGCGAGGCGTCCCCACACGGTCGATGCCTACGACCTAGGAGACGGGGACGACGTTGGTCGCCTCGGGGCCCTTGGCGCCCTCACGGCTCTCGTACTCCACCTTCGATCCTTCGACAAGCGACTTGAAGCCGTCGCCGGCGATCGAGGAGTGATGGACGAAGAGATCCTTCGATCCCTCGTCAGGCGCGATGAAGCCGTAGCCCTTCGCGTCGTTGAACCACTTCACAGTTCCGGTTGACATAACACCTCCCCCACACTGAATGAACGAGTAAGGAAGAGCGGATGCGCAACCGAACAAACGTTCTTGACAGGCGGCATGCTACCACGGACCGGCCCCCGTCAGCGCTCTGCGACGAGTCGCTCGCTCACGGCCCGCAGCCGCGCCCGCGCGTCCGGGTCGTAGGCCTGCGGCCGGGCGCGTGCCTCCTGGAGGTGGTCGAAGTACCGGCCCGTGACTCCGTCGAGCACGGGATCCGCGATCAGCCGCAGCGTCGCACGGACGCCGGACTCCAGCGAGTCGACCGGGTCGACGCCCGCGGCCAGCACCATCTTGGTCGGCATGTACGTGCCCGGATGAAGACACGTCGCCGTCACGCTCCGTCCGGCGAGCCGCTCCGCAGTGTCGAATGTCGCCATCACGATGGCGAGCTTGCTCTGGCTGTAGGCGCGGCTGCCGTCGTAGTCTCGCTCCAGCATGACGTTGTCGAAGTCGACCGGTGCCTGGCCCGCCGACGCGACGTTCACGATCCGGGCTGGAGCGGACCGGAGAAGCAGCGGCTCGAGCAGCCGCGTCAGGAGAAACGGCGCCAGATAGTTGACCGCGAACCGCAGCTCGTGCCCGTCCGCGCTCTCCACCCGCGCCCCTCCTCCCGGCTCCACCGTCCCGATCCCGGCGTTGTTCACAAGCACGTCCAGCCGCGGCTCCGTCGCCACGACGCTCTCGGCCAGAGAGCGGACCTGCGCGAGCGACGCCAGGTCGCCCACGCAGGCCCGCAGAAGCTCGCTTCCCGACGCGGCGCGGATCTCGGCCACCGCCTTCTCGGCTCCGTCGCGGGTGCGCCCGTGTACGAGAACGGTGGCGCCGGACCGGGCCAGCTCGACCGATACGGCCCTGCCGAGCCCGTCCGTCGCCCCCGTCACGAGCACCACCTGCGTCACGCCGCGGCCGCCCCGTCGTGACCGCCGATCAGCGCCGCGAGACGCGCCCGCACCCGGTCGGCCTCCCGGGCGTGCTCGTCGATCTCGGCGGTCGTGGCGCCGCGCTCGGCGAGCAGGTCGCGTACCAGCACCAGCCCGCGCAGGCGCAGAAGCAGGTCGTCGATCTCACGTCCGAGCACGATGTCCCGGTCGGAGTGGCTGGGAAGGTGCATCATCGTCATCAGGCCGCCTCCTCGAGCGGGGTTGGGTCGTCACGGTTGAAGAGCTCCACCTCGGCGCCCTCGGGCGGCGGGGCGAGCAGGGTCGCCGCGATGACGGCGCCCAGCAGCGCGACGCCGGAAAGCACCAGGAATCCGGTCTGGAAGCCGTTCGTGAGGGCTCCGTCCACGGCCGCCGCCGACCCTCCGGTCGCAGATGCCGTCACGATCGTCGAGACCGCCGCGAGGCCCACGGCGCCGCCGACCTGGCGGCTCGTGTTGATGAGCCCCGACGCGATGCCCGCGTCCGCCCGGTGGACGCCGGTCAGGCCCGCGATCGTCACAGGGACGAACGAGAGCGCGAGCCCGACGCCGCCGACGAGCATGCCCGGGAAGAGATCCCAGAAGTAGTGCCCGTCGGCCGGAAGCTGGGTGAAGAGCGCGAGCGATAGCGAGTCCAGGAGGAGCCCCGCCGTCAGGACGCTCCGGACGCCGAACCGCGTGACGAGCCGCTGCGCCACGTTCGAGAACACGATAATCGTGAGCGTGACCGTGGCGAAGCCGACGCCGGTGCGAATCGCCGAGTACCCGAGCACGTCCTGCATGTAGAGCGTCTGGAGGAAGAACTGCGAGAAGGCGATCCCGCCGATCATGACCGCCGTGGCATTGGCGGCCGACAGCGACCGGAGGCGGAAGATCCGCATCGGAAGCAGCGGTGCAGGCGAGCGATGCTCGATCACCAGGAACGCAGCGATCAGCACGGCCGAGCCGCCCAGCAGGGACAGCGTGGCGGTGCTTCCCCAGCCGTCCTGGGTCGCCCGCGTCATCGCGTAGACGAGCATCATGACGCCGGAGGTGACGGAGGCCGCCCCCGCGACGTCGAAGTGCCGGTGGCCGTGCTGACCCCGGCTCTCAGCGAGGACGAACGGCGCCGCAGCGATCACCGCGATGCCCACCGGGACGTTGATGAAGAAAACCCACGGCCAGCTGAGATAGGAGGTGAGGAAGCCGCCCAGCAGGACGCCGGCCGCCCCGCCGCTGCCCGAGGCCGCTCCCCAGATGCCGAGCGCGCGGTTTCGCTCGGCGCCCTCAGCGAAGGTCGTCATCAGGATCGACAGGGTGGCCGGCGCGAGCAGCGCACCGCCGAGGCCCTGAAGCGCCCGGAAGCCGATCAGCGACTCCTCCGACCAGGAGAGGCCGCACAGGAGCGAGGCGCCGGAGAAGAGGGCGAGCCCGAGCATGAAGAGCCGTCGCCGGCCGAAGATGTCCGCCAGACGGCCGCCGAGCAGCAGGGCACCGCCGAAGAGGATCGCGTATGCGCTGATCACCCACTGGAGGTTCTCCTGCGCGAAGTGCAGGTCGGTCTGGATCGACGGCAGCGCGACGTTCACGATGGCGATGTCCAGCACGACCATGAACTGCGCTGCCACGACGACCGCCAGCGCCAGCCACCTGCGCCGGCTGTCTTGGGTTGTGATCGAGGCTTGTGTCATCTATTGCTCCAATGAATCGTTAGTGCGTGCAACGATAGCACACACGAACGCTTGGACGCGCTACACTTCCAAGAGGTGAACGTGACGGAACCCCATATCGTGAGATCGCCGGTGGTGGCTGGCCCTCCCAAGGAGCTGCTCTCGAGCACGACCTTCCTGTTGAAGCGGCTCGGGTTCGCGGCCAAGGACCACTCCCACGACGCGTTCGAGGGCACCGGGCTCAGCCCGTTCCACTTCGCAGTGCTCGCACTGCTGGAGGAGGACCCGCGCGAGACGCAGGCGGTGATCGCCGACGCGCTCGGGTACGACCGCGGCCACCTCGTGCGGTTGCTCGACGAGCTCGAGGAACGGGACATGGTCGTGCGAAAGCGCGACCCGGAAGACCGTCGCCGGCACGTGGTGAAGCTGACGGCCGACGGCCGAAAGGCGCTCGGCAAGATGCGCACGATCGTGGGCAAGCTGGAGGACGAGTTCCTCGCCCCGCTCGACCCGGGCCAGCGCGAGGCGCTGCACGGCCTACTCGTGCGCCTCGCCGCCTTCCACGACCCTCGCTGCACCCCACGCGACGCCGCCCCCCGCGCCTAGTTTCCCGACCCGGTCCCGCGGGTACGAACGCTGGTCGGCGCAACGAGGAGGTCACTATGGGCGGCTACACGAAGCAGAACCTGACCCAGGTCGAGAACCAGGCCCCCAACTTCGGGATGCCTGCCGAGCTCGAGGCGCGTTTCGCGCGGACGCCGCTCGAGGGCCGGGAGCTCGGCCTGAGCCTGTTTCGGCTCGCGCCCAACTTTCGGATCCCGTTCGGCCACAAGCACGTCGGCCAGGAGGAGGTCTACGTCGTGACCAACGGGTCGGCGAGGATCAAGGTCGAGGACGAGATCGTCCAGCTCGGGCAGTGGGACGCGATCCGGATCGACAAGGACACGATGCGCAACGTCGAGGCGGGCCCCGACGGGGTGGAATACCTGGCCTTCGGTGCCGGCGACGACCCCAGCGAGGTCGAGATGGCCCAGGGCTGGTGGGCTGACTAGCCGTCGGCGACGCGCGTCATCGTGAGGGCGTCGGCCGGGTCGCCGAGCGCGACGACGAGCGGCGTCAGCGCCTCGAGCCAGCGCGCCCGCTCGAGTCCGCCCGCGTCGTGCGGATCGCACCCGATGTCGCGCGCAAGGCCGGCGACGATCTCGCGGGCAGCCGCGTCATCGCCACACACGAACACCGCCGGGCGGACCGGCCCGAAGCCTCGCTGCACGGCGCTCGCCCAGATGTGGTTGAAGGCCTTGATGACTCGCGCGCCGGGCGCGAGGCCCTGGACCACCGACGCGCCGGACTCGCCGGGCGGGAGCTCCTCGCGCACCGACCAGACCGCATCCCGGCCGTCGAAGGTGTCGTCCAGGTAGGGATTGGTGGCGTCGATCAGGATCTTCCCGCTCAGCGGCAGGCCGGTGACCACGTCGCGCACCGCCTGCCACGGCACGGAGAGGACCGCGACCTCGCTCGCAGCGGCCGCACCGGCGTTGTCGGCGCCGGCCGCGGCCCCGAGGCGCGCGGCGAGCCTGGCGGCGCGCCCGGGATCGCGGGAGCCGATGGTGACGTCGTGGCCGGCGCCCGCCAGGCTCCGCCCGAGCGCTGACCCCATCGCACCGGCCCCAACGATCGCGATTCGCATCTACGCGGCAGGGTGCCACACGCGGGGTCACCGCGGCCGCGCCGCTCGCTTCACCTCGTGCCCGATCCGCCGGAGCATGGCGACGCCGTGGCGCACCCGAGCGATCCCGGCATCGGCGGTCGTCCTGTTGAGCGCGTTCAGTCCGGCGATCACGGCGTCCGTGCCGACGTAGATCACGCGGCAGGCGCGGATCGTCTGCCTCCGTGCCCGGGCCAGCTCGGGAGGCGTCTGCACGAGGCCGAGGTCGAGTGGGTTTCGGCAGTTCGAGAGCGCGTTCAACGCCGGCGTCATCCGGTATGCCGCCACCGAGCTGCCCGCGAGCTCAGGTCCGACGTTCGCGGCCAGCCTGGTGGTCGCACGTTCCATCGGGGCCTCGATCTTCCGCTTCCAGGCCCTCGCCCAGTGCGCGACCGCCGGGTCGACCGTCCGTTCGGGCGACGTTGCCGTCGACGTAGGCGTCCCGGCCGGCGTCGTGCTCGCCGAGACCCCCGGGCCGCCGCCGACGCCGCCACCGCAACCGGCCGCGGCGGCGACGATGACGACGGCCGACCCGACCGTAGCCCACCGAATGAATGTCCGTGCCCTGCCCACCCGCATCGCCTCCTCCGAAGATGACCGTCCCAAGCTAGGAGGGCAGCCGCCGCGTGGCGTCGGGGAAACCCCGATTCCGACCCGGATTCCGCAGGGTTGCGACAATCGGTACACTCGTAGGCATGCTGGTGGGCCGGGGGGACGAGTGCCTGCGCATCGAACGTCTGCTTGACGACGCACGCGCCGGAAACGGCGGCGCCCTCGTCGTCTCGGGCGAGCCCGGAATCGGGAAGACATCGCTCCTCGAGCACGCGGCTGCGAGCAGCACGGATATGCGGATCGTGCGCGCCCGTGGAGTTGAGACCGAGGCGTCGGTGCCGTTCGTCGGCCTCGTCGATCTGCTCACGCCGCTTGCCGACCTCGCACCAAACCTGCCCGGACGGCAGGCCGAGGCGCTCAGGAGCGCGCTTGCCATAGGGCCGACGCAGCCGGTCGACCGGCTGGCGGTGCTCATGGGCGCGTTCAACCTGCTCTGCGCCGCGGCCGAGGAGCGGCCCGTGCTGGCGCTGGTCGACGACGCCCACTGGCTCGACGCGGCCTCGGGGGAGGCGATCGCCTTCGCGGCCCGGCGCATCGCCGCTGACCGTGTGGCGCTCCTGATCGCGACGCGTTCGAAGGGCCCCGCCGACCTTCCGTCCGTGAACCCGGAGCCGCTGACGGCCGACCAGGCGCGCGAGCTGCTCGACGAGCGCGGGCTCGCGCCCGACGGGCTCGAGAGCGCTGTGCGTGACGCCGCCGGGAACCCGCTCGCGCTCCTCGAGCTGGCACGGAGCGACGACGGGCGGTTCGAGCCCGGCCGTTCCAGCCTCGCGGAGACGTACGCGCGCATGGTCGAGGCGCTCCCGGACTCCTGCCGTGAGGCGCTGCTTCTCCTCGCCACGTGCCAATCCGACCGGGCGGTGGTGATCCGTCGCGCGCTGGCGGGAGCCGGGCTGAACGACGACGCGTTCGCCCCCGCCGAGGACGACGGGCTCGTACGGCTCGAGCCGGGCAAGCTGGGGTTCCGCCATCCGCTGATCCGGTCGGCCGTCTATGCCTCGGCGACCGGACCCGACCGGCGCCGGGCCCACGACGCGCTTGCGGCGGCGTGCGTGGAGTCGGAGCTCGAATGGGAGCGCGTGGCGCACCGTGCGGCGGCGGCGACCGAGCCCGACGAGGAGCTTGCCGACTCGGTCGAGCGGCTGGCGTCGGACGTCCGGCTCCGCGGCGGGGCGATCGCGACGGTCGAGTGGTATCAGCGGGCCGCGGCGCTCAGCGTCGAGCCGCGGGCCCGGATCCGCCGGCTCCTCGCGGCGGCGGATGCCGCACAGGCCAGCGGCCAGGGTCCGTCCGCCGAGGCGATCCTGGCCGAGATCGAACGCGACGGGCCGGAGCCCGGCGACGTTGCCAGGGTCGAGCTCGTCCGTGGGCGGATCGAGGCCCGGAGCCGCTCGACCAGGGTCGCGAGCTCGCGCCTCCTGCGAGCCGCCCGGCGCCTCGAGGACGCCGATGCCCACGCCGCCGCGACGCTCTACATCGAATGCGTCGACCCGTCGATCCGCGCCGGCCGACCACAGGAGGCACTGGATGCCGCCGGCCGGGCGCTCGAGCTCGCTGCGGCCGGCGATCCGCTCGGCCTGCTGGCGCGCATCGCCCGGGCGGCGTCGCTCGTCTTCCTCGGCGACACCACGGCCGCCGAGAGCGACATCGACGCCGTCGCCAGGGACGTCGCGCACACGCCTTCCGTCGAGGACGACCTGCAGCTGCGAGCGTACCTCGGGATGACGCTGGCGTTCGCCGAGCGGATCGAGGCCGCGTCCGAGACGCTCGACGAGCTCATCGACGAGTGCGAGCAGTCGGCCCCCGGTGCGCTCACCTACCCGCTGATCAGCCGTGCCTGGCTGCGACGGACAACCGGCGCGTGGGAGGGGGCGCAGGCCGACGGCCAGCGCGCCGTCCGCCTTGCGCGGCAGCTCGGGCGCGCGAACGACGAATGCTGGGGGCTCAGCATCCTCACCTGGATCGCGGCGGCCCAGGGCCGGCTCGACGACGAGGCCCTGGCGCAACAGCTCGAGTTGTCGGATCGGCTGGAGCTGCCCTATCAGATGATGTGCGTGCACGCCTGTCGAGGCCATCATGCGCTTGCCGCGGGAGCTGCAGACGCCGCCGCTGAGCACCTCGCGCTCGCACTCGCGATCAAGCGCGAGTGCGGCATCGCCGACGCGACGACCCACCCCGTGATCAGCGCCGATCTCGCCGAGGCGCTTGCGCGATGCGGACGGGGCGACGAGGCCGTCGCGGCCGCAGGCGCGCTCCACGCCGAGGCCCTCCGGTCGGGCCGCGAGTCGGCCCTCGCGGTGGCGGAGCGTGCCGTGGCCGTGGCCGGCGACGACGCCGAAGCCCATTTCGCCCGGGCCTCCGAGCTCCATGCGGGCGCCGCAGACCCGTTCGCCGCCGCCCGCACCGCGATGGCATGGGGGGACGCGCTGCGGCGCAGCGGGCGGCGGGTCGAGTCCCGGGAGCTCCTGGAGGAGGCGCGCACCGGGTTCGAGCGGCTCGGCGCGACTCTGTGGGAGGAGCAGGCCGCCTCGGCGCTCGCCCGTAGCGGCAAGGTGCTCCGGCGCGAGGCGACCCAGCGCGACGAGCTCACGCCCGCCGAGCTCGAGGTGGCCAGCCTCGTGTCGGAGGGTAAGCGCAACAAGGAGATCGCCGGGGCACTCTGGATGAGCGAGAAGACCGTGGAGGCCCACCTGTCGCGAATCTACCGGAAGCTCGGCGTGCGAAACCGCGCCGAGCTCGCGGCCCGGAGGCCCGGGCCGGCCGCGCTTGGCGACTCGTAGCGCAGGAGTGGGGAGGTCCCGGACGCGCCGAGACGTCCCGGCTCCTAGCCTCGGTCGCGTGTCGATCTCGAGGGAAGGAGCAGTCATGATCCATCGTCTGATCGGGGTCGCCGTGGCGGCCGTCGTGTGCCTGGCGGCGCTCGGAGGCACGGCCGAAGCGGCCCTCCAGCAGGTGCCGATGAAGAACACGCCCCTGCGCGAGGAGCTGCCCGCGGCCGGCGGCGCGATCTTCGCGTGGTCGCAGAACTCGGTGAGGAACCCGGAGGTCGACAACGTGTGGGCGGAAGTCGGCGGAGGGGCGCGCGTGCGGCTGAATGCACCCGGCACCGTTGGTGAGGCCGGGGGTGTCGACCGCGACCAGGTGATCTTCGACCAGATCAACCTCAACACGTTCACGAGCCGGATCCGGGTGTGGAACGCCACGACCGAGACGTTCTCTGCGCCGCCGGGCATCAACACGGCGGGTCTCGAGTACGCGCCGACGATGTCGGGGCAGTGGATCCTCTTCGGCAGGCTCGGCTCGCATGCCGACAGGGCGTTCCTCCACAACACGACGACGGGCGAGACGATCGTGCTCGCAACGGACACGTCGGGCGAGATCGCCATCCACCCCGGGCAGGTCAGCGGCAACTGGGCCGTCTGGGCCGTCTGCCGGCGAGTCTGCAACGTCTACCGCTACGACATCGGTGCGGGGACGAGGACACGCATTCCCAACTCCCTCCGCGGCCGGTTCCAGTACGCGCCGTCGGTGACCGCGGACGGCACGGTCTACTTCGTCCATTCCGGCGCCGCATGCGGCCAGAACGTCCGCCTCGTGCGAGAGCCGCTTGGGGGCGGCCCGCATGTCCTGGTGTCCTTCAAGCCGGGGCACGACGTGCTGACGAGGACGCAGGCAACGCCTGACGCCTCAAGCGGCACCGACCTGTACTACGACAAGCTCCGGTGCACGAGCCGGACGACGGCAAGCGACATCTACGAGATCGTCGTGCCGTAGGCGCCGAGTACGATCGCCGGCGTGCCGCCCCCGACCGACAGCCGGCTCCCATGGCGCGTGCCGTTGATGCAGGCGCCGATCGGCCCGGCGGCCACGCCGGCGCTGGCGGCGGCCGTGTCGGAGGCCGGGGGGCTCGGGTCGCTCGGTGCATCGTGGACCGGGCCGGCCGTGCTCCGGGCCCAGATCGGCGAGATCCGGAGGGCCACCGAGCGGCCGGTCTGCGTGAATCTCGTGCTGGCGTTTGAGCAGGACGAGCGCCTCGAGATCGCCGTGGCCGAGGGCGTCGAGGTGATCTCGTTCTCGTGGGGGATCCGCTCCGACCTCGTCGCCCGCGCGCACGCCGGCGGGTGCCTCGTGGTCGCGCAGGCCGGGACGCCCGCGGAGGCGGACGCGGCCGTCGAGGCGGGCTGCGACGCGGTCATGGCGCAGGGCGTCGAGGCGGGTGGCCACGTCCAGGGCGAGATCGGCCTACTGGCTCTGGTCGGGGAGCTCTCCCGGTTGCTGCCGGTCCCCGTCATCGCCGCCGGCGGCATCGCCGATGCGCGTGGGGCGCTGGCCGCCGTCTCGGCCGGCGCGGTCGGCGTGGCCATGGGCACGCGCTTCCTGGCGACGCCGGAGGCCGACGTCCATCCGGACTGGGCGGCGCGGCTCCTCGAGGCGTCGGCCGCCGACACCGTGCTGACCGGGCTCTTCGACGGCGGCTGGCCCGACGCGCCGCATCGCGTCCTCCGCAACACCACCTACCGGCGCTGGGACGAGGCCGGCCGCCCGCCGGCCGGCTCGCGGCCGGGTGAGGGCGAGGTCGTCGCGCGCCGCGACGGCGTCGATATCGAGCGGTATGCGGCGGACGAGCCTCGCCGCACGACGACCGGGGACCTCGAGGCCATGTGCCTCTACGCGGGCCAGGGCGTCGGCCTCGTCACCGCGGTCGAGCCCGCCGCGGAGCTGGTCAGCCGGATGGCGGCCGGGCTTGCGGCCGTCCGTGAGCGAGGCTAGGAGGTTGCCGGAGCCGGGCGCCCGGACGGCGCGAACGAGGCCTGTGCAGGAGCCGGCTCACCGGCGACCGCAACGGCGCCGACTTTCGGCATCGGGATGCTCTCGATCGCCGATCGCAGCGCCTCCGTGTCCTCCCACCTGATCGATCCGAGCCGCGCCACGACGACTAGGCCGTCCGCGAGATCGACAAGGGCCGCCACGGCGTCGGGCTCCGACGCCGGCGGGCACGCCACCAGGATCAGGTCGGAGTCTCGCCGCAGGCGGCGGAAGACGTCGCGCAGCGCGGGCGACGACAGCATGTCCCACAGGCTCCCGTCGAGGGCGCCGGCGGGCAGCAGGCTGACGCAGCCGGCGGCGAACGGAGCGTCGGTCACCGGGATGCCGCGGTCGTCGAAGGTAATCAGCCCGTCGTCCACGCGGATCCTTCCGGCGACGACGTCGGCCGCACCGGGGGCACCGTCCGCACCGAGGCGGCGGTGAAGGCGCGGCCGGGCGAGGTCGAGGTCGACGACGGTGACCCTGCGGCCCTGGCGGGCGACGGCGAGCGCAAGCCCGACGACGGTGTCCGACGTGGCGTCCTCGTGCCCGGCGCCCGAGACGGCGATGGCCGCCGGCCGCGGCAGGTTCCCGGCCGCGATGCGCGCGCGCACCTGGCCGATGCCCTCCCACGCGTCCGCCACCGAGCCGCCGAGCGTCCCGAGCACGGGCATCCGCAGGGCCCGACCGAGATCGCGCGCCGAGCGGGCGCGTCCGCGTCCGGGCCTCGCGGTCAGGACGAGGACCGCGACGGCGATGATCGCGCCTGCGATGGCGGCGAGCGCCGCGTCGCGAGCGACATGCTGATCCTCCGTGGTGACCGCCCCGGCGGCGCCGATCACCTGGACGCCGTCCATCGCGATCGAGGTGCGCGTGTCGATGGCCTGCCAGAGCCGCACGAGGGTGCCGTACTGCGACCGCATCGAAACCTGATCCACGCCCTGGGCCGTCTCGAGGCTGTGAGTGGTGGCGACCAGCTGTCGGTGAAGCCGCGCCTTCGTACGCCGCGCGCCGTCTGCGATCTGCAGCCTGCGCGCCGCGACGAGCGTCTGTGCGGACGCGGTCGCGAGCCGTCGCGCCCGCGGTCCCCGCGAGTCGGTCACGCGGATGACGGCAACGCCGGACGGGGAGTCCACCGAGATCGTCGTGCTCGCGACCAGCTCGCGTGCGGAGATGCTGCTGACGCGGGCGCGGTGGAGCGTCGCGCGCGCCATCGCGGGGGTGAGCGCAACCGACGCCTGCGCCGGGAGGGTCGTCGTCCCGAACCCGACCTGCGCGGATGCTGCGTACGTCGGCGCCTGGGCCGACGCGAGCACTGCGGCGGCGGCGCCGGCGATGATCGCGACGACCAGAGCGATCCACAACCTGGACCGGGCGGCCGCCATCTTCGCCATGAGGGTTGTTCGCTGATCTGACATCACACTCGACGAATACGGGCGGTGGGCGCCGGCGTCAATAGGGGGGACGGGCGTTGACCTCGCACGGAACTCACGTACATTCGCGATAGGAAGAACCTGGAATCTGGTGAGGGCAGTGCACGGCATGGAAGAGGCACATGACATTCGGGATCGCACGTTTTCGTTCGGCGCGCATGGATACAACCAGGACGACGTCGATCGCTGCCTGCGTGAGCTGGCCGACCGGATCGAGTCAGGCGACGTCGACTGGACATCCGAGATCGAGCGTCTCGACGGGCAGACGTTCGGGGTCGTGTCCCTCGGCTACTGGAGGCCCGACGTCGACACCTACATGGCCGAGCTGCGGTCGCGGATGGTCGAGCGCGCCGGCGAGCGTCCGATGAACGGCTCCGCGCCCGAGGCCGGCTCCGAGTCCGAGCCGGAGCCCGACGCCGAGTCGGAGCCCGAGTCCCAGCCCATGCCGAGCGGGTGGACACAGGCCATCGTCGAGCGCCTGCGGCGTGTGACCGAGGCGTCTACCGGCTCGACCGCGCTGGCCGAGGTTGCAAACGAGCCCGTCCCGGACGTCGTGTCGGTCTCACCTCTTCGCCGCGAGGACGAGGTCGAGGAGGAGACTGCCGATCGGACCGCGGATCGCGTGCGGCTGTTCCGGATGGCCGTCGCTCTGGGCGTGGAGGACGCGGTGTCGATGAACGTGGACGAGCTGGTCGCGGCGATCGACCGCGTCCAGGCGGGCGACGAGGAGGCCGCGGCCGACGCCGGCACGCCCGAGCAGGCTGAGGACGCGAATGCGGCGCTGGCCCGGACGAAGGCGACCCTGGCGTCGTTCGAGCGGATGCTCGCAGACCAGGTCTCGCAGGTCGAAGCGGCGGCGCGCCACGAGCGCGAGGCTGCGGCGAGGGACGCCGAGGCGATGCTGCGCGACGCCGAGCTCCGCGCGAGCGAGATCGTCGCCGCGGCCGAGCGTGACGGCGACGCCGTCGGCGAGCGCGCACAGCGCTACTCGGAGCGCGTCCGGCGGATGGCCGACCGGGAAGCACTCAGGCGGGCCGCGGCGGTCGAGGAGCCGGTGGTGGTTACGCCGGAGCCGGAGCCCGAGATGGCGGCCGAGCCCGACCCCGAGCCGGAGCCGGATCAGGAGCCGGAGACTGCGCCCGAGGTGGCGGCCGAGCACGAGCCGACGCCTGTCGAGGCCGAGACGGAGCCCGAAGCCGAGATGGCGGCCGAGCCCGAGCACGAGCCGACGCCCGAAGCGGCATCGCCGTGGACGCGGTTCCGCCGAAGGCTTCGCGGAGATACCGCGGTGCAGCAGAGCTCGACCGAGCAGTAGCCGCTCAGCTGGGCGTGTGCGCCGCGAGGAAGTCGAGCACCCGCCGCCACGCGTCGGCCGACGCGTCGGCGAACTGCTCCTGGTTTCGGTCGAAGAAGCTGTGCGGCGCGCCGTCGTAGGTGACGACCTCGTGCTCGACGCCGGCTTCGGCGAGCGCTGAGTCGAACGCCGCGACGTCGTCGGCCGAGATCGCCTGGTCGGCGCCGCCCATCAGCGCGAGGATGGGCGCGCGGAACTCGGCGGCACGCTGGATCGGGCCGTCCTCGCCGTTGCGCGGCCCGGTCGAGCCGTAGAACCCGATCGCCCCGGCGATTCCGTGGCCGCCGGCCGACGAGAGCCACGAGTGGCGACCGCCCAGATAGAGGTGTCTACGGGGAAGCCCGGACATGCCGGCGGCGCTGGGGGTCAACGCCGCCTCTTCCCCGGCTCGAGCCCGAATTCGAGCCTGGACCGATCAGCCACCGGTCCGTCGAGGCACGACCTTAGCCGCGCATGCCGCCGCAAGCAACTACAGGCACAAGTTTGCGCGTGTCCTGCGGCTGCGATCTACGCCCGTGGGCGTGGGAGTGGCGACGGATCGCTCTCGTGCATGCTGATCCGCGTCACGACCACGTCGACCTCGGAGTCGCCGGCCGCAGGGGCCGGCTCCTCGCGATCGAGATCGAGCATGCCGGGCAGGAGCAGGGCCGAGGCCGTGACCACCGCGCCGATCACGCCCGCTGCGACAAGCGTCGTTCGCGCCCCGAGCACCGCCACCGCCGGTGCGGTGAGCGCGAACGAGAGCGGCAGAAGCCCGATCGAGATCAGCCAGTCGAGGCTCGAGACGCGACCCAGAAGCTCTGCGGGCACGTGGGTCTGCTTGAGCGTGGCCCACACGATCGTCCCGGCCGTCTCGAGGGCGTTGAAGACGAGGCACGCGAGCATCAGCTGCCACGTCGCCGTCGCGAGGCCGTACCCGGCGACAGCGACCGTCGCGAGCGTCCAGGTGGCGTAGATGAAGAACACCCCACGGCGCGGCTGGCCCCGCTGGCCCATCACGAGCGCGCACCCGATTGCGCCAAGGCCGCCGGCCGCGAAGACCAGTCCGAGCGACGCGGCCGAGCCGTGGACGACGTTCTTCACCATGTACGGGAGCAGGACCTCGGTCGGCCCGAGGAAGACCAGATAGGCGACGGCGGCCGAGAGCAGCGTGCCCCAGAGCCACACCCGCCGGCGGATGAACTCGAAGCCCTGGCGTACGTCTTCGACGGCGGACGGGCTTGGCCCCTGGCGCGGGCGGGGCGTCCGTCCGATCGCGATCAGCGCAACGGCCGACACGCAGAAGCTGAGGGCGTCGACCGCGAACGCCGGGGCGAGGCCGATCCACGCAATCAGCCAGCCGGCGGCCGCCGGGCCCGCCAGCCGCAGTGCCAGCGGCCTCACGAACTGGTCGAGCGAGTTGGCGGCGGCGAGCTGGTCGGCGGGGAGGATGTCGGGCACCACCGCGTCGAACGCGGGGTTGAAGAACGCCGTGCCGGCGCCGTACACCGCGCACAGCACCGCCAGCTCCCACAGCGTGAGCGCGCCGGTCGCTGAGAGCAGTGCCAGGAGGCCGATGACGATCGCTCGCAGACCGTCAGCGGCCAGCATCACCGTCCGCCGGTCGAAGCGGTCGCTGACGACCCCGCCGGGAAGCAGGCACGCGACCGTGGGCACCGTCATCGCGATCCCGATCACCGAGAGCGCCGCCGGGGCGTTCCAGAGCTCGTACACCTGCCATGCCATCGCGACGAGGAAGATGCCGTCGCCGAAGAGCGACACCGTCATCCCGCTCCAGAGCAGCAGGAAGCGCCGGTGGCGCAGCGGCTGGAGCAGGTTCACACGCGAGAACCCGCCCGGGCGGTCGAGCGCCTCGTAACTATGCTGCATCGCGCTCGGGGCGGTCGGTCTCGTCGGCCTGCGGCTGGTCCGCGGTCGCCGATCCGAGGTACTCCACCACCGAGGGAAGCGGCATCGCCTTCGCGAACAGGAACCCCTGCCCGAGCTCGCAGCCGAGGTTGAGCAGCGATGCCAGCTGCTCGGGCATTTCGATGCCCTCGGCGACCACCTGGAGGTCGAGCGTCTCACCCAGGCTGACGATCGCCGCGGCCAGCCCCGAGTCCGCCTTGCCGGACTGGAGGAACGACCGGTCCATCTTCAGGATGTCGACCGGGAACCGGCTCAGGTAGCTGAGCGATGAGTACCCGGTGCCGAAGTCGTCCATCGCGAGCCGCACGCCGAGCGCCTTCAGCGCCTTCAGCCGCTCGACCGCGAGGTCCGTGTCGGCCATCATCACCGACTCGGTGATCTCGAGCACGAGGCTCTCGTGGGGGAGGCCGGACTCCGCGAGGGCGGACTTCACGTCGGCGAGGATCGTGTCGGACTGGAGCTGCTTCACCGAAAGGTTCACGCTCATCATCAGGTTGTGGTGGCGGCCAACGGCCTTCTGAAGCGCGGCGCCCTGCTTGCAGGCCTCGTGCAGCACCCAGCGCCCGATGGGGATGATGAGCCCGGTCTCCTCGGCGAGCGGGATGAACTGGAGGGGCGAGATCGTGCCCTTCGTCGGGTGCTGCCAGCGAAGCAGCGCCTCGAGCCCCGTGACCGCGCCCCGGTCGAGTCTGACCACGGGCTGGTAGTGCACCTCGAGCTGGTGCTCGTCGATCGCCCGCTGGAGGTCGGCGCGGAGCTCGAGCCGCTCGACGACGCTCTCGTGCATCGCCGGCTCGAACATCCGGTAGCTGCCCTTGATGTCGCGCTTTGCCATGTACATGGCGACGTCGGCATTCCGCAGCAGGTCCTCGGGGCTCGTGGCCTCGCCGGGCCGAGTGAGGCAGATGCCGATGCTCGCCCGCACGAAGAGCTGCTTGTCCTCGATCGTGACGGGCCGCTCAATGGCTTCCTTGAGGCGCTCGGCGATGTCGGCGGCGTGCTGGGTGCCCTCGATCTCCTCGAGCAACACGGCGAACTCGTCGCCGCCGAACCGGGCGGCGGTGTCGGTCGGGCGGAGCGCCGCGAGCAGTCGCTCGCCGACCTCGCGGAGGACGGTGTCTCCGACCGGATGGCCGAGGCTGTCGTTGATCGTCTTGAAGTCGTCGAGGTCGATGAACATGACGCCCATCGGCGTGCGCTCCTCCGAGCGCCGCGACAGCGCGTGCGCGACGCGATCGGCGAAGAGTGCGCGGTTCGCGAGCCCGGTGACCGAGTCATGGAAGGCCTGGTGCGCCAGCTGGCGCTCGAACGCCTTGCGCTCGCTGATGTCGCGCGAGTTCAAGACGATGCCGCGGATGTGCTCGTCGTCGATCAGGTTCGAGTGCCGGATCTCGAATTCGAGCTCGGTGCCGTCGCGGTGCACGAGCGTGCACTCGAGCGTGTGGCTGTCGTTTTCGAGCCCCGACGGCTCGAGGATGTGCGCGATGCGTCCGCGGTCGGCGGGCGCGACGAGGGTCAGGAACGTCGTGCCGTGGAGCTCCTCGGCGCCGTAGCCGAGCAGCCGCTCGACCGAGGGGCTCAGGTAGCTGACCTCGCCGCCCGCGTCGAGCACGGTGATGAGGTCGTTCGAATGAGCGACGAGCGACTGGAAGCGGGCCTCGCTCTGGCGGCGGTGAAGGTCCTCAGAGAGCATGGCGCTCGCCACGGCGAGCGCGACCTGCGAGCCGAGCGCCTCGAGCGGCGGCAGGAGCAGGGCGACGTCGTCCCTGTCGACGGCGACGACGACGTAGCCGTGCGCCTCTCCCCGGCCAGAGAGCGGGGAGAGCACGAGCCGGTCGTCCGCCTCGACGGCGTCGTCGGCGATGCCCAGGACGGCGCGAAGCTCCGGAGGTGCTTCGCCGAGCGGTGCCGAGCCCGAGGCGGCGCGGCGGGCGACCCAGGCGGTCGCGAGCACGTCGAGCCGAGCGGGCTCCGACCGTGGCCCGTCCGACGAGGCGACGATGTGGCAGCCGTCCTCCTGGACGTCGACGACCCACACCGCGACGGCCCGGCCGACGAGCGACTGGACTGCCTCGATGGTCGCTGCGTAGATCTCACCCAGACCGGTTGCGCCGACCAGCGCGAGACCGGCGTGGCGCAGCGCGCGCTCGCGGGCGACGACGCGCTCCTCCTGGCGGACGAGGCCCGCCATGCGCGCGACGACAAGCAGGAAGAGCACCATCGATGCGCAGGTGACGACGAGCATCTCCGCCGTGCGGTCGGCCTGGACGATCCGGATGGCCGGCGCGATCAGACAGGAGACGGCGAGCAGCCCGAGTCGCACGCGCGTCAGGCGGACCCGCCGATCCGGCGCGGGCTCCTCGAGCGTCCGCATCGAGGGGTGGAGCGCCGCCGCGCCCCACAGGAGGTAGTACGCAATCCAGCCCACGTCCAGCAGGACCTGGTGGTCGTAGGTGCCCTTGAGCAGCATGTAGTTGTACACGGAGTCCGTGACGAGCAGGCACACGATGCTCGAGGCGAGCAGGAAGAACGCCGGCTGCCGGCGGCCGGTGTCGACCGCGAGGCGGATCGCCGCCGCGAGCAGCAGCACGTCGCCCAACGGGTAGGCCATCGACACGCCCTTGGCGAGGTCGGTCATGCCGCTCAGATTGATGTAGGGCGCGACCAGAAAGACCCACGACAGGAGGCCGATGCCGAGCGACAGGATGAGCGAGTCGATCAGGCCGGCCCGGTCCGAGATCGGGTTTCGGCGCCGGACGAGCAGCACGAGGCCGGCCATGAGTGCCGGGTACACGGCCAGGTAGAGCGCGTCACCCGGCGACGGGAAGGGCACGTTCGGGCTGTACGTGTAGACGTCGCCCATGAAGAACAGGAGCTGCCCGACCAGGAAGAACACCCACGCCTTGCGGAGCCGCGGCTGGTGGAACACGATCCCGAGCACGATCGCCACTGAGGACGAGAGCCCGAGGGCGTTCATCACGCGCCCGTTGCCCGCGACCGGCGGCACCATCGTGTAGAGGAAGGTGACGAGCGCGCCCGCCGCCAGGTACCAGCCCCATGCGCTCTGCCGTGAGAGCCGGGTCGCGTTGAGCGCGCGCGAGACGGTCATGCGGCCTCCCGGGCGGCATCGGCGTCGGAGCGCAGCCGCAGCCTGCCCGCTGCGGCCAGCTCACCGATGACGCTCGTCAGACGCTCGATCTCGGCGTCCGTGTTCGCGGCGGTCACCTGGACGCGGAACCCGACCTCGTGCTTCGGCACGAGCGGGTATGCGGCCAGGGTCACGTAGACCCCGCGGTCGAACAGGAAGCGGCCCACCTCGCCGATCTCCTCGTGGCGCCGAAGCGGCACTTCGATGATCGGGTATCCGGAATGGTTTGGCGTGTAGACGTCGAGCTCGGCGAGCCGCTTGAGGACGGCCTCGGTCTTGCGCCACAGCGCGAATCGCAGCTGCTCGCCGCGCGCGTCGTTCACGTCGAAGCCCGCGAGCACGGTCGCGAGCGACGCGACGGGCGACGGGCCCGAGTACAGGTAGGGTGGCGCTGCGGTCTTGAGCAGCTCCTTCAGCTCGGTCGGGCATGCGATGAACGCGGCCAGCGACGAGTACGCCTTCGAGAACCCGGCCACGAGGACGACGCCGTCGTACGACTCGCCGAAGTGCCGGACGATGCTGTTGCCGCGAATGCCGTACGGCGTGGTCTCGTCGTCGCTCCGCTCGCCGATCACGCCGAACCCGTGGGCGTCGTCGACATAGAGCAGCGCTCCGTGCTCGCGGGCGACCCGGGCGAACGCGCGCAGGTCGGGCGCGTTGCCGGTGATGCTGTTCACGCCGTCCATGCAGACGATACGCGTGTGCGAGAGGTCGTCGCAAAGCATGCGGTCGAGGTCGTCGGGATCCTCGAACGCGAATCGCTTGACGGTGGCGCCGCGGGCCCGGGCGACCTGGCAGCCGTCGTAGATCGTCTTGTGCGCCCGGCTGTCGAGGAAGATCGTGCCGCCGGCGGCGAGCACGGGGATCACCGACATGTGGATGTGGGTGATGGTCGGCAGCACGAGCGTGTCCTCGCACCCCAGAAGCTCCGTGAGCCGGCTCTCGATCTGCTCGTACAGCACCGGGCTTCCGAGCAGCCGTGACCAGCTGGGGTGGGTGCCCCAGCGGCGCAGGTACTCCGGCACGGCGTCGATGATCTCGGCGTCGAGGTCGAACCCGAGGTAGTTGCACGACGCGAAGTCGGCGAGCCACCGGTCGCCGATGCGGATCATGCGGCCGTCGATCTCGTCGATGACGGCGTCGGTCATCGGATTGGAGCGCTTCAGCTCGGCCAGATCCGCACAGGCGGCCAGCCAACGATCGATCCACCGATCACCGCGCGCAGCGCCGCGCGTCCCGGGTTCGCGGAGGGGGTCCACGAAGAAGGGAATCGGCATGCGCGACCGCCGCCTTTAGCCTGGAAAACACGCATCAATTTTCCCCTGCGGGCGGGAGTACCATGGGAGGCCCAGATTCCGACCCAACGAGGTGAGCCATGGACGTCGATCCCGCGAAGACAGCGCTGGTCTTGATCGAGTACCAGAACGACTTCACGACGGAGGGTGGATCCCTCCACGACGCGGTCAAGGAGGTCATGGACGAGACGGGCATGATCGAGAACACGAAGCGCGTCGTCGAGGAGGCCCGCAGGGCCGGAGCGACCATCGTGCACGCCCCGATCTCGTTCGCTCCGGGCTACGGCGAGCTCGGCGACCCGGCGAAGGCGTACGGGATCCTGAAGGGCGTCATCGACTCGAACTCGTTCGTGAAGGGCACCTGGGGCGTCGAGATCTGCGACGAGCTCGCCCCGCATGAGGGCGACATCGTGGTCGAGGGCAAGCGCGGCCTCGACACGTTCGCGACGACAAACCTCGACTTCGTGCTCCGAAGCCGCGAGATCGACACCGTGATCCTCGGCGGCTTCCTGACGAACTGCTGCGTCGAGTCGACGATGCGGACGGCCTACGAGAAGGGCTACGACGTGATCACGCTCACCGACTGCACTGCGGCGACCAGCGGCGAGGAGCAGCGGGTCGCGACGGCGCGCGACTACCCGATGTTCTCGCAGCCGATGACGAGCGACGAGGTGACCGAGGCGCTGCAGACCGCGGCGACCACCCACTAGTCAGGCGCCGCCCGAGACGAGCACGAGCGCGGCCGCTGCGTAGGCGATGACGATCGCCGCGCCCCGCGGCGACCGAGGCTGCCGTTGTGCGCGGCACGACGCCCGCCTCCCACCGAGCAGTTCCCTGCGGCCGATCCGGATCGGTGAGCGCGCCAACGGTGCCACGGCCGCGACCACCGACCACCGACCACCACGCTCTCCCATGGTCAACGCATAGGCAATGCCTATGCGTTAGGGTTCTGCGCCCATGGCGAAGGTCATGCCAATCGGCGAGGCCGCGCAGGCGCTTGGCGTCAGCCTGGACACCCTCCGCAGGTGGGACCGCGAGGGCCGGCTCCAGACCCAGCGCGACCGGCGCGGCCGGCGGTTGGTGTCGGTCGACGAGATCCAGCGGCTGGGCGGCCACCTGCCGACGCGCGCCGGCGATGCCTTCTCGGCGCGAAACCGGTTCGAGGGCATCGTCGAGTCGGTCGAGGTGACCGGCGTCGTCGCCCAGGTCGTGATCCAGGCCGGCCCGTATCAGGTCGTCTCGATCGTGACCCGCGACGCGGTCGAGGAGCTCGGGCTGGCGCCGGGGGTTCCGGCGGTGGCAACCGTGAAAGCGACATCCGTGATGATCGGGAGGCCGTGACGATGCGCAGAAGGACCATGCTCGGAATCCTCGTCGCCACCGTGCTGACAGCGGCGGGATGCGGCGGGAGCGACTCCGGCGGTGGGTCGTCCGGTGCGTCGACGCCCAAGGGCGGAACGCTGAATGTGTTCGCGGCGGCGTCGCTGACCGAGGGCTTCACCCAGCTCGCCCAGACCTACCAGTCGGATCACCCCGGCTGGAAGGTGCAGCTCAACTTCGCCGGCTCCGACCAGCTCGCGGCGCAGATCGAGCAGGGCGTGCCGGCAGACGTCTACGCCGCGGCCAGCCCGAAGTACCCTGAGGAGCTCCAGGGCAAGAACCTGCTCGGCGACACGACCGATTTCGCAACCAACACGCTGATCCTGATCGTGCCTCCTGACAACCCCGCCAACATCAAGACCCCGGAGGACCTGACGAAGGGCGCCAAGCTCGTCATCGGCGACCCGGCCGTGCCGGTCGGCACGTACACCGAGACCGTGCTCGAGAACCTCGGGATCTCCGAGTCCGACCTCAACATCGTGAGCAAGGAGCAGGACGTGAAGGCCGTGCTGTCGAAGGTCGAGCTGGGCGAGGCCGACGCCGGCTTCGTCTACGTCACCGACGCGAACTCCGCGGGCGACAAGGTGAAGCGCATCGAGCTTCCGGCGAAGGCCCAGGCGACCGCGGTGTATCCGATCGGCATCATGTCGGCCAGCAAAGAGACCCAGGCGGCTCAACAGTGGATCGACCTCGTAACGGGACCGGACGGCCAGAAGGTTCTGCAGGATCTCGGCTTCGGGCCTCCGCCTTCCACGTAGCGACAGCCGTCGCGGTCGTCGTTGCGGCCGCGTTCTTCCTGCTGCCGCTGATCGGGATCCTGCGCCAGGGCGACCTGAGCGCCGGCCTGAGCTCGCCACTGGCCAAGCCCGCCCTGCGGATCTCGCTCGAGCTCTCGGCGGTGTCGTTGGCAGCGATGCTCGTGGTGGGCACGCCGGTCGCCTACTGGATGGCGACACACGAGTTTCGGGGAAAGGCGGCTCTGTCGACGGCGTTCGAGCTCCCCCTCGTGCTGCCGCCTGCGGTCGCCGGCCTGGGCCTCTTTGCCGCGTTCGGCCGAACGGGGATGCTCGGCTCCCAGCTCGATGCCCTCGGGATCCAGCTCCCCTTTACACCGGCCGCAGTGGTGATGGCGATGACGTTCGTCGCCGGGCCGTTCTACCTGCGCCAGGCCGAGGCGGCGTTCTCCGCGGTCGACAGCGATCTGCTCGCGGCGGCGCGTACGCTCGGTGCCGGACCGGGCAAGGTGTTCCTTCGCGTCGCGGTTCCACTCGCGTCCGCCGGATTGGGTGCCGGGGCGGCGCTCGGCTGGGCGCGTGCGCTGGGGGAGTTCGGGGCCACGATCATGTTCGCCGGCAGCCTCCAGGGCGTCACGCAGACGGCCCCGATAGCGATCTACCTCGGCTTCGAGCGCGGGAGCTTCGACGACGTCTACGGACTTGGCGCCGTGCTCATCGTCATCAGCGGAGCCGTCCTGCTCACGGCCAAGCTGCTCGCACGCGGGAGGCTGCCGCGCTTCGCGCCCAGCTGATCCATCCGCTGCGCGACTTCACGCTGGACGTGCAGGTGGAGGTCGCGGGCACGCTCGCGGTGATCGGCCCGTCGGGCGCCGGCAAGACCACGCTGCTGCGGCTCATCGCAGGCCTCGAGCGGCCGGCGTCCGGCGTCGTGGAGTGCAACGGTGACCGCTGGCTGGGTGACGGGGTCTGGGTGCCGCCCGAGCGCCGGCGCGCCGGGTTCATGTTCCAGGAATACGCCCTCTTCCCGCACATGTCCGTGCGTGCAAACGTGGCCTTCGAAGCCCGCACCGATGTCGACGAGATCCTTGCACGGCTCTCGATCGGGCATCTCGCGGGCGCGCGGCCCGGGCGCCTCTCCGGCGGCGAGCGCCAGCGGGTCGCCCTGGCACGTGCGCTGGCCATCGCCCCGCAGGTTCTTCTCCTCGACGAGCCGCTCGCCGCTCTCGACCCGTCAACGCGGTCGGGGGTGGCCGCCGAGCTGGCGCGGGTGATCGAGCGCGCCGCCGTGCCGACGATTGTCGTGACCCATTCCTACGAGGAGGCCGTGATATTCGCAGACGAGGTCGCCGTCATGGACCGGGGCGCGATCGTCCAGCGCGGTCGCGCAGCCGAGGTCGTCGAGGCGCCGGCGTCGGCGTTCGTCGCCGAGTTCGCAGGGATCAACTACCTCACGGGCACTGCCGCGGGAACCACCGTTCGGCTCGACCGCGGAGGGGCCGTTCGAACCACCGATCCCGCGGACGGGCCGGTCGCCGTGCTCATCGCGCCCTGGGAGATCACGCTGGCGCTGGGCGACGCCGGAGGCGACGGCGACTCGGCCCTGAATCGGCTCCCGGTCCGGGTCGAGCGGGTCGTCGTCGTCGGAAACCGGGCGCGGGTGTCGCTCGGCGGCCTCGTCGCCGAGGTGACGCCCGAATCGGTCGAGCGACTGGCGATCCGGCCCGGCGTGAAGGTTGTCGCGGTCTGGAAGGCGACGGCGACCCGGGTCGTGCCCGCCGCTCACCCGTCCTAGAGCGCAGGCGCCTTTGCGAATTTGCCTTCCGTGTTATCCTCGACTTGGTCTGTTGACGTTCCGCTGTGGGGAGCGGGGAAGGGGGCGGCATGCGGTACGGCGGTGCACGGAGGTTGTTCGGGGTCGGCGGAGCGGTTCTCGTCTTCGGGGCACTGTCCGGGCCGGCCCAGGCCGCGCCGCCGGGTACCGTGGTCGCCTGGGGCGACAACGCCGACGGCCAGCTCGGGAACGGGTCGTTCTCGGCCCACACCACCGCGCAGGCCGTCCACAACCTCGCGAACGTGAAGCAGCTCCGCGGCGGGCGTGAGCACGTCATCGCGCTGCGCACGAACGGCACCGTTTGGGCCTGGGGGCACAACAACTACGGCCAGGTCGGCGACGGCACGACCACAAACCGCAACGTCCCGGTGCAGGTGTCCGGGCTGACCGACGTAAAACAGATCTCGACCGGCCACTACCACAGCATGGCGCTCAAGACGAACGGCACGGTGTGGAGCTGGGGCTGGAACCACCTCGGCCAACTCGGCGACGGCACGACGACCAATCGGCACGTGCCCGTCCGCGTGAAGACCCTGACCGGTGTCACCCAGATCGCCGGTGCCCGCGACCACGCGCTGGCGCTCAAGTCCGACGGCACGGTTTGGGCGTGGGGCGACGACGAGTTCGGGAACCTCGGGAACGGCTCCGACGGGCGCAGCAGCGTGCCCGTGCGCGTGAGCGGCCTCACGAACGTGGTCGCCATCGCCGGCGGCCGCGACCACTCCCTGGCCGTCAAGAGCAACGGCAGCGTCTGGGCCTGGGGCTGGAACCGCTACGGCCAGCTCGGCGACGGCACGACGACGAACCGGGCGACGCCCGTGCGCGTCTCGCTGCCGACGACGCTGAAGATCGTCGAGGTCAGCGCCGGCGCCGACCACAGCGTGGCGCTGAGCGCAGCCGGCCACGTGTGGGCGTGGGGGCAGAACTCGTTCGGGCAGGTTGGCGATGGGACGGGCGTCGAGCGCCGCACGCCGGTGCGGCTCGACTCCATCGCCGGCATCGTCGCGATCGGGACCGGGCGCCTGCACACGCTGGCCGTCGGATCCGGCGGCGGCGTCTGGGCGTGGGGCGACAACGACTTCGGCCAGCTCGGCGACGGGACGAAGACCGACCGTCGGGCGCCCGTGCGCGTCGCGAACGTCACGACCGGTGAGGAGGTCGCCGGCGGGCGTGACTACAGCGTCGCGCTCGTGGGCTAGGACGCAGACTCAGAAGCTGCCGGTGGCCGTCGGCGTGCAGTTGCCGCCGCCGGTGTTCGAGCTGCACGCGTGGAACGAGCCGGTCTGGGACAGGAGTCCCGTTGCGGTCGTCGTGGGCGTGTAGATCGCCGTGCCGGAGATCGTCGGATCCTGGGCGCCTGCCGAGCGCGACCCGATCGTGACCGTGAGGACCGTGTTCCCGGCCGACCAGGCGTAGGTCGCGTTGTAGCGGGCGGCGCGGTTGATCGTGAGGGAGGTCAGCGTCCCGATCGTCGTCGCCGACGTCGTCGGGCACGTCCCGCCGGTGCCCGTCACGCCGAGCATGATGGTGCCGCCGTTGTTGGTGCAGACGTTGTTGGCGGCGGCCGGGCCGCTCGCCGTCGTGATCGCCTGGTTGAAGGTGATCACGATGGTGTCGCCCGCGCCGAACCGCCCCGCCGTGCCGCCGTTGGCGACGGCGATCGACTGGGCGACGACCCCGAGCCGCACGGCGACGGTGGGGTTGCCGGTCTGGCTCGACCAGGCGCCGAACGTCGTCGTGACGCGATAGCACTCGAACGTGCCCTGCGGAGTGAACCGGCCCGTGTCGGTGACCGTCGTGCCGGCGGTGGTCGTGAGCGCCGCGAAGGACGCTGCCGTGCAGTTGGAGGACGTGCCGTTGGCCGCGGCGGCGATGGCATAGCCGCTGCCGTTCGTCCCGGCCGTCCAGGACAGGTTGACGTCGTGGCCGGACGGGACTCCCGTGAGCCCGGTCGGCGCGCCGAGGTTCCGGGTCGAGACCGTCTGGGACGCGGAGGCGGCCCTGGTGAACGCGGCGATCGCGGTGGCGGTCCCGGCCAGAAGGAGGATCGCGAGGGCGGCCGCGAGGATCCGGGCCGAGCGCATCATCCGGCCTCGCCGGCCGTGGGCGCTGGGCGCCAGATCGACCGCAGCGCCGCGGCGGCGAGCAGGAGCGGCACGAGGAGGACGGCGATCAGGTGCACCCACGGCTCCCGCAGCGTGCGGATGACCGAGCCGGCGTGCGGCACGACGCCGACGATCCGCCAGGCGGTCGTGCCGTGCAGGCGCGCGCGCCACGGATCGGGGGCGGAGTTGGCGTCACCCTTCGTCACGATGATCGGGTGCGGGCCCGGATCGATGACCCGGACGACGCGGTGCGTCTCGACGCGGTGGCCCGGCGTCGGCGCGTGAAAGCTCAGGATCTGTCCGGCGCGCACGTCCTCGAGCGGCTCCGGCCTGACGACGATCAGGTCGCCCGCTGCAAAGCGCGGCTCCATGCTGCCGGAGAGGACCGTCTCCACCTGGAACAGGCCAAGGCGTGGGCCGAGCGTGACGGTCGCCAGGACGAGCACGGCGAGCGCGAGGACGACCCACATCGCGATCCCGGCGAGCGTGCGACCGACGGTGCGCCGGCGGCCGCGGTCGTCGGTCGCCGCCGGCTCGACTGCGGCCGGCACGGCGATGACCACCGGGGTCGAGGTCGGGCCGGGCTGGGTGCGGGGGGTGTCGGTGTGCACGGCGCGGAGCTCACCGGGAGGCGTGGCGGCCGGAGCCGCCACGCCTCGATTCGGTGCTACCTACCTACTTGCTCGTGCCGGCGCGCTGCGTGCCGGTGAACGTGTACTGGACGGTCGACGACTGGTTCTGGAACGAGTTCGGCGCAGCCGACGGGAAGGTCAGCGTGACGCGGAGATGATCCGTCACGCCGTTCGTCAGGGCCGCCAGGTTGCTCAGGGCCATGTTCGTGCCGATGATCGCGCGGCTCGCGAGGACGGTCGAGGTCGTGCCGGAGCACGTGTACGTGTAGGCCGGCGCGGTGCCGCCCTCCGTCCAGGCGTTCGAGCAGCGATCGATGACCATCTGGAGGCCGTTCGTCGCGTCGGTGTCGAGCAGCGAGCTCGTGGTCGCGTTCGTGGTCAGCGTGATGCTGGCCAGGTCGATCGAGCCGGAGTCGATCAGGTCGACGCTGCGCTGGATCGTGTCGCCGGGGGCGATGTTCGACGCACCGACGGTCAGCCGGTTGGTCGACGCGCCGGTGGCGCCGAGCGCGATCGTGACGGTGCCCGACGAGACGCTCTGACTGGCGCTCGTGGAGCTCGTGAACGTCGCGAAGGTGCCGAGGCCGGCGACACTGGCCGCAGCGGAGATGACCGCAAGCGACACGAGCAGCTTGCGGCGCTGGGCAGACGCCCAGCCGAGACGACGGGTCATATGAATCTCCTGAAGTGGAATGACGGTTAGGCGGTGGGGGCCGCTCCGGTCCCTATCGGCGGAAAGCCGTTGCGCTCGACGTCCCCCGTTCGGGGCATCCGCCGTCGCGTGGAACGCGGTCCCCCGCACGCTGGTCGTTCACTAGCGCACGGAACAAACCACAAGTACGCTCGAATGAGCGAGTGCTGGACGCTGCTCTCAGGAGACCTTGGATGTACCGCCGACTGTTCGCGATCGCCGCGGGGGTGCTGCTCGTCGGCGCCTCGCCTGCGGCTGCTCTGAACTCGGCCCAGCCGGGCGTCGTGTCGAAGGTTCCTGCTGAGGGAACACCGGCCGTGCTCGACGGCGTCGTGAACGCGGTCGCGCAGGTCGGCAACACCGTCATCGTCGGGGGGCAGTTCACCCGCGTGATGGAGACCGGCGGGCACGTCCTCCAGCGAACCGACATCTTCGCGTTCGACGCGACCACGGGCCTGGTCGACCCGGCCTTCGCCCCAACGGTCGCGAACGGCGAGGTCAGCACGCTCTCGGCCGGGCCCGACGGGGCGTCGGTCTTCGCCGGCGGCACGTTCGACACGGTGAACGGACAACCCGAGAAGCGGCTCGTCAAGCTCAGCCTCGCCAACGGCGCGATCGTGCCCGGCTTCCAGGCCGCGCTGATGGGGAGCTGGGTCGAGGACTCCGACGTCCGTGGGAACAGGCTCTACATCGGCGGCGCGATCACGTCCGTGAACGGCGTCGCGCGGGGCCGGTTCGCCGTGGTCAATGCCACGACGGGTGCCGTCGACCCGAACGTGGCGCTCAACTTCACCGACCAGCGCGCCGGCAAGCTGCGCGTCGCCCACTTCGACATCAGCCCCGACGGCACCGAGCTGGTCGCAACCGGGACGTTCACGAAGGTCGACGGCCTCGATCGCGCCCAGATCGCCCTGATCGACCTCTCGACCACCCCGGCCTCGGTGTCGTCGTGGCAGACGGACGCCTTCACGCCCGCGTGCGCGACCCGCTTCGATACCTACATCCGCGACGTCAGCTTCGCGCCGGACGGCTCGTACTTCGTGGTCGCGAACACCGGCGCGTGGTTCGGCGGAGCGAACGCCGGCGTCCTGTGCGACTCCGTGCAGCGGTGGGAGAGCGGCGCCACCGGCCCCGGGCAGCTTCCGACGTGGGTGGACTACACCGGCGGCGACAGCCTGACCCAGGTGGCCGCGACCGGGTCGGCTGTCTACGTGGGCGGCCACCAGCGCTACCTGAACAACCCGTTCGCCGGTGATGCCGCCGGGCCGGGCGCCGTGAGCCGGATGGGCATCGCTGCGCTCGATCCCCAGAACGGCCTCCCATACGCGTGGAACCCCGGCCGCTACCCGCGCGGTTCCGGCGTGTGGGCCTTCCTCGGGACGCCCGACGGGCTCTGGGTCGGAAGCGACACCGACTACGTCGACTTCGCCTACCACCCCCGCCTCGCCCTCCTGCCGCTGGCCGGGGGGAAGAGCATCCCGCCGGCGAGCCCCGGGCGCCCTCCCCGGAGACCTCTACACCGTCGGCGCCGGAGCGACGCCGATGCGGCGTTCCTTCGACGGCGCGGTCGCCGGGGCCCCCACGGCCGTCACCGGCCTCGGCCTCGCCTCGGCGAGCATCCGCGGCGCGTTCATGCTCTCGGGCCAGCTGTACCTCGCCTGGAGCAATGGCCACATCGACGTGCGCAGCTTCGACGGCACCGCCGCCGGCACGCCGAAGACCATCGACCTGCACGGCCTCACCGCCGGCCGGCTGCCGGTGTCGAAGCTCACGGGGTTGTTCTACGCCGACGGGCGGCTCTACTACACCGTGAACGGCGATCGACATCTCTTCTGGCGCTGGTTCGAGCCGCAGGGCCGGCTCATCGGCGCCCAGCGGTTCGTCGTCCCCGGAACCCTGGACTGGCGCGCGGTCCGCGGGATGACCGCGGCGGGTGGGCACGTCTATTACGTTCGCGACGGCTCGCTCTATGCGATGGACTTCGCCGCCGGGGCGCCGGTGGCAGGCACCGAGACGGCCGTCAGCGGACCCGCTGCGGGCGACGGCCAGGTGTGGACCGGCCGCGGGCTGTTCGTCGGCTCCCCATGACTGGTGCGCTCACTGCTGGAGATTGACTAGAGCCTCGCCCGGATCGCCCACAGGTCGGGGAACGCCGGCTTGAAGAGCGTCGAGCGCAGGTAGGCGACCCCCGCCGAGCCACCCGTCCCCGCCTGCTCGCCGATGGTGCGCTCGACCATCTTCACGTGCCGGTAGCGCCACTCCTGGATGCCCTCGTCGATGTCGACCATCCGCTCGCACACCTGAGCCCGGGCCGGGTCGGTGCGGTAGACCTCGACCAGGCCGTCACGGATGTCCGCCGGGGGCCGGCGGGCGAGGCCGACGTACGCGAGAAACGACTCGTAGAGACTCGGCCGCTCCATCGCCGCGGTGATCCGGTCGCGCCCGGGGCCGGGCGGGTGGTCGGCGAGCACTCCCTGGTCGCGCCGGCCGAGCACGGCCTCGAGCTCGCGGAACTGCCCCGACTGAAAGCCGCTCGCGCGCTCGAGCCGGCCGCGGAAGCTCCGGAAGGCGAGCGGGGTCATGGTCTCGAGGACGTCGACCTGGGCGACGACGGTCTTCAGCACCGTCAGGATGCGCTTCATGGCCGCCAGCGCCGTGGCGGTGTCGCCGGCCTCGAGCGACCGCTGCAGGTACGCCGCCTCGTGCAGCAGCACCTTGAACCAGAGCTCGTAGACCTGATGGATGACGATGAAGAGGAGCTCGTCGTGCTCGGGCCCGTCCGACAGCGGCTCCTGGCACGCAAGAAGCTCGTCCAGGTGCAGGTAGGACGTGTAGGTGAGCGCCGGGTGCTCCACGGACGCCCGCACGATAGTGGTTAACTCCCGCGCGTGACCGGCGCGCGTGCAGCCCTCGTCACCGGCGCCGGAACCGGGATCGGCGCTGCCGTCGCGCGCCGCCTGGCCGCCGACGGCTGTGCCGTGGCCCTCGTCGGCCGCCGCCCCGATCCGCTCCAGCGGACGGCCCATGACATCGAGGTGAGCGGCGGGCGAGCGGTTCCCCTGTCGGCCGACGCCGGCGACCCGGCCCAGGCGGAGCGCGCGGTGGCCGACGCGGTCATGGCCCTCGGCGGGCTCGACGTGCTGGTGCTGGCCCACGGCGTCGGCGGCTCGGGCCCGGCCGGCGAGGAGACGCCCGAGGGCTGGGATGCCGTCGTTCGCGTCAACCTGACCGGGGCGTTCCTCGTCGCCCGCGCGGCGCTCCCGCACCTGGTCGAGCGGCGCGGCACGATCGTGACGGTGGCGTCGACCAACGCCTGGGTCGCCGGGCCCGGGTGGGCGTCGTACTGCGCGTCGAAGGCCGGGCTCGCGATGCTCACGGCCAGCATCGCGAACGACTACGGCCCTCGCGGAGTCCGGGCGAACTGCGTCTGCCCCGGTTGGGTGAGAACCCCCATGGCCGACGACGACATGGACGAGGTCGCCGCCCGCTGGGGCACCGACCGCGACGGCGCCTACCGGCTCACGACCTCGTCCACGCCCCTGCGGCGTCCGGCGGATCCCGCCGAAATCGCCGCTGTGGTGGCATTTCTGGCCGGGCCGGGAGCGAGCTACGTGAACGGTGCCTCGATACCCGTCGACGGTGGCGCGATGATCGTCGACGGCACGTCCGTCCCGTTCCACAGCGGGGAGACACGCGACCCGGCTCCTTGATTCCGTCCTCTTCGTGACGGACAATCCCTGACATCGTGAGGGTCTTCTTCGCGACGGACATTCACGGGTCAGAGACGTGCTGGCGCAAGTTCCTGAACTCCGGCTCGCACTACGAGGCCGACGTGATGATCCTCGGCGGCGACATGACCGGGAAGGCGCTCGTCCCGGTTGTCCACGACGGCGGCGAGCGCTGGCACGGGACGCTCCAGGAGCAGCTTCGTGAGCTCGCCGGCGAGGACGCGGTCGTCGCGTTCGAGCGGGATGTGATCCGGCGTGGCTACTACCCGTTCCGCACGACCCCCGACCAGCTCGCCGAGCTCGAGGCCGACGACGATCGTCTCGACGACCTCTTCCACAAGGAGATGCTGGGGACGGTCGAGCGCTGGATGGCGATGGCCGCCGAGAAGCTGGCCGGCGAGCCGCAGCGCGTCTTCGTGTGCCCGGGAAATGACGACCAGTTCGACGTCGATGAGATCCTCGCCGCCGCGACCCGGGTCGAGCTCGCCGAGGGCCGGGTCGTCGACGTCGGCGACTATCAGATGGCATCGACGGGCTGGTCGAACGTGACGCCCTGGAACACGTACCGCGAGGAACCGGAGGACGTCCTCCTGGAACGGATCCGGAGCGTTACCGCGCGCCTCACGAACCCGCCGGAGCGCGTGATCCTGAACCTGCACTGCCCGCCGTACGCATCCGGTCTCGACGATGCGCCCGGCCTGAACGCGGATATGACCCCGAAGCACGGCGGGCACGCACCGGAGCCGGTCGGCTCGAAGGCGGTGCGGACGGCGATCAAGGAGACCAAGCCGGCACTCTCGTTGCACGGCCACATCCACGAGGCGCGCGGGCACACGCGCATTGGCGACACCCTGTGCATCAACCCCGGGAGTGCCTACGAGCAGGGCGAGCTGCTCGGCGCCGTGATCGAGCTCTCGGGGAGGAAGGTCAAGAAGTTCGTGCTCACGTCCGGCTAGGAAAGGAGGGGTCTTGGCAAGTGCAGACATGCCAGTGGAACGCACGATGTTCGTGCGGAAGGCCACGGGCCTGGTGAAGGGGTGGTCGGTCTTCGACGCATTCATCTACGCCACCCTTTCGATCAATCTGATCACGCTCGGCTTCGGCTATGCGTTCACGGGCATCGCAGTCCTCCCGGAGAGCGCGCTCATCGCGGCCGTGGTCCTGTCCGCCCTCTTCATCGTGTTTGAAGTCCTCGTCTATGCGTCCCTCGTGGCGGTGATGCCGCGCGCCGGGGGCGACTACGTGTGGCAGACCCGGATCCTCGGCGGCGGCATCGGGTTCGTGATGGCCGCGACCGGCTGGTGGTTCATCCTGTCGCACTGGGTCCCGATCTACGCCAACATCCTCGCGGTCGAGGTCATCCAGCCGACGCTCACGATCCTCGGTTTCACCGGGACGAGCGCCTTCCACGCGGACTGGTGGCCGTACTCCGCCAGCGACGGGAACGGCATTTTCTTCACGTCGATCCTGACCGCCGTCCTGGCGAGCGTGATCATCGCCCTCGGGATGCGGACATACGCCAAGATCCAGAAGTACTGCTTCTACGGCGGCATGGTCGGGCTGGTGCTGATGATCCTGATCTTCCTGACCCACTCGCACCAGGAGTTCATCACCGCCTACAACACGTCCGCCCACAACCTCTACGGCGTGCAGGGCGACGCCTACCAGCAGACGGTCGCCGCCGGGGGTGGCTACACCACACCGGGCCTCGGGTCCTTCCCGGTCAAGGAGACGTTCCTGCTCCTGCCGTTCATCGTCTTCTACAACCTCTGGCCGAACTGGGGCGCCACGCTGTACGGCGAGGTCCGCGGTGCCAGTGACTTCCGCAAGAACATCTACGCGATGGGCGGGGCGCTCGTCTTCATGACCGTGATCACGGTCATCACCCTCGGGGCAATGGCCCATTCCGTCGGGCTCGACTTCTACGGGATCCTGAGCGGCGAGTACTGGCTCACGGTCGTCAAGGAGCCGTTCTACCTCTTCCCGTACCCGGGCACGCTCGCAGCCTTCTTCTACACGAACGAGCTCGTTCAGCTGATCATCATCTGGCTGCTCGGGCTGTGGTTCCTCGGCTGGGCCGGGACGCTCTTCCTGTCGTCGACGCGGATGGTGTTCGCGGCAGCGTTCGACCGGATGTTGCCCGAGTGGGCCGCCAAGGTCGACGATCGTACTCACGTTCCGCTGGGGGCGCTGGCGCTCATGTTCATCCCCGGCGTCATCGTGAGCGCGCTGTACGCGTACAGCACGACCTTCTACGGGTACACGCTCGACGCGACGCTCGTGATCGCTGCGACGTTCTTCGCGACGACGTTCGGCGCCATCATTCTGCCGTTCACGAAGCCCGACCTCTACCGGGCGTCGCCGATCGCGAAGTACACGATCGTCGGCATCCCGCTGATCACGGCCACGGGCGTCGTGTTCCTCGGGTTCCTGGCCTTCATCTTCCTGAAGTGGTTCCAGGACGACGTCTACTACGTCAACAACCACAAGTCGCTCATCTACATCGCGGCGCTCTACGTGCTCGCGCTCGTGGTCTACGCCGCGGCCCGGTGGGCCCGCAAGCGGGAGGGCATCGACCTGGCGCGGATCAACGCCGAGATCCCGGTCGAGTAGCGGCATCGGGGCCGGGCCGGCGACATCGGCCGGCCCGGCCCGAACCGTTGACAACATCCGGTGCGTGCGGGAAGATCGTCCGGTCTAGACCGCGCGCCCGGCTGGGCGCCGAAAGGAGCGCGTATGTCGGAGTCCGCCAACTCGGACGCCCAGCAGCTGGCGCAGTTCGGGTACAAGCAGGAGCTGCACCGCACCCTCGGGAGCTTCTCGTCGTTCGCCGCGGGGTTCAGCTACATCTCGATCCTCACAGGGATGTTCCAGACGTCGGCGCTCGGCTTCTTCTTCGCCGGGCCCGCATTCGCCTGGTTCTGGCTGGTCGTCCTCTTCGGGCAGTTCATGGTCGCGCTCCAATTCGCCGAGCTCGCGGCGCACTATCCGTTGGCGGGCTCGGTCTACCAATGGTCGAAGCAGGTCGCCGGCAAGGCATGGGCGTGGAACACGGGCTGGATGTACCTGTGCGCCCAGATCGTGACGGTTCCGGCCGTCGCGCTGGCCTGGCAGATCATCCTGCCGCAGATCTCGCCCAAGTTCCAGATCTACGGCTCGTCCGCCAACTCGGCGAACTACTTCAGCACCGATTTCGCCGCGAACGCGGTCATTCTCGGACTGATCATGGTGGTCTTCACGACGACGATCAACGTCATGGGCGTGACCGTCCTTTCGCGAATCAACAACATCGGCGTCGCGTCGGAGCTCGTCGGCGCCGCCGGCCTGATCATCCTCTTCCTGATCCACGCGAACCGCAGCCCGTCTGACGTGCTCACCAACACGGCCGGCACGGGCGCCGGCCACCAGTGGGGGTACTTCGGCGCCCTCCTGATCGGGGCGATCATGCCGCTCTACGTGATGTACGGCTTCGACACGGCCGGGTCACTGGCCGAGGAGACCGACGATCCACGCCGGCGCGCCCCACGTGCCGTGCTCCAGGCGCTCGCCACTGCCGGCGTCATGGGATTCCTTTTGATCGTGTTCGGGACGATGGCGGTGAGCGACAAGCTCTATGCCGATCCGACCAGCCTCGGCCTGGCGACGATCACGAAGGACGTGCTCGGCGAGACCTGGGGGAACATCTTCCTGATCGACTGCGCCCTCGCGATCTTCGTCTGCTGCTTGGCGATCCACGCCATGTCGGTGCGGATCCTGTTCGCGATGGGACGCGACAACAACCTGCCGGGCGGATCGAGGCTGGCGTCGGTCTCCGGCAAGCGCAGGGTGCCGGTGTTCCCGGCCGTCCTCGTCGGCGCGATCGCGATGCTGATCCTCGGGTTCAACCTCTACAACCAGTACGCGTTCGAGATCATCGTGGCCCTCGGGATCATCTTCATGTACCTCGCCTACCTCGGCGTCACGATCCCGCTTCTGCAACGCCGCCTGTCTGGCTGGCCGGGGAACCTGCCCACCGCCAACATGGGGCTCTTCAGCCTCGGCCGGATGGCCGTGATCACAAACGTGATCGCCGTCTTCTACGGCGCGGCGATGGCCGTGAACCTCGCCTGGCCGCGTGAGGAGTTCTACGGCACCAAGTGGTATCAGCACTACGGGCCGATCACCGGCGTCGTTGTCGTCATGGTCAGCGGGCTCATCCTCTACTACGGCTACCAGCAGCACCGGATGGAGATCCTGCCCGAGCATCGGGCGGATGCCCTCACGCCGCCGCCCGAACCCCAGGCGCAGGCGGCGCCCGGGACGCTGTGACGGATGCGCGGGGAGGGCCGGCCGCCCGGCCCTCCCCGGCGCTCACGCCGGAGGAGCTGCGGCGGCTCGTCCGGACGGATGTGCTCGTCGCCGGGATCGGGTCCGCCGCAGCGATCGTCGCGCTGGCTGCGGTGATGCTTGGCCGCCTCGGCGTCGTGTCGGAGACGGCGGCGGCCACGGTCGCGGTCGCCATCGCGGCGGTGGTCGGAGCGGTCTGCTTCTTCCAGTTCGGCTCGGGCCCGCGCGAGCTGTGGCGCGACCGTCTGCTCGTGATCGCGCCGGTGTTCCTGGTGGCCGGGCCGGGGATCGTGGGGCTCAACGACCTGGGTGCCGGGCCGATCGTCGCGATCCTCTCGGGCGCAGCCGGGTTCGGCGCGGCCGCCATCCTGGGCACGGCTGTTGCCTCGCGGCGCCGCTGACGGGCGTCCCGGGCCCGTCGCCTATCCTTCGCCGCCGTGAGCCACACCTACGTCTACTCGATGCACCGGGTGCAGAAGTTCCACGGGCCCGACCGGCAGGTGCTGCGCGACATCTCGCTGTCCTTCCTCCCGGGCGCGAAGATCGGCGTCCTGGGCCCCAACGGCGCCGGCAAGTCGACGCTCCTTCGGATCATGGCCGGCCTCGACGAGCCGTCCTCCGGCGACGCCCGGCTGGCTCCCGGGGCTACGGCCGGCCTTCTCCCGCAGGAGCCGGAGCTCGACGCCGCGAAGGACGTCCGCGGGAACGTCGAGGACGGCGTGGCGGAGAAGCGCGACCTGCTCCAGCGGTTCGAGGAGATCTCGGCGCGGTTCGCCGAGCCGATGTCCGACGACGAGATGACGGCGCTGCTCGAGGAGCAGGGCGAAGTGCAGGACCGGATCGACCGCACCGACGCCTGGAACCTGGACCGCATGCTCGACACGGCCATGGATGCCCTGCGCTGCCCGCCCGGCGACGCCGACGTGGCGACGCTGTCGGGCGGCGAGCGCCGCCGGGTCGCGCTCTGCCGCGTCCTGCTGTCGTCGCCCGACCTGCTGCTCCTCGACGAGCCGACGAACCACCTCGACGCCGAGTCCGTCGCCTGGCTCGAGCGGTTCCTGGCCGAGTACGCCGGCACGGTGCTCGCGGTGACCCACGACCGCTACTTCCTCGATAACGTCGCCGGCTGGATCCTGGAGCTCGACCGTGGCCACGGGATCCCGTTCCAGGGCAACTACTCCTCGTGGCTCGAGCAGAAGCAGGCTCGCCTCGCGGTCGAGGAGAAGCAGGAGTCGGCCAGGCGGCGGACGCTGGCACGCGAGCTGGAGTGGGTACGCATGGCCCCACGCGCCCGGCACGCGAAGTCGAGGGCCCGGGTCGAGTCCTACGAACAGCTCCTGGCCGAAGAGGCGAACGTCAAGCTCGACCGGGTCGAGATCCACATCCCCGCCGGCCCCCGGCTGGGCGACCTCGTCGTCGAGGCGCGCGACGTCGTCAAGGGCTACGGCGACCGCCTGCTCATCGACGGCCTGTCGTTCTCGCTGCCGCCGGGCGGGATCGTCGGGGTGGTCGGTGCGAACGGCGCCGGCAAGACGACGCTCTTTCGCATGATCGCGGGCGAGGAGCCGGCCGACGCGGGCGAGCTTGTCATCGGGTCGTCCGTCGAGCTCGCATACGTCGACCAGGCTCGCTCCGACCTCGATCCGGCGACCACCGTCTGGAAGGAGATCTCCGGCGGCAAGGACACGATCGCGCTCGGGAAACGGGAGGTCAACTCGCGCGCCTACGCCGCGTCCTTCAACTTTCGCGGCGGCGACCAGCAGAAGCGTGTCGGCGACCTGTCGGGCGGCGAGCGAAACCGGCTCCACCTGGCCAAGCTGCTCCGCTCAGGCGGCAACGTGCTCCTGCTCGACGAGCCGACCAACGACCTCGACGTCGACACGCTGCGAGCGCTGGAGGACGCGCTCGTCGATTTCGCCGGGTGCGCGGTCGTGATCTCGCACGACCGCTGGTTCCTCGACCGGATTGCGACCCACATGCTGGCATTCGAGGGCGATTCCGAGGTCGTCTGGTTCGAGGGCTCCTACGACGAATACGAGCAGAACCGGCGGTCTCGGCTGGGTGCCGAGGCCGACCAGCCACACCGGATCAAGTACAAGCCTCTTTTGCGCCGCTAGGCGCGTGTTTTGACCCGTTCGGGGGACGCCCGGGCTGTTCGCAAAGAGCGATGATGGGACGCGTCCGTTAACGACCCCTGGCGGTCCTCATGTCGCGGTTCATTGCCCCAGCCGTTCTCTTCGTCGCCCTTCTCGGCGCGGCGCCGGCGACTGCTGGACTCACGGCGAAGCACTACAACGGCCAGAAACGGCTCGGCTTCGCGACGAGCTCGCGGACGGTCAGCGGATCGTGTTCGGCGGCGGCGCTCGTGACCGATCTCGTCCTTCGCTGCGGCGCCTCGAACGGGACGGCGCGCGCGAAGTACCTGTTCACCCTCCCGAAGAGAGCGGGCAGCGTGACCTCGCAGGTGAACTTCCACCATGGACACTACGGCGCAAGCGTCAGCACGAAGCGGATCTCCGACACGCAGTTCCGCGTGACCGTCACGCAGGACGGCGCGGGCCAGGCCGACGTCGAGTCGGTCATGATCGAGTACTACGTCTGCGGCTGAGGCTGGGGGTGGAGTCGACGTCCTCCAGGATGCGATCCGCCGGGCGGCGTACACGGTTCGCCATCATGGCGGCCACAATGGCGATCGTCGCGGCGCTGGGCGGGTTCGGCGGATGGGCGGCCCTCTCGACCGATGCCTCGACCGGGCACGCGACGCAGGAGAGCCAGCTCAGTGAGGCGTACGGGCAGGCGCGCTACGCCGTCGCCCGGTTCGAGCTGGCGGTGCGCGAGGACCAGCTCGAGCCCACGCCGGCGAACCGGCGGCGGGTGAACGCCGCGCTTACGGCGCTCAGAGCGACGCTTCCGGCCATCGACCGAAACGGCGACGCACGCGACCGAGCGCTCACCGCCGAGCTCCGCCGGCAGATCGGTGCGACCGCGATCGGCGTGGGCCACCTGATGACGGCGGCCGAGTCGTTCGACGCCGTGGGCGTCCACCGCCTGAACAGGGTCGAGGTGGCGCCCCACCTCGATCGGATCGAGGACACGGTGGATGCGGCCGCCACAGCGCACCGCGCCGGGCTTTCGGCGGGTCTTGCCAGCGCCAGGCGCTCGCAGGGCGTGGCGCTCGGAGCGACGTTTGTGATGTTCGTCCTTGGCCTGCTCCTGACCGGCGCGGTCGTCGCAGTGCTGCACTTCAAGCGCCGGCTCGACGACGTGCGCCGCTCCGAGATCGACCGGCTCCGGGACGCGGCGACGCGGGACAGCCTGACGGGCCTTGCCAATCACCGCGCGTTCCACGAGTGCCTCGACGGCCTCGTCGAGGCCCGCGCCGCCTTCTCGCTTGCGATCGTGGATCTCGACGGGCTCAAGCGGACGAACGACACGTGCGGGCACCAGGCCGGAGACGAGCTGCTCGAAGGTCTCGCCCGCGCCCTGGCGACGGTTTCTCCCGACGGCCGCGCGTTTCGGATCGGCGGCGACGAGTTCGCGATCGTCGTGGATGGCGGAACGGCGATCGAAGCCTTCGGCATCGCTCAGGACCTCCGCGAGCGGGTGACGGGCGCGACGGCGGGCGTGGCCGAGCGCGGGCTCGACGAGGACAAGCACGGATTGATCAGGCGAGCGGACCTGGCGCTGATCTCGGCGAAGCGCACACACCGAGAGGTGCTCGTGTACTCGGCCGACATGGAGTTGGCGGGCGGCATCGACCTGCCGCCCGACGAGCGCCACCTGAGCACGCTCGCCACCGCGCTCGCGCGGGCGGTCGACGCCAAGGACTCGTACACGCGCAGCCACTGCGAGACGGTCGCCGAGCTGTGCGTCCTCATCGCGCGCGAGCTCGGGCTCGACGCCGAGCGCGTGGCGCGGATCCGGATCGCCGGGCTCCTGCACGACGTCGGCAAGATCGGGATCTCCGACGCCATCCTGCAGAAGCCCGCCGCGCTCACCGCCGAGGAGGCGGCCGTCATGCGAACACACCCCGATCTGGGTGCCCACATCGTCTCGGCCGCGGAGCTCTACGAAGAGGCGGGCTGGATCCTGCACCATCACGAGCGCCTCGACGGGCGCGGCTACCCCGACGCGCTGGGCGGCGACGACGTCCCGCTCGAGTCGCGCATCATCATGGTGGCGGACGCCTTCGAGGCGATGACGTCCGACCGGCCGTACCGGCCCCGGCGCCCGGTCGACGAGGCCCTCGCCGAGCTCGAGCGCCACTCGGGGACGCAGTTCGACCCGGGCTGCATCACCGCGCTGCGCCAGATCCTGCTGCCGGTCGCGACCCCCGGCCGAGCCCTCTCCGCCGCGGCCTGAGCGTCACCCGGCGGTCGCCGCCGGCCGGCCCGGAGGAATGTCGTACCAGTCGCCGGCGGACTCCGTGTAGATGTGGCGGCTCGTCGTGAGCCCGGTCGGCTCGTCGACGCTCCCTGCCGCAATCGAGATCGTCGATCGCCCCCGATCCCAGAACAGGCGTGAGCCGCAGACGGCACAGAAGCCGCGACGCGCGCCGTCGTGCTCGTGCCACCGCAGGTCGTGCGCGTCCTCGACCTCGAGTCGCTCGCGCGGGCAGGCGGTGAACGCCGCCGGCTCTCCGTGCGTGCGCCGGCAGACGCTGCAGTGGCACACGATCACCTCGCGCAGCGGCCCGTCGACGCGGTAGCGGACGGCGCCGCACAGACACCCGCCCTGGTGCGCCTCGGTCATCCCGGCAGCGTAGAGCGTCACGCGGCGAGGTGCTCGACCGCATGAGGAGCGGGTCTGGTCGGAGGCTTCCGGTTCGTGATCGGCCGGCGCTAGGGTGGCTCGATGGCGGTCTACGACCGAATCGGCCTCACCTACGCGGAGACACGCCGCCCCGATCCCCGCATAGACGCAGCCGTCCGGCGAGCGCTCAGCGGCGCGCGGTCGGTCGTGAACGTCGGCGCCGGAGCGGGTTCCTACGAGCCGCCGGAGACGGTGCTGGCGGTGGAGCCCTCAGCCGTCATGATCGCGCAACGGCCCGATGGCCTCGCTCCCGCCGTTCAGGCGACGGCCGAGGCGATCCCGCTCGAGGACGGCGCCGTCGACGCCGCGCTGGCCGTCCTCACGATCCATCACTGGCCGGATCTGGCACGGGGGTTCGCGGAGATGCGGCGGGTCGCGCGGCGGGTCGTCGTCCTCACCTGGGACCCGGGCATGGCACGCTCGTTCTGGCTCTCCGGCGAGTACCTGCCGGACGCGGCGGTCGAGTGGGACATCGCCCGCTGCCCGCCGCTGGAGTCCGTGCGGCGGCTGATCGGCCCCGAGGCAGCGGCAACGCCCGTGCCGGTGCCGCACGACTGCACGGACGGGTTCTTCGGCGCGTTCTGGAGGCGGCCCGAGGCCTACCTCGATCCGGTCGTCCGGGCCGGCATCTCGAACCTGGCCCACTTCGGCGACGCCCTGGCCCCGGCGTTCGAGCGCCTGGCGGCCGACCTCGAGTCGGGTGAGTGGCACCGCCGGCACGCCGATCTGCTGGAGCTGGCGGAGCTCGATTTGGGCTACCGGATCGTTGCGGGGCCGACGTAGACTTCGCCGGCATGGCCGAGTACCGAGTCACCCGATGGGCCGAGATCCCGTCCCTCGTCACCGCCCGCGACGCGGCGGGCGGCACAGCCAAGGTCGAGCTTCCGCAGCGGTTCCAGGAGGCGATCGACGACGCGGCGATGCGGCGCGGGATGGCGGGCTCCGACGCGTACCTCGAGCAGTGGCATCACGACGAATGGCGCGAGGCCGAGGGTAGCCCCGATGAGGTGGCCGGCCGCGTCGCGGCCGGGCTCGATCACGACCACCCCCAGGAGCGGCTCGAGGGGATGCTCGACGGATGAGCGGGCGATCGCAAGAGCTGTTCGAGCTGCTTGACAGCGGGGGCGTCGTCCTGGGCGACGGCGCCATGGGCACCCTGCTCCAGACCCGGGGCATTGAGCCGGGTGGCGCGGCCGAGCTGTGGAACGTCGACCACGCCGACACGATCGCGGCGATCCACACCGAGTACGCAGAGGCCGGTGCCCGGCTCGTCACGACGAACACCTTCGGCGGAACGAGCGCGCGCCTCGCACTTCACGGCCACCAGGATCGCGTGCGCGAGCTGAACCTGGCCGGTACCCGGATCGCCCGCGAGGTCGCCGACCGGTTCGACGGCTGGGTGCTCGGCGACGTCGGGCCGAGCGGCGAGTTGATCGCCCCCATCGGCGTGGTGGAACCGGACGAGGTGAAGGCGATGTTCGCCGAGCAGATCGCGGCGCTCGCCGAGGGCGGCGCGGACGTCATCCTCGTCGAGACGATGAGCGATCTGGCCGAGGTCGAAGCTGCGGTGGGTGCCGCTACCGAGGTCGCGCCGGATCTCCCCGTCGCCGCAACCCTCACCTTCGACACCCACGGCCACACGATGATGGGTGTGAGCCCGGAGCGCGCCGCCGAGGCCCTGGCGTCGCTGGGCGCCCGCATCGTCGGGGGAAACTGCGGGAACGGCCCGCACGAGATCGGCCCCGTGATGACCCAGATGGCGGAGTGTCGACCGTCCGGCGTCCACCTGATCGCCCAGAGCAACGCCGGCATGCCGCAGCTGCACGGATCTGAGTTCCACTACGACGGCACCCCCGAGGTCATGGCCGAGTACGCGGTGCGGATGCGCGAGCTCGGCGTGGGTGTGATCGGCGCATGCTGCGGCTCGACGCCGGCCCATGTGGCCGCGATGCGCGCGGCGCTCGACCTCGCCCCGACCGGCTCCTGAACGCCCACCGTGACGGCCTACCGGCTCTGAGACGTCTGGACCAGGTCCACACCCTGACCTCCAGCAACGGTTGGGACCACGTCCACCCGGGGCGCGATCCGAGCCGGCTGGACCTGGTCCACCTCATCGGGTGCCAGGGCGAGTTGGACGTGGTCCAGGGTTGAGTCTGTGTCTGGATTGCGACGATTCGTGACACACGTGCGAGCGCGACCGCTCGTACCGTTGTCGACGTGGGTCGCAACCACCGTCCGCAAGTCGCCGGGGTCCTGTACCACGTCACCGCGAGGGGGAACGTCCATCAGGACATCTACCTGGATGACGAGGATCGTCGAGCGTTCCTGAGCTTCCTCGCCGACGCATCGGCCCGAGACGGGCTGGTGTGCCACGCCTACTGCCTGATGGGGAACCACTATCACCTGCTCGTCGAGACTCCTCGTGCCAACCTCGGCGTCGCGATGCACAGGATCAACTGCCTCTACTCGAACCGGTTCAACCGCGTCCACGAACGCGATGGGCACGTGCTCGAACGGCCCTACCGAGCGTGGATCATGCGAGGCGGTAGGCGCGAGCTGGAAGCCGCCCGTTACATCGCCAGGAACCCGGTTCGCGCCGGCCTCTGCGCGGCCGCTGAGCTGTGGCCGTGGTCGAGCCATGCCGCCACGTCGGGGCTCGTCCCTCGCCCAGCGTTTCTCTCGATCGATCGGGTGAGAGCCTGGTTCGGTGCAGACGAGGACGAGGCGGTTGCCCGCTACCGGCACTTCGTCGCCGTCGGGACCGACGCGCCGCCTCCTGTTGCGCCGAAATGGGTGAATTTCCAGCTCGTCAGGCCACGGGCGTAACGGCCGGATCGCCGCCGAGAACCGCGACGACATTCCGCGCCGCGAGCACGCCCATCGCCGTCCGGGTCTCGACGGTCGCCGACCCGAGGTGGGGGATGAGGACGGCGTTCTCGAGGCCGAGCAGGTCGGGATGCACGTCTGGCTCGCGCTCGAAGACGTCGAGCCCCGCCCCCGAGATCGCGCCGGAACGCAGGGCCGCGGCGAGCGCCGCCTCGTCGACGACCGGCCCCCGGGTCGTGTTGACGAGGAACGCCGACGGCCTCATCCCGGCCAGCGCGGCCGCATCGATCAGATGGTGCGTCTCGGCGCTGAGGGGACAATGGAGCGAGACGACGTCGGCGCTCCCCAGCAGCTCCTCGAGCGTGACGAAGCGCGCCTCGAGCTCCGCCTCGACCTCGGCCGCAGCGCGCCGTCGTCCCGAGTAGGCGATCTGCATCCCGAATGCGCGCGCCCGGCGCGCGGTCGCCTGGCCGATCTTCCCGAGCCCGACGATGCCGAGCGTCTTGCCCTGGATCCCCGTTCCGAGCATGAAGAACATGCTCCACGACCATGGGGTCTGGGCCCGGATGAGCCGCTCGCCCTCGCCCAGTCGCCGGGTCGCCATCAGGATGAGCGCGAACGCGAGGTCGGCCGTGGCCTCGGTCAGGACGCCCGGCGTGTTCGTCACGACGACGCCCCGCCGGGCACACGCCGGCACGTCGATGTTGTCGTAGCCCACCGCGGCGTTCGCGACGACGCGGAGGCCCGCGCCGGCGGCATCCAGGAACGCGTCGTCAACCCGGTCGTGGAGCAGCGTCACCACGCCGTCGGCGCCGGCCACCGCCTCGTGCAGCTCGCCGGCCGCAAGCGGCCGGTCGTGAGGCGAGAGCCAGACGTCTCCGGCCGAGTGGAGGAGCTCGATCGCCGGCTCGGGGATCCGCCTCGTGACGACGATCGACGCCGCCACCGGCTAGACCGCGACGGCCTCGAGCAGGCCGCCCATCTGGCCCAGCGCCTCGTGCAGGTGCTCCAGCGAGTTGGCGTACGAGAGCCGGATGTGGCCCGCGCCATGGGCGCCGAAATCCGTCCCGGCGAGCACGGCCACGCCGGCCTCGTCGAGCAGCCGCGATGCGAGCGTGCGCTCGTCGATGCCCGTTGCGGTCACGTTCGGGAAGGCGTAGAAGGCGCCCCGCGGCATCACGCACGAGACGCCCGGAAGCCGGTTCAGCCCGTCGACCAACACCTCGCGCCGCCGCACGAACTCCGCGACCATCGCGTCGATCGCGTCGTGCGGCCCGGTCAGCGCTGCGACGCCGGCGAGCTGCACGGCGGGCGCTGTGCACGCGACCGAGTTGATGAGAAAGCGCGAGAGCGGCTCGATCAGGTCGGGCGGCACCGCCGCGTACCCCAGCCGCCACCCGGTCATCGCGTACGTCTTGGAGAAGCCGTCGAGCAGGATCGTGCGGTCGAGCAGGCCGTGCGCGGCGATCGAGTCGTGCGCGCCCTCGTACAGGAGCTCCGAATAGACCTCGTCGGTCAGGATCCAGCAGTCGTGATTGGCCAGGATGCGGGCGATCTGGAGGTTCAGCTCGCGGTCGAGCGCCCCGCCGGTCGGATTCGCCGGCGAGTTCAGGATGACCATCCGCGTCCGCGGCGTGAGCCGCTCCGCGAGATCGTCGGCGGTGAAGGCGAACCCCGTCTCCTCGGTGATCGGGAGCGGCACCGCCGTGGCGCCCGACCAGTTGATCGCCGACTCGTAGATCGGGTAGCCGGGGTTCGGGTAGATCACCTCGTCGCCTTCGCCCGCGACCGCGAGGACGCCGAAGAAGAGGAACCACTTCGCCCCGGGTGCGACAAGCACCCGCGCGGGATCGACGGCGACGCCGCGCGTCCGCGTGAGGTGCTCGGCCGCGGCATCGCGAAGCTCGGGCAGCCCCGGTGCGGGGCAATAGTGGGTGTGGCCCTCGCGCAGCGCGCGCACCCCGGCCTCGACCACGTGCGGAGGTGTGTCGAAGTCGGGCTCGCCGATCTCGAGGTGGACGATGTTCCGGCCCTGTGCCTCGAGCGCCCTGGCCCGCGCGAGGACCTCGAAGGCGCGCTCTGTGCCCAGCCGCTCGTAGTGCCCCGCGAGTCGCATGGTCGCTCCCTCCGTTCCCTAGTCGCCGAGCTCCGCCCGGCGGCGGGTGACGTAGGCCTCGAGCTCGGCCCGCACCCCCTCGTCGACGGGCGGCTGCTCGTACTCCTCGAGCGTCGCCCGCCAGATCTCGCCGGCCCGCTCGGTGGCGTCGCGCGCCCCCAGCCGGTTCCACCGCTCGAAGTTCTCGGTGGAGGAGAGCAGCGGCCGGTAGAAGCAGTCGCGGAACCGCTCGAGCGTGTGCGCCGCACCGAGGAAATGCCCGCCCTGGCCGACCTCCAGATGGGCGTCGAACGCGAGGCTCGCCTCGTCGACCTCGAGCGGGGTGAACTCCTCCTGGAGCATCCGCAGGATCTCGATGTCGACAACGAACTTCTCGTAGCACGACACGAGGCCCGACTCGAGCCAGCCGGCCGAGTGCATGACCCAGTTCGCCCCTGCGAGGAATGTCGGGAGCATCGTCATCATCGCCTCGTAGGCGGCCTGGGCGTCGACCGTCTGGCTCGACGTCAGGCCGCCGCCGGAGCGCCAGGGAAGACCGAAGCTGCGCGCGATCTGGCCGGTGCAGAGCAGGCCCACCGCCGACTCGGGCGTCCCGAAGCTCGGCGATCCCGACTGCATGTCCGTGTTCGAGAGGAACGACCCGAAGACCACCGGGCAGCCCGGCCGCAGGAGCTGCGACAGCGCGATCCCGGCGAGCCCCTCGGCCATCTGCTGCACGAGCGATGCGGGCACCGACACCGGCGACATCGCTCCCATCAGGAGAAACGGCGTCAGTACGACGGGCTGGCCGGCGCGCACGTACTCGAACATCGCCGCGAGCATCCGGTCGTCGTAGCGAAGCGGCGAGTTGACGTTGATGAGCGAGATGACGGCCGGGGTCTCCTCGATGACCGTGCGGCCGCCGAACAGGATCTCGGTCATCGCGATCGTGTCGGCCGCGTTCGGGCCCGACGTCACCGAGCCCATGTAGGGCTTGTCGGTCAGCGTCTGGAGCGCATACACCATGTCGAGGTGGCGCGAGTCGAGCGGCCGATCGTTCGGCTCGCAGATCGTCCCGCCCGCCGAGTCGAGCTGGGGAAACGCCTGCGAGAGGCGGCAGAAGTTCTCGAAGTCGGCCATCGTCGCCTCGCGGCGGACGTCGCCATCGCGCACGAACGGCGGGCCGTAGACCGACCCGAACGCCATCCCGTCGCCCCCCACGTGGACGGTCTGCTCCGGATTCCTGGCCCGGAGGTCGAACTCCTTCGGCGCCTTCGCGACCTGCTCCATCACGAAGTCCGGGTCGAGCCAGACCTTCGCATCCTCCGTGCGCTGACCCGCCGCGGCGAACACGTCGACCGCCTCCGGCAGGATGAACTCGACCCCGATCTCCGACACGATCCGGCGCCATCCGCGGTCGAGTGTGGCCATCGCCTCCTCGGAGAGGATCTCGTACCGCGGCATCTTGTTGACGAACATCCCCGCGCTCCCCTAAGATTCCTGTATGTGGAACGAGTGTTTCATATGACGGGGCGAAATGCAATGACAGGCGCCCAGTCGATCGATCGTGCTGCACAGCTTCTCGTGCTCGTCGTCGAGGGCGACGGCGCGTCCAGCGTGGGCGAGCTCGCAGAGCGTAGCGGCCTTCCGAAGAGCACCGTCTCGCGCGCCATCTCGGCACTCGAGCGCCGTGGTCTCCTCCAGCGCGACGGTGCCCGCCGCGGAGTGCGGCCCGGCCCCGTCCTGCTCGGCCTGGCTCGCCGCGGCGTCCCCGACGCCGACCTCGTCGACTTCGCCGATCCGGTGCTCGAGGCGCTGGGCGAGGCCAGCGGCGAGACGATCAACCTGGCCGTCCCGACGCCTCTCGGCGTCGAGCACCTCGCCCAGGTCGACAGCAGCCACTTCATCGGCAGCACCAACTGGCTCGGCCGTCGCGTCGCCTACACGACGACGGCGGTCGGGAAGGTCTTTGCGGCGTTCGGCGCCGCGCCGGCGGCACTCGAGCCCGACCTGCCCGAGGCCCAGCTCGACTCCGTCCGCGCGCGCGGCTTCGCAACCGCCGTCGGAGAGCTCGAGCCCGGCCTCGCGGCGATGGCCGCCCCCGTCCGCGACGCGAGCGGCGAGACTGTCGCGGCGCTTTCCATCTCCGGGCCGGACCATCGCCTCACACCCGCCCGCATCGCGGAGCTCGCCCCGGTGCTCGTCGCCGGCGCGGACGGCCTGTCGGCCCGGCTCGGCTACAGGACCACGACCCAAGGAGCAGCATGACGCACGACGAGATCCTTCAGGGGTTGTACGACGACACGCTGGTCGGGAACGCGCCATCGGTGAAGGAGCTCACCGAGCTCGGACTGGCCGAGGGCATGGAGCCCGAGTCGTTGCTCTACGACGCCCTCATCCCCTCGCTCGAGGAGGTGGGCGCGCGGTTCGAGCGTGGCGACTTCTTCGTCCCGGAGATGCTGATCGCCGCACGCGCCATGCAGGGCGCGCTCGACATCCTGCGCCCGCTCCTTGCCGAGACCGGGGCCAAGCCCATCGGCACGTTCGTCATGGGCACGGTCAAGGGCGACGTCCACGACATCGGCAAGAACCTCGTGAACATCATGCTCGAGGGCGCCGGCTTCACCGTGTTCGACCTCGGCGTGAACGTCGCGCCCGAGAAGTTCGTCGAGCAGATCCAGGAGCACGAGCCCGACATCGTCGGCTTCTCGGCCTTCCTGACGACCACGATGCCGATGTTCAAGGCGAACATCAACGCGCTCGAGAAGGCCGGGCTGCGCGACAAGGTCATCGTGATGGTCGGCGGCGCCCCCGTCACCAAGGAGTACGCCGACGCGGTCGGCGCCGACGGATACGCGGCCGACGCCTCGACGGCGGTGCGGCTCGCCAAGGAGCTGATCGAGCATCGGCGGGAGCCGGCGGCGGTCTGATGAGTGTGGTCGCTGGCGTCGAGGCGGCCGTCAAGCGACCGCTCCACTTCATCAGCTCCAGGAAGGACGCCGGCATCGCCAATGCGAGCCGTCGCCTTGGCATCCCGACGTACGCCGAAAGGGTTGAGCATGGACACGGTTCTCCAGTCGCGGTCTAGGACCGTCACGATCGGTGCAGGACGGCCGTTCTGCGTGATCGGCGAGCGGATCAACCCGACCGGGCGGAAGGCGCTCCAGGCGCAGCTCCAGGCCGGCGACCTCTCGCAGCTCGACGACGACGTCGCCGAGCAGGTCGCCGGCGGCGCGGACATGCTCGACGTGAACGTCGGCGACCCGCTGGCCGACGAGGTGGAGCTGATGCGCGCCGGGGTGGCGCGGGTGCAGGACCTGACCGACCTTCCGCTCGTCATCGACTCGTCGGTGATCGAGGCGCTCGAGGCCGGTCTCGACGCCTACGACGGCAAGGCGCTCGTCAACTCGGTGACGGGGGAGGATGAGCGGCTCGAGGCGATCCTGCCGCTGGTCGCGCGCCACGGCGCCGCGGTGATCGGCCTTGCGAACGACGACGAGATCCCGATGGACCCCGAGCGCCGGCTCGAGGTGGCGCGCAAGATCGTGTCGGTCGCCGGCGACCACGGCATCCCCCCCGAGGATGTTGTGATCGATCCGCTCGCGATGCCCGTCGGCGCCGAGCCGCGGGCCGTCACGCTCTTCATCGAGACGCTCCGCCTGCTCCGCGAGGACCTGGGCGTGAACACCACGTGCGGCGCGTCGAACACCTCGTTCGGCCTGCCCGGCCGCCACGTCCTGGGCGCAGGCTTCCTGGCGATCGCGGCGAGCCACGGGCTCACGAGCGCGATCATGGATGCCCGCTCGCCGGTCTGCGTCGAGGGAGTCCGCGCCGCCGACTTCCTGCTGGGCCACGACGAGTGGGGCGGGCGCTGGATCGCGGCGCATCGCGCGAAGCAGGCGGCGGCGCAGCGGTGACCGACGCCACCGTCGAGTCGGGGACGGGCCGCGTCCGCCTCAGCTTCCGCCCCGAGGGCGGCGAGGTGCGCGTCCCGGCCGGGACGACGGTGTTCGACGCGGCGTCGTGGAACGGCATCGCGATCGACTCGACGTGCGGCGGTCACGGGACATGCCGCAAGTGCAAGGTACGCGTGGCCTCCGGGGACGTCCCGATCGACGCCGTCGATCCGCGCGCGTTCAGCCCGGACGAGCTCCGCGACGGCTGGCGGCTCGCCTGCCGGGCGATGGCTGCGGGCGATCTCGAGATCGACGTCCCGCCGCTCCAGACGAGGCCGAAAGCGGCGCTGGTCGGCGTCGGCCGCCACGTCATCCTGCGGCCGTCCGTGCAGAAGCGCCATGTCTCGCTCGCCGAGCCCTCGCTCGAGGATCAGACGTCCGACCTCGAGCGGATCGCGGCGGCGGTCGACGACATCGCTCTCAAGTTCCATCCCGCGGTGGCGCGGACGGTCGGGCGCACGCTGCGCTCGTCGAGCTTCGACGTGACGGTGGTGGTGTGCGACGAGCTCGTGATCGATGTCGAGCCGGGCGACACCACGGAGCGACGGCACGCGATCGCGTTCGACCTCGGAACGACGACGGTCGTCGCCACGCTGCTCGACCTGAACACGGGTCAGCCGTTGGCGGTGCGCTCGGTGTTGAACCGCCAGCAGCCGTTCGGCGCCGACGTGATCTCGCGCGTCTCGGCGACGATGCTCGACCCGGACGCGCTGGAGTCGCTCCAGGCCCGCGCCACAGAGACCCTGAACCTGCTCGCGGGAGAGGTGTGCGCCGAGGCCGGCGTCGAAGCCGAGGCGGTCTACGAGATGGTCGTGTGCGGCAACGTCACGATGACGCAGATCGCGCTCGGCATCGACCCCGAGCCGCTGGCCGTGGCGCCGTTCATCGTGACCGCCCGCCGGCTCCCGCCGGTCACCGCGCTCGACTTCGGCGTCCGCATCCACCCGCTCGCGCCGGCGTTCGTGTTCCCGGCCCTCGGGGCGTACGTCGGCGGCGACATCGTCGCCGGGATGCTCGCCACGGGCCTCACCCGCGACCGCCGCCTGCGCCTCTTCATCGACGTCGGCACCAACAGCGAGATCGCGCTCGGGTCGAACGAGCGCGTCGTCGCGACGGCCGCTCCGGCCGGCCCGGCGTTCGAGGCCGCCCAGATCCGCTGCGGGATGCGGGCGGCCGAGGGGGCGATCGAGGGCGTCAAGGTTGTGGGCGACGACCTCGACCTCGAGGTGATCGGCGATGCGCCGCCGGTCGGCATGTGCGGGTCGGGCCTCGTGGACGCGGTGGCGCAGCTGGTCTCCGCCGGCCTTCTCGACCACTCCGGCCGCTTCGTGCCCGACGAGGACGCGGCCGAGCTCCACCCCGGCCTGGCGACGCGGCTCGTGAAGGTCGGCGAGGAGCGGGTGTTCGTGCTCGCGTGGCGCGGCGACGACCCCGCCAATGCCATCTACCTGTCCCAGCGCGACGTCCGCGAGCTCCAGTTCGCGAAGGCCTCGATCGCCACGGGCTGGCACATCCTCCTGAGCGAGCTCGGCGTGACGGCGGCCGACATCACGCAGGTGCTCCTGGCGGGGAGCTTCGGCTCGTACCTGTCGCCGGCCAGCGCCGTGAGGATCGGCCTCGTGCCCAGGCTGCCGCTGCCGCGGATCGTGTCGGCGGGGAACGTGGCCGGCGAGGGCGCGAAGATGGCGGCCCTCTCCCTCCGCGAGCGCTCGGCGGCGGACGCGATCCTCGAGGAGGTCGAGTACGTCGAGCTCTCGGGGCGGTCCGACTTCAACGACATGTTCATCGACCAGCTGGCATTTCCGGGATGACGCGGGTCGGTGTCATCGCCTGCGGGGCCCTGGCGCTGCACGTGAAGGCGATCGCGCGCCGGCGGGGGTGGGACGTCGACGTCCATCCCGCTTCCGCCTGAGCTGCACAACCGGCCCGAGCTGATCGCTCCGGCGGTGGCCGAGCTGGCGGGCGAGCTCGAGGGGGCGTACGACCGCGTCGTCGTGGCCTATGCGGACTGCGGCAGCATGGGCGCCATCGACCGGCTCGGCGTCGAGCGGCTTCGGGGCGAGCACTGCTACGACGTCTTCGCCGGCGACGAGGTTCGAACGGCCATGGAGGAGGAGCCCGGTACCTACTTCCTGACCGACTTCCTGGCCCGCACGTTCGACCGCACGGTGTGGCGCTCGCTCGGCCTCGACCGCCATCCAGACCTGCGCGACGCGTACTTCAAGAACTACCGCCGGGTCGTCTACCTGGCCCAGCGGCCGACGCCGGAGCTCCGCGCCGCCGCCGCCCGCGCCGCGGCGAAGCTCGGCCTCCCGCTGGAGGAGCGCGCCGTCGGCGAGGGCGGCCTCGAGCGGCGTCTGGAGGAGCTCGTGGAGGGGGTTGCGCATGTCTGAGACGGTGACGACCCGAGCCGCGCTCCTGCCTGCGGCCGGAACGCCGCTTCGCGTCGTCGAGCTCGAGCTCGCGCCGCCCGGCCCCGGCGAGGTGCGCGTGCGCCTGCATGCGAGCGGCGTGTGCAGCGACGACCTGAACGCGATCGACGGGTCGGTCGAGATCCCCTGCCCCGTCGTCCCGGGCCACGAGGGCGCGGGTGTGGTCGAGGAGATCGGAGAGGGCGTGCGCGGCCTCGCGCCGGGCGACCACGTCGCTCTCTCGTGGGCGCCCTACTGCGGCACCTGCGAGCAGTGCCTGCGCGACCTGCCGCACCTGTGCGGCACGGCATGGCCGCTCATGCTCGCGGGCGGCCTGCTCGACGGCACGACGCGGCTCACGTTCGGCGGCGCCACCGTCCATCACTACTGCTTCCTCTCGTCGTTCGCCGAGCGGGCGGTCGTACCCGAGCGCTCGTGCGTCCGAATCCCGGACGACGTGCCCTTCGAGGTCGCCGCGCTCGTCGGCTGCGCGGTCACGTCCGGCGTCGGCGCCGTCTGGCGGACGGCCGGAGTGCGCCCCGACGAGCGCGTGGCCGTCTTCGGCTTGGGGGGAACCGGGATGTCGTCGATCCTCGGGTCGGTCGTCGCGGGCGCGTCCCAGATCGTCGCCGTCGACGCACGCCCCGACCGGCTCGAGCGTGCCCGCGAGGCCGGAGCCACGGCGACCGTCGTTTTCGACGGCGCGCCCGAGGACGTCGCCGCCGCCGTCGTCGAGGCGAGCGGCGGCGGGGTGGACTACGCGTTCGAGTCGCGCGGCCGGCCGGCGGCGGTGCGGGCCGCGTTCCTGTCCACTCGGGCCCGAGGCGCGGTGGTCATGATGGGCGTGCCGCGCGGCGACGCCGAGATCTCGCTTCCCGGGATCTCGATCCCTCGCATGGAGCGGCGCGTGCTCGGCTCGATCTACGGGTCGTCGCGTCCCGACCGCGACTTCCCGGAGATTCTGAACCTCTACCTCCGCGGCCGCCTGCCGCTCGAGCAGCTGATCTCGCACCGCATGCCGCTCGATCAGGCGGAGGACGCCGTGGCCGCCGTGCGCTCGGGCGAGGCGACCCGCGCCGTGCTCTCGCTCATCTAGCGACACTACCCGGCGTGGACACGCGGATGCCCTCCGACCGCGAGGTGCTCGCACTGGCTCTGCCCGCGCTCGGGGCGCTCGTCGCCGAGCCGCTCTACGTCCTCGGCGACACCGCGATCATCGGCCACCTCGGCACCGTGCCGCTCGCGGGGCTGGCGCTGGCCGGCCTCCTCTTGTCCGAGATCCTCGGCTTCTGCACCTTCCTCGAGTACGGCACCACGGCACGGGCGGCGCGGCTCTACGGTGCGGGCGATCAGGCCCGCGCCCTCGACGCCGGCGTCCAGGCCACCTGGCTGGCGCTCGGCCTCGGCGTGGCGCTGGTCATCGCCATCGAGCTCGCGGCCGCCCCTGCGCTCCACGCAATGGCGGGCGGGTCGACGCCGGCCGCCGCGCAGGGGCTGGAGTGGATCCGGATCGCGGCGCTGGGCGCGCCGTTCGTCCTCATCACCGCGGCGGCCCAGGGGTGGATGCGGGGCTTCCAGAACACGCTCACGCCGCTCTACGTGATCGGCATCGCGAACGTCGCCTCGGTGTGTCTCTCCGCCGTCCTCGTGTTCGGGCTCGACCTCGGGATCCGTGGCTCCGCCATCGCCAACGTGGTCGCCCAGACGGCGTCGGGGAGCGTGTTCCTCGTGCTGCTGGCCCGCCGCGGCGCCCCGCTCGCGCCCTCCTGGGCGCGGATCCGCCGCCAGCTCGCATCGGCCCGCGACCTGGGGCTGCGCACGGTCGCGTTCTTCATCGCGTTCACCGTGGCCGCGTCGGTGGCGGCCCGCACGGGCGACGCCGCGCTCGCCGCGCACCAGATCGGGGCTCAGCTCTGGTTTTTCACGGCGCTCTTCCTCGACGCGACGGCCATCGCCGCGCAGGCGCTGATCGGGCGCCTCCTGGGCGCGGGCGCCGTCGATGTCGCCCACACGCTCGCCCACCGGCTCCTCTGGGCGGGGGCGATCCTCGGTGTCGGCTTCGCGGCCGTCCTCGCCGTCGGCTATTCGGTGATCCCGGCGCTCTTCACCTCGGACGACGCGGTGATCGACCAGGCCCACGTGCTGTGGCCGTGGCTCATCCTCATGATGCCGCTGAACGGGTGGGTGTTCGCGCTCGACGGCGTGCTGTTCGGTGCGGGCGACCTGCGGTTCATGCGGAACGTGACGGTGCTCGCGGCGCTGTGCGGGTTCCTGCCGATCACGCTCCTGACGGCCCAGGAGGGGTGGGGCCTCACGGGGATCTGGATCGGCCTCACCTCGTTCATCTGCATCCGCACGGCGATCGGCGCGCTGCGCTACCGCGGGCGGCGCTGGCTCGTCGGAGGCGCGGCCCTCGCCGACGAGGCGGCGGCCTAGGAGACCTCGCACTCCACGACGATCGCGCCGCCGTGGGTCTCGACCGTGATCGTCGACGTCCTGGTGGTCCCATCGGCGATCCCGGTGACGCCTTCTCCCGGCTCGGGCACCATCGCGCCCGCGACGCCCCCGCGGCAGCGGACGGTGTCGCCGGGGCGAAGCTCGGTCCGGTCGAACCGGTGCTTCCCGGGGGCGACGACAACCGTGGCGTGGTCTCGCTTCGAGCCGGCGCCTCCGGACGTCGTCCCGGCGGCGGATCCGCAGCCGGCCGCAAGTGCCGCCGCGGCGGCGACGATGCAGATGCTGCGAGGTCGATCCATGCTCCTCTGACGCCGGGCCGCAGGGAATGGTTCACCCGGAGGATCCGCGGGGTGCTAGATCGCTTCGACCTTCTCGACGTACCAGACGACCCAGGCGCCCTCGGTCCGTTCGGCCTGGACGACGCGCGCCTCGTGTGGGAGCGGAACCTGGCAGGACTCGCGCGACATTCCGCGGACCTCCCCGATGGCCTCCTTGTGCACGGCCGTGAGCGGCACGACGATCCGCGCCAGGATCGGCGTCTCGGTTGGTTTCGTGAGGTCGAGAGGGGGCTCCATGGTGCGGGTTTCGGGCCCGCAGGCTCGATTCCTGCCTCTCAGGCGAGCGGCAGGGCCGCGAGCGGGATCAGCATCTCCTCGGGCGAGAGGCCGCCGTGGTGGGCGAGAAACGGCATGTCGAACCGGCCGGGCTCGCGCCACCACACCGTCCCGCCCGGGCGTGGAAGCACGACGACGTCGCCGACCCGCTCGCGCAGTCGCGGGCCCGCCGCGCCGAAGAACCCGTCTGCGAGGAGCTCCGCAGTCGGCCGCACCGCCGCCCGGTCGCCAAGGATCCCGCGGAGGTGCGAGACAACCTCGTCGACGTGCCCGGACAGGACGTGGAGGAAGAGGTCGCGGGCAGATCCGGCGGGAGCCAGGGGCCGGCCGGTACGGCCGTGGCGCAGATGCGTCGCGATCTCGGGCCACAGGTCATTCACGAACACGGTCGTCGCCGGGTCGACCGGCACCTGCCCGTGGTCGGCCGTCACGAGGAGGAGCGTCTCGCCGTCCGCCGGGAGGGCCCGCGCGAGCTCGGCGAGCGCGTCGAGGACGCCCGCGGCGGCGGCGACGTGCGCGTGGGACGCGGGGCCGGAGTGGTGTCCCGCCCAGTCGACGTCGTCCACATAGGCGAAGACGTAGGCTGGTGCCGGGCCGCCGTCGAGCGCCTCCGCGATGGCGACAACCCATCCCGCTCCCTCGTCGAACGGGTGCACCGCCGCGCCGCGGAGGGTGGTGCGGCTGAACGTCGTGTCGGTGATGGACCGGTGCTGCACGGCGGCCGAGCGCACGCCGGCTCCGGAGAGTCGCGTGTAGACCGTCTCGGCCGGGTACAGCGCACGCGGGTCGAGACCGGCGGCGCGCAGGGTCTCGCGCTCGGTGTCGCCCGCGTAGGAGAAGAGGAGCGGCGCGATGATCGCGTCGAGGGACGGCTCGAGCTGGAACCACTCGTAGATCCCGCTCGCGCCCACGGGGAGGCCGGTATGCAGCGTCGTCATGTGGGCGGACGTCGTCGACGGGAACTGCGACGTGAGCCGCGCGAGTGTGCCCTCGTCCGCAACGCGGCGCAGGAAGGGGTGTTCGGCGTGGCGCTCGGCGCACGACCATCCGAAGGCGTCCACGACCACGAGGACGACGCGCTGCCAGCGCCGGTCGAGATCGCCGAGGACGTCGCCGGCGAGGCCGCCCTCGGCCTCGCCTCCCAGGAGGCGGACGACGGTGGTCGGGATGTCGGCGAAGCAGCCGCCGCCGTACGCCGGGCGGACGCCGTCCACGAGCGCCGCGCTACTCCGAGCGAGCGCCGGTGCGCGGGCGCCGCTCGCGCGTTCCCGGCAGCGACCGGGCGAACCGTCGTGTCGCCCGCTCGTCCACGAACATCACGATCGGCCCGTGCGCGATCAGGCCCTCGGGAGCGCGCTCCTTCATGAGGTCGGGCAGGAACTGCTCGACGAGCCACTCCCGCCCGTGCGCCACGCTTGCGTGGACGAGGACGCGCACGAGCTGGTCGTCGAGCACCTCGACCTCGATGACCTCGGGCCGGCGCACGAACCGGGTCGGGCCGGCCGGGACGATCCGCGCCACCTCGTCGATCACCCGCCGGCAGTCGTCGGCGTCCGTCGCCATGAGCTCGATCTCGACCTCGCGTACGCCCTGCGGAAGCACGCGGGCCGCATAGATCGCGGAGTTGTTCACGCGAATGGTCTCGCCGGTCACGGCGCGCAGCGTGGTCGACCGCAGCGACATCTCCTCGACGACGCCGGCCAGCGACCAGGGCTCGATGGTGATCGTGTCGCCCACCGAGAACCAGCCCTCGAAGAACATCAGGAAGCCGGCGATGATGTCGGTGAGGAACCGCTGGCCCGCGAAGCCGATCAGGACGACGATGAGAGACGCACCGGCGAGGGCCGTCACCTTCGAGAAGCCCGAGATCTGGAGGAACGAGAACGTGAGCGCCAGGCCGTAGGCCATGTAGCGCACCGTCGAGCGGACGAGCGAGACGGCGGTGTCGCGTCGCTTCAGGCCGCGCAGCGCCGCCGTGTCGTCGGGCGACGGCCCGGCCTCGCCGTGGCGGCGCTCCCACCACCGGGTGACGACCTCGGCGACCCGGCCCGATGCCTTGGCCACGATCCAGGCGAGGACGAACGAGCCGACGATGAGCGCGCCGTGCGCGAGTCACCGCTCAGCGGAATCGAGTCCTGGAGCGCGGCGATCATGTCTCGGACGGTAGCGTTGCTTCGCGACGACCGTCACGGGTCGCGGTCAGGCGATCGTCACCTCGTCGCACAGGTAGGCGTCCTGGATCGCGTTCAGGAGGGCGATGCCCTCGTCCATCGGCCGCTGGAACGCCTTCCGGCCGCTGATCATCCCCATGCCGCCGGCGCGCTTGTTGACGACGGCGGTGAAGACGGCATCGTGCAGGTCGCTCGCGCCCGACGACGCGCCGCCCGAGTTGATCAGCCCCGCCCGCCCCATGTAGCAGTTCGCGACCTGGTAGCGGGTGATGTCGATCGGGTGGTCGGTCATGAGCTCGGAGTAGACGCGCTTGTCCGTCTTCCCGAACTTCAGGTCGAGGAAGCCGGGCGCCGCGGTCTCGGGCGCCTTCTGCTTGATGATGTCGGCCTGGATCGTCACGCCGAGGTGGTTGGCCTGGCCGGTCAGGTCGGCCGCGACGTGGTAGTCGTGCCCGCTGCCGTTCGACGTCGTGTTGAACGCGGAGTTGCGCAGGTAGCACCAGAGCACCGTCGCCATCCCGAGCTCGTGGGCCGCCTCGAATGCGATCGCGACCTCCTGGATCTGGCGCTTCGACTCCGGCGAGCCGAAGTAGATCGTGGCGCCGACCGCGACGCAGCCCTGCTCGCGTGCCTGCCTGACCGACGCGAACATGATCTGGTCGAAGGCGTTCGGGTACGACAGGAACTCGTTGTGGTTCAGCTTCAGGAGGAACGGGATGCGGTGGGCGTAGCGGCGCGCAGTCGCCCCGAGCGCGCCGAGGGTCGTCGCCACGGCGTTGCACCCGCCCTCGATGGCGAGCTGGACGATGCGCTCGGGATCGAAGTAGTCCGGGTTCTTCGCGAACGACGCGCCGGCGGAGTGCTCGATGCCCTGGTCGACGGGGAGGATCGAGAGATAGCCCGTGCCGCCGAGGCGTCCGTGATCGATGAGCGTCTGAATCGATCGCATCACCGGGATCGGCCGGTCGGACGCCGCGACCACGCGGTCGACGTAGTCCGGCCCCGGGAGGTGCAGCCGGTCGCGGGGGATGGTGGTGCACTCGTGCGAGAGCAGCGACTCCGCGTCGTCACCGAGTATCGACTCGATGGCGGCGAGGTCGGATGAGGACGCGATTGCCATGTGCCCGACTCCTTTCAGCGCGGCGAGACCTGCAGCATACGTCCGTCAGTCCCGGATCTGCGCGACCGCCGCCGGAGGATGCGCTCGTCGCCGACCCGGCGGGTGACGCCACGGGCGTCGAGCGCCTCCAGGAGGCCCTGGGCGAACTTGCGCGAGACGCCGAGGCGGTCGCGCAGCTGGGCGAGCGTGACGCTCCCGGTCTCCCCGGCCAGGTCGACCACCGCCGCCTGGGCGCTCGCCAGCGCGTCGGCGGTGAAGGCCAGGTCGCGTCCCGCGCGGACCGCGCGGCCGGCCGCGATCGAGCTGCGCGAGCGCCCGCTCGTCGGCGGCGCCGATCGGCGGGCGGCGTGAGCGGCGACGCCGCGAGGCGCGCGTAGAGCTCCTCGACTCCCTCTGCCGACGGTGGCTCGGGCGCCCGCACCGGCTCGGGCGCGAGCGGCGGGCTCGGGCGCCGCGCGGCGCACGCGCGGAGGGTCGGGGTCGATCACGGTTCCGCCCGCGACGGTGATCGCGGGCCCGGTGAGCCGGATGACGACGTGGTCGCCCGCGCGCCGCGACCGCCCGGCTTCGGAGCCGAAGCTGCACACGACCGCCGGCCCCCGGGCGCGAGCTCGCCGCCGCCGGGGATCGCGACCCGGGCGTGAAGCTCGGCCGTGCCGTGGTGCACCATCACGGGCTCGCCGTTTCGCAGTCCCCGTGGCGCCGATTCGAGCACGGCGACGTCGCACTCGAGCCGGAACGACTCGGGGAACGCGCCCGGCGTCGTCACGACATGGCCGCGCCGACCTGGGCCCGCTCGACTCCCACGAGCGCCAGCGCCACCCGCTGGCCCGCGGCGGCGCGCTCCGCCGGCCGGTCGTGCACATGGACGCTTCTGACCCGCGCCTCGCGTCCGCCGGGCTGGATCACGAGCCGGTCGCCGGTGCCGACGCTGCCCGACCACAGCGTCCCCGTGACGACGGTGCCGATCCCGCGCAGCGAGAACGACCGGTCGACCGGGAGCCGCACGGGGCCGTCGGACGGCCGGCTCTGGGCGGTCGCGGCGGCGCGATCGAGGGCCGCGCGCAGGTCGTCGAGGCCGAGGCCGGTGCGCGACGAGACCTCGACGACCTCGGCGCCCGGCGTAGGGGCCGCCTCCAGGAGCTCGGCGATCCCGAGCCGGGCCAGCTCGGCGCCCTCGTCGTCGACCAGGTCGCGCTTCGTCAGCGCGACGACGCCGTCGGGGATGCCGAGCAGCTGCACGATCGCGGCGTGCTCGCGGGTCTGCGGCATGACGCCGTCGTCCGCGGCGACGACGAGCAGGAAGAGGTCGATGCCGGTCGCGCCCGCGACCATCGCCCGGATGAAGCGCTCGTGGCCGGGCACGTCGACGACCGACAGCCTGCGGCCCGACGGCAGCTCGAGCGGCGCGTAGCCGAGCTCGATCGAGATGCCGCGCGCCTTCTCCTGCGGCAGCCGGTCGGTGTCGATCCCGGTGAGCGCCGCCACCAGGGCCGTCTTGCCGTGGTCGATGTGGCCGGCGGTGCCGAGCGTCAGAGGGTGATCCGCAGGCACTCGTCGTCCGTGAGCGTGCGGCAGTCGAGCAGGACGCGTCCCTCCTGGACGCGCGCGACGACCGGCGGGTCGCCGTCTCGGAGCGACGCCGCCAGCGCGGTCGCCGCCGTCGAGCGCGCACGCGAAGCTCTCGAGCTCGACCAGTGGCACCGCGCCGCCGCCGACCCGGGCCTTCGTCGGCACGACGGTGCCGTCGAGCCGCTCGGCCAGCGCCGCCGCCCGCGCGCGCACCGCGCTCCGCCGGTTCTGCGACCGCGCGCAGCACTGGGATCTCGCGCAGAGCGCGGGCCGGGTCGCGATAGAGCTCGAGCGTCGCCTCGAGCGCGGCCAGCGACAGCTTGTCGATCCGCACGGCGCGCGCGAGCGGATGCCGCGCGGATACGCGCGATCGCCTCGGCTCTGCCGACGATGACGCCGGCCTGCGGGCCGCCGAGCAGCTTGTCGCCCGAGAAGCAGACGACGGTCGCGCCGGCCTCGACGCTGGATCGCGCGGTCGGCTCGTCGGCCAGGTCGGGGATGTCGATCAGCTGGCCCGAGCCCAGGTCGTCGATCACCGGCACGCCGTGCTCGGCCGCCAGGGCGGCGAGCTCGCGGAGCGACGGGGCGTCGGTGAACCCCACGATCCGGAAGTTCGACTGGTGGACGCGCAGGACGGCGCCGGTGTCCGGCCCGAGGACGCGCGCGTAGTCGTCGATTCGGGTGCGGTTCGTGGAGCCGACCTCCACCAGGCGCGCGCCGGACTGGGCGAGCACGTCGGGGATGCGGAAGCCGTCGCCGATCTCGATCAGCTCCCCGCGGCTGATCGGCACCTCGCGCCGCTCGGCGAGCGCCGCGAGCACCAGCATCACCGCGGCCGCGTTGTTGTTCACGGCCATGCCGTCCTCCGCGCCCGTCAGCTCGGAGAGGATCGGCCCGAGGTGGGTGTGGCGCGACCCGCGGGCGCCGGCGTCGAGGTCGTACTCGAGGTTGGAGTACCCGCTCGCAACGCGTGCGACGCGCTCGATCGCAGCCTCCGGCAGCGGCGCCCGGCCGAGGTTCGTGTGCACCACGACGCCCGGTCGCGTTCAGCGCCGGCCGCAGGCTCGACGGGCGCTCGAGATGCTGTGCGGCCCGGTCGAGCAGCTCGCTCGGCGTCCTCGGCGACCCCGTGGCGGCGGGCGTCGGCGAGCGCCGTGCGGATCGCCTCCACGGCCGCCGGGCGCCCGTGGCGCTCGGCGAGCGCGACCGCTCGCTCGTCCCCGAGAAGGGTGTCGACCGACGGCAGGCCTCGCAGCGGATGATCGGCCATGGTGCAATTCTACGTCCACACGTGCCGAGGCAGAGACGCCCGACCCTCTACGCCATGCAGTCGTTCGGCCGCCGTCAGCGGCCACGGCGGCTTCCGCCGCTGCGCCCGCTGGCCATGATCGCGGTGGTCGTGGCCTCTGCGCTGCTCGCCACAGCCGCGTTCGTGACCCACCGGCTGTGGCCGCTCACCGATCGTGCGGCCGGCGCCATCGACGCCCCGGCGCTCACGGCGCCGGCCGGAGCCGGCGCCGGCGGCCCCAGCACGCTGCCGCCGGTGCAGCTCGTCGACGGAGCCCCGGCGGGGCATCCGTCCCGGGTCGACGCGCGGGCGGCGATCGTGGTCGACCGGACGACGGGTCGCGTGCTCTACCAGAAGCACGCCCACCGCCGGCTTCCCATCGCGAGCCTCACCAAGCTCATGACCGCACTCGTCGGGATGGGAGGCAAGCTCGATGCCTCGTTCCGCGTGACCCCTGCGATGACGGGCGTCCCGGGATACACGCTCGGGCTGGGCGTCGGCGATCGCGTGACCGAGCGCCGGATGCTCGCCGCGGCGCTGATCGCCTCGGCGAACGACGCCGCAAACGCCCTTGCGGTGCACCGGGCGGGCTCGGTCGCCGAATTCGTCCGGCGGATGAATACCGAAGCGCGCGAGCTGGGCCTGGACGACACCCACTACTCCAACCCCTCGGGCATCTTCGATGCCGGCAACCGGTCGTCGGCGTGGGACGAGGCGACGCTCTCGCTGCGGGTGCTCGAGGTGCGTCTGCTGCGGCGGATGGTCGGCGTCAAGGCGTACTCGGCCGGGCCGACCTCGTCGTTCATCAGCCGAAATACGCTGCTCTGGGACTATCGTGGGGCGATCGGGATCAAGACCGGCCAGACGACTGCGGCAGGCAATTGCATCGCCGCGGCCGCCCGCCGCGGAGGGCATTCCGTTGTCGTGGTCCTGCTGCACGCCGGCGGGAACGAGTTCGCGACGGCGGGGCGGCTGCTCGACTGGGGCTTCCGGCACGACGCCTGAGGATCCGAGACGATCGCCCCGACCCTCCTCGCCCAGCTCACCGACCTCCATGTCGAGGTCGGCCCCGGCGACTCCGGAGCGGCGCGGGCCCTCGCCGCCGCGGTGAGCGCCGTGGGCGCGCTTCGGCCCGCACCCCACGCCGTGGTCGTGACGGGTGACGTCGCGGAGTCGGGCTCGGCGCGTGAGTACGAGCGGGCCCGTGAGCTGCTCGCGCCCCTGCCGATGCCCGTCTACGCGCTGCCCGGAAACCACGACGACCCCGACGTCCTGCGCACGCACTTCGGCGCCCCCGGCGTGCACGGCTACGCCGTGGGCGTCGGCGGCATCCGGCTCGTCGCGATGGACAGCACGCGGCCCGGCGTCGACGAGGGCTCGCTGTCGGCCGATCGGCTCGCATGGCTCGAGGCGGAGCTCGCCGACGACATCTCCCCGACGGTCGTCGCCATGCACCATCCACCGCTCCTGACCGGCGTTCCGGCGTTCGACCTGATGGGGATCTCCGAGGACGACCGGCTCGGGCTCGCCGAGGTGCTGGCCGCCAACCTCCACGTCCGCCTGGTCGTCGGCGGGCATTTCCACCGGACGGCGTTCGGGATGCTCGGCCCCTGCGGCGTCATGGCCTGCCCGGCCACCTTCCTCGAGGCCGGGCTCGAGATCGGCGGGACGATCCTCGACCTGGCCCATGCGTCGCCGTCGTATGCGCTCCACGTCGCCCTCGGCGACGAGTGCACGTCACACGTTCAGGCGGTCACGACGGCGGTGTGACGTACGCCGCATGCATGCCGTAGACGAGGGCGGCGGCGAGCCCCAGATAGACCGCCGCGACCGCTGCCCGCTGCGGCCAGGTGACGCTGTGGTAGGCGCGATAGGCGGGCTCATGGCGGCGGCCCCAGCGCCGGTAGAGCTCGTAGGCGCCGAGCGCGAGCACGAGCAGGGCGAAGAGGTTGTGATAGGCGAAGAAGAAGAGCGCGACCATGAAGAGGCCGAGGAACCAGAACGCCGGGTGCAGCGCCGCAACGGCGCGACCGCCGTCGAAGGGCACGATCGGCACCAGGTTGAACAGGTTCAGCAGGAAGCCGACGTACGCGAGGCCGCGGAGCACGTTTGAGTCCGTCGCCTCGGCCCACACGAGCACCGCCAGCGCGCCGGCGCTCCCGAGCACCGGCCCCGCGAGCCCGACCTTGGCCTCCGTCCAGGCGTTCCCGGGCATCTCCTTCATCGCGACCATGGCGCCGAGGAACGGGACGAACATCGGTGCAGAGGCGTCGATCCCCTCGCGCTTGAGCTGGACCACGTGCCCCAGCTCGTGGATCAGCAGAAGCAGGATGAACCCGACCCCGAACTGCCATCCCCATGCCCATGCGTAGAGCGCGGCCGAGATCAGGAAGCTCAACAGGAACTTGAACTTGAACAGGAAGGCCAGGTTCCCGACGAGCTTGAGGGCGAGCAGGCCGCCGGCCGCGATCCCTCCGCCGGCGCGGCGCAGGAGCCCGCGGTGCTCCTGCACGGGGCTCCGGAACGGCGGGTCGTCGGCGGGCGGCGGGAGCGTTCCGGTCGGCGCCTCGCGCGGCTCCCACGGGTCGTACGTCATGGACTCAGAGTAGCGGTGCCCGCGGGGATGTCCATGTGCGCGGCCGTCACCCGCCCTCGCGCCCGATCCATTCCTCGCCGTCCTCGAAGACCTCCTTCTTCCAGATCGGGACGGTCTGCTTGAGCGTGTCGATCGCCTCGCGGCAGGCGTCCATCGCAGCGCCGCGGTGGGCCGCCGAGACGGCGATGATCACGCTCGCCTCGCCGAGCGGCACATGGCCCGTGCGGTGGGCCATCGCGACGTGCAGGACGTCGTGGCGGGCTGCGCACCGCCTGTGCGATCCGCACCATCTCGGCCTCGGCCATCTCCGGATAGGCGTCGTACTCGAGGTGCGTCACCGTCCTTCCGCGGCTGTGGAGGCGGGTGATCCCGACGAACGTGGCGATCGCCCCGGCGCCCGGGTCGGCGACCTCGGCCGCGACCGCGTGGAGATCGAGCGGGCCCGCCTGGACGCGAAACGCGCCGCCGGACACCGGCGGGATGACCGCCACCTCGTCGCCGTCGGCGAGCGCGTCCGCCCGGGCCGCGTACTCACGGTTTCGCGCATAGGCGAGGCCCGGCGGCTCGTCCCCCAGGTCGAGCCTGGGCCAGACGTCGGCGACGGCCGCGCCGTCGGGGACGTCCAGCTCGCGCTCCGACCAGCCGGCCCGCTCACGCAGCGCGGCGAACAGCCTGACGGTGATCCGCACGCCCGGCAGCGTACCGCCTCGCGGCGGCCCGACCCCCGTCGGCCCTCTATCGTTCCCGCAATGACGAAGCCGGTCTACGGCCCCGACGACGCCCCGGCCGTGCGCCCGCCTCCGGGCGAGTTCCCGTACACGCGCGGCGTCCGCCCGGAGGGCTATCGCGGCCGGCCCTGGACGATGCGCCAGTACGCCGGCTTCTCGTCCGCGGAGGACACGAACCGCCGGTTCCGGCTCCTGCTCGACCGGGGCCAAACGGGCCTCTCCGTGGCCTTCGACCTGCCGACGCAGCTCGGGCTCGACTCCGACGACGCGCTGGCCCTCGGCGAGGTCGGGCGAACCGGCGTGGCGATCGACTCGCTCGACGACATGCGGCTCCTGCTCGACGGCATCCCCCTGGGCGACGTGTCGACGTCGATGACGATCAACGCGCCCGCGTCGCTCCTGCTCCTGCTCTACGAGCTCGTCGCCGAGGAGCAGGGAGTCGGCCCCGAGGCCCTCTCCGGAACGGTCCAGAACGACATCCTGAAGGAGTACATCGCCCGCGGGAACTACATCTTCCCGGCCCGGCCGAGCATGCGCCTGACCGTCGACACGTTCCGCTACTGCACCGAGCGGCTGCCGCGCTGGAACACGATCTCGATCTCGGGCTACCACATCCGCGAGGCCGGGTCGACGGCCGCGCAGGAGCTGGCCTTCACCCTCGCCAACGGCATCGCCTACGTCCAGGCGGCGGTCGACGCGGGGCTCGAGGTCGACGCGTTCGCGCGCAGGCTCTCCTTCTTCTTCAACGCCCACAACGACTTCTTCGCCGAGGTGGCGAAGTTCCGGGCGGCGCGGACGCTCTGGGCCGAGATCATGCGCGACCGCTTCGGCGCCCGCGACCCGCGCTCGCAGATGCTGCGGTTCCACGCCCAGACCGGCGGCTCGACGCTCACCGCCCAGCAGGCCGAGAACAACATCGTTCGCGTCGCCGTCCAGGCCCTGTCGGCCGTCTGCGGCGGCGCCCAGAGCCTGCACACGAACGGCTACGACGAGGCGCTCGCGCTCCCCACCGAGCGCTCGGCGACGATCGCGCTTCGCACCCAGCAGATCCTGGCGACCGAGGCCGGAGCGACGGCGAGCGCCGATCCGCTGGGAGGGAGCTACTACATCGAGTCGCTGACCGACCGGCTCATCGGCGAGGGCCGTGCGCTGATCGAGGAGGTGGACCGCCTCGGTGGGGCCGTCGCCGCGGTCGAGTCGGGCTGGGTGCAGGAGGCGATCGAGCAGAGCGCCTTCGAGTTCCACCGGCGCGTCCAGGCAGGGGAGGACGTCATCGTCGGCGTGAACCGCTACCAGAGCGGCGAGTCGGAGCCGATCGAGCTCCTGCGGATCGAGCCGGACGCCGAGCAGCGCCAGGTCGACCGCACGAGGCGGGTCAGGGCGGAGCGCGATCCGGCAGCCTGGGACGCGGCAGTCGCGGCCGTCCAGGCCGCCGCCGGTTCCGACGTGAACGTGCTCCCGCCGCTGCGTGAGGCCCTTCGGGTCGGGGCGACGGTGGGGGAGCTGTGCGGAGTCCTGCGCGACGCGTGGGGCACCCACGACGCCGGCCGCGCGCCGTCCTAGCCACCCGCGGCGTGCGAATGGGGCGCCCGCGCCGCCGAGCGATGCCGGCGCCGGCGCCCCTGGGGTCCGGCGCTCCTAGAGGGCGCCGCGAGTCTTGCCCATCAGCGCGGGGACGGTGCGCATGATGAGCTTGATATCGCCCCAAAGGCTCCAGTTGGTCACGTACAGGTAGTCCAGCACCAGCATCTGCGAGAACGTGACCTCGCTTCGGCCGCAGACCTGCCACAGGCCGGTGAGGCCGGGCGTCAGGTCGAGCCGGCGCAGGCCCCAGTCGTTCACGAACTGATGCTCGTGCGGGATCAGCGGCCGCGGCCCGACCAGGCTCATCTGGCCGCGGAGGACGTTCCAGAGCTGCGGGAACTCGTCGATCGAGTACCGGCGGAGGAACGCGCCGACGCTGGTGACGCGGGGGTCGTCGGGGATCTTGAACATGCGCGCGTCGCTGTCGCGGTGCGCGTTCAGGTGCGCGACCTCGGCCTTGCGCTGCTCGGCGTCGCGCACCATGGTGCGGAACTTGATGATCGTGAAGGGCTGCTGGCCGCGGCCGATCCGGGTCTGGCGGAAGAAGACAGGGCCGGTGCTGTTCACGCGGATCGCGATGGCGGTCGCGACGAACACCGGTGAGAGCACGACGAGGCCGAAGATGGCGCCTGCGACATCCATCGTCCTCTTCGCGAGCCGGTGCGACGCGCCCAGCTCGGGCGGCGTCAGGCCGAGCAGCGGGGTGCCCTCGAGCGAATAGACGCCGGCGCGGCTGCCGACCACCTCGAAGAGGCGCGGAACGATGTCGACCTGGACGCCCAGCTCGTTGCAGACGCGCACGACGTCGAGGCCGGCCTCGTGGTCGGCGGTGAACGCGAGCACGACGTGGTCGATGTCGTGGGTCTGAAGGATCACGCCGAGCTCGTCCGTCGAGCCGAGCACGGGGACGTCGGCGAGCTCTTCGTGGAGCGGCAGCGGGTTCTGGTCGACGAAGCCGACCAGGTCGAGGCCGTAGTTCGGCGAGCGTCGGATCTTGCGCGCGATCTCCTGGCCGACAAGGCCGGCCCCGACCACGACGGCGTTCTGCTGCAGCGCGAGCTGGCGGCGGAGCACCGACCGGGAGAGGCTGCGGTAGGCCGGGATCGCCACCGAGGCGACCGCCCAGAAGACCAGCACCCGGCCGCCGTGAAGCGACGACGGCGAGATCAGCTGCACGACGCCGAAGACCATCCACGACGCCACGGTGACGCAGTGGAAGATCGGCCACACCTCGTCGAGCGTGGCGTTATCAGCGCCGACGCGGTCGCGCCGGTAAAGCCCGTAGAACCCTGACAGGACCGCCCATGCGGGCAGCACGATCAGCAGTGGGTCGAGGGTCGTGCCGCCGCTCGTCAGGAAGTACGCGCCGGCGAGCGCGGTCACCAGCCCTGCGAGATCGGCGAGGGCGAGCGCATAGCGCACCATCCCTCTGCGAACACGGCCGTTGGGCCGCCCCGAGCGCGGCATCTGGTGCACGGTTGCGGGCTGGCGCGGTGCGCTGACCACGCTGCTCTTGACCGTGTCCTGGTCCAGCCTCACGGCCGATGACGTCTCCGCTCGAACCTGCTCGCCCACAGGGTGCCCACCCTTCTCGGTTGTCTGCCTCGCAAGGTCGAACGTACTCGTCTCTTTGCGCCGAGTCAAGACGGATTTTCACCAATTCGTTGCATTTGGACGCCTTTCGGCCCCACGTCGTTCCCCGGCGGCATCCTACCGTGCGCGGAGGACTTCGGTAGGCTGCCGCCGCGATGACGCCCCGAACCACCCGTGATCGGATCGAGGCGGTCGAGCGGCTGCGCGAGGAGGCGGCGCACGCCGGATCGTCCGCGGCGGTCGAGCGGCAGCGCGAGCGCGGCAAGCTCCTGGCGCGCGAACGCGTGGAGCTCCTGCTCGATCCCGGCTCGTTCACCGAGCTGGATGCGTTCGTCCAGCACCGCAACCCGAACTTCGGAATGATGGAGAACCGGCCGTACGGCGACGGCGTCGTCACCGGGCACGGCACGGTCGAGGGCAGGCGGGTGTTCGTGTTCTCGCAGGACTTCACCGTATTCGGCGGCTCCCTGGGCGAGGCCTTTGCCGAGAAGATCGTGAAGGTCATGGACATGGCCGCCCGGTTCGGCTGCCCGATCGTCGGAATCAACGACTCGGGCGGGGCCCGCATCCAGGAGGGCGTCGTCTCGCTCGCCGGCTACGCCGACATCTTCCTGCGAAACGTGCAGGCCTCCGGCGTGATCCCGCAGATCTCGCTCGTCATGGGCCCGTGCGCGGGCGGCGCGGTCTACTCGCCCGCCATCACCGACTTCGTGATGATGGTCGAGGAGACGTCGCACATGTTCATCACCGGCCCCGAGGTCGTGAAGACCGTGACGGGCGAGGAGGTGAGCTTCGAGGAGCTCGGCGGGGCGGCCACCCATGCGGCCCGCTCCGGTGTGGCGCATTTCACCGCGCCCGACGAGCGGGCGCTGATCGAGGACTGCCGCTACCTGCTCTCGTTCCTGCCGCCGTCGAACGCCGAGCGCCCGCCCTGGGAGCCGCCGTCCGACCCCGCCGGGCGCGAGGACGCCGAGCTGGACGAGCTGATCCCCGACGACGCGGCGAAGCCCTACGACATGCACGAGGTGATCCGTCGCGTCGTCGACGACGCCGAGTTTCTCGAGGTGCAGGCCCGGTGGGCCGAGAATCTGATCTGCGGGTTCGCCAGGCTGGGAGGCCACCCGGTGGGGATCGTGGCAAACCAGCCGCGCGCCCTGGCGGGCGTGCTCGACATCGCGAGCTCGGTGAAGGGCGCCCGGTTCGTGCGCACCTGCGACGCCTTCAACATCCCGCTCGTCACCTTCGTCGACGTACCCGGCTTCCTGCCCGGGACCGACCAGGAGTGGGGCGGCATCATCCGTCACGGGGCGAAGCTGCTCTACGCCTACTGCGAGGCGACCGTCCCCAAGCTCGCGGTGATCACGCGGAAGGCGTACGGCGGCGCCTACGACGTCATGAGCTCCAAGCACGTCGGCGCGGACTTCAACTTCGCGTGGCCGACGGCCGAGGTGGCGGTCATGGGCCCCGACGGCGCCGTCAACATCGTCTTTCGCAAGGAGCTCGAGAGCGCGGAGGATCCGGAGGCGCGCCGGGCCGAGCTCGTCGAGGAGTACCGCGAGCAGTTCGCGAACCCCTTCACGGCGGCCGAGCGCGGCTACGTCGACGATGTCATCGCCCCTCGCCGCACCCGCCCCGTGCTCATCACGGCGCTCGAGGCGAGCGCCGGCAAGCGCGCCGACCCGCCGCGCCGGAAGCACGGCAACATCCCGCTGTGAGCGGCGAGCGGATCGACGTCACGCCCGACGCGACCCCGGCGGAGGAGGAGGCGATCCGGCGCGCGCTCGAGGCGCTCGGCCTGTTCGAGCGGCCCGCGGATCCGCGTCCGGACCTGGGGCCGGGTATGACACCTCCGGGCGTGATGGATCCATGACTGTTTCGATGCCGTACCTGACCCCGTAAGATCGCCGCGTGTTCACCAAGGTGCTCGTGGCCAACCGGGGCGAGATCGCCGTGCGCGTCTGCCGGACGCTGCGCGAGATGGGGATCGCCTCGGTCGCCGTCTACTCCGAGGCTGACCGCGAGCTTCCGTTCGTCGAGTACGCCGACGAGGCGTACGCGATCGGGCCCGGCCCGGCGGCCGAGAGCTACCTCCGGGGCGAGACGATCATCCGCACGGCCCTGCGGGCCGGTGCAGAGGCGATCCATCCGGGCTTCGGGTTCCTGGCCGAGAACCCGTCGTTCGCGCGCGCATGTGCGGCCGCGGGCCTGACCTTCATCGGGCCGTCGCCCGACGCGATGGAGGCGATGGCGTCGAAGACCGCCGCTCGCCGCGCCATGGCCGCCGCCGGCGTCCCGATCGTGCCCGGCGTCACCGAGCCGATTGCATCGCTCGACGAGGCTCGTGCGGCGGCCGCCGAGATCGGTTACCCCGTGGCGGTGAAGGCCGCGGCCGGCGGTGGCGGCAAGGGGATCAAGACGGCCGCGGAGCCGGACGAGCTCGAGCGGGCGTTCGAGTCCGCTCGGCGCGAGGGCAAGGCGTACTTCGCCGACGATGCCGTCTATCTGGAGCGCTACCTCGAGCGGCCGCGCCACGTCGAGGTGCAGGTGCTCGCCGACCTGCACGGCAACGTCATCCACCTCGGCGAGCGGGACTGCTCGGTGCAGCGCCGGCACCAGAAGATCCTCGAGGAGACGCCCTCGCCCGCGGTCACGCCGGAGCTGCGCGAGCGGATCGGCGCCATCGCGGTGGACGCCGCCCGGGCCGTCGGCTACACGAACGCGGGCACGGTCGAGGGCCTGCTCGACGCGGACGGCTCCTACTACTTCCTCGAGATGAACACGCGCCTCCAGGTCGAGCACACGGTGACCGAGATGGTGACGGGGCTCGACCTCGTCCGCGAGCAGGTGTGGATCGCCGGCGGCCGGCCGCTCGGCTGGACCCAGGCCGACGTCCGCCTCTCGGGCCACTCGATCCAGTGCCGCATCAACGCCGAGGACCCGGCCGCCGGCTTCGTGCCGACGCCCGGCACGATCACGCGCTACCGCGAGCCGTCCGGGCCGGGCGTCCGGATCGACTCCGGCGTGGCCGAGGGCTCGACGATCTCGGGCCTCTACGACCCCATGATCGCGAAGCTCGTGGTGTGGGACGAGGATCGCGAGCTGGCCCGGAGGCGAATGCTGCGCGCCCTCTCCGAGCTCGAGATCGAGGGGCCGAAGACGCTGATCCCGCTCCACCGCCAGATCCTCGAGCATCCCGACTTCATCGCAGGCGGGCTGCTGCACGAGTTCGTCGAGCGCGGCGGGGACGTGGCCGAGTCGGACGGCCGCGTGCCGGCATCCGTCGCCGAGGCGCTTGCGACCACCGTGCCCGTCGAGGTCGACGGCAAGCGGTTCGAGGTGACCGTCACCGTGCCCGAGCACCCGGGCCGGACCCGGCTTCGAGCCCGCCGGGCCGAGATCGCCGAGCGCGAGCGGACCGCCCACGGGGGCGCCGACGTCATCCGCAGCCCGATGCAGGGGACGGTGCTCACGGTGGGCGTCGCGCCGGGCGACGCCGTCACGTCCGGCGACGTGCTCGTGGTGGTCGAGGCGATGAAGATGGAGAACGAGATCGTCGCGCACGGCCCCGGGGTGGTCGAGGCCGTCGACGTGGGCGTCGGCGACCAGGTGGCGCGCGGCCAGGCGCTGCTGCGGCTCGGCGCGAGCTGACAGGGGCGAGCGTCCGGGAATGGGACCAATTGCCCGAACGGTCTCGGCCCGATGGCCGAGGCGGCCGCCGCCGGCCGGCCCTACCGTGGAGGGATGGATACCACTCGCACCGCCATCGTCACCGGAGCCTCGCGTGGCCTCGGCCTCGCACTCGCCCGCCGGCTCGCGGCACGGGGCTGGAACCTCGTTGTCGACGCCCGCGACGAGAGCGCGCTCACGGCCGCCCACGCCACCTTCGCCGTGCCGGGGCGGACGACCGCCATCGCCGGCGACGTCGCCGACCCGCACCACCGCCGCGACCTGGTCGCGGCCGCCGAGCGCACCGGCCGCCTCGACGTCCTCGTGAACAACGCGAGCGCGCTCGGCCCGTCGCCGATGCCGCCGCTCGCGAACCTCGAGCCCTCCGCCCTCGAGCACGTCCTGCGCACGAACCTCGTCGCGCCGCTCGCGCTCATCCAGGAGGCGCTGCCGCTGCTGGCCGCCACCTCCGGCCGCATCCTCAACATCACCTCCGACGCCGCGGTCGAGGGGTACGAGGGATGGGGCGGCTACGGCGCCTCGAAGGCCGGCCTCGAGCAGCTCTCCAACGTCCTCGCCGCGGAGCAGCCCGACCTCCGCGTCTACTGGGTGGACCCCGGCGACATGCGCACGCAGATGCACCAGGACGCCTTCCCGGGAGAGGACATCTCCGACCGTCCGCCGCCCGAGGAGAGCGTGCCCGGCCTGCTCGCGCTGATCGAGGGCGACCACCCCAGCGGCCGCTACCAGGCTCGTGTCCTGGCCGGAGCCGGAGTCGCGGGATGAGCACGCCGGCCCTCGCGACGTTCGAGCTCGCGCCCGACCACGAGGCGACGGCTCCTCCCGAGGAGCGGGGCGTTGCTCGCGACGGCGTCCGCATGATGGTGGCCCACCGGTCGGCGGAGAGCATCCAGCACTCCCGCTTCGACCGGATCGCCGAGCACCTCGCCGCCGGCGACGCGCTCGTGGTGAACGTGTCTCGCACCCTCCCGGCGGCCGTCACCGCGATCTCGCCGCGCGGCCAGGAGCTCGTGCTCCACTTCTCGTCGCCCTTCCCGGCCGACGAGCGCCTGTGGGTCGTCGAGCCGCGCCTGCCCGCGGGGCCGGGCACGACGCCCTTTCGCGGACTGCGCGCCGGCGACCGGCTGGCGCTCCCGGGCGGCGCGTCGATCGACCTCCGGGCGCCGTACAACGGCGAGCGGATGTGGGTCGGTCGGCCCCGGCTCGCCGGCTCGGTGGAGAGCTACCTCGCCCGCCGCGGCCGGCCGGTGCGCTACGCCTACGCGGCGGGCGACTGGGACATCGACGCCTACCAGACGATCTTCGGCATCGAGCCCGGCAGCGCCGAGATGCCGAGCGCGGGGCGCCCGTTCACCTCCCGCACCCTCGCCGCGCTGGCGGCGCGAGACGTCCAGGTCGTTCCGGTCGTCCTGCACTGCGGCGTTTCGTCGCTCGAGGACGGCGAGAGCCCGCTGCCGGAGCGGTTCGCGGTCTCGGCCGCATCCGCCGCGCGCCTGAACGCGGCCCGCGGAGCCGGCGGCCGGATCGTCGCGATCGGGACGACAGCCGTCCGCGCCCTCGAGTCGGCGGCCGATGCCGGCGGCGAGATCCACGCCGCGTCGGGCTGGACGGACGTGGTCATCGGCCCCGGCCGTCCGGTGACCGCGGTCGACGGCCTGCTCACCGGCTGGCACGAGCCGGGCGCCAGCCACCTCGACATGATCGAGGCGATCGCGGGCCCGACGCTGGCGGCCCGCTCCTATGCGTCGGCCGTCGCCCACGGCTACCTGTGGCACGAGTTCGGCGACGTCCACCTGATCCTGCCGTAACGTAGGCGGATGTCCGAGAACGGGCTGCGCTCCGTGACCGACGTTCTCCTGGCGGTGGCGGCCGAGCCGTCGACTGGACGGCGGCTGCACATGCTCGTCGACGCCGCCCGCGACCAGGTGTCGGCGGGCTATGGCGCCATCGGCGTGCCGGACGGCGACGGCGGCTTCGCCCGTTTCGTCACGTCCGGCATGAGCGAGGAGGAGATCGCGCAGATCGGACCGCTTCCCCGCACGCACGGCCTGCTCGCGGCGATGCTCGAATCGCCCGCCCCGGAGCGGATGCCCGACATCCGTCGCGACCGCCGCTACCGGTGGTGGCCGTCGGCGCATCCGGTCATGACCTCGTTCCTCGGCGTGCCGATCGCCGCCGGCGGCGAGATCGTCGGCGCCTTCTACCTCGTGAACAAGGGCGGCGGCGGCGAGTTCTCGCAGGAGGACGAGGACGCGATCGTCCTGCTCGCCGCGCACGCCGCGATCGCGATCCAGCATGCGGCGGCAGGCGAGCGCTCGCGGGAGCTGTCCGTGGTCGAGGAGCGAAACCGGCTGGCGCGCGAGCTGCACGACTCGGTGAACCAGACGCTGTGGGGCGCCGTCCTCACGGCGGAGGCGGCCACGGAGCTCCTCGCCACGGACCCCGCGGGCGCCGCCGTCGAGGTGGCGCGGGTGCGCGACCTGGCCGGCTCGGCCCTCGAGCAGCTCCGCGCCCTCGTCTTCGAGCTGCGCCCGGCCGACGTCGTCGCCGACGGCCTCGCCGGTGCACTCCAGAAGCACGTCGACGTCCTGCGCCAGGTGCATGACGCCGCGATTCGCTTCACACCGCCCCCCGAGCCGGTCCTTCGCGCAGGCGCCAAGCGCCAGGTGCTGCGGATCGCGCAGGAGGCGCTCGCGAACGCCGTCCGCCACGCGGGCGCAGCGACCGTCGACGTCCGCCTCGCCGACCACGACGGCGTGCTCGAGCTCGAGGTCTCCGACGACGGGGTGGGATTCGACCCCGCGGCGCCCGCCCTGCGGGGGCGCCACCTCGGGCTGACGTCGATGGACGAGCGGGCCGCCCTGCTGGACGGCACGCTCGAGGTGCGCTCGCAGCCCGGGGCGGGCACGATCGTGTCGCTCCGGATGCCTGCCGCGAGGCACCGGCCAAGAGGAGGGGAGGACGCGTGACGCCGGCGATCCGCGTGCTCCTGGTCGACGACCATCCGGTCGTGCGGCAGGGCCTGCGCGCGCTCCTCTCGACGCAGGAGGGGATCGAGGTGGTCGGCGAGGCCGGCGACGGCGCGGCGGCCGTCGCTGCCGCCGAGCGCCTCTCCCCGGACGTGGTCCTGATGGACGTCGTCATGCCCCGGATGGACGGCGTCGAGGCGCTGCGCCACATCGCCGAGCGGCGACCGCAGACGCGCGTCGTCATGCTGACGAGCTACGCCGACGAGCGGCGGGCGATGGAGGCGGTCGACGCAGGGGCGAGCGGCTTCCTGCTGAAGGACGCCACTCCGCGCGACGTCGTCTCGGCGATCCGCGCCGCCCATCGCGGGGAGGCGGTGCTCCATCCGGCCGTGGCGGCGAAGCTCATGGCCGAGCGCCGCCGCCCGCCGGCGGCTCACGCCGACCTCACCCCGCGCGAGCTCGAGGTGCTGCGGCTGATCGCACGCGGGCACCAGAACAAGGTGATCGCCGCGGAGCTGCACGTGTCAGAGAAGACCGTGAAGACGCATGTCTCCGCGGTGCTTCGCAAGCTCGACGTGACCGACCGCACCCAGGCGGCGATGTACGCCGTCAGGGAGGGGCTGGCCGATCCGGGCTGACCGGGCTCATTGAGGCTGCGTCGCCTCCAGACACGTCAGGACCGCGAGCACACGGCGGTGCCCGTCCTCGCCCTCCGGGAGGTCGAGCTTCATCAGCACGTGCCGCACGTGCGCCTCGACGGTTCGCTCGCTCAGATAGAGGCGCCGTCCGATCCCGGTGTTCGTGAGCCCCTGAGCCACCAGCTCGAGCACCTCGCGCTCCCGCGCCGAGAGCTGAGCGAGGGGGCTCTGCTCGTCGTACGGCGAGACGAGCCTGGCCACGACCTGCGGATCGAGCGCCGATCCGCCCCGGGCGACGCGCTCCGCCGTCGCGAGGAACTCACCGACGTCGAGCACCCGGTCCTTCAGGAGGTAGCCGAAGCCTCCCAGAGCCACGAGCGAGACGGCGTGCACCGTCTCGATGTGCTGCGAGAGCACGAGGACGCCGACGTCGGGATGGGCGTCCTTCAGCTCACGGGCGGTCCGCGTTCCCTCGTCGGTGAACGTCGGCGGCATGCGGACGTCGATGACCACCAGGTCGGGAGCGTGCGCAGCGACCGCTCCGAGCACCTGCTCGGCATCGCCGTACGACGCGACCACCTCGTGGCCGGCGTCGGCGAAGAGGCGGCCCAGTCCCTCGCGCAGGAGCACCTGGTCCTCCGCGATCACGACCCGCACGGCAGCTCCGCGATCAGCGCCGTTCCGGCGCCCCGCTCGCTCTGGATCTCGAGCGACCCACCGCACGCCGCGACGCGATCGGTGAGGCCGCGCAGGCCCGAGCCCTCGCACGGCGCGGCGCCGCCGATGCCGTTGTCGGCCACGCGCACCACGAGCCGCCCGTCCTCTCGGCCGGCCCGGAGATCGACCTGGGTCGCGTGGGCGTGCTTCACGGCGTTCGTGAGCCCCTCGCAGGCGATGAAGTACGCCGCTGCCTCGAGCCCGCGATCGAACCGTTCGGTGGGCGCGGTGACGTGCACGGGCATCGGCGCGCGCGCCGCCAGCTCGCGGAGCGCAGGGGCGAGCCCGGCGTCGAGCTGGGAGGGCGGGAGGCCGCGCGAGAGCTCGCGCAGCTCGCCGATCGCGACCGCGATCTCGGCGACGGCGCCGTCCAGCGTCTCGCGCGCCCCCTCCACAGAGGTGGTAGCGAGCTCGTGCTGTGCGTGCCGGAGCGCGAGGCCGATCGAGACCAGCCGTTGCTGGGCACCGTCGTGGAGGTCACGCTCGATGCGCCGGCGCTCGTCGTTGGCCGCGGCGACGATCCTGGCCCGGGAGGCCTCCACCTCCGACAGCTGGCGGCGAAGCTCGACCCGCAGGCGCGCGATCTCGATGGCAAGGCCGCCGGCCTCGACCACCTCCTGAAGCAGGCTGGGGTGCTCGTCGAGGCGGCGGTCGTGAACCACCATCGCGAGCGGCTGGCCGCCGCGCTCGACGGGGACGGCTTCCCGCCCGTCGGAGGGAACGTCGCCCTCCACGGGCGCGCCGTGCGCGTCGACGTACACCTGGCTCTCGGGCAGGTAGAACCAGAGCTCGAGCGCCGGATCCGAGAGGACGTCGCGCAACACGGCCTCGACCGCCTCGGGAGCCGCCTCACCCGCCCGCAGCCTGTCGAGGAACACCGACATCTGCCGGCGAGCGTCGTAGCGCGCGCGGCTGAAGTGCCGGTCCACGGCGTCCTGCACCCGAGCGCGCAGCGGCCGGAACGAGACCGCGACGAGGAGGGTCGCACCGGCGGTCGCCCAGGACGAGCCGCTGCCGAGCGCCGTCCCGAGGGCCAGCGTGGTGGCGGCGAACGCCGTGCCGAGCAGGAACGTCAGCATGCCGTAGACCAGCGTGCGGTTGATCACGACGTCGATGTCGTAGAGGCGGTAGCGGAGGATGGCGACGCTCGCCGCGACCGGTAGCGCCGTGAGCGCAGCGGCAGCGAGCACGCGGGCAACAGGCGTCACGTTCCACAGTGCCAACGAGAGCGGGAGCACGACCGCGGCGACGCCGGCGGCATAGGTGAACCACATGAGCTGGCGGCGCTCGACACCGCGTGACCTGCGGAAGCGCATGATCAACGACACGGCCGACGCCACCAGGGCCGCGATGAAGAGAAAGGTCCCGACGATGAGGAGCGCCTCGGTGGGAACGGCGTTCGTGGCGAGTGGATTTCGCCCGTCTGCGAATTCGGAGGACGTGTCGGAGCTGAGTGACCAGCCGGGCAGGGCGAGGGCGAAGCCGAGGGCGCCCACCCAGAGCACGGCCCTCCACCGCCGGCCCGGGAGCCGCCCGTCGGGAAAGAGGAGGAACGTCAGGATCAGGCCGATGCCGCCCGGAAGCCAGTTGATCACGGCCACGGACTCGGCGGCGGGGCCGCCGGGCCAGCCCTGCTCGGCGGCACGCAGCCCCCAGCCCTGAGCGGCGTCCGCCATGAGGGCGTTGACCAACCCGAAGATGCAGAACAGCCAGCCGATCGGATTCTCGGGGCGGCGAGAGGCGACGAGCGCGCCGGCGGCGACCGTCGTCACCGAGTAGACGGCGTAGACGAGCGTGTCGTATCGCGACTCGAGGTCCCACGACAGGCCGACCGCGGCGATCTCCACCAGGACCGTCACCGCCAGCATGACGGCTGGGAGAGGCGTGAGGTACCGACCGCGCATCGAGACAAGTCTCCCAGCGCCGCGGACGCACGGCAACAGTGCCGGCACGCGGCGGACGCTCGGTGCTGGCACTGAGCGTCGTTCGGTGGCCGCGCCGATGACCGCCGGGCGCGGCCCGCCTACGGTGGCCCCAGTCTCGAATCGACCTCGAAGAAGGAGGACACCGTGCCATCGTCGACCACCGAATCCATCCGCAGGCTCGCGGCTCTTGGCATCGCGGGCGCCGCGCTCAGCGCGATCTCGGGCGCCGTCGTCCAGCTCGCGGTCCAGCCCTCGACGTCCGTCTCGGATCAGATGTGGAGCTACCCCTGGTCGAGCGGGGCCGTCGTGCCCGTGTCGATCGCCTATGCGGTCCTGCACGCGCTCGTGATCGCCGGCCTCGTCGGCGTCTGGCGAAGCGGGATGGCGGGCTCCACCCGGGCCGCAGCAGCCGGGGCTTACACCGCCATCGCAGGCACCGTGTTCCTGCTCGCCGGCGAGGTCGCCTCGCTCCCGATCCGCCACGAGCGCACCGACGACACCGGTGCCATGATCGTCGGCGCGATCTTCGGCATCGGCGTCACGCTCTCGGCGGTCGGGTTCCTGATCCTGGGCCGCGAGAGCCTGCGCAGCGGGCTGTGGCACGACTGGCGCCGCTTCACGCCGCTTGCGACCGGGCTCTGGACAACCGCGCTCGTCGGGATCGGCCTCACCCACGCTCTGGCGGCAGGCGTCGCCGTCTACTCGCTGTGCCTGCTCGCTCTCTTCGTCGCCCTCTACACTCAGCCTGCTCCCTCCGCCCTCCCGGCGCGCGTTGCCGCGCGGGCCCAGGTCGCATGACGGGCGCGGCGATCGACCTCGCGCCGGCGCGGCCGCCTCGGCTGCGACGCGTTCGAACGGTCGCCGGGTGGCTGCACCTCGGTTTCGCCGGCCTGATCGTGACCGGGGTGTTCGTCCAGGTCTATCTCATCGGCGCCTACATCTTCGGCGCCGGTGAGAGGGCCCTGGACCTGCACAAGTCGCTGGGCTACACGGTGCACGGATTCGAGGTGGTGCTGCTCGTCGTCGCGCTCGTCGCGTGGCTCCCTCGGATGGACCTGCTCCTGTCGTTGCTCGTCGCCGTCATCGGGACGGCCCAGATCATGCTCGCCGAGTCGACCGGGTGGACGGGGGGTTTGCACCCGCTCGGAGCGCTGGTGGTCCTGACGCTCGCCGCCCTCCTGGCGCAGCGCGGCATGCGGCGGCAAAGGATGGGTGTGTCCCGGCCGGTTACGACCCGTGGCAGCGCTTGAACTTCTTGCCGGAGCCGCACGGGCAGGGGTCGTTGCGGCCGACCTTGACGCCGCCGAACCGGGCCTCGAGCGACGGCAGCGCCTCGACCGGCGTCGCCGGCTCGCCGATGTCGCGCGCCATCCGCACCCGCTCGAGCTCGCGCACGGCGTCGTTGTCGAGCGTGAGGACGAGCTCGACCGGCTCGGGCTGAGCGACCGGCCGCGGGGGGTCTCCGGCCGCAAGCCCCAGGTCGGCGAGAAGCGCCCAGCAGTCCTCGGGCGTCAGGCCGTCGGCGCTCGCCGGGATGTCGATGCGCGACGGCACGACCAGGGCGAACCGGTCCCAGCGCTCGCGCGCGGCCTGGTCCGGGCCGTCGGCGAGGCGCTTGGCGAACGCGCGCCTCGCGGCGGCGTTCCCGTCGAGCGCGTCCATGGCGGCGACGAGCTCCGACGGGAGCCAGGCCGCCCATCCGGAGTCGATCAGGCCTGCCACGCGGGCAGGATACCGGCCTCGGCCAGGTCGCTCATTCGCACAGCCCACACCTCGAGCGCCAGCTCGACGCGGGTCTGCGGCAGGTCGGGGTCCACCCGATGGCGGGCGCGCAGCGTCGCGATCCGCTCGTAGAGCGCCTGGCGCGAGATCCCCAGGCGACGGGCCGCCGCGGCCTTCGACCAGCCGGTGGCGACGAGCGCGTCGACCATCGCGAGCGTCCCCGGGTCGAAGCGCGGCTGGATCCGCTCGCCGGCCAGGACGTCGCGCGCGATCCACGCGAGCGCCCCCAGCTCCGACCCGCGCCGGACCGCCGGGCCGGCCGCTGCGGCGACGAGGCGGGCCCGCTCGGCCCCGGCGAGGGCGTCGCGCACCTGCCACGGCTCGCCGCCGCGGCTGTCGAAGCCGACGGCCGTCACGTCGCGCCGAACGAGGTCGCGGGCGAGCGCGGCCGGGTCGAGATCGCCGCGCACCGCCACGAGCGCCCGCGGACCGTCGACGAGCGCGTCCAGCCCCATCCGCTCCAGCCGGCCGAGCCCGCCGCTCCCGTGGAACGCCCACAGCGTCGCGCGGGAGAGGTCGACGCCGACGGAGCGCGCCCGGCGCAGGATGTCGGCGCTGGAGCCGGCCCGGCCCTCGGCGAGCCGCTGGAGCAGCCGGGCCCGGTCTGCCGAGGGCACCTCCTCCTGGGGTGGTTGGGCGGCCATTGCCACCGAGAGCAGGAATGCGGCCTCGTCAACCGCCAGCAGGTCGAGCTCGTCCCCGCGGCCGGGCAGGACGTGGAGCCGCGCAGCGGGGTTGACCGGGCGCGAGTGAAGCGGCGTCGGCAGGCGCTGGCGGTGACGGTCGAGCGCGTCCATGAACGCCACGTCGAGCCCGTCCTCCGGCGAGGCAGCGATCGGCGTGCGGTCGGCGCGCTCGAGCAGGACCTGCGCCTCCAGCACGTCGCCCAGCGCGGCGACGAGCCCGGCCGGGCCGAGCCCCTCGCGAGCCGCCTCGCGGAGCTGGGCCTGGAGGCCGACGGCCCGGCGCAGGGTGGCGAGCTCGCTCGAGACGAGCCGCTCGTGCACGACGTGCGTGATGTCGACGAAGCGCACGTCGCGGCCGAAGACGAGCAGCGGCAGCTCGTGGCGGCGACACGGCTCGATGAGCGTCGCCGCCGGGGCGTGGGTGGGCTCGAATCCGATGCCTGCGGCCCCGGCCCGGGCCAGCCCTGCGACCAGCGCCTCGACCTCCGGCCCCGGCATCCCGGCGAGGCCGATCCCCGTCGTCAGAAGGAACTCGCCGCCTCGGATCACGCCCGCCACGAACGGCGTCTCGAAGACGTGCACCCACTCGACGCGGTTGCCCAGCCGGTGTCCGCCGGCCGCCACGGAGACCTCGGCCCGCAGGAGCTCCTCCAGGCCCAGGAGATCGCCGACCGTGAGGACAGAGTGTCCGGATTCCGGCGTATTCATGGACACAGTGTAAGGTGGCGGCGCGGACGGCCGACGGCTTGAATGCAGCCATGCCGACACGCACCGACACACGCCTGCTCTCGAACTACATCGGCGGCCACTGGGTCGCCTCGACGGCGAGCCAGGAGCTCGACGTCACCAATCCCGCCACCGGCGAGGCGCTGGCCAGGGTCCCGCTGTCCGGCGCCGCCGACGTGGACGCCGCCGTCCAGGCCGCACGCGCCGCCTTCCCGGCATGGCGCCGCCGCCCGACGATCGAGCGCGCCCGCTGGCTCTTCGGCTTCCGTCAGGTCGTCGAGGCGCACGCCGACGAGCTCGCCCGCTCCGTCACCCGCGAGATGGGAAAGACGCTGCCGGATGCGCGGGCCGAGGTCGGTCGCGCGATCGAGATGATCGAGGCCGCCTCGGCGATCCCGCAGACGATGCAGGGCCGCGTGCTCGAGAACGTTGCGACCGGTGTCGACTGCGAGACGATCCGCCAGCCCGTCGGGGTGTGCGCGGCGGTCGTGCCGTTCAACTTCCCGGCGATGGTGCCGTTCTGGTTCCTGCCGTTCGCGATCGCCTGCGGGAACACGTTCGTGCTGAAGCCGTCCGAGCAGGTGCCCCTGACGCAGGAGCTCTTCTTCAACCTGATCGACGAGTCAGGCGGCCTTCCCGACGGTGTCGTCAACCTCGTAAACGGCTCGGTCGACGTCGTGAACGGCCTGCTCGACCACCCCGGCGTGGACGCGATCTCGTTCGTCGGCTCCGCGAAGGTGGCCAAGTACGTCTACGAGCGGGCCGCGGCCAACGGCAAGCGCGTGCAGGCCCTGGGCGGCGCCAAGAACTTCATGGTCGTGATGCCCGACGCCGTCATGCCGAAGACCGTCTCGAACATCATCGGCTCGGCGTTCGGCGCCGCCGGCCAGCGCTGCATGGCCGGCTCGGTCGTCGTCGCCGTCGGCGACGCCAACCGGCCGCTGGTCGACGAGCTGGTCGCGCGCACCAAGGAGCTCTCGGTCGGCGACGGTCTCGAGCAGGGCACGGACGTCGGCCCCGTCGTCTCGTGTGCCGCCCGCGACCGGATCGTCGCATGGATCGAGCGCGGCGCCGAGGCGGGCGCGACCATCGCCGTCGACGGCCGCCGCCCCGCCGCCAACCCGGAGGGCGCGTTCGTCGGCCCCACCATCCTCGACGGCGTGACGCCCGACATGGACGTGGCCCGCGAGGAGATCTTCGGCCCGGTGCTGTCGGTCATCCACGCCGCGTCGCTCGACGAGGCGATCGACATCGTGAACGCCTCCGCCTACGGCAACGGCACGTCGATCTTCACGGAGTCCGGCGCAGCCGTCCGCCGCTACCGGCACGACGTGGAGGTCGGGATGATCGGCGTGAACGTCGGCGTCGCGGCCCCCGTGGCGTTCTTCCCGTTCTCGGGCTGGAAGGGCTCGTTCTTCGGCGACCTGCACGCCCACGGCGGCGACGCGGTCGAGTTCTACACCCGCAAGAAGACCGTCACGTCGCGGTACTTCTCGGGTGGCGAGACCGGCACGTTCTTCGTCGAGGAGAACTGAGTGGCCATCGCCGACCGGCCGCTGCTCAACACCGATCTCGACGCGGTCTTCGACCCGCGCTCGGTGGCGATCTACGGGATCTCCGAGCGCACGTCCGTGCGCATCGCCGAGAACATGACGAAGCCGGGCGTCCCGTTCTACGGCATCAACCCGACCAAGTCCGAGGCCTGCGGCGTGCCCTGCTTCCCGTCGATGGCCGAGTGCCCGGCCGTGCCCGAGATGGTCGTGATGGGCGTCGGCCACGGCCGGATCGAGGCGGCGATCGAGGACGTGCTCTCGGTGGACGGCGTCAAGGTGATCATCGCGCCGGGCCTCGGCAACGAGGCCGGCCACGACGGGCCACCGATCTCCGAGCGCATCTCGGCGCGGGTCAAGGAGGCCGGCGTCGCCATGGTGGGGCCGAACTGCATGGGGATCGCCACCCCCGGCGCGCCGTCGCCGTGGATCGGGAGCCTGCACCCCACCTTCGTGCCCGGGCCCGTGGCGACGCTCGCCCACTCGGGATCGATCGGCGAGATCCTGGTCTCGCTCGGCCCCCGGGTCGGCTTCCGCACGATGGTCTCCTCCGGGAACGAGACGGTCGTGGACGCGGCCGACTTCGTGGCCTGGTTCGCCCAGGACCCCGCGACCCGCGTGATCGGGCTGTTCCTCGAGGCCGTGCGCCGGCCGGCGGCGTTCGAGGAGGCGCTGCGGCGCGTCTCGGAGGCCGGCAAGGTCGCGATCGTCATGAAGGTCGGCACGTCCGAGATGGGCGCCGAGGCCGCCCTCGCGCACACCGGCGCGCTGGTCGGCTCCGACCGCAGCTTCTCGGCGATGCTGCGGCACTACAACGCGATCCGGGTCGACGACTTCGGCGACTGGGTCGAGCACCTCGAGGTCTTCGGCCGCGAGGAGCCGCCCCGCGGGCGCCGGATCGGTGTCGTCACGAACTCGGGTGGCGAGGGCGAGTACTTCGCCGACAAGGCCGAGCAGGCGGGGATTCCGCTCTCGCTCTTCTCGGAGAAGCTGCGCTCGGCGATCACCGCCGAGTTCCCGAACTTCCTGCACGTCGGGAACCCCACCGACTGCTGGGCGATCGACGACGATCGGGTCGTCTTCCCGCGCGTGTTTCGCATGCTGGCGGAGTCGGGCGAGTTCGACGTCCTGATCTCGGCGATCGACCACTCCTACTGGCTCAGGGGCACCGAGCGGCACCTCGCGACGGCCATCGCCAACGACCTGCGCGACGCCGTCGCGGGGACGGACATCTTCCCCGCCGTGATCTCGGTGACGACCGCCGACGCGCCCATCGAGGACCTCGAGTGGGCGCGGCAGAACGACATCCCGATGCTCAAGGGCAGCCTCCCGGGTCTGCGCGCCATCGCCGCCCGCCTGAATCACGATCTGTACACACCGCCGCGGCGTGACGTGCCGGCCGATGCCCCACTCGACGGCTCGGGCGCGCTCTCGGAGCTCGACTCCGCCGCCATCCTGGCCGACCACGGCGTCCCGTACGTGCCGGCCGAGCGGTGCGCCTCGCCCGACCATGCGGCGGCGGCGGCCGAGCGGATCGGCTACCCGGTGGTGTGCAAGATCGACAACGTCGCCCACAAGGCGCGGGTCGGCGGCGTGGCGCTTCACCTGACCGACGCGGGCTCCGTCCAGAGCGCCGCCGAGCGGATGGGCGGCAATGTCGTCATCGCCGAGCAGGTCTCCGGCGGCGTCGAGGTGCTGATCGGCGCGGTGCGCGACCCCGACTACGGCGCCACCGTGGCCGTCGGCATCGGCGGCGGCCTGGCCGAGCAGCTCGACCTCGTCACCGCCGCCCTGGCGCCGCTCGACGAGGCCGGCGCGCGCCGCCTCGTCGCCTCGCTCCCTGTCCTCGGCCGCCTGCTCGACGGCCCCGTTCCGCGGGGGCTGATCAACGCGATCGTCGCGGTCTCGGAGCTCGTGGCCGAGCATCCGGAGGTCGTCGAGATCGATGTCAACCCCCTCCTCGTCACCCCCGAGCGCACCGTCGCGCTCGACTGCCTGATCGTCCTGAAGGAGCACGCATGAGCGACGTCGTCCTGTACGAGAGCCGCGGCCCGGCCGCCTGGATCACCCTCAACCGCCCCGAGAAGCTGAACGCACTGAACGGCGACGTGCTCGACGGGCTCCACGCCGCGCTCGACCGCGCCGTCGCCGACGACGGCGTGAAGGTGGTGGTGCTGACGGGAGCGGGCGAGCGGGCGTTCTCGGCCGGCTACGACCTCTCGGCGGAGGCCGCCCACTCCGAGATCCCGGCCCACACATGGCACGAGGTGCTCGGCACCGACATCGACGCCACGATGCGGGTGTGGGCACTGCCCAAGCCGACGATCGCGGCGGTGCGCGGCTACTGCCTCGCAGGCGGGTGCGAGCTGGCGATGGCCTGCGACATGATCATCACCGGCGAGAGCGGCAAGTTCGGCGAGCCGGAGATCCGCTACGGCTCGGGGCCGGTGACGCTGCTCATGCCGTTCATCCTGGGACAGAAGAAGACGAACGAGCTGCTGTTCACAGGCGATATGATCGACGCAGCCGACGCGGAGCGGGCGGGGCTGGTGAACCGGGTCGTCCCGGACGAGCAGGTCGAGGCCGAGGTGGAGGGCCTGGTTCGGAAGATCGCGCCCACCCCGCTGCCGGTCCTGCGGCTCACGAAGATCGCGCTCGTGCGAGCGTACGAGGCGATGGGCCTGCGGGAAGCGGTCAGTATGAATCTCGACCTGTCGTCGATGCTGAACGCGGCGGACACACCGGAGCAGAGAGAGTTCATGGACATCGTCAAGTCACAGGGCCTGAAGGCCGCCCTCGCATGGCGCGACACGCGCTACGGCGAGATCCTGGGAGGTGCGAAAGCATGAGCGTTGCAGAGTCCACCATCGATCCCACCCGCCTCGCGCGGCTGATCGAGACCGAAGAGGCCGACTTCAACGCCCGCCACAAGGAGTCGCGGGCGATGACCGAGCGCGCCGGCCGCGTGCTCGCCGGAGGCGTCGCCTCGAGCTGGCAGGCGACCGACCCGCACCCGATCTATCTGGTCGACGGCCACGGCTCAAAGGTGATCGACGTCGACGGCAACGAGTACGTCGACTTCCACAACGGCTACGGCGCGATGGCGGTCGGCCACGCCCACCCCCGGATCGCCGAGATCGTCTCCGAGCGCGTCCGCCGCGGCACGCACTTCGCCCAGCCGACCGAGGACTCCGTCATCGTCGGCGAGCATCTGTCCGAGCGCTTCGGCCTGCCGCTGTGGCGGTTCGGCAACTCCGGCACGGAGTCCACCATGGACGCCGTCCGGCTGATGCGGGCCGTGACCGGGCGCGACATCCTGCTCAAGATCGAGGGCTCCTACCACGGCCACGGCGACGCGGTCATGGTCTCGGTGGCGCCCCCGGGCGACTCGATCGGCGACTACGAGAACCCGAACTCTGTCCCGCAGACGATCGGGCTGCCCGACGCCGTCGTCGAGCTCACTCGGGTCGTGCCGTTCAACGACCTCGACGCCCTCGAGCGCACGTTGCACCGCTACCAGGGCCAGGTCGCCGGCATGATCGTCGAGCCGGTCATGATGAACGCCGGCATGGTCACGCCCGAGGAGGGCTACCTGGCCGGCGTGAAGGAGCTCCTGCACGGCGCCGGCGCGCTGCTTGCGTTCGATGAGGTGAAGACCGGCGCCACGATCGCCCACGGCGGCGCGACGAAGCGCTTCGGCGTCACCCCCGACCTCCTGTGCCTTGCCAAGTCGACGGGCGGCGGCCTGCCGTGCGGCGCCATCGGCGGCACCGAGGAGGTCATGGGCTGGATCGCGGACGGCCGGATCGACCAGGTCGGCACGTTCAACGGCAACCCGCTCACGATGGCGGCGATGCGCACGACACTGACCGAGATCCTGACGCCCGACGTCTACACGGAGTTCGACCGCCTGGGCGAGATCCTGCGCAGCGGGTGCGACGCCGTCATCGAGCACACGGGCATCGCCGGCTACACCACGGTCATGTCGGCCCGCGGCGCGGTCACGTACCGCGGGGAGCGGGTGCGCAACTACCGCGACTACCTCGAGGTGTCTGACGAGCTGGCCTACATCAACTGGCTCGTCCAGTTCAACCGCGGCGTGTTCATGGCCCCCTGGGGCAAGTCCGAGAACTGGACGCTCTCGGTGCAGCACTCCGAGGAGGACGTCCGCCGCTACGTCTCGAACTTCGAGTTCCTCGGCAAGGCCATCACGGCATGAAGGCGGTCGTCTTCGAGGAGCACGGCGGCCCGGACGTCCTCCAGTACACCGACATCCCGGAGCCCGAGCCGAAGCCGTTCGAGGTCCTGATCGAGGTCAAGGCCGCCGGGGCCAACTTCAACGACATCTGGGCCCGGCGGGGCATGCCGGGGATGAAGGTGATCTTTCCGCACGTCGCGGGGTCGGACGTCTCGGGTGTCGTGAAGGCCGTCGGCGCCGACGTCAGCGGCGAGGGGTTCGGATCGGCGCAGGTCGCGGTGGACGACGAGGTTGTCGTCCACCCCGGCCTCTCCTGCCGCACATGTGAGATGTGCACCTCGGGTCAGGAGTTCTTCTGCCGCCAGTTCCGCATCTGGGGCTTCCAGACCGGGCCCAACGACGGCGGCCACTCCGAGTACGTGACGATGCCGGCCGCCAACGTGCTCCCGAAGCCGACCAACCTGACCTTCGAGGAGGCGGCGTCGATGCCGCTCGTCCTCGAGACCGCCTGGCGGATGCTCGTCACGCGGGCGAAGGTGCAGGCCGGCGAGAACGTCCTCATCTGGGGCGGCGTCGGCGGCCTGGGCGTCATGGCGATCCAGATCTGCCGCCTGTTCGGGGCCAACCCGATCCCGGTCGTCGGCGGCGCCGAGAAGGTGGCCAAGGCGCACGAGATCGGCGCGACCGACGTGATCAACCGCAAGGCCGAGGACGTCGCCGGGCGGGTGCGCGAGATCACCAAGAAGGCCGGAGTCGACATCGTCTTCGAGCACTCCGGGCAGGACACGTGGCCGACGTCGGTCTCGTCGCTTCGCTGGGGCGGCCGGCTCGTCGTGTGCGGCGCGTCGACCGGGTTCGAGGCGGTCACCGACCTGCGCTTCCTCTGGAACAAGCAGCAGAACCTGCTGGGGTCGCACCTCTCGTCGAAGGCCGAGCTGGCGGCGGCGCTGCGCGCGGTCCAGGCGGGGCACATCAAGCCGGTGATCGACCACGTCTTCCCGCTCGCCGAGGTGGGCAAGGCCCAGTCGCTCATGGAGGAGCTCAAGGTTCAGGGCAAGCTGGTCTACGTGCCTTAAGCGCGGGCCCCTCCTTAATGACGGCTGCTCGCGGTGTGCGTGAAAATTGGTGCCTGACCCCGATTTTTCATCGCCTACGATGGGCGCATGCGGCTCGCGGTGATCGGCCATGTGGAGTGGGTGACCTTCGCCCGGGCGCCGTTCGTCCCCGCGGCCGGCGAGATCGTGCATCTGGAGGACCCGTTCTCGCAGCCCGCGGGCGGCGGAGCGGTCACCGCCGTCGCCCTCGCGCGGATGGGCGCCGACGTCACGTTCTACACGGCCCTCGGCGACGACGACCGCTGCCGCGGGGAGCTCGAGGCGCACGGAGTGCGGGTCGAGGCGGCGGTCCGCCACCGGCCGCAGACCGAGGTGCTGGCGCTGCTCGATCCGGCCGGCGAGCGGACGCTCTACGTCATCGGCGAGAACGACGCGCCGGTCGCGGCGGATCCGCTGCCGTGGGACGAGCTCGCCGAGATGGACGGCTGCTACTTCACCGGCTACGACCCGGAGACGGTCCGCCTGGGCCGCCGGGCCGCCGTCCTCGTCGTGACTGCCCGCCGGTTCGAGGCACTCGCCGAGAGCGGTGTCCGCGCCGACGCGCTGGTCGGGAGCGGGCGCGATCGCGGGGAGCGGTTCGACCTCGAGCGGCTCGCCGAGCCGCCTGTCCACGTGATCGTGACCGACGGTGCGCACGGCGGCACCGGCTACTCCGCGGCGCCCGTCCCCGGGCCCATCGTCGACACGTACGGCGCGGGCGACACCTTCGTCGCGGGCGTGCTCTACGGCCTCGCATCCGCATGGGAGATGAGCCGGACGCTCACGTTCGCCGCGGAGCGCGCGGCGGCGGCGCTGACGTGGCGTGGAGCCCTGCCGCCGCGCTCGTGACTCCCGCGCGGTCGCTTGCTAATGTCCCCGCCGTGCGCCGGCCCGCCGCCCTGATCGCCGTGCTCCTCGTGGCCGGCGGGCTTGCCGGGTGCGGCGGGAGCGGCGTCTCGGCCCCGGGCGAGGCCGACCTGGCCAACGGCAAGACGCAGTTCCAGCAGAAGTGCGGCGGCTGCCACATCCTCGAGGACGCCGGCACCTCTGGCACCATCGGGCCGAACCTCGACGACGCCTACGCCGGCTCGCGCATCGAGGGGCTCAAGCAGTCGTCCTTCGAGGCGCTCGTCCGCCAGCAGATCGACGAGTCCGATCCGCCGATGCCGCGCCATCTGGTCTCGGGCGACGATGCCCGCGACGTGGCCGCCTACGTGGCGACCGTCGCCGGCGTGAGGCTCGCGCACGAGAACAACCCGGGCACGACTCCGCAGTAACGCGAAGGAGGGTTAACCGCACCCTCTGCCCCGGCTAGCCGTATTCCCGTGGCTGGAAACGGCTGCCAGAGTGGACGGACACGACCGAATCCGTCCTCTGGAGGCCCAATGTCAAGCTTTCCGCGAGCGGCAGCGCCGCTCGACCCTTCCGCCCTGCGCGCCCAGCTCGACGGCGACATCGCCCTTCCGGGCGACGACGATTGGGACGCGGCCCGCCTCGCCTGGAACTTGGCCGTCGACCAGCACCCGGCGATGGTCGCCCTGCCCGAGTCGGCGGCAGACGTGGCGGCCGTGGTCGCCTACGCCGTCGAGAACGAGCTGCGCGTGGCGATGCAGGGGACGGGCCATGGGGCCCGTGCGAGGGGCGGCGACCTCGCGGGCACGATCCTTGTGAAGACGGAGCGGATGCGCGGGATCGAGATCGACCCCATGAACCGCACGGCCCGCGTCGAAGCCGGAGTCGTGTGGGCCGAGGTTTCCGAGGCCGCGGGACAGTACGGGCTGGCCGCGCTGGCGGGCTCGTCACCCGACGTCGGGGTGGTCGGATACACGCTCGGCGGTGGCCTGGGCTGGCTCGGCCGCCGGTACGGCCTGGCCGCCTCGAACGTCGTCTCGGTCGAGATCGTGACGGCCGACGGCAGCATCCGCCGGGTCGACGCCGAGTCCGACCCCGACCTCTTCTGGGCGGTGCGCGGCGGCGGCGGCAGCTTCGGCGCCGTGACGGCCATCGAGTTCGCGCTCTTCCCGGTCGCCGAGGTCTACGCCGGCGTCATGCTCTGGCCCATCGAGCGCGCGTCGGAGATCCTCCACGCATGGCGCGAGTGGACGGCCGAGGTGCCCGACGACATGACCACGGTCGGACGCCTGCTCCAGCTCCCGCCGATCCCCGACATCCCCGAGCCGCTCCGCGGCCGGTCGTTCGTCGGCGTCGAGGCGTTCCACCTCGGCACCGAGGCCGAGGGCGCTGCTCTCGTCGCGCCGATCCGCGCGCTGGGGCCCGAGATCGACACCGTCGCGACCATCCCGGCCGCGGCGCTCCAGCACGTCCACATGGACCCCGAGCACCCCGTTCCCGGTGTGGGCGACGGGATGCTCCTCGACGACCTCCCCTCCGCAGGCATCGACGCCCTCGTCGCGGCCACCGGGCCGGGCTCGGGCTCGCCGCTCGTCTCGGTCGAGGTGCGCCAGCTCGGCGGCGCGCTCGCCACCCCGGCGGCCGGCGGCGGCGCCGTCTCGCACCTCGATGCCGACTTCGTGCTGTTCGGCGTCGGGATCGCGATGTCGCCCGAGCTGGGGACTGCGGTCACCGCCCACCTCGGCGCCCTCCGCGAGGCGCTCGCGCCATGGGAGTCCGACACCGCCTACCTCAACCTCGCCGAGCGCGACATCCCCGGCGACAACCTGTTCGGCCCCTACGCGCACCATCGCCTGCGCGCGGTGAAGTCCGCGTACGACCCCACCGACCTCTTCCGCTCGAACCACCCGGTGCATCCGGTGCGATAGGCCGGCACCTCGCCGTTAAAGTCCGACGACCCGCGGGACGGGTCGTCGGAGGAGGCAGGTAGCTGCGAAGTGTGGGCACGTTCGGTCGCAGCGTCCAGGGCGATTTTTGACGCGAGGTGTTTGAGAACCGTGCATGAATAGTTAGCGATTTGTAAGGCCACCATGACGATACATGGAGCGTTTGAAGCGCCCGCGGTGCGCCTCTCACGCGTGACGAACCTCTAGACTGCCGCGCCGGTGGATCTCTACGAGTACCAGGGCAAGGAGCTCTTCGCGCGCTACGGGATCCCGGTCTCAGAGGGCGTCATCGCTGTGACGCCCGGCGAGGCGCGGGCGGCCGCCGAGGCGCTTGGCGGCCCCGTCGTCGTCAAGGCCCAGGTGCTCGTCGGCGGCCGCGGCAAGGCGGGTGGCATCAAGCTCGCCGCCGACCCGGCGGAGGCCGAGCAGCACGCTCAAGCGATCCTCGGCATGGACATCAAGGGCCACACGGTGCACCGCGTCTGGATCGAGCGGAGTTCCGACATCGAGCGCGAGTACTACTTCTCGATCACCTTCGACCGCGGTGCGAAGCGGCCGCTCTTCATGCTGACAACCGCGGGCGGCATCGACATCGAGGAGGTCGCGACGACCACGCCCGACCGCCTGGCCCGGCTCCACCTCGACCCGCTCGTCGGCTTCCAGCCCTACCACGCCCGCCGGCTCTGCTTCGACGCGGAGCTGCCTCCCGAGGAGATGCGCCAGGCAGGCGACGTCATGGCAGCCGCATACCGGGCGTTCGTCGAGACCGACGCCATGCTGGTCGAGATCAACCCGCTCATCGTCACCCCGGACGGCGACCTCAGAGCGCTCGACTCGAAGTACACGGTCGATGACAACGCGCTCTTCCGCCACCCCGACATCGCCGCGATGCGTGACCTGGAGGCGCTGCCCCCGGAGGAGCGGATGGCCCGCGAGCGCGGCGTGACCTACGTGAAGCTGGACGGGTACATCGGCATCCTCGGGAACGGCGCCGGGCTCGTGATGTCGACGCTCGACGTCGTGGCGGGGGCGGGCGGAGAGCCCGCCAACTTTCTCGACGTGGGCGGCGGGGCGCAGGCCGATGAGATCGTGACGGCGATGGAGGTGCTCCTCTCCGACCCGAACGTGCGCGCTGTGCTGTTCAACGTCTTCGGCGGCATCACGCGCTGTGACGAGGTCGCGCGCGGCATCCTGACGGCGCTCGACCAGCTCGACGTCCAGGTGCCGATGGTGGTGCGCCTCGACGGCACGAACGACGTCGAGGGCCGCCGGCTCCTGGCCGATGCAGCGCCGCCGAACGTGTACGTCGAGGAGACCATGCTCGGGGCGGCGCAGCGTGTCGTCGAGCTGGCCGGGGGCGCCGCCTGATGGCGATCGTCGTGAACGCCGAGACGCGGCTCGTCGTCCAGGGCATCACCGGCCGCGAGGGATCCTTCCACACGTTGCGAAACCGCGACTACGGCACCAACGTCGTCGCGGGCGTCACGCCGGGCAAGGGCGGGCAGGACGTGGAGGGGATCCCGGTCTACGACACCGTCAGCGAGGCGGTCCGGCAGGAGGGTGCCAACACGGCGATGGTGTTCGTGCCGCCGAGGTTCGCCGGCGACGCGATCCTCGAGGCGGCCGACGCCGGCGTCGCGACGATCGTGTGCATCACCGAGGGCATCCCCGCCCACGACATGCTCCGCATCTACAACCACCTGCGCCCGCGCGGGATCACGCTGCTCGGTCCCAACTGCCCCGGCGCCCTCTCTCCGGGACTCGCGAACGTCGGCATCATCCCGGCGCAGGTCTTTGCCCGCGGCCGGATCGGGCTCGTGTCGCGGTCGGGCACGCTGACCTACCAGATCGGAAAGGAGCTCGCAGACCTCGGCCTCGGGAACTCCACCATCGTCGGGATCGGCGGCGACCCCATCGTCGGGCTGTCGTTCATCGACGCCCTCGACCTCTTCGAGGCCGACCCCGTCACCGACCTGGTCGTGATGGTCGGTGAGATCGGCGGCGACGAGGAGGAGAAGGCCGCGGCCTTCATCGGCGAGCGGATGCGCACGCCCGTGGTCGCCTACATCGCCGGTTTCCAGGCGCCGCCCGGGCGGACGATGGGCCACGCCGGCGCGATCATCTCGGGGAGCGCCGGGACGGCTCAGGCCAAGAAGGTCGCGCTCGAGGCCAACGGGGTCCGCGTCGGCGCCAGCCCAACGGAGGCCGCCCGGCTGGCCGCCGAGGCGTTCGCGGCGCTCTAGGAGGTCGCGCGGCGACCGGATCGCGCCCGCCGCGCCGCCCGGTAGTCTGATCGCACATGGCCGAGCAGATCCCCTTCACCCGCGGCGTCCCTTCGGCCGATCTGCTGCCGGTCGACGACCTGCGCGCCGCCGCGCTTGCCGCGTTCGGGTCCGACCCGGCCGCGGTGCTCTCGTACGCTCCCGCGGGATACCCGCCGCTCCGGCGCTGGATCGCCGAGCGCCACGGCACGACGCCCGACCGGGTCGTCGTCGTGAACGGCTCGCTCGAGGGCGTCGACTTCCTCGCCCGGCACCTGTTCGGAGGCGGCCAGGGGACGGCCATCGTCGAGGAGCCGACCTACGACCGCACGCTGAAGGTGCTGCGCGCGCACGGCGCCACGATCGAGCCGGTGCCGCTCGAGGACGACGGCCCGGATCTCGACCGGCTCGAGGAGCTCCTCGGAGCGACGCCGCGGCCCCGGGCCGTCTATCTGATCCCGACCTATCAGAACCCGTCGGGGCTCTGCACCACGCTCGAGAAGCGCCGCGCGATCGTCGCGCTGGCGCGCGAGCGCGGCGTGCTCGTGATCGAGGACGACCCGTACGGCCTGCTGCGGTTCGAGGGCGAGCGGCTCCCGTCGCTCCACGAGCTCGACGGCGGCGACAACGTCATCCACTCCTCGTCGTTCACGAAGACGATCGCTCCCGGCCTGCGCACCGGCTACCTGCTGCTGCCCGAGCGGCTGGTCGACCCGCTCCGGGTGCTCTCGACCGACACGACCATCGCGCCGAACACCCTGGCGGGGGCGGTGGTCGCCGCGTACTGCGAGGCAGGCCGGTTCGAGCCGAACGTCGCCCGGGTCGTGGAGGAGCTGCGCCGCCGCCGTGACGCGATGGAGGAGGCGCTGCGCGAGGGCTTCCCCTCCGGCTCGCGATGGACGACGCCGGCGGGCGGCTACTTCTTCTGGGTCGAGCTCCCCGGGATCGACACGGGCGCCGCGCTTCCCGCTGCGACCGAGCACGGCGTGGCCTACATAAGGGGCGCCGACTTCTGCGCATCGGGCGGCGGCCGCTCGGCGGTGCGGCTCGCGTTCAGCGCGTGCGGGCCAGACGCGATCCGTGAGGGCATCGCCCGCCTCGGGGTCGTCCTCGAGGCCGCGCGCGCGCCTACGGCAGCGGTGTCAGATTGACAGATTCCGCACGCTCGGGCAGACTCCGTTCTGCTCGAGACGCCACAGGGGGCACGCTGTGAGGATGAGGGGGACGATCGCGACATTCGCCGCCGCGGCAGGCATGGCGCTCGCCTTCGCGCCCTCGGCGCTTGCGACCATCGCGCCGACGCCTGACTCCACGTGGCAGACCAACGGGCGCGTGGTTGCGATCGCGGTCAGCGGGAACACCGTGTATCTGGGCGGCACGTTCACGGAGGTCGAGGATCACACCGGCCAGACCGCCGTCCGAAACCACGTTGCGGCGTTCGACCTGTCGACGGGCGCCGTGACGTCCTGGGCGCCGAACGCCTCCGGCACCGTACGGGCGATCGTCGTGTCCGGCTCCACCGTCTACCTCGGCGGCGACTTCACGACGATCGACGGGAAGAACCGAAAGCGGCTGGGATCGGTGTCCACGGCGGGCGTCGTGACGTCCTTCAAGGCGCAGGCGAATGCGAGCGTCTTCGGGCTCACGATGATCGGCTCGACGATGTACGCCGGTGGGAGCTTCACGACGATCAACTCCACCGCCCGCACCCGGCTCGCTGCGGTGAACGCCACCACGGGCGCGCTCGTCTCGGGCTGGACGCCCGCCGCCGACGCCGAGGTGACGTCGCTGGCCGCGGCGACCGACGGCTCGAAGGTCTTCGCGGGGGGCCTCTTCTCCCACATCGGCTCGTCGTCCCAGAACCACGTCGCCGCCCTCAACCCGTCGACCGGCGCGACGCTCTCGTGGTCGTACCACCCGGCGTATCCGGTGGAGGGGATGACGGCGACCTCCTCGACCCTCTTCCTCGCGGGCGGCGGCAGCGGCGGCCGGGTCGGAGCGCTCAGCGCCTCGACCGGCGCGAAGCTCTGGGAGATCTCCGTCGACGGCAACGTCCAGGGGGTGGCCGTCACGGGATCCGAGCTGGTGGCCGGCGGCCACTTCGACAACGTCTGCGATCCGGGGACGAACTGCCAGAACCCGGTCGTGCGCCACAAGGTCCTCGCCGCCAACGTGACGACCGGCGCGCTCGACACCGGCTGGCACCCGAGCGTGAACAGCTCGCTCGGCGTGTTCGGCGTCGCAGCTACCTCGGCGAAGGTGATGATCGGCGGCGACTTCACGAAGGCCGGGGGGCTCAGCCAGGCGCACTACGCGCAGTTCTCCGTGTCGTAGCCTCACCGGCGCATTCACCCCGTGCGGATGATGCTCGACCCGTCCGGAGTGAGTAGCTTGGCGGCGTCCGCACTCGCAAGGTTCGCGTCAGTCTGCCGACGCGGAACGCAGGGAAGGGGATGCCGATGGCGACCAACAGGCAAGAACCAATGGCCTCGACGCGTGCCGTGCGCATCACCGGATGGGTGTGGTTCGCCGGGATCCTGCTCATGGTCGGCGGCGTCTTCAACATCATCCACGGGTTCGCCGCGCTCGAGCGCAAGGAGTACTTCACGAGCCACATCGTCTACAACAACCTCACGTTCTGGGGCTGGGTGTTCATCATCTGGGGAGCGGCGCAGCTCTATGCGGGAGCGGCGTCGGTCAGCGGGCGGCTGTCGGGGAACTACGTCGGGGTCATCGTCGCCGGCACCGCCTCGATCCTGTGGTTCTTCATGGTCTTCACGACACCGTGGGCAGCGCTCATCGGCGTGATGCTGAACATCCTCGTCGTCTACGGCCTCACGGCCGGTGCGGTCGACGAATGGGCGAGTTGAGCGACTGGGACGTCGGGTTGCCGGCCCCTGAGCCCCCCGCGTCCGGCACTCCGCCCGCTGCAGCACCATCTCGCTGAGGCGGTCGGCGACGGGCCCTCTCGACCCCCGACTCGTGGGCCGTGCCCGCTCGGTGCGCCTCCTGCTGGCCGCGGATGTCGCGATCGGGCTGGCGACCGCCGTGCTCGTGCTCGCCCAGGCCGGCCTGCTCGCCCGCGTGATCGCCGGATCGTTCGCGGGCAAGGCTCTCGCAGATCTCACCGGGCCGCTTGCGCTGGTGCTTTTGGTGTTCGCCCTGCGAGCCGGTCTGGCCTGGGGGTTCGAAGCCGTCGGCCGGCTCGCCGCCACGAGCGTGCTCTCGCAGCTCCGGCTCGGGATCGCGCAGCGCCGGCTCGTCGACCAGCCGGCCGCGTTCGACGGAACCCAGAGCGCCGAGGTCGCGGCCGTGGCGGTGTTCGGGGCCACCGCCCTCGAGACGTACTTCGGCCGGTTTCTGCCGCAGCTCGTCCTGGCGGCCCTCGTCCCCGCCGCGGTCGTCGCCTGGATCGTCACGATCGACGTCACGTCGGCCGCGATCATGATCGTGACGCTGCCGCTGGTGCCGGTCTTCATGGTGCTGGTGGGTGGGTACACCGCCCAGCGCACACAGGAGCGCGCGCGGGCGATGAGCCTGCTCGCGACGCACTTCCTCGACGTGGTCCGCGGCCTTCCGACGCTCCGGGCGTTCAACCGCGGCGGCGCGCAGGCGGCGGCGGTCGGGGAGCGGAGCGACGAGTATCGCCGCGCGACCGTCGCCACGCTGCGGATCTCGTTCCTGTCCGGAGCCGTCCTCGACCTCGCCGCAACGCTGGGGGTTGCACTCGTGGCCGTCAGCGTCGGGCTGCGGCTGGATGCGGGCCACATCGGGCTGGAATCCGCGCTCACGATCCTCATCCTGGCCCCGGAGCTCTATCTTCCGCTCCGCAACCTCGGCGCCCAGTATCACGCGAGCGCCGACGGAGTCGCCGTCGCGGGACGGCTTCTGGGGCTCGCCGACGAGGCGCCGCCGACGCCGGACGGCTTCGGACGGCCGCCGAGCCCCGCCGAGGCGGTGGTGCGCCTCGAGCGGGTCTCGTACGCCTACCCGGGCCGTCCCGTACCGGCGATCTCGGACATCGACCTGGAGCTGCATCCCGGCGAGATCGTGGCGCTCGTCGGCGCGACTGGCAGCGGCAAGAGCACCATCGCCGCCGTGCTCCTGGGGTTCGCCCAGCCGAGCGCGGGGCGTGTGACTGTCGGCGGCCTCGACCTGGCCGGATGTGACCGCGCCGCCTGGCGCCGCTCCGTCGCGTGGGTGCCGCAGCGGCCCACGCTGCTGCGAGCATCCGTCCTGGACAACATCCGGCTGGGACACCCGTCCGCGCCGGCGAGCGCCGTTCGCGAGGCGGCGCACCTCGCCGCCGCCGACGACTTCATCCGCGACCTCCCGCAGGGCTACGACACGGTCGTCGGCGACGGGGGACGGCCGTTGTCCGCCGGCCAGCGACAGCGCATCGCACTCGCGCGGATGTTCGTTCGGCGCGCCGCGCTGGTGGTGCTCGACGAGCCCACGGCGAACGTCGACGCCGGCGCGGCCGGGGCTCTCGGGGAGGCGATCGCGCAGCTCGCCGGCGAGCGCACGGTGCTCGTGATCGCACACGCACCCGACATGGTGCGGCGCGCCGACCGGGTCGTCGAGGTGGCCGGGGGCCGCCTGATCGAAGACCGGAACGCGGTGGCGGCGACGTGAGAGCGACCGTGCGCAGGTTGATCGCCCTGGCCCCGCCGCCGTGGGGCCGGCTCGGGCTGTCCGTGCTGCTGGGCGCGGCCGCCGTCGCGTGCGGCGTCGGTCTCATGGCCACGGCCGGGTACCTGATCGCCCGTGCCGCGGAGCGCCCGGCCGTGCTGTCGCTGACCGTCGCCATCGTGGCGGTGCGGTTCTTCGGGCTCGGCCGGCCGCTGGCACGCTATTTCGAACGGCTCGCGTCCCACGACGTCGCGTTCCGGCTCCTCGCCGTCGTTCGCGTCCGCTTCTACCAACGCATCGAGCCGCTCGCACCGGCCGAGCTCCACGCCTACCGAAGCGGTGACCTGCTGGGCCGGATGGTCGGAGACGTGGACGCCCTCCAGGGGCTCTATCTGCGGGGGGTCGGGCCGCCCATCGTCGCGGCTCTGGTCGGCGCCGCGGCGGTGGCGGTGGCCGCCGCGATCCTGCCTCGGGCCGCGCTGGTCATGGCGATCGGGCTCCTCGTCGGCGCCACCATGGTGCCGCTCGTCGGCTGGTGGCTCGGCCGCTCGGCAGCAGGCGCGGCCGCAGCGAAAGGGTCGCTCAGCGCCGAGCTGGTGGAGCTCCTCCGCGGTGCACCGGAGCTGGTCGCCTACGGAGCGGAGGGCGCCGCGATGGCCCGGATCGGCGAGACCGACCGCACCGTGGTACGGCTGTCCCGAAGAGAAGGGTTCGTTGCCGGCGTCACCGACGGGCTGGTGATCGCCGTCCTGGGCGCGACGCTCACCGGGGTGCTCTGGGTCGCTGCGTCGGCCCGCTCCGACGGCACCATCGACGGCGTTCTCATGGCGACGCTGGCGCTTCTGTGCCTGGCGTCGTTCGATGCCGTCAGCCCGCTTCCCCAGGCAGCCAGGGAGCTTTCAGCGACCCTGGCCGCGGGCTCCCGCGTGCTCGACATCGCCGAGAGCGAGCCACGGGTCCGGGATCCCGTTGCGGCGCTGCCCGCTCCGTCGCGACGGCCCACGTTCGCCCTGGAAGGAGTTGCAGCCGCCTACTCGCCCGACCAGCCGAACGTTCTTCATGGAGTGAGCCTCACGCTCCGGCCGGGCGCGAAGCTCGCGCTCGTCGGGACGAGCGGATCCGGCAAGACGACGATCGTCAACCTGCTGCTCCGCTTTCTCGACCCGGTCGAGGGTCGGGTCACCCTCGACGGACGCGACCTGCGCGAGTACCGGCAGGAGGACGTTCGCCGCGCGCTTGCCGTCGCGGGGCAGGACTCCCACCTGTTCGCCACAACGATCCGTGAGAACGTCCGCCTTGCAAGGCCCGACGCGTCGGAGGCCGATCTTCGGGACGCGCTTCGGCGCGCACGCATCTGGGACTGGGTCGCGACGCTGCCGGAAGGCATCGACACCTTCGTTGGCGAGGAGGGCGATCGGCTCTCCGGGGGCCAGCGCCAGCGCATCGGCCTCGCCCGTGCGCTTCTGACGGAGGCCCCGGTCCTTGTCCTCGACGAGCCGGCGGCCCATCTCGACGCCGAGACCGCGCGCAAGCTGGTGGACGACGTCATCGACGCGCTCGGCGGGAAGACCCTGCTCCTCGTCACGCACCGGCCCGAAGGGCTCGAGCGCATGGACGAGATCGTCGAGCTCGACGGGGGCCGGCTCGTCGGCACGGCCTGAGGTTGCAGGACATCACACGCCGGGTGTGGCGGGGCGCAGCAGCGGCGGGTTGATGCCCCACACGCCTCGGAACGAGTCGCCCGGCTCCAGGCGGATGACCGACTCGCCGGTACGGAAGGCATTCGCCGGGCATGTCATCGGCTCGACGGCCAGGCTGCGGCGGGCCACGTCCGGCAGCGGATCGCCCGTGAAGATCTCGAGGTAGGGGTACGCCTCATCGACCCAGAGCGTGAGCCGCCGGCCCGCGCGGGACGCGGCGAGCTCGACACGCGCGACGCCGTCCGCGCCTCGCTCGAGGTCGGTGAACGCGTGGTCGAGCCTGGTCGAGCCGATCCGCCGCGGTTGTCGGAAGTCGTAGTCCGTGCCCTCCACGGAGATCGCGCTTACCGGAAGGCCGCGTTCGTCGGTGCGCAGCACCGTCCGTCCGGGAGCGCGGAGGATGTTCGAGTCGATGGTCGCGGTCCCGACCGTCAGGTACGGGTGCGCCCCGGCACCGTACGGGCAGGCTTCGGTGCCGACGTTGGTGGCCGTGGTGCACACGCGGAGCCCGCTCGCGGAGAGGTCGTACTCGAGGCGCAGCGCGAGCGCGAATGGGTAGCCCGGCTGCGGCCGCAGCTCGTGCTCCACGGTCACGCGGTCCGTGTCGTGGTGGGTCACGGACCAGATCGCGTCGCGGACGAGTCCGTGGATCGCGTTTCGGTGCTCGGGCTCGGTGATCGGCAGCCGGTGGCGCCGGCCGTCGAACTCGTACTCTCCGTCCTCCAGCCGGTTCGGCCAGGGGATCAGCACCTGTCCTCGCCCCGACGGGCTCCGCTCGCCGGCCGGAAATCCGTCCAGCAGCTCTCGTCCGCCGATCGAGTAGGCACGGAGGCCGCCGCCGGCCGTGACCACGACCGCCCGCTGGTCTCCGGACGTGATCTCCACCTCCGCGGCGGCCGGGCGGGCGACGGCCCGCGGAGCGGCGTCAGGCGAGGCGCTCGAGCACACGGTCCCCCACCCTGAGCGCGTTCGCCATCGCCGTCAGCGCGGGGTTCACCGCGCCGATGCTCGGGAAGATGCTCGTGTCGGCCACGTACAGGTTGTCGACCTCGTGTGCGCGGCAATCCGCGTTCAACGCCGACGTGGCCGGGTCCGTCCCGAATCGGCAGGTGCCGGCCTGATGCGCAACGCCGGCCACAGGGATGTCGTTCGCCATGTAGGCGAACCGGTGGAAGAGATGGTCCGGCTCCATTCGCAGCTGGCCGAGCATCGTCTTCAGCTGAGCGTGAAGGCGCTTCTTCGGCTCCTCGTTCGTCGCGGTGTAGGTCAGGGTCAGCCGGCCCTCCCGGTCGATCGAGACCCGGTTCTCGGGCATGGGCAGATCCTCGGTCGAGAGCCAGAAGTCGATGGCGTGCCGGGCGACTCGCTCGAGCGTCCACTGCGGAGCGAGCTTCGTCTCTCCCGGCTTCTCGCCGCGGAACATCGGCGCCTGCGACTTCCCCACCATCTGGATGTTCCCGAGTGGGTACTCGAAGTCGTCGCTACGGAAGTAGAAGTCGTTGATGCCGAGCGTCTTCTGGAAGATCGTCGGGTTCTCGTCGTGCGACAGGGCGAGCACCGCCGAGCTGTTGTGGAACATGTAGTTGCGGCCGACCTGGTCGGATCCGTTGGCCAACCCGTTCGGATGCCGGTCGTTCGCCGAGCTCAGGAGCAGCCGCGCGGTGTTCGCGGCGCCGCAGGCCAGGACGACGATGTGCGAGGCGAACCGCTCGGTCTCGCCGTTTCGCTCGACCACCACCTCCGTGACCGCTCCGCCCGCCGGGTCCGTCTCGAGCTTCACGGCCTTGGCGTTCGTCAGCAGCGTGACATTCGGGTGCTCGAGGGCCGGCCGCACACCGAGCACCTCCGCATCGGACTTTCCGTGCACGGCGCACGGGAAGCCGTCGCAGTTCTGGCAGCGGACGCACGCGCTGTGCGGCATGTCCTGCTCCACGAGCCGGATGCCGCACGGCGCGTGGAACGGGTGGAACCCGGCCACGGCGAGGTCGTCCGCGAGCTGCTGGATACGTGGCTCGTGTGACACGGCCGGGAACGGGTACGGAGCGCTCGCCGGCGGCTCGGTCGGATCCTCGCCGCGGGCGCCGTGGACCTCGTACAGGTGCTCGGCCTGGGTGTAGTACGGCTCCAGCTCGTCGTAGCCGATCGGCCATGCGGGCGAGATACCGTCGTGGTGGCGAAGCTCGCCGAAGTCCTCCTGGCGCAGCCGGTAGAGCGCGGCGCCGTAGAGCTTCGTGGCCCCGCCGACAAAGTAGTGAATCTGCGGCTGGAACGGCCTGCCGGTCGCGTCGTACCACGTGTCGGGGGACACGTACCGGTTGTCGACGAACACGTCCTGGGCGAGCCAGTTCTGCGGCTCGCGGGGCAGCCAGTCTCCGCGCTCGAGCAGCAGGATCCGCTTCCCCGAGGGTGCCAGGTGACGCGCGAGCGTTCCGCCTCCCGCGCCCGTGCCAACGATGATGACGTCGTAGTCGTCCACGTCAATACTCCGAGAGGATCTCGGGGACGACGATTCGGGCGGCCGCCTCGATCAGGGCCAGGTGCGAGAACGCCTGCGGGAAGTTGCCGAGGTGGCGGCCCGTGGATGCGTCGAACTCCTCGGCATAGAGCCCGAGCGGCGACGCGATTCGCAGCAGGCGCTCCATCAGGTCACGCGCCCGCTGCACCTCGCCGACGATGGCCAACGCGGACACCAGCCAGAACGAGCAGATCAAGAAGGTGCCCTCCTTCCCGGAGAGGCCGTCGTCGGTCTCGTCGGTCTTGTAGCGCAGGACGAAGCCGTCCTCCGTCAGCTCCTCGGCGATCGCGATGACCGAGGCGCGGAGCCGCTCGTCGTCCCCGGGCAGGAAGCCGAAGATCGCAGCGAGCAGCGTCGAGGCGTCGAGCGCGTCGGTGTCGTAGTGCTGGCGCAGGACGCCGCGGCCGTCCACGCCGTGCTCGAGGATGTCCGCCTTGATCTCCTCGGCGGTCGCAGCCCATGCGGCCGACCGCTCCGTATCCCCGCGGATGTGGGCCAGCTGCGATGCGCGGTCGAGAGCGACCCAGCACATCAGCTTGGACGAGACATAGTGCTGCGGGTTGCCGCGTGCCTCCCAGATCCCCTGGTCGGGGTCCCGCCAGACCTTGATGGCGCATTCGGTCTGCGTCTCGACGATCGGCCACAGCCGCCGGGGCAGGCGTGAGCTGTGACGGCTGTGGAGCAGGATCGAGTCCAGCACCGCGCCGAAGACGTCGTTCTGCCGCTGGTCGAACGCGCCGTTTCCGATGCGCACCGGCCGGGCGCCGTCGTACCCCGAGAGCTCGTCGCGGGTCGTCTCGGTCAGGTCGCGGCGGCCGTCGATGCCGTACATGATCTGGAGCGAGCCGTCCTCGGTCGCCTCGACGTCGGCGACGAACTGCATGAACTCGTCTGCCTCCCAGTCGAGGTTCAGCCAGTGCAGGGCCTGAAGCGTGAAGGTCGTGTCACGCATCCAGGTGTAGCGGTAGTCCCAGTTGCGCTCACCGCGGGGGGTCTCGGGCAGCGACGTCGTGAGCGCGGCGACCGTCGCCCCGGTCGGCATGTAGGTCAGGCCCTTGATGGCCAGCATCGACCGCTGGATCGGATCGCGGAACCGATGGTCGGGGATACGTGCTCTCCCCAGCCAGGCTCGCCAGAACCGGGTTGTCGCGGCCATCCTCGCCACGGCATCGTCGATGTCGGCCGGACCGGCGAGGCCTTCGGCCCAGGACAGCGCGCAGAACGCCCGCTCGCCGGCCGCGAGCACGTGTCGGGCACGGACGCGGCCGCCCTCGACGCCGAGCGCCAGGTCGGATTGCAGGCGGATCGTCTGGCCGGCGCCGGTCGCGTCCGCTGCGTGGCGCTCGCCGTCGGCGAGCGTCCACTCGGCAGGCGCGCGCCCGTAGTCGAATGCGGGCTCACACACCATCTCGACCTCGACGTGGCCCTCGAGGCACTCGACGGTGCGCACGAGCACGTGGTCGGCGTCGTCATCGGCCGGGGGCCGGGTATGCGGCGTGATCTCGTCGTCGTGGTTCCTCGGCCCCATCGTCAGCGCATCGCGGACGACGATCCAGCCGGTGGGCGTCTTCCAGGTCGTCTCGAGCACGTTCGTTCCCGGCTCGTACACCCGCGCCGTGGGGTGGTGGATCCCGAACGGGCCGATCCGGAAGGTGCCCGCCTCGCGGTCGAGCAGGCTGCCGAACGCGCTCGGCGAGTCGAACGACGGCACGCAGAGCCAGTCGATCCCCCCGTCGGGCGCGATGAGGGCCCCGGTGTGGCAATTCGACAGGAACGCGTAGTCGGCGATCGGTGTGAACGGCGACGGGGCCGCGGCGCTTCGCTCGTGCGACTCCGCCGGTTTCGAGACGGCGGTCATGACGTGATCCAGGGCTCGTGCCAGCTGCCATGGCCGGCGACCAGCTTGTCGGCTTCCTTCGGCCCCCACGAGTTCGGCGCATAGGGGTGCACCGCCGGCGGATTGTCGAGCAGCGGCTGCATGATGCGCCACGTCTCCTCGACACCGTCCTGCCGGGTGAAGCGCGTGCTGTCTCCGGCCATCGCCGCGTGCAGGAGCACCTCGTAGGGCGTCGCACCCTCCCCGCCCTCCTGGGAGAACTCCATGTCGAGCTCGATCCGCCCGGGGCCGGCCATGTCGGCCCGGTGTGCTTCGACGACGAGCCGGATCCCCGTGGACGGGTCGAGCTTCACCACGAGCTGGTTCGGCTCGGGGCGGTGGCCCTTGACCCCGAAGCCGAGCCGGGGCGGCTTCTTGAAGACCATTCGAAGCTCCGTCTGCGTCGCGGGAAGGCGCTTGCCCGTCCGGATGAAGAACGGGACGCCCGACCAGCGCCAGTTCTCGATCTCGAGGCGCAGCGCCGCGTACGTCTCGGTCGTCGAGTCGGCGGCGACGCCGTCGATGTCGAGGTAGCCGTCGTACTGCCCGCGGACGTAGTGGGCCGGGTCGGCCTCTTCGACGGCGTGGAACAGCCCGACCTGCGCGTCCTTGACAGTCCCGAGGTCGCCTCGAGACGGAGCCTCTATCGCGGCTGCGGCGACCACCTGCATGAGGTGGTTCACGACCACGTCCCGGAGCGCCCCGACCGGATCGTAGAAATGGCCGCGGTCCTCGACGCCGAAGCTCTCGGCCATGGTGATCTGCACCGACTCCACGTAGTTGCGGTTCCAGATCGGCTCCAGCATCGAGTTCTGGAAGCGGAGGTGCATGATCTCGTCCAGGCCCATCTTCCCGAGGTAGTGGTCGATGCGGTAGAGCTGGGACTCGTCGATGGACTCGTGGAGCTCCGCGGCCAGCTCGGACGCAGAGGCGCGGTCGTGGCCGAACGGCTTCTCGACGACGACGCGGGCGTCCTTCGTCAGCCCCGCTCCGGCCAGGCCCTTGACGACCGTGCCGAACAGGAACGGCGGGATTTCCAGATAGAACACCGGGCTTCGCGCGCCGCTGATCGCGTCCGCCACCCGGTCGTACGTCGCACTGTCGCCAAAATCGCCTTCGACGTAGGACAGGCGCTCGGCAAACCGATCGAAGACCGCTGGATCGAGCTTCTCGCCGGTTCCCTCGATCGAGTCGCGGGCGCGCTCCTTCAGGCGGTCGACCGTCCAGTCGTCCACGGCCACGCCGACGATCGGGCAGTCGAGCAGTCCGCGCTGCTCGAGCCGGTACAGCGAGCGGAAGGTCATGACCTTCGCCAGGTCACCGGTGATGCCGAACACCACGAGGACATCGGCCGGCCGCGCGCCCGCGTCCCGGGCTGCTGCCGGGCGCGGTGCGGCGGAAGGTGCAGCGGTTCTCGTCATCTCGTGTTCCTCTCTCCGAGCCCGCGCCGGCTCATCGGCGCGCCTTGGGTTTCCGTTCCCCGGTGTCGGCCGGGTCGCGCTCCTCGTCCGTCTCGACCGTTATCCGGCCGGCGCGCTGGTGGGTCATCCCGGCTCCCGCCCAGTTGACGACGGCCTTCGCGCGGTCCTCGTTCGTCGGCAGGAGCGCGAGGTGCACCGTGCCCCACGCCAGCTGGGCCGTCCTGCCCTTCATGGTTCGGCCGCCCATCATCTGGACCACCGCGGCGCCCCTGCCGATGGTGGCCATCGTTCCCTTGTCGTGATACTTGAACGGCCTCGGCTCCTTGCCCGCGATCCGCCGGGCGATGTCCTCGCCCGCGTGCTCGCCCGACTGGAGCGCCACCGAGCCCAGCTGTGGGAGGACCTGGTTCGTCGTGGCATCGGTGATCGCGGCGACGTCGCCGACGGCGTACAGCTCCGGATGCCCGGGGACGGTGAGGTCGGCACCGACCGGGATCCGGTTTCCCCGCGCGAGCTCCAACCCGAGCGACTGGACGAGCTGGTTTCCCTGAAGGCCGGCGCCCCAGACGAGCGTGTGGGCGGCGATCACTGTCCCCGACTTCAGAGTCACCCGGGTGGGGGAGATCGCCTTCACAGCCTCGCCCGTGATCACCTCGACGCTCCGCTTCTCGAGCGCCTTCTCGGTGTAGGCCCGAATGTCGGCCTTGAACATCGAGAAGAGCACGGGCCCGGCCTCGACGAGGATGACGCGCGCCTTCTCCTGGGATATGGCCGGATAGTCCTTTGCGAACTCTGCCCGGTAGAGCTCTGCGAGCGCGCCCGCGCTCTCGACCCCGGTTGCGCCGCCCCCGACCACGACGATGTTCAGCGCGCCGTCATCGACGAGCTCCGGGTGCCGATCCGCTTCCTCCCAGCGCTGGAGGACGTGGTTCTTGAGTCGTACGGCGTCGGGGAGCGTGTACATCGGAAATGCGTGCTCGGCCGCGCCCTCCGTCCCGAAGAAGTTGACCTCTGCCCCGAGCCCGAAGACCAGGTAGTCGTAGGTCAGCGGCTCGAGGTCTTCGAACCGCACCTCACGGGCGTCGACATCGACGCCGGTGACCGTTGTCTGGCGGATGGTGGCGTTCTCCTGGCCGTGGACGAGGTCGCGCAGCGAATGGCCGACGGCTGTGGTCTCGAGCAGGCCGGTGGCGCACTGGTACAGAAGCGGCTGGAACGTGTGGTAGTCGTGCTTGTCGATCAGCACGACGTCGGCATCGGCGTGCTTCAGTTCGCGCGCAGCGCCGACTCCGGCGAACCCGCCGCCGAGAATGACGACGCGCGGGCGTCCATCGTGGCGGTTTTCGGACGTGTGCCCCATCCCGCCCGTCAGACTACGGTATCCGCTCGGTGCGGACCGTCATCCCATGCGGACGATCTCGCGGTCGTCATCGGCCCGGAACGGCCGCCGCGAGCACCAACGCGGCCCCAGTCGACGCAACGGATGGCGCGGACCTCGTCCGATCGTCCGGTTGGGGTGATGTCCGGGGCCCGCCTGCGTGCGATGCTGCTCCCGCTCGACGCATCGCCGGCTTGGTGCTGACCGAAGGCCGGTGGTGGTGCGTGCCCCCGGGCGGTCGAGCACAATCGACGTGCGCACATCATTGCCGCCCCCCGGCGGCCGCTGGATACTCGGTGGTCGAATGGGTTCAGAGGCGCATCCCGGTGTGGCCGGTAGAGGCGTGGCGTGACGTCTCGATCGCCTGGCCTTGAGCTGTCGGCGTACCGTCCACGGCCGAGACGGCCTGCCCGCCTCGGGCTCGCGCCGCTCCCACCGGAGCCTCGGCTGGACTTCGTTGAGGCCAAGATCCAGATTCCCGTCCCGCGAACGGGAAGCGTGGTGCGAACCGCCCTCGTGAACCGTCTTCGGGGTGCCTCGTCCGTGCCGCTCGTGACCGTGGTGGCTCCTGCCGGCTTTGGGAAGACGACGCTCCTCAGCCAGTGGGCGAGCCGCGATCCGCGCCCATTCGCGTGGGTCTCGATCGACGAGCGCGACAACGACCCGACCGTGCTGCTCACCCACATCGCGGCCGCCCTCGGCCAGATCAGCCCCATCGATCCGATGGTCGTCGATGCGCTCCGATCGCCGGCTCCGTCCGTCTGGACAGCCGCCGTTCCACGAATGGGATCGATGCTGAGGACGATCGCACAGCCGGTTGTCCTGGTACTCGACAACGCCGACCTGCTCCGGCCGGGCGACTCGGCCGATGCGGTCGGGGCGCTCGCCGAGCATCTGACGCCGGGATCGACGGTCGTCCTCGCCGGGCGCGTGCATCCACCGCTGCCGATTGCCGCTCTGCGTGCCGGCGGGCGATTGCTCGAGGTCAGCCGCGACATGCTGGCGCTCCGTCGGCGAGAGGCGCAGCTCCTTCTGCGGGATGCCGGCGTCGAGCTCACCGAGCCCGATGTTGCGGAGCTCCTCCGTCGGAGCGAGGGGTGGGCGGCGGGCCTCTACCTGGCGACCCTCGCGCTTCGGGACCCCGATGCCGGATCCACCGAAGCGGTCAACGTCGGGGGCGACGACCGGTACCTGGCCGACTATTTTCGTTCCGAGTACCTCGCCGGCCTCACGACCGAGCAGCGCGCCTTCCTCCGGCGGACGTCCGTGCTGGACACCATGTGCGGCCCGCTCTGCGACGCCGTGCTCGAGCGAGAGGATTCCGCGCTCCAGCTGGAGCGATTCGACGAGGCGAACCTGTTTCTCGTCCCGCTCGATCACCACGGCGGCTGGTACCGCTATCACCACCTCTTCAAGGATCTCCTGAGGCGTGAGCTGGGGCAGCACGAGGCCGGCAGCATCCCCGCCCTCCAACAGCGGGCTGCCGACTGGTTCGAGGATCGCGGCGAGGCAGAGGCGGCCGTCGAGTATGCGGCTGCAGCCGGCGACACCGACCGGGTCGCCCGGCTCATCACGTCCTTCGTGCTGCCCGTCTACCAGAGCGGACGCATCGGCGCCGTCGAAGGCTGGCTCGACCGCTTTCACGAGGCCGACCTCACGACGTATCCGACCGTCGCCGTGCTCGGCGCCTGGATCTACGCGCTTCGCGGCCGGCCGGCCGACGCGGAACGGTGGCTTGCCGCTGCCGAGAAGGCCGGGCTGGACGAGGTGGCGCCGCCCGACGGATCCACGACCGTCCGGCCGTGGATCGCGCTTGTGCGCGCCGCGCTGTGCCGCGACGGCGTCGACCAGATGCTCTCCGATGCCGAGGACGCTGTCGCCGGGCTGCCCGACCAGAGCCTGTGGCGGCCGACGGCGCTCCTTCTGCAAGGCGCCGCCCTGGTCCTGCTCGGCGACGACCATCACGGCGACGCCGTCCTTGCTGATGCGGTGGATGCCGCCGAGAGCCTCGACGCGACGGCCACCCGGGTGACGGCGATCAGCGAGCGGGCCGTGGTCGCGGCGAGCCGGAACGACCACGACGCCGCCGAGGCACTCGCGCTCGAGGCCCGGAGCCTTGTCACGAACGGCGGGGGCGACACCGAGGCGGCGTGCGCGCTCGAGTCGGCGACGTCCGCCAGGGCATTGCTGCGTCACAACCGGTGGGCGGAGGCCCGCGCCGAGCTCGCATCGGCGGGGCGGCTCACGCCGTCTCTCACGTATGCCCTACCGTGGCTGGCTGTCCAGGCCCGGCTCGAGCTTGTCCGGGCGCACGTGACGCTGCGCGACGCCGAAGGTGCCCGCGCCATGCTGTCGGAGATCGGCCAGATCCTGCGACACCGCCCCCGGCTCGGTGGCCTCTTCGAACAGACGGGTGAGCTCCAGCGCGAGGTCGATGCAATGCCGGAGGCACGGCCCGGCAAGGGCTCGGGCCTGACCGGCGCGGAGCTCAGGCTGCTTCCGCTCCTGGCGACCCATCTGTCGTTCCGCGAGATCGGCGAGCGCCTCTTCGTCTCTCGCAATACGGTGAAGACCCAGGCGATCTCCCTGTACCGCAAGCTGGGGGTCTCCAGCCGGAGCGATGCCATCGACCGCGCCACGCGCCTGGGGTTGGTCGAGCGGGCGACGGGTCTGCCCCCGAGCGACCTTGTGGGCACCGGATGACGCGAGGCTCCGCACACCAGTCATGGTCCTGATCATCGCGATCATCCTCGCGCTGCTGCTGCCGTCGCCGGCGAACATCGTGGTTCTGATCCTCGGTGTCATCGGCGAGGTCGGCGAGGTCATCTGGGGTCGCAGGCTCGCGAAGCGATGGCGGCCGAAGACAGGTCCCGAGGCGATGATCGGACAGCCGGCGGAGGTCGTGGCGGACTGTCGGCCGATGGGTCAGGTCCGCGTCCACGGCGAGTTGTGGGAGGCCAGGTGCGCAGCGGGTGCCGATGTGGGGGAGACCGTCACGATCCGCGAGCTCGACGGGCTCACGCTCGTCGTCGAGCCGAGTGTGGCATCCGGCGCGCCCGGGGGGACGTCAACCGCCGGCTGACCCGGCCGCCGAGTGGTGGTGTCCGCCCCACGCAGACAGACTGGCGCGCACGAGTGCAGCGCCGGAGCGGGTCGTCGACGCTCCGTGCATCCATCGCCGGGCACGGCCCCGGATCGGTCTTCGTGAGGAGGAATCAATGACCACCCCGCGGATTGGCTCAGCGGCCGGTGAAGCGGCACTCAGCGGATGGGCGCTTTTCTCCGCCATCGTCCTCGTGGTCGCCGGCTCGTTCAACATCATCAACGGCGCTACGGCGATCCACCGCGGCAGCTACTACGCCGACAAGCTCCTCTTCGGCGACCTGACGGGCTGGGGCTGGGTCGTCCTGATCGTCGGCATCCTCCAGGCGGTGGCCGGGTTCCTCGTGTTCAGCCGCAATCTGACGGGGTACAAGCTCGGCGTCCTGCTCGCCGGGGCGGCGATGTTCGTCTGGTTCTTCTTCCTGTTCGCGGCGCCGCTCGCCAGCCTGATCGCCCTCATCACCAACCTGTCGGTCATCTACGGGCTCACCGTCGGCTCGGAAGCCGCCTGGGGCTGACGTCGTCGCGTCCGACCGACTCCTCCGGAGTCCGGGCCGGCGACGCTCGAGCACGCCGATGGCCGACCTGCCCACCCGCACCAATGCACGCGACATCGCGCTCGGTGCGGCTGTTCGAGGGTCGCGAGCCTGCCGTACCGCCGGCCGGCTGGCGCTTCTGCCCATGCGCACGGCGGCGCGGGCTCCGCTGGTCGAGCCCGTCCTCCGGCGCGCGGCGGATGGGTTGGCGGCCGACGGCCGGGCGGCGCGGGCCGACGGGCGCCGGCGAGTCGACGACCTCGCGGACGACGTCCTCGCAGCGCCGGAGGTCGAGCAGACCGTCGACCGCGCCCTGGCTGGGCCTCTGACGGAGGCGATCGCGCGCTCGCTGGCAGAGCGCCAGGTCCCCCGCCGGGTCGCGACGGAGTTTCTCGCGCATGCACACGTCGAGTCGACGCCCGTAGCCGCCTCGACGTCTGAGACCGTTGGGCGTCCACGGCCGAGCCTCGAAGAGCTCGTGGCCGATGTGGTCGAGAGCCGGCTGGCGGCCGACCTCGCCGATCGCGTGCTCAAGAGCCCGGAGTTCCAGCGCGTCGTCGAGAACGTCGCATCGAGCCCGGCGGTCCGGTCGGCTCTGACCGCGCAAACGCGATCGCTCGCCGACGAGGTCGTCGACGACGTTCGCAACGCCACGGCGCGGGTGGACGATGGCGCCGAGCGCACCGTGCATCGCTGGCTCCGGCGGACCGGGGCGGGCCGGGCGACCAACGCCGACCCGCCGCGCTACGGCGGTCTTTCGACACGCGCCGTCGCGTTCGTGATGGACGTCGCGCTGGCCGATCTGCTCGCGCTCACCGCGGCCGCCGGCGTGTGGCTGGCGGCCTCGGTTGTCGGTGGCCTTCGCCCCCAGTGGCTGGTGGGAGTCGTGGCCGCGGTTGGATGGGCGCTCGTCGTCGACGCCTACCTCGTCCTGTTCTGGACGATGACCGGCCAGACGCCGGGAATGCGCCTCATGGGATTGCGCGTCATCGGGCCGGACGGCGAGCCGCCCGGCCTCGGCCGGGCGGTGGTCCGTTTGATCGGGCTGCTGCTTGCGATGCTGGTGCTCTTCGCCGGTTTCCTGCCCGTGCTGATCGACCGCCGTCGCCGAGGGCTGCACGACATGCTCGCCCGCACGGTGGTCGAGGCGACCGAACCGACGTGAGGCCCGTGATGATGCTGCTCGCCGTCGGCTCCTGACTCGGCGCCGGCGGGACGCGCCGCGGTCCACGCCGCGTATACGGGGCAAGCGAAGGAGGTCGAGCATGAGGATCGGAGCGCTACTGGTCGCGTTCGGGGTCGTCCTCGCGGGCGGCGGGACGGCCTACGCCGACGGGGCGCCGTCGGCGGGGGTCTCGCAGGGCGGCGCCGGGGTCATGTGGGGTGCGCTGCGGTACGTCGCGTTGCCGGCGCCGGGCGGCACGTCCGTCGCGCAGATCGACCCGGCGGGCGGCACCGTGAACGGGTTCGTGTCGCTGCGTGGGTCGTGGGGCATTCCGATCGTCGCGTTCGACGGCACGACCGCGGGCGTGAGCGCGGGCGGCCAGACGCTCGTGCTCGCTCAGAGCTCCCAGACGCTCCTCCCTGCGAGGAGCCGCTTCGCCTTCGTCAACCCCGTGAAGATGCGTGTGCAGCGCGTCGTCACGCTGCCGGGCGCGTTCTTCTTCGATGCGATCTCCCCGGACGGCGCGACGATGTACCTGATCCAGCACATGTCGGCGCGTGACATCTTCCGCTACGCCGTCCGCGCCTACGACCTGCGCACCGACCGGCTCGTTCCGGGCGCGATCGTCGACAAGCGCGAGCCGGACGAGCGCATGGCCGGCTATCCGGTTTCGCGGGCGGCGACGGGCGACGGCATCTGGGCGTACACGCTCTACCAGAAGCCGAGCGGCCGGCTCTTCGTGCATGCGCTCAACACCGCTCGGGGGAGTGCCCGCTGCATCGACGTGCCGCCGCTGCCGTCGATGACCCAGGGGATGACGGGCCTCTCGATCGACGGCGGCAGGGTCGATGTGGTCGCAGACGGCCGGGTCCTGGCGGCGATCGACCGCGCGACCTTCCGGGTCACCCGAGCACCGACGCCTGCGTCCGCGCCCACAGCCGCCGGACCGGGTCGGCCGGCGGGCCACCGCGGGTCGCGCGGACGCCCGGTGGCCCTCGTCGCGCTGGTGGTGCTGGTCGCTGTCGGTGGCGGTGTGGCGCTCGCCGTCAGACGGCGGCGGCCAGCTCGCGGGCGATCAGGCGGGGCTGCGGCGGGGGCACCATCTGGCCCTTGAGCATCGGCCGGAACGTCGGACACGGTTCCGAGAGGCGCAGGGCGCACAGGTTCGTCTTGCGAAAAAAGCAGTCGTCGCAGGTAACGCAGCGCGCCTTGGATGCCACAGTCAGTTCTCCCCTGGATGGCGGTTCCGGTGACGTTTCCGGAGCGCCGCAGTCTACGCAGCCGGCGGCGCGGAATCCACCGTTGTCCGCACTGAATTGCCGCTAAATCGGGGAAACCTTCGCACGGGCCCCGGCGTCATGCGGGAGGAAGGTGGCGCACGACGTTGAGTGCCTGGGAGAACGTCTTGACGCCGATCACGCGCAGCCTCCCGTCGGCGGCCTTCCGCGCCGCAGCGACGTTGTCCACCGGGACAATGAACGTGTCGACGCCGGCCTCGATCGCTCCGAGCGCCTTCTGCTTGGCGCCGCCGATCGTGCCGACGTCGCCGAACGGGTCGAGCTCGCCGGTCGCCGCGATCCGGTGTCCGTGAAGCAGCGACCGGCCGCTTATGCTGTCGTAGATCTCGAGCGCGAACGCCAGGCCGGCAGACGGGCCGCCGATCCCGTGAATCGTGTAGCGCACGTCGACGGGCACACTGCCGACCCGCACGGCGTCGCCGATCGTGACCCCGATGATGGCGCGGTGCTTCCCGTCGGTGCTCGAGACGGTGCGCAGGCGCTTCGTGCCGGCGTCACGGAACGTGTAGTCGGCGGAGTCGCCGGGCGAGAGTCCCGCGGTGAGCCGCGTGACGTCGCTCTCCGTCCGCACGGGATGCCCGTCGACGGCCGTGATGACGTCGCCCGGGCGCACGCCGGCCTGCGCCGCCGGGAAGCCGTTCGACACGCCGTAGACGAGGGCGCCGAGGCGGGCGATCTTGACCGGCTTTCCGAGCGCACGCTCCGCCACGACCTCCGCCGTCTTCTGCGAGTCGGCCATCGCCTCGAAGTCCTGGTGCACGCGCTGGGTCTCGCTCACGCCGGGAGCACGCAGGTCCCGCACCGGGACCAGGTCGGCGCCGTCCTGGAGGTGGCGCCCCCAGAACTCCTCGAGCTTGTTGGCCTCGATCTCGTGGACGTCCACGAAGTAGAACCCGCTCTTGCCGGCCGGGGGCTTCCCGCCGGGCACGTGGACGTAGTCGACGGCCGGGTGGGCCTCGTCCGGCCAGAACACGTAGTAGCCGGAGGGTGTGGTCATCGCCCAGCCCAACCCGCCGAGGAGCAGCAGGAACACGATCGCGAGGACGGCGGTGATGGGGCGGCGCAGGAACCTCATCCGGCCACCATCACCGCTCCGGCCAGTGAGCCGATCGCGACCACCGCGACTCCGAGGGCGGCGAGGATGTCGAACCGGCCGTAGGCCAGGTGGCCGCGGCCGTACCCCGAGAGCGCGAAGCCGACCAGCCCACCGCCGATCAGCCCTCCGATGTGGCCGCCGGCGGAGATGCCCGGGATCGCGAACGTGATCAGCAGGTTGATCAGGATGAGGCCGCCGATCGAGCCGCCCAGGAGCGACATGCCGCGCTGGCGCTCGAACACGAAGAGGGCCCCCATCAGCCCGAAGATCGCCCCCGACGCGCCGACGGTGGGTGAGTTCGGCGTCACGAGCAGGGCGCCGAAGCTCCCGGCCAGCGCCGACACGAAGTAGACCGCGGCGAAACGCACGTGCCCGGCGTAGCGCTCGAAGACGCCCCCGATCAGATAGAGCGCGTACATGTTGAACGCGAGGTGCAGGAGGCCGTAGTGGACGAACGCGGCGCTGATCAGGCGGTAGTCGTCGCCCCTCGCCACGGCAGGGCCGTACAGCGCGAGCTCGTTCCCGAGCGGCTTCAGCGCGCCGCCGCCCATCCCGAATCCGCCGCCGATCCTGTTGGTCAGCGGCAGCATCGCCACGTTGACGGCGATGAGCGCGTAGGTGACGTACGGCTCGCGTGCCATCAGGAACCCGGGCCGGCGGACGCCGCCGCGTCCGCTGCACTCGGGGCAGCGGACGCCGACCGGGGTCGACACCATGCAGTCGGGGCAGATCGGCCGTCCGCAGCGGGCGCAGCGAACGCCCGTCTCACGGTCGGAGTGGCGGTAGCAGGTCTCCACGCTCACATGCTAGGGGCGGGCCATGGGCCGAGCGTGTGACTACCAGACACCACGGAGGGCGCCGCCGTCGACCGGCAGCACGACCCCCGAGATGTACCCCGCGCGCTCCGAGCACAGGAACGCGACGGCGGCCGCGATCTCCTCGGGCTTCCCCATCCTCCCGACCGGGATCGATGCGATGTCCTCGGCCTCGGCTGCGGCCGGATCCGGCCTGGCCTCCCACAGCTCGCGCATCCTGCCGGTCGCGACCTTGCCCGGGCGCGATCGTGTTCACGGTGATGCCGTCACGCCCCAGCTCGTGGGCGACCGACTTGGCCCATCCGAGCACGCCCGGCCGGATCGCGTTCGAGAGGATCAGGTGCGGGATCGGCTCGCGCACCGACCACGACGTGATGTTGACGACGCGTCCGCTCCCGCTCGCGCGCAGGTGGGGGAGGGCCAGCCGGGTGAGCCGCACGACCGAGCGCAGCGAGAGCTCGAAGGCGTCGGCCCACGCCTCGTCGGACGTCGACTCGAAGGTGCCGGGGGGCGGGCCGCCCGCGTTGTTGACGACGATATCGAGCCGGCCGCGGGCGGCGACCGTCTCGTCGACGAGCCGCTCGAGCAGCGCCGCATCGCGCACGTCGCCCGCGATGGGGATCGCTCGCGGCACGCGGGCCGCGGACGCCTGAAGGCGCGCGTCGTCGCGGGCGCACATCGTGACGGCGCAGCCCTCCGCTGCGAGCGCCTCGGCGATGGCGAATCCCATCCCGGCCGACGCGCCGCCGACGATCGCAGCTTTCCCCTCGAGTCCCAGATCCACGAGGCGGAAGCTAGTCGATCAGCCGCGGCTCCGCGCCCGACCCGCCGGTACGATCCTCCGCGTGGGACACACGTCCGAGCGCCTCCGCCGCCGGGCCCGCCTTGCGACGGCGGGCGCGCGCCGCCTGCCCGACTTCCTCGTGATCGGCGCCCAGCGGGCCGGGTCCACGTCGCTCTTCGCCCAGATCTGCGCGCACCCGGGCGTGGCGGCGCCGAGCCACAAGGAGATCCACTACTTCGACCTCCAGAGCTTCCGCGGCCGGCGCTGGTACCGCAGCCACTTCCCGCCCGTCTCGTCGTCCCGCGGCCGCATCACGGGCGAGGCCAGCCCGTACTACCTGTTCCACCCGGCCGTACCGGCCCGCGTCGCCGAGGCGCTTCCCGACGTCCACCTGGTCGCGGTCCTGCGCGATCCCGTCGCCCGAGCCTACTCCCAGTACCAGCTGTCAATCCGCGACGGCCACGAGACGCTCGGCTTCGAGGACGCGCTGCGTGCCGAGCCGGAGCGGCTGGCGGGCGAGGATGACCGGCTGCTGGCCGACGGCGCCTACCGAAGCCACGCCCATCGCCACCACTCCTACGCCGCGCGCGGCGCCTACGCCGAGCAGCTGCTCCGGTGGCACGGGCATCTCCCGACGGAGCGGCTGCTCGTGGTCTCGAGCGAGGAGCTCTTCGCGGATCCGGCGGGGACGGCCGGCGCCGTGCTCGCGTTCCTGGGCCTGGACGCGGAGGCCGTCCCGCCGCTCCCCGTGCGAAACCAGCGCCCGTACGCGCCGATGAGCGACGCGGCCCGGTCGCTGCTCGAGGCCCGGTTCGAGGAGCCCAACCGGCAGGTCTACGAGCTGGTCGGCCGCGACCTCGGCTGGTCCCGGCCGCGGCCGGTGGCTGCCAGATGAACATCCTCTGGGTCATCGTCGACTGCCTGCGGGCTGACAAGCTGGCGGAGCCGCGAGCGGAGTGGCCGGTCGCGTCGCGGCTGGTCGAGGAGGGTACGGCGTTCACCGCCTGCTACTCGACCTGTCCCACGACGACCCCTGCATTCACGTCGATGTTCACGGGCCGGTACCCGACGTCGCACGGCGTCCGCGGCCTGCGCGGCACCCGGCTCGCCGAGTCGATGCCGACGGTCGCCGAACGGCTGTCGGCGGCCGGCTACGCGACGTGGTGCTCGGTCACCGGGCCCCTGCTTCAGACGGTCGGGACATTCCGCGGCTTCGAGGACGTCGAGTACCGCGAGGCCGGCGACCGCTCGGTGCACTCGGAGTTCGGGACGCGGGCTCTGGCCCGGGTCGGTCAGCTCGAGAAGGCGGAGCGGCCCTACCTGGCCGTCCTCCACATCTGGGACGTCCACATGCCCAGGCGCTATCCGCCGGCCTTCGACCGCCGCCGACACGGTCGCGACGCCTACGAGCGCGCGATTGCGGGCCTCGACCCGTGGCTCGGGACGCTGCTCTCCGTGGTGGGCGACTCGACGCTCGTGGTCTTCACCGGCGATCACGGCGAGAACACGCGGCTCGAGCCGCACACGCTGCGCACCCAGGAGCTCCACCGGCGGGCCGTCCGGCGCCTGCCGGTCATCCCCTGGGCCCAGTGGACGCTCACGCGAGGGGCGCGGTCTGACTCCAAGCGGCTGCTCCAGCTGGCGCCGCGGCACCTGTGGGGGCACGGCCAGACGCTGTTCGAGCCGCTGGTGCGCGTGCCGCTCGTCGTCCGGGGTGCGGGCGCCGTCCCGGGCGCGCGGCGGACGCCGGTCAGCCATATCGACCTGGCCCCGACCATGCTCGAGCTGGCGGGAGTCGATCCGGGGCCCGGCTGGCAGGGGCGGAGCCTCGCAGAGGCGATCCGCACCGGTGGGGAGCCGACCGCGCGGCCCATCGCCATGGAGATCGCCGGCGAGCCCAAGATGCCCCCCGTCCGCCAGCGCGCGATCCGCGACGGCCGCCACAAGCTCATCACGTCGTTCGACGACCCCCGCTGGGTCGAGGCCCTGTACGACCTGGAGGCCGATCCGGACGAGCGCCGCAACCTCGCGCGGCGGATGCCGGATGTCGCCGGCCGCCTGCGCGCGACGCTCCGGGATCTCGTCGCGGAGGAGGCCGAGACCGTCGCCATCGCAGGCGACGAGGACGACGAGATCGCGGATCGCCTGCGGGAGCTGGGCTATCTCTGAGCCGAGGTTGCTGCTAGGGTGTGAGCAACCTGGAGTCGACCGAAGGAGGCGGACAGATGATGACGACTGATCGAACAGCCTCCCGGCGCCGCACCTAACGACTCCGCTTCGAGCACCATTCCTCCGCTGAGTCGGGTCATCGGCGCCCGTAGCGCTGTCCCTTCCGACTCAGGAGATCCTGCGTGAACATCGCATCTCTCGGCTGGGGCGAGGCCCTCGCCGAAACCTTTCAGCCGTACGCCGACGCCGGCCTTCGCCCCGGCCGCGTCGCGATCCAGCATCGGGGCGCATATGTCCTCCTCGCCGAGGAGGGCGAGGTCTGGGCCAACGTCAGCGGCCGGCTTCGCCACGCCGCCGACTCGACCGCCGAGCTGCCCGCCGTCGGCGACTGGGTGGCATACGACTGCCCGCCCGGCTCCGAGCGGGCCGGAATCCAGGCCATCCTGCCCCGCCGGTCCGCCTTTCGCCGAAAGCAGGCCGGGCACGAGACGGCCGAGCAGGTGGTCGCCGCGAACGTCGACGTCCTCTACCTCGTCACGTCGCTCAACCAGGACCTGAACGTCCGCCGGATCGAGCGCTACATGACGCTGGCCTGGGAGAGCGGCGCCGACCCGGTCGTCGTCCTCACCAAGGCCGACCTGTGCCCCGACGTCGAGCCGGCGCTCGCGCTGGTCGAGTCGGTGACCTTCGGCGTGCCGGTGCACGTCACCTCGGCGCCCACCGGCGCCGGCTTCGAGGCCGTCCGCGCTCACCTCGACGGCGGCCGCACGGGTGCGGCGGTCGGCTCGTCAGGGGTCGGCAAGTCGACCCTCATCAACGGGCTCTGTGGCGAGGAGCGGCTCGCGACCAGCGAGATCCGCGACGACGGCCGCGGGCGGCACACGACGAGCCACCGCGAGCTGATCGTCCTTCCCGGCACCGGTTGCGTCATCGACACGCCGGGAATGCGCGAGCTCCAGCTCTGGGACTCGGCCGACGGGCTCGAGCGGGCGTTCGAGGACGTCGACGCCGTGATCGTCGCGTGCCGTTTCTCGGACTGCGGACACGACACCGAGCCCGGCTGCGCCGTGCGGGCGGCGCTCGCGGACGGCAGCCTCGACGCCGAGCGCTTCCAGAGCTACCAGAAGCTCCAGCGCGAGCTGCACTACCTGGAGATCCGCCACGACGCCCGCGCCCGTTCCGAGGAGCGCAAGCGCTGGCGGGCCATCAACAAGGAGGCCCGGGCCCGGGCTCGGCCCTAGATACGAGGAGTGCACGATGGAGGACTACGAGCCGGTCAAGAGCTTCCTCGGCGAGGCGGCCGAGAACTACGACCGCAAGCCGCGGGGTGACGAGGACGAGGCCGTGGCGTTCCTCGCCGACCTGGCGGGCGACGGCCCAGCGCTGGAGCTGGCGATCGGCACCGGCCGGATCGGGCTTCCGCTGGCGGCCCGCGGCGTGGCTGTCGAGGGCATCGACCTCTCGCCCGACATGGTGGCGCAGCTTCGCACGAAGCCGGGCGGCGAGGACATCCCGGTGACGATCGGCGACTTCTCCGAGGTGCCGGTCTCCGGCAGCTACCGGCTGATCTATGTCGTCTACAACACGTTCTTCAACCTGCTCCACCAGGACGAGCAGGTGCGCTGCTTCGAGAACGTCGCCGCCCACCTGGCCGACGGCGGGTCATTCGTGATCGAGGCCCGCGTCCCAGGGCACATCAACGGTCTGCGCGGGAACCAGTATGTGGACGCCGAGGAGGTCGGGATCGACGAGGTGTGGCTCGACGTCGCCAGGTACGACCCGGTATCTCAGCGCCTCGAGGAGACGCACGTGTCGCTCAGTGCCGAGGGCGGCGTGCGCCTGTTCCCGATCGTCACCCGGTACTGCTACCCGAGCGAGCTCGACCTGATGGCCCGGATCGCCGGGCTGCGGCTCAAGGAGCGGTGGGGCGGGTGGAGGCGCGAGCCGTTCGACTCGCGGAGCATCCTCGCCGTGTCCGTCTACGGGAGGTAGGCGGGCTCAGTCCCGCGATGTCAGGGGAAGCATGCCGCGGCTCGTCGTCACACCGGCGCCTCCTCTGACTCCTGCTCGATCTCGAGCTCCTCGGCCTCCGCGATCCGCTTGCCTCGGCGCGGGCGGCGCATGTCGGCCAGGAGCCGGCCGATCCGGCGGCGCTCGCCGGGGCTGAGCACGCCCGTCAGGACGAGCGCGAGCGGGAACGCGGCCAGAAGCGCGATCCGGGCGGGGATCCCGACCCATCCGGTGGCGGGCACGACCTCGGCCGACAGCAGCAGGAACACGGTCGCGACGCCCACCGTCCGGAACACCCGCCCCCAGTCGTGCGACACCGGGTAGCCGGCCTGGGCGTTGGCGAAGCCCAGCCCGGCGAGCGCCGCGTAGCCGACGACGGTCGAGACACCGGCCCCGATGATCCCCCAGGCCGGGATCAGGAGAAAGTTGAGGCCGATGTTGATGCCGGCGGCCGTCGCGTTCACGACGGGCGTGAGCTTCGTCCGCTTCGAGCGGTTGACGCCGATCGAGAGGATCATGTAGGCGCCGTAGAGGGCCGACCCGGCGGTGAGCAGCGGGACGACCGGCGCCGCGTCCCACCACTCGCGCGGCATGAGCAGGTGGATATAGGGCGGCGCGAACAGGCTCATCGCCACGACCGCCCAGGCGATCAGCGCCGACCAGTACGAGAAGACGTCCCGGTAGGTTCGCTTCGCCTCGTCCTCGTCGGTGAACGAGTTGGCGAACGGCACCCACGCCGTCTGGAAGGCGGCGATCGGCAGCATGATCCCGAGTGAGATCTTCGACGCCGCCGAGTAGGAGCCCAGCTCGGACGGCGACGCCAGGTTGATCACCTGGAACCGGTCAGCCAGGTTGAGCGCCCAGAGCGCGAGCCCGGCCGGCATGAGCGGCAGCGAGAAGTCGAGCATCCGCCGCAGCAGCGGGCGGTCGAGCGCCAGCGCGACCGTCTCGCGGCGGGCGTAGAGGAGCAGGGCGTAGGTGATGTAGGTGCCCGAGAAGTTGCCGATCATGATGCCCGCCGCGCCGAGGTCGAGCGGGATCACGAGGATGATCGAGATGACGACGGTGAGCGCGACGTTGATCAGCGAGTAGACGACGAACGCCGTCGGCCGCTGCTCGATCCGGTAGATCCCGGCGAGGATGTCGAAGTTCATCGAGACCCACAGGCCGAAGGCGCCGATGAGGACGAGCTCGCGGCTCGAGCTGAGCACGTCGGCCAGGGGGTTGATCGTCACCAGGCACAGCACGAGGCCGAGCGTCGACATGGCGAGAACGGCCGTGAACGCGGTGCGGATCGTGCGGGCCCGGGCGTCCGGCTCGCGGTGGTCCCAGCAGAACCGGAACATCGCGGTGACGAGGCCCATCCGCAGGACGACGGCGGCGACGGCCACGAACGCCATCACCTGCTCGACCTCGCCGAACTGGGCCTGGTTGACCCGGTGCGTGTAGATCGGCAGAAGGAAGATGCCGACGAGCTTCGAGACCAGCCCGCCGAGGCCGTACACGAACGAGTGCCGGGCGAGCTGGCCCAGCCGCCCGCCCGTACCCGTCACGCGCTCGTCACCCATGTGTCACGCGGTCCGTACGGGGACTGTCCCCGTCACAGCCCCATGACGGCGATCAGCTCGCGGACGGCGGATGCCGAGCGCTCGAGCTCGGCGCGCTCCTCCGCCGAGAGGTCGATCTGGATCACTTCCTCGAGGCCGGCCGAGCCGAGCCGGCAGGGGACGCCCATGAAGAGGCCGTCGAGGCCGTACTCGCCCTTGAGAAGCGCCGCGCACGGCAGCACCCGCTTCTGGTCGAGCACGATCGAGTCGACCATCTCGCAGATCGACGCCGACGGAGCGTAGTAGGCCGAGCCCGACTTCAGGAGCTTCACGACCTCGGCGCCGCCGTCCCGCGTCCGCTGCACGATCTCGGCCAGCCGCGGCGCCGGGATCAGGTCGGCGACCGGGATTCCGGCGACGTTCGTGTAGGAGGTGACGGGCACCATCTGGTCGCCGTGCCCGCCGAGCACGAAGCCGGTCACGTCGCGCACCGAGACGCCCAGCTCCCAGGCCAGGAAGGTGCGAAACCGGGCCGTGTCGAGCACGCCGGCCATGCCGAACACGCGCTCCCGCGGGAAGCCGGACTCGGCCGCGGCCACCTGGCACATCGCGTCGAGCGGGTTCGTGACGACGATCAGGATCGTGTTTGGGGAGTGCTCGATCAGGTTCTTGGTGACGTCGGCGACGATCGCCTGGTTCGTCCGCAGCAGGTCGTCGCGGCTCATGCCCGGCGTACGGGCCCGGCCGGACGTGACGATGCAGATGCTCGATCCGGCCGTCTCCTCGTAACCGTTCGTGCCCACAACTGTCGGCTCGTAGCCGATCACGGGGCCGGACTGGTTCAGATCGAGCGCCTTGCCCTGGGGCAGCCCCTCGACGATGTCCACGAGCACGACGTCGGCGTAGTCGCGCTCGGCGAGGCGCTGGGCCGTGGTCGCGCCCACGTTCCCGGCACCGACGACGGTGATCTTCGTACGGCTCATGCAGCGTCCCCCAGCTTGTCGATGATCGCGTCGGCGACGTCGGACGTGCCCACGGCCGTCGGGTCGTCGGGCGACGGCTTCATGTCGTAGGTGACCGACCGGCCCTCGGCGATGACCGCCGCGATTGCGGCCTCCAGCCGGTCGGCGGCATCGGCCTCGTCGAGGTGCCGCAGCATCATGACCCCCGAGAGCATCATCGCGATCGGGTTCACGCGGTTCTGGCCGGCGTACTTCGGGGCCGATCCGTGCGTCGGCTCGAACACCGCGGCGTCGATCCCGAAGTTGCCGCCGGGGGCGACGCCGAGGCCGCCCACGAGGCCGGCGCCGAGGTCGGAGACGATGTCGCCGTAGAGGTTCGGGAGCACCAGGACGTCGTAGAGCTCGGGCTTCTGCACGAGCTGCATGCACATGTTGTCGACGATCCGGTCGTCGAACTCGACGTCCGTGTTCTCGGCCGCGACCTGGCGCGAGACCTCGAGCCACAGGCCGTCGGTGTGCTTCATGATGTTGGCCTTGTGCACCGAGGTGACCTTCCGGCGGCCGGTGCGGCGGGCGTAGTCGAAGGCGAACTGGACCACGCGGCGCGTGCCGGCCTCCGAGATGGGCTTGATCGAGATCCCGGTGTCGTCGCGCAGCCGCACGCCCGCGGCCCGCTCGATTGCGGCGGCGATCTGGAGCGCCCCGTCCGTGCCGCGCTCGAACTCGATCCCGGCGTAGAGGTCCTCGGTGTTCTCGCGGACGATCACGAGGTCGACCGCAGTGTCGGCGTAGCGGGTGCGCACGCCCGTGTACATCTTGCACGGCCGCACCTGCGCGTACATGTCCAGCGACTTGCGAAGGCCGACGTTCACGGAGCGGAAGCCGGACCCCACCGGGGTCGTAATTGGGCCCTTGATCGCGGTGCCGTTCCGGCGGATCGAGTCGATCACCCCATCCGGCAGTGGGTTCCCCCCGTGCTGATCCATGACGTCGGCGCCGGCCTCCTGCACGTCCCACTGGAACCCCACGCCGGTGGCCTCCAGCACGCGCCGCGTCGCCTCGGCGATCTCCGGTCCGGTGCCGTCGCCGGGAATGAGGGTCACAGGGTGAGACACCGGGGCGGAGCGTACAAGACACCACCGGCGAGATGATCGATACCCCGACCTCTGGGCGCCGACTGGATTGGTGAATCAATCATCTAGGATGTCAGCATGGCCGACAAGGGCGGACTCGAAGGCGTCGTCGTCGCCCGTAGCAGGCTGTGCTCGATCGACGGCCAGAACGGCGTGCTCGTCTACGGGGGCTACGACGTGGGCGACCTTGCGGAGCACTCCTCCTACGAGGAGGTGTGCTTTCTCACGCTGTACGGCGAGCTGCCGACGAAGGAGCAGTTCGACAGCTTCCTGGCCAACCTCTCAGAGCATCGCGAGCTGTCCGACGAGACGGCTCAGGTCGTCGACATGCTCGCGACCCACGCCGCGCCGATGGAGATGCTGCGGACTGCGGTTTCGTCGGACAGCTTCGACGATCCCGACAAGGACTCGAACGACCCCGAGGCCAACCGCCGCAAGGCCACCCGGCTGATCGCCAAGATGCCGACGATGGTCGCGCGGTACGCGCGCCGCCGGGCGGGCGAGGAGCCGGTCGCGCCGGATCCCGCGCTCGGGCACGCGGCCAACTTCCTCCAGATGCTCACCGGCGGGCGGCCTTCCCCGGCCGCGGCCAAGACCTTCGACGTCGCCCTGATCCTGCACGCCGACCACGAGATGAACGCGTCCACGTTCACCGCCCGGGTGATCGCGTCCACACTCTCAGACATGCATTCGGCCATCACGGGGGCCATCGGCGCGCTCAAGGGGCCGCTGCACGGCGGCGCCAACGAGCAGGTGATGCACCTGCTCGAGGCCATCCCGGACGGCGCCTCGGTCGAGGAAGAGATCCACGCCCGGCTCGAGCGCAAGGAGCGGATCATGGGCTTCGGCCACCGGGTCTACAAGACGTGGGACCCGCGCGCGGTGATCCTGAAGCGCTTCTCGCGCTCGCTCGCGAAGGAGTCGCCGGAGCCGCGCTGGTTCGAGATGTCCGAGGCGATCGAGAAGACGGTCGTCGACGAGAAGGGGCTCTACCCCAACGTCGACTTCTACTCCGCGTCGACCTACCACTACCTCGGGATCGAGACGGGCCTCTTCACGCCCATCTTCGCGATGAGCAGGGTCGTCGGCTGGGCGGCGCATGTCATCGAGCAGCACTCCGACAACCGCCTGATCCGCCCGAGCTCGGAGTACGTCGGGCCCGCGCCGCGCGCATACGAGCCGATCGAGCGCCGCTCCCAGGCGGCATGACGACCGCCGAACCGGGCGACGACGCCGCGTCCTCGAGGCGCGCCGGGCCGCAACGGTCCGGCCGGATCTCATCGCCACACCCGCCTGAGCCGCATCATCTGCCCGCGGGCGTGCTGGAAGCCGACCGCGTGGTAGGCCCGTACGGCCGGCACGTTCCGGGGATCGACCTCCAGCATGATCTCCTCGACGCCGAGCCGCTCGAAGGCGTACCGGCAGAGGAGAGCGGTCGCCTCCCGGCCCTGACCGGAGCCGCGGTGCTCGGCCTCGCCGATCAGGATCGAGAACCGGGCCCTGTGCCGGGGCAGGAGCTGCAGGCGCGCGTTCCCGATCACGGTGCCCCCCGGCCGCTCCTCGATCCCCACCGCCAGCATCTGCGGGTCGGACACCGCGCGCCGGCCCCACGTCCGCACCTCGGCCTCGGTCGCGGGTGCCGGGGGCGGGCCGCGGCGCCCGTAGAGATAGCGGGTCGTGTCGGGGTCGCGCAGCCACCGCGCCCACGCCGCGGCGTCCGAGACCTCGAGCGGCGCGAGCACCACCAGCGTGCCCTCGATCCTCTCGCCGACCGTCACGCGGCGAGCATACCCGCAGGCGTCAGGCGGTCTTTCGCCTCGATGCGGCGGCCTTCGGGCGCGACCGGGCCGACTTGGCGGCGGAGCCCTTGGCCCTGGTGCTGGACTTCTTGGCGTCCCGCGCCTGATCGAGCGACGCGGTGAGCGCGGCCATCAGGTCGGGCGGCTTCTCCTCGGTCGAAACGGCCTTGGGCTTGGTCGTCTTGCCCTGCTGCTTGCGCTCGATGACCTCGAGCAGCCGCTCGCGGTAGGTGTCCTCGTACTTCGAGATGTCGAACTCCTCGGTGGTGTAGGCGCCGATCAGGTCGCGGGCCATCTCGAGCTGGTGCTTGTCCACCTTGGCGCTCGAGGGCGCGATCCCGTCCATCGAGCGCACCTCGTCGTCGAAGAACATCCGCTCGAGCGTGATGACGCCGTCGCGGACACGCAGGCACGCGAGGTTCTCCCGGTCCGACCGCACGTACGTCGCCACCGCCGCCAGCCCCGAGTCGGCCATTGCCTTGGCGAGCAGGGCGTAGATCGCCTCGCCCGCACCCTCCTCGGGGCCGAGGTAGTAGGTCCGTTCGAAGTAGATCGGGTCGATCTGGTCGACGGGCACGAAGTCGTGGATCGTGATCGAATGGCCGCCCTCGGCCCGGGCGGCATCGAAGTCCTCTTCGGTCAGCGTGACGTACTCGCCCTTGGAGACCTCATACGCCTTCACGATCTCGTCGGACGGGACCTCCTTGCCGTCGACCTTGCAGGTCTTGACATAGCCGATCCGGCCGTTGTCCGGCTCGTGGATGAGGTTGAAGCGCAAATCCTTCTCGCTGATCGCCGTATACATCCGGACGGGCGCGTTCACGAGCCCGAAGGAGATGGATCCGGTCCAGACGGCACGCGGGGTGTTCGCAGCAGGCATTGGTGGCAGTCGCTTTCGGAAGGGTGCGGCGGGCCTTAACGATACCCCGCCGGGCCAAAAACCCCTCCTTGTATCGGAATTATTCGCCGGGGAGCAGCGAGAACACGCGCGCGTCGTGGATTCGCCACGCGCCGTGGAGCTCGAGCCACAGGAGCTCCACGACCCGCGTGTCGCCGTCGGCCAGGTGGAGGTGCACGAGCGTCCGGGTTGCCACTGTGCCGATCAGCTCGCCGTGAGCCGTGCGCTCGAGCAGCGGGCCGAGCTCCCTGTCGCGGTCGGCGAACTCGGCTGCGAAGTGCGCCCGACAGCCCTCGACGTCGCCGGCGTTCAGCGTCGCCTCGAAGGTGCGCGCGACGCGCTGCACCTGAAGCTTCACCGATGCGTCCGACACCCGGCGAACGCTAGATGATCGAATCGATCCTCTACCTCACCGATTCGACGATCTCGGCCGACAGGCTCGCGTACCCGGCCAGGTACTCGGCCCGCTCCGCCTTCAACCGCGCCACGCGGTCGTTGTACTCGGTCTCGCGCCCCTGGGCGGCGTAGAGGAGCCGCGGCTGGAGCAGGTCGAGGTCGGTCGTGTCGATCCCCGGCACGTGCCGGGCGACGCGGTAGCCGAAGTCGGGATCGGGCTGCCACTCGATTGTCCCCTCGGCGATGCCCTTCACGATGGCGGAGGAGTGCGGGATCAGCACCTTCTTGGAGCGCTCGTCGCCGTCGCCGCCGCCGACGCGCCCCGTGTTCAGGATGTAGACGTCGATCGGGTGCAGCGCGAGCAGCTCGAGGAACCGGTTCCCCTGGAGGTCGTGCGAGAGCGGGAAGAAGGGGTTCGTGCCGGGAACGCGCAGGAACTTGCCCTCCTCGTCGGCGCCGCCGGCCGAGGTGCCGGTGGTCTCGCCGAGCATGAAGAACGCCGCGGCCTGCGGGCCCTCGAGGCGCGCGACGGCCGGGATGATGTTCTCGTTGCGGTTCAGGATGAGCAGGAAGTCGGCCCGGTCGACCTGCGACGCGTCGGCCGCTTCGATTGCTGCGAACGCAAACACGGCGCGGCCGTTCTTCGTGTAGGCCTGGTCGAAGAAGTCGACCTCGCCGGCGTCGGACTGGCTCACGTTCTCGAGATACGCCTCCGGGCGGGTGACCGCGCCGTGGATCGTGGGCTCGTCCGTGGGGTTGAGCGCGAACGTCTTTGCGAAGCAGCCGGCCTCGGTCGCCGAGACGGAGCCGTCGGGCCACCACGCCACGAAGTCGTCCTGGACGGGGAGGGAGCCGTTCTGGCGCGTGAAGGTGGTCGTGGTCTTGCCCGTGCCGGAGAGCCCGACGATGAGCCCGACCTTGTCGCCCCGGTCGGTCGGGATGACCTTGCAGCCGGCATGGAGCGCCAGGCCGCCGCGCTCGTGCACGAGCTCGTTCCACATTCGCAGCCCGCCCTTCTTCGACTCGCCGAAATAGTCCGAGTTGAAGACGCGGGTGACGTGGAGGTCGAGGTTGACGGCGATCAGTCGATCGTCGGGATAGCCCGCCGCGGCGAGCCCCGGCGTGTAGACGACCACCAGCTCCGGCTCGAACTCCGCCTCCGGGTCGTGGAAGTAGAGGACGTCCTGCATGCCCGCGATGTTCGCGAACGCAGCTTCGACGAAGAGCCGGGTCGGCACTCGGTGCTCGGGATCGTTCCCGATGAAGCCGTCGACCTGGATCATCGCCGCCTCGGCGATGTAGGCGTCCTGGCGCGCGGACATGCGCTCCCACTCGTCGCGGTCGATCGCCTGATGTGGATACGCGTCGGGGTCGTCGGCGACGATGAACGTCGAGCCTTTCGACCGCGACAGCACGCGCGTCTGGACGTTGACGGCGCCGTAGCTCGTCTCGCGGGCATTCGGCATCGTCTTGGCCAGCGCGTGCAGCTCGGCCTGCGTCGGGTTCTGCAGCACCGTCCGGGCGGCCGGAAGTGCAAACGCCATCTTCGCCACGCCCATCCTCCCTGAGTCACAAGATGCCGCGCGCCGCGTGCGGCCATAGACCAGTTTACCGCACTTTTGCCTCGTTCCAACCCCTCACATAGCTGTTACAAAGTGACCTCGAGAGGTGCTCTGGTACGCTGCCCCGGCATGGTACGACACGACGTCGTTGTGGTCGGTGCGGGGGTGGCCGGGATGCGTGCCGCCATCGAGGCCTCTCGCTACGGCGCAGACGTCGGGGTCGTCTCCAAGCTCCACCCGACGCGCAGCCATTCCGGCGCCGCGGAGGGCGGCATCAACGCAGCGCTCGGGAACGCGTCCGAGGACTCGCCCGAGCAGCACACGTTCTTCACCGTCAAGGGCTCCGACTACCTCGGCGACCAGGACGCGATCGCGGTCATGTGCGAGGAGGGGCCCGGCGACATCTACGAGCTCGAGCACATGGGCTGCATCTTCTCGCGCACCCCTGACGGGCGGATCGCCCAGCGGCCGTTCGGCGCGGGCGGCGCGCCCCGCACCTGCTACGCGGCCGACATCACCGGCCACGTGCTCCTACATGTCCTCTACGAGCAGCTCGTCAAGTCGGAGGTCACCGTCTACGAGGAGTGGTTCGCGCTCGACCTGGTGATGGACGGCGAGCGCTGCGTCGGCCTGACGGCCTGGGATCTCGTCCACGGCGGCGTGCAGGGCGTCGAGGCCGGGGCGGTCGTGCTCGCGACCGGCGGCCTCGGCCGCATGTACCGCGGCACGACGAACGCCTACGCCTGCACCGGAGACGGGATGTCGATGGCCTGGCGCGCCGGCGTGCCGCTGAAGGACATGGAGTTCATGCAGTTTCACCCGACGACGCTCAAGGCGAACGGCGTCCTCATCACCGAAGGCTGCCGCGGCGAGGGCGGCTACCTGCGGAACGCCGAGGGCGACCGCTTCATGTTCAGCTACGCGCCGAACGCCGGGGAGCTGGCGTCGCGCGACGTCGTCTCGCGGGCCGAGCAGACCGAGATCGACGAGGGCCGCGGCGTCGACGGGTGCGTCCTGCTCGACCTCACCCACCTCGGGGCGAAGAAGATCAACACCGTCCTGCATGGATCGCGCGAGCTGGCGATGGACTACGCCGGCGTCGACCCGATCGAGGAGCCGATCCCCGTGCGGCCGGGGTCGCACTACCACATGGGCGGGATCGACACGGACGTCTGGGGGCGGACGTCCATGCCGGGCCTCTACGCCGCCGGAGAGTGCGCGTGCGTCTCGGTCCACGGCGCCAACCGCCTGGGCGGGAACTCGCTGCTCGAGACCGTCGTCTTCGGGCGCCGCTCCGGGGCGGCGGCGGCGCAGGACTTCCGCTCGAACGGGTCGTCCGCGGCCGTGTTCTCGCCGTCCGCCGTCCGTGTGGCCGAGCGCCGGATCGCCCAGCTCCTCTACAACTTCGACGGCGTCCGCCCGCACGTCCTGCGCGACGAGCTGGCCGACACGATGTACGCGAACGCCGGCATCTTCCGCACCGCCGAGGGGCTCGAGAGGTGCGTGAGCGACGTCGCCGACCTGCGCGAGCGCTTCCGCGGCGGCCTCGGCGTGGTGATCCAGGACAAGTCGCGCACGTTCAACTCCGACCTGATCCAGGCGCTCGAGCTCGGCTCGATGCTCCAGATGGCCGACTGCCTCGTCGCCGGAGCGGTCGCCCGCACCGAGAGCAGGGGCGCGCACTCCCGGCTCGACTACCCCGAGCGCGACGACGAGCGGTGGCTGCGGCATACGCTGGCCGGTGTACGACGACGGCGGCGTGTCGCTCGACTACCGGCCCGTCACCATCACCGAGTTCGAGCCCGCCGTCCGCGCCTACTGACCGGAGCAGCATGCAGTTCACCCTGAAGATCCAGCGCTACGACCCCGACACCGAGCAGGGACGGCTCCAGGAGTTCACGGTCGACGCCCCCGAGACGGCCACCCTGCTCGACGTCCTCGACGTCGTGAAGGACACGGTCGACGGGTCGGTCACCTACCGCAAGAGCTGCCGCATGGCGGTGTGCGGGTCGTGCGGGATGCGGATGGACGGCGCGGCGGTGCTGGCCTGCAAGACGCCGATGGCGCCGCTGGCCGAGTCGGGCCACGTGCCGGTGATCTCGCCCATGGGCAACCTGCCGGTGATCAAGGACCTGGTCGTCGACATGGATCCGTTCTGGGCCAAGTTCAAGGCCGTGAAGCCCTGGCTCGAGGAGGACGACCGCCCACCGGTCAAGGAGTGGCGCGTCCAGCAGGAGGAGCTCGACCGGATCATGAAGGAGGCGCTCTGCATCCAGTGCGGGTGCTGCGTCTCGGAGTGCAACTCGATGGAGTCCGATCCGGACTTCCTCGGCCCCGCGGCGCTCGCCAAGGCGCAGCGGTTCGTCGGGGACGTGCGCGACCGCGACCGCGGCGAGCGCCTGCGGACGCTGAACGGCGCCCACGGCGTCTGGGACTGCACCCGCTGCTACTTCTGCAACGAGCGCTGCCCGAAGGGCGTCGACCCGCGCGACGCGATCGCCAAGCTGGGCGCCGAGATCTACTCCGAGGGGATGCTCTCGGACAAGGGCGCCCGCCACGCGCAGGTGTTCGACGTCTCGACCCGGCAGACCGGCTACCTGCTCGAGACGGCGCTCGTGCCCTACACCGACCCGCTGAAGGCGATGGACGTCAAGTTCGCCCTGAACCTCGCGCGGGCCGGCAAGGTGCCGAACCCGCTGAAGCCACACCGGGCCAAGAAGCTCGACGAGGTGCGAAAGCTGCACAAGCTGTTGAAGACCCAGGAGGCCGAGGCGCGCGACGATCGCCGCGCCGGTGTCTCACGCGACCGTGAGGAGCCCTCGGAGTGAAGCCGAGCTACGCGTACTACCCCGGCTGCCTGGCCAGCCTCTCGCAGAAGGAGCTCGACACGTCGACCCGGGCGATCGCCGAGAAGATGGGCGCCGAGCTGGTCGAGATCCCCGGGTTCACGTGCTGCGGCGCCGGTGACGTGCACGAGGCGCGGCCCGAGTACTACCTGCATCTGAACGCCCGCATCCTGGGCCAGGCCGAGCAGCTCGGGCAGGAGACCCTGCTCACGATCTGCAACGTCTGCACGCTCAACCTGCGCCAGGCCGACCTCAAGCTGAAGGCCGACGCCGACCTGCGCGAGCGTGTGAACAAGAACCTCCGCGACGTCGGCGCCGCCTCGTACGAGGGCGGCGTCGAGGTGCGCCACCTGCTGTGGGAGATCGCCGAGGGCGAGGGCTACGAGAAGCTGAAGCAGATCGCGCAGAAGCCGCTTACGGGCGTCAAGATCGCGCCGTTCTACGGCTGCCAGATCCTGCGCCCGTCGAAGCTGCTCGGCTTTGAGGATCCCGACCGGCCGCAGTCGCTGGAGCGCATCATCGAGGCGTGCGGGGCCGAGCCGGTCGACTATCCGTCCAAGATCAAGTGCTGCGGCTTCCCGATCGTCCTGGCCCGCGAGGAGGTCGCTCTGGGCGAGCTCATCCAGCCGCTGGCCGAGGCCAAGGAGGCCGGCGCCGACGCGATGGTGACGCCGTGCCCGCTGTGCCACCTCTCGCTCGACGCGTGGCAGGGAAAGGCGAGCCGCGAGGCCGACATCGAGTTCGACCTCCCGATCTTCCATCTCGCGCAGCTGGTCGGCGCGGCCGCCGGCCTCTCGTACGACGACCTGCTCTTCAAGCGCCACGTCACGAAGACGTACCCGGCCACGGACAAGATCTACGCGGCGGGCGATTGAGCGGGGACAGTCCCCGAACGCCCGCCGTGGCAGTCCCCGTAACGCCCCCGTGACTCCGAGCTACGCCGCCCTCTTCCGCGCGCCCTACACCGCGCTGATGGTCGCTGCGCTCGGGGCCACCTTCCTCGGCTCGCTGGACGCGCTCATGGTCACCACCGCCCTGCCGTCGGCGGCGCAGGACATCGGCGGCGTCGACCTGATCGCTGTCACTGTCGGGGCGACGACCGTCGCCGTCGCGATGACCTTCCCGGTCGCGGGCGCCGTCATCGACCGGGAGGGCGTGGGCCGGTCGTTCGCCATCGCGTGCTCGCTCTTCGCCGTCGCCAACGTGCTCGGAGGGCTGGCGCCGTCGATGCCGGTCATCGCCGTCTCGAGGGCCATCCTCGGCCTCGGTGCCGGGTTCATGTTCGCAGTCCCGCTCGGCCTCTTCGCCGTGTCGCTTCCCGATGAGCTTCGGCCGCGTGCCTTCGGGATCAACGCCGCCATGTGGGGGGTCTCCGCGCTGATCGGGCCGGCGCTCGGTGCCGTGCTCACGGCCACCGTCGGCTGGCGGTGGGTGTTCTGGATCAACCTGCCGCTGATCGCGATCGTCGCATGGTCGGCGGCCAGGGCGCTGCGCGTGGTTCATCCGGTGGAACGGCCCGTGAACGAGGCCCGCTTCAACATCGCCGGCCCGGTGCTGCTGGGTCTCGTCGTCGCCGTGCTGCTCGCGCTCACCAAGCACTGGCTGCCGCCGCTGGCGCTGGCGCCTCTGGCGCTCCTTCCGGCGGCGGCCTTCTTCTTCCACGAGCGGCGGACGACTCAGCCCGTCTTCACCCACACCGCCAACTCGATCGCCGCCAACGTCGCAGCCTTCGGGGCGGGCGTGGCGTTCCTCGGCGCCGAGACCTACCTGCCGCTCCAGCTCCAGGTGGGGTTCGACGACGGCGTGCGTGTCGTCGGCATCGCGCTTCTCCTCTGCACGCTCGGATGGACGACCGGGTCGATGACCGCCGCGCGCCTCGGGGCGAGGCCGCGGAACCAGATCGCCCTGGGCACGAGCCTGACGGTCGCGGCCACGTTCGTCATGGCGATCCCGGCGGGCGGAGCAGTGCTCCCGATCGCCGCGTACACGCTCTCGGGCCTCGGGATGGGCATCGCGAGCCCGGCGCTCTTCGCGGCCGTGCTGGCCGACGGCGCTCGAGGGTCGCGAGGGCCGGTCGACGTCGAGCATCCCGCTCGCGCGCCAGGTGGGCTCGGGGATGGGGGCGGCCGTCGCCGGCATCGTCTTCGCGGCGACGCTGACGTCTGCGCAGGTCACCGGGGCCGAGCGCGCCGGCGCGCATGTGCCCGCCGTCATCGACGCCGCCCGGCTGACCTACCTCGCGGCCGCGGTGGTCGGCCTGCTCGGGGTTGCGGCATGCCTGTGGCTGCGAAGCGACGTCCGGACGGTCCGCGCCGAGCGCGGGATGGTCGAGCCCGAGGCCGTGGCGTAGGCCCGCCCGCCGCCGCTCGGTCCGGGGGGTCTGAGACACTGCCTCAGGTGGGCGCGGTCGAGACCGACATCACCGCCGATCTGCGGCGGCTCTTCGGCCACCCCGGCTTCCGGCCGGGGCAGCGCGAGGCTGTCGAGGCGATTCTCGCCGGCCGCGACGTGCTCGCCGTCATGCCCACCGGCTCCGGCAAGTCGCTGTGCTACCAGCTGCCTGCGCTCGTCGCCCCCGGCGTGACCCTCGTCGTCTCGCCGCTGATCGCGCTGATGCAGGACCAGTACGGCGCTCTCCGAAACCGGGGCATCGACGGCGTCGAGATGCTGACGTCGTCGATGTCGCAGGATGCCGTCGCCGCGGCGCTGGAGCGCATCCGGATCGGCTCGGCGCGGCTGGTGTACGTCGCGCCGGAGCGATTCACGAGCGCGCGCTTCCTGGGCGCGATCGCCGAGGCCGGCGTCGCCCGCCTGGCTGTCGACGAGGCGCACTGCCTCTCCGAGTGGGGCCACGACTTCCGCCCCGACTACCTGCGGCTCGCCGACGTCCGCGAGCGCCTGGGCACGCCGCCGACCATCGCGCTCACCGCCACGGCCACGCCACGGGTGGCGGACGACATTGCCGCGGCGCTGCGGCTCGACGACCCGGTCACTCCGAGGACGGGGTTCGACCGCCCCAACCTGATGTTCGCCGTCGTCCCGGTCTCGGGCGATCGCGACAAGCCGCGGGTGTTGAGCTCGCTGCTGCACGCGCCGGACGCGCTCCCTGCCGTCGTCTACTGCGGCCGCCGGCGAACGTGCGAGGAGGTCGCCGAGGCGCTCTCGGCCGGTGGGCTCAGGGCGGCCGCCTACCACGCCGGTCTCGACGGCGAGCGGCGATCGAGGACGCTCACGGCCTTCCTGGGCGGCGAGCTCGACGCGGTGTGCGCGACGACCGCGTTTGGCATGGGCATCGACAAGCCCGACGTGCGCTCGGTCGTCCACTGGGCGCTCCCGCAGTCTCCCGAGGAGTACTACCAGCAGGCGGGCCGCGCGGGCCGCGACGGGCTGCCCGCGCGCTGCACCCTGCTCTACGCCAAGCGTGACAAGGGGCTCATCGTCCACTTCATCCAGCGCGCCCGGCTGGCCCCTTCCGACCTGACCGCGGTGCATGCGGCCGCGGCCGACCGCGCCGACGGTGGCGGCGTGTTCCGCGTGCGCGAGGCCGATCTCGGGATCGACGAGCCGCGGGTTGCGCTCGCGGTGCTCGAGCGGGCCGGGGCGCTCGAGCTCTTCCCGGCGCCGGCCGGCTCGGCCGCGGGGCGGATCGCCGATGCGAAGCTCTCGAAGCGCCACCTGGCCGCGGCCGTGGTCGCCGGCCGCCGTGTCGAGCGGCGCCGGTGGGACCGGCTCTCGGCGATCGACGGCTACGCGACCGAGGGCGGCTGCCGGCGCGCGGCGCTCCTGCGCTACTTCTCGGATGAGCCGTCGAGCGTCCCGCCCGACCGGTGCTGCGACGTCTGCGGCGCGGCCGTCGTCCGGCTGCCGGAGGCCGCGACCCCGCGGCCGCTTCCGGCGGCCGATATCGATCCGCCCGCGCTCGTGCTGCGCGCCGTCGACGAGACGGGAGGGCGGGTCGGCCGCACGCGCATCGTCCAGATCCTGCGCGGGTCGCAGGGGCGGGCGCTCGTGGCCGCCGGCCACGACCGGCTCGACACGTACGGCACGCTCGCCGTGCTCTCGGCCGACGACGTGCTCCGGGAGGTCGACTCGCTCATCGGCTCCGGAGCGCTCGAGCTGACGGGCGGCCCCTACCCGCTCGTGCGCCGGCCGGCGGGAGCCCAGGCGGCCACCGCCCGCGACGCCGAGCTGCGAGCCCAGGTGCGCGCGCTGGGAGCGCCCGGCGCCGAGGAGGGGGTTCCGTTCCTGGCCCGCGTCCTGGCCGCCGCCGAGGATCCGGAGCTGCGCGCGCTTGCTGCCCGTTCGCTCGGCATCGTCGGCGGCGAGCGGGCCGCTGCGGCCCTCCGGGGGGCCGCGCCCGACCACGACGCGGACGTTGCGGAGGCCGTCCGGGCCGCGCTGGCCGGATCCTAAAGTCTCTTCAAGACCATGCCGGTACTGTGGGCAAGGTGCTTCGCCGGTTCACGTCGGTTGCGGTCGAGCCCCCGGTCGTGATCGCGTTCGGGGCGCTCGTCGTCGGCATCGTCGACATCCTTTCGGCGATCACACCCGCCCTCACCGACCGGTTCGATCTCTTCCAGGCGATGCTCCCGATGGATGCCGGCGACCTCGCCGGCTCGCTGACGTTCGCGTGCGGTGTCGCGCTCGTGTGGCTCTCGGGTGGGCTCGCCAGGCGCAAGCACCGCGCGTGGATGGCCGCGCTCGCCGTCATCACGTTCGCCGCCCTGGGCCACCTCGCCGGCGGGTTCGACGTCGAGGAGGCCGTCGGGAGCATCGCCCTCCTCGTGGCGCTCCTTCGCCTGCGCCGGTGGTACGACGTCCCCGGCGACCCGACGAGTCTGCCGCCGCTGGTCGCCGGCCTCGCCGTTGCGCTCGCCGCGTGGGCGGTCGTCGGCTCCGCCGCCGACGAGCACCTGAACCGGATCACCGACCTGGGCTTCGAGTTCGTGCTCGCCTCCGGCGCGTTCTGGGCGCTCCACCAGTGGCTTCGGGCGCACCGGGAGCCCTGCGGTCAGACTGACGCGGATCACGAGCGCGCCCGCGCGTTGGTCGCCGATCACGGAGACGACAGCCTTTCGTTCTTCGCGCTCAGACGCGACCGCAGGTACATGTTCTCGCGGGCCGGCAACGCGTTCCTGGCCTATCGCGTCGTCGCCGGCTGCGCGCTCGTCGCGGGCGATCCGATCGGCGGGGCGGACGAGGTGCCGGGCCTGGTCGACGACTTCCGCGCTGTGTGTCGCGAACGTGGCTGGCGGTTCGTGGTCCTCCACGCATCCGACCGCTGGCTCGACCTGTACCGCGCGCGGGGCATGCGCGCGTTTCGAAGCGGCGACGAGGCGGTGCTCGATCCCACCCGGTTCTCGCTCGAGGGTCGCGGGATCCGGAAGGTGCGCCAATCCGTCGCCCGGCTCGACCGCGCCGGCTACGCAATTCCGGGTCGCTGCTCCTGATGACCTCTCGGAGGCGGAGCGCGCAGACGTCGACGCCGTCACGCGTCAGTGGCTCGCCGGCACCGTGGACAGGGGCTTCTCGATGGCGATGGACGATCTGCATACCCATTCGCGGGCCCGCTTCGCGCTCGCCACCGACGGCGACGGCAGCGTCCGCGGCTATCTCCACCTCGTGCCGTCGTCGCGCGGCTACTCGCTCTCAGCGATGCGGCGGGGTAGCGAGACGCCCAACGGCCTCATGGAGTTCCTGATCGCCCGGACGACGCTCTGGGCTTCGCCGGCGGGCGTCGAGGAGATCTCGCTCAACTTCGCGGCCTTCGCGGACGTGCTGCGGGCAGACGACGCCGCGCCCCTCCGGATGCGGCTTGCGCGGTCCGTCGTCCTGCGGCTCGATCGTGTCTTTCAGCTGGAGCGGCTCTTCAGCTTCAGCCGCAAGTTCCACCCATCGTGGCGCACACGCTACATCTGCTTCGAGCGTGCCATCGACGTGCCCGTGTTGAGCCTTGCGACGCTCCGCGCCGAGCGGCTGCTTGCGCCGTCCTCCCGGCTCGCCGGCCGGCGCTCGATGTCGAACACCTAGGCGGCGGCTGCGCCTTCGAGCGCGAGCTCGATGACGGCCGCGGAGCTGGGCGCGAGGTCAACCGCGGCCCGGTCGGTCGAGAACAGGATCAGCTGCCGGTCGGCTGCCAGGTCTGAGAGGTAGGCGAGGGTGCGCTCGACCCGCTCGGCGTCGACGTGCGCGAACGGATCGTCCAGGAGGACGGGAGGTGTGGCTCCCGCGGGGCACAGAAGCCGGACGAGCTCGAGGCGCTGCACGAGATAGACCTGCCGCTGGGTGCCGTGCGACAGCGCGGCGAGATCGACCACCTCACCGCGCTCGGGCGTCTCGAGGCGCACGCCGAGGTCGTCCTCGACGAAGGCGGTCGCGTAGCGCCCGGCCGTGAGCCGGCCGATCGGCTCGGCCAGCGCTGCGCCCAGAAGTGGCGCGACGTCGCGGTAGGTCTCGTCGGCCGCCGAAGCCAGCTCGGCCTCGGCAAGGCGCAGCACGGCGTCCGTGTGCTCGAGGCGGGCGACGAGCTCGATCGCCTCCTCGAGCTGTTCGTGAAGCTCGGCGACCCGGGGCGCGGACCGCCGCCGCTCGGCCAGCCGGGCGTCGAGTGCCGTGGCGCCGAGGGCGGCGCGGTCGCGCTCGGCTTCAGCCGCTGCCCGCTCGGTCTCGACGGCCGCCAGGTCACGCCCGTCGGCGAGCGCTGCGTGGCCGTTCAGGCTGGACTCGATCTCCCCCAGCCGCAGCCGCGCCTCATCGAGCGACTCGTCGCCGAAGAGCCGCTCCAGCTCGGCTCGCTTCTGTCGCTGGGTGGCGGTGGCTTCGACGAGCTGGGCGTGGCCGGCCACCGCGGCGTCGTACCTGCGCAGGCTGTCCTCGACGTCGGCGTCCTCGAATCCGGCCCGGATCAGCTCGGAGCGCACGCGCTCTGACACCTGCGCGCGCTCGTGCTCGATCTGGTCGAGCGCGGCCAGGTCAGCCCGCAGGCCGGCGTAGCTCACCTCGACCCGCCCGAGCTCGCGCTCGACACGGTCGAGCTCGCGGTCGGCGGCGCATGCCTCGCGGTGGGCGGCAAGCCGCGTCTGGACCGGCTCGCTGCCGGGCAGCGCGCGGTCGAGCTCGGAGGCGGCCTGCGGCCGGCCGCGGGCGGCGAGCGCGACGGAGGCGCCGCCGGCGATGACGGCAAGTGCCGCGAGCGCCGGCTGTCCGACCGCGGCCGCGGCCACGGCGAGGGTGCCGGCGAGGGCAACCAGCCCGAGGAGACGACGGCGGCCGTCGCCGCCACGTGCCGCCGCCAGTGCGAGCGCCTCGATCTCGGCGGCGCGCGCGGATGCCCCGCGGTGGGGTGCGAGCGCCTCCACCCGGGCGGCGAGCGCCGCCCGCTCCCGCTCGACCTCCGTCAGCCGCTGGGTGTCGAGCACCCGCTCGCCGGAGCGGCGATCATGCTCGGCCTCGAGATCGCGCAGCCGGTGGCGCAGGGTGCCGACCTCCGCGGACGGGACGAACTCGGCGTGCGCCGCCTCGCGCTCCACGACGGCCGCGGCGGCGACGGCGGCCCGCTCGGCCTCGTCGGCCCACTCGATGCGGCGGCGAAGCTCGCGGGCGCGGACATGGGCGGCGGCATGGTCGAGCGCGTGCACGCGCCGGTCGGCGGCCTCGACGGCCGCGCGGGCCGAGTCACGCTCGGAGGCGAGCTCATCGACCGCCCCGCGCTCGGCGGCTGCGACGGCGACGGCGTCGGCAAGCCGGTCGCGCTCGGCGCGTGCGCGAGCGAGCGGCTTGGTGGCCGCGGAGTTCAGGCCCACCAGGCGTGCGCGCTGCTCCTTGAGCGCAGCCACCGCCGCCTGGGCCGGGGAGTCGGCGGCGCCCTGGCCGACGACGGCCTCGATCGCGTGGCGCACGCCCGCCGGATCGGAGATGCGCGCGAGCTCCGCCTGGGCGACATGGCCGAGGTGGAGATACACGCCGCGCTCGACGCCCCAGAGGGCTCGCACGAGCTCGTCGGAGTCGCCGCCGCCGTAGTCGCGTGTGACGTCGCTTCCGGCGGCTGCATCGACGACGGCGACGCGGGCCCGGTCGAAGTCCCACTCGAGGCGGAGCCGGCGGCCGCCGGCCGCGACCACCTCGGCCGTGGCGGCGTACCGGGCCCCGTCCCAGGGACGGAAGCGCTCGATCCGGGCGGTGTCGTCGCGCCTCCTGCGGCCGCTGCCGACGAGGCCGAAGAGCGCCGCGGAAAGCGCCGCGTGGAGCGTGCTCTTGCCCGCCTCGTTCGGGCCGTGCACCACGGTCAGCCCGGGGCCGAAGCGGAACTCGCGGCCCGCGAGGCGACCGAAGCCGTGCAGGTGGACGGACTCAATGTGCACCGAGCACCTCGGCGTGTCCGTCGAGCGCTCGCAGGCCGGCGAGGACGGCCTCGCCCGCCGCAGGATCGTCGCTCTGGAGGAGCCTCGCGACAAACCGGCCGCGCACCGAGCGCTCGCCGGCGATCGCCCGCAGGTCGTACGCCGGCCGGGTGCGGTCGACCACGACGAGCTGCTCGAGGCCTCCGCCGAACCGTTCCCCGAGCGCCTCGACGTCGATCGCGCACCCGGGAGCCACCTCTCCCTCGAGCAGCAGGCGCAGGCACGCGCCCGGCTCGCGGGCGGCCTCGGCCGCCACCAGCGCCTCGACATCGGCCGAGCCGGCCGCGCCCGCCGCCGAGACGGCACGCTCGACGTACCGGCGGGTCGCGATCGGCAGGTGCCGCGCCGTCACCCCGGCGGAGGAGATCTCGACGATCGAGGCGCCGTGGTCGCCGTGGCGCTCACCCCAGCCGAGCGGCTCGGGGCTTCCCGGGTAGCAGAGCCGGCCGTCGTCGTAGCCGTCGTGGAAGTGGCCCAGGAGGACACGCGCGACGTTGGTCGCCTCGAGCTGCGTGCGTGTCACCGAGCGGTGGCGCCCCTCGTCGGCCCAGCGCTCGCCGGTGAGGGCCGCGTGGAGCGCGAGCAGGTGCGTGCGGCCGTCGGAAGGGGCCGCGAACCCGTCGGGGACGCCGGCCGGCGCTGTGGCACCGCAGAACGCGGCTCCCCACACGACGACGTCGTCGTCGAGCTCGACGGCCTCGACACGGTCGGCGGCGAACACGTGCACGTTCGCCGGCCAGCCGGCGAGCTGCCAGGCCGAGCCCGCGACGTAGGGATCGTGATTGCCGGGCGTCACCAGCACCGGGACGGCGGCGCGCTCGAGCTCACCCGCCAGGAACGCGACCGTGTCCGCGGTCACGGAGGCGTGCTCGTAGACGTCGCCGGCCAGGACGATGGCGTCCACGCCCTCGGCCCGTCCGGCGGCGAGCGCACGCGAGAGCGCATCGCGCAGGCCGGCCCGGCGGCGGGCCGCGTCGCGGCGGTCGTCGGCGGCGCCGAACACGCGATCGAGGTGGATGTCTGCGAGGTGGAGGATCCTCATGCGCCGGACCCCCCAGTGTAGGGTCGCCTCCGGATGGAGCCGGTCCCGCGAGCGCCCCGGCACCGATCCGTGACATCTCGTGACTCACGCGGCGCACCCGTATCCGTACCTTTCGGACATGCGCTCGGGAACGGGGATCCGCGTTGGGATCGTGGCGGCGGTCCTCGCCGTCGCAGGCGTGGTGTGGGTGCACATGTCGGGGCGGGCGCCGTTCGCCGGTGGAACCGTCGTACGGGTGGTCGACGGCGACACCATCATCGTCCGCGGGCCTGGCGGCCGCACCGAGGACGTCAGGCTGATCGGCATCGACACGCCGGAGACGGTCGACCCGCGCCGCCCGGTCGGGTGCTACGGCCCGGAGGCGTCGGCCTACGCAAAGCACCTGCTCACGGGCCGCACCGTGATCCTGCGCTATGACCGCGAGACCAACGACCGCTACGGGCGGTTTCTCGCATACGTCTGGCTCGCCGGCGCGCGCGCCCAGTTCGTGAACGCGCGGCTCGTCGAGCTGGGCTATGCCCGCGCCTACCCGTTCCCGCCCAATACCGCCCACGAGGCGCTGTTCGCCGCGCTCGAGCGGCAGGCGGCGATCGGAGGACAGGGGTTGTGGGGCGCATGCGGGTAGAATCCCCGCATGCGCTGGATTCTTGCTCTCGTCCTCGGAGCCGCAGCCGCGGCCGCCGCAGTCGCGTACCTGGCCGAGCGGCGCGAGCCGATCGCCGCGTCGGGCAACGGGCATTCGGGCGACGAGGATCGCCGGAGCATGCTGCGCGAGCGAATCGCCAGGGCCCGGGGCCGCCTGCGCGACGAGCTCGATTCCGTGCGTGGCGACTAGCTCCCGCGCTCTTGGCGTCCTGGCCGTGGCCGGGGCGGGCGCCGCCGCATGGGGCCTCTTCGAGTCGCAGTGGGTGGGCTGCGGGGAGGTCGAGGTGCCGGTCGCCGGCCTGCCGCCCGCATTCGACGGGCTTTCGATCCTGCATGTGAGCGACCTCCACGCGGGAACGCCGTCGCTCAACCTGCGCGCGTTCCGAAAGGCGGTCGACTACGGCGTCGAGTGCGATCCCGATCTGGTGGCGCTCACCGGCGATATCGTGAGCCACCCGCGGGCCGTCGGCCCCGTCATCACGCAGCTGGAGCGCCTGCGGCCGCCGCTCGGGATCGTCGCGGTGCTCGGAAACCACGACGTGGGGGCCAGCCACGACCCGTTCTCGCGCGGTGCGATCATCGAGGACTGGGGCGACGCGCCGGTGACGCTCCTGCGCGGCGAGACGTCCACGATCGAGGCACGCGGCGCGCGGATCGAGGTCGGCGGCCTCGACGCCGACGCGTGGCTCGCCGGCCGGGCGGCGCCCGCGGGCGGGCTGTTCACGGACTCGGCCGACCTGCGCCTGCTCCTGGCCCACTTCCCGGAGGCCGCCGAAAGGCTCGCGCCGGATTCGGCCGATCTCGTCCTCTGCGGGCACCTGCACGGCGGCCAGATCTGCCTGCCGACGCCCTGGGGGAAGCTCCGGCTCGCGCACGGCGTCCATCGCTTCCGGGAGGGGATCTACCGCGACGGGGCGACCACGATCGTCGTCACGCGCGGGCTCGGGACGACCCTCGTCCCGTTCCGCGTCGCGGCCCGGCCGGAGGTGCGCCTTCTGCGGCTGCGACCGGCGTGATCGGCAGCAGCCCTATACTCGCTCCATGAGCGACGCGTCCGGAGGGGCTCCGACCGAGTCGGTGCACTCGGCCGGCGTCGCCGCACACATCTCCCACGCTGTCATCGCAACCTACGCGGCGGCGGCGGCGCGCGAGGTCGAGGGCGTCCACGCTCTGGCGGCCAGCGGGTTCGGCCCGCTCGAGCGGCGGACCGACCCCGAGCGCGCCGGAGTCCGCGTCGCGGCCGGCCCCGAGGGGCGGCTCGAGGTCGAGCTCCACATCGTCACCGCCTGGGGGGCGTCGATCCCGGCGGTCGCCGCCGAGGTCGAGGAGGCGGTGCGGACGTACCTCGAGTCGATGGTGGCGCTCGAGGTGGCGGTCGTGTCCGTGCACGTCGACGACGTCGCCGTCCCATGAGCGTCGCCGGCGTCGACCACCTGACGGGTGCGACGGTCGCCGATGCGCCGCCGCCGTGCCGCGAGTGCATGTGGTGGCAGACACGGCCCGGCCGCGAGCCGGTGGAGCGGCGCAGGTGGATCGAGTCGGCCGAGGAGGAGTTCGGGCCGTGGGGAAAGGTCTACCGCGACGGCGGCCGCGTGATCGGCCTCGTGCAGTACGGCCCGGCGGAGGAGTTCCCACGGGCGCAAACGATGCCCGCCGGCCCCCCGAGCCGGGACGCCGCGATCATCACCTGCGCATACCTGATCGAGGCGGGGAGCCCCTGGGCGCTCCAGAGCCTGATCCTGGCGGCGATCGGCGAGTGCCGCGACCGCGGCCTCGCGGCGCTCGAGGCATACGCCTACCGGCACGCGCCGGACGCGGGCTTCCCCGAGCGATTCGTGCACCATCGGACGATCTTCCCGTCCGACTTCCTGCGCGACTTCGGCTTCCACCCGCACCGGACCGCCGGCAGAATCGAGTTGATGCGCCTCGACCTGCGTGCGATCGTGCCCGTCCCCGATCCGGGCCTGCTCGAGCGGCTGCGGTCCCGGCTCTCCGTCACCGACCCGTCGCCGGCAGCCGTGCGGTGAACCGGTTTCGGAACCTACGCGAATGACCGCCGAGAAGGACAACAGGGAAGGACGCGTGGAGCATCTCTCCGATCACGGCCTCCTGGCGCTCGTGGGCCGCGGTGACCGCGAGGCGTTCGCCCGCCTGTACGACATGTACGGTGGGGCGGCGTACTCGCTCGCGCTGCGGATCGTCCGCGACCGGGACCTGGCGGCGGACGTGGTGCAGAACGCGTTTCTAGCCGTGTGGACGCAGGCCCGAACGTTCGACTCGTCGCGGGGGCAGCCCTCGACCTGGATCTTGACGATGACACATCACAAAGCAGTCGACATAGTGAGGCGGGAGGAGCGACGCCGGACCGAGCCGCTCGACGACGCGCTCGCCGGCCCCGACCCGGAGCCCCCGGTGGAGCACCAGGCGTGGCTCGGCGTCGCGCGCGAGCAGATCGCGACCGCCCTGGCGCGGCTGCCCGATCCCCACCGCGAGGTGATCGAGCTCGCCTACTTCGCCGGGTACACGCAGTCCGAGCTCGCCGAGCGGCTGGCCGTCCCCATCGGAACCGTGAAGAGCCGCACCTTCGCGGCGATGAACGCCCTGCGCGATGCGCTTGCGGCAGTCGGTATGAGACCGGAGGACGAGTGGAACACGTCGACGAGCTGATTGCGGGCCACGCCCTGCGCGCGCTCTCCTCCGAGGACGAGGAGCGCGTCGTCGTGCACCTGGCCGAGTGCGAGCGCTGTCGCCTCAAGCTGCGCGAGACCGAGGCCGTCACGGCGTCGCTCGCCTACGGCGTCCCGCAGGTCGCTCCGCCGCCGGAGCTGCGAAGCCGCGTCCTCGCGATCGCCGAGCCCGTCGTCGCCGCTCCCGCGGCAGAGGCGCCGGCCCGCGCGCGCCCACGTCGGGGATGGTGGCCGCGGGTCGCCGTCGTCGCCGTCCCGGCAATGGCGCTCGCCCTCGTCGGGATGCTGGCGTGGAACATCTCGCTCCGAAACGACGTGAACGCGAACCGGGACGATCTTGCCACCGGGGCCGCCGTGACGCTGCCGGGCGTCGGCAACGTCGTGGCGCAGACCGACGGGAACGCAACGCTCTTCGCCAACCTGGGCCCGGCGCCGGACGGCAAGACGTACGAGGCGTGGGTGATCCGGGGCAGCGTCGCGCTCCCGGCCGGCGTGTTCAAGGGCGGCGGCACGGTCGAGCTGCACCTGACTCAGTCGGCGAAGCCGGGCGACAAGATCGCCGTCACGATCGAGCCGGCCGGCGGCTCGCAGAAGCCGACGACGACGCCGATCGCAACCAGCCGGGGGGTCTAGCGGACCAGGAAGGCGAGCGTCGCCGCCATGACGGCGGCGCCGGCCACGAGCCGTGCCGTCCGGGCGGCGTCCGGCCACGGCAGCGACTGGAGCTCGATGACCTGGGCGTCACGGCGGGCGCGCGCCCGGCGCGCGACGCGTGAGCGGTTGAGCGCCGCCTCCCGCTGGGCCGTGGGCCCGAGGAGCTCGTCGACCCGGTAGGGGCCGTGGCTGTCGCGGGCGTGTCCATGCTCGACGCAATGGAAGCCCAGCCGGCCCTGCGCGACATCGCCGAGGCAGCGGGGGCAGGCATGGACGAGGGGCTCGAACGGCTGCCGGAAGAGCTGTGCGGACGCGCGCCGGCGGTCGTCGCGGGTCAGGAGCTGATGCCGTTCCCACGGGCCGTGCTCGGGGCACATGCCGGAGCCTGCGGGGCGCAGGCAGACGGGGCACAGATGGCCGCCCCGGGCCGGCGTCCCCATCAGGCGGCCGCCCGGCCGGGGACACGGACGAGGTCGCGCTCGACGAGGAGCTCCGCGATCTGGACGCCGTTCGTGGCCGCGCCCTTGCGGAGGTTGTCGCAGACGATCCAGAGCGCGAGCCCGTTTCGTCGCGACGGGTCGCGCCGGATCCGCCCGACGAGGACGTCGTCGGTGCCGGCGGCATCCGAGGCGAGCGGGTACTCCGCGGAGCCGGGATCGTCGACGACCCTGACTCCGGGCGCCCGCTCGAGGATCGCGCGGGCCTCGTCGGCTTCGAGCGGCGAGCGCGTCTCGATCCAGACAGCCTCGGAGTGGCCCGCGCCACACGGGCACGCGGACGCACGTCGCGTGGATGCCGATCGTGTCGTCGCCGAGGATCTTCTGCGGCTCGAGCACGAGCTTCGTCTCCTCCAACGTGCTATCCCCCTCGAAGCGCTCGCACTGCGGAATCGCGTTGAACGCGATCGGATGAGGGTACACCACGGGGTCGGCCGTGCGTCCATCGAGCGCAGCCTGCGATTGCGATCGCAGCTCGTCGACCGCCTTGGCTCCGGTGCCCGATACGGCCTGGTAGGTCGCGATGGTGACGTGCTCGAGGCCGGCGGCGGCGTGGAGCGGCGCCAGGATGCAGACCAGCTGGATGGTCGAGCAGTTCGGGTTCGAGACGATGCCCTGGTGCGATGCGGCGGCATCCGCGTTCACCTCGGGGACGACGAGCGGCACCTGCGGGTCCATCCGGAAGGCGCTCGACTTGTCGACGACGACGCATCCGCGTGCGACCGCCTCCGGCGCGAACGCCTTCGACGTCCCCCCGCCGGCCGAGAAGAGCGCCAGGTCGAAGCCCTCGAGCGCGTCGGGCGTCAGCTCGCGCACCTCGAGCTCGGATCCGGCGAACGGCACCCGCGTGCCGGCCGAGCGGGCCGACGCGAAGGCGACGACGTCGGCGGCGGGGAAGCCGCGCTCGTGCAGCACATCGAGCACGATCGGGCCGACGGCGCCGGTGGCCCCGACGACTGCCACGCGCGGCCTACGCATCCGCGCTGCTCCCGTCGGCCTCGGCCAGCTCGATCTCGAAGGCTCCGTGAAGCGCCGAGACGGCCTCGGCCACCCGGTCGCGGCTGACGACGCACGACACCTTGATCGGCGACGTCGCGATCATCCGCACGTTGATCCCGAGGTCGGCGAGCACCTGGAACATCCTCGCGGCCACGCCCGGATGGCTCTTCATGCCCGCGCCGATGAGGCTGATCTTGGCGGCGGCGTCGTCGACCCGCCAGTGCAGGCCCAGATCGTGGCAGAGCCCCTCGATGGTGTCGGTCATCAGCGGGAGGTCGTCGAGCGGGACCGAGAAGGTGACGTCGGCATCGCCGTGGGTCACCGCGTTCTGGATGATCGTGTCGACGTTGATGTTGGCGGCGGCGACCGCGTTGAAGATGCCGGCCGCGGTGCCCGGCTTGTCCGGGACGTCGGTCAGCGTGACGTAGGCCTCGTCGGTGGTATGCGTGATGCCCGAGATGATCGGCGCCTCCATGCCCGTATCTTCCCGAATCCAGGTCCCGCCCGCGTCGGTGAAGGTCGAGCGCACGTGCAGGGGCACGCCGTGGTTCCGGGCGAATTCGACCGCTCGCAGCTGGAGCACCCTCGCCCCGGACCCGGCCATCTCGAGCATCTCGAGCGGCGAGACCGTGGCGAGCTTCCGGGCGTGCGGGACGATCCGCGGGTCGGCGGTGAAGACCCCGGCGACGTCGGTGTAGATCTCGCAGTCGCCGTCGAGGGCCGCGGCCAGCGCGACCGCCGTCGTGTCGGAGCCGCCGCGGCCGAGCGTCGTCACGTCGTAGGCCGTCGAGACACCCTGGAAGCCGGCCACGAGCACGATCTCGTCGCGGTCGAGCGCCTCGGAGATGCGGCGCGGGCGGATCTCGAGGATCTTCGCCTTGGTGTGGACGGTGTCGGTCACGATGCCCGCCTGTGACCCGGTGAGCGACACGGCCTGCCGCCCGAGGTCGTTGATGGCCATCGCGCACAGCGCCGCCGTGATCCGCTCGCCGGTCGAGAGCAGCATGTCCATCTCACGTGGGTGCGGGCGCGGCGAGACATCGCCGGCCAGTGCGACGAGCTGATCGGTCGTCTGGCCCATTGCCGAGACGACCCCGACGACGCGGCGGCCGGCCGTCTGCGCGGCCACCAGGCGCTCGGCGACGCGCCGGATCTTGTCGGCGTCGGCGACCGACGTGCCCCCGAACTTCATCACGAGCACGCGGCCCGGGGCGGGCTGGGCTGCGGCCTCGGCCATCCCGCCAGTGTACCGAGTGCGGTTGTCGGCGCTCCCCCGGCCGGCCTGTGCGATCCGCTCGGAGAGGTCGCTGCTCTCGATCGCCTCGAAGGGCTCGGTGCTCTCTTCCGGCGATGGGCGGCGCGGTGGTGTCTAGGCCATCGTGTCGAGGATCGCGGAGATGTCGGCGGGCGTCGTTCGCGGGTTCACGATCGCAAACCGCGTGACGGTCTCGCCGGCGTGCGTCGTCGGCGTCACGAACGCGACGCCGTCGGCGAGCAGGCGCTCGGTCCACGCCGTGTAGTCGTCCGGCTTCCAGCCGGCGCGCCGCAGCACGAGCACGGTGAGCTCGGGGTCGTTCAGAAGCTCGATGCCGGGGCGGGCCCGGACCTCGTCGGCAGCCTGGCGGGCGACGTCGAGCGTGTGCTCGATCGCCTCGGCGTACGCCCGTGTTCCGTGCGCGGCGAGCGAGAACCAGAACGGCAGGCCGCGCGCCCGCCGGCTCAGGTGCACCGCGTAGTCGGAGGGATTGCGCTCGCTGCCCTGCACCGCCTCGAGGTAGCCGGCGTGCTGGGTGTGTGCGGCGCGGGCCAGCTCGGGCTGCCGGTAGAGAAGCGCGCACGAGTCGAACGGGGCGAAGAGCCACTTGTGCGGATCGACGATGAACGAGTCGGCGTGCTCGATCCCGGTGAAGCGGTCGCGGACTGATGGTGCCGCGAGCGCTGCGCCGCCGTAGGCCCCGTCGACGTGCATCCACACGCCGTGCTCCCGGCAGACGGCGGCGATGCCGGCCAGGTCGTCGATCGCCCCGAGGTTCGTCGTCCCGGCGGTGGCGACCACGGCGAAGAGCCCCTCGGGGCCCTCGCGCGCGATCGCGGCTGCCAGGTCGTCGCCGGTCATGCGCCCGCGGTCGTCGGGGGCGACCCGCAGGAGCTCGACGTCCATGACCGCCGCCGCCGTCTCAACCGACGAGTGCGTCTCGTCGGTGCACGCGATTCGGAGCGGCGCTCCGCGTCGGCCACCGTGTGCGGCGCGGTGGGCGTGGCGGGCCGCAACGAGCGCGGAGAGGTTGCCGACCGTGCCGCCCGAGACGAAGCAGCCGGCGGCCGTCTCCGGGAGGCCCGCCAGGCCGGCAAGCCAGTCCAGGGCCTGGTTCTCGGCGTACACTGCCCCGGAGGCCTCCATCCACGTCCCGGCGTAGATCGACGACGCGCCCAGGACGAGGTCGAACATCATGGAGAGCTCGGTCGGAGCGGCCGGGATGAAGGCCAGGAAGCGCGGGTTGTCGATCGAGATCGTGGCCGGCGCGAGGACGTCGGCGAACAGCCGCATCGCGCCGTCGCCGCCGAGCCCGTCCTCGGTGATGGTGGCGCCGGCGAGCTCGGTCAGCTCGGCCGCCGTCCTGGGCCCGTCGAGCGGCACCGGGTGAAGGCGCAGGCGGTCGCGGGCGTAGGTGAGCGCGGCCTGGGCGATCCGCTCGGTCTCATCGGTGTAGCGGTGCATCGAGGTGGGGTCGACGACGTGCCGCGCCATCACATCTCCCTGCGGCCGGCGAGCGCCCGGCCGAGCGTCACCTCGTCGGCGTACTCCAGGTCGCCGCCGACCGGGAGCCCGCTCGCGAGCCTGGTCACGCGGCAGCGGCCGCGCAGACGGTCGGCCAGGTACGCGGCCGTGGCCTCGCCGGTCATCGTGGGGTTCGTCGCCAGGAGCACCTCCGCCACCTGGTCGCCCTCGACCCGCTGGAGGAGCTCGGCGATCCGCAGATGCTCGGGGTCCACGCCGTCGATGGGCGAGAGGGCGCCGCCCAGCACGTGGTAGAGGCCGCGGTACTCGTGCGTCCGCTCGAGGGCGATCACGTCCGACGGGTCCTCGACGACGCAGATCAGCGACCCGTCCCTGCGCGGGTCGGCGCAGATCGTGCACAGCTCCTCCTCGGCCAGGTTGAAGCAGCGCGAGCAGGGCCGGATCCGCTCCTTGACCTCGCGGATCGCGTCGGCGAGCGCGTTGGCGTCGGCCGGCGACGCCTTGAGCAGATGGAAGGCGAGCCGCTGCGCCGTGCGCCGGCCGACGCCCGGCAGGCGGGCCAGCTGCGCGATCAGGTTGTCGACGGACGGCGCGTACAACTCAGAGGCCCGGTATGCCGAGCCCCCCGAGGCCGCCGAGCTGACCCATCATCCTCTGCTGCTGGAGGGCCTGGGCGGCGGTGATCGCGCCGTTCACGGCCGACACGAGCAGATCCTGGAGCATCTCCGGGTCGTCGGGGTCGATCGCCTCGGGCTTGATCGTGATGTCGGTGATCTCGAGCGCGCCGGACGCCTTCACGGTGACGGCACCGCCGCCGGCCGAGTGCTCGACGAAGGCCGTCTTCAGCTCCTCCTGGGCCTGCGCCATCTGCTCCTGCATCTTGCCCAGCTGGGCCATCATCTTGTTCGGGTCCATCTTGGTCATGCGCGCTCCTCGATCTCGCGGGCGTCGAACTTCTCCTTGAACTGGCTCAGGAGGTCGGCCTCGTCGAGCCGCTCCGGCGCGACGGGCGCCGGGGCGGGCTCCTCGTCGGCGTCGCCGTCTGCGACCTCCATCCGCACCCGCACCGGCTCCCCGACCGCCTGCTCGAGCACGGACTCGATGAGGGCGCGGTTCTGCGGCGTGTCGGCGGTGGTCTTCGCGAACACCTGAGACTGGGGGAAGGCGAGGACGACGTCGCCGGACCGGGCGTCGGGGACGGCGTGCTCGATGAGCGATCCGAGCGCCGCCGAGCGCCGGCTCACCTCGGGCACGACCGCCTCGTGCCAGCGGTCGGCCAACCTGCCCGCATCGCGGCTCGGAGCGGCCGCCTCCGCGGCGGGCTCGGGGTCCGGGGTTGCGCCGGCCGGCGGGTCGGCGACCGGAGCGGCGGAAGCCGGGGCCGCGGGCGGCGGAGACACCGGCGGCTGCGACGGGGCGGATCCCTGGAGCCCCGCCTCGAGTCGCGAGAGCCGCTGGTCGAACGCCTCGGCCGTCAGATCGCCGGCGGGCCGGCACGTCCTGACGAGCGCCAGCTCGAGCGGCAGGCGCGGGTCGGCGCCCTCGCGGACGTCGTCCAGCACGGCGCGCAGCAGGTCGACCAGCCGGTGCACGGTTGCCGGCTCGAGCCGCTCAGCCTGGCTCGCGAGCCGGGCCCGCTCGTCGTCGGTCACGGCCGCCTCGGCGGGCAGCCGCCCGAGCTGCTGCTGGAGGAAGATCAACCGCAGGTGAGCGAGCAGGTCGGTGACGAGCGTCCCCAGATCGGACCCGGCGTCGGCCTGCGCGTCGACTGCGACGAGGCAGCCCGCTGCGTCGGTGGCCGCGACCCGGTCGATCAGGTCGAACAGGATCCCGGCGTCGGTCGTGCCGAGGAGCGCGCGGACGTCGTCGACCGAGATCGGGCCGCTGCACGCCGTCGCGAGCTGGTCGAGCGCCGAGACGGCGTCGCGGAAGCTGCCCGACGCTGCCCGGGCGACGAGCGACACCGCAGCCGCGTCGATCTCGATCGACTCGGCCGCCGCGATGCGGTGAAGCAGCGTCGAGATCTCGGGCAGCCCTGGCCGGAAGAAGAGAAAGCGCTGGCACCGGCTTCGGATGGTGGGCAGCATGGCTCCCATCTCGGTGGTGCAGAGCACGAAGACGACGTGGTCGGGCGGCTCCTCGAGCGTTTTCAGGACGGCGTTCGACGCCTCCTTCGTCAGCATGTGCGCCTCGTCGACGATGTACACCTTGCGGCGCCCGTGCACCGGCCGCAGGGCCACCCGGTCGCGAATCTCGCGGATGTCGTCGATGCCGCGATGGCTGGCCGCGTCGAGCTCGATGACGTCGACCGACGTGGCGTCGTGGATCGACCGGCACGACTCGCACGCCTTGCACGGCGTGGCCGTCGGCCCGTGCTCGCAGTTGAGCGCCTTGGCCAGGATCTTGGCCATCGACGTCTTCCCGGTTCCGCGCGGGCCGGCGAACAGATAGGCGTGCGCGACCCGGTCGAGCTCGACCGCGTTTCGCAGCGTGCGGACAATGTGCTCCTGACCGACGATCTGGTCGAAGTCCTGGGGGCGATGGGTGCGGTAGAGGGCGGACACCTCGTGCAGCTTAACGACGCCCACGCCACCACCGGGGGACAGGCTTCAGCCTGTCCCCCGAACTGCTCCATCTCCACCACTGTCCAGGTCCCAGGAGGGGCAGGTTTAGCGACCGTGCACCCGCCTTCGAAGCGTCGGACCCGGGCGGTGCCCGCGGCGCTCGCTCCCGCCAGGCTTGCCCACGGCACCCGGGTGGCGTTGCTTAGCGCTGCTTCCTTCCGGACCTGACGCGGTTCACAAGCCTCCGTTGCGTGGGACCTGGCGATCGACGCGGAGCGCGCCGGCCCTGATCCCGAACCCGGCACCCCTCAGGACGGGGATTCGGCCCGGCTAGAGCGGATTGCCGGAGGAGGGTACCGCTAGCTCCCCGCTTAGCACGGTCGCCGTGATCGTATCAGGCAGGCGTCGCCGCGCGTTCCTCGGCCTCGCGCAGGCGGCGGGCGAGGATCTTGGCGATCTTGATCGCGATCGACGGGTGCTGTTCGAGAAGCGGCGTGAACTGCCAGGCGGTGATCCCGAAAACGCGAAGTGGGGACTCGGCGACGACGCTCGCCGTGCGCCGGCCGCCCTCGTCGAGCAGCGCGACCTCGCCGAACGACGCCCCGGGGCCGATCGTCCCGCGCCGGCTTCCGGCGACCTCGACCCGCGCGGTCCCGTCGGCGACGACAAAGAACCCCACGCCGCCCTCGCCTTCCCCGACCACGGTGTCGCCGGTATCGAATCGGCGCTCCTTCGAAGCATTGGCGACCGCCTCGAGCTCGCGGTCCGAAAGGCCGTCGAACAGGGCGACACGGCGCATGATCTCGATTCGTTCGTCGGGCATTCCCCAAACCTCGTTTCGGGTTGAACGTGCCGGCGCGAGCCTACCATCCCGATGCCCGGACGGGCGGGCACGGTGGCATACTGCACCAGCCCGGAGAGGTGTCCGAGTTGGCTTAAGGAGCGCGACTGGAAATCGCGTAACGGGGGGTTTCCTCGTTCGCGGGTTCGAATCCCGCCCTCTCCGCTCATGCTCGTCCTGAGCCGGCGCGATGTCGAAGCGGCACTCGACCCCGACCGTCTGGTCGACGCCGTCGCGGCCGCGATGGCCGACATGAGCGCGGGGCGGGGCTCGGTGCCGAACCGGACGGCCGCCGACGTCGCCGAGGTCGGCGGAGCCCTGATCGCCATGCCCGCATACCTGGCCGGGGCGGGCGCCCTGGCGGCCAAGCTCGTCGCGATGTTCCCCGGGAACGCCGCGCTCGGGCTTCCGACCCACAAGGCGATCGTCGCGGTCTTCGATCCGGCCACCGGTGCGCCGGAGGCTGTGATGGACGGCGAGGTCGTGACCGCCATGCGCACCGCGGCGTGCTCGGCCCTCTCGGCGAGGCTCCTGGCCCGCGAGGACTCCTCGGTGCTGGCCGTGCTCGGGACCGGCGTTCAGGCCCGGTCCCACGTGGAGGCCGTGAGGCGGGTGCGGCCCATCCGTGAGGTGCGGATCGCCGCCCGCAGCCCCGACCGCGTGCAGGCACTCGCGGCGGAGCTCGGCGCCGTGGCATGCGAGTCGTATGCCGACGCGATCGCGGGCGCCGACATCGTCTGCGCCTGCACGCACTCGCCGGAGCCGGTCGTGCGCGGCGCATGGCTCGATCCGGGAACGCATGTGACGTCGGTGGGCTTCAACCCCGAGGGCCGCGAGGTGGACGCCGATGCGGTGGCGCGCGCGCTGGTCGTCGTCGAGTCGCGGGCGGCGGCGCTCGCGCCGTACCCGGCCGGCTCGAACGATCTCGTGTGGGCGATCCGCGACGGCGCGGTCGGCGATGACCACATCCACGCCGAGATCGGCGAGCTCGTCTCCGGCACGCGGCCGGGCCGGACGTCGCCCGACCAGATCACGCTCTACAAGTCGGTCGGCGTCGCCGCCCAGGACGCCGCAGCGGCCGCGCTTGCGCTCGAGGCGGCGCGAGCGCACGGGCTGGGCACCGAGATCGAGATCTAGCCGCCGCGCATCGGCACGTCGGGCGTCCAGGCGCGCGGGAGTTATCGATCGATCATCCAGACCCGAGCCGGTAGACTGCCCATCCCGGGGCGCATAGCTCAGCTGGGAGAGCGTCCGCTTCACGCGCGGAAGGTCACAGGTTCGAGCCCTGTTGCGCCCATTCTGGCCCATCTAGAACGCGGAAACCGCATGGTTGCGCGCCCACGGCGAACAGGGTGCACCAAGCCAACAGCAGCACCGCGGCGACGTCGCCGATCGGCACGCACGCCCCGCTAGAGAAGGGCGCAGGCGAGCTCGTCCGGCAGGCCGAAGCGAGCGAACGCGCCGGGCATGACGAATGCCGTGATCTCGCAGATCGCAGTGCGGTCGAAGGAGAGCACGTCGATCGCAGCGGGGCGGTAGATGCGCGTGTCCGCGTCGAGGCTGTAATACGCCAGTGCCGGCTGCCCGTTCGCCGTGACGGCGACCGTGAGCGACACCGCGCAGACCTCGACAGCATCGCCGGCTATGCCTGCGATCGTGTCGCGGCCGCGCCACCAGATCGACCACGGCGGCATCGAGAAGACGGCGTCCTGCGCGAGCAGCGCGCGCACGGCATCGATGTCTCCGCTCGACCAGGCGTCGACGTGGGCGGCGACGAGCTCTCGAACCCGTCGATCACCGAGCGAACGCAGCGTTGTCTGCTGGCTCTGCTCAGGCACACGCTCGGCGACGGTCGTGCGCGCGCGCTGGAGCGCGCTGTTCACGGACGGCACGGTGGTGTCGAGCGAGTCGGCGACCTCGCGCGCGGAGAAGCCGAGCACCTCTCGCAGGATCAGCACCGCCCGCTGCGTGCCCGGCAGATGCTGCAGCGCCGCGACGAACGCGAGCTCCAGCGCCTCCCGCTGCTCGTACCGTGCCTCGGGAGCTGCGGACCCATCCCCGACGCCGAAGGTCTCATCGGGATAGGGCTCGATCCACACGGACTCGACGAGCGGTTCCCCGACGTCCGTGCTGGACGCCGCGGCGGGACCGTAGTCGATCGGGAGTAGGCGCTTCGGCCGCCGCGCGATCGCGTCCCGGCAGACGTTCGTTGCAACCTTGTAGATCCAGGTCCGGACTGCGCTGCGTCCATCGAATCGAGGAAGGCCCCGCCAGGCCCGGATGAGCGTCTCCTGGAGGGCGTCGTCCGCGTCGTGAACGGAGCCCAGCATGCGGTAGCAGTGGGCATGCAGCTCGGCGCGGTGCTCCTCGACGATGTGCCGGAACGCACTCTCGTCACCCCCTCGTGCAGCCTCGAGCAGCCGGTGCTGGTGGTGCGCGCGTGTCGCCGCGAGAGCCATGGTCACCACCGTAGACCTTGGGCGGAGCGAAAACTCATCGGCCGCCGCGGGTTGCAGCTTCGGCGAGACGTTGGCGCCGTTCGACCTCCGCCTCGGTCGGCTCCTCAAACTCGAACGACCCCGACTCGACCTGGCCCGCGCGTACGTAGATGTTGATCGTGACGCCGGTCTTCGTGACCACGCTGTCGACGAGCTTCAGGGCGAAGGGGATCGTGCCCTCCGCGAAGAAGCGCTTCCCGGCGCCGAGCACGACCGGGAACCTCCAGATGCGGTACTCGTCAATCAGGTCGTGCCCGAGCAGGGTCTGGATCAGGCCGGGGCTCCCGTGCACCTGGATCTCCGGGCCGTTCTGGGTCTTGAGCCTCTCCACGTACTCGGCGACGTCGCCTGCGATCAGGGTCGAGTTGTTCCAGTCCACCTGCTTCAGCGTGGTGGAAGCCACGTGCTTGCGCGTGCCGTTGAGATGGTCGGCGATCGGTCCTTCGTCGTGGGGCCAGTGTGCGGCGAAGATCTCGTACGTGCCGCGCCCGAGCAGCAACTCGTATGGCGCCGACTCCGCCATCCGTGTCATCATCGCCTCGTCGAAGTAGTTGACGCCCCAGCCGCCGTGCTCGAAGCCGCCGGTCGGGTCCTCGTCCGGCCCGCCGGGCGCCTGCATGACACCGTCGAGCGACATCATTGCGTTGACGACGAGCTTTCTCATGGCTGCCTCCTTTGCGCGGGAACATCAATTTAGACCGCGCTGCGGCGCCAAACTCATCGCCGGGACCTGCCCGGGCGGGCACGGCGACTCCGTCGGCGAGTGTCGAAGCGAGGAGGCGTCGCGCCGTATAGATTGGAGCACGTCCTACTGATCGACAGGAGGGGGTTGGCATGTTGAGGCGAGGGATCATCGCAGTGGTGGTGGGCGTTGCGCTGAGCGGAGCGGTGCTCGCCGTGACGGCGTCGGGCTCGGCCCGGTCGCCTTCCGCGGCGGGTGTCACGTTGCATCTGATCGAGCATCCCGTCAATGAGCACGTGGTCGACTTAGCACCAAAGGGCGACTCACAAGGCGATCAGTTCCCATTCTCGAACCTGCTGTTCGACAAGACCAACAGCCACCAGGTCGGCCGCGACCAGGGCAACTGCATCCGCACCAACCCGAACCGCGGCGAGTGGCAGTGCAGCTGGACGAACAAGCTGCCCAACGGAGACATCACTGTCGAAGGACCGTTCTACGACACGCGGGACAGCGTGCTCGCGATCATCGGGGGCACCGGCCGGTACAGGGACGCGAGCGGACAGATGATGCTGCACGCGCGTGCCGTCGGCTTCGACTTCGTGTTCTCAATCAACCACTGATTCAGCTCGTGCTCTGGGGCCGCTCCCCGGGGGCGGCCCCAGAGCAAGCACCCCTCTTGGCCGCTCCTTCGTACGAAGGCGGTTGCGGCTCCGACGCGCTAGGCGGCCAACTCGGCAGGGTGCACCTCCAGCTCCATCAATGTTCCCGCGCGAAGCACCGTCAGAGATTGCGGCGTGCCGATCGCATCCGCTGACAGCAGGCGCTGGAACTCCTCGACGCTCTCGATCGGCCTGCCGTTGAGAGCGACGACGATGTCCTCCGGACGCAGCCCGGCCAAGCCCGCGGGGCTGCCGGGCGCGACGTCGATCAGCTCGATACCGGCGGTACGGCCCAGCGTCGCCACCGCCTTGGGAGGCAGCGGCCGTGGAGCGGCGCCCACCCCGATGTAGGCCCGCCGGACGCGCCCCTCGCGCATCAGCGTCGCGATCAGACCGCGCGTGTGGTCGTTGATCGGCACGGCCAGCCCCAGCCCCATGCCGGCAAGCGCAGTATTGATCCCGACGACATGCCCGTCGCTGGTTGCGAGCGCGCCGCCCGAGTTTCCCGGGTTCAGGCTCGCGTCCGTCTGAATCACGTTATCGATCATGCGCAGCGTGCCGCCGGCCCGCGCCGGGAGCGACCGGCCGACGGCCGAGACCACCCCGGCGGTCACGGACCCGGCAAACCCATGTGGATTGCCGATAGCGACCACCAACTGGCCAACCTGCAGCGTCGACGCATCACCCAGCCGCGCCGGATACAGGTCGCTCCCGTCGATGCCGATCACCGCCAGATCGCTAAAGGGATCGCGTCCGATCACCGAGAAGCCGAACTCCCGCCCATCTGGAAACGACGCCCATCCTCCCCGCGTCGACGCCGGCACGACGTGGGCGTTCGTGACGAGCCGGTCCTCGGTGATCACCACAGCCGCCCCGCCCGCCTCCCGCACGCCCGAACGCGAGTGAAGGCGCAAGCGCAGATTGGCCACCGACGGTGACACCCGCGCGACCACATCGATCACGGCCCGCGAGTAGGCATCCAGAACGTCATTCATCGCCTCAGCGTAGCTTGGACTCGCCGTCGTTCCCTTGCCGGGCGCGCACGGTCGCAGTTGGCGAATCTCCTGTGGCAGTGAATCCGCTGCTGCACGTCGGCCGGCATCCCCGAATTGTGGTATGTGCGAGGCCGATACGGCGGCCGGTCGCCGCCGAAAATGTCGCTGGTAGCGGCTTTTCCGCCGTGCATGGGTAGGCGCTTGTACCGCGTTCTGGGGATGACCGCCCTACCGCATTCTGGGCGGTCGCGAAGCGTCCGGGCTTGGTCATGAAGCCCGCAAAGCCTTCCGATGACCGTCCAGCGACTGGCGATCGCGTTGCCAGGAGCCCTAGAAGCCCATTCCGGGTCGCATGTCGTTGGCGCCTGTGGCGTTCCCGAGATACGTGGTGATGCCGAGCGCCGCCTCCGCGGAGCGAAGCATGGAGTAGTGGGTGTAGAAGGTCGGATCCGCCGTCGCCTGTACACCTGCGGCGATCGCGATGGTGACGACGCGGCAGGAGGGATCGGTGTTCGCCGGATCCGCGCAGTTCTCACCATTCGTGCCGCCCTGGCCCTCGTCGAAGGTGACGAAGATGAGCGTCTGGCCGGCCTGGTAGTCCGCAGTCGCCTGGATCGCCTGGATCGTCCCCGCAAGCCACGTGTCCATCGCCTGGGTGAACCCGGCGCTCGTACGCTGCCCGGTGCATCCGCTCTCCCAGTGATGGTTGTGGCACTGGTTGGGGGTGATCCAGGTGAAGGCCGCCGTGGGCAAGGTGGTCGCACCTGCATCCGATGCGGTCATCGGGATGTCGCTCGCCTTGCACGCCGAGGCGATCGGCGTGTACCAGTAGGCGGGGTCGTGGCCGCGCTTGTAATGCGTTGCGCTCGCGCCGCAGTTCCCGCCCATCGATTCTTCCAGGTCGTTCCACGTCTCTGCCTGCTGGTAGATCGACGGGTTCGGGCTGTGCACACTGACTCCGGTCACAAAGCCGGACGTCGCGGCCATGTAATTGGGCTGGCTCGGATGCGTCTCGTTGTGGAAATTCGTCGCCAGGGCACAGACGGAGGCCAGCATGTTCAGGTAGGGAGCGTTCGCGTTCCCGATCGCGGACGCGTAGGCGAGGTTCTCCTCCATGATCACAACCACGTGGCTATACGTCGTCGGCGGTGCCGGCTGCAGGCCACACGGATTCGTCGCCGCGACGGCGGCGCTTCGCCCATCGAGGCTCTGAAACGAAGCGGCCAGCGTCACCAGCGCCGCGAGCGCCAGTCGAATCACATTCGTCCGTCGCGTCACAAGAGCGACCATCCTACCGTGTGACACGGTCGAGTCCCTTCCCGGCGGCTTCCGGCGCGCTCGTCGCGCTCGTACGATGGTGATATGCCACCCCGACGACGGATTATCGACATCCAGGAGTCCCGCTGTCACAGCTGCGGGTCGCCGTTGACGTGGGTGGCCGTATCGGATGTGCTGGTTGGCTCAAGCAGCCGGGTCGCCTCTGACCGGGAGGCATCGGCTTCACCGCCGCGGTTCTGGGAGTCCGCATGCGGAGTGTGCGGGCAGACGTATAGAACGAGCTCCGAGTCGGCCGCTCGACTTGGCTCACCGTGAGCGGCTCGTCCCAGAGACCCTCGGTCGGCGAGCTGGTTGGGGGCCCCCGGTCGGCCGCGAGCCCTGCCGCGGGACATTTGAGGTTCGCGCTCGCGCCGATCTCGCTGCTGATGCGGGCGTAGTCTCGAGCCGCAGGCCCGCCACTTCGAGAGGTGCTCTGGCCCCGCCCTCGCATACGATCGGCAGATCGCCAAGGGATTGGACTTCAGGCTGTGCTTCGAGACTGGCGAGATCGACGAGCTGCGGCGTCGCTACGGCGACGGAGTCGATCATGAAGCCACCGCCGCCGGTCGCCGGGCGGGCGAGCGCGGCCACTACACCAAGCCCGAGTTCATGACCGTCTGTCGGTGGAAGTCGCAACGAACCTCCGGACGAGCAGCGGAGAACCCGTCCGGCGCGATCCGTCGGCAGTCCCGGATCGCCTTCCGCGCGGACGATGAGGCCGAACGGATGCGAGCGCTGACCGAGCTCGCCGGGGTGGGGATCCCGGTGGCCTCGACGCTGCTTCATTTCGCCTTCCCCCGGCTCTATCCGATCCTCGACTGGCGGGCGCTCGAGTCGCTGGGGCAAAAGCGCCGTTCAACGTATCCGATCGGCTTCTGGCTGGGATACCTCGACGCGTGCCGACGCATCGCACGCGAGAGCAACGTCCAGCTCCGCACGCTCGACAAGGCGCTCTGGCAATACTCCCGGGAGGCCGGCTTGCGGTAGCTTCTCGCGGCCGACGAGCCGCTGTCCCTGGATCGTCTTCTCTCCGTTGGCTGCGATGTGAACTCCCTGCACGCGGGCGGCGCAGCGCCGCAGGCCGCGCGGCTTGAAACGGTCGGCAAGCTCAGTCCGCCGACCGAGCGGAAACCGCGTGCTTACGCGGTTACGCATGTCACGAAAGGCGAATCCTTCCGCGGGCTCCTGGGAATTTTTGACCGCGACAAACCGAGCGACTAGCCTCCGCCCGAGCGAGCAGGGGGCGGGTCGGGTTCATGAACCTAACGTGGCGCAGAGGGTGGACGGTGCTGGTGCTCGCGGTGTTCGCTGGGGTCTGCAGCGCGTCGGCACAGGCCGCCGGGACGAACCTTCTCGCGAACGGCGACTTCGAGGGCAGCGGCAGCGGCTCGCTGACGGGATGGAAGGCGTCGAACGCGACGCTGTCGCTCGTTCCCGGCGACGCCGGCGGCTTCGCCGCCCTGGTGACATACGGCGGCACGGGCACGACCTACGCCATCGTGACCAGCGCGAAGGTCGTCAAATCCGGCACGGCCGGCACGGAGTATCTGGCCGATGGACGGTTCAATGCCCTGTCGGGAAAATCGGTGTGCCTGAAGCTCCATGAGACAGGTGCGGTCAACGTGAGCGCCACATCCTGCTCGACTGGGAACGGCGGGTGGGCAACGCTTCCGCAGTTGAGCTACACGCTCCAGCGGGCCGGCGACGCGCTGATTTTCTCCGTCTTCCAGAAGCACCCGGCGGCGGGCGACTCGTTCAGAGTCGACAACCTGGTGGTAACGGCCTCCTCCGGGACCATCGCGCCGCCCACGAACCTGCAGGCCTCGGCCGTCTCGTCCAGCGAGATCGACTTGACGTGGACACCCTCACCCAGCGGCGGCGTCACCGGCTACCACGTGTACCGAGACGGCGGTGGGACACCGATCGGGACAGTGAACGCCTCCGCGACGTCGTTCCCGGACACTGGCCTTCAGGCTGGCACGACCCACGCGTACGTGGTAACGGCGTTCAACGCGTCGGCCGAATCTCCGCCGTCGAATGAGGCGTCAGCAACTACGCAGGGCGGCGCCGGCGTGACGATCGCCGCCGCCGGCGACATCGCCTGCAACCCCGACGACCCGAATTACAACGGCGGCGCCGGGACCGGGAACCTGCTGACCGGCAGCTGCCACCAGGCGGCGACGGCCGACCTCATCGGCCAGGGGTCATACGCCCGTGTCCTGCCCCTCGGCGACCTGCAGTACGACTGCGGCTCACCGGCGGCCTTCAACAGTGCGTATGACTCGACATGGGGACGGTTCAACTCCAAGGTCGAGCCAGTCCCCGGAAACCACGAGGTGAAGGGCACGAGCGACTTCCCGGCCGAGACGGGCTGCTCGACCGGCGCCACCGGCTACTTCTCGTACTTCGCGAACCACGGAGTCACGGATGCCGCCGGGGTGAACGGCAAGGGCTACTACAGCTACGACCTGGGGAGCTGGCACCTCCTCGCGATCAACACGCAATGCGGCCTGGCCGGGGGCTGCGGCGCCGGCTCGCCTGAGGACACGTGGATTCGCAACGACCTGGCGGCGCACCCGGGTCAGTGCACGCTGGCCTACTGGCACCAGGCGCCCTGGTCGAGCGTCACCGGCGGCGTCGCCAACACGCGGAGGTTCTGGACCGACATGGTGAACGGCGGCGTGGATCTGGTGCTCGTCGGCCATTTCCACCACTACGAGCGGTTCGCCGACCTGGACGCGAGCGGTCAGCCGGTGACGAGCGGCGCGCGCACGCGGGAGATCATCGTCGGTACCGGCGGGGAGAGCGAGGGCCCGTTCCCGACGCCGATCGCCGGCTCGCAGGTGCGGATTAGGGCGTTCGGCATCCTCGCCGTGACGCTCGCCGGCGGGTCCTACTCGTGGCAGCTCCAGACCGCCGATCCCTCCGCGCCGACTGACACAGGCGCCGAGAGCTGCCACTAGCAGGTCCCAAACGAGGAGATCTGTCCCCTGCTACCGGTCGTAGAACGACATCTCCCCGGCGCGCTGGTGGGCCTGGAGCGCGTCCTGCGTGGGTTCGCCGCGTAATCCCCCGAGCCGCTGGGAGAGTCTGTCCAGAGCACGGCACCAACGTTCCAGGCCGGAACGTGTCGGCCGCCGACGTGATCCACGTGGCCTTGGCCGTGGGTTCCGAGGAGCTCTCCTCGCACCCGATCTCACGGATGGAGAGCGGCACCCATCGCTTCGCCGCGAAGTGGTGCGCCGCACCGAAGATCTGGACCGGTGGGCGCCACATGCGCGCGCGGCGTGCCCTTGCCGGCCTGCACGGGCACGGTGAGGAGCGCGGAGAGCAGCACCGTCGCCAAGACGGCCCGTGCCGGGTCGTGCAAACCCGGACGCCTATGCCGCTCCGGGCCGTGACCAGTCCGACTCGGCGTAGAACACGGCTGCGGTCCGCTCCGTACGTCCGCGCACGCGCGCGACCTCCTCGGCCGTCAGGCGCTCGTGCCATGTGTGCACGCTGGCGGCGCTGTGGCGGCGGAGGGAGTGCACCACACCCTCGCCGGCCTCGGCCGGGTTCGAGGCCGAGGTCGTCTCGGCCACGAACCGCTCGACGCCCGCCGAGTACTCGATGCCGAGCCGGCTGCACATCGACTCGAACCCGGCCGCAGGGGAGGTGGAGAGGTCCTCGTGGCGCACGAGGATCCAGTCGGGATGGGCGGCCCGATATCGATCGACGACCGTGTAGATGACCTCCCAGAGAAGCGCCGCCTGGTCGACCACGTCCGGCGGCCGTCGGGCGAACTCTTCGATGTCGGCCCGGAGCTCCGGCACGAGGCCGTCGACGAGCCCCGGCTGGTCGCGGAAGTGCGAGAAGTCGTGCGTCCAGTTGAGTCGTTGCAGGCTGGCCGCGTACGCCGCCGGGTGGCGGATCATGACGACGACCTGCATGTCGAACTCGCGCGCGAGCCACGGGGCCGCGAGCACCGCGATCGGGTCCTTCATGAGCGGCCGCGCGCCGCGGAGGCGGTGGGCGGCGAAGCGGGCGGCGTCGCGGCCCATCCGGCCGGCGTCGCGGGGAGAGCGCACCCGGCGGAGCTCTGCGGCGTACGAGTAGCGGAACCGGAGCGTTCGCCTCAGGTCGGCGGCGAGCCCGGGCGGCGGAGCGGCGTCTGCGTACGTGAACCAGTGCGGCACCTCCGCCCGGAAGATGCCGCGCCGGTGGCCGGGGTTGAACGGCTCGTAGAGCATGCCGATGCCGGGTGCATGCGCCAGCGTCCTGCCCACCCAGGTCGTCCCCGACCGGTTGATCCCCGTCACGAGGATCGGCGCGCGGTCCGAGGCGCTCACCAGTCCTCGGGGCCGTACAGGTCGCCCGCAATCGCGGCGGTGCCGGTGCGGATGCGTTCGACCTCCTCGCCCGTCAGGCGCTCCTTCCAGTTCCAGACGTGCGCCGCGCTGTCGCGCCGGATGGAGTCAGCCGTGCTCGCCTCCGCCGGGTTCGAGGCGTCGGAGGTCTCGGCGATCAGCGCGTCCACCCGGGCGTCGCGGGGCAGGGAGAGGCGGTCGAACAGGGCGTGGAACTCCTCGGACGGGCGCCGCGACAGATCCTCGAGGCGCAGGAACGGCCAGTCCGGGTGGCGGGCCCGGTAGGCCGCAAGCGCGTGGTGGATCACGTTCCAGAGCAGGATGGCCTGGTCGACGATCTCCTGCTCCCGGCGGGCGAACGTCTCGAGCTGATCCGCATATGGCTCGAGCCAGTCGCGCATCATGAGCGGCTGGGCGAGGAAGTGGCCGAACGGATGGCGCAGGTGGAGCCGCTTCACGCTCGCCGCGAACGCGGCCGGATGGCGGACAAGGAGCACCGGGCGCGTACCGAACGTCGCGTTCAGCCACTCGACCGAGAACACGGCGATCGGATCCTTGAGCAACGGGATCGCACCCGCGCGGCGGTTGCGGACGAAGCGGGCGCCGTCCCGCACCATGCGGGCTGCGTCCTTCGGCGTGCGGAGAGCGCGGAGCTCAGCCGCCACCGCGTAGTGCCACTCCAACGTCTGCGTCATCGGGCCGCGCACGGCTGCGGCGTTCTCGTCGCACACATACGGGAACCAATGGTCGAACCGTGCGGCGCACGTGCCGGGCCTGTGCAGGATGCTGAACGGCTCCCAGACGTAGCCGACCGGGCGCGGCGAAGCCGCGAGCACCTGCCCGACCCAGCCGGTGCCGGATCGATGCGAGCCTGTGACGAGGATGCTCGTCATCGGGGCAGTATCACCCCGTGGTGCGCGCGCTCGCGTTGACACCCGAACACCGCGACCGGATACTCGAACGGGCATGCCGACGCTTTCACAACTGATCGCACAACACGCCGGCGTGAAGCGGCGGGCGATTGTCCCGGCGTACCGCGTGGTGGCGCGGGCGAACGTGTTCCTGCCTGGCCCGCGCGTCTTTGCGAACAGCTTTCCGAAGGGTGGCACGCATCTGCTCTCGGCCCTCCTCGGCGAATTGCCCCGCATGATGTTCTCCGGGGTTCACAGGGCGGCCGGCGACTTCACGGCCGGTGCGCCGAGGGCCGACGCCGCCAACACCGATTGGGAGCGCCTACGACGGACGCTGGCAGGGGTGAATCGGGGACAGTTCATGACTGCCCACTTCCCCCATGTCGACGGCCTCACCGAGGAGCTGGACGCCCTCGGCTACCGGGCGCTCCTCATTCTTCGCGACCCCCGCGACGTCGTCGTGTCCGCGCAGCACTATGTGGCCAAGATGACCTCCCACGACCTCCACCGCAGGTTCACCGAGTGCTATCGCACGGAGGGCGAGCGCATCACGGCGACCATCGCCGGCTTTCCGGCGGACGAGTACGGTCGCGGCCAGGACCCGATCGGCGAGCGCCTTGCGCGTTACGTCCCCTGGCTGTCCATCCCCGGGGTGCTCGTCGTCCGGTTCGAGGATCTCGTGGGAGCGGCCGGCGGAGGCAGCCGCGAGCGTCAGGACGAGGCCGTCGATGCCGTCGCGCAGCACGTCGACCGGCCGCTTCGGCCGGAACGGGTGCGCGCCATCGCGGACCGCGTGTGGTCGGACAAGAGCTCGACCTTCCGGCAGGGCCGGGCGGGTGGATGGCGCGACCAGCTGACCCCCGAGCAGGTCGCCTTGTTCAAGAACGTCGCCGGGGAGCAGCTGATCGCGCTCGGCTACGAGACCGACTGCGACTGGATCGGCTAGCGGCGGCTGTCAGCGCGCCGCGGACATCGCGGCGGCGGATCCGGCGGGGGCGGCGACCATCTGGTCGTAGATCCAGCGGTACGTCCGCTCCATGCCGTCCTGCAGGCTGATCGACGGCTCCCAGCCGAGTCGTTCGAGGATGAGCGTATTGTCGCTGTTTCGCCCGCGCACGCCCTGCGGCGCGTCGAGCTTGTAGTTGCGCTTGAGCTCGACGTCTGCGATCTCCTCGACGATCGACACGAGCTGGTTGATCGTGACGAGCTCCGAGCTGCCGACGTTCAGCGGCTCGACGACGTCGCTCGAGGCCAGAAGCTGTGTGCCGTAGAGGCAGTCATCCACGTACATGAAGCTCCGCGTCTGCTCGCCGTCGCCCCAGATCTCGATCTCGTTCGACCCCGCAAGCTTGGCCGCGACGACCTTGCGGCAGATCGCGGCGGGCGCCTTCTCACGACCACCGTCGTACGTGCCGAATGGGCCGTAGACGTTGTGGTAGCGAGCAACGCGCGTCTGGAAGCCGAAGTCCTCCAGGAAGTGGCGGCACATCCGCTCGCTGAAGAGCTTCTCCCAGCCGTATCCGTCCTCGGGCATTGCCGGATACGCATCGCTCTCGGCCAGGGCCGTGACGTCCGGAGACGTCTGCCGGTCGGCGGCGTAGACGCACGCGGACGACGAGAAGAAGAACCGCTCGACCTCGGCGGCATGCGCCGCCATCAGCATGTGCGTGTTGATCGAGGACCGAGAGCATGCACAGGGCCTTGTTGTTCTCGATGAACCCCATGCCGCCCATGTCGGCCGCGAGGTTGTAGACGCGTGAGGCTCCGGCCACGGCCTGCTCGCACGCCGCCCGCTCGGACAGGTCGAGGACGCGGGACTCGGCCCCCGGGGCGACCTGGTACCACTCGTCGAGCGGCTTCATGTCGACGGCACGGACGCGCATCCCCTGGCCCACCAGGTCGCGGATCAGGTGCCCGCCGATGAAGCCGCCGCCGCCGGTGACAACCACCAGTCCGTCGCTCATGATGCCACCGCCTCATCGGTGTCGATCGTCCCGGCGGCTGCCTTATGCGGATCAGGCAGGTGTCGATTGAGGGCCGATGCGATTGTGAGCTTGCCGTCTGCGTAGTCGATCACCGTCGCCGATCCCGTCGACAGCTTGAACTGCCAGTCGCCGATGGTGGGGCCTGCGATGCGAAGCACGGCCAGCCGCACCATCGCACCGTGACTCACCGCGGCCACGGAGCCGCCGGCATGCCGGCGGCAGATGTCGTGGAGCGCCTCGACCATGCGATCGGCCGCGACCGCCAGGGCCTCCCCGTCGGGGCAGGCCGCATGCTCGGGCGCCTCGGCGTAGAGGCGGAACGCGTCCGGGTCGTGTGCGGCGCACTCCTCCTTTGTCAGGCCTTCCCATGCGCCGTAGTCGAGGTTGTTCAAGCCGACGTGGTCGTCGACCCGATCCAGGTCTGCTGCGGCAGCAACTGCCATCGCGACCTCGCGGGCCCGAGCCAGCGGGCTCGTGTACACGGCGCTCAGACCGGCACCGGAAAGCTGCCTCGCGGTGGACAGGGCCTCGGCCCGACCCACGGCATCCAGCGGAACCTCGAGTCGGCCGCGGAACCGCACCTCGGCATTCATGATCGTTCGCCCATGGCGAACGAGGTACAACCGGCAACCGCCTTCAGAGCCCACGCCGGCGTGCGCTACCGTCATTTCCCCTCCCCACGTCTGCTTGACAGTCCAAGTGTCCCACGCCCCGTCCATCTGTCAAGCCTTGCCCATCCCATTCCGGCGCCCAGGATGACCGGTTCTCGCCTCTCGGAGGCGCCCCCTTCGGGCCGACACGGTACCCGACATCCTGGCCGTGACGACTCCACCGACAGCGTGTACCCTCGGATGAGTGGAGCCTACCCCCGTCCATCGCGTGCCGTGCATGCGCGCCGACCCCCCGATCGCCCGCAGCGCCACGGCGGCGCGCTGACCTCGGCGCGCGAACCGGCAGGATCGGCGAGGGTGCGGCCATGGGCGTGAGCGCGGAACCGCAGGGCGTGGCCCCGACCAACGCCGCGGCGGCGATCCGGCGCCGGGTGGTGCGCGGCTCCATGACCGTGTTCGTCGGCATGGTCGCGGGCACGATCCTGACGCTCGTATTCAACGCCATGCTCGCCCGGATGGTGTCGCACACTACCCTCGGCGCCTACTTCCTCGTGTTCAGCATGGTGATGATCGCCACCACGATCGCGCAGCTCGGGCTCGACAAGACGGTGGTGCGGTTCATCGCGGCGGCCCGGGCGACTGGGCAGCTCGGGCGGGTGCGGCGCACGGTTGCGGTCGTGTTCGCCGTTGGGGCAGCGGCGTCGCTCGCCATCGCCGTGGTGCTGATGCTCGGCCTCGGCCACTACCTGGCCGTCAGCGTGTACGACTCCCAGGCCGTCGCCGGCGTCATCGGGCTCGCAGCCGCCTGGATCGTCGTGAACACGTTGCTGTCGCTCACCGCGGAGACGTTCCGGGGCTTCAAGCAGTTCTGGCCCGCCACCCTCTACAGTGGCCTCGCGGTCGACATCCTGCTGGTCGTCGGCTTTGGCGCGCTGTGGATCGCAGGCGTGCGGCCGACGCTCGCCCAGGCGGTGGGGGTGACGGCTGTGGCTACGGGCCTGGCCCTTGTCGCCGGCGTGTTTGCCCTCTGGCGGCGGGTGGCGCCGCTCGCCGGCGAGGGTACGACCGGCGTCTGGGAGGTGACGGCGGTCTCGCTGCCGCTCCTCGTCACGAGCCTCGCGAACTTCGCCGTGGGAACCGGGATCGACCTGTGGGTTGTCGGCCACTTCAGCTCAACCTCGGACGTCGCGCTCTACGGCGCAGCGTCCCGGCTCGTGTTCTTCGTCGCGACGCCCCTGATCGTCGTCTCGCAGGTCGTTCCGCCCATCATCGCCGAGCTCCACGCCAAGGGCGAGCGCGGCCAGCTCGAGCGCACGCTTCGCAGCGTCTCGACCGTCGCGGGCCTGCCGGCGGCGCTCGGTGCTCGTGGCGTTCATCGTCGCCGGCGGCTTGATCATGTCGCTGGCGTACGGCCCCTATTTCCGCCAGGGCGCCACGGTGCTCATCATCCTGAGCTGCGCCCGGCTCGTGGCGGTGTGCACCGGCTCCAGCGGGGTGACGCTGATGATGACCGGCCACCAGCGCACCATGATGTTCATCACGCTCGGGTGCGGAGCGTTCGCGCTGATTGCAGAGATCCTGCTCGCGCCGAGCTACGGCATCACCGGCGTGGCGGCGGCGACCTGCGCCGCGCAGATCCTCCTGAACGGGCTCCAGCTCGTGTTCGCCCGCATCCAGGTCGGGATCTGGACGCACGCCCGCTTCTCGCTCGACCCGATCCGGGAGCTCATCCGCGGATGAGGAAGGTGCTCCAGGCGCTGTCGGATGTGGTTGACGCCGCAGACCGCGTTGTGCAGCGTGCCATCCGCGGGTTCGTGAAGGTCTCGGATCGGCGTGGCTGATCGGCGGCCGCACCCCGACGGTCGCACGGCGATCTTCCTGCACGTCGGGAAGACCGCGGGGTGGACGCTGCGCCAGATCCTCTACCGCAACGTGCCGCGCCGGCAGGTGATGCGCGTCCGCCCGCCGATGGACCGCCCGCGCGGGTTCCTGAACGACGAGCCGCTGAGGGCGTTCGCCGCGCTCCCCGAGGCCGAGCGGGCCCGCCCGCGGCTGCTGGTGAGCCACATGATCTTCGGCATCCACGAGTCGGTGCCGCGTGAGTCGGCCTACTTCACGATGCTGCGCGAGCCGGTCGGCCGCGCGCTCTCCCAGTACCGCCACGTGCTGCGCCGCCCTGAGCATCGGCTGCACGCGGAGGCCGTGGCCGGCGAGCTCTCGCTCGAGCGCTACGTCACCGGCGGCGTGGCGCTCGAAATGGACAACGGTCAGACGCGGGCCCTGGCGGGCGACATCGAGACGCCGTTCGGTCGGTGCATGCCGGAGATGCTGGAGCGGGCGACGCGCAATCTCGATGAGCACTTCGCCGTCGCCGGCGTCACCGAGCGCTTCGACGAGATGCTGGTTGCCCTCAGCTACGAGTTCGGCTGGCAGAACCTCTTCTACGTGCGCGCAAACGCTGCGCCGGAGAGCCAGCGGGTACCGGTGAGTGAAGCCGACCGCGAGATGATCCGCGCCCAGAACGCGCTCGACTGCGAGCTCTACCGCCACGTCGTCGAGCGCTTCGACGACGCGATCGGGCGCGATCCTCGGTTCGCGGGCGATCTGCGCCGGTTCCGGCGCGGAAACCGGCTCTACCGGCCCTGGGGCCGGATCGCGTACAGCGCGAAGCAGGCGGCGGTGCGCCGCACGCGGGCCTGATCAGGGCGGCGAGCCGACCAGCGACTCGTACAGGTCAGCCGCTCGCCGGCGGATCGACACGAGCTCCGGCGCCGCGAGTGTGCCCCGAAGCGCCTCCTTGGCCGCCTGGCGCTCCACCGTCGGCCGGCCGAAGTGCAGGCTCGGCCGTCCCTGGTCGACGTGGCGCTGCCACATCTCGTCCTGCACGCGCTTGTCGAACTCCTCGGTCTTCGGCGGCGGCGTGAACGTGGTGCCGAACTTGGCGTTCAGTCGCTCGATCGCCCCGCCGTAGTCGCGGTCGAGCTCCTCCACCGAGATCACGATCACGTCGTCCGCGACCTCGGCCACGCCCTGGTGAAAGCGGATCCAGGCGTCGAGGATCGTGCGCGCGCTGAGGCCGGGTGGCGCACCATGTGCGAGATCGCCACGTCGTCGGGCTTCTTCACGATGACGATCGTGGGCAGCCCGAGCCGGGCCGCCCGCACGACCTGCGCCGACGCGTGCGTGTGGTGGGCCGACCGCACCGGCCGGTCCTGGGCGAGCTCGAGGCAGACGACCGCGTACGACGACGCCGAGCGTCCGAAGCCCTCGATCACGATCTCGGTGTCGTCGCCGATCAGCCGGTCGGGCCGGTCGCGGTGCTTCCAGGCGATCAGCCGAGGTACGGCTGGTAGCAGTTGAAGCGGTAGCGCAGCCGGTAGCGGACGTTCGTCGTGCGGCTTCCCGCCGACGCCCGCCCGCTACCGGGCAGCGAATGTTCCGTCCGTCCCTCCACAGCTGATCGGGCTGAACGGTATCGTGAGCCGGCCCGTTCCTAGTGGCAGGTGTCCGTTCCGGAGTCGCCGCTGCCGCCGGTGATCAGGCGGTAGTCCCACGAGTAGCTGCCGGTGCCGAGCGTCAGCGCCAGGATGCCGTATCCGGTCTTGCGCACCTGCGAGCCGGCGATCGGGGTCTTGGTCCCGAACGACCCCTGGCTCTCCCCGCCGATGCCGGCGATGATCTCGCGCATCCCGGCGCCGTTGGCGACCGGCTGGCCGTTGGCGTTCAGGTCGGCGAACCGCTCGTAGTGGTGGAAGTGGCCGTTCAGGACGAGGTCGGCTCCCCCGTTGGCGAGCGTCGCCCACAGCGGCCGGGTCTCGGCGACGCCGCCACCGCCGGTCGTCGACCACGAGGCCTGGTGCCAGTACGCCAGCGTGCAGGCGTTCGGGTGGGCGGCGAGGTCGTTCTGGAGCCAGTTCATCTGAGGCGAGCCGTTCCCGCAGCCGCCGGCATTCGTGCAGTTCGCGTTCAGGGCGATGAAGTGCCAGCTGCCGACGTCGAAGCTGTAGTAGCCCTTCCCGTTCACGCCGTGCGCCTCAGGGACGCCGTGGTTCTGGAAGTACGTGTAGTAGCCGGAGCCCTTCGGGAGGCACGACTCGCCCTCGCTCGCTCATGCCCTGGAGCTCGTGGTTTCCGATCACCGGCTCCGTCTTCGAGGCGAACCGCCCCCAGGTCGGGTCGTAGCTGGCGTTGAACGCGGCCAGCGAGCCGCAGTCGTACTGGAGGTCGCCGAGCGCCAGCACCTTGTCGTACGAGCCGGCGACCACGAGATCCGACGTCGCCTTCTGCATGCACACGCTGCCGTTGCCGTTGCCGTTGTTGTAGCCGAGCTCGTTCGGATGGCAGGCGATGTCGCCGGCCGCCGCGACGGACACGCTGCCGGTGCCGCCCGTGGTCTGGGCCGAGGCCTGGTTCGACGGGCCGGACTCGCCGCTGTCGTCGAAGGCGGTCACGGTGTACGAGTACGTCGTCCCCGGGTTCAGGCCGGTGTCGGCGTACGCCGTCGGTCAGGTACGCGGGCACCGTCGCGATCGGCGTTCCGCCGTCGTTGCGGTAGACGTGGTAGCCGGTGATGCCGGCCGTCGCTCGATGGTCCCAGGTGAGGTCGATCTCGTCGGCCGAGACGCTCGGTGGCGTTCAGGTTGGACGGCGGATCGATCGTGACGGGCGTCTGCCCCGGTCAGCGTCAGGTTGTCGGTCACGAACGAGTTGCCCGAGACCGCGCTCTTCTGGATCACCGAGAACGTGAGCGTGTCGCCGTCGGCGCCCGCCGTATAGCTCGAGCGTGGGCAGCGTCTGCCACGCGCCGGTGCCGTTGATGCACGCCGTCTTCGTGGCCGGCCCGGTGCCGTCCTCCTTGATCTTGAGGCACACCGACTTGCCGGCGACCGCGTTGATGCGGCCGTTCGCGGTGTAGACGGTCGCCGCGACCGCGTTCGTCACAGGCGGCGTGGGCTTCGTGATGATGCCGTACGTCGTTGCCGTCCCGCTACGGAGCGCCCGCGGCGCCGAACCCGCCGCCGTCTCCGGCGACGAGCGATATGGACGCGCTCTGGCCTTTCCAGCCGGTGAGCGAGCCGCTGCCGGAGCCCTCGAACGTGCCGTTCGGCAGCAGGTTCGTCCCCGCTCCGAGGGCCGAAGTGCCAAGCATCAGAAGCGATGCCAGGAGCGTGGCCAAGACAATTCGTGTGCGCATCTACCCGTCCCCCTCAGTAAGTCGTCGTGACGGGACAGGCTCGGCCGGTCCCTTCGGCGCAGGTCTACCCCCGTGCCCTTGCGCACTTGGCGGCAAGGGTACGGGGCCTGGGAGAACCTGTCAAGCTCCCCCGTCCTCTGCGTAGAGGTCGCGGACCTCGGGCTTGATTCGGCGCTTGATCGCCGACGGCCACGTGTAGGTGACCCGGCCCCAGGTTCGGTATCGGTGGTTGGCGCGCTCGAACCGCTCGAGCTCCTCGGCGAAGCCCGGCTCGGCGGCGATGCGGGCGTCCATCGCTCGCCCGGCGTACTCGTAGAGCTCCATATCGAGCCGGTTCGCGTTCTCGAGCAGCTCGCGCTGAGCCGGCGTGAGCTCGGCCCGCGAGCGCGACACGTTGCGGCTCACGTAGCGCACGTCGCGCCAGTCGAACGTCCGCCGAAGGAGGATCAGCGACTCGTCGAACCGCTCGGTGAGGCCGAACCACGAGAAGTGCTCGTCGAGGTTCCGCTTCGCGAGCTCGAGCATCTCGTCGGTGCACTCGCCGACCGGCGTGCCCAGGTCGCCGGCGATCGCCCGCGTCTGGCTGTTGTCCATCTCGAACGAGATCCTGCTCGCCACGTACTCCTCGAGCGTCAGGTCCTTCACGGCGTCGTGGTGATGGTGCGACGGGATCCGCTGGACATAGCGGTACTGCGAGTGGGCGAGCTTCACGGGCTGGCGCAGCATCGTGACGTAGGTGCAGGGGCGCGGCACGCCCTCGTGCAGGCCGTAGACCGTGTGGCCCATGATCAGCCGCGGCCGCAGCCGGTCCTCCTCGGGCAGGCGCGCGAAGTCGGCGATCGTGTCGGTGCGCGGCCGGCGGCGGGCGCGGACCGTCAGCGCCTGGGACGAGGGGAACTGGCGCTTCAGCACCTGGCGCAGCGTCGACCCGGCGGTCTTGCCGATATGCAGGAAGATGACGGTGCGGTCGTCGGTCATCCGCCCGACGCTGGCTTCGGGTGCGAGGGCGAGCCGGCCATATCCGGTGCCCGCGGAGCGCTCAGGTTCCAAGGGGTCCTCCTGTGGGTGTACCCATACAGTCTGCGGGCAGCATCCGAAGCCAGCAAGGCCCCTCCGGTGCGAATCGACGAAAGCTCGCGCTCGATCTCGGCCGGGTCGTAGCCCATCGCGGTGAGTCGGTCGGGCCCCACGAATCGCAGGTACCCGGCGCACCAGCGCTTCCGGAGCGGGTTGCGCATGGTCTCGCGCCAGCGGCTGACGGATTCCTCGGTCACCGTGTCGTACCGCTTGCGTCCGGTGCGGTCGCCCATTCGGCCCGCCAGGTCGACCTCGGTGAAGCGCGTCGCCGCGTCGCCGGCGGGCGGCAGCCCGAGGAATTCGAAGATGCTCGCGGTCGTGGCCTCCGGGATCGGCCACCAGATCCTCGTAGCGGATCGAGCGCGCGCGGGGGTCGTTCCTGGCCTGAGCCGCGACCAGCCGGTCGACGCCGCCGTAGAGGTCGACGCCGTAGCGGTCGAGGTTCCAGTGCCCGCGCCCGAACGACTCGATCACCGACGCCGCCACGGCGAGCGGGTGGCGCCACAGGAAGACGAACCGGGCGTCGGGGAAGAGCTCCATGATCTCGTCGACGACGAGGTGGTAGCGGGGCGTCTTGTCGACGAACCAGGTGGCGCCGCCGGCGGCCTGCTCGTAGAGGGCGAGCACCGTCCGTCGCACCTCCTCCAGGTAGGCGGCCCGCCCGCCGGGGAGGACGTCGCAGAAGTCGTGCAGGGCCCGGGCGGCCGTGCGGTGGCCGTACTCGGCCTGCGCGTCGTAGGGCCGAAGCGCGTAGAGCTGCGGCAGGAGGATCCATGGCTCCGATGAGGTCGCCACGCTGGGGTGCGTCGCAAGCATCCGCTGGAGCAGCGTCGATCCGCTCCGGGGGAGGGACAGGACGAAGAGCGGGCGGACGCTCATGTCCCCGCCGGATAGCACGCTGCGCGCACGCGCTCCCAGTCGCGCGCGGCGTCGTCCGAGCGGAACCAGCGCAGGTCGACGCCGTGGACGCGCTTCCCGCGCGCCTGGCGGCCGTACGCGCCGTCGGTCAGCTTGAGGACGCCATGGGCGATGTGGCCGGCCCGGCGCATGCGCATGGCGCCGTAGCGGTCCCGCACCATGTCGTACTCGCGGCCGAATCCATCGCCCCGGTTCAGGCGCTGGAAGAACCCGCGCCGCTCCGTCGCGGTCACACGGGTGTCGTGCGCCCGGAAGACGCCGATCGGCGCCTCGACGTAACGGAAGGCCGCCCCCTCGCCCATGAGGCGCAGGTACAGGTCCCAGTCCATCATCCGCCGCATCGTGGCGTCGATGGGGTCGCTGCCGAGCGCCGACGTGCGGACGATCGACGAGACGGTGCTGATGTAGCACCCGTACGAACGCAGGACGAACGGCGAGAAGCGGTGCTGGGGCAGAAGCCGTGTGAGCCTCCCATCGCCGTCGGAGAAGAGCGTGTCCCCGTAGATGACGTCGGCCCCCGTGCGGTCGCCTTCGCGCACGAGGGCCGCGAGCCCGTCCGGCAGGTAGAACTCGTCGGCGTTCAGCCACGCGATCCAGCGCCCGCGGGCGCGTGAGATGCCGCGGTTCAGGGCGTCGGACTGGCCCTCGTCCGGCTCGGAGGTCCAGTCGACGAGGTCGTCCAGCTCGCGCAGGAGCTCGACCGTGCCGTCGGTCGAACCGCCGTCCTGGATGACATGCTCGACGGTGATGCCGCGCTGCTCGACCACGCTGTCGATGGCGTCGCGCAGGTAGTGGGCGTAGCCGTATGACGGCGTGACCACGCTGACGTCGGGCACGGTCGGCCCGTCCGATGGCTTCGGCTCCGTCAGCGGGCCGGGTCCGTGGTGGGGGTGGATCGCCAGCCGGGTGGGTAGGCCATCGCGATCAGGCTGAAGATCAGGATGCCCTTCTCCCAGGTGCTGAAGGCCCATGGGTAGACGGTGCAGATGACGATGAAGTTCCCGAGCAGGAACGCGCCCCCACCGAACGCCAGGAGATCCGAGACCCGGCCGCGGCGCCGGCGGCGCCAGATGTCGCGGAAGAGCACGAAGTACGTCGCGAAGAAGATGATGACGCCGAGGATCCCGAACTTGATCCAGACCTCGATTGGGGCGTTGTGCACCATCCCGGCCTCGCCCTTCCACGTCGCCGACCGGGTCGGGTGGTAGAGGACGCCGACGCCGATCCCCGTGACGGGGTTGGCGCGCACCTGATCCCAGCCGTCCAGGATGTCGTCGATGTGGCCCTGGTTCGTGGTCGCGTAGACGTTCTCGGCCCGGGTCTGGGTGGGATCGAGGCTCGCCAGGCGGCTGCCCCAGTCGAGCGCCGACCAGGTCAGGGCGACCGTGATGACGCCGACGGCCCCGACGGCGGCGATCGAAGCGAGGTAGCGCCTGCGGTTTGCTCCCGACAGAACGATGAACGCCGCGAACACCGTGGCCAGCTCGACCCAGGCATACCGGCGGAATGCGAGGATGACAACCGCCGTCCCGATCACGATCCCGGCCATCCACAGCGCCCGCGTGCGCCGCGTCCGCAGCATCGCCATCGAGATGCCGACGGCGGCGACCATGAACTCCAGGGTGGCGTGGTCGCCGCTCGTCGTCCGGCCGTAGAAGGCGATCTCGCCTCCGCCCTTGGCGTAGTTCATGAGCTGGTCCACGCCGTAGACCGCCATGATCGCGACGAAGATCTGGGCGAACCGGAAGCAATCGCGCTCCGTCTGCAGAATCGTCGACCAGAGCCCGAAGGCGAAGAGCAGGCCGATCGCCAGGTATCGCCAGTCGCCGAACGGGCTGGGCGTCGAGTTCAGAACGCCGACCGCGACGCCGATCGTCACGGCCACGATGCCGATGCCGATCAGCCACGCCGTCCGGGTGTGGAGCTGCGTGCGCCGCGACGAGAGCCGCGCGATGGCTCCGATGTAGGCGAATCCGATGACGGCCAGGTCGCCGGGCGTGAACTGCCCGAACTTCTGCTGGTCCCACCACGAGGGGCCGTAGTTCGTGATGGTGCCGTTGCGGATCGCGAACCGCACGCCCGGGTCGGCGGTCCGCGAATGGAAGTAGATGGCCGTGAAGAGGATGAACGCCGCGAAGCACCAGCCCGCGAAACGGGCGATGTCGGCGGGCTGGGTCGTCGCCGCCGCGACGGGGCGGGCACCGGGACGGCGGTCGAGGGCGACGCTCACTCGGGCGCTCCCGTCGGGACCGGGATGCCGGCGCGTCCGCCCTGCGCGGGCCGGCGCGTAGATCTCGAGCAGCCGCTCGACCGTGGCGCGCGGCGTCAGGTTGCGCTCGTACTCCCGGCGGGCGTGCTCGCCGAGCCGGCGGGCCTCCGCGGGGTCGCCCGCCAGGCGGCGCAGGGCCTGCGCGAGCCCGTCGACGTCCTCCGGCTCGAAGAGGATGCCGGTCTCGCCGTCGTGGACGATTTCGGCCAGGCTTCCCAGCCGAGAGGCGACCACCGGGATGCCGAGCGCGTAGGCCTCGGCCACGATGCGCGGGAACACCTCGTACCACCGGGACGGGACGACGAGCGCGCGGGCCTCGCTCAGGATGCGAAGCCCCTCCTCGCGCGGGAGCTGCCCCGTGAACTCGACCCCCGCCAGCGGCTCGGCGCGGCGCCGCAGGTCGGCCTCGAGCTCGCCGGAGCCGACGATCCGGAGCCGCGCGCCGCCGTCGGGGAAGGCCCGCCCCCACGCGTCGAGCAGCAGGTCGACGCCCTTCTCCGGGTAGAGCCGCGAGAGGCACAGGAAGCCGCCGTCGTAGGCGGGGTGGGGTGAGCCGGGATCGGGGGCGGTGTTGTACTTGACGGCGATGCGGTCGGCGGGCCAGCCCGCCTTGACGTAGCGGCTGCGCGCGAACTCCGACGGCGTGATGTAGGTGTCGACCGCGGAGCTCCAGGTGCCGATCGCGCTGTGCAGCGCATCCTTCACGGCGATCGGGAGCGTGGCCACGCGAGACGAGCGGTAGCAGCCGTGGACGACCGCCGGGATCGGGATCCGGCCGAGGCAGTCCTCGCACACCCGGCCGTCGCGGAGGAACGTCGCCGCGGGGCAAAGCGGACGGAAGTTGTGCAGCGTCTGGACGACGCGGACATCCGCGCCGTGTGCGGCGCGCAGAGCCGCCGGGCTGAGCAGCGGGAAGGTGTTGTGGAAGTGGACGACGTCCGGGCGGAAGCCCGCGATGGCACGCCGCACGATCCGGGCCCCGTCACGTGACCACACGACACGGCCGGGCAGGGTCAGCCGCTTCGCGGCGGGCCAGCCGGCGATCTCGTCGCTCTCGACGGACACCCCTTCGACCACGACGCCCGCGGACCGAAGGAGCCCGGTCTCCTCCTCGACGACCGCGTTCTCCCCGCTCGGCTGGGCGCTCCGATAGCGGTTGTGGACGACGAGCACGCGCACGGCATCACCGGGACGGACGGGATGCCCCGACCGTGTCGCGCGTGACCTCGGCGATGGTGCTTGCGATGAACATGGTGTTCGCCGCCGCGTAGCGGGGGGCGAGCTTGATCGGGTCGTGCAGCATCCGATGCACCCATTCGAGCCCGGACGCCTGCATCCACATCGGAGCGCGCGGGCGGTTGCCCGAGATGAAGTCGAATGCGGCGCCGACGCCCATCGCGAGCACGCCTCCGAGGTCCGGGGACAGCCGATGCATCCAGAGGTCCTGCTTCGGCGTCCCCAGGCCGACCCAGACGATGTGCGGCTCGACGGCGGTGATCGCCGCGACGGCCTCGCGCTCTTCGGGCGCGTTCATCGCTCGAAACGGCGGCGAGCTCGTGCCGACGATCTGCGCCCCGGGGAAGGACACGAGCAGGTTGCGCTCGAGCCGATCCAGCACGGCCGGAGTCGCCCCGAACAGGTAGTGGCGCAGGCCGTGCTCGCGACCGGCGTCGATCACGAGCGGCATGAGGTCGGGCCCGGCGATGCGCTCGGCGCGAGCGGTGCCGTTCCGGCGCTGGCGCCAAGCGACGGGCGCGCCGTCCGGAAAATTCATCCACGCCTCCTGAAGCGCATGCCGCAGCCCCGGGTCGCGCTGCGAGAGCGTGAGCCCGTGGACGCCGGTGAGCGACGCATACCCGCCCTCGGCGGAGAGCGCCCGCTCGATCACGATCCGCGCGGCGCCCTCGAGGTTGCCGACATAGAGCTCGGTGCCCATGACGGTGCACGTGGTCGGTCGGCGGTGGGCGCCAGCCATCCCGGCGATCATTGACCGGCGCGCGTTCGGGCCGCCTGATCGGCGGGAGCGCCGTATCCGCCGTAGCCGTATCCACCGCCGTAGCCGTAGCCCGACTCCGACTCGGCGTCGGTTACGACGACCCCGAGGCCGAGCGCGCGCGCCGTGCCGAGCTCGCGACGGAGCTCGTGCAGCATGGGCCGGCGGACGAGATCGAGCTTCGACACGACCATGTAGGCGTCGGCCTGGGAGGTGAGACCCATCGTGTCGGCGACAGGCAGGACGGGTGGTGTGTCGATCACGATCGTCTCGGCGCGCTCGCGCAGCTCCGTGAGGAGCTCCGCGAGGGCCTTGGATGCGAGCAGCGACGAGGGGTCGGCCGGCGGCTCGCCGGCGACGAGCACGTGGAGCAGCGAGCCCGAGGGCCCGTGCCCGTGGCCGTTACGGCGTGCCCCCGGGTCGGGGGCGCCCGGCACGATGACCGGGACGAGCGCCTCGTCGATGGTCGACTGCCCGAGGATGACGTCCGTGACGCCGGGACGGCCGGTGAGGCCGAAGAAGCGGTCGAGGTACGGCGCGCGCAGATCGAGGTCGACCAGGATGACGTTCCTGCCCGCTGCAGCCATGGCGACGGCGAGGTTGGCCGCAGTCGTCGACTTGCCCTCCTGGGCAACCGCGCTCGTGACGAGGATCATCTGCGCCTGCGGATCGAGGTTCGCGAAGTCGAGGCTGACCCGGAGCTTCTTGTAGGCCTCGCTGTGGATCCCGTGCGGGTCGGCGAGCAGCGTCAGCTGGTCGTGCTTTCGCATGTCCTTGTCCGGCCGTGGGAGCCGGCCGAACAGCGGCAGGCCCAGCTCGGATGCGACCTGCTCGGCCGAGCGGATCCGGGTGTCGAACGCCTCGCGGGCGAAGACGAGGCCGATGCCCAGCACGAATCCGAGGATGACGCCGACGAACGTGTTGCGCTTCGTGTTCGGGGCGAGCTGCGCTGCGCCCGACGCCTCGCTCTGGACCCGGCTCTGGCCCAGGCTGTCCTGCGTGCTTGCCTTCAGGTCGGAGAGGTTCAGCTCCGCCTGTGCCAGCTTGTGCGACACCTGGCGGGCAGTTGAATAGTCGTCGGGAAGCGCCCCGGTGTTCCCGTTGTTCTTGTCCGTCTGGATCTGCGCATTGGCCTGGTTGAGCTGCTGAGTCAGGTCGTCGACCTGCTGCTGTGCGTGGTCGATTCGGTTCTGTGTCTGCTTCTGGAGCTGCTGATGGCTGTAGTTTGCAAATGCCTGCGCGTACGCATTCGTCAGCGCTACGGCGCCGGCCTTGGTGTGGTAGCCCACGCTGAACGAGACCACCGTGGCGACCGGGTCGGCCGTGATCGTCGATGACTTGAGCAGCTTGCCCGGCGTGAGGTCCTTGATCTGCGGTGCAAGCGCGAGCGCCGCGGCCGCCACCTGCGGGCTCTGCGCGATGGACGCCTGCGTGTTGACGTACTGCGTGAGCGCGCTCGACGAGAGCTTCTGGGTCGGATCGAACGTCGGTGCGACGATCAGGTCGTCGGCGGTCGCCTGGAACTTCGGCTGCTGCTGCGACGAGACGAAGTACGTGGCGGCGGCGACGATGAGGACGGTCGCGGCGACGATCCACCATCCCTTGCGGATGGTGCGCATGTAGTCGGCCATGGGGCGGCCCGGGCGCCCAATATCATCGATCACGCGACCTTCCTCCCTGAAAAAGGCTGAGCGGCGGGCCGAATGGTACCCGCTTGCCAGGGATACCTGAGCATCGGGACCGTGTCAAGCGGGAACGCGGCTGCGCCGGTCCGTTTCCAATCCCGCTCACACAGCGGGATCGCGGCGTCTGCGCCCGAGCTCGGCGAGGGGTGCGAGCGGATCGCGGCCGTCGCCTGCGAGAAGCACCATCGAATGGAACCACAGGTCGGCCACCTCCGACACGAGGTGGTCGCTTGCGGGCTGGGCGAGCACGGTCTCTACGGCCTCCTCACCCACCTTGCGCTGGCGGGCCTCGCGGGCCTCGGCCAGGAGGCCCGCGACGTACGAGTCGCCGCCGCCGCTTTCAGCCCGATTCGCGATCGTGCGGGCCAGGTCAGGGAGAGCGGGCGCGGCGGCGTCGAAGCACGACTCGGTGCCGGTGTGGCAGGTCGGACCCGCCGGCAGTGCCAGCATCAGGATGGCGTCGGCGTCGCAGTCCTGGGCGAGCGAGGTGACGGCGAGGACGTTGCCGGACGCCCCGCCCTTCTTCCAGAGCCGGTCGCGGGAGCGGGAGTGGAAGTGCCCGAGCCCGGTCTCGAGCGGTCGCGGCGAGCGCCTCGGCGTCCATGTAGGCCAGCATGAGCACCCGGCCGGTGTCGGCGTGCTGGACGACGCACGGGAAGAGCGCGCCCTCGGGGATGCTCAGAGGCGGATCGGCAGGCCGCACGCGGCCACCTCCTGCTTCACCTGGGCCATCGTCGCCTCGCCGTCGTGGAAGATCGACGCGGCCAGCGCCGCCTGCGCGCCGGCGGCGAGCGCAGCCGCCATGTCCGCCGGCCCGCCCGCGCCTCCCGAGGCGACGACCGGCACCCGCACGGCGGCCGTGACCGCCGCGATCAGGCCGAGGTCGTATCCCGCGTGGCCGCCGTCGGCGTCGATGCTCGTGACGAGCAGCTCGCCCGCGCCGCGCTCGACCGCCTCGCGCGCCCACTCGATCGCGTCGCGGCCGGTGGCGCGGCGGCCGGCCGAGGCATACGCCTCCCAGCTGCCGTTCGCGCGGGCGGCGTCGACCGCCACCACGACGCACTGGGAGCCGAGGCCCGCGGCGAGCTCCGACACGAGCTCGGGCCGGTCGAGGGCGGCGGTGTTGACGCTCACCTTGTCGGCCCCCGCCAGGAGCAGATCGTGGGCTCGCTCGAACCCGTCGACGCCACCGCCCACGCACAGCGGCACGTCGACCCGCCGGGCGGCCCGCTCGACGGCGTGCAGGAGCTCGGCCCACGCCTCCTCACCGGCCGAGATGTTGAGCCACACGATCTCGTCGGCGCCGGCCTCGGCATAGCGGGCGGCCGCGTCGACGGGGTCGCCGCAGTCGCGCAGGTCGCGGAAGCGCACGCCCTTCACCAGCCGGCCGCGGCGCACGTCGAGACAGGGGATGATCCGCCTACGCAGCATCGCCGCCTCGCCGAAGGAACGCCGCCAGGAGCGCGCGACCGGCGGCGCCGCTCCGCTCCGGGTGAAACTGCACCGCCGCCACGCGTCCGCGGACCACGGCGGAGGGAAACGGCGTGCCGTCCAGCTCCGTCGTCGCGATCACGTCGGCGGCGTCGGCCGGCTCGGCGACGTAGGCGTGTGCGAAGTAGCAGACGGCGGGCAGCGTGCCGCCGAGCGCGCCGGGATCGGCGGGGGCCACGTCGTTCCAGCCCATGTGCGGCACCGTGTGCGCCCAGTCGATCCGGCGCACGGCGCCCGGCAGAAGCCCGAGGCACTCCGTGTCGCCCTCCTCGCTTCGGTCGAAGAGCAGCTGCAGGCCGAGGCAGATCCCGAGGATGTGTGCCCCGCGGTCGGCCGCGGCGCGGATGGCTCCCGCGAGGCCGGTCGCCTGCAGCCGTTCCATGGCCGGGCCGGCCGCGCCGACGCCGGGGACGACCAGCATCCGCGACCGCTCGGCCGCCTTCGGCTCGGTCGTGACGTCGACCCCGACGCCCAGGCGCTCGAACGCCGCCCGAAGGCTCCGGAGGTTCCCGGCGCCGTAGTCGATGACCGTTACCGCGGTCACAGGCTGCCCTTGGACGACGGCACCGCGCCCGCCCGTCGCGGATCCTCGGCCACGGCGACGCGCAACGCGCGGGCCAGCGCCTTGAACGCCGCCTCGAGGACGTGGTGGTCGTCGACGCCCGCGCCGGTGAGGTGGATGCCGAGCCGGCCGCTTCGCGCGAGCGTGTCGAAGAAGTGCGGCACGAGGCTTCCGGGCAGCGCGCCGATCCGGTCGCCGGCGAAGGACAGCTCGATCGCGGCGACGCCGCGTCCGCCCAGATCGACGGTCGCATGCGCCAGCGCCTCGTCGAGCGGGGCGCGGGCGTCGCCGAACCGGGCGATCCCGGCCCGGTCGCCGAGGCCGCCGTCGAGCGCCTGGCCGAGCACGATGGCGACGTCCTCGACCGTGTGGTGCTCGTCGACCCACAGGTCGCCCGTGCAGGTGAGCTCGAGGTCGATCAGGGAGTGGGTCGAGAGCGCGGTCAGCATGTGGTCGAGCATGCCGATCCCCGTGGTCACGGCCGAGCGGCCGGAGCCGTCGAGTGCGACCCGGCAGCGGACGTCGGTCTCGGCCGTGCGGCGCTCGGCGGCGCCGCTCCGCGTCCCGGCGGGCGCCTTCGGGCGCTCCGGCGCGGCCGCTCCGAGCGCGGCCAGCAGGGCGTCGTCGTCCGCGGGCGTCGCGGGGCTGATGCGGATATGGGTCGCAAGGAGGGGGTCGGCGAAGGTGCGCACCACGAGCCCCTGGTCGAGCAGCCGTTTCGAGACCGGGGCCGCCGGCTCGCCGAGGTCCACGAGCAGGAAGTTCGCGCACGAGTCCTGCACGCCGAGGCCGGCGGTGCGCAGCGCTTCCGCCAGGCGGTCGCGCTCGGCCACGGTCGCGGCGGCTCGCGCCCGCATCTCGCCGGCCTCGCGAAGCGCGATCGCCGCGAGCGCGACTGAGAACGACGAGATCGAGGCGGGCGGCCGGATCGCGTCGAGACGGCGGGCGATCTCGGGTGGAGCGAGGATGTACCCGATCCGGGCGCCCGCCAGCGCAAACGCCTTCGAGAAGGTGCGGACGACCACGGTGTTCCGGCGCTCGCCGACGAGCGGCGAGAGGTCGCGCCCGCCGAACTCGACGTACGCCTGGTCGATCACGACGAGTCCCTCGCGCTCGCGCACGTCGTCGTCGATGGCGTCGGCGCCGGTCGGGTTGTGGGGCACACACGACCACCACAGCCGCACGGCCGCCGACGGCTCGTGCACGAGCGTGGCCCCGGCCAGCCGGGTCGCGTTCCCGTACCAGGAGTAGAACGGGCGGCGTACGTACGCCTCGTCGCCGGGCCGAAGCGCGAGCTGCGCGCACAGCTGCACCGCCTCGTCGGCGCCGCCGGTGAGCACCACGCACTCGGCGTCGAAGCCGGTGTGCTCGGCGATCGCGTCGCGGAGGCCGGTGTACGTCGCGTCCGGGTAGTTGTTGACGGCCACCCTGCCGAGCGCGGCGACGGCCTGGCCGTACCAGGCCGGCGGCACCGGCGAGAGGTTCATGTCGAAACGGCGGAGCCGGCCCGAGGGCAGCCCCTCCTCCCAGTGGTAGGGCTCGGCGTCGAGCAGATCGGGGCGGATCGGAAGCGGTGCGATATTGGGGTCTGACCCCGTCCTTGCAGTCATGGGATGAGGTTCTGGATCGGGAGCACGAGCAGCGAGCGGGCGCCTGCCGCCCGCAGCGGGGCGAGCAGGTCGGCGACCGCGTCGGCGTCGACCACCGCGTGGACGGCGTGCAGGCCGCCGCGCGCCAGCGGCAGGACCGTCGGCGAGTCCATGCCCGGCAGGAGCGAGATGACCTCGTCGAGCGAGTCGTCCGGCGCGTTCAGCATCAGGTAGCGCTTGCCGCGGGCCGCCACGACGCTCTCGATCACGGTCGCGAGCTCGTCGGCGACGGCGCGGGCGCGCCCGCCGAGGCCGCGGCGGGCGACCAGCGTCGCCTGCGACTCGAGCACCGTGGCGATCGGGCGCAGGCCGTTCTGGCGCAGCGTGTCGCCGCTCGAGACGAGGTCGACGATCCCGTCGGCGGCGTCGAGCCGTGGGGCCAGCTCGACCGAGCCGCGGATCGGGACGGTCTCGACGGCCAGGCCCGCGGCGGCGAAGAACGCCTCGGCCGTCCGCGGGTGGGCCGTTGCGACCCGCCCGCCGTCGAGCTCCGAGACGGCGTCGATGCGGCCCCCGGCCGGCACGGCCACCTCCAGCGCGCAGCGCCCGAACCCGAGCGGCACGAGCTCGTCGACATCGGCGCCGGACTCGACGATCTGATCGTGGCCGGCGACGGCCGCGTCGACGGCTCCGTCAGCGGTCCACGCCGGGATATCGTCCGCACGCGCGAACAGGACCTCGATGTCCCAGCGCGAGCAGTGCGCGTGGAGCGCACGGCCGTTGACGTCGACCTCGACGCCGGCGGCCCGCGCGAGCTCGAGCGCGGGGGCGTGCAGCCGCCCCTTCGACGGCAGCGCCAGTCGGAACGGGCGCGTCACGGCCGCCTCGTGGACCGGCTGCGGCGATCGAGCACGAGCCGGTAGCCGCCCTCGCCGTGGCGAAGCCAGTGCGCGACGCGTGTGACCGTGGCGGTGGAGCCGCGCACGGTGCGTGCGACCTCGGCATAGGGGATGCCGCGGTCGAGCAGCTGCGCCGCGTGCCACCGGTGGGCCATGACCTCGAGCTCGTGGAGCGTGCAGACGTCGCGCAGGAACGCCGCCGCCTCGTCGCGGCTGCGGAGCGCGACCACCGCGTCGCACAGATCCTCGACCTCGGGTGTGCGCCATTCGCTCATCGTGATAGCATTTTAGCATGCTAAAACGGTGGGGGAAGCGAGCAATGCCGGCGATCGACCTTCTCGGGGGGCGGGTCGTGCGCCTGCACCAGGGCCGCTACGACCGTGTCACCGTCTATGCGGACGACCCGGTCGCGGTGGCGGAGGGGCTCGTCACCGCGGGCGCGTCGCGGCTGCACGTCGTCGACCTCGACGCCGCCCGGGACGGCGCGCGGCCCGCCGCCCATTCCCAGATCATCGGCCGCATCTCGGCACTCCCCGGCGTGCGTGTCCAGCTGGGCGGCGGCATCCGGAGCGAGGCCGACGTGGCGGAGGCGCTCGGGACCGGCGCCTGGCGCGTGGTCGTCGGGACGCTCGCCGCCGAGGAGCCCGAGACCGCCGGCCGGATCGCGCGCGAGACCGGCCGCGTCGTTGCAGCGATCGACTGCCGGGACGGGAGCGTGCGCGTGCGCGGGTGGGTCGCAGACTCGGGCGCGGATCCTGTCGAGCTCGTGCGACGGCTGGCCGATGCGGGTGTTCGGGACGTCGCCGTGACGGCCATCGACCGAGACGGCACCGGAGCCGGCCCGGACGCGAGCCTGATCGGCCGCCTGCGGCCGGACGTGCCGGGCGAGCTGATCGCGGCGGGCGGCGTCTACGCGCCCGTCGACGTGACAGCGGCCGTGGGGGCGGGCGCAGATACCGTCATCGTGGGGCGGGCGCTCTACGAGGAGTGACGGTCGTGAGGCGCTGGCGCTCGTGCGCACGATGGAGCCGTCCGGCAGCCTGCTCCTGCTGAAGACGGCGCCTGCGAACGCCATGCCGGTCGCGCGGGCGTTCGACGTCACCGAGATCGCCGAGGTCGCAGGCACCGTGGCCGGCGACGACGTGTTCCTCATCGTTGCGCGGGAGCCGCACACCGGCGCCGATGTGGCCGCGGTCTGCGCCCGGATCCAGTCGGGAGCCGTGCGTGCCTGAGCTCGCCCTCGTCGACGATCGGCCCGGGCTCGGGAGCCTGTGCGGCGGCCCCACGGGCTACTCGTATTGCAGCGCTTCGAGCACGTTGAGCTTGGCCGCTCGCCGGGCCGGCAGGATCGCCGCCAGGACGCCGAACAGGGTGGCGACGATCAGGAAGCCGACCAGCTGGCTGTACGGCACGACGAACACGAGCCCCTGGTCGGACAGGCCCTGCGCGACGATCCAGCCGAACACCAGGCCGACAACGATCCCCAGGATCCCTCCGATGATCGCCGTGATCGTGGACTCGTAGCGGATCACCCGCCGCAGCTGGCGGCGGGTCATGCCGACAGCCCGCAGCATGCCGATCTCCCGCGTCCGCTCGAACACCGACAACGCCAGCGTGTTCACGATCCCGATCAGGCTGATGATCAGGCACATCGCGAGCAGGACGTAGAGGAACTGCAGGAGGCCGTTCACGAAGTCCTCGGCGTCCTTCTTGTACTGCGCATTCGTCTGCACCTTGGCCGCCGGGAACGACTTCAGCGCCTGCCGGATCGACTGCTCCGCCTGTGCGCCCGCAGGGCCGCTGTCGAAGGACACCAGCACGATCTGGGGATCCTTGCTGCCCGGCGAGAAGGTGGTGAGCGTCTTCGCCGGGATGATCAGGCCGGTCATCAGGCTTGGATCCTTGTACTCGCCGGCCACTTTCAAGTGGAGCTTGTTGCCGTCGATGCTGGTGATGTTGAAGCTGTCGCCCGGGTCGAGATCGTGCGACTTCGCGAACTGCTCCTCGATCAGGGCCTGCTCCGGCGTCAGGTTGCGCAGCAGCGTGTTTGACCCGCCCTTCAGCCAGTCGAACCGGTAGACGTTCGAGAACGTGGCCGGATCGACGCCGTTCACCGTGTCGATGCCGCCGTTTCCGATCTTCGCGTCGGCGAACTGGATGCCCGAGGCGGTCGCGACCCCCGGCACCTTGGCCGCGGCATTCACGACGGGCGCCGGGATTGTCTGGAAGCTCTGGCCCTGGATGATCAGGTCGCTCGTGATCGAGCGGTCGATCGCGCCGAGGAACGACTCCTTGAACCCGTTCACGAAGACGGCCACGAACACGATCAGTGCCACGCCGATCATGAGCGCCGCAGATGTCACCGCGGTTCGGTTCGGATTCCGCGAGGTGTTCTCGCGGGCCAGCACGCCCGCGGTCGGTGACGAGGCGTCCCACGGCCACTCGCGCAGGCGCCGCTTCCACCCGAGGAGGAAGAGGCCGCCGCCGATCGCCAACACCACGACTGCCGCGATGAGCGTCCCGCCCGAGACGCCGCCTCGCAGGACCGAGAGAAGTATGAGCGCGGTGATGATGCCGGCCCAGACATAGCCCAGCGTCAGGCCGTAGCCCACCCTGCGGACCAGCCGGCCGAGCACCGGGATGCGGTCACGGACGCCGCCCAGGAATCGCGAGATCCGCAGCCCCACCTCGAGGACGGCGCCGAGCGCAGCCGCGATCGGCACGATCAGGAGCTGGGACAGCATGCTCATGCCGAGAAACGCGATGATCGCGCCGGCGGCCATGGTCAGGAGGACGCGGCTGCCGCCCCCACCGGCACGGATGGCGAACGCGATCACAGCCACGCCGAGAGCCGCGCCCGCGATGCCGATGTACGGAACGAACGGGGCGAGCCGGCCCGCGGGCAGCGAGAAGCCCTCGCGCAGCGCGGCGATAGGCGGCACGCGGGTGGCCTTCACCGCCGGCGCGACCGACGCCACGAGCGCGGCGCCGAGGCCGACGGCCAGCGGGAGCAGAACGCTCCACACGATCGGGATCGTCAGCGCCGCGGTCGGCAGGTCGACGCCGACCGCCTTGAAGAGCGCGTTCAGGCCGATCGCGAGCAGGATGCCGAACCCGATCCCGATCAGCGAAGCGACGAGCCCCATGAGCGCGGCTTCGAGGAGCACCGAGCGCATCACCTGCCGCCGGCTGGCGCCGAGCGTGCGCAGCATCGCGAACTCGCGCATCCGCTGGGCGACCGTGATGGAGTACGTGTTGAAGATGATGAAGAGGCCGACGAACACCGCGGCGCCGGCGAACGCGAGCAGGATGTAGGTCAGGAAGCTGGTGGCGCCCTCGACGTCGCTGGTCTGCTCGTCCGCGTTCTGCTCGCCCGTCTGCACCTTGACGTCGCTCGGCACGACCGCCTCGACGTTCTTCTTCAGCTCGGTCGGAGAGAGGCCGGACTGCGCCGACAGATAGACGACCGACGTCTTGCCGATCCGGTCGTACCACTGCTGGGCGTTGTGGAACGTGGGCACGACGAGCGTCGCTCCGCCGATCGACGACACGCCCGCGAGCTTGAAGACGCCAGAAATCGTGACCGGCACCTCGCCGGTGTCGGTGGCCAGCTTGACGTGGTCGCCGGTCTTCAGGTGCTCGTCGTTCGCGAGCTTCTGGTTGATGGCGACCGTGTTGTCCGTCGGCGGGCCGCCGCCGATGAACTGGGAGTTCGAGAACGGCTCGGTGACGTACGAGAACACGAGGTTGGGCGCGCCGCCGCTCCCGGTGACGTATTTGCCGTCGACGACGATCGAGCCGGTGGCCTGGATCTGGCCCTCGACCTTGTCGACGCCCTCCGCCGTCTTGGCGGTGGCGATCACCGATTCGGGCAGCGGTCCGGCGACGGTGCCGTTGTCGGACGTGAACGCGGTCTTCTTGGAGAGCACCACGTCGATGCCCTTGTTGCTCTCGTGGAAGATGTCCGAGAACGCATTGTTGATCTGATCGCGGAGGATGAAGGTGCCCGTGATCATCGCCGTGCCGAGGACGATCGAGAGCGCAGTCAGGACCGTGCGCAGCTTGCGCCCCCACAACCCACGGATCGCGACCTGCATCAACGCGCGCTGACCTCCGCCATCGCCGCGAGCACCTCCGACGCGTCGGAGCGGCCCTGGTCGCGCACGATCTGGCCGTCCGCCAGGAACAGCACCCGGTCGGCCATGGCGGCCGCGTTGGCGTCGTGCGTGACCATCACCATGGTCTGCCCGTGCGTCGTGACCATGGTTCGCAACAGATCGAGGATCTCGCTGCTGGTGGTCGAGTCGAGGTTGCCGGTCGGCTCGTCAGCGAACAACACGGCCGGGCGCGAGGCGAGAGCGCGGGCGATCGCGACGCGCTGCTGCTGGCCGCCGGACAGCTCGGACGGCCGGTGCTTGCGCCGGTCATCGAGGCCGACCTGGTCGATGATCTCGTCCGCCCATGCGCGATCGATGTTCTCCCCGGCCAGCCGCAGGGGCAGCAGGATGTTCTCCTCGGCGGTCAGCATCGGGAGCAGGTTGAAGAACTGGAAGATGAAACCGACCTGGTGGCGGCGAAGGAGGGTGAGACGGCTGTCCGACAGGTCCGTGATGTCGATCCCGGCGATCTCGACCACGCCGGCGGTGGGCTTGTCGAGCCCCGCCAGGATGTGCATGAGCGTCGACTTGCCCGACCCCGACGGGCCCATGATCGCGGCGAACTGGCCGGGGACGATGTCGAGGGTGATCCCGCGGAGGGCGTCGACCGCGGCGTCGCCCTCGCCGTAGCGGCGGGTGACGTCGCGGGCGGAGACGACGGCGGTGGCGGTGGCGCTCATGAGTCTGCGGCCTCCCGTGTGCAGAGGGGCAAGATGACACGGTAGAGCTCGCGCAGGCCCGCGTCTGAGATCGGCCCGCGGTTGGCCTGGATCGCCGCGGCGATCACCTGTTCCTCGCGGGTGGAATCGAACACCTCGTAGCCCTGCGCGCGCTTGTGCGCGTGCAGCTCAGCGACGAGGGATGCGCGGCGATTCACGGCCGTGACGAGCTCGGCGTCGGCTGCCGTGATGCGGGCCCGAAGGTCGTCGACGACGGGGTCCTGGGCGGCGTTCGGCATGGCGGGAGTGTAGGCAGGCACGGTCACAGAGGTCGAAGCCACCCCGCCTCATACGGTCAGAAACGCGATGACGAGCGCGAGCCCGTTGAACGCCATGTGAACGCCCATTCCCGGGAGCACCGAGCCGGTGCGACGCCGGATCTCGGCGAGCACGAGGCCGGCGACCGCGACCTCCACGAGGAGCGACGGCAGGCCGTGGGCGATCGCGAACAGGAGCGACGTGACGGGGACGGCCACCGAGCCGAACGCCGCGAAGCCAAGGCCGCGGAAGATCAGCTCCTCGGCGACCGGCGCGACGACGACGAGCGTGAGCGCCGCAACGGCGACCGCGACCCACTGGTGGGTCGTCTGCGGGCTGTGGGTCGGCTCGATCCCCTGCTGCGCGCCGCCGTTGAAGATCGGGTCGAGCAGCGCCTCGGACGCCAGGATGACCACGAGCCCGATCGCGCCGGTCACGACGGCTGCACGAAGCGGCACTCGCCGGATCGCGAGCGTCTCGGCGATCGGCTGCGCCGAGATGCGCACCGCGAGCACGGCGTACGCGGCGAATGCCACCTCGATCGCGCCGGATCCGACCAGCGTCGGCAGGTCGTAGACGGCGTTCGCGCGATCGCCCGTGTCCTGCGTCAGCCCGCCGATGAAGTTCGCGACGAACAGGATCGCCGGGAGCAGCATCCACCACGGCGACACCCGCCGTTCCGGCGTCACCGAAGCGCCTGGTCGAGGTCCTCGATCAGATCGTTTGCGTCCTCGATCCCGACCGCGAGGCGGAGATCGCCGGCCCTGATCCCGGCGTCCTCCAGCTCCGCGTCGGTGAGCTGGCGGTGGCTGGTTGACGCCGGGTGCGAGACGCAGGTCTCGACGCCGCCCAGGCTGGTCGCACGCACACACAGGCGCACGCGGTCCATCGCCGCCTCGCCGGCGGCCCGGCCGCCCTCGATCTCGAAGGCCAGCATCGCGCCGTAGCCGTCGAGGATTCGCTTCGCCACGTCGTGGGCCGGATGCGACGAGAGGCCCGGATAGACGACGCGGAGAACACGCGGATGGGCCTCGAGGAACTCCGCGACTCGCATGGCGTTCTGGCCGGCCCGCTCGACGCGGAGGTGGAGCGTTCGGATGCCCCGGCGGACGAGCCATGCGGAGTCGGGCGAGAGGGTCGCGCCGAGCTCGAGCGCGCTCGTCCGCACCTCGGACATGAGCGACTCGGGCCCCGCCGCGACACCCGCGAGCACGTCCGAGTGCCCGTTCAGGTACTTGGTCGCCGAGTGCATGACCATGTCGGCGCCCCACTCGAGCGGCCGGCAGTTCACCGGCGTCGCGACGGTGTTGTCGACCAGGACGCGGGCTCCCGCCGCGTGCGCCACCTCGCAGATCGCCGGCAGGTCGGCGACCGCCAGGTTCGGGTTCGACAGCGTTTCGACGACCACGAGCGCCGCTCCGGAGACGACCCGGCGCAGCCCGTCGATGTCTCCGACGTCGAAGTGCGCTCCGTCCGGGCGCAGGCCCACGAGCCGGTGCGTCTGCCCGTAGATCTGCTTCGCAGCGACGACGCCGGCACCGGGAGGCGCCATCACGCTGATCAACGCCGTGAGCGCGCCCATGCCTGAGGCGAAGCAGTGCGCCGTCTCGGCGCCCTCCAGCTCGGCGACCACCGCCGCGAGCTCGTCGGTGGACGGGTTACGGATCCGCGTATAGAGGTAGCCGCGCCGCTCGTCGGCCATGATCGCGCCGAACTCGGCGGCCGACTCGAACTCGTAGATCACCGAGCGGTGGACAGGCTCGACCACAGGATCGCCCGGCAGGCTGGGCGGGCGCCCGGCGTGAACGGCGGCGGTTCCGAGCCGGCGGTCGTTCACAGGAGCTCCAGCACCTCGGTCAACGACGCGATCGTATCCCGGCCGCCGGATTCGCCGGTGCGATCCACGATGCGCGCGTCGATGCCCGCCGCCTCCGCGCCGACCGCGTCGGTGTCGACGGAGTCGCCGACATGGAGCGCTCGCGCCGGGGCGACGCCCAGCCGTCCGAGCGCCTCGAGGAAGACGCGCGGATCGGGCTTTCGGACGCCGGTCTCGCCGCAGGTCACGATGGCCTCGAACTCCAGTCCGAGGGCGGCGAGCGTCCGGCGCAGCGACCAGTCCCAGTTCGAGACGACGGCCGCCGGCACCTGGGCCTGCGCGAGGCCGCCGAGCAGCGGCTCGACGTCCGGCAGGAGACGGAAGACGACCGCATCCGAGAGCATGCGCTCCGCGGCCCCCGGAGCCGCCTCGAGGCCCAGCTCGGCAAGGATGATCGCGGCGCAGTCGGATCGGAGCGCCGCCAGGCTCTCGGCGTCAGACGCGGTGTGGCAGTGGCCGGAATAGTGCGTCATCTCGGCCCGGAAGGCCCGTTCCGCGTCTGCGAGCTCCACGTCCTCGCGGATGTGGCGCCGCACGGATTCGCGCAGCCGCTCGAAGGGGTCGTCCAGCTCGACGAGCGTCCCGTACGCGTCCAGGAGGACCGCGTCGTAGCGCATCAGCTGAGCGACGCCGTCGGGTGAAGCGCGTGGGCGATCTCACGGAGCGCCGCCACGACCCGGGGTCCGCGATCGTTGAGCACGGTGGGGTCGATCAGCAGGAAATTCCCGGACCGCACCGCGGGCAGATGCTTGGTCGCGGGGCTCCGACGCAGGCCCGAGAGCGTCGTCCCGCGTCCGGCGACGGCGAGATACGCCTGGGGCTGGGCGGCGCGCAGCTTGGACAGCGGATAGGGCTTTCCGAGCTCGGCGTCGGCGGCGACGTCGAGGCCGCCGGCGAGCGTGATGAGGGCGCCCGCCGGGCCGGCGGGGTCGATCGTGTAGAAGAACCCGTTGTCGACGAACACGCGCACGGGCGGCTCGGTGCCGACGCCGCGGCGGATCGCCGCCACACGCTCCTGCATGTGCCCGACAAGCGTCCGTCCCCGGTCTGCGAATCCTGTGAGCACGCCCAACTGGGCGACGTCGTGCTCGATGTCGTGCAGGCTCCCGTCGCCTCCGAGGTAGACGGGCACATGCAGGTTGGCGGCGAGCGTGGTGGCGTCACCGGCCATCGACTGCGGCGCGAGGATCAGATCCGGCTTGAGCTTTCGGATCCGTGCCTCCTCGGGCCTGCCCGAGCTGTCGACGGCGACGGGCAGGCGCCGCGCCGCGGGTGGGTAGGTCTCCGCGCCGGAGGCGGCGACGACGTCGGCCCCGGCGCCGACCGCGAATGCGGTCTCGGTGAGCCCGGGATCGAGCGACACGATGCGGCTCGGCTGGGCGGCCACGGTCACGCTTCGGCCCTGCCCGTCCTGCGCCGTTCGGGGGAAGGACGGAAGCGCCCCGACGGGCTCGGACTTGAAGCCGCATGCGGGCGCAGCCAGCGCGAGCGCGGCCAGCGGCACGGCGAGGCGCAGGCGGCGGAAGCTCATTTTCGAGGCGATTCTAGACTTCGACCATGCCGAGGAGGGGCAGCCTGTTCTGGGGCATCGTCGCCGTGCTGATCGCCGGGACGCTGGTCTATGGACCGGCCGAGCTGGCGCGGCGCTCGACGGGGCAGGGCGAGCCGGTCGACTTCCTCACCCATCCCCAGGAGGGGTGGCGGTTCGTCGCCGACGCCCTCCGCCAGATCGGGGCGGCGCGCGCGGGCTCGCCCGAGTCCGCGGGGGAGCTCGCGGCGAGGGCGTTCTCGGGCACGACCGTGCAGCCGGTGCGGGTCGATCTCCTCTACGTGCCCGACCGGCGCGTGCCGGTCGGCGCAGGGAGCAGCGAGGCGACGGCGAAGGGACGGTTAGTGTGGAGAGTGTCGGGCCGCGTCCGCCCGGGCGGCCCGGTGCAGACCGTGGGCCTGATCGACTTCACCACCGGGGAGCTGACCTACGACGTGAGAACCGCGCCGTGACCCGCCATCAGGAGTTCGTGCTCGGCGGCCTGGTCGTCCTGTTCGTCGCGATCGTGCTGCTCGATCGCTTCGTGCTCGACCGGTTCGGGACACGGATGCTCGACCGCCTGCCGGAGGCCGATCGGGCGGTCTTCAAGACGCGCTACCGGCTGGTGCGCCGCGATCGTCCTGGCGGTGATCGTCTTCATCGGCGTCATCGCGGCCCTGTTCTCGTTCGACCAGACACGAGCCGCCGCCCAGACCGTGCTCGCGTCGTCGGCGCTGCTCGGCCTGGTCGTCGGCTTCGCCGCCCGCTCGACGCTGGCAAACTTCGTGGCCGGGATCATGATCGCCGTCAATCAACCAGTCCGTCTGGGCGACCGGGTCGCCGTCGCAGACGTGGAGGGAATCGTCGAGGACGTCGGCCTCACATACACGCGCCTTCGCACGCCTGACAATAGGCGGGTCCTGATCCCCAACGAGGAGCTCGCCAGTTCCCGCATCGCCAACATGACCGTGATCGATCCGGTGAGCCTGGCCCAGGCCCGCGTGACGGTGCCGGTCACGGCCGACGGGACGCGAGTGCGCGAGGTGCTCTCCGAGCTTGCAGCCGCCGCGCCGGGGGCGCTTGCCGACCGGCCGGGGCCGGGCGTGAGCGTCGCCGAGCTGACGGCGTCAGAGGCCGTCTTCACCGTCGGGGTCTGGGCCGCCGATGCGACCCAGGCCGCGCAGACGGCGGCCTGGCTGCGCGAGCGGGCGCTCGCGCGCCTGAACGACGAGGGCGTCCTGGCCATGCTCGAGCCTGAGGCGGCGGGATGAGCGGCCCGGTCCGAAATCGGCGGGCGTATGACGACGTGCTGGGGCACGTCGCGGCGCGCCGCCGCAGGCGCCGGGCGGTCGCCCGCCGGCGCGGCCGCCGGTCGGCCGCCGCAACGGTGCTCGTCGCGATCGCGGTCGGGTTCGCCGCCGTCGTCGCCTCCGGCGGGGTCGGCGCCACCATCTACGTCGGCGACGTCCTGAAGGGCTACGACCTCGCGGACCTCAAGCCGCACTACCCGGGCGTCACGACCCAGATCCTGGATCGTCACAACAACCTGCTCGCGCTGATCCCGTCGGTCCAGAACCGCACGCCGGTGCGATCGAGCGAGATCGCGCCATGGCTGAAGCTGGCGACGGTCGACGTCGAGGACAAGCGCTTCTACGAGCATGGCGGCGTCGACTACCAGGGCGTGCTGCGCGCTGCGTACGAGGACGTGACCGCGGGCGGGGTCGTCCAGGGCGCCTCCACCATCGAGCAGCAGTTGGTGCGGAACGTGTACCTCTCCGACGAGCAGTCGGTCACCCGCAAGCTCCGCGAGGCCTACCTCGCCACGCAGATGGCCGACCAGTGGTCGAAGGCCAAGATCCTGACGACCTACCTGAACACCATCCCGTACGGCCCGGTCACCTACGGTTGCGAGGCGGCGGCGGCAGCGTTCTTCAACACCCACTGCAAGGATCTCACCCTGGTTCAGTCCGCGATGATCGCGGGCCTGCCGCAGTCCCCGACCGAGTACAACCCGCGGCTTCACCCGGCCGCGGCCCTCGCGCGCCGGAACCAGGTGCTCGCGGCGATGCTGGCGGCGGGCGACATCACGACCGCGAACTTCAACAAGGCGGTCGCCAAGCCGCTCGGGCTCCAGAAGCCGACCAAGTCGACTCGCGTGCGCCAGCCGTACTTCGTCGAGTACGCCCGCCAGCTCCTCAAGCGCAAGTACGGCAAGTTCGCCGTGAAGCGGGGCGGCCTGACGGTCAAGACGACGATCGACCCGGTGCTCCAGCAGGACGCGCAGACGGCGATCTCGGACACGATGAACTTCGCCAACGCGCCGGCGGCGGCGATGGTGGCGATCGACCCGCGCACGGGCGAGATCCTGGCGATGCAGTCGTCGACCGACTACTCCCAGAGCAAGTTCAACCTCGCGGTCGACGCCAAGCGCCAGGCCGGGTCGACGTTCAAGACGTACGGCCTCCTGGCCGCGATGGTCGATTTCGGGATCGACCCCTACACGACGCAGTACGCGACGACACCGCTCAACGACTACCCGCTGACGCCGAACCCGGTCGGCCCCAACGACTTCTGGACGGTCAACAATGCGGAGACGACGTCGGCCGGCGTGCTGCCGCTCGATTCGGCCCTCGAGGCGTCGGTGAACGCGGTCTTCGCCCGGCTCTCGATCGACATCGGCGGCTACAACGTCGCCGACATGGCCTACAAGCTCGGCATCCCGAAATCGGACAACCTCCCGACCTCGCCGTCGGTCATCCTGGGATCGGGTGCGGTCTCGCCGCTCGACATGACGCACGCCTACTCGACGATCGCCGCCAACGGCGTCCGCCGCCCGCTGCTGGCGGTCACCAAGGTGCAGAGGTACGGGGGCGGCGTGGTCTTCAAGGCGAAGCCCGGGAAGGGCAAGCCCGTCATCCCGGACGGCGCCACCGCCGAGGTGACGAAATTCCTCGATGCCAACGTTCACTCGTGCTGCACCGGCCTGAACGCCGCCGTGTCCCCGTACCGGGCCCAGGCCGGGAAGACCGGCACCACCGACGACCACACCGACGCCTGGTTCTGCGGCTACACCCCCAACCTGACCGCGTGCGTGTGGGTCGGCTATCCGCGCGGCGAGGTGCCGATGGACCTCGGTGGGTCGATCCCGGGCCCGGCGTTCGGCGGCGGCTACCCGGCCACGATCTGGAACCGGTTCGCGACGGCGGTGTTCGCCGACGAGCCGTCCAAGTTCCCGCCGACGGCCTGGCCTGTGCCGCTCCATCCGATCACGTTCCAGCCGTGGCACTCGCCCAACTTCACGCTGCCCGTCCCGCCCCCGCCCAAGAGCACGAAGGGCGGAAAGCCCACGACTGGCGGCGGGACCGGCGGAGGCACCACCGGCGGGACCGGCGGAGGCACCACCGGCGGGACCACGACCGGCGGCCCGCCGACGACGACGACGACCCGGTGACGCGGTGATCAGCCCCGAGGAGGCGCTGGCTCAGATCCTCGAGCGCGTCCCGCGCCTCGAGGACGAGGATGCCCACATGTCCCCTGCGCTGGCGGGGCGCGTGCTGACGGCCGACGTCGCCGCCACCGTCAGCCTGCCCCCGTTCTCGACCTCGGCGATGGACGGCTACGCGGTGCGGTCGGCGGAGCTCGGCGACGGGCCCGTCCCGATTGCGTTTCGGCTGGCGGCCGGCGATCCGCCGCGCCCGCTTCCGGCAGGCGCGGTCGCCGGCATCGCGACGGGGGCCCCCATGCCGCCGGGGGCCGACGCCGTGGTGCCGGTCGAGGACGCCGAGGAGATCGAGGGCGCGCTCAGCGCCGACCGTCCCGAGTCCGGCGCCCACATCCGGCCGGCCGGCGGCGACGTGGAGTCCGGCCGGGTCATCGCCCGCGCCGGACGGGTGCTGACGCCCGCGCTGCTCGCGGCGGTCGCCGCCGTCGGCGCCGCGCAGGTGCGAGTCTCGCGGCGGCCGCGCCTGGCGGCGATCGCGACCGGCAGCGAGCTTGTGAGCGCGGGGACGCCGCTCGAGCCGGGTCAGATCTACGAGTCGAACCTGACGGCGATCCTCGCGCAGTCCGTCCGCGCCGGCGCCGAGGTCGTGGCCGCCGAGATCGTCCCCGACGATCGCGCGGCGACCGAGGCCGCGTTCGCGACGGCGCTCTCGGCGGATGTCGTCGTGTCGTCCGGCGGCGTCTCCGTCGGCCCTCACGACCACGTGAAGGGCGCGCTCGACGCCCTCGGCGTCAGCGAGGTGTTCTGGCGCGTCGCCCACAAGCCCGGGAAGCCGCTCTGGTTCGGGGTCGCGCCGTCCGGCGCCCTCGTCTTCGGCGTGCCCGGCAATCCCGTGTCGAGCCTGGTGTGCTTCGAGCTCTTCGTCAGGCCCGCGCTGCGGGCGTTCCAGGGTGCCGCGCAGGAGCCGCGCCCGGTGGCGCGCCTCGCCCAGCCGATCGCGCGCCTGGAGACGCGTGACCACGCCGTTCGCTGCCGCCTGCGCCCGGGGCCCGACGGCATGGAGCTCGACCAGGCCGGGGCGCAGGACTCGCACCTGATCGTCCACGCCTCCGGCGCGGACGCGGTCGCGCTGGTCGGCGCCGGCACGGGTGAGGTGCCCGCCGGGACGCTGGTCGAGTACGTCCCGATCTGAGCGGTCACCGGCGCCGACCGCCACCTGCGAGCCCCGCGGCGATCCTGGCGCGGAGGTCGGACGCTATCGCTGCGGTCACGCCTGGCTGATGGCGATCGGCTGGCCGCCGCGGGGCGTCTCGGAGACGGCCCGTGCGAACACGACCCAGCGGTGCGAGGCCGAGTACAACGGATGGCAGGCCGAGAGGACGAGCCGGTCATACCCCTGTGGGCGGATGATGCCCCAGTCGTCGCTCTTCACGACCCGGTGGTACTGCACCCGGTACCGGAACATCCCGTACGGCGTCTGGAGGCTGATCGGGTCGCCGTTCCGGAGCGAGTCGATGTGCCGGAACCACGCGCCGAACGTCGTGCGGTGCCCGGCGATCGCGACGGTGCGGCCGAGCCCCGGCACGGATGTCTGCGTGTAGTGGCCCGGGCCCTTGCTGAGGTCGTCCAACCAGTCGGTGCCCTGCACCACGATCACGCTCAGGCCGAGGCGCGGGATGCGGAGCCGGCCGAAGGGGTGGCCGCCTTCGAGCCCGGCCCGGAACCGGCGCGCATCGGCCCGGATGTGGGCGATGCCGGTCGTCGGATCCGGCGCGCCGGGTGCCGTCGGCCATGCGTGCACCTCGCGTTCGAACGACTGCGCGAGCTGGTGTTGCTCGTGCTCGGCGTAGAGGGCCGTGATCGGATCGCCCCAGAACCAGACGACTGCTGCGTACGCGACGAGCAGGACACCCAGCCCGATCAGGACCGTGCCGGTGCGGCGGGCCCAGTTTCGTCCGCGCGTGCGCTCGGCCCGCGGCGCGGCTTCGGCCTGCGTCTCAGCTCCCGCCGGGATCGTCGTGCCCATGAGCCGAGTTATACCGGCGGATGCGGTGGGCTGTACCTGCCGAGAACGAGCGCGCCGATCTGGGCCGCGGCGGCGGCCGCGAGGCATAGGCACGTGGAAACGATCGGCGAGAGGTAGCCGCTCGCGATCATGGCCACGAGCGCCCGCGGCGCCTCGGAGCCGAGCCCCTGCGGCCCGGCCAGCTCCCAGAGGAGTGCCAGGAGGCCGACGAAGCCGGCCGCGTAGCAGGCGAGCATCGCGCGCCGCCCGAGCCGCGAGGCGGCCGGGATCCACAGCCACAGGTGGGCTGCGGGCAGAAGCACAATGAGTGTGAACGGGTTCACCGCCGTGAGGACGACGGAGGCGAAGAGCAGGCCGACGAGCCCTCCGGCCAGGCCGCCGGTGCGATCCCCGCCCGTGACGCCGCCTTGGCGGACGAGGCGTGGCCGGCCGCCGAACCGCCAGACGAGCAGCCCGGCGCCCGCAGCGAGCAGGATCCCGGCGGTGGTCGCGCCCGTCTCGCCTGGAAGCGGTGCCGAGTCGAACTGGGGCATGAGCCCGCCCGGGGCAAGCGCCTCGATCCAGAGCGCGACGAGGACCGTGAACCAGGCGGCGAATCGCCATCCGAGCGCACGGATCCCCGGTGCGATGGGAACCCGCCGCCGCCGCAGCCGGGCGACGACGTCGAGAACGCAGACGACGAACGGGACGAGGAGCATTGCGATGGTCACCTCGGCGAGCCAGCCGCGCAGCACCTTCCCCGACAGGAAGAGGGCCGGCTCGCCTCCCCGCTCGATGGTCACGGCAGTGTTCAGCTCGTCGACGACGTTGGCCGCCGTCGCGCCGACGCCGGCCAGCTGCGGCGCACCCAGGTCGCGCAGCAGGATGTCCTGGCCGGCTTCGCCGGCCGTGAGCGTCACCGCCGGGATGTCGCGGGAGATCAGCGGCCCCTGCTCCTGCGTCGTATAGGGCACCCCGTATCCCGAGAGCTGGTCGTAGAGCCCGGGCTCGTGCGCCGAAATACCGTAGAAGGTCTGGAGCCCGTCGCGGGCGACGGAGTAGACCGTGGGCGACGTGCCGCGCGGCGTGTCCGGCCGAAGGACGATCCGGAGCGCCGTTCCGGTGGGCGCCGCCACGTCGTCGAGGACGATCGCGGCGACGATCCGTGACCGCAGCGCCCACGTCGAGCCGAACTCCGCCGCGCCCTGCCCTCCGGTCGTTCCGCCGTCGGTCGAGACGAGCACGAGCCCGCGATCGGGCGGCACGGCGGCCAGGGTGCGTGCGAGCTGGACCAGCATGCCGGTGCCTGCCGCGTCGCCGCCGGTCGAGCCGTCCCGGTGGGCGATGACGGCGATGATCTGCGGGGAGCGACCGGGCCGGTAGGCGATGACGTTCGACATCGCAACGGGTGAGGACTGCCCGGGCACGCGGGCCGCGAACGCCACCTGCGCCGGGCTGTTGTCGATGACCCGGAGCTTCCGCGCCACCCAGTCGGCGCCGGCGAGCTCGCCCCCCGATCCGGGCTCGCAGCACGCCTGGTTGGTCGCGTGCTCGGCGGCGACAAACGCGGCAGCGGCCGTGGCGGCGGCCTCACCGTTGAATTCGAGCGGCGGCAGCGGGTGCTGCGGGATGGCCGGCTGGCGCAACGTGAGGAGCGCGATCAGCGGCGGCAGGAGCGCGGCGCCGGCCAGGACACGGTACAGCGGCCACGAGACCACGACGGCACGCGTCCGCCCGCGCCGGCTGCGAGGTTGAGTCGCCACGGGAGCGGCGGTTATAGCACACGGAACGGCGGACTAAACTTCGCGATCATGACCGGCGAAGCCACCATCATGCTGGTCGACGATGAGGAGTCGATCCAGAAGCTCCTCACCTATCCGCTCGAGCGGGAGGGCTACACCGTCGTCCAGGCGCGCGACGGCGAGGAGGCCCTGCGCCGGTTCGCCGAGCAGCCGGTCGACCTGGTGGTGCTCGACGTGATGCTGCCCCGTCTCGACGGCCTCGAGGTGTGCCGCCGCCTCCGGACCGGCTCGGCGGTCCCGATCATCATGCTGACGGCGCGCGACGATGAGGTCGACAAGGTGCTCGGCCTCGAGCTGGGGGCCGACGACTACATCACGAAGCCCTTCTCGATCCGCGAGTTCCGAAGCCGCATCCGTGCCGTCCTGCGCCGCGCCGGCCTCAGGGCGGACCGCCTCACCGACGGGATGATCGAGGCCGGCGTGATCGCGATCGATCCGGCCAAGCGCGCCGTCACCGTCGACGGCGAGCGGGCGCAGCTCACCTATGTCGAGTTTGAGGTGCTGCACACGCTCGCCAGCCACCCCGGCCGCGTCTACAGCCGGCAGGCGCTGCTCGAGGCCGTCTGGGGCGACTCGGCATACCGCGAGCCGCGGACGATCGACGTCCACATCCGCCACCTGCGCGAGAAGATCGAGGAAGACCCGCGCGAGCCGGCATACATCTTCACGGTGCGCGGCGTCGGCTACCGGTTCCGCGACATGACGCCCTAGCGATGCCCTCGCCTCGCTCGCTGCGGTTCCAGCTGATCCTCATGTTCAGCGCGGTCGTCGCGACGGCGATGGGCGTGCTCTTCCTGTACGTCGTGCCGAGCCTCCGAGACGACCTGGTCTCGGACCGGCTCGACCGGCTGGAGCGGGTGGCGCGCCTCCAGCAGCAGGCGCCCGGCCTCAAGCGGGCGATGGCGACGGGGAAGCACACGCGGCGCCCGTTCATCCGCACCCAGCGGCTCGCGAACGCCACGGTCACGGGCTACCGGCGGTCGGGCGGCGACGAGCTGCTCCCGATCGAGTCCGCGCCGCCGATCCTGCCGCTCGACAGCCCGCTCGCCCAGGCGGCGATGCGGTCCGGGGTGGCACGGGGTCGGACGCAGAGCGGCGGCGTGGTCGTCGCGTTCAAGGTCTCGGGCGGGCTCCTCTTCCTCTCGCAGGGCCTGAGCGATGTGAACGCCGCGGCGTCGCTCGTCGAGCGCCAGATCCTGTTCGCGGCCGTGGTCGCGATGGTGGTCGCCGTGGTGGTCGGGTGGGGGGCGGCGCTCGCGATCTCGGTCCGGCTCGAGCGGCTGAAGGAGGCAGCAAGCCGCGTCGCCGCGGGGACCTTCGACCAGCCCATCGGCGACGAGTCGCCCGACGAGGTGGGCCAGGTGGCGCGGTCGTTCGACCTCATGCAGGCCCGGCTCGCGCAGGTCGACCGGGCGCGGAAGGACTTCATCGCGAACGCCTCGCACGAGCTGCGCACGCCGCTCTTCTCGCTCGCAGGCTTCCTCGAGCTTCTGGCCGAGGAGGACCTCGACCCGGAGACGCGGGCCGAGTTCGTGCGGTCGACCCGCGAGCAGGTCAGCCGCCTGACGAAGCTCGCGGGCGATCTGCTCGACCTGAGCCGCCTCGACTCCGGCGCGGTCGGCCTCGTGCGCGAGCCGGTCGACCTGTCGGCCGCAGCGCGCACGCTCGTGCGTGAGTTCCGCGGGCTCGGCGCGAGGCACGGCAGCCGGATCGTCCTCGCGCGGTCGCAGAGTCCGCCGGCCCGTGGCATGGGCGACGAGGAACGCGTCCAGCAGATCGGCCGCGCCCTTCTCGACAATGCCCTGCGGCACACGCCGCCCGGCACGAACGTGAGGGTCGCGGTGGAGTCGGAGGACGGGATCGTGCGTCTCGCCGTCTCCGACGACGGGCCGGGGATCGACCCCCGCGTCCGCGACCACCTCTTCGAGCGATTCTCGCGCGGTCCCGAGACGACGGTGGCGGGGAGCGGGCTGGGCCTGGCCATCGCCGACGAGCTGGCACAGCGGATGGGCGGCTCGATCGTCGTCGAATCCGCGGAAGGACTCACCCGCTTCGCGCTCGTGCTCCGGGCAGAGCCCGCCGGCTGACCGGTTCGTCTGCGTCGGCGAGGTTCGGTAACCTCCGCCAGCGATGCAGCGCGTCAACGTCGGACACAAGGCGCTCGCCGATTACAACTCGCTGATCGGGCGGGCGCTTGCCGAGGAGATCAGGGCCCTGGCCGAGCCGCTCAAGGGCCGCCGGATGCTGCACCTCTCGGCGACGGCGTTCGGTGGAGGCGTGGCCGAGATCCAGTACACGCTGATCCCGCTCATGATCGACGCCGGGATCGACGCCGAGTGGCGCGTGATCCAGGGGCAGGAGGAGTTCTACGACGTCACGAAGACGATCCACAATGCGCTCCAGGGCGACGAGCGGACGCTGACCGACGGCCAGCGGGCCGTGTTCGACGGCTACAACAAGCTGAACGCCGACGCGCTCACGGACGCCGACGAGTGGGACGTCATAGTCGTGCATGACCCGCAGCCGGTCGCGATCCCCGAGTTCGTGAAGACCACGCGGCCGCGCTGGGTGTGGAGATGTCACATCGACCTGTCCACGCCGAACCCCGAGGTGCTCGAGTTCCTCGCCCCGCGGCTCGGTGCGTATGACGCCTGCATCTTCCACATGCCGGAGTACGTGCCGCACGGCGTGGGGCTGCAGGAGGCCGTCATCTGGCCGCCGGCGATCGACCCGCTCGCCCCGAAGAACATGGCGCTCGCGCCCGACGATGCTGCGTATATCGTCGACCAGTTCGGCGTGGACGTGAGCAGGCCGCTGATGCTCCAGGTGTCGCGCTTCGATCCGTGGAAGGACCCGCTCGGCGTGATCGACGCCTACCGCGACGTGAAGCGCGTCCATCCCGGGATGCAACTCGCGCTCGTCGGCTCGATGGCGCACGACGACCCCGAGGGCTGGGAATACTGGAACCGCACCCAGGACTACTGCAACGAGGATCCCGACATCTTCATGTTCTCCAACCTGAACAACGTGGGCGCCGTCGAGGTGAATGCGTTCCAGGTGCAGGCGGCGGTCTGTATCCAGAAGTCGATCCGCGAAGGGTTTGGCCTGACCGTGTCGGAGGCCCTGTGGAAGAGCCGCCCGACGATCGGCGGCCGCGTCGGCGGGATCGTCGTCCAGATCACCGACGGCGAGACCGGCTACCTCGTCGACTCGGCCGAGGAGTGCGCGAAGCGCACGCTCGACATCCTCGCCGACCCCGGCTCGACCCGGGACATGACCCGGAGGGCCAAGGAGCACGTCCGCCGGCGGTTCCTGATGCCGCGCCTGCTCCGCGACTGGCTCGCGCTCATGCACCGCATGGCCGGCGACCGGGCGGTCGAGCTCGAGGTGGTGGCCGGGGACTGAGGCGCGCCTCGTGACCCCGACGATGGACGACCAGCAACTCTTGATCGTGTCGAATCGCGGTCCGCTGCGATTCTCGATCGGACCGGAGGGTGAGGTCACGGCCCGCCGGGGCGGTGGAGGCCTCGTGACGGCGCTCTCGGCGCTCACCGCGACGCGGCCGGTGACGTGGGTGGCGAGCGCGCTCTCCGACGACGACGCGACGGTCGCCGAGCAGGGGGTCTACCGGGACGGCAACCTCGCGCTCCGGCTCGTCCAGCACGATCGCGAGGAGTACGACCGCTACTACAACGTCTTCGCCAACCCCACGCTGTGGTTCGTCCACCACTACCTGTGGAGCCTGGCGCTCGAGCCGTCGGTCGACCGCAACGTGCGGCTGGCGTGGGAGGCCGGGTACGTGCCCGTCAACGAGCGCTTCGCCGAGGCGGCGGCCGGGGAGCTGGCCGGGGCCGGGCCGAGGCCGCTCGTGATGGTGCACGACTACCAGCTCTTCATGGTGCCGGGCTTCCTGCGGGCGCGGGTGCGCGACGCCGTCATCCACCACTTCACGCACATCCCATGGCCGCAGCCGGACTACTGGCGCGTCCTTCCGACCGACATCCGTACCGCGATCCACGAGTCGATGCTGGCCTGCGACATCGTCGGCCTGCACACCCCGCGCTACGTGCGGTCGTTCCTCCAGTGCTGCGAGCGGTTCGTGCCCAACGCCCGGGTCGATGTCCGCGGCGGCGAGGCCGAGATCGACGGGCGCCGAGTGCGAGTCCGCGCCTACCCGATCTCGGTCGACCCGGGGGAGTTCGAGCGGCTGGCGACGCAGCCCGAGGTGATCGAGTCCGAGCCGAAGGTGCTCGAGGCCCGTCCCGAGAAGCTCGTCCTCAGGGTCGACCGCACGGACCCGTCGAAGAACGTCGTGCGGGGCTTCTCGGCGTTCGACCTCTTCCTTGCAGACCACCCGGAGTGGGCGGGGCGCGTGACGATGCTCGCGCTGCTCGACCCGTCGCGTCCCGACATCCCGGAGTACGCCGAGTACGTGGGCGCGATCCAGCGCGCGGCCCGGGCGGTCAACGACCGCTACTACACGGGCGACTGGATGCCGATCGACCTGCGGATCTCCGACAACTTCCCGGAGGCGGTGGCCGCCTACAAGCACTACGACGTGCTGCTCGTGAATGCGCTCTTCGACGGGATGAACCTGATCGCGAAGGAGGCGCCCCTCATCAACGAGCGCGACGGCGTCCTCATCCTGAGCGAGAACACGGGCGCGCACGTGGAGCTCGGCCGCTTCGCCCTCACGGTCAACCCGTTCGACATCCAGGCGACGGCGGACGCGATCCACGAGGCGCTCGTCATGCCCGAGGGCGAGCGCCACGAGCGGATCGAGGGCATCCGCCGCCAGGTGCGCGAGCACGACATCGACCGCTGGATCCAGGATCAGCTCGACGACCTCGCCGAGGTGCCGGGCGTCTCCGCGCCCGAGGCCCTGCGGTGAGCCGCCGGCTGGTGCTGGCGCCGTGGTCAAGCCGGTTTCACGGGCCGGGGATGGAGGAGGGGCCAGACGCGGTCGCGGCCGCCCTGGGCCGCGGCGGCGGCGAGCGGGTCGGCTTCGATCTCGACGCCCCCCCGGAGCGGGCGCTCGGCGCGGGCCTCCCGGCGCTCGCCGAGGCGGTCCGGGGAGCCGCCGGCCCGCTGGTGCTCCTGGGCGAGTGCACGCTCGTGCCGGCGGTCACGGCCGGCCTGCGTCGCGATCATCCCGACCTGGCGCTGGTGTGGATCGACGCCCACGGCGACCTCAACACGCCGGAGACGACACCGAGCGGCTTCCTGGGCGGCATGCCGTTCGCCGTCCTGCTCGGCTGGTGCCACGACGAGCTGCGGGCCGCGGCCGGGCTGGAGCCCGCCCTCGCCGCGGAGCGGGCGGCGCTCGTCGGCGCACGCGACCTCGACCCCGGCGAGCGGGACGCGATCGCCCGCTCGCGGCTGGTGGTGGCCGACGACGTCGCGGGCGCGCTCACCGGCCTGCCGGACGGCGTCCCGCTCCACGTCCACCTCGACGGCGACGTGCTCGACCCGGAAGACGCCCCGGGCGTCGACTTCCCGGCGCCGGGCGGCTGGCGCTTGCCTCACCTGGTCGACGAGATGACGGCGCTCGCGGCGACCGGCCGCGTGGTCGGCGTGAGCCTGTGCTGCGGCAACCCCCGTCGCGACCCGGAGGGCAGCTCGGCCGCGGCCTACGCCCGCGCCCTCGAGCCGTTGCTCGGCGACTGACCGTCACGAACCTGCACCGCGGGCGTCACGCCAAGAGTTCAGGGACTGTCCCCACCCGGCGGCCGTGTCGGAGGCGTGACGCCGCGGTCAGCGATTCCGGCTGTCCAGGAGCCGGAGTTCGTCACGCGGGTGTGTTGCCGGCGTCAAGGCGTTGCTTCAGGGTCTGTCCCCGGGCCTGACCCCGTACACTTCGCGCGCATGGGCGAGATCCGGATGATCGACGTGGGCGGGAAGCCTGCGACCCGGCGCCGGGCTGTCGCCCGTGGCCGCGTCGCGCTCCCCGCGCACGTGCGCGAGCGGATCGCGGCCGGCACGCTCCCGAAGGGCGACGTCCTCGCGGCCGCCAGGCTCGCCGGCATCATGGCCGCGAAGCGGACGCCCGACATCGTGCCGCTGTGCCACCCACTCCCGCTCACGATGGTCGAGGTCGATCCGGTGCTCGACGAGGAGGGCGTCACCGTCACCGCCGCGGCCGAGACCACGGCGCAGACCGGCGTCGAGATGGAGGCGCTGACCGCGGTCGCGGCGGCCGCGCTCACCGTCTACGACATGACGAAGGGGGTCGACCCGAACTCCTCGATCGAGCACATCCGGCTCGTCGAGAAGTCCGGCGGGAAGAGCGGGGACTGGCGGCGTGAGGCACCATGAGGGCGGCCGTCCTGACGGTGTCCGACGGTGTCGCGGCCGGCACCCGCGAGGATCTGAGCGGCGACCTTCTCGTCGACCGCCTCGCAGGCGCGGGATTCGACGTCGCCGAGCGGCGCACCGTCCCCGACGAGCCCGACGAGATCGAGGAGGCGCTGCGGGAGCTCTCCGCCGCCGCGGACCTCGTCCTGACGACCGGCGGCACCGGGTTCGCCCCGCGCGACGTCACCCCGGAGGCCACGGCGCGGGTGGTCGACCGGGCTACGCCGGGCCTCGACGAGCACATGCGCGCCGTATCCATCGCTGCCTCCCCCCACGGGATGCTCTCCCGGGGGCGGAGCGGGATCGCCGGCTCCGCGCTGATCGTCAACTTCCCCGGCAGCCCGCGGGCCTGCGCCGAGCTGTTCAACGCGATCTCGCCGGCGCTCGACCATGGCCTTCGGCTACTGCTCGACCTCCCGACGGCGCATTGACCGCGACCCCCGTCTACGCCCGCCGCTTCGTGTCGCTCGTCAAGCTCGAGCACACCGTCTTCGCCCTGCCGTACGCCTACGCCGGGGCGGTTCTCGCCGCGGGCCAGGTACCCGCCGCCCAGACGCTCGGCTGGATCACGGTCGCGATGGTCGGAGCCCGCAGCCTGGCCATGGCGCTCAACCGCCTGATCGACGCCGGCATCGACGCCCGCAACCCGCGCACGGCCCGCCGCGAGCTCCCCGCCGGCCTCCTCACGCCGGTGCAGGTGGCGGCCTTCGCCGCCGCGTCGCTCGCGGTGTTCCTGGTCGCAGTCTGGCAGCTACCGCCGATCACGCACGTCCTGTGGCCGATCCCGGTCGCCGGGTTCGTCATCTACCCGTACCTGAAGCGGTTCACGTGGTTGTGTCATCCGTTTCTGGGAGCGGTCGACGGGCTCGCGCCGGTGGGCGGCTGGGTCGCCGTCACGGGCACGGTCGACTGGCAGGCGTTCCTCCTCGGCGGGGCGGTCGCGCTGTGGATCGGCGGCTTCGACATCATCTACGCGACGATGGACCTCGAGGTCGACGCGCGCGAGGGCCTGCACTCGATCCCCGGCCGGTTCGGGGTCGGCACCGCGCTTCTCATCACGCGGGTCGCCCATGCCGGCTCGGTCGCGCTCCTCATCTGGCTGGGCATCAACCTCGGGGTGGGCCCGCTCTACTGGCTGGGGCTGGCCGTGGTCGCCGTGCTCCTGGCCTACGAGAACTCGATCGTCTCGGAGGACGACCTGTCGCGCGTCGACATGGCCTTCCTGGGGATGAACGGCGTGATCGCGATCGTGTTCCTGGCCGGGGTGCTGGCCGATGCGCTCGTCTGAGGCCGTCGTCTGCGACGGCCTCGTGCGCCGGTTCGGGGAGCGCGACGCCCTGGCCGGGCTCGACCTCGCCGTCGAGGCGGGCGCGACGGTGCTCGTCACCGGGCCCAACGGGGCCGGCAAGACGACGCTCCTTCGCATCCTCGCGACGGTGCTTCGCCCCACCTCCGGCCGCGTCGCGGTCGCAGGCCGCGACCTGCCGGCCTACGCGGGCGACGTCCGCCGCACGGTCGGGTACGCCGGGCACGACCCGCTCGCCTATCCCGACCTGACAGCCCGCGAGAACCTCGAGCTGTACGCGGCGCTCTACGCCGTCCCGGACGACCGCGTCGACGAGGAGCTCGACCGGGTCGGGCTCGACGGCCGCCGCGGCGACCGGACGGCCGAGCTCTCCCGCGGGATGCTCCAGCGGCTCGCGCTCGCCCGCATCGGGCTTCACCGGCCCTCGATCGTGCTCCTCGACGAGCCGACGGCCGGCCTCGACGCCGACGGCCGCGACGTGCTGCGCCGCTTCCTCGCCGAGCCGGACAGGACCATCGTCGCCGCCACCCACGAGCCGGCGTGGTTCGCGGGCCTCGAGAGCCGGGTCGTGCGGCTGGACGCCGGTCGGGTGGCGGCGTGAACGGGCGCGCGCTCCGGGCGCTCGTGCGCAAGGATCTCCTGCTCGAGCTCCGGGGGCGCGAGGTTCTCCCGTCGATGGCGGTCTTCGTCGCCGCGGCGTTCGTCCTCTTCCGCTTCGGCCTCGGCGGCACCGACCTGGCGGGCGGCACGCGGGCGGCGACCGGGATGCTCTGGGTCGCGATCGTCTTCACGGCCCTCGTCGGCCTCTCCCGGGCGTTCGCCCACGAGCGCGAGGGCCGCACGTGGGACGGGCTCCTCGCCGCGCCCGTCGACCGCGCGCTCTTCTGGTTCGCGCGGGCCTGCTCCACGTTCCTCTTCCTGGTCGCCGTCCAGGCACTCGCGCTCCCGGCCTTCTGGCTCTTCTTCCTCCAGGAGGAGGCGGGGCCGTCCTACCCCGTGCTCGTCGCGGCGGTGCTCCTCGCGGACGTCGGCATCGCCTGCCTCGGCTCCCTCCTGGCAGGGCTGGCGTCGGGGGTGCGGGCGCGCGAGGTGCTCCTGCCCGCCCTCTTCCTGCCGTTCTCCATCCCGCTTGTGCTCACGGCGGTCCGTGTGACGACCGACACGATTCCCCCGCAAACAAGCGGGTTCGACACCCTTGAGCGTCTGGGATTCCTGGCTCTCTATGATACGGTTTTTGCGCTTCTGGGGTGGGCGCTCTTCGAGTACGTCGTGGAGGATTGATGGCACACACCGCCCGCCTCGACCGGGCAACCGCCGCCACGCTGATCGCTGCGGTCCTCATGCCCACCGCTGTCGCGCTGATCTTCTTCTACGTGCCCAGCGACGTGGATCAGGGCTACTCGCAGCGGATCTTCTACTTCCACGTGCCGATCGCCCTCACGACCTACACCCTCTTTGCGTGGGGGGCCGTGAACGCCGCCCGCTATCTCTGGACGGGGCGCGAGGAGCTCGACCTCCAGAGCTACGTGCCGATGCACCTCGGTGTCATCTTCGGCTCGCTCACCCTCATCACCGGGTCGATCTGGGCGCACATCTCGTGGGGGACGTGGTGGGACTGGGGGAGCCGCGAGCTCAACACGTTCCTGATCATCTTCCTGTTCTACTGCGCGTACTTCATGCTGCGCTTCTCCGTGGAGCCGGGCGCCCGCCGGTCGCGGTACTCGGCCGTCTACGCGCTCCTCGGCGTCGGCCTCATCCCGCTCTCGGTGCTCGCGGTGCGCATCGCCCAGGACGCGCTCCACCCGATCGTCTTTCGCTCGAACGGCGTCAACATGGACGGCAGCATGTTCTTCACCTTCCTCGTCGCACTGGCCGCGATGCTGAGCCTGGCCGTATCGATGTACCTGGTCGAGATGCGGGGCAAGCGCGTCGACGAGCGGCTCGCCCGCCTCCGCCGGCTGGCGCAGGGGGCGGCATGATCGACGAGTCGGCCGTCAGGTCGGTCGCTGCGGTCTACGGCATCGCGTGGGTCGCCACGCTGGCCTACGTCGTCATCCTGAATGCGAAGCTCGGCCGGCTCGAGCGACAGCTCGAAGAGATCGCCGGGATGCTCGAGGCTCGGGGCGGGGATGGCTAGCACCGCCCAGCTCGTCCTCGTCGGCACGAACCACACGCGCGCCCCGGTCGCGGTCCGGGAGCGGCTGGCGGCCCACGACCACGGCCGCGAGCTCCTCGAGGTGCTGACCGGCTCGTCCGACGTGGCCGAGGCGGTTGGCCTCTCGACCTGCAACCGGTGCGAGCTCTACATGGTCGGAGCCGACGCCGCCGCCATGCGCCAGGCGGCCGTCGGCAGTCTGGGCAATCTCTCCGGCCACGCGGCCGACCGGCTCGAGCCCATGCTCTACGTGCACCACGGCGAGCAGGCCGCACGCCACCTCTTCGGGGTTGCCGGCGGCCTCGACTCGATGGTGCCGGGCGAGGCGCAGATCCTGGCGCAGATCCGCGAGGCCTACGAATCGGCATACGAATGGGACACGACCGGCCCCGTCACGAACCGGCTCTTCCACCAGGCGTTGGAGGCGGGGAAGCGGGTTCGCCACGAGACGGCGATCGGCGAGGGCGGAGCCTCGCCGGCCTCCGTCGCCGCGGAGCTCGCCGCCGACAAGCTCGGCGATGCGCTCCCGAGCGCGCACGTGCTGGTCGTGGGTGCGGGCAGGGTGGCCGAGCTTGTCGCCGCCAACCTCGCCGCGCGCGGCGTGGGGTCGATCGCGGTCGCCAACCGCGACGCCTCCAGGGCTGCAGCGCTGGCCTCCCGCTTCGGCGGCAGAGCGGTCGACTTCGCCGACCTGCGCGCCGCGATCGCGGCGGCGGACGTCGTCGTCGCCTCGACATCCTCGCGGGAGCCGCTCATCGCACCGGGCGACGTCCCCGCGGGCCGGCGCGTGCTGATCGACCTCGCCGTCCCGCGCGACATCGACCCCGCCGTCGCCGCCGTCGACGGGGTCTCGCTGCACACGATCGACGACCTCGAGGCGGTCGTCGAGCGCACCATCTCGCTGCGCCACGGCGAGGCCGACCACGCCAGGCAGATCGTCGCCGCCCAGGCCGCGGGCTTCCGCGAGTGGATGGCGGCCCTCGAGGTCGTCCCGGCCATCACCTCGTTGCGGGCCCACGCCGAGCGCATCCGAGTCTCGGAGCTCGAGCGGGCGCGCCTCGGCGACCTCTCCGAGGCCGAGCGTGAGCGGCTCGACGTCGTGACTCGCGGAATCCTGAACAAGCTCCTTCACCGGCCCACCGTTCGCCTGAAGCAGCTCGCGGCCGAGGACGGCTCGGCCCCGTACGCCGAGGCCGTCACCGACCTCTTCGGGCTGGCCGCCGTCGAATGATCCGGCTCGGGACGCGCCGCAGCCGGCTGGCGACGGTGCAGGCCCGGATCGTGGCCGACCAGCTCGGCGGCGCCGAGCTCGTCCCCATCACGACCCAGGGCGACCGCGACGCCGCGAGGGCCTTCGCCGAGATCGGCACCGGTCGGGGCGTCTTCACGAGGGACATCGAGCGTGCGCTTCTGGACGGCGACGTGGACGCGGCCGTGCACAGCGCCAAGGACCTGACCGGCGACATGCCCGACGGGCTCGTGCTCGGGGCGATCCTCGAGCGGGCCGACCCTCGCGACGCCGTGTGCGGCGGCTACGGGTCGCTCTCGGGGATCCCCGCGGGAGCGCGGGTGGGCACGTCGTCGGCGCGCCGGGCGGGCCTCCTGGCAGAGCTGCGCCCGGAACTCCGGGTGGTGCCGCTCCGTGGCAACGTCGACACCCGGCTCGCCAAGCTCGACGCCGGCGATGCCGACGCGATCATCCTGGCCGCGGCGGGGCTCGAGCGGCTTGGGCTGGGCGGCCGGATCGCGTTCCTGCTCGATCCGCGCGAGTTCGTGCCCGAGGCCGGGCAGGGGGCGATCGCGGTCCAGGTGAGAGCGGGCGAGGAGGAGCTCGTCGCCGCCCTCGACCACGCTCCCAGCCGCGCCGCGGTCGAGGTCGAGCGCGATTGCGTCCGCCGGCTCGGCGGCGGCTGCACCGCGGCCGTCGCCGCGCACGCGTGGCATGAGGACGGGGAGCTCAGGCTCCAGCACTGGACGGCGGCGTGACCGTCTACCTCGTCGGCGCGGGGCCGGGCGACCCGGGGCTCCTGACGGTCCGCGGCAGGGAGATGGTCGAGCGCTGCGACGCGATCGTCTACGACCGTCTCGCCGACCCGCGCATCGTCGCGCTCGCACCCGCGTCGGCCGAGAAGGTCTACGCCGGCAAGCGGCCGGGGGAGCACGCGATGACGCAGGAGCGCCTGAACGCGCTGCTCGTCGACCTCGGCGGCCGGCTCGAGACCGTCGTTCGCCTGAAGGGCGGCGACCCGTTCGTGTTCGGACGCGGCGGCGAGGAGGCGCTGGCGCTCGAAGGGGCCGGGATCGCCTTCGAGATCGTCCCCGGCGTGAGCTCCGCCCACGCGGTCCCGGCGTATGCCGGCATCCCCGTGACCCAGCGCGGCACCGCGGCGCAGGTCACGTTCGTCACCGGGCACGAGGACCCGACTCGACCCGAGAGCGCCATCGACTGGGCGTCCCTGGCCGCCACGCCGGGCACGCTCGTCTTCCTGATGGGAGTCGGCGCCCTCGAGGAGAACGCCCGCCGGCTGATCGCCCACGGCATGCGCGCCGACACGCCGGCGGCTGTCATCTCGCACGGCACCCGCCCCGACCAGCGCACCGTGACCGCGCCGCTGGCACGAATCGCCGACGCCGCCGCGGAGCTGCCCGCGCCCGCCATCACCGTCGTCGGCGAGGTCGCCCTCCTGCGCGAGCATCTGGCCTGGTTCGAGCGGCGGCCGCTCCACGGCCTGTGCGTGGTCGTCACGCGGGCCCGCGCCCAGGCCAGCGGTCTGCGGGCCCGCCTCGAGGAGCTCGGCGCCGCGGTGATCGAGGCGCCTGCGATCCGGATCGAGCCGCTCCCGTTCGATCCGCCCGACCTCTCCGCGTTCGACGTGCTCGTGCTGACGAGCGCCAACGGCGTCGAGCGCATCCTCCCGGCCGATGTCCGCGGGCTCGCCGGCGTCACCATCGCGGCGATCGGAAGCGCGACGGCCGATGCGCTCCAGGCGCACGGCATCGTCGCCGACGTGGTTCCGGCGCGCGCGGTCGGCGAAGCCCTCCTCGAGGAGCTCGGCGATGTCGGCGGCAGACGGTGCCTCGTGGCCACAGCCGAGGGAGCGCGCGACGTGGTGCCCGACGGGCTCTCGGCCCGGGGGGCCGACGTGACTGTCCTGCACACCTACCGATCGGCGCCCGAGCCGGTCGATCCGGACGCCGTGCTCGCCGCCGACATCGTCACGTTCGCGTCGTCCTCGACCGTCGCCAACCTGGCTCGCGCCATGGACGGGCGGGACATCTCCGGCCTCCGGGCCGTGTCCATCGGCCCCGTCACGAGCGCGAGCCTGCGGGACGCCGGGATCGAGCCTGTCGCGGAGGCCGACCCGCACGACGTGCCCGGTCTCGTCGAGGCGGTGGTGGCGGCCGCCGGTAGAGTCCTGAGATCGTGAGCCCGGCGCGCTACGACGGTCTGGCCGACTGGTACGACACCTGGTCGGAGCGCCCGGCGGTGGCGAGCTTCACGGCGGAGGCCATCGCCGCGGCGCTGCGCCTGCTCGGCCCGGGGCCGGGTCGGTGCCTCGACGTCGGCTGCGGCGGCGGGCGGCTGGTCGTCGAGCTTGCCGATGCCGGATGGATCGTCACCGGTACCGACCTCTCCGCCGACCAGCTCCGGATCGCCGAGCTGCGCGCCGGCGAGCGCGCAGACGCCCTCGTCCAGGCCGACGCCGCCTCCCTGCCCTTCGCCGGCGGCGCCTTCGACGCGGTCGTCTCGACCTTCACCCACACCGACGTCGACGATCCGGAGGCCGCCTTCCGCGAATGCGCCCGCGTGCTCGCCCGTGGAGGGAGGCTCGTCTACGCGGGGACGCACCCGTGCTTCGTCGGCCCCTACGCGCATCCGACCGGCGACGGCGTGGTCGTGCCTCCCGGCTACTGGGACAGGCGGCTCCACTTCGACGCCCCGGGGTTCGGCGACGGCGTGCGGCGGCTGGCCGGCGCCCGCCACCTCCCGCTGGCCGACCTGCTGAACCACGTGTCCGCGGCCGGACTCTCCCTCGACCGGGTCGAGGAGGTGCACGGCGACCCGCCCGGGATCCTCGCCTTCGCGGCCTCCAAGCCATGAGCCCTCCCGTCGTCACGTTCCTCTCCGATTTCGGCACGACGGACGATTTCGTCGGCGTCTGCCACGGCGTCATCCTGCGCGCCTGCCCGGAGGCCCAGGTCGTGCACCTCACCCACGGCATCCGGGCACAGGCCATCGTGCACGGCGCCCGCGTCCTCGCCGGGGCGATCCCGTACCTGCCGGTCGGCGTACACCTAGCGGTGGTCGATCCCGGAGTCGGGTCGGGGCGTCATGCGATCGCGCTCAGGAGCGGCGACGGCCGCCTGTTCGTCGGCCCCGACAACGGCCTTCTGATCCCGGCGGCCGAGGCGTGCGGCGGCATCGTCGCGGCGCACGAGATCTCGAACCCCGACGTGATGGTGCACCCGGTCTCGCGCACGTTCCATGCCCGCGACATCTTTTCGCCTGCGACCGGCCACCTGGCCGCCGGCATGCCGATCGCCAACCTCGGCCCGGCGCTCGACCCGGCCGACCTCGTCCGCCGCGTCGGCATCGATCACCAGATCGACGGCTCGCTGCTCAAGGCTGCGGTGCAGCACGTCGACCGGTTCGGCAACATCCAGCTGGCGGTGTTCGCCTCGGAGCTCGACGGCCTCTTCGAGCCCGGCCGGCTCGCCGAGGTCCTGACGCCGGACGACCGCTACTACGTGCGCTGCGCCGAGACCTTTGCCGATGTGGACGCCGGCGAGCTGGTGCTGTACACGGACTCCTCGGGGCTCCTCTCGGTCGCCGTGAACCGGGGCAGCGCGGCCGAGCTGACGGCCACCGGGGCCGGCGACCAGATCGGCGTGGAGTTCTCCCCGAGCCGGCACGGGCGGATTTCTTGACCTCGGGTCTCCGGTGTGGTGGAATCCGGCGTAGTCGAACGGCCTCCGAGGAGCGGTAGCACCGTCCCGGAGGCCGTTCCTTTTCGGCGCCGATAGAATCCCGGCCGCGGCGAGGTAGCTCAGTTGGTAGAGCACGCGACTGAAAATCGCGGTGTCGCTGGTTCGATCCCGGCCCTCGCCATCCGACACCGCGGGACGCTCCTTCCGAGGTTGGCTCGCCTACGCGGCCGCGACCATGCCGATGCCCACCAGGGCCAGCCCGACCCCGAAGAACTGCGGCCGCGTGATCCGCTCGCCGAGGAAGACGTGGGCCAGGATCACCGTCGCGACGGGGTACTCGGAGCCGAGCACGGAGACGACCGCGATGTAGCCGTGTTGTGTTGCGATCGCGAAGAGCCCGTTGGCGACCGTGTCGAGCACGCCGATGAGCGCGACGGCCGGGATCTCCGGACGCGGAATCGCGATCGAGCTCCGGGTGACGGCCACGCCGATGCCGAGCAGGGTCAGCGATCCCACCCGTGCGCCGAGGAGCGCGGAGAGCGTGTGCCCGCCGTCCGCGGCGCGGCCGATGAACCACAGGAACCCGCCGATCCCGAGGGCCGCGAGGATCGCGAGGCCGATCGAGCTGCGCGCGGCGGGATGGTCGCCTCGGATCTCGTGCACCGAGGCCAGCACCGCGCCCGCGAGCGCGACCGCCGAGCCTGTCAGCGCGAGGGAGCCGGGGCGCTCTCCGGTCGCAAGAGCGAGCCCCACCGGGACGAGCGCGCCGCACGCGCTCACGGGCGAGACGATGCTGATCGTGCCCGTGGCGAGCGCCTGGTAGAACGCCGCAAGGCCGATCGCGCCGCAGGCGCCGGCCGCGAGCCCGATCCCGGTCGCCCTCCCCTCGACACCGCCGATGAGGACCACGATCACGAGGAGCACCGCCAGTCCCGCGATCTGCGAGCCGACGGTGACGGAGGCCAGCGTCAGGCGGCGGGTGTAGACGCCGCCGAGGAAGTCGGCCGTACCCCAGACCAGGCTCGACGTGAGCCCGAACACGAGACCCATCGCGGCATCCTAGGATGCCGTCGGGGTCAGGCCGCGGCGCGGGAGCGGCCGCGGAGGACGCGCGCGAGGGCCGCGACGGCCTCGGGGTCGTAGACGGTGCCCGAGCGCTGCTCGAGCTGCTCGATCGCCGCACCGGGCTCGAGCCGGTTGCGATACGGCCGGTCCTCCGTCATCGCGGCGTACGACTCGACGACGAGCAGGATGCGGGCTCCAGTCGGGATCTCTGCCCCCGCCAGCCCGTTGGGGTAGCCGCTGCCGTCGAGGTGCTCGTGGTTGGCGCGGATGATCGCGCGGGCGACGTCGAAGGCCGCCCCGGCGCCGAGCATCTCGGCCGACCGCTGCGGGTGGCTGCGCACGACGGCCCACTCCTCGTCGGTGAGCGGCCCGAGCTTCGTGATGATCTCGTCGGGCACCGTCGTCATTCCCAGGTCACGGAACTTGGCCGCGGTGGCGAGATCCTTCAGCTCCTCCGCCGACATGCCCATCTCGGCGCCGACGCGGCCGGCGAGGATCTCGATCGCGCTGTCCTCGACGTCGTCGTCCAGGTCGATCGGCGCGGATGAAGCGTCGGCCGGAGCTGGGTCGGCGCTCTCGCCCTCCGCGGCGATCCCGAGCCGCTGGAGGCGTCCGAGCACGAAGGTGCAGGGCACCCATTCGTGGTCGCGCTGGGCGACGTAGGCGAACCGGAGAACGCCGCCGCCGTCGACGACGAACAGTCCGCCGCGGCGACGGACGCGGCCGATGCCGCGTTCGACCAGGCCGAGCGTTGCGAACGCGTTCGCCGCCGGGTCGGTCATGCACAGGGCGAGCGCCTCAGCCTGGAGCGTCATGGCGATGGCCGACTCCGACCGCGTGACGACGACGAGCTGCGCGCCGGAGCCGCGCAGGCGGCGTCCCAACTCGCGGAGCATGTCGAGTCGGGGGCCGGGCTCCGGCTCGGCCTCGAGCAGGGCGAGCACGACGGGTGCGCCGTCGGCGAGCGCGCCCAGATCGACGGACGCGCCGCCGGCGGCGGTCAGGCGAAGCGGTTCGAGCGGTGCATCAAGCTGCGGCATCCGTCGCGTCCCGGACATCGTCGGCCTCAGGCTCGGCGGTCCGCTCCGGCTGCGCGGCGGCGTTCGACTCGATCGGGTGGACATCGGCGCTTGCGGCGACGTCCGACGTGGTGCCGAGCGTCGCGCGAGCGGACTCGAGCGACCCGAGCACCTGGGCCTGGACGCGTGCGGCCGCGGCCACCATCTCGTCGGCCTGGCTCTTCTTGTCCTCGGCGGCTGCGACGATGCGCGCGGCCTCCTCCTCGGCGTCGGCACGAACCTGCGACGCGACGTCCTCGGCGCGGGCCTTGGCCTCCTCGAGGTGGGCGCGGGCGGCGTTCGCCGCCTTGTCGAGCAGGCGCTCGCGCTCGCGGTGGATCTCCTCGACCTCGAGATCCGACGCGGCACGAACCGCGGCGAGCTCGTTCTGGACGAAGGCGTCGAGCGCACCGACGGTGCGGTCGATCGCGCCGGTCAGGCCGTCGAGATCGGCCTCGGGGCGCGACGCGGGAACCGGCGGAGCGGCCGGTGCGGCCGCGGGAGCTGCGTCGATGGAAATCGGCTGCGCCTCGAGCTGGTCCGCAAGGTCCGCGAGGAACCGGTCCACCTCCTCGGGGTTGTAACCCGTGGGGGTGAGCGTGAACGAGGCGTTACGGATGCTCGCCAGGTCGATCATTTGCGGAGCCCTCCTGAAGGCGCGAAGAAGCGGGACGAAGGAACGGGGGTACGTCCCCTTATCGGGCGATGGGGCCGATGGCTTTAGCCCTCTAGGTGAGGTGCCCATGGACCGGGCCCGAGCCGGTCGATCGGGCATCGCGGAATCATCTACGCTCCTGCGACCCGTGTCGGCCCAACCCGAACCGAAGGCACCCATCGCAGTCATCGGCGCCGCCCTCGACCTCGGGTCCGGCCGGCGCGGCGTTGACATGGGCCCGTCGGCTGTTCGCTATGCCCAGCTCGCCGAGCGGGTCGAGGCGCTCGGGTACGAGCTGGACGACCGCGGCAACGTCGGCGCGGGCATGGTCGAGGCGCTCGACGTCGGCGACCCCTCGGCTCGCTACTGGGACGCGATCAAGCGGACGTGCGAGGAGCTCGCCGGGGAGGTCGCGGCGGCCACCCGCGCCGGGCGGATCCCGCTCGTCGTCGGCGGCGACCACGCCATCGCCATCGGCACGCTCGGCGGGCTGGCGAGCGCCCACGGCGCGCCGGGCGGGGTCATCTGGTTCGACGCCCATACCGACATCAACACGCCGGCCACCTCCCCATCCGGCAACGTCCACGGGATGCCCCTTGCGATCGCGCTCGGGCTGGCCGACGACCGCCGCTTTCGGAGCGACCACTGGCCGCTTCCGATGATCGCCGAGGGGTCGACCGTGCTGGTCGGCGTGCGGTCGGTCGACGAGGGCGAGCGGCGGCGGATGTCCGAGCTCGGGCTCAAGGTCTTCACGATGCACGACATCGACCGTTACGGCATGCACCGCGTGGTCGAGGAGGCGATCGAGATCACCTCGACGGGACCGTTCGTGCACATCTCGTTCGACATGGACGTCGTCGACCCCGACCAGGCGCCCGGCGTCGGGACGCCCGTCCGGGGCGGCATCACCTATCGCGAGGCGCACCTAGCGATGGAGCTCGTCGCGAAGCACGGCATCCTCACGTCGCTCGAGCTCGTCGAGGTGAACCCGGTGCTCGACGAGCACAACCAGACGGCCAGCCTGGCGGTCGAGCTGACCTGCTCGGCGCTGGGAGCCCGGATCCTGTGAACGCCTAGGGCGCGTCGTCCGGGTAGTAGCGCGTCCCGACCAGCTCGTCAGGCAGGTACTGCTGGCGCGCCGCCTCCTCGGGACGGTCGTGCGGATAGACGTACCCGGCTCCGTGCCCCAGCCGCTTCGCGCCGGCGTACGACGCGTCGCGGAGCGCCGGCGGCGGCCGCAGGTTGCCGCGCTCGCGCACGTCGCGCATGGCGCTCGCGATCGCCACGTAGGAGGCGTTCGACTTCGGCGCCCGGGCGAGATACGCCGCCGCCTGGCTCAGGTTGATGCGGCACTCCGGCATGCCGACGAACTCGACGGCCCGGGCCGCGGCGACGGCGACCTCGAGGGCGCGCGGGTCGGCGTTACCGACGTCCTCGGATGCGAAGACGACCATCCGGCGTGCCACGAAGCGCGGGTCCTCGCCCCCCTCGAGCATGACCGCGAGGTAGTAGATCGAGGCGTCGGTGTCGGATCCGCGCATGCTCTTGATGAACGCGGAGATGACGTCGTAGTGCTGGTCCCCGCCCTTGTCGTAGAGCAGGGGCCGCTTCCGGGCGGCGTCGCGGACGTGCTCGGGCGTGACGGGCCCGTCGCCCGCGGCGCCCACGGCGCCTTCGAGGATGTTGAGCGCGTTTCGCGCATCGCCGCCGGCCGAATGGACAGCCGCCTCACGGCTGTCCTCGGCGAGCACGACACCGAGCGCCTCCTCGCCCCTGCGCACGATTGCGGCGACGTCGTCCTCGGTCAGCGGCTCGAGCTGGAAGAGCTGGCAGCGGGAGAGCAGCGCTGAGTTCACCTCGAAGTAGGGGTTCTCCGTCGTGGCGCCGATGAGCGTCACGAGCCCCGACTCGACCGCCGGCAGGAGCGCGTCCTGCTGGCCCTTGTTGAACCGGTGGATCTCGTCGAGGAAGAGGATCGTGCGATGTCCGTTCGCGCCGAGCCGGTCTCGGGCCTCGGCGAGCACCCGGCGGACGTCGGCCACTCCGACCTGGACCGCCGACAGCTCCTCGAAATGGGCCTTCGTCGTGTGGGCGACGATCCTCGCGAGGGTGGTCTTGCCGCTTCCGGGTGGGCCGAAGAAGATCATCGAAGGCACCCCGTCGGATGCGATCGCCCGCCGAAGCGCGCTCCCCTCGCCGACGACGCCCGACTGGCCCACGAACTGGTCGATCGTTCCGGGCCGCAGCCGCTGGGCGAGCGGCGCGACCGTCGCGAGCCGCGACTCGGCGGAGTGGGAGAAGAGGTCGCCGGTCATCGGGTGACAATCTACTTGCCGCCATCGTGTACCGTGCGGACGATGGTCGCGGCCGATGTGCGCACGGAGACGAGCCGCCTCTTGGCCGAGCTCATCCGCATCGACACCTCGAACCCGCCCGGGAACGAGACCGCCGCGGCCGAGCACCTCGCGGCGTACCTGGCCGACGCCGGCGTCGAGGCCGAGCTGGTCGGGCGCGAGCCGGGCCGGGCGTCGCTCGTCGCCCGCCTGCCCGGCACCGGCGACGGACCGTCGCTGATGCTCCTGGGCCACACCGACGTCGTCGGCGCCGACGCCGACGAGTGGTCGGTGCCGCCGTTCTCGGGGATCGAGCGCGACGGGTTCGTGTGGGGGCGCGGCGCCCTCGACATGAAGGGTCAGGTGGCCGCCGAAGCGGTCGCCTTCACGATCCTCGCCCGCGAGGGATGGCGGGGGGCGGGCGATCTGATCCTCTGCGCCGTCGCGGACGAGGAGGTCGGTGACGATTGGGGTCTCTCCTGGCTGGTTGTGGAGCATCCCGACCTGGTCCGGGCCGACTACGTCGTGAACGAGGGCGGCGGGGAGCGGATCGAGCACCGCGGCCGGGTCGCCTACACGCTCGGCGTGGGTGAGAAGCGCTCGGCCGCCTTCGCGGTCACCGTCCGCGGGAAGAGCGGGCACGCGTCCACGCCCGGCGCCGCCGACAACGCGCTCGTGAAGCTGGCGCCGGTGATCGACAGGGTCCAGCGAATGCCGCGCCCGGTCGCCGAGCTGGCCGCCCTGGGCGCGTTTCTGGCCGCGATCGGGGAGGAGGGCGCCGACCCGGCGGAGGTCGTCCGGCGCTGCCGGACCGAGAACCCCGTGCTGGCTGCGGCGGTCGAGCCGATGCTGGGAGCGACGATCGCGCCGACCAAGGCCCAGGCGTCGTCGGCGGTGAACATCATCCCGGGCCGCGCCACCCTCGTGTGCGACTGCCGGATCCTTCCGGAGATGCCCGTGGCCGAGATCGAACAGGCCGTCCGGATCGCGCTGGAGGGCATCGAGATCGAGTTCGAGTTCATCGAAAACGTCGGCGGCACGCTATCGCCGGCGGACACGCGGCTCTTCCGGGCGCTCGAGGCCTTCGCCCCTGAGATCGAGGCCGGGGCGACGCTCGCGCCGATCGTGAACGCGGGCTTCACCGACAGCCACTACATGCGCGAGGCGTTCGGATCCGTCGCCTACGGCTTCATGCCGATGCGGATGGACCCGCTCCTGGCCGGGGTGACCGTGCACTCGGCCGACGAGCGGGCGGCGTCGGACGACCTCGAGCTGGCGGTCCGCTGCTTCCTGCATGTCGCCCGCACAATGGGGGAGGCGGCGTGAGCTCGCCGATCGTCAAGCTGGGCGGGATGGCACTCCGCAACGGGATCCTCGTCCACAGCCTGTCCTACTGGGCGGCGGCTGTGCGCGCCGACGACGGCGAGGTCATCTTGGCGTCCGGCCGGAAGGCGGACATGCCCGACGCCGTCTCGCGGCTGCCGCTCCTGCGCGGCGTCGCCCGAATGGCCGAGGCGGCACTGCTGCTGCCCCTGGTGCGGCGGCGCCTGCCCGAGGCGCGGCTGCCGGTAGAGGGGGCGGGGATGGGCGCCGCGCTGGCCGGCTCGGCGATCCTCGCGCAGGCCGTGCGGCGGAGCCGGCTGCATCCGCTCGTCGGCGAGTCGCTCGCCGCGGCGGCGGCGCTCGCCCCGGCGCTCATGGCGCTTCGGGGCTCGGAGATCGCCGGCTACCACGGCGCCGAGCACAAGGCCATCGGGGCGTACGAGAGGGGCACCGACGCCTTCGACGCGCCGAAGGAGCACGAACGCTGCGGGTCGCACATGGTGGGCCCGATCGTGGTGCTGACAGCCGCCGGGAACGCACTGGCCAGCCGCCTTCCGGAGTCGCGCCGCGGGCCGGCGCGGCTGGCCGTCGGCGTGGCGGCGCTCGGCGCCGCGACCGAGGCGTTCGGCTGGATGGGGCGCCACCGCGACCACCCGGTCGCCCGAGCGCTCAGACGGCCGGGGTTCGAGCTTCAGCGGGTCGCCGCGACCCGTGAGCCGACGGCCGCCGAGCTCGAGGTCGCCGAGGCTGCGCTGGCCGAGGTGCTGCGCCTCGAGGGCGTGTCCCGGGCCTAGTCACGTACGCCCGGGGCAGGTACCCTGGGTGGGTGGACGTCCTCTTCACGATGCCGTCGGTGCATGCGCTGATGGACACCCTCCGCGATCTCCTGGTCGCGCTCGCGCAGCTCGCAATCGCGTGGATCATCCCCATCCTGTTCGCCCTGCTCGTCTACATCAGCTGGCGGATGCTCCGCATGATGCCGAGCACCAAGCCGGTCGAGATCACGCCGCGGTCGGACTCGGCGGTGCGCTGGGACGACGTCGCGGGCGTCGACGAGGTCCGCGCCGAGCTCCAGGAGGTGGTCGAGTTCCTGCGCCACCCGGGCCGGTTCGAGAAGCTCGGAGCGCGCGTGCCGCGCGGCGTGCTGCTGTACGGACCGCCGGGCACAGGGAAAACGCTCCTGGCCAAGGCGATCGCGCACGAGTCGGGGGCGACGTTCTACTTCCAGAGCGCCTCGTCGTTCGTCGAGATGTTCGTCGGCGTCGGCGCGGCTCGAATCCGGCGCCTCTTCTCGACGGCGCGGAAGAACCAGCCCGCGATCATCTTCATCGACGAGCTCGACGCCGTCGGCGGCCAGCGATCGGGGGGGCCGTCATCCCAGGAGCACAACCAGACGCTGAACCAGCTCCTCGTCGAGCTGGACGGGTTCGACGAGAGCCACAGGCTCGTGGTGATCGGCGCGTCGAACCGCCTCCAGGATCTCGATCCTGCGCTCCTTCGCCCAGGCCGCTTCGACCGGCACGTGGGCGTGGCGCCGCCCGACCTGCGCGGCCGCGAGCAGATCCTGGCCGTGCACACCCGGGGGAAACCCCTCGACTCGAGCGTCGACCTGCACGCCGTCGCCCGCCGCACGTCGGGGCTGACCGGCGCCGATCTGGCGAGCCTGGCCAACGAGGCCGCGATCTTCGCCGGCCGGTCGGCGCGCGACGAGATCACGAGCGTGGACTTCGACGACGCGCTCGACCGCGTCGTCGCCGGCCTCCTTCAGCGCAAGCTGATCACCGACAAGGAGAAGCGGGTGATCGCCTACCACGAGGCCGGCCATGCGCTGGTGGCGCGCCTGATGGGCGACGCGATGCAGCTGCACAAGGTCACGATCGTCCCCCGCGGCCTCGCGCTCGGCTACACGCTCAACCTGCCGGAGGAGGATCGCTACCTCCAGTCGACCGAGGAGCTGCGCGACTGGCTGAAGGTCATCCTCGCGGGCCGGGCGTGCCGAGCAGGTCGTGTTCGGCCGGATCACGAACGGCGCCGCCAACGACCTCGACCGCGCGACCCAGATCGCACGGGCGATGGTGTTCGAGTGGGGCATGGGCGCGAGCGTCCCGCATCTCCAGGTACGCGCCGACGACTACGCGCTCTCGGAGGAGACCAAGCGCCTGCGCGACGCCGAGCAGCGCGCGATCACGGACGCGGCCTACCGTGACGCGCTCGAGCTGGTCGAGCGCTACCGCCCCTACCTGGACAAGCTGGCGCAGGGCCTGCTCGCGCACGAGACGCTCGAACGGCCCGAGATCGACCGGCTGCTCGAGGGGCTCGAGCCCGAGTCGAATTCCTCGCTCGACGTCGGTGTCGAGCTGGCCGCCCCGGCTCCCGAGACCAACGGCCACGGCAGCCTGGCTGCTCGGTAGCTACTCGGCCGGGGAGGGCGGCGGTGGCGGGGGAGGCGTGTCCGAGGCCGGCGGCGGCGGGGATGCCTCCGCGGCGGGCTCGGCGACCTCCTCGGCCGATCCCTCGACGGTCTCCGAGCCGTCGTCGCCCTTCACGTCGGCGATCTCCTGCTCCTTGGCCGCGATCTGCGACTGGAGGTCGGCGATTCGCGCCGCTCCCGACGCCAGCTCGCCGGATCGCTCCGCGAGCGCGCTGTCGCGGTGCAGACCGTGGGCCTGGCGGCCGAAGTCGGCGAAGGCCTCCTTCTCCTCGCCCTTCAGGGTGCGAAGCTGGAACTGCAGCTGAACGGTCTTCGCCGTGTCCTGCGTCTTCTCGGCCACCGTCGAGGCGACATCCGTGGCCTGCTGCTTGATCTCGTCGAGAAACCCCATCGGTGCCCCCTACAGGTAGCCGTCTCCTAGGATGGGGACGCAATGCGCCCCCGAGATATCCATCATATCGGGCACGCCGTCGACGACATCGCGGCCGCTGTGGACATGTACGAGCGGCTCTTCGCCGGGGTGGTGGAGCATCACGAGACGGTGCCGGAGCAGGGGGTCGAGGCCGCCTCGTTGCGGGTCGGAACCGACTGCGTCGAGCTCCTGCGGCCGCTCGGCGAGGACACGCCGGTGGGCAGGTTCATGGCGAGCCGGGGACCGGGAATGCACCATGTTGCCTTCGCGGTAGACGATATCCGGACGGCGCTCCGCGACGCCGCCGCGGCGGGCGCAGAGCTGATCGACGAGGAGCCCCACGCCGGCCTCTTCGGGCTCCAGGTCGCGTTCATCCATCCATCCAGCGTCGCCGGCGTGCTGGTCGAATACGTGCAAGTCGAAGGAGCGGTCGATGGCTGATGACATGTCCCGGGTCGAGCTCGGGTTCGACAGCGGGCTGATCGTGATCACAAAGCTGGACGCCGGCGAGTGGGCGAAGCTCGAGGCGGCGCTCGACGCCGGCAAGGGCGTCGTCAAGATCTCCGGGCCCGACGACACGACCTACCACATCGACGTGTCGAAGGTGGGCTATGTGAAGCGCGAGGCGCACGTGGGCCGCGTCGGCTTCTGATCGCGTGGCTCGCTCGGCGCTCGATCGCGCGGTGGTTGCCTACACGACCAGCGGCAACTACGGAATCGGATGGGTCGTCGTCGGCGCCCTCTGCGGAGCGCCGGTCCGGGTGGCGGCGACGGTGTGGGGGACGCTCGGCGTGAACTACGCGGTGAAGCTGGCCGTCCGCCGCGACCGCCCCGCGCCGGCCGATGCGCTCATCACGCTCCCGTCGTCGAGCTCGTTCCCCTCGAGCCACGCGGCGATGTCGGTCGCCGCCGCGTTCGCGCTGAGCCGTGCCCGGCCGGACCTGGCGCCGCTGTGGTGGGCGGCGGCCGTGGCGATGGCTGCGAGCCGGGTGTACGTCGGAGCGCACAGGCCCGGCGACGTCGTCGCGGGCGCGGCGCTCGGCACCGTCACGGGCGCGGCAGCAGCGGCCCTCTGATGTCGAGCCTCGAGGCGGGCCTCATCGGGCTTCCCAACAGCGGCAAGTCCACGGTGTTCAACGCACTCACCGGAGCCGGCGCCGCGGTCGCGCCGCACATGTTCTCGACGGTCGAGACGAACCACGCTGAGGCCGATGTCCGCGACCCGCGCCTGGCGGACCTCGCGCGCCTATCGGCGTCCGCCAAGATCGTGCCCGCGACGCTCCGGGTCGTTGATATCGCCGGCCTGGTGCGCGGCGCATCGCACGGTGAGGGGCTCGGGAACCAGTTCCTCGGGCAGATCCGCTCGACGGACGCGGTGCTCCACGTCGTGCGGTGCTTCAGAGACGAGACCGTCGCGCATCCGGCCGGCAGCGTCGATCCGATGGGCGACGTCGAGACCGTCGAGCTCGAGTTGGCATTCGCCGACCTTGCCGCGATCGAGCGGCGCTACGAGCGGGTCGCCAAGGCCGCGAAGGGCGGCGATCGCGACGCCGTTGCCGAGAGCGCAGCGCTCGAGGCGATCCGCGCTGCGCTCGAGGCGGGCAGGCCGGCCCGCTCGGCCGGCGTCGAGATCCCCGCCAGCGTCGACCTGCTGACGGCGAAGCCGACGCTCTACCTGGCCAACGTCGACGACTCCGGGAACGGCGCCGACGTGGCCGCCGTCGAGGCGTTCGCCGCCGAGCGCGGCGCCCCGTGCGTCCCGGTGAACGCGAAGATCGAGGCGGAGCTGCGCGAGCTGCCCGACGCCGATGCCCGCGCCTTCCTGGACGACCTCGGGATCGAGTCGCCCGCGCTCGACCGCCTCACGCTGGCGACCTACGCGCTGCTCGACCTGATCCCCTTCTTCACGACCGGGCCCAAGGAGACGCGGGCCTGGACGATCCGGCGCGGACAGAACGCCCAGGCCGCGGCCGGCCGCATCCACACCGACCTGGCCCGCGGGTTCATCCGCGCCGAGGTCGTCGAGTGGGACAGGCTCGTCGAGGCCGGGTCGGAGGTCGAGGCCAAGCGGCGCGGCTGGATCCGCGTCGAGGGGCGCGAGTACGTCGTCGCGGACGGCGACGTCCTGAACGTGCGCTTCAACGTGTGAGGCCGCCGGGGCGTATGATCGACGGCGCCGTTCGTACGTCCGGGGGATGGGATGAAGTGTGGAGTGTTCGTGGGCGTCGTCGTCGCCGTGACCATGTGCGGCGTGGGGACGTCGGGCGCGGCGAGCGGGTCGGACGTCCCTCGCACGCCGGCCGGGTGGCGGGTCACGCCTGCGGGCCATCTCCTGACCGTACAGAGCGGCCCCGGGCTCTCGGGCCCCTGGGGTGTCGCGCTCTCGCCCGACGGCCGGCATGCGCTGGTCACATCGAGCGGGCAGGCGGTGCAGGACGAGACACTCGAGATGTTCGACATCGACGCCCGGACGCGGACGGACGTGCGCGTCATGAACGGCCGCCGGGGCCACTCCGTCTTCTACGGGGTCGCGTTCTCGCCTGACGGCCGGCGGGCGTGGGCCGCGGGCGGCGGCCAGGACGTCCTGCACGCCTACCACGTGACGCCGGCCGGCCGGTTCGTGCCCGACGGCCCCGTCCCGGCCGGCCATTTCCCGGCGGGGATCGCCTACGGGCAGACGCCGCTCGGCGATCGTCTGTACGTCGCGAACAACCTGGGAGGCGACCCCTTCACAACCGGGTCGTACGAGGATCCGCCCGGACACGAGGTGACGGTCATCAACCCGAACACCGGCCGGATCGCGGCCACGATCGACCTGGGCACGCCCGGTGACCCGTTCGGGATCGCCTTCAACCGCGACGCAACCAAGGCCTACGTCACGAACTGGACCGGCCGCTCGGTGTCGGTGATCGACACGGCGGCCCAGCGCGTCGTCCAGACGATCCGGCTCTCGCCGGCCGACGACCCGCTCCAGGCCGATCACCCCACGGCGATTGCCGCCAACCCCCGAAACGACGAGATCTACACCGCCAACGCCTCGAGCGACACCGTGAGCGTGCTCGACTCGCGCCGCGACCGACTCGCGGCCACGATCGACGTCGCCCTCGTCCCGGGCGCGCCGAAGGGGTCGATGCCCGAGGGGCTCGCGGTCAGCCCCGACGGCCGGATGCTCTACGTCGCCGACGCGGGCGAGAACGCCGTGGCGGTCGTCGACCTCCGCACGCGCCACGTCCGCGGGTTCATCCCGACGGCCTGGTACCCGGCTGACGTCGAGGTCGCTCCCGGGGGTCACCGGCTCGTCGTGGTCAACACGAACGGCTTCGGCGCAGGACCGAACCTGTGCGGCCCGTTCTCGCCGCTCCTGGCCCAGGGTTGCGGCACGGGCATCGAGTACTCACCGGGGTACTTCGAGAACCAGTACAGCGGCACGATGATCCGCGGGTCGGTGCAGGTGATCGATCTGCGCGACGGCCGCGGATTCGCCCACCGGCTGCGGCGGTGGACAGCGGCGGTGCGCCGTAACAACCACATCGCCGAACGGCGTGCCCGCCCACCCGCGGCGGTGAGCGCCATCCACCACGTGATCTACGTGATCAAGGAGAACCGCACCTACGACCAGGTCTTCGGCGACCTGGGAAAGGGCAACGGCGACCCGTCACTGACGCTGTTCAAGGACGGCTCGGCCCCGAACCAGCGCGCCCTCGCACGCCGATTCACGCTGCTGGACAACTTCTACGTGGACGCGGAGGTGTCCCAGGACGGCCACCCGTGGTCGACCCAGGCGACCGCCACCGACTACGTGGACAAGGTCTGGCCGTTCGACTACGCCTGGGCCTACTACCGAAGCTACGACAGCGAGTTCGTGCCGCTGGCGCAGCAGTTCGCCTCCGAGCCGCTCGCCGGCGACCCGACGGTGCCGCGGACAGCCGCCGCCGCGACCGTCGGCTACCTGTGGGACGACGCCTACAAGCACGGTGTGAGCTTCCGTGACTACGGCGAGGGCACGCCGTGGGACGACCCGCACAACTGCCACAGCGGCACGGTGTACTCCGACCTCACCCATCTCCAGGCCCGGTTCGGCGAGCACGTCGATCCGCGCTTCCCGGGCTGGAACCTCGACTGCTCCGACCATGCGGTGCGCGAGCCCGAGTGGGAGCGGGAGTTTCGCGCGTACGAGCGAAACGGCAACCTGCCCGGCCTCGAGGTCGTGTACCTGCCGAACGACCACACCCAGGGGACGACTCCAGGCACCGCGACGCCGGCGTCCTACGAGGCCGACAACGACGTCGCGGTCGGCCGGCTCGTCGACGCCGTCTCGCACAGCAGCTACTGGCGGAGCACGACAATCTTCGTCGTCGAGGACGACGCGCAGGACGGCCCCGACCACGTCGACGCCCACCGATCCACCGCGCTCGTCATCAGCCCGTTCACGCAGCACGCCGGGGTCGACTCGACGCACTACGACACCGCCGGGATGCTCGGGACGATCGAGGACATCCTCGGGCTCGAGCCGATGAGCATCTTCGACCAGCGCGGAACGCGGATGTGGCCGTCGTTCGCCCGGTGGCCGAACATGCGACCCTTTGACGTCCTGGCGACGAGGGTGATCCCGTACGGCGACCCCGGCTATCCGCGGAACGGCCGCAACTCGCCCCTGGCCGCCGCCTCGGCCGCGCAGAACTACTCGATCCCCGACGGTCCCGACGAGCGCGTGTTGAACGAGGCGATCTGGCGATCGATCCGCGGCCCGCACTCGCACATGCCCGGCCCGGCGCCGGGGTCGAGCGCCGGGGAGGACTAGCGCGGCGCGACGCCGAGGCCGCGCGCGAGGTGCTCGATCAGCCCGAGGGCCGCGCGGCTCGGCATCGGCCGACACCAGCCGACCGTTCGAATCGAGGACCACCTCGAGCCGGTAACGCGGCTCGGGGGTGGCCGCCGCCGGCGGCACGGCCGCCTCGGGCTCGAACACGTCGTAGAACGTCATGCTCATGCCGCCCAGCGTACGCGGGGGCTGCGGCGCGCGCTGCTGGGCTATCCCGAGACCGGCGTGCGGTTAACCCCCGAGCGCCTCACCGAGGCGGGCGTCGAGCGAGTTCGCATGGTAGAGGGCGACCGCCTCGGCCGTCTCGAGCCGGCGGCCCTCGAGCGGGCCGTGGTGGCCCGCCACGGCATTCAGAAGCGGGAGCAGGACGTCGTCGCCGAGGCCCGCGTCGCGCGCCGCCGCGTCGATCACGCGCACACCGGCGAGGACGTGGCCGAGCATCCTGCCCTCGTCGGAGACGGCGATCGTCACGCCCGGCCGGAAGGTCTCGGTTCGGCCGACGTCGTGCAGGAGGGCGGCCGCGAGCAGGACGTCGGAGTGGAGGCGCGGGTGAAGCTGAGCCGCCTCGCGGCAGAGCGTGGCGACCGCGACGGTGTGCTCGAGCAGGCCGCCGGCGTAGTCGTGGTGGGTCTCGGACGCCGGCGCGGTGCGGAGCCGCGCGCGTACCCGCGGGTCGTCGATCACCCGGCTCACGACTCCGCGCAGGCCATCGTGATGGATCTCGCCGGCCAGGAATTCGAGGAACCCCTCCAGCGTCTCGGCGTCGCGGCGTGAGCCGGGGACGAGCTCGAGAGGGTCGCCACCGTCGATGCGCTCGAGGTCGCGCACCGAGATCTGGAGGCGGCCGCCGTACGCCTCGACCTTGCCGAGCACGCGGACGGTGTCGCCCTGGTCGAACCTGGCGCCGAGCAGGTTCACGTCGTTCCAGACGACGCCCGGAACGCGGCCGGTGCGGTCGGCCAGCTCGACCGACAGGAACGGGTCGCCGTTGCGGGTCCGGCGGCGGGTCTTGCGCTGCACGGCGAACGTCGCGTCGACCACCGCGCCCTCGGCCAAGTCGGCGACGTAGGTGCTCCCGGCCATCCGGAACGAGTCTATTAGACTGGCGCGGATGGCATCGACCCCGGCCACGCGCACCGCGCTCGAGCCGCTGCGGGCGCTGCGCTACAACCCGGAGTTCGTCGAGCTCAGCGACGTTGTCGCCCCTCCCTACGACGTGATCTCGCCGGCGGACCGCGACGCCTACCTCCGCCGCAGCGCGCACTCGATCGTCCGCCTGCTGCTGCCCGACGCGCCGAGCCAGTCCGCCCGGCTCCTCCAGGACTGGCGCCGCGAGGGTGCGCTCCTGCGCGACACGGAGCCCTCGATCTGGTGGCACACGCAGACGTATGTCGCGCCCGACGGGACCGAGGGCGAGCGGTCGGGCTTTCTCTCGGCGATCCGGCTCGCCGCCTACGGCGACGGGCGCGTGCGGCCGCACGAGCGCACCCACGCCGGCACGCGGCAGGGCCGGCTCGAGCTGATGCGGGCGGTGCGCACCAACCTCTCGCCGGTCTTCGGCCTCTACGACGATCCCGAGGGGGGGCCGCGGGCGGCGCTCCTGCCGCACATCTCCGGGGCGCCGATGATGGAGACGACCGACGCTGACGGAACCGTCCATCGCTTCTGGCAGGTGATCGACGCCGGTGCGATCGAGGCGGTCCAGGAGGCGATGTCCGAGCGCTCGATCGTGATCGCCGACGGGCACCACCGCTACGAGACGGCGCTGGCGTACCGGGACGAGCTGCGTGCCCGGGACGGCGACTCGCCGGCCGACCTGCCGTGTGACTTCGTCCTCATGCACCTCGTGAACGTGCACGGCGAGGGGCTCGTGGTCTACCCCACCCATCGAGTGGTGCCCGGGCGGCGCGACGTGACGCCCGATCTCCTGTCGGCCTTCACCGTCCGTGAGCTGCAGGCGACGCCGCTCGACGTCGAGGCGGAGCTGAACGCCGTTCCCTCGGAGACGATCGCCTTCGCCGTCTGGCGGGGCGCCGAGCGGCCGGCGCTCCTCTGCACCTTGCGCGACCGGGCCGCGATCAGCATGGCGATGCCGGGCGTGCCGGCGGCCGTTCGCAAGGTGGACGCCGCCGTGCTCGAGGCGGTGATCCTCCAGCCGATGCTCGGCCTGCTCGATGCCGACCAATTCGCGGCGAGCGACGCCGTCCAGTACGTGCGCGAGCTGGGCGCTGCGACAGCGCCGGTCGAGCGCGGTGAGGCCGCCGCCGCCTTCATCCTCCGGGCACCGACGCTGGAGCAGGTGCGCGCCGTCGCCGACGCCGGTGCCGTGATGCCGCAGAAGTCGACGTACTTCTTCCCGAAGCTCTGGAGCGGTTTCCTCCTGAACCCGTTGGAGCCCTGATAGACCAGCGCTGGCTCGGCTTCTGCCGGCAGGTGTCCGACGACGTCGGCGCGGCCCTCGCGGCGCTCCCCACCCGTGACCAGCGCGAGCCGGTCGTCGGGCAGGGGGAGGGCGGCGACGACACGACCGTCATCGACCGCGACGCCGAGGCGGCCGTCGTGGCGCGGCTCGAGGAGCTGCATGCCGGCGGCGTGGACTTCCGGCTGGTCTCCGAGGAGCTGGGGGAACGGCGGTTCGGGGGCGAGAGCCCGTGGGTCGTCGTCGTCGACCCGATCGACGGCTCGCTGAACGCGAAGCGCTGCCTCCCCTTCTGGTGCATCTCGCTGGCGTTCGCGGACGGGCCGACCCTCGACGACGTCCGGTTCGGCTACATCCGCGACTTCGGGACGGGCGAGGAGTGGGTGGCCCAGCGCGGCCTCGGGGCGACGGTCGACGGCCGGATGCTCGGCGGCACCCGCCCCAAGGAGCGCCTGGGGGTCGTCGATCTCGAGGCGACCAACGCCGGCCTGGTGGCCGCCGCCGCGACGCGGCTCGATGGTCACGTCGGCCGCATCCGCGTGCTCGGCGCGCTCGCGCTCGCTCTGTGCCAGCTCGCGGACGGCCGCGTCGACGGCGTGGCGACGCTGAAGCCGAGCCGGTCGGTTGACCTCGCTGCGGCCGCGCTCATCGTGCGGGAGGCCGGCGCGGCGCTCGTCACGTGGGATCTCGAGACGGTCGAGCTCGGGCTGGACAGCCGTAGCCGCGCGGTCGCGGCGCGGGACGAGACGTGGTGCAGGCGGCTCGGCGAGCTCGTGTACGGCTGACGGCGGTGCGGACGGTTGGCAGTGCCGACGTCCAACCGCGTTGCGCGGCCTACACTGCGGCCAATGATCGCCGAGCAGTCGATCCGGGAGGCGCTCCGCGCCGTCATCGACCCCGAGATCCGCCGCAGCGTCGTCGAGCTCGACATGGTGCGCGGCGTCGACATCCGCGGCGACCACGTGGACGTCACGATCGCGCTGACCGTCGCCGGCTGCCCGATGAAGGCCGATCTCGAGAGCCAGGTTCGAAACCACGTCGGCTCGGTCGAGGGCGTCTCGTCCGTCAGCGTCGCCTTCGACGTGATGAGCGCACAGGAGAAGTCGGCGCTTCGCCAGCGGCTCCAGCCCGGCGGCGAACGGCGGCCGAGCAGAAGTCGATCTCCCTCAGCGCGCGCACGCGGGTGGTCGCGCTCGCCTCGGGCAAGGGCGGCGTCGGGAAGTCGACGCTGTCGGTGAACCTCGCGGCCGCGCTGGCCGCGGGCGGGGCCGAGGTCGGAGTGGTCGACGCGGACATCCACGGCTACTCGATCCCGCGCATGCTCGGTGTGAGCCGGCGGCCGGTGGTCGTCGACAAGATGATCGTCCCGCCGGTCTCGCACGATCTGCGGGTGATGTCGATCGGGTTCTTCCTCGAGTCCGAGCAGGCCGTCGTGTGGCGCGGGCCGATGCTGCACCGCGCGCTCGAGCAATTCCTGACCGACGTCCACTGGGGCGAGCTCGACTATCTCATCGTCGACATGCCGCCCGGCACCGGCGACGTGGCGATCTCGCTCGGCCAGCTGCTGCCCGAGCCCGACCTGATCATCGTCGACGACCCCGCAGCCGGCCGCGCAACGGGTTGCGGCCCGGACGGCCGAGGTGGCCGAGAAGACCGGCATGCGCGTGGCGGGCGTCGTCGAGAACATGAGCTTCGTCCGCTGCGCCTGCTGCGGCGAGGTGTCGCACCCCTTCGGCGCCGGCGGCGGCAGGGCGCTCGCCGACGAGCTGGGCGTTCCGCTCCTCGCGGAGATCCCGCTCGACGAGCCGCTCCGCGAGGCGGCCGACGGCGGGACGCCGCTCGTCCTCTCGGCGCCGGACGCCGAGTCGGCGCAGGCGATCACGGCGCTGGCCGAGACGCTCCCGGGAGCGCTCCGCCCCCGGTCGGGGGCGGAGCGGATCTCCCGGCGCCTCGGCGTGCTCTCCTAGCTCGCTAGCAGAGCCCGGCGGGGTGCGACGTTCCGCAGTCGTTGTTCGGGGAACGTGTTCCCCGACCCGGTGCCGTCGTACTTCAGGTCCTTGGTCAGGTTGTCGTGGACGAAGTTCTGCGTCACGACGTTCGTAGGTCGGGTCGGCCCCGCCGACGATGCCGGCGGAGTGAACGACGATGCCGCCTGTGACGAAGCTCGGGCCGGACGGCAGGTTCTTCGTCACCCGGTTCCCCCACACGTTGGCGTGGTCGTCCCGAAGAGCATGATGCCGATGCCGGAGAGGGGCGGGCCCTCGCCGGCCGGGCAGGCCTTCTGGTTGTGGAACACCCGGTTCTGCGCGGATCGTGACGAAGCCCTCGGCGCCGGGCGCGCCGGTGTCGAGCGTCATGATCCCGACGCAGTTGCCCTTCGTGAAGTCGTGCGCGAAGAGCCCGTGCTCGGAGTCGCGGAAGAAGAGCCCGAACAGATTCCCCGTGGCGATGTTGTGCGTCACCACCGCCTGCGCGTCGGGCGAGTCGCCGATGTAGAAGCCGGCCTCCTCGCTCCCGCTCGCGACGTTGTGGGTGTACGTGATGTGGCTGTTGACGAACGCCGCGATGCCGTAGTCGCGTTCCCGATCGCGCGGTTTCCCGAGACGACGGTGTGCGCGTCGTTGAAGAAGAGGATCCCCGTGCTCGAGAAGCCGACGACCCGGAAGCCGTGGATCGTCGTCCCGTCGATCGGCGCGCCCGGATCACCGGTCGCCGGGTCGAACTGCCCGACCGAGCAGATGCCGTTCACGAACATGACGGTGCCGTTCAGAGTTCGTGCACGGGCTGGGCAGCGGGTGCTTGCGCGGCTTCAGGATCGTCCCGTGCGGCCCGCCGCCGGCGCCCCACAGCGTGAGGTGGCTCGTCGTGATCGTGAGGTTCTGGTGGTACACGCCGGCGGCGACCTTGATGGTGTCGCCGGGGTGCGAGGCGTTGATGGCCGCCTGGATCGACTGACCAGGATGGACGTGACGCACCGTTGCGAACGCCGGTGACGCCAGAGCCAGGACGCCGACCGCCGCAGCGGCCACTGCCGAAACGCGAAGTACCCTTCGCATGGTCCCCCTCTCGTCGGTTGCGGAGCCAGACGGTAGGTGGTCAGGTGCAACGCGTCAAGTTGCCTCGCGCAATGCCCGCAGGAGCACGGGATCCATGCGATCCTCGCGGAGCCGTTCTTCCAGGTTCTCCCTGCCCGCCCATGCCCGCAGCGCCTCCTCGGTCGACCCGTCGAAGCCGAGCGCGGCGAGCCGCTCGGTCACCTCGCCCCGCACCTCGTCGAGTGGGATCAGGTCGGTCATCCGGCGTCTGGCCGAAGAGCAGGTCGTGAATGGCGTAGACCCGCAGGAGCTCGCCCACCGGATCGGCGTGGTCGTCGACCCGCAGGTCGATCGAGGATGTCGTTGTTGCCGCCGTAGCCTCCGCCGGCCCGGCGCACGATCACGCACGCCGACTGGCGTCCACGGCGGTCGCCGCCGGCGGCGTCCGCGGCGGCGAGGGCCGCCAGCAGGCGTTCGGCCAGCGGGCCCTCCGTGCCGAGGAACGTGTCGGCCAGCGCGTCGACCACCTCCGGGCCGGCGAGGATGTTCCCCTGGGCGGCGAAGCACGCGCCGGTGCGGCCGCCGGCCCACTCGAAGCAGCCGCTGCCGGTGAAGGTCGCCGACCCACCTGCCGCGTCGACGATCCCCGCCTGGCGCTGGTCGCGCCCGGGGTCGTCGGCGACGAGACGGTCGAGCGCGGTCTGGGCGTCGGCGCCGCCGGCGAGCAGCGCCAGCCCGTCCTCGCCGTAGGTCACGTTCGCGTAGCTCTGGGTCGCGACGGCGCCGACGTCACCGCGGGCCCACGGCACGACCGCCCCGACGGCGAGGAACTTCGACGCGACCGAGACGCCCCACTCGCCGGCCTCGAGGTCGCATGCGACCAGCGAGAAGGTCATTCGATGGTGCCGCCCGGGTCGATCTCGTGGACGACGAACGTCGCCCAGGCCACGCTTCGCGAGCTCGTCGCGAAGGCCCTGCGGCGTGCCGGTGAGGAGCGGGAAGGTGCCGTGGTGCATCGGGACGACCTCCTTGACGCCGAGCAGCTCCACCGCCTTGGCGGCCTCGAGCGGCCCCATCGTGAAGAAGTCGCCGATCGGGAGCATCGCGACGTCGGGCGAGTAGAGCTCGCCGATCAGCGCCATGTCACCGAACACGTTGGTGTCGCCGGCGAAGTAGATCTTGAAGCCGTTCTCGAGCGTGACGATGAGTCCGGCGGGCTCGCCGGTGTAGACGATCGTGCCGTCCGCCTCGCCGATGCTCGAGGAGTGGTGGGCATGGGTCATCGTGATGCGCAGGCCCTCGGCCTCGGTCGACCCGCCCTTGTTCATGCCGACGCCGTTCTCGACGCCCTTCATCTCGTAGTAGTCCATCATCTCGAGCATCCCGACGATCGCCTTGGGCTTCTTCTCGGCGGCGAGCCGGATGACGTCGGCCGTGTGGTCCGAGTGGCCGTGCGAGAGCAGCATCACGTCGACCGGCCCAGGGTCCGTGCCCTCGGGGACCTTCGGGTTGCCGGTGAACCACGGGTCGAACAGCACGCGCTTTCCGCCCGGCGTCTCGAGCAGCCATGTCGCGTGGCCGAACCAGGTCAGCCGTGCGCCGTTCAGGGACATGCGATCACCCTCCTTGCCTCGCCTGCGACCGTCACACTAGATGATTGATCGATCCCTCCCGCGCGCCTGGACGTCCGACGCGGTGGGTCGGCGAATCGGGGCGGCGGCGCCCAGGACAGCACGGGGTATCGATCAATCATCTCGCCCGTCGGCAGGAGCCGGGGGCGCGACGGCGAACGCGCCGCTGTGGCGCCCGTCACCCCGAACTGGATCGCCCTCGGAGGCGTGCTCACGGCCGTCGTCGCCGGCGCGCTCTCGCCGGTGGCCGCGCTGTACCTCACGACGCTCTCGGTGGCCGCGCTCCTGGGAGCGGCGTTCCTCGCGTATCTCGTCGCAGTCGACGATCCACGCCCGGCCCGGCTGTACGAGGCGGCGGCGTGCGCCGTCGCCGGCGCGCTCCTCCTCGGCGACCTTGCCATGCGCGTTCCGGGCGTCGTGTCGGCGTCCGCGCCGGCCGGTGCCGGCAAGCTGGCGCTCGTCGCACTCGCGCTCGTCGTTGCGACGCTCGTCGCCCCGATGGTGCCATGGCCGCGCCTCCAGCGGCGTGCGCACCGCAGCCTTCGCGAGCTCCTCCAGCGCTAGCCGGCCCGACGAGGGCAGTGTGGCCGTGGTCACCGGCCGGATTCTGGCGCATCCGGCGACCGCGTAATATGCTCGATGTCATCCGCGATTCGGGGTCAGCTGTGCAGGTGTGCGCGAGTTGCGGGCAGAGCATGTCCGGCCGCTACCGGTTCTGCCCGTGGTGCGCCGCGCCGCTGCGCTCGAAACTGGTCGAGTTCTTCCATCCCCACCCGGCGTTCGATGGTGAGGGCGGCCGGGCGCTGCGCGTCTCCCGCTACCTCGGCGGCGACGCGGAGGAGCGCCACGTGCGCCTCAGCATCTGGGACGACGAAAGCACCGCCGAGTCCGTCATCCCGCTCGAGGACGCCGAGGCCGAGCGTCTCGCCCGCTTCCTGCTCGAGCCCGCCGGGCGCGCCCGCTCGCGCTCGGTGTGGGGCCGGCTCAGCGGCCTGCTCCGCTAGAGGTCAGGCGGCCATCCGCGTGCCTGCCGGGGCGACCGGGTCGCCCCCGTGCTTTCGGACGAGCTCCTGCACGAGCTGGCTCGTGCGCGCCGCCGCCGCTGACGCGTACGAGCCGGCGTAGAGCTTGCGATAGCGCTCGACGAGGTCGGGCCGGTAGCCGGCCAGCCAGGGCATGAAGACGTCGCGCACGCCCGGCCGCAGATGGAGGAAGATCGGCGTGATCGAGACGGCACCGGCGGCGACCACCGCCTCGACGACGGCCTCCAGCCGGTCGGGGTCGTCGGAGATGCCCGGAAGGATCGGAGCGACCAGGACGCCGCACGGGATGCCGGCCTCGGTTCAGCCGCCGCACCGCCTCGATGCGCTGCCTGGGCGGCGGCGTGCCCGGCTCGCTGGCCCGCCAGACGTCCTCGTCGACCGTTCCGATGGAGAGGTTGCAGCGGACGCGGGTGCGGCCGGCTGCGGCAACGAGCACGTCGAGGTCGCGGACGATCATCGGCGACTTGGTGAGGATCGAGAACTCGTTGCGGCGCCTCGCCGAGAACCTCGATGATGCCGCGCGTCAGCCGGTAGCGGCCCTCGGCGGGCTGGTAGGGGTCGGTGTTGGTACCCATGGCGATGTGGTCGCCCGCCCAGCGTGGCTCCAGAAGCTCGCGGCGGAGCTTCTCGACGGCGTTCACCTTGACGACGATCCGGCGCTCGAAGTCCTCGCCGGCGTTCATACCCAGGAACTCGTGTGTCGGCCGCGCGAAGCAATACGTGCACGCGTGGGCGCAGCCACGGTAGGCGTTGATCGTGAAGCGAAACGGCATCCGCGACGCCTCGGGCAGGCGGTTCACGATCCGTTTCGCCCGCACGTGGAGGTACTCGACGTCGTGCAGGTTCCGGCCATCGCCCCAGCCGTCGGGCTCCGGGAAGAGGGTCGGCTGCTCGATGCCCATGCGCGGAGTCTATCGAACATATGTTCGGTATGCGAAATCCTCTAGCTTGCAGGGCATGCTCTTCCCGAAGCGACTGTGGGCGGGCATCGCCGACGGCTCGATCTCGCTGGCCTTTCGCCGCTGGGAGCGGCCGCGGGCACGGCCGGGCGCCCGGCACCGCACGCCGGCGGGGATCGTCGAGATCGACACCGTCGACGCCGTCGACCCGGCCGCGATCTCCGATGCCGATGCGCGCAGGGCGGGGGCCGCCGACGCCGACGAGATCCGCACGATCCTCGCCCGGCGCGCGGGGACGCACTACCGGATCGCGTTCCACTTCGCCGGGGCCGACCCGCGGATCGAGCTGCGCGGGACGGATCGCCTGCCCGACTCGGCGTGGGCCGAGCTCGCGGCGGAGCTCGAGCGCATCGACCGGGCCACCATGCGCGGGCCGTGGACGATCGCGACGCTGCGGCTGATCGGCGATCGCCCGGAGGTCGCGGCCGCCGACCTCGCGGCCGCGATGGGGCGGGAGCGGCTGCCCTTCAAGGCCGACGTCCGCAGGCTCAAGGAGCTGGGCCTGACCGAGAGCCTGCGGCCGGGCTACCGCCTGTCGCTCAGGGGCGTCGGGCTGTTGGAGTTCCTCAGCCGAAGAGCGACGCGCTCGCCGTCCGGGCGAGGTCGATCAGCGGCGAGGGGATGATCCCGAACCCGAGGACGACGACCGCGGTCGCAACCGACACGCCGGCGTTCAGGGCGAACCCGGCCGACGGCAGCGATGCGGGCACGGCGGCGTCGCGGTCGAAGAGCGCGAACGGCACCCGGAGGTAATAGACGAGGCCGACGGCCGTCGCGATCGCGCCGGCGATCGCCAGGTAGGTCTGGCCGTTCGCGACCGCGGCGCTCCAGATGTAGAGCTTGCCGAGGAACCCGCCGGTCGGCGGGAACCCCGCCAGCGACAGCATGAAGACGACCATCGCGATCGACAGGATCGGGCGGCGGTAGCCCCAGCCCGCGAAGTCGGCCACCTCGACGGGACGGCCGATCTCGCGCTCGCGGATCGCGACGATCGCGAACGCGCCCACGTTCATCGCCGCGTAGATCGTGAGGTAATAGAGGAGGGCCCGGCCGCCGAGGGCGCTGTCGGCGGCGACCGCGGTCAGGAGGAAGCCGGAGTGCGCGACGGTCGAGTACGCCAGCATCCGCTTCACGTTGGCCTGCCTGAGCGCGCCGAGGTTGCCGACGATGAAGCATGCGAAGACGAGGCCCGCGACGCCGACCTCCCACACGTCGGACTGACGCGGGAACGCCGTGACGAGCACGCGCAGCGTGATGACGAGCGCGACGACCTTGGTCGCCGCCGACATGAACGCTGTCACCGGGGTGGGCGCCCCCTCATACGCGTCGGGCGTCCACATGTGAAACGGCGCCGCGTTCGCCTTGAACCCGAGGCCGACCAGCACCAGCGCGATCCCGCCCAGGAGCAGCACGCCGTGCGGGTCGCCGGTCGCGAGGACCGTGCGGATGCGGTCGAACTCGAGCTGCCCTGTCGCGCCGTAGACGAGCGCTGCGCCGTAGAGCAGGAAGGCGGCGCCGATCGACCCGACGATCAGATACTTGAGCCCGCCCTCCAGCGAGAGCAGGTCGTCGGTCTCGATCGCGACGAGCACGTACAGGCAGATGGAGAAGAGCTCGAGCGCGACGAACGTGGTCACGAAGCTGTTCGCGACCGCGAGCAGCGACATGCCGGCGCACGCGGACAGGAGGAGCGCGTGGTACTCGACGCCGCGCTCGCGCAGGTCGCGCATGCCGAACGCGACGCATACGGCGAGGAGGGCCGAGACGAAGATCAGCATCCGCGCTCCCTGGCCGAACGCGTCGATGCGCACCGTGTGGTCGAACGCGAACCGGGCCGGGTCCTCGAACTGGCTCGCCGCGACGGCGGCGGCCGCTCCGAGGGCCACCGCCGCAGCCGCAGCCGAGAGCCGGCGCGCGAGCTCGGCGGGCAGGAAGACCCCGACGGTGAGGAGCACCGCCGCCGTCGCGAGCAGGACGATCTCAGGGGCGATGGCCGAGAACGAGATCGGGATCTGGAACCCGGCGGCGAGCACGGTCATGAGATCCGCTCCATGACGCCGAATGGATAGGCCGTGAGCGCGAGCAGGATCAAGATCAGCGGGACGGCGATCGCAAGCTCACCCGGCCGCAGGTCGGGCATCCCCTCCGGCACCCGTTCGCCGTCGTCGCCGTGCGCGATCGCCGAGTACCAGCGCAGCATGTACATCGCCGCGAGCACGATCCCGAGCGCGGCCACGGCCCCGACGAGCGCCGCCTGCTGGTAGGCGCCGATCAGGATGTAGAGCTCCGAGACGAACACGCTCGAGCCGGGCACGGCCAGCGCCCACAGCGCGGCGATCAGGAAGACCGTCGAGGCGATCGGGCGCGAATTGGCGAGCCCGCCGAGATAGGCGAAGAGATCGGTGCCGGTCCGGGTCTCGACGAGGCCGATCAGGAGGAACGCCGCCAGCGAGACGACGCCGTGGTTCACCATCTGGAAGATGGCGCCGGTGGTCCCGTTCGAGTTGAACGCGAAGATCCCGATGATGATGAGGTTCATCTGCGCGAGGCTCGAGTAGGCGATGACGCCGCGCGCGTCCGGCTGGCGGAATGCCACGAGCGAGCCGTACAGGAGGCCGGCCAGCGCGAGCCCGAGGAGCAGCCAGCGCCAGTCGTGGGCCGTCTTCGGGAAGAGCGGCACCGCGAACGTCAGAAGGCCGTACGCGCCCGCCTTCGACACGACGCCCGAGAGCAGCGCGGCCACCTCGGGCGACGATTCGCGGTACGCCGCAGGGAGCCAGGCGTGCAGCGGGAAGAGCGGCGCCTTGATGCAGAACGCGGCGGCGAACGCGAAGAAGAGCCAGGTGGGCTCGTGCGGGTTGGCGACCAGCGCCTGCCGCTCGAACGTGCCGGCGGTGACGCCCAGATAGGCGATCGCCACCAGCATGAGCAGCGATCCCACGAGCGTGTACACGATGAACTGCATCGTGGCCGCCCGCCGTCCGGCCCCTCCCCAGACGCCCATGAGGACGTAGAGCGGGATCATCATGATCTCCCAGCCCACGTAGAAGAGCACCAGGTCCTGCGCGGTGAAGAGCAGGGCCAGGGCGAACTCGAGGACGAGGATGAGCGAGAAGTACGCCCGCGGCCGCTCACGGCCCATGCGGATCGCGGCGCCGATCGCCGCGGCGATGCCGATCGCGGTCAGGAGCACCATGAAGAGCGAGAGCCCGTTCATCGAGACGTGGTAGCGGATGGACGTGTTCAGGCCGAAGTCCGAGATCCAGTCGCGGTTCTCGACGTACTGCTGGCCGCCGCCGACCTCGAACCCGATCAGGGCGGCCGCGCCCAGCCCGCACTCGGCGAAGGCCACGAGCAGCGCGAGGCCCTCGGTCAGGCGACGCGGCAGCGGGAGCGAGCGCGACGAGAAGCGCGCCGGCGAGCGGCAGGAAGATGAGCGCGCTGGTCACAGCGACGCCCGCCCCAGGAAGTAGGCGGCGAGCACCGCCGCGCCTGCGACGAACGCGGTGGCGTACAGGCGCACCACGCCGTTCTGGGCCTCGGTCGCCGCACGGCTGAACGCGCGCACGACGTAGACGACCAGGCTCACCGAGCCCCAGATGATCCACCGCTCGACCCAGCGGTAGAGCGCGACGGCGATCCCCGACGCCGGCAGATACGCGATCCACCGATAGGCGGCGTCCCAGTAGAAGAGGTTCTCCGCCACGGCGGCGCCGCCGGCGAGGGGGCGCTTGAACGCTGCGAGCCGCTCCGGGCGCGCGTACAGCCACCAGACCAGGATCGCTCCCGCCAGGCCCACGCCCCACGCCATCGCGGTCGTGAGCACCTCGTTGCGGACGGTCGACTCGATGGTGGGGGCCACGAAGCGCAGCCAGCTGGCGAGCTCGTCGCGCGTCCCGAACCCGATGGCGAGGAACCCCGACAGGATCATTCCGGCGGCCAGCGCCGCAACCGTCCAGAACATCGTCCGGGGCGCCTCGCCGTGCGACGTGTCGTGCAGATGGACGTCGGCGTAGGTCGACCGTCGCCCGTAGAACGTGAGCCGCATGAGCCGCGTTGCGTAGACCCCGGTGAAGAAGGCGCCGATCAGGCCGCCGACCCAGACGATCGAGGCGGTCGTGCCGCCCTTCTGGAGGGCCGACGCGAGGATGGCGTCCTTCGCCAGCGGCCAGAAGCCGATCAGCCCGATGGTCCCGATCCACATCAGGGTGGTCGTGTGCCTGAGCGCCGACTGCAGGCCGCCCATCCTGCGAACATCCTGCTCGCCGCTCAGGGCGTGGATCACGATGCCCGCGCCGAGAAACAGCAGGGCCTTGAAGAAGGCGTGCGCGAGGAGCAGGAACATCGCACCCGAGTAGGCGCCGATCCCGACGCCGGCGAACATGTAGCCGATCTGGCTCATGGTCGAGTAGGCGATGATCCGTTTGATGTCGGTCTGGACGACGGCGATCACACCGGCCATCAGGAGCGTCGCGACACCGAGCAGGGCCACGAGCGCCTGGACGTCGGGCGCGTTCTCGAAGAGCACGTGCGTCCTTGCGACGAGATAGACGCCGGCGGTCACCATCGTCGCCGCGTGGATCAGCGCCGACACCGGCGTCGGGCCCTCCATGGCGTCGGGAAGCCAGGTGTGGAGCGGGATCTGGGCGGACTTCGCCACGGCGCCGACGAGGAGCAGGAAGGCGATCCAGTTGGCGGTCGCCGACCCCTGCGGCCACCGGGCGCCGGCCTGGTCGAACACCGCCTGGAACTGGACGGTGCCGAGGTCGCTGACCAGGATGAAGATGGCGATCGCAATGCCGACGTCGCCGATCGCGTTCATCACGAACGCCTTCTTCGCGGCGTCGACGGGCGGCTTGCGCTCGTGCCAGAACCCGATCAGGAGGTACGACGAGAGGCCCACCAGGCCCCAGCCGGCGAGGAGCAGCGCGAAGTTCGCCGACATGACGAGGAGGAGCATCGAGAACAGGAAGAGATCCAGGTAGACGAAGAAGCGCCGCTCCTTGACGTCGCCGTGCATGTACCCGATCGAGTAGGCGACGATCAGTGTCCCGACCCCGGAGACGATCAGCATCTCGACGACCGAGAGCGGATCGATCAGGATGTCGAACGGGATGCGGAGGCTGCCGGACGTCGCCCACGTGTAGAGCGTGAAGACGTGCTCGCGGGCGCCGTGGTGATGGAACTTCGGCTCGTGGTGGAGCTTGTAGGCGACCCCGAGCGCCGCGCCGAAGCTCGCCAGCGAGAAGCATGTGCCGGCCCAGGCCGCAACCTGGCGTGAGATCCGCGAGCCGGCCAGCGTCAGGACAGCCGCACCGGCGAGCGGCGCGAACAGGCAGACCCAGCTCAGCGTCTCGAGGGCGCTCATCAGTGGCGAAGCCCTCTCAGCGAGTCGACGTCGAGGTCGGCGCGGCGCCGCGCCATTGCGACGACGAGGCCGAGGCCGATCACCACCTCGGAGGCGGCAACCGCCATGACGACGAGCGCGAAGACCTGCCCGGCCGGGTCGCCCCAGTACCGCCCGAACGAGACCAGCGCCAGGTTCGAGGCGTTCAGCATGATCTCGACGGAGAGCAGCAGGATGATCGGGCTGCGACGGGTGAAGACCCCATAGAGGCCGATGCCGAACAGGGCGGCCGACACCGCCAGGAACCAGGCGACGCCGACGTGCATCAGTCCTTGTCTCCCTCGTCCGCCGCGCTCCCGGCCCGAACGACGTCGAACCGGGTCTCGGCGTCGACGACCTCGGCCTGGAGGCTGGTCGCCGGCGCCACTCGCTCGACCGCCTCGAAGGCGCCGACGGCTCCCTCCTCGCGCGGCGCCGGCCGCCGGGCGGCCAGCGTCACGCCGCCGACGGCCGCGATGAGCAGGAGCACCGAGGTGGCCTCGAAGGTCAGCACGTAGCGGCCGAGGAAGCTCGCCGCGATGGCCTGCGGGGCGCCGAAGAGCTCGCTGACGTGCGCCCCGTCGCCGAAGGCCTGCTGATCGACGGCGAAGCCGATCTCGCCCGCGACCGCAATCGCCGCGGCGAGGGCGGCGGCCGTCTGCCACCACGGCCGCGACCGCACCGGCTCGTGCGCCCGCCCGCCCAGGTAGGCGATCACGAACAGGAACATGATCATGACGGCGCCCGCGTAGACGATGACCTGCGCGGCGGCCAGGAAGTCGGACTGCAGCAGGAGGTACATCGCCGCGAGCGCGACCAGGTTGCCGATCAGCGAGAGCGCCGAGTAAAACGGGTTGCTCGAGAGGACGACGCCGAGCGCCGAGACGATCGCAAGTGCCGATGCGACGACGAAGACGACGTCGTAGGTCATCCCGCCGTCCCGGGCTCCACGACGTCGAACGGGTCGGCCGGCGCCACCGGCGTCGTCCGGCTCGGGTGCATCGGCTCGAGCAGCATCTCCTTCGTGTAGACCATCGCGTCGCGGCTCATCTCGGCCAGCTCGTAGTCGTGGCCGAGCGTGATCGCGTCGAACGGGCACGCCAGCTCGCAGTAGCCGCAGAAGATGCAGCGGCTCATGTTGATCTCGTAGATCCGGGCGTAGCGCTCGCCCGGCGAATAGCGCTCCTCGTCGGTGTTCTCATCGGCGACGACACGGATGCAGTCAGCCGGGCAGGCCGCTGCACAGAGCGAGCAGCCGATGCACTTCTCGAGGCCGTTCGCATGCCGGTGCAGGCGATGGCGCCCGCGGAAGCGCGGATAGACCGGGCGCTTGTACTCGGGATACTGCTGCGTCACGGGCTTACGGAACAGGTGCCGGAACGTGACGCCGAAGCCCTTGACCGAGTCGACAACTGCCACTTAGGTGCTCCCCATCCTCAGGCTCGCCACGCCACGATCGCCGACGTGACGAGCAGGTTCAGAGTGGCGGCCGGGAGCAGCACCTTCCAGCCGATGGACATGAGCTTGTCGTAGCGGATGCGCGGCAGCGTCGCCCGCACCCACATCGCGATCAGGATGAAGAACGTCATCTTGATCAGCATCCACAGCGGCCCCGGCAGCCACGGCCCCTCGTACCCGCCGAAGAAGAGGATCGACGCCACCGCCGAGAACGCGATCAGGGCGACGTACTCGGCGTTCTGGAACATCGCGAACCGCATGCCGCCGTACTCGGTGTGGTACCCGGCGACGAGCTCGCCCTCCGCCTCGGGCAGGTCGAACGGGATCCGGCTCACCTCGGCCGTCGAGGCCACCACGTACACCAGGAAGCCGAGGAACTGGGGAAAGATGTACCAGAGGCCGTCGCGGCTCTGAGCCTCGGCGATCCCCGTGAGCGACAGCGACTGGGCCATCATGACGACCCCGACCACGGCGAGCGCCAGGCTGACCTCGTACGAGATGAGCTGGCTGACGGCCCGCATCGACCCGAAGAGGCTGTACTTGGAGCTCGACGACCAGCCTCCGATCAGGAACCCGTAGAAGCTGACCGATCCGAGCGCGAACACGACCAGGAGCGCCACGCTGGGGTCGGAGATCCACAGGTAGATCTGATAGTTGGTTCCCGGGATCGTGGCCTCTTCGCCGAACGGGATCACCGCGAAGACGGCGAGCGACGCGAACAGCGAGATCACGGGCGCGGCGATGTAGAGAGCCGGCGAGATGCCCTCGGGCAGGAGGCTCTCCTTGCGGATGAGCTTCACGAGGTCGGCGATCGGCTGGAGCAGGCCGAAGGGCCCGACCCGGTTCGGCCCGAGGCGCACCTGGAAGCGGCCGAGCAGCCGCCGCTCGAGCCACGTCAGGAATGCGAAGACGAGCATGACCAGGTTCGCCAGGACGAGCGCCTTGATGAAGGTGACGATGAACCCGTCAGGCATCCGCCGCCTCCGGCTGTGCCGCTGCCACCGTTCCCGGGCCGACGTACGGCCGGCGGGCGGCGACCCGGACGACCCCGGGGCGGAGCCGCCGCAGCACCACCGCGGCGCCCTCGTGCTCGCCGCCCTCGTACGACACGCGCACCCGGTCGCCGGGCTTCACGCCGAGCGCCTCGGCGTCGTCATGTGCGATCTCGATGCCGGCCCGCCGCTGGAAGTGCAGGCTCGGGCTGTGGTCGACCGATGCTCCCGACATGAGCTCGCGGTAGCCGACCACGACAGTTCCGGGCGGCGTCTCCGCCGGGGCGGCGTGCGGCGCCGCGGGCGCTCCGGCGGGCGCCGGCCGCGCTCCGAGCGCGGCCCGCTCGCCGATGGCCGACCAGCTGAGGCCGGAGAAGGCCGGGCGCCGGGCGGCCATGTCCGCGAAGGCCGACGGCGCATCCGGCGGCAGACCGACGCCGAGCCGCTCGCCCACGGCGGCGGCGAGGGCGTATCCCTCGAGCACGCCGCTCGGCACGGTTGCGGCGGCGCGGACGCGCTGCGTTCGGCCCTCGAGGTTGGTGAGCGTCCCGTCCTGCTCGAGCACGGTCGCAGCCGGGACGATCGTGGTCGCCCAGCCGCTGGAGTCGTTCTGGACCGCGGTGACCTGAAGCGCGAAGAACGACCGCCCGAGGGCCGCGCGCCAGCGCTCACCGTTGTGCCAGTCGCCCACCGGATCGGCGCCGAGGAGGACGATCGCCTTGATGCGGCCCTCGTCGGCCGCCGCGAGCGCCTCCTCCGGGGTGGCCGACCCGAGGCCGGCCGACTGGCAGCCGAGCTCGTTGGCGGCCCGCGGCGTCCGCAGCACCGTCCACCCGCGGGCGTGGGCGAGATGGGCCAGGACGGCGGCGATCGCGGGGCGCATCGGCCCCGCCCAGATGACGACCGTCGCCGCATCGCCGACCGCGGCTGCGAGCTCGCCGTCGTTCTGGGCGGCGCGCAGGAGCTCGACGTGGGCGGTGCCGGGGCCCGCCGACACATGATGGGCGCCGCGCAGGGTCTCGAGCCGGGTGCCGCCCGCGCCGACGCTCACGACTCGCGCTCCGGCCTGGACGGCCTTCCGGATCCGCAGCTCGACCACCGGGGCGCGGTGGGCGAGGTCGGTGTCGCCGGCGACGACGATGGCCCCCGCCGTCCCGATGTCGGCGATCGACGCGGCGTACGGAGCGAGCGCCTCCCAGCCCGCGCCGCCCTCGGGGCCGCACACCGAGATCCCGCCGCCGAGCCCCTCGTCCAGGAGCCGCGCCCAGGCATGCGCCTCCTCGTTGGTCTGCTCACCGGAGGCGAGGACGGCAACGGAGCCGGGCCCGAACCGCTCAACGGTGGCGCGCAGGCGGTCGGCGATGTGGTCGAGGGCGTCGCCCGGCGCCACCTGCTCGAGGCCGCGGCCGCCGCGGATGAGGCCGGTCGTGATCCGCTCCTCGCTGGCGAGCAGGCCGAACGCGTAGCGGCCCTTGTCGCACAGCCAGCCCTCGTCGATCTCGGGGTGGTTGCGCGAAAGCACGCGTACGACGTGCCCCTCGCGGATGTTCACGGCCGTGTTGCAGCCGACGGCGCAGAGGCCGCAGACGCTCGGGATCTGCTGGGTCTCCCACGGGCGCGCCCGGAAGCGGTACGTCGTCGAGGTGAGCGCGCCGACCGGGCACAGCTCGGTGACGTTGCCCGAGAACTCGTTGGTGTACGGGCGACCCTCGAACGTCGTGATGATCGAGTGCGCCCCGCGGTTCTCAGGGACGAGCTGCATGTCCCCCGACACGCCCTCCGAGAAGCGGGTGCACCGGTAGCAGAGGATGCAGCGCTCGCGGTCGAGCTTGATCAGCGGCGAGATCGGAACCGGCTTCTCGAGCGTGCGCTTGGGGATCCGCATCCGCGTGGAGCCGGGCCCGTACCGGAACGTCAGGTCCTGGAGCGGGCACTCGCCGCCCTTGTCGCAGACCGGGCAGTCGAGCGGGTGGTTGAGGAGCAGGAACTCGAGCACGGCGTCCTGGCCCTCGCGGGCCCGTGAGGAGAGCGAGTCGACCACCATCCCGTCCGCGGCCGGCGTCGTGCAGGCGGTCTGGAGCTTGGGCATGCCCTCGATCTCGCACAGGCACATGCGGCAGGCGCCGACCCCTGCGCCGAGCCGTGGCTCGTAGCAGAAGACGGGGATCTCGACCCCGGCCTCGGCCGCCGCCTCGACGAGCGAGCGGCCCTTTGCGACCGTGACCTCGCGGCCGTTCACGGTCAGCGTCACCGTGGTGGTCTCGACGGTCGCCATCAGCCGTCGTCGTCCTCGCCGTCGTCGCCCTCGGGGTAGAGGCCCTCCACGAGGTCGATCTCGTCCTGCGCCTCGGCGAGCCGCAGCAGCACCGGCACGACCTCCTCGGGGTCCGCCCCCGACTCGATCCGGCGGCGGGCGTCGAGGAACGCGTCGTGGAACGTGTTCACGCCGGCGCCTCCGCGTGGCCGTGGTAGAGCGATGCGATCGGGCTCGTCTCGGCAAACGGGCAGCCGCCCTCGTCGATGTGGCGCTGGAACTCCTCCCGGAACCGCGTGACGTAGCTTGCGACCGGCATCGCCATCGCGTCGCCCAGCGGGCAGAGGCACTTGCCGAGGATGCGGTCGCAGACGTCCAGCAGCAGGTCGAGGTCGCCCTGGGCCGCCTCGCCCATCTCGATCCGCCGGATGATGTCGACGCCCCAGCGGGTGCCCTCGCGGCACGGCGTGCACTTGCCGCAGCTCTCGTGGCGGTAGAACTCGGCGACCCGAAGGGCCAGCTGCACCATGCACGTGCGGTCGTCGATCACCACGATCGCGCCGGAGCCGGCCATCGACCCGGCCGCGGCGATCGACTCGTAGTCGATGCCCGTGTCGAGCTGATCGGGGAGCAGGATCGGTGTCGAGGAGCCGCCCGGGATGATCGCCTTGATCGTGCGACCCTCGGGAGCGCCGCCGCCGTGGCCCTCGATCAGGTCGCGCAGCGTCGAGGTCAGCGGCAGCTCGTAGTTCCCGGGCCGGCGCACGTTCCCGGAGAGCGAGAAGACGCGGGTGCCCTTCGAGCGCTCGGTGCCCAGCGAGGCGTAGGCCTCGGCGCCCATCTCGAGGATGAACGGCACGGCGGCGAGCGTCTCGACGTTGTTCACGAGCGTCGGGGCGGCGTAGAGGCCGGCCACGGCCGGGAACGGGGGCTTCGAGCGCGGCTGCCCGCGCTCGCCCTCGAGCGACGAGAGCAGCGCGGTCTCCTCGCCGCAGATGTAGGCGCCGGCGCCGCGGTGGAGCACGACGGTCGCGTTGTAGCCGGAGCCGAGCACGTTCAGGCCGACGTAGCCGCGGCTGCGCGCGTCGTCGAGCGCCCGCCGCAGCACCTCGAACTCCGTGCGGTACTCGCCGCGGATGTAGATGAATGCCGACGTGGCGCCGATCGCGTAGCTCATGATGAGCACGCCCTCGATCAGCGCGTGCGGGTTTCGCAGCATGATCTCGCGGTCCTTGAAGGTGCCGGGCTCGGACTCGTCGGCGTTCACGCACAGGTACGCCGGGCGGCGATCCTTGGGCAGGAACGACGCCTTGCGCCCGGTCGGGAAGCCGGCGCCGCCGCGCCCGCGCAGGCCGGATGCGTCGACCTGGGCGACGACGTCGCCCGGCTCCATCGAGAGCACCTTGCGAAGCGACGCGTAGCCGCCCGCCTGCTCGTAGGTGTGGGGGTCGCGGCGGTCGCCCTCGAAGTCGAGCAGGATCCGCGTGGCGTCGCTCATGCGCCTGCGCCCCGCAGCTCCTGGAGGATGCCCTCGACCTGCTCCGGCCCGCACGGCTCGTGGTAGCGCTCGTCGACCGAGACGACCGGCCCCCAGCCGCATCCGCCGTAGCACTCGACCGTCCGCAGCGTGAACATCCCGTCGGGCGTGGTCTCGCCCGCGTGGATCCCGAGTAGGCGCTCGAGCTCGCGCAGGGTGTCGCCGGCGCCGACAAGGGCGCAGGACACGTTGGTGCACACGCAGATCTCGTGGGCGCCCGCGGGCGTGAGCCGGAACATGTCGTAGAAGGAGGCGACCGACTTGGCGAGCGCAGGCGTGAAGCCGGTCGCGTCGGCGACCGCCTCGAGCGCCTCGGTCGAGAGCCATCCGTACTCCTCCTGCGCCAGCCGCAGCGCGGGGATGATGGCCGAGCGCGGCTCCGGGTAGAGCGCCATCACGTCGAGGATCCGCTCTCGCAACGGCTTCTCGGGGGCGGCGTCGTGGGCCGGCGGCGGCATCTCGGGGCGGGTCTCGCGGGCCCCGGCCAGGGTCTCGGCGGTTGCGGGGTCGGTCACCGGTCGGCCTCTCCCATGACCCCGTCGAGCGAGCCGACGACCACGATCATGTCGCCGACGTAGCGGTTGACCGACATCATCGCGGTGCACTGGAGACTCACGAAGCTCGGCGCCCGGAAGTGCGCCCGCCACGGCTTCGGCCCGCCGTCGGAGACCAGGTAGCAGCCGAACTCCCCACGCGGCGACTCGACCGGGTGGTAGACCTGGCCGGGCGGCACCCGGAAGCCCTCGGTCACCAGCTTGAAGTGGTGGATGAGCGACTCCATCGACGTGTGCAGCTCGTGCCTCGGCGGCAGCACGTACTTGCGGTCGTCGGCCATGACCGGGCCGGCCGGCATCGAGTCGAGGCACTGCTCCACGAGCTTCACGGACTCGTACATCTCGAGCGTGCGGCACATGAACCGGTCGTAGGCGTCGCCGCCCTCGCGGGTGATCACGTCGAACTGGAGCTGGTCGTAGGCCAGGTACGGCTCGGAGCGGCGGATGTCGTACGGCACGCCCGACGCGCGCAGGTTCGGCCCGGAGAGCCCCATGGCGATCGCCGTCTCGGCGGCGATGGCGCCGATCCCCTGATAGCGCGACTTCCAGACCGGGTTTCCGGCCAGCAGGTCGAGGTACTCGTCGATCCGCTTGGGCATGTCGGCGCAGAAGCGGCGGCACTCGGCGTAGAAGCCCTTGGGCAGATCCTCCGCCACGCCGCCGAACTGCGGGTAGCGGTCGTGCATCCGGACGCCCGTCGCCATCTCGAAGAGGTCGAGCACGCTGTCTCGCTCGCGCAGGCAGTAGAAGAAGACCGACAGCGCGCCCATCTCGACGGCGGAGGTGCCGAGGTAGATCAGGTGGCTGTGGATGCGGTTCAGCTCGGCGAAGAGCGTGCGGATCCACTGCGCGCGGGGCGGCACCTCGATGTCGATCAGCCGCTCGACTGCGCCGACGTACGCCAGCTCGTTGGCGAAGAAGGCGACGTAGTCCATCCGGGGCGCGTAGGGGATCCCCTTCCAGTACGTCTTCTGCTCGAAGTTCTTCTCGAAGCCGGTGTGGACGTAGCCGATGTCGGCGTCGAGGCCGACCACGACCTCGCCGTCGAGAGTCACGATGAGGCGCAGGACGCCGTGCGTCGACGGGTGGTTCGGGCCGAAGTTGACGGTGATGAGGTCGGCGCCGGGCGGCGGGTCGACCTTGGACGGCGCGCCGGGCGGGATCTTCGCCGGCTCGTAGAGCGGCAGGACCGGGGCGGGCGGGCGTTCGATCGCGCTCATGTCGCGTCCGTGAACTGCACCGGCTCTCCGCCGATCGGGTAGTCCTTCCGCAGCGGATGGCCGGCCCAGTCGGTCGGCATGATGAGGCGGCGCAGGTTGGGGTGGCCCGTGAAGTGGATGCCCATCAGGTCGTACTGCTCGCGCTCGTGCCAGTCGGCGGTGGGCCACACCGGGACCACGCTCGGCACCTCCTGGCCGTCGTCGAGCCACACCTGGAGGCGCACCCGCTCGATCGGCCCGTCGCCGATGTGGGCGAGGTGGTAGCGGACCGCGAAACGCTTGGGCGGCTGCTCGACCGTGACCGGGCTGCCCCAGGTCCCGGGCGAGTTCACATCACGCCCGCGCTCGGTGCCGAAGTAGCCGGCCACCGGCTCGCCGTAGCCGAGGTGGTCGACGGCCGTGACGGCCGAGAGGAAGTTCTTGCCCAGCTGGTCGCGAAGGCAGGTGGCGACCTCGACGAGCTTCTCCGGCTTCACGGTCAGCGTGGGCATGTCGAGCCCCGCCTCGTGCGCCGTCACGGATCCGGGCACGGCCCTCTTCACCGCCGCAGCGAGCTGCGCCGCCGTCACGCCTTCGACTTCTCCAGCTCGTACGCCGGCGGGATGCCCGCGCGGATCTTCTTCTGGATCAGGCGGAAGCCGTCGAGCACGGCCTCGGGGCGGGGTGGGCACCCGGGCACGTGCACATCGACAGGGACGATCTTGTCGACGCCCTGGAGGATCGCGTAGTTGGCGAACATCCCGCCCGAGCTCGAGCAGGCGCCCATCGCCATGACCCACTTCGGCACGAGCATCTGGTCGTAGACCTGCCGGAGCGGCGGCGCCATCTTGTGGCTCACGCGCCCGGAGACGATCAGCAGGTCCGACTGGCGCGGCGACGACCGGAACACCTCGGCGCCGAACCGGGCGATGTCGTACCGCGGCGACGGCAGCGCCATCATCTCGATCGCGCAGCAGGCGAGGCCGAAGCCGGCCGGCCAGATCGAGTTGGACTGCGCCCACGCGAGCGCCTTCTCGACGGTCGTCAGCATGACGTACTGCTCGAGGTCCTCCGAGCGGACGGCCCGCGTGATCGAGACCGGCCTTACCGCCACTCCAGCGCCCCCCGTTTCCAGACGTAGACGTATGCCACGACCAGCAGGACGACGAACGTCACCATCTCGACGAAGCCGTAGGTCTTGAGGGCGTGCATCTCCACCGCCAGCGGGTAGAGGAAGACAACCTCGATGTCGAAGACGATGAAGAGCATCGCCGTCAGGTAGTACGAGATCGTGAACCGGCCGGGCGTGAACGTGTGCGACGAGACCCCGGACTCGAAGGGGACGCGCTTGTCTCCGGCGCGGCGGGGCGTTCTCGTCGAGAGGGCGAACGTGGCGGCGATCAGGCTTGCCGGAATCATCAGCGCGATCGCTGCGAAGACGAGCAGGGCTGCCCAATCGCCGAGCACTGGAACGCGACTATAGCACCGCGCACAAGCACCTCCCCTGCGCCCGGAGAAACCCGCTCCGGTGGCGGGATTCCGCCGCCGTATCCGGTGTTACAAACCGGGGTCTCGGCGCGGACGGCTAAACCCCTGTCGGTCTGGGTACGATGATGACCGCATGGTGACGATCACCGAGCGCGCCGCGGCCAAGCTGAAGGAGCTCCTCGAGGCCGAGGGCGATCCCTCGCTGACGGCCCTCCGTGTGGCTGTCGAGGGCGGCGGCTGCTCGGGCTTCCAGTACGCGCTCGGGTTCGACTCGGAGCCGGAGGACGGCGACGCCGTCGCCGATGTCCACGGCGTCCGAATCCTGGTCGACCGCTACAGCCTGCCCTATCTCGAGGGCGCCGGCGTCGACTACGTCGACGGCCTCATGGGCGCCGGATTCCGGATCACGAACCCGAACGTCGAGGCGGCGTGCGGCTGCGGCAGCTCGTTCCAGGCCAAGAACGCCGGCTCGTCCAACTAGACTGAGTCTCGGAAGACGACCCCTCGACTAGGGTTTGGATCCAAACTCATGGGCGAGCACATCGTTGACATCACCATCATCGGCGGCGGGCCGACCGGCCTCGCCGCGGCGTACTACGGGGCGCACCGTGACGCGACGGTGCGGATCGTCGAGAGCCTCGAGCAGCTCGGCGGCCAGGTGTCGGCGGTCTACCCCGAGAAGCACATCTTCGACGTCGCCGGATACCCGAAGGTGAACGGACAGGAGCTGATCGACCGGCTGACGGAGCAGGCGCTCCAGTACGAGCCGGAGGTGCGGCTCGGCGAGGTGATCGAGTCGATCTCCCACCGCTCGGACGACGTGATCGAGCTTCACACCGCGGCCGGCGAGACGCTCCTGACGCGGACGATGATCGTCACCGCGGGCCACGGCGCGTTCAACCCGCGCAGACTGGATCTCCCGGATGTCGAGCGCTGGGAGGGAAACGGCCTGCACTACTTCGTGAAGAAGAAGGACGTGTTCGCGGGCAAGCGGGTCGCGCTGGTCGGCGGCGGCGACTCGGCGCTCGACTGGGCGATGGGCCTTCAGGACACGGCGGCGCTTCCGATCTCACTGATCCACCGGCGCGAGCGGTTCCGGGGCCTCGAGTCGTCCGAGAAGGAGGTGCGCCGGCTCGCCGAGCAGGGCGGCGTCGAGATCATGGTGCCGTGCGAGGTGCGGGCTGCGGCCGGGAACGGCCGGCTGGAGTCGATCACCGTCGAGAACACCGGCACCGGCGAGATGCGCGAGGTGCCGTGCGACGAGCTGGTGACGCTGCTCGGCTTCGTGTCGCACCTGGGGCCGATCGCGAACTGGGGGCTCGAGTTCGAGAACAAGCGCCAGATCCGGGTGAACCAGATCGGCGAGACAAATCTTCCGGGCGTCTTCGCGGCCGGCGACGTCGCGGGCTACGAGGGCAAGATCACGCTCATCACGGTCGGCTTCTCGGAGGCGGCGCTGGCCGCCAACCACGCCGTCGCCCGGATCCGCGGCGAGAAGGCCCAGCCGAAGTACTCGACCGAGTAGGTCAGCCCGCCGACTCGTCGAACTGCATGATCCCGAAGCGGTTCCCCTCGGTATCGGCGAACGCGGCGTACCAGCCAACGCCGGGGACCGGCATCCGGTCATGGATGATCTCGCCGCCGGCCTGCCTTACGGCGGCCACCGCGTCGTCGAGCGAGGCGACGTCGATCGTGTTGATCGTCGCGGGGGCGTCGCCGTCCGCACGGCGGCTCAGACCGCCGTCGATGCCCGGCTGCGCGTCGCCGGTCTCGATCAACCAGTAGTCCATCGGGCCGCCCTCCCAGTGGGTCAGCTTCCACCCGAACACCTTCTCGTAGAAGGCGACCGCCCGATCGGGGTCGTCGGCCGTGATGTCGAAGTGCACTGGGCGCTGCATGTTCTGTCCTCCCTGGCTCGCTCGGCTCGCGTGCCGCGGAGGGTAGCTACTTGGCGTCCAGCGTCAGCGAGACGTGGGTCGTCCCCGTTTCGGCGACGACCGCCGCGGGCGGAAGGAGGTCGGTCCCTCCCTCCATCGCGAAGCGGTAGCGCCCGGGCGGCAGCGTCAGGCGGAACCGCCCTCGTCCGTCGGTCGTCATCGTCGCGACGACCCGCTCGCCGGCGAGCACGTCCACCTTTGCGTGCGTCAGCCGCCGCACCCCGGGCGCCGGCCCGCCCACGAGGCGAAGGGTGCCGCTGATCCCGCTCGATGTCGCCGAGGCGCCGCTCGTCGCATGGCGCTCGCCGAGCCGAAGCACCCCGCGCTCGCCGCGAGCACGGCCGCGCACACCACGATTGAGCCCCTTCGCCGCACGAACTTCTGACCGAGGAGGAGGGTCGCGGGTTCCCGCGCTCGCCCGCCGCCGCCGGCCAGCCAGCTCTCCTGGGGAGCGCTGGCCGGCGCCGGGGTGGTGGGTGAGGCGTGGTGGTTGATGCCCGACGGCGGCCTGAGCGCCTCGACTATCGCGAGCCGGTCGCCGTCGGAGAGCTCGGGGGCTCTGGCGTGGGGGCGCCACATGTCGGCTGGGTGAAACGACAATTGGTGTTTCCCGGCACCGCCTTGTAACACCCCGTGACCCACCTCTGACAGCCGGCCCGGCAAGCTTTCACCGTGCCGTTCGACTACCTCCCCACGCTCTACAAGGCGCGCAAGGTGCCGACCAAACAGCCGGTGTGCATGATCTGCATCGACCGCACCCGCGGAAAGACCCAGACTGTGCGGCTCGGCTACGGCGTCAGCGTGTCGCTCTGCCGGCAGCACGCAAGTGCCGAGTTCCAGCGGCAGCGAAACGGGCGCGACTTCGCACGGACGCTGCTCGGCGTGTGGCAGGCGTGCGGATGCCTGACCGCCGCGAGACACAAGGCAATCCAGGCCCACCTCGCCAGCCTCACCGACCGGCCCGCCCGGCCACGACCGGGAAGCTACTCCGTGGCCGGAGCTGCGCCGCACCCTCGAGCAAGGCTACGCGTCAGGAGCCCGCCCAGCAGACATCGCCGACGCAGTCCACCACCGCTACGCCACCTGCCCCGCCCACCCACCCAGCCACCGCACCCTCCAACGCTGGCACCACCAACGCCGCTGGCTCCACCACCCGCCCTAGCAGCGGCCGCGGCTAGCATCCCGCGCCCTGGAGACGTATGCCCTCGACGAGCACGGCAGCTTCGCGTGGCTCGCCCATCCGGACGAGTTCCTGCGGCGGGCGTCGACGGCCGTCCACCTCGACCGGGGCTGGCTCCTCGTCGATCCCGTCGACTCGCCCGAGCTGGACGCGGCGCTGGCCGCGGCGCCGGTCATCGGCATCGCCGTCCTCATGACCCGCCATCGGCGCGACGCCGACGTGATCGCCGCGCGCCACCGCGTCCCGGTCGGCGGGCCGCTCCCGCCGGCGATCGAGGCCCGCCGCGTCGTCCGCTTCCCCGGCTTGCACGAGTCGGCCCTCTGGATCCCCGAGCACCGTCTCCTCGTCACCGCGGATGTGCTCGGCACCGTCGGCTACTTCCTCGCCGACGACGGCGAGCCGATCGGCGTCCATCCCCTCATCCGCCCATTCCCGCCGCGCCGAGCGCTCCGGGGAATCGTCCCGGCGGCCATTGCCGTCGGCCACGGCACGCCCGTCACCGACAACGCCGCCGCCGCCCTCGCCACCGCCCTGCGAACCGCCCGCCGCCGCCTCCCGCACGCCTACCGGCACGCCTGGCGAATGTCGCGTCGGGCGCGGACGCGACGGTAATCTCCAGCGCGGTGACCGACGTGACCGGGCAGACCGAGCTGTGGGGTGCCGAGACCCGAAAGGCGGTCGAGAACTTCCCCGTCTCCGGCGAGCCCATCCCGGCGCCGGTCGTCCACTGGCTGGGGCGCATCAAGGCCGCGGCCGCGCGGGTGAACGCCGACCTGGGCCTGCTCGACGCCGCCGTTGCCGACCGGATCGCCGCGGGAGCCGACGAGGTCGCCGAAGGCCGCCACGACGACCAGTTCCCGATCGATGTCTTCCAGACCGGCTCGGGCACCTCGTCCAACATGAACGCCAACGAGGTGATCGCCACCCTCGCAGGCGGCGGCGTCCACCCCAACGACGACGTGAACCTGGGCCAGTCGTCGAACGACGTCTTCCCGTCGGCCGTCCACCTGGCCGCGCTCGACGCCGCGACGAACCGGCTCCTGCCCGCGCTCGACACGCTCGCCGCGGCGCTCGCCGCCAAGGCGGAGGAGTTCGCCGACATCGTGAAGACCGGCCGCACGCACCTGATGGATGCCGTGCCGGTGACGCTCGGCCAGGAGTTCGGCGGCTATGCGGCGCAGGTCCGTGAGGGACACGCTCGCGTCGAGTCGACGCTCGGCCGCCTCGGCCAGATCCCGCTCGGCGGCACCGCGGCGGGCACCGGCCTCAACACCCACCCGGAGTTCGCCGCCCGGGTGCGCGAGCGGCTCGCGGCCGACACCGGCCTCGCGATCTCGCCGCCGGCCGACCCGTTCGAGGCCCAGGCGGCTCGCGACGGCCTGGTCGAGACCTCCGGCGCGCTCAAGACCGTCGCCGTCTCGCTCACCAAGATCGCAAACGACATCCGCTGGATGGGATCGGGCCCGCGCACGGGCCTGGCCGAGATCGTGATCCCCGAGCTCCAGAAGGGCTCGTCGATCATGCCGGGCAAGGTGAACCCGGTGATCCCGGAGGTCGTCTGCCAGGTGTCGGCCCAGGTGATCGGAAACGACGTCGCGATCACCGTCGGCGGGATGCAGGGGAACTTCGAGCTCAACGTGCAGATCCCGCTGATGGCGCGAAACCTGCTCCAGTCGATCGAGCTCCTCGCCTCGGCGAGCCGGCTCTTCGCCGATCGCTGCGTCGGCGGGATCGAGGCCAACCGGGAGCAGAACGAGCACTACGCCGAGGTGTCGCTCACCGTCGCCACGGCGCTCAACCCGCACATCGGCTACGACGCCGCCACGGCGATCGTCAAGGATGCCGCCGCGTCGGGCCGCTCGCTGCGCGAGGTCGCCCGGGAACACGGCGTCTCGGAGACCGTCCTCGACGAGGCGCTCGACCTGCGCGGCATGGCGCGCGGAAACCAGTAGGGTCACCCCATGGACGTTCTCGTTCTGCAGCACATCGCGTGTGAGCCGCCGGGGGCGTTCGAGGACGTGCTGGCCGCCGCCGGAGCCGACATCCACCGCGTCGAGCTCGACGAGGGCGAGCCGCTCCCATCGTGGCAGGACTACGTCGCGATCGTGGCCATGGGCGGCCCGATGAGCGTGAACGACGACGCCGAGCTTCCCTGGCTCACCGCCGAGAAGCAGGCTGTCGCCGCCGCGGTGAGGGCGGGCGTGCCGTACTGGGGGTCGTGCCTCGGCGTCCAGCTCCTCGCCGCATCGCTCGGCGCGCGCGTCTATTCCGGCACCCAGCCGGAGGTCGGCGTCCTCCCGGTCACGCTGACCGACGACGGCCGGTCCGACCCGGTGTTCTCGGGCATCCCGCCAGAGTTCCTCACGCTTCAGTGGCACGGCGACACGTTCGACCTCCCGGACGGCGCGACGCTGCTGGCCTCGTCGCCCGCCTATCCGAACCAGGCGTTCCGGCTCGGCCAGACCGCGTACGGCGTCCAGTTCCACGTCGAGGTGACCGAGCAGATGGCCCGCGAGTGGGCGCAGGTCCCGGCCTATGCCGAGTACGCCGACCGCGTCCTCGGCGCCGGAGGCATCGACCGCCTCATGACCGACTTCGACGCGGCCCGAGAGCGGATGCTCGATGTCGGCCGGCGCATGTTCGAGCGCTGGGTCGAGATTGCAGTCGCCGTCCCCCGATAGCCGCTTCCTCGCCCTCCGCTTCGCCGCGCAGGAGGCGACCGACTTCGGAATGACGGACGACGCCGTCCGGCGGTTCACCGAGCTGCGCGATCAGGGGTCGGCGGAGGACGAGATCGCGCGGGAGCTGCGTCTGCCCGCCGAGGTGGTGGCGGCGCTCGTGAAGGCCGACGCCGCCCAGGCGCTCGCCCACAAGATCGCGGCCGGCGACGAGCCGATGTACCCCGCGCCGGAGCCGGAGCAGCGCATCTTCGACACCCGCGCCGGATCGTCCGCGGTGCCACTGGCCGTGCTGGTGGTCGTCCTACTCGGGACGATCGTCTATGCGCTCGTCCGCTGAGCCGCCCCCGTCGACCGCCTTCGACATCTGGACGCTCATCTCCTCGAAGCCGAGCGAGAGGTAGAGCGCGCGGGCGACGGCGTTTCGCGCGAAGACGTTCAGCTTGATCCGGCTTCGGCCCAGGCGGCGGGCCTCGGCCTCGGCCAGGATCATCGTGTCGCGGCCCAGCCCTCGCCCACGGTGGTCGGGCTCGATCTCGATGTCATAGACCCACAGCGCGTCCGGCTCGCCGTCGTGGGGCTCGCCGAGCCAGAGGTTGCCGACGCGCGTCCCCTCGCCGTCCTCGACGGCGAAGAGCCAGTGCCCGGGGGCCGGCACGCCGTCCGGGAACGCGTCCCGGGCGCTCCGCTCCGCCCGGGCCGCTGCCGCGTCCGCGTCCAGGAAGTGATGCTCGGCAAGCTCGGCGGCGTACGTCCGCCGCAGATGCGGGACGTACGTCGCCACCTCGTCGGCGCTCAGCGGGCGCAGGCGGGTGCTCATGCCCGGATCCGCTCCGTGACGAAGTCGCGGATGAGCGCACCGGTCTCGGCGAGCGCGTCCCAGAGGACGGCGTGGCTTCCGGGGACGACCGCGATCTGGCAGCGGCGCAGCTCGGCCGCCGCGCGCTCCGCGCCCTGCTCGCCGAGAGTTGTCGACTCGTCCGCCCTCACGATGAGGGTCGGGCAGACGATCTCCTTCAGCTTCGGCGGGCTCAGAAGGAGGGCGTCTGCGGCCCTCGCGGTGGCCTCGCGGCTGTATCGGAGCCGGAACCGCCCGTCCTCGTCGGCGACGAGGTGCTCGGCCATCTCCTCCTCCAGGAGCGCCCGCGGCGTGTGCGCGAGGCCGGCGTCCGAGCGCAGCCCCTCGATCGCGTCGTCGACGCTGGCGAACGCGCCCGACCGGCGCTGACGCCTCCAGCTCCTCAGGCGTCGGATACGTCGGGTAGAGGGGCGGGTCGAGCAGCACGAGCGCCGTGACGCGGTCGCCGTGGGCGGCCGCGAATTCGATCGCGACCCGCGCTCCGAACGAGTCGCCGAGGAGCGCCGTCTGCTCGATCCCGCACGACTCCAGCACCTCGCCGAGGTCGGCCGCGTGAGCAGTGAGCGACTGGTCGCCCTCCCAGGGCGAGCGGCCGTGGCCGCGCATGTCATAGGCCAGGACCCGCATCCGCTCGCGCAGCATCCGAGCGAGTCGGTCGAACCGGCGCGCGTGCCCGCGCTCGGCGTGCAGGCAGACCAACGGAGGGTGCTCCTCGCTGCCCCACGTGAGGATGTGAAACCCCGTCCGCACCGGGGCCGATTGTACGCCCGCCGGCCCCGCTCAGTGTGCGACAGCCCGGGATTCGCCGCGCGCGGCGAGCCGCTGCTCCTCGGCGCGGTAGCTCGAACGGACGAGCGGCCCCGCGAAGACCGACGCGAATCCCATCTCCTCGCCGGCCCGCCGGTACTCGGCGAACTGCGCCGGCGTCACCCACCGATCGAGCGGAAGGTGGCGCTCGGTCGGCTGGAGGTACTGGCCGATCGTGACGACGTCGACCCGGTGGTCGCGCAGGTCGCGCATCACGCCGAGCACGTCGTCGTCGGTCTCGCCCATGCCGACGATGAGGCCGCTCTTCGTGAGGAGCGGCGCCCGCCCGAGGTGAAGGTCGGCCCAGACGTCCTTCGCTGTGTCGAGCAGGTCGAGGGCCCGCTGGTAGTCGCCCTTCGGCCGCACGCGCCGGTACAGGTGCTCGGCCGTCTCGATGTTGTGGTTGAAGACGTCCGGGGCCGCCTCGAGCACGATCCGAAGCGCCTCCTCACGGAACCCGAGGAAGTCCGGGACGAGCACCTCGACGCCGCACGACGGGCTCGCACGGCGGATCGAGCGGATCGTGGCCGCGAAGTGGGCGGCGCCGCGATCGGGCAGGTCGTCGCGATCGACCGACGTCACGACGACGTGGTCGAGGCCCATGCGCTCCACGGCTCGCGCCACCCGGAGCGGCTCGAGCGGCTCCGGCGCGGCCTCCGGCTTCCCGGACGTGACGGCGCAGTAGCGGCAGGCGCGCGTGCAGACGTCTCCGAGGATCTGGAACGTCGCCGTCCCCCGGCCCCAGCACTCGCCGATGTTCGGGCAGCGGGCCTCCTCGCAGACAGTGTGCAGCCCGGCACCGCGCATGATCCCGCGGAGCTCCGCGTGACGGCCCGACGGGCGACGGCGCGCGGACGGTCATCCACGGCGGGCGCGAGCGCTGAAGCTCAGACCAGGGCACGGGCGCCCTCCGCCGTCGGCAGCGGATCCATCTCGAGCTCGAGCGCCTCGGACAACCGCTGGATGAGCGGGCCGCGTACGTCGGCGGTCGTGACGGAGTCGACCGTCTCGCGCGCGATCGACGTGAAGGGGGCGTTGCCCAGGCCGCACGCGTCGAAGAGATCGTAGACCCCGAGGTCGAGATCGACGTTCAGGGAGAGCCCGTGGCTCGTCACCCAGCGCGCGCACCGAACGCCGATCGACGCGATCTTCCGGTCACCGACCCAGACACCGCTGGCGTGCGCCTCGTCGAGCGTCCGCCCTTCGACGCCGAAGTCGGCCAGCGTGGCGACGGCCGTCTGCTCGAGCGCCCGCACGTAGCGGCGCAGGTCGCGGCCCCGCGCCGCCAGGTCGAGCACCGGGTAGCAGACGAGCTGGCCCGGCCCGTGGTACGTCGAGCGCCCGCCCCGGCCGACCTCGACGACGTCGATGCCGCGGGTCGCATACTCCTCGGCGGGGAGCGGGAGCTCCTCGGCCCGCACCGCGCGCGACCCGAGCGTGATCACCGGCTCGTGCTCGAGCAGCATCACCGTGTCGGGGATCGCCTGCTGGCTCCGGGCGGCCGCCAGCTCCTGCATGATCGCGAGCGACTCCCCGTAGGGCACGACGCCGAGCTCATACAGATACGCGCCGTCAGGCACGTTCGCGCTCCTTAGAGGCCGTAGGCGTCCTCGTCCCACCCCTCGAGGTTCTGCTTGACCTGCGCCATGAACTGCGCGGCGTAGGCCCCGTCGACAAGCCTGTGGTCGTAGGACAGGCAGAGGAACATCATGTGGCGGATGGCGATCGCGTCGTTGCCGTGGCGGTCGGTCACGACGACGGGTCGCTTCACGATCGCCTCGACGTCGAGGATCGCCACCTGGCCCTCGGGGATGATCGGGGTGCCGATCAGCGCCCCGAACACGCCGGGGTTCGTGATGGTGAACGTGCCGCCGGACATCTCGTCGGGCGTGAGCGTCTTCGTGCGCGCCTTCTCGGCCAGGTCGATCACGGCCCGTGAGAGGCCGACCAGGTTCAGCTCCTCCGCATGCTGGATGACCGGCACCATGAGGCCCTTGGAGTCGTCGATCGCGACCGCCATCCCGAGGTTGACGTAGCGCTTGATCAGCGCCGACTCGCCGCGCACCTCCGAGTTCACCCACGGCCACCGCCCGATCGCGTCCATCGTTGCGCGGGCGACGAACGGGACGTAGGTGAGGTTCACGCCGTGGCGCTCGGCGTAGATCGGCTTCCACTTCTTGCGCAGGTTGACCACGCCGGTCATGTCGACCTCGATCACCGTCGTGACCTGCGCCGCGGTCTCGAGCGAGTGGCGCATGTGCCGGGCGATGACCTTGCGGACGGTGTTGAAGCGGTAGAGCTCCTCGCCCGGGCCGGGCTCGCCCTCGACGATCGCCGGGCGCCGCCTGCGGCTGCGGGGCGGCGGCCGGAGGAACTCGGCTCGGCGGCCGGCGCGGGCGCGGGTGTCTCGGGCTCGGCGGGAGGCGCGAAGTGGGGCACGTCGTGCACCTCGGGCTCCGCCGGCGGCGCGGCGGGAGCCGCGGCCTTGCCACCCGAGTCGATGAACGCCTGGACGTCCTTCTTGGTCACACGGCCGCCGGCGCCGGTGCCGCTGATCGCGTTGATGTCGAGATTGTGCTCGGCCACCATGCGCGCAACGACGGGCGAGACGAAGGTCCGGCCCTCGCCGCCGTGCCCGTTGCCGCTTGACGGCTCGCCCTGCCCAGACCCGGGGTCCGGCACCGACTGCTGCGCCGGCGGTGGTGCAGATGGAGCAACCTGGGGGTCAGACCCCTCCGTCGCCTCGCCTTCGGCGACGACAACGGCGGCGTCAGGCCCCGGTTCGGTCTGATCCGCCCCACCGCCGCCGGTGTCGATCACGGCGATGCGGGTGTTCACCGGGACGGTCTCGCCCTCGGCCGCCAGGAGCTCGCGGACGACGCCGGTCGCGGGTGCGGGCACCTCGGTGTCGACCTTGTCGGTCGAGATCTCGACGATGGTCTCGTCGGCCTCGATCGCCTCGCCGACGTTCTTCGCCCAGCGGGTGATCGTGCCCTCGGACACGCTCACGCCCATCTGGGGCATCACGACATCGACGAGTGTTCCTGTGGCCATGGGTGGGAGCCTCCTAATACGCTGACAGCCTGTCGATCGCCGCCACGACGTCCTCCACCTGCGGGAGGAACGCCTTCTCGAGCGGCGGCGCGAATGGAACGGGTGTGTCGGGCGCGGTGAGTCGCGCCACCGGCGCGTCGAGGTCCTCGAAGGCCTCCTCCGCGATGGTGGCCGCAACCTCGGCGCCGAACCCCGACGTGTGCGTGTCCTCGTGCAGCACGATCACCTTGGACGTCTTCGCCACGGAGTCCAGAACGGCCTGCCTGTCCCAGGGCGTGATCGTGCGCAGGTCGATGATCTCGACCGAGGTCCCGTCGCGCTCGGCGACGGCGGTGGCCGCCTCCTCGGCGGTGTAGACCATCGCCCCGTAGGTGATGATCGAGAGGTCAGCTGCCCTCCCGGTGGATCCTGGCCTTCCCGAACTCGACGGTGTGCTCGCCGTCGGGCACCTCGCCCTTGATCCGCCGGTACAGGTGCTTGTGCTCGAAGTAGAGGACGGGGTTGGGGTCGCGGATCGCCTGGACGAGCAGCCCCTTGGCGTCGGCCGGCGTCGCCGGGCAGACGAGCTTCAGCCCCGGGCAGTGTGCGAAGTACCCCTCGGGGTTCTGGGAGTGGAAGGGACCGCCCGAGAAGCCGCCGCCGGACGGGAGCCGGACCACGATGGGCACCGGTGTGCCGACCCGGTAGTGCTGCTTCGCGGCGACCGTGACGAGGTGGTCGAACGCGCACGAGACGAAGTCCGAGAACTGCATCTCGCAGACCGGCCGCATGCCCATGAGGGCGGCGCCGGTGCACGAGCCGACGATGGCGGTCTCCGAGAGGGGCGAGTCGATCACGCGGTCCTCGCCGAACTCCTGCAGGAACCCCTGCGTCACCTTGAACGCCCCGCCGTAGACGCCGATGTCCTCGCCGATCAGAAACACGCGCGAGTCGCGCCGCATCTCGTCGCGGAGGCCGTCGGAGATCGCCTGGAGATAGGTCTTCGTCGCCACTACTCGTCCTCTACTTGTGATGGGGGGTGTCGAGCTCCTCGGGCTCGGCGTACACGCCGACCTCGAGCTCGGAGGGATCGGGCAGAGGGCTCTCCTCGGCCCGCTTCATCGCGTCGTTCAGGAGCTTCTTCACCTCGACCGTGATGGCGTCGTCGGACTCCTCGTCGAGGAACGCCTGCTCCTTGAGCCAGCGCCGGTAGCGCTCGATCGGATCCTTGCGCGCATACGCCTCGAGCAGCTCCCGGGGAACGTAGAACGCGTCGTCGTGCACGGCGTGCCCCTCCATCCGCAGGGTCACGAGCTCGAGCAGCGTCGGCCCGCCGCCCTCGCGCGCCTTCTCGATGGCGCGGTGGGCCTCCCGGTAGACGGTGAGGACGTCGGTGCCGTCCACGACCACGCCGTCGAAGCCGTAGGCGGCCGCCCGGTCGGCGAGGTGGTCGACGCCGAACTCGAGCCGGTTCGGCGTGGAGTAGGCGTACTGGTTGTTGTCGCAGATGAAGACGATCGGGAGCCGGTGAACGCCGGCCAGGTTCATCGCCTCGTGCGCGTCGCCGCGGGCCATCGCGCCGTCGCCGCTCCAGCCCACCGCGACCCGCGGCTCGCGGCGGATCTTGAACGCGAGCGCGCACCCGACCGCGACCGGCATGAGCGCCGGCAGATGGCTGACCATCGCGATCAGGCCGAGCCGGATGTCGGCCATGTGGACGTTCCCGTCCTTGCCCATCGCGAGCCCGTCGCGACGGCCCATGTACTGGGCGAAGATCCGCCACGGCTCGGTGCCGCGCGTCACGTGGACGCCCATGTCGCGCTGGATCGGCGTGCCCACGTCGTCGGGCCGCATCGCCGTCGCGACTCCCACCGCCGCACCCTCGTTGCCGCGCCCCGTGTAGAAGCTGCCGGGGATCTTGCCCTGGCGGTAGAGGATATGGCCGCGCTCCTCGACCCCGCGGGTTACGAGCATGTTGCGGTAGATCTGGAGGAGATCCTCCCGGTCGAGGTCCGCATCCTTGATGTCCGCAGCCGAAGAGACCGGCGTGGCTTCGCGGGCGATCGCCATCCTTCTCAGCAGTGTACCCGTGGGTGGTGTCGATGTCTCCACCCCGCGAGGGGATCCGCGGTGGCACGATGTGCCGATGTCGCACCCGACCGTGAGCATCCGCCACACCTGTCCCGACGACGGTGTGCGCCTGCAGGAGCTGACCGCGGCGTCCAAGGCGTATTGGGGCTACGACGCTGCTCGTGTCCGCAGCTGGGTCGAGTCGCTGGACTTCTCCGAGGCGCCCCTCACGCGTGGACGAGCTCTACGTGGTCGCGGTCGGGGCCGCGTGGTCGGCTGGTGCGAGGTCATCCCGCGCGGCGACGGTGCGTGCCTGCTCGAGCACCTGTGGATCGAGCCGGAGTGGATCGGGCGCGAGGTGGGATCCGCCCTGTTCCGGTTTGCCGTCCAGCGCGCGCGTGAGCTCGGGGCGCGGATGCTCGAGTGGGAGTCCGAGCCGCACGCGGCGGGCTTCTACGAGAAGATGGGCGGGCGCCGCCTTCGCGAGACGACAAGCGAATGGGGGCGCCCGCTCTCGGTGATGGGGCTCGACCTCTAGCCACGCGAGGAGCCGGCCGTCGGAGCGGCCATCGACTGGTCGGTCGATTCCGCGCCTACGCCTTCACCACGCCCGGCCGGAGCGCCGCCAGCCGCGTCGCGACGACGATGTCGGCCTCGGCCGCGCTCGTCGGGTGCCCCGTCACCGCCGCCAGGAAGTCGTCCCGCCCCAGCGTGAGCATCGTGGAGTCCGCCGCCGCGCGGACGGTCGCCGTCCTGGGCACGTCGCGCAGGAGTGCGATCTCCCCGAACACGTCGCCCGGGCCGAGGTGCTCGCCCGGCCGGCCGTCGACATCCACGGCCAGGTCGCCGGAGACGACGAGGTAGACGCGGTCGCCGTCGTCGCCCTGGCGGATCACCTCGGCGCCCGCGACTGCGTCGACCGGCTCGAGCGCCCGCGCGAGCTGCTCCAGCGTGCCCTCGGCGAGCGGAGCGAAGATCGGGTGTTGCCGCAGGAGCGACAGCGCGGTCGGCGATGGCGGGATCCGGGCGCGTCGAGGGCCACGAGCGCGCGCCGCGACACGACCACGACGACGGGAAGGACGAGACCGGTCGCGACCAGGGCCGCACGCACGCCGAGCAGGTGGATCGCGAGCGGTGCCAGCATCGAGCCGATCCCGAGCGATGCCAGGAGCACGCTCTCGAGCACGCCGAAGACCCGGCCGAGGACGGCATCGGCCGCCGAACGCTGAAGCAGCGTCACCGCCGCGACGTCGACGACCGTGTTGCCGATCGCCCACGCCGGCCAGGAGCACGAGCGCGACGGCGGTGCTGGTGGTGGCGCCGAGCAGGGCGACCCCGACACCCCATGCGAGGACGCCCGCGGCGAATGCGGCCGCCAAGCCTGCGGGCGCCCGCCAGGCCGACCGCTGCGACTCCGCCCAGAACGCCGCCGACGCCGAAGGCGCAGTCGAGATAGCCGACACCCGCGTTTCCCAGGTCGAGGACGTCGATGGCGAGCACGACCGTGAAGACGGTGAGTGCGCCGGCGACCATCGCCTGGGCGGCGTACGTGACGGTGACTGCGAGCAGTGCGGGCGTCGACGACGAGCGTGTGGAAGCCGGCCAGCGTACGCCGAGCGGGCTCTCGTCTCCCGCTGGCGTCCTCGCCCGTCGGGGTCGTCCGCGGCTCGTCGATCGCCCAGACGAGCGCGCGCGGACCACAGGAACGCGGTGACGCAGACGACGAACACGCCCGGCGTCCCGCTCACCGCGAGCACGATCCCGCCGATGCCCGGCCCGAGGAAGATGCTCGCGCTCTCGATCGTGCCGGCGACGGCGTTCGACGCGGTCAGCTCGACGGGCGTCGCGGCGAGCGTCGGCGTGAGCGCCGCTTGCGCCGGGCCGGAAGGGCGTCCCGACGACGGCGATGGCCACCGTCAGCGCGTACACGGCGATGATCGGCGCCTGCGCCTCGACGAGAACGGCGATCGCCGGCGGTCAGCACCGCCCGGACGAGGTCGCTGATCGCCATCACGCCGCGGCGCGGGTAGCGGTCCGCGAGTGCGGAGAGCGGGGGCGACGCAAGGGCGGCGGCGACCATGCGGACGAGCATGATGAGGCCGACCGCCGTCGGCGCCGCCCGATCGGAACGCGACGACGGCGAGCGCGATCAGGTACGCGCAGCGTGCCCAGCGTCGAGGCCGCCCACGCCAGCTGCAGGCGCCGCAGCTGCGGGTTCGTGAACACCACGGCGATCGGTCGCAGGTATGAGCCCACGGCGGGATCTTCCCAACTTCGCGAGTGATTGTGGGAAGATCCGCGGCGGATGTTCGCCGTCTGGTGGGTATCCCTATCCCTACAAGGAGGAGCTCCTATGGGACCGGACGAGCGGGATCGCCATAAGCGATCCGAAGAGCCTGACGTCGAGGCGCACAAGCGCGAAGCGCGCCGCTGACGACGAGGCGCCTGACAAGGTCGCGGGCGAGGACAAGGAGCCCGAGGACGAGACGCCTGACGTCGAGGCGCACGTCCACAATCGCAAGTAGCGCGGCGCGGCCCGGGCGCGGCTGCTGCCGTCGCCCGGGCCGTCAACCGCGTCGCGAGACGAGGCGCTCGACGCGCCTGAACGCAGCGCGAGCGCCGCCGTCACGGTCGTCCGCCTCCGCCGACTCGAGAGCGGCCGCGAGCCGGGTGAGGGGCGAGCCGTCGCCGGCCTCGCCGCCCGTCAGGAGCCGGCGCGCAGACCGTGACCGCTCGAGCAGGTCGAGCGCGACGGCGGCCTGGGTCGCGAACATGCCGAGCAGGTCGGCCTCCTCCATCGTGAACCGCTCGCCCGAGGGCCGGTCGAGCACCTCCAGCACGCCGAGCGTGCGCTCGCCCGAGACGAGCGGCACGGCCATGATCGCCTTGGGGATGTAGCCGGTCGACTCGGCAGCCTGCGAGGCGAACCGGGGGTCGGCGGACACGTCGTCGAGCACGAGCGACTGGCCGGTCACGAGCACCCAGCCGGCGATGCCGGTGCTCGACGGGAACCGCCGTCCGACGAGCGACTCCTCGCCCTCGCCGCTCACAGCCTCGAACACCAGCTCGTCGGCCTCGCCGTCGAGCAGGAACACCGAGGCCGCCCGGGCGCGGAAGATGGCGCGGGCGACGTCGACGATCGAACGCAGGAGCGAGCGGTGGAGCTCGTCGCCCGGAAGGAGGCCCGCGGCGATGGCCGCCCGGTCGGAGCTCATCCGGCCGCCTCCGCGTTCGTCGCCGTCAGGCCGAGCAGCGTCTTCACCTCGGGCGGCGTGAGCTCGGGATGCTTCGACCGGATCAGCGCGCAGATGCCCGAGATGTGCGGCGTGGCGAAGCTGTTGCCGCTCGCGCGCAGAGTCGAGCCGTCCGACCACGCCACGTCGACCTCCACACCGCGTGCGTAGAACTCGACGGGAGGTTCGGGGTTGCGCACGTACGCCAGCGGATCATCCAGATCGTGGCTCGCGACCGAGACCACCGACGCGAACCGCCACGGGTAGCTCCGCACCGGCATGTTGTGGGCGGAGGCGACGATCAGGCTGCGCCGGAAGTAGGCGGCGTCGGTGAGCGCATGGAGATCCGCGACGAACCGCTCCTTCGTCGTCGAGAGGCTCATGTTGATCACGTCGAAGCCCTGCTCCACCGCCCAGCGAAGACCCTCGATGAGGGCGGGGCCGCTGCCCACGAACCCCTCGCCCAGGACGCGCACGCTGACGAGGTCGCAGTCGGGCGCGAGCGAGCGGATGATCCCGGCACACGCCGTGCCGTGGCCACACACGTCACCGGTCTCGTCAGGCTCGATCAGCGTCTCGGCGTCCGTGACGTGGACGGCGACGGCCGACCGCACTCCTTGCACGAAAGGATGTTCGGCGTCGATGCCGCTGTCGACGACACAGACGGTCGCGCCGGCCCCCGTCGACCCGCCGAATGCCCACTCGCGGTCGACGAGCGCCGGCCACGGCTTCGCCCCGGCGAGCCGGCGCGCCTGATCGCCTGCGACGGCATACGCCGGAAGGGCGTCGGCGTCGTCCGCGTGCAGGGTCACGGCCATCCCCGCGATCCTACTGATTCGGCGCGGCTGCCAACCTCTCCCCAGGTTCGGGGCGTATGCGAGAATCCGGCCGTGACCTCCTATGACCGCAGCCGCGAGCTGGGCGACTGCTGTGGCTTTTGCCTGCGCTGCGGATGGGGGCGCCGGTTCATGGCCGGTGGCGCCGCCTCGGTGCCCGCGGAGTGCCCGGACTGCGGCGGCGCCGTCATCACCGCGTGCCCGCACTGCGGCGAGTCGATCGCCTCGCTGATGGCGCTCACCTGCCGCGGCTGCGGGGCCGAGCTGCGGGGCCCGCAGGCCTTCGGGGAGGACATCCGGCGAAAGCCGGAACGGCACCGGCGGGTTGACGCGGAGCGTCTCCGGCGGGATAACGAGAGTACCGCCGTTGAGCTCTGACGTCTTCCTTCCTCTGCTCGGGTTTGTGTGCGGCACGCTCATCGTGGCCGTCGGCGTCGCCGTGCGCGAGCGCATCCGCTCGGGCCGGCTCGTCGGAGAGGTCGAGCGCCTGCGCGACGAGACGGCGATGCTCGAGCGCCGCGACGACGACACCGGCCTCTGGAACTCGAGGCACTTCGTCGAGACGCTCACGCGCGAGATCGAGCGGGCCCGCACCTACGAGCGCCCGGTCGCCCTGGCGCTGGCATCGGTCGACGACGTCACGCCGAGCGAGGTGGAGGAGGCGATGCGGAGCCTCGGCCAGGCGATCGGCGGCAGCGTTCGCTCGATCGACGTCGCCTGCCGGGTCGGATCGACCGAGTTCGGGGTGATCATGCCCGAGACGGACAGCCGCTCGGCGTCGGTCGCGTCGGAGCGCGTCCTGCGGGCGATCGCCCGGGCCCGCACCGAGGACGGTTCCAAGCCCCAGGCTGCCGTGGGCATCGCCGCGTGCCCCGCACACGCCGAGACGTTCGACGAGCTGATCGAGCGGGCGGGATCCGCCCTGCGGAGCGCACGCCGGGCCGTCCGCGACGAGCCCCGCCGGCCGGGGACGGTCCCGGTCGCGATGGCCGTCTGGGACGACGAGGCGTAGCGGACTCTTCCCGCCGGGTACGCTGGGCCGGTGATCGAGCGGCTCGACGAAGGGCTCTGGGCGTGGCGCGCCCGGCATCCCGAATGGCACCCGGGCAAGTGGGGCTCCGAGGTTGTGAGCTTCGCCGTCGCCGAGCCGGGCAGGACGCTCCTGATCGACCCGCTCGTCCCCGACGACCTGTGGGACGAGCTCGACGGCGTCGTCGCGGGCCCCGTCGAGATCCTGACCACGAATCCCTACCACGTGCGATCGTCGAGCGCGGCCTCGGTTCGCTACGGCGGCGCGCAGGTGTGGGGTCATCCGGCCTGCGCCAAGCGGCTCGAGGATCCGTCCGTCTTCTGCGAGCTTCGGCCCGACAGCGCGCCCGACGGCGTGAGCGCCTACTCGATCGGAAAGCCCCGCCGCCACGAGATGCCGATCCGGATCGCGTCGCAGCGGGCGCTGGTCTTCGGCGATGCCGTCGTCGGGACGCCGGACGGCCTGCGTGTGTGGGAGCAGATTGACGGCGGCACGCGCCGGGAGCGCTGGTATGCGGAGCGGTTCCTCCCGACGCTCCAGCCGCTGGCGTTGCTCGACATCGACCGCGTGCTCGTGACGCACGGCCCGTCCGTGACCCACGGCGGCCGGCGGGCGCTCCGCGACGCGCTCGCGCGTCCGCCCTGGCACCACAGCGGGCTAGCGGTGTGAGAACGTCCAGAGCCGGTTCGCGCAGAAGCTCACCGGAGTCGTGAAGGCGATGGCGACCAGGGCCGAGAGGAACTGCGGCAGCGCGGCCGTCTCGACGAGGAGCGAGAGCACGGCCAGGTCGGACACGAGCGCCGCGACGCTTACGGCCAGGAACCGTCCGAACTGCGTCGACGCCCGGCGGTGCCTCGTACCTGCGAACGTCCAGCGCCGGTTGAGGCAGAAGTTGCTCGTCGCCGCGACGACGAACGCCAGCGCGAACGCGACGGGGTAGGGAAGCGCCCTGGCCGCGAGCCAGAAGATCGCGGCGTTCACGACGTAGCCGGAGCCGCCGACCACGCAGTACCGGGTGAATGTCGGCCCGAGGCTCGTCGCTGCCCGGCGCACGCCGCCGCCGCGCCGGACAGGCTCGACGGGGATCGGGATGACCCGCGTCAGCAGGGTCGGGTCGGCGTCGGACTCGTGGATCAAGGTGTGCTGGCGATCGTCGGCGGCCACTGTTCACTCATCGGCGCGCCGGCTCGCCGGGTGTAGTGCCCCGGCCGAAGATCCTCAAAACGGGGAGGTCGCGCTAGCTGCGCACGGCGACCAGGCCGCCGCCGGCCCGCGAGATGACGCGCCACCCGTCGAGGCGTCGCACGGCCGCGCACAGGTTCGGGTGGAGCGAGCAGGTGACGGCGAGCTCCTGATAGCCGCGGGCCGCGGCCGTCCACGACGACCCGGAGACGGTCAGGAACCGCGCGAACCGCAGGAAGTCCGAGGGCCGGTAGATCTCGGTGCGCGCATCGAAGCCCACCCGCCCGGCGAGGGCCGGGTAGCGCCAGAGAAGCTCGGATCCCGTCACGTCGTCGGCCAGGATCCGAGTGCCCGGGTGCGCCGCGGCGTAGCCCGCCGAGGCCTCGACGGCGGGCTGGGACACGAACCGGCCGAAGGCGTGCTCCGGCGTTGCGGCCAGCATGGCGGCCGAGCCGATGACCGCGGCGGCGAGCAGCCCTCCGGACGCGATCAGGATCGCCCTCGGCGGCCGAGGTGCCGTGCGGCCGGGGCGAATGCGCGTGATCGCGAGCGCCAGGAGCGGCGCGACGCCCAGCGCGAACCAGGTCTGGTAGCGCACGGCGTGCGTCGCGAGCGCGCCGAGCAGCACGCCGATCACGAGCACGTCGGCGGGGATCCGATGGCCGCGCCCCCATGCGAAGCAGACGGTCCCGAGCGTGCCGGCGAGGAGCACGACGAACGGCAGCTGGAGAAGCGCGAACGACGCGGGCTGCCACTCGGCGATGGTCTTGAGCGCCGGGTCGCCGAGCACCCTGGCGTAGTAGGCGGGCATCGACCAGCCGTAGGGCGTCACCAGCAGCGTGCCGGCGGCGACGAGCGACAGGCCGACATCCCCGGCGGCAAGGCGCCAGGCGCGCCCGCGGGCGCTCGTGACCGCCCGCCGGGCCAGGCAGGCGACGCAGACCGCGATGCCGAGCAGCACCGAGCCGTGCACGTTTGACCAGACGACGAGCACCGGGAGCACGAGCAACGTCCGCGGCCCCACGCGGCGCTCGGACTCTCCGAGGAGGATCCAGACCAGGATGACGAACAGCGGGTAGGCGAAGCTCTGCGCGCGCGTCTCGGCGAAGAGCAGGCACTGAACGAGCGCCGCGCCGAGCGCCACGACCACCGCGATCGGCGCGGCGCCGCGCCGCACGAGGAGCGCCGCGAGCAGGCCGAAGGCCAGGGCGAACGCGATCGCGCTGGCGGCGCCGACGGCCGCGTTCCCACCGCCGCGCCAGAGCTCGTAGAAGGCCAGGTGCGCGAGCCACTGCTGGTCGATCCAGGGCCGACCGAGGCCGGCCACGGACAGGCTGTCGACGTGCGGCAGCCCGTGCGCTGCGATCTGCCTGCCGGCGGTGAGCGAGATCCACGTATCCGAGTAGAAGATCCGGCCCCACGACGTGGCGACGGCGGTGAACACGAGGGCCGCCGTGGCGAGCGCCCAGGTGAGCTGCACGCGCCCGGACGGAGCGCCGTCGCTCGGCCCGGCCGCGGGCGGGGCGGCCACGGCGACGCTCTCGACCCTGAGGTCGAGCTCCGGCACGCTGAGGGCAGGCTCCCGCACGGCTACAGGATCGGCACACGCACGCCCGCGCTTGAGGTCAGGGATAGGGTTCCCGCCGTGCCCCGCGCGATCGTCGTCGTGCCGACCTACAACGAGCGCGAGATGCTCCCGTTGTTCCTCGACGAGTTCGCGCGCACCGGCCGCGAATGCCTCATCGTCGACGACCGCTCGCCGGACGGGACCGGTGAGCTGGCCGAGGAGCTGGCGCGGGAGCGGCCGTGGATGCACGTCCTCCACCGGCCGCACAAGGGCGGGCTCGGCGCCGCGTACCGAGGCGGGTTCGAGTGGGCCCTCGAGCGCGGCTACGACGTGATCGGCCAGATGGACTGCGACCTCTCGCACCCGCCGAGCGCGATCGCGGCGATGCAGGCGGCCGTCGACCGCGGCGCCGGCCTGGTGCTGGGGTCGCGGTACGTCGCGGGCGGTGGGACGAGCGGCTGGTCGCTTGCCGCGGCGCGTCATCTCGCGGGTCGGGTGCGTGACGGCGATGCGGGTGCTCGGCCTGCCGTACCCCGACCTGACGGGCGGGTTCAAGCTGTGGACGGCCGATGCGCTGCGCCTGATCGACGTCTCGACGACGGTCTCGAACGGCTACATCTTCCAGGTGGAGTCGACGCGCCGAGCCCACATCGCCGGCGTCCGGATCGAGGAGGTCGCGTTCGTCTTCGTCGAGCGCCTGCACGGGGCGTCGAAGATGTCGCCGGCGATCGCCCGCGAGGGCGCCCGGATCCTGTGGAGCCTGCGGAAGGACGGCTGGCGCCCGCCGGGCCGAAGCACGGCCGCGGCGGGCGCCGAGCCGGAGATCACGAGACCGTGATGGTCACCGTCGCCGTCTGAGCGCCGGACTTGGTCGCCGTGGCGGTGATCTTTCCGGCCTTCGTCGGCTTCAGCTTGAAGATGGTCGTCCCCTTCGCGCCCGTCTTCTGGGTCTTGGCCGTGATCCCGGCGCCGGAGACCTTCACCGACGCGTTCGAGATCAGGCTGCCCTGGGCGCTCTTCACCGTGATCGTCACCGACGTCGTCACCTTCTTGGTGATCGACGGCTTGGACGACGTGGCGACCAGCTTGGCCGGCAGGGTGAGCGTCTGGATCGGCGTGTACGAGCCGACGTTGCCGTCCGCGTCCTTCGCCGCGACGTGCCAGTAGAGCGTGCCGCCGTTCAGGTAGGTCGTGCCGCCGATGGCAAGCAGGGTCGGCGCCGCAGCGGTGGTGTCGGTCGTGATCTTCTCGACCGTCGAGCTGAACGCGCCGGTGGCGTTCACCGCCTGGCTGGTCGAGACCTCGACGAGGTACTGCTTCGCCCCCGCCTTCGGATCCCAGCCCATGGAGAAGTTGGTGAGGCTCCCGACGGTGGTCACCGGGTTGGCCGGCGCCGAGATCGTCCGCTGGAAGCCGACCGGTGAGGTGTACGCCCCGTGCACCGCGGTGGACGGGTTGCCGTTGTTGACCGTCGGGAAGTTGGCACGCACCTGCCAGGTGAGCGGCTTCGTTCCCGTGAGGTGGGTCGCGACGACGGCCGTCGTGTCGAAGCCGACGCCGTTCGAGCACTGCGATCCCGACGGGCAGGTCAGCGTGATGTCGTAGGAGACCGCGCCGGGCACCGGGTTCCAGCGCCAGATCGGGATCCCGTCCGACGTGCCCGGATTGTTGATGACGTCAGGCGTGGTGAAGCTCGGCACCGGGAGCGTCTTCGTGAACGTCCCCTTGTCCGACCACTTCAGGCCGACGGCGGTCAGGCTGCCCTTGGCCTCGGCCTGGACGCGCCAGTAGAGCACCTGGCCGGCCGGGTAGGTCGAGGCGGGCGTGTACGACGTCTCGTCGACGCGCACGTCGCCGCCCGTGAGGATGTTCGAGAAGTTCTGGTCGGTCGCCACCTGGAGGTGGTAGTCGTAGGCGCCGTCGACCGGCGTCCACTGGAAGACCGGCCAGGTGGAGATCTGGTCGCCGTTGTTCGGCGAGGTGAGCGTCGGCGCGTCGGACTGGCGCTGGAACGTCTCCTCCGGCGCCAGGTCGGGCCGGGCCGAGACGCCGGTGCCGGTGAACCCGGTCGCCGGAAGCACGGCCCAGTAGTACGTCGCGTCGCTGTAGTCCGTGAAGCCGCTCAGGCCGGCCCGCGGCGCGTACGCCGGCACCTGCGTCCACGCGTAGTCGATGACGTTCTGGAATTGGTCGTCGGTTGCCACGATGACGTAGTAGCTCTGGTAGCCGGCGATCGGCTGCCACGTGAGGAGCGGCATGCCCGGCGACACGGTCCCCGTCACCGGGAGGTCGTAGTCCGCCGAGCCCAGGTACCCGGGCGAGCAGGCGCTGCACGCGTTCCCGGCCGGGAACTGGGTGAACGTGAAGGACGGGTGGATGTCGTCGCCGATGTCCGTCCACGATCCGACGACCAGATGGTTCGCGGTGTCCTGGTTTCGCTCGGCCCTGACGCGGACGCAGTAGGCCTTCCCGATGACGAGCGCGCTCAGGTCGGTCGCCAGCGAGTGCGGGTTGGGCCAGGGGTCGGCGATCGCATGGCCGCTTCCCAGCGGAGTCCACGAGGTCGACGCCGTGTGCACGTCCCACGGCTTCGTGGCCCAGTCGCAGATGCCGGCGCTGTACGGCGAGACCTGCACCTCGTACGAGGCGGCTCCCGGCACCGGATCCCACGAGACGATCGGCGTGTCGGTCGAGACGCCCGTGGCGTCGCCGGGCCAGTCGAGCACGGCGTTTGCCGAGTCGCGCATGCTGAGGTTCGAGACGGCGGCGATGCCTCCGTCGTACGTGATCGTGAACGTCTGCGGATCGCCGTTCACGTCGGAGTACACGGTCGGCGAGCCGGCGTTGACGCCCGTCGAGTCGTACGGCGTGACGCGCCAGTAGTACTGCTGCGCGGCCGGCAGGAGCGTCACCGGCGTCAGCGACGTGGCGACGGTCTTGCCGGAGCAGCACACGTTCGAGCCGCTCGGGAAGTTCGGGTCCGTGTTGACGTCGACCTTGTAGTACGCGGCTCCGGGGATCGCGGTCCACGAGAACTGCGGGTCGAACACCTCGGGGCGCGAGTCGAGGTCGTTCAGCGTCAGGGTCGTGTCGTTCGGCCAGGAGTACGTGAACGAGTAGACGTCCGACGGCGTGCCGTCGTGGTTCTGTGCATCGATCGGCGTGACGCCCCAGTAGTAGGTGCCGTCCGACAGCCGGTCGGTGAGCGCGTAGGCGCTGGCCGCGGTCGTCACCGGCATCCCGTCCACCGGCGTCGACAGGTCGGCCGCCGTCGACACGGTCAGGCGGTACTCCTGCGCCCCGGGCACGGTCGCCCAGTTCAGGAGGAGCGGCTGCGGGTAGACGATGCCGGCGCCGTCGGTGGGAGACTGCGGCGCGGCCGTATCGGACCAGTCGATGGTGAAGCCGCGCACCGTCGACCACGCGCCCTGGGCGCCGGTCGAGGAGACGGCGGCGACCCGCCAGGTGTAGTCCCCGGCCTGAAGCGCGCTCAGGAGCGCGACGCGCGTGTTCTTCGTGTCGACCGCGTACTGGAACGGGTTGAACCCGGACGCGCCGCCGAGCTGGAACACGTAGTGGTCGGCGCCGGGGACGGCCTGCCACGTGAACACGGACGGCGTGCCGCTGGTCGACCCGTCGGCCGGGCCGGTCGGGTTCGGCGCGGCGAGCGCGGCATAGCCGGAGCCGGTGAACGCGAGCGGGATGAGCACAAGAGCTGGGGCGACGCGCGGTGGCGCGCACGCGACGGATGAAGCGGGCGATGCGGATGGGAGGACTCCTGGATCTAGTGAGACATGACCAAGCGCGCTTGCAGGCGCTCAGCTCTCACTATGGAACGGGATCCCCCCGTTTGTGATCACCCGAATTGGGGACGCCAAGGCCAGGGCCGGGCCCGCGGTTTTGCGAGCCCGGCCCCGGCGTGAGTGGCTAGCCGATCAAGGACATCGGGGTGGCGCCGACGCCGTTCCCGACGTAGTCGATCTTGATCGTGTACGTCCCGTTCGACGGGATCTGGAACGGTGCTCGTCGATCCGTCCGTCGGGAACGGACGAGTTCTGGATCGGGTTGCCGAACGTGTCGACGACCACCGATGCCGGTCGGGCCGGTGATGGTGATCTGCACGGGCGTGGCGATGGACGGGCCGAGCGACAGCGTGTACGGCGGGTCGGTGGCGACGCCGGTGAACGTGACCGTGGCGTTCTGCCCCGGCACGGTCGTGGTCGGCGTGACCGTCGCGCCGTTCTTGGTGATCGTGGTGGAGATGTCCGCGGGCACCGTGTACAGCTTCAGCGTGGCGCTGCCGGTGTTGGCACCGATCGGGTCGAGCTTGATCTTGTAGGTGCCGGCGACCGGGAGCGTCTTGGTGTCCATGAACGTCCCGTCGGTCCCGAGCGAGAACGGCCCGTAGAACGTCGTGCCGTCGGGCTTCAGGATCGTCACGAGCGTGCCGCCGCCGGGCGACGAGCCGATCGTGACGTTCGAGAGGTCGAGGCTGACCTTCTGGTTGAGCGTGCCGGTGAACGAGTACTGGATGTTCTGGCCGGGGACCGTGTTGGTCACCACGGTGGCGGCGCCGGTCGTCGAGGATCGTGCCCGTCGCGTCGGCCGGCACCGTGTAGAGCTGTCGCCGTCAGCGAGCCGGTGTTGACACCCTGCGGGTCGACCTTGATCGTGTACGTCCCGGCGGTGGCCAGGGTCGTGACGTCGATGTAGCCGCCGTTGGTTCCGACTCCGACCGGGATGCCCACCGTGGTCGTGCCCTTGAGCAGGGTGACCGTCGTGCCCGACACGGCGTTCGAGCCGATCGTGACCGGGTTCAGCTTGATGCTGACCTTCTGGCCGGCCGTGGCGGTGAAGGTGAACTTCATGTTCTGCCCCGGCACAGTGTTGGCCAGCGCGACGCCGGCGCCGCCGGCGGTGATCGCCGAGGAGGCGTCGTTCGGGACCGTGTACAGGTTGAGTGTGACGTTGCCGGTGTTGGCACCGTCAGGGTCGACCTTCACCGTGTAGGTGCCGGCCGCGGTCAGCGTGACCGGCTCGACGAACGAGCCGTTCGTACCGACGACGATCGGGCCGACCACGTTCGTGTTCGTGGGCGACTTCACCCAGACACGCGCGCCCGAGAACATCGTCCCGAAGTTGGTCGACAGGTTGAGGGCGATGCGCTGGTTCACGGAGCCCGTGAAGGTCAGCGTGCCGTTCTGGCCGGCCGCCGTCGAGGTGACCACGGTGGACGAGCCGTTGGCGGTGATCGTGCCCGTCGTGTCGCTCCCGAAGTTGGCGAGGTTCAGCGTGATGCCGCCGGTGTTCGCGCCCTGCGGGTCAACCTTGATCGTGTAGGTCGCCGTGGACGGAAGGGTCACCGGCTCGATGAACTTGCCGTTGGTGCCGACGTCGGTGGCGGCGACCACGGTGGTGCTGCCGGCCACGATCGACACCTTGGTGCCGCTGATCGTGTTCGCGCCGATCGTGTTGGCGGTCAGGTTGAGGCTGACCTTCTGGCCGGCGGTGCCCGAGAAGGTCTCGGTGGCGTTCTGGCCGGGGTTGCCGGCGGCGAACGTCAGCGCGAGCGGCGTGCCCGCGGTGATCGTGCCGGCCTGGTCGGCGGCCACGTTGTAGACGGTGGCCGTCGCCGAGCCGAAGTACCACTGGCGCGGGTCGAGCTTGACCGTGTAGTTGCCGGTGGTCGGCAGGGTGACGGGCTCGAGGAACGCCCCCGAGCTCCCGAAGTTCGTGTTTGCGATCAGGACGGAGTTGTCGGGCTTCAGCACCGAGACGCGCGCCGAGTTGAGCGCGTTGCCGGTGATCGTGACGCCCGAGAGCTTGAGCGACACGCGCTGGCCGGACGTGCCGGCGAACTGGAAGCTGCCGTTCGTGCCCGGCGTGGGCATCGAGAGCGGCACGGCCGCGCCGCCCGGCGTCGTGCTGGCGCCGTTCGCGTCGTTCGCCACGGTCCAGATCGTTACGGTCGCCTTGCCCTTGTAGGTGCTCTGACCGTCCAGTATGAGCTTGTAGCTCCCGGTGACGGGCGTCGACACGGGCTCCATGAAGGTACCGCTCGAGCCGACGTCGAACGGCGACACCAGGGTCGAGCCGTCCGGCTTCAGGATCGAGACCTTGATGCCCGTGTTGGGCTTCGGGCTCATTGTCACGCCGGAGATCCGGATGCTGATGCGGTTTCCGGCGGTGCCCGCGAACGTCAGGTTGGCGTTCTCGCCGCCGGTGGTCGTCGTCACCTGAAGCGGCGTGCCGTTCGTGAGGATCGTGTAGCTGGATGCTGTCGCCGGGCCGGCCAGGATCGCAAGCGCCCCGGCGCATGCGGCGAGCAGCGTCGGCCGGCGGAGCCGGCGGCTGCCTACGGCGTGCCGTAGAGAGTGGAGCATGGTGAGAAGCCCTTCATGAGGCGCAGCGGGTGCGCGCGGGGAGAAACGAGAAATACTCTTCTCAGAATCGGCGCGAAGGGAGGGTCCCGGCCACCCCCGTCCGGGGGGAACGCCCCCTCACCTGTTTGGGAATTGGTGGGCCCGGGCGCGCCGCGTATGAGGCGGGCTCAGGCCCGGATCTCGGAGAAGTGGATCACCGTGACGTTGTCGTCCTCGCTGACGTCACGGTTGTAGAGCTGCCCGAGGAAGTGGGTGAACTCGTCGATGTGGCGCATCTCGGGGTTGTCGTGCTGGATCTCGCGCGGCGAGACCTCCCGGAGCGGCTTCACCTCGACCTTGTCGATCACCGCGTCGAACACCTTCTCGCGGATGCCGTAGCGCTGCCCGACGAGCACCATGACGACCTGTCCCTTGCGGTATTTGCCGGACTTGTCGCCAAGCCGGATGGTCGCCGTCTTGCGCCGGTGGCGGAGCTGGTCGGCCACGACGGGGGAGTAGAAGTTGAGGGCGTTCACCGGCGTCGGCATCATATCGACCGCTCGAGCGCGTCGAGCGCTCGCGGGTTGCTCCGCCGAGCGACGCCGCCTGCCAAGATCTCGCGCGTCATCGCTGCGCTACTGTCGCAGGACTGTGCGGCGCCCGCGCGTCATCTACTGGGTCGTCTTCCTCGACGCGCTCCTCTTGTTCGCGATCGTGCCGCTCCTGCCGCAGTACGCCCGCGACCTCGACCTGTCGAAGACCCAGGCCGGACTTGCGGTCGGGGCCTACTCCGGGGCTGTGCTGGTCGGGTCGCCGATCGTCGGTCACTGGAGCGCGCGGATCGGAGCGCGCCGGCTCACGATCTTCGGCGTCGCGCTCTTGTCCGTCGCGACGTTCGCGCTGGCGGAGGTCTCGAGCTTCGCCGGGCTCTTCGGCGTGCGCGTCGGGCAGGGCCTCTCCTCGGCCGTCTCGTGGACGGCCGGGATGGCCTGGCTCTCGGAGGCCAGCCCGGCCGGCGAGCGCGGGAAGGTGCTCGGGTTGGCGATGTCGTTTGCGAGCGTGGGCACGCTTGTCGGCCCCGTCGTCGGCGGGATTCTCGGGTCCGCGTATGGCGTCAAGATCCCGTTCGTCATCCTGGGCGCGGCCGCGGCCCTCCTCACGGTGGCGTGTCTCGCGGCCCCGCCGGCGCCGCATGCGGCCGAGGCGGTGCCGGTGCGCGCGCTCGCCGGCACCCTCGGCCAGAGCCGCATGGTGCTGGTCGCGCTGGTCGTCATGACCCTCGTGGCGACGGTCTCCGGCACGCTCGATACGCTCGTCCCCCTGCGCATGGGCCAGGCCGGGTACTCGGCGCTCGCGATCACGGCGGTCCTCACCGCCGCCGGCGTCCTGGCGACGGCCTGTAACTACGGCGTCGGCCGCCTGTTCGACCGCATCGGCGGCGTGCGGATCGCGGTCGTCGCGATGCTCGCGACGGCCGCGCTGGTCGCGCTCCCGGTCGTGTTGACGCCGGCGGTGGTCGTGATCGCGGTCTTCCTCGCGTCGACGCCGCCGATCGCCGGGCAGTACGCCGTCGCCTTCCCGCTCTGCGCCGCCGGGGCGGACGACGCCGGCGTCGCCCACTCGAGCGTCTTCGGCATCCTGAACCTCGCCTGGGGGCTCGGCTTCCTGATCGGGCCGGCGGCGGGGGCGGCGATCGCGGAGGCGAGCTCCGATCGGGTCACGTACGCCATCCTCGTGGCGCTCATGCTGGTCGTCGCCGGCAACGTGCGCTCGTTGGCACTCACCTAGAGACAGTGCCAACGTTCCGGGTTGACGGCGGGGTCCCGGCTGCTATCATCTGTTCGGCACTCTCAAGGGCAGAGTGCCAACGACTGTAAGCCACGATCTACCAGGAGGGTTGCATGGACTTGAAGCCACTGGGCGACCGCGTCATCGTCGAGGTCCTCGATGAGGAGGAGACGACGTTCAGCGGGATCGTCCTGCCCGATACGGCCAAGGAGAAGCCCCAGCGCGGCAAGGTGCTCGCAGTGGGCCCCGGCAAGTACGAGGACGGCAAGCTCGTCCCGCTCGACGTCAAGAAGGGCGACGAGGTCATCTTTTCCAAGTACGGCGGCACAGAGGTGAAGGTCTCGGGTGACGAGTACCTGATCCTGCGCGAGTCCGACATCCTCGCGAAGGTCGCCACGAGCAAGGTCGCCGCGAAGGCGTAGGGGAGGACTGTATGGCACACAAGGAGCTGAAGTTCAGTGAGGATGCCCGTCGCTCGTTGCAGCGGGGCGTCGACACCCTGGCCGACGCCGTCAAGGTGACGCTCGGCCCCAAGGGCCGGTACGTGGTGCTCGACAAGAAGTTCGGCGCCCCCACGATCACGAACGACGGGGTCACCATCGCCCGCGAGATCGAGGTCGAGGACGTCTTCGAGAACCAGGGCGCGCAGCTCGTCCGCGAGGTCGCCACGGCGACCAACGACGTCGCTGGTGACGGCACCACCACCGCCACCGTGCTCGCCCAGGCCATCGTCCACGAGGGCCTGAAGAACGTCTCGGCAGGCGCGAACCCGATGGCGCTGAAGCGCGGCATCGAGGCTGCAGTCGGCGCCGTCGTCGACGACATCAAGTCGCAGTCCAAGGAGATCTCGGGCAAGGAGGACATCGCCCGGGTCGCCACGATCTCGGCCCGCGACCGCGAGATCGGCGATGTCATCGCCGACGCGATCGAGAAGGTCGGCAAGGACGGCGTGGTGAACGTCGAGGAGGGTCAGACCTTCGGCCTCGAGCTCGAGTTCACCGAGGGCATGCAGTTCGACAAGGGCTACCTGTCCCCGTACATGATCACCGACTCCGAGCGCATGGAGGCGGTGCTCGACGACCCGTATGTCCTCATCGCCAACCAGAAGATCGGCGCCGTGAAGGACCTCCTGCCCGTGCTCGAGCAGGTGATCCAGGCGGGCCGTCCGCTCCTGATCGTGGCCGAGGACGTCGAGGGCGAGTCGCTCGCGACGGTCGTCGTCAACAAGCTCCGCGGCACGTTCACCGCCGTCGCCGTCAAGGCGCCGGGCTTCGGTGACCGCCGCAAGCGGATGCTCGAGGACATCGCCATCCTTTCGGGCGGCGAGGTCATCACCGAGGAGATGGGTCTCAAGCTCGAGAACACCAGCCTCGCGCAGCTCGGCAAGGCCCGCAAGGTCGTCGTGGACAAGGACGCCACCACGATCATCGACGGCGCCGGTGAGAGCGAGACGATCAAGGGCCGGATCAAGCAGATCAAGTCCGAGATCGAGACCACCGACTCCGACTTCGACCGCGAGAAGCTGCAGGAGCGGCTGGCCAAGCTGGCCGGCGGCGTCGCGGTGGTCAAGGTTGGCGCTGCCACCGAGACCGAGATGAAGGAGAAGAAGCACCGTGTCGAGGACGCCCTCCAGGCAACCCGCGCGGCGCTCGAGGAGGGCATCGTCCCCGGCGGCGGCGTGGCGCTTCTGCACGCGATCAAGGCCGTCGAGGCCGAGAAGCTCGATGGTGACGAGAAGACGGGCGCCCGGATCGTCGAGCGCGCCCTTCAGGAGCCGCTTCGCCAGCTGGCCGAGAACGCCGGCCTCGAGGGCTCCGTCGTCGTGAACGACGTCCGCGGCGCCAAGGCCGGGTTCGGCCTGAACGTCGACTCGGGTGAGATCGTGGACATGGTCAAGGCCGGCATCATCGACCCGGCCATGGTCACGCGCTCCGCCCTGCAGAACGCCGCATCGATCGCCAAGAACATCCTCACCACCGAGGCTGTCGTGGCGGAGGCCCCGGAGAAGGAGAAGGCTCCGATGGGCGGCGGCATGCCGGACATGATGTAAGACGGCGGCCCTTCACAGGGCACCCGGTACGTTCGGTGAGGCCCGGAGCTCAGCTCCGGGCCTCACCCAGTTAACGTGCAAGATCGGGGTCAGACCCCACTGTTGCGCTACTGCACTCCGTTCTTGGCCACGTCGTCGATGAACGCCAGGATCAGCTGGACGGCGCCCTCCACGTCGTCGAGGTGCACGCACCCGACCGCCGAGTGGATGTAGCGCGACGGCACCGAGATGCAGCCCGTGAGGAAGCCGGCAGCGGCGATGCCCCAGGCGTCGGTGGCTCCTCCGAGCAGCACCTCGCGCTGGTAGGCGACTCCGGCCGCGTCGGCCGCGTGCTCGAACCGGTCGGTCAGGCGGCGCGGCACCGCGCTCCCGTAGCCGACCTCCGGCGCCCAGTCGAAGTACTTGATCGCGGGCCCCTTCCCCATCGAGATCGGAAGCCGCGAGTAGTCGAGCCCCGGCGTGTCGCCGCACAGCGTCACGTCGATGGCGATGCCCACGTCCGGCTTGACGCGCATCGCCGCCGGGCCCGCGCCGCGGATCCCGAGCTCCTCCTGCACCGCCGCGACGCCGACGACGGTGGCCGCGGGCGAGTCGCCGAGCCGGCGCATCACCTCGACCATCACGGCGCAGCCGGCCCGATCGTCGACGGCCTTGCCCGAGAAGACGCGCGTCCCGTTCAGGGCCAGGCCCGTGCGCGCGAACGTCGCCAGGTCGCCCACCCGCACGCCGAGCGCCTCCGTCTCCTCACGGCTCGTGGTGCCGAGGTCGACGTGCAGCTGGTCGATCGGGATCGCCTTCTTCGCCTCGTCGGGCGGCAGGACGTGGGCCGGCTTCGCGCCGGTGATCCCGTGGACGGCCCCCTTCGTCCCGTGGATGGCGAGATCCTGGTCGACCACCATGCGGGCGTCGTGGAACCCCACGGGCACGATCCGGACGAAGCCCTCGTCCTCGACGTGCTGGACGATGAACCCCAGCTCATCCATGTGCGCGCAGAGCATGACGGTCGGCCCGCCGTCGCCGCCGCGGCGTGTGAAGTAGTGGTTTCCGAGCGCGTCGGAGTCGTGCTCGTCGTGGTGTCCGTCGAGCTCGGCGGCGATGACGTCGGCGACCAGGCGCTCGTCCCCGGAGACGCCGATGGCGGCGTCGAGGGCGGCGAGCAGGTCGAGCATCCTGTCTGACAATGGAACCTCCTCGAAGGGGCCAAAGCCTACAGTGCGGCCGGTGAGGCTCGAGCTTCCACCGCCGCCCTACGACTTCCATTGCTCGACGTTCCGCTACCGCACGTTCGGCGACGACGTGGCCAGCGTCTGGCACGATGGCGGCCTCCACCGCGTGCTTCGGTCAGGGCTCGTCGTGCGCATCTCGGCCGACGGGATCGAGGCGTCGGCAGAGCCGACCGCGGAGGATCACGCGGAGGTGTTCCACACGCTCGGGGCGAGCTTCGACCTGACGTCGTTCGAGGCCGCGTATCCCGAGATCTACGCCCGGGCGCCGGGATTCCGGCCGCCGCTGTCGGCCGACCCCTTCGAGTCGCTCGTGATCGCCGTGACGGCGCAGCAGATCTCGCTGGTCGCCGCATGCGCGATCCGAAACCGGTTCGTCCGCCGCTTCGGCCGCCGCTGCGAGCTCGGCGGCGTCGACGTCTGGGCGTTCCCGCGCCGGGAGGACGTCGCCGGCGCCGACCTCGAGGGCGTCGGCCTCTCGCGGGCCAAGATCCGATCCATTGCCGCGCTCGCCGAAGCCGATCTCGACCTGTCCGGGCTCACCGACCTCGCGCTCCGCGCCCGGCTCACGGAGCTCCCCGGGATCGGTGGCTGGACCGTCGACTGGTTCCTGGCCCGCACCCTGGGGCGCCCCGACGCCTTCGCCGCCGGTGACTTGGGCGTGCGGAAGGCGGTTGCGCGCTGGTTCTCGGACGATCCGATCTGGCCGGAGCCGCGCGTGCGCGAGGCGTGCCTCGGGTTCGGCGAGTACGCCAACCTGGCGGTGCACTACCTGCTCGTGCCCGATGGGGCCGCGGCGTCGCCTACGGCGTGAACGTGTGCGCCGTGTACGTGATCATGACGAGGGCCGCGAGCAGCATGGGGAAGGTGGTCTTGACCAGCGTGTCGACGCGTTCGGACTCGCCGAGCTCGGCGAGGGCCCAGAAGAGCGGGAACGCCACCATCCCGAAGCGGCCGATCGAGACCAGCAGGCCGCCCGAGGTCGGAAGCAGGATCAGGAGCGCCGCGAAGACCAGGTACTCGGCCGGCATCCGCATCCGCCACGCCTTGTAGAAGAGCCCGCACCAGAAGAGCGTGAAGGCGAGGTGGACGAGGAACCGCAGATGGCCGCCCTCGATCACGTCGTGCCACAGCGTGTAGCCGAACACGTACGGCAGGACGCCGACGCCGCGCTCCCAACCGCGCTCTTGGGCGTGGACGTTGGCGAGCACGTCGCCGGTGCGCCAGCCCAGATAGGCGAAGAACAGGACCTCGGCGAGCGGCAGCAGGAGCAGCGGCAGGTACGGCCGCAGACGCAGCCCGTCCCGGCGGTAGGTGCGCCAGGCCAGCGCAGGCAGGAGCGCGATGCCGACGGGCCGCGCCAGCACCGCCAGGGCGCCCACCCCCGCGCCGGCCCACGTCCGCCCGTGCCACGTGAGCGCGAACGCGCCCAGGGTGAGCAGCAGGAAGAGGCTCTCCGCATACGGCAGCGAGAACACGAACGCCAATGGGAAGATCGAGAGGTAGAGCACGGTCCGCCGCGCCATCGCCTCGTCGTAGCGGCCGAGCGTCATGCCGTAGAGGACGCAGAGCGCCGCGCCGAAGAGGGCGGTCGAGAGCAGGCTCCCCCAGAGCTCCATCGGCCCCGGAAGGATCGAGAACGGCCTCCAGGCGAGCGGGTAGAGCGGAAAGAAGGCGGCCGAGTTGCCGTGCCCGATGGCGGGGTCATAGCCGTGGTCGGCGATCCAGCGATACCACACGGCGTCCCACTGCCCGAGCGCGCCGAAGAGCGCGTGCCACGAGACGCCCGACTCGCGTGGCACGCGGCTCGTCCACGACGCGGCGGCGATCAGTGCGTAGACCGCGACCCGGCTGGCGGCGAACACCGTCAGCGGATAGCGGTACGTGGCCAGCCATCCCGCCGGCGCGGCGTCCGGGCTCCCGACGGGAACCGACGGCGGCTCGACGGCCGTGCCGGTCACTCCGGCCATCCCCGCCAGCGCCAGAACCGCAGCACGCCGTAGAAGGCTGCGATCGCGTAGGCGAAGCCGATCAGCAGATCGACGACGTAGTGGTTGCCGGTGTACACGACGGCGATCGTCTGGATGAGCGGATAGAGCGCCGCCGGGATGCAGACCCACCACCGCCACCGGGTGCGCCACGCCAGCGTCGCAACGAACAGGAATACGAGCAGCGAGTATCCGCCGTGAAGCGACGGCACGGCGGCGTACGGGTTGCCGTCGACGAGCCGGTAGATCGGCCCGGAGTCGGTGGGCAGCGGCGACGTCGCCGCCTGCACCCCGGCCGGGTTGGCGAGGAACGGGATGAGGCCCCGCTCCGATGCGGCCCACGGCGGCGCCGCCGGGAAGAGCCAGAACGTGAGCGCGCCGGCGTAGGACAGCACGAGCAGCGTCGCCGCGAACCGGTAGAACAGCGCGCGCCGCTTGAGCCAGAGCGCGAAGGCCAGCGTCGGCGGCACGATGAAGTGGACGCGGGTCATCGCGCTCAGGAACTGGTCGTACCAGTGCAGGCTCCCGGTCCAGAGCCAATCCTGCAGCTCGACCGATGGGACGTGGCCGAGGAAGAGCGCCTTCTCGGCGTCGAGCTGCGGAGCGTAGTAGGGGTGCGGGTGCAGCGTGTGAGCGATTCCGCGACACTCTTCATACATCACGATCAGCACGACGAAGGGGACGAAATCGAGCACGAACCGGCGACCGCGGCCGATCACGAGCGCGGGGGCGAGGAGCACGAGCACGTAGCGGTCGGGCGTGAGCGAGAGCCCGAACGTGAGCACCTGGGCGACGAGCGCCAGCGCGAACGCGACACCGGCGAGGGCGGCGGTCCGCCCGTCGATCCCCGTGCGTGGCGGGCCCCAGCGGCCGCCGTCGCCGTCGCCGGGATCCTCGCCGTCGCGTTCCGCGCCCCGTTCTTCGGCACGCCGCTCACCGCCGACGAGGGCGGCTACGGGGAGGTCGCCCGCCTGTGGAGCCACGGCGCCACCCTCTACGGCGACGCGTGGGTCGATCGCCCGCAGGGGCTCGAGCTCGTGTTTCGGGCGATCCTTCATGTCGACGGCGGCTCCGCCACGGCATTGCGGGCGCTGGCGGCGGTCGTGGCGGCGGGAGTGGCAGCGCTGACCATGGCGATCACCGCCAGGGTGGCGGGGAGGATAGCCGCCGTCGGCGCGGGATTGCTGGTGGCAACCGCCGGTGCGTCGCCGTTCATCGAGTCGTTCACGCTCTCGGGGGAGCTCCTGGCCTCGCTCGCCGCGTGCGCCTCGATGCTCGCGTTCGTGACGTACCTGCGGAGCGAGCGCCGGGAGTGGCTCGTCGCGGCGGGCCTCCTCACCGGGTGCGCGGTCATGCTGAAGCAGTCGGGCTTCGACGCCGGCGCGGCGGCGGCCCTGTACCTCGTTCTCACCCGGCGGCGCGAGGCCCTGGCGCCGGTGGCCGTGCTGGTCGGCGCCGCGCTCGTCCCCGTCGCCCTCGGCGCCGCTCTGGCCGTCAGCCTTTCGGACTGGTGGTACGCGCTCGTCACGTACCGCGGCCAGGCCGACTCGATCGTGACCGGCTCGCTGTCGGCGCGGCTCGACATGGCCTGGGACTCGCTCCCGGCCGCGCTCAAGGCGCTCGGTCCGATGATCATCGTCGCGATCCCCGGCCTTCGCCGCTCGCCGCTCCTGGTGCGGCTCTGGGTCGCCATCGCCGCCGTCGGCGTGATCGGCGGCGGCAACTTCCACGCCCACTACTACCAGCAGCTCGTCCCACCGCTGGGCGTCCTGGCGGGCGTCGGCGTGGCCGCAATGTGGGAGGCACGGGCGCGCGCCTGGGTCGCCGCGAGCGCGGTTGCCGCGGTCGCCGCGCTGGCGTTCACGGCGCCGCTCTGGTTCGACTCCTCGGATGCCCAGGCGCGCGAGGTGTTCCCGAACGACCCCCACCTCCTGAGCGACGGCGCGGTCGTGCGATACGTGCGTGCGCACACGCGCCCCGACCAGCGCATCTTCGTGCTCTGGGCGGCCGCCGGCATCTACTACCTGGCCGACCGCGATCCGGCCGTTCGCTACATGTGGTACCGCAACATCCAGGCGATCCCCGGCGCGCTGGGCGAGGCCCGCAGGGCCCTCGCCGGCCCGAACCCCCCGGCGCTCGTGGTCGTCGAGAACCTGCCGGGCGGGATCGATCAGACCGGGGCGACGGCCCGGATCCTGCAGGATCGCTACCGCCGGGTGGCGATCGTCTCGGGCGTCCCGATCTACGCGCCGCGCTGAGCGATCGCCACGGCGAGGCCGGCGGCGAGCTCGATGCGCGCCTCGAGCGTCTCGATCTCGATCCACTCGTCGGGCGTGTGGTCGGCGCCCCCGACGGGCCCCAGCCCGTCGAGCGTCGGGATGCCCTCGTCGCCCGTCCAGCAGCCGTCCGAGACCCCGCCCGAGTGCTGCTCGCCGACGTCGAGGCCCAGATCGTGCGCCAGCGCCCGGGCCAGGTCCGCCAGCCAGGCCGTTCGCGGCATCGGCGGCCAGGTGCCGCGATCCTCGATCTCGCCGGCGACGCCGTCGTAGGCGCCGTCGCGCTCGAGCTCGGCGAGCGCGAACACGAGATCCTCGGGCACGCTCGAGCGAATGTCGATCGTGGCCTGCGCCTCGCCCGGGACGGTGTTCGCGGAGTCGCCGCCGCGCACCGTCGTGATCACCGACGTCATCTCGGGCCGGCCGGCCGTGAGCGCCTCGATGCGGAGGATCTCGCGGGCGAGGGCGGACACGGAGCTTCGGCCGCGATGGGTGTCGGCTCCGGCGTGGGCCGGGCGGCCGTGCAGCCGGAGCGTCCGCCAGATCGCCCCCTTGCGCTCCGACACCATGTCGCCGTTCTCGCGGGCGCACTCGAAGACGAGCGCGGCAGCCGCTCCCCCGGCCTCAGCGCATACCGCCGGCGCGCGCAGGCGGGTCTCCTCGTCGGCGCATACCAGCAGGCGCACCTCCGAGAACGGACGGCTCGGCGCGGAGGCGAGTCGCTCGATCGCGGCGGCCGCCAGGAGCACACCGCCCTTCATGTCGGCGACTCCGGGCCCGAAGCAGCGGTGGCCGTCCCGCCGAAACGGCCGCTGCGCGGCGGTCCCGACGGGGAACACCGTATCGGTGTGACCCAGGAGCGCGACCATCCGGCCGCCGTCGCCCGGCAACGTCACGACCATGCTGCGCGCGGGGCCGTCGGGCTCGGGCACCCACCGGCTCGTGCAACCGGCCGGCGCCAGCCACGCCGACACCCGCTCTGCGATCCACTCCTGCTCCGCCCCGTCCGACGGCGAGTCGTGGTTCACGAGCTCCTCGAGCCTGGCGCAGAAGCGCTCGACGACCTCAGAAGCCGTAGCGCTCCTCCTTCCATGGGTCGGCGTCGTTGTGGTAGCCGTAGCCTTCCCAGAAGCCGGGCCGGTCGACGTCCGAGAACTCGAGGCCGCGCAGCCACTTGGCGCTCTTCCAGAAGTAGCGGCTCGGCACCATGAGCCGCAGCGGATAGCCGTGCTCGGGGGTGAGCGGCGCGCCGTCGGCCTCGTACGCCAGCAGCGCCGCATCGTCATCGATCGCCTCGAGCGGCAGGTTGGCGGTGAACCCCTGCTCGGCGTGGGCGATGACGAACCGGGCGCTTTCGAGCGGCTCGACGGCCGCCATGAGCGCGCGCACGGGGACGCCGCGCCACGGCACGTCGAGCCGCGACCAGCGCGTCACGCAGTGGATGTCGGCCATGGTCTCGAGCTCGCCGAGCTCCCGCAGGGCGTCGAACGACAGCCTGAGCGGGTGGCGCACGAGCCCGAAGGCCCGGAAGTCCCAGGCCGCCAGGTCGACCTTGGGCACGCTGCCGGCGTGCAGGACCGGCCACTTGTCGGTGTAGTACTGGCCCGGCGGGATCCGCGAGGTGTCGACACCAGTCTCCGCGGCTTTCCTGTCCTCGCTGGTTCGCGGCATGGGCGTAGTCTGCCGCCTCCCGGTGGGCCGCGGCGCGGTTGTACGCTGCGGTCATGACCGTCGTTCCCGATCGTGCTCTCGTCAGGGTGTCGGGCCCCGACGCGGTGGCCCATCTCCAGAGCATGGTGTCGAACGACGTCGAGGGGATCCCTGCGGGAGGTGGGGCGTACGCGCTGCTCCTCACGCCGAAGGCGCGTGTGATCTCCGACCTGGAGGTGTTCAACACCGGCGCGGAGTTCGTGCTGGCGTGCCCGCCGGAGACCCGAGACGATGTGGTCGACGTCCTGCTGCGCGCTCGTTTTCGCAAGAAGGTCGAGCTCGAGCCCGCCGCAGGCGCGGTCGTCTGGGGCGACGCCGACAACGCCGTGGCGACGTTCGAGACGCCGATCGGGCCGTACCGGCTCGTCGAGCAGGCGCCCGCAGGCAACGGCTCCGGCGACTGGGAGGTTGCGCGCATCGAGGCGGGCATCCCCCGTTTCGGGCGTGAGTTCGGGACCGACACGATGCCGGCGGAGGCCGGCCTCGTCGAGCGGGCGGTGAGCTTCACGAAGGGCTGCTATCCCGGCCAGGAGCCGATCGCGCGCCTGCACTATCGCGGGCACGCCAACCGCGGCCTGCGCGGGCTCGGCTTCCCGGGCGATGCGCCCGAGCCGGGCGCCGCGATCACCGCGGGCGACCGCGAGGTGGGCAGAGTCACGTCGGTTGCCGGCTCGCCCCGCTTCGGCGCGATCGGCCTTGCGGTCATGCGGCGCGAGGTCGCAGACCGCGAGAAGGTGGACGCCGGCGGGCGTCCCGCCGTCGTCCGCCCGCTGCCGTTCGCCTGACCCTCGAGCCGTGACCGGCCGTCGTCGCGGTCGGCCTGACCTCCATCGCTTCGGCCTACTTCTCCCAGTCGCCGATCTCGTAGGCCTTCCCCGGCGTCCCGCCGACGGCCACGAGCGTGGTCGGGGACGCGGTGGCCTCGATCTTCCGCGTCACGGCCGGGCCGACCGACACCATTCCGCCGGCCGGGATCGTGACCGCTTCGCCGTCCATGGTCGCCCGCACCTCGCCGGCGTGGACGAAGTACAGCTCCTCCTGGCCCGACGAGCGCTCGTCGTGCTCGGGGATGAGCACGTTCCCCGCGTCCTTCGTGACGGCGTTCATCCCGAACGCGCTGATCCCGAAGTGGTGGCGTATCGACTTCCAGGTCGGCGGCCAGTCCGGCTTCACCGGCGGGATCTCGTTGACGTCGGCCACCTTCCAGCCGGTGCCTTCCTGCGTGGTGCTCATCCGGAGCCCTCCCTCGGTGGTTACTCGCCTGCGAACTCCATGATCTGCCGGCCCCGATCGCGGAAGCCCTGCTTCAGATAGAAGTCGGGGATCCCCACCTCGTGGTCGTCCGGCGTGACGCGAAGCTCGATCGACTGTATTCCACGCCGGCGGCACTCCGCCACGGCGCTTCGCAGGAGCCGTGAACCGATGCCCCGCCCGCGCGCCGACGGCTGCACCCAGATCTCCTCGATCTCGGCCGAGGCGCCGCCGCCGGCGGAGATGCGGACCGTGGTCGTGGCCACCGCCGACTCCCCCGCGAGGGTGAAGAAGCCGCGGCCCGGATCGTCCAGGATCGCCTCGACGTTCTGGCGCAGGTGGCGCACCTCGCGTCCCTCGTGGCTGAAGAACGCCTTGAGGAGCCGGGTGATCACCTCGGCGTCGTCGGACGTCGCGAGCCGTGGCGCGGCGGTCACCCGGCCACCCCGCAGTAGTCGACGGCCGCCAGCGCGAGCGCCGAAGTGCACGAGACGAGATCGTCGACGGGGACGTGCTCGTCGATCGTGTGCCCCCAGGCGAGCGACCGCGGCCCGAAGCCGATCGACGGCGTGTCGGCGAACCGCGTGAACGTCGCTGCGTCGAACCACGAGTCGAGGCCGCCCAGCGAAGGCGGCTCGCCGGCCGCCGCGCTGGCCCTGGCGACGGCGTCGACGATGGGGTGGCCCGCATCGACCTCGGCCGGCGGGATGTCGAGTGCCCACTGAATGGTGGGCGGATGCAGCCTGAGCCAGGGATCTGAGGCCGCGGCGTTCGCGATCCAGGCCTCGATCTCGGACTCCACCTCGCGCCCCCAGCCGTCGCCGTCGGCGTTCCCCGGCATGTACATGACCTCGCAGGTGAGCGAGCAGGACGCCGGGTAGGTGACCGCCCACTCGCCGCCGGAGATCTTGACGGGCACGATCGTCCCCGACGACAGGTGCGGATGCTGCTTGTCGGGCCGGCCGTTCCATTCCTCGCGCAGGCGCCGCACAGCGTCCAGGACGACCCCCATCTTCTCGATGGCGTTCACGGCGCCGCCGGCCTGCCAGTGCGGCTGCGCCATCTCGGCATGGCCGGGCCGGCCCTCGACGGTGATGGTTGGCGTCAGTGAGCCGCGGCACGCCACCCAGACCTCGAACGCCGTCGGCTCCGGCACGATGCCGGCGTCTGCGCGGACGCCGTGGCGCGCGGCGGCGAGGCCTCCGGCGCCCGACGACTCCTCATCGGTGACGGTGTTCACGACCACATCGCCGGCGAGCTTCACGCCCAGCCGCGAGAGCACCTCGGTCGCGTAGACCATGCACGCGACGCCGCCCTTCATGTCGCACGCGCCCCGCCCGTACAGCTCGCCGTCGCGGACCTCGGCCCGATTCGGGTCGCTCGTCCACCGCTCACGCGGGTCGGACGGGACGACGTCGATGTGGCCGTTCAGGAGCAGGCTGTGGCCGCCGCCCGCGCCGGCGAACCGGGCGGCGAGCTGCGGGCGGCCCTCGAAGGTCAGGCCGCCGGGGATCTGGCGCGTGCCCGCGACGTCGCCCGGCGCGGGCTCCCAGACGTCCACGGCGGCGCCCGCCCGTCCGAGGCGCTCGCCGAGGTAGGCCTGCAGGTCGGCCTCGGCGCGGGCCGGATCGTGTGGCTCCCGCGCGGTCGTGTCGAAGCCGATCAGCGTAGACGTCAGCTCGACCAGCTCCTCGCGCCCGGCGGCAACCTCGTCGAGGATGCGCTGCTCCAGCGTCACTGTCGGCGATGATAGGTGACCGTTGGACGACTTCGGCGCACACGACGGCCGCGACTCGGCCCGCCGGCGCCGACGTCGCCGGCGGAGGATCGCACTCGCCTTGCTTGGCCTCGCGATGGCGGTTGTCGCCGGCTTCGCGGTTGCCGCTGCCGTCTCATCGCAATCGGGGACAGACCCGCACTCGCGCGCCGCCGGCGCCCACCCGCGAACGTCGACGCCGTCGACGCCGGCTCCGCCCGTGACCGAGACGCCCCATGGAACCGTCAAGATCGCAGCCGTCGGCGACACGATGCTCGGTATCACGCCCACCCTGGCGCCGTCTCCCGGGACGTATCTCGGCCGGATGCGCTCCGCGCTCACCGGCGACGTCGTCTTCGGGAACCTCGAGGGGACGCTCACCGATGCCGCGGCATCGAAGTGCGGCGGCGCGCCGTCGCCGTCGTGCTTCGCCTTTCGGGTGCCGCCGGACTATGCCCGCGCCCTGCGGCAGTCGGGCTTCACCGTCCTCTCGAACGCCAACAACCACTCCTTCGACTTCGGCCAGGCGGGGGAGGACGACACGGTGCGGGCGCTTCACCGCGCCGGCATCGCCCAGACCGGCCTGCCCGGCGAGATCACGATCGTCCGCACGAAGGGCCTGCGGATCGCGTTCGTGGGATTCGCGCCGTACCCCAACACGGCGTCGCTGACCGACCTCCGCGCCGCCCGTAAGCTGATCCACCGCGCCGATCGCAGGGCCGATCTCGTCGTCTGCGCGATCCACGCCGGCGCCGAGGGGACGTCCGCGCTCCATCTCACGGGAGGCGAGGAGATCTACCTCGGCGAGGATCGCGGCAACCCCGAGGCCTTCGCGCACATGGCCGTCGACGCCGGCGCCGACCTGGTGCTGGGCTCGGGGCCGCACGTCCTGCGGGCCATGGAGCTCTACCACCGCCGTCTGATCGCCTACAGCCTCGGGAACTTCGCCGGATACCACAACTTCAGCCTCGAGGGCGCCCTGGGAGAGTCGGTCGTCCTGCGCGTGACGCTCGCCGCCGACGGGCGGTTTCGCTCCGGCCGGCTCGTGTCGGTCCGGCTCGAGGGGGCCGGGCAGCCGGTGCCCGATCCGTCGGGCGCCGCGGCGGCGCTCGTGGCCCAGCTCTCACGTGCGGATCTCGGCTCGCGGGGCATCCGGGTGGGCCCCGGCGGGGCCCTGCACGCACGCGGGTAGACGGAGGTCGCGCTTCCAGAGCCTGCCTGCATTCCCCCGATCGGGGCATTCCTGCATACCGCGTCCGTCGCTATGACGAGACAGACGCCGTTCGGCCCCCCGAAGAGCCTCTGCTCCGGCCACCGCCCTCCCCTCGCCGGCGGTCGCGGACGTCGCCTCACCCCTGGAACACGACCAAGAAAGGCCGCGGATCATGATCAAGTGGAACCACCGCACTTTGCGCGTCGCCCTGGCGCTCGCCGCCATCGCGTCATTCGTCGTGTCGTCGGGCGCCGGCGTTCGCTGGGTCGCCTGAGCACCCGAGCGATCCCTGGTGCTCACATCGCTGCCGGGAGCGGCCGATAACACTCCCGACCGCCAGTGAGCTCCCGAGCAACATCTCCGTCCCAAACGTATCCGCCTCGACTGCTCTGGTACGCCGTCGCCGTCATCTCGGTGACCGTACCGGTCGCGGTCGGGGCGATTCTGAAGATTGCCTCAGCCCCTCCGCCGGCCGATGTCATGGTCGGCGTGGTCGCGTTCGCGGCGGCCGCGCTCGCAGCTGAGGCCAAGCCGGTCCCGCTCGACGAGCAGGGCCACCGGCGCGTCTCGCTGGCGTTCGTTTTCCTGCTCTCCGCACAGGTGCTCTTCGGCTGGCAGTACGCCGTCCTGGCCGCGCTCGTGGCTGCGGCCGCCGTCGAGATCGTCGAGCGAGGCGTGTCGCTCCGCGGCGCATTCAACGCGGCGACGTATGGGCTCTCAGCGTTCGCCTCGGCCCTGCCGGCGTTCCTGCTCGGCGTGGACGGCACGCGAATCGGCGCGGCGAACGCCGACACCCTCGTCGTGCTCGCCTTCTCAGGCGGCGCCGCGTATCTGGTCACCAACGTCATGCTCGTCGCCATCGCCGTGACGCTGGCGCAGGGCGTCCCTCTCCGGCGGATGTCCCACGAGTACATGAGCCACTCGGGGCCGGCGTTCCTCATCATGGCCTTCATCTCGGCGCTGGCGGTCTCGCTGTGGAAGGTGAACCCGACGCTCGAGATCCTGCTGGCGGGACCGCTCTTCGCCCTCGCGCTCTACCAGCGCTACGCCTACCGGACCGTGCTCGCCGTGCGCGACGCCGAGACCGACGCGCTCACCGGCCTCGGGAACCACCGCTCGTTCCAGACCGACCTGCGCGAGGCGCTTGCGCTGGCCGCGTCGACTCGCGCGACCGTCTCGCTCGCGCTGATCGACCTCGACGACTTCAAGAGCATCAACGACCGCTATGGGCATCCTGTCGGCGACCGCGTCCTCCAGCAGGTGTCGGAGGTGCTGCTCGAGGCGTTCGGGGCCGACGCGGCCTACCGGGTCGGCGGCGAGGAGTTCGCGCTGATCCTCGCGGATCGGCCCGGGCCGATCGCGTATGCGGATGTGGAGCGCGTCCACCACCGTCTCTGGCAGACGTCGTTCCCGCACGCTGAGCCGGTCACCGTGAGCGCCGGCGTCGCAACCTACCCGGACCATGCGGACGATCGCGACGAGCTCCTGAGGGTCGTCGACGCGTCTCTCTACTGGGCCAAGAACCACGGCAAGAACCGCTCGTGCCTCTACTCCGACTCGGTGGTGCGGATCTACACGCCGGCCGAGATCGCGGGCGTCGCGGAGCGCACCGCGCGCCTGCGCGCCGCCGAGGGCCTGATCCGCGTCGTCGACGCGAAGGACACCTACGCCGGCGCCCACTCCCAGTCGGTGTCTCGCCTGGCCGAGGGGATCGCGCGCTCGATGGGCCTCGACCTCGAGACGGTGGAGCAGGTCCGGCTGGCGGGCCTCCTGCACGACCTCGGCAAGATCGCCATCCCCGACCGCATCCTTCAGAAGCCCGGCAAGCTCGATCCCGACGAGCTGCGGATCATGCGCGAGCACCCGGAGCTGGGCTACCGGCTCCTCGAGGGGCTGGGCGTCTCGCCGGTCGACCGATGGATCCGCCACCACCACGAGTGGTGGGACGGCTCCGGCTATCCGCTGGGTCTCGCGGGCGACGAGATCCCGCTCGGGTCGCGCATCATCCTCGTCGCGGACGCGTTCGACGCGATGACATCCGATCGCGCGTACCGCGCCGCGGGCACGGTCGAGGCGGCATTCGCAGAGCTCCGCCGGCGCAGCTGGACCCAGTTCGACGCGCGCATCGTCGCCGCGCTCGAGCAGTACCTCGCCTCCGACAGCTCGCACCTCGGCGGGCTCGAGAGCGCGGCCGGCTGATGGTGCTCCTCCTGGCAGTCGGGCTGGGGATCGCCGCCGGATGGGCGCTCGGCGGCCGGCTCTCGCGGCTGGCCGACCTTCGCCTGCAGGCGATGTGGCTCTTCTACACGGCGATCGGCCTGCAGATCGTCGCCTTTCCGTCTCAGACCCTGCCGTGGAGCGTGGGCGACCGGATGGCGATCGGGCTCTGGCTCGCGTCCTACGCCTGCCTCGTCGTCGCCGCGGCGTGCAACCTGCGCGTGAAGGGCGCCGCCATCGTCGGGCTCGGCATGGCGTCGAACCTGGTCGCGGTGCTCGCAAACGGCGGCCACATGCCCGGGCTTCCCTCCGCGCTTCGGGAGGCCGGCCACACCTACACCGGGCCGCACAACAACGAGGTCGTCGCGAGCCACCCGCACCTGGCGTGGCTGGTCGACCGCTGGGCCGTGCCGCACTGGATCCCCGGCGGGAACGTGTACTCGGTCGGCGACGTCCTGATCGCCGTGGGTGCCGTCGTGATGGTCTCGGCGGCGATGGGCGGGCGCGTGCCCCTCGTCGGCCGGCTGCGACGTCAGCAGCCGCTCGAGACGGGCCTCGCGGGCGGCCCGACCTCGACGCCGTAGCGACGGTCGAGCGACCGCAGTCGGCCCCGGTAGACGCGCATGTCTGCCGCCGTCCAGTCGCCGTGCGTCTGGCAGCGCCAGGATGCGTAGAGCTCGTGGTGGAACGGGCTCGTGAGGCTCTCGTTGTGGCCGATCACGTTTCGGAGCCGGATCCCGTACCGCCACTGGAGCCATGCCGTGAGTCTCAGCGAGGCCCGCATCTGGGCCGCGTTCCCGAGGATCTCGGCGTCGCTCGTCCCGACGTGCTCGATGCCGATGGCCGTGTAGTTGAGGCCGACCGTGTGCCGGCAGATCGTGTCGAGCCGGACGAGCTGGTAGATGGTGCCGTCGGTGTCGATCACGAAGTGCGCGCACGTGCCGGGGAGCTCGTGCAGCTCCGAGTCGGGCACGTCGGCCGCGAACGTGGCGTACGCCGACTCGAACGTCGTCCCCGCCGTGTAGTGCTCCACGATGACCCGCGGCCGCCCGAGGCGCCACGTGTCGATGCCGTAGTGGCGCTTCGCGTAGGCAGCCGTCTCGGCCCGCCGCGTCGCCGGGAACGGGATGGGGCGCTGCACGATGTGCGGGCGCGGCGGGTGAACGGCCGCAGAGCCGCCGCTGCTCGACGCATCGCCGTGGCCGAAGATCGGATGCTGGCAGGCGGACGCCACGAGGACGAGCGCGGCGAGGAGGCCCGTGCGGACGCGCATCAGGGCATGGTAGGCCCGAACCGCCGGGGCGACGCCACGAGCGGCCGAAGCTCGGACGAAACTCGGGACCTGGTCCCGGCGAAGCTCGGACGAAAACTCGGGACCTGGTCCCGGCGGTGCATTTCGTGCGACGGTTGGACCAGGTCCCCCCGGTTCATTCGTGAACGCGGGTGGACCAGGTCCCGGGCTCCCCGCGTCTACGCCACGAGCGCCAGCGGGCTGAAGCTGGCCGCGTTCGGGATGACGGCGGCCGGGTCGGTGCCCATCCAGTTGCCCAGGAGCTCCGTGTAGATCTGGCGATAGTCGACCGGCACCTTGAGGTTGCCGTTGCCGTCGAGATCGACCGGGCGGATGCCCGGGAACGGGCTCGCGATGCCGGGCGTCACGTGTGTCCCGATGACCATCGCGAGGCCGCCGGCGCCGTGATCCGTGCCGCCGCCGCCCGAGTCGTTGTCGTCCACCCGCCGCCCGAACTCGCTCCACACGAGCGTCAGCACGCGGTCGGCGATGCCGTGGGCCTCGAGGTCGGCCTGGAACGCGGCCAGCGTCTGGCCCAGCGACGAGAGGGCGTCCGCCTGGCGGTTCACCTGGTTGTCGTGGAAGTCGAAGCCGTCGTCGAAGCTCAGGCAGGCGACGCGCACGCCCAGGTTCGAGCGGATCAGCCACGACAGCGTCGACATGCGCTCGTCGAAGCCGCTCGTGCCGTATCCGAACCCGTTCGGCGGGATCGTCGTCGTCCCGAGCCCGGCCAGCTGGTTGGCGACGTCCACCGCCCCGCCCACGGCCTTGTCGGCTGCCCCCATCTGCGCGTGCTTCGGCGTCCGCTGGGTGAGGTCGCCGAGCGTCTGCACCATGAGCGACTCGTCCGTCCATACCCCGTTCAGGTCGTACTGCACCGACTGCGGGCTGGTCAGCACCGCCACCGGGTTGGCCGCACTCTTCATCGAGCCCTGGAGCGTCCAGTCGACCGAGAGCGCCTGGAGTGGGTTCGAAGGATCGCCGTTCTGGTCGACCCAGCGTCCAAGCCAGCCGGTGGCCGGGTTGGGGTCGAGCTCACCGGCCTGCCAGAAGGCGCGGGAGTGGAAGTGGCTCAGGTCGGGCGGCAGGTAGTCGACGGCGGGGATCACGGCCATCTTGCCCGCGTCGTAGAGCTGTTGGAATCCGGTTGCGGCCGGGTTCCATTTGAAGTCCGGCGTCGCCGCCGGCCCGCCAAGCGCGAGGCAGTCGTTCGGGTCGAGCCCGATGTAGTTCCGCGCCTGCGCATACGCCGCGTAGTTCTGGTTGTCGACCGGAACGAGCGTGTTCAGGCCGTCGTTTCCGCCGTCGAGGAAGATCGAGACGATGATCGGGTCGGTGACGCCGCCCGGCGTCGCGGCCTGCGCGGCCGCGGCCTCCCAGATCCGGCTCCACGACAGCATCGACGCGCCGTACACCGTGATCGTCGCGATCGCCCCGTTTCGCAGGAAGTCTCGCCGCGAGATGCCGGCGGTCGCGCCCTCCAGCACCGACCGCGGGATGGGGACGCGCTGTCCCTGCCGGCGCAGCATCGCGGCCCGTTGGGTGGTGTGCCAGTCGTTGCAGCCGCACGCGGTCATCGATGCTCCTCGGTGGGGTTCAGGACAGGAATCCGTCCGGGCCGGCCAGGATGAGCGCCCGCAGCACCCGCTGGCGCTCGACGCGCTCGTGTGATCCGAGCACGTGCTTGCTCCCGGAGACGACGTTATGCGCGTCGAAGAACGCCTGCGCGTAGGCCTCGAGCTTCGTCCGCGCGCCGTTGGACACCCACGGATGCGACAGCGCCGTGATGGCCCGGGAGACTGCGGAGGACGCCGACTCCTGCCCCGGGTCGCCGACGGTGTTCCGGATGAGGTAGCCCGTGGTCTGCCAGTAGGCGTGGGCCGAGTTCGTGTTGAGCCAGGCCGGCCCCTGGTCCCAGCCGGAGACGTTCGGCGGGTAGAAGGGCACCTGGCCCATCGCCTCGAGCAGCCAGGCCCAGCTGTCCTCGGTGATGAACTGCTTCGTCATCCGCAGCGTGGAGGCGACGAAGACGATCGGCCCCTTCACGAGATCCGGGGCGTCGAGCTCCTGGTACATCGCCGGGTGGCGCAGGATGACGCGCAGCAGCGGCTTCAGGTTGTAGCCCGAGCTGAGGTAGTTCCCGACCATCATCTGCATCGCCGACTTGGTGGGCGGCGTCGGGATGAAGTACGACCACAGCTTCCACGCCAGGAAGGGCGCGTGGTTCGGGTGGCGCACGACCAGCCGGACGACGTCCTGCCAGTCCCACGTCCCGGTGTGGCCGAAGATCGTCTTCGAGCCGGTCGAGTGCCACGCGGAGTCGTAGAACGTCGGGTTCTCGCGCTGCGCGGCGTTGCCGTTCGAGGCCTTGTTCCAGTCATAGCGCCACCCGGTGAGCGCCAGCGCGGCCGCGTGGATGTCGGCCTGCGTGTACATCTTCGACTGCTTCCACAGGCCGAATGTCGCCGCCTCGAGGGCGGGGTCGTTCCCCAGGCAGAAGAGCTCCATCACCTCGCGCGCGTAGTTCTCGTTCGGGGCCCACCTGTTGGAGTCCGCGCCGTTCAGCCAGAGGAGCATCGCCGGGTCGTGGGTCAGCCTCGTCACCAGGTCGAGGAAGTTGCCGGCCGCATGCGACCGCAGGAGCTTGTTCTGGCGGAGCATGTGGCGCGTGTTCCCGACGCCGCTGTTCGACGTCGCGAAGTGGTCGTGCAGGTTGAGCGTCATCCGCTCCTGGAGCTGGTTGTGCGACCGCACCATCCGGTCGAGCCACCACAGCGTGTCGTGACCCCAGGCGTTGATCGGGTCGATCGGGTGGCCGTTCGCCCTCGGCGCGGGGCCCGACAGCTTCGCCGGCGACCTCGGCGCGAGGAGGTTCTCGATCGCGCCGTGCAGCCCGAGCGACCGGTAGTGGGCGATCTGCGCGTCGGATCCCGAGAATCCGCACCGCCAGAGCAGGCGCCGGAAGTGCGGCGTGGTGGCATTCCGCGGCAGTGTCGGGTATTGGTTAGCCAATGGGGTTCGCTCGCCTGTGTTTGGTGTTGATCGTTCTCGCTTGCCTCGCGGCATCGTCGAGCGGCGCCGCCGCGACCACGTCCCGAAGTGTCGGTGTGACCGAGACCGAGTACCGCATCACCCTCGGTCGAACGACCGTGCCCCACGGCCGTGTCACCTTCTATATCGCCAACTTCGGGCAGGACGACCATAACCTGAAAGTGGCACGTCACCAGATCGGCCACGGCTTCAGCGGCCGTATCCCGGCGGGCGGGCACGCCCAGTTCACGGTGACGCTGAAGCCCGGGACCTACAACCTGTACTGCACCATCCCCGGCCATCGGGCCATGGGGATGCTGCACAGACTGGTCGTCACCTAGCGCTCAGCCCAGCACCCGGCGAATGGTGCGGCCCCGCCCGCGTGGTCGGCCGGCCTGGCCGTCGACCTGGCCGGCAACCACCCTGCGGCGGACCGGGCCGGGACCCGGGCACGCTCAGGCAGATCTGGTCGGGCCGAAGTCGCCGTGGGCGACCACGCAGGGCGGGCGCCGCGCGTCGGCAACCGCCGCCCCGCGGTCGCCGAGCTTGCAAACGACGCCGCCTCCCATCCGCAGAGGCGGCGCGTTTCTGAACGGTCCCCAATCCCCCGGTTCATCAGCCCGACGAGCGTACTCGGCTGCTCCGGCAGGGCCGTGAACGCCGTGTACGGATCCCGTAAAGGCCTCGCAGCTGCGACGTCCACGCCCCCCGCTAGCGTGGCGGGATGGACGGCGCACCGACCGTACCGGAGCCCGTGTGCCGGGTCCCGGGACAGAGCAGCGACGATCCCGCATGCCCGCGATGCGGCGCCCCGATGATCTGGACGAAGGCGTCGTGGCACTGCCTGGCGTGCCGCTACAAGGAGGGGTGCTGCGGCTGAGCGGCCGTCTGCTGCGCCTCCCGTCATGTGAGCGGAAACGGCGACTGGAGCCAGGCCGGCACGCTGCTTGGCTCGACCGCTGTGACCCATTTCACCCACCAGTAGCCGCGTCTGCCCGGGGCGACGAGTCGAGCCGGGGCGCCGTGCTCGGGGGCGAGCGGGACCCCGTCCAGGTGGGTTGCGAGCAGCACCCCGTCGAGGTCAGAGGCGCCGAACCGGCGCGAGTAGCCGGTTGCCGACCGCACGTCGATGCTCCGTGTCCCCGCCGGCAGACGTCCCAGGAGCTCCGTCAGCGCGACGCCCGACCAGCGGTTTCGGCTGTACCACCCGGACGTGCAGTCGAGCGTGCACTCGACCGCGGTCTGCGGAAGGGCGGCCAGCCGCTCGGCTGTGAAGGGCGTGGCGATCTCGCTCGGCGTCGTGTCGTCGAGCCACGCCGTGGGGACGGGCGCCGCCCGCGGCAGCGACCCGGTCGCCGCGCGGGGCGCTCCCGCCAGCCGTTCGAAGGCGAGCTTGGCGGCGACGCCGGCGGCCGCGATGCCGACCGCCCGCAGGAAGTTGGCTCGGGTGAGATCTCCCGTGCGCGGCCGGGGCGGCCGCCTCCAGACGTGCGCCGCGGCCACGGGGACGGCGGCCAGCGCGAGCCCGATGTGCCATCCGAGCGCGGTCAGCGGCCCGAGCGTCCCCACCCCCGTCGCGTGGGCGATGCCCAGAGCCATCGAGGCTGCCACCAGGCCGCCGAGCAGGAGGCCGGGGGCAGCGGCCCTGCCGCGCCGGGCCGTTCCTCGGACGGCGATCCGGGACTTCGGCCGCGCGAGTGCCAGCAGCGCGAGCCCCGCCGCCCCGTGGGCCCACACCACGACTGCGACGCGGCCCTCGCCGACGAGCAGGGAGAGCACGCCCGTCACGGTCGCCGCCCCGAGCACGACGGCGAGCGCGATGTTCGTCCGCCTGGTCATGTCGCGTCGTGGATTGCGCGCACGCTGGCGAGCGTGTCGGCCTCGTCGGCGCGCTTGTCGGGCCGGTGCCGAAGGACGCGCGCGAAGCGCAGCGCCACGCCGCCCGGGTAGCGCGGGCTGCGCTGGACGCCGTCGAAGGCGATCTCCACGACGAGCGCCGGACGGACGTCCACACGGTGCTCCGTGCGACCGGTCTCGAGCTCGAGCAGGCGCTCGGTCTGCCACTGAAGCATCGCGTCGGTGAGCCCCTTGAAGGTCTTTCCCAGCATGCAGAAGCCGCCGTCTGGCTCGCGCGCACCGAGGTGCAGGTTCGAGAGCCAGCCGCGGCGGCGGCCGTGGCCCCACTCGGCCGCGAGGACGACCAGATCCAGCGTGTGCCGGGGCTTCACCTTGAGCCACGCGCCGCCCCTTCCGCCGGCGGCGTACGGCTCGGTGAGCGCCTTCACCATCACGCCCTCGTGTCCGCGGGCGACCGCGTCGTCGAAGAAGGCCGTCGCGGCGGCTCCGGTGTCGACAACCGCGCGCGGCACCCGCATCGGCTCCGGCACGAGGGCCTCGAGCACCGCGAAGCGCTCCTGGGCAGGACGATCGAGCAGGTCGGCGCCGTCGGCGTGAAGGACGTCGAAGAAGAGCGCGGTCAGCGGCATCGAGCCGCGCTGGTCGCCAACGCCGCGGCGGCTGGCGAACCGGCTCGCTGTCGCCTGGAACGGGTGCGGGCGGCCGCCGTCGCGAAGTGCGATCGCCTCGCCGTCGAGGACGGCGGCCTCCACGGGGAGCCCAAGCGCAGCCTCCACGATCTCCGGCACCCGATCCGTCACGTCGTCGAGGCTGCGCGTGAAGACGCGGACATCGCCGTCGCGGCGGTGCACCTGGATGCGGGCGCCGTCGAGCTTCCATTCGATCGCGGCCGGTGAGATCCGCTCGAGCGCCGCCTCGACGTCCGCAGCCGTCCCGGCGAGCATCGGGGCGACGGGCCGGCCGACCTCGAGCCGGATCCGGCGCAGGCCCTCGACGCCTTCGGCGAGCGCGGTCCCCGCCGCCGCCGCCAGGTCGCCGCCGAGCATCGCAGCCCGGCGGACGTCGGCGGACGGGACCGCCGTCGCCTGCGCGATCGCCTCGGTCATGACGCCGGCCAGCGCACCCTGGCGCAGGTCGCCGAGGATCAACGCGACGAGGAACTCCTGCTCGGGCGGCGTCGCGCAGCCGAACAGGCGCTCGACCTCCTCGAGACGTGCCGCCCGCGATCCTGGACCCGCCAGCGTGGCCAGGCGCTCCAGCGCGGCGTCGACCTCCCCGACGGTGAGCGTGGGGTCGGCTGCTGGCGCCGGGAGTGTGCGGAGCGCCGCCCAGCCGGCGCCCGTCTGGCGCTGGCGGGGCGCGCCTGCCAGGAACGCGACGCCGGCGACCGCCTCGGCCGGGGCCAGGTCGCGCAGGCAGTCGGCCAAGAGGGCGATCTTGGCCTTGCGCGACGAGGTTTCTCGCACGGACTGCGAGACGTCCACGAGCCGCGCGAGCCGCATGCCGGGGCCGGGTGGCATTTCTCGTGCAGGGTACCGGCGCCGTGACCGTCCTCGTTGTGCTGGGACCGGGTGGGCCGTAGACTCGGGCCATGGCGGCCCAGGTGCCAGTTCCGGCCCCGCATGTCAACGCGGCGCCCGCGATCGTCCGCACCGCGTGCCCCGGCGGAGGCGCTCACGATGTGTGTGGCTTCGTGCGCGTGCCGCTCGATCGCAGGCTCCCCGATGGCCGCACGATCCGGATCTACTTCGAGCGCCGGTCGCGCACCGAGCGGTCGCGGCGGCCGATCGCGACCGTGCTCTCGATCGAGGGCGGGCCCGGCTTCTCGACGACCGCGGACCGCTCCGCGCGGATCCAGCTCTGGAGGCCGCTTTCCGCGCGCCGCGACCTGCTCCTCGTCGACCTGCGCGGCACCGGCCGCTCGGGGCCGCTCGACTGTCCGGCGTTCAGGCGGCACATCCTGGGCTACATCGACCGGGCCGCCCGCTGCGCTGCGCAACTCGGGCCGTCACGCGACGCCTACGACACGTCCCAATCGGTGCAGGATCTGGCCGCGGTGCTGCGCGCTCTCGGGATCGGGCGCGTCGACCTGTACGGCGATTCCTACGGCTCGTACGCGGCCCAGGCGTTCGCGCTCCGCTACCCGGGGAAGCTGCGCTCGCTCGTACTCGATTCGACCTACCAGCTGCCGGGCTCCGACCCGGCGCTGGCCGATCTCGCCGCGAGCACGCGGAGCGCCCTCCGGCTGGCCTGCGGGCGCCGCCCCGGGTGCCCCGCCGCGCGCACCGATCCCGTACGGGTCGTCGCGGGGCTTGTCGCGCGGGTTCGCCGCGATCCGATCGTCGGAACAGCGCCGGACGGGGACGGGACGCCCACCCACGTCCGGGTGGACGAGGACGCCCTCGTCCAGGTCCTCATGTCGGGGTTCTACGACCAGGCGGTGTGGCGCGACATCCTGGCCGCCGCCCGCTCAGCGAGCGCCGGCGACACGCAGCCGCTGCTCAGGCTCGCCGCGGAGACGGTCACGACCGACGGGCCGAACGGCGACCCGCGGCTCTACTCGGAATCGCTCTACCTGGCTGTCATCTGCCACGACTATCCGGAGCTGTGGGATCCCGCGACACCGGTATCTCAGCGTCCGGCCGAGGTGCGCACGGCGCTGGCCGACTACCCCGCCGGGACATTCGCGCCGTTCTCGGCCGCGGCGTGGACGGGCACCGACTTCGAGGGCGCCCTCGCCTGCCTCAAGTGGCCGTCGCCCGCGAGGCTCGACCCGCCTGCACCGCCGGGAGCCGTCTATCCCCGTGTGCCGACGCTCGTCCTGAACGGCGACCTCGACAACATCACACCGCTCGCCGACGCGACCGTCGTAGCCCACCGCTTCCCGCGAAGCACGCTGGTCGACGTCGAGAACGCCGGCCACGTGACCGCGCTCCTCGACCAGAACGACTGCGCGTCTGTCATCTACCTGCACTTCGTCGCGCACCTGCGCGCCGGCGACACGTCGTGCGCGCATCGCACGCCGGAGGTGCGCGTCGTCTCTGCGTTTGCGCGGTCGGCGTCCGGCGTCTCGCCCGCGCGGGCGGGCCGGCGCGACCGTGCGACGCTGCTCGATCGCCGGATCGCGGCGGCGGGGGCCGAGACCGTCGCCGACGCGCTCCAGCGCTGGTGGGTCAACTACGACGGTACCGGCGTGGGCCTGCGCGGCGGTCGGTGGTCGTACTCCGGTGGGAACCTGACGACCTTCACGTTCCACCGCGCGGCGTTCGTGTCGGGCGTCACGGTGTCCGGAACGGCGCGGTGGACGTACACGACCGGCCGTGTCCGGGCGGTGGTCGTCGTCCGTAGCGGCGACACCGTGGAACATCTGCGGATGCGCTGGTCGCTCCAGGCCAGGGCCGCGGTGGCGCGCATCGACGGGCACGCATCCGGCCGGCCGCTGCACGCGCACATGCTCGCTCCCTGACGTAAGAACGCGGTCAGACCCCGTTCTTGCACGCCTGGGGCCAGGACCCCATCGCCCGTGAGCGACGGGGCCTGGCCCCCGTGGGTCAGTGGGCCGCGCGGATCAGGCCGAAGAGGCCGTGGGCCTCGTCGTCGATCCCGGCGCTGAAGAGCAGCGACTTGCGGTCGCCGGTCACGCCGTTTCCGAACCGAAGGCCCCAGAGGCCGTCGATCTGCACGGCGTGGCCGTTCGGGCGACGAAGCTCGCCGAGCCACCTGCCGGTCCGGATGTTGTAGGCGTTGATCATGCCGTTCCCGAAGTTCCCGACGAGGAGGGCGCGGCCGAACCGGCCGAACCCGCCCGGTGCCTGCACCAGGCCCCACGGCGCGTCGAGCGCTCCCCGGCTCACGACGCGGTGCATGAGGAAGCCGCGGCGCGAGTAGACGTCGACGAACCCGAGGCCGGCGCCGGCGATCTCATCCGTGGCGGCCGGGTCCTGCTTCGCGTAGGCGACGTACAGGCGTCCGTCGATGTTCTGGATGTTGAACGGCGCGAACCCGTGCGGCAGGTTCGGGTCGTGGAAGCCGCCGGCCAGGTGCACGCGATGGAACCGGCCGTTCACCACCACGATCTGGTTGTGGTGGAAGTCGGCGGCGTAGAGCAGCTGCCCCCTGCCGTGGACGAATCCACGGGCGAGGCCCTTGAAGATCGCGCCAGCGACGGTCACCTCGGTCGTGGCGGACGTGCCCGGCGGGTCGGTGAACGGCCATGCCGTGATCGTGCCCGCCTCCGAGTCGAAGATGAACGTGGCCGGGAGGTCCTGATTCCCGACGTGCACCTTGAAGGCGGTCGACGGGTTGAAGACCGTGCCGGTCGGCGCGCCGCCGGGGATCGAGACGACGAGCGGCGCGATCGAGATCGGCATCCCGTGAGCGGCGCCCGGGTAGATCGTCGAGACGTCCGTGCCGTTGTCGGCGATCCAGAGCGGCGTCGTCGGCCCCGCTGCGAGCCCCCATGGGTTCACGAGGTTCGAATCGGTCAGCATCGCGAGCCCGGGCTTGTCGGACACGAGGTTCACCTGGCGGAACCCCGCGGCCTGTGCGGCGGACGGGGCTGCCAGCGCCGCCGTCGTGAGAATCGCCCCCACGACCGCTGCCAACCGCAGTCGCCTCGGGGATGTGCGAGCGTCCATGTGGCCCCCTCAGGTCTGGCGCACCCGTCCGGGCGCGCGGTGGACTGGCGGGGGGTACGGGCGTCGAGCCGGACCGGTTTGTAGGTCACCTCACATTTCGGGGTTCTGCTTCACTTCGGCGATGCTTGCCTCGGATGCGTCGGCAGGGGAGGCGTACGCCGAGCATCGGCGGGGGCAGGCCCTGGTCGCACTGGCGGCGATCGCCTGGTCGACTGCCGGCCTTTTCCAGCGCGAGCTGACGCTCGATGTGCCGACCCAGATAGCGGGCCGGGCGTTCTTCGCCTTCCTCGCGCTCGGAGCCTACGCGTCGTTTGCGGAGCGCGGGCGGGTGCGGCAGGCGTTCGTCGCGATCGGGCGGGACGGCATCGTCGTCGCCGTCTGCATGGCGGTGGCCTCGGGCGGCTTCATCATCGCCCTGAACCACACATCCGTTGCCCGCGTCCTCTTCGTGCAGGCGGTGTCGCCCGTGGCCGCCGCGCTGCTCGCCTGGATCGCGCTCGGCGAGCGGGTCGCGCCGCGCGGTTGGATCGCGATGGCCGGCGCGCTGGCCGGGGTGGGCGTCATGATCGGATCGCCCGGCGGGAGCGACCTGACAGGAGACGTGGCCTCGCTCGTCATGATGGCCGGCTTCGCCGTCGCGATCGTGGTCACCCGCCATCGGCGCGACGTCTCAATGCTGCCCGCGGTGTGCCTCGCCCAACTCCTGCTCGTGCTGACCATGGCGCCGATCTCGAGCCCCGGCGAGATCGGCGCGCGCGACCTGGTGCTGCTTGTCCTGATCGGGGCGGTGCAGATGGCGCTCGGCATGGGGCTCTTCGCCGCCGGCGCGCGGCTCGTCCCGGCCGCCGAGGCGGCGTTGATCACCCTCCTCGAGGTCATCCTCGGCCCGATCTGGGTCTGGCTGGTTCTCTCGGAACGGCCCGACACTGCCACCCTCGTCGGCGGTGCGATCATCATGCTCGCAGTCGTCGTGCAGGTGAGCGGCGACCCCCGCGGTCAGGCCGAGGTGGAGGCCGAGATCGGGACGCCCTGACGGGCGATTGTGACCGACCACCCAATCCGGTCCAGCACGCAAATCCCGTCACGCCCCCGGGTCGTACTCGCAGGAAACGACCTAGGAGCACTCATCATGACTGGTATCGCACGAAAGGCCGTTCTGGCGGCCGTCCTCGCACTCCCCGGCCTGGCCGCGGCGTGCGGCGGTGGATCCTCCTCGTCCCCGGCGGCCTCGCAGACGCCGGCCGCCGCCAACGGCGGCACGGTGACCGCCGCGTCCTCCTCGCTTGGGAAGATCCTGGTCGCGCAGAACGGGATGACCCTCTACATGTTCGCGCGCGACCAGGCCGGCAAGAGCGCCTGCAGCGGCGCGTGCGCGAAGTTCTGGCCGCCCTATACCGGCACGCCGAAGGCGGGCTCGGGCCTCACGGCCTCGCTCCTCGGTTCCACGGTGCGGGCCGACGGCTCGAAGCAGGTCACCTACGACGGCCATCCGCTCTACACGTACTCGGGCGACTCCTCGCCCGGGGCCACGAACGGTCAGGGCCAGGACACGTTCGGCGCCCTCTGGTGGGTCGTCGCGCCGGACGGCAAGGTCGTCATGACCTCCGCGCAGAGCAGCTCGGGGTCGTACGGGTACTGACCTGAGTCAGCCCTTGGGCGACAGGCCTGCGATCTCGCGCAGGAACGGGACGCCGTCGGCGTCGGGCAGCTTGCCGAGCTGCTCGGCGTACCGGCGGCCGTCCCAGACCGCGGCCGCGATCGTGCCGGGGCACAGCGCGTCGCCGACCGCCCGCACCGACGCGAGCCCGGCAGCCGCCCAGTCGCCGGCCCGCGCACGCAGGTCGGCTGCGAGCCGGTCGTCGGGGAGGCGGGACGTCACGAGGACAAGCGCATCGACGGCGCGCTCCTCGACCTCGGAGGTGTAGACGCAGGACGTCCGAACCGCACCGGCGCTCGCCCCGTCGACGGCGCGGGACGGCACGATCTCGATGCCCGCCTCCAGCATGCGCCGCTGGATCCGCACCTGCTCGAGCGTGTTCACCGTCCACTCCGAGACCCGCGCGGCCGGTGTCACGAACGTCACCGCGTGGCCGCTGCGGGCGAGCGACTCGGCGACGACACCGCCCAGGTAGTAGTGGTCGTCGTCGTAGACGAGCACCCGCTCGCCGTCGGGCTTCGAGCCGTCCATGACGTCGTCGGGGGTCAGGAGCTGGAGCCCGTCCAGGTCGAGCGGGCGCAGGTGCCAGCGGCCGACACCGTCCGCCCGCCAGCGGCATCCCGTGGCGACGGCGACGTGGTCGAACCCGTACCCGAGCACCTCCTCGGCGGTCAGGCGGCTGTCGTAGGCGATCTCGACGTCGGGGAGCCGGTCGAGCTGGCCCCGGCGGTAGTCGACGACCCGGATCCACTCGGCCAACCCCGGCAGGCGCGCCTCGCGCGCGACCCTGCCTCCGAGCGCCTGGCTAGCCTCGGCCAGGACGACACGGTGGCCGCGGCGGCCGAGCGACATCGCCGCCTCCAGACCGGCCGGGCCGGCGCCGACCACGAGCACGGTGGCGTCCGACGTCTTCGGCCGCATCCGCTCCGGATGCCATCCGCGGCGCCACTCCTCGCCCATCGCCGGGTTCTGGGTACAGCGGATCGGCGTGATGGTGCCGTCGCCCGAGACGCAGATGTTGCAGCCGATGCACTCCCGGATCTCGTCGAGCCGGCCCTCCTCGACCTTGACCGGCAGGAACGGGTCGGCGATCGACGGCCGCGCGGCTCCGATCATGTCGAGCACCCCGTCCTGCACCATCCGCACCATCGTGTCGGGCGACGTGAATCGGCCGACGCCGACGACGGGCTTCGAGGTGAGCGCCTTCAGGCCGCGGACGTACTGCTCATGGGGCGCCTCCGGGGCGAACCGGGAGGTGGACGAGTCGTTCTCCCACTCTCCGACGACGAGGTCCCACACGTCGGGCAGCTCGCCGACGAGAGCCAGCACACCCTCGATGTCGGGCCGGTCGATCCCGTCGGCCCCGACCAGCTCGTCGACCGTGATCCGGCACGCAACCGCCGCCCTGCCGTCGACCTCGTCGAGCGTGTCCTCGAGGACCTCGCGCAGGAGCCGGGCGCGGTTCTCGAGGCTCCCGCCGTATGCGTCCGCACGCACGTTGTACTTCCGCGACAGGAACTGGCCGATGGAGTTCAGGCCGTGCGCGGCGTAGACGTAGACGACGTCGAAGCCGGCCTCGAGCGATCGCCGGACGGCCGCCCGGTGCCAGCGGCGGAGCGCGGCGATGTCGTCGAGATCCATCTGCCGAACCTGGACCGGGTCGTACGTCGACACGGGCAGGTGGCCGACGGCCATCCCCGTCTCGCGGGTGTACATGTTGGCGCCGTGGATGCCGTTGTGGCAGGGCTCGATGCCGGCCAGTGATCCGTGCTCGTGGATCTTCTCGGTCATCCGCGCCAGGGCCGGGATGTCGGCGTCGTCCCAGAGGCGGCCCTCGATGTACGGGCTGACCTCCGACGACGGGTGGATCTCGACCTCCTCGGTGCAGACGACGGCCCATCCGCCCTCGGCCTTGACGCCCCGCATGTGGGCGTGGGCCGTCGGGTGGTGATGCCCCATCCCGTTGCAGTGCGGCACCTGGAAGAAGCGGTTGCGGGCCGTCACCGGGCCGAGCTGGACGGGCTCGAAGAGGATGTCGTAGCGGGGGTCGCGCATCGCCGGATCTTTGCGGACCGCGGGGTGGCGATGTGTACGGTGCGGCGGCGGGGCGGATGTGGCGGCCGGCCACAGGCTGAGTCAAGCTCCTCGATCGCCGAGAAGCGCAGGCGACGCCGCATTTGCGCGTATCGTTTCGTGGGCCACGGGAGACCATCCGTGGTCGAGCATGCGAACGGGCGGAGGTGGCGGCGGTGGCATTTGTCTCACGAGGATTCCGGGGGAAGCGGCGCGATGCACCCGCCGATGGGGGCCGTGTCCCTCCCGGCCAGTACCTGACCGACGACTTCCCGGTGCTCTCCGCCGGGCCGACGCCGCGGACGCCGCTCGAGGAGTGGTCGTTCGCGATCACCGGCGAGGTGGACGAGCCGCGCACGTATTCGTGGCAGGAGTTCCGGGCGCTCCCGACCGAGACGATCACGCGCGACATCCACTGCGTCACGAAGTGGTCGAAGCTGGACACGGTCTGGGAGGGTGTGCCGGTCTCCGCGCTCCTGGACGGCCACGAGACGGCGGCCGAGTACGTCGTCGCGTTCTGCGACGGCGGCTACACGACGAACCTGCCGCTCGAGGACGTCGCGGGCGGGAACGCGTGGATCGTCCATACCTATGACGGCGAGCCGCTCGCCCCCGAGCACGGCGGCCCGGCGCGGCTGCTCGTCCCGCATCTGTACTTCTGGAAGAGCGCGAAATGGGTCCGTGGCCTGGCCCTGCGGCTGGAGGATGAGCCCGGCTTCTGGGAGAACTACGGCTACCACAACTACGGCGACCCGTGGAAAGAGCAGCGGTACTGGGGCGACTGACCTGGCGCCTCGCCGAGGTCGCCGAGATCGTGCCCGAGACCGTCCGGGCGGCGACGCTCGTGCTCGACGTCCGCGGCTGGCCCGGCCACCGTGCCGGCCAGCATGTGGACGTCCGGCTCACGGCCGAGGACGGCTACCAAGCCCAGCGCAGCTACTCGATCGCCTCGGCGCCGGGCGAGTCGCAGGTGCGGTTGACCGTCGAGCGGCTCGACGACGGCGAGGTGTCGCCCTATCTGGTCGGCGAGCTCGGGCCCGGCGACGGCGTCGAGATCCGCGGACCGGTCGGCGGCTACTTCGTGTGGGAGCCGGGTGGAGGCGACCCCGTGCTGCTCGTGGCCGGAGGCTCGGGCGTCGTCCCGCTCGTCGCCATGCTCCGCCGCCGGGTCGAGACCGGCGATACGACGCCGATGAGGCTGCTCTACTCGTCGCGCGCCCCAGAGGATGTGATCTACGCCGCCGAGCTGGATGAGCTGGACGGCATGGACGGCGTCGACGTGGTCCACACGTTCACCCGGGCGCAGCCGGACGGCTGGACCGGGTACGCGCGCCGCATCGACGAGGCGATGCTGGCCGCCGTCGCGTGGCCCGCCGCGCAGCGGCCCGTCGCATACGTGTGCGGGCCGACCCGGCTCGTCGAGGCCGCGGCAGACGGGCTGCTCGCCGTCGGCTACAGCCCGGCCGCCGTCAGAACCGAGCGCTTCGGACCGACAGGAGGAGTGGCATGAGCATTGACGACGATCTGCGGCTCGACGGGAATGCGGCCGCCGGGCTCCTCGGCGAGATCTTCGCCGTCGACCTGACGGCCGCCCGCTGTCGCTGCGGCGGGTGCGGCGCGACCGAACAGCTGGCGGCCGAGGCCGTGTACGCCACCGGCCCTGGAACCGTGATGCGATGCATCCACTGCGGCCATGCGATGGCCGTGGTGGTGCACGGGGGCGGCCGCTACTGGCTCGGCGTGTCGGGCATGACCTGGCTCGAGATCCCGGAGCCCGCTCCCGTCTGACCTCGCAGCTCGGCGAGCGGCGACCGCGGAGGCGGCTCCCATCCGAGGAGCGTCCGGGCCCGCTCGCCGGAGATGCGGTGGTCGCGCGTCACCCCGTCGGCGTCCTCCGGGCCGATCACGGCTGCGGCCTCGGCCACGGGCCAGGAGACGGGCGGAGCGGCGAACCCGGCCCCGGCCGCCGCGGCCTCCGCCATGTCCTTCACGCGAAGCGGCGGGCCGGCGACGCCGTTCACGAGCGTCCCGGCCGGCGCCCGCTCGAGGGCGAGCGCGTAGAGCTCGGCCAGGTCGTGGACGTGGACGAGCGTCCAGTGGTTCGTGCCGTCGCCGACGTAGCGCGGGACGCCGCCCTCGGCCATGGCGGCGAACTGGTTCAGCGGACCACCGCCGCGGCCGTAGACCATGCCCGGGCGGATGACCACCGTGCGCACGCCGCCCGCGGCCGCCCCGACGACCTCGGCCTCCAGGGCGGGCCGCCACGCAAAGGTCGCGACCGGGTCGGTCGGCGAGTCCTCGTCGAGCAGCCGCCCCTGCGGCGCGCTGCCGTAGACCCACACGCCGCTCGTGGAGATGAACGCCGCGCCGGAGCCTCGGAGGGCTGTGAGGATCGCGCGGACCGCCGCCTGCTCGACCGGGCCCATGTCCTCGTCCTGCGTCGCCGCCGTGTGGACGACAGCGTCGTGGCCCGGCGCCGCCCGGGCCAGCCCGTCAGGATCGCGGAGGTCGACGCGGGCGGCTTCATGTCCGCGTGCCCGCAGCGTGGCCTCGGCTTCGGCCGTCCGGCAGGTGCAGGCGAGGGTGTGCCCGTGCCGTGTCAGGGTCTCGGCGACGACGGCGCCGATGTAGCCGGTTCCGCCGGTGAGCAGGATACGCACCGCGGTATGGTCGCACGATGGCGTCCATCGCCGACCTGTACGTGATCGCCGCCGGGCTCGACCATCCCGAGGGGGTGGCCACGGGGCCCGACGGCGCCCTTTGGGCGGGCGGCGAGGCCGGCCAGGTGTACCGCATCGACCGCGACGCGGGGACGGCGACGGAGATCGCCAACACCGGCGGCTTCGTGCTCGGCATCGCCCATGACGCGGCGGGCCGGCTGTACCTCTGCGACGCGGGCCGGCGCGCGATCCTGCGGGTCGACCCACGCTCCGGCGACATCGACATCTCGTGCGACTCAGCCGACGGCGGGCCGCTCGAGACGCCCAACTACCCAGCGTTCGCCGCCGACGGAGCGCTCTACTTCTCGGACTCGGGGACCGAGTCGCTCGACGTCCGGAACGGGCGGATGATCCGGGTGCCGCCGGGGGGCGGCGACGGCCAGGTGCTCGACCTGGGGACGCTGCACTATCCGAACGGCGTGTGCATGACCGGTGACGGGGCCGTGCACTTCCTCGAGACGCTGACCCCGCGCCTCTCGACCATCGTCGACGGCCGCGCCGAGGTGATCGCCGAGCTTCCCGGAACGACGCCCGACGGCCTCGCCGCGTGCGCCGACGGCGGGTTCATCGTGTCGTGCTACTACCCGTTCCACCTCCTGCGCGTGCCGCCCGGAGGCGGTGAGCCCGAGGTCGTCCTCGACGACCCGACGGGCATCCACATGCCGACGCCGACGAACGTGGCGTTCTACGGCGAGGGCCTCCGCAGGCTCGCCATCGCATCGCTCGGCGGCCAGGCCGTGACAGGGATCGACCTCGGCATCGCAGGCGCGCCCGTCAACTATCCTGACGTCGGATGAGGCTCGGCTTCCTGACAGCCTGCATGCCGCAGGCGCCGCTGGCCGAGATCGCCGCCTGGGCGCAGGGGGCCGGCTACGAGGCGCTCGAGGTCGCCGCGTGGCCCCGGATCGGCGACCGCGACTTCACCGCGAGCCACCTCGATGCGGCGAGGCTCGACGATGCGGGCGCGGACGAGCTGCGCGGCCTCTTCGACCGCCACGGCCTCGAGATGTCGTCGATCGCCTACTACGACAACAACCTGCACCCCGATCTCGAGGCGCGGAAGGCGATCAACGGCCATGTCGCAGCGTGCATCGAGGCGGCCGTGCTCCTCGGCTGCCCCAGCGTCGGCACCTTCGTGGGCCGCGACCCGTCGCGGACCGTGGCAGAGAACCTGGCCGAGGCCGAGGGCGTCTTCAAGCCGCTCGTCGACCTGGCGGGCGAGCGCGGCGTGGCACTCATCGTCGAGAACTGCCCCATGGAGGGCTGGCACCCCGACGGCTACCCCGGGAACCTGGCGTACTCCCCGGAGCTTTGGGAGTGGATGTTCTCGCTCGGCCTCTGGCTCAACTTCGACCCGTCCCATCTGCTCTGGCTGGGGATCGACCCGGTCGCCGCGCTGCGGCCGTACGTCGACCGGGTCGCGCACGCCCACGCCAAGGACGCCGAGGTGTTCGCCGACCGGCGCGACCGCTACGGCGTCTTCGGAAAGACAGTGGAGCGGACCGACGGCTGGGATTCCGGCTGGTGGCGCTACCGCATGCCCGGGCTCGGCCAGATCGACTGGCCCCACTTCGTCGACGCGCTGTACGAGGGCGGCTTCGACGGCGTCCTCTCCGTCGAGCACGAGGATCCGGTGTGGGGCGGGGACGAGGATCGCGTGAAGGCCGGCCTCGAGGTGGCCCACCGCACGCTGCGGCCGCTCATCGTCCGCTGATCACGCCGCCCGGTCGATCCGGCAGGCGAAGCAGCCCGGGCCGGCGAAGTGCACGTGGAGGTAGGCGCCGGGGTCAGTGCCCAGGAGCCGCTCGATCGCGGCCTCGAGGTCCGATCCGGGGAGCACCTCGGTGCCCGTCAGCATGTGCGACCCGTCGTATGCGCGCACCGAGAGCAGCCGCCCGCGGAGCATCGCGGGCACGGTGTGACGCTCGTCCGTCCGCCCGTCGCAGCGCTCGGCGTGGACGTAGACCGGGCTTCGGGCGGCGTAGGGGCTCTCGCCGCGAAACGGCATGACCGACGCGAGGATGACGTCGGCGGCATCGTCGACGTCGCGCAGGCAGCAGCGCACGGGGTAGGGGCCGTCGCCGGCCACGGCCGGGACCGCGCCCGGGCTGCGGCGCGCCTCGTCGGCGACGCCTTCGGGCAGAGCGTAGACGGTGAAGTTCGGCATTCCGGCTCCTCTCGCGTGGTCGTCGGTGCAAGAACGCGGCGGAGGGCAAGGGCGTGAGATTCCGTGAAACCTCGGCGTCCGGCGCCGGTGTTTCAGCCGATCCGCCTATCATCGAGGGCGATGGCGGACGCACCCTTCGAGATCGAGGCGGCGGGCCGGGAGCTCGCGGTGTCGAACCCGACCAAGCTCTACTTCTCGGAGCGCGGCGAGACGAAGCTCGACCTCGTGCGCTACTACCTGGCGGTGGAGGCGCCGCTCATGCGTGCGCTGGGCGGCCGTCCCGTGCTGATGGAGCGCTACCCGGAGGGAGCGGGCGGGCCGTCGTTCTTCCAGAAGCGCGTGCCGAAGAACGCCCCGGACTGGCTCGAGACGACGACCGTCCAGACGCCCAACGGCACGCCGTCGCAGGCCCTCGTCATCGCGGACGTCGCCCACATCGTGTGGGCGGTGAACCTGGGCTGCCTGGGGCTCCACGTGTGGCCGTACCTGGCCGCTGACCCCGATCATTCCGACGAGCTTCGGATCGACGTCGACCCGTCGCCCGGCGTCACCTTCGACATGGTGCGCGAGGCGGCCGGCGAGGTGCGCGGGCTCCTGACCGAGCTCGGGCTCGACGGCGCGCCGAAGACGACGGGCCGGAACGGGATCCACATCTACGTGCGGCTCGTCCCGGAGCAGGACTCCTTCGTCGTCCGCGAAGCGGCGGTCGCCCTGGCCCGGGAGCTCGAGCGGCGGCGGCCGGATCTCATCACCGCCGCCTGGTGGAAGGAGGAGCGCGGGACTCGCGTCTTCATCGACTTCAACCAGAACGCGCCGCACAAGACCGTGCTCGGCGCGTGGAGCGTCCGGCCGCGGGTGGGCGGGCAGGTCTCGACGCCGTTCTCGTGGGACGAGCTCGGCACCATCGTGCCCGACGAGCTGACCCTCGCGACGGTCCCGCCTCGGGTCGCCGCGAGCGGAGATCCATGGGAGGCGATGATCGACCGGCCGCAGTCGCTCGAGCCGCTGCTCGTGCTCCATCGGCGCGACATGGACGCCGGGATGATGGACGCGCCGTGGCCGCCGGTCTACCCGAAGATGCCGAACGAGCCGGCCCGGGTCGCGCCGAGCAGGGCACGCAAGACCGAAGCCTGATCCGCTCCCTCAGGTATGCGAACATACGTTCGTGCGATCCGAGGCGACGATCCTCCACGCCGACCTCGACGCGTTCTACGCGTCGGTCGAGCAGCGAGACGACCCGCGCCTGCGCGGCCGGCCCGTGATCGTCGGAGGGGGTGTCGTGCTCGCGGCGAGCTACGAGGCGAAGGTGCACGGCGTCCGCACCGCCATGGGAGGCCGGGCGGCTCGCCGGCTGTGCCCGGAGGCGATCGTCGTCCCGCCGCGGATGCAGGCGTACGCCGAGGCCAGCAAGGCTGTGTACGAGGTGTTCGAGGACACCACACCGCTGGTCGAGGGCCTGTCGATCGACGAGGCCTTCCTCGACGTCCGCGGCCTCGAACGACTCGCCGGTACGCCGGTCGAGATCGCCGCGCGGCTGCGGCGGGACGTCAGGGAGCGGGTCGGCCTGCCGATCACTGTCGGCGTGGCGCGCACGAAGTTCCTGGCCAAGGTCGCAAGCGGGGTCGCCAAGCCGAACGGGCTGCTCCTCGTCGCGCCCGACCGGGAGCGCGCGTTCCTGCTGCCGCTACCCGTCGAGCGGCTCTGGGGCGTCGGCCCCGTGACGGCCGGCAAGCTGCACGACCGGGGAGTTGCGACGGTGGGCCAGGTCGCGGCGCTCGGCGAGGGCGCGCTCGTCGCGCTGCTCGGCCGGGCGGTCGGTGCGCATCTGCACGCCCTCTCCGAGAACCGCGACGCGCGGGTCGTTCGCACCCGCCCCAGGCGGCGCTCGATCGGGTCTCAGCGCGCGCTGGGACGCCGTCCGCGGACGGCCGCCGAGATCGACGCCAGCCTGATCGGCCTGGTCGACCGGGTGACGCGGCGCATGCGCACCGCGGGCAGGGTGGGCCGCACCGTCGTCCTGCGGCTGCGGTTCGGCGACTTCTCTCGGGCGACCCGGTCGCACACGTTGCGCCGCCCGACCGCCCAGACCCAGGACATCCTCATCGCGATGCGGGGGCTGCTCGCCGCCGCCACGCCGATGATCGAGCGCAGGGGCCTGACCCTGATCGGCGTGGCGGTGACGAATCTCGAGGACGCCGGGCAGCGTCAGCTCGAGCTGCCCTTCGAGCCCGCCCGCAGCGAGGCGCTGGACGAGGCGCTCGACGAGGTGCGGCGCCGGTTCGGCTCGAAGGCGGTGAGTCGGGCCGTATTGCTCGGCCGCGACCCTGGCTTCACGGTGCCGCTCCTTCCGGATTGACGGCGCTCGCCACGAGGCACACGCCCGGGATCTCGAGGCCGGCGGGCGTCCGGTAGGCGCCGATGGCCTCGGCGGCACGCTGCCTCAGCGCCCGGGCGGCCTCGTCCGGGAGCTCCGCGAGCTTCCTCGCCAGCGGTCCCGCGAGTGCGGCGGTGCGCTCCCACCACTCATCGACCGATGCCGCGCGGTACGGCGTCGAGAGCTCGCCGACCTGGACGCGGGCCAGCCCGGCCGCTGCCAGCACGTACTCCAGCTCGCCGGCGTCCGCGAGCGAGAACGGATGGGGGATGCCCGGGGGCGGCGTCGGCACGCCCAGCTGCTCGGTCACCGCGTCGAACACGACGCTCAGCCAGGGGTTTCGCTCGCGCGGGCCCCAGACGCTGATCACGACGCGACCGCCGGGGCGCAGGATGCGCCGGATCTCGCGTGCGGCGAGCTCCGGATCGGGGACGAGCATCAGCCCTTCGCGGCAGAGCACGACGTCGTAGGAGCCGTCGGCCTCGTCGATGTGCTCGAGGTCGAGGACGCGGGCCGAGGCATTCAGCAGGCCACGCTCGGCGATGCGCTCTGCGGCGATCGCCGTCATCTCTGCGGCGACGTCGGAGATCACGACCTCGCCCCCGGGGTCGACGAGCGGTGCGGCGTCGAGCCCCGGGCCGCCGGTGCCGCACGCCAGCTCGAGCACGCGCTCGCCCGGCCGCGGCCGTGACAGTTCCAGCATGCGGTCGGTGATGTGCTGACCGCGGGCGTCGATGTAGGCCAGGTGGGCCGCCCACGCGCCGGCGACGCCTGACCACATCGCGTGCAGCTGGGCGCGGAGGGGGTCGGGGGTGGTGGTGATGGTGCTCATGTCAGGAGCTCCTCTCATATTGGATACATGGAAAGAGTAACGAATACTGCGGTAGTCTACCGAAATGCCGAACGGTGTCAAATCGACCCGCCGCTACGAGTCGCCGCGCCGGCGCGAGCAGGCCGCTGCGACCCGCGCCGAGATCCTGCGGGCGGCCGAGGAGCTCTTCGCGGCTCAGGGATACGCCGCCACGACGATGGCCGCCATCGCCGCGGCCGCGGGGGTGTCGCTGAAGACGGTGTACGTCGCATTCGAGACCAAGGGCGGCGTGCTCCGCGCGCTCTGGAACGTGCGCCTGCGCGGCGACGACGACGAGGCGCCGATCGCGGAGCGGCGTCCATACCTGGACGTGCTCGAGGAGCCCGACCCGGTACGCCAGCTGGAGCTGAACGCCCGCAACTCGCGCGCCGGCAAGACACGGCTGGGCGCGGTGATCGAGGTGATCCGGTCGGCCGCGGCGGTCGACCCCGACATCGCGGCTCTCTGGGCGCGCATCGGCGCGGAGTACCTCGCCAACCAGCGCGCGATCGTCGAGCGGATCGCCCAGAAGGGCGCGCTTCGGCCCGGGCTGGACGTCGACCGGGCCGCCGACATCCTCTGGACGATCAACCACCCAACGCTGTGGCAGCTGCTCGTCGGCGAGCGGGGATGGGATCCCGCGGCCTACGAGCGGTGGTCGGCCGGCGCCGCGCGCTCGGAGCTCCTGGCCGCCGGTCCGCGCTGACCGTCAGGACCGGCTGCGCGCCTCGAGCGACGCCACCATCGCGGCGGCGGACGCCGCGTTCCCCTTCGCCTCGTACAGCCGCAGCGCTTCGCGGGCCTCGGACATGAAGCGGGCCTCGTCCTCCGCGCGTGCGAGGACCGCGGCGAGGGTGCGATGCGCGTCGGCGCGAAAGGTGAGGAGCCTCGTCTCGTCGGCGCTTGCGACCGCCGACCGCGCCTCGGCCAGCGCCGTGTCGAGCGCCCGGTCGCGATCCTCGTCGTCGTCTGCGGCGTGTTCCTCGCGTTCGGAGCGCGATCTCGGCGGGCGGCCGGCGAGCCCGTGCACGCCTGACGCCGTCCGGCCGGCGGCGTCCAGCAGCTGACCTCCGGACCGGTCGCAGCGCGTGCGGTGGCAAACTGCGCCAATGGCGACGATGGCGGATCTCGACGCCCTGGCGATGGCAATGCCCCAGGCCACGAAGGAGGTTGCCGACGACGGCCGGCCCTCGTATCTCGTCCACGGCAAGATGTTCTGCTTTCACCGCAGCCGCCGGCCGGATGCGGTCGACCGGGCGTCCGGGGAGCGGCTCGACGACGTCCTCATGTTCCGCGTCCCCGACCTCGAGGAGAAGGAGCTTCTGCTTTCGGACGACCGCGGCGTCTACTTCACGACGCCGCACTTCCGCGGCTACCCGGCCGTGCTCGTGCGCATTCCGGACCTGGCCCGGATCGACCGCCAGGAGCTGCGCGACATCGTCGTCGACGCCTGGCTGACGCGCGCCCAGAAGCGCGTCGCCAAGGCGTGGCTCGCCGAGCACGCGGAGGAGGGCTAGCGCCGTGGCGTACGCCCCGACCGCCCGTCATCTGCTGCGCGCCAGGGACCTGGCGGACGCCCGGTACTACGAGGCGCTCGACGTCGACGACCTGGCGGGCGCCGCCGGGCTCTCGCGCGCCCACTTCAGCCGCGAGTTTCGGCGCGCGTTCGGCGAGTCTCCGCACGCGTACCTGCTCACCCGCCGCCTGGAGCGCGCCGCCGCGCTGCTTCGAGGAACCGACCGCTCGGTGGCCGAGATCTGCTTCACGGTCGGGCTGCGCAGCGTCGGCTCCTTCACGACCAGCTTCACCCGCACCTACGGGACCTCGCCGACGTCCTATCGGGCAGCGCATCCGCCGGCCTCCAGCCATGCCGTCGTCCCGAGCTGCGTGCTTCGGGTCTACGGGCGCCCGAAACGGCGCACGTTTCGAGAAGACAGCGGCGAACCTCACCGTTAGCCTGCCTCCCGACAGGTGCGACTGACCCAAGGAGGGGCACGAATGTACAAGATCAGCACCGCGCAGATCTGGGTTGACGACCAGGACGAGGCGCTCGCCTTCTACACCCAGAAGCTCGGGATGGAGGTGCGCTCCGACGTCACGCTTGCCGAGATGGGGAACTTCCGCTGGCTCACCGTCGGGCCGGCCGGACAGCCCGACATCGCGATCGTGCTCATGGCCATTCCCGGCCCGCCCGTGATGGACGCCGAGACCGCCGATCAGGTTCGGACGCTGATGGCCAAGGGCTTCGCGGGCACGATCTTCCTCGAGACCGACGACATCCAAGCGTCGTACGAGCAGCTCAAGGCCCGCGGCCTCGAGTTCTCGGAGGAGCCCGAGGAGCGGCCCTACGGAATCGACTCGGCCTTCCGCGATCCGTCGGGCAACAACATCCGGCTCACCCAGGTCACGATGGCGGGGGTCTGAGGGCCGTCAGCACGCCGGCTCGGCTCCGGACGAGCCGGGCCGGCGTGCATGGCTCTACCGCCGCGTGGCGATCGCCTCCAGGTAGGTGGCGGGAATCGCGACGCTCCCGTCGCCGAGGCGGTTTCGCTGCCGGACGAGGTCGAGCAGGTCTGACTCCAGCAGGAACCGGTTGGGCCCCGCGGCCTCCAGTGCGCGCACGGTCGGGCCGTACGACTGGCCGAACATGTCGACGAAGTGCTCCGGAGACCTGGCTCGGAACGTGAACGTCCGCCGGCGCAGCTGCAGGTAGGCGAGGTCGCCGGCGAACAGGGAACGCAGGCCGGCCTCGGTGCCCCAGACGAACGGCGAGGGGACCCGCACCAGCGACGGCACGTGCGCGGTCATGACGCGGAACATCTCGCCGACGAACCCCGTCGGCGTCCAGCTCGCCAGGGCGATCGTGCCGCGGGGCCGCACGACGCGTACCAGCTCGCGCGCCGCACGTGTGGGGTCGGCCGCGAACATCACGCCGAACACGGACGTGGCCGCGTCGAACGCGCCGTCGCCGAACGGGAGCGACAGCGCATCCACCTCCGCCAGCTCGACGTCCAGCCGCTCGGCCGATGCCCGTTCGCGGGCCCGGTCGAGCAGCTCCGGCACGTAGTCGATGCCGACCACGTCGCTGCCGAGGCGCGCCGCCGCGATCGCGGCGTTGCCCGAGCCGGTGGCGACGTCAAGCACGTGCCACCCCGCGTGCAGGTCGGCGTCGTCGACGAGGCGCTCCGAGACGGGGTGGACGAGGTTGGCGATCACGGAGTAGTCGCCGGTCGACCAGACCTGACGCTGGCGGGCGGTGAGCTCTGCCAGGTCGGGCGGTGGTGATTCGATGGTGCTCATGGGATGGATCTCCTTTTGGGTGGTGCTAGCACGATCGGTCGTGCGGGTTAGGCGCCGAACTATACGACCGGTCGTGCTATCTTGCAAGTATGAACGCACAGACCACACGAAAGCCCCGCGCGGACGGCGAGCGCTCGCGGCACGCGATCCTCGACGCAGCGGCCCGGCTGGCCACGGTCGAGGGGATCAACGGCCTCTCCATCGGCGGCCTGGCCGACCGGATCGGTATGAGCAAGAGCGGCCTCTACGCGCACTTCAAGTCCAAGGAGGAGCTCCAGCTGGCGACGATCGACACCGCTGCCGGGCTCTTCAACGCCGAAGTCGTTGAGCCGGGGGTGGCGGCGCCGGCCGGCCGTGTGCGTCTGTGGGCGCTTGCGAACGAGTTCCTGGCCCACCTCGAGCGCGGCGTCTTTCCGGGTGGGTGCTTCTTCGCGTCGGTCGCGGCCGAGCTGGATACGCGGCCCGGTCCGGTCCGCGACCGGATCGCCGAGTTCGTCACGGAATGGTTCGGCCTCCTCACGGCGACCATCGAGGACTCCCAGCGGGCCGGCGAGATCGACCCGACGGAGGCGCCGGAGCAGCTCGCGTTCGAGCTCGACGCGATGCTCCTCATGGCGAACGCCGCCTACGTGATGGACCCGGGGCCCGAGGCACTGGACCGCGCCCGGCGCGGAATCGAGCGTCTCATCGGGCCGCCGCCGGCTCGGTAGGCTCCGCCGATGCTCGAGCTCCGGCCCAACTGCGAGCGTTGCGACCGCGACCTGCCGCCCGATGCCGACGCCCGCATATGCAGCTACGAGTGCACGTTCTGCGTCGACTGCGCCGAGGGCCGGCTGGCGAACGTGTGCCCGAACTGCGGCGGCGGGTTCGTCCCGCGGCCGATCCGCCCCAGCGGAGCGTGGCGTGACGGTACCGGCCTCGGCAACGATCCGCCCGTCACGCGCCGGCGCGAGCTCAGGTACAGCGAGGCCCAGATCGACGAGCTCGTGCAGCGGTTGCGCGCCGTCGATCCGCGCGCCAGGTAGACGCGCTAGCCCGCCGCCGCCCGGCGAGCACTGCGGATCGCCTCGACGCTGGCATCCACGTCGGCCGCCGTCGTCGACCAGTTGGACACCGAGATCCGAAGCAGCCGCTCGCCCCGCCATGTCGTCGCGCCGAGCCAGCATGTCCCGTCGCGCTGCACGCTCTGCTCGACCCTGTTCGTCAGGCCCTTGTCGCCGACTCGCACGAGCACCTGGTTCAGCACCACGTCGTTCACGACCTCGCAGCCCTCGAGCTCGTTCAGGCCGGCGGCGAACCGCTGTGCCAGCCCGCAGCAGCGGTCAACGAGGTCGGTGACGCCCGAGCGGCCGAGCGATCGCAGCGCCGCCCAGGTCGCGAATCCCCGTGCCCGCCGGGACGACTCCGGTGTGAAGTCGCCGCCGCCGAAGGCTCGCCCCTCCACCTGGCCGGAGAGGTAGGAGGCGACATACGTCATCGCCTCCACGTGCGTCTGCGGATGCGCGCAGAGCGCATAGCCGGCGTCGTAGGGGACGTTCAGCCACTTGTGTCCGTCGCAGCCCCAGGAGTCGGCAAGCTCGGCGCCCTCCACGAGCCGGGCGGTGCGCGGGCTCGCGGCCGCCCAGAGCCCGAACGCTCCGTCGACGTGGAGCCAGGCTGCGTGCTCGCGGGCGATCGCCGCGATCGCCGTCACGTCGTCACACGCCCCGGTGTTCACGTTGCCAGCCTGCGCGCAGACGATCGTGGGCGCCTCCGGGCCCTGTGCGAGCGCCGCGGCGAGCGCCCCGGGATCCATCTCACCGTTGGCGAGCGCGGGCACCTCCACGATCGACCCGTCGCCGAAACCGAGCAGCCGGAGCGCCCGGTCGATCGTCGCGTGCCGCTCCGCACCGGCCACAATTCGCACCGGCGGCGCGCCGAAGAGGCCGTCGCTGCCCACGTCCCAACCACGCGAGGCGAGGACGTGCGACCTGCCCGCCGCCAGGCCGACGGTGTTCGCCGCCTGGGCTCCGGTGACGAACCCGACCGAGGCCGACTCCGGCAGGTGGAGGAGCTCCTTGAGCCATGCGCCGGCCACGTCCTCGAAAGCCAGGGCCGCCGGCGCCAGCGTCCCGTTGAACGCGTTCTGGTCCCAGCCCGTGGCGAGCAGGTCGGCGATGAGGGCTGCGTCGAGCGATCCGCCGACGACAAAGCCGAAGTACCGCGGACCGGCGGAGGTCATGAGGCCGGGCGACGCGGACGCCACGAGCTCGTCGACGACGCGGGCGAGTGGGGTGGGGCCGTCCGGCAGGGCCGCGTCGAGGCTCGCCGCGACCTCGGCGCGGCTCGAGGTCGCACCGACCCGGTCGTGCGCGGCGTCGCGGCGGTACGCGGCGATCAGGTCGGCGGATCGGTGGAGCGAGGCCTCGAGCGGGTCCACATGCCGATCGTATGGCACGACCGCCGGAGGCGAGCCGCAGCTCGATTTCCGCGGCCGCCGTTTTCTGCCGCGCCCGCGCGACGCTGGGCGTGAGCGCGTGGCCTCAAGTGGTAGCGACCGAAGCCCCTGCGCCGTCGGGCGCGAGCCAGTACCGTTCTCGAACCATGGTGACGCCCGACGAGGTCGGCCGGATCACGGTCTTCTCGGCCCTGAGCGAATCTGACCGCGACCGATTGGCCCGAGCGGCGGCCGACATCGGCCTCGTGGCCGGCGAGTACGCCGCCTACGAGGGGAGCGAACGGGCGCTCTTCGGGTTGCTCGAGGGCCGCATCGAGGCCGTGAAGCGCGTCGACGGCTCGGACCGGGTGGTCGGCGAGCGCCGGCCCGGCGACATCTTCGGCGAGGTGCCGGTCACGCTCGGGACGGTGTTCCCGGCGGGGTTCCGCGCCGCTGAGCCGTCGCGCGTCATGCGGATCGAGCCGCACGACTTCCACGCGATCGCCGATGTCGCCCCGGATGTCGGCCGCGAGGTGGGCAAGCTTGCGAGCCACCGGATCGCCGGATCCGGCGGGCTTCAGGGGATCGTCGCCGAGCCCTGGGCGCCGCGGGCCATCGTCGTCGGGCCGCGGTGGGACGCGTCATGTGCGGCGCTGCGGCACTTTCTCGACCGAAACCAGGTCTCGTTCAGGTGGCTCCAGCCCGGAGCGGCGGACGCGGCCGACCACTGGGACGGCCCGTTGCCGGAGGAAGGCGATTGCCCGGTGCTCCGGGTCGTCGACGGCAAGACTGTGGTACGACCGCAGCCGCGCCGCGTGGCCGAGCTCCTCGGCCTTGCCACCGAGCCGGAAGCAGCCGAGTACGACACGGTCATCGTCGGGGCCGGTCCGGCTGGGCTCGCGGCAGCCGTGTACGGCGCGTCGGAAGGCCTGCGGACGATCGTGATCGAGCGCGAAGCGCCCGGCGGCCAGGCCGGGACGTCGTCTCGGATCGAGAACTACCTCGGTTTCCCCTCGGGCGTCTCCGGCGAGGACCTCGCCAGCCGGGCGCTCCAGCAGGCCAGGCGGCTCGGCGCGGAGATCCTCGTGACGCGGACGATCACGCGGATCGACACCGGCTCCCGCCAGGTGCACCTCGACGGCGGCGACGTGCTGCGGGCGCGGACGATCATCCTGGCATGCGGCGTCGCCTGGAGGCAGCTCGAGATGGAGGGCTTCGATCGCCTCGCCGGGAAGGGCATCTCGTACGGGGCCGTCCGCAGCGAGGCGGCGAGCACGCACGGCCTCGACATCCACATCGTCGGCGCGGGCAACTCCGCCGGGCAGGCCGCGATGTTCTTCTCGAACCACGCCCGCAGCGTCACGATCGTCTGCCGCGGCGCGGGGCTCGAGAAGGGCATGTCGCGCTACCTCATCGACCAGATCGCGTCGCGGACGAACGTCGAGGTGCTCCGCCGCTCGGAGGTGGTGGCCGCGTATGGCGGCGCCTCGCTCGAGGCGGTCGACGTCAAGAGCTCGGAGACGGGCAAGACGGCCCGGCTCGAATCAGGCGGCCTCTTCATCCTGATCGGGGCGGACGCCGAGACGGCGTGGCTCCCGCCCGAGGTCGTGCTCGACGACCACGGCTACGTGCTGACCGGCGCCGACGTGGCCGCGGCCGGTGGGTGGGAGTCCGACCGAGACCCGTACCTCCTCGAGACCAGCGTCCCGGGCATCTTCGCGTGCGGCGACGTGCGGCTCAGCCCGGTGAAGCGCGTCGCCGCCGCCGTCGGCGAGGGGAGCATGGCGATCGCCTTCGTCCACCAGTACCTCAAGGAGCCGGAGGCGTCGGTCGTCGGCTGACTAGAGCGCGCGCAGGGTGTCGAGCGCCTGCGCCGCCACCTTCGTGGCCTTGGCGTGGGCCTTCTCGGCACGCTCCAGCGTGCGGCGCCCCGCGTCGACGCGCTGCGAGAGCTCGGCCACCGTCCGGCGAGCGGCGGTGAGCTCTTCGGCGGCCGCGTCGAGCGCGCGCTGGGCCGCGTCCCGGTCGGCCTCCGCGCTCGCAAGGCCGTCCTGGGCCGCCTGCGCCGCGGCCTCGGCACGCTGGCGGCGCTTCGCCGCAACCTCGTCCTCGTGCTTTGAGCGTGCCTTGGGCTTCGCGGGCTTCGCCGCGGCGGGCGTGGTTGACGCGCGTTTTGCCGGCGCGGCGCGCCGGCGCTCGGCCGGGATCGCGATGCCCGCCGGGAATCCCACCGCCCGCTGCTCGCGCACCAGCACGCCCCGGCGGACGTGCTCGGCCAGGTCGGCGTCGAGCGCGGCGGCGTGCAGTGTCTCGCGCACCCGGTCGAGCGTCGCGGCTGCCGCCGGCCCGCGTGTGGCAGCGACCTTCTCGACCTGGCGCATGACGGCCCGCAGGGCCGCATCCTGGTCTTCCGCCGCGGCGCGCAGATCGGCCGCCGAGCCGCCGCCCAGCTGCACCTCGCGGAGCCGCGCGCCGGCATCCAGGAGCCCGCCCACCAGATCGGGTGAGTCGCGGGCCACCCGGTTCACGATCCAGGCGGCCACGCTCGGCTTGGGCAGCTTCGCCACGGCAGCGGCCTCGGCCCGCTTCCCCTCGCCCCGAAGCTCCTTGGCGGCGGTGGATCGCTCGCGCACGAACGAATCCAGATCGGCGCCGTAGAGCCTCCGCTCAACGTCCATCACGTCGGGTGCCACACGGCGAACGCTACCCGGCCGCCGCCGGGCGCTACGCGATGGGACTCGAGGTGGGGCTGCGGCCGTTCCCTGAGCCGGCGCCGTCCGACGGCGGCGTCGGGTCGCCGGCGGTGGGCCGCTCGGACGTGGCCGTGAGGACTCCTTCGGCGCTGCCGAGCACGATCTGCGCCCACCGCTCGCTGAAGCCGGCGAAGAAGGCGACGACGAGGAAGAAGTAAATCGCCTGGGTGCCGGAGGGGATCGTGATCTGCTGGAGCAGGCCCGCCTTGAGCGCGCAGAAGATGGCGGTCGCGAGGATCGCACCGACGGTGGTGCGGAACAATCCCAGCCGCCGGACCGCCCGTCCGCCGATCTCGGCGTCGATCTTGAACGTCGACGACCGGCGCTCGTCCATCCGCAGCAGCACGCTGATGAGCGCTCCGACCGCTCCGGCGCCGAGCGTGGCGGCCAGCTGCTGAGCGCCAGCGTCGTGAAGGCTCGGCCGGGACGTCGCCGCCAGATAGACGCTGACCGCGCCGATGAGCGCCGCGATGGCGATGATGCCCTGCACCATGCCCCAGACGTACACCATTCGCGCCCGCTTCGTCGCCGCCTGGAGGTAGTAGCCCTCGATCGTGCGCAGCTCGGGAGCCACGTGCGCGCGAGCCTGCGTGCTGGCCCGGCGCTTGTCCTGGGCCCGGGGCGGCTCCATGTCGCACCGCGCGAGCAGGAAGCTCGCGACCGACATGATCCACCGGATGGCGATCCGCTGGCTCGTCCCGGTCAGCACCTCGCTCGCGCGGATCGCGAGCGTCTCGCAGTCCTGGAGGAGCGTGGCGAGCGTCGGGGAGCGGGCGGTCTTCCAGTCCGTCGCGGAGTGGAAGCGCATGCTCGCCGAGCGGCGCATGACGTGCTTGGAGATCCGTCCGGGCGGCTTCGACGTGACCGCCACAGCCGATGCCTCAGAGCGGCACCAGTATGCGTCGACGATCGTGCCGTTGTGCGCCTCGAACGCGCTCAGCTTGCGGCGGTATGCCGCCTCCAGCGGGACGCGGAGCTCGCGCCTCGCCTGCCTCGCCTCGAGCTCCTGGAGCTGCCGCCGCCACAGAAAGTGCGCCCAGACGAGCTCGGGGAACGAGGGCGGCCCGAGTTCGGGATCGGCGACATCCGCCGGCGGCCGTCCGACGAGCACATCTCCGCGGGCGGGCGGCGCGACGATGTCGCCGGTGCCGGCGCCGTCCTCCACATGTGTCGTGAGCGTTTCGTCCGCCACGCAGCCCAAAACCGATCTGCCGGCCCGTCCCCGGCGCGCGGTCAGATCTTAATCGTGCCGCCAGTTCGTGTCAAGCATCACAACCTGGAAGCGGCTGTCAGATGCCAACGGGCTCGCGGACGAGGATGACTGTCGTCCGCGTGGCGTCCCATTCGCGCTCGATGAGGAGCACCTTCGCGAGAATCGTGTGCACGCCCATCCTCGACATGACGAGATCGTCCTCGTACGGCAGCACGTGGTCGCGAATCCGGCGCAGCGCCGTCTCGAGGTCGGGCACCACCTTCTGGCTCCCGACGACCAGGATCAGCTTCCCGGCGCCGCTCGCATACGGGCCGAGCTGGCTGGACGATGCCGAGGCGACCACGAGGACGCCGTCCGCCGTCACGGCGTGCACGCTCCCGAGCTCGAAGTCGGGCGAGGCCATGAGCTTCCTGATCGCGTCGCCCTCGGTCTCACGGTCCATCTTCATGTACCGGTCTCGGATCGCGTCGTAGCCGCCGGCACCGTGTACCGCCTCGAACACCCCGATGTCGTCGAGCGTCTTCGACTTGGCGGAGCCGACCTCGGCGCCCGCGGGCAGGCGCGCCATGACCTCGTCTTTTGCGGCGGCTCCGTCTTCGACGATGACAACGGTCAGGTTGCGCTCGCGGAGCCGCTCGGCCAGTGCCTCCAGCGTCTGCTCGGACGCGGGCGTTGTGAACTCCTGCAATGCCTCGCTCATCGTTCCTCCCGTTCCGCAGGGTTGCAGCTAGCAGGAAGAGAGTAGCTAGGATTTTCCTAGTGTGACGGATCGGACGGTACGATGGAGGCATGCAACTCCAGGCCGATGACGCCGCCCAACACCCCGACGCCGCGCTCACCGAAGTATTCTCGCTTCTCGGAAAGCGCTGGACGGGCGTCGTGATCGGTGCGCTCCTCGAGGGGCCCGCCCGGTTCGGCGAGATCGCGCGCGCCATCCCGGGGATCACCGAGAGCGTCCTTTCGACCCGGCTCTCCGAGCTCAAGGATGCCGGGCTCGTGGAGCGCGACATTCTCGACGGGCCGCCCATCGCGTCGGTCTACCGGCTGACACCGAGCGGCGAGGCCCTTCGCCCGGCCCTGAATGCGCTCTGCGAGTGGGCCTCGACCCATCTGCCCTCGCAGCCGGTGTCCTGAGAACCCCGTGAGCAGCTATCGCCTGATCGTCGTTCCGTACGAGCTGGGCCGGCTCAGAGACGGCGTCGGGAACGGGCCTGAGCGTCTGCTGGCCGCGGGCGCAGAGGCAGGTGCTCGCCGCGGCCGGCGCACACGTCCGTCGAGAGGTGGTCGAGCTCGACCCCTCGTTCAACCAGACGGGCCGCGGCGACGTGGACGCCTGCTTCGAGCTGATCCGTCAGGTGGCCGAGCGGGTGCGAGTCGCGGTGGACGACGGCGCGTTCCCGGTCGTCCTGTCCGGGAAGCTGCTTCGCCGCGGTCGGCGTGGTCGCCGGCCTGGCGGAGCCGGATCCGGCCGTGGTGTGGTTCGACGCCCACTCCGATTTCAACAGCCCCGAAACCTCGACCGAGGGCTACTTCGACGGCATGGGGCTCGCGGTGCTCACGGGCGGTGCGTGGCAGGCGATGCACGCGCGGGTTCCCGGCGCGCGCCCGGTGCCCGAGAGCGCGGTCATCCTGGCGGGAGCCCGGGACTTCGACCCGCCCGAGGTGCGACGCCTCGAGGCGGCGGCGGTCACGCATCTGCGGCCCGACGAGCTGGGCGGTCTCGTGGGCGCGCTGGCGGCGATCGCGCCCGCGCCGACGCGGCGTCTACCTGCATGTCGACCTGGACGTGCTCGACATCGACGAGGCCCGGGTCAACATCTACGCCTCGCCGGGCGGCCCGACCGGCGCGGAGCTCGCGGATCTGGTCGGCGCCGTCTGCCGCGGGTCGCCGGTGCGGGCGCTCTCGCTGACCGCATACGACCCCGGATTCGACCTGGACGGCCGGGTGCCGCCGATCGCGCTCGACCTGCTGCGTGCCGCTCGCGACGCGCTTGCTGCGGCGTCCTGAGACGCCGAGCGGCCCGCCGTGGGGCGGGCCGCTCGTGTCGTTCGGTGGGATGTGTGGTGTGGTCAGTCGCCCGAGGCTTCCACCGCCATTCGCGAGGAGGGCTCGACCTCGAACCGCGGCAGCCACTGAAGCGGCTTCGGCAGGTACCAGTTCCAGTCCCCGAGCAGCTTCATGCTGGCGGGAAGCAGGACGCCGCGGATGATGGTCGCGTCGATCAGGACGGCGGAGGCGAGGCCGACGCCGAACTCCTTCAGGTCGACGAGGCTGAGCGTCATGAAGATCGAGAACACCCCGACCATCACCAGCGCTGCGCTGGTCACCGTGCCGGCCGTGCTCTTGATGCCCTCCGAGACGGCGTCCTCGGTGGACATGCCGCCGTCGACGAGCTCCTTCACCCGGCTCAGGATGAACACGTGGTAGTCCATCGAGAGGCCGAACAGGATCACGAACAGGAAGAGCGGGAGCCACGGAGCCACGCCGCCGGTGGGCGTGAATCCCAGGAGCGAGGCGCCGTGCCCATCCTGGAACACCGCAACCAGCACGCCGTAGGCGGCGGCGACGGACAGCAGGTTCAGGATGATCGCCTTGATCGGGATCACGATCGAGCGGAACGTGATCATCAGCAGGAGGAAGGCCAGGGTCAGCACGAACCCGAAGACGAGCGGGGTGTTCCGGGAGAGCATCGTGCTCTGGTCGCGATCGATTGCGGTCTGGCCGCTCACGTTGACGCCGACGTGGTCGACGGTCCCCAGCGTTCCGGGGATCAGCCGGTCGCGAAGCGCGGTCAGCGCGTCCTTCGAGGCCTGGTTTGACCCGTTGCCCGCCAGCGGCATGGAGAGCACCGCGACGGTGTGGGCCTTGTCAGTGGTGATGTCGATGGGAGTGTGGACGACGCCGCTCTCGAGCGCCTGGTGCCGCAGGTCCGCGATGCCGGACTGCACAGCGGAGCTCTGCGTGTCGGGGGCCGAGATGACGACCGTCGCCGGCGTGTCGGCGTTCGGGAACGCCTTCTCGAGATGCTTCAGCGTTGCGATCCCGGGCATGCCCGGCGGCAGGTCGTTGACGCCGGTGTTGTGGACCTTGAAGTGCAGCGCCGGTGAGGCGATCGCAAGCAGGACTGCCACGGAGATCGCCCCCGCGGCCGCCGGCCGCCGCAGCACCCGTGTCAGCACGGCGCCCCAGATCCGGGACTCCTGCTGCTTGGGCGCCCGCCGCCGGAAGGGCACGCGGATGCGCCCCTTGTCGACGTGACGGCCGAGCAGCGCCAGGGCTGCGGGGAGCGCCGTCAGCGAGCCGAGCATCGCAACGGCCACGACCATGATCGTGCCGACTGCGAAGGACGTCGAGGCCTTGTCGCCGGTCAGGAACTGACCGGCCATGGCGACCATCACGGTGAGGCCCGAGATGAGGATCGCGCGTCCGGACGTCGCCGAGGCGATGCCGACCGCGGTCTCCTCGTCGTGACCGTTGGCCCGCTCCTCGCGCTGGCGCTTCAGGTAGAAGAGCGAGTAGTCGACACCGACGGCCATCCCGATCAGGGTGATCACGATGGAGGCGTTGTCGTCGATCGGGAAGATCTGGCTCGGAATCGAGACGAGCCCGATCGTCGCCAGCACGGCCGAGATGGCAAGCAGCACCGGCACGCCGGCCGCCACGATCGCGCCGAAGGCGAGCACGAGGATCACGAGCGTCACCGGCAGAGACATGGTCTCGGCCTTCTTCAGGTCGCCCTGGATCTTCTTGTCGAGCTGGGCGCCGGAGGTGGCATCGCCGAACTCCTCGACGCGCAGGCTCGGGTTGGCCTGCTGGCCGCTCTTGACGGCGGCCACGACCGGTGCGATCCGGTCGGAGGCCGTGGCGGCGTCGCCCTTGATGTCGAACTGGATCATGGCCGAGTGCCGGTCCTTCGACACGAGGCCCGCGCTCGAGCGGTACCCCGGTGCCTGGAGATGCTCGACCAGGGGGAGCTCGGCGAAGCTCGCCGTCATCCCCGTGATCCCGCGTTTGAACGCAGGATCGTCCGTGGTGAGCGTGTCGCTGTGGATCAGCACCAGCTCCGAGGCGGGCTTCGGGAAGTTGGACTCGAGCGTCTTCTCGGCCCGGCCGGACTCGCCGGTGAACTGATCGGCCTTGGTGAGCTTGTTGGCCGGGACGAAGCTCGAGACCATCATGGCCAGCGCGACGAACACGAACCAACCGAAAAGGACGGACTTCTTGTGGCGCGCGCTCCAGCCTCCGAGCCGTGCCGCAAGTCCTCTGGACGTATCGATCGAACTCATGAGAGCGGACTCCTTGGGATGCAGGTGGCCGGGGCAACTGCCCGGCGGGATGCGGCCAAGACTCGCGGCTCGGCCGAGGCGCGGCAGTGGCGCTGCCAGGTGTCCGGCAGCACAAATACGCGCCAACGGTGGTACGGCTGGCCGCACCGAGGACGTGGCTACACTCGCCCGCATGGCCCGTCCGCTGCCGCCCGGCTACGAGCTGGATGACGACCGGTCGCGCGTCGATATCGACGCCGTCCACCGCTTCGTCACCGAGGCGTACTGGGCCAAGGGGCGCAGCCGCGACGCGGTCGCCGCGCTGGTCGCCGGCGCGACGCGGGTTGTCGGGCTCTACCACCGCGGCGAGCAGGTCGGCTTCGCCCGGGTCGTCTCGGACGGCCTCGTCTTCGCGTATCTCGCCGACGTCTACGTGCTCGAGGAGCACCGGGGCCAGGGGCTCGGCCAGGCCGTCGTCGCGGCCGCCGTGGAGGGCAGCGACTTGCGCGCGTGTCGCTGGCTCCTGCAGACGTCCGGCTCGCAGACGCTCTACGAGCGCTTCGGATTCGAGAGCGTGACCGACGGCCGGGTCATGGGCAGGCCCGCGTCCACGTAGCGGGCGGGTGTCGAATTCCGGACCGCCCGATTGTCTATCGGGTGGAACGCTCCTCGAACGCGAACTCGGAAAGGGTGGTCTCCCATGCTCGGTCGGAAGGACTACACGCAGGAAGAGCTCACGAGCTGCAAGCTCGCCATCGGCGCGCAACTCGAGGCGTACAAGGGCGTCGAGGCATCCGTCGGCGCCGAAGCCCTGGCGGGGTTCGAGGGGCCGTTCTTCACCAGCATGGTGCTCGCTCTCGACCGCTGGTTCGTCCACCGCGTGCGCGCCGTCAGCGGCAAGGATGGGAACCCGCTGAACGAGGTCGAGCTCATCGTCGACTCGGTGATGACCAACGGCGGCGTCCTGCGTGGGAACAACGTGATCAAGTACGTGCCGGGCGATTCAGTCCTCGGGCTCGAGATCGGCGACCGCATCAGCCTCACGCGGGAGCAGTTCGAGCGCCTCTCGGAGGCGTTCCTCGCCGAGATCGAACGCAGGTTCCTCTAGCCGGTTGATTCGCGCGACCGGACGGCGTACGGTCCCCGCTGTGCTCGGGCGGAGACTGAGAGTCGGGGCTGCGATCGGCGTTGTCTGGGCGGTCATCGCCGCGACGCCTGCACTTGCGTCCGGTCACGCCAATCCGATCGTCGCCGAGAACCGCCACGCCGGCACGGACCGCTGGGACATCCCCTGGGCCGGATATCGGATCACCGACGACCGCCGGCTCGACGTCAAGGGCTATGCGACAGCCGCCAGCGTGCTGAAGGGCCGCGCGATCGGGCTTCGCATCACGACCGCGCGGCACGAGCCGTACACGGTCGACGTGTTCCGCCTGGGCTACTACCACGGCACGGGCGGCAGGCTGATGGCGCACCTCGGCCCGTTCGCGGGCTCGCCGCAGCCGGCCTGTTATACCGTCCGGGCCACCGGCATGGTCACGTGCCCGTGGCACACGTCCGTGTGGCTCCGCGTCCCCTACTCATGGACGTCCGGCGTCTACTTCGCCGTTCTGACGACGCCCGGATCCCACTTTCAGTCCGAGATCATGTTCACCGTCCGCGATCGCCGTCCGGCCGGGATTGTCTACATGTCGTCTGTCAACACCTACCAGGCGTACAACAACTTCCCGTACGACCCGCCGGCGGGTGTCGGCTGGGACGACGGCGCGCATCCGCTTACCGGTCGCAGCCTGTATGACTTCAACAGCCCGGTCACCCACAGGTATCCCGACGGCCGGCCGGCGGTCAAGGTGAGCTTCGACCGGCCGTACTCCTCGCAATACGGGAACCCGGGCAACGGTGGGCTCACCGACTTCGAGCCGTTCCTGATCGCGTTTCTCGAGAAGCGTGGGTACGACGTCACCTACATCACCGACGTTGACGCCGACGCCCGGCCGTCGACGTTGCTCAAGCACCGCGCGCTGATCGTCGCCGGCCACTCGGAGTACTGGTCTCGGCGCATGTACGACGGCGCCTACGCCGCACGCGACCACGGTGTCAGCCTCGCCTTCATCACCTCGAACGAGATCTACTGGCAGGTGCGGTACGAGGCGAGCGCCGACGGGCGGCCGCGGCGCACACTGGTCGGCTACAAGGACTTCCAGCCCGACCCGGTCGCGAACCCGGCTCTGCGCACGATCCAGTGGCGCGATCTCGGGCGGCCGGAGCAGCAGCTCTCCGGCGTCCAGCTGCCGACGGACGGCTTCCTCGATTGGGGCGGCCTGCCGTTCGTCCCCATCCACACGCGCAGCTGGCCGTTCCGGGGGACGCATCTGCGAAGCGGGGTGCCGGTGCCCGGTGAGCTGGTCGGGTACGAGATCGACTCGTTCGACCCCCGCTATCCGGCTCCGGACGCCGTCTGGCGAGAGCTCCTGGCTGCTTCGCCGTTCGTCAACTTTGCGGGCAAGGGGGGCTACGTCCACAACATGTCGATCTATCGAGCCCACTCGGGTGCGCTGGTATGGGCGACGGGCACGATGGACTGGTCGTGGGCGCTTGCACCGGGAGGAAGCAGCGACGGCGCGCACAACAATGTCCGGCCCTCGCTCCAGCGGCTCACCGAGAACGTCCTGCGGCGGATGCTGCACCGGCGCCGCTGAGTCGCGCAGCCGTGGTGGTGTCTCGCCGGTAGACTCACGGCCGATGAGCGAGACGGTGCCGATGCCGCAGCCGGGCCCGCCGCCTCCGGGCGACAACCGCAGCGGAGACGGGTGGACGAGCGCGCGGATCGCGCTCCTCATCTCCGTCATGGTGCTCGCGCTCCTGGTCGGCCTCCTGATCGGGTACGTGCTCGGTGACGCGAACAGCACGTCGACGTCGACGACCATCATCACAAGAACAGCCGCAGGGACGACGCACACCGTCACGGTGACCGAGCTCGGTACGACGACCGTCACCGGTACGACGACGGTCACCACGCCGCCGGCCACATAGGCCGCCGTCTTGGCCCGCCGCGGCCTCGGCCGGCGCCTATGGCTCAGGAATCCGTGTGCGTTACTCGGGTGCGTCCTCGACTTCGGCAACGATCGCCGCAGCTGCGTCGGCCGAGACGGCGTGTCGCGCGATCCGCTCGTACCCGGCGAGTCCGCGCTCCAACTGCTCGATCATGCGGTCCTCCGCAATGACGATGATGGCCGATGATCCGGGCGGAAGGCTCTCGCCGATCTCCTTGAGATCGTCGTCCTTGAACCCCTTGTCGCGGATCTTCCCCCAGATGCCGCCGGCGCCGCCGGCGACCGCTGCCGAGGCGATGATGCTGGGCGGGAAGATCAACCCGACGATCCCACCGGCGATCGCTCCGCGCTTCGCCCACTTCTTCCCGCTCGGATCGGCAGTCTCCTCGAACTTGACCTTGCCCTCGGCGGTGTGCACGACCACGGCGGCGTCGATCAGCACGATCGCGCCCGCACGCTGGGCCGCCTGGAAGTCCTTCAACGACGCGCCGGCCCCGTGTTCGCCGTTGAACGACGCGATGAAGAGCTCAACTGTGCTGCTGCTCGTCACGGTATCCCCACTTTCGACGATGTGGCCAACGCCGAATCGAGCCCGACGCTGATCGGCAGGTCGATCCTAGGGCATGTCGGGATGCGCCTGCTTCATGCCATCGGCATGAGCGAGACCGACTCCGCGGATCTCGGCGAGCGCCGCCCGCCGCTGGCGCCGCATCACCGCGTACGCAGCCGCCTCCCAGGCGATCAGGCCCGGCGTCGGCAACTCGCGGGTGAGCGAGTAGGAGCATCGGATCCCGTGACGGGGATACACCCCGCCGAACTGATACCGCACTCGCGGGACATGGAGCGCGCCGCACACGATCGTGACCTCGTCCACGCCGCGCACGAGCAGATGCGGGAGCGACCTCGACATGTTCTCTGCTGTGGTACTCGCGCTGGTCTCGACGACCAGTTCGATGTCATCCGGGCCGTCCCACGCCGCCAGCATCTGCTCGGCCTCGCTGGGGCCGCTCGCCGGCGACCACCCGCTGAACACGACCACCCGCGGTGGCCTGCGCTCGGCCAACCGCGCCGCGGTGCGAACACAGTCCAGCGCCCGCGGACCGATCCGGTAGCTCCCGTCTCGTTCGAACCGTCCGCTACCGGGAACGACGATGCCCCAGGCGTGTGCCACGACCGCAGAGTACGTCACCGGTGCCGTCTCAGGAGCCGCAGACCCACGATCAATGTCCCGGCCACGGTCAGCACGAGCCCCACGGCCTTACGGCCTTGCAGCTTGGACTCGCCGTGGGTGCGCGGCCGCATCTGAACCGGGACCTCCTCCAGCCGCAGACCTGCGCCGCTGACGCGCATCAGCGCCTCCACCTCGGGCGCGCCGCTGGTATAGGGACGCGCGAGCAGCTCCGTCGCCGCCGCCCCCACGGCGTACATGCCGCTCATCGGATCGTGGAACGGCCGCCGCAGGACGATCGCCATCGCTCGCCGCATCACGGCCGTCCCGAAGCGGCGGCCGCCCTCGAGGCGGTACCGGTACGGCTCGTGGTCGGCGCCGGAGAGGTACCTCGACCCGACCGCCACATCGCACCGGCCCGCTCGGACCTCGTCGATCAGGCGGCGCAGCTCGGCGGCCGGATGCTGGCCGTCGGCGTCGACCCTCCCGCACACCGCGTAGCCGTGCTCGTGGGCGTAGGCGTACCCGGCCGCGATCCCCGCACGCAGGCCGCGGTTCTCGGGGAAGCTGACGACCTCGGCGCCGTGGTCCCGGGCCACCACGGCCGTGGAATCCTCCGACCCGTCGTCGACCACGAGCACGTCGGCCTCCGGCAGCTCGAGCGCCAGCTCCTCCAGCACCCCGGGCAGGTTCTGCTCCTCGTTCCAGGCGGGGATGAACACCAGCAGATCGGGCACCGCGCATTCTCCGATCGTCGATGACGCCGGCGCTACATGCCCCAGCGATGGACACGAGTGGAGGGCAGTGTGCCGACCTGGTCCTTCGAGAGGGTCAGGGTTACGGAATCCGTCTCGACCCGTCCAACTGCGCCGATCGGGATCGTCACGTCGCGCTTCCCCCAGAGATGACCGCGCTCCAGCACGATGTGCGTGATGTCATCACCGTCCACGAGGAACGCCTCGACGGTGCCCAGGTCGTGTGCGTCAGCCGAGATCACCCGGCTCGAGCGCCGGATCTCGACCTCGCCCTTCGGGATGCGGTCGTAGGTCATGACGATCGGCGAGTCGAGGCCCCCGGGCTCCATGGTGAGGCCCATCGACGAGTAGTACGGCATCGCGAGCACGTCCTCGACGCCGACATCCCACTCGGAATCGCCGACGGGCACCTCGCCGGTCCGCAGGTACGAGGACTCCTGGACAGTGGGGAATCGATCCACGTCCTCGACCGTGCAGCCAAGCGCGATCCCGCTCTCCCCGTCGCCGGCTGCGGCGAGGTCGACGGGCACGAGCCGGGTGGGGCCGAACCCCTGGCTCGGTTGCACCACCAGATGTGTCACCCGTTTTTGGATCGGGTCGATGACCACGTCGGCCAGCTCGCCGAACGGGCCGTCGGTGCAGCGGATGGGCTTTCCCACTTCGAGGCGCACGCGAGAAGGCTAGCTCCTGCCCGCCGGGAGCCGCCGCATCCTCCCAAGTGGACGAAACGCTCGAGCGGCCGTTGCCGCTGTTCACCTATCGGTCGTGTAACGACCTCGCGCAGGCCGGTCTGTGCGCGGGTTTGGCCTGTACGCTGTGGCTTGTGGAGCGTGCTCGCGCTGACCGGAGCCCGACCGGCTCTGGCGAGGTGTCTGGCGAGAGCAGCGGTCGGCCGCGCATCCTGCTCGTCGAGGACGATCCGACGATCCGGCAGATGACCCATCTGGCGCTCGAGCGCGACGGCTTCGCGGTCGCGACCGCGCACGACAGCACGAGCGGCCTCGACGCGTTTCGCTCCCAGCCGCCGGACCTGGTCCTCCTCGACGTGATGCTGCCGGGTGTCGACGGTGTGAGCATGTGCCGCACGATCCGCGAGCACAGCGTCGTGCCGATCGTGATGCTCACCGCCCGGACCGATCCGATCGATGTCGTGCTCGGCCTCGAAGCCGGGGCGGATGACTACGTCACCAAGCCGTTCGAGCCGTCGATCCTGGCGGCGCGGCTACGGGCCGTGCTGCGCAGGGTCGCCCGGCACGACGCGTCCCCGACCCTGCGGGTCGGCGAGCTCGAGATCGACCGGGCCGGCATGGAGGTGCGCGTGGCGGGTGAGCTCGTCGGCCTCACCCCCACCGAGTACAGGCTCCTGCTCGAGCTGGCGGAGCACCGCGGCGCGGTCCGAAGCCGTGAGCGCCTGCTCGAGGAGGTGTGGGGCTATGTCTGGGCCGGCGACACGCGGCTCGTGGACATGCACGTCCGCCGCCTGCGGGTGAAGGTCGGCCCGGACCTGATCGAGACGGTTCGCGGGGCGGGCTACAAGATGGTCAAGGGATGAGCTCGCTGCGATGGCGGCTGGCGCTCGCATTCGCGCTGCTGGCTGCGACGGTGGCGGCGGCCGTCGGCTTCGTGGTCTACGAGGTGACCTCCGAGGACCTCCTCTCCCGCGCCCGCGCGGCCGCGGTGGCCCAGGTGCAGTCGGCAGCGCTGATCTACCCGCTGACCCAGCCGTCGCTTCCGCGCTCGGCGCTGCCGGCCGGCGACCCGTCCGTGCCGGCGCCCCTGCGCGCTGCGGTGCACAGGGGCCAGCTGGCGTCCTACAGCGGCACCTGGAACGGCAAGCCCGCCGTGTGGGCGGGCCGGCGCACGCCGGACGGGCGCGACGAGATCTACGTGCGCGACTCCTACACGGCGCAGCGCCAGGAGCTCAGCGACCTGCGCAAGACCGTGATCGAGGTGGCCGCGACGGCGGCGGTGGGCGGGGCGCTGGTGGGCCTGCTGCTGGCCGGAAGGCTCTCGCTGCGGCTGCGGCGGGCGGCGTCGATCGCCGAGCGCGTGACCGCCGGTCGAGCTGGACGCGCGGATCCAGGCCAGGGGCCACGACGAGGTCGCGAAGCTCGGCGAGGCGATCGACCGGATGGCCGAGGCGATGCGGGAGCGGATCGAGCGAGAGCGGCGATTCGTGGCGGACGTCGCTCACGACCTGCGCACCCCGCTCACCGGGACTGAAGGCCGCGGCCAGCCTGCTCGAGCACGACCGGGTCGGAGACGCGATCCGCGAGCGGGTCGATCGGCTGCTGCGGCTGGTCGAGGATCTGCTCGAGATCTCCCGGATCGACAGCGGCACGGCCACTGCCGACCTGCGCCGGGTCGACCTGGGAGGCTTCGTCGCGAGCGTGGTCGGCGACACGCCCCGCACGACGATCCGGACGAACGGTGCGTCGCAGAGCCTGATCGATCCCCGCCGGCTCGAGCGCGTGATCGAGAACGTGCTCGACAACGCCGCCCGTCACGGCGCGCCTCCGTTCGAGGTCTCGGTCTCGCCCGGCCGGATCGTCATGCGTGACCACGGCCCGGGGTTCAGCGAGGAGATGCTGGCGCGCGCGGCCGAGCGGTTCACCACGGGCGATCCGGCCCGGGGTGACGGCATCGGGCTGGGGCTGGCCATCGCAGCCGGCCAGTGCCACGTGCTGGGCGGCGAGCTCGCGCTGGCCAACGATCCCGGGGGAGGCGCGGTCGTGACGATCGCGTTGCCGACGGCATGAACGCGCGCGCGACACTCATCGCCCTGGTCTCGGGGCTCGTCGCGACGGGCTGCGGCACGTCGTCGGGATTGCAGGTCGAGCACGGTGGGACGACGACCAGGATCGTCAAACCGGCCGGCCCGGCGCCGCGGGTCGACGGCCTCGACGCCGTGGCATTTCCGAGTACCAGTCGCGGCTGGGCGGCGGGAAAGGGCGCGATCATCGCCTCGACCGACGGCGGCGCGACCTGGACGCAGCAGTACAAGGGCCGGGCCGACATCCGCTCGCTGGACTTTGCGGACGAACGGCACGGGTGGGCGGTCGCCTCGACCTCGCTTCTCCGCACCGCGGACGGCGGCACGTCCTGGTTGCCCGCCGGCGAGCCAGAGGGGCTCGTCCTCACGAGCGTCGACTTCACGAGCGCCGAGGCGGGGTGGGGCATCGCACTTCCAGCCGACAAGGTCGCCGCACCGGTTCTGGGCACCGTGGTCAGCTCCACAGACGGCGGCGCGAGCTGGGCGATCGTCAAATCGGATGTCGCAGACACGATCTGCGTTTCCGGCGGCGAGCTCGTCGCCGGCGCAGGGTCCAGGGTGCTCGATTCCACCGACGGCGGAGCGACGTGGCGCACCCTGCTGGACGCGGCGAGCGGCCCCGTCGCCCAGTGGTTCACGGCGACGGTGCAGTGTCCTGACCTGCGGTCGATCTGGGTCCTGTTCCAGGGCGGTGCGGCAGCCGGCAGCGAGGGCTACGTCGCCTACACCAGCGCCGATGCGGGCGTTGCCTGGCAGCCTGTCGTGGTGTCTCCGACGTTGGTCGGATCCGACCCCATGTTCGCGAACGTCACGCCTCTCGACTCGTACCCCGGCCCGTTCGCGGCCGTGTCAGCGGCGGACGCGATCTTCCTCGGCCAATGCCCCGCCTGTGACCCCCAGCACGTGACGGTGCTGCGCACGCGGGACGGCGGAGAGGGCTGGGAACGCCGCGTCGTGAACGGCTTCTCTGCGACGGGCCTGGCCTTCGCCGGGCCGGATCACGGCTGGATGACGGCGGTGGTCGGGGGTGTGGAGGGGCGCCGGTCGGCGATCCTCGCGACGACCGACGGCGGCCGCTCGTGGCACCCCGTGTATCCGTCGTAGATATCGAACCGTTACACCCCCGCGACCTGGCCGATACGCCCGGCTCGTACCATGGGACCGGTGTCCTGTGTGATCCCGCGACGGGCCTGTCCCCGGAAAGAGGTGAGGAGATGAGAACGATGATCCTGCTCGCAATCGTGGCGGGTGCGCTCTTGACCGCCTCGACGACCGCCGGTGCGCAGACCGCCGCTGCACCGACGCCTCGCTGCACCGCGGCCGGGCTCGAGATCTGGCTCGGCGTCGGCGGCGGCGGCGGCCAGGCCGGCAGCACCGCGTATCCAATGGAGTTCACGAACGTCTCGGGCCACGCCTGCCACCTGTTCGGCTTCCCAGGCGTGTCGGCCGAGGTCGCGGGACATCAGGCCGGCACCGCCGCGCAGCGCGAGCACTCCTCACCCGAGCGGACCGTGACGCTGCGGGCAGGTGCGACGGCGCACACCGTTCTCCAGATCGCGGACGTCTCCGCGTTCCCGTCGTCCAGCTGCAAGCCGGTCACGGCCGGCGGGCTCACCGTCTACGCCCCCGGAGCGGTCAAGGCGGCCGAGATCCCGTTCCGGTTCCGGGCCTGCTCGGCGAAGGGGCCGAGGTTCCTCACGGTGCAGCCGGTACAGGCCCGCGTCGGTGTTCCCGGTCACCCGTAGATCCGAGACCGCCGGCCGCTGTGAGGCCGAGTGGCCGTGCCCCGCCGGCCAAGAGGGAGGGGGAACGGCGCCAAGCGCCGCGTTCCCAGGCCGGCGAGACACAGCACGACTGCTCAATCTCAGGTGTTCCAGGCCGTCGACTGAGCGAACTTCGCAGGATAGACGCACTGCGCTTCGTGTGTTGGGCGCCCCTAACCTTGCGTCAAGAATCAGCCGCGCCCGGCCCGTCAACCATGCGTCGTGCTCATCGCGATTCGCGGGTCGTGCCTAGGCATGCCCAGCTGACGTCGGTCCGTGGAGCATGTTCACATAGGTGGGGCGGCGTGTCCCGCCAGCACGCACGAGCGACCCGAACCGGCGCGCACCCCCGCGCTGCGAACAGTTCGTCGGTACGCTCGCTGCCAGGGTCGAGCCGTCGAGGCCACCGCAGCCCAATCGCAACGCGCCCCGCTGTGACTGCCAGTGCCGTCCGGCCGTCGCGGCACGGCGAGCTGACATACCGCCGACGCGCGCGCGGCTGCCAACATCCGGACGGCTCGGCCCGCCACATCGTGGTGTTCTCCCGTCACGATCCGACCAGATACCCTCACCCGCGTGACGATCTGCACGGAGCGCCGCCTGTCGCCTCTGGAGGCGGGCGCTCGAGGGCATCGAGCGGCTCGGCGTCCCTGAGGGCGGCCCCCTCCGCCGAGCGCGTACGTGCGGCGCTGGCGTAACGCGACACTCCACGCAATCACCGTGTGGGTTCTGCTGCTCGTCTGGCCGTTCACCATGACCGGACGTGTGGCCCCCGGGCTTCGAGCATGACCGGCTGCCCTTGTCGCGTGCATCGACTGCTTCAGGTGCCGCGTTTCCGACGTTCTGCATAGCGCCGATGCAGGATCACCGCGTTACCGTCCGGATCGCGAAATGCGGCGAAGTGGCAGACGCCCGAGTCCCATGTGTCGGCGATGAACTCAACGCCCTTGGCTTCGAGCTCGGCTCGTGCCGCCGCAACATCGGCGACCCGCACGCCGAAACCGGCCTCATTGGGAACGAACGGAAGACCCTCCCGTTCTGGTTCCCAGAAGCTGAGAGTCACATTCGGCGTCTCCAGTTCGCCCTCCGTCACCTCACTCTCGGATAGGGCCAAGACATCGCGGTACCACGCAACCGCGCGCGACAGATCGCGTGTGGGGATAGCGATAAAATCGACGGCCTCGACGCGAAGCATTCCGACTCGAGGCTACCAGCGCAGACGCTGGGCTGATACCGCCGATCGGCAGGTATCACGACGCCGAGCCGGCGTAGCCATCGGCATCAGGGGGCGAGCGCGCCTCGATCGCGCGGATGTGTTCCACCAGCGATTCGACCAGCGCACGGCACACCGTCGGCTGGGCGTCCAGCAGGGCGAGGAAGGTCTGGCGCGTCAGCTTGAGCGCGACCAGGTCAGTCTCGGCGACCACCGTCGCGTTCCGGCTGGCGCCGTCGATCAGCGACAGCTCACCGAAGAAGTCGCCCTGGGCGAGCATGACCTTGTGGCCGTCGGGTCGCTGCACGCATGCACTGCCGTCGGCGATCACGAAGAATCCCTCCCCGCTGAAATGCGCGCGCACTATCGGCTCACCCGGCCGGTACCGCATGACCTGACAGCGACCGGCCAGCGACCGCAAGTCGCGCTTCCCGATCCGTTTGAACAGCGGCACCTGCCGGAGCACAAGCTGCACGGCGGCGGCATCGACGTGCCAGTCGCCCGGTCCGTCACGGCCGATCGCCCCGGCCAGGTCGATACGTCGGTCCGGCGAGACGCCGGAATGCCGAACGTCCCCGCTCACCCGCCAGTTGTATCACGCCCCGAGCCGCCGGGCGGCTGCCGTCCTCGCGTACCCGGCTCGCAGCACGGCGATCCCGCCGACATCCGCCATCATCTATGGACCGAGGCTAGGACACTGGGATCGTCTTCTCGGGGTCGATGAAAGGCATCGGGACGACCGTGGCGGCGCGTGGGCCCCACTCCGACTCCACTTCGAGCCGGGTGCCGGTGGCCGCGAGTTCGGACGGCACCCAGACATAGCCGATGTTCCGCTCGAGCCGAGGGGAGTGGCAGGCGGAGGTCACCTTGCCCACCGCGGTTCCGTTGTGGGTCGCCGGCCACTTGGTGTAGTTGAGGGTGGGGAAGCGCTCGCCGTCCATCTCAACACCCACGATCCTGCGGGTCACGCCCTGCTCGGCGATCTGCCGCAGAGCGTCTCGCGCCACGCAGTCGACGTCGAGGTCGACGAGCCGGTCGAGGCCCATCTCGTAGGGGTTGTTGTCGTACGTCATGTCGGCGCCCCAGTTGAAGATGCCGCCCTCGATGCGGCGGATGTCCACCGGCCCGGTCGGGCGGATGTCGTAGGGCTCCCCGGCGCGCATGATCGCCTCCCACAGCTCGGTGCCCTTCGAGCTGTCGCACAGGTACACCTCGTAGCCCACCTCGGACGTCCAACCCGTGCGCGTGACCACGACGGGGATGCCGTCGATGGTGGTCTCGGTGAACCAGTAGTAGCGCAGGTCGAGGATCCCCTCGCCGAGCAGGTCGCGCATCACGTCCTTCGAGCGCGGCCCCTGCACCTGAAGTGGATGGACGTCGGCCTCGCGGATCTCGATGTCCATACCGGCGGTGGCGGCGAGACCCTTGGCGTACAACAGGGCGTCGCTTGAGGCGAGCGCCAGCCAGAACCGGTTCTCGCCCATCCGCGTCAGCACCGGGTCGTTCAGGATGCCGCCGTCGGCCGCGCACACCAGCACGTACTTGGCCTGGCCCACAGCGCACTTGGACAGGTCGCGCGGCGTCAAGAGCTGGGTGAAGCGAAAACCATCCGGTCCGGAGATCTCAAGACATCGCTCCACCGCCACATCCCACACAGTGACGTGATTCAACAGGTGCCAGTACTCCGCGTCGAACTCGTCGAACCGGATCGGGAAAAGCATGTGGTTGTACACGGTGTACCCCAGCGGGCCATGCCGCTGCTCTGCCTCGTAGTACGGGCTGCGTCGCAGCCGCGCCCCACACTGAACAAGGCCCATGTCGAACATCGTCGCCTGCATCTTCATTCCTCCGTGTCGCGTTCCACGCGATGCTACCCGCCGGCCGAGCACCGCTTGCTCACCCGCTGTCGGCCGGTGGTATCCGCCTGCCATTCGAGCCCGCCGCCAGACCTGTTGGTTGCAATACTGGACGCTCGCGCAATACGGACTCGCGCAGGAACGGGCACCACGGTCGGATGCGCAGCGCCGCAACGGCGGGAACCTCCGAGGCTTGGTCGGCGTCTGAGGTGATGGTGGCCGAGCAATCGGTGATGAAACACAGGGTGCTGGCGTTCCTGCTGCTGGCCGCGACGGCGTGCACCTCGGACGTCGACCTTGCCAGGGAAGCGTCGGAAGGTACACCAGGCGGCCGCCGTGCGCCGACGGACGCCGCCTCGCGCACCGGCCTGGTCTACGCCGCTGTCGTGCACCAGCTTGTCGAACGTGATCATGGCTACGGGACAGCCCCGTCTCCCTACAGGCGGGTGTACGTGATCGACGGAGCTGTTCCCCACGCCTCCGAACTGCGTGGGGGCATCGGCTTTCGCCGGGTGGCGCGACCGTTTGACGCGGAGGAAAAGGCACCGATCATTCGGCACCTCGACGGAGCGCCTCCGCTCACGTTCGTCCGCTCCCGCTCGCAGGTGATCGGAGGCCGCAGCTCGGGATCGCCCGGCGAGATCGTCCATGGCGGGGTGCTCGTAGCCCTCGGGCCGGTGACCTGGATCAACAGCGGGTTCGCGCGCGTCGGGAACAACCGCTGGGCCGCCGGCAAGGACGGCCAGTGGCTTGTCTACAACGTCAAACTCCGACACGGCCACTGGCGCGTGGTCGGCGTCCATGGCGCGATCACGATCTCCTAGACGCCGGCAGAGTCAGGCACCACCCGTCGCCCAGGCGTCAGGATGTGCTGCCGAAGTCGACGTCCTTGGTCCTGACGGTCCCGGCGGTTCGCCCCGGCGCCGTCTGGTAGGCCCAGTACAGATTCGTGTGCGCGATGACCTGGTCCGGGCGCGGCGCCCCCCACGCCGTCTGGTCCTCCGTTGTGTGGGCGTCGCTTACGAGGGTCGCGTCGTACCCCCTGGCGAGGGCGCCATGCAGCGTTGAGCGGACGCACCAGTCGGTCTGTGCGCCGACGACGACCAGCCGGCCGACACCGAGGCCGGACAGCACGGTCTCAAGGGTGGTGTCCTCGAAGGAGTCGCCGTAGCTCTTTTCGACCAGCGGCTCGGTGTCGCCCGGACTCAGCTCCGGGACGATCTGCCAAGCCTCGGTCTCCTTTGCAAGCTGCTCGTCGCAGTGCTGGACCCAGACAAGAGGGACCCCTTCCCGCCGCGCCTTCTCGACGAGGCTGCCGACATTCGCGACGACCGCGGCGCGCTCGTGAGCCCTCTCGACAGCGGCGTTCTGCACGTCGACGACGAGGAGTGCGGTGTTCGGCCGGTTGTCAAGCGTGGTCATGGTCTCCCGTGCTCCAGACGACGCGACGGCGAACGTACACGGGTCTCCGACGACCTCTGCCTGTGCGTCGCTCGCGCCGTCGGGCGACGTTCCCAAATACTACGCCCCAATCGGGCGTCACTCCTCAACCAGCCACCTCCCAAGAACCGTCGTCGTTTTCACCGCCCGGCTCAGGGGGAGGCGTCGATTTGGGAGCGCCGTGCCTCGGAGTTGCCGCTCACAGCGACGCGGCCAGGCCGCGTGCCAGCAGGTCGACGATACGATCGGCGAGGGGGGCACCGGGTGCGTCCAGGGCCGGGTTGTAGATGGTGAGCTGCACCCCGGTCAGGCGGTTTGTGGCGGCGGCAGCGGCCAGCGTGTGGCCCGCCTGCTCCCAGGTGAGGCCACCCGGCTCGCGGTAGTCGACGGCGGGCATAAGCGCATCGTCCAACACATCGACATCGAAGTGCAGCCAGCACCCCGCCAGGCCCGGCCGGGCGGCCGTGGCCAACGCGCGTTCTGTGCATGCCTCGATGCCGTCCCGGTTCACATCGCCCAGATCCTGCACGGTGATCGCCGTGTCGCGGACGTGCTGGCCGAGGTAGTCGTCGTTGACGGCTGAGCGATAGCCGAGTACGGCGACGTCCTCGTCGCGCACCAGAGGTGCCAGGCCTTCGAGGTTGGTCACAGTGGATGGGCCGCGGCCGGTGGCGAGGGCGAGGTCGACCGACGCCGCCTCGCCGAGGTCGTCCTGGCTGGGGTGCCAGAAGTCGGCGTGGCCGTCCACGAAAAGCAGCCCGTAGCGGCCGCGGCGGCGCAGGGCCAGCATCGATCCCAGGAGGATGGAGCAATCACCGCCGACGACCACGGGCACGGCCCCGGCGTCCAGCACCTGCCCGATCGTGTCGGCCAGCCGTGTCGCCATGTCGATCAGCTCCGAGGGGCGAAGCAGGGCGGTTTCCTCGTCACGTGTGGCTTCGGCCCTGGGGCAGGGCACGGTGTGCACTCTGCGCACGCGCAGCCGCCGCGGCAGCCCGGCACTGTGGAGCGCGGCAGGGGCGTTCTCAACTCCGCGCGGGAGCAGCCCGAGGCCGCAGGGGATCTCCACCAACTCGACCGTCATCGAGGCACCTTCTTGGTCCGGCGATCATGACAAGACAGCGCTCGAGTCGGAACCAGCAAGGCGGGTATTAGGCGGGCCGGTGGCAGCTCGTGCAGTTCCCGTCCGGGTCGAACTTGTCGCCGCACCAGTCGCAACGCTCGCGCGGTTTGGCCTTGGCCGGTGGAATGAGCGTCGGCACCACGAACACTGTCAAAGTGACTCGCATGGTCGGGCGGATGCTACCCACGGGAAGCGCGGTTTTCTCGACGCAGCGATCGACAACGCCGAGTCGGCGTCCCTCGGGCCGAGCGGGGCCTACCAGCGCACGCTTGGGCCAGCCCGAGTTGGGCATGTCCCTCGCGGACTCGCCCGATCACAACGTTCCAACTATCCAGGGGGATTGTCATGCCTGGTGCCGCCGCTCCATCGTTGACCCTCAACAACGGCGTCCAAGATGCCGGTCCACGGCTTTGGCGTCTTCCAGATCCCCGCCGAACAGACCGAGCAGACCGTCCTCGATGCGCTCGAGGCCGGCTACCGCGCGCGTTCTTCCAGCGCACCGCCGACCAGGAGTTGATGCGCGAGCCTGGCATCCAGATCGAATCCTGGGGCCCGTTCGCCGAAGGCCGGAACGACGTCTTCTCCAATCCGCTGCTCAGCGAGATCGGGGCGGCACACGGCAAGTCCGTCGGTCAGGTCGTCCCTCCGGTGGTTGATCCAGCGCGGCGTCATCGTCATACCGAAGTCGGTACGCCCTGAGCGTCAGCGGGAGAACATCGACATCTTCGACTTCGAGCGGATGAGCAGATGACCTGCATCGCCGGTCTCGACACCGGTGTCTCGCTGTCTTCGACCATCGCGACCCGGCCATGGTCACCTCGCTCAACAGCCGCGCCGACTGAGCCAGGGCGGGCGGGCATAGCGGTCGCCCAGTCCGCGTGGGAGAATGCCGCGTTAGTCCAGACCGACCCAAGGAGGTCAACGTGCACGCCCTCGTCGTCAGAGTCACCATCAACGATCGCGAATCTGCTCAGAAGGGGCTGAATGAAGACGTGGTTCCCGGGGTCTCTCAGGCGCCCGGGTTCCGGGCTGGCTACTGGACGTGGAAGGACAACACCGGGCTCTCGATGATCGTCTTCGATTCGGAAGACGCCGCGAACCAGGCGGGCGATCGGATCCGAGCGATGGTCCAGGGCATCGACGCGGTAGAGCTCGAGGGTGTGGAAGTGCGCGAAGTCGTCGCGCATGCCTGATCCGACGACACGCCGCTGAACCTTGCCGTTGCGCAGGCGGGCTGCCGCTGTTCTTGCCGCACGCTGCGGGTTCTCGCTCGACAAGGTCCCATGAGGCCCAGGACCACCTGCCTTCGCGCGGAGTAGGATCGCCGGCGTGTCGGCAATGTTCACGCCATCGATGACGGTGACCCGGCGCGGGCTTTTCGAGGTCGCGGCGGCCGGTGGGCTCGCCGTCGGGCTGGGACTGCGGAGCGCGCCCTCGGCGGCGGCCGTCTCACCCGCACGCGACCCGGTGATCGTCGGCAGCTGGGGTGGCCTGCTGATTCCGGCCACGGGCGCCTACTTTGGCGCCGACGACACGACGCGCGGCTTCGCGACGGCGAACGGGATCGAGACCCAACTCCGGCGGCGGATGGGGTTCCGGAATCGGCGCTACGGCTGGCTCGCGAAGTGCCCGAGCGCGGCGGCGATCGCGGACTCCAAGCTGAGCGCGCCGGGCGTCGTGCCGATGACGTCCTTCGGGTCGCCGGCCAGGTTTCCCGTTAAGTCCTCGGGCTGGTCAGGTCAGGGCGACCTGAGCACGACCTCCTACGGGCGGGGCATCGATCGGATCACCAACGGCGAGTTCGACTCTTACTGGCGGTCGGTCGCGATCGGGTTGAAGGCGCTTGGGGTGCCGGTGATCTTCCGGCTCTGGCAGGAGCCGAACGGCCCTCACAACCCGTACTACGGTGCGTGGCAGGGCGGCCTTGGGACGGGTGGTGAGGCGGCCTTCGCCGCCGCCTGGAGGCACATCTGGATGGTGTTCAACGCCGAGAAGGCGACGCTGGCGGCGGGTGGCAACTGCATCTGGGTGTTCTGCGCCCAGCAGACGACCGGACCGTCGAAGACCGGCGGCCCGTGGCAGCCGTACTGGCCGGGTGGCGATGTTGTCGACTGGAGCGGTATGGACCTGTACCGTGAGACATTCCCGTTCGAGGCCGTCCACCCGCCGGTCTATGGCAGCTTCTACCAGTGGGCGGTCGACCACCAGAAGCCGTTCATGATCTGCGAGAGCGGGTTCCAGCAGGGGAAGGTTGTGACCGACTCGTCGGGAAGGTATGACAAGGATGGCTCGGTCACCGGCAACAGCCTGATCACCTCTACCCGCATGGCGGTGAAGCAGTATCCGCAATGCGTGGCTTACGGCATCTGGAACAACGGGCGCGGGAATCTGGCTGACTTCGTCGACACGAGCGCGGCCTCGCTCGCCCAGTACCGAGCGTTTGCCAGCGACCCATGGTTCACCCTCAGGCGGTCGTGAGCACGCGTCCGTGTAGTCACCGCGCAATTCAGGGCCTCCTGTTTTTGGCGGCGCAACAGCGGGCCGGGCTTGCGGAGCGGCGGCGGGAGGAGCAAGCTTCCTCACCCGCGAGGAGCAGCCGGAGGCCTGAAATCCAAGGGAGGAGCATGTCATGACTGGAGATCGCAAGATCGGCGGGATAACGGTTGGCGGCATCGTCGTGATCGTCGGGATCGTCGTGGCGCTCTTTGTGAGCCTCGTGCTTGGGGTGATCATCGCCCTGATCGGCTTGGTCGCCTTCGGCGGATTCGCGCGTGGCAGGTGGTACTGAACGCCGCTCTCCCCGGTTGGGGCCGACAGCAACGGCTCGGGAGCAGCCCGTGAAGACGGCTGCTCTTCAGGCGCTACCTGAGCTTCTGTGCCGTTGCCCGATCTTGAAGTAGCCGATCTTCCGCAGAGCCCAGACCTCCTGCACATGGTCAGGCTGTCCCAGTACGCACTTCGCTTCCCGCTCCCTATGAACACGGCTCGTCGGCCTCTCGACCGGCGGCGGAGGGAAAGTACGAAGCACAGATCCGCCCGGTTTCGCCATTCCGGGCCACTGAGGATGGCTTGGTTGAGCTATGCGCCCGGCACGATTCGAACGTGCGGCCTCTGCCTCCGTACCAGAGTGCCAGTTTGGCCCACAGACACACGACTCGAAACGATTGTGCCGTCAGGCCTGTGAAGTCGCCGAGTTCTCGCGACTGCGAGACATTGCAATGGAAGTCCGCAGCGGTCTTGAAGACCGGAGACGGAGTGCGATCTCCGTGGGTTCGAATCCCACCCCGCCGCTTGCAGAGTCCCGTTTAGAGCCCCGAAAATCGGCAGTCGGCGGCCGCCAACGGTAGGCTCGGTCGGGGATGGCCGGTGCCAAGATGCATGCCGACGAAGCGGACATCCACGTCGGGCCGGAGGGTCTACTCGGGGGTGCGGGGCTGTTCGGGCGGCGATGGCAGGTGTGCAGCCTCTCTCGTCCGCGTCCGCGCTTGGGTGAAGAGGCTTCGCGCCTGTCGCCGCCGCTGCCGGCGCAGCCTCCGAGCGTCCCGCATCCGTTTTGGCATCCGACTTCGCCGAGCCATCCGCGTAACGGTATCGCTTGACGTGCGGCTCCCTCCTCATCCTTAGGGAGCGGGAGGGTTTGGCCTGCGAGGCGCGGTAGGCGGGGCGGGTGAGACCAGCGGCCAGGAGGAACCGCCGTTCGCGTCGTCGAACCTGGGCGGACGTCAACCCAAACCTGGAGGAGCGATGCCCCGCACCGCCACTATCGGCCCGGCGATCTTCGAGCAGGTGAACAAGCTGGTAGCAGATGGCAAGAGCAGGACTGAAGCCTTCACCCAGATCGCGCGGGAGCGCAAGAGCCGTCCGGGCACCGTTTCTGCGAACTACTATCGCGTCGCCCGCCAGCGAGGCCAGCGCCGCAAGCAGGCTGCCACCCGTACCCGGCGTGCTGGTGGGAGCGGGCCATCTACGACCCAGCGCGGTGTCTCCTCAGCCCAGCGGGGACGCCACAACGGCCGAACCAGCAGCGATGGAGACCTGGCATCGCTCGCCAAGCACATCGCTGACCTCACCCAGGAGCTCGTTCGCCGGGTCGAGGAACGCGACCGGCGGATTCGCGAACTGGTCGGATGAATCGGCGAACTCTCAGCCCATAACTCCGCCTGTGGGCATCTGGCGTCCGCACTGATTACCAGGTGTCAGCGTTCGACGTGGTCATGTTCGCGTCTTGGTGGCGGTCACAGCACTCGACACGGTCGACCGCGCGTCGTACGCTGCGGTGGTGGTGACCGGGTGACGAGGAGCTCCCTTCGGCCAGTCGTCCTTCGCAACGCGGACGTCATCGAGGATCCCTTGAGGGTCGTGGTCGGCTTCCTGGAGGCGTACTGGCATCTCGAAGTCAGCGACCCTTCGCCGGCGTCGTTCAGCGAGTCGGACCTTAGGCTGGCGAACCGGGCCGGCGCCCGCATCTCTGCGGCTCAGATCACGGTGATCCTCGAGCGGCGCCGCAGGATCGAGCACGCCTTGATGGCGATCGCGCCCCACGCGGCTCTGACAGGAGCGGCGAACGACGTCCCCCGGCTGCCACTGAGGCAGCTCTTCGACGCGTTCGCAGACATTCGAGGGGTCGGCTTCTCGAAGATGACGAAGGCGCTGCACCGAAAACGTCCGGCGCTGATCCCGATGCTCGACAGCGTCGTCCAGAGGTACCTGAAGGACGACGACCCCGGACCCGCGGCTCCGTTCGGGGACCGTGCGCTCGGCCTGGTCGGCGGCTACAAACGCGACCTCGACCGCAACCGGGTAGCGGTGCAAGCCGTCGGGCATGAACTCGCACTGCGTGGCTACGCGCTGACCGAGGTGCGGATCCTCGATGTCCTGATCTGGTCCGTCCAGGTCGCCGCCTGATCGCTGGGAACGGCGTCGGGATTCAGGCTCGTGACCTCCCGCGGACCGCTAGGCCTGCGGATCGCGGGTTTCACGGACGCGTGCGGTGACGGGCGGGCCGTGACCGATCCGTGTCACACCGTGGGGCGGGAGGTGTCGACGTTCTGCCGCAGGAAGCGGCGCATCTTGTCGGCGATGAGCTCGTGAGCATCCTCCAGCGCGAAGTGTCCCGTTTCCAAGAGGTGGACCTCGGCGTTGGGGAGGTCGCGCTTGTAGGCGTCGGCCCCGTCGGGCCCGAAGATTTCATCGCCTTTGCCCCAGGTGACCAGCGTCGGCGGCTGGTGCATGCGGAAGTAGTGCTGGAACGTCTCATACTCGGGGATGTTGAGCCGGTAGTCATAGAGGATGTCTAGCTGGATGTCGCGATTGCCCGGGCGGTCGAGGTTGTGCGCGGCGAGGGTCCAGGCCTCTGGCGGAACGGCTTCGGGGTTCCGCATTCCGTGTGTCCAGAGCCACCTGATTGCCTCGTGCGTCAAGAGGCCGCGCACCGGCGCCTCGGTCTCGTGGTTTCGGTTTCCGGCGAAGGCGAAGAGCGGCTCCCACATCGGGGTGAAGCCGTCCATGTACGCGTTCCCGTTTTGGACGATCAACGCCTGCACCCGCTCCGGGTGGCGCGAGGCGACCCTGAGGCCGATGGGTGCACCGTAGTCCTGGATGTAGATCGAGAAGGTGTCCAGCCCGACGGCGTCGACGAACCCAAGCACGATCTCGTGGAAGCGTTCGAAGGTGTAGTCGAATTCGTGTTTGGCTGGGAACGAGCTGTGGCCGTACGAGGGGTAGTCGGGCGCGACGAGGTGAAACTCGTCGGCGAGGGCGGGGATGAGGTTGCGAAACATGAACGAGGACGTCGGAAATCCGTGCAAAAGCAGGACGGCCGGGTTTGCCCGATCCCCGCCTTCTCGGTAGAAAATGTCGAGGCCGTCGACCTCGACCGTTTTGTGCTGTGTTCGTGAAACAGTCGCTGAGATGCTCATCGCTCCTCCTTGCTCGTTGTGGAGGGATGATCGTGGCCGTCGTTTCCTCAACCTTTCGCGGGGCTTGCCCGGGCGTGCTGAGGACGCGGATCGCGCGGTGCTCTGCCAGGCGCCCGGTAGGATGCCCTTATGGAGCAAGTGGCTATCGTCAAGCGGATCAACTGTGTGTGCGGCAAGGTCGTCGAGGGCACGGACGACGACGAGCTCTGGGAGAAGGCGCAAGCGCATCTCGCCGCAGACCACCCCGATCTCGTCGGCGCGGTGTCCCGCGATGACATCCTCGCGCAGGCCGAGGAGATTTAGACGCTCGTCCTGGCCGCTTCGCCCAGCAGGCGCCGGTGGACGCTCTGGACTGCTGGGCTCGGCGCGACCCCCAGTTCCTCGCGCACCAAGACGCGTAGGCGGTCGTACACGAGTAGCGCTTCGGCGATGTTGCCGCGTTGCTCGAGGGCTTCCATCAGGATCCGGTAGCCGCTCTCGCGGTATGGAGCCAGCGCGATAAGTTGGCGGCCGCATTGTTCGGCCTGCGGCAGGGTTGGTCCGCCAAGCCCGAGCCTCGCCGCCGCGAGGCACTCGAGCCCGCGGACGCGAACGTCGTCGAGGCGTCCCCGCCACTCGTCGAGCCAGGGGCGGTCGTGGCCCTGGAGTAGCGGCCGGCTGGCCACGTGGTAGGCGATCCCAGCGGGGCCCCAGGCTTCCGTCCACTCGCTGGCCGCGACGTGCGACTCAGCCCGGTGCAGCCCGTCGAGCGCGGCTTCGACGTCGACAAACGCGGTGGGCGGGAGCACGACGTCGATCTGCGATCGTCCGGCCAGCACCTCGGGGCCTACGAGGCGACGCAGTTTCGAAAGCAGGACGCTGAGCCGGGGGTGGTGGTCGGGCATCGCCTCCTCGCCGTAGACCGCGTCCAGCAACTCGTCGCGGCTGATGCGGCGGAAGCGGTTGAGCACGAGGTAGGCGAAGAGCACCTGCCCCTTGGCCCCGGCCAGCGCGTCCTCCACGCGCCGCCCATCCAGCCTGACGACGAACCGGCCGCAGAGCTGGATTCTCGTCTCGCCCGCTGGCGCCATTGCCGGAAGCTTAGGAAAGATCGGCCTCTCGCTCGACGGGCGCCGGCTCTACGTCACCAACTCGCTCTACTCGACGTGGGACAACCAGTTCTACCCGGACATGTCCTCGTGGCTCCTGCGCGTCAACTGCAGCCCGGACGGCGGCATGCAGGTCGACAGCGACTTCTTCGTCGACCTGCACGACCGCCCGAACGGCCCCGCTCGCGCGCATGATGTGAGGCTTCAGGGCGGCGACTGCATGACTGAGATCTTCCAATAATATTCGCGCACATCATCGGGATTTCTCATCGAGGAGAGCGTCCTGGCGCTGGCGCCCACCGGGCGGCAATCGCCACGGCGGTCGCAATCACTGGCAGGTCGACGCTCGGCCGGCTAGGCCGAGTCTGTCGCTAGCCGCACAGGGAAGATCCCAAGCCAAAGGACGGTGGGAGAGGGCGCCGGGTACGGCAAGCCTCGGAATTGGGCGGGCTCTCGGCGGGCTTGGGGGGGAACCGCCTACACGCAGCGCATGGTTGCCCGCCGTCGGCAGCGTTCCGGCTCCTCCGAGCGATTCTCTCTGCGGACGCACCGGAACGTCCGGGAATCGCGAACGACATCGCCTCGGGTGTAAAGGACGGACGGCTGGCCGCCGCCTGCGCCCGCCGCTCACCTGAGGGGTGTAGTCGCAGGTTGCCATTCGTAGGGGCACGTGCCGCGCGGGCGGCTGGGTTCCGCCGGGCTTGGGGCGCTACCGTTGCGGTTGGTGGATCCGCTCGAGCCGAGGGCTGGCGTGAAGACGCCGGAGCAGGAGGTCGCCGAGATCCTCCCCATTGAGGTGGATCCCGCGTCGGCGCGGCGTGTGCTGGGCGAGGTCCCGTTCTGGTTTCACACGTTCGCGCTGAATCGCGCCGAGGGTATCTACACACCGGGCGTGGCGATCGACCACCGGTATCGGCTGCCATTCCTGCCGGCGAGCTTTGCGACGCTCCGCGTCCTTGACGTGGGCACCTTTGACGGCTTCTATGCCTTCGTCGCCGAGGCGCGCGGGGCGGAGCGGGTGCTCGCCGTCGACAGCGAGCAGCACATCGAGTGGGTGCGAGCGCGCTGGGGCTGTGAGCTGAAGGGCGGCGAGGGTTTCCGCGCGATCGCCGAGCTGCTCGGCTCGCGCGTCGAATACCGCCGTATGGAGGCGTTCCGGCTCGGCGAGCTGGAGGAGACGTTCGACTTCGTCTTCTGCTTGGGGATCCTCCACCGCGTCTCCGACCCGCTCGGCCTGCTGCGGATCATGTGTGCGCGCCTGGCCGACGCCGGCCGCGTACTGGTTGAGACATACGGGATACACGCAGATGATGGCGACCCGTGCATTCGTGTGCATCGACCGGGCGACGTCAACACCGACGACGAGTACATCTATTGGGGCTTTGGCGCCGAAGCGCTCCGACGCCTCGCCGAGCTGGCCGGCTTCGCAGGGTTTGAGCTCCACGCCGCCCCAATCATCGACGGCCACCCCCGAATCATCGCGTCGCTCACACACACCACCCACGAATAGCGCACTCAGCAGCCCAGGCTCCGACCCATCGAGGATCGGGGCGAGATCCGCTCACGCTAGCGCCGCTCGTCTGATTCAATTCGCGGTATGACTGATCGAGGCGTAGCCGTGATGATGCTGATTTCGGCGGCTGCGGTCCTCGCGTTCCTGGTCGCTCCGCTGCTCGAACGGCGACACGAGGGTTGAGCCGTCGGGGACCGTGGGGGAAGTCTGGCGCGGCGGAGCCTCCAGCGATTGGCCTAAATCGTGCAGGTTTCGCCAGACGGTGTTCGCGATCCCGTGGGTGCGGTCGGCCATCCCGTGGGCCTGCGCGAGCTCGACCCGCCCACGGTCTCGGCGTGCACGACGCCCGAGAACCCGGTGCGCTCGGCGAGCGAGTCGATCCTCTTCGAGCCGTGCCATCGGCCGGCGAGCCTACCGGACGCGGTCTATGCGATCGCCTCCGGCGGCTCGTCGCCGAGCGCGGCCTTCACCTGCGGCGCGAACCGCTGGAGCAGGAGCGCGGCCAGCAGGAGCACCGATCCGGTGACGATGAACGACACCGCCCGGGCCATCGCGGTCAGGAACGCCAGGTCGTACAGGAAGATCTTGCCGAGGGCCGCGAAGAGCAGCGCGATCCCGCCGGCGCGCAGGCTGCGGCGGTCGCCGCGAAGGGAGGCGACGACCAGGGCCAGGCCGACCATGACCCACCCGATCGAGACGAGCATGTGCCCCTGCTGGAAGTGGTCGTGCACGGAGGCCGCGACGCCGGCATCGGCGACGAGCTGCTCGGCGCCGAGGATGGCCGCGGCGAGCGTCCACAGGCAGAACGCCCCGCCGGCGCAGACGAGCAGGGTCGCGACCCGGACCGGGCCGCCGGTCCAGCGCAGGCGGCGGGTCGCGGCAGCGGCGACGAGGAGCGCCGCGGCTGCGGCTGCGGCGGAGGCCAGGCCGGCGGCCGGCGCGTGCGACGTCTGGAAGAGCATGCGCGGCGTCTCGTAGGCGACGAGGACGACCGCGGCGACGGCCGTGGCGCCTGCCGCGCCGATGGCGGCGAGCGCCTCTCGGTCGAGCCGCGCCGCGATGGCCGGAGGCCGCCTCGCCAGGGCGACGGCACTGGCGAGCGCTGCGAGGGCGGCCACCGCCACGAGCGGATACTGGCCGGGCAGCAGCATTGCCGAGAGCTGGGCGGCGAGCAGGAACGGCAGCCAGAGCGCATTCGTCCGCGTGGAGCGGTCGGGGAACGCGAGCGCGAGGAGGAGCGCGGCGGCGGTGGCGAGCGCGATGCTCTCCCAGCCCGCCGTTCGGCCGTGCGCGACGACCGCCTGCAGCGAGGTGTCGAGGTTCCAGGCGCTGACGACGCCCACGGCGAGGACGGAGCCGCCTGACACGAGCAGCGCCTCGCGGGTGAGGCGGCGCCGGACCGGGCCGACCTGAACGACGGCCGCCAGGAGCCCGGCGACGACGAGCCACGCCCAGATCACCTGGGGCGCCGAGAGCGCCTCGGCAAGGGCGTAGACGAGCGCCGTCACGGGCACGAGCAGGCCGTGCTCGCAGAGCGGCCGCGCCGGCCGCCGCGAAGACCACGCGAAGACGCAGGCCGATGCGAGAAGCGCGGCCAGGCCCGGCAGCCCGTGCCGCTCGCCGACTCGGCTCCAGCCCTCGGTCAGCTCGTCGACGGGCGCGGTCAGGGACAGCGCCAGCACGGCGCCGGTGACCCACCAGCCGGACGCCGTCACGAGCCCGACCCATTCGGGCAGCCAGCGCACCAGGAACGGCGTGCGCCGGTAGACCAAGAGTGCCGCAGCCATGCCGGCATAGGCGATCACGGCCGGCTCGGCGCCGAGCGCCCAGATCGGCAGGAACCCGAGTGCCACCGCGGGCACGATCCAGGCGACGGCCAGCTCGGGCTTCGCGAACGTGCGAAGGCCGAAACAGAGGACGATCCCGGCCAGGGCGACCGCCACGAGCGCCACGGAGCCGCCGGTCGAGCCCGCGCCGACGTGCGGGAGCGTGTCGGGCAGCGGCTGGAGCACGTCGAGCGTCGCCAGGATCCCGAGCAGCAGGTAGGCCGTCGCCGAGACGATCGCGCGCAGGCTGCGCGTCGCGCTGCGGCGCCGGATCCGCTCACCGAGGACTACGAGCATGGCCGACTCGGCCGTCCAGGCGCAGACGAGCCCCGGGCCGCCGGCCAGCAAGCCGGTGGCGATGGCGGCGCTCGTCAGGCCGAAGCCGGCGAGGAGATCGGCCAGGTTGGCGTGCGGGCGGCGCACCGCGGCAGGCACGAAGGCCAGGAGCAGCCAGACGCCGGTCATCCCTGCGAGCGCGATGCCGGCGAGCGAGTGGCCGTCGAGCTCGCGCGAGCCGCCGTACAGGGCCGCGGCGCCGAGCGTCATCGTGAAAGCGCTGGCGGCGGTCAGCGAGCCCAGCGCGCTCAGGCGGGTGCGTTCGCGCGGCAGGAGCTCGAGCAGGAACGTCAGGCACACGACCAGGGCGGTCATGGCAGCGGTGGCGACGACCGGGCCGCCGAACCCGATGTGGTCCGCCGACAGCGCGAGCAGCGCCAGCGTCTCGGCGAAGCCGATCGTCCACACCCAGGCCACCAGCCCGCGCCAGCCGGTGCGCACGAGGAGCGGGAGCGCGGCGGCGACCATGACGGCGCCGAAGAGCACGCCGCCCGTGGTGACGTCCTTGCTCACGAGGATCGGCGCGAGCATCGCGGCGGACATGCCGAAGACGGCCAGCGGCTCCTGGCGGATGCGCAGCGCCGCAGCGACGGCGAGCGCGGCGATCAGCCCGGCGAGCGGCGCGGCGGCCGCGGACGCCACCAGGTGATAGAGCGACGTGGCAGCCCACAGACTTGCGTAGAGCCCGCCGATGCCGACGCCGGCGGCGGACAGGATCGCGTCCGAGCGCCACGAGCGCCGGTCGAGCTCGATCGCGGCGCCGAGCAGGGCGAGCGAGACGGCCGTGCCGATGCCCACACGCATCCCGGGCGTGATCCAGCCGCGGCTCGCGGCCATAACGAAGAGCAGCACGATCCCGAGCACCGTGGCGACGCCGCCGGCCCAGGCCAGCGTGCGGGCCGCGAAGAGCTGCTCGCCGAGCCTGCCCCAGTCGAACGGCGGCTTCGGCGGCGGTGGCGGCGGGAGCGACGGCGGCGTCACCGGCGCGGGCGCCGGGACGGTCGCGGCCGGCGTCGGAGTCGCAGTCGGCCTGGGAGGCGTTGCACGGCGCGCGTCGACCGAGAGCTCGGTGACAGCCTGCTCCAAGCGCCAGACCCGCTGGGTGAGCGCCTGCACGGTCTGTTCGAGGCCGGCGATCTTCTGCTGAGACTGTTCGTCGTTCATCGAATATGCTCCATAGCTCCCATGCTATGTCGGGAAGAGGTCGATTGCAATGTCCGCTGATCCCAGGCTAGGAGTGGCGGAGCGGGATGGCATCGGGAGAATCCCTCGACCGTCGCGACGCAACCGCGCCTACAGTGCGTTGATGACCACGACCCCATCCCACCCAGGCCTGCAGGGCACGATGGTGCCCGCGGCGCACAGCTCCCGCCCGATCGACCCTGGCGTGACGATCGGCCACGTCCACCTGCGCACGGCGGACATCGACCGCGTGCGCGGCTTCTACGTCGACGTGCTCGGGTTCGATGTGATCCTGGAGGCGCGCGACGTTCCCGGGTGGGGGACGACCGGCGACATGCTCTTTGTGTCGGCGGGTGGCTACCACCACCACCTCGGCTTCAACACGTGGAAGTCGGCCGGCGGCCGCATGCAAGCGCGGCCTGATCAGTCGTCTCGGCGCTGCTCGTCGTCGTAGAGCTCACCGCCTGGGAGGAAGTCGCCTTGGCGGAGGTGTGCGGCGGCGATGTCGTACAGCGTGTCCCTAGCCCCGGCATCGAACGAACTCTCGCCGGTCGAGGATGCGGCTCTGCGCTCCCGATAACCGTCAAGCCAGCGTGCCATCACGAGTTGGGAGCGGTACACATCACCATGCTGTTCGAGAAGCGTTCGCGACGCGGTCTGGAAGCCGGCGAGCCCCTTCAGGTCGAAGTCGAGGAGGTCGTCGTCGCTCAACGTCACGGAGTTCCTCCCTTTCGGTGGTGCTCGAGACGCGCCACCCGTGACTTCGGCCCCGGGCTTATCGGTCAGTCGGCGTCTGTCGTCGCCTGGCCGAGCGGTATCCAGTGCCGCTGGCGGCAGTCCGGGCACGTCGCGGCGAAATGTGGGGGGCCGGCGGCGTGCGTGACGTTGCTGCGGGCCATGGCACGACTAATCGGCGGCCTTTCAAGATTCCAGACGAGTTCTGTGCCGCAGTTTGTGCAGTTCAGGATCTGGGTCGCGACAGTGGGCACAAGATGGATCGTAGCTGGTCTCGGTTGGCCGGCTGAAAACGGCGGGCGACGCGCGCGCGTAACTCGGCCTCAGCTGCCGCCTCGAATCGGCGCACGACTGCGAAAGGATCTTCTAGGCACGTGGACTTCGAGGCTTCATGCTGATCGCGACTCGACGAACTCGAGCCGACGGGGGCGTCGCTCAGGGTAGGGCGTGCGCACCATCGGCCGCTAGCCGGCCCGTGCATCGCCGCGATGGGCGGGGGAGTACGCTCTGATCGTGGCTCATGCCCAAGAGCGGCCCCCGGATGGTGCGCGTTTGCACCATCGGATGTGCGATCAGTGCGACAAGGTGACCGTGCAGTGGATGACCCGTCAGCGCGCCGCCGAGGAGTTGGACGGGACGACCACGCCGGGGGTGACGACGTGGCACTGCTCGACACTCTCGCCGGCCGCGTTTCGCAAGGAGGCCCGCAGCTAACGCGGTGGACGGGTTCCTGCGCCGGCCTGGCGCGCTTGACCGGCGAATTGCCGCGTCTACCATGAGCCGGCGATCCGAGGTTCAGAGTCGGGGCCCGACCGCCCGCTATCTGCTCCGTCTAAGGAGGAACGGCAGGACGGGTAGGCGCCGCCGAAGGTGAGGCGGCCTTGGAATTCGGCCGGAGGGTCGTACAAGCTCGGCAAGACTTTGACCTGGCGCAAACGAGACTCAATCGCCGATCTGGGATGGTTCCCGCGAGGGACGCCGCGAACATCAAGCAGCGGTTTGCGAAGGCCGGGCAAAGCTGTGGCGAGGTGATCAATGCCTTGTCGAGGGTCAGCTTGCCGCCGGCGATCCTGTGTCCCTGTTAGGGCGTCGTTCGGTCAAGTCCTGGACGGCTCGACCTCCGACGGGTCGTCGGCGCGCTCGGCGGGGGCTCCGACGAGCGGCCCGACGCAGAAGTACTGCATGTGCTGCTCGGCGAGCCGGCTGTGGTACTCGCCGAACTCCGCCGTGGCGTCCTTGCCGCCGTACATGCGCGCGACGAAGGGCCCGCCCGGGTGGTGGTTCTTCCACTCGGTGAAGTCGTAGACGTTGCCGCGGATGACGACCCAGCAGTCGTCGAACGTCGTGTGCTGTGCGAGCTCCTCGCGCGTGATGGGCCGGTCGCCGGTCCATGGCTTCGCCGGCTTCCAGAGGCTGGTGGCGACCTCCCTGCGGGCGCTTTTGAGCGCCTCGTTCCGCGAGCGGAAGTGCCACGGCCCGAGCTTCCTGATCGGCAGCTTGTCGCCGATCGCGCGCGCGTCGAACGCGTAGATCCACGAATCGTCGCTGCCCGCACGCTCCGTGTGATCGAAGACGGGGTAGTCCCGCTCGTTGACGGCAGCGAGGATCTTCCGGCGCTGAGGTGAGTCCTCCGGCTCGAGGTGCTTGAAGAGGAACTTCGACGCGAACTGGAAGCGCGTCGCGCGGTAGTAGCGCACGCGCTCGTAGTGCAACAGCGCGCGGTAGATGTCCGTGCCGTGGAGCTCGAAGCACTTGCCCAGCGCCGCGGCGTCCTCGAAGGCCTGCGCGGCACCCTGGCCGAAGGTCGGCAGCATCGGGTGAGCGGCGTCACCCACCAGGCCCACGCGACCCTCCGTCCAGTTCTCGAGCGCGTCACGGTCGTAGAGCCCCCACTTCGTCGGGTTCTCCATCAGGCTCGTGAGTGCGACGACGTCGTCGTGACGGGGGTCGCCCTCGAACGCCTTGCTCATGTTGCCGACCATCTCATCGCGGTCGGCGGGGAACCAGTCGCTCTCTTGGCGCTCGAACTCCTCGGCGTTGGGCTCGTAGTAGGCGAGCCACACGTTGAGCAGCTCGCCGCCGCGGACCCAGTACGTAAGATGCTGCGCCGTTGGGGTCTCGCGGGTGTCCATCGACATCGTTTCGATGGGGTTGTAGTCGAGCGGGCTGCCGTCGGGCTTGCGCGCCGCGGCGACCTTGTCCCTCGGGACCAGACCGCGGTAGACGACGACCTCGGTCCAGCGCTTGGTCGACACGCCCGGCCAGACCGCCTCCAGCACCTGGGAGTCGACGCCGTCGGCACCGATCAGCAGGTCTCCGGTCTCCGTCGTGCCGTCGGAGAACGTCACGGTCACGGACTCCTCGTGCTGGCTGACGGCCTCCAGGCGCTTAGCCATGTGGACCTGGATCGGGCAGTTGACGCCCGTCTCCGGCGCGAACTCGAGGACCCGCTTGTAGAGACACATCAGCAGGTCGAGGCGGTGCATGTGGTGGAAGCCGGCGTTATCGTTGGCCGACGTGTTGTGGTCGAGCGGCTTCCGCGTGATGGAGCCGTCCTCCCAGACCATCCGCGTCTCGCTGAGGATCGCCGCCCTGCCGCCGTCGACTGCCCCGTGCTGGCCCTTGGGGTCCCCGCCGTCGAGGTCGACGCCCAGCCACCGCGCCAGCCGTGCGGCGTTCGGGGGGATGTTCAGCCCCGCTCCCGCGGTGCTGGGCGTGCGTGTCTGCTCGAAGACGTCGATCGTCGTGAAGACGCCCGACTCCCGCAGCGCCAGAGCGGTCATCAGCCCCGCCATGCCTCCACCTGCGATAAGTGCCCGCATCAAGACCCTCCAGTTGCTCTCCATCGGTGGCGTCCGACCGCGCGAACAGCGCCCGCGGCCCGGCGACTGTTATCGCACATACTGAGGCGTCCGGCAAGTCTCGCGGCGTCCCGCCATGCGCCAAGGATGACCCCGCGCTCGGCACAGCGAACATCACGACCCGCGTTGCCTTGGGGGTCACAACAGCTATCTCCAGCGCATGCTCGGACGTACGCGTCCGCGCTTCACGAGTCCGCACGTCGCAATCGCCACTCTCGGGGTGCTAGACGGCCGGCGTGTCCGTGTCCGGTCTCGCCTGGCAGGGACCCACGCTGATCGACGCAGTCACGTATCTCGGCTGGCTGCTCCAGGTCAGCGCCACCGGGATTCTGCCCGTCTATGCGGCGGTCGGCGTGGCCTGGCGCCGGTTCGCGGCTCGCACGGCGGAAGCGCCGTCGATCGCTACCTCGCGCCCTGCTCGCCGTGGTCGTAACGGCTGCGGCCGAGGTGACGGCGTCTTATCGGCAGCAACGGGGATCTTCCGCTGGGCGCCCTACGTGATGCGGTGCGCGACAATCCCGCGCGACTGCTTGACCTACCCGGCGACTGATGCCACCAGCGCGCGCCTCGACATATCCGCGCACTTATCCCGGCGCCGGCGGCAAGGGCGGGTATGCGGTCACATGGCTTCGGGTGAGCTGTTCGGCGAGGGTCGCGTCACCGGCACAGACTGCGTCAAGGATGCGCTCATGATCATCGGCCGGACTCAGCACCTCGTGCGATGGCTGACCAGTCGGAATCTCGTCAGTCACACCGATGCCGGGCATCCACAGCACGTCGACGAACCGCTTCAGATGGGGATTGCCGGAGGCGGCCGCTAATGCAAGATGAAACTCACGGTTCGCGGAGCAACTGGCATCCGGATCGTTTCCCACCTCTCGTTGCCGCGCTATCGCGTCACGCATCCGACCGATCATCGCAGGGTCACGAGTATCGGCGGCAAGCCGCGCCGCCCCCGACTCGACTATCGCTCGCGCTGCCCACACCTGACGTCTGTTTCCGAAATCAAACTCCGAGACAGTCGCTCCCCGGTTCGGCGAGAACACGACCAGGCCCTCGGTGGCTAATCGGATCAGCGCCTCCCTCAGTGGCGTCCGTGAGACGCCGAAGTCTCGCGCCAGTGAGGGCTGCGTCAGCCGGGTTCCATGGGCCAATGTGCCGTCAAGGATGGCCTCTCGAAGCACAGCGTAGATGTGGTCCACCACGGTCTCGATGTGGAGCGGTGTGGCAGGGATGGTCGGTCTAGGCGCAGCCATGGTTTCTGCCCGCAGTATGGCACTGTGCGACGCCTCAAAGAGGCCGCAGCGCGCTTGACTCCGACGCAGTTGAGTGTGATTGTTTGCATCGTTCCGACTGAGGAGGGAGTTTCATGTCAGACGAGGGTTCTGCGGGAACCACGGGAGGGCAGCTGGGCGAGCGACGCCTGGGAACGATCCACGCCGTCGCACAGGCTCTTGCGATCGGCCCGATGTTCTCGACGGCGATCGTTCTTGGCTTTGTCTCGGCCCCTGTAACGGGCGCCGGCTTCAATACCGCGCTCTCGGTGCTCGTCGCCGGTCTCGGCGTGCTCGCGATCGCGTATGCAATATCCGTCTTCGCCCGCCAGTACCAGGGCGCCGGCGCGGTCTATGAGTACCTCGTGCGCGGCGCCCACCCTGCGGTGGGCATCCTCACCGCCGGCGTCTTCTTCATGGGCACGCTGTTCCTCGGCGGCGGTGGCATCTACCTGGGCCTCGGCATCCTCACGAACGGCTTCTGGACCGAGCACATCTCGAAGTCCACGGTGCCCTCGTGGTGGTTCCTCGCGCTGCTCTTCATGGCGCTGGTGCTGGTGCTGAACTACATCGGCGTGCGGATCGCGATCGGAGCGATGCTCACGTTCGCCGCACTGTCGTTCACCCCGATGCTGATCCTCGCGCTCGCGATCATCTTCCAGGCCAACAACACGTTCGCCGTCTTCAATCCCTCAACCACGTCGGTGCACACCGTCTTCAACGGCGTGATGCTCGGCATCCTGCTGTTCGTAGGCTTCGAGGCGGCCGCGTCACTCGGCGAGGAGAGCCACGACCCGGCCAAGTCGATCCCACGGGCACTGATCGGCACCGTGGGCGCCTCGGCGCTGTTCTACGTGATCATGTCGTACGCGATCTCGATCGGCCTCGGGCAAACGGCGGTCGAGAAGGGCGCCTGGCTCGATCCGACCGCGCTCGACCAGCTGGCGACTAAGTACATCGGCTCATGGTTCGCGACGATCATCGACCTGGTCGTGATCCTCGACGCGACTGCACTTGCGCTCGCGATCTGCGTCACCATCGGCCGCGGCTACTTCGCCCTCGGCCGCGACGGCCTGCTGCCGTCCTTCTTCGCGAAGACCTCGCGGCACAACACGCCATGGGTGGGCAACCTGGTGATCGTGATCGGCGGCGGCGGCCTGATCCTGCTCGGTCTCTACAGCCACACGCTCGACCGGTTCGGTCTGCCGCGCGAGTTCGCGGCGTTCTTCATCGCGGCCACCGCCGGCTCGTTCGCAGTCGAGCTGGTCTACCTGATCCTCGCGGTCGCCGCCATCGGACTACTCGTCCGGACGAACGCCGTCTGGTGGCAGTACCTGCTCGTGCTCGTTGCCATCGCGACGCCCGTGCTCGGATTCTGGGGCGCGCTCAACCCCGATCCGCACGACACCACGAACCTCAACTGGCTGGCGCTCTTCTGGGCGCTCGGCGTGGTGGTGCTCTCCGTGATCTGGTTCGCGGTCGTCAGGCTGATGCGGCCACAGCAGGTCGCCAACGCCGCGTCCTACGCCGCTCAGCACCACGGTGTACCGCCTCTTGACGAGAACCTCGACTTCACCCCGGCGCCGGAGGACACGACGCCGATCTGACGGCTTCTCGCGCCCGCCGGGCTGATGGCTAGGCGGGCGCGCGGGTGTGTCGGGCGAAGTCGCGGTCGATGGGGAGCGTTCGGCGCGTTTGAGGAGGCGATGAGCAGTACAGGTTCGCGAATGCCACGGGACGATATCCTGAGCGGTGGTGGAACGGCCGGGGCTTGAATCCGCGGTCAGATCCAGCCATGCGGCGCCGAACGCTACTCGGTCTGACGGCGGGGGTTGGGATTCGAAACCCTCGAATGACCTTGACGGCCATTGCCGGTTTTCAAGACCGGTGCATCACGTGGAGCCGTGCGGCCTTGCGGCCCCAGCGCCCACGCTGGCGCCCACGAACGGCATGCGAGTCGTGGGCGGCGGCCCGCAGGCGCCCCTCTGAGTGCCCCAGGCCCGAAGGCACGGCGATGCCTTGGCCGCCGCTGCGGGCGCGTGAGCGGGGCGCCTGGCGCCTCCCCGTGTTCTATCGGGGCCGACGGCCCGCGCCAACTCGTCGGGGGCGTAGCGGGAACGCGTACACTTGGGGCATGCAGCACGAGCGCACGCGGGATCTGGGATGGAAGGTGGCGACGGTCTTCGACATCCTCGTCGTGGTCGCGATCGGTGCGGCCCTCATCGCCCTCCTCATCCTGATCTTCGCCGCGTCGTCGCCCACGAGCCAGAGCTAGGAGCAAGTCTCAGTGGCCCGCCCTGGGCGGGGTCCGGGCGGCAGGCTAGGCTGGGGCCATGGCCGATGACCTCGAGGCCACCCTGCTCGGCTACGTCTGGCGGGCCGGGCTGCCCGAGGACGAACCGATCATGCAGTGGATGGAGCACCCGGACGGCTCGCTCAAGCTCCGCGCCCACGACCATGCCCTGCTCATCGGGCGGTGCGAGTACCACGTCCACCGCGACAGGGGCTGGGTTGAGGTCAGGGACTACACCGATCCCCGCTCGATGCGGTCGCAGTTCTACCAGCCGGACCGGCCGGGCCAGCCGTACCTGGCCCCGCACGTGGAAGACCGCCAGGTATGACCGGGGGCGGCCGATCTCCTGGCCAGACGTGCCGTTGGAGTAGCGGGCCTCCTTGGCCTTAGGGTACCCGCGCGATCGCCTGCGTCAGATCATCTCGACCGGGCGGCGGCTCATAAGGCATCGGCCAGTACTCGATCTGGTGCGCAATGCGGCCATCGTTCAGCATCGAGAAGGCAACGACGCGAGCGGCTTGCTCGCCATCGGTTGCCGTCACCTCGCTCACCGCGACATCGCCCTCGGCGAGGATGCGATGAACGTCGAAGCTCCAACGGCCCGTGTTCGTGGGATAACGCGCCTGCATGGCCGCGAAGTCGGCTCTGCCGACGATTCGCTCTCCAGAGCACGGCCAGTCGATCACGCAGTTCTCGGTGAGATGGCTGGCTGCGTGCTCCCAGTCGTTGTTCTCCATGGCTGACCAGAAGGACTCGACGATGCCCCGACTCGACACGAGCCCTTAGCGTAGCCCGGCCCTGCCTGACATGCGGCCGGGGTGGTTCGAGCCCGCCCAGGTCTCGACCCGGTACTGCGGCCGGGCCTGCTACCCCTCGGCGAGGCAGCGAGCCGCCCGGCGACGAGCACAGGTCGCGGTGGGGTAGCATCCGACCGGGTCGCCTCGCGTAGCCGCGCGAGCGACTGACATACCGGCCGCCACGCCAGGCCCGCGAGCCGAAGCACCGGCCGCCAGCCCCGAGCCTCCGTCGGATCGAGCACCGCACGGTCGCCGCCACCCTGGCACCGAGCGGGCGTCCACCACCACCTGGGCGCATGTCGTGACAACTCCGACCTGCGGAGGTTCCAACCATGGACGTGCAAGAGAAGCGAGCCCGCTACCGCGAGATCCGCGAGAAGGCCCTCGGCACCTGCGACAAGGCCACGGCCGAGGGGCGCCAGCTGACCGAGGCCGAGCAGACCCTGATCGAGGAGGCAATCAAGGAGGGCAAGCAGCTTGCCGCCGAGCTCCAGGCGAGCCGCCTGGCCGCGCCGCCCGAGCTGTCCTACCGCAACTCGAACACTGCCGAGGATCCCGTCGCTCCCGCTAATCCGGCGAGAGTTCACGCGTTCCCCTTGGGTGCTAGCCGACGAACGCCGTCATGCGGATCGAGATGAGCACGCCGGGCATCTCGACGCCGAGCTTGGCGACGTAGCGCGTCGGTCGGTCGGTCGGGAACCACGTCGCGTACTCGTCGTTCATGCCCGCGAAGTCGGTCGGGTTGGTCAGGAGCACGCCGACCTCGACGACGTCGTCCAACGTCGCGCCCGCTGCGCGCAGGACCGCCCGGCAGTTGGTGAGCGACTGCCGTGTCTGTTCCTGAATCGTCGAGCCGGCGAGGTTCCCGGTGCTCACATCGATCCCGACCATGCCCGAGACGCGGACGTGCCCCCCGGCCGTCACTCCCTGGCTGTACAACGGCGAGCTGGGCGCCTCGGGCGTGCTGATGACGTCGCGCATGCGCTCAAGTATGCCGTCCGCCCCGGATCGCTGTCGACAGAAGGCGCTCAGCAGCGATCCTGCCTTCCGTACCGTCGTCTCGCCGTCACGTGTCCCGGTCGAAGGGAGCGACCTCGATTCCAGTGATGACCGCCGTCACGGAATCGTGCATGGCCGCTGCGCTCGGCGCCGGTCCTGTTCGGGCGGCGACGAGCAGGTGACCCGTGCCCCTCAGCGCCGGTGCGAGGGGCTCTAGCGCCAGGCAGCCACGTCCGCGGCCCGCCATAGGCTGCACGCCCTCTAGTTAGACGCGAGGAGGTGAATATGAAGCAGCCACGACCCGAGCACCTAGTCGAGGAGCAGCGAGGCATGGCCGAGGTCGTGTACGTCGGCAGCGCCCTTGCCGTCGGCGCCAAGGCCACCGTGGACCTGGTGAAGGAGTTCCCGGTCTCTCAGCGTGTCTAGTTCACGAGTTCGAGGGGCGAGCTTCGGCAGGGCGAAGGAGAGTCCCTCATGCGACCAGACCTCGGCAGGTCGAACATATTCGAGCTGTCGGATCGCCCCGTGCGTAGCCACGGCCGTGAGTCTACGGTCCTTCCGCGCCCCAGCTCGGGACACCCTGAGTTCCGGGCGTCCGAGGGCTCTGCAAGCCACCGCACCGAAGCTTGCGCGGCGGTTCCCAAGCGGGACAGAGTGGGCTGGCCTTGCAGGGCCAAAATGATCACGGTCTTGCTTCGGGGCGGCACCCGCCAGAGATCAGGTCACGGAATGACTCAGAAGCGTGACCCGTTTCCACCTTCGAGCTCTTGAGCGTGCACTCCTCGCGCTGTGCGTCGTCGTCGGAGCGAGAGCCTGGTTGTGTCGCGCGTTGCATCTGGGAAAACCGGTTTCCGGCAGGCGCGGTATCACGGTGCGTCTGGCAACTGGCCCGGCTACCCACCGAGCTGGACGCGACACTGATCACTATTTACGAGGAGGACCGATGTCCCGAAGTTTGATTGGCGCTTCGCTGGCGGCGCTCGTGGCTGTCGCCGCGCTGGCCTTGGCAGTCGCCGTGCCGGCCCGGGCGAGCGCCTCGGTCGGCTTTGCCTTCCATGCATCCAATATCACCGGTATCTCGACCGGATCTGCCTTCCTGACCGGCGGCGGCGCATTCGACCCCGAAGCCGCAACCGCGCACGCGGGAGGCGGCTTTCGCTGCACAAACACGATCGCACAGGTTCCGTTCGCCGGCTGCGAGGCGGGACAGGGCGTCCGCTGGGATACCTCCGAGCTGCTGCCCAGCACGATGTTCAAGTGCACCGCCGCCGAGTCGCCGAGAGCGATCTCGACCGATGAGCATACGGTCGTTCTGGCAGCCGACTTTTATCGGGCGGGCGACGGAACCGACGAGTCGTTCACCGCGCAGATGATCGTGTCGGAGTCGGACCTCGACCGTGACCTTCCCGGCGACCAGCACGTCTGGATCCAGGGCATCGGCTGCGGTTCGGCCAGCGTGAGCTTCGGCAGGTGATAGCGGCCGGCGGAGGGTGCGGGAGGACTACCGCACCCTCCGCCGGGCATACGGTGGCCCACTGATGAGCTCTTCATGATGATCAGAGACCGCGAAGCGCGCGCGTCAGCTCATGTCGCTGAGAGATCGAGTACTACACGTCCGCGCCCGTGGCCGCGCTCGATTCGCTTGTGGGAAGCGACCACATCGTCAAGTCCGAAGACCTCAATCGGCGGCGGGGTTACACGGCCATCGGTCAGGAGCATTGCCAGTTCAGCGACGCGATCGCCATCTGGCCGCACCAATACTCCGTGCAACGCGATGTTCCGGTCGATCGCTAACTCAAAGTTGCCCGTTAGCGCGCAGATGCTGGCGGCCCGGCCGCCCTCCCGGAGGACAGGGATGCTGCGTTCGAGGAGATCGCCACCAACGAGATCTGCGATGGCGTCGACCGCGCCTAGCTTCTTTTCGACCAACGACACGACATCTTCGCTTTGGTAGTCGAAGGTGACGTCGGCACCGAGATCCTTCAGATAGTCGTGATTCGGAGCGCTTGCGATCGCGGCGACCCGGGCGCCCCTGGCCTTCGCGATTTGCACGAGGAACGAGCCGACGCCGCCGGCCGCTCCGAAAATGAGCAGCCATTGCCCGGGTGACAGTTCGAGTCGCCGCGCTGCGAGCTCGTACGCCGTCCCGCCCGCCAACGGAACTGCCGCCGTCTCGACGTGGCTGAGTTTCGTCGGTCGGCGGGCCACGACATCGGCGTCGACGACCTGGTATTCCGCGTAGCTGCCCTGGCGGTCTCCCAGAAAGTCAGTGAAGTAGAAGACCTCGTCACCGGACTTGAATCCATCGACCGCGCTTCCCACCGCGACAATCACACCGGACGCGTCGCTTCCCGGCACAAACGGCAGTTGCAACGCCGCCCAGCTTCCGTCCGAGCGATTCTGCGCATCAACCGGATTCACACCCGCAGCACAGACATGCACAAGAACCTGCCGCGGGCCCGGATCCGGACAATCGATGTGATGAACCCGCATCACTTCGGGCGGGCCGAACCGGTTAACCACGACCGCGCGCATCGCGTGCGGCGCTGCCGGATCCATGCCAAAGAGCCTAGCGGCCGCGGGTGATGAAGCAGTGTCGGTCATCGCGGCTTTGGTGCCGGCTCGTGGCTGTAGGTGACCGCCGGGTACAGGGCGTCGGCGGCGGGGACTTGTCCGGTGAGCGGTTCGCCTGGCGGTTTGACCGGGAAGTAGCGGACGTGGTCGCCGTCGAGCAAGACGCTCCAGCGCTGGGTGATCCAGAGGTGATGGTCACGTCGGATTTCCCATTGGAAGCGGTCGAGGGGCCGGGGGGCTGGGCCTGCTGTGCGGCCGCCCCGTTGATCGAACTGGCTGCCGTGGCATGGGCATGCGAAGCCGATGCTCGTGGACTGGGCTGGGCAGCCAACGTGGGTGCAGCGGTTCGAGAAGACAACGAACATGGCGCCGGCTGCGAGCCAATCGTGGTCGCTGCCTCCGGTGTAGTGGACGTAGGCCAGGCCTTGTGACACGAGCGGCTGGGCGGGATCCTCGACGTAGGCCGCCGCGATTGGCGCGAAGCCGTCCTCCCTGTTGAAGGCGTGCACCGGGCCAAGTGGGACGGGACGGAAGGTTTCCCGCCGTGTCACTGGGGCAAGCAGCGAGCCGGCGACGGGCGCGGCGATCACGCCGCCGACCGTCGCACCGAGCCCGATGGTGGCGAGGCCGAGCAATCCGCGGCGGTTGGTGGTGGGTTCCCGATCGTGTTTCGTCATGATGCTGTCCTCTTCTCTGGGTGGATGGTGCGAAACGGCGCCGACCAGGCGGTTCGGCTTTCGGCTACGGTCAGCGTGGCGTCGGTGGTGGCAGGGTGGCCCGGCGTGCGTGGTGTGCCGCTGTAGATGGGGCCGAGTTCGGCCAGCGCCCAAGCGGCGGTGGCGCCGAGCCTCGCCGCTAAGCGCTGAACCGGTGCGGGAACGATCGGGAGCTGAATATCGCTGCGATGGTGATCCGCGATCGCCGCCAAGCGAAGCGGGTGCGGTACGCCCCGGCGGTCAGTCTTGCCGTCCCGGGCAAGGGCGAACATCGTCTCCAGCAGCCGCTCGAACCCCAAGGCCGGTCGAATCTCGCAGAGAAACCGGGCGCGGACGTCGCCCGCATTCCAAAACGTGTGTGCCGTGCCGGCCGCAACGAGCACGGTCTCACCAGCCGCTGCGACCAGCCGTTGATGGCCGAGACGGAATCCGACCACCCCATCGAGCACCCGGAATCTCTCGGTCTGACTCGGATGCACGTGTGCGACGGCGGCGCGGCCCCCCGGTTCGAGAGTCACATCGACCATCACTGCCTCGCCGTTCGAATCAGCCGACGTTTGCTGGAACGTCACCGTCTCGCCGGTCAAGGGGTTTTCGATGAGGTCCCCGGTGCGAATCATCCGCGTCTCACTCGACGAGTGTTCAGAGCTGGAGTCGAAGCTTGGGCCGTGTGTATTCCGGTGGGAGCCGCGGTGGGTCTCATGGCAGGTGCCTCCTAGGAGAAGTGACACCCGATCCTCCACGACCGGTACGCTGATTCGCACCGTGGTGACCCCCCGGACTTTCGAAGTCCACGAGCCGCGTCAGTCATAGAGAGCACCGCCGTTGCGGTGGACTCCTCGTCACAAGACGGACGGCAAGTCTCCGATCGGCGGCTGCGTTGAGTACGTCCGGACGCTAGCTCGCGACCGGCGAGGCGTCGCCGAGTATGGCTTGAAGCTGGTCTCGCGAGTCGAGTTCGAGTTTGCGGAAGTTCCTGGTGAGGTGACCCTCGACCCACCGGCCACTCCTCGTTGTCCAAGAACGCGGTGTGGGCTTGGCCACGAGGCCGACCCTGAACCTGCCAGGGGCATGGCCATGCCCCCGTGCTTTCCGCTGTGTTCTTCCGCGAGAACCGCACCTAGGGTCGGAGCCGGGCCGCGATTGGGCTGCATCACCGAGCACGCCCGACATCGGCGTAGGCCTTAGCACGCCGGCTTGAATCGATCGATACGACTGTGACATAGTCCTCCGTCGATCGCTGGAGGAGTCGTGTGCGGTGCAGCATGCCGAGCGCTGGACGCTCCGGTGGCTCAGTGCTGTCCGGCGGACCATGCCGCCTCGTCGACGACTAGCGTGACCTTGCCGACCGTCGCTCGGGTTGCAATGCTGGTGTGCGCTTGGGCTGTGTCGCCGATTGGGAATGATGGTCCCTGGACGGTGCGCAGCCGTTCGTTCGCGAGGTGCCTCAGCAGGTGTTTGATGGTGCGTCGGGTGCCGGCGAGGTCGTGCATGTGGGGCAGCGCCCAGTATCCGATCACACCGATGGAGTGATCCATCAGGTCGTCGAGGCTGACCATGTTGGACGCTCCGGACGCCTGTCCATAGGCGACCAGCCGCCCGCCGTGCGCGAGCGCCGTCAGTGCGGCATCGACGATCGGGCCGCCGACGGATTCCAGCACCACGTCGACGGAGGCGCCATTGTTGGCCTCGCGCAGCCGGTCGGCGAATCCCTCTGGGGTGCCGTCGATGGCGGCGTCCGCGCCGAGCCCCAGGGTGAGACGGCGCTTGTCCTCGGTTGACGCCACCGCGATGACGCGCGCGGCACCTTGTAGCCGCGCGATCTGGATCGCGAGGCTGCCGACTCCTCCGGCGGCCGCCGTTACGGCCACGGTCTCCCCGGCCTGCACCCGCGCGGCTGACACCAGGGCGTGCCACGCGGTCAGCCCCTGCACAAGTACGGCGAGGGCCGCGGCATCCTCGACGCCGTCGGGAATTGGCACCGTCAGCTTGTCCGGCACTACGCCATACTCGGCGTATCCGCCGGTGCCGGTCGTCAGCAGGCCGACGACGCGCACGCCGTCGCTGACCCGTCGGCCGGCGATTTCCCATCCGGGAATGACGGGGAGCGGCTGGCGAGGGAACCGCCAGCCGCGCTCACGCCGTCCAAGATCCGTGTAGTTCACGCCCGCCCGGTGCACCTCGATGAGGGCCTCGCCGGCCGCGGGTGAAGGGCGTGGAACTTCCCGGACGTTCAACACCTCGGGGCCGCCGAGTGACTCCACAACAACGGCTCGCATCAGCGGTTCAGGCGTCTTCACCGGCTGCTCCACCGCTCGGTGACTGCAGCGACATGGGTGTCGGGCGCTCGCCAGACCTGTTCCCCGTTGGCTTGGTCGAGGGTCGGCTGCAGCCCGACTCGGCGTGCCACCACGGTGGAGGAGGCGATGACCGTGGGCCGTGGCATGCTGGCCATTGACGTTCTCATGTCCGAGCTCATCGCCCGGCACCGCCGCGCGGTCCGCTAACAAGAGAAGGGTCGACGAAGGGCGAGCAGGCTTCGGACATCATCGCCGATCTTGGCTCCCGGCCTTGGGGTTTGCGTACTCGCGGGGGTCCTTGACACGGGCCAGGGCGGTCGCGATGAGTGCGGCTTCCTCGCTGCTAATGGCTGAGACGAACGTTTCGCGGAGCGCGCGGGAGTAGACCGGCCACATTCGGCGTAGCAGCTTGTTCCCGTCGGTGGTGAGGACGGCGTAGAGGCCACGCCCATCATCGTCGGCGGGTTCGCGGCGGAGGAACCCGGCGTTCTCGAGCCGATCGGCGAGCTTGGTCAGGCCGCCGCGGCTGATCGTCAGGCTCGCGGCGAGCTCGGCCATGCGTAGGCGCCGAGCCGGCGCTCGTCTGATGGCCCACAGCACGTCATACCACGCCAGCGGAGGCAATTCCGCCGCTGCCAACGCTGCCTCGGCGTTTGCGACGACGGCCGCGTGCGCATTCAAGACCGCGCGCCAGGCGGCCAGGTGCGTCTGGTGGATGCCGGAGGACGTCACCGTCGAAGCATAACCCAGGAAAGTTTGCTTGGAAACTACTTCTAGGCTATCGTCCGGCGTCTCACTCTCGTTTCCACAGAAACTATCTACGAAGGAGCCACCAGTGTCAGAGTTCAAGGGAAGGGTCGTCGTCATCACGGGCGGTGGCGGTGGGATCGGCAAGGCCGCCGCGGCACGGTTTCTCGACGAGGGAGCGTCGGTGGTTCTCTCGAGTCGCCGGCGGGAGGTGCTCGAGGAGGCCAGGCGCGACCTCGACGCCGACGATCGCATCGCCCTCGCCCCCGGCGACGTGAGCTCACCCACTGCAGCGGCGGAGCTGATCGACATCGCCGTCGACCGGTTCGGCGGCGTCGACGTGCTCGTCAACAGCACCGGCATCTTCCGCGTCACACCGTTCCTCGACCAGACCGAAGCCGAGTTCGAGGAAGCACTCGACTCGATCCTGCGGCCCACCTTCTACACGTCGCAAGCCGCCGCCCGCACGATGGTCGAGCGCGGGCGAGGAGCGATCATCAACGTCGGCTCGATGTGGGCCCTAGACGCAATCACGACAACTCCCACCAGCGCCTACTCCGCCGCCCAGGCCGGACGCCACGCCCTGACCAAGAACCTGGCGATCGAGCTCGCACCCGCCAACATCCGCGTCAACACTGTCGCGCTCGCGTTCGTCGAAACACCGGCCTACCAACGGTTCATGACCCCAGACCAGGCCCGAACCGTCCTGGAGTCCGTACACGCGTTCCACCCACTGGGCCGCCACGGCTACCCCGCCGACGTCGTCGAGGCGATCCTCTTTCTCGCCGGTGATCGTGCCGGCTGGATCACCGGAACCACACTCCCCATCGACGGCGGCGTCCTCGCCAGCCGAAATGCGCCCGCCGCTCCCGTCCGCGACGAGGCCCGAGCGTGACGATGCACTGACCGGCCGGCCACGACCATGCGAACCGCCCGTACCGCGGACGCGAAGACCACGTCAAATCGGCTACGGCCAGCAGCAGGCCCAGACCGAGCAGAATCCGCAATCCTGCGACCCCAGGCAAGCAGGCGATCAGATGCGCTGACCGCGGCGGCGACCGAGATGGCGATGGTGAGGACGAAGTCGACGACTAGGGCGCCGATCCGGAGGAAGGGTGCGAGACGCGCACCTAGTGCGACCGGTACCTCAATGGAGGCGCCTACCTCAGGTTCGCAGGAACCCGCCCCGCGAAACGTCGCGTCTCACGGAAGCGCCCGCCGTGCGCCGAATCGGTCGTCGAAGAGCGCAGAGGGCTCAGGTCCCGACTGGCGAGTCGTCGGTGCCGAGTTTGGAAGGAAGCTCGTCTCGCGAGTCGACCTGCAGTTTGCGGAAGACGCTCGTGAGGTGACCCTCGACTGTGCGCGTCGTAACGAAAAGGGTCTGTGCGATTTCGCGGTTGGTGAGGCCTTGGCTGGCGAACTCGGCGATGCGGCGCTCGCTGGCGGTGAGTGAGTCGAGTCCTCTGAGAACGATCCGGCGTGGGCGCGCGCCGGTGGCGCGGAGTTCGGTCTCCGCGTAACTGACGAGAGGTTGGGCGCCGGCGTGGTGCGCGGCGTCGACTGCTTCGCGAAGCAGCTCTCGCGATTCGGTGCGTCGATTCCTTCGCCGAAGCCGGGCGCCTAGATCGGCGAGCGTGCGCGCGCGCTCCAACGTGGCGTCGCCACGATGGAGGTCGTCGATGGCCTCGCGGAGCAGGGACGCCCCGCGCTCGCCGCCGGCAACGACGCCGGCGGCGCGTTTGGCCACGCCGAGCGCCCGCGGGGTGCCGAACGTCCGGGCGAGTTCGAGTTCCTCTGCGGCTCGGCGCTCGGCCTGGTCGCGCTCGCCGAGCGCGAGATGAGCGAGCGCGGCCTCCGATCGCCAGGGGAGGTAACTCGGGCAGATGATCAGCGCTCGGGTGAGGATGGCGCCAACGGCCAGCAAGTCCTGGAGCCCTTCGGCGACTCGACCCTGTGCGATCTGCAGTCGGCCGCGGGCGAACCGGACCTCCGCGGCGATTGCCGATCCCTGCTCGGCTTCCGAGTCAACCAGCGCGAGCACATCCTTGGCCGCGTCGAGATCGCCCGCATCAACCAGTGTCCTGACGAGTACGCCAGTGTTCAGGACGCGATACATCGGTGGTGCGGGAAGTTTGGTTGCGGCGAGTGCGGTGCGGGTGTCTACCTCAGCGGCACACAGATCGCCACGTTGAAGCGCGAGCCAGCCGCGGGTGGCCAAGCCGACGGCGAGCCGGCTGCTGTCGCCGGTCATCCGCGCCTGGGCGATCGATGAATCGAGGAGTGGCCGTACCTCGACATACCGCTCGGCCCAGAGCAGCGAAAACGTCGTCAGCGAGAACCAGGTAGTGAACGAGAACCACGGTCTGCCGCCCGAAGCCGGAGCGTTCCGTCCGGCAAGAAGCGCCCGGCCCGCAAGCTCGGCGCCGACCTCGGCCGGCTCGTTCGTCAGGACGGAGGTGAACGCGGCCACCGCCAGTGGCAGCTCCGGTGGCGCCGGATCGCCGGCGGTTAGCCTGAGTAACGTCTGGCGGCGGTGAGCGACGGAGGGTGCGGTTGCCGGGTCGTTCATGGCCGGGGCGACAGTGGCCGCGGCGAGCATGAGAGCGAGTTCGGAGCGGCGAGGATCCAGGGATGCGGACGCGCGATCGAGAACCTCGACCGCCTCCGCGTAGCGTTTGGCGCGGCTGAGGGCGTGTGCCAGCACCATGGCGGCGTCGGCGGCTGCGACGGGGTTCTGCGCGGTGTCGAGGGCCGCTTGCAAGTGCTCGGCCCAGCCTGCGAGCCCGGCGCTCGCCTCGGCCATGCCGAGGTCGAGCAGCAATGCCGGCTGGTCGCCCGGTGGCGGCGGTTCAGCGAGCGCTCGGCGCAGGAAGACCGCCTGCGATTCGGGAGCGCCCTGCCTCGCCGCCGCCCTGGCAGCCTCGGCCAACCGCTCGACGACCCAGCGATCGGCAGCGGGCTCGCTGACCAACAGGTGCTCGGCGACGCGTGCAGAAGCCCCTGGTTGCTCCGCGAGTAGTGCGGAGGCACGGCGGTGGGTCTGTGCGCGCTCCGCACTGGGGAGCTCCGAGTAGATCCCGTCGCGGACGAGCGGGTGCACGAACGTCAGCGGTCGGCTGTGCTCAATGATCCCCGCGGCCGCTAGCAGATCGGCTGCATCGGCTGCCTCGAGCTCTTCGAGGCCCGCCAGTCGCGCGGCGTAGAGCAGGTCGCTCTGCTCGAGAACCGCGAGCGCTCGTGCCAGCTGCCCGGCATGCCCCGGCAGACGATCGAGCCGGAGGAGAGCTGAGCGACCAACCGTTTGGACACGGCTGGCGATGCCTTCCTCGCTCAACGCTTCCACGAGTTCGTGCACGAGGAACGGCATTCCGCGCGTTACGCGCAGACAGGTATCGACGACGGCCGGATCGGAAGCGCCGCCGAGCTTCGCCTCCACGAGCTGGGCGACTGCCGCTCTCGTAAGAGGAGGAAGACGGATCACATCGGCGGAGGGATCGGTCGTCAGGGTCGTGAGCAGCGCGGCGTTGGTACCTGTTTCGCGAGGACGGGTCGCCACGACGAGCGCGGCGTTCAGCTCTTCGAGCCGCGTGAGCAGGAAAGCCAGATAACGCAGCGACGGGGCGTCTGCCTGGTGCGCGTCGTCGACCAGCAGGCAGAGCGGTCCCGCTGCAGCCAGGTTCGCGCACAGCCAGTAAAGGCCGTGCAGGATCGCGAACGAGGGGTCGACGCCCGGGGAGGGCGCGCTCTGTGCTGGGGGTGCGCCGGTGAGCCCGAGCAGGCCGGCCGCCACACCGGCAGCGGCTTGCAGCAGATCGGCGCGCTCGCGCTCCGATGCTTCGACCAGCGGTGGCTCGAAGAGCTGACGCACGACTCCGAATGCGAAATCGCGCTCGAGCTCAGTCCCCCGCGACCGAAGTACGCGCATGCCGCCCCGTACCGCGGCCGTCCGCGTCTCAGCGAGGAACGCCGTCTTACCGATCCCGGCCGGCCCCTCGATCACAAGGAACCTGCCCCGCCCCCTGCAAGCCTTGGACAGCGCCGACCTGATCCGCGCCAGCTCCGCGTTCCGCTCAAGCAGCGGTTCGGTGGCCGCGGCCACTTTCATTGTCTCAACGCTACTCCCGAAGCGGAGAAAAGTCACGGCGCTCGCCACGGTGCGAAAGGACCAGGCGTATGAGGGGTCGTGGACGAGCGGCTGCGTTGCGAGGACAGTCGCAAAGTCAGGGGGGTCGCCACGGTGCGAACGCGCGTCCGCCGCCGCGACCATCACTACCGACAACGAAACCGCTTGAGCCGTCCGCGGCTCACTCGAGAGGAGACGTGCACAGATGAAAAACCCCACTCGACTCAAGGAGTCGCGCGCCGTGCGGCTGGCGTCGGCAGCGCTCGCAGCCACAGTCGCAGCCGGCGCTGCCGGGATCGTGGCCGAACCAGGCAACGCCGCCGCCGTCACAGCGGCCAACGCATCGCAGGTGAGAACGAGCAGCGCGGAGCTCTCACATGGCCGGTTGACGATCACCGGCACCGGGGCGCGTGACAGGATCGCGCTCCGCCTGAAGGCCGACCATCCCGGCGTCGTCCAGGTCGACATCGGCGACAACGGCTCGGCCGACTTCAAGTTCAAGCGCAAGCTGATCACGGCGATCGCCGTTCACGCGCGGGCTGGCAGCGACCTCGTGCGTATCGACGAAGGCAACGGGATTTTCACCGACAGCATCCCGACTGCCATCTCCGGTGGAGATGGACGCGACGTGCTGCTCGGAGGCTCCGGAGCCGAGACGCTGCGCGGCGGCGCCGGGAGTGACTCGATCGACGGAAACGTCGGCAACGACCTTGCGCTGATGGGTGCCGGCGACGACACCTTCGTCTGGGACCCAGGCGACGGCAGCGACACCATTAGGGGCGGGCTGGGTGCCGACACGCTCCGCTTCAACGGCGCCGGCGTCGACGAGCACGTCGACCTGTCGGCAACCGGCAACCACCTCAGGTTCGCACGCGACGTCGGAGGCGTAGAGATGGACACAGCTGGCGTGGAGCGCGTCGACTTCAACGCCCTCGGCGGTGCAGACATCGTCACCGTCAATGACCTGACCGGGACCGACGTCACCGACGTGAACGTCGACCTGGCAAGCACCCTGGGCGGCGCCGCAGGCGATAGCCAGGCCGACCGCGTGATCGTCAACGCCACCAACGGTAACGACTCGATCACCGTCAACGGAGACACAGGCGGTGTGAAGACCAGCGGACTGGCCGCCACGGTCGAGATCCTCCACGCGGAGGCCGCAAACGACCGGCTCGAACTCAACACCCTCGACGGCAGGGACGCCGTCGACTCAAGCGGCCTGGCCGCCGGCGCCATCCAGCTCTTCGTGGACGGCGTGCTCCGCCCATAGGCATCACGGGCCGGCAGCAACGCGCGGGCCTCCCTCCTCGGGGAGGCCCGCCGAAGCGGCAACCACTACTCGCCGTCCCGACCAGCAGCACCTCCAACCCCAACCACAGATCCGACTTGACCGAAGGGACTCTCTCATGAAGCGCAATACCACACTGTTCAGCGCCGCCGCACTGGTTTTGGTGGTCGCCGTCATCGCCGCCGGCTGCGGTAGCTCCACCAGCGGCTCGCCATCCGGAGGGCTGTATGGCTCTACCGGCACGGCGAGTGCACCCACCGGCAGCGCAGGCGCCGCCAAGGTCGGTGCTGCAAACACGTCGCTGGGCCGCATCGTCGTCGACAACACCGGCCGCACGCTCTACCTGTTCGAGAAGGACGCGAACGGTCGCAGCGCCTGCTATGGACCGTGCGCGACGTACTGGCCGCCGCTGCTCACGAAGGGCAGCCCCCTGGCTCAGACCGGCGTGAACCAGCAGCTGGTCGGAACAACCCAGCGTACAGACGGCACCGAGCAGGTTACCTATGCCGGCCATCCGCTCTACCTGTTCCTCCTGGACAAGCAGCCCGGCCAGACCAACGGTGAGGGCTCACAGGACTTCGGCGCCGGCTGGGACGCACTCTCACAGGCAGGCAACAAGATCGAATCCACGGGCTGACACTCCGGAGGGCAAAGGGGTGCACGGCAACGTTGGCGCGGCCCCACCTCCGGGGCCGCGCCGGCGCGACGGTCGCAACCTCGCGTCGACGGTTGCGCTAGTCGAACAACACTCAACGTCACGAATGGGACTCTCATGAAATCCACCACGGCAACGGGGGGATGCCGCTACATGACTCGCTAGACCGTCGCGGCGATCCGGCAGACGATCCAACGAGTACCGGAACAGATGACTACGCATTCCACGGCAATGGCCGCCCGCGAAGGCCGCAACTTCCGACGCGATCAGTGCGACAGGATCGGCGTGGCTCCGTGAGCACCCTCCAGATCGTCCTGCTCGGGCTTGCCGGTATCGCGGCCGGCACGATCAACACCGTGGTCGGTAGCGGCACGCTGGTCACGTTCCCGGTACTGCTCGCCTTTGGATATCCGCCCGTCACGGCCAACGTCTCCAACACGATCGGGTTGGTGCCCGGGTCACTCGCCGGCGCTTGGGGCTATCGCGGCCGGCTGGCCGGACAATGGGCGAACGTACTCACGCTCGGAGCGGCGTCCGTGCTCGGTGGCGTGGCCGGGGCGGTCCTGCTCCTGAGCCTGCCGGCTTCCACCTTCGACGCGATTGTCCCGGTCTTCATCGCGGTTGCGCTGGTGTTGACCGTGTTCCAGACCAGGCTGCGCGCCCGGCTCCAGCGACGTGCCCGCCCGAGCCGCCGTCGTGGCGTTGTCACCGCGCTCGCGGTGTTTGCATCCGGCATGTACGGCGGCTATTTCGGCGCGGGGCAGGGGATCCTTCTGCTCGGAATCCTCGGTGTCGCGCTGGCGCAGGATCTGCAACGCACCAACGGACTCAAGAATCTCTTGGCCGGCCTCGTCAACGGTGTGGCCGGCGTGTACTTCGTTTCGACCGTGCACGTCGAGTGGGCGCCGTCCGCCGTCATAGCAGTGACCTCCATGCTCGGAGCGCACCTGGGAGCCCGCTACGGGCAGCGGCTGAAGCCGTCCACGCTCCGCTCGGTCATCGTCGCCGTCGGCATCATTGCAATCGTCAACGTGGTCAACGGCTGACGCTTCCCCTAATTGGACTTTTCTCGGCCCGCTTGACCTCGGTGTAGCAGGAGACGAAGGACTCGGATGCGATGCGGCCAAGCGGCCTACCGCGTTGTAGAAGCGGCTTGCTGAGGAGCGGCTTGAGCCCTCAGGCGAGTTCGCACCTTGAGGCTGACGTGTCGCTCTACGGCCGCTGCCCGATCTTGAAGTAGCCCATCTTCCGCAGCGCCCAGACCTCCTGGGCGTCTGTCAGCGAGTCCCAGTAGGCCTGCGCCTCTCGCTCCCTCTGGGCACGGCTCGTCGGTCTCGCCGGCTGGAGCGGAGGCAGAGTACGAGGGACGAATGGTGCACTTTTCGGCATTTCGGGCCTTCGAAAACGGCTTGGTTAAGCCATGCGCCCGGCACGATTCGAACGTGCGGCTCTGCCTGCGGGGGCGGTGGACGGGTAGGGGTGTCGACGAGGCGGTAGATTCGGCTGATGGACAACGAGCGCGTCGTTGAGGCGGCGGTCGATCTGGCGTGTGAGCTGTGCGCGTTGCCGAGTGTGTCTGCCCACGCGGACGGGCTCGAAGAGACGGCGCGGTGCGTCGAGCGCCTGCTGGCGGAGGCGGGGTTTCAGACCCGCGTGTTGCGTGCGGGTGGCAGTGCGCCGGCCGTGTGGGGGGAGCTGCGGGGCCGTTCGCCGTACACGTTGCTCCGTACAACCACTACGACGTGCAGCCGGTTGACCCGGTGGACGAATGGGTCACGCCGCCGTTCTCGCCGGATATCCGGAACGGGCGGCTGTTTGCCCGCGGGGCGGCCGATAACAAGGGACAGATCGCCACCCGCCTGGCCGTGGTCAGAGCGATCCGAGACGAGCACGGGGAGCTGCCGTTCTCGCTGCGTTGGATCATCGAAGGGGAGGAGGAGGTCGGGAGCACGCACTTCGCCTCGATCGCGCGGGAGCATGCCGACCTTCTTCGGGCGGATGCGGCCCTCTGGGAGGGGTCGGCGCCTGACATCGGCGGTCGGCCGGAGATCTCCATCGGGTTCAAGGGGGTGCTGGCCTTCCGGCTCGACGTCCGCACGATGCGGACAGACGCACACTCGGGCTCGGTCGGTGTTCTCCCGAACGCTGCCTGGCGACTGCTGGAAGCGCTCGACGTGGTTCGGGGCGATGCGCACGGCTCGCCCGGTTGGAGCGGGTTCCACCACGCCGTCGAGCCCCCGACCCACGCCGCCGGGAGGCGCTCGACGACCACGGGGACGTCGCTTGAGGGCTCGGATCACGCCGGCTGGACGGATCCAGCCGGCAGTGTGGAAGAGGAGGCCCGCTAGGCCCGCGGCTCAGTGGCCGGCGCCGGACGGGCGCGCCGCGCCGGCTTCCAACCAGGGGCCGGCACGCTGCGGCGAAGCAGTTGGGTATAGGGGTGCTGCGGTCGGTGCAGGACGTCGGCGGTCGTGCCCCGCTCGACCGCCACGCCGCGCTGCATGACGATCGTCGAGTCGGTGATCTGGCGGACGACACCGAGGTCGTGGCTGATGACGACGTAGCTGATGCCGGTGGCCGCGCGGATGTCGGCGAGGAGGTTCAGGATCTGGGCTTGGATCGAGACGTCGAGCGAAGCGACGGCCTCGTCCAGCAGAAGGACGCGTGGCTCCGCGGCGAGCGCCCGGGCGATCGCGACGCGCTGGCGCTGGCCGCCGGAGAGCGCCCGCGGCAGGGCGGTCATCTGACGGTCGTCCAGGCCGACCTGCGCCGCGAGCTCCGCGACCCGCGCCGCGCAGGCCGTCCGGCTTAGCCGGAAGTGGAGCCGAAGCACCTCGTCGATCGAGGACGCCGGGGTCTGCCGGGGATCCAGCGAACTGTAAGGATCCTGAAAGACGATCTGTGTCTCCCGGCCGCGCCGTCGCCGCTCGGACGTCGTCCGGGCCGGCGTGCTGCGGTCGCGCCCGGCCATCGTAATCCGGCCGGACGTCGGCCGCTCCAGCCCGACCAGCATGCGCGCCAGCGTCGTCTTGCCGGATCCCGACTCGCCGACGATTGCAAGCGACTCGCCCTCCCCCAGCGTGAACGACAGGTCGTCGACCGCAACGATCTCGCCCTCGCCGCCGGCCTGGCCACGCATGCGGAACACCTTGCGCAGGTGATCGGCCTCCAGGACGGCGTCAGCCAACCGACCCGGCCTCCAGAGAGATGGCACGCAGCGCGCCGTGGACGTCTTCGGCCCGCCGGCAGCGCACGAGGCCCGCCTCCAGCCGGCGCAGCGCCTGCGGCCCGGCCACGCATTCCGGCTCGCAGTACGGGCAGCGATCCGCAAACGCGCAGCCCTCGCCCACCTCGAACGCCGATCGCGGGAAGCCCGGGATGGCGGGCAGCTGCCCCGCGGGGCCGTCCAGACGCGGCCGCGCGGCCAGCAGGGCGGCCGTGTAGGGGTGCAGCGGGCCGGCGTTCAGGGACGCGCTCGCCTGCTCCTCCACGATCTCGCCGGCGTACATGACGCAGGTGCGGTCGCACACGGCGGCGGCGAGCTCGAGGTCGTGCGTGATGAAGAGCACGGCAACCCCATGCTCGCGGCGCAGCTCGTCCAGGATCGCCATTACCTCAGCCTGGGTCGTCACGTCGAGCGCCGTGGTCGGCTCGTCGGCGAGCAGCAGCTTCGGCTCGGCAAGCAGCGCAGCGGCAATCATGACCCGCTGCAGCATGCCGCCGGACAGCTCGTGCGGATACTGGCGCAGACGCCGCTCGCCGTCCTCGATCCCGACCTCCGCGAGCGTGCGGACGGCGCGCCGGCGCGCCTCGTCCTTGGGCACGCCCATCGTCGTCCGCAGCGCCTCGGTGAGGAAGTCTCCGATCCGCCTCACCGGATTCGTGTGCGCCCGCGGATCCTGGAAGACCATGGCGATGCCCCGAGTGCGGTAGCGGCGAAGCTCGGCCGAGCCCATCCGCATCACGGGCTGGCCGTCGAAGGTGATGTCGCCGTTCACCGTCGCCCCCGCCGGAAGCAGCCGGGCGATGGCCCGCGACGTCATCGACTTGCCGGAGCCCGACTCGCCCACCAGCCCGACGGCCTCGCCAGCGCCGATCTGCAGCGACAGGTCGTGGATGACCGGGCGCAGGGCGCCGCCGATACGAAGCTCGACGCGGAGGCCGGCGACATCCAGCAGGGGCCGCCCAGGCTCGGCGGACACAGCTTCGGGCGTGCTCATCGTGCCACCGCCAGTCCGTCGCCCCGCGGGTCCGATGCGGCGTCGAGGGCGCCGTCCCGGGCGACCGCGATCGCCTGCGCGTGACCCACCGCCTCACTCCGCGCCGGCAGTCGGACGACCCGCTCCCCGCACTCGGCGAACGCCGCCAGGGCGGCCTCGAAGTCGTCCTCCACGTGCACGTCGGGGCCGCCGGCTTCGAGCGAGCCCGTGATGAACCGGGGCGATTCGACGGCCGCCTGGGCGTCGCCTCCCGCGAGGTGGCGGAGGAGCAGCTCGCAGTGGATCTGGGCCTGGGCGTGCCCGCCCATGGTCCCCGCCACCCACGAGGGCCGGTCAGCGCTGGTGACCACGAGGGGCATCAGTGTATGCAACGGCCGCTTGCCCGGGCCGGGGGCATTGGCGCTCGCCGGATCCACCGCAAAGCAGGCACCCCGGTTGTGGCAGATGATCCCCGTTCGCGGCTCCAGCACGCCCGCGCCGAACGCGTAGAAGACGCTCTGGATCAGCGACACCGAGAGTCGCTCGTCGACCGCCACGACGGCCACGGTGTCGCCGCGGGCGGCCGGGGCTGCCGGCGTCGGCCGCGCCGCGTCGTTGCGCGCCCGCTCGACCAGCCGGTCGACGTTGTCGTCGGAGATCAGCGCCTCGACCGGCACGGCCATGGCGGCCGGATCGGCGAGGTGGGCGTCGCGGTCGGCGACCGACGCACGGAACAACGCGGCAAGCAATGGCGCCTGGGCGCCGAGTGGGTCATCGAGCCGCATCCGCTCGACCGCAGCCATGATCTGGATCAGCGAGAACCCCTGCGAGTTCGCGCCCATCGTTAGCAGGTCCCGCCCTGCGACGACGCGGCGCAGCGCGGGCTCAACGTCCGTGCGGTGGGCGGCGAAGTCGTCCAGCGTGAGCGCGCAGCCCAGGCTGGCCAGGCCGCCGACGAGCAGGTGGGCGGTCTCCCCGGTGTAGAGCTCCTGGGCCCCGTACCGGGCCAGCCGGTCGAGCGTGCGTGCGAGCGGCTCCTGGACGAGCCGGTCGCCCTCGCCCAGCACGCGACCGTCGGGCGCAAAGACGGCGGACAGGCCCGCGTCGGCGGCCACCAGCCGCGCATCGGCGGAGAGCGCGTCGGCGAGCGAGCGGGCGACCGGCACGCCGGCGCGCGCGAGCTCCGCGGCGGGCTCGAGCGCGGCGGCGAGCGGCCGCCGGCCCCACCGCTCGCCCATGGTCTGCCAGGCGGCGGCCGCACCGGGGACGGTGATGGCACCGACCCCCTGGGCCGGCGCCCCCCAGCCCGCAGGCAGCACCCGGGGTGCGCGGCCGCTGCCGTTGATCGCGTGGGCGTCCCCGTCGTGCACGAGCGCCATCACGTCGCCGCCCAGCGCGCACATGTGCGGATAGACGACGGTAAGCGCGCAGGCTGCGGCCAGCGCTGCGTCAACCGCGTTTCCGCCGGCTTCGAACGCGGCCTCACCCGCCCGGCTGGCCGCTGCGTGCGGGGATGCGATGGCGAATCGGTGCGGCGCGCCGCCGTCAGGCATCGCGCAGCTCCTCGACGGCCTTCGTCAGCTCGTGCAGCGCCTGCACATTGGAAACCGGCACGTCCACCATGCCGGCGATCTCCACCACTGCGGCCGTCATGCAGTCCGTCTCGAGCGGCTTACCGGCCTCCCAGTCCTGCAGCATCGACGTTCGGTGATCGCCGACGGCCAGGCCGGCCTCCAGGCGCCGGTCGAGCGACACCGGCAGCTCGATCCCCAGCGCGCCCGCCACCGCGGCGCACTCCTCCATCACCATCCGGAGGAACCCAACCGCGTGTGGCGAGGCCGCCAGCCCGCCGAGGGTGACGCGGGTGATGGTGGTGATCGGGTTGAAGGCGGCGTTGCCGATCAGCTTCAGCCAGATCTGCGGGCGCAGGTCGGCGTCGACGGGGCACTTGAGCCCGCCGGCAGTGAACGCCGCGGCGATGCTCCGGCAGACGTCGTTCGGCTGGCCGCCGGGCGTGCCGATCGAGAACCGCGTGCCCTCGATGTGCCGGATCACGCCGGGGGCGGCGATCTCGGTCGAGCAGTAGACGACGCAGCCCACCACCTGCTCGGGGCGGATCGCCCGGCTGACGACCCCGCCGGGGTCGACGCTCTCCACGATTCGCCCCTCCAGCGGCCCGTCGTGCCGCTGGAAGTACCACCAGGGGATGCCGTTCTGCGCCGCGACAACGACCGCGTCCGGACGCAGCAGCTCGCCGATCCGCGGCGCGAGCGCGGGCAGGCTGTAGGCCTTCACACCGAGCACGACGACGTCGGCGTCGGCGATGGCCGTGAGCTCGGAGGTGGCCGCCGGATGGGCGTCGAAGTCGCCACGCGGGCTGTGCACACGGACGCCGTGCTCCGCCATCGCCCGCAGGTGGTCGCCGCGGGCGATCAGGGTGACGTCCGCGCCGCCGCGTGCCAGCGCCGCCCCGACATAGGCGCCAATCGCCCCGGCGCCGAGCACGGCGAACCTCACGGGTCGTTCCCCGCCAGCTGGCTCGCCAGCCGCGAGCGCTGCACCTTGCCGGTCGCCGTCTTGGGGATCTGGTCGAGCACGTACACGCGGTCGGGCACCTTGAACGCGGCCAACGACTCGCGCGCGTGCCGGCGCAGCTCGTCGGGCGTCGCGTCGCCCTCGAGCACGACGGCCACCTGCACGACCTGGCCGTACTTGCCGTCCTCCACACCGAACGCAACCGCTTCGGCCACATGCGGGTGCGACCGCAGCACGGCCTCTATTTCGTACGGCGAGATGTTCTCGCCCCCGCGGATGATCATTTCCTTCAGCCGGCCGCGCAGGCGCAGGTAGCCGGCCTCCAGGACGCCCTCGTCGCCGGTCCGGAACCAGCCGTCGACGAACGCCTGTGCGTTGGCCTCCGGGTTGTTCAGGTAGCCGGGGGTGAGCCCGCGTCCGCGCACCGCAACCTCGCCCGGCGCACCGGCGGGCACGTCCGCCCCGGCGGCGTCCACGATCCGCACCTCCGCGCCCGCCTCCACGCCCACCGAGCCGGGCCGGCGGCTCGCCGGCGGGAGGGGGTTCGAGGTCATCTGATGCGTGGCCTCGGTCATCCCGTACGCCTCGACCATCGGCACCTGGTAGCGGTCCTCCGCCTCCTGCATGAGCTGGACCGGCAGCGCCGAGCTGCACGAGCGCAGGAAGCGAAGGGACGGCAGAGGGCCCGGGGCGTGCTCGAGGATCATCTGGTGCAACGTGGGCCCCGCGGACAGCCACGTCACCGCCTGGGCCGCGGCCTGCGGGTGGAAGCGCCGGGGGCTGAACCGGCGCGGCACCACCACCGTCCCGCCGGCCGCCAGCTGCGCAAGTGTCGAGGCGACCAGGCCATGGACGTGGAAAAGCGGCATCGCGCAGAAGGACACGTCGGACCCCGTGAGTGCGTAGTGGGTCGCGATCGACCGGGCCTGGGCGGTCAGGTTCCCCTGGAGCAGCGGCACCTGCTTCGGCCGCGAGGTCGTCCCGCTCGTGTGCAGCAGGAGCACGGGGTCGTCGGGCCGTCCCGGCTCGAACCCCGCCGCGCGCAGCGGGCGGCCGTCCATCTCAAGCCGCGGTTGTCCGCCCGTCTCGTCGGCGTGAAGCTCGACGATGGCCAGCCCGTCCGCGGCCGCGCGGGCGGCGGGCGCCGCTCCCGCTCCCACCAGCAGGAGCTGCGGCGCCAGGTCTTCCAGGTAGAACCTGTACTCCGCCTCCGTGTAGGCGGGGTTGAGCGGGGCCATTGTCGCGCCGAGCACGGCGAAGGCGAACAGGAGCTCGATGATCTCAGGCCCGTTCGGGAGCACCACGGCGACCCGACCGCCGCGTCCGACGCCCGCCGAGGCGAGCCGCGACGCCAGGCCGGCAGCGGCGTCCGCCAGCTGGTCGTAGCCCAGCCTCAACCCCTCGTCCGGACACGCGAGCGCCGCGCCCGCCCGGTCCCGGCTGATCAGCTCGACGAGCGGCTCGGCGGATAGGTCTGGCATGCGGGTGGTCGAGTTGGTTGACGCGTTAGAACGGGGGTGATAGGTTCGCGGCCCAATGGTCGGACCACCAAGGCAACCGTACCACACCGGAATTCATCGATGAGCGAGGGCCCGGGCCAGCTGGCTCCGGTCGACTGGGCGGCGCTCAACCCCCGGCCGATCCGCTTGTCGGAGTCGGTCGCCGCCCGGCTCGAGGCGATGATCGTGTCGGGCGAGCTGGCGCCCGGCCGCCGCCTGCCTTCCGAACGTGAGCTCGCCCGGCTCCTGGGCGTATCCCGCGGCCTCGTCCGCGAGGCGATCCACGAGCTGGCGCTGAAAGGCCTCGTGCACCGCCGCCAGGGGCGGGGCACAGAGGTGCGGGGGCCGTACCGCTCGGAGTTCACGAGTGGGATCGTCGGCTACCTGACGCAGAACGAGCGTGACGTGGTCGAGCTGCTCGACTTTCGTGAGGCGCTGGAGCCGCCGATCGCCGCGCGAGCGGCCGAGCGCGCCACGAGCGTCGATGTGCGCCGGCTGAGTCGCATCTCGGCCGACCTCGAGGCCGAGGCGGATCCCGCAAAGGCGGCCGATCTCGACGCCCAGTTCCACCACGCGATCGCTCTGGCGACGCGCAACCACGTGTTGGTGATGCTGGTCGAGACGTCGCTGGAGGTGCTGAACCAGACCAGGCGCCAGAATCTGCAGACCCCTGCGCGGCTCGAGATGTCCCGCCGGGCTCACCGCGCCATCCTGGCAGCGATTGAAGCCGGCGACCCCGACGCCGCCGGGCGCGCCATGACGAATCACATCCGTGAGGTCGCCGCCCTCGTCATGCGGGCCGACCGGCCGTCCCAATCACACACCGAGACGACGGGAGACGAAGATGTCTGACGACGGTGCCAGGCTGTACGACGAGCTTCTGGCCGGCCGCGTATCGCGCGCCGAGCTGCTGCGCCGAGGGGCGGCGGTCGGCCTGGGCGCCCCGACGCTGGCCGCGATCCTGGCCGCCTGCGGCGGCGGCTCGGCCGGCTCTGGCTCGAGCGCGCCCGGGGCCGTGGCCGAGGTCGGCACGGCGGTTACCACACCGGCGCCGACCGGCGAGCTCGACCAGCTCAAGTGGGGCCTGTTCTACGAACCCGGGCCGCTGGACTGGATCTACGACTACAACTACGAGGAGAACACGGTCGTCACCAACATCACCGAGAGCCTGATGCGGCTGACGCCGCAGCTCTCGATCGAGCCCGGGCTCGCGGAGTCGCACTCGGCGCCGGACGACCTCACGCACGTGTACACGATCCGCCAGGGCGTGAAGTTCCACGACGGCAGCCCCATGACCACGGCCGACGTCGTGTTCAGCATGAAGCGCCACCTGAACCCCAACTCGTATTGGGCCTTCGCGTACTTCAACGTGAAGAGCATCGAGCCGACGGGTGCCTGGGAGGTCACGGTGCACATGAAGCGCCCGGACGTGATCTTCCCCGCGCTGATGGCGACCCCTGCGGGCGGCGTCGGCCCGCAGGCATACGTCACGGCGAAGGGCAAGAACTACGGCACCCCGACGGCCGGGCCGGTCGGCACCGGTCCGTTCAAGTTCACGAGCTGGAACCAGGGCTCGAACATCACGATCAGCCGCAACGACGCGTACTGGGACACCGCACACGCTCCCAAGACCAAGTCCGTCGTGTTCAGCTTCATCCCGGAAGAGTCCACCATGACCACCGGCCTTCTGAGCGGCGAGATCGACGGCGCCTACCACACGCCGTACAGCGGCCTCACCCAGCTGCGCTCGTCCTCAGTCGGCACCCTGTACCTCGGCAAAAGCATGCTCTTCACCGTCATCTACATCTCGACCACCTCGGGCCCGTTGGCGAACATCAACGTCCGCAAGGCGCTGCTCAAGGCCATCGACCGCCAGGCGCTTGCGAAGGCCGTGTACAGCGGAGCAGCCACCCCGCTGCCGTCGACCATGACCCCGCTCAGCCAGTGGAGCTACGCCCAGTCCCAGGCGGAAGCCGCCTACCAGAAGCTCCCGCCCCCGGTGCTCGACCTCGAGGGCGCGAAGAAGCTCATGCAGGGCGTCGACACGAGCGGGACGATCGTGATCGCCACGCGCGCCTCCTTCCAGCGGTACATCAATATCGCCTCGATCGTGCAGGACGCGGGCAAGAAGCTCGGCCTCAACATCCAGATCAAGCCCATCAACCCCAACGACTACGGCGACATATTCTTCTCCGACTCAGCGCGCAAGGGCATCGACATGTTCATCTCCGAGAACTACGCCGACGTCCCCGAACCGCTGGAGACCCTCTACATAACCGTCACACCGCAGCCGGCCAACGCCCTCACGTACAACTACGACGACTACAACAACCCAAGCGTTACAAGCGACCTGCGGAAGGCGGTGGCCGAGTCGGATCCCTCCAAGCGGGCGTCGTTCATCATCAGTGCGCAGAGCGTGCTGGCCGACCAGCCCGCCACCCTGCCGCTCGTGTCGCCGGCCGTGCCGCTCTTTCTGAACAAGCGCGCGACCGGTGCGCCGGCGTCGTTCTGCTACCTCTACTACCCCTGGGCGCGCGACGTGGGGGCGACCTGATGTCGTGAGCCTCGGAGCCTTCATGGCTCGCCGGCTGGCCGCGCTCGCCGGCACGCTCCTGGCGACCAGCTTCATCGTCTACGGGGCCGTCTACCTCGCTCCCGGCAGCCCGCTCACGGCAATTACCGGCGGCCGGCCGCTGCCGCCGGCGACGCTGAACGCGATCAGCCACGAGTACGGGTTCGACAAGCCGTTCATCGTCCGCTACTGGGACTGGCTGACCGGCGCCATCCACGGCGACTTCGGGCGGTCGCTCGTCTTCCGGCAGGACGTCAGCTCGCTGATCACGCCGCGCATCGGCACCACGGTGTTCCTGATCGCCTACGCCGCGCTCCTGATCCTGCTCTTCGGCGTGGCGCTGGGCCTCGTATCGGCGCTGCACAAAGGGCACCTCGACACGGCCGTCCTCACCGTTACCTCGGTCGGCACCGCGGTGCCGTCGATCGTGGCGGCCATCGTGCTGATCTGGATCTTCACGCTCCAGCTCGGCTGGCTGCCCGCCCTCGGCAGCGGGTCCGGCTTCGCCGGCCAGCTGCGCCACCTCACCATGCCGGCGGTCGCGCTGGCGCTGGCGGGGATCGCCTACGTCGCCCGGCTGACGCGGGCCGCCGCCAACGAGGAGCTGCGCCGCGAACACGTGGCGACCGCCCGCAGCCGCGGCATCCCGGAGCGCTACGTCGTCCAGCGCCACGTGCTGCGAAACGCGCTCGTCCCGATCACGACGGCGGCCGGGCTCACGATCGCCGGGCTGATCGCCGGCACCGTGGTGGTCGAGAACGCGTTCGCCCTGAACGGGCTGGGGTCGTTCCTCGTCCAGGCGGTCGGACAGAAGGACGTGCCGGTGGTGCAGGCGATCTGCCTGATTCTGGTCGCAGCCTTCATCGTCGTGAATACCGTGGTCGACCTCCTGTATGCCGTCATCGATCCCCGGATCGGCTTCGGCGGAGGGGGTGACAGGTGAGCGAGGCCGTCCTCGCGCAGACGCGGCCGGCGCGCCGGCGCGCGATCGGCTTCCCCGTCGCCCGGCTCGGCTGGGTCGGCATGGCGAGCGCGGTGGTGATCGTGCTCCTGGCCCTGATGGCGGTGTTCGCTCCGCTGATCGCACCCATGGACCCGAACGCGATCGACCTGCTGCATCCGTTTGCCCCCGCATCGAGCCAGCACCTGCTGGGAACCGACGACACCGGCCGGGACATCTTCTCGCGGCTCATCATCGGGTCGCGGACGAGCCTGCTCGGCCCCCTCCTGGTCGTCCTGCTCGAGGTGCTCGTGGGCGTCCCGATCGCGCTGGCGGCGGCATGGCGGGGCGGGTTCGTGGACGGCCTGATCTCGCGGGTACTCGACGTGCTGTTCGCCTTCCCCGGGATCCTGCTGGCGATCCTCGTCATCTCGCTGTTCGGCGCCGGACTGAAATCGGCGGTCGTCGCGCTCGCGATCGCACATATGCCCTATCTGGCGCGCATCACGCGCGGCGCGGCGCTGCGCGAGCGCCGGCTGCCCTACGTCGAGGCGCTCGAGGTGCAGGGGTTCTCGGCGGTTCGCATCTCGGCGCGGCACCTCGTTCCGAATCTGCTGCCGCTGATCGTCGCCCAGGCGAGCGTGTCGTTCGGCTACGTGATGATCGACCTCGCCGGGCTTTCGTACCTCGGACTCGGCGTGCAGCCGCCCACCGCCGACTGGGGCGTCATGATCTCAGCGGGCCAGCAGGCCCTGCTCGGCGGCCACCCCCAGCAGTCCCTCTACGCCGGCGCCATGATCGTGATCGCCGTCTGCGCCTTCACGCTGTTCGGCGAGCGGTTGATCGACCAGGACCGGTAGCAGCGGTCGGCGTCTCAGACGTCGCTGCCGCGCGTCTTCCGGCCGGGCGTGTGAGTGTTGGCCGGCGTGGCCAGGTCACTCCCAAAAGGCTTGCGGCGCAAGCGGCACATCGCCGAACTCGACCTCGTGCGTGCAGCGCAATTCTGCTCCGGTTTCACGTTCGATCTCCTCGAACCGTTCCCAGCTCGCCACCGTAGCGTCCGGACTCCAAACCACCGCGGAGAGCCGGCGCTGGCGCATCTTGGCCAGGCTGTATGTCGCGTCACCCATCAGAACGAGCGGCTTCCTGTGCTCGAACTCCACGTAGATGGACTGGTGGCCCGGCGTATGTCCGGGAGTTGCGATGACCCGGAGCATGCCGTCGCCGAACACATCGGTGTCCCCGTCCAGCGGCTTCCACTTCAGATCGTGTTCGAAGTCAGCCGCGTTGTACAGATCCTGCTGGTACACGGGAGGGTTCCTGGCAACGGCAAGCTCTGCGGCCTGCACATAGACGTCGGCGTGTTTGACGAACTCGAGGCCGCCCGCGTGATCGAAGTGCAGGTGCGAAACGATGACGGCGTCGACGTCTGCCGGCGCCAGACCGAGCTTGCCGAGCTGGCTGACAACGTCGCCACCGTCGTTCATCTCAACCGGGAAGGCAGCCGCGGCTTCACCGACGCGACCAACTGGGTCAGTCGCGATCTGAGGATGCAGGCCGGTGTCGAACAGGATGCGACCGTCCGCATGCTCGACGAGGTAGAAGAAGTACGGGCAGTAGACCTTGGTGCCAACGCCCTCGTCCAGAGGATCGAACGTCGCGAGGTCCGATCGGTCACCACCGCAGAGACAGGCGAAGACCTTCATTGATTCCCCCTGTGACGATGATGTCCGGTGCGCACGCCGTCACGGGACGCCCGCCGATATGCCGAAGTCGATTGAAAGGTTGGCGCCCGTGATCGGGGTCGCCCGGTCTTGAGCGAGGTACCAGATCAGCTCGGCCACCTCATCCGCGGCGACGAATCGCGCCCTGTCACCCTGCGGATACTGCCGCAGCAGTGACTCGAGGTACCCGGCAGGGTTCTCGCCGCCGAAGTCCGTCGCCTGCGCGCGGAGCATCGGCGTGTCAACGTCGCCCGGACACACCGCGTTCACGCGGACGCCTCGGGGTGCCAGCTCGAGCGCCAGGGCGCGGGTGAGGTTCGTGACCGCGCCCTTCGAGGCCGAGTAGACGGCAGCTCCGGCAACCCCCTGAATGCCGGCGTCGGAGGAGAGATTCACGATCGATCCGGCGCTGGCGACGAGGTGTGGAATCGACGCAGCGGCCAGGAAGAAGAGCCCTTTCAGGTTGACGTCTATGACCCGGTCCCAGTCGGCCTCGCGAGTCTCGTCGGCGGGCCCCTCGGTCCAGACTCCGGCCGCGCAGACGAGGCAATCGAGGCGACCGCTCACCGCGACCGCTTCGCGAACTACCTCCTGACATGTCGATACCGAGCGTAGATCTCCAGGAAACACGCCGACGAGTCGTTCGAGACACTCGAGCCTCTCGGCGACATCAGAGAGGCCGGGAACGTCGAGATCGGTGAGTGCGACGCTCCAACCTCCGACGGCGAACCTGTCCGCCGTCGCCGAGCCAATGCCACCGGCGGCGCCGCTGATCAGGATCACGCGCCGTTGGGAAACCTCAGCCACAGGGTTCTCGGCGATCATGTTTCTCCCAGGGGCCGGACCGTCCATCAGCGAACCGATGCGACATTGCCGAGGGCCTCGCGGAAGACGCTCGTGTGGCGATCGACGTCCTCAGGGGTCGTGTCGGGGCACATGAGCGCCATGTTGTGAAACGGAGTCAAGAGGACGTTGCGGTTGAGCGCGTGAAGATGGAGATAGCTGGTGGCCTCGTCGTCAGACATCGCGGCCGCCTCGGTTGCGGTGCGATCGCCTGACGCCGGCCAGTACTCGGCCCGACAGCCGAGCCGAGTGACCGACCATTGCAGTCCGCATTCTTCGATCGCGTCGCGCACGCCGGCCTCCCAACGCTCGGCGAGCGGGACCATGCGCTCGAAATCCTCCACTCGCAGTGTGCGCGACAAGGTGGCCCGGACCGCCGCAACCGCGAGGGCATTTCCGGAGAGGGTTCCACCGATACCGCTGATGTTCAGTTCCGGTTCCTCCACCGCCTCACCGGCGACTCTCGCGACCGCCTCCGTCATGCCGTAGGCGGCCGCCGGCATGCCTCCTCCGATCGCCTTGCCAACGACGAGCATGTCTGGCTCCAGGCCGAGCTCGGCGGTCATCCCGCCGGGACCGGCACAGATCGTGTGGGTCTCGTCGATGAGCAGGAGCGTTCCGGCGGCGCGCGTCAGTGCCCGGAGCGCGTCGTGAAAACCCGGATCCGGCAGGATGATCCCGATGTTGGTGAGCGCCGGCTCGGCGATGACGCACGCTACGTCCCCGTGTGCGAGCTCGCGCTCCAACGCGTCAACGTCGTTGAACTCAACCACACGAGTGGTCTCGCCGGCCTGCTGCGTCGGACCGACGACCCCCGGCCGGCGAGCTACGCGGCGACCGGAATCCAATACGGCCAGCGTCTCATCAACTGTCCCGTGGTAACACCAGTTGAACACGAGCACCTTGGCCCTGCCAGTCAAGTGCCGGGCGAGCCGGAGCGCGTAGCGATTTGCGTCGGTTGCCGTCATCACGATCTGCCACATCGGGAGACCGAACCGACGGGTCAACTCCTCGCCCACCACGACCGCGTCCTCCGTCGGGAGCATCGCCGTGATGCCCATCGCAGCGCGACGCGAGATCGCTTCGGCAGTGGCGGGCGGAGAGTGCCCGGCCATCGCACCGGTATCGCCGAGGCAGAAATCGCTGTACTCGTTGCCGTCGACATCCCAAAGCCGAGCTCCCTTCGCACGCTGCATGAAGAGCGGGAACGGCGTCGCCCAATGGGTCATCCAACTCATCGGGACGCCGTTGAGGAGGCTCTTGGCCGCTTGACCGGCGAGCGTGAGAGAGCGCGGGTGGGACGCTCGATAGCGCTCCTCCTCCGCCTCCAGCAACTCCGACAACCTCGCAGACTTGGAGGAGGTTGACGGCATTGGTACGATCGTACCACCTTTCGGTTCGAGGAGGGAACACTCAGTGCGTGACCATCGTCCTTGCGACCTCGCCGGCGACGTCGCCCTCATTTCCGGTTGTGGAAGCGAGACCGGCATCGGGTTCGCATGTGCCCGGACACTCGCTCAACTTGGCGCACGCGTCGCCATGACCGCAACTACGGATCGAGTACACACCCGCGCCGAGGAGCTGCGACATCAGGGTGCTGAAACGACCGCGGTCGTAGGCGATCTGACCATCGTTGCCGACGTTGAGCGCGTGGTTGCACACGCTCAAGCGGCTCTTGGGCCGGTGGACATCGTGGTTAACGCCGCCGGACTCGCCCAGACCGGTGTCGAGGCGCCGAGTAAGCGCGTCGCCGATCTGACGCTCGACGACTGGAAGCGAGAACTCGATGTCAACCTGATGACGGCGGTCCATTTGACGCGCATGGTTCTTCCAGGGATGACGGAGCGCCGCTACGGCCGTGTGGTCATGATCTCGTCCGTGACCGGCCCGCTCGTCGCCGCATGTCGCCTCGCCGGCTATGGCGCCGCTAAGGCTGCAATGGACGGGCTAATGCGAGCACTTGCCTTGGAGTATGGTCGCTCGGGGATAACCGCAAACTCGGTCGCTCCTGGGTGGATCGACACCGCAGCATCGACAGAGAAGGAACGTGTCGCAGGAGCGCACACGCCCGTCGGGCGACCCGGCACGCCGGCGGAAGTGGCCGCGGTGGTCGCGTTCCTAGCCTGCCGCGCGGCGACCTACGTTACGGGCCAATCGATCGTCGTCGACGGCGGCAACACAATCCAAGAGGTTCACGGAGCCGACGACTACGACGACCCGAGCAGGCTGTGAAGGAGTTGGCCGATGAGCTGTCGGAGTTCCTCGCGCGAGAGGTGCGTCGTCGGCGTGGCGAGGTTGTCCACCTCTAACCCTGCCAACACAGCCATGATCAGTCGGGCAGTGGCCGTTGGGTCACGTGCGCCGAGCTCGGTAAGCGTTTCCTCGAGGTGGGCTCGGATCCGATCGTAGAAGACTCGTGAGAGGGGTTCGAGATCAGGATCCCGAGCGGCTTGTAGGAGGAGTTCGTACTCCGCAATCAGCGCTCGGCGACCCGCCCCGAGCCCATAATCAACGAAATCCGCCAGATGCTCGGCCAGCAGCTCCACGCTCGGGGGCCCGTCGCCGAGCGTCCGCGTTGCGTCGGCAACTCGCTCCGCTTCCTCCTCGGCGTGGAGGTGAAGCGCCTCCCGTAGCAGATCATGCTTCGACGAGAAATAGTAGGTCGTGGCTGCAATCGGCACGCCAGCCTCCTCCGCAACCGAACGATGTGTGATTGCGGCCGACCCCTCCCGCCCGAGGATACGGAGCGTTGCTTGCAAGATCGTGGCCCGTCGTTGGATGCCGCGGCGTCGGGGCCTTCGCGGGAGTGGTTCAGTGCCCATCTTAAGGAACGGCGTCGACGCCATTGTGCCTGAAACGGAGCGGCGGCGCCCGCATCGAGCTCTCTTAGCACGAGGAGCTCGGCGACGCGCCGCCTGACGAGGACGAGGCCGTCTACGCGGCGAATCACCCCGAACGTGAGCATAACGACGCGGTTCAGCCTTGGTGATCACGCCCAGCGTGCTTCGGGCTGCGGCTGGGGCCCGCGCTCGCATTTCGAGACCGGCGTTCTGCCAGCCCTAAGCGGGATACGGCCGTCTCAGGCAGCCTTGAACTCGTTCCAGATCTTCTGACGCGTGTTCTGCCGCTCCGGGGTCGTGAACAGGATCTCGTACTCGTTTGCCCCCCGTACACGGCGACGGGAGGGTTCGGGAGCCGACGGGCCGACCGGGCCCCCGCATGGGGACGCGGTGGGAGCTACAGGCCCTAGCGGCCCCCGCGACTGGTTTCGACCAACCAGCCGTGCAACGCCTCCCCTCACCCGCGAACACCGCGCCTGCGGCCCTGATCGTTACACACCCTCAGCGGCTTGATCGCCGGCTCTCGCTCTACGGCTCGCGCGGCGAGGTCCGAGATCGGGCACGCCGGCGGCCGAGGTACGCTCTGACGCTATTCACGGGCTAACTGCGAACGATGACTACCGGACATGCCGCCAGCTGCGCGCACTGATGGCTGACGGAGCCCAGCATCAGCCCCTTGAAGCCGCCTAGCCCGCGCGATCCCACGACGAGGAGATCCGCGCCACTCGCCGCCTCGATAAGGACTTCAGCCGGAGCGCCCTTCCGGACTCGGCAGTCGACCTCGACGCCCTGCAGCTCGTTCGAAACTTCACTGACCGCCCGATCGAGCACAGCTCGCGCGCTGGCCTCAAGATCCGCGCTCAGGTCGGCGAGCTCGGGGCGGATCGGCGCCAGGCTCCGGCTCGGGAACGGCGGCATATACCAGGCGATGACGACACGAACCTTCGCACGCCGAAGAATTGCCTCGGCCACGCCCCAGCGGAGAGCAGCAACCGCGCTGTCCGAACCGTCCAGGCCGACGACAATCAGAGCCTCGTGGTTCTCCACCCGAGCACCATTTCACACTTGTCGGACATTCGGCCGCCGTCACAAATCGAACGGCTCCCCGCGTAACGTGCGCTGGTGGGTCGGTCGCGGCGGCGCCGCGACGGCAGGTAGTAAGGAGGGCCGAGCTGTGGTCCGGTTAGCCTTGCCCGCGCCGGCGGTATGTCAAATCGCTGGTGCAGTAGCAAGCCGGATAACGGTCGGCCGGGTGCTACGGCATGGCACGGGGATTGTGGGAGGCCCGACGGTTCCCGACGGCTCGGCCCTTGTGCGGACGGTAACAGGTCGCGGAGGGTGGTGCCGGATGCTGCCCCGCCGGTGCTGGTGGTGTCCACCCATCGAGTTCGCCTACCTCAAATCGGGGAGGCGTTCGGTCGCGGGTCTACCGCAATTCGGGGGCGGGCCTCACCAAAACGGGGAGGTCGAGCCTGTTTTTGATCGCGACCGCTGCGCCGCGCTCGCCCAGCAGCCGCGCCGTCGCGAACCCGATCCCGCTCGGCGAGCCCGCGCCCGTCACCAGCGCCGTCCGCCCGGCCAGCGGCCCTTCAGCCACCGGTGGCCCCGATCAAGTCATCCACAGCCTCCGCGAACACCTCGGTGTGGCGGTCGACGTCAGTCTCGACCGTGTCAGGGCACATCAGCGCCATGTTGTGGAAGGGCGTGATCAGCACACCCCGGTTCATCAGGTGGACGTGCATGTAGGCGTCCAGCTCGCCGTCGTGCGCGGCCGCCGACTCGCCGCCGGTGCGCGGCGGCTGCGGGCAGAACCGGTACTCCGCCCGGGCGCCGAGCTGGACGATGTTCCAGGGCACTCGCCGGCTGTCCAACACCTCCTGCACGCCCGCCGTGAACCGCTTCGCCAGCGGCACCATCCGCGCGAACGCCCGCTCGGTCAGCACCTCGCCCAACGTCGCCCGCGCGGCCGCCAGCGACAGCGCATTTCCGGCCAGCGTGCCGCCCACGCCGCCCACATCCTCGAGGTCGACGTCGGCCGCGAGGATCCGGTCGGCCAGGTGGCGCCGCATGCCGTAGGCGCCGATCGGGACGCCGCCCGCGATCGACTTCCCGACCGTCAGGATGTCCGGATCGAGACCGTGCTCGGCCGTGTAGCCGCCGGGCCCGGTGCTCATCGTGTGCGTCTCATCGATGATCAGCAGCGTCCCCGTCTCGTTCGTGATGCGGCGCAGCTGCTCGTGGTACCCGGGCTCCGGCAGCACGATGCCGATGTTGGTCAGCGCCGGCTCGGCCAGCACCGCCGCCACGTCGCCCGGCTCGAGCGCAGCCCGCAGCGCGTCGACGTCGTTGAACTCGATCACCTTCGTCGTCTCCACCGGATCGACGGCTGACCCCACGTTCCCGGGCCGCGACCGCGGCACGCCGTCGTCCAGCCAGATCACCGACTCATCGACCGTGCCGTGGTAGCACCCGTTGAACACCAGCACCTTCGGCCGCCCCGTCAGCGTGCGCGCGATCCGCAGCACCCACCGGTTGGCGTCGGTCGCGGTCAGCGCGAACTGCCAGGCATCCAGCCCGAACCGCCGCACCAGCTCCCTGCCCACCCAGGCCGCATCCTCGGTCGGCATCATCCCGGTCGTCCCCCGCCGGATCTGGCGCTCGACCGCGCGCGCCGTCGCCTCAGGGGCGTGGCCCGCCATCGCGCCGGTGTCGCCCAGGCAGAAATCGACGAACCTGTGACCGTCCACGTCGGTGATGGCGGCGCCGCGAGCCTCGGCCATGAACAGCGGGAACCCGCCCGCCCACATCGTCATCCAGCTCATCGGAACCCCGCCCAGCAGCGTCTGCGAGGTCTCGGCATACAGCTCACGCGACCGCGGATGCTGCTCCGCGAAGCGGGCCCGCTCGCGTTCCAGCAACCGCCCCAGCCGGGCGCGATCGATCTCCACATGGGCGGGCGCACTCACAGCGCCACGCTACCGCAGCTTCAACACGGCATGCAGCGGCGATCCGAGATCAGCCGGCCCAGCAGGTCGGACAGCTCGTCCAGCTCCTGCTCGCTGAAGTGGTCGGTGAACATGCGCCCAGGCCGACTTCGTGATCGGCTTGTGGGACGGCCGCAAGATGCCGCTGGAATGCAAGGTCAGCAACTCGGAGCTGAACTCGATCAAGCGGCTGAACAACGACGCGGCCGTGAAGGCGGTGGAGTGGGTCAAGGAGTTCGGCGCTCGCGGTGTCGATCGAACGGCGGCCAGCCCGACCTATTCACCATGAACCCAGACGGCACGCACCTCGTCCAGGTCACCAACACGCCGGTTACCGAGAACTTCCCCAACTGGGGCACCCACCCCGTCGTTCCATAGGCCAACCACGACCCGGCCACACGGCATCTACTCAGCCGCGTGGCCGGGTCGATCCGCGCTAGCTTCCTCCCCGGCCGAAGGCCGAGCAGGGCAGTCGTCTACCGGCGCTCGCCGATCTTGAAGTACCCCATCGTTCGGAGTGCCCAGACCTCCTGCGCCTCGGTCAGCGAGTCCCAGTACGCCTTCGCCGCTCCCTGTGAGCACGGCTCGTCGGCCTCTCTGGTTCGCACGGAGGCAGAGTACGAGGGACGAATGGCGCACTTTTCGGCATTTCGGGCTCTCGAAAATGGCTTGGTTGAGCCATGCGCCCGGCACGATTCGATACGTGCGGCCCCTGCCCGCAGGGTCAAACTGTCGGAGGCGTTAGGCTCGCGGGATGCAGGGAGGTCCTCGGCGGCCGGCTCGGGCGGATGTGGTGGGCAGCCTGTTGCGGCCCGCAGCGTTGCGGAGGGCGGTGGAGGGGTTCTATGCCGCGGGGCATTCGGCGGTGCTGGATGAGGAGCGGGCGGGGGATCGCGCCTCGTTGACCGAGCTCGAGGACCGGGCGATAGGTGAGGTAGTCGAGCGGCAGATCGGGTGTGGGCTTGATGTGGTGAGCGACGGTGAGTTCCGCCGGTGGATGTTCCTGAATTCGTTCTACGACGCTGTGGAGGGATTCCGTACCGACAACGTCGTGACATTCCGGAACGATGACGGTCGTCAGGTGGAGTTGGCCGTTCACGAGATCGTGGATCGGCTGCGTCCGGTCGATAGCCCGGCAGCTCGCGAGGCGGCCTTCATGGCGTCGATTACTCGCCACCCGTTCAAGGTCACGTTCCCGGCCGCCTCGATCTTTGGACATCCGTTCACGTTCAAGCGTGGGCTGACCGACAAGGGCTACGCTGACCTAGCGGCGTTTGTCGCGCACGCAATCGAGATCGAGCGCGCGCTCGTAGCTGACGCGGTCGCGGCCGGCGCGGGCTACATCCAGTTCGACTTCCCGCTGTACCCGTATCTGGTCGATCCGGCCTGGGTGGCCCGATTCCGCGAGCAGGGGCACGATCCGACAGCGCTCCTTGAGGCCGCGCTGGCCGCCGACACCGCCGTCCTGGACGGTATTCCCAGCCACGTCACCACGGCTCTCCACATCTGCCGCGGGAACTACCGCTCCTCGTGGATGTGCGAAGGATCGCTGGAACCCGTCGCCGAGGCGGTGTTCGCGGGTCTGCCCTATGACACGTTCTTGGTGGAATGGGACGACACGGGACGCGACGGCGGCTTCGAGCCGATTCGCTTCCTCCGCCCGGGATCGGTGATGGTGATGGGCCTGATCAGCTCCAAGGTGCGCGACCTGGAGTCCGAGGACGATCTCATGCGACAGATGGATCAGGCAGCCGCGATCGTCGGAGGCATCGACCGGCTGGGGATCTCTCCCCAATGCGGTTTCGCCTCGGTCATGGTTGGCAACGACACCGACACCGACGCACAGTGGCGCAAGATCGAGCTCGTCGGGCGAATCGCCGACCGCCTCTGGCGCCGCTAACTCGTCGCCCGCTGCCTGGCGGCATTTCGCGGGCCCCTGGCCGGTCCAAACTGCATCCCGGTCATGTACCTTGACAGTTACGTAACCGTCTTGGTACACTCTCCCCCATGGAGACGGTTCTGCGAGCAGTGGCTGACGAGGGTCGACGGACTCTGCTGGGGGCGCTGGCCGACGGGCCGGCCACCGCGGGCGACCTGGCGGCGCTCCTGCCGATCGCACGCCCAGGTGTCTCGCGGCACCTGCGGGTGCTGCGGGAGGCGGGGCTCGTCGAGGTCCGCCAGGAGGCACAGCGGCGGATCTACGCTCTTCGCCCTGCCCCGCTCGCAGAAGTCGATGAATGGCTGGGCCGGTATCGGGCTCTGTGGGAGCAGCGGCTCGATGCCCTGCACACCGAGGTGGCCCGGGGAAAGCGCGAACGAAGGAGCGTCAGATGACCAAGAACGCAAGTCCCAGCATCCTTGGGAGCCTGCGATCGACAAACGGCGTTGGCGTCGTGTGCATCGAGGACCGCTACGACACCGATATCCACGACCTGTGGGCGGCTCTCACCGATCCCGCTCGTCTGGCCCGCTGGCACGGCCAGGTGGAGGGCGACCTCCGTCCCGGCGGGACGTTCCGCGTGTACATCGCAGCCGACGATGTAGAGAGCACAGGGCGCGTTGAGGCGTGCGAGCCGCCGCGGCGATTGCTGGTCACGACCAGAGAGACGGACGAGTCCTACCAGAAGGGTCAGGGTGTGCCGCCGTTCGACGAGAGCGTCGAAGCCACGCTGTCGGCGGACGGGGATCGGACCATCCTGGTCGTCGAGGTCCGTGGCATGCCCCTTGACAAGATCGCCTTCTACGGCGCCGGCTGGCAGATCCACGCCGAAAATCTCGCCGCCTACCTCGCCGGCCGTGAGCCCGGCGACGTCGAGGCCCGGTGGGAAGAGCTTGTCCCGCCCTACCAGGCCTTGGCCGCCAGCGTCACCTAGTCACCGCCGCTCCGCACTCCCACCCGCAGCGGCGCCGCGTGGTTCGCCGACCTTGAAGTGCTCACGCGCTCGCCGCTAGGAGGAAGTGTCTTCAGACTTGCCGCAAGCCAATCGCAGTAGCGCCGGTACGTCCACCCACGCTGGCCGACGAGCAGCTGGGCGAGCTCCGGATCGTCAGGCCGAAGACTGAAGTAGGCGTCGCCACCAACACGCTCATACAGCGTCGATTCTGCGCTCGGGGGCGGTTCGGTGCTCAGGCTCAGTGGCGGTAGGCGTGAACGACGGCGTGGCCTTTGCCGCGGCTGATCAGCCAATGGTTCACGGGGACAGTTACTACGAAGGCGATCACGAGCGAGAGAATCAGGCTCCACCAGAACAAGCCGTCGCCCAGGCCCGCGGCGAGCGCGCCCGGGACCGCGATGATGAAGAGGTTGTCGACGATCTCCATGGTCGTGATCGAAAGCGTGTCAGAGGCAAAGGCAAGACGGGTTGCCTGGCGCATGCCCACGGCGCCGATCAGTGAGCGCACCGTCAGGCCATAGCCGAACAGGAAGGCCAGGAGGATCGCGACGATGATCGAGGCGGCGTTGCCGAGACCCAACGCTGTGGCGATCACCATGCCTAGGATCTCGCCGATCGCACAGCCGGTGAGGCAGTGCAGGGTGGCCGAGACGGCCATGTTCCAGCCTCGGCTGGGAGGATGCTCAGCGTGGTGCGGTGTCCCGCTTGTTGGGTGCATGGTTTGCTTGATTCGGGTCGACGGCGATGGCCACTTTCCCACGGGTGTGTCCGCCGATTAGGTGTCGCAGGGCGTCAGCGGCTTGGTCGAGTGGGAACACGGTGTCGAGCGCGGGTTTGACGATGCCATCGTCAACGAGGCGGGCGAGCCGCTCGAGATCGGCTTGGCGTTCGCGGTTGACGATGAAGGTCAGCCGCTGGCGTACGAAGAGGGACAGGATGCGGGCGTGCAGCTGTCGGCCCATGCCGGTCACCGCGTCGCCGCGTTCGCCGCCGACGATGACCAGCGTGCCGCGCGGTGCGAGCATCGACCGCAGCCTAGTGAGCGGCGTGTCTCCGCCGGTATCGATGATGGCGTCGTACGGGCCGTCGGGCTTCTCGCCGGGGTTGTCGTAGGCGACGACTCGTTCGGCGCCAAGGGAGCGCACGAAGTCGGCCTTGGCGGCACGCGCGACGCCGGTGACGCGGGCTCCCAGTCCATTCGCGATCTGGACGACGTAGCTGCCAACGCCACCCGACGCGCCAATGACGAGCAGCGTCGAACCGTTCCTCAAGTGGGCCGCGTCGACCGCCTGGAGGGCTGTCATTCCCGAAATGGGGAGCACCGCCGCCTCTGGAGCGGTAAGCGTGTCGGGTCGCCGGGAGAGCTTCCGCTCCTTCGCCTTCGCGTATCCGGCGAACGATCCGCTTGCCACGCCGAACACCGAATCGCCGACGGCGAGCTGGTGTACCGCTTCTCCGGTGGCGACGACTGTGCCGGCCACGTCGCGGCCGAGTACGGCCATGCGCGGCCGCCGCACCCCCGTCGCCAATCGAACGAGATACGGCTGTCCTGTAAGCAGGTGCCACGTGCCGCGGTCAACGCCGGCAGCCTCGACCCGCACGAGCACTTCGTCGTCGCCGATGGTTGGCACAGGAAGGTTGTCCACCCGGATGACGTCAGCGTCCCCGTAGCGGTCATGCACGGCCGCGCTCATGGTCGGCGGGATGGTCATGTGCCGAGGCCGAGGTAGCGGTGGATGAGTGAGGCGGCCATGGCGCCCTCGCCGACGGCGGATGCGACGCGTTTGATGGAGCCGTGGCGAAGGTCTCCGGCGATGAAGACGCCGGGCTGGCTTGATTCCAGTGGAAGCGGATCTCGTGGGAGCTTCCACCAGGTGCCGGGCGGCGCGCCTGCGAGGACGTCTTGGCCGGTGAGGAGAAAGCCGTGCTCGTCGCGTCTGATCCACCCTTCGAGGCCGATCGTGATTGGCCGAGCGCCGATCAGTAGGAACATCGCGTCTGCTGGGAGCTCCTCTACCTTGTCGGTGCCCGTGTTCGCGAGGAGGATGCTTTGCAGGCGCGACTCGCCTCGGGCCTCGGCGACGTGCGACGAGGTGCGTACGGTGATCGTCGGGTGCCGGTTGATGCGCTCGACGAGGTAGTTCGACATGCTGGCGTCGAGGTTCCCTCTCCGCACAATGACAGTCACGCCTCGTGCGTGGTCGGCCATGTGAAGCGCGGCTTGGCCAGCAGAATTGCCGCCGCCGACGATAATCACGTCGCGTCCTTGAAGCCCGGCCGCTTCGCCAGGCGCAGAGCCGTAGTGGATCCCTGCGCCGACGAGCCTCTCCACCCCCGCCGCCTCCAGTCTCCGGTAGTCAACGCCGGTCGCGGCGACCCCAGTCCGGACTTCCACCACGGAACCGCAGGTCAGGTCAACCGTGAACCCTCGTTCCGTCGGCGCCGCGGTGATCAGTTCCGCACCGATCAGGATCTCGGCACCGAGCCGGGATGCCTGGGCATGGATACTCGCCGCCAGCTCGGCACCGCTGATCCCTTTCTCAAACCCTGGGTAGTTTTCGATATGGGCGCTGGTACCGGCCTGGCCACCGGGCGCGATCGCCTCGACGACGATCGTGCTGAGTCCTTCGGAGGCGCAATAGAGCGCTGCGGTCAGCCCGGCAGGGCCAGCGCCGACAATGGCAACGTCATACTGGTCGCGTGTCGGTCGGCTCGGCAGGCCGACCCGCTCGGCGAGCTGTTGCTTGAATCGCGCCGTTGCGGCATAGGCCCGTTCGTCCTCTTCGGCGACGGGCGGAGGAGGCATGTCCGGCGCCGCGTGATGGACATAGCGGGTGAGCATGAACCGCTCTGGCCCCTCGAGCACAGAACCGTCTGCAAAGAGCGCCATCGGATAGCGGCGGCCTTCCAGCCGGGCGCGGCCCCCAAGCAGCCTTACAAGCGGGTCGCTGTCCACATCCACCCACTGAAACCGCACCCCGTTTCTCGTCAGGAACTGCCGTGTCTCGGGCACGCCGGGCGTCGAGGCCTGGCCGAGGAGGTACGTCGTCGAGGCCGCCACCAGATCAGAGAGCCGCGGTGGAACCGTCGTGTGACTCGGGGGCGACCGGCGGACGGGAGAACGTGTCGATCAGGTCGCCCACGGTGTAGGCGCCAAGGTGGGGTCGGCGCAGGTGCATGTCGCGGTTCACGGTGTAGCTGCTTCGGGAGCCGTGGTGGTCGTGTTGGTGGCGGGTGAGATAGCCGGCTTCGACGAGCTGGTTGACGATGCGCTGGGCGCTGCGCTCGCGGATGCCGATCGTCTCCGCCAACTCCCACAGCCGCATGTCCGGTTGTTGGGCGAGGCAGATCAGGGCGTGGCCGTGATTCGAGAGCAGCGACCACGCGCGTCCATCCCAGAATTCGTCGATTGTCATGACTTCATTGTCGTGATATGTTCGTCTGCCCGAAGTATCGCAGAGGTGGAGCAGCATTGTTGGACACGGTCGTCACCGCGACGTCCGGCTCTCGGGATCGCGCCGGAGAGCTACGGCGGAGTCACCGTGATCGCGGCCATTCGGCCTCTGTTCGTCTCGTTGGCCGCGGTTCTGCTTCGTCATCGATTCAACGGCGGCGGCGATCCTCGCTGTCGCCATCGTCGCCGGTGCCGACTTCGACCACTAACAGGGGAGATGCGCAATGAGCAACGTGTTCCCGACCGACACAACTGGTCTTGCCGACGCCGTCGCGAGTGAGCCCGTCGATCTTGCCGACGACGCCGAGTTCCGACTCCAGATCGGGCCCGTCCGCAAGCGGCTAGGGGATCACACGGTTCGGATGCTCGGCTACAACGGGTCGATCCCAGGCCCCACCCTGCGCGTCCCCGAAGGGTCGGAAATCCGGGTCGATGTCCACAACGAGGGCGATCTCGACGCGACGGTTCACTGGCATGGACTGCGGCTCGAAAACAGCTCCGACGGCACGCACGAGACCCAGCAGCCAATCCCCGTCGGTGGCGACTTCTCATGCCGAGTGCAGTTCCCGGATCCAGGGCTGTACTGGTACCACCCACACATCCGCGAGGACTACGGCCAGGAGATGGGCCTCTACGGCAACGTCGTTGTCGTCCCTCGCGGCGTCGACTACTGGCCGCCGGCACACCGCGAGCTCGTGCTGACGCTCGACGACGTCCTCATCGAGGACGGAAAAATCGCTGTATTCAGCCAGACCGAGACGAACTACGCCGCGATGGGCCGATTCGGCAACCTGCTCTTGATCGCCGGCGAGCCCCATCTCGACCTGGCTGCCCGGCGGGGTGAAGTGATCCGGCTGTACTTCACGAACACCGCCAACACCCGGGTGTTCAACGTGGGGGTGTCGGGCGTGCGTATGAAGCTGGTTGGCGGCGATAGCGGCCGCGTCGAGCATGAGCAGTTCGTCGACTCGGTGATCCTGGCTCCAAGCGAGCGGGTGATCGTCGATGTCATGCTCGACCAGCCAGGCGACTTCGTGCTTGAACACCGGACACCCGAGCGAACCTATCCGCTCGCCGACATCCGCGTCGCTGAGGATCGCGCCGAGCCTTCGCTCGAGGATGCATTTGCGTCCCTTCGCACGAACGCCGAGTTCGCCGAGGAGCGGGCTCGACTGGACGACGAGATCACGGCGGAGCCCGACAAGATCCTCGCGTTCGTCGCTGAGATGGACATGGAGGCGCCGAGCCTCGCCGCGGGTGAGCAGCTCATCTACGCCTGCCCGATGCATCCCGACGTCGTCAGCGACGAGCCGGGCAAGTGCCCGAAGTGCGGCATGAAACTTCTCGCCGCTGCCGTGCCGACCGGCTACGCCTGCCCGATGCACCCGGAAGTGACAAGCGACCAACCAGACCGCTGCCCGAAATGCGGGATGAAGCTGGTACCGGCCCGCCTTCTCGCAAGCGGTCAAGGCGACCCCCATCAGCATGCGGATCACGAGCACCACGACCATTCAGCGCATCACGACCATGCCGGCGCTCACGAGCACGCTCATGGCGAGCACGACCATGAGGCGGGGGGAATCGAGTGGGAGGATGACATGGTCGATGTCAATCGGCTGACCACCCCGGCCAACACCCGCTGGAAGCTGATCGACCGGTCAGACGGATCCGAAAACCACGCCATCACCTGGCGATTCCGCGTCGGTGACCGGGTGAAGATTCGGCTCGTCAACGAGATGGACTCCGACCACCCGATGCACCATCCGTTCCACATCCACGGCGCAGGACGGTTCCTGATCTTGGCCAGAGACGGCAAGCCTGAGGAGAGCCTCGTCTGGAAGGACACTGTGCTGATCCGTACCGGCGAGACCGTCGACATCCTGCTCGACGTCTCGAACCCCGGCCTGTGGATGGCGCACTGCCACATCGCCGAGCACCACGAGAGCGGGATGATGTTCAGCTTCCAGGTCGACGGTTGAACTCGCCGAAGGAGCCAGTGGCGACGGTGCCTGAGGGAGTGCACGAGCCGGCGCCGACGGACGAGGGTGGCACATCGGGGCGCGGCCACATCGGCCTGATCGTGTTCGGCTCCATCGCGGCCGGTCTCGTCCTTGGGGTCGTGCTCGATTTTCTCGTGTTCGGCGGCAGCACGGAGCCGGTGATCACCGGGCTCGCGCTGCTTTCCCTGGCAGCCGGCTGCGCGCTCCTCGCACTACTCTCCGCGCGCTACACAGACCAGCCGCAAGGCTGGGCACGCACCGCTGCCATGTGCTTCGGCATCGCCGGCGCCGCGCTCCTCATCCTCCGACCCAGCACCCACGCGCTCGGCCTGCTGGGCTGGGTTTGGCCGATCCTGCTCGTGGTTCTAGTCGTCTGGATGTTCCGAGAGTCCCGCCGATCGCTTCATAGCTGGTCACGACGCGTCCTCCTGTATCCGGCGTTGGTTGTGCTGATGCTGATCGCGGTGGGCGGCGGGGTAGAGACGGCACTGGAAGCAACTACCAGCAACCAGCCGGCATCCGGTGGCCGCACGTATCTGGTGGCTGGCCATCGCCTCTACATGCGTTGTGAGGGGTCAGGTTCGCCAACCGTGGTGCTGTTCAACGGCCTTGGAGAGCGAACGCCGAGCTGGGCGTGGGTGCAGCGCGACGTCGCTCCCGACACACGAGTGTGCGCCTTCGATCGGGCGGGTGAGGGCTGGAGCGGGAAGGGCGTCGGCGGCCAAGACGCACATCAACTCTCCGCCGATGTGCAAGGCCTGCTGGCAGCTGCCCATATTCCGAGCCCATATGTGGTTGCGGGTCATTCAGTTGGCGGCGCCTACGCCTTGGCCTACGCGATGGATCATCCATCCGACGTGGCGGGTGTGGCGCTGATCGACTCGACCACCCCATACCAGTTCGACTTGTCCTGGTATCCGAACTTCTACTACGTGGCGCGTCGCGCGTCGGGGCTGTTGCCCCCGCTGGCGCGCTCGGGCGTCGTCCGTTTGTACATCCACCTGGCCGGCGGCTCGCTTCCCGGTGATGCAGAAAGCCAGGCGCAGACCTTCGCCTCCTCACCGCGCGAACTGAGTGCCGACCGAGTCGAGTTCGCCGAGCTGCCAACCGTCCTTCGTCAAGACAAGGCTCTCAAGAGCTTGGATGGGAAACCGCTGTTCGTCCTGACCGCAGGCTCCGGGCAGGAATCGGGATGGTTCGCCGCCCAAGGCCGACTCGCGACGCTATCGAGGAACAGCGCGCATCAGACAGCGCAGGGCGCGACGCACCAGGCGCTCCTTGATGACCAGCGCTACGCCGCAGTCAGCGCCCGAGCGATCGCAGCGGTCGTCGCCGCCGTCCGCACTGGCTCGCCGGTGTCACCATGACGTTGCCCGAGACTCAGCCGACCCCGGCGACCGCCCCCAAGGCCGATCCGCAAGGCAGCTATGAGGTGCTCGTGATCGGTGCCGGTCAAGCCGGGCTGACGTTGGGGTACTACCTCCGACAGGCCGGTGTTCGGTTCCTGATCGTCGACGCAGCCGATCAAGTCGGCTCAGCGTGGGCACAGCGATGGGATTCGCTGGTCTTGTTCACCCCCCGCCGATACAACGCGATGCCGGGTCTGTCGTTCAACGGCGACCTCGATCACGAGCCGACCCGCGACGAGGTCATCGCTTATCTCCACCGCTATGCGACAGAGTTCGATCTACCCGTCCAACTGAACAGCGCCGTCACTGCGCTTCACCAAGCCGACGGCCGATATGTGGCCGAGCTTCCAACCGGTACGATCCACGCTGACCAGGTCGTCGTCGCCACTGGCCCGTTCCAGCGCCCGCTCATCCCGGATTTGGCCTCGTCAGTTGCCTCGGACGTCTACCAGATCCACAGCAGTGGCTACCGGCGCCCGAGCGACCTTCCGCCCGGGCGCGTCGTGGTGGTGGGAGGCGGGAATACCGGCTATCAGATCGCCGAGGAACTGGCCGCTGATCGGGCTGTTGTCCTCGCCGTGGGATCACGGCAGCCTCCGCTGCCAAGGCGGCTACTGGGGCGGCAGATCTTCTGGTGGCTGACCAAGCTCCGTATGCAGCGAATCACGATCGACTCGCGGCTCGGGAGAAGGCTTCGCGAACGCGAGACGCTGATCGGGTCGAGCCCGGCCAAAGCGAAGCGCCAAGGCATCACACTCAAGCCACGGGCGCTCGAGGCTGCCGGACGCGTCGTTCGATTTGCCGACGGCACCAGCGTCGAAGCCGATGCGATCATCTGGGCGACCGGCTTCCAGTCGGACTACTCCTGGATCCGATTACCCATCGCCGACCAGCAGGGCCACCTGCGGCACCGTCGGGGAGTCACCGAGCAACCAGGGCTCTACCTCCTGGGCCTCCAGTGGCAACACACCCGCGGGTCGGCCCTGCTCGGACTTGGCAGCGACGACGCGCGATACATCGCTCAGCACATCACAGCTAGTAGGAAAGCCAGCCAAGCCAGTCGCTAATGCATGGACACGTGCGTCCCCGGCGCCGGCCGAAGCGCCGGGAGCGCGAAGGCGGCCACGACTGCGAGCAGCGCAGCGATCGCCGCCGCGAGGAAGAAGCCGTCTCCATAGCCGCTCACGGGGTTGCCGTTCGATGTCGCGACGGCTGCCAGGACGGCGACGCCGAGTGCGGCGCCGAGCTCGTGAGCGGTGGTCATGATCCCGGAGGCGAGCCCGGCCTGGTCATGGCCGACATCGGCCATTGCGGTGACCGTTACGGCTACGAAGACAAGTCCGACGCCCGCGCCCAACAGCAGAAATCCAGGCAGCCTGTCGGTGAGGTAGCTTGCCCGGTCGGGTGCAACGGCGAGAAGCAGTGCACCGCCACCCGCCAGCCCCAGTCCTACCACCGCGACGATGCGCGACCCGGCGTGCGATAGCAGGTGTGACGCGAGGTGAGCGGCAGCGAGGATAACGAGCGCGAGCGGTAGGAACGCAAGTCCGGTCTTGAGCGCCGAGTAGCCGAGCACGTTCTGGAGGTACAGGGTGTTCAGATAGAAGGCGCCGACCAGGATTCCTGTCGTCCCGAGCATCACGACGGCGCTCGAGGCCAACGAGCGCACGCGCCAAGTTGAGGGCGGCACTAGCGGCTTCGGGCCACGTCGTTCGATGCCGATGAAGGCTGCCAGCAACGCACCAGCGACGCCGAGCAGGAGCAATGTTCGTCCTGACCCCCACCCGTGCTGCGCCGTTCCCACCACCCCGTAGACGAGCGTCATCAGGCCGGCCAGCAGTGTGACTGCGCCAAGCAGATCGAGAGTCACCGCCGCCGACTGCGGCGAGTGTCCGGCGGGGACGAGTCGTATCGCGCCGGCCGCGACAACAAGCCCGATGGGGACGTTGATGAAGAAGATCCACTCCCAACCAAGCGCCGTCGTAATGATGCCGCCAAGCAGCACACCGATGGCTACGCCAGCGCTGCCGATCGCGCCCCAGATGGCCAGCGCGTGGGTTCGCTGCGCACCGGCGTATGTGGTCGTGATGATCGCCAAGGCGGACGGCAGCAGAAGCGCCGCACCGAAGCCCTGCGCCGCCCGCGAGACAATCAGCGCGTGCGGTGACCACGCAAGGCCGCTAGCCAGAGAGGCGGCGGTGAAGACAAGCAGTCCCGCAAGGAAGACCCGGCGGCGTCCGAGCAAGTCCGCAGTTCGGCCGCCGACCAACATGAGACCGCCTGTGAAGAGCACGTAGACGGTCACGACCCACTGCAGGTCAGTGGCGGAAAATTTCAGGGCTGTATCGATCGACGGAAGAGCGATGTTCACAACTGTGACGTCGAGGATCACCATGAACTGAGCCACGGCGATGAAGCCCAGAATCCACCACGACCTGCGATCCGTTGGGTCTTCGGCGTGCAGGCCGGCGTGGGATGAAACGGTGGTCATAGGCCCTCCCAGGTGGAATCGCAAGTCATCATCCCAAAAGGCTTGGCCGCGCACCACTTTCTCGGGGGCGCAGCCACAGGTGATGGGGCTGCGCCCGCGACGTCCACCACCGATCTTGGTCGGGGGATTCCCTCACCCGCGATCAGTGGTAACCCCGATTCGCCGATTGCGGCAGGCTGGTATGCCAGTGCGCGGAAAGAAGGTGAGCGGATGCTACGGACTCCTGATCACGTGCAGACGAGCGGTCACGCTGTGTCAGCACCGACGGTCAGCGTCTCGCGACAGGTCGGGCACTTCGTGCGCCACTACGTTGAGATGTGCGTGCCGATGTGCATCGGCTTCGCGGTCGGCGACATCGTCTATTTCGGGATCGCTGCGCGGTTCGGCTATTCCCAGCCGTTCAGCGAGCTGCCGGTGCTGTCGGTGGTGGTCGTAACCCTGACGATGACCGCGCCGATGGTGGCTTGGATGCGGTTTCGGGGAACGATCGGCGGCCCGGTGGTCGAGATGGCCGCCGTCATGCCCGTTCTCGCCGCGCTGCTGCTGGGCCTAGGCTGGCTCGGGGTGCTCCCGATGAGTGACCTGGCATTGATCGAGCACGGCTTGATGATGCCCGCCATGCTCGTCCCGATGCTGCTACGCCTCGACGTCTACACCGGACGTGCGAGCTGCAGAACGGCATAGCGGTCGTGTCACCGCTGCTGAGCTGGACTCGATGCCGGCGAGCTCTTGTCTCGGGACCCGGCGGGATTCGCGACGGATCGATGTCGTTGCGGGCGGCGCTCGCCGAAGCGACGAGAGATCGGAGCCATCCGTCAACGAGTCCTTACGGACGAATGCGGATGATCGTTTTTCCTGTGATCCGGTCGGTCGGGTTGAGGGCCGCGACGGCATCGTCGAGGGTCGCGACGTTGCCGATGTTCGTCCGCAGTCGTCCGTCCCGCACCCGCTGGACAACCTCACCCAGTTGGCCACGATCGGACTCGACAACGAAGTCGATCGCCAAGCCGTCAGCGGGCCGCGCCTCCGGCGGTCCGACAACGGACACCAGTGTTCCTCCGGCCCGGATCAGACCCGCGGACCGCTTCCCGATGTCGCCGCCGATGACATCGAAAACCAGGTCGACGCCGCCGATGTCCTCCAGGGCGTCGTTCTCGAGGTCGACGAACTCCTGCGCGCCGAAATCGAGCGCCGTCTGACGGTCGGCAGCGCGTCCGGTGCCGATGACGTAAGCGCCGGCCTCACGTGCGAGCTGCGTCACCATCGACCCGACTGCGCCGGCCGCGCCGTGCGCGAGGACGCTCTGCCCCGCCTGAAGGCGGCCGTGCTGGAACAGTCCCTGCCACGCAGTGAGGCCCGAGATCGGCAGGCTCGCGCCCACCGTGAAGTCGACGTCGCCCGGCAAAGGCGCGAGGTTGCGTGCCTCGACGGCCGCGTACTCGGCCAGGGTGCCGTCGCGAGTCCAGTCGCTGAGGCCGAACACTCGCTGTCCCACCGAGAGTCCCGTCGTGCCATAGCCAAGAGCGGTGACCGCTCCCGCCAGCTCGTGCCCAGGAATCGACGGTGTTCGGTCACGGTCGAGGCGATCGGTCCAGGTCGAGGGCCACGCCATCTCAGTCGGAACGAATCCCGACGCATGAATCTGAACGACGACATCGTTTATCGCTGCCTGCGGCTCGGGCCGCTCCACCAACTTCATCCCGGCCGTTCCCGCAGCCTGGTCCGACACCACGATCGCCTTCATCGTCCGCCTCCCTGTGTCGCAGTGGGCGCCTTCGCTTCTGGGTGGACCGAGCGAGCGCGGCCGTCCACGTTTGTGCGTTGCTGCGCACCTTCAAAAGCCCTCGCAGGCGTGAGGCCGCGGGCTCGGTTCCGAGCTCCCTTGTGCCCGGCGTTGTGCGTCGGGTCAGGCTTTAGGCGCGCTGCCCGATCTTGAAGTAGCCCATTTTCCGCAGCGCCCAGACCTCCTGCGTCTCCGTCAGCGAGTCCCAGTACTCCTTCGCCTCACGCTCCCGCTGGGCGCGGCTCTTCGGCCTCTCCGCCGGAAGCGGAGGCAGAGTACGAGGGACGAATGATGCACTTTTCGGCATTTCGGGCTCTCGAAAACGGCTTGGTTGAGCCATGCGCCCGGCACGATTCGAACGTGCGGCCTCTGCCTCCGCAGGGCAGCGCTCTATCCCCTGAGCTACGGGCGCGGGACACGGGAGTCTACCGGGTCCCGCTTCGTGGCTGCCGTCTTGGCTCGCGGGCTCGTCGGCCGCGCCCGTGGACTATTCGGCGCCTTCGGAGATCGCGTAGAGCGGCCAGGTCCCCGGCACGCCCTTGAGGCGTGCCTCGCCGCGGTCCGCGAACTGGAGACCCGATCGGGCGACCAGGTCGCGAACGGTGCCCGATACGAGGATCTCGCCGGCCCTTGCCGCGGCGGCGATTCGCGCGCCGACCACGACCGCGAGCCCGGCGAGCTTGTCTTCGTGGAGCTCGCACTCGCCGATGTGGATCCCGATTCGGGCCTCGAGGCCGAGCGGCGCGATCCCGGCCAGGATGGCCTGTCCGCACCGGATAGCGCGTGCCGGCCCCTCAAAGGTGGCGAAGAACCCGTCGCCGGCGGTGTCTCGCTCCTCGCCGCGAAACCGCCCGAGCTCCAGTCGCACGACTGCGTGATGGCGAACGAGCAGATCTCGCCACGCGGTATCTCCGACGGTGGCAGCGTGCTCGGTCGACCCCACGATATCCGTGAACATGACCGTTGCCAGGACGCTCTGTGGGACCTCCGGCGCAGTTTCGCCGGCGACGAACTGCTCGATGTCCGCCACGATCTCCGGCGAGAGGTGAATCTCGAGGTCGTCCTCCCCGCTCACCTGCACGGCAACCGATGACGGGATCAAGGCAGATACCTCGAGCGCGGTCGCTCGCTCCGGGGCTCGGTATGCGATCAGGGTCGGCACGCGAACCGCCGGCAGCACCTCGCGCAGATCGGTCTCGTCCATTGCGCGGTGAAGCTCGTAGGCCACCGCCGGGCTCGCTCCAATCCGGAGGCCGTTGGCAAACCAGCGCCGTTCGTCGGCGCTGGCATACAGGGTCGGACAGCCTTCACGGAGGATCTCGTCGGAGAACTCCTGCGTCCCCCACCGCTCGCGAAGCTCGCCGCGGTCCTCGAGGCCGGTCTTGCCGTCGACCGCGTCGCCGTACACCTGAGGGTGGAACAGTACGAGCGCCGCGGTGCGCTCGGGATACGTCGCCGCGTACAGGGTTGCCATGCCACACCCCTCATGCGAGGCCAGGATGACCGTCCGCGTCGATCCCGCGGCGTCCAGCACGGAGTGCAGATCTTCCATCCGCGTCTCGAGCGTGGCGAACTGGCCGCCGTGGTCGGACAGGCCGGTGCCGCGCTTGTCGAACAGAATCAGCCGGAACGAGCGCGCCAGCAGGCGGTAGAAGTCCCGCCAGCGTGGATAGTCCCACCCGTACACCAGGTTCGACATGAAGTCGGGCACGTAGACGAGATCGATCTCGCGATCCCCTACGACCTGGTAGGCGATGGCGACACCCCGCTCCGGACGTAGCGGATGTCGGTCTCCACAGAACGCATTCCTCGCCGAGGCGCGCTACCGGGTCTCGCCGGGGGCGCTCTCCGCAGACTCCGCGTCCGCACGGGCCGCGCATCCGGGGCAGAGGACGTCGTCACTCTCGCCGTCCTCACCGACGTGAACCTGCCAGCCCGGCGGGGGAGCCCCGGCCTCGTCTCCGTGCCGGGTCACGGTGCCGCCGCACCTGCAGCGATACACGGCGCAGAGGTACGGGTAGGGTGCATCGATCAGGTCGTATGTGACACCCATGCGTCGTATGGTCGCACGCACGGGCGACGATGCGCAACCGCCGCGACGCGGCCTGATCCTCGTCGCGACGATCATCGGGTCCTCGATCACGTTCGTCGACGGCACGGTCGTCAACATCGCGCTTCCCACGATCGGGCGGGATCTGGATGCCGGCCTGTCGGCCCAGCAGTGGGTGACGCTTTCGTATTCGCTCGCGGTCGCCTCGCTCTACATCGTCTCGGGTGCCCTCGGCGACCGCTACGGTCGCTGGTCGCTGTTCGTGATCGGCGTGGCCGGATTCGCCGTGGCGTCGGCCGTGGCGGGTGTCGCCCCGAACGTCGAGCTCCTGATCGCCGGCCGCGTCCTCCAGGGGGTCGCGGGCGCGCTCCTCACCACGAACAGCCTCGCCCTGCTGCGGGCGACCTACGGCAAGGACAGCGGCCGTGCCGTCGGCCAGTGGACGGCCTGGAGCGGGATCGGCACGATGATCGGGCCGCCGATCGGCGGCCTCCTGGTGCAGGTCGCGTCCTGGCGATGGATCTTCTTCCTCAACCTCCCGTTCGCGGCAATCGCGCTCGTCCTCGCGTTCGCGGGCCGGTCGGAGGAGGACAAGCCGGCCGAGCCGCGGCCGCTCCAGCTCCCCGGAGCGGTGGCGATCGCCGTCACGTTCGGTGGCCTGACGTATGGCCTGATCGACGGCGCCCGGGCGGGCTTCGGCTCGGTGTGGCCGTGGTTCGCGCTGTCGCTCGCGGGCCTCGTGACGCTGATCGTGAGCGAGCGGCGCGCGGCAGAGCCGCTGCTTCCGCCGGAGCTTCTGCGGACGCGGGTCTTCGTCGTCGCCAACCTGTACACGCTCATCGTCTACGCAGCCCTCGGCGCCTCGACGTTCTTCCTCGCCCTCTACCTGCAGTCGGAGGCGGTCGGCTACACGCCGGCGCGCGCCTCGCTCATCTTCCTGCCGATCAGCGCCGTCATGTTCTTCCTCGCCGCCCGCTTCGGCCGGCTCGCCGACAGGGACGGGCCGCGCCGCTATCTGACGCTCGCGCCGCTCGTGATGGCCGCCGGCTTCATGCTTCTCACGCTCGTGCAAAGCACGAATCCTCTCGTTCCGCTCCCCGGCGTGCTCGTGCTCGCGCTCGGCCTGGCGATGCTCGTGGCGCCGATCACGGCGACGGCGCTCAAGGCCGCTCCCGACCGCTACGCGGGCCTCGCGGCGGGCGTGAACACGACCGTCTCGCGCCTCGGCGGCCTGATCGCGACGCCGATTCTCGGCGTGGTCATCACGCTCGTCTTCGTCGCCAATGCCCCGCACTCGGATCTCGACCCGTTCGCTACGCATGGCCTCTCCCCGGGTGATCTCGATGCGACCGTGACCGCCTTTCGGGCCGGGATGGCGGTCGCCGTCGGGCTCTGCATCGCCGGGTCGGTACTCGCGTTTCGCGGCCTGCGGGACCCGGGGGACGAGTAGTTCTCGAGCCCTCAGCGGCGAATGCGTCCGGCACTGGGCGAGAGTGCATCGACGGGCGTCGGCGCCTCCTCGTCTGCAGCGATGAGCCGGGCCGCGACCGCCGACACGAGCACGATACCGCCGGCGACGGCGAACGCCGCCCGTGATGAGGCCATGCTGGCGATCGCTCCGCCGACGGCCGCGCCCAGGGCGGTCATCACGCCGCCCACCGACATGAGAAGCGCCAGGATCCCGGCGCGTTCCTCGGGGCGGGTCGAGCGCTGGACCGTCGAGCGGTTGTACACGACGGCGAGGCCGTTGGCGATCCCGCCGACGATGAAGAGCAGGATCACGAGCGCGACGGTCGGGCTCAGGCCGGACGCGAGCACCGTCACGCCGACGACGGCCAGCACCAACGCATAGTGGCGCCCCAGCCAGTCGCCCAGCCGCGCCGCGAGCAGGCTGCCGAAGGTCTGGCCGGCCGACGCCGCCGCGATCGTGACGCCGGTGACGGCGGCCCCGGCGGCGAGCGGGCCGAGGAGGAGCGGCACCTCGATCGAGTTCACGATCCCCATCGCGGCGAGCACCGGCATCCAGGCCACGGCCACCTGCCGGAGCGGGAGGTTGCGCCGGATCGTCCGCGCGGACCGGCGAAGGCGCCGAAGCGGGGTGCGGGCGCCCGTCGCGGCTACCCGGGCGGTGAGGGAGCCGCACGACGCGAGCAGGGCCGCCGACACGGCGAACGAGGCGGCGTTCGCCCCCAGGACGACCCCCGCTCCAGCGACCGCAACGACCGCACCGGCTCCCGCCTGGCCGATCGCGGTCATCGCGGTGTCGACCGCGGCGAGGGTGCCGTTGGCCTCGTCGATCCGATCCTCCCCGGCGACCGCCGGGACGACCGCGAACGAGATCGGCCGGAAGATCCCGGTCGCCGCGCCCGCCACGATCGCGAGCGCGACCACCACGGCCGGGGTGTGGATCCCGGCCACGGCGGCGAAGACCGCCGCACTCACCAGATCCGATGCGACGAGCGCCCGGCGCGGCTGGAACCGGTTCAGGCGGTCGGCAAGGAGGACGCCGATCGCGACCGGCGGCAGGAACTCCGCCGCGAAGACCGCCGAGACCCAGGCGGGATTGCCCGTGTCCTGGTACGTCCGGACGGCGAGCGCGATCGCCGCCGCGTAGGTGCCGAGCACGCTGACGGCCGTCGCGAGCACGAACCGGCGGAATTCAGCCTCACGGGCCGGCTCGCGGGCGGCGTCCCGCGTGTCGCCGGTGCGAGGCATGGGTCACCTATATCACGGCCGTTGGGGGCGCCGTCCACGGACGGCGCCCCCCTCGTTCCGGCCGCTACGAGTCGGCGAACACCTGCGGGTAGATCCCGGTCGGCGTGCCGATTCCGGTGACGTCGTCCCAGCCCTTCTTCGTGTGAAGGCTCGTGTCCTGATCGAACGAGCGAACGCTGTAGAGGATGCCGTCCTTCGGGTTCACGCCGTTCACGTAGTCGGAGCGGACGTTCCCGCCGCCGTGGTGGACGACGTCCTTGAACGCCCCCGGCGTCTCGCGTGCGATCGCGTAGATCGTCGGGTTGGCGAAGCCCAGCCGGCTGCCGGCCGCCTGGGCCGCCAGCGCCTGGACGCCCGCGAAGAGCGGCGACGAGAGGCTGGTTCCGCCGATCCGGTACTCGCCGTAGCGAACGCCGTTCGGGAACGCCTGCGTCTCGCCCACCAGCATGCCGGTGGTCGGGTCGCCGTCCAGCGACACGTCCGGGACCGCCCGTCCGGGCGCCGCCTCGTGGACGACGCCGTCCTGGTAGGCGGGCCGGTTGAAGAGCGTCGAGAAGCCGCCGCCCGAGCCGTAGAGGAACGGCGGCGTGAACGAGGGAACCCAGCTCTTGCCGTTGGCCGACAGGTCGTACTTCTGGGTGCCCCAGCCGGTCTGCCAGAGCAGCTCGCCGCCCGCACCGATCGCGGTGCTGGTGCCGCCGACCGCCGTCACCCACGGGTCGCTGGTCGGGAAGTCGGTCTGGACACGGCCACTCGCCAGGAACTCGTCACCGTCGTCCCCGGACGAGAACATGAACCCGATTCCCTGCATGGCGCCCTGCTTGAAGATCTGCTCGTAGGCGGCGATGATGCCGCTCGTGGTGTTCTGATCGAGGTCGCCCCACGAGTTGGTGACGATCGAGGCTTTGTTGTCGTCGACGATCCGCTGCAGCGACTCGAGAAAGTCGGTGTCGGTGCAGGACCGGGCCGCGTAGTACATGACGTGCGCGCCGGTCGCCATCGCGTGCACGGCCTCGACGTCGAGCGTCTCCTCGCCGAACCAGCCGTTGCCGCCGCACAGGTTCACGTTGCGGAACGGCTTCGAGGGGATGGACTGCGTGAAGCTGGACTGCGTGAACGCGGGATCGCCGTGCCGCGTGGCGTACTTGTTCGCATCGAAGCGGATCGTCGGTGCCGCGAACGCGTCGGTGATCGCGACGGTCGCGCCCTTGCCGGTGAGCCCCGAGTCGGACACGCCGTAGGCGGTGCGGAACTCGAGCGGCGTGTAGCCGCAGTGGGCGTACGGTCGGAACGAGCCGCGGAACTTCGGAAGCGGCGTCGTGAAGTCGGCCTGACGATCGGCCAGCACCTGGCCGTAGAAGAGCGAGCATGGTCGGCCGTTCACGAAGGCCGGGGGCGGGCCCAGATCGGCGTGCCGCATGATGTGCGGCGCGGTGTCGAGGCCCGTCACGCCGAGGACGGCAGGCTTGAGACCCTTCGGGACGCGCGCGTCACCGACGGGTGCGCGGACGACGTGGGCGCCGTGCTGGAACAGGGCGAGCTTCACGCGGAAGGCCCGCTGCGCCGAGGCGGCGGTGCCGGTCGCTGTGACGTACCGGTGGCTCGGGCCGACGCCGGTCACGCGCATCCCAGCGCCGCGGAGCCACGACTCGACCGAGTCGATCGTCGCTGCGGTCGGGGCATACCGGGCCCGGTACTGCGCCGGCGTCAGGAAGTGGCGGTAGCTCGCGCTGCCGGGAGTCGAGACCGATCGGATGGCGGCATTGAGAGCAGCCGTGCCGCCCCGCGGGGCGAGGAACACCCGGACCGCGAGCCGCTGCGACGCCGGAGCGGCGCGCAGCGCCCTCGCGCCGGCCGTCCATGACGGTGCGCTGTGTGCGAGACGAACGGTCGCCGGAGCGGCGCTCCGCGCGAGGCCGGTCGACCCCGACACCGTCACGGCCGCAAGGCACACCGTGCCTGCGAGCCCAGCCCTCATCGACCTGCCGTACCGCATGTCCACCCTCCCGAGAGCGTTACAGGTTCCGGCGAGTGTAGCGCACTCGTCGTGCCGCAACTTGCGAATGGTGTACAGCCTCGTTCGCTGGCTCAGCCGATGTCGATCTGGGCCGGACGACAGCCGCAGGCGGGACAGCGTGTCACGTGACGAGGCTGTCGACGATGCCCACGAGCGCGCACGCCACGACGATGGTGACGACGCCGACCCGAAATCGCCACGCGCCCAGGAAGGCAACGATCGCGAGCGGTGTCAGCACCCAGTCGGGGTGGCCGTCGACGAACAGGGCATGGCGCGCGACGAACACGGCGAGCGCCGCGATCACGCCGACCACCGCGACCGTGATGCCGTTCAGCGAGCTGGCGAACGAGCCGCTCGCGCGGATCCGATCGATGACCGGCGCGCCGGCGATGATGAAGACGAAGCTCGGGACGAACGTGGCGAGGGTGGCGACGGTCGCCCCGGCCAGGCCCCATGCCAGGCTGCCCTCGACGTGGTAGCCGGCGAGGAATCCGACGAACGTGTTCACCATGATCAGCGGGCCGGGCGTCGACTCGCCGAGGGCCAGACCGGCGACCATATCCTTGGATGTGAGCCAGGCGTAGTGGTTCACGGCCTGGCTCGCGACGAACGGCAGCACCGCGTAGGCGCCGCCGAAAGTGATGAGGGCGGCAACGGTGAAGAACCCTGCGAGGTCGCCGATCACGCCGCCGGCCAGGATGAGCAGGCCGACCGGGACCAGCCAGACCACCAGGCCGACGACAAGAGGACGCCACGAGAGCCGGGTCTCTGTCGGCGGGTCGAGCTCGTCCTCGCCGCCGTGCCCGCCGGGTGTACCGAAGAGGCCGGCGGCGAATCGTCCGGCGGCGTAGCCAAGCAGCGCGGCGACTGCGATGACGATCGGAAACGGCGTGCCGACGACGATCGCGGCGAAGGCCAGAGCCGCGAGCGCGGCCGCGGCGGCCGTGTGGATCACCCGGCCTCCGACGCGGATGACCGCGGCGAGGACGAGCGCGACGACGGCCGCGCCGAGGCCCTGCACCGCGCCGTCGACCACCGCGACGTCCCCGTACTCGACGTACACCGCGCTCATGACGCAGAGCACGACGAACGACGGCAGCACGAAGAGGCCGCCAGAGGTGATAGCGCCGCGGACGCCGTAGAGCGAATAGCCGATGTACGACGCGAGCTGCTGCGCCTCAGGGCCGGGAAGCGCCATGCAGAAGTTGAGCGCGTGCAAGAACCGGCGCTCGCTGATCCACCGCCGCCGCTCGACGAGCTCCGCATGCATGATCGCGATCTGGCCGGCCGGCCCGCCGAAGCTGATCATGCCGAGCTTGAGCCAGAAGCGGAATGCCTCACCCTCCGTTGGCCTCACGACCTGGGCGCCGGGGGTCGTCAGCAGGCCGAGCGCGGCCGGGCCAGGGTCGCCACGAGCCGCGCGAGCACGCCGGGATCCGACGGCAGCGTGAAGTGATCCACGCCGGGGTTGTCGGTCAGGCTGAACCGGAAGCACCGCATCGCCCGCCATGCGCGCACCGCCCCGTTCGTGATGTCCTCCTGGTTCACGTCGCCGTCCCGGGTGAAGAACTGTGCCGTCGTCGGGTCGAGCACCTGACCGACCGTGAGGTTGGGCAGCACCGCGCCGACGATGGTCTCGATGCCGGACCCTTTCTCGGCGTGGACGTCGACGTTGGGGAAGTGGCCCGGATCGGCGAACTTCACGAACCCGATGTAGTGGTTGGCGATCGGGTTCACCCACCCGAGCCCGGCGTCCCGGAAGAGGCGCCGGTAGTCCCGAGGCGTGTAGGAGCGGCCGGTGGACGCGTCTCGCACCACGGTCTCGCGGTCATGGAAGATCCGGGGGTCGGCCGCGCTCATGTAGCTCGACGGCGCCGTGAGATACATGCGGGCGCTGCTGCGTGCGTTCGCGGTGGTCGCCGGAAAGGAGAAGTCCTCGATGTTGAGCCCCGTGAACAGCAGCGGGTAGAGGAAGCCCTGACCGGGGAGGTTGCCCGCGATGGGCGTGAATCCGTGGATGTAGCGGTGCTTCCACGCCGCCGAAGTGTGTGTGAGCAGGTATTGCGCGTAGAGCGGGCCGTTGGAGTGGCCGACGAGCTGCACGGGCGTGTGGCCGTTCTGGCGGTACGTCGTCTGGATCAGATGCTTGGTGCGGCGCAGAAAGCCGTTCATGTCGGGCGTCAGCCGCGCGTCGTAGCCGGCGACGCGGATGTCCTTGTCGCGGGTGTAGCCCCTGGCCTCGAGCACCTCGTACATCGGCTCGTAGAACGGCGCGCTCTCGGTCTTGCCGTAGTGGAGGATCCGCACCGAGACGCCGCGCGGGTTCGAGAACCTGTGCGGCCACGGCTCGTTGCCGCGGCGGTCGTAGCGGAGCGTGAGGAGCTTGTCCTCGCAGACCTGGCTGAAGCGCGGGCTGGGATGGTCGTTCAGGAACCAGTCCTGGAAGGTGCCCGAGCGCGGGCACCCCGGAGCGGCCACCTGATCGTGGACGGTGACGAGCAGCTTGGTGAAGTGAAACGCCGGGAACAGCACGACGGGCGTGCGGTGGCCGTGCGCCCGGGCCGAACCGCCGGCGGCGGCCGAGGCGGGGAGCAGCGCGGCGGCGACGATAACGGCCGTCGCGGCACCGAGAAGCCGAGACACGCGCATGTGCCCACCCTACACCGTCGCGCCGGTCGGGACCGTGGGCGGCTCAGGATCGCAGCAGCCGGAACGCCCGTCAGAGCAGCCGATTCCGGCGCAGCCACTGCATGGCGAACCATCCCCAGATCGGCGGCAGGTAGAAGGTCGAGAGCCGGTACGTGATGGCGGCCGCGAAGGCGGCCTCGTCGGTCATGCCGAGCCCCGTCAGGCCGACGATGAGCGCCCCTTCGGTGATGCCGATGCCGCCCGGTACCGGGATCAAGCTGGCGAACAGGCTGACGCTGATGTTGATCAGCAGGATGTCGGCAAATGCAAAGTCGTACCCGAATGCCTGCACACAGGCCCCGAGCGCGACCGCGAAGAGCAGTTCTGTCGCGACGGAGCCGCCGACCAGGTAGACCAGCTTGCGCGACGCTCGAAGCGCGACCACGCCGTCGCGCACGTCGGGCCACCAGCGGCGTACTCGCTCGACGATGGCACGGCGGACGCGGCCGATCGAGGCAAGCGCCACCGCGCTGACCATCAGCACGATGACCAGCGCGGCGATCAGGTGGCCGGCCGACCCACTCGTCTCCAGATCGGCGTTCAGGTCGAGCGCAGCCTCCGAGAAGAGCAGCATCAGGAGCAGGAGCAGCGCCTGCACGGCGTTGCCGGCGAACGAGTCGATCACGCCGGCCGTCACGGCGGTGGCCGGTGGTACTCCCTGGCACTGGAAGAAGCGCACGTTGATCGCCATCCGCGCGATCGACGAGGGCAGCGCGAGGTTCATGAAGCCGGTTGCCAGCTGCATCAGGTACACCGGCAGGTAGGGAATCGTGGCTGCGACCGAGCCAAGCGTGCTGATCGCCTGGGTGAAGCGAGGCGTCTGGGCCAGCACGAACCCGGCGGCGATCCACCACCAGCCGGCGTCGCGCCACTGGTCGACGACCGTCGCCAGGTCGAGGCCCGCAAGGCCGTTGATCAGGGCGAACGCTGCGACGATGAGGAGCCCGGTCTGGACGGCGGTGCCCCAGGTGACGCGGCGCAGCTTGACGAGCTCGGGCGGCTCGGAGCCGACCTCTTGTGCGAGGCGCTCGCGAAGGTCGTCTGCGCCGATATCGGCCGCCTTCAACGCGGCCCGAAGCGTCGAGTCGAACGCCGCGGTCTGCAGGTAGGGCAGCGTTTGGTGTGCCTCGGCCTCGCCGAGGGCGACGGCGGCCGACGCGACCGCGCGGTCGGGGCCGACCGAGCAGGCCAGGCAGGCGAGCAGCGCCGCACGGTCGGCCATCCGCTGATCCTCGGTCGGCGTGACGATCGCGTACGTCCAGTCGACGATCTTCAGCTCACCGTTTCCCAGCATGATGGTCGAGGGGTCGACCTGGCCGTGCGCGCAATTCGCCCGGTGAAGCCGGTCAAGAGCCCTCCAGCCTCCGGCGAGAGCCGAGTCGTCCAGCTGTTCAGCGGTCACGTCCGTGAGTGTGCGGTCGCCGTCTGCAGGCAGCAGGGCGACCAGTCCGTCGTCGTCGCGAGTCTTGCCAACCGCGACGACACTCCACGTCGGCACGCCGGCGCGGTCGGCAAGCAAGGTCACGAGCGCCTCACGCTCGGCAGCCCGCGCACGGCTCGTTCCGACGGACGGGCGGGCATCGCGGTAGAGCGCCGCACGCCACAGTCTGGCCAGCAGCTGATTGTCATAGGCATCCCGGCCGTAGACACGCACGACGACCCGGCGCCGGCTGTCGTCGGTCCCGACCAGTGTGAAGACGCCGGTCCGCTGGCGGGCGATGGGGTGCAGGTCCGAGACCGGTAGGCCCAGCGCGGCAAGGCCGTCGCTGATCTCATCGACGCTCGGCTGCCCGGCGGAGGTGCCGAGGACAAGGCGCGCGCAGGCGGCTGCGGCCAATCCGACCAGGAGAGCGGCGGGCGTGCCGAATGGGCTTGCCAGTCCGGCGGCCAGCGTGCCCACGGTGCCCAGGGCGAGCATCCAGGTGCCGAACCGGCGTACCGGCACGGCGGTGTTTGCCGCCACGGCGATCGTCACCGCGGCCGCCAGGCCCAGACGAACCGCCGGGAACGCCGGCTGGTTGCCGTCGGTGGCGAGCAACTCGTTGAACGATGGCCAGCCCCCGGTCAAGACACGCACCGAGAGCAGGGTGAGCCCGATCGCGAACACCACCGCCAGGCCGGCGGATCCCGCAAGCCTGCGTCGCCGCTGTGCCAGCGCGACGGCGACCAGCACCACCGACCACAGAAGCGGCAGGTCGGACAGCAAGAGCCAGGCCGAGTCGAACCAGCCCGGGAACGCGGCGACCAGGCGCGCCAGCGCCGACTCGGTCGCCGACTGGGCGTCCTCCAGCACCCCGAGTCCCGCCAGACCAAGAGCTGCCCACACCAGCAGGAGACCGTCGGTCGCCCGCCTCGCTCGCAGGGACGGGTCCGGATCGAGAAACAGCCTCCGCCGGGCAATCGACCGTTCTGTGCGCTCGCCAGACAACGGTCTCATACAACGACCCTACCGCCCTGGAGCGCCTCGTTGGCGATCACCCAGCGCGCGGCACCCTTGTTGCATGCTCAGTCCTGGTGCTTGGGGGCGTAGCGATGGTGCAGCATCAGGGCGTTGCCGTCCGGGTCGCGGAAGAAGGCCATGTGGCAGACGCTCGTGTCCAGCGTGTCGGCGACGAACTCGACGCCGCGTGACTCCAACTCGGCCCGGGCCGCCTCGATGTCCTCCACGTGCAGCGCGATTGCGTTCTCGTTGACGTGGAACGTCATCCCGAACTCCTCGACCGCGATCACGGCCAGGGTGAGGTTGCCGGTCTCGAACTCGGCGCCCGGCCGCTTGCCGTAGCGAGCACTGCAGGGCAGGCCCAGGGTCGTGCCGTAGAACTCGACCGCGCGCTCGAAGTCACGCGTCGGCAGGTAGATGAAGTCGGTGCCGGTGACGATGCTCATCCGGCCGCGATCATAGCCCGAGGGCGAATCCGTCTCGATGATTAGTCACGCCACAACCACATCCAGGGAGGACACATGAGTGCCACCACGAAGCTCCCGCGCATACCGTTGGAGCGGCGGGCGAGCACTACACGCCAGGCGGCTCAATATGCTGGGCCTCGGACACCCGCCGTTGGCGAGCCACTTCGCCAACGGCTCCTCCGGCGGGAGCTCGACCTTGCGGACGGCATCCAGGAGCCTCCGCTCAACGTCGTCCGGGTCCACGGGGGGGTTGTGCCAGGAGCCCATGCCGCTTCAAAGGTAGGCAAGATCAGCGCGGATAATGGATGCGAAATGGCATCGTGGCCGTACCGAGCGAACGAGGTTCAAGCGTGACGATCAAGCGGATGGACAACGTTCTCATCGTTGTCGACGACCTCGAGGCTGCCAAAGCGTTCTTTGCCGAACTGGGCATGGAGCTGGAAGGCGAGACGACGGTCGAGGGGCCTTGGGCGGACCGCGTTGTCGGGCTCAACGGCGTCCGTTCCGACATCGCCATGATGCGGACTCCGGACGGCCACGGCCGGGTTGAGCTGGCGAAGTTCCACACGCCGCCGGCGGTCAGAGCCGAGCCGGAAAGCGCGCCGGCGAACACGCTGGGCATACGCCGCATCATGTTCGCTGTCGACGACATCGACGACGTCGTTGCCCGCCTGCGAAGCCACGGTGCCGAACTCGTCGGCGAGATCGCGCAGTACGAGGACATCTACCGGCTCTGCTTCCTGCGTGGCCCTGAGGGCATCATCATCGGACTGGCCGAGCAGCGGCCGTAAAGAGCACGCGGGTCCGAGCTCGGGCTCGCGCACGTCGGACGCGCCGGGAGCGTCGAGCTCGCGTTCGAGCACGTCGCAAGGGCAGGACATTGCCCCGCGCCGGCGCGCTCAGATCGCGTCGAGACGCTTCGGGCTCGGGGGTCCGAACTGACGGTGGAACTGACGGTCAGAGTGCCGGTCGGCGTGCTTCTACGTGCTTCGGCGTGCTGTGAGTCGTGCGCGCACATCTCGCAGGTGAGGCGCTTCGATCCCTGTCTGGAGGCGGGATTCGGGCTACTGAAGCGGAGGGGGAGGGATTCGAACCCTCGATGGACGTAAACCGCCCATAACGGTTTTCGAGACCGCCGCATTCAACCACTCTGCCACCCCTCCGGGAGGCGGGGAAAGTCTAGCCGTGGAGGCTTGGCGAGAGCCGCTCCGTTACGCTTGCCGGCATGGCCCATGCGGCGCCTCCGACGGCTGACCTGAGCGACCAGCAGCGCGAGATCCAGGCGCTCGCCGCCGAGTTCGCGCGCGCCGAGATCCGGCCGGTCGCGGCCGAGGTGGACGAGCGCGACACGCACTGCCCCATCGAGATCGTGCACCGGGCGGCGGAGGTCGGCCTCACGTCGTTCATGCTGCCCGAGGACGTCGGCGGCGGCGGCGTGACCGACGTCCTGACGGGGTGCATCGTCCAGGAGGAGCTGAACTGGGGCTGCGCCGGGATCGGGAACCTCATCACGTCGGGCGGGTTCTTCGCCCGGCCGGTCGTCGAGGTCGGTACGCCCGAGCAGCAGCAGCGCTGGCTGGCGCCGCTCTGCTCGCAGACGCCTCCCCTGACCGCGCTCGCATCGACGGAGCCTGGTGTCGGCTCCGACGCGGCCGCGATGACGACCGCCGCCGTGCGCACCGACACCGGCTACCGCCTGAACGGGCAGAAGTCGTGGATCTCGAACGGCGGGATCGGGGAGTACTACGTCGTCTTCGCGACCGTCGCGCCCGGGACGGGGTCGAAGGGCGTGACCGCGTTCGTTGTCGAGCGGGGCGACGGGGGCGTGTCGTTCGGCGAGCCGATGAAGAAGCTCGGCCAGCGCGCGATCCTTTCGACCGAGGTGTTCCTGCACGACGTCGACCTCCCAGGCGACCGGCTGCTCGGCGAGGAGGGCAAGGGGTTCTACAGCCTCATGCACACGTTCGACGAGTCGCGCATCCACCTCGCCGCCGGTGCGGTCGGGATCGCGCGGGCGGCGCTCGACTACAGCGTCGAGTACGCCGGCAGCCGAACCGCCTTCGGAAAGCCGATCGGGCGCCACCAGGCGGTGGGGTTCCGTCTGGCCGACATGGCGACCCGGATCGACGCCGCGCGCCTCCTCACCCACCGCGCGGCGCGAATGATGGACGCCGGCCGCCACGTGCCGGCCGAGGCGGCGATGGCCAAGCTCTTCGCGTCCGAGGCCGCGATGTGGTGCACGTGGGCTGCCGTCCAGAACCTCGGCGGCTGGGGCTACTCGCGCGAGTACCCGGTCGAGAAGTGGATGCGCGACGCCAAGCTCGAGGAGATCGAGGAGGGCACGTCGGACATCCAGCGCCTCATCATCTCCCGCCGGCTGCTCGACGCCTGATACCAGGCGGCCGGGCCGTGGCCGCTAGGCGGGGACTGCGCCCTCGTCGAGCGGCGCCAGGGCGGCGCCCGTGTCCTCGAGGACGCGCAGCGCCTCGGCCGGCAGGTGCGCCTGCACCGGGGTGCCCTGCTTCCACGGGATCTCGGTGCCGACGTTCTGGACGAGCGCCTGGATCGTCGTCCCGACGGCCAGGTGCACGATGACCTGGACGGAGTTCCCGAGGTAGACGAGCCGCTCGACCATCCCGGGGACGCGGTTCTGACCGGTCGCCTCCTGGGTCTCGAGCTGCACGCGCTCGGGCCGGATCGTGACCCGCACGGACCCGCGCGCGTCGGTCTTGCCCTGGGTCGCGTCGAGCTCGAACTCACCGACCTGGAGGCGGCAGATGTTGGCCCCGCCGACGGCTTCGGCATCCATCAGGTTCGACACGCCGAGGAAGTCAGCGACGAAGACGGTCGACGGCTCCTCGTAGACCTCGCGCGGCGGCGCCACCTGCTCGACCCGGCCGTCCGCCATGACGGCGATCCGGTCGCTCATCGTGAGCGCCTCCTCCTGGTCGTGGGTCACGTAGAGGAACGTGATCCCGACCTGCTGCTGGAGGGACTTCAGCTCGATCTGGAGCGCCTTTCGCAGCTTGGCGTCGAGGGCGCCGAGCGGTTCGTCGAGGAGCAGCACCGCCGGCTTCAGGACGAGCGCCCGGGCGAGCGCGACCCGCTGCTGCTGCCCGCCCGACATCTGGGCCGGCTTCCGCTTCTCGAACCCGGTGAGCTGTACGAGCTCGAGCGTCTCCGCGACCCGCTCGCGGGTCTCGTGCTTTCCCACCTTCTGGCGCCGGAGGCCGAAGGCGACGTTGTCGGCCACGTTCAGGTGCGGGAACAGCGCGTAGCTCTGGAACACCGTGTTGACATTTCGCTTGTGCGGCGGCGTGTAGGCCATGTCGTTGCCGTCGAGCAGGATCCGGCCCTCGGTCGGCTGCTCGAACCCGGCGATCATCCTGAGCGTCGTGGTCTTGCCGCAGCCCGACGGGCCGAGCATCGAGAAGAATTCGCCGCTCGGCATCTCGAGGTTGATCCCGTCCACGGCGGTCACGTCGCCGAAGCGCTTCACCAGATCAACGAGTGTGACTTCGCCGGCCATCGGTCAAATCTACTCGATCCTCAGACGTCGAAGGCGGCCATGTCGCCGACCATGCCGCCTCCAGCGGCCCGTTCGCCGCGGGTGAAGAACCGGTACCCGAGGTAGCCGAGGACGACCGAAAGGAGCGTGATCAGCGACAGGATCGCGGCGATGGCGTTGGTCGACGGCAGCGGGGCGGCGCGCGTGGCGGCGTAGATCTGGATCGGCACCGTGTCGCAGCCGGCACCGCACGAGAGCCAGTAGCTGATCACGAAGTCGTCGATCGAGAGCGCGAACACGATGGCGACGCTGGCGACGATTGCGGGCATGAGGAGCGGGAGCAGGACGCGATACAGCGCGACGGCAGGCGATGCGCCCAGATCGGCCGCGGCCTCCTCGTACTGTCGCCCGATCGAGAACAGCCGCGCGCGCACGACCACGACGACGTAGGAGATCGAGAAGGTGACGTGCCCGAGCACCTGCGCGGTCGTGCTGGGATGGATGAACGTGAAGATGTGGCTGAAGACGAGCAGCAGCGAGACGCCCATCACGATCTCGGGCGTGACGAGAGGAAAGAGCATGATGAAGTTCGAGACGCCTGCTCCACGGCCGCGCCAGCGGGCCAGTCCCAGCGCGAGGAAGACGCCGATCGGCGTGGCGATCGCGACGTCCAGAACGGCCAGCTTCAGGCTCTGGACAAGAGCGTGGTGCAGGTCTGGGTCGTGCCAGACCGAGTCCACCGGATCGCCCCAGTACCACCGTGTCGAGAACCCCGCCCAGATGGTGCGCGACCGGCTGGCGTTGAACGAGTATTGCACGGCGATCAGGGCCGGGATGATCGACCACGCCATGTAGAGCCAGGTGAACCCGACCAGAAACCGCGGCCGGCCCCACGGGTTAGAGATCCAGCCACGCAGACGCCGCCAGGTCGAGAGCTTCGCTGGGACCGGATGGGCGGCCGTCATGGTCATTCCGCCGCGAGCTCCTTGGTCGCCCGATGCACCGTCCAGATGTAATAGCCCATCAGAATCACGAGGAACAGCGACAGGAGGATCGTGAGCGCCGCGCCGATCGTCGGCTGCGACGTGCCGTGGAAGTAGAGGTCGATCTGGTTCCCCAGCATCGATGTGGTCGGCGCGCCCGAGACGATGTTGGGTGTGTAGTAGTCGCCGAACATCGGCAGCGCGATCAGCACGCACCCGCCGAGGATGCCGGTCTTCGAGAGAGGCAGCGTCACGTGCAGGAACGCCCGCAGCGGGCTCGCTCCCAAGTCACGGGCCGCCTCGAGATGGCTCTGGTCAATTCGGTCGAGCGCGGCGAAGAGCGGCAGGATGAAGTAGGGGATGTAGCCGTAGACGAGTGCGAACAGCACGGTCACGGCCCGTCCGTCGAGCCATCCATAGGGTTGGCTGATGACGTGTGCCCACATGAGGAACCGATTGACGAATCCGTCCGACTCGAGCAGGTTCACCCACGCGAGCATGCGCATCAGGTAGCTGATCCAGAGTGGCAGCACGAGGAGGACGAGCAGCAGCGTCTTCGTCCGTCGAGCGTGCCGTGCGATGTAGTACGCCACGGGATAGCCGATGGCGATGCTGGCGCCGACCGAGATGACGACGTACTCGGTCGTCCGCACGAAGACATCCCACAGGTCACCCCCAGGCTGAAGCCGCTCGAGCGTCTGGGTCATCCATCCCAGGTTCCACTCCGCTGGATTCCAGATGGGGATGGGGCGGAAGAGGATCGGGTCGACCGTCCCGAACGCCACCCCGATCACCGCGTAGAACGGGATGATGAAGAGCACGATGAGCCAGATGACGCCGGGAAGCGCGAATCCCGACCAGAGCCAGCGTGGATACATTCGCCCTAGGCCCCGGTGTTGAACTCCGAGTAGCCGTTCGTCCAGAGGGCCTGGCCGCTGTTGGTCAACGTGAGCTCCTGGATCGACTTCGGCCCGAAGTCCTCCTTGCGCAGGATCGCGGTCTGGAGGGTCTGCGCGTCGGCGGCCGTGAGCTTGGTCCCCCACGAGGCGTTGCGTGACTGGACGAGCTTCTCGATGAGCGTGTCCGGCTCGATGATGTTGAGCGGCGGCTGGTATCCGTTGAAGTCGATGAAGTTCGACATCGATACGCCGTTCTCGAGCAGGTAGTTCAGGAAGAGGTGGGACAGCACAGGCTTCTTCGTGGTCGCGCAGATCGAGAAGCAGTCGTTCTGGACGGGCACGTGGCCGATTGGGGCCTTCCAGTACGCCATCACGCTCGGGTGCTGGTTGGCCGGCAGGTAGTAGACGAAGCCGGCGATGAGGTCGCCCGCCCATGCCTGGTGGAGCCAGGAGTGATCCTCAGAGACCGTCTGAAACTGACTGTCGTCAAGCTTGATGTTGCAGATGCCATACAGCTGCTTCAGGTCGTCGACCGCTCGATTGATCAGCTTCGGGTCCTCGGTGTTGATGTCGGTGACCCCCCTGCGCAGCAGGGCCGCCGCGATGGTCTCCCGGTCCTCCGTCAGCATGGAGACCTTGCCCGAGTACGCCTGGGCCTGCCAGAAGATGTCCCAGGGCTGCTTCATACCGGCGATGTCCTCTGTGACGTGATCGGTGCGCCAGAGGATGCCGGTCGCATACAGCGTGTACGGGACGGTGTACCGGCTGCCCTTGTCGTAGAACGGGTCCACGAGCTCCGGCCAGATGTTCTGCTGGAGGTTGGGGATGTAGTCCAGGTTGAGCGGCTTGATGAGGTGCCCCGCGACCGCCTGGTCGAGGTGATCGGGGGTCATCTCCATGACGTCGGGCTGCACCGTCCCATCAGCCAGCTTCTGGATGCCGGTGGCGATGTTGTCGAACGGGGTGTACTGCGGCGTGACGTCGTACTTCGCGCAGAACTCGTTCAGGAGCTTCTTGTACAGGTAGACCGGATAGTTGTAGACGGTGAACGTCCCGCCGGTCTCCGGCTTCAAGCCCGACTTGATCGGATCTTCCCAGAGGGGAAGCTTGACCGGGTTGTCGGGACGGGCCAGCGGCAGGCCGCTGGGGCCAACCGGCTTGCCCTGGGAGTTGGTGCTTGCCGTCGGGGTCGTCGAGTTGCCGCACGCGGCGAGCAGCGATCCGGCGCTCGAGAGCCCGAGCGCTGCGCCTCCCGATCGCATGAGGAAATCGCGCCGGGTGCTGCCGCGCTCCTTGGGGTGCCAGGTCATCAGTCCCTCCCTCGCGTCGATCCAATCATGCCAGCGCCGCTTCCCGCAAGGCGGAGATGCCCTCGACCTCGTCGTCGGCCGAAGCGGCGGGAATCGCCGCGCGCACGAGGTCGTGGAAGTGCTTGATGCCGTTTTCGCGCGCCCCGATCACCCCGGCCCGGTACCGGCTCGACTCGAGACCCTCCTGAACGCGCTCGGTGAGCTCGTTGTCCTCCTCCTGCACGAGGTGGTTGATGCGGGAGTTCAGGCGGCGCACCAGCCGGTCGCGGCGGCCCGAGGTCTCGGGCGGCCGAAACGCGTTCCAGATCGTGAGCGTGCGCCGCTCGTCGAGCGGGTAGTTGACCCAGAAGTCGATCTGGTCCGGGTAGAGGTTGACCGTGGTGCCGGGGAAGGCGAACACGAAGTTCCACTGCTGGGACTCGGGCGCGCGCAGGCCGGGCATGGGCCGCATGAGGCGCTGGTAGAGCCGCTCGCGGCGTTCGCGTGAGGGCTTGTCGCGCATCGGGCTGCGAGCGATCGAGACGTTCGCGTCGGAGGTCTCGACCAGGTAGTTCTTGTAGTCGAGCAGGCGCAGCAGGCCGGGGTGCCCGACCGGCACGTGGTAGCCCTCGAGGAAGTTGTCGATCGAGTTCTTCCAGTTGATGGGAAGCACGGACGACCCCGATTCGTAGCTCACGAGGCGCTCCGGGCGATAGGGCGCGAGCCACTCAGAGAACGGGCCCAGCGCGGCCTCGATCGGCTCGGGCTCGGACGCGAGGTTCGCGAACACGAACCCCGAAGCGACGCCCACGTGTACGGGCCAGAGCCCGTTCTCATCGCGATCGAACCCGGGGAAGCCCGTCTTCTCGGGCACCGCGAGCAGCCGTCCGTCGAGGCCGTACGTCCAGCCGTGATACGGGCAGCGGATCGCCTTGCCGCAGTTGCCGGCGCCGTCGAGGATCCGGGACGCACGGTGCCGGCAGACGTTCGAGAAGCCCGCGCAGCTCGCCGTCGGCCCCCTTGACCACCGCGACCGGCTCGCCGGCGATGCGCATGCTCACGTAGTCGCCGGGCTCAGTGAGCTGCGAGACGTGCCCGACGAGCAGCCACTCGCGGCTCCAGATCGCGCGCCGCTCGGCCCGGTAGAACTCGGGCGTGCGGTAGACCCAGGCGGGGAGCGTGCGGACCGGCTCGGCGCTCATGCCGCCCGCCCCTTCGCGACCTTGGCCGGACCCAGCTCCCGCGCGGCCGTCGCGACGAGGTCGCGGTGCAGGTCGCGCGCCGTCCGCAGGCCGAGCAGCACCTCGCGGCCCCACTCATTGACGCAGGCGGCGAGCCGGCGCGCCGTCGGCCACGGGTCGACGGTGGCCGGGATCGAGCCGTCCGCGACGCCCTCGGCGATCAGGTCGTGGATCTGCTCCAGCCAGCGCCGGTGCGAGCTCTCGACCAGCGCGCGGGCGCCGTCGTTGTGGGCCGAGTACTGCCACATCTCGTTCCAGACCGCCCAGTTCGCGCGGATCGCCGGGTCGTCGCCCGCCCACGTGGCGAACAGCTTCTCGACCCTGCCGCGGCCGGTGCGGATGGTCTGGAGCTTGGCATCGGCGACCGCATCGGCCAGGTCGTCGGCATGAGCGAAGGCCTGCTCGATCACGTCTGCCCGGCCCGGGAAGTAGTAGTGGACGAGCGCCGTCGAGACGCCGGCCTCCCGGGCGACATCGGCCACCCGCAGCCGCGCCGCTCCCGCCTGGGCGATCACCCGGCAGGCGGCGTCGAGGATGGTGTGCTTGCGATCGGGGGCCAGCTCGGTCATCATTGCCTATCCTGACTGACGGATCAGTCAGGATACACCATGACCGAGACGCCCGTCCGTGACCGCTGGCTCTTCCTGACCCCCGAGGCCGAGGCGGAGCTGCCGCCGGCCGTGGCCGCGCTGGCGGCGGCGCTCGGCGAGCCGGGCCGGGCCGAGGGTGACGAGCGGTCGTCGCTCGAGCGGATCGTCGTCGAGGGCGGATATCCGGAATGGCTTGCGTATCTGAGGGAACGCAGGATGCTGCTCGAGCGGTACGTCGACCGTCACGGCGAGGACGCGCTCTCACGACACGTCGCCGACGTCCTCATGAACCACTGGCTGCTCGCGCTCACGGTGCCCGGACAGGAGTCGGAGGCCGAGGCCGAGCGCTCGCGTGTCGGCGCGATCGTGCGCAAGCTCGGCGGGCTGCGGCGCCGGTGACCGATGCCCTCGTCGTCGGAGCCGGCCTCGCCGGGCTGGCGGCCGCCCGCGATCTGGCCCTGGCAGGGGTCGATGTGCAGGTGCTCGAGGCACGCGGCCGGCCCGGCGGCCGGGTCGAGCAGGCGACGCTTCCCGACGGCCGGCTCGTGCAGCTGGGCGGCGAGCTGATCGGCGGGTTCCACACGTCGTACCTCGGGCTCGTCGCCGAACTGGGCCTGACGCTGCGGCCGAGCTACGTCGCCGAGCCTGGCGAGACGACGTCCGACCTCGTCGACGGCGTCCACGTGGGCGACGACCTTCCGTGGATGACCGACGCCGAGCGGGCCGACGCCGAGCGGCTGGCCGGCCTGGCGGGCGCGCTGGCGCGCAGCGTCGATCCCGACGATCCGTGGAGCCACCCCGACGCCGGCCGGCTCGACCGGCTTTCGGTCAACGGATGGCTGCGGGAGCAGGACGCCCTCCCGGGGGTTGTCCGGGCGCGCGAGCTGATGCATCTGAGCGTGGCGGGTGGGTCGGGAGAGCGCACGTCGCTTCTGTCGGCGCTCCGCATGGACGCCGTGGCCGGGGGGCTCGGCGTGTACGACCTCGAGGCCTGGGAGTCGATGACGGTCGCCGAGGGCAGCGCGACGGTCGCCCTGCGGATGGCGGCGGAGCTGGGCGGGCGGCTTCGGCTCGGCGCTGTCGTGCGCCGGATCGAGGTCAGCCGCCGGGCGGCCGTGACGCTCGACTCCGGGGAGCGGCTGGAGGCGGATGCCGTCGTGTGCTCCGTACCGGCGGGGCCGCTCCGCGACATCGCGATCGACGGGCTCTCGCCCGCCCGGCTTGCCTCGCTTCACCGCCAGCGCCATGCACGGGCCGGCAAGGTGGCGGTCGCCTACGGCTCGTCGTTCTGGCGTGAGCGCGGCCAGAACGGCCTCACCGAGAGCGAGAACCTGTTCGGGTCGACGTGGCCGCAGGGCGAGGGGCTGCTCTCGATCCTCGTCCCGCCCGAGCGGCTCCTGCACCACGTCTCGGCGGCGGACGCCGTCCGGCGCGAGGAGCTGCTCGCCGCGCTCGAGCGGATCTTCGGGCCGGAGGCGGCCGATCCGACCGCGATGATGATCCGCGATTGGGGCCTCGACCCGTTCACGCAGGGCTACGTGGCGCAGTGGGCGCCGGGCGACGTGATGGCGGTTGGCCCCCTGCACGGCACCCACGAGCCGCCCTTCTACGTGGCGGGCTCCGACCACTGGGTGGCGGGCTACATGGAGGGCGCGGTGCGGACGGGGCGGGCCGCTGCTCGGGCGGTTCTCGAGCGGTGACCGGCCGGTTCTGCGGCACGTCCCGCCCGTCCGGCGTGACAGCATAGGAGACGCATGGAGCGCGACCTCGAGCCCCTCTTCGCCCCGCGCTCGGTCGCGATCGTCGGGGCGTCCGACGACCCGGCCAAGTGGGGCAACTGGCTCGGGCGGGGCGCACTCACGGGTGAGCACCGGCGCCCGGTCTACCTGGTGAACCGAAACGGCGGCACCATCCTCGACCGGCCCGCGTACGCCTCGCTGCACGACCTTCCCGACGCCCCGGAGCTGGTGGTGATCGCGGTGCCGGCGGCGGCGTTCGAGCAGACGGTCGACGACGCCCTGGCGGTCGGCGCGCGGGCGCTCGTCGGCATCACGGCCGGGCTGGGGGAACTCGGCCCCGAGGCGCAGGCCCGCGAGCGGGCGCTCGTCGAGCGCGTTCGTGCGGCCGGGGCGATGCTGCTCGGGCCAAACTGCCTCGGCGTCTTCGACGCCACGTCCGACCTCGGCCTCGCCTCGAACGAGTTCCCGCCGGGCTCGATCGGCCTCATCTCCCAGAGCGGCAACCTGGCCCTCGAGCTGGGCATCCTCGCGCGGGCGGTCGACATGGGCTTTTCGCGGTTCGCCTCGGTCGGAAACCAGGCCGACGTCGGCCTCGCGGAGCTCGTCGCGTCGTTCGCCGCTCACGAGGGCACCGAGCTGATCGCTGTCTACGCCGAGGACTTCAGCGACGGCCGGGCGTTCGTCGACGCGGCGGCCGCTGCATCGACCCCGGTCGTCCTGCTCACCGTCGGGCGAAGCGACGCCAGCATCCGGGCCGCGGTATCGCACACGGGCGCGCTCGTGAGCGACGTCTCGGTCGTCGAGGCCGCCTGCCGCTCGGCCGGGGCGTATCTCGTGGCGACGCCGGGCGAGATGATCGACCTGGCCCAGGCCCTCCTTCGAGCCCGGCCGCTGGCGGGCCCGCGGGTGGCCGTCGTCGGCGACGGCGGCGGCCACGGGGCGATCGCGTGCGACGTGGCGGCGTCCGCCGGGCTCGAGCTGCCGCTCCTGTCGCCGGAGCTCGCCGGGCACCTTGCGGCGTCGCTGCCGCACACCGCGGCCACCCGAAATCCCGTCGACCTGGCCGGGGGCGGCGAGCAGGACTTCTTCTCGTATGCCCGCGTCGCCCATGCCATGCTCGAGTCGGGCGAGGTCGACGCAGTGCTCCTCACGGGGTACTTCGGCGGCTACAGCCAGTACTCCGAGGAGTTCGCCGGCCTGGAGGCGGACGTCGCCCGAGAGGTCGCCCGGGCCGTGGAGGTGACCGGCAGGCCGCTGGTGGCCCAGACGATGTACGCCGACTCGCCGACCGCCGCCGTCCTGCGGGCCGGGAGCGTGCCCGTCTACCCGAGCATCGAGTCCGCGGTCGCTGCGCTCGCCGCGCTCCTGCCGCGGCCCCCGGCTCCCGGCTCGCCCGAGCTGCCGGCGGAGCGGCAGCTGCCCGCTGTCGACGGCTACTTCGGAGCCCGGGCCCTGCTCGAGGCGGCCGGCATCGAGTTCGTCGCCGCCCGGAGCGTTTCCGCCGACGGCGACGTCGCGGAGGCTGCGAGCGAGCTGGGCTACCCGGTGGTCGTGAAGGCCCTCGGGACGCTGCACAAGTCGGACGCCTGCGGCGTGATCGTCGGCATCGCCGGCCCGGAGGAGCTGCGTGCGGCGGTCGCCGACCTCAGGGCCCGCATCGACCCGCCCGGCTTCTCGGTCGAGCGCATGGCGCCCCTCCACGACGGCGTCGAGCTGATCGTCGGTGCGCGGCGCGATCCGCGGTTCGGGCCCGTGGCCGCCGTCGGCCTCGGCGGGATCTACACCGAGATCTTCGGCGACGTGACGGTGGGGCTCGCCCCGCTCGACGTCGCGGAGGCCGAGCGGATGCTGCTCTCGCTCCGGGGGGCGCCGCTGCTGGCAGGTGCCCGCGGGCGGCGGCCGTGCGACGTTCACGCGGCGGCCGGGGCCGCGGTCGCGCTCTCGCGCGTCGCCGCCGCGCATCCGGACATTGCCGAGATCGAGATCAATCCCCTGCTCGTCACACCGGACGGCGCCGTCGCCCTGGACGCGCGCGTGATAGAGAATGCCCACAGCGATGCTGGCTGACGGCACATTCGACGGGCAGGTGGCGGTGGTGACCGGAGGCGGCAGCGGCATGGGCCGGGCGATGGCCCTCGAGTTCTCGCGGCTCGGCGCCGCGGTGGTGGTGGCGGGCCGGCGGGCCGAGCCGCTGGCCGAGACGGCCGCCCTGATCGAGGGCTCCGGCGGCACCGCGCTCGCCGAGCCGACCGACGTGCGCCTCCCGGAGCAGGTCGACGCGCTGATGCACGCTGCCGTCGACACCTTCGGGCGGATCGACTGCCTCGTCAACAACGCCGCCGGCAACTTCGTCGTGAAGGCCGAGGACCTCTCGCCGAACGGCTGGAAGGCCGTCACCTCCATCGTCCTCGACGGCAGCTTCCTGTGCTCCCAGGCCGCCGGCAAGCGGATGATCGAGAGCGGCGAGGGCGGCGCCATCGTGAGCGTGATCGCGAGCTACGCCTGGACCGGCGGGCCCGGCACGGTGCACTCGGCGGCCGCCAAGGCGGGCGTGGTGGCGATGACCCGCACGCTCGCCGTGGAGTGGGCGCCGCACGGGATCCGGGTGAACACGATCTGCCCCGGTCCGACGGCCACGGAGGGCGCGGGCGCCGCGCTCTGGCCCACACCGGAGGCCGAGGGACGGGTCGCGTCGTCGGTGCCGATCGGGCGCCTGGCCCGCGTCGAGGAGATCGCGTGGTGGACGACCGCGCTCTGCGCACCGAAGGCCGCCTATGTCACCGGCGCCAACCTCACCATCGACGGCGGGCACTGGCTCGAGCAGGAGGGCTACATGGGGGCGCTCGACCGCTAGGTCGATCATCTAGACGTCCCGTCGCTGATGCTGAATCGAGTGATCGGCCTGGGCGTCGGGGCACCCGCGACGCCCGCCATCCGACCAGGGCCGCCACCCAGCCCTCCATCCACCCGGGCATCTCGCAGCCGGCGAACAGGCGAGCGGGCAGCCGACCGTCCGAGCGCCGCCTCCTACCGCAACATCCTGCGCCTGGGGTTCAGGGAGGCATACGTCCGGCCCAACCTCGTCTCGCCCCCCGACGACGAGGTCGCGTAGCCGTCAGCCGCCGGCGACTTCGCCCAGCATCCCGAGACCCAGCGAGACGCCGCCGGCACCCAGCGGGAGGAGGCACCACTCCTCGGGCACGATGCCCGGCACGCCCAGCGGGAGGGCGATGACGATCGCGGCGAGGTAGCAGAGACAGGCGACGAGGATGAGGCCGCGCGAGAGCTCGATGATCGTCCGCACGCCCACAATCTATCGCGCCCCGACGTCAGCCGGTTTGCCGGCCGTCTCGGGAGTGTCACGAAAGCCAATTGGCACTCACCGCGCGGCCAATTGGCCGCCGCCACCTGCCGACCGATGGGCACGCCCAAAGCGTGAGGTCGTTCTTCCAGCAGAACACCGTGGCCGGCTCGTGATCGACCGCCTTGGTGATCCCTGCAGCGACCTACTCCCGACCACCGCTCGGCTCGTGCCGGGCGTCTGGTAGTAGACTCGAGGGTCGAATGGGTTCCTGCACAGTGACGTTCCGTGGCCGCGCGAGGTCGCGGCCATCGCGCCCGGCTCGCTGACGGGCAGCACCTTCTCCGAAGCCCCCGCCTCGCCGCCGAGGTGGTCGCCGCGGCCGGAGTCGCGCGGTCCGACCTCGTGGTCGAGATCGGCGCCGGCACCGGTCGGCTGACGGCGCCGCTCGCCGACGCGGCCGGGCGCGTGCTCGCGATCGAGCTTGACGCCGGGCTGGCGGAAGGCCTTCGCCGGCGCTTCTCCGCCCATCCGATCGTGACCGTGGTCGAGGGTGACGCGCTCGTGGTGCCGTTCCCGGACGCACCGCATCGCGTGGTCGGGAACGTGCCCTTCCACATCACGACCGCGCTCCTTCGGCGCGTCCTCGCCGACCCGGGATCCCCATGCCTGGCCGCCGATCTGATCGTGCAGGACGGACTGGCCCGCAAGCGCTGCGCGATGCGGCCGTGCACGATGCTCTCGCTCTCCTGGCTTCCCTGGTGGCGCCTCTCGGTCGAGCGGCTCCTCCCCGCGGGCTGCTTCGAGCCGCGGCCGTCGGTCGATGCCGCGCTCCTCACCGCGCGCCGGCGAGCGCCGAGCCTCCTCCCGGCAGAGGACGCCGGGGCCTACCGCGCCCTGCTGCGGCGCGCCTTCGACCGCGCCGACCGGCCCGTGCGCCGCACCGCGGCGCCGGGAGCTGCCGCCTGGAAGCGGATCGCGCGCGAGCGCGGCCTCGCCTACGACGCGCGGCCGCGCGAGCTCGACGTGTGGGACTGGGTCGCGCTCTTCGAGGCGCGGATCCCGGCGGCTACTCCTCGCCGTCGTAGTGGCCGACGCTCGGCGTCCCCTGCACGAGCATCCGCACCGGATCGCCGCCGCCGATCGCCCGGGCCGTGACGCCGATCCCGTTTCCCGCGCCGTTCCGACGGGCACAAGGGCAAGATGTTGCTACGGAAGCACGTGCACGGTGCGGCTGATCAGCGTCATGTCGAGGATGCGGCGGATCGACGGCGAGGTGCAGACGAGCTCGAACCGCGCTCCCCGTTCCTGCATCCGCTGCGCCGACGCCAGGATCACTCCCAGCGCCGTCGAATCGAGGAACGTGACGCCGCTGGCGTCGAGCCGCAGGATCGTCCTGACCGACGCCTCGGCGGCCTCGAGTGCGCTGCGGAGCGCGTCGGCCGAGTCGATGTCCAGCTCTCCCTCAACGTGGACGACGGTGGCCGACTCGTCGACGACCGTCTGGGAGAACGTCGGGCTGGTCGGGTTCCGCTCCATACTCGTGACGTTACCCGCTCCGAGCGATCGACGAACCCGCTAGCTTCTGCGCGCGCGTGCCGACGGGAAGCCGTACCAGCGGACGACGGTCGCGGACGCCAGAATGGGAGGTCGAGAAGGAATCCGAAGCGCATCTACACTCGGGGCAGCGCAACGCGCCGCTCGCTCACCGGTCGTTCGTTCGCTGCAGCGGCCGGCGGAAACGGCTCAGCGGAGCCGGCGCGAGAAGGTGACCGACGCTCCCTCTCCGTCCGGGGCGCGTTCGACGCGCCAGCCGCTTGTCAGGCGATCGACGACTTCGTGCGCGACGGGGTCGGTCAGGAACGCGTCGACGCCGGCGCCGGTGACCTCGACCTCGATCGCGCCCGGCACCGCCCGAAACGCGATCTCGAGCGCCTCCCCACTCTGATGAGCGACGGCCGCTGCGCAGACCTCCGACAGGACCAGCTTCGACTCCTCCACCTCGTCGTCGCCCGCGTTGGTCAGGAAGCCGCTCAGCGCGGCGCGGCACACGCTCAGGTACGGGGCCTCGGCGGGGATCGTCAGGCGCACGTCCGACACGGGAGACATGTGTGAACCGTACCGTCAGGCTCGAGTTGGCAAACGCCGCCGCCGGCGCGCCTGTCGCCGGCCACGTCGTGCTGGCGCTCGCGATCGCGTGCGGCACCGGCCCGCTTGCCGGCGAGCGGCTGCGCAGGTCGGCGGAGGCCGCCGCGCTGGCCGCGACCGGGGCCTTGACGATCCATGCCGAGGCCCGGCGTGGGGCGCTCGATCTGTCGTTCTCGGCTGCGCAGGACGACGGATGGGCGGAGCGCGCGTTGCCCATTCTCGAGCCACATGGCGCGGTTCGGACGCCGGCCGGAGTCGACCTCCGCGTCGAGCGTCCGTCGCTTCACCGCGCCGCGGATGTTTGACTTGGCCGCCCGGCCGCACACATCACCGGTGGAAGCCCCCCAGCCAAGGAGCATCTCCACCCATGACGACACGGAACGCCACAACACCGCAGACCGGCCCCTCGAGGGACGCCGCTGACCGGGAGGCGCAGATCATGCGTCATGCCAAGCTGGTGCGCTCGATCGCGCGTCGGTACGCGGGTCGCGGGCTCGCCTATGACGACATCGTCCAGAGTGGGTACATCGGCCTGATCCAGGCCGTCGACCGGTTCGACCCGAGCCGCGGCGTTCCGCTCCGCGCGTATGCCGCGCGCACCGTCGAAGGCGAGATCATGCATCTCTTCCGCGATCGCGGATGGGCGCTTCGCGTGCCCCGTTCGCTCCAGGAGATGAGCCGCCGGATGGCCGTCCTGTCCGAGCGGATGAGCCACCGCCTGGGACGTACGCCGACCGCAGAGGAGCTGGCCGAGGCGTCGGGCGAGGACGTGGAGCGCGTCACCGAAGCGCTGTGGGCGCAGCGTGCCTACACCGTCGAGCCGCTGACCGAGGGCCCGGTTTCCGACGACGGCGAGCGAACCGGCGCCGCCGGTCGCGAGCTGAGCGTCGAGGAGCCGGGCTTCGACGGCGTGCTGCGCCGCGAGACGCTCGAGCGGGCGATCCGGCAGCTGCCGCCGCGCGAGCGCGCAATCGTCGCTCTCCGGTTCCTCGACGATCTGACCCAGTCGGAGATCGCCGCACGGATGGAGATCAGCCAGATGCACGTGTCCCGCCTGCTTCGTGCGTCGCTCGAGCAGCTCCGCGACGAGCTGCGGTCGACCGAGCACGCCGCCTGACGCCGAGCCGGCTTCTGGCGGTTTGACCTCGCCGAAGTCCAGATCTACGGCGTGGACGCGGCCGCGATCGCGTCCGCGCGCGTGGGCTGTGTCGCGAGCTTCGAGGCGAGCCCCGTAAGCGTGAGCAGGCGGTGCACGCCGTGCCCCGACGAGTCGGTCACCGCGATCGCAAAGCCGGCGCCGCGCTCGTTTGCTCGCTCCTGCGCGGTGATGAGCACCCGAAGCACGGCGGAGTCGATGAACGTCGTCCCGGAGAGGTCGATCGCAAGCCCCGATGCCGACTCCAGCGCCAGGTCGATCCGCCGGCCCACGTCGGTGGCGGTCGAGAGGTCGTGCTCGCCGCGCAGGGTCACAACCTCGATCCCATCAATGTGCTCGACGTCGATTCCGTTCGTCATCGATGGCAGGTTAGCCAAGGCGCGCGGTCACCCTGCAGCAGTGCGAAGCGCGAAATGCATCCGCACCTCGGTGCCGCCGCCGTCGTCCGGCGATCCGATCTCGACCGACCGCGCAATCGCTGCGATCACCGGAAGCCCGACGCCGAGTCCGGGAGTGTCCACACGGGGAGCCATCCCTCCGCCGTGGTCCCGAACCGCGACCTCCAGGTCGCCGTCCACGTGGCTCGCGGTGATGTTGATGGTGCCGTCGCCGTTGGGGTAGGCGTGGACCACGGCGTTCGTGCACGCCTCGGTGACCGCGAGTGCGATGTCGGACACGACGTCGTCGGAGACGTCAAGGCCCGCAAGGAGTCCTCGGAGCGCATGCCGGACGAGCGGAACCGCGGGCGCCACCGCCGCGATCTCGATCTCAACGCGTTCCGAGACCGTGTCCATCTCCGGAAGATACCCGCGCGAGTGCGCGGAGAATCATCACTCCGGCGCGGTGATCCGCAGGACGACCACGGCCAGGTCGTCGGCCGGCGCGACCGGCTGGAACTCGAGCACCGCCCGCTCGATCCGCTCGGCGATGCCCGTCGCCGAAAACCCGGTGCAGCCTGCGAGGAGCTCGCGGAGGCGGTCCTCCCCGAACTGCTCGCCCTCTCGCCGCTCCTCGGTCACGCCGTCGGTGTAGAAGACAACGGACTCGCCGGGCGCGAGCACCGATTCGCGGTCCGAGAGGTCGATCTCGCTGTAGATGCCGAGCAGCGTCCCCGGAGCGGTCGCGTCGTCCACCGTCCCGTCGTTTCGCAGGATGAGCGGCGCTGGGTGGCCGCCTGCGCAGGCGGTGAGGAGCGCGCCGCGGTCGTGTGGCGACAGGCGGGCGGCGGCGACCGTGCAGAAGCTCTCCTCGCGCACCTCGCGCAGGAGTGCCCGGTTCAGGCGCTCGAGCACCGCACGCGGCGAGCGCTCGCGGAACGCCGCGGCCCGGAGCGTGTGGCGTGCCAGCCCGGTGATCGCTGCCGCGGCGGCCCCCTTGCCGCAGACGTCGCCGATCGCGATCGCCCACGCGCCGTCGCCCATCTCGAACGCGTCGTAGAAGTCGCCGCCGATCTCCGAGCCCTCACCGGCCGGGTGATACACCGCCGCGATCTCGGCATACGGGATGTCGGGCAACGTCGGCGGAAGGAGCGTTCGCTGCAGAGTCCGGGCGACCTGATCGCGTTCCTGATACAGGCGGGCCGTGTCGACGGCGGTCGCGGCACGCCGGGCCAGCTCGACTGCGAACGCGAGGTCTGACGCGTCGTAGCGGCGGTCGGAGGTGGACGTCGCGAGCGTGATCACTCCGTGGGTGCGCCCGCGGCTGCGGAGAGGCACGATCATCGCCGACCGGAGCCCGAGCTCCTCCAGCGCACCCCGGCGGTCGGGGTCAGCGGAGCTCACGAGCGTCTCGGGGGAGGCGTCGCGGGCGAGCTCCGGCGCGCCTGTCTGCGCCACCCGGGCCGCCACCCAGCCCCGGTCTCCTCCCGCGCCTCCGGCGAGCGCCTCCACCAGGCTGATCATCGCCGGGTCGGCATGCGCGGCGAGTCCCGCCCCGCGCTCGCCGGTGACCTCGATGAGGCACCAGTCCGCGAGCCACGGCACGAGCAGCTTGGCCATGCTCGCGAGCGCCGAGTGGTAGTCGAGCGACTCGCCCAGTACCTCGCTCGACTCGGCCAGGAGGGTGAGCCGGCCGCGGGCGAGCGTCTCCGCCTCGTAGAGGTGGCCATGGTCGACCGCCAGCGCGATTCGCCCCGCCGCCAGCCGGATGAGCTCGATCTCGTCGCGCCGGAACGCCCGTGGCTCGACCGAGCCGACCTGCACCACGCCGAGGACGCGGTGGCCGATCCGAAGCGGCGCGCCGAGCATGCTGCGCACGCCCGCCTCCCGGAGCGAAGCATTCACGAAGTCCGACGGCCCCAGGTCGTCGAAGACCATCGGCTCCGTCGACTCGGCGATCCGTCCCGCCACCCCGGTGCCGAACTCGACGCGCAGGTCGCCGCCGGACTGCTCGAAGCCGAGCGCTGCCCGCATCTCGAGCGCCGTTCCGGTGATGTCGGTGAGGAGCACGGCCGCAGAGTCCGTTCCGAGCTCGGTGTGCAGGCGGTCGAGCACCTCGGGTAGCAGATCGTCGAGCTCCAGATGGGCGAGCGCAGCATCGGTGATGCGCTGGAGGCTCCGTGCGACCTGGGCGGACTCACGGGCGTCCTGCAGCAGTCCGGCGCTGTCCAGCGCGAGCGCCACGCGCCGGGCGATGTCCTGCGCGACAGCCAGCTCGCGGGGGCCGAAGGGCGGCCGGTCGCGGTTGCCGGCGAGCAGCATCATGCCGAGCACCCGACCCCGCGCGGCCAGCGGCACGTACATCGCCGAGCGCATGTCGAGCTCCTTCACGATCTCGATGTGCTCGGGGCCACGAAGCCGCTCGTGCAGCACCTGCTCGGTCAGGTCTGCGACCACCTCGGCCAGGCCGTCGACGATCACCCGCTGCATGAACGGGGCTGCGGGATCCGGTGGATAGGCGCGCAGCTTCTCGGCGAGCTCGGCCTGGGCGGGACGGGTGTGCGCCACCGCGGCCCGCTCGAACCGGCCGTCCGGCCCGAGGACGTCGATGACGACGAGATCGGCCAGCCACGCAGCCGCCATTCGAGCGACGCTCTGGAGGCCCGCATGCGGCTCGACCGACGCCGCCAGGATCTCGCTCGTCTGGACGAGCAGCTCCAGTCGCCGCTCGCGGTCGGCCTCCTCCGACCGCTCCGCGTCGAGCGCAACGGCCGCCACTGCGACCACCTGCCCATCGGGATCGACCAGGGGCCCGATGGCGGCGTGCACGCGGATCGGCGAGCCGTCGCCCCGCCGGATGTCAAACACGCCCTGCCATGCTCGGCCGGCGGCGGCTCGCTCACCGATCTGGCGCGCCAGCCCGACCTGCGCTTCGGGGATGATCAGGTCGACGATCGAACGGCCGCTCGCGGCGTCGGCGGCGATGCCGAACAGCTGCTCGGCGGCGGAGTTCCAGACCGCAACCCGGAGGTTCGTGTCGGTGACCACGACGGCCGCCGGAGCCTGGCCGATCACATCCGCCGCCACGATTTCCTCGATGACGCGCATGGCCCCTCGTGTGCGGTATCTCCTTGGCGGTCCACGCTAGTCCCCAGCGGGGACCGTGTCAACGATGAAGAGGGCTACGCTGCGCGGATGGCGATTGCGCCGGAGGATGTTCGCCTGCACTCGTCTGGCCCGGACGTGGCCAGAGCCGTCTCCGAGCCGGTGCTCCTGGCACTCGGCGCCCGGGCGGGGCTTGACGTGAGCCGGCTCGACGAGCTCGCGCTCGCGGTGGGGATCGCGATCGCGTCGGCGGTGCCCGGTCCGGTGACCACGGATCTGCGGCGCGCCGGCGGGAGCGTGAGCGTCACCGTGTCGCCGGTTGCGCACGATCGCCTCGCCGGCAGGCGGACGCTGCTCGAGGGACTCGCTGCGTCGGTCGTCGAGGACGGCGACGCGATTGCGCTCAGCCTCGATGCCTGAGTCGCCCGACGCGCTCGCCGCCCGGGCGGCGAGCGGCGACGCATCGGCACGGACTGCGCTTGTCGACCGGCTGCGGCCGCTGGTCGGCGGCCTGGCCACGCGCTTCGCGGGCCGGGCTCCGCGAGAGGATCTCGAGCAGGCTGGTGTCCTCGGACTGCTCGCCGCTGTCCCGGGCTACGACCCGGGGCGGGGCACCGCGTTTTCGACCTACGCGACGCCGTTCGTCGTCGGCGAGATGCTGGCCGTGCTTCGCGGGTCGGCGCCGGTGCACGTGTCGCGCACCGGCCGGGATCTCGCGGCGACGGTCGAGGCTGCCGCCGACGCCGTCGCCGCGACGCAGGGCCGGCCGCCGTCGGTGAGCGAGATCGCCGCGGCGGCCGATCTCGAGGAGGAGGACGTCGTCACCGGCCTTGCGGCCCGCCGGGCACTGGCACCCCCGGTGTCCGATGACGTGGTCGAGGCCGCGGGCACCGAGGACGCCATCGCGGCGCTCGAGGCCCGCCTGCACGTCGGCGATCTCCTGGGCGCGCTCGACCGCCGATCCCAGGCGATCCTGGTGATGCGCTTCGGGCTCGAGCTGAGCCAGGCCGAGATCGGCGAGCGGCTCGGCATCTCCCAGATGCACGTCTCGAGGCTGCTCCGCACGGCGCTCGAGGATCTCGACCGGCTGATGGGTTGAGCGGTGGGCGGCCCGGGGGCCGCCCACCTCTCCCCCCAACCCAGGGGAGATCTCGGAAACGCAACGCTGTTCTACCCCTCGCCCGGTCGGCGTAAACCCGGGGGCGCGGGCCGGATGAGCGGAGAGGGAGGGATTCGAACCCTCGATGGAGGTTTACCCCCCATACCCACTTAGCAGGCGGGCGCCTTAAGCCGCTCGGCCACCTCTCCGGGTGCGGGATCCGCACGGCCAGACGCGCCGAACCCCGCTCAGTACGATACCGCCTCATGTGGCGGCGCGTGCTCGTCGTGTGGTCGGCAAGCCGCCTCGCGGTCTTGAGCCTTGGCCTCCTTCTGACGACCCAGCTCGGCTGGCACCGGGCGCTCGAGCCATGGCAGACGAAGTTCTTCCGGTCGATCACCGGCTGGGACTCGGTCTACTACCTCAAGATCTCCCACACCGGCTACCACCCGGGCAAGGATGTGGCCTTCTTCCCGCTCTATCCGGCCACGATCTGGGGCGCCCGCGAGGTTGTGCGCGTCGGCGACGCCGTTGCCGCGGTCGCCATCTCGAACCTCGCGCTCCTCGTCGGGCTGTTCGGGATGTACATCCTCGCCCGGGATCGCCTGAGCGAGGACCACGCCCGCCGCGGCATCCTCTATCTCGTCCTCTCGCCGTATGCGTTCGCGCTCGCCATGGCCTACTCCGAGGGCCTCTTCCTCGCACTTGCGACCTGGGTCTTCGTGTTCTCGGACCGGCGCCGCGACATGGCGGCGGTGCCGCTCGCGTTCGCCGCGGGCCTCACCCGGGTCACCGGCCTGGCCCTCGTCGCACCGCTCGCACTGCGGGCGTGGCGGCGCCGCACCTTCGGCTCGGTCGCGCTCGCCGTCGCTCCGCTGGCCGCGTTCGCGGCCCACGCCGCGTGGCTCGACCACGCGGTTGGGGATCCGCTCGCGATGGTGCACGCCCAGCGCCGTTGGGGCGGGCACCCGTCGATCCCGCCGGTGAGCCTCGTCGACCAGTTCCTCGACTTCGCGCGCACGCACGACGTCTTCTTCCTCATCGTCGGCGTCACGTTCATCGCCTATCTGGCGCTGCTCATCCCCATCCTGCGGCGGGACATCTTCGCGCCGACGCGATGGGAGGACGTGCTCTTCGTCGGCGGGATCTTCGCGATGCCGCTCCTCTCAGGCGTGCTGCAGTCGTCCGGGCGGTTCGGCCTGGTCGCCTTCCCGCTCGCGTTCGCGATGGCCGACCTCGGACTTCGCAGCGAGCGCGTCCACCGCGCGTACGTGGTCTATGCGCCCACGGCGCAGATCATCCTCTTCGCCGCGGCCGCCCTGGGCTACCGGCCGCCTTAGCGCACCCGGAAGGTGGTGCGCCCGATCGACGTGCCCTCGGGCTGCGAGGGCGGATACGCGTACAGGAAGAGCGTGTACGTGAAGCCGTGATGCAGGTGCCGGTGGCTCGGGAACGTGTACGAGAGGGCGTGCACGGATCGCTTCTGCGCCACCTGGTCGCCGCCGTGGAAGAGCAGGAAGGAGTAGCCGAAGAGCGTGGAGTGCCGAAGCCACGAGACCGTCGGCGTCCTGTCGTTCATCACGGCTCCGTCCATGGGCGTGCAGATCTGACCCGTCCGCAGGCGCAGGACGACTCCACGTGAGTGGTTCAGGGTCCCCGGCCGGGTGTGCGAGCGATAGAGCGCGAACACCCGGTAGTCGTAGGCCGAGAAGTGCCGGAGCCCGTGATCGTGCAGGACGCCGGCACCGTGCGGAAGCCGAGTCCCGTCATTCGGCCCGGTCGGAATATGGGTCCGGCTGCGGACGATCACGGTGCGATCGAAGCGGCTCGACGACCCGCCCCGCTTCCACGTGATCCTCGTCGCGTCGCAGCCGACGGCGCCGTGCACGGCGGCGTCGTCCTTGGGGTAGGTCGACGTGCCGGTGAGCGCGACCGAGTGCGGTCCGGTCGATGAGTTGTCGTTCACGATCAGGCTCGCCGCCTTCACCCCAACCTCGTTCGGCGCGAACCGGACCGTCTCGGTGCAGCTCGCGTCTGAACCGATCGTGCGCCCGGCGCAGTTCCCACCCGTGATCCGGAAGCTGTTCGGGTTCGAGCCGCCGAGGTGGACCCTGCCGATGGTGAGCGGGCCGTTGGTGCGGTTGGTCAGCGTGATCGTCTTGGGGGTCGAGAACGTGCCAGCGTGATGGGGGTGCTTGAATCGGGCAGGCCCGGGGACGAAGACGACCGCCGACGGCGTCCCGGTCCCCGAGAGGTTGACGGTCTGCGGGCTGCCCGGCGCGTTGTCGTTCACGTGTACTACCGCGCTTGCGGGTCCCGCAGATGTGGGGAAGAACTGCACGCTAATCATGCACTGGTCACCGGGCTGGAGCGGTGACGCCCCGACGCAGGTGTCGCTGATCGTGAACTGCGCGGGATTCGTACCGGCAAGCGTCGGCTGCGAGATGACGAGGTTCTCGGTTCCGGTGTTCGTGACGGTGATCGTGCGGATGTTGGACGACGTGGAGACCGGCTGGTTGCCGAACCCGATGGAGCCCGGGCTCACCGACGCTCCTGGGAGCGTGCCCGTCCCGGCGACCGACACGTCCTGGCCCTGCACGGTCACGGTGCCCGACTGAGGGCCGGTGGCGTTTGGCTGGAACACGACCGCGACCGAGCAGCTCGCGCCCGCCGCCACGCTGCCGGCGCAATCGGACGCGTCGACGTTGTAGTCGGCGGGATTCCCGTTGCTCACGCTGACGTTGACCGCATTGTTGCGGTGGTTGGTGAACGTGATCGGCTGGGCCGCGCTGGCCGTGTTCACTCGCTGCGTCCCGAACGAGAGCGAGAGCGGGCTGACGTCGAACTGCCCGATGCCCGTGCCCGTGAACTGGAACGAGTCACCGTCGATCTGGAGGGTCGCGGACTTCCCGCCCTGTGAGGTTGGCTGAAAGGTGACGTTCGCCGTACATTCGTTGGCCACGTTGCTGCCGCAGGTGTCGGACTCGTTGAACTCGCCCGGGTCCGAGCCGCCGAGGTGGACGTTCGGGTTGCCGGGATAGTCCGTGTTGTTCGTGATCGTGATCTGCTTCGACCCGCTGGTGTCGCCGATGGCGGTGTCGGGGAAGGCGGAGCTCCCCGGCGGGGTGGTGAAGATGAACCGGTTGGCGACGCCCGTTCCGCTCAGGGAGAAGGTGTCGCTGCCGGCAGCTCCCTCGTCGACGGTCAGGGTGCTCGAGTCGCTGCCCGCGGAGCTCGGGGCGTACCGCACGCCGAACGTGCACGTCTGCCCGTCGGGGAGGTTCCCGCTGCAGTTGTCGTTGACGATCGAGAACGCGGCGTTGTTCCCGCCGTCGAGCGAGATCGCAACGTCGCCGCCGCTCCCATTGGTGATCGTCTCCTGCTTGGTCGCCGAGTCACCCGTTGCCACCCTGCCGAAGCTCAGATCGCCGGGATCCACAGCGACCCCACCGGCGCCGAGCGCGCTCGACCCGCCGGTGACGGCGAGGAGGACGACGATGAGGGGTAGGAGCTTGCGCATTGTCTAGAGCGACATCAGCAGGAGGACGACGGCGCCCGCGATGCCGAGGCCGATGACGGCAGGTATCACGAGCGCGGTCCGGTCGTAGTCGCGCACGTCGATCGACATCAGGTCGCGGATCCCGTAGCCGGTGCGCGAATGCCACTCCCACTCACGCCGCACGAGCCGCAGCGTCGCGTAGGCGAGGCCCGCGAGCACGATCGCCCCGCCGCCGATGATCCCGACGATATCGGGCAGCGACGAGCCCGACGATCCCGACTGGTCAGGAGGCGACGCGGGGCTCGTGGCCTGGGTCGATGTCGGCGTGGACGCCAGGGCCGCGGAAACGGTGACGATGTCCGACTTGTTGCCCGCGCTGTCGATGGCGTAGACCGCATAACACGTCGTGGCTGTCGATGGCGGCGCGGAGTCGACCTGTGTCGTGCGGAGGCGGCGATTTCCGATCGCCGTGCCGTCGGACGGGAAGTGCGGGCACGCCGAGCCGGGCCCGCGCACGACCAGATCGCGCGCCGCATCCGGCGGGTTCGTCCACGCCAGGGTCACCGCTCCGTCCCGGCCGACGGTCGTGGTGAGCCCGGTCACGGCAACGGGCGGGGTCCGGTCGCCCGGGTTTCTGGCGCCGAGCGTCACCGGGCTGGCCCAGTTTCCGGCGGCGTCCAGCGTGAAGACCGCGTAGCAGTACTTCGTCGTGTCCCGCTCGTTCGAGTCGACCTGCCGGCTGCGCGGGTTCAACGAGCCGATCTGGGTCGCCGTCCGCTGGAGCGGGAACGTCGGGCAGTGCCCCGCCGGCTTTCGGAGCACGAACACGTGGGCGATATCGGATGGGTGGACGAGCGTCCACGTCAGCACGATCTGCCCGGGCTTCGGGGCACTCACCTTCAGGCCACGAGCCCGCGGCGGTGGCGTGTCGTCCTTCGGTGTGGTCGGTGTGGTCGGTGTGGTCGAGGTGCCCGGGGTGGTGGACGGCGAGCTCGATCCGCCGGTGCTCGGCGGCGGCGGCGGCGGGGGCGGTGGTCGTCGACCCGTTCCCCGAGGGTCCGGGGTCGGCCATTGCCACGCCTGCGCCCACCAGAAAGGCAGCGCCGGCCAGCGCCGCGGCGGCGGCTCTGCGTATTCGTGTGCTCGCTTCGGACCCCACTTCCTCGCGACCGGTCGTCACCGGTGACCGCAACAATACTCCTCTGCGACCGCGGATCATGTGAACCCATAAATCTGGTCCCATGAAGCACGGTGGGCGGGTTCCGTGAGACGCCGCCCACGCGACTATAACGATGTCGCGAGCGCCCGTGAAGGGGTGGTCAGGCTGCCAGTCTGAGCCAGGGTTGACGGAGCATCGCCGCGAGCTCGTCGAAGCCCGGAATCGTCTCTGCGATCTCTATCTGCGAGCCGGTTCGCGCGATGATGTGCACCGTCATCCTGCCCCATGTCGTCCGTGCGCGGCGAACGGCCGCGACGTCGCTCCAGGCGATCGACTCGTGCCCGGCCAGGCTCCGCGCCGTGATGCCGTCCTGCGACACCTCGACCCGTTCCGCCCGCCGAGCAGCCGGCCAGGCCAGCCCGGCCGCCGCGCGAAGGGGCGGGAAGACCGCCGCGACCGCCTGGCTGGCGTCGCGAAGCGGGCAGGGCGGATACTCGAAGACGGCGGGCTCCATCGTCTCAGTATGCGGGCCCGGCCGTTGAACGGCATCCATCGCCCGGGGGATGCGGATGCGTGTTGACTTGACGCGTTCCGGCGGTACCCTGGACGGGGGAATCGGATTCGACCTATCGGGGGGGCTGATGAGGGCTCGGGTAGTGCGTGCGGCTGCAATGGCCGCCGGAGTGGCGATGTGCGGGCTTGCGATCAGCTCGCCGGCGTTCGCGGTCGTGGCGACCGTGCCGACGCCGACGTGGCAGACGAACGGCCGCGTCAACGTGATCGTGGTCAACAAGAACCGCGTGTACATCGGCGGCCAGTTCACCGCCGTCCGGCCTCCGGGCGCGCCTGCGGGCTCGCAGGAGGTCACCCGGAACCACGTCGCCGCGTTCAACATCGCGAAGGGCACGCTCGTCGCGTGGAACCCGAACGCGAACGGCACCGTCCGGGCGATCCAGGTCATCGGCAACACGGTCTACCTCGGCGGCTCGTTCACCCGCGTCGGCAACTCCGGCCGGCAGCGGCTCGCCCAGGTCAACACCACCAGCGGCGCCCGACGGCGTGGCATCCCGGCACGGACGCCGAGGTGCTCGCCATGGGGCATGCGAACGGCCTGCTCTATGTCGGCGGCGGGTTCACGACCGCGGGTGGCGCGGCTCGCGCCCATCTCGCGGCGTTCTCGACCAGCACCGGCGCCCTGGCCGGGTGGTCGCCGTCCACCGACGACCAGGTGAAGGCGCTCATCGTCACGCCGGGCGGGGCCCGCGTCGTCGTCGGCGGCTTCTTCACCCAGGTGAACGGCACGTCGGCGCAGCACCTCGCGGCGATCAACCCCGGCGGCAGCGGGACGCTGGCGAGCTGGGGCACCCACGTCAACTACCCGGTGATCGACCTCGCCGCGGACGCGAAGGGCGTGTATGTCGCTGGGGCCGGCGGCGGGGGGAACTTCGCCGGGCTGTCGCTGGCGGGCAACCAGATGTGGCAGGGCGGTACGAACGGCAACGTCCAGGCGATCGCGGTCGTCGGCGGAATCGTCTACGTCGGCGGCCACATGCAGTTCTACTGCGGGCCGCAGCACGGCCAGCACACCTGCACCACTCCCATCGCGCGCGACAAGCTGCTCGCGGTGGACGAGGACAACGGCAACCTGCTCCCGTGGGCGCCGGGCGCCGACAGCGCCCTGGGCGTGTTCGCCCTGACCGGCATGGGATCGACGGGCAACCTGCTCTCGGGCGGCGACTTCCGGCACACCGGAAACCGCGCCCAGCAGGGGTTCGCCATGTTCGCGAACTAGCACGATCAAGCACCGCTGAGCCCTGAACCTCGCCCGCCGCAAGGCGGGCGAGGGCTTGGGGCGCCTCCGCGAGCGGGAACGTCTGCGTCTGGGCCCGGATCGGGATCGTCGGCCGCCAGCGTCGAGGAACGCCGTCGCGTCGGCCCGTGTGAAGTTCGCGACCGAGCGCAGCACCCGCTCGCGCCACAGGAGGTCGTACGAGAAGGCCGGGATCCCGTCCAGGTGGATCGCGTTGATCGCGACCGTCCCGCCGGGGGCGAGCGCCCGGAGCGCCGCCACGACGACTGAGCCGGCCGGCGCGAACGTGACCGCGGCATCGAGGGGCTCGGGCGGCGGGTCGTCGTAGCCGCCGACCCAGGCCGCGCCCAGCCCGCGCGCGAGCTCGTGCTCCGCCGGTGACCGCGAGAAGACGAGCACCTCGCAGCCCCAGTGGCGGGCGACCTGGATGGCGAGATGGGCCGACGACCCGAAGCCGAAGAGCCCGAGGCGGCCGCCCGGCGCGATCCCGCTCAGGCGCAGCGACCGGTAGCCGATGATGCCGGCGCAGAGGAGCGGCGCCGCCTCGATGTCGCTCATGCCGTCGGGGAGGGGGAACGTGAAGTCGCGCCGGGCGGCGACCCGTTCGCGCGTAGCCGCCGTCGACCGTCCATCCGCGGAAGTCGGCCAGCTCGCAAAGGTTCTCGCGGCCGGCCAGGCACTCCCGGCACCGCCCGCAGGCCCCGGCCAGCCACGCCAGGCCCACCCGCTCGCCGGTTCCCGCGATCCGCCCGACGACCTGATGGCCGGGGATCACGGGTCGCTTGCGCATCTCGATGTCGCCCGAGACGATCTGGAGGTCGGTCCGGCAGACGCCGCACGTCGAGACCTCGACGACCACCTCACCGGGGCCGGCGACGGGGTCGTCCACATCGCGGAGCGCCAGGTCGTTCGGGGCCGTGAGCACCATCGCCTCCACGACGTGCATCGTACGGAGGTCGCCGGAGGGCGGCTAGCGCCAGTTGCGCGAGTATCCGATGTTCACGAGCACGATGCCGATCCAGGCGACGAGGATGCCCGGCAGGCCGGCCCCGTCGGCGGCAACCGCCGTGACCGGGATTCCGAGCGCGATCGAGCCGATCGCGACTCCGATCGCCCCGGCGTCGTAGCCGTCGTCCTCCTCGCGCTGGGCGACCCGCTCGTCCACCCGGGCGTCGATCGCCTGGCCGACGCGTTCGAGGAATGCGTCGACGATCTCCGGCTCGTGGTCCGCTGAGAGCTCCTGGCGCGCCTGCACCGCGACCTTGAGCTCCTCGCGGGGAACCGCCGGCTCGCGCTCTGGTGGGTTCACCTGCTCAGGGTACCTGTGCGCCAGGCCCGGTGTCCATGACGTCACCCCCGGCGCTCTCGTCCTGCGCGGTCCAGACCTCGCGGAGGTATCCGCCGCCCAGGCCGAGCCTCGCCAGGTTCCGGTCGCTTCCTCCACCGGGCTCGACATCGCTGGTGACGATCCGGGCGTTCGCCTCCTTCGCGTCCGCCAGGCGAGTGGCGACCAGCAGGGCGTGGATGCCGCGGCCTCGCCAGTCCGGATGAGTTGCTGCGTCGGCGAGGAGCGCGACCTCCGCCCTCTGGTACATCATCGCCACGCCGACGACGTCGCCACCGCCATGCACGCAGTAGGCGGTGACCCCTCCCGGCCGTTCCGCAAGCCTCCTGACGTGTGCGCACCTCTCGGGCTGACGCTCCTGGAAGCAGTCCTCGTATCCCTGCCAGAAGCGCTCGGCGTCGGAGGCTCCGTTGACATGCTCCAGCCGGATGCCGGCGATCACCGGGGATGGGACGACGACGAGCGGCGATGCGAGCGCGCGAGAGTTCCAGGCCCGGGTGAACCCCGCCTCGTCGAGCCGGTCCCGCAGCCGGGCGCTCACGAGCGGCTGGGGGAGCTCCACGCGCGCCGGCAGTCCATCGCTCCTCAGACCGGCGGCCGCACCCACTGCGAGCTCGGCATCGCCGGGCGTTGCGGCAACGATCCGGTTCGCGTACCAGTGGTCCGGGTGGCGGTGGGATCGGGCGATCACCCCGCCGCCCGGCAGTCGCTCACCCGTGCCGCCGAGGGCCTCGACCCGCCACGCCACGTAGTCGGCGTGCGCACGCTCCAGCGCGGCGGCCTTCACGCACCGCGCCTCAGCCGTCGTACGCCGGCTCGCGCGACCACCGCTTGTCGTGACCGTGGTGCGGGTGCGACGAGACGCTCGCGACGATCAGGATCAGGCAGATCGCGACGAAGTTCCGGAACGTCGGCTCGGGCCAGTGCAGGCGCGCCGAGCCGTGGAACCAGTCCGGGTCGATCAGGAAGACGGCGGCGACGATGACGACTCGGCCGGCCAGCCCGACCGCGAGGAAGACCGCTGCGAGGACGAGCCCCCAGAATCCGAGCTCGGGAGCGCCGACGGCGTGCGCCAGATCGAGCACGTTCCATGCGAGCCAGACCAGAAGCGGGCCGAGCAGCAGGCCGCCCACGACCAGCGCTGCTACACCGGCGAGAAGGGCCCCAAGCCCCAGGATTGCGAGCACCCACGCGAGCATCCTCCGTCGTTCGCCGCGATCGCCGCCGGTCCTGCCCGCGCCGGTCTGGGACAATGACCCCGTGCGCGTGCTGATCGTCGAGGACGAGCCACACATGGCCGAGCTGATCGGCCGTGGCCTCGCGAAGGAGGGGATGGCGGTCGACATCGCCTCCACCGGCGAGCAGGCGGTCGAGATGGCCGGGGCCGCCGACTACGACTCGATCGTGCTCGACGTGCTCCTGCCAGGCATCGACGGGTTCGAGACGTGCCGCAGGCTGCGGTCCGCCGAGGTCTGGTCTCCGGTCGTCATGCTGACCGCGCTCGACTCGGTGGAGGATCGCGTGCTCGGCCTCGACACCGGCGCCGACGACTACCTGGTGAAGCCCTTTGCGTTCGCGGAGCTGCTCGCCCGCCTGCGGGCGGTCGCGCGCCGACGCGAGCCCGAGCGGCCCAGCGTCCTCGTGGTTGACGATCTGCGCCTCGACCCCGCCAGCCGCCGCGTGTGGCGCGGATCCGTAGAGATCTCCCTCTCGGCCAAGGAGTTCGCGATCCTCGAGACCTTCATGCGCCGGCCCGACGAGGTGCTGACGCGCGCGCACCTGGTGGCCCACTCCTGGGACAGCTCCTACTCCGACAGCTCGAACATCATCGACGTCTACGTGCGCCGGTTGCGGCGCAAGATCGACGAGCCGTTCGGGCGCCAGACGATCGAGACGGTGCGCGGCTCGGGCTATCGCCTGCGCCAGGGCGGCGTGGTGTGAGTCGAATCCCCATCCGGCTGCGCGTCGCCGCGGCGTTCGCCGTGGCGATGGCGGTCGTGCTCGTGGCGACGGGCTGGTACGTCTACTCGAACCTGGCAACGCATCTCTCGACCGCCCTCAACCGCGAGCTGCGGCTGAGAGCGCAGGACCTGACGGCGGTCGTCGGCGACCCCGACTCGAGACTGCCGCCAACCACCGAGACGGGCGGGTTCGTGGAGAAGGGCGAGAACTACGCCCAGCTCGTGACACCGGACGGGGTTGTCGTCCAGCACACGAACCCGCTCGGAGCAGCACCGCTCCTGACGAAGGATCAGCTGCGGAGCGCGCTCGACCAGACCATCTTCGGAGAACGCCAGAGCGTGTCGGGCCTCGACGAGCCCTCGCGGTTCCTCGCGACGCCGGTGATGAAGGGCAACGCCCGGTATGTGCTCGTCGTCGGCGCAACGCTCGAGAATCGCGCCGAGACGCTGCGGAAGCTCCGCGACGTGCTGGTGATCGCCGGGCCCGTCGCGTTGCTCATCGCGACGGGCGCGGGGTACCTTCTGGCGGGGCTCTCGCTTCGCCCGGTCGACTCGATGCGACGGCGGGCGGCGTCGATCTCGGCCGCGACGCCCGGCGAGCGGCTCCCGGTGCCGCACACGAGGGACGAGGTCGAGCGCCTCGGCGAGACGCTGAACGCGATGCTCGGCCGGCTCGAGAAGGCGCTCGCCCGGGAGCGCGACTTCGTGGCCGACGCCGGCCACGAGCTGCGAACGCCGCTGGCACTCCTACGGACGGAGCTCGAGCTCGCTCTCCGGCATGCCGACTCCCGCGAGGAGCTGCACGAGGCGGTGCGCCGCTCCTCCCAGGAGGTCGACCGGCTCGCCCAGCTCGCGGAGGACCTCCTTCTGCTCGCACGCTCGCACGGCGGCAGCCTGCCCCTGCGCGTCGAGCCGCTCGATGTGGCTGACCTGGTCACGTCGGTCGCGAGCCGCTTCGAGTGGCGGGCGCAGGCGGCCGGGAGGCCGCTCGCCACCGAGCAGCCGGACGGCCTTCGCGTGCTGGGAGACCCGCTCAGGCTGGAGCAGGCGCTCGGCAACCTCGTCGAGAACGCACTGCGGTACGGCGAGGGCGCGGTTCTGGTCTCAGCCCTGTCCGCAAGCGCGATGGTCGAGCTGCACGTCACCGACGAGGGGCCGGGGATCCCGCCCGAGTTCATGGCGCGGGCGTTCGAGCGCTTCTCCCGGCACGACCAGGCGCGCACGCGGGGCGGCGCGGGTCTCGGGCTCGCGATCGTCCAGGCGATCGCCGAGGCCCACGGCGGGAGCGTGCACGCTGGGGCGAGCAACGGCGGCGGCGCCGACGTGTGGCTCACCGTCCCCGGCACGGTGTAATTCACAACTCTTGACACGTGACGACCGAAACTAGTACGTTTGTTCGAGAAAGATGAACGTACGATGAACACGCGTTCACGATTGCCGGACCGGTCAACCGGCCGCGCTGGCACGCACGTGCAACTGCTTGACGGTTTCCATGTCCGCTGCGACGGCGAGGTCGTGCACCTGCCGATGAGCGCGCAGCGGGTCATCGCGTTCCTCGCCATCCGCTCGCACCCGATGATTCGCCTGCACGTGGCCGGGTCGCTCTGGCTGGATTCCCCGGAGGAACGCGGCTTCGCCAACCTGCGCTCGGCGCTGTGGCGCATTCACAGGTCGGGGCTGGCGGTGGTGGACTCGAGCGGCGGCGCGCTCCGGCTGGCGGACGGCGTGCATGTCGACCTGCACGAGGCGACCGCGCTCGCCCATCGGCTGATCGGGAGCGTGCCGATGGGCGCCGGCGGCGATGTCGACTGGCTGTGCCTCTCCGGCGAGGTCCTCCCCGACTGGGACGACGACTGGGCGCTCGTCGAGCGCGAGCACTTCCGCAACCTGTCCCTGCAGGCGCTCGAGTCGCTCTGCGAGCATCTGACCGCGCAGGGCCGTCTGCGCCAGGCGCTCGAGGTCGGGCTGGCGGCATTCGCCCGGGAGCCGCTTCGCGAGAGCGCGCACCGCCTCCTCGTGCGGATCTATCTGGCCGACGGGAACCCCTTCGACGCGATCCGCCAGTTCCGGCTGTACCGCGATCTGGTGCGCAGCAGGCTCGGGCTCGAGCCGTCGCCGCAGATCCTCGAGCTCGTCCATGGGCTGGTTCGCGACGACGTCGGGGTGGCAGCCGACCCGATCGCCGCCGCCTGAACGCGTACCGCCGCGTCGCGGAACGGTGACGCCCGGGTGACGGCCGCGTGACGGCGACCGTGTATCTCCCTCCGAAAGCCGACCGTCGACAGAGGGAGGGGGAGCCCCCGTCATGTTGGGATGGATCGTCGGATCGAGCCTCCGGTTCAGGCTCCTTGCCGTTGCGCTCGGCGCCGCCGTGCTGGCCGCGGGAGCGAACCAGGCTCGGCAGATGCCGGTGGACGCGCTCCCCGAGTTCGCGCCGCCGATGATCGAGGTCCAGACCGAGGCGCTCGGCCTGTCGGCTCCCGAAGTCGAGGATCTGGTCACGCTCAACCTCGAGGAGCTCCTGAACGGCACGCCGTGGCTGAAGAACATCCACTCCACGACCGTCCCGGGCCTGTCGTCGATCCTCCTCACGTTCGAGCCGGGTACCGATGTCCTCCGCGCGCGCCAGCTCGTCCAGGAGCGCCTGGCGCTGTCGTTCGCGATCCCGAACGTCGCCAAGCCGCCCGTCATCATCCAGCCGCTCTCCACGACCAACCGCGTCATGATGGTCGGCCTCTCGTCGAAGACCATCTCGCCGATCGAGATGGGGATCCTGGCGCGCTGGAACATCCGCCCTGCGCTCTTGGCCGTGCCCGGCGTCGCGAACGTCTCGATCTGGGGACAGCGCGAGCGCCAGCTCCAGGTGCAGGTCGATGCCGACCGGCTGCTGGCCAACCACGTGAGCGTGGACCAAATCATCGAGACGACCGGCAACGCCATGTGGGTGTCGCCGCTGACGTTCCTCCAGGCGTCGACTCCCGGCTCGGGTGGCTGGATCGACACGCCGCAGCAGCGGCTCGAGGTGCGCCACATCTTCCCGATCGTCACCGCCGGTGACCTCTCGAAGGTGACCGTCGACGGGGCCGCGCCGCTGCGCCTGAGCGACGTCGCGGACGTGGTGGAGGACCACCAGCCGCTGATCGGCGACGCGGTCCTCACCGGGGGCGAGGACAGCCTGATCGTGATCGAGAAGTTCCCGAACGCCAACACCCTCGAGGTCACGCGCGGCGTCGAGGAGGCGCTCGACAAGCTGCGGCCGGGCCTTGCCGGGATCGCGATGGACACGTCGATCGCGCGGCCGGCGACGTACATCGACGAGTCGATCGACAACCTGACCCTGGCGGCGGTGATCGGCGCGATCCTGCTGGTCGCCGCCCTCGGCGCGCTCCTCTTCGAATGGCGCGCGGCGCTGATCGCGGCCTTCGCGATCCCGATCTCGCTGATGGCGGGCGTGCTGGTGCTCGATGTCCGCGGGCAGTCGATCAACCTGATGGTGGTCGCGGGCTTCGCGATCGCCATCGCCGTCCTCATCGACGACGCGGTGAGCTCGACCGGCGCGATCGCGGCCCGCCTTCGCGGCGACCGGGCCGCCGGCCGCTCGCAGTCGCTGTCGTCGGTCATCCTCGAGGCGACGGTCGCCTCGAGGAGCGGCGTCGTCTACGCGACGCTGATCGCGCTCCTCCCGCTCCTGCCGTACCTGTTCGCGGAGGGTGTCGCGCAGGCGGTCTCCCAGCCGCTCGTGTTCTCATACGTCCTCGCCGTCCTCGCCTCCGCCCTCGTCGCCCTGACGGTCACGCCCGCCCTGGCGTACCTGCTCTACTCGCACGGAGATGCCGGCCGGGAATCGCCGCTCGTCCGCCGGATCTCCGACGCATACGGGCCTGTGCTCGAGCGCCTGCTCGTGCGTCCCTCCGCTGTGGTCGGTACATCAGCCGCCGTCCTGGTGCTCGCTCTCGTGGTGGGGCCGTCGCTCGACCAGTCGCTCCTGCCGTCGTTCCGCGACCCGGACCTCGTCGTCCGCTGGAACGCCGCCGCCGGTACGTCGGAGCCGGAGATGGCGCGACTCACCACGCGCGTCACGAACGACCTGCGAGCGATACGCGGCGTGGCCAATGTCGGTGCCCATGTCGGCCGCGCCGTGCTGGGCGACCAGGTCGTTGACGTGAACTCCGCCGAGCTGTGGGTGACCATCGATCCCTCGGCCGACTACAGCTCGACCATGGCGCAGGTGCAGGACACCGTCGCGGCGTATCCCGGCATCGCCCAGAGCGTCAGCTCCTACCTCGACGACCGCGTCCGCCACTTCGACACCGGGTCGCCGAACGACATCACCGTCCGGGTGTTCGGCCCGGCGTTCTCGACCCTGGAGGCGACGGCGGCGAAGGTGCGGACCATGCTGTCGCACGTCGACGGTGTGGCCGCCGCCCGCACGGACCGTCGGGTCGACCAACCCAACGTCGAGGTCGAGGTGGACCTCGCAAAGGCCAAGCGGTACGGTCTCAAGCCTGGCGATGTGCGCCGTGGCGCGGCGACCATGCTGGCCGGGCTCGAGGTCGGCAGCCTCTTCGAGCAGCAGAAGGTGTTCCAGGTCACGGTGTGGAGCACACCGGCCAGCCGGGCGAGCCTGACCGGGATCAAGAACGTCGTGATCGACACCCCGAGCGGCGGCCATGTCCGCCTCGAGGACGTTGCCGACGTCCGCATCGCGCCGACGCCGACGGTGATCCAACGCGACGCGGTGTCACGCCGGATCGAGATCGGCGTCGACGTCAGCGGGCGGGATCCCGGCACGGTCGCGGCCGATATCACCGATCGGCTTCAGGCGGAAAGCTTCCCGCTCGAGTACCACGCTGAGGTCACCGGCGACTACAAGAGCGCCGACACTCTGCATCGGAGGATGTTCGGCGCCGGCATCGCCGCCGTGATCGGCATTCTGCTCCTGCTCCAGGCTGCGTTCCAGAGCTGGCGGCTGGCCGGGCTCGTGTTCCTCACGCTTCCCGTCGCGCTGTCCGGCGGGTTGCTGGCGGCGTTCCTCGCCCAGGATGGGATGTCGCTCGGGGCGCTCGCGGCGCTCCTTGCGGTGCTGGCGATCGCAGCGCGCGGGATCATCGCCCTGATCGATCGCTACCGGGCGCTCGAGCGCGACGGGGTGAAGCCCGGCGTCGGACTCGTCGTCCGCGGGTCGAGCGAGCGCCTGGCCGCCACGGTCGTGCCCGCGATCGTCACCGCCGTCGCGCTCCTGCCCCTGATCGTCACCGGGACGATCGCCGGACAGGAGATCGCTCATCCCATCGCCGTCATCGTCCTCGGCGGCCTCGTCACTTCGACGCTGGTCGTCGCCTTCCTGATCCCCGCTGTCTACCTGTCCACGATCCACTGGAGGACGCACGATGCAGCGCCGTAACCTCACCGCACTCCTGCTCCTGCTGGTCGTCGTCGGGGTGCAGGCGACGGCCTGCGGATACTCCGCCCCCGCCGAGGGGGAGGGCGACGAGCCTGCAAAGGTCGAGGCGATCGAGGACACGGACCTGAGCAAGGTCGTGCTCACGGAGGACGCCGCCAAGCGCATCGGCCTCGAGACGGACGCTGTCGCCATGTCGAGCGTCGGGAGCGACGTGGTCGTCCGCGGCCAGGTCGCGGCGGACCCGGCCGCGGCCGGCGGCCTGCTCGTGCACGTGTCGCTGCCGGCGACGGAGCTCGCGCAGGTGGACCTCTCGCGGCCGGCCCGCGTGCTCGCGGTGTTCGGGAGCGACGGGGTGGTCGCTCCGTTGGTGGGTGACGTGGCATCCGGGAGCACGCTGACGTATCGCCTCGACGGCGCAAGCGGGGTCGTGCACGTTGGCCAGCGTGTGCGAGTCCGGGTGGTGCTCTCCGGCGGCGGCGAGCAGAAGACCATTCCGTACTCCGCGGTCATCTACGGCGTCGAGGGCGGGACGTGGACGTACACCAGTGCCGGCCCGCTCACGTTCGTTCGCGCGCCGATCACCGTGGCGTCGGTCCAGGGTGATGTCGCGGTTCTCAGCTGAAGGGCCGGATCCGGGCACCGAGGTCGTGACCGTCGGCGGCGAGGAGCTCCTCGGCACGGAATTCGCGATCGAGGGCGAGTGATCGTCCTCCAGCTGACGCCTTCTCGGGAGGCCCTCCGCCCATGATGCGGTGGATCGTCAGGTCGAGCCTGCAGTTCCGTTTCATCGTGGTCGCGCTGGCGGTGGGGATGGTCGGCTTCGGCGCGACGCGGGTCAGCAACATGCCGGTGGACGTCTTCCCCGAGTTCGCGCCGCCGTTCGTCGAGGTGCAGACCGAGGGCCTGGGGATGTCGACCGAGGAGGTCGAGACCCTCATCACGATCCCGATGGAGCAGGCGCTCAACTCGACTCCGGGGCTCGAGACGATGCGCTCCATCCACGGTCCCCGGGCTCTCGGCGATCACCCTGATCTTCCACCGCGGCACGGACCCGCTCGAGGCCCGCCAGCTCGTGAACGAGCGCGTCGCAACCGCGATCCCGAGCCTGCCGGCCTCGGCGGGCATCCCGTGGACGCTCCAGCCGCTCTCGGCCACGAGCCGGGCGATGAAGATCGGCCTCACGTGCGACGGCTGCGACCTGACCGATCTCTCGATGATCGCCTACTGGACGATGCGGTGGCGGCTGATGGCGGTGCCCGGCGTCGCGAACGTGGTCATCTGGGGCGACCGCTGGCAGCAGCTCCAGTTCCAGATGGATCCCGAAAAGCTCCAGTCGCACAACATCACGATCGACCACGCGATGTCGGTCGCGTCGGACGCGCTCGACTACGGCCTGCTCAAGTACACCGACGCGGCCAAGAACCGGGTCGGCGGCTATATCGACACCCCGAACCAGCGCCTGGGCATCCACCACGTCCTGCCGGTGTTCACGCCGGAGCAGCTTGCGGCGGTGACGGTGTCGGGCAAGCAGCGGGCCGACGGCTCGCCGCTCGAGCTCGGCGACCTCGGCACGATGACGTGGGGCCACCAGCCGCTCTTCGGCGACGCCGTCATCAACGACCACCAGGGCCTCCTGATGGTGGTCGAGAAGTTCCCGTGGGCGAACACGCTCGACGTCACGCATGGAGTCGACCAGGCGCTCGACCAGATGCGGCCGGGCCTGCCGGGGATCCACATCGACAACCACATCTTCCGGCCCGCCGAGTTCATCGAGATCTCGATCTCGAACCTGACGGACGCACTGCTGCTCGGGACGCTGCTCGTGGTGCTCGTCCTCGTCGCGTTCCTCTTCGAATGGCGGGCCGCCGTCATCAGCCTTGCCGCGATCCCGCTCTCGCTGATGGCCGCCGCGCTCGTCCTCTACGCCACGGGCGCGACGATCAACACGATGGTGCTGGCGGGGTTCGTGATCTCGGTCGGGGTGGTCGTCGACGACGCGATCATCGACATCGAGAACATCGTGCGCCGGCTGCGCCTGAATCGCGCTTCCGAGTCGCCCCGGCCCGTCATCTCCGTCGTGCTCGAGGCCTCGCTCGAGGTGCGGCGGGCGATCGTCTACGCGACGCTCATCATCGTCCTCGCGGTCATGCCGGTGTTCTTCGTCACGAGCGTCTCGGGCGCGTTCTTCCGGCCCCTGGTCACGTCGTACGGCCTGGCCGTCCTGGCGTCGATGGCCGTCGCGCTGACGGTGACCCCGGCCCTCGCGCTCCTCCTGCTCGGGGGTGCCCCGCTCGACGAGAAGCAGCCGCCGCTCGTGCGCCTGCTCCAGCGGGCGTACACCGCGGCGCTCACCCGGGTCGTGCGGACGCCGATCCTGGTCGTCGGCGCGACCGCGCTCACGCTGGTCGCGGGCGTTGCCGTGACGCCGTTTCTCGGCGAGTCGCTCTTCCCGACGTTCAAGGAGCGCGACTTCCTCGCGCTCTGGGTCACGCGTCCCGGCACCGGCCACCAGGAGGTGGTACGGATCGTCGAGCGCGCGAGCCGTGACCTGCGCTCCATCCCGGGCGTCCGCGGCTTCGGAGCGCACATCGGCCGGGCGGTGCAGGGCGAAGAGGTCAACGGCATCAACTTCGCCGAGAACTGGCTCAGCCTGAGCCCGAACGCCGACTACGACAAGACGCTCACGCAGATCCAGGATACCGTCGCCGCCTATCCGGGCCTCTTCCGCGAGCAGACGACCTACCTGAACGAGCGCATCGACGAGGTCCTGGCCGGCTCGAGCGAGGCGATCACCGTTCGCATCTTCGGCCCCAACCTCGAGGTGCTTCGCGAGGAGGCTCATCAGGTGCACTCCGCGCTCAGGGGCATCAAGGGTGTCGTCGACCTGCGGACGGAGCTCCAGGTGGACGTGCCGTATATCCGCGTCAAACCCGACCTCGAAAAGGCCGCGAAGTACGGCCTGAAACCGGGTGACATCCGCCGGGCAGCTGCCACGATCGTGGCGGGCGACGAGGTGAGCGACCTGCATGTCGACAACAAGGTGTACGACGTCATCGCCTGGAGCGTGCCGGAGGCGCGGCGCGACGTGCAGAGCATCCGAAACCTGCCGCTCGACACGCCCGGCGGGGGCAACGTGACGATGTCGCAGGTGGCCGACGTGAGCGTTCGGCCGACGCCCAACCGGATCTCGCGCGAGGACAACTCACGCCGGATCGACGTTGGTATGAACGTGCGCGGTCGCGACCTGGGCTCCGTCGTCGACGAGGTGAACGACCGTCTGAAGGCCGTGAACTTCCCGCACGAGTACCACTACGACGTCCTCGGCGAGTTCGCCGAGCGCCAGGCCGCGCAGGGCCGCCTCTTCGCCTTTGGCCTGGCCGCGGCGCTTGGCATCCTGCTCCTGCTCCAGACGTGCATCGGGAGCTGGCGGGTCGCGACCTTCTCGTTCCTCACGCTCCCGCTCGCCCTGGTCGGCGGTGTGCTGGCGGCATTCGCGGCAGGCGGCGTGATCTCGCTGGGATCGCTCGTCGGCTTCCTCACGGTGTTCGGCATCGCCGCCCGAAACGGCATCCTGCTGGTGAACCACTACCAGCATCTCGAGGACGTGGAGGACCACCCCTTCGGCATCGAGCTCGTGCTCCGCGGCTCGCGCGAGCGCCTGGCGCCGATCCTCATGACCGCGCTCGCAACCGGGCTCGCGCTCGTCCCGCTCGTCATCTCGGGAGAGATCCCCGGCGCCGAGATCGAGTACCCGATGGCGATCGTGATCCTCGGCGGCCTGGTCACCTCGACGCTGCTCAACCTGTTCCTCGTCCCGACGCTCTACCTGCGGTTCGGGCGAAAGCACGCCCGGCCCGCTGTCTGAGGCCTCACGGGTGCTCTGACCGGCCGCGGTTGGCATCCGGCGTGGCGGGGTACGTCATCTCCAGGAGACGACATGCTGAGACTCTTCCTTCAGATGCTCGCCGATGACGTGCGCCCGACATGGGCACGGCCGCCTGAACCGCCGCGCCCCCGCGCCCGGCCCGTCGTCCGGCGAGTGCCACGGCCTCCGCGCCCGCCGCGGGCGCCTGCGGCCCCCCGCTGACGCACGCGTGGTCGACGGGCCCGTCCAGGCCCTCGCCGCGCTCATTCTGCGCGGGCGACCGGGTCGCGCGGTCAGGCGGCCGGGCCCGGCGGCGGGTCTGACGCCGGGAAGGAGGCGGCGAGCGTCTCGTCGCGCTCGCGGTCGTAGTCTCCGGCATCGACCGGCTCCGGGCCGTTCTGCCGCTCGCGGACGACGCGGTATCCAGCGTAGGCGCCGGCGCCGATCATGCCGAGAGCGAAGACCGTCCGGCCCAGCCGGCGGCGGCGTTTCTTCTTCGGATGCGCCGCGGCCTTGTAGCCGAGCGCCATCGAGGCCGCGGCGCGACGCAGCTCCTTGCGCAGCTTCTCGTCGGCCACGGCGTCGCCGGGCTGGGAGTCGCGGAGCCGCTTCGCCGCCTTGCCCAGGGCCTCACTTCCGATCTTGGCGTGTCGCCGCACCTCGGGATCCTGGGCCGCGGCCCGGGCACGGTGCGCCACGATCGGCGCCTGCCGAGCGACGGCGACGACCGTCGCCGTCCGGCGCGGGTGCTTCACGGCCTGCCATCCCAACCGGGCGGCGAGCCCGGGATAGCGCCGGATGAGCCAGAGTCCTGTGCGTGTGCGTGCGTTTCGCATGTCGCGATGAGTACCCGCATCTCCCGCGGGGAAACCTCCCGGGCAGAGGATACGCCGTTTTCGGCACCGACGTCGGGTTGCGGCCGTATGATCACCAGCGCATGTACGAGACCCTGCTCTTCCTCCACGTTCTGAGCGCGTTCGTCCTGGTGGTCGCGATCGGGCTCTGCTGGGCGATCTACGTCGGCGGAGCGCCGCTGGTGCGGCTCGGGGCCGTCGTGTTCCCTGTCTGGGGCGCCGCCAGCATCGCGGTGCTCGTGTTCGGGGTCTGGCTCGCGTTCGACGTCTCCGGATATGCGCTCTGGGACGGCTGGATCCTCGCCGCGCTCGCGCTCTGGGCCGTCTCGGGCGCCTTCGGCAGCCAGCTCTCGCAGGGCTATCGGGCGATGACGCGCGGAGCGACGCAGCGCCCGGCGCTCTCGGCCCACGTCGTTGCGACCGCGGCCGTGCTCCTGCTCCTCATCGACATGGTCTGGAAGCCCGGCGCATGACGTACCTCCTGATCCGGCCCGACAGCTGGGACTTCCCGCTCTTCCTGCACGTCGCCGGGGCGATGATGGTCACCGCGTCGGTCGTCGTCGCGGTCGCGGCGCTCGCGTTGGCATGGCGGGCGACCGGCGAGGAGCGTGCCGCGATCACGCGGTTCGGGTTCCGGACGCTTCTCATCGCCGGCATCCCGTCGTACCTCCTCATGCGGATCGCGGCGGAGTGGATCGTGAGCCGCGAGAACATCCCGACTGACAACGAGCCGGGATGGGTGGGCATCGGCTACGGCACGGCCGACCTGGGCGGAATCCTGATCCTGATCGCGACGATCCTGACCGGCGTCGGCATGCGGAAGCTCCGTGGCGGCGGCGGAGCGGGACTGGCGAAGACCGGCACGGTGCTCGCGACGCTGGTGATCGCGCTCTACGTCATCGCGATCTGGGCGATGACGACGAAGCCGTCCTAGCCACTCTTGGGCCGCGTCGCGGCGCGTGCGGCTGGACCGTCGCCCGGGTGGCGCCTCGCCCGTACTCTTGGTGAAGGATCGGTGAACCAACGGGGAGGCGTCGGTGGAGTATTCGTTCGAGCAGTGGGTGAATCACGTCGTCCATGCGCATCCGCTCGTCGCGAGCGTCGTGGTCGAGTTCTCGAACTGGGGCGTCGCCCTCTTCGGAGTCCTGGCCGTCGGGCTGTGGCTCCTCTCCCCGCCGGGCGACACCCGGTGGAAGCGGGCGTGCGCAGCCGGCCTCTCGGCGGCGGCGCTCGGGCTCCTCGCCAACCAGGTGATCTCGCACGTCTGGGACCGGGCGCGGCCCTATGAGGCCCACGCGGGCATCGTCCCGCTGCTGCCCCGGTCGGTCGACCCGTCGTTCCCGAGCGACCACGCGACCGCGGCGCTGTCGATCGCGTTCGGGGTGTTCTTCGTGTCGCGGCGCGCCGGCTGGTTCTTCCTCGCCTTCGCCGGGTTGGTATCCGCGTCGCGCGTCCTGGCGGGGATGCACTACCCGACGGACGTCCTGGCGAGCCTCGTGATCTCCCTTGCGGCCGGCTTCGTGACGGCGCGCGTCGCCATGGACCGGGTGCTCGTGCCGCTCATACGCCTGGTGAGTCGCGCCACCGACCCCGCCCTGGCGCGGATCGCCAACCTGGCGCCGGTCCGGCGGACGGTGCTCGATGCGCGCGTGCGAACGATCGTCGTCGCTGGTGGTCTGCGTCGGGGTCTTCGTCCGCATCCTGTCGGCCGAGCGTGCGCACCTGCTCGACGAGATGGAGCTCGCGGTGCTGACGGCGTGGGCCGGCGTCGGCGTCCTCGCCGTCCGCCTGAGCTCGATGCGCTTCTGGCCGCAGGCCGCGGCGAACGACTAGCGGCCTCGCGCCGTGGGACGTGCCACTATTGGCGGAGCCCAGCCGCGGACCAAGGAGCGTCGTGCACGTCCGGTTCACTCGCATCAGCACAGCGGATCAGCCCATCGACCGGGCCACCATCGTCGCCGAGGAGATGCTCGGCTGGCTCCGCGACATGGATGGGTTCCGCGGGCTCCTGACCCTGTCGCGGGAAGGGACGACGCTCGGCATTACGTTCTGGGAGAGCCGCCAGCAGTCCGACCAGCACCTCTCGACGCGGATGGAGTTCCTCGGCCGCATGACGTCGATGGCGGACGTCCGGGTCGAGGAGAGCGATGACTACGACGTGACATTTGCCTATCTCGATCCCGAGGCGGCCGAGGCCATGGATCGCGAGTCCTCCTAGCGGTCATTCGACCGGAGCGGCATTTCGGCGCTCCGCCTCGGCCTTCAGGTGCCGGAGGCCCCGCTCGAGCGTCCCGTCGAGTGTCCTCTGGAGGCGCGTGCGGGAGAGCCGGGCCACGAGGCCGTCATACGACTCCTCCGTCCGCACCAGCGTCCCGCCGTCGCGCGCCTCGAGCACGTAGGTGTGCATCGCCTTCAGGCCGAAAGCTCGTACCGCTCCACCCCAGGCGATTCCGATGACCGGTGCCGCCCGGTTGATCGCGGCGTGTGTCCTCATGCGGCTGCTCCTTGTGGATCCGGATGGGGTTCGGGTCGAGTGGGCCGCGGCGCGCGCCGGGCGATGAGAATCGCAGCGCCGCCGGCGATCGCGAAGATCGAGCCCACGGCGACCATGCCGATGCCCAGCCAGAGCATGAAGCCGAACTTGGCGCCGACGCTGACGCCGGACGTCACTCCCTCGCTGCCGTCCGCGTTCATGATGACCACCGACCAGTCGCCGCGCCTCACGGGCCACGTCATCGTCTGCCGGCCCGAGCCGACCCCGGACCGCGCCCAGAAGGGCTGATCGGTGGGAGGAGCGGGCGTCTCGGTGCCTGCCCGGCGGGCGGACGTGATCGAGAGCGGGTCGACCTCGAAGTCGGTGACCTCGTCGTGCGCCACCCGTCCGAGGTACCGGTCGATGTCCGCCTTGCGGGCGATTCCGACGAAGACCGGGGTCGCGTCCGTCCCCGTCGCCGTCACGCGGATCGTCCCGAGGCGAGCTCGGTGAAAGAGCCAGCTGGGCCCGTCGGAGCCGATGTCGAGCCCCCTGGAGACGAACCCGTACGTCGGCGTGGCAAGCGTCGTCGTCCCCGACCCGTAGTAGCCGTCGGAGTCCCGTTGGGTCGCATGCACGGCGACGAGCGCAGCGCCGCCGACGAGCCCCACGGCCGCGACCAGAAGGGCGAACGCGCCGAGGACGATCGCGACGGTGCGCCCGCCGCTCCGGCCGGAGTGAGCGGTGGGCCCGCGAACGGGCCCACCTGTGGTCGTGCTCACTCGTACTGAAGCGCGTTGAGGATGTTCAGCCTCGAGGCCCGCCGTGCCGGCAGGATCGCCGCCAGCATTCCGGCGAGGATCGCGATGCCGACGAACACGATCAGCGTGCCGTACGGCACTGCGAAGACGACGCCGTACTTCGAGAGCGCCGTCGTCGTGAGCACCGCCAGGAACATCCCGACGCCGATCCCGAGCGTCGCGCCGATCAGCGCCGTCACGATGCTCTCGTGCCGGATCATGCGGCGGACCTGGCGGCGCGTCATGCCGATCGCCCGCAGCATCCCGAGCTCGCGCGTCCGCTCGAACACCGACAGGACGAGCGTGTTGATCACGCCGAACAGGCTCACGATCACCGAGAGGCCGAGCAGCGCGTACAGGATCTGCAGCGTCTGGGTGATATCGCTCGTCCGGCTGTTCCTGAACTCATCGCGCGTCTCCACGACGGCTGCCGGGAACGCCGCGAGGCTCGTCTTGAGCGCCGCCGTGTTCGCCTCGGTCGGCCCGCCGCGGATGTTCACGAACGTGAACTCGTTGTCGTGGTTCGCGAACGACTCGTCGAAGGTCGCCCTGGACACCGAGATCTCGCCGAACGGCGAGCCGCCCTTGGGCGGATCGACGATGCCCGGTGACGTGAACGCGGATCGTCTTGCCGGTCGGCGTCTGCGATCGCGAGCGGCGAGCCCATCGTCAGCGAGTGGTCGTCCGCGTACTGGTCGAGCACGAACGCACCCGATCGTGCCGAGCTGCTCGGGGACCGTGTTCGAGCCCGTCCGTCCACGTGATGTCGACGACCTTCGTCAGGCTCTCGTCGACGCCGGTGACGAAGACGGTCTTGCCGCCGACCTTGGCCTCGCCGGAGCGCATCTGGGACACGGCCGTGACGCCGGGTGCGGTCGCCACGGCGTCGGCGGCCTTGCTCGTGAGCGGATCGCCGTTGGCGCCGCCCGAGACCGAGTAGTCGGCGATGAAGAGCGTGTTGACCGCGTCGGTGAACGAGCTCTTGAAGCCCTGGCCGATCACCGCCACGAACGTGATCAGCGCGAGGCCGATCATGACGGCGGCGGCCGTGGACGCCGTACGCGCCGGGGCTCCGGACCGCGTTCTCGCGCGCCAGGCTGCCGGCCGAGCCGCCGAACCGGGCTCCGGGCGCTCCCAGCACGTAGGCCAGCGGCCGGACGATCCGGGTGGCGATCATGGCCACGCCGACGAACATCAGGACCACGCCCGTGATGAGCGGATCATCCGCGTCTTGATGTCGACGCCGCTCGCGAAGACGCCGTAGGAGAAGAGCGCGATCGCAGCCGCGCCGACGACGGCCGCACGTGGGCACCGCGTAGCGGGCGAACCGCGACACCGGCATGACCGCGCCCTCGCGGACCGCGGCGATCGGCTCGACGCGCGTGGCGCGCACGGCCGGCCGCAGGCTCGCCAGGAGCGAGATCAGCGTGCCCACGCCGATGCTGACGACGACCGTTCTCAGCGAGAGCACGAGGCTGTGGTCGGGGAGGTCGACGCCGGTCGCCTTGAGGAGCGCCGTCAATCCGACCGCGATCCCGACGCCCAGGAAGAGCCCGATGATCGAGCCCAGCAGGCCGACGATCACGGACTCGAGGACGACCGAGCCGAGCACCTGCCGCCGCGAGGCTCCCAGCGTCCGCAGCGTGGCGAGCTCCCGCATCCGCTGCGCGACCGTGATCGCGAGCGTGTTGGCGATGACGAAGCTGCCGACGAAGAGCGCGATGCCGGCGAAGCCGAGCAGGGCGTACTTGATGATGTTCAGCGAGTCCTGGGTCTCACTGCTGTCCGCCGCGGCCTGATCGGAGGCCGACTTCACCTGCGTCGTCTTCGACAGGAGCGGCGTGATCTGGCGGATGAGCTCCGAGTCGGACACGCCCGACTTGGCGCCGACGCGGATCGTGTCGAACTTGTCGAGCTTGTTGAAGAGGCTCTGCGCGGTCGGGAGGTCGAAGACCGTGATCGTGGTCTTGCCGATCGAGCCCACCGACCCGAAGCGGACGATCCCGCTGATCCGGTAGTCCTCGATCGGGCCCTCGCCGAACGCGCCGACCGTCTGGCCCACCGTGAAGTGCTGCTTGTCGGCCGTCGACTTGTCGACGGCGATCTGCCCGTCGCCCCGGGGCCACTGCCCGGTCACGAGCTTGAGCGGGTTGAGGCTCTCGTCCGCTGTCGATGCGGCGATGCCGAAGGCGATGCCCTCGTCCGCGCTACCGATCGCATTGCCGTCGGCGTTGACGAGCCGCGAATGATCCTCGATCGAGCCCTGCGCGACGCGTACGCCGGGGAGGCGCCTCGACCTCGGTGAGGACGTCGGCCGGAGAACGCCGGAGCGTTGTCGTTCCCGGTGCTCGATCCCGACCGCCGCCTTCGAGCTGATGACGGCGTCCGTGGACTTGTACGACTCGTTGAAGATGCTGTCGAAGCTCTTGCCGAGCGTGTCGGTGAGCACGAAGGCGCCGCTGATCATCGCGACGCCGAGCACGATTGCGAACGCCGTGAGCGTGGCGCGGAGCTTGCGCCCGAGCAGGCCCTTGATGGCGACGCCGATCATGCCGCGGTCACCTCCTCGAGCGCTTCGAGGATCTCGCGGGCCGACGACGGGCCGAGGTCCTTGACGATCAGGCCGTCGGCGAGGAAGAGGATGCGGTCGGCGATGGCCGCCGCGTGCGCGTCGTGGGTGACCATCACGGTCGTCTGGCCGTAGCTCGAGACCGAGGCTCCGCAGGAGCTCCAGGATCTCGCCGCTCGTCTTGGAGTCGAGGTTGCCCGGTCGGCTCGTCGGCGAACATGACCGTCGGCTTGGAGACCAGGGCGCGCGCGATCGCGACCCGCTGCTGCTGTCCGCCCGAGAGCTGCGACGGCCGGTGCGACAGGCGCTCGCTCAGGCCGACGGCGGTCGTGAGCTCGTCGACCCACGCGGCGTCGGGCTTCTGGCCGGCGATCGACAGCGGCAGGACGATGTTCTCCTTCGCCGTCAGCATCGGCAGCAGGTTGAAGAACTGGAAGATGAAGCCGATGTGCTCACGCCGCAGCTTCGTCAGCTGGGTGTCGCTCAACGTGCCGATCTTGATGTCGGCGATCCGGACATCGCCTGCTGTCGGGCGGTCGAGCCCGGCGAGGATGTGCATGAGCGTCGACTTGCCGGAGCCCGACGGGCCCATCACCGCGGTGAGCGCGCCGCTCGCAACATCGACCGAGACGCCCCGCAGGGCGTGGACCGCTGTCTCGTCCACGCCGTACTGGCGCGTGAGATCGTTGGCCGACACCACCGGCGTGGCGGCGCCGTTCGGTGACCTGCGGTGCTTCGACGATCGAGGCGTCGCTGTCGGTGGCCGGTCGCGACCTGGCCGTCGGTCGGCCGCTTGTCCGAGTCGTCCTGAATCACGCGTGACTTCATCGCCGTTCCTTCCAGAGGGGAGTGGAGGAACGAGGGTCGCAGGTGCGTGAGGCGCCGGGAAGGAGGGAAACCCGTGTGTCTGGGGGCGGGTTTCTGGTGTCTGGTGTCGGCGGCCCCTCGAGTCAGGAGCGCAGGTAGAGCAGCACGGCGAGCACACGGCGTGAGTCGCTGCCGGCGGAGGGAAGGCCCAGCTTGCCGAAGATGGTCGAGACGTACTTCTCGACTGCGCGCAACGTGATCACGAGCTTGTCTGCGATGCCCTGGTTCGAGCGGCCTTCCGCCATCAGGACGAGCACCTCGCGCTCGCGTGGGGTGAGCGCCGAGAGCGGGTCGTCGTCGCGGCGCCGGGAGACGAGTGTCGAGACGATGATCGGGTCGATCGCGGAGCCGCCCTCGGCGATCCGTCGCACCGCGGCGACGAAGTCGGGGACATCGCCGATGCGGTCCTTGAGCAGGTACCCGGCGCCGTCGGCCGTCTCCGCGAAGAGCTTGAGCGCCAGGCCGACCTCGACGTACTGCGACAGCACCAATACGCCCACGTCCGGGTGACTCGTGCGAATGTCGAGTGCGGCCCGGAGGCCCTCGTCCTGGTGGGTCGGCGGGAGCCGGATGTCGACGATCGCCACGTCGGGCGAGTAGCTTCGCACCTTCAGCATCAGGTCGTCCGCCGTCTCGCAGCACCCCACGACGTCGAAGTCGGCCGCGCGCAGCACGCCCGCAACGCCTTCGCGGAGCAGGACGCTGTCCTCGGCGATCACGGCGCGCATGGGATCTCCGCGCGGACGCGGGTGCCGCCCCCGACCGGGCTCCAGATGCGGAGCCGGCCGTCGAGGGCCTCGACCCGGTCGGCGATGCCGCGCAGGCCGCTGCCGCGTTCGGTGTCGGCTCCGCCGATTCCGTCATCGGTCACCTCGATGAGCACGCAGCCGTTCTGGCGGTTGACGTCGACGTCTGCCGACGACGCCTGCGCATACTTGCCGACGTTCGCGAGGCTCTCGCAGACCATGTAGTAGGCGGCGACCTCGACCGCCTCCGGCAGCCGCCCGTCCGTCTCCACGACCAGCCGGACCGGCACCGGCGCGAGCGCGGCGAGCTGCTCGAGCGCGACCCCCAGCCCGTGCCCGCTGACGACCGCAGGGTGGATCCCCCGGGCGATCTCGCGCAGCTCCGCCAGGGAGGCTGCGATCTCACGGCGTGCCCGCGTCAGCCGCTCCTGGGCCTCCGCCTCGCCCGCCAGCTCGCCGCCGAGCAGGCTCAGCTCGAGCGAGAGCGCGACGAGCCGCTGCTGCGCGCCGTCGTGGAGGTTGCGCTCGAGTCGCTGGCGCTCCTTGTTGGCGACGTCCACCATCCGCGCGCGCGAGCCGCGCAGCTCTTCGAGCCGGGCCCGCAGCTCGACGTTCAGGCGGGCGTTCTCGAGCGCGATCCCGGCTCCCGCCGTCGCCGCGGCCAGAAGCTCTGGCTCGTCATCGAGCGACGGATCGTGCAGGAGCGCTGCCACCGGCACGCCGTCGCGGTCGATCAGCGTCATCGCGCGCCCGCTGTCCTCGGTGGCGAGGTCTGCGGGCCGGCCGTCGAGGCCGGCGTACGTCCCGAACTCGGGCAGCCAGTAGACGAGCGTCAGCGACGGGTCGCGCAGGGCACGGGACAGGGCGTCGCGGAGGTCAGCCGGCGTCGGGTCGGCCTGCAGCTCGACGATGAGGTCGCCGACCGCCGACCGGGCCAGGCGGGCGTGGAGGAGGCCGACGAGGAAGACGAGCGGCGCGAGTCCGACGACGAAGAACGTCACCCGCCGGATCGTCTCGAACGGGGTTTCCCCACTGACCAATCCGAACACGGCGGAGAGGTAGAGGAACGCGAACATCACGAGTGCGAGCGCGAACGAGTCCACCAGGAGCGCGAGTGAGCGCCGCAGCGGCCGCCCGGCGTCTCGGCGTCTGAATGCGAGGAGGACGACGCCCGTCAGGCACAGTGCGCTGATGACGACGAGCTGGGCGTTCTCGACCCGATGGCTTGCGCTGTCCCGCGAGGCGACCTCGAACAGGTTGTCGGGGCCGAAGCCGCCGAGTGTCATGCCGAGCACATGGATCCCGAACGCCGTCGCATACCCGACGCCGACAAGGACGCGTTCGAAGGGCCGCTCCAGACGCCCGTTCGGGAACGCGAGGACGACATGCAGGAACACCACGGCGGGAACGAGGTCGAACGTGATGCCGATCGTGTACGGAATCGCCAGGTTTGCCGAGGCGAGCGTCGACAGGAACCAGGCCGTCCCGGCCAGCACCATCAGGATCCCGAACCGGCTCTCGGGTCGCCGCCACCACGCGACGACGCCCGCGAGGATGAAGCCGAGGATCCCCCAGACGGCCAGCCCGGCGTGCACACCGGGCTCCGGGATGTGATCGCTTGTCAGCACCAGGAGGATCGTGCATGCGGCGCCGGCCAGTCCGGCGACCACGACTGCACAGAGAACCGCTGCGCTCGGCGCTCGGGCAACGCCTGTGCTCGGCCCAGCCGCGATGCTGTCCATGCCCCAGCTCCCATCTGTTTAGGGATCCGGCCGGACGAGACCTCTCAGGCGCACCGCGGGGCTCGACGGCAACGGATGGAAGGAGGCGTCGGTGCGAGGATAGCCGAGTATGTGGCATCTCGCGCATTCGCCCCGGCCTCCGACCCGTGCCGGCGGCCTTCCTAGCGGCCGCCGAGGCGCGCCGCCACATCGTCGAAGAACGACGACCACCCCTGCCCGGCCTGCTCGTACTGCTCCGGGGTGAGGTGCCCACCGGTCTGCGCGAAGTCCATCCGCGTCCGGCCCTGGCCGAGGTCGGTGAGCTCGACGGACACGAGCTCGTACCGTGTCACCTCCGGGCTCGTCGGTGACGGTGAACACGAGGCGCTCGGGCTCGACCACCTCGCGGTACTCGCCCGCCCAGCGGATCTCGCGCCGCTCGGCGCCGGCGAACATCGTGGCCCGCCATGTCCCGCCCGGCCTCACGTCCATCGAGACGCTCGCGAGCGGCACCTCGGAGTCGCGGCCGCCGTACCAGTCGGCGAACCGCTCCGGCTCGGTCCACTCCCGCCACACCTCATCCCGGGGAGCGTCGAACACGCGGGTGAGTCTGAGCCCCTCCTCAGGGGCGTGAGGTTCAGCCATCGTCGCGTCCCTTCCGCTGTAGCCCGCAGGCGGGCGTCGAGCTCGATCGAAGCTCGCGTCCCAGAACGGACGGTACTTCTCGAGCCAGTCCGCCGCGTCCTTCAGGCGCGCGGCCTGGAGCCGCGACGGCCGCAGCTGCGCCGCCCTGCTGCGCGTGATCAGGCCCGCTCGCTCGAGCACCTTGAGGTGCTGAGACACGGCCTGGGTGGTGATCGGGAACGGCTCGGCGAGGTCGTTCACGGTGGCCTCGCCCTCGGCGAGCCGCCCGAGGATCGCCCGGCGCGTGGGGTCGGCGAGGGCGGCGAAGGTGGTTGTGAGTGGGTCGGCTGTCGACGGCATTTTCAGGCCACTGCTTTATCAAGCGAGAACTTGAGTATAGTATCGCCGCATTCGGACGGAATTCAACGGGAAGGGGATCGAGGCATGGGACGGATCGTCATCACGGAGTTCGTGTCGCTCGACGGTGTCATGGAGGATCCGGGCGGAAGCGAGGACTTCGAGCACGGCGGTTGGACGTTCGAAATCGGACAGGGAGAGGAGGGCGGCGCAGTTCAAGCTCAAAGAGACGTTCGACTCCGAGGCGCTCCTGCTCGGCCGTGTCACCTATGAGGGGTTCGCCGCGGCGTGGCCAGAGAGGGACGGCGAGTTCGCCGACAAGTTCAACAGCATGCCCAAGTACGTCGTCTCGTCGACCCTCAAGGATCCGGAGTGGACGAACTCGCACGTCCTGAGCGGAGACCTCGTCGAGGATATCGCGAAGCTCAAGGGCGAGATCGGCGGCGACATCGTCGTCCACGGCAGCGCGACGCTGGTCCAGGGGCTGCTCGAGCATGACCTGGTCGACGAGCTGCGGCTGATGGTGTTCCCGGTCGTCCTCGGAAGCGGCAAGCGGCTGTTCGGGCCGGGCTCGAAGAAACCCCTGAAGCTCGCCGAGTCGCGCGCGGCCGGAAACGGCGTCCTCATCCTGATCTACGAGCGCGCGTGAACTCGGGCGGCCGTCGCGGCCTGACCGCGCCCTCCGCTCGAACACGAATTCGAGGCCGTCGATCTCGTCGATCTGCTCGCCGATGCGCCGGAATCCCAGCCGCTCAGCCATGCGAAGCGACGGCTCGTTGTCGGGGGCGATCGACGCCCGGACCGCCGACACGCAGTCCGAGCTGCTCGGCGCACTGGATGAGATGCGTCGCGCACTCGAGCCCGAACCCCTGCCGCCGGTGGCGGGCGTCGATCTCGTAGCCGATCTCGACGACCCCGTCTGCGTCCGGCGCCGCATGGAAGCCGACCCGGCCGATCATCGCGGGCCGGCTGCGGGTGACCGCGGCACGGATCAGCCACCGGTAGTCGGCGCCCTCGCGGATCTGGTCCCGGCGAAGCTGGAGCACGTGGCTGCTCTCCGAGGGCCATTCCGGCGGGTAGTCGACCCCGACGTGCTCCCGAAAGACCTGCCGGCCGTTCGTGATCACGTCCTCGATGACCGGGCCGGGAAGCGCGATCAGCGCCAGCCGGCGGGTCAGCAGGACGTCGTCAAGCTCGCATGGGGCCGACACGCGGCCATGCTATCGGCGGACGGCGGGACGACGTTGTTCCTGGATGTCGTTGGCCTGAATCATCAGCGTGGGGCGCCTCCAATGATGCGACAACTATCCCGTCCGATAGCACCCACGATATGACCCCAGCCGTCCCAGGAGGACACATGCGCAGCAAGGTTCTACCCCTCGCCCTAGCGGGCATGATCGGAGCGACGCTGGTCGCCCCGAGCCTCGCCGAGGCTGCTTCTTCTCCCGTGCGCTACGACAGCACGCCGGAGAAGGGCGTCGTCAGCGTTCCCTCGCTCGGCCCTGAGGCGTACAGCTTCAACGAGATGGGCAACGAGGTGCTTCTCAAGCACAGGGCCGCCATCAAGCACGTCTCGGTGACGATGGTGAGCTGGGCCTGCCAGCAGGGCAGCTGGACGGGCAGGGTGGCCGATGGCGGCTCCTGCGTGACCACCCCTGGGACCACCTTCCGGGTGCCGATCACCCTCAAGCTGCGCGCCCACTCGGTGCGGGACGCCGTCACCGGCGCGATCCGGCCCGGCCGGCTGCTGGGCAAGGTCACCAAGACCTTCGCGATCCGCTACCGGCCCTCGGCCCAGTCGGCCGCGGAGCAGCGCTACATGGGCAGGGACGGCCTGCTGCACAACGGCATCGCGCAGACGATCAAGTTCCCGATCACCACCAAGGTGGGGTCTGATGTTGTCTGGACCATCGGTTACAACACCGCGAACAGCGGCCCCCAGCCGGTCGGCCATGCCGTACCGCAGGACTCCCTGAACATCGGCCTGTCGCAGGCAGTTCGGGTGGGCCATGACCGCTTCCCCGACTCTCTGATCTGGGACACGCGGGATGCCGGCCAGTCCGGTGGTGCCCCGTTCGTCGCCGGTCAGCTGAACCTGGATCGTGATGTCTGGGCAGGCTATGTCCCGGCCGCTCGATTCTCCACCCGCTGACGAAACCGGGGGCACAGGCCCCCGGTCTGTTGAGGGATGGCCTCCCAGCACTGATGAGTCAGGCCACCACACACGCCCTCTGGGGCGCCTTGTGCGCCGGAGTTCTCCCTCCTCCAAGCCGTCTCGGCCTGGCACGAGAGCCTCCACAATTCCTGGGGTGCTTCAATTGCACAAGCCGATGGTGGCCCGGGCCGTCACGTACAATCGGGCGGTACGACTCCGCCAACGCACGAACGCCGTCGTCCGGATCTGCAACGCGCCAGGGCTCCTCTAGTCGCAGCCCACTCCCCCGCTGCCCCGAGCACAACCATGCTGGGGACCGCAGCGCAGCGTCGGTGGGACCGCAGCGCCTCGCCATCGGTGACGGCGTCGCCAAGCCCGTGAGGGCAGGCGAATCCTCCTCAGCCCGGCTAGGTGTGCGGTGCGGGCCCAGGCGGCCTAGCTCGTGCCGCTATGGGCACGAAACGAGTTGTTCCCCATCGGTGCAGGTGTCGACGCCGGGGCCGCCGTCGAGTCGGTCGATGTCGGCTCCGCCATCGAGGATGTCATCGCCAAAGTTGCCGACGAGGCCGTCGGGGCCACGGCCGCCGTACAGGCGATCATTACTGTGTCCGCCCTCAATGAGGTCATGACCGCCGCGACCCCGGATTACCAACGGCCTGCCATGGGCTTTGAGGACTTCTCCTCGGTTGGTGCCGATTATCAGGACCGGTCCTCTTCGCTTCGTGAGGTTGATGTTCTCGACACCGAAGACGCGGTCATGTCCGACACCGGTCACCGCACCAGTCGGCAAATTCATCACCAGCGGCCGGGCTAGACCCGGGCCAACTACCTGGGCTAGGAAGTCATCGCCTCGGCCGCCACGAACGAAGTCGTCGCCTTGTTCTAGACGCACAAGGTCACCATCCGGGCCTCCGAGAAGCACGTCGTCCCCCTGCCCGCCGGTCAAGATGTCAAACCCGAAGCCGCCATGTAGGACATCACCGTCGTCGGCTCCAGAGAGGACGTCGTTCCCGGCGCCGCCGAACACTATGGTCGTCTCCCGGTCCGCCCAGCACCCGATCGTTCCCCGCACCGCCGCACAGAACATCGGCCCCAGCGCCCCCGACGATGACATCACGTGCACCCATGCCAACGATCACGTCGGCTCTAGTCGTCCCGTGCAAGACGTCGTTACCCGGAGTCCCCACGACCGTGGCCACCTGCCCCTGGCACGTCACAGTCGCCGCCGAAGCGGCCGAGCCCGGGGAAACCACGATCGCGGCAGCGACGGGCAACGCGCCAGCGCACCTGACCCACCGCAAATCCGCTCTCGATCGCAACCACACCGCGCCGCCCCCGATCGCCCAGACGGCGACCATACGCCCCAATCGCCACAACCGCAAACCATCGGCCACCGGCCTCTCGCGCTCGCTGCCGCTCCATCACCGCGATTGCCACTGGGCCCCGTCCGCGACCGGCCAAGCCTGTAGTATCGTAAGGCGGGCACGTCGTGCGACGCTGGATGGCCGTTGGTGACTGTGCGTCATCGCCTGATAGTGGGCATTCTGGCCGGATCGGCTCTGGTCGTCTGGCCGTCTACGGGGCTAGCGCAGCGCGTGTTGTACAGCGCTCCGCATCCCATTCTGAGCCTGGCCGCAACCGATCGCGGGTTGGCGTGGGCCGAAGGGCGGGCGTCAGGGCCCGGCGTCGGCTGCTTCCGCATTATGCGTCGACCGTTGGTCTCCGGTCGTCCGACGCCGATTACGAGGTGCCGACCGTTCGGGAACCTAGGGGAAGACGGGGTGACGGACGTCGAACTTGTGGGTTCACGCGTGTTTTGGAGCGAATCCGATTTGGGCATCTCGCACCGCGATCGAAGCGTTTACGCCTCCACTGGCATCGGAACGCGGACGCGCGTGCTCGATCTAGAGGAGCCCTGTGGGAGCGGCCCCTGCTCGCCGAATTCGTCCGGTCAGGTACCCGGACCGATGACCGCCGGCCATGGGGCGCTCTACTACTCGATCTTCGCCGTCAGCATCGACGCAATGGGGAACGAAACGGTCACCGGCGGCTCAATCCACCGAGCGATTGTCGGCCCCGGCGGTGGCGCACGCCATCCGCGACTTGCAGGCGCCCCTGGAGCGGCGTTCCTCGCCCAAGCCGCAGGCCGAGTTGCACTCGTACCCGCCGATACGTCCAGCCGTGCGCTCAGGCCGCTGCCGAGCATTCAGGTCCGAGACGACCATACCGGGGTCCTGGCGTGGTCACGGCCGGTAACCGGCACAATCGAGGGCCTGGCGATCTCGCGACGGATGGTGGTGGCACTAGTCGGCACGGCCGGCGACCAGGCAATACGCATCTACCGGCCGGCGACGGGACGTCTGGTTGCGATCATTGACGTGCACCAGGGGGTGATCGCGGTGGCGTGCCGAGGGACGCACCTCGCGTTCGCAAAGGCCCGTAGAGTGTTTCTGCGACGCCGGTCCAGCACGGGTACGTCGATCGCCCTTGTCGCGCACACACGGTTTCGGGTGTCAGACCTGGACGTTGGTCGCCGCCTCGTTACGTGGCATGGCCGACGGACAATCCAGGCAGTGCAGATCTGACGGCGGAGGCCCGGTTGGGGGCGATGATACGATCCAGGGCGGCCTCGGCCTCGACCGAAACCAAGCGGCACCGGTGCGGACACGCGCATGGGCGGCATCGGGGCCGACTTCGTTCGAGGGGGAAAGCCTCCGACCGGTTGTTCGGCCCCGAATTCGATCGCCTGTTCGGTGGCGCCGGAGCGGATACGTGCGATCTCGACGGAGGCGGAGGGACAGCCAACAGTTAATCGCATCCGGCCGCCTCGTCGCGGTCGCTTCTGAACCAATCTCGAAATCTGATGTGGGAGTCGCCGGCTCCGTGACCTCGCGCTGGGGCCGACCGTGGCTGCATTCAGCGCTGGAGAACCGCGATGAACGAGCTCATCATCTGATCCACATTTGGTCGATGAGCGGCGAGTCGCCTGGGGCGGCGCTGAACTGGTGATTGCCAGCGCGGCGAGAGACGAATCCGATGGCGAGCGGGTTGGTGATCGGTATCCAGGCGGGACCGGTCTGCAGAATGCGTTGGTCGACTTCGGCCCAGAGCGCACCCGCCCGGGCGGGATCGGAGATCAAACGCTGGGCCAGCGCCCGCATCGCGGGGAAACCCCGATGCGAATGAGCGGCCAGCCCCTTGATACTGCGCCCATGCTTCGGCGCCTCCTCCAAGTGTTCTCAGTGCTCGGCTTCGTCGGCTTCATCAGCGTTGGGCTCTGGTACGACTCGACCCATCCGAGCAGGGTGGAGCGGGTGGTCGCCTGCTTCGAGAAGCTGGGGTATTCCACGAACGTCGTCCACGACGACGGCCGCGAGCCGAACTACTTGTTTGGTGGAGAAGCGCAAGTGCGACCGGCGTCGAATCAGGTCACCGCCCTGCTCCCTGGCGGCCTCGTTACGACCGTCACTGTCCTAGACGGCGACGGAATGTCGCGCAATACGACTACGTTCAGCCACGGCGTCCCACGTACTGCCAGCCGGCGCGCTGCCGTAGCCGACTGCGCCAACCCCTAACGGGCGTCCTCGTCGTCGGGGAGCCACTCCGCGTCGCCCGCCAATCGACGGGCACGCTCTTCGAGTTCCTCGTGTTCGGCTAGGCGTTCCTCGACGCGATGCAGCTGGGGTGAGCCGGTCGCCATATTGGGTGTAGAGGTCGACGAGCTTGTCGCGAGGCTCGTCATCAATGCCGGGCACCGTTCACGCGCCCCCCGTGCGCCCCCCACCTGTAAAGACTGCGGACAGGCACGGACACGTATGGACAGGCGGAAGGGGAACCGGGTGTGGCTCTTTCCCCTGCGATGCTGCCATTTTTGGCTCCCTGAGCGGCGGGGGTGGGATTCGAACCCACGGACGAGGTTGCACCCCGTCTCCGGTTTTCAAGATGTGTTGTCTTGGGAGAGATCCCTGGGGCATCCGTGACGCCGCAGTCAGCGACCCGGCGGAGAACCGTCTCCGGATCGAGCAGGACGTGCCGGATGTTGGTCGCGTCGATCGAGCGCCGACGGGACGGCAACCGCTCGATTCAGAAGTTGCGTTCGCTAGTCGCAGGGAATCTGGGCGGAGAGGCGCGTGCCTCGACCGGGTGTGCTTTCGAGACGGAGGCGCCCGCTGAGCGCCTCGACCCGATCGGTGAGGCCGACGAGTCCCGAGCCGGCGCCCGGTTTCGCACCTCCGACGCCATCGTCGCTGATGACGACAGTGGCGATCCCGTGTGATCGCTCGACGGCGACGTTTGCGTGCGTCGCGTGCGCGTACTTTGCGACATTGGTGATCGCTTCTGCAACGACATAGTAGATCGCCGCCTCGATTGCATCGGGCAACCGCGCGTCTGGGATCCGTGTGAGCGTGACCGGGACGGGCGCACGTTCGACAAGCGCCCGGAGAGCGGCGGCCAGACCGCGGTCGCTGAGAATGGCTGGGTGGATGCCGCGCGCGAGCTCGCGCAATTCGGCGAGCGCCTGCTTGAGATCGTCCGCCGCGATCTGGACGAGCTGTTCCGTCGCCTCGGGGTCTCTCCGCAGGCTCGCCCTGACCAGCTGCAGCTGGAGTGCGAGCGAGACGAGCCGTTGCTGTGCCCCGTCGTGCAGGTTTCGCTCCAGCCGTCGGCGTTCGGTGTCGGCTGCTTCGACGATCCTCGCTCGTGATGACGCGAGCTCTGTGTAGGCCTCGGCGTTCGCGAGCGCCTGGGCAACGAGCGCGGTGAAGTCCGTGAGCTGGCGTTCGGATCCGACCGCGAATGGGATGCCACGGAGTCCGGCCGCGACGAGTGCGCCCCAGACCTGCCCGCCGAGCTTGATGGGAGCGGCCACAGCCGACCCGTAGCCAAAGCTCGTGAACCGCTCGATCACCGCCCCGGCTAGGCCCTCGTAGCGATCGATCCGCTGCGGCTCACCCGTGGCCCGCACCGCAGCCAGGACACCGGTCTCTTCGACCGGCAGACGCGAGCCGACGGGAAACGCAAGCGCGCCTGTCTCACTCCAGCCACCCACGAACGTGACCCTGCCGTCCTCCTCGAAACGAGCGAGACTGGCCGCGTGCGCGCCAACTGCTTGGGCAGCCTCGGCCGCGACCTGCTCGAACACGTTGTTGGCGGAGGCAGCCTCACTCGCGACAAGTGTCGCGATCCTCCGCAGCGCCGCCTGCTCGGCCGTGAGTGCCTCCTGCGCACGCTGACTCGCCGATCGCTCTGCAGTGACGGCTGCGAGCACGAGTGACGTCAACGCCGCGACGGCGACGAACAATTGGCTCGCGAGCACGCTGTGCGTGAGCGATTGCCGGACGAACGGCCCCGACCCTTGCGCCGTGTTCCACACCGTCAAGCAGGAGGTGATCGCTACCGCAGTAGCAGCGCCCACTGGGCCGAAGCGAAGCGCTGCCCAGATCAGAAGCGGAAACACGATATACGGGACGTCTGACTGCGACGGCACCTCGATCAGAACGATCAGAACCGCAAGCAGGAAGGCTCCCTCCAACAGCTTCACCCGCGGGAGCGCCCTCGACCGAACTCCCGCCCAGACGAGAACGAGCGGAGCGAAGACCAGCGCACCAGAGAGATCGGCGAGCCACCAGGTCCGAAAGACGCTGCCGAACTCCGCCGCCTTGATCACACTGCCGAGCCTCAGCGACACGACACCGAAGGCAGCACTGATCAGCGTTCCGATCGCGGCGCACACGACCAGTGCGAGCACGTCCCAGACCCGCTCGAGACCGGTCCGCCGCGCCGCCAGCCGGCGAAACAGAACCGCCGCCACGACAACCTCGAGCGTGTTCCCGACCGTCTGACCCAGCACCGTCCAAAACGGCGTCGAGAAATCGGCCACCAACAAATCGCCAATCACGATTGCCGGCCAAATGCCAGACCCCAGGATCACGAGCGCCGCGATTCCGACTCCCACAGGCGGCCACAGCGCCGTCACAGTCCCATGCAAGTACGCCAGGTGAAGACCAGCGCGCGCGGCCGCGTAATACAACCCGGCGACGACAGCAACCTCGACGGCATACCAAACAAGCCGCCCGACGCGCGTCTGCCTCGACGACCGCAGACGGATGAGCCAAGAGCGATCGTTCGGAACGCGAGCGGCGACGGTCGGGCTCACGAACCCTCTCCAGACCGGTGCAGCGTGCGCTCGCACACGCGGAAGGCACCCATCGCCCGAGGATAACCCCCCGCCGCGCCGTCCGCCAAGGGCGCGCCATCGCGACCAGCGCGCCCACGCCAGCCGTCATCAGCAGTTTGCGCACCATGAGAAACCACCCGAAGGCGTTGCGTCTGCGCCCACAGGTGCAACGCACGGGGCGGGAGGAGGGACTGGTGACATTCGCGTTTCCCGCAGTGCCGCCCGTCATGCCGAGCCGGAGGGGCGAGAGCCGCGGCTCAGGGGTCGCGTGCTTGGCCGGTTCGTGCAAGGCGTGCGTCAGCGACCTTCTTTCCGGCGGCGTGGGCCGTGGAGTGTCCGGTGACCGCGGCGAGGAACGCGTCACGTTGCAGGGCGTACAGCTGAGAATCGACGGTCGCCTTGACGGTCGCTGTCCGCGGCACGTCGCGCAGAAGTGCGATTTCGCCGAAGTAGTCCCCGTAGTGTGCGGCCGTGTGCGCGCCGCCTGCGTCGATGTCGAGCTCGCCGGCGCTGACGATGTAGAAGCGGTCTCCGGCATCGCCGGCGCGGATGATGAGCTCGTCGGCCGAGAGCGGAACCGGGACGAGGTTCGCTGCGACGCGTTCCTTCATGGCGATCGAGAGCGGTGCGAACATAGGCACGCGATTGATGAGGTCGAGCTCGGGGGCTGGGGCGGTGGTTCGGTCTATTTCGACGAGCCGACGGTAGGTCGCGAGTGTCAGGAGCGGCAGAATCGACCCGACGACGACGAATGCTGGTCGCGGTCCGACGGCCTTGACAATCACAGGTGCCGCGATCGAGCCGATCGCCACGCCACCCATTGCCAGGCCCCAGAAGATGCCCAGGACGCGGGTGAGGGTGTCATCCGGGACGGAACGCTGGAGCAGGGTGAAGAGCGCGACATCTTCGACGCTGTTGGCGGCACCGACAATCGCAAGCAGAAACGCCGCCGCCGCGAAGTAGGGTCGTGGGGCGATGAGTGTGATCGGCAGCCCCCAAAACACGAGAGCGAGACCGAAGGGCAAGGCGAGGCGTCGTGCCCCAAGTGTCATTGCCCCCAACGCTCCTAACAATCCGCCGACGCCGATGGCAGCTGTTAGATAGCCCACCTGGGCTCCGTTTCCGTGGAGGACATCGAAAACGGCGACCACGATCAACACGTTCAGGCAGCCGCGGACGAAGCACTGCGCAACCCCAAGCCCGACGAGCAGCCGAGCTCGGGGTGCGAGCGCAATCGCCTCGAAACCTGCCCCGATCAGCCGTCGCGCCGTCTGGTCTTCGGCCGCAGCAAGGCTGATGCGACCCTCGACCCGGACTCGCGCCAAGAGTGCGGTTGCCGCGAGAAGCATTCCGGCACTACCGATGAAGACCACGCCGACATCTGCAAAGGAGACGAGCACGCCTGCCAATAGCGGTCCTGCGAGTGTTCCGACGCTCTCGACCGTCGAGGTCGCGGCGTTGGCCGCGATGAGTTCCTCCGGCGTTCTGGCGAGTGACGGCAGCAGCGCCTGCAGCGCCGGCCTGATCAGTGTGGACGAGATCCCAATGACCGCGGCGAACACGAACACGAGGACTTGTTCGGCGGCGAAGGCCGCTGCGGCCGACGCGGCAAGCGCGCCTGACCCGACAAGCGTCATCGCAAGCAGAAAGCGCTCGCGACGGAAGCGGTCGCCCAGAGACGCGGCGAATGGGGCAAGCGCCGCCGCGGGCAGCAGGCGGACGAGGCCGGCGACGCCGACCGCCGCAGTACCGCCCCGCTCGTACGCAAACACGCCAAGCGCGACGAAATGCGCCCACTCAGCGCCGATAGCTGCGCCCCACGCGAGCTCCACCCGTCGGACGTTGTCGTTCCGGACAGCGACGCCGAGAGCCGAGACCACCTGGCCTAAGCGAAACATCGACAAGATTGAATCACGTCGCTGCTCGCGACCCGGGCCCAGGTCGGGCGACAGGCGGGCGATGGTCCGTGTGTGGCCTGGATGGGGCGAACTGCGGTCCATCAGAGCCGTTATCGTCGCTCCATCGGCGCGTGCGCATGGCGCTCAGTCGGCTCAACCATGGGGTTTCGGGGCGGTGAGCGGCGGGGGTGGGATTCGAACCCACGGACGAGGTTGCACCCCGTCTCCGGTTTTCAAGACCGGTGCGTTCGGCCGCTCCGCCACCCCGCCGGCCGGTCGAGGATAGCGACTGGGACCGCGCCTCAGGCGGCAGGAGGTTGGAGCACCTCGGGCGCGCCGAACGGCCCCAGCACCTCGGGGATCGCGACCGTCCCGTCCTCCCGCTGGCCGTACTCGATCAGGGCGAGGAGCGTGCGGCTCGACGTGATCGCCGTGCCGTTCAGCATGTGCACGAACTGGGGCTTGCCGCCGTCCGGGCGGAAGCGCGTGTTCAGGCGCCGGGCCTGGTAGTCGGTGCAGTTCGAGCACGACGTCAGCTCGCGGTATCGGGCCTGGCCGGGGAGCCACACCTCGATGTCGTACTTCCGGGCCGCCGATGCGCCCAGGTCGCCGGCCGGGATGTCGACCACCTGGTAGTGGAAGCCGAGCTCCTGCGCGATCTCCTCCTCGATCGCGAGCAGGCGCTCGTGCTCGTCCCACGACGTGTCGGGGTGGCAGTAGCTGAAGAGCTCGAGCTTGTCGAACTGGTGGACGCGGAAGATGCCGCGCGTGTCCTTGCCGGCTGCGCCCGCCTCGCGCCGGAAGCAGGTCGAGAAGCCGACGTAGTGCAGCGGCAGGTCGTCCTCGGAAAGCGTCTCGCCACCGTGCATCGAGGCCAGCGGCACCTCCGCCGTCCCAACGAGGAAGAGCTCGTCGGAGCCGAGGGCGTAGACCTGCGCCTCGGCCTCGGGGAAGAACCCGGTGCCGACCATCGCCTCGCGCTTCACGAGCACCGGCGGGATGACCGGCACGAATCCCTTGTCGGCAAGCTTCGTGAGTCCCCACTGGATGAGCGCGAACTCGAGCCGGACGAGGTCGCCCTTCAGGTAGTGGAAGCGGCTCCCGGAGACGCGCGCAGCCGACTCGGGGTCGATCAGCCCGAGCCCCTCGGGCCCGGCGAGGTCGAGGTGGTCGCGCGGCTCGAACCCGAACTCGGGCGGCTTCCCGTACATGCGCACGATCTCGGCGTCCTCCTCGGCTGCGCCGGCCGGCGCCGAAGGGTGGGGGATGTTCGGGATGCGCAGCATCACCTGTCCCAGGGCGGCGTCGGCCTCGGCCAGCGCCGTCCTCGTCGGCCGCCTGCTGCTGCTTGAGCTCCGCCTGGCGCGCGATCGCTTCGGCCGCGTCCTCGCCGCGCTGCTTCGCCTCGGCGATCGCCTTCGCGGCCGCGTTCCGGTCGGCGCGGGCCGCCTCGACGCGGGCCAAGACCTCGCGCCTCTGTGCATCGGCTGCCAGGAACTCGTCGACGTCCCGCACGGCCTCCTCGCCCCGGCGGGCGAGCGCCGCCTTCGTGCCCTCCGGATCGGCACGGATCTGCCGGACGTCCAGCATCAGGGACGTGAGTCTACTAACGCGTTCAGGAAGCCCGCGACCCCGTCGTCGTCGACGCTCGGCACGGTCCAGTCGGCGATCGGCTTGAGGGCGGCGTCGGCGTCGGCGACCGCCACGCCCAGGCCGGCGGCCTCCAGGAGCTCGACGTCGTTGGCTCCGTCGCCGAACGCGACCACGGCGGCCGGATCGATGCCGAGCCGCTCGCACACGAACTCGAGCGCGGAGCCCTTGCTCACGCCGGGCAACGCGAGCTCGAGAAAGATCGGGAGCGACTTGGCGATGAACGCACGGCCGTCGAAGCGCGCCCGCAGCTCGTCCTGGAGTCGGTCGAGCGCCACGGGCTCGCCGACCACGACGATCTTGGTCGTCGGCCGGTCGAGCCACGCCACGAGGTCACCGACGGCGTGCGCCTCGAGCCGTGCGTGGGTCGCGTAGGTGATCGCCTCCTCGTTCAGCTCCTCGACGTAGAGGCGGTCGTCGACGTACACGTTCATATGGAACCCGGCCGCGTCGACGGCCTCGATCACCTCGTGTGCGAGCGGCACGTCCATCGGCCGGTGAAGCAGCCACTCGCCTGTGCGGGGGTCGGCCACGAGCGCGCCCTGGTAGCAGATGACCGGCGCGGTGACCCCGAGCTGGAGCGCATACGGGCGCGCCGAGGCGAACATGCGCCCGGTCGCCACGATCGCCGCGATCCCGACGTCGTTCAGGCGTCCGACCGCGCGCACGGTGGCGGGCGAGAACTCGAGGTTGCCGGCCAGGATGGTGCGGTCGAGATCCATGGCGACGGCGCGCACCGAGGCCGGGTCGAGGCCCGGCGGGAGCCTGCTCATCCGCCGGTCTTCTTGACGACGTAGGCGGCCACGGCGTCGACGTCGTCGCCCCCGACGAGGCCCTTCGGCATCCCCGGCCGGCCGTCGATCACGGCCCGTCGCACCTCCTCGAGGGTCGGGCGAACCTCGGCCAGGTTGGCGGCGTCGGGGTTGGGGGAGGGCTTGCCCGCCGCGAGCGAGTGACAGGCCGCGCAGTTCTGCTCCCAGGTGAACGCCGCATGCGAGCCTCCCGATCCGCCGCCGCCGCAGGCCGGAGCCAGTGCGAGCGATGCGGCCAGAATGGAAACGGGGGCGGCGCGCATCGCCCGAGCGTATCCTTCGTCCGTGATGGACGCCGCCGACAAACGCCTGTGCGACCTGATCCAGAATGAGTTCCCGGTCGTCGAGCGGCCGTTCGAAGCCATCGGCGAGCGGCTCGAGATGGACGAGGACGAGGTGATCGACCGCGTGCAGCGCCTCCGCGGCGAGCGGATCATCCGCCAGGTCTCGGCGATCTTCGACACGCGCAAGCTGGGCTATCGCTCGATGCTCGTGGCCGCCCGGGCCCCGGCCGAGCGGGCCGATGAGGCTGCCGAGATCATCTCGTCGCACCCCGGCGTCACCCACAACTACGAGCGAAAGCACGAGTACAACATCTGGTTCACGCTGGGCGTCCCGCCCACGTCGCGGCTGGGCCTCGATCGGACGGTCGAGCTGCTCGGCGAGATGGCCGACGTCGAGGCGATCCGGCCGCTCCCGGCGATCCGGTTCTTCAAGATCGGCGTCGACCTCGACATGGTCGGCGGCCGCGACCCGGCCGCCAAGCGGGTTCGCGCCGAGCCGGTGCGCGAGGCGCCGGCACCCGACGCTCTGAGCGAACGCGACATCGCCGCGGTGCGCGCGCTCCAGTCCGACCTGCGGCCGCTGCCGGAGCCGTTCGCCGGGCCGGCGGAGCGGCACGGGTTCACGGTTCCCGAGCTCCTGGCCAAAGCGACCGAGCTCCAGGAGACGGGGCAGATGCGGCGCTTCGCCGCCGTGCTCTACCACCGCTCGGCCGGCTTCACCGCCAACGGGATGGGCGTCTGGAAGGTGCCCGACGAGCGGGTCGACGAGATGGGGCAGCTCATGGCCGCGTACCGTGGCGTCTCGCACTGCTACCAGCGGCCGACGTACCCCGACTGGCCGTACAACCTGTTCTCGATGACGCACGGGCGCGACCGGGACGAGTGCGAGGCGGTCCTCGACGCGATCGCCGAGGAGACGGGCCTCGAGGAGCGGATCGTCCTTTACTCGACGAAGGAGTGGAAGAAGACGCGCCTCGTCTACTTCAGCCCGGACGCGGAAGAGTGGGAGCGGCGGCACGCTCCCGAGCTCCAGCCCGTGTAGCGAATCTCACGCCGGAGCCGGCCGGAGCGTTTACCTGACATGAGGCTGCCACCGTTCCAGACGCTCCTCGACGAGCACGGGCCCGACGTTCACCGCTACCTGGCGGCTCGCGTGGGGCCGATCGACGCGGAGGACTGTTGGCAGGAGACGATGCTGTCGGCGCTTCGGGCCTACCCCGGGCTCCGGCATCAGACCAACCTGCGCGGGTGGCTCCTTCGGATCGCCGAGCGAAAGGCGCTCGACGCGCACCGGGCGGCGAGCCGCCGTCCGGTCCCGGTGGAGGACGTTCCCGAGCGGCCGGCACCGCCCGTCGAGCGTCCCGACCCGGCGCTCTGGCGAGCAGTCAGGCGGCTTCCGGGGAAGCAGCGAGCCGCGGTGACTCTGCGGTTTGCGGCCGACCTGGACTATGCCGCCATCGCGAGGGTGATCGAATGCTCCGAGGACGCGGCGCGCCAGAACGTGCGCGCCGGCCTGGCCTCGGTGCGAAGGGAGTGGGTGCGATGAACACGGCCGAGTTTGCCCGCCGGGCGCAGGCCGAAGGGCTGATCGATGTGGCGTACGCGGGTGTGGACTCACCGTTCGGCCACCTGACCGCCGCCGTCACGGACGCCGGGATCGTCAGGCTGGCGTTCGAAGGCGAGGAGCTCGACGGCGTCCTCCAGGAGCTGGCCGACCGCGTGTCGCCGCGCGTCCTCGAGGTGCCGGCTCGGCTCGACGGCGTCCGCCGCGAGCTGGACGAGTACTTCGCCGGCCGCCGGCACGGGTTCGGGATGCCGGTCGACTGGCAGCTCTCGCACGGGTTCCACCTGAAGGCCCGCGAGGCCTGCTACGCGATCCCGTTCGGGGGCGTCCTGACCTACGCCGAGCTGGCGGCTGCCGCGGGGAGCCCGCGTGCCGTCCGCGCGGCCGGACAGGCGATGGCGCGAAACCCCGTGCCGATCGTCGTCCCCTGCCACCGCGTCCTCCGCACCGGCGGCGGACTCGGCGGCTACGGCGGCGGGCTCGAGGTGAAGCGCTGGCTGCTCGACCTCGAGCGCGGCGAGCGGCTCTTCTAGCCAGCCTGGTGGCTCGTCGCTGCAACGGAAGTGCCACGGGCGCCGATGCCGGACCTGGTCCACCGAGGCTCACGCACGAGCCCGGTGGACCACGTCCAGGATGCCTTCGCGAATGAACCCGCTGGACCTGGTCCCGGTATCAGCCCCGGGGTGGCGTTACGCGATGGGTTCTGAGAGCTCGATCTCCAGCCCGTCATGCGCGATCCCGAACCCCTCCGGCACCCAGGCCTCGAGCTCGGCGTGGGTGCCGATGCGGTGCCCGACGTGGGTGAAGAGCGTGCGGCCCGGCTTCAGCGTGCGGGCGCACTCGACGCCCTCTGTCATCGGCATGTGGTCCTTCACCGTCCGGTCGCGGGTCGCGGCGCCGAGCATGAGGAGATCGGCGCTCCGGGCGAGCTTCGAGCCCGGCGGCCGGGCGAGATCGGGGGCGTAGACGACCGACTCGCCGTCGGGGCCCGTGAAGCGGTACGCGACGGTGCGGGTGCGCCCGCTGTGGTCGACGTCGAAAGCCTGCGCGCGCAGCCCGTGGCCGAGCTCGATCGGGACGCCCGGCGTCACCTGCATCACCCGGAAGTCGAGCCGCGGGAAGATCACCCGCACGCCCCGCTCGCACTCCTTGGTGCAGTGGAGCGGAATCCGGCCAAGCTTGGCGAGGACGTGCAGGCCGAGCACATGGTCGTGGTGGTGGTGGGTGAGCAGCACCTGGTCGGGCACGGCGCCCGCGGTGATGAGCTGGGCATACGCGTCCGGGCCGGCGTCCACCAGCACCCGGCCGTCGAGCAGGAGCGAGGCGCGCAGCCGCCGGTCGCGCGGGTCGGGCGACGTGCACTGCACGCAGTCGCAGCCGAGTCGCGGGATCGGCCAGGCTCCCGAGGAGCCCAGCACGGTCAGTCGCACTCCGCCTCCCACTTGGCGTGATGCTTTCGCGCCCACTCCCGCCGCACGGTGCCGAGCGTCATGCCGCGAAGCGAATGGCGCGTGCTCCCGTTCAGCGTCGCCAGGTAGATGTGCCCCGTGATCAGCGGGACGGCGATCCAGGTCGCCCAGTCATGGACGAGGATGGCGCTGGTCGCGCCGCGGAAGGTCTTGTCGGTCTCCTGGAGGAGGATGAGGACGCCCGATGCGGTGAAGACGACAGCCAGGCCGGCGATGACGGCCGAGTTGAGCTTCTGGCCGGCGTTGAACCGGCCTGCGGGAGGCTCTGGGCCGCGCCGCGTCACGGCCCACGCGAGCCAGGCGCGGTCGTCGTCGTCGAAGCGGTCGAGCTGCGAGGCGGTGCGCCCGAGGCTGCGTGGACTCACGGCGACGATCGCGACGAGCCCGGCCCAGAAGCCGATCGCCGCGCCGATGTGGAGCGTCTTCCACAGCATCCGATCGGCGGCGAGCGTCGCGAAGACGGGCAGGTAGAGGATGAGGCCCGTGGCCGTCATCACGAGGAACGCCGACGCCGCGACCCAGTGGGCCGTCCGCTCCGCGCGGCTGAACCGGTGGACGTACTCAGTAGCCGTTGGAGCGCCCAACCCAGGCGTCGATGTCGTAGCCGTTCTGCTCCCAGTAGCCGGGCGCGAGCTTTGGCACGAGCTCGATCTTGGAGAGCCACTTCACGTTCTTGTAGCCGTACATCTCGGGGATCACGAGCCGGACGGGCGCACCGTGCGCGCGCGTGAGGAGCGAGCCGTCCATGTGGTGGGCGAGCATGACGTTCGGCAGTGTCGTCTGCCGAAGGGACAACGTGTCGACATACGGCTCCTCCAGCGAGACGAAGTTGGCATACCGCGCATCGGGAAGCGGCTCGACCATGTCCCAGATCGTCTGGAGCCGCACGCCCTGCCAGTGGACGCCGCCGACCGTCCAGCCGGTGACGCAGTGGAAGTCGGTCGTCTGCCGGACGGCGGGCAGGCCCAGGAGATCATCCCAGCTCAGCGTGAGCGGCTTCCGAACGTGCCCGGTGACCTCGAGCGTGTACTTGGCGGGATGGAACTCCGGCCAGGGCGGGTTGATCGCATAGATCCGCCAGCCGCCGATGGGCAGGATGTCCTTCAGGCCCTGCGGCACGACCGACCCCGCAGCGCCGAGCGGGCGCGAGAGCGTGCTCGAGATCCGGTCTCCGGCGGCGAGGCCCAGCGCACCCAGTCCAACGACGGACAGGAACGCGGCCCGTCCCATGTGGCGCTCGGCCATAGGGGAAGTATCGTGCCAGCGGCGGCGCGTGCTGTGACACAACCCCCGTCGCTCCAATCTCTCTCACGTGCCTCTCACCGTCGGCGCCCATAGTCGCACCATCGCAGACCTCGCCCCCGCAAGCGTGCTCGTGGTCGATGACGACGCCCCGGTCCGGCGGATGCTCGAGCGGACGCTGGCTGCCGAGGGCTATGCCGTCGTCGCGGTTGCCGACGGCGGGTCGGCGCTGGCCCAGGCCGAGGCGACGCCGCCGGACGCGATCGTGCTCGACGTGGCGATGCCGGGGATGGACGGCCTCGCGGTCGCCCGCCGGCTGCGGTCGAAGGGCGTCTCGACCCCGATCCTGATGCTCACCGCCCGCGACGACATCGGTGATCGCGTCGCCGGCCTCGACTCGGGTGCTGATGACTACCTCGTGAAGCCGTTCGCGGTCGCCGAGCTGGCCGCGCGCATGCGTGCGCTCCTGCGCCGCACCCAACCGGCCGACGTCCGCGCGTACGCCGACCTCGTCTTCGACCCGGGTACCCGCGTGGTCGGGCGCGGCGGTCGCTCCGTCGAGCTGACAGCCCGGGAGGCGGACCTGCTCGACGTGCTGATGCGGCGGCCGGGGCACGTCGTCACCCGCCGGGCCGCGCTCGCCGCGGTCTGGGGCGACGGGCGTGCGGTGAGCGACAACGTCGTCGACCGGTACATCGCCTACCTGCGGCGCAAGCTCGGCGATCCGCCGCTGATCCACACGGTGCGCGGCGCCGGCTACGTCCTGCGGCGGTGACGGCTCTGGAGCGTCCGCGCCGCCGCGGGTCGCTGCGGGTGCGCGTGGCGCTCGCGGCCGCCGGCGCGATCGTCGTCGCGGTGTCGGTGCTCGGGGCCGGCGTGCAGATCCTGCTCTCGAACCACCTCCACGCCCAGCTGGACTCGACGCTCCGCGAGCGCGCGGCCCAGATCGCGCAGATCAACGCCACGGCACCGGCCCTTCTGACATCGACCGGCGCGCTCGACCTCCCGGCCGGGCCGCGCCTGATCGACATCGAGGTCGTCGACCGGCATCGTCGGATCGTCGCGCGGTCGCTCGGCCTCCAGGGCGGGACCGTCCCCGCCGGAGGATTGGTCGCGGCAGCGATCGGAAGCGGCCGCGGGGGCTACGGCATCGCGCACCTGCGCGGCGACGAGGTCAGGGTCTACGTCGCGCCCCTGTCCGACCTGGGCGGGCCGGCGGGCGGCGGCGCGGTGATCGTCGCGGCGTCGACCGACGACGTCAGCGACACGCTCGAGCAGTCGCGGCGGCTGATCATCGGGGGCGCCCTTCTCGCGGCGGCGCTCGCGTTCCCGCTCTCGTTGCTCCTTGCCCGCCGCGCGCTGCGCCCGCTCGAGCGGCTGTCGGAGGGCGCCGCCGTGATCGAGCGAACCGGCGATGCGTCGCTCCGTCTGCCCGGAGGCGGCCAGACCGGCACTGACGAGGTCGACCGGCTCACCGAGACGCTGAACCGCATGCTCGCAGCGCTCGAACAGGCGCGTGAGGCCGAGCGCCGCTTCGTCGCGGACGCGTCGCACGAGTTGCGGAACCCGATCACCGCGCTGCGCGGGAACGCGGCCTACCTGCAGGCCCACGGCGCCGACCCCGAGACGCTCGCCGACGTCCACGCCGACGCCGAGCGCCTGAGCCGCCTCCTCGACGACCTCCTCGCACTCGCGCGCGAGGACGCGGGCGGCGTCCCGGACGAGCCCGTCGACCTGTCGGAGCTCGCCCGCGAGGCGGCCTCCGGCGATGCCGCCGTCGCCGTCGAGGCCGACGGCCCCGCCGTTGTCCGCGGCGACCGGCGTGCGCTCGAGCGTGCCCTTCGGAACCTGGTCGACAACGCCCATCGCCACGGCCCTCCCGGCGGCCCCGTTCGCGTCTCGGTCGAGTCGACCACTGCGGCCGTCGTGCTCGCGGTGACCGACACGGGCGAGGGGATCCCGCCGGATCTCGCGGAGATGGCGACGGGCCGCTTCTGGCGCGGCCCCGACGCCGAGGCCGGTGGCGGTTCCGGCCTGGGGCTCGCGCTCGTCCGGGCGACGGCCGAGCGCCACGGCGGCGCGCTCGTCATCGCCGGGCCCCGTTTTGCGATGCAGCTCCCCGGTCTCAAGCCGCTCTCAGACGGTCGAGACGACACTTTGGGTGCAGACGGAAGGAGACCACCGTGAACATCCTGCGCCGAGCATCCACCACCCGCCTCGCCATCGCCGGTGCCCTGATCGTCGTCGCAGCCGTCGCGGCGAGCATGGCGCTCGCCAGCGGCTCGGGCCCCACGCCTCCGAAGCGCTCGCTGGCGGCGGCGATCCATCATTCGCTCGCCGGTCCCCGCGTGGCCGGCGTGTCCGCGCGGATCCGCTTCTCCAACCATCTCCTGCCGTCCGGCGCGCTCCCCGGCTCCGCCGGCGCCCAGCCGCTCTTGGCAGGTGCGACCGGACGGCTGTGGGCGACGGCCGGGAAGGTGCGGCTCGAGCTCCAGGCGGACAATGGCGACACCGAGATCGGCTTTGACGGGAGGATGCTCGTCGTCTATGACGTCGCGACGAGCACGGCGTACGAGGTGCCGGTGCCGCAGCACCACGACGCCCATCACAGCTCGGCGGACGACCACGGCGTGCCGTCGATCGGTCGCATCCAGCAGGCGCTCGACAAGCTCGCGCAACACGTGACGCTCTCGGGCGCGATCGCCGGTGACGTCGCCGGCCAGCCGGCCTACACGGTGCGCGTCTCGCCGAAGCACGACGGCGGCCTCCTCGGCGCGGTCGAGCTCGCGTTCGGCGCCAACCACGCCGTGCCGCTCCGGGTTGCCGTCCTGAGCCAGGGCGACTCGAGCCCGGTCGTCGCGCTCACGGCGACGGACATCAGCTTCGGCACCGTGCCGTCCGCCGATCTGGCCGTCCGTCTCGCGCCGGGCACCAAGATCGTTCACGTGCATCCACCGCAGGCGCCCGCCCATGAGTCGTCGGCGGCCAATGCGCCGGACGTGTCCGGCGCGGCGGCGGTCGCGGGCGCGGTTCCGTTCACGCTGGCCGCGCCGCCGTCGCTCGTCGGCCTGCCGCGACAGGGCGTACGGCTGATCGAAGGCGCAGGCAAGCCGGCCGCTATGGTCGTCTACGGTCACGGCCTCGGGGCGATCGTCGTCCTCGAGCAGTCGGCCGACGCTCACGACGCCGGGCCGCTGGGTGCGCTGCCGCGCGTGTCCTTGAACGGCGCCTCGGGGCACGAGCTGGCGACGGCGCTCGGCACCGCGATCCAGTTCGACCGCGGAGGCGTGCGGTACACACTCGTCGGATCGCTGCCGGCGACGGCGGCAGAGGCGGCCGCGCGCGCTCTCGGCTGATGCGGGCGGGATCCCCCCCCGACCCACCGGTCGAGGCGCGCGGCCTTGTCAAGCGGTACGGAGACCTGGCTGCGGTCGACGGCGTCGACCTCTCGGTGGAGGCCGGCGACGTCTACGGCTACCTGGGACCGAACGGCGCCGGCAAGACGACCTCTCTTCGCATGCTCCTCGGCCTGATCCGGCCGACCGCCGGCGAGGCCCGGCTCTTCGGCCGTGACCCGATCCGCATGGGCCGGCGCGCGCTCGAGGGAGTCGCCGGATTCGTGGAGGCCCCACAGTTCTACCCGTACCTGACGGGGCGCAAGAACCTGGAGCTGCTCGCGGCGTTCGACGGCGGCGACGCCCGCCTGCGTATCGACGAGGTGCTCGACACCGTCGACCTGGCCGATCGTGCAGGTGACCGGGTCGGCGGCTACTCCCATGGGATGCGCCAGCGGCTCGGCATCGCGGCCTCGCTCCTTCGCAGCCCGCGCCTCCTCATCCTCGACGAGCCCCAGACCGGGCTCGACCCGGCCGGGATGCGCGACATGAAGACGCTCATCCGCGGCCTGTCGGCGCAGGGCATCACGGTGCTCCTCTCGAGCCATCAGATGGCCGACGTGGAGGAGCTGTGCAACCGCGTCGCGATCATCAACCGCGGCCGCATCCTGTACGAGGGCGACGTCGCCGGCCTGACCAGGTCGACGGGCACCTGGTACCGCCTGCGGGCGTCCGACCTCGCCGCCGCCGAGCACACGGCGCACGAGTTCGGGCTCTTGGACGTCGCGCGCGACAACGGCGAGCTGCGGTTCAGCGCCGACGAGGAGCTCCTCGAGCGATTCATGATCACGCTCGGCAAGCGCCGGATCGGTGTCCGTGCGCTGATCCCGCAGCAGGCGACGCTGGAGCAGCTCTTCTTCCAGCTCACCGAGCAGGACGGGGATGTGCCCGTGGGGGCGCCCGGCCCGGTCGTCGAGGAGGCCGTGTGATGCCGACGTTCCTGACGGCCTACCGCTGGGAGCTGCGGAAGCTCGTGTCGCAGAAACGGACCTATCTCGGCCTCGGAGCCGTCACGGCGGTGCCGCTCATTTTCGTCACGGCGCTCGCGCTCCAGAGCGGGTCGCCCAACGACGTGGCCTTTGGCCGGTACGTGCGCGAGTCGGGCCTCGCAATCCCGCTCGTCCTGCTGCTCTTCTCGTCGGTGTGGCTCTTCCCGCTCGTGACGGCGCTCGTTGCCGGCGACATCATCGCCGCCGAGGATCACAACGGCACCCTGAAGACGATTCTCACGCGCTCGCTCGACCGGGGCCAGATCTTCGTGGGCAAGATGCTCGCGTCGGCGACGTACGCGGCGCTCGCCCTGGTGCTCATGGGCTCGGTGGCCGTCGTCGCGGGCAGCCTCAAGTCAGGGTTCAACGGCCTGGTCAGCCTCTCCGGCACGCGCGTGGCGGCCGGGCACGCGCTCGGCCTCGTGGCGGCCAGCTTCGCCGTCTACATGATCCCGGTGGCGGCCGTCGTGTGCGTCGGCCTCCTGCTCTCAGCGCTCACCCGAAACAGCGCCGCGGCCGTTGTCGGGACGCTCATGTTCGCGCTCCTCATGCAGCTCATCGGGATCCTGCCCGGGCTCTCGGGCACCGATCCGTACCTCCTGACGACGCAGTTCCAGGCCTGGCAGGGCTTCTTCCGGACGCCCACCGACTGGGACCCGATCGTGCGCGCCGTGTGGGTGTGCGCGATCTACGCCGTGCCGGCCGGGGTCGGCGCCTACCTCGTGTTCGTGCGGCGCGACGTGGCCGGCGGCTGACGTGCAAAGACGGGGTCTGACCCCGATTTTGCAGCGGTAGGCTTCGGGGGTGGCCGCCGATCCGCTCAGCGAGTTCTCGCCTCCCGTCGCCGACTGGTTCCGGCGCAGCTTCGAGCGGCCGACGCCGGCCCAGTCGAAGGGCTGGCCGCCGATCGCGGCCGGGAAGCACACCCTCGTGCTCGCGCCGACCGGCTCGGGAAAGACGCTCGCCGCCTTCCTGACCGCCATCGACGGCCTCGTCCGCGACCCGGCCGAGCGCGGCACCCGCGTCCTCTACGTGAGCCCGCTGAAGGCCCTGAACCACGACGTCGAGCGAAACCTGCGCGCCCCGCTCCACGGCATCGAGACCCCGCGTGAGGTCGGCGTCGCGGTGCGAAGCGGCGACACGCCCCAGCGCGAGCGGGCCGCGATGCGCCGGCGGCCGCCCGACATCCTGATCACGACGCCCGAGTCGCTCTATCTGATCCTGACCTCGGCCGCGCGCGAGATGCTGGCCGGCGTCCAGACGGTCATCGTCGACGAGATCCACGCGCTGGCGGCGGGCAAGCGCGGCACCCACCTCGCCCTGTCGCTGGAGCGGCTCGCGCACCTGACCGGCGGCGACCCGCAGCGGATCGGGCTCTCGGCGACCCAGCGGCCGCTCGAGGAGATCGCCCGCTTCCTCGGCGGCGACCGTCCTGTCGAGATCGTCGACGCCGGCCATCGGAAGCCGCTCGACCTCGAGGTCGTGGTGCCGGTGCCCGACATGCGCGAGCTGGGTGGGGCGCCGGCTCCCGACGGTGAGCCGCGCCAGTCGATCTGGCCCGCGATCTACCCGCGCCTGCTCGACCTCGTCCGGGCCCACCGCTCGACGCTCGTCTTCGTCAACAGCCGCCGCGCCGCCGAGCGCGTCGCCCACCGCCTGAACGACCTCGCCGACGAGGAGATCGCCCGTGCCCACCACGGCTCGATCGCCCGCGAGCAGCGGCTCGAGATCGAGGAGATGCTGAAGACCGGCAGGCTGCCCGCGCTCGTCGCCACGTCGTCACTCGAGCTGGGGATCGACATGGGCGCGATCGACCTCGTCGTCCAGGTCGAGTCGCCGAAGTCGGTCGCTGCCGGCCTCCAGCGTGTCGGCCGAGCCGGCCACCACGTCGATGCCGCGAGCTCCGGCCGGTTCTTCCCCAAGTACCGCGGCGACCTGCTCGAGACGGCCGTCGTCGTGGGGCGGATGCGCGAGGGCGCGATCGAGCACACGCGCGTGCCGCGCCAGCCGCTCGACGTCCTCGCTCAGCAGCTCGTCGCGACGACGGTGATGGACGACTGGGCCGTCGACGACCTGCACGCCATGGTGACGCGCGCCGCTCCCTACAGCGACCTCGGCCGGACGCAGCTCGAGGGCGTGCTCGACATGCTGGCCGGCCGCTATCCGTCCGACGAGTTCGCCGAGCTCCGACCGCGCGTCGTCTGGGATCGGGCGGCCGGCATCGTGCGCGGCCGCGACGACGCCCGCCGGCTGGCGGTCACCTCGGGCGGCACGATCCCCGACCGCGGCCTCTACGGCGTCTTCCTGGTCGACTCGGGCGCCCGCGTCGGCGAGCTCGACGAGGAGATGGTCTACGAGGCCCGCTCCGGCGAGGTCTTCCAGCTCGGCGCGACGTCATGGCGGATCGAGCAGATCACCCGCGACCGCGTGCTCGTGTCGCCGGCTCCCGGCGTGCCCGGGCGGATGCCGTTCTGGAAGGGCGACGGCATCGGCCGCCCGTACGAGCTTGGCCGGGCCGTCGGCGAGGCGGCCCGCACGCGCACGTTCGGCGACCTCGACGAGCTGGCCGCGAGCAACCTCTCGACGTATCTCGACGATCAGGAGGCCGCGACCGGCGTCATCCCGTCCGACCGGACGATCGTGGTCGAGCGCTTCCGCGACGAGATCGGCGACTGGCGGGTGTGCGTGCTGTCGCCGTTCGGCGGCCGCGTCCACGCGCCGTGGGCGCTGGCGGTCGAGCGGCGGATGGGCGAGGCGCTCGGGATCGAGGTCGAGTCGCTCTGGGCCGACGACGGCATCGCCATTCGCCTGCCCGACTCCGACACGCCGCCCCCGGTCGACCTGATCGCGATCCCGCCCGACGACCTGGACGACCTCCTGATCGACCGGGTCTCCGAGAGCCCGCTGTTCGCGGCCCGGTTCCGCGAGAACGCCGCCCGCGCGCTCCTCATACCGCGCCGCCGGCCGGGGCAGCGGACGCCGCTCTGGCAGCAGCGGCTGAAGGCGCACGACCTCCAGCAGGTGGCGCAGAAGTACGGGTCGTTCCCGGTGCTGCTCGAGACCTACCGCGAGGTGCTCTCGGACGTCTTCGAGGTGCCCGCGCTGAAGGGCCTTCTGCGGGCCATCGCCGGCGGCGAGGTGCGGCTGGTCGAGGTCGAGTCGGCCGTGCCGTCGCCGTTCGCCTCGTCGCTCCTCTTCGACTACATCGCGACCTACATGTACGAGGGCGATGCGCCGGCCGCCGAGCGCCGCGCACAGGCGCTCCAGCTCGACCGAGCGCTGCTCGCCGAGCTCCTGCGGACAGACGATCTGCGCGAGCTGCTCGACGGCGACGCGATCCGCGACGTCCAGGGCGAGCTCCAGGGCGAGGGCCGCACGCTCGACGCCGATCGCACGCACGACCTGCTGCGGCGGCTGGGCGACCTGTCGCGCGACGAGCTCGCCGCCCGCGGCGCGTCCGACCTCGACGGGCTCGTCGCCGCACGCCGGGCCGCGTGGATCCGGATCGCAGGCGGCGAGCGGCTGATCGCGGCCGAGGACGCGGGGCTCTACCGTGACGCGCTCGGGGCTGTCCCCCCGGTCGGTCTTCCGATGGCGTTCCTCGACCCCGTTGACGGGGCGCTTCGGCGGCTCGTGGGCCGCTACGCCCGCTCGCATGGGCCGTTCACGGCGGAGGAGCTCTCCGCGCGATGGGGGGCCGACGTAACCGTCGTCCTGCGCGACCTCGCCGCCGAGGGGGCGCTGCTCGAAGGCGAGTTCCGGCCCGGCGGCTCCGGGACGGAGTGGGTTGCCCCGGATGTCCTGCGCCGTGTCCGCCGGCGGACGCTTGCGGCCGTGCGGCGGGCCGTCGAGCCCGTCGAGGCCGAGGCGCTGGCCCGCTTCCTCCCGGCCTGGCAGGGGATCGGCCGCGACCAGGGCCGCGGGATCGACCGCCTGCGTGACGCGGTCGCCCAGCTCCAGGGCATCGCCCTCCCGGTCGAGGCGTGGGAGGCCGACGTGCTGCCGATCCGGGTGCCGGGCTACACGCCCTCGATGCTGGACGAGCTGACCGCCGGCGGCGAGGTCGTCTGGATCGGCGCCGGCCGCGGCCGGGTCGCCCTCCATCCCCGCGGCGACGCCCGCCTTGTGGGGACAGTCCCTGCTCAGAGTCCGTTGCAATCGGCCGATGGGGCAACGGAACCGTCACATCCGATTCTCGACGCCCTGCGCGCTCGGGGAGCGATGTTCTTCTCCGACCTCGTCGCCGCCGTCGGCGCGAGCGAGCGCGAGACGCTGGCCGAGCTCTGGAGCCTCGTCTGGGCCGGGGCCGTGACGAACGACGCCTGGCAGCCGCTTCGGAGCGGCGCGACCCTGCGATCGGTCGACGAGCTGCGTCCGGGGCGCTCCGGGCGGCGGGCCAGGCCGACCGCGTCGCTCCCCGCCGCGCGCGGGCGCTGGTCACTCGTCGAGGGCCTGCTCCAGCCGGCGCCGGCACCGCGTGAGCGGGCCCGGGCGCTCGCCGAGACGCTGCTCGACCGCCACGGCGTCGTGACGCGCGCGGCGGTGCTCGGCGAGGGCATCCCGGGCGGGTTCTCGGCCGTCTACGGCGAGCTGCGGATGATGGAGGAGGCCGGTCTGGCGCAGCGCGGCTACTTCGTGGAGGGGCTGGGCGGGGCGCAGTTCGCGGTCACGACGGCGGTCGAGCGGCTGCGCGACGTGCGCGAGGCCGACCCGGTTGCGCCGCCCGTCGTGCTCGCGGCCGTCGACCCGGCCAACCCGTACGGCGCGGCGCTCCCGTGGCCGGAGGCGAGCCGCAAGCTGGCCCGCATTGCCGGGGCCTGGGTCGTCCTGGCCGGCGGCAGGCCCGCGCTCTATGTCGAGAAGGGTGGGCGCGGCCTCGTCACGATCGAGCCCGAGCTGCTCGAGCCGGCGATCGCGGCGCTCGCCGGCCTGGTCGAGTCCGGGCGGGTCCGGCGCCTGGCGCCGGAGCGCGTCGACGGCGAGCCCATCGTCGGCACCGAGGCGGAGCGGCTCCTGCTCGAGCACGGCTTCCTCCAGGGGCACCGCAAGCTCGTGCTGCGGGCGTAGGCTGCTCCGATGCCCGAGGGACACTCGCTGGAACGCGCCGCGCGCCGCCTGCGGCCGATCGTGGGCGCCCGCGTCGACGGTGGGCCGCTGGCCGGCGCCGTCGTCTCGGGGGTCGAGGCGCGCGGAAAGCACCTGCTCGTCCACACCGCCGACGGCCGCTGCCTGCACGCCCACCTGGGTCTGCACGGCGGCGTGCGCCTGCGGCCGCCCGGCGAGGGGCGTGGCCGATACGTGCTTCGCACCGCCGCCGGCGACCTCGTGATCGCCGGTCGGGTCGGCGTCGCCGCCCGTCCGCCGCAGCTGGCGCTCGGCCCCGACCTCCTCCACGGCCGCTTCGACGCCGCCGAGTACCTGCGCCGGGCCCGCGCCGTCGACCGGCCGATCGGCGAGCTCCTGCTCGACCAGCGCGTCCTCGCCGGGATCGGGAACATCGTGAAGTCCGAGACGCTCTGGGAGCGCCGCCAGAGCCCGTTCCAGCGTCGCCTCCGCCGTCTCGGACCGGCGCCTGCTCGAGCTCGCCGCGACCGCCCGCCGCCAGCTCCGCCGGGGCGTCACGGGCCGGCTCCCGGCCAACGTCTACCGTCGCACCGGTCGCCCGTGCCCGCGGTGCCGGACGCCGATCCGAGGCACTGCCCAGGGCGACCACGCCCGTCGCACCTACCACTGCCCGGGGTGCCAGGCGGCGTGATCCGGCGGCGCGACCCCGAGGGCGTCCACGATCGCGCGCGCGGCGCCATGCTCGGGCTCGCGGTGGGTGATGCGCTGGGCGCGCCCGTCGAGTGGCTCCACCCCGACCAGATCCGAAGCCGCTACGGCGGCCCCCTGCGCGACATGGTCGCCTCGGCTCCCTGGGAGCTCGGCGAGTGGACGGACGACACGGCGATGGCGATGGCGCTCGCCGAGAGCCTCGCCGACCAGGGCGCCTACGACGAGAACGACGTGTTCGGGCGCTACGCGATGTGGGCGCGGTCGAGGCCCAAGGACATCGGCGCCACGGTCGCGGCGGCGCTGCGGCGGGCGCGCTCCGCCGACGAGGCCCGCGCCGCCGCCCAGGCCTTCCACGAGGCCGAGGGCCGAAGCGCCGGCAACGGCTCGCTCATGCGCACCGTCCCGATCGCGATCCGCTATCGCGGCGACCCGGGCGCCGATCGAGCGCATCTCGCGCATCGACTCGGGGCTCACCCACCACGACCCGCTCGCCGGCGACGCCTGCGCCTGGTTCAATCTCACGGTGGCCGCGCTGATCCAGAGCCGGCGGCTGCCGCAGTCGATCTCTGAGGTCGCCCGTGCGGCCGAGGCGGCGATCGCCGAGGACGAGACTGCGCTCGCCGCCGCCGCCCAGGAGCAGCGCGGGTTCGTGATGACGACGCTCCGGATCGCCTTCGCCGCCGCATTCCGCCACGACGGGTTCGAGCCGGCGGTCGTCTTCGCCGTCAACCTCGGCGGCGACGCGGACACGAACGGCGCCGTCACAGGCGCCCTGGCCGGCGCCCGGTTCGGCGCGGGCGGGATCCCGCAGCGCTGGATCGAGCCGTTGATGCGTAAAGAGGTCGTGAGCGGGCTTGCGAACCGCCTCACCCGTTCCTAGAGTCCTCCTCGGAATGTCGCAAACGGCACGATTGGGGGTTCTCCGATGAAGGTTGTTTTCACGGCCCGCCGCCTGAACGCGGGGCACTACGACGACTTCCGCACGGCCTGGGAGCCGGATCAATGGCCGACGGGCTTCAAGGGCGCGTATCTGATGCGCGACACGGCCGATCCCGATCAGATCACCGTCATGGGGCTCTTCGAGGTCTCCGACGACGAGGCGGCCCGGCTCCAGACCGATCTGGAGCCGTCCGAGCGCGACCGGCACGAGCGGATGGCGCCGCACATCGCCGACACGCTCGTCTCCGGCCTCTTCGACGTCGTCGTCCACGAGTCGGGCGGCGCCACGGGCAACCACTCCGCGGTGCTGCTCACCGAGCGCACCCTGAAGCCGGGATCGTTCGACGCCTACATGGACGCCGGCCGGCAGATGAACGAGCAGATGGGCGGGATGCCCGCGGGCCTCGAGTTCATGCTGCTCCAGGACACGGCGAACGCCGAGCACGTCATCCAGCTCGGGATCGTCCGCGTGGCCGATATCGAGGCGTTCCGCGACTCGGTGATGCCCGGCCGCCAGAACATGCTCGACACGATCGCGCCGTTCGTCGCGTCGGTCGGGCTGGACACCGCCTACGAGCTGATCGAGGAGGTCGCTCCCGTCCACGCGTGAACGCCGAGGGGTATCCTCTCGCGCGATGTCGGAAGCTCCCGACCGGAACCTTGCGCTCGAGCTCGTGCGCGTGACCGAGGCGGCGGCGCTCGCCTCGGCGCGGTGGGTGGGGTTCGGCGACAAGGAGGCCGCCGACCAGGCCGCCGTCGACGCGATGCGGCACATGCTCGCGACCGTCGAGATGGACGGAGTCGTCGTCATCGGCGAGGGCGAGAAGGACGAGGCGCCGATGCTCTTCAACGGGGAGCGGATCGGCACCGGCTCGGGCGTGAGCGTGGACGTCGCCGTCGACCCGCTGGAGGGCACCGAGCTGGTCGCGCGCGGCCAGCCGAACGCGCTCGCGGTGGTGGCCGCCGCCGAGTCGGGCACGATGTTCGACCCGGGCCCCGTCTTCTACATGGAGAAGCTCGCGTGCGGGGCGGACGTCGACGAGGAGCTCGACATGAGCGCGCCGATCGAGGAGACCCTCGAGCTGGTCGCGACGGGCCCGGCGCGGGCGGGTGCGCGACCTCATGGTCGTGATCCTCGACCGGCCCCGCCACGACGAGATGGTGAAGCGCATCCGGGGCGCGGGCGCGCGCATCCGCTTCATCCCCCACGGCGACGTCGCGGGCGCGATGATGGCGGCCAGCCCCGAGACCGGGATCGACCTTCTGTGGGGCATCGGCGGTACGCCGGAGGGCGTGCTGGCCGCAGCAGCGTTCAAGTGCCTCGGCGGCCAGTTCATGGGCCGGCTCTGGCCGCGCAACGAGGCCGAGGCTCAGGAAGCGCGCGACGCCGGCTACGACCTCGAGCGCGTGCTCACGACCGACGACCTGATCCGGGGCGAGAACGTCTTCTTCGCCGCCACCGGCGTGACCGACGGCGACCTGCTCCGCGGCGTCCGCTACCGCGCCGGCGGCGCCCTCACGTCCTCGCTCGTCATGCGCTCGAAGTCCGGCACCGTCCGCACGCTCCAGGCCACGCACTCGATGGAGAAGTTGTCGGCTGTGGCAGGCGAGCGGTACGGATAGCGGGAGGCCGCGTCGATCCCGATCACGATCTGACGGTCGCCGCGAGATCCACCAGCCGGGCGTCGACGAGCCGCACGAGCTCCGTGGCGCCCATCTCGACGATCTGGCCGCGTCCGCCGGCGTTCAGGCAGATGCGGTCGAGCCCGCCGCCGCCGGCGTCGAGGTAGACCGCGAGCCGGCGGCGCGAGCCCAGAGGGCTGATCCCGCCGAGCTGATAGCCGGTTACGCGCTCCGCGTCGCGCGGATCGGCCATCTCGGCATGCTTCACGCCCGCGGCTGCCGCGAGCTTCTTGAGCGACAGCTCCGCCGTCGCCGGGACGAGCGCGAAGACCAGGTCGTCGCCCGCGCGCACGACGAGGCTCTTGAACATCCGCCCGCGCTCGACGCCGAGGTCGTCGGCAGCCTGCTCGGCCCCGCCGCCGTGGCGGTACGAGTAGCTCATCAGCGTGTGGGCGACGCCGGCCCGGCGCAGCTCCGTCGTTCCTCTCGTCTCCGCCATGGGTAGTATCCCCGCCGATGCGAGAGTACACGCCCGAGCAGGAGTCCTTCCGCGAAGACGCCGTCGCCGTCATCAACGCCAGCGCGATCGTGATCGCGGTCGCCGGGACGTGGACGCGGCCGATCTACATGGGCATCATCGCCCTGCTGGTCGCCGTGATCGGCTACTTCATGGCGCCGCGCTCGCGCGGCGGGCACATCATCGCCGTCTGCCTGATCACGCTCTTTGCGATCCTCGAGACGTGGCTCTGGCAGGGCAAGCACATCATCTGAGCGCGCTCGGCGGCCGGATGGGAAGTGCGCTCACGACGTGGCCGCGTCCGCCCGCCTGGTAGGCGACGTCGACAACGTGCTCGGGCCGGTAGCGCCCGAAGAAGAACCCGCGGACGAGGCTTCGGGCCGTGTCGCGCGCCGGGGCGGTCAGCTCCCTCGCGAAGACGAGCTCGCGGCCGTCGAGCATGAAGTCCGCGCCCTCGGTCTGCGCCAGGCCGTTCACATAGACCTCGAAGGGCGACTCCACCTCGGGAGGGAGCGGCACGCGCGACCCGTTCACGGGCGCAGCGTATCGGCGTCCCGGGTCACCATTCGACCAGCTTCCAGACCTCGGGCTGCATGCCTGCCTCTCCGTCTCCGACCTCCGCGAAGATCGCAACGGCGCGCTTGAGGTGTTCCATCGACTCGGCCTCGCGGCCGGCCTCGTGCAGCAGGTCTGCCAGGTTGTTGTGAAGCGCCGCCTCCCGGTGGCGGTCACCCTGCTCGGTGCAGAGCTCGAGCGCCCGGGACGTGAGGATGATCGCCGTGTCGGTCTCACCCGAGCGGCCGCACGCCAGCGCCAGGTTGTTGAGCGCCGCGACGAGCACGCTGCGGTCGGAGAGCGACTCGGCGAGCTCGACGCTGCGCTCGAGCACCGCTCGGTCGCCCGTCAGCATCCCGAGGATGTTGCTGGCCTGGGCGACGGTCTGGGCGTCGCCGGCCCCTTCTGCGAGCGTCAGCGATCGTCGGGCAAGCTCGACGGCCGCGGTGTCGTCGCCCCGCCGGTGCGCCGCCAGGCTGCGGTCGGCCTGCACCCGCGCCGATTCGCCGCCGATCCGGAGCGCCTCGAGCAGGTGGCGCTCGGCCAGCTCGGGGTCGCCGCGGCGGTCATGGACGCGGCCGAGCTTGTGCTCGATGTCCGCCACGAGGGCCGGCTCGCCGAGGGCCGCCGCCGCCTCGTACGCCGAGATCGCGGCGGCGTACTCGCCCGCGAGCGTGTGGAGGTCGCCGATCGCCTCGTGCAGCGTTGACGGCTCCGGGTGTCCCAGCGCGATCGCGGAGCGATAGGCCTCGATCGCCTCGCGATACGCGTAGACGGCTCGGGCCTGGTCACCGGACGCCCGGAAGGCATCGGCCGCGTCCCCCTCGAGTCCGGCCGCCAGGAGATGGCGGGCCCTCAGCGCCGGGTCGCCGTGCCCCGCCGCCAGCCCTTCGGCCACCCGCCGGTGGAGCAGCCGTCTGCGCGCGAGGCCCGCCCGCTCGTACGCAGCCGTCAGCAGCTTGTCGTGCGAGAACTCGTACCCCGTATCGCGCTCCACCAGCAGCCCGCGTCGGGTGAGCTCCTCGAGGCCGGTCACGGTCTCGTCCTCGCCGCGCCCCGCGGCGGAGCGAAGCACATCGACGTCGAACGAGCGGCCGATGACGGCGGCGGCCGTGAGGAGCTGGGTGGCGGCCTCGCCGATTCCGTCCAAGCGGGCGGCGAGCAACTCGCGGACGCCGCCGGGGAGATCGCCGTCCGCCGCCGTTCCTCCGGCGGCCGCGAGGTACTCGACCACGAAGAGCGGCAGGCCCTCCGTCTCGTCGAAGACGTGGGCCGCGCGGTTCTCGAGGCCGGCCGCCGCGGCCAGCTCGGCGACGTCCTCGCGCGACAGCCGCCCCGGCCGGATCACCCGATGTGCCGAACGCCGAAGGACAGCGTGGTCAGCGCCGATCTCCTCGGCACGCCAGGCGGCCACGACCAGCAGCGGCCGGCCCCCCAGCCGCCGCCCGAGGTAGCCGAACATGCCGAGCGACGCCGAGTCTGCGAGCTGGAGGTCGTCGAGGAAGAGCACCCCCGGCGGCCGGGAGGAGACCAGTGCGGCGAGCACGTTGGCGAGCCCTTCGTACAGGCGCTGTTGGGCTGCGAGGCTGTCGCCTGCAGCTGCGGCGTCACGCGCGGCGACCTCGGGCACGAGGCGGGCTGCCTCGGAGCGCCAGTGCGGCGGGACATGGGCCAGCGACCCTTCGCCGGCTGCGTCGAGCGCGGCGCGCAGCGCGGCCGCGACAAGGCCGAAACCGATCCCGGCCTCTCCCTCGTGGGAGCGGGCCGCCACAGCGATCCTCCCGGCGGCCCGAGCGGCGTCGAGAAGCTCCTCCCCGAGCCGGGTCTTGCCCACGCCGGCCTCACCCTCGATGACCACAAGCCGTCCATCCGGTTCGCACGCCCGATGCTCCGCGACGAGCGTCTGCCATTCCCGGGTGCGACCGACGAGCGGACGCGCCGAAACGCCGGGCGGCGGCCCGGATGCCGGCTGATGGGCGGCGGGCTCGGGCAGGCGGCCCTCGTTCACCGCGTTGTAGAGCTCGGTGGTCTCCGGGAGCGGCCGGACGCCGAGCTCGCGATCGAGGACGCGCACGCAGTCGCGGTACTGGGTCAGGGCCTCCGCCCGGCGCCCGCTCGCCGCATACAGGCGCATCAACGACCGATGGGCAGGCTCCTGGAGCGGATCGAGCGCCAGCCGCCGCCGGGCGTGCGGGATTGCCGCGTCCGCTTGTCCGGCCGTCTCCAGTGCCGACACGAGCCGGTCGAGGGCGCGCTCGAGTTCCGCCCGCAGCTCTCCGGCCGCGTCGCGCTGCCAGTCGTCGAAGCGGACGCTGTCACGGAGCCCGAACCCCGCGAGCAGGTCGTCCCGGTGAAGCGCCACGGCGGAGGAGAGGGGCGCGATCGCGGCCGGACCGTCCCCGGCACCGGCCACCAGGCTGCGGAACCGGCCGACGTCGACCGCGTCCGGTTCTACGTCCAGCCCCACCGCCGCACGGCTGACCGTGACCCAGCGCTGCCCGAGGGCCGACCGCAGCGTGGAGAGCGTGCGCCTGAGCGCCGCCCGGCCGCGGTCCGGGGCGGCGTCCGGCCACAGCAGGTCGACGAGCAGGTCGCGGCTCTGCGGGCCGGCCCGGACGGCCAGGTAGGAAAGCAGGGCCACGGCCTTTCGCGTGTCAACCAGCAGCGGCTCGCCGTCCACCTCGATCCGGGGGGTCCCCAAGACGTCGATGCGCAGCGGCACCTGCCGAGTATGGCATCTGCGTGCGTGACGGTGAAAGGCGAGTCCCTTCGGGCCGTAACGTTCCCGGGACGGTCGACATGGAAGATCCCCCCAATCCGGTCATCGAGAGACCGGCACCAGAGGAGGTCGACATGTACCGCTCCACCCGCATCGCATCGGCCGTCGCAGTGGTCACGTCGGCTCTCGCGCTCGCGCCCGCCGCGCTCGCGGGCGGCGTGACGCCGGACAACCGCGCCGACCGCACCGGCCCCGCCGGCCTCGCGGTCGCGACGGCCGCGATCACTCCGGATAACCGCGCCGACAGGACCGGCCCGGCCGGCACGACCGTCAGGATCGACACGACCGGCGTGGGCCTGATGCACGCGAGCATGGTGAACGCCCAGGTCGCCGCCCGCGCCGCGACCGCGTCGACGGACACCGGGTTCCAGTGGACCGATGCCAGCATCGGCGCCGTGGCGGGTTTCGGAGCCGCCCTGGCGTGCGCCGGCGCCGCCGCCGGAGTCCGCAACCGCAGGCGGATTACCGCTTGACCCGCGTGCACCCGCCGAGCGGTCTCTTGCCAGGCCCGACACGATGGAAGATGCTGAACCCATGATGAAGCGCGAGATCCATGGCGAGCGGCCGCTCGGCCGGCGGGCGGCATGGGCTTGGGGGGTGTTCGGCGTCACCTCCCTCCTCTGGGTGGTGGCGATCGTGACCGTGTGGCTCACCCGCGACCTCAAGAACTTGGAAAGCCTCGGTAACAGCGGCGCCGACGTTCTCGTGACCGTAGCCACCGCGGTGGTGCTGATGATGTTCCCGATCGCCGGGGTCGTCATCGCCACGCGGCAGCCGGCGAACACCATCGGCTGGATCCTGCTTGCGATCGGAGGCGGCTGGGGGCTCCTCGCCGGCGCGACCGGCTACGCCGACTACGGGATCCGGCTCCATCCCGGATCGCTGCCCGCGGCGGACGTCGCCGCGGCGCTCACCCTCGCGGTGTGGGCCCCGCCGGTCGGGCTCGCCGGGACGTTCCTGCTCCTGCTCTTCCCCGACGGCCGCCTGCCCGGCCGGCGGTGGCGGTGGGTCGCCTGGGTCGGAGCGGCTGCCATGGCGGCGTGCCTGGTAGCCGGGATGTTCGATCCCAACGAGTTGAAGAACAGCCTGTATTCGGACACGGAAAACCCGATGGGCATCGGCGGCCTGGGCACGGTCGTGGCCGTCCTCGATTACGCGGTTCTGGTGCTCGCGGTCACGATGGTCGCGTCGGCTGCCAGTCTCGTCGTCCGGTTCCGCCGCGCCGGCCCGGTCGAGCGCGAGCAGGTCAAGTGGCTGGCGGCGGCGGCGGCCGTGTCGGCCTCGATCTACTTCCTCGATCTTTGCATCTCCGCCGTCGTCTCGGGCCCCGGGCCGGAGCCGGTGTGGCGTCTGCTGTTCGACGACGCCTTCGTGCTGAGCCTGGGGCTCATCCCGGCCGCGATCGGAATCGCGGTCCTGCGGTACCGCCTCTACGAGATCGACGTGATCATCCGAAAGACGCTGGTCTACGCAGGGCTCGTCGGGTGCCTCGCCGTGCTCTACCTGGTCGGCGTGTTCTCGATCCAGGCGGCGGTGCGGTCGGTGAGCGGGCAGTCGGGAACGCTCGCCGTGACCGTGTCGACGCTGCTCGTCGCAGCGGCGTTCCAGCCGCTCAGGGCGTGGATCCAGCGGGCGGTCGACCACCGCTTCTATCGTCGCCGCTACGACGCGGCGCGCACGCTCGAGTCGTTCAGCGGGCGGCTGCGGGAGCAGGTGGATATCGAGACGGTGTCGGGGGAGGTGCTCGACGTCGTCCGGCAGACGCTCCAGCCCGCCCACGTGTCGCTCTGGCTGCGCTCGCCGGAGGTCGGGCCGTGAGGCGTGCCTCGATTCCGCGGATCGCGGCCGCGGTCTGGGTCGCGACGCTTGTCCTGTTCCTGGCCACCGGAATCTTCGTGGGCGCGGGGGCCGGTCTGGACGCCGCCAATGTCTTCGATGCCGTGCTCTTCGGCGCCGTGATGCAGGGCATGGCCACGCTGGGCGTTCTGATCGCACGTCGGGAGCCGCGAAATCCGATCGGATGGATCTTCTGCGCCGCCCCGGCCCTGGTCGGCCTTGCCGTCGCGACGGGCACGTACGCGGCGTGGGCGCACGACAGGCACCCGGGCGCACCCGGTGCGGCTGTCGCCGACTGGGTCGCGAGTTGGGCGTGGGTGGCCGGGCTCGCCGCCTACGCGCTCCTGGTCCCCCTGCTCTTCCCGAACGGCCGGCCTCCGGGCCCGCGACTGGCGGTACCTGGTCCGAGCCGACCTCGTCGCAATCGTGTGGATCGCGGCGCTCGCGGGCGTCTCCGACTCGCCCCCGCAGCCGGTTGTTGTCGCGACAGGGGTGCTCATCGCCGTCCTGATCACGGCGGGCCTGACCTCGGCCGTCCTCCGCTACCGGCGGGCCGATGCGACCCAGCGCCTGCAGATCCGCGCGTGCGTCTTCGCGGCCTGCACCGCCTTCGTGGGCTTCTTCGTCATCTCGATCGTCTCGCCCCACGAGGCGCTCTACGCCCTCGACTACGCGCTCCTCCCGCTGTCGGTGGGCCTGGCAATGCTGCGATACCGGCTCTACGACGTCGACGTGATCATCCGCAAGACGCTCGTCTACGGATGTCTCGTGGCCGTGCTCGCCGCGGTGTACGTGGCCGGCGCGACGCTGTTCGGCGTCCTGTTGCGCAACGTCGCCGGTTCCTCCGGGACAGTCGCGGTCACGTTGTCGACGCTCGCCGTCGTCGGCGCGTTCCAGCCGCTGCGCCGACGTATCCAGCGGATCGTCGACCACCGCTTCTACCGGTCGGGGTACGACGCCGAGGCTGCGGTCGCGGCGTTCAGCGGCCGCGTGCGCGACGAGATCGACCTCGAGGCGCTCGGCGGCGACCTGCTTCGGATCGTCTCGGCGACGGTCCAGCCGGCCCATGCCGGCCTGTGGCTTCGGCCCGTAACGAACTCGGAACGCCCGATCGTGGACACTGAGCCGAGATGAGCTCCGTCGCCCACAGCCTCCGTCGCATCGTCTCCCGCGGACGCACCCATCCGGCGGTCGCGGCTTCGGTCGGCGAGCAGCCGGCGCCTCAGGCGCCCGCGCCGAGCGCCGTACCGGTCGACATTGCGCCGAACGATCCGATCATCCCGTTCTTCCAGAGCGCGGCCGGCGCCGTCGACATCGAGGCGCTCGAGCTCGAGTCTCCCGCGCTCGAGGCGCTGCGCGCGTCCGGCGTCAAGCTGGTCGTGCCGCTCGTGACGCAGGGTGAGCTGATCGGGCTCCTGAACCTTGGCCCGCGGCTCTCGGATCAGGAGTACTCGGGCGACGACCGCCGGCTGCTCGAGAGCCTCGCCGCCCAGGCCGCGCCGGCCGTCCGTGTCGGCCAGCTCGTGCGCGAGCAGGAGGCAGAGATCCGAAGCCGGGAGCGGCTCGATCAGGAGCTCGCCGTCGCCCGCTTGATCCAGCAGAACTTCCTGCCCCGGGCGCTGCCCGAGGCGCCCGGCTGGGACGTCGCCGCCGATTACCGCCCGGCGCGCGAGGTCGGCGGAGACTTCTACGACTTCATCGAGCTCCCAGGGCGCCGCCTCGGGATCGTCGTCGGCGACGTCACCGACAAGGGCGTCCCGGCGGCCCTCGTCATGGCCGCGACACGAAGCGTGCTTCGTGCCTCGGCACAGCGCCTGATCGAGCCCGGGGCAGTCCTCGAGCGCGTGAACGAGCACCTCGTTCCTGACATCCCGGAGAACATGTTCGTGACGTGCCTCTACGGCGTGCTCGAGCTCGACACCGGCCGGCTCGTGTTCGCGAACGCGGGCCACAACCTGCCGATGGTCGCCTCCGGCGGAACGGTCACCGAGCTCTACGCCCGCGGGATGCCGCTCGGCCTCATGCCGGGAATGGACTACGAGGAGACCGAGGCCGTGCTCGCGCCCGGCGCGCAGCTCCTCCTCTACTCCGACGGCGTGACGGAGGCCCATGACCCCGCCCGCGAGATGTTCGGCGGCGGCCGCCTGTCCGACGTGATGGCGCAGTCCGGCTCCCAAGGCGTGGAGTTGGTGCTCCGCACGCTTCTCGGTGCGGTGCACGACTTCACCGGTGCAGCGGCGGAGCAGGAGGACGACATCACTCTGGTCGCGATCGAGCGCGTCTCTGGCGCGCCGCCCACCGCGATCTCGATCCCAAGCGAGCCTGGCAACGAGCGCGAGGCGATCCGCCTGCTCGAGCCCGCGCTGGCCGCGGCCGGCCTGCCGCCGGCTCGGCTCGAGCGGATGAAGACGGCGATAGCCGAGGCGGTCATGAACGCGATGGAGCACGGAAACGAATTCCGTGCAGAGCTGCCCGTTGAGATCCGCATCGTTTGCGACCCGGGCTCGCTCCGTGTGGACGTCACCGACCAGGGTGGCGCCCGGGCGGTGGAGGACGCGCCGGAGCCCGACCTCGAGGCGAAGCTGGCGGGCGAGCAGACCCCGCGCGGGTGGGGGCTCTTCCTGATCCGGAACATGGTGGACGAGCTGGCGGTGGCCGGGGACGAGACGCACCACACCACCTCGCTCGTGATGCACCTGGAAGGAGGGCGAGATGACGACCGCGCTTGAGGTGAAGGTGGATGTGCACGGCGGCGAGGCGACGCTCCTGCTCACCGGCGATGTCGACCGCGAGGCCGGCACGGCCCTCGACCGGGCCTACGGTGAGGCAGCGGCCGCGGGTGCGGCGTCGCTCACGCTCGATTTCACGGCGGTGCCCTACATCAACTCGACCGGCATCGCGCTCATCGTCGGGCTCCTGGGCCGGGCCCGAGGCGCCGACGTGCCCGTGACAGCGCGCGGACTTACCGACCACTACCGGGAGATCTTCGAGATCACCCGCCTGTCCGACTTCATGACCATCGAGGCAGGGGCGACCGCCGCCCCGGAGGGGAGCACGCGATGACCGAGACCACGGTTTCGATGAGGGTACGAACGCCGAGCGACCGCGCGAGCGTTATCGACATCGCAGGCGAGGTGACGGCCGCCAGCGAGGCCGCGCTCATGGACGCCTACGGCCGCGCCAGCGGCGAGCACACACGCTGGGTCGTCCTCAACTTCTCGGAGCTCGAGTACATGAACTCGAGCGGGATCGGCCTGCTGGTGACGCTGCTCGTGCGGGCCAACCGCCAGAAGCAGCGCCTGCTCGCGTTCGGGCTGACCGACCACTACCTCCAGATCTTCCAGCTCACGCGGCTGGACGAGGCGATCGCCATCCACGGCAGCGAGTCCGAGGCGATCGCCGCCGCCGCCTGACGAGAAAGGAATGACACCATGACCGAGAAACGCGCATCGCGCGACGGCGACGCCTGGGCGAAGCCGGTCGCCCACCTCGAAGTGACGGGCGTCGAGCCCGGGTCGTCCGGGATCAATGTCGCCGGCCGCCGGCCCACCTCGCCCGTGCACGGGTTTGGCAAGATGTGGCAGAAGACCTACCGCATCCGGCTCGAGGGCACCGACGCCGACCCGGCCGAGGTCATCGCCGTCTGGAAGCGTGACTTCCCCAGCTTCTGGCCGAAGGGGAACCGGTTCTTCGCGCCGCTCGCCGGCATCCAGCCGGGCGAGGTGGCGGTACTCGACCTGAGCATGCCGGGCGGTCTCAAGCTCTCGACCGGCGTGCTCGTCCTCTACGCCGACGACGAGTCGTTCACGCTGATGACGCCGGAGGGACACATGTTCGCCGGCTGGATCACCTTCAGCGCGTACGACGACGGCGGCGTGACGGCGGCCCAGGCACACGTCCTCATGCGGGCTTCCGACCCGCTGTACGAGATGGGGATGACGTTCGGCGGCCATCGCCAGGAGGACCGCCACTGGGCGCACACCCTGCAGGCGCTCGCGGCGGCGTTCGGCGTCGACGGGCAGGTCACGACTGAGGCGGTGTGCGTGGACCGGCGCCGCCAGTGGTCGAAGGCGGCGAACGTCCGACACAACGCAGGCATTCGGTCGGGTATGTACACGGCGATGGCTCCCATGAGATTCGCGGCCAGGCCGTTCCGGCGTGCCTGACCCAGAGCTCGACGCGATCGTCGTCGGCTCCGGCCCGAACGGGCTGGCGGCGGCGATCGCGCTCGCCCAGGCCGGTCGCTCGGTACGCGTGATCGAGGGCGCGCCGACGATCGGCGGCGGAACGCGGACCGAGGAGCTCACGCTGCCCGGTCATCTCCACGACGTGTGCTCGGCGGTGCACCCGCTCCTGCTGGGTTCGCCGTTCCTGGCGTCGCTCCCGCTCGCGGATCACGGCCTGGCCGTGGTGCATCCGGACCTGCCGTTGGCGCACCCGCTCGGCGGCGGCGGCGCGGTCGCGCTACACCGATCGCTCGACGAGACGGCCGCTGGACTCGGCGGCGACGGCCGCGCCTACCGACGTCTGATGGGCCCGCTTGTGCGCGACTGGCCGGCGCTCGCCGGTGTCCTGCTCGGGCCGCCGCTGCGGCCTCCGCGGCATCCGCTGCCGGCCGTGCGGTTCGCCGTGCTCGGCCTGCGCTCGGCGGCCGGGCTCACCCGGCGCCGGTTCGAGGAGGCGCCCGCCCGCGCGCTTTTGGCAGGGAACGCGGCCCACTCGATGCGGCCGCTCACGGCACCTGGGACGGGGGCGTTCGCCCTGCTCCTTGTGGTGCTCGCGCATGCCGTCGGGTGGCCCGTCGCCGTCGGCGGCTCGAGGGCGATCACCGACGCCATGGCGTCGCTCCTCACGTCGCTCGGCGGTGAGATCGAGACCGGACGGCCCGTGGCCTCGCTCGGGGAGCTCCCGCCGGCGCGTGCGGTGCTGCTCGACGTGACGCCGCGGGCGCTGCTCCACATGGCCGGCGACCGGCTGCCGGCGCGATACCGGAGCGCGCTTGGGAGGTTCCGATACGGGCCCGGGGTGTTCAAGGCCGACTACGCGCTCAGCGGCCCGGTGCCGTGGTCGGCGCCGGAATGCCGCCGTGCCGGGACCGTGCACGTCGGGGGCACGGTGGGTGAGCTTCGGGAGTCCGAGGCCGATGTCGCCGCCGGCCGCGCGCCGTGCCGCCCGTTTGTGCTCGTCGCGCAGCAGAGCCTCTTCGACCGCACGCGGGCGCCGGAGGGCGCCCACACGCTCTGGGCCTACTGCCACGTGCCGAACGGCTCGGGCGTCGACATGACCGAGGCGATCGAGGGGCAGATCGAGCGGTTCGCCCCGGGCTTCCGTGAGGTGGTCGTGGGGCGGCACACCGCCGGGCCGGCGCAGGTCGAGGCAGTCAATCCCAACTATGTCGGCGGCGACATCAACGGGGGGCTCGCGGACCTGCGCCAGCTCATCGCCCGGCCCGTGCTCCGGCCTGCGCCGCATGCCACGCCCAATCCGCGGATCTTCCTGTGCTCGTCCTCGACGCCGCCCGGTGGCGGCGTGCACGGCATGTGCGGGTGGTTCGCCGCCCGGGCCGCGCTTCGGGGCGTCCTGGCCTGACCGCGCGATCCGATCGGGTCGGGATGGCGCTTCCGCTTCGCTCGTCGACCCTCCCCCGACGCCTCCGCCGCGATAGGTTACAGGCATGAATTCGGCCGACTCGTTCGGCGCGCGCAGCGCGCTCGGCTCGGGTGAGGCGGTCTATCGCCTCGACTCGGTCGCGGACCCCTCGCGACTTCCGTACACCGTGTGCGTGCTTCTCGAGAACCTGGTGCGGCGGGCGGGAACCGAGCATGTGACGGATGCCGACGTGCGCGCCCTGGCCGGCTGGCCGGCCCCGGCCGAGGGCGCGCAGCTCGCGTTCATGCCGGCGCGGGTGATCATGCAGGACCTGACCGGCGTTCCGGCCGTGGTCGACCTCGCGGCGCTGCGGTCGGCCGTCGCCCGGCGCGGCGGCGACGCCTCGCGCGTCGACCCCCAGGTGCCGGTCGACCTTGTGGTCGACCACTCGGTGCAGGTCGACGCGTTCGGCTCCAGCGCCGCGTACGAGCGCAACATCGAGCACGAGTACGCCCGAAACGGCGAGCGCTACGCGCTCTTGCGATGGGCGCAGGGCGCCTTCGGCAACTTCCGGGTCGTGCCGCCGGGGATGGGAATCGTCCATCAGGTGAATCTCGAGTATCTCGGCACGGTCGTCGCCGTCCGCGACGGCGTGGCGATGCCTGACACGCTCGTGGGCACCGACTCGCACACCACGATGATCAACGCACTCGGGGTGCTCGGCTGGGGCGTTGGCGGCATCGAGGCCGAGGCGGTCATGCTCGGCCAGCCGATCTATATGACCTCGCCGCAGGTCGTCGGTGTGCGGCTCTCGGGCGCCCTGGCGAGCGGCGTCACGGCCACGGATCTCGTGCTCACGATGACCGAGCGGCTGCGCCGGCACGGCGTCGTCGGCAAGTTCATCGAGTTCTTCGGCCCCGGCCTGGGCGCGCTCACGGTCGCCGACCGCGCGACCATCTCCAACATGTCGCCCGAGTTCGGGGCGACCGCGTCGACGTTCCCCATCGACGGGCAGACGCTGCGGTATCTGCGTGACACCGGCCGCTCGGCCGACCACGTCGACCTCGTCGAGCGCTACACCCGCGAGCAGGGCCTCTTCCGTGACGGATCGGGGCCCGAGCCGGCCTACACCGAGACGCTCGACTTCGACCTGTCGGCGGTCGAGCCGAGCCTGGCGGGCCCGCGCCGGCCGCAGGATCGCGTGTCGCTCCCGCGGGTGGGAGCCAGCTTCGCCGACGCCTTCGGAGCAAGGCGAAACGGCGGCGGCCTGGGCGACGGGTCGGTGGTCATCTCGGCGATCACCTCGTGCACGAACACCTCGAACCCCGCGCTGATGGTGGCGGCCGGCCTCGTCGCCCGCAAGGCTGTGGAGCGCGGGCTCACGACGAAGCCGTGGGTGAAGACGAGCCTCGCGCCGGGGTCGCGTGTGGTCATCGGCTACCTGCGCCGGGCGGCGCTCATGGAGCCGCTCGAGCGGCTCGGGTTCAACCTCGTCGGGTTCGGCTGCACGACCTGCATCGGGAACTCCGGCCCGCTGCCCGACGACGTGGCCGCCGCGATCGACCGCGACGACCTGAAGGTCGCGGCGGTGCTCTCGGGGAATCGCAACTTCGAGGCCCGCATCCACCCGGCCGTGCGCGCCAACTACCTCGCGTCGCCGCCGCTGGTCGTGGCCTACGCGCTCGCGGGCACCGTGAACGCCGACCTCACCGCCGAGCCGCTGGGCGAGGGGAGCGACGGGCCGGTGTACCTGCGCGACGTGTGGCCGACGGCCGACGAGGTGAGCGAGGCGCTGGCTTCCTCGTTCTCACCCGACCTCTTCACCGACGAGTACGGGCGCATCTTCGAGGGCGACGAGCGCTGGCGCGGCCTGCCCGTCCCCGAGGGGCAGCTCTACGCCTGGGATCCGGCCTCGACCTACGTGCGCGAGGCGGCGTTCTTCGCCCACGACGCCGATCTGTCCGACATCGTCGATGCCCGCATCCTGGCGCTCCTCGGCGACTCGGTGACCACCGACCACATCTCGCCCGCCGGAGCGTTCGCGCCGGGCACGCCGGCCGGCACGTGGCTCACCGAACACGGCGTCGAGCCGCGCGACTTCAACTCCTACGGGGCCCGCCGTGGGAACCACGAGGTGATGGTGCGGGGGACGTTCGCCAACATCCGCCTCCGCAACAAGCTCGTCGATCGCGAGGGCGGCTACACGCGGCACCTCCCGTCAGGCGAGGAGCTCCCGATCTACGACGCCGCCGAGCGATACCGGGCCGAGGGCGTGCCGCTCGTCGTGATCGCCGGCCGTGAGTACGGCTCCGGAAGCTCGCGCGACTGGGCCGCCAAGGGCTCGGCGCTCCTCGGCGTGCGGGCCGTGATCGCCGAGAGCTACGAACGCATTCACCGCTCGAACCTGGTCGCGCTCGGCGTGATCCCGCTGCAGTTCGCGGAGGGCGAGTCGGCCGAGAGCCTAGGGATCACCGGGACAGAGACGCTCACCATCCGCGGCCTGGCCGACCTCGACGTCGGCTCGCAGGTGCGGGTCGAGGTCGACGGCGGTGCCCGGTCGTTCACGTGCCTCGCGCGGCTCGACGCGCCCGCCGACGTGAAGGTGTACCGGGACGGCGGGCTGCTGCAGATGGTCATGCACCAGCTCATGGCGTGAGCCTCGTCGCCGACCTGGAGCGCGCGCTCGGCCCCGACGGGGTGATCTCCGAGCACGCGGAGCTCAGGACGTACGAGTGCGATGGGCTCACCGGCCACCGGGCCGTGCCGCAGGCGGTCGTCCTGCCGCGCTCGACCGAGGAGGTGCAGGCCGCCGTGCGCGTGTGCCGCAACCACAACGCGCCGTTCGTGGCACGCGGCGCCGGCACGGGGCTCTCGGGCGGGGCGGTGCCGGTGGTCGAGGGCATCGTGATCGGCCTGGCACGCATGAACCGGATCCTCGAGATCGACGTTCCCAACCGGCGGGTGCGCGTACAGCCCGGCGTGACGAACCTCGACGTGACGCGTGCGGTCGCCGCCCACGGGCTGTTCTATGCCCCAGACCCCTCGAGCCAGCAGGTGTGCACGATCGGCGGCAACGTCGCCGAGAACTCGGGCGGCGCCCACTGCCTGAAATACGGGTTCACCTCGACACATGTGCTCGAGCTCCTGGTCGTTCTGGCCGACGCAGAGGTCGTGCGGCTGGATCGGGACGGCGCCCTGGACCTGGCCGGCGCGTTCATCGGCTCCGAGGGGACGCTCGGGATCGCCACCGAGGTCGTCGTGGGGGTCGTACCGCGCCCGCAGCGGGTCGAGACGCTGCTCGCCGCGTTCCCGTCGACCGATGCGGCGGGCGAGGTCGTCTCGGCCATCATCGGGGCGGGCATCGTCCCGGCGGCGGTCGAGATGATGGACGCGCTCACCATCCAGGCCGCCGAGGACGCCGTTCACGCCGGGCTCCCCCGCGACGCCGGCGCCGTCCTGCTCGTGGAGCTCGACGGGCCCGCGGTCGAGGTCGAGCTGACCTGCGGGCGCGTGCAGGAGCTGTGTGCGGCCGGCGGTGCCGCAGAGGTGCGGGTCGCCGCCGACGACGTCGAGCGGGCGGCGCTCTGGCACGGCCGCAAGGCCGCGTTCGCCGCCATGGGGCGGGTGAGCCCCGACTACTACGTCCAGGACGGCGTCGTGCCGCGCACGCGCCTCCCGCAGACGCTGCGGCGGATCGAGCAGCTCTCGGCCCAGTACGGCCTGCGCGTCGGGAACGTGTTCCACGCCGGCGACGGGAACCTGCACCCGCTCGTCCTCTACGACGCCTCGGTCGCGGGCGAGGCGGACCGCGCGGAGCGGCTGGCGGCCGAGATCCTGGAGGCGTGCGTCGAGGCGGGCGGGTCGCTCACGGGCGAGCACGGCATCGGCGTCGACAAGGTGTGCTCGATGCCGTGGATGTTCTCGGAGGCTGACCTCGCGGCGATGGACCGCCTGCGGCGGGCGTTCGATCCGGACGGGCTCTGCAACCCGGGGAAGCTCCTGCCGACGCCGCGGCTGTGCGGCGAGGTGCCCGGCCCGTACCGGCGCCATCCGCTGGAGGTCGAGGGGGTGTCACAACGCTTCTGATCGAGCACGAGCCCGGCGATCTGACCGCCGTCGTCGACGGCGCGGTCCCGCTGGGCGAGCTCGGGCGGCGGCTGGCCGCGAACGGCCAGATGCTGGCCTTCGACCCGCCGGGCGCCGAGCGGCGAAGCATCGCCGCCGCCTTCTCGGACGCGGTGACCGGCCCCCGCGCGCACGGGTACGGCCCTCCCCGCGACCTGCTTCTGGGCGTCGCGGTGCGGCTGGCCGATGGGACCGTGGTGCACGGGGGCGGCCGGGTCGTCAAGAACGTCGCCGGCTACGACCTGCCCCGGCTCGTCGTCGGCTCCGAAGGGCGGCTGGGTTCGATCGAGCGGGTCTGCGTGCGCCTTCATCCGCTGCCCGCCGCGACGTGCACCGTCGTCGCCGCGACGGCCGATCCGCTGGTGCTCGAGCCGCTGGCCCCGGCGTGCGTCGAGTACGCGTGGCCGCCGGGGCACATGCTCGTCCGCTTCGAGAGCCCGGCCGCCGCAAGGCTCGCCGCGGAGGCCCGCGCGCTCGTGGGGGGCGAGGTCGTCGAGGACGACGAGCCGCTCTGGGCGGAGCATCGCGAGGCTGCGGCGGGGCTGCATGTCCGCCGGGTCTTGCCGGCCGACGCTCTGCGCGCCATCGACGATCTGCGGGCATCCGGGGCCACGCGCATCGTCGGCCGGCTCGCGCGCGGCATCCTCTATGCGGACGTGCAAAATGAGTGCCTGACACCGTCTTTGCAGCTCGAGCAGCGGGTGGTGGAGGCGTTCGGTGGCTGAGGCCTCGACCCGCGAGCTCGTCGACACCTGCGTGCACTGCGGGTTCTGTCTGCCGGCGTGCCCGACGTATTCGCTGTGGGGGGACGAGTCCGACTCGCCGCGCGGGCGGATCCACCTCATGAGCCTGCTCGACAGCGGCGATCTGGAATGGGGCCCATCGGCCGCGCTTCACTTCGACCGCTGCCTGGGCTGCATGGCATGTGTCCCGGCCTGCCCGAGCGGCGTCCGCTACGACCTCCTGATCGAGCGCACCCGCGCCGAGCGGCGCGTCCGGGCCCCGCGCGGGGCGTGGGGGAGGGTCCTCGACGCCGCCATCTTCGCCGTCGTCCCCCGGCCGCGGCTGCTGCGGACGATCGCCTGGCCGCTCGCGCTTGGCATCCGCCCGTTTGCGCTCGCACCACGGGTGCGGCCGGCCGACCTGCGCGCCCGCCCGGAGAGGACGACGCCGGCGGTGGGCGAGCGGCGCATGGCCGCGGCGCTGCTCGAGGGTTGCGTCCAGCGGGCCCTCTTCGGGCGGGTCAACCGGGCGGCGGCGCGCGCCCTCGCGGCGGATGGGTGCGAGGTCGTCGTGCCGCCCGGCCAGGGGTGCTGCGGCGCGCTCGCGCTCCACGCCGGCCGCGAGGGGGAGGCGCGCCGGCAGGCGGCGGCGACCGTCGCCGCCTTCGCGGGCCACGACCGGGTCGTCGTCACGGCCGCCGGGTGCGGCTCGGCGATGAAGGGCTACGGCGACCTGCTCGGGACCGACGACGCCCGCCGCTTCGCCGCGAGCGTGCGCGACGTGACCGAGGTGCTCGCCGAGCTCGGCCCCGCGGCCGCGCGGGGGCCGATCCAGCCGGCCCGGGTCGTCTACCAGGACGCCTGCCATCTCAACCACGCCCAGGGGGTCGCCGCACAGCCGCGCGCGATCCTGAGCGCGATCCCCGGCGTCGAGCTGGTCGAGATCGAGGACGCCGGGATGTGCTGCGGCTCGGCCGGGATCTACAACCTCGTCCAGCCGCGCGCCGCCCGCGAGCTCGGAGACCGCAAGGCGCGCGCGATCCTCGCTGCCGCCCCCGACATCGTCGCCACGGCCAACCCCGGCTGTGCCGTCCAGCTCCAGGCGGCGCTTCGCCGCCTCGGCCGCGGCGACCTGCGCATCGCCCATCCGGCCGAGCTGATCGCCGAGTCCGTCTCGGCTACCCCTGCCCCGGCGACCTGAGCCAGAGGCTGGTGTGCCGGGGCTGGAAGGTGTGCTCGACCACCCCGGTCAGCTCGCCGCAGAGGGCGTCGAGGTCGATCTCCTCCCGCAGCCGGCCCGAGAACGCCCGTAGCGCCGTCTCCGCGTCGACCGTGCGGCGTGAGAAGCGGCGGTCGATCGCGTGCTGTATCCGCCGTCGCAGCGGCTGGAACGCAAGCGCCACGACCAGCGTGGTGATGGTGGCCGCAACCTCGTTCGACTGCCCCGTCGCCGAGGCCGAGAGCGAGCCCAGGGCCGCGATCCCGCCCAGATACATGGCTCCCAGGACGGCGACGAGGCATGCGTAGACCAGGGTCCTTCGGATCACCAGGTCGACGTCGTAGAGCCGGTAGCGCAGGATCGCGAGGCCCATCACCGCGGGAAAGAGGACGATGGACAGCACGAAGGGGACGGTCTCGAACCAGTTGACGCCGGCGGCGAACAGCGCGAGGTCGGCCGCGAACGTCACGAGCCAGATGAGAACGCCCGCGACCACCCACTTCACCTGTTGCCGCTCGGTGCCGATGGAGCGCCGGAACCGCAGCACCATCGAGGCGATGCCACCGACGAGTGCGATGATCGTTAACGGAACGGTGAGCGCGAGCGCGACGTCGATGGCGGTCACCCACGATCCTGAGAGCGCAAGCGGGTTGTGCACCGCCTGGAGCGGCGGCTCGCTCGTGAAGTCCGTCGCGCCCGCGCTCATCCCGAGGACCATCGCCAGGATCGCCGCACCCACGGCCGGCCGCCATCGCGGCGTGAGCGGCCGCCCGTCCGGGAAGAGGAGGAGTAGCAGCAGCATCGCGCCGACGTACGCGGTGTCGAGGGCCGTCGAGGCGAACCAGAACGCCGCCCTGCCCGCCGGCCACGAGCCGGGGTCGACGACCAGGGTGTAGACGGCGTAGTTCTGCGCCAGGTTGTGGCAGAAGGAGAAGAAGAACGCCACGGCGATGAACAGCCAGCCGATGGAGTGCGCCCGATGCCGCCACACGATGAGCGCGCCGATCGTGGCGAACCCGACCGTGACGATCGAGAACATGACGGTGGCGACGAGGGACTGCACGGAGCGATCGAGGACGCCAAGCGCCACGGCGGCGAGGTCGATCGCCACGACGACTCCGACGATCGTCCACACGATCCAGGTCTCAGGGATCCTTCGCAACACGTCTGCGCAGGAGTATCCCGGAGCGAGCGTCCTGGGATCGTTACGAGATCTCGTGCAGTGGTCGGCTACTCGACGTAGCCGAGCCCGAAGGCCGTCGCGCACAGGAGCGTGCCGACGGCGACCCCGACCCACTCGCCGGGGATGCCGTCGAGGCCGTTGACGGCGAACACGATCGCCCCGGCGAGGGCGATGCCCGACGCGATGATCCACATTGCCGCTCGGCCCGCGCTCATGCGGCGGTGACGATAGCAGCCCGGACAGGCGTCCGAACCGTTTTCGGGGACGCGCCGAATAGCCCGCATTGACGAGGCCTCTCCGTCCCCTTCGAACGAAAGGACATCCGTTTCTCATGCTGAAGCGCGTAGTCACCCTCGGGCTCACCGGCCTGGCGGCAGCGGCAATGACCGCCTCGCCGGCGGCCGCGTCGAGCCACCGCGAGGCGCCGCTGATCTCAAACGATCCGGTCGCCGATCTCGCGGACACCTTCATGTGGGTGGATCAGAAGGATCCGAGCAAGATCAACCTGGTGATGACCGCCAACCCGCTCGAGAACCCCGGTGATGCCCCCAACTACTACGGGTTCGGACAGCACGTCCGCTACCAGTTCAACATCGACAACAACGGCGACGCCCGCACCGACATCGCCTACCGCGTGGTGTTCAAGACGCACGTGCGCAACAAGGGCACGTTCCTCTACAACATCCCGGGGAACCCGGTGACGTCGCTCTCCGACCCGGGTCTGAACGTGTATCAGACCTACTCCGTCGACCGGCTGAACTACGGCAAGCACGGCAAGCTGGTCGGCACGGTGCACCTGGCAAGGAACATCAAGACGGTGCCGAACAACGTCGGCCCCGCCTCGATGCCCAGCTACCCCCAGCTCGTCAAGCTGGGCGTGAAGCCGCTCGCCGGACACGGCGGGAAGGTGTGGGCCGGACAGTCGGACGACCCGTTCTTCATCGGGCTCGGCGACATCGGCGACAGCCTCCAGGTGAAGCCCAAGGGCGTCGCCAAGGACACCCTCGGGGGCATGAACGTCCAGGCCCTCGCGATTCAGGTGCCGAAGTCGCGCATCGTGAAGAAGGGCCACCCGACGATCGGCATGTACGCCGAGACCGCGCGGCAGTCCTTCACGAACGAGCTCACGGGCGCTGGCCACGGCACCTGGGTGCAGATCGAGCGCCTCGGCAACCCGCTCGTGAACGAGGTGCTGATCCCACTGGGGCAGAAGGACCACTGGAACCACGTCGACCCGAACCGGGACGGCCAGTTCGACCAGTTCTTCAAGGCCCCCCAGCTTGCCGCTGCACTGGGTGACACGCACACCCCGCGCAACGACATCCTGGCCATCCTCGAGACCGGTCTGCCCGGCCTCAACAAGACCGGCAACGTCCACGCCGACATGCTGCGCCTGAACACCAGCATCGACCCGACGGCCGCGGGGCACGAGAACCCGCTGGGCGTCCTCGGCGGCGACACTGCCGGATTCCCCAACGGCCGCCGGCCGCTGGACGACGTCACCGACATCGAGCTTCGCGCCCTGGCGGGCGCCACAGACACCCCCGCCATCCCGAACTCGGCTTCGGACGGCGTGCAGCGAAACGACGAGTCGTTCGACACGGTGTTCCCGTACCTGGCCCAGGCCCAGTCCGGGACAGCCGGCATCCACCAGGTGCCGACGCCGTAAGCGCCAACCACTCCTGGGGCCCGGCGACGCCGGGCCCCAGGGGTTCACGGCATCCACGACAATGCTCATCGCACACCGCAAGATCTCCCCGCTCCTTCTCGCCCTTCCGGTGCTTGCCGCGATCGCCGCGGCGATCGCGCTGCGAGGGGGCGACACGAGCGCTGCGCGCTCCCATCCCGCGGCCCCCGCGATCCCGTACGCCGACGCGGCGCCGCGGACGCTCTCGACTCCACAGCTCGTCGCCCGCTACCGGGCTGAGGCAGCCGCGAAGCCGCGGTCGGCGCAGGCCGTCGACAACCTGGCGCTCGCGGAGCTTCAGATGGCCCGCGAGGACGGCGACCCCACCTGGTACACGCGCGCCGACGCGCTGTTCGGGCACGCCCTGACGCTCTCGCCGCGCGATTTCACGGCCCTGGCCGGGCGCGGCTCGCTCGCCCTCTCCCGCCACGACTTCGCCGGCGCGCTCGTGCTCGGCCGGCGCGCGCTGGCGATCGACCCGTCGAGTCCCTATGCGATGGGCGTCGTCGTCGACGCCGACATGGAGCTCGGCCGGTACCCGGCCGCGCGCGCCGCCATCGAGCGCCTCCTGCGCCAGCGCCCGGATCTCGCGTCGTACTCGCGGGCGTCGTACTACCTCGAGCTGCACGGCCGCACGGCGTCCGCCCGGCGGGCGCTCGTGCAGGCCACCCAGGCCGGTGCCCCGGCCGGCGAGAACACGGCCTGGGCGTATCTCTATCTCGGGAACCTCGAGTTCAACCACGGCCGCTACGCCGCGGCCGAGAAGAACTACGGGATCGCGCTCCACACCTATCCGGGCTTCGTGCACGCCCGTGCCGCCCAGGCGAAGCTGGCGGCGGCCCGAGGGCCGGTACGCCAGGGCGATCGCGGGCTACACCGCCGTTGTGAGCCGGTATCCCCTCCCGGCCTACGTGATCGCGCTCGGCGACGTCTACCGGGCGGCGGGCAGGCCCGCCGCCGCGCGGCGCCAGTATGCGGTCGTGCGCGCGGAGGAGCGGCTGTACGCGGCCAACGGCGTGAACGTCGACGTCGAGCTCGCGCTCTTCGACGACGACCACAACGGGGACGTGGCCGCCGCGCTCGAGCGGATTCGGGCCGTTGCGCGGGTCCAGCCCAGCGTCACGGTGGAGGACGCCCTGGCGTGGACGCTCTTCAAGGCCGGCCGGGCGCACGCGGCGCTGGCCGAGTCGAACCGGGCGCTCCGCCTGGGCACCCACGACTCGAGCTTCCTCTACCACCGCGGGGCGATCGAGGCATCGCTCGGCATGGTCGGCCCGGCGGCCCGCGACCTCAGGGCGGCACTCGACCTGAACCCGGGCTTCTCGCTCCTCTACGCACCGGATGCCCGCCGGCTTCTGGGGGAGCTGGGACGATGATCCGCCGGCTCGTCGCCGCGATCGCCGGCCTCGCCGCCTTCGGTGCGATGCCGGCCGTCGCCCACGCCCATCCGCTCGGAAACTTCACCGTCAACCGCTACAGCCTGGTGCAGCTCGACCGCGGCTCGGTGCACGTCACCTTCGTGCTCGACGAGGCGGAGATCCCGACGTTCCAGGACCTCGGCGGCCAGCCGACCGCCGACCGGGCGCGGGCGTGGGCCGTGGCCCACGTGCCGACCTTCGCGAGCAAGCTCCACCTGACGGTGAACGGCAGCTCGGTGCCGCTCGTCCCCGACACGGGTGCGGTCACCGCGACGCTGCGCATGGGGCAGGGCGGCCTGCACTGCATGCGCGTGACGGTCGCGCTGAGCGCCCGCATCCCGGGAAGCGGACCGTTCACGGCAACGTTCTCGGACGACACCTTCGGGAACCGGGTCGGCTGGAAGGAGATCGTCATGCGGGCTGCGCCCGGGGCGGTTCTCACCCAGTCGTCGGCGGCGACGCATGACGTGTCAGACATGTTGCGGCACTACCCCTCGGGAATGCTCTCGACGCCGCTCGACGTGAGGACGGCGACGTTCGGCTATCGGTACGGCACCGGGACGAGCGTGTCGGTCGGCGCGCCCGGCGGGACCGGGGGCGAGAGCGTGGCGATCTCGGGCGGCGCGTTCACCGACCTCGTGACGCATCGCGACCTCGGGCTCGGGTTCATCCTGGTGGCCATCGGCATTGCGATGTTCTGGGGCGCCGTGCACGCGCTCTCCCCGGGTCACGGAAAGTCGATCGTCGCGGCGTATCTCGTGGGCTCGCGCGGGACCGCCCGGCACGCGGCGTTCCTCGGCCTCACGGTAACGATCACCCACACGGCATCGATCTTCGTCCTGGGGATCGTGACGCTCTATCTCTCACACTACATCCTGCCCGAGACGCTCTATCCGTGGCTCTCGGTGATCTCCGGCCTCGTGGTGGTGGGCATGGGCGCCTCGATCCTGGTTCGCAGGGCGCGCAGGCTGCGTGCGCCGTTGCACAATCACGACCGTCATGACCATGACCACGAACACGAACATACGCACGATCACGGCCACGACCACCATCATCACGACGGCCCGGGCGGCCACACACATACCCCTCCCGGTGCCGACGGCTCGTCGATCACGGCGCGCAGCATGCTGGCGCTCGGCATCTCGGGCGGAATCCTCCCGTGCCCGTCCGCGCTCGTCGTGATGCTCGGCGCCATCGCCGTCCACCGGGTCGCGTTCGGGCTCGTGCTCGTCGTGGCGTTCAGCCTCGGGCTGGCCGCGACGCTCACGGGCGTCGGCGTCCTTGTGGTCTACGCGCGGCGGTTCGTCGACCGTGTGCCGTCGAGCGGGAGGATCGTCCAGGCGGCGCCCACATTCAGCGCTGCGGTGATCACGATCCTCGGCGTCGGCCTCACGGTGCAGGCGCTCGGGACATTCCCCGGCGGCTTTCCGCTGCCCGGCTGATGGCGCCTGGTTAAACGCCGCGGCCGGCACGAGGTTTCCCTCGCGCCGGCCGCCGCGACCGCGTCCTTAGAGAGACGCGATGACGTTGTTGAGCGTGCTCTGAATCGCCGTGGAAAGCAGACCCAGAGTGACGACCACCGCAATGGTGATGACGCCCAGGACCACGGCGTACTCAGCCATGGTCTGACCGCTCTCGTCACGAAGCCGGTTGAAGAACTCGATCACCGAATCGCCTCCTTGATGACCACACCTGCCGGAGTGCACCGGCAGAGGACAGTGGTGCAAGTATCGGCGGCATTCGGCTACGACTTTAGGGTGATATGAGTGTCTACCTCAGAAGGGTGAGGAGCGCCCGGACATCGCTGGTCATGAACGACTTGCGGCGTAAGGGCATCTCGTCGCGGACGCGGTACCGGTTGCGGCGTCCGACGCGGGTTCGCTCGATGTAACCGGCCTCGGCGAGGTCGCTCACGATCATCTGCGTCGCGCGGCGCGAGATGCCGACCTCGGCCGCGACCTCGTCGATCCGCGTCCCGGGGTTGCGGTCGATGCAGACGAGCACGGCAGCGTGGTTCGTCAGAAAGGTCCAGTTGCGGCGGGCCGCGGACGGCATCGCAGGAGACAGCATCCCAGATCGGCCCATGCCGGCGCCGCTACCCGAGATCGGCGTAGCGCAAACCCCCGAATTCCTGCGCGAGCGCGTCGTCGCAGCCGTCGGCGATCGCGGCGACCGCGTCGATCGCCGTCTCGAGCTCGACCCGGTCGAGGTCGTCGCCCAGGATCGCGTGCTGGAGCCACACCTCGTCGCGCGCGGACAGGTGCGCGAACGCGCCGAACGGCTGCTCGGACGCGAGCGCCAGAAGCCGCAGCGCGAGCTCGTCCGACATCGCGACCTGCGACAGCACCGGTGATGAGACCCGTACGGCCGTCGAGTCGTCGAGGACGGGAAGGATTTCGACAAAGACCCGGGCGCTTCCGAACGGCCCGTGGAAGCCCCAGTCGGGGTGATGCTCGAAGCCGCCGTAGCGGGCGTCGAGGTGCTGGCGCACCCGGCGGGTCGTCAGCTCGACGTGGTCCTGAGAGTCGCGCAGGCGCGCGGCCGGGGTCTGCGGCGCGGGCGGGACGGGCACCGCCTCGTTGACAAGGGCGCGCAGGCGCGGGGCGAACGACGCCGCTGCCCACCCGACCGCCCAGACCGACGCCTGCACCTCGACGGCGTCCATGGTCGTCCCCGCGAGGATGGCGTGCTCGACGTCGACGGCGTCGTCGACGATCGCGAACCGGCCGAGCACGAGCTCCGCGTTCTCGCTCGCGAGGATGCGGGCCAGCCGCGCCGGGGTCGTGTCGCACTCGATCGACCGGGCCCGGGCGTGGACGATCGAGCCGCCGTCGTCACGCTGCTCGACGTCCACAGCGACGATCGCGTCGCCGACGCCGACGGATCCGCGCCACGCGTGCGGCCCCGGATCGGTGTCGCCGTGGAACGAGCGGGCCAGGGATCGGCGCACCTCGAGGGCCGTCACGTCGATCTGCACGTCAGACATCGAGAAGCACTCTAGACCGGCTCGCCTCCGGTAGCGTTCGCCGCCATGCGCGGCCTGGAGGGAAAGCGTGTCGTCGTGACCGGCGGCGCCCGGGGGATCGGGGCCGCGACGGTCGAGCGGTTCCGCGCCGAGGGCGCCGTCGTCACGGTGTTCGACCTCGAGCCCGGCGACGCCGGGGTGCGGGTGGACGTCTCGGACGGCGACGCCGTTCGGGCCGCGTTCGCCGATCTCGGGCCGGTCGATGTCGTCGTGTCGAACGCGGGGGTGAGCGAGCGCGGCCCGGCGCTCGACATCGACGAGCGCCGCTGGCGGCGCGTCCTCGACACCAACCTGCTCGGCGTCTTCAACGTGGCGCAGGCGGCCGGCCGGACGATGCTCGAAGCCGGGGGAGGCGTGATCCTGAACACCGCCTCGACGAATGGGTACGTCGGCCATCCCTTCTACGCCGACTACAACGCCTCGAAGGCCGGCGTCATCGAGCTCACGCGGACGCTCGCGCTCGAGTGGGCGCCGACGGTGCGGGTGAACGCGGTCTGCCCGGGCTACGTCCTGACGCCGATGCAGGAGGCCGAGTACACGGACGAGATGCTGGCCCAGGTCGACGCCAAGATCCCTCTGCGCCGCCACGCCCGGCCGGAGGAGATCGCCGCGGTCTACGCGTTCCTGGCATCCGACGACGCGGCATACATCACGGGGGCGGCGATCACGGTGGACGGCGGCGAGACGGCGGGTGGGCTGGCGAGCAGGTGAGCGCCTTCTCGTTCGAACCGTGCGCGCTGGAGCACGCGCTGGGACGCGATGTTGTCCGGCTCCACGAGCGCCTCGACGCGGTGTAGCTGCGCCCATCGAACGCCCTGCCCTGAACCGAGCGCGCGACCCGGTGGCGCTCGACGGGCCGAAAAGCCATGCGAGTGCACGTCACGCCGATCTCCGCCCTGGCCGCCGGATAGAGTGCGGCCCGTGCCGACCCGCGCCCAGATCGCCGACGCGGCTCGCGGCTCGCGGCGCGAGCTGGTCGTCGCCGCGATCGTCTTCGCGTGGATCGCGCTCGGCGCGGGCACCGACTCGGGCGCGGGGATCTGGCGTCAGCGGCTAGTCGGCGTCGTCACATGGGCGCTGCTCGTCGCGCTCCTGCGAGGCGAGAACCGCACCGTGCGGATCCAGGTCGTCGGCGTCATCATCGTGGCGACCTGCGTGGAGTACACGGCGTCGCCGTTCCTCGGGTACTACACGTATCGCCTGCACAACGTGCCGAGCTACGTGCCTCCCGGCCACGGGCTGGTGTATCTGGCGGCGCTCTCGATCGGCTGCTCGCAGGTGGCCGTCCTGCTGCGCCGCCCGTTCATCGTGTTCACGCTCGTCGTGTGCGGCGCCTGGGCCCTCTGGGGTCTCCTGCTCTCCTCGCGCCCCGACGCCTTCGGCGCCATCATGTACCTGTTCCTGCTTCGGTTCACGCTGCGCGGCAGCCGGCCCCTGGTCTACGCCGGGGCGTTCCTCGTCACGAGCTACCTCGAGCTGATCGGAACCGGCGTCGGGGCCTGGGCGTGGGCCCGCCACGACCCGACCGGGATCCTCACCATCGGCAACCCGCCCAGCGGCATCCCCGGCGGATACTGCTTCCTCGACGCTGCGGGCGTCGCGTTGGGGCCACGCCTCGGGGCGCTCTTCGAGCGCCGTCCGGTGACGTGGCCGCGCCGCCTGCGGCCGCTCCCCGATGAAGCCGGCTGAGCTCGAGCGCCTGCTCGCGCTGGCGGACGAGGTCGAGGATCTCGAGCGCCGCCTGGTCCGGGCTGAGACCCTTGCCGCGGAACTGGCCCGCGATCGGGAGGTGGTCGCGGCGGCCCCGGGCGTGGTTGCGGCGACCGAGCGCGTCGTCGTCGAGCTGGAGCCGATCACGCGGGAGCTCGAGCGGGAGTGGGTGGACCAGGGGCCGCTCGTGACGGCCTGGCAGCGCGCGGTCGAGCTCGAGCAGGTCGCCGAGGCGGCCGGCGCCGACCCGGGCCCGAGTGCGGAGGACGTCCAGGAAGCCCGGCTTCGGGTCGAGTCGGCCCGGCTCGCCACGCGCCGCCAGCGCGAGCTGATCGACCGCGTCCGCCAATCGATGATCGATGCCGTCGCGGAATCGCCGTTCGATGCGGAGATCCCACCAGGCGGCGACGATGCGCGGCCCGAGGCCGCGCGGCGCGAGGCGCTGGAGCTCGCCGATCTGGCGATGGACGCGGCACGCGACATCGCCGAGGCGGGGTCGGCGGCCGCCGAGCATGCCGCCGACGCGGGCGCCGAGCTCGACCGGCTCGGCGACCCGGCGGATCTCCGGCGAGCGCTGGAGGTCGCTCGCGAACGGCTGCCCGACGAGGTGACGCTCGATCCCTCGGCGCCCGCCTCGGCGGCGGTGAGGCTGGCGCGCGCCGGGGTGCGGGTGCGTTGACGGGCCGCATGCGGGTCGTCGCGGCCGGGCTCTGCGAGCCGGCCGAGGCGCTCGCCCTCGACGAGGCCGTCGTCCGCGCCGAGCCGGTGCAGCCGGTGCTCATCCTGTGGCGGACCCGCCCGGCCGTCGTGATCGGCCGGTTCCAGCGTGCCGACTGGGAGGTCGACGCGGCGGCCTGCGAAGCGCGCGGCGTGCGCGTGTGGCGCCGGTTCACGGGCGGCGGGGCGGTGCAGCTCGACCCAGGGACGCTCTGCATCGGCGTCGCCGTTCCGGCGGGCCATCCCGACGCAGCCCTCGGCGTGCCCGATCTGTATGCCCCGCTTCTCGACGGGATCGCCGCCGCCTGCCGCGCCCTCGGAGTCGACGCGACGTGCGACGCGCGCACGGTGCGCGTGGCGGGGCGCAAGGTGACGGGCGTTGCCGCCCACCGCGGCCGCCGCGCGAGCCTCGTCCACGGCACGCTGCTCGTGGAGGCGGATCTCGAGAGGCTCGTCGCCTGCCTCGCCGGCCCGCGCGGGGGCAGCCTCGGACGGCCGGCCGCGGCCGGCACACAGCCGGCCCGACCACGTCGCCAATATCGGCGTCGGCATGGACGCAGCCCATGCCGCCGTGGTCACGGCGTTCGCGGGGGAGGGAGCGGCGCAGGAGCCGCCGTCGCCGCGGGAGCTGGAGCTGGCCGGCGAACTCAGGCGCGAGCGCTACGGCGACCGAGCGTGGCACGCGGGACCATGGCACGACGTCACCTCGGTGGAGGTGAGCGCCGTGCTGGGAGAAGAGCCTGCCCCTAGATCAGGGCGATGACGGAGCTCATCGTGGCGGTGACGCCCGCGGTCAGAAGACCGAGCGTGGCCACGACAGCCAGGGTGACCACGCCGAGCGTGATCGCGTATTCGGCCATCGTCTGGCCGCTCTCAGGGCCGGCACCGGCCCCGGACTGGTTCATGGGAAACCCCCTTTTCGATATCAGCATCGGATCGAGGGGTATGACTGGACGACCCCCGCTTGTGGGAGTCTTCCGTCACACTCTCGAAGGAGCTGGATGGGGCTCGATTCGCGGATCTTCATGTACGAGGCGGTGCTGGAATGGCGCGTCTCGACCGACTGGAGGATCGTCGAGTGACGGCTGTGCGATGCGCGGTGGACGTTGCAGCGGGAGCGGGTGACGCGCGGGCCTGCGCCGCCGAGGCCGCGGCCGCCGTTCGGGCCGGCCTCAGCGGCGCCGCCGCGGACGTCGCGTTCGTCTTTGTCTCGGCCGGGCACGCGGCGGAGGCCGAGCAGGTGGCGGACGAGGTCGCCCAGGAGCTCGCGCCCGGTGTGCTCGTCGGCGCAAGCACCGAGGCCGTGATCGGCGCGGGGCGCGAGTTCGAGGGCCGTCCGGCGGTGAGCGTGCTCGCGGCGTCGCTCGGATCCGGGACGGCCCGCGCACGCCACATCGCCGCGGGTGACGTCGGCCTGCTCGAGCTCGCGGGGCCGGCGGTCATCGTCGCCGATCCGTACACGTTCCCGATCGAGCGGCTCCTCGACGACCTGAACGACGCCGGCGCTGCAGTCGCCGTCGGCGGGCTCGCGTCGGGTGGGCGCGGGGCCGGGGAGCACGTGCTCTTCTGCGGCGACGACGTCCACCGCGAGGGAGCCGTGATCGTCGATCTCTCCGGGCAGGTGGAGCTGCGGGCGCTGGTGTCGCAGGGGTGCGCGCCGATCGGCCCCGAGATGGTGGTGACGCAGGCTCGGTCGAACGTGATCCACGAGCTGGCGGGCAAGCCGGCGTACGGCCGGCTGGTCGAGATCGTGAGCACGCTCGATCCGCAGCAGGCCGAGCTGGCCCGGCGCGGCGTCCTGGCCGGGCTCGTCATCGACGAGAACCGGGTCGACTACGGGCCGGACGACTACCTCGTCCGCGGCATCCTGGGCGGCGACCCCGAGTCGGGCGCGATCGCCGTCGGCGACGTGCCGCGCGTGGGGCAGACGTTTCGGTTCCACGTCCGCGACGCGTCGACCGCCGACGCGGGGCTCCGGGCGGCGCTCGAGGACGGCGTCGCTCTGCCCGGGGCGCGTGAGCGGCGGCCTGCTCTTCGCCTGCAACGGCCGCGGCACCGGCCTGTTCGGCCGGCCCGACCACGACGCCGCCGCGACCGCGGCGGCGCTGGGCGGCGTGCCCGTCGCCGGCATGTTCTGCGCCGGTGAGATCGGGCCCGTCGGCGGCCGCACGTTTCTGCACGGCTTCACCGCCACGCTCGCGCTCTTCGTCGAGGACTGACGGTTCTAGGCCAGGCCCTGGCGCGCCTCGCGCACCAGGGTGACGGCCTCGGGGAAGATCAGCCGGATCGCATCGCGGACCTGATCCGCCTGCTGATCGGCCGTGCCGGTCAGGTCGAGCCGGCCGATGGCGGCCACGGTCATGCCCACCGCCAGGTTGATGGCCTGGTCCGCGAAGGCGACCTTCTGCCCCTGCTGGGCCTGCTCCATCCAGGCTGCCATCTGCTTCTGCAGCTCCTCGGGGTCACCGAACATGCCGAACGGGAACTCACTCACGATGCCGTCAGCTTAACGCGTCTGGCGCGGCGTAGACGCCGTCGAGGATCGCGCCGGCGTCGGGCGGTGGGCTCGACCTCGGCCTCGGCGACCCCGGCCTCGATCCACGCCCTCACGTCGTCCTCGATCGCGGTGAACTCCTCGTCCGAGCAGTCCTCGACCTCCTGGAGCCAGCCGCGGAAGCGCTCGAGCGGGTCCTTCGACCCGAACTCGGCGAGGAGCTCGCGCGGCACGTAGCCGGCGTCGTCGTGGACGGCGTGGCCCTCCATCCGCAGCGTGACGAGCTCGACGATGGTCGGGCCGCCGCCGTCGCGCGCCTTCTCGATCGCCCGCTGTGCCTCCCGGAAGACCGTGACGACATCGGTGCCGTCGACCACGATGCCCTCGAACCCGTACGCGGCCCCCCGGTCGGCCAGGTGCTCGCACGCGAACGACAGCCGGTTCGGGGTGGAGTAGGCGTACTGGTTGTTGTCGATGATGTAGACGATCGGCAGGCGGCGGACGCCGGCCAGGTTCATCGCCTCGTGCATGTCGCCGCGGGCGGCCGCCCCGTCTCCGCACCAGCCGACCGCGACCCGCGCCTCCTGCCGGAGCTGGAACGCGAGCGCGATCCCGGTGATCACCGGGATCATCGCCGGCAGGTGGCTGACACCCGCCAGGAGCCCCTTGCCGGCGCCGAAGTCGTTGGAGCGCAGGTTCGAGTCGCGGCCGCGGGTGGCACCGCCGGCACGGCCCATGAACTGGCAGAAGATCGCGGCCGGAGGGACGCCGCGCACGAGGTGGACGCCGAGATTTCGGTGCAGCGGCGAGGCGACGTCGTCGTCGCCCATGGCCGTTGCGACGCCGACCGAGGCCGCCTCGTTCCCGCGCCCGGTGTAGTAGCTCCCGGGGAGCTTGCCGGCCTTGAAGAGCAGGTTTCCGCGCTCCTCGACGAGGCGGGTCGCGAGCATGTCGCGGTACATGTCGACGAGATGCTCGTGGTCGAGGCCCAACTCGCGCGCCTCGGCCTGGCTCATGAGCGGGCTCGCCCGGCGCACGGTCGACATGCCGCCAGAATACCGGCGAGTGCGGCTACGAGCCGCGCTTTACGTGCCGCGCCAGGCGCGAGAGGCGTGCGTCCCACTCGGCGCCGACGTTGTCGATCCACTCCCGCGCGTCGGTCAGCGGCGCCGGGGTGAGCCGGTACCGGGTCTCGCGGCCGGCGCGCTGGGACGTCACCAAGCCCGCGTCGGCCAGCGTGGCGAGGTGCTTCGAGACAGCCTGCCGGGTGATCGGGAGGTCGCGCGCAAGCTCGCTCGCGGTGACGGCCTCTCGATCGGCGAGCAGGTCGATGACATGCCGGCGGGTGGGATCGGCCAGCGCCGCGAAGGTCGCGCCGACGGCGTCGGGGATCATCCGGCGATCAGCACCAGCCCCGCGGCGGCCTGGAGGCGGGCCTCCCACGCCCAGGCGTTGACTGCGGCGCAGGCCTGCGCGCTCGCCACCGGCAGGGCGTCGAACCCGGTCTCGACGACGATGACGCGGGTTCCCTCATCGGCGGGCTCCAGCTCGATGCGAACGACCGTCTCGAGGTCGACGTCCGGAACCGGGTGCCAGCGAAAGACGACGCGCTCGGGGGCGGTCACCTCCTCGACCGTCCCGTGCCGCTCGCGCCCGTCGTCGAAGCGGACGTGCAGGTCGCCGCCCTCGACCAGGTCGATCTCGACCTCGTCGGCCAGCCACTGCTCGAGCTCGTCGGCGTCGGTGACGGCGCGCCAGGCGTCGTCACGGTCGAGGTCGAGCACGGTCTCGCGGGTTACGGAGTCGGACACGAGCACCTCCTGGATAGGCAACCGTTTGGTTGCGCTATTATCTCGCAACTCATCGGTTGCACTATACCAAGGAGGCACCGTGTCACCCCTCATCCCGATGGTCGTCGAGCAGACGGCGCGCGGCGAGCGCTCATTCGACATCTACTCCCGGCTCCTGAACGACCGCATCGTCTTTCTGGGCACGCCGGTCAGCGCCGAGATCGCGAACCTGATCGTGGCCCAGATGATCCATCTCGAGTCCGACGAGCCGGACAAGGACATCTCGCTCTACATCAACTCGCCCGGCGGCGACGTCTACGCCGGCCTCGCGATCTACGACGCGATGCAGTACGTCCGCTGCGACGTGGCCACGATCTGCTTCGGGATGGCGATGTCGATGGGGGCGACGCTCCTGGCGGGCGGCGCGAAGGGCAAGCGGATGGCGCTCCCCAACTCCAAGATCATGATCCACCAGGGACACACCAGCGGGTTCGAGGGCCAGGCCACCGACGTCGAGATCCGGGCCCGCGAGATCCTCGCGCTCCAGCGCCGGATGGAGGAATTGATGGCGCGCGACACCGGGCGCACCGTCGACCAGGTGCACGACGACACGCAGCGCGACAACTTCATGACGCCCGACGAGGCCCAGAACTACGGGCTGATCGACGCCGTGTTCAGCGTGCGCGCGCCGCGCCCCTCCCGTCGCACCGGCCTGGGGTGAAAAATTGGTGTCAGGCACCGTTTTTTCATCGGTGGATTCGCGTATGGCCGGTTACCCGCAGCCCAGGTCGATCACCGCCGCGCCGTCGGGCAGGCTCGACATGAACCGCTCCACGAGCCGCGGACGGGGATCGCCCTCCACGAGCTGCGACCACTCCAGGAACCGGTCGCCAGGGCGCCCTAGCCCCGCGCGACGACCCGGATCCGCTCGTCGGTCACTCCACGCGGCGCAGGATCAGGCACGCGTTGTGGCCGCCGAGGCCCATGGAGTTCGAGAGGCCGGTGTGCACGTCGACGGTGCGGGCCACGTTCGGGACGTAGTCGAGGTCGCACTCGGGATCGGGGTGGTGCAGGTTGATGGTCGGCGGGATGACGCCGTGGTGGACGGTGAGCGCGGTCGCCAGCGCCTCGACTGCCCCCGCCGCCCCGAACAGGTGGCCGATCATCGACTTGTTGGACGAGATCGCCATCCTGTAGGCGTGGTCGCCGAACACCTGCTTCACCGCCTGCGTCTCGGCCGCGTCGTTGTACGGCGTGGACGTTCCGTGGGCGTTGATGTAGTCGACCTCGTCGGGCTGCATGCCGGCCCGCTCGAGCGCGTCGCGCATCATCTCGATGACGCCGATCGACTCGGGGTGCGGGGTCGCGATGTGGTAGGCATCGTTCGACGCCCCGTAACCGATGATCTCTGCATAGATCCTCGCTCCGCGCGACTGGGCGCGCTCGAGCTCCTCGAGCACGAGCACCGCCGCCCCCTCCGCCATCACGAAGCCGGCCCGGGTCGCATCGAACGGCCGGGATGCGCCGGCCGGGTCGTCGCGGCCGTCAACGAGCGCGCGCATCGCGCAGAAGCCCGCGAGGATGATCGGGACCATCGACGACTCGGTCGCGCCCGCCAGGACGACGTCGGCCTGGTCGCGGGCGATGGCCGCCGCCGCCTCGCCGATCGCATGCGTGCCGGTGGCGCAGGCGGACTCCGTCGAGTAGTTGATCCCGCGGGCGCCGAGCAGCGTCGCGACGTGGCTCGTGGAGGTATCGACCAGCGTGTTCGGAAGCCAGTGGGGCGAGACCCGGTCCCAGCCGCGCTCCTCGAGGATTCGCTGCTGCTGGAGCGTGTAGGGCAGGCCGCCCATCACGCTTCCGATGACGACGCCGGTGCGCGAGGGGACGTCGACGACGAGCTCCGCATCTGCCGCCGCCTCGAGGGCCGCGGCGACCGCGAAGTGCACGTCGTTCCACGTCCGGCGCACCTCCTTCGCCGGCATGGCGTTCGACGGGTCGAAATCCTTGACCTCGGCGGCGATGTTCACCGGGAAGTCGCTCGCGTCGAACGACCGGATCACGTCCACGCCGCTTCGCCCGGCGACGAGCGCGTCCCAGGTCGATCGCAGGTCGTTTCCGACCGGGGTCACCGCCCCCAGCCCTGTGATGGCCACGCGCCGCATCGAGGCAACTGACGGGGCATCGCCGGGCGGGGTTGCGTCCGGCGGGCGTCGGCCGATCTGGCGGCGATAGCGTGGGCGCGATACCATGCGAGGATGGCGAGCCACCCCCATGCCGATCGCAGGCGGCTCACGACGCAGTCGCTCGAGCGCATGCGAGAGGGCCTGCGCAAGCGAGCCGAAGCCCTCGGACGAGACCACGAACAGCGGTTTGTGGAGGTCGGCCGGATGGTCGCCGAGAACCGCCTCCGGCGCGGGATGTCGCAGCAGGAGCTCGCGATCCTGTGCGGCACGACGCAGTCCGCGATCGCCCGGCTGGAGCGAGGCGGACGGCCGCCGAAGCTCGACACGCTCATGCGGATCGCCGACGCCCTCGACGCCGAGCTCTTCCTCGAGATGCGCTTGCGGGCGTCCCCGAGCGAGTAGGATCACGGGCCATGGCAGTCACCCTGCGTGACTTCATGAGCAGCGGCGATGTGCTCACAATCGAGCCGTCCGCCACGCTTGGCGAGGCCGCACGGGCGCTTCGCAAGCGCGACGTCGGCGCGGCCGTCGTCGTGGAGGGAGGGGCCGTCGTCGGGATCTTCACCGAGCGCGACCTGCTCCGCGCGATCGCCGACAGCCGCCATCCCGACGTGGGCCAGGTGCAGTCGTACATGACCCCGGACCCGGTCACGCTCCCGCCGCATCACTCCCCGAGCGAGGCGGCCCAGATCATGAGCGAGCGCCGCTTCCGCCACATCCCCGTCATGGAGAGCGGCGAGCTCGTGGGGATCGTGAGCATCCGCGATCTCATGTCGGCCGGGCTCCACATCGGCTCCGCCGACGCCCACCTGGGCACCGATTTCCCCTAGGTCGTCTGCTCGCGCCGAATACCGTTTCGGGGGACGCGCCGAGCGGCCGCGGCAGGCCATCGTGAGATCGACCCTCCTCCCCGGCCGACGCGTGGCACGACCACGCTGCGGTGCGTGGGGAGTGTCGGCTGATTCGAGGCGGTGCCGCCGGGCCGGACGACTGCTCTTCGGCGTTATGGGACGGCGTCGTTCAGCGGCCCCGGTACACCGGCGAAGGCCCGCCGCCGGCGGCGCTGCCTCGGGTCGGCCCCGTCACAAACCAATCCTGGCCGCGCGGCGTATGTCCCCTGAGATGACGACAGCCGCATATGCCGTCCGGGCACCGGTCCAGGCGCGATCAAGTACCCTCCGCCGCATGGATCCGGGGGGCCCGTCCGACGAGGAACTCCTCGAACAGGTCGCCCTAAGCCGTGACGCCGAGGCGTTCACAACCCTCTATGGCCGCTACAGCCGCGCCGTCTACTCGCTGGTTCAGCGGGTGCTCCGCGACCACTCTGCGGCAGACGACGCCTCGCAGGAGGCGTTCGCCGCGGTGTGGCGCGCGGCCCGCGGCTACCGGCGCGAGCGCGGCACGGCCTCGGCGTGGCTCTTCGCGATTGCCCGGAACGCCGCGGTCGACGCGGCCAGGGCCCGCGTGCCGCTCGTCGTCGGCGAGGCGCCCGACGTGCCCGACCACGGGCCGCTCCCCGAGGCGATGGCCATCGCCGAGATGGAGGCGTTCGAGGTGCACGTCGCAGTCGACTCGCTGCCCGACCGTGAGCGCGAGGTCATCGAGCTGGCGTACTACTCGGGACTGTCCCAGACCGAGATCGCCGACCGGCTGAGCCTGCCCCTGGGGACCGTGAAGACGCGCACCCGCACGGCGCTTGGGCGACTCGCGGGCGTGCTGGGAGAGCGGGGGGTGCTGCGATGAGCGCCCACGACGACATGGATCGGGTCGAGCAGCTCCTGCGCTCGGCGCCGCCTCCGGCCTCCGTGCCTCCGGGGCTGATCGACGTCGCCCGCCGGGCCGCCCTCGGCGGCGGCGAGCGGCGAACGGTCGTTGCTGCCACTCGGACGCGCGTGCCGCGGATGCCGCGGCTCCGCCTGGCCCGCCTGGCAGCGGGTGTCGCCGTGATGGCCGCCGCCGCGGCAGCCGCGCTCGTGATCGGCGTCGGCGGTCGGAGCTCGCCGTTCGACGCCCAGGCGACGGTGGCACTCGCCGGCCCCGCCGGCGCGGCGGCCACGGTCGACTTCGGGAATGCCGCCCAGGGCACGCGGCCGATGCTCGCTGAAGGTCCACGACCTGCCCCCGGCGCCGACCGGCTTCTACTACGAGATGTGGTTCCAGGTTTCCGGCGACAAGGTCTCGGCGGTCACCTTCAACACGGGCTCGAGCGGTCGCGCGACGGTCCGCACGGTCATCTCCGCGAACATGCACTGGGGCGCCTGCTGGGTCACGCTGGAGAGGGTCGGCGCCGGCGACAAGGGCCGCGTCGTCCTGCGCCCGACCTAGGCCTGGAGCGGGTCAGAGCGGGGCGGGGCCGCGGATATACTGCGCCCTCGCGGGGCTATAGCTCAGTTGGGAGAGCGCCTGGATCGCACCCAGGAGGTCAGCGGTTCGAATCCGCTTAGCTCCATGCGTCGGGAATCGGCTTGGTTATGGGGAAAACGTGGCGTCGTGGCTGCTGGAAAAACGTCGTAGTTGGATGGTCGCGTCCACAACTTTGGACGCGGTAGCGTCCCGAGGGGGTGGCCGATCCGGCAGCACTGGTCGGATGATGCCTTGGGATCTTCCCAAGGCGTCGGCACGCGGCTCGGAGTATGCGCTCTTGACGGCTGGGTGGTGGAGCGCCCGGAGGCGAGGGTGGAGGCTCTGACATGATCGCGCCGACCTCATCGGCGCGTGCCTGGCGCCGCCGCGTCCTCGGCTTGCGCGTTCGCGGCGATCACCCAGTCTTGGGCTGCCATCTGTACTGGGTCCCAGGGTGAGCTGAGTGGGGGTGTGTAGCTGAGGTCGAGGTCGTCCAGCTGCTCGATCAGCATGTTGTTGTGGAGGGCGGTGGCGAGGATGTCGATGCGTTTTGCGATCTGGCCTTGGTGGTGTCCGACGATCTGGGCACCGAGCAGTCGGCCGTCCGGCTGGTTGCCGGTGGTGCGGGTGGTCATGCGGGTGGCGCCGGGGTAGTAGGCCTTGTGATCCCAGGTTTCGAGCTGGGTGGTGAGTGGTGTGAGCCCTGCGGCTGTGGCGTCGGTGTCGCGGAGTCCGGTGCGGGCGATCGCGAGGTCGAAGACCTTGACGACCTGGGTGCCGAGGCTGCCCTGGTACTCGCGGTCGCCGCCGACGGCGTTTTCGCCGGCGATCCGGCCTTGCTTGTGGGCGGTGGTGCCGAGCGGCATGTAGGCGGGCTGTTCGAGTAGGCGGTGCCAGGTTTCGACGCAGTCACCGGCTGCGTAGACGTCTGGGATGTTGGTTCGCATGTGGCCGTCGACGCGTATTGCATTCCGCAGTCCGAGGTCGATCCCGGTGTCGCATGCGAGTCGGGTGTCGGGGCGGACGCTGACGACGACCAGTACGACGTCCGCCTGCGTGGGGTCGAAGCCGTCGCCGGCAACGGTGAGTTGGTCGCGGTCGTGGTTGATGCGCTGGACGAGGGCGTTGGTGTGGACTTCGACGCCGCGGCCTGTGAGTTCGTCGCGGATGAGGGTGCCCAGCTCTGCGTCAACTGTGGTCATGACTGTTGCGGCTTGTTCGAGGAGTGTCACGTGTATGCCTCGGTGGGTGAGGGCGTCGGCCATCTCCAGGCCGATGTAGCCGGCGCCGACGATTACGGCCGAGTGGGATCGTTCGAGCCGGTCGTGCAGTGCGAAGGTGTCGTCCATCGAGTGCAGCAGGTGGACGCCGTCCTGGTCAATGCCTTGGATGGGAGGCCTGATGGGGACGGCGCCGGTGGCGACGGCGAGGCGGTCATACGGGCAGCGCTCCTGCTGGCCGGTCGGGCCGCGCAGCGTCACGGTCTTCTCAGAGGTGTCGATCGCGATCGCCTCCGTGTCCAGTCGTAGGGTGAGGCCGGTTGCTTCGATCTCCTCGCGGGTGCGGTGGGCCAGCTGGTGCCAGTCTGGGGTTTCTCCGCTGAGGTAGAAGGGGATGCCGCAGATGCTGAAGTTCGGGTAGGCGTCTGCGACGACCATCGTCACGTCGGTGGACGGGTCGAGCTCGCGCGCTCGAAGCGAGGCGCTGATTCCGGCGTCGCTTCCTCCGATCACGAGTAGGTGAGACATGAGGGCCTCCGTCTAGGGCGAGGTCTCGGCGAGTGGCACGCCGTCCCTCAACTGGTCGTGGCTCGCGTCTGATCCCGCCGCTTGCGGGGCCTGCTTGGTGTTGGCGCGCAGGAACTGGTATGCCAACGCGGCCAGGGTGGCGCCACAAGGGGCGCTGCGATGTACACCCAGATCACGGTGTAGTCACTTGCGGCGATGGCGGGGCCAAGTGAGCGGGCAGGATTCATCGAGGCGCCGGTGATCGGTCCGCCGAACATGGCGTCGAGACCGACGGTGCCGCCGATCGCGATCGCGGCCGCTTCGCCCACGGCGCGGGTGTCGGTGGCGACAGCCATGATCACGAACATGAGGAAGAACGAGAGAACTCCTTCCCACAGCAACGCCTGGCCGTCGGACCCGGAGGGGAGGGTGGCACCGACGTGTGCGATATCACCGAGCGAGCCACGCAGGACGAGCGCGGCGGCCAGCGCGCCTATGAGCTGCGCAGCCCAGTAGAGCCAGACGCGCGGCCAGGGGAAATGACGGGAAACGGCGAACGCGAAGGTGACTGCGGGGTTAAAGTGGGCGCCGGAGATGTGGCCGACGGCGTAGATCATGACCATGATCACCAGCCCGAAGCTGATCGCAACGCCGACGTGGCCAAGCGCGCCCGTCTTGGCGTCGACCATGATCGCGCCGCAGCCGGCAAACACCAGAGCGAACGTACCGATCAGCTCTGCAAGCAGCGACCGGGCCACGCGCGCGTCCACTAGCAGCAGCCTGCGCTAGCCGCGGCCTGGACGACCGGCAGACCCGTGCGCTCGGGATGCGACGTCTTGACCGCCTTGACGATCGCGCCATGCATGCCGTCAGCGACCTGGTGGGTGAACTCGATGCTGATCTTCTCGAACCCGGCAGCCTCGAGCCCGGCTCGGTATTCGCTGCTTGAGAGGGCGCCGGCGATACAGCCGACGTGGCTGCCGCGCTCGGCTCGCTCGTTCGGCGTGAGGTTGTCCTCGGCGACGACATCGCTGATGCCGATCCGCCCGCCTGGCCGCAGCACCCGGCCGATCTCGGTCAACACCGCCGCCTTGTCAGTGGACAGGTTGATCACACAGTTGGAGATGACCACGTCGATCGACCCCGCAGGTAGCGGTATCTGTTCGATCAGCCCCTTCAGGAAGTGCACGTTGGACACGCCGGCGTCTCGCGCGTTGCTCCGCGCCAGCGCGAGCATCTCGTCGGTCATGTCAAGGCCATAGGCGGTTCCGGTCGATCCGACGCGCTTGGCCGAGAGGATCACATCGATGCCGCCGCCGGAGCCGAGATCGAGCACCGTTTCACCCTCTGCCAGGTCGGCCACAGCGGTCGGGTTGCCACAGCCGAGCGATGCCAATACTGCGGCGTCGGGGAGCTCGCCGCGCTGCTCGGCCCCATACAACGCCTCACCGAAATCGCCGGGGTCGCCCTCGGTGCAACAGGCGCCGCTGCCACACCCACAGCCGTCCGAGCCGTCCGCGACCGCGCGCGCGGACTCTGCGTAGCGCTGTCGCACCTGCTCTCGCAGCTCCTCGTCTTTGGTCGCCATCAGCACCACACTCCCTTCATCTCCACGACCGCCGCCAGCCGCTCCACCGCGTCCGGGCGCAGCGAGAAGTACGCCCACTTGCCGCGCTGCTCGCGCTCCAGCAGTCCCACGTCCATCAGCTTCCTCAGGTGGTGAGAGACCGTCGGCTGCGATAACCCCAGCGGCTCGATCAAGTTGCAAACGCACACCGGGTCGCCGCTGGTGGCGAGTACGTTCACGATCCGCACCCGCGCCGGGTCGGCCAAGGCCTTGAACACTGCGGCTGTCGCCGTCGCCTCCTCGTCCGACAACATCGACGCCGCCAACGACCCACAACACGCGACCGCACCCAGGCTCACAGCACTCATCACCCTCCGCCTCTCGTATCGACCGCGGTCAATGTATCGACAATCGTCGATGCGAGCAAATCACCAGCTTCCGCGCCGCGTCCGGGGCTCGGAGCGGAGTCGTTAGGGTGGCCGGGTGGGTCGTCCAAGCCGGCAGATCGCGCCGTCCCAGCCAGCGAGCGAACGCTCCCAGGAGGCCGCCTCCCGGGGCATCGCGGCGATCCTGGGCATCGCCGTCGTGTTCGCCGGGGTCGCCTACCCGGTCACCGCCGCCGCGCTCCGCTTCACCAGCCCGTCGGTGATCGCCACCACACGCGCCCTGGTCGGCGGGTTGGTGATGCTGCCCGTGCTCGCACTCGTCGGCTCCCGGCTCCCCCGCACATGGCGGGGCTGGGCGTGGGCCTGCGCCATCGGCACAGGCAACGTCGTTCTCACCCTCGCCGGCATCGCCGAGGGAACGAACCTGGCAGGAGCCGCCATCGCCTCCGTCCTGCTCAACAGCGCCCCATTCTTCGCAGCCCTCTTCGCCCGAGTGTGGCTCGACGAACGACTCGCCCCAAAGCAGGTCGCGGGCCTCCTGATCGGGTTCACCGGCATCCTGCTGATCGTCAGCTCCGCCCACAACGCATCCGGCCCGCACGTCGCCGCCGGCATCATCGTCTGCCTCAGCGGCGCGCTCGGCTGGGCCGCCGCCGGGCTGGGCATGCGCTACCTCAGCACCCGCGACGAGTCCTTCGACGTCTACGGCGCCACCACCGCGCAGTTCCTCGCCGGCGGACTGCTGCTACTCCCATACCTGGCCCTCTCCCGACCGACCCCGACCGACTGGTCATCACCCATACTCTGGGCCAGCCTCATCTTCCTCGTCCTCGGCGCCCAAGTCGTCACCTATGTCGGCTTCTACGTCGCCCTCAAGCACTGGACCAGCGCCCGCGTCTTTGCCTGGACGTTCCTGGCACCAGCTGTGGCCGTCGCCATCGAAGCCCTCCAAGGCAACCTCCCCGACGCCGTCGCCACCGCCGGCTTGGTAGTCGTCATCCTCGGTGTCGCTCTCGTCACCAGAAGCGGACAGAAATGAACCGACGCGCTAATCGGCACATGCCCTACGGAGCCGTCGTCGTCCACCCTGCGAGATATCGCGAGGGGCGGCCGTTCGCAGCTCCGGTGTGCGCCCAAGAGCCGCGCACCCAGGAGGTCAGCGGTTCGAATCGCTTAGCTCCATTTTTCCGCTTGTTGGGAGTGTCCCCGTGGGTTGTTGGAACTCACTACGATCCCCGCGTGGATCCGGCGACGAGGTAGCGGTTAGGCGCGGCTGATGCCGCCTTTCTTCCGCAGCGTGTCGAGGCTGGAATATCCGGCTTGGCCGCTGCGCGCCACCGCAACCTTGGAGGACCACAATGACACGGCAGAACCTCTTTTCCGACCAGTGGGACGGAGAGAACGAAGAGCCTGGAACGCGACGACGGGTGTTTTGGCGGCCGGACGACGCTCGGATGGGGGCGACGCTGTACGAACTCGCCCCCGGCACGCCGGAGAGCCGCATGCACATGCACTACGGAGCCGAAGAGATGTTCTTCGTCCTCAGCGGCCGTCCGCTGCTGCGGCACCAGCACGGCGAAGAGGCACTGGCCGCCGGCGATGTCGTCTTCTGCCCGGAGGGACGGGCCGGGCTGCACACGTTCAGCAACCCGACTGATGAACCCGCTCAGATCCTCGCGATCAGTGCCGGGAGCTTCCCCGACGTGGTCGCCTATCCGGAACACGGATACGCGTGGGTGGCAACTCGCGATCCCGATCCCGACCTGCTCGCGAGGGGAGGCGATCCCGGCATCATCGCGCGGTTCGAGATCCCAATCGAGTAGACCGCTCAGATCGCAATGACCGATGAGGACGCCGACCGCGTCGACCTGGAGTCGCAGCTCTACGCGCTGGTTGGCGCGAAGCTGCGCGAGCTGGGGTTCAAGGTGCGGAACGTGCCCGGGAACGACGACGTGTTCGGCGGCTACCAGGCGATCCTGTTCCAGCGCGCACACGGCTTGGCGCCGCCGCCCGAGTGGCAGACGGCGGGCGACCCGCCGGTGAACGGCGTCTACCGGGCCGGCTCTGACCTCCGCAAGGACGGCGAGGCCGTCGGCTGGTGAGCCGTCGGGGTGGGCCGGCCGTCTGGCCGGCCCACCCCGACGTGCGGAGTCCGGCTTAGAGGCTGGGTGAGATGTCAGGGCCTCGAACCATCAGGCTGGAGGATGTCGCCCGCGCGGCCGGGGTGTCCGCCGCGACGGTCTCACATGCGCTGAGCGGCAAGGGCCGAATTCCGGAGGCGACCCGAGCGCGCGTCCGGGAGTTGGCGCGGCAGATGGGCTACGTCCCGAACCCGTCCGCCAGGCGGCTCGCCGGCGGGCGCAGCGGGCTCATCGCAGTGGCGTTCTCGCTGAGCGCCTCCCTGCCGGTGGCACTGACCGACGTCGACTACTTCAGCCAGGCGATCCACGCGGCCACCGCCCGCGCACTCGAGCGGGACTACGCGCTCGTCGTGGCACCACCGACGGCCGACACCGCCGTCTGGTCGCGGATCCCGCTCGACGGCCTGGTCGTCTTCGACCCGGTCGCCGGAGATCCCGCGCTCGCGGAGCTGCGCGCGCGAGGCGTGCCGCTCGTCCTCTCCGGTCGCGACCCTGACGGCGGGGAGGACTATTGCGTCGACAACGACCACGTCGCCGGCACCCGGACGGTCCTCGATCACCTCGCAGAGCGGGGAGGCAGGCGCGTGGCTCTCCTGCTCGGAGAGCCGGTCGACGCCTTCGACATCGACTGCCTCGCGGCGTATCGCAACTGGTGCGACGAGCGCGGCACGGAGCCGCTGGCGCAGACGGCGCCGGTCGGCCGGATGGCCGAGCTCGAGTGGCCCAGCCGCCTCCTGGATCTGCCTGAGCCGCCGGACGCGATCTATGCCAACACGGAGGTGCTCGGAGTCGCGACGGTGCGCGCCGCGCGGCGTCGAAACCTCGGCATCCCCGACGATCTCATGCTCGCCGTGGCAGCCGATCGCGAGCAGGCCGAGGCCGACGTCGGCATCACCACGCTTGAGCTCGATCCGGCGCGCACCGCCGTCGAGGCGATCGACATGCTCGTGGATGTGATCGAGGGACGGCCGCCATCCGACCGGCTGCGCTTCATCCCGACCCGCCTGGTCGAACGCGAGTCGACGCTTCGGTCCGCCGGACGAAGCCCGGTCGCCTACCCTAAGCGGGATGCAGATCACGAAGAGCTCGATCGACACCGCGGCCGGGCCGGCTGACTGGTTCACCGGCGCCGTCTACATCGACACCGTCGCCGCGCCGTCCGACGGATCGCGGGTCAGCGCCAGCGCCGTCCACTTCACACCGGGTGCGCGGACGGCGTGGCACACGCACCCCAACGGCCAGACGATCTGGGTGGTCGAGGGCGTTGGCCTTGCCCAGCGCCGCGGCGGCCCTGTCGAGGTCATCCGGCCGGGCGATCGGGTGTTCTTCGAGCCGGGCGAGGACCACTGGCACGGCGCCTCCCCGACGCGGCTCATGACCCACCTCGCCATCCTCGAGGTCGGCGACGACGGCAGCCCCGCCGTCTGGGGAGAGCACGTCACCGACGAGGAGTACACGACCCCGCACGCGTAGCCGCCCGCTCCGGAGATAATCCCGCGATGGCGCTTCGGGTTGCCATTACAGCCGCGGCGAGCGGGATCGGCCTGGCGGTCGCGCAGACGTTCGCAGCGCAGGGCGCGCAGGTGCACGTCTGCGACGTCGATGCTGCGGCGGTGGGGGCGGCCGGCGCCGAAGGGATCGCCGCAACGGAGGTCGACGTCGCCGACATCGCGGCGCTCGACCGGTGGATCGACGCGACGCTCGCGGGCCTCGGAGGCCTCGATGTGCTCGTGAACAACGCGGGCATCGCCGGCCCGACGGCGCTCGTCGAGGACGTCGGCGCCGAGGAGTGGGAGCGATGCCTGGCCGTCGGCCTCACGAGCCACTACCGGACGTGTGCACGCGTGATCCCGGCGATGAAGGCCGCCCGCGAGGGGTCGATCATCAACATCTCGTCCACTGCGGGGCAGTACGGCATGGGCATGCGGTCGCCGTACGCGGCGGCCAAGTGGGCGGTCATCGGTCTCACGAAGTCGCTCGCCATCGAGCTCGGCCCCTACGGCGTCCGCGCCAACGCGATCTGCCCCGGCTCCGTGGACGGCGACCGCATGCGCGACGTCATCCGGCGCGAGGCAGCGGCACGCGGATCGCCGTCCGAGGCCGTTGAGCGTGAGTATGTCGAGGGCCAGTCGATCGCGCGCTTCGTGCAGGCCGACGAGATCGCCGACCTGTGCCTCTTCCTCGCCTCGGACGCGGCCCGGATGGTGAGCGGCCAGGCGATCGCCGTCGACGGCCACACCGAGACCTTCCACATCGGCTAGCAGTCGGATCGCCCGGACGGTTGTAGGCTCCGGCCATGGGCTTCCGTGTCGTCCAGCCGGCGGACTTCGTATGGATCACCAGGCCCCACGAGCCGGGAGAGGCGGCCCGTCATGTGGCCGAGCTCAGCGAGCCGGCCGGCTTCGCGCACACGCGGGCGAACGTGTGGCGCTACGAGCCCGGCGCGATGGGTCGGCGCCACCGCCACCCCTTCCAGGAGGAGACGTTCGTGGTGCTCGCCGGGAGGCTCTCGATGTACGTCGGCGAACCGCCGGAGCGCCGCGACGTCCCCGTGGGCGGCCTCATCCACATCGAGCCGCACACGCCGCTTCAGACGGTGAACCACGGCGACGAGGATCTCGTCGTCTACGCCTACGGCATGCCGCCGGAGTCCGAGAACGCCGAGATCCTCGAGTCCGCGGTCTGACCGGCCCAGTGCGGCGGGCCGCTCGATCGCGGCCCGCCGCACTGCGCCCGCGCGCCTACTGCTGACCTAGAGGGCCGCGCACTCGCCGCGCTTCTGGCCTCCGACGACGTTGGGCTGGCCCATCGAGTCGCCGACGTGAGCGGCCGGGTTGTTGTTGAAGCACGCGAGGTTCCCGCCGATGTGGTTCGTGACGATCTCCATGGCATCGGGGTCGCCGAAGCGGTTCCCGATCAGCTGCACGTTCCCGCCGACGTGATTTCGGATCACGCCCAGCCAGCAGCTGTGGAGGCCACGGATCACGACGTTCCCGTGCACCGTGCTGTCCTCCACGACGCTGTAGAACGGCCCGCCGTACGGCGCGACCTTCGTGCAGTCCAACGTGCGCCCGCCGCCGTGGATCGTGGCGCTTCCGCCGATCGTCGTCGCGTGGATGATGACTGCCCACGCGCGGAAGGCATGGACGCTCCCGTGGACGACGTCGGAGCCGAGATCGGCACAGCCGACGTCCGGCGAGCAGCCGATCGCGGCGATCCCGCGATGCTGCACGTTGACGTCGCCCCAGACCTCGAGCACGGCCGGCGTCGCGGCGTTGAACGCACCCGTGCGCGTGACGACGACGTTGTGGCGGACGGTCACCTTGCCGGTTGCCGGAAGCGTGCAGAGCGCCGTGATCCGAAGCGACTTGTACGTCCCGGCGTGGATCGTGCCGCCCCGGCAGGTGAAGTTGCCGTGGTGGCGCGCGACGGCCGCACCGGCCGGTCCACTCGAAACCGTGCCCACAACCGCGAGACACAGCACCGCGCCGAACACTCGCGAAACCTTCATTCGATCCCCTCCCTCTCGAAGACGTTGCGCCCACTATGTCAGTCCCAGCCAGGACATGGCAGCGCCGTCATCCGTTTCCCGTTCCCGGCCGGGAGCAAACGCCCTGCTCCCGGGCCGGCTTGCGGGCCGGCCCGGGAGAAGAGGTCATCAGAACGTGACGCGGACGACCCGGCCCTGGCCGGCGCCGAACCCGAACCCGTTCTCGGACACGTACAAGCGCGCCGTCGGGGCCGACCGTCATGCCCGTCGGGAACGTCAGCCCGGAGACGACCGTCTGGGGCGGCGTGCCGTGGCCGATCACCCGCACGATCGCGCCCGTGCCGGGAGTCGGGCCCCCGGGCGTCGTGCTCAGCTCGAGCGCGTACAGCTGGCCGCGCCGGATGGCGAGGCCGACCACCTGCTCGAGGTGAGACGCCCGCACCTTGAGCTGCCGGCTCGCCGTCAGCCGGTACACGTGCTCGTTCTTGACCGTTCCGTCGGGCGGCCCGAACAGGCCCAGGTTCCCGATCAGGAACTGCGGCGGCGCGTGACGGCCGCCGCCGCGGCGATGAACGAGCGCCGTGGGAACGACGTGACCGACCTTGGCAGAGATGTCGGCCACCCGCGAGATCGACCCGTGTGTCGTCACGCGGTCGAGCTCGCCGTGGTTCGAGTCCATCGGATACAGCACGCCGTTCAGCGCGATCATGCTGTACCAGGTGCCGTCCGGCTCGAAGTCGTCCTCGTCCGGATTCGCGACCGGGTGCGCCTTCTGGAAGGCGCTCAGGTTCGCGATCGTCCTCCACGTCCCGTTCGGCATGACGTGGATCACGCCGTTCGGCACGTGCGGCACGCCGTGCGAGCAGCCCGCTCCGGCGAGCAGCGCGTACAGGTCGTGGCCAACGAAGGCCACGCTCGAGACGCCGCTCACCAGGCTTCCGAGCGCAGCGCTTGTCTGGCTCGACGGGAGGCCGCGCACGACGGTCTTGACGTCACCGCTCGGTGTCACCTTCGAGATGCGCCCGCCCAGCACCGGGTTGCCGGTGCTGCCGGTGTACGGCGCCGCGGCCCCTGAGGCCTGCCGGCACCGTCCCGCGGTCGAATGGTGGCCGCCGAGGCCGCCCTCGGCCACGTAGAGGTTCCCGTCCGGGCCGAACGTGAGCCCGCGCGGGTTGTTGAACCCGGTTGCGAACACGGCGACATGGGGCGTTGCATGCGCTCCACTGCTCGCAACCGCGAGCTGGCCGCCTCCGGCAAGCCCGGTTCCCATCGCGACGAGCGCCGCGACCATGGATGTCCGTTTCATCCCCACCCTCCTTGAACGGATTGTCGGCGCGCCGCAAGGCAGGCGACGTGCCCGGTTGGGGACACGACGCCGGGCGGGCCGATCGTCTTCCCCACGACGGTGACCCCGGTTACGTGGCCGTGGCTACTCCGGCCGGCTGCGCTCGTCGACGAGCCGCCGGGCCACGTCGCGGACCTTGATGTTGGCGTGCTGGGAGAGCGAGACCAGCCGCTCGAAGGCCTGCTCGTCGCCGATCCGCTCATCCGCCATCAGGATCCCCTTGGCCTGCTCGATCACCGCCCGGGTGCGCATCGCCTCGGCCATGTTGCGCGCCAGGTTCGCGGTCGCGCGGTAGGCGTCGACGCTCTGCAGCGTCGCTGCGAGCTGGGCGGCGTAGGTCTCGGCCGAGTGGAGCTGGCGGTCCTCGAGGTCGAACAGCTCTCGTGAGTACAGGTTGAGGCTGGCTGCCACCTCCGACGAGTCCGTGGGGACGTGCAGCGAGAGCGAGCTCCGAACCCCGAGCTCGGCCGCCGTGTCCGCGTAGTGCTGCCACCGATCCGCGTCGTCGGCGACGTCGTGGAGGAAGACCGGGGCGGGATCGTCCAGTGTCTGGACGCATGGGCCGCCCGCCTCGTACTGGGCCTGGTCGAGGTCGACCAGGCGCTGGTCGGTGGCCCCGACCGTCGACATTCCGTCGTCGTGGCGAACGGTGATGGTGGCGGCGCTGAAGCCGAGCGCGTCCACCGCCGTCTCGAGGATCAGGTTCAAGAGCCGGTTCAGCCGCACATCGGCGACGTCTGTTTCCGGTGACCCCATAGCGTCGGCCACCCATCCGTTCTCCTGGGGCGCATACGGACGTTCGTGAGAAACGACCGGCTCGGCGCAAAGCGGAGAACATCGACTCGACGCGAAGTCAGAGGCCCGTGCATGGTACACCCGTGGGCCCGGGTGAGCCCGCGAGCGGCTCCAGCGGCTAGAGTCTTCGGGGAGAGCTCCGCCGCAGGCGTCGGTTGGGCCAGCCGGCTCTGAACGGCTTTACGCGTGAAAGGAGCCCATGGGCTCGAGCCCCGACGAAAATGGCGTGCCACCCCCGGAGCCGCCGAACAGGGCGGCCGCGAGCGGCGTACGCACCGAGCACGATCTGCGTGTGAAGCTGCGACAGGCGCTCGAGCGCAACACCACCTTCGAACGGGCGCTTCGCGAGTCCGCGGCGTACGCGTACGGCCGGCGCGACATCGCCGATTTGCGGAAGCTCAAGGCCGTGCTCTCCGCCGCCGGCTTCCCGGATCCCAACTCCGCGCGACATCGCACCGACGACCCACCCGAGCCGCCCGCCACCACCGGTCAATAGGCCGCCAAACCCGAGGAGCCTCACATGGAGTTCACCGTCGAACTGCGTTATCACGGCGGCTCGTCGACCGTGCTCTCCGTCGAGGCCGACACCGCCGACCAGGCGCTCTACGACGTGTGCGACAAGCGCCGCCGGCTCGTGGGGATCACCATCACCGCCCCCGGCGAGACGGCGGGCGCGGCGGGGCGGTCTATGCGCGAGCGTCCGATGGGGCAGGGCTCGCCGCGACGCGCCTGAGGAACGCGAGCACCGGCACCGAGAGCGCCGCCGTGACGAGATACGCGATGGTGGTCGACGCGCCCTGAGCGACGACGCCTGCGAGCAGGGGCACGACGGTGAAGCCGCCGGCCCAGATGACGCCCATCAGGCCCGTCGCCACCACGTGAGCCACGCCGGCGGCGTCCGCCCCGGAGGATGAGAGCGGGAAGATCGCGCTTCCTACGAGCGCGAACAGCGGCCCTCCGATGACCAGGATGGCGAGCTGGACCGCGGTGGACGGCTCCAGCGCCAGCACGACGGGGATCACGACGATGCATGTGGCCGTGGCCAGACCGACCTGCTGCGCTCCGACACGATCGACGAAGCGGCCTGCGATCGGACCGGTGACGGCCCCGAGCGCCGCGCCGGCCCCAAGGGCCGCGGCGATCACCCCGACCGAGGTGCCGCCTGCACCCAGATGCAACGGCACCAGGAGGTCGACGGCGCCGAACGTCAGGAGGTCGATCAGCGTGAGCGCGAGCGCCGCCCGCGTCGCCGATTGGCGCAGCGCGCCGGCGAGCGCCTCTCTCAACCGGGTCGGGGCGCCGGCGACGCGCCCGCTGGGAGCGAGTGCCGCGAGGACGACGCCCAGCAGGCTGACCGCGGCCACGAGGCCGAACGCGAGCTCCTGTCCCGCCCAGGCCGCCAGCGCGCCGACGGCCGGCCCGGCGACCGATCCGGCCGAGAGCATCCCCATCACGATCCCCGATTCCCGCCCGCGCCGGCCCGCCGGGGCGTTGTCGGTCACCCAGGCCATTGACCCCGTCCAGATCGAGCCGCTGGCGAAGCCCTGGACGAGCCGCGCCGCGACGAGCACGGTCGCGTTCGGGGCCCAGGCGAAGATCACGGTCGCCACCGTCATCAGCCCGGCCGACACCAGCGTGATCCGCCGTGCCCCGACGCGCGGCACGAGCACGATGCAGCCGAGCGACACGAGCGGCACCGAGACCGGGTACGCGGCGATGACGACTCCGGCCTGGAACGTGCTCAGCCCGAACCGGTCCACGTACTGGGGGAGCAGCGGGATCACCGCCAGGTAGAGCGCCGCGTCGACGAACATGAGTACTCCGACTGCAACCGTGATGCGACGCGATCCGTGCACGCACTCCAGGCTACCGGGCAGCGTGGGCGATCTCGTGCGATGACAGAATCCCGGCGTTGCCGGAGTCGAACGTCTTCATCCCGATGGCCGACGGCGCACGGCTCGCCGCGACCCTCTATCTGCCCGAGACCGCGGGCCCGTGGCCTGCGCTCGTCGAGGCCTACCCGTACCGCAAGGACGACGTCTCGGTCTGGCCCGGGGACTACCGGCGGCTGCGGGACGAGGGCGACTACGCGGTCTGCCGGGTCGACACGCGCGGCACCGGCTCGTCGGACGGCGTGGCGGTCGACGAATACCCGCCGGCCGAGGCCGAGGACATGTGCGCCGTCATCGCATGGCTGGCCGAGCGAGGTTGGTGCACCGGGGCGGTTGGGATGTTCGGGAGCTCGTACGCCGGGTTCGCGGCTCTGCACGCCGCGATGCTCGCCCCGCCGGCGCTCCGCGCGATCGTCCCGCTGTATGCGACCGACGACCGCTACACCGACGACATCCACTTCAACGGGGGCATCCGCAAGGCGATCGAGTTCAACTACCCGCTCTCGATGGTTGCGCTGAACGCGCTGCCGCCGGTGCCGGCGCTGGCCGGCGACGGCTGGCGCGGGGACTGGATGCGGCGGATCGACGAGCTCGTGCCCTGGTGCCACGCGATCGAGGAGCAGAACGACGGGCCGTACTGGCGCCGGGGCTCGCTTCGTCCCGACTACCACCTGATCCGCGTCCCGACGATGGTGATCGGCGGCTGGAGCGACCTCTACCGGAACGCGGCGCTTCGGCTGATCGAGCACCTGGATGCCCCGAAGCGCCTGGTGATGGGGCCGTGGAGCCACATGAACCCGATCGACTCGATCCCCGGCCCGCGGATCGACCACGTGCGTGAGCTCATCCGCTGGTTTGACCGCTGGCTCCGGGGGGTCGAGAACGGGATCGACCGCGAGCCGCCGGTCGTGCTCTTCGTCCGCCGCTCCACGCCGCCCGAGCCCGACCTCGACGCGTTCCGCGGTGAGTGGCGATACGAGCCCGACTGGCCCCCCGCGCGCAGCCGTCCGCGCGTCCTCGGGCTGGGCGGGGACGGCGGCCCGCCCGAGCAGACGCTCGTCGTGCGCGGCGACGTCGGCGCCGCCGGGCACATCCGCGGCACCTACTACCCGCCGTACGGGCTCGCGCTCGACCAGCGGCCCGACGAGATCCACTCGCTCGTCTACGACTGGCCGCTGCCGGACGATCTCGAGATCCTGGGGGCCCCGGTCGTCGAGCTGACCTTCCGCTCGAGCGAGCCGGTGGCGTTCGCCGCCGCCCGCCTCACCGAGGTGCTCCCCGACGGCACATCGGTGCTCGTGTGCCGCGGCATCCTGAACCTCACCCACCGCGACTCGCACACGAGCCCGGAGCCGCTCGAGCCGGGCGCCGCCTACACGGCGCGGATCGAGCTCGACGCCACGTCGTGGGTCTTCACCGCGGGGAACCGCATCCGGCTCGCGCTCGCCGGCTCCGGCTGGCCAGACGCCTGGCCGCCTCCGGCCGCGTCGGAGCTGACGGTCGATCCGGCTGCCACGCGGCTCGTCCTCCCCGAGCTTGCGGGCGCCGCACCGATCGCGGAGCCGCCCGATCTCGTGCACGTCGCCGGCCCGATCGAGCCCGGCACCAGGGGCTCGACGTGGCGGATCGAGCACGACGTCTACGGCCGCGAGACTCGTGTCGTGGTCGGACAGGAATCACAGACGAGCCTCGACGACGGGTCGCGCGTGCAGCGGGTGGATCGCGTCCGCACCGGGGTCGCCCCGCAGGCTCCCGGCCGGGCCTGGGTCGAGTCCATGACCGATGTGGAGGTCGTCTGGCCGGAGGTGACCGCCCGCAGCGTCGCGGAGGTCACGCTGCGAAGCACCGCCGAGCGCTACAGCTTCGACCTGCGCCTTGACGTGTACGAGAACGGCGAGCTCCTGCGAACGCGGGCGTGGCAGTCGGTTACGCCGCGCAAGCTTCAGTAGTCCTCCCACGGGAAGGAGTCGAGCCGCTCCGCGCCGATCCCGGTGACGAGCACCTGCGTCTCGAGCTTCACCGCCTCGCGGCCGCCCTCCTCGGCGATCAGGCTCTCGGCGCACAGCACCATCCCGGGCTCGAACCGCCCTGCCTGGAAGTCGGCGGCGTCGATGGGGGCGTAGACGCCTGGGTACTCGTCGGCCAGGCCGACGCCGTGAAGCAGGCACGAGTAGCGGCAGGCCAGATACCGGTCGGGGATCGGCCAGCTCCGCTCCATGTATTCGCGAAAGCTCATCCCGGGCTCGATCAGCGCGACGTTGTGCTCGATCTGCTCGAGCGCCGCGCCGTAGATGGCGCGCTGCTCGCCTGTCATCGCCACGTGGTCGATCGTCCACGACCGCGAGAGGTCGGCGCAGTAGCCGTACGGCCCGATCATGTCCGTGTCGAACGCCAGCATGTCGCCCGACCTCGCGACGTGGTCGGAGCACTCCTGATACCACGGGTTCGTGCGCTCGCCGACGGTGCAGAGCCGGGTCTCGATCCACTCACCGCCCGAGCGGATGTTCTCGTGGTGAAGCTCCGCCCAGATCTCCTGCTCGGTCATGCCGGCGACCGACTGCTCGTACATCCGGGCCATGCCCGCCTCGCACACCCGGATCGTCCACCGCATGAGCGCGATCTCGTCCGGGCTCTTGATCAGCCGCGCGTGCTCGGCGAGCTCCTGGCCCTCGACCAGCGTGACGCCGTGCCGGCGGAGCGCGTCGGTGCCCGGCGGGTCGAGCCGGTCGACCGCCAGCCGCAGCTCACCGCCTGCGGCGCGTTCGCGCAAGGTGGCGACGAGCTCGACCGCCCACCGCTCGACCCATTCGGCCAGGTTCTCGGCCGAGTACATGTAGAACCATGCCAGCGCCGGACGCACCTCTTCCACCGTCTCGAGCCCCTCGGCGAGGTGGGCGGCGGCCGCGTACTCGAAGTCGATCGCGTGGCCGTCGGCGAAGACCAGCGCGCTGTGGATCGGGCTGTGTGCGGTCCACACCTGCATGTTCGAGACGTCCAGCGCGTAGCGGATGTTGATCGGGTCGAAGAGCAGGATGGCCGCGCAGTCGTGGGCGACCACCTGCTCGACCAAGCGCCGCTTGCGGTAGGCCCGCGCCGCCACGAGCGTCCCATGCGGGATCGGGCTTCGGAGCGGTCGATCGGCCCCTTCCGTGTTCAGGTATTCGGCCTTTCGGGGATCCTTGAAGACACCACCCACGGGAGGCTCATGGTTTCACACTGAGGGGTCCCGACCCGACGGGCCGGGCCCCCTCGGCCCTCCTGCCTACGAGAAGCGGTGCGGGAACTGGTGGATGATCCCGGTGCTCAGCATGTCGGCCATGCCGAGGATCTCGCGCTCGACCCGGTCGTAGGCCGCGACGCTCGCGGTGTACTTCCCGCTCAGCTCGGCGACGGCCTCGTCGGTCGTCAGCGCCAGGTGGCGATGCATCATCTGGCGCATGGCATGGAGCGGCCAGTTGTGCGGGTTGGCGCGGTGCAGGAACGCCGCGATCCGGTTGGCGTTCGCGTCCCAGCGGTTCAGGTCGGCGGCGAGCGCGCGCTGGTGGCCGGCCTTCACGTCGACCAGGATGTCGACAGCGATCAGGATGTGCTGCCGCAGAAGACCTGTCAGCGCCGTGCCGGCCGCGCGGCCGTAGAACGGCACGATCGCGTCTCCGATGTCGGCCTGGTTCCGAAGCAGCCGTCCCTCGGTCGCAGTCAGGCCGGGCGATCCGTCGGCGAAGCTCACGATTGCGAGCCGCGTCCAGGCGACGTGCTGCTCCCACAGCACGCGCATCTGGTTTCGGAACGCGAGCTGGTGGGCCGTGATCCGCCCGCCGTCGCTCATGCTCATGTGCATGTGCGATTCCGCCTGGGCGCCGGCCGAGCGCCAGGGCGCGACGGCGAGCATCGCTGCGCACACCAGCACCGCGATCACGATCGAGATGCGGCTGCGCCGTTGAGAGTCGCGTACATCCATGTCGGCTCCTTCGGTTGAGGTCGACTGGACCAGCGTCGAGGCGCGAGCGCTTCTTACGCCCGGGGTAAGAATCGGCGTTGGGCCGACGCTGGATCCGGTATGAGCAGCGATATCGACACCCTCACACGGGCGGACGTCGCCGGCTGGCGCGAGCGGTGCCTCGAGGCGGCGGGTTTCGACGAAGCCACGGCGGTCGTTCTGGCGTGCGACTGCGCCTACGACGTCCACCGGCTGATCACGCTCGTCGAGGCCGGCTGCCCGCCTCATCTGGCGGCTCGGATCTTGGCGCCCATCGACGGCGCGAGGCGTCCTTGCTGACCCCGAGCGTCGAGGCTACGGTGGGCCGCGTGGAGCCCGCCCGCGAACCCGTGACCGATGCGCACCTGCCCCTCGACGCCGTCTCCCGATCGTGGGTTCAAGACCTGGGCCTCCCTCCTGGACGCCGGGACGAGGCGGTCGCCCGGCTGCACGCCTATCTGCTCCGGGTGGCACGGTTCGAGCTGGGCCGCAGGCGGGCGGCGTTTGGCAGCGTCCCGCTGGGCGAGCTCGACGATCTCGCCGTGCAGGCCGCCGACGACGCGCTGGTGGCCGTCCTGCGGAAGCTCTCCACCTACCGTGGCGCGAGCCGGTTCACGACCTGGGCCGCCAAATTCGCGATCCTGGAAGCATCCGTGAAGGCGCGCCGGCGAACGTGGCAGGGTCGCGAGATCATGGTCGAGCCGGAGGTTTGGGATCGATTCGCCGGCCCGGCCTCGGCGTCGGCCGGCCTCGAGCACACGGAGCGGCTCGAGGCGGTCCGGGACGGCATCCGGGTCGCGCTCACGCCGCACCAGCGCGAGATCTTCGTCGCGGCCGCGCTCAACGACGTCCCGATCGACGTGCTGGCCGATCGCCTGGGAACGACACGAGGGGCGATCTACAAGACGCTCCACGACGCGCGCCGAAACCTCCGCGCCCACCTCGCCAGGATGGAGGTCGTATGACCGACCGACCGAGCATCGACCGGCTGCTGGGGCCGGACGGGCCCGAGCTCGGCTGCGATGAGTGCTTTGACTACCTCGACCGCTACGTCGAGGCCGAGGCCGCGCAGGGGGCGGGCTTCGAGCTCTGCCCGGCGTGCGTCTCGCCCGACGAGTGCCGGCAGGCGTCGAGCTGTCGCGGCATGCGCGCCCACCTCGCGGGCTGTCCCGCCTGCGCCGAGGAGTACGAGAGCCTGAAGGCGCTCCTCGCCGAATCCGGCGACGCGTGAGCGGGAGCGTCGCGCTGCGACACCCCCGCTCATGGGAGAGGGCTCGGGCTAGCGCCGAGACCGGAGGCCGGGCGGGTCGTATACAGAGGCGAGCCGCGCCAGCGTGAGGGCCGCCAGCATGAGGCCGAAGTCGCGCAGCGCGATGTCGTAGTAGCCGGAGTAGGTCAGGAGATTGACGATGATGCCTGCGAGCCAGGCGGCGACGAGATAGGCGCCGTACCGCGGCTTCAACCCGACGATGACGCCGGCCACGATCTCGATGACGCCGACCAGGTACATCGCGTCGGTTGCGCTCCCCGGCACGATCCGGTTGATCCACGGCGCCAGGTATTTCTCCCAGTCGACCAGGACGTTCGTGAACTTGTCGAGCCCGAAGACGATCGGGGCGACGGTGAAGCCGATCCGCAGGAGCAGGAAGGCCTGATAGGCCGGGTCGGTTCGCAGCCGGCCGTGTACGCTGGACAGTCGATCCGCGCGGGCGTGAGCTGCGGCGGTGGTGCCGATGGTGGACATGATCCTCCTCGTCCGGGCCTCGGGGATCGAGGCCTTCACGGCCGTTAGCGTTCCGTGCGGCCCCGTTCTTACCGGGCGTAGTACCGTCTCCAAATGGCCTACGACGAAGCGCTGGCCGGGCGCATCCGCAACCTCGTCGGCGACCCGCCCGGCTTGACCGAACAGAAGATGTTCGGCGGGCTCGCATTCCTGATCGGCGGCAACATGGCTGTCGCGGCCAGCGGCCAGGGCGGCATCCTCGTCCGCGTGGACCCGGAGGAGTCCGACGCCCTGGTGGCGACGACGCCCGCGGAGCTCATGGAGATGCGCGGCCGGTCGATGCGCGGGTGGCTGCGGGTCGCGGCGGAGCACCTGAGCTCTGAGAAGGAGCTCGCCGCGTGGGTGGAACGGGGCACCGCGTTCGCGCGCTCGCTGCCCCCGAAGACCTAGCCGCTCCCTGCTACACGGCGGGACGTCCGGCCGGCTTCCACCCGACGGCGTCCTCGAGCTGTGCCGCGACGCTCAGGAGCAGGTGATCGCGGCCGTGCGCGGCGACCAGCTGCACCCCGACCGGGACGCCGGCGTCGGTCTGCGCCAGCGGGAGGCTGATCGCGGGCTGGCCCGTGACGTTCCAGATCCGCACGAGCGCGCTGAACCTGCTGGCGTCGTCGGTGACGCCGGCCTGCGAACGGATGCCGCCGATCGGCGCAGGGATCCGGGTCAGGGTCGGCGTGAGGAGGACCTCGTCGTCGGCCCATCCGCTCTGCATCCGCCGCCCGAATGCCCACAGGCGCTCGGCTGCCTCCAGGTGGTCGACCAGCGGCAGCGGAGGCGAATCGACGAGCCAGGCGCGGGTCGCCGGCTCGAGCTTCGCAGGGTCGACCGGCTGCCCATGCAGACGCTCGATGACCCGCACGAGGTGCTGCCCCGTGCCGGTCATGAACGTCGCCCAGCTCGAGGCGAACGTCTCGTCGTCCCAGGCCGGCGCCACCTCCTCGACGTTGTGCCCCAGCGCCTCGAGCGTCGCGGCCGCGGCTGCCGCGGCGGCGGCAGGCTCCGTGTCAACCGGGATGCCGAACGGGGCCTCGAGGCACAGGCGGAACCTGAGCCGTGCCGGGGGTCGACCGAGCGGCGTCGGCGAACGATGTCGGCGGGGCGGGAGCGTGGTGACGCTCCCCGGGCTCGGCGCCGGCAATTGCGTCGAGCGCCACCGCGGTGTCCATGACCGTCCGTGTGAGCACGCAGTCGGCGGGCATCCCCGAGGCGACGTCGCCGAGGTCGGGGCCGATGGAGACGCGGCCCAGGCTTGGTTTCAGCCCGACCAGGCCGCAGCAGGAGGCGGGGATCCGGATCGAGCCGCCGAGGTCGCTGGCGTCGGCGAGCGCCACCATCCCCGACGCGACGGCGGATGCGCTGCCGCCAGATGACCCACCGGCCGAGAGCTCGGGATCCCACGGGTTTCGGGTGGCGCCGTAGCGGTCGTTCTCGGTCACGGGCCGCATGCCGGCCTCGGGCGTGTTGGTCTTGCCGACGACGATCGCTCCCGCCTCGCGAAGCCTGCGCACGTGCGCGCTGTCATGGTCGGCGACCCAGTCGCCGAAGGCGGCGCTGCCCTCGGTCGTCGGGAGGCCCTCAGTGGCCGACAGCAGGTCCTTGATGCCGACGGGCACGCCGCACAATGGTCGCGGATCGCCGGCGCGGACGGCGTCCGCCTCGGCGAGCGCCCGCTCGCCGCACACGAGACGAACGCGTTCAGCTTGGGGTTCAGGCGGTCGATCGAATCCAGCGAGGCCTGCACGAGCTCACGCGCCGACACCCGGCCCGTCCGCACCAGGGCGGCCTGGTCGACAGCACCGAGGTGGAGAACATCCCGTTCGAGCTCCATCTGCGCGGGGACATTACCGACCGGCGTGTACAGGCAGAACCGCGATGGGCTCGTCGAGCCGAACCGCAGGCACACGCCCGAGACCGATCACGCGGTCTCGAGGATCGCCCGCAGCGGCATATGCAGACACGTGGTCGCGCGGTCGGTCGATCCGGATGTCGGTCTGGACGTCGACGGGCATCGCTGAGGCGAAGCGTACGCGGCGCCGTCATGGCCGTGGCGGTGACCGGGACGTCGGGCTACTGGTCGAGCCGGGCGGCCTCCAGGTCGAGGTCGCGCTGGACGCGCTGCATCACGTTGTCGTCGATCACGCCCTCGTTCCGCAGCGTGAGGAGCGCGGCGTGCTCGGCGGCGAGAAGCTCACGCGTCACGCGCTGGTAGGCCGCGGAGCGCTCCTCGATCGCCCCGTCGTCGCCGTCGTCGAAGCGGGCGCGGAAGCGGTCGCGCCGAAACCCCAGCGAGCCCCGCAGGCGCTCGGCGGTCTTCGGGTGCACGGTGCCCTCCTCGAGCAATTCCTCGAGGCGGGCGAGCGCCGCCTCTGCCGTCCTGATGCGCGCCTTGGCCTCCTCACGCTCGGCGCCGCCGTCGTCGCTGACGCCGAGCAGGCGGATGAGGCCCGGCAGCGTGAGGCCCTGAAGGACGAGCGTCGAGACGATCACGGCGAAGGTCAGGAAGACGATCAGGTCGCGGTCGGGGAAGTCGATGGGGAGCGCAAGCGCGGCGACGAGCGACACCGCGCCGCGGATCCCCGCCCATGACAGGACCGCCGGGTACTGCCACGGCGGGTAGGGGTCGTGCTCGCGGATCGAGCGGAACGCCCAGCGGGGGAGGTACGTGAAGACCGGCACCAAGCACGATTCGCGTCAGGATCACGGCTACCGAGACGAGCAGGGCGTAGCCGGCCAGCTTCTCGGTCGGGATCCCCGAGAGCGCATCGACGATGCTCCGAAGCTGAAGGCCGATCAGCCCAAACAGGAGCGCGTTCACCAGGAACACGAGGATCTCCCAGAAGGCGTCGCCGGTGAGCCGCGTCCGCTCGTTCGTGAGCTCGGGCGTGTGCCAGCCCATGTAGACGCCGATCGTGACGGCCGCCAGCACGCCGGAGACGCCAAGTGCGACCGCCGGCAGGTAGGCGAGGTAGCCGCTGAGGACGGCGATGGCGACCTCGATGGGCGGGTCGTCGAGCCGCCGCCGCACCTGGCGGACGACCCAGCCGACCGCCAGCCCGATCGCGATCCCGCCGATCACGTCGACGACGATCCGGGCCGACGTGTCGAGGAGCGAGAACGTCCCGCCGATGGCGGCGCCGACCGCGGCCCGGTAGAGGACGAGTGCCGTGCCGTCGTTCACCAGGCTCTCGCCCTCGATCAGCGACACGATCCGGCGAGGGGCGCCGAGCCGCCCGGCGATCTCGGTGGCCGCGAGCGCGTCCGTCGGCGAGACCACCGCCCCGAGCGTGAACGCCACGGGCCACGAGAGGCCGATCCACTCATGCGCCACCACGGCCACGACCCCCATCGTGGCCGCGACCAGGCCGAACGCCAGGAACGCGATCGGCCGCCGGTTCGTCCGCAGGTCGCGGAGCGACGTGAAGAACGCCCCCGAGTAGAGCAGCGGCGGCAGCAGCGCCACGAGGACCACGTCAGGCGCGAGGACGACTTGAGGGAGACCGGGGACGAACCCCAGAAACACCCCGCCGAGCACGAGCAGGATCGGGAGCGGCAGCCGCAGGGTCGGTGCGAGCGCGAGCAGGCCGCCGAGCGCGACGAGGATCACGAGGAGCTGGAGGTCCTGCTCCGCCGCGAAGTGCACGTCTCAGCCCGGGCGGTCGGATCGGGCGGCGGGGCGGTACACCGAGATGTGGCTCTCGCTGTCCGAGCCGAACGGTCGTCGCGCCCAATCGGCGTAGCGCCCGGCGAGCTCGAGGCCCGCCTGGCGCGCCATCAGGTCGAGCTCACTCGGCCAGCAGTAGCGAAGCGCGACCGGGAAGCCGCGGAACCCGCGGGCGTCGAAGACGAGGTGCTGCTTGTAGAGCCGTTGTGCCGCCGAGTCGTGGCGCGAGACCTGGAGCACGACCGAGCTCTCGGTCACGCTCAGCGCCTCGACGCGCTGGCCGCGGTCGTACTGGGCCGGGTCGAGGACGAAGCATTCGAGCACGAACGCCCCGGCCGGCTCGAGCACCCGCGCGACGTTTCGGAAGCAGTCGGCCTGCCGGTCGGCGTTGGGCAGGTTGTAGAGCGTGTTGTAGATCAGGTAGACGAGCCGGAAGGGCCCCTCGACCTGGACGTCGGCCATGTCGCCGATCGCGACGGGAATCGCATCGCCGCCGGGCTTCGCGCGCATCCGGGCGGCCATCGCCTCCGACGCCTCGATACCCTCGACGGCGATCCCGCGGGCCGCCAGCGGCAGGGCGACACGGCCCGTGCCCGTGGCGAGCTCCAGCGCCCGCCCGCCGTCCGCGAGCTCGGCCAGAAAGTCGACGGCCGGCGTCGGATCCAGGTCTCGGCCCTCGTCGTAGATGTCGGCCCAGTGCTCGCCGAAGAATTCGGGATCGTCGAACGTCGCCACGGGCAACATTCAAGCAGGATCGGCGCGGCGTGCGAAGCTACCGCGTCGGGAGTCTCAGGGAGGAGCATGAGAGCCGTCGTCCTCGTCGAGGGGGAGAGCGACCGAAATGCGCTCGAGGCGCTTGCGGAGCGGCTCGGCCGCGACCTCGCGGCCGAGGGCGTCGTTGTCGAGCCGATCGGCGGCGCCCATGCCGTCGGGCGGTTCCTCGAGCGGTTCGGGCCTCGCGGGCTCGACGTCAGGCTCGCGGGCCTCTATGACGCGGGCGAGGAGGTCGCCGTCAAGCGGTCTCTGGAACGGGCCGGCATGGGCTCCGATCTCACCCGAGCGGCGATGGAGCGGCTTGGCTTCTATGCCTGCGTCGAGGATCTCGAGGATGAGCTGATCCGCTCGCTCGGCACCCCTGCAGTCGAGAAGGTCGTCGCGGCCCAAGGCGAGCTGAGATCGTTTCGGACCCTCCAGCGGCAGCCGGCTCAGCGGGACGTCCCCATCGAGCGCCAGCTGCGGCGCTTCCTGGGCACTCACAGCGGGCGCAAGATCCACTACGGCCGGGTGCTCGTCGAGGCGCTTGACCTCGCCCGCGTGCCGCGGCCCCTCGACCGCGTGCTCGCGCATGTAGGGCCGTGACCGACTCGCCGGCGTCGCTCGTTCTCGGCCCGCTGCTCCGGTATGTCGGGCGCAGCCAGGCGACCCTGTGGGTCGAGACGGATCGCGCCTGCCACGTCGACGTGCTCGGCCACGTCGCGCGCACGTTCGAGGTGCGCGGCCACCACTTACGCCCTCCTGGCGATGAGTGACCTGCCCGAGGGGGCGGTGATCGAGTACGAGGTGCGGCTGGACGGCGAGGAGGTGTGGCCGGTCGCTGACGGAGGGCACCCGGCCAGCACGATCCACACCCGCCAGGGTGAGGACGCGGCCCGGCTCGTCTTCGGGTCGTGTCGTGTCGGCGCCCCGCAGCGCGAGCCGTACACGCTGCCGCCGGATGAGCACGAGCACGGCTACGGCGTCGACGCCCTGTGGGCGTACTCCCGCCGACTCCAGGCCGGCATCGAGCCCTGGCCCGACGCGCTGCTCCTGTGCGGCGACCAGGTGTACGCCGACGAGGTGTCGCCCGAGACGGCCGAGTTCATCCGCAGTCGGCGCGACACGTCGGAGCCGCCCGGCGAGGAGGTCGCGGACTTCGAGGAGTACACCCGCCTCTATCGCGAGGCGTGGACCGACCCCGATATCCGATGGCTGCTCTCGACCGTCCCCAGCCTCATGATCTTCGACGATCACGACGTCATCGACGACTGGAACATCTCGTGGCAGTGGCTCAAGGACGCCCGCGCCAAGCCGTGGTGGCACGCGCGGATCACCGGCGCGTTCATGGCGTACTGGGTCTATCAGCATCTCGGGAACCTCGCCCCGCCCGAGCTCGAGGAGGAGTCGATGTACCGCACGGCGATCGCCGCCGGCCGTGACGTCGGCCCTGAGCTGGAGGCGTTCGCCGAGCGCGCCGATCGCGAATCGGCGGCGTCCCGGTGGGCGTGCAGCCGGGACTTCGGGCGGTCGCGGGTGGTCGTTGTCGACTCCCGGGCCGCGCGCATGCTCGACGACGACCACCGCGACATGGTGGACGACGACGAGTGGGCGTGGATCGTCGAGCAGAGCCACGAGGCCCTCGACCACCTGGTCATCGTGAGCACCCTGCCGGTCTTCATGTCCCCGGGCGTGCACTACCTCGAGGCGTGGAACGAGGCCGTGTGCGCCGGCGCGTGGGGCCGCCCGGCAGCGTGGGTCGGCGAGCGCATCCGCCGCGCGCTCGACCTCGAGCACTGGCCGGCGTTCCAGGCGTCGTTCGAGGCCATGGTGGACCTGCTCCGCGACGTGGCGGGCGGCGCCCGCGGCAGAACGCCGCCCGCATCCGTGACGCTCGTGGGCGGCGACATCCACAACGCCTACGTCGCCGAGGTCTCGCTGGGCCGTCGCGACAGCTCCCGCAGCCGAGTGCACCAGCTCGTCTGCTCCCCCTTTCGAAACCCGCTCGGTCCAAAGGAGCGGCGGCTCGTGGGCTTGACGGGTACGACCGTCGCCGCCGGCGCGCTGCGCGGGCTGGCCCGGCTGGCCGGAGTCCGGCCGCCGACCGTGCGCTGGCGGTATCGGGCCGGGCCGACGTTCCACAACTCGATCGGCATCGTCGAGCTCAACGGCCGCCGGGCCGAGGTGACGATCTTTCGCTCCGAGGCCGGGGAGGACGCCGACTCGCTCCAGCCGCTGCACACGCGCGTGCTCGCAGATGGCCCGCCGGCCGAGGATCAGGAGCCGAGCGGCTGAGCCGGCCGCCTGTCGGCGGGCGGGCGCGTCTGGGCGACCGCCGACTCGACCGGCGCCCCGAACCTGAGCAGCCATCCCCCGAATGCCGCCGCGCACAGCGCGAACCAGCCCCAACCCAGGGCGAGGCCGCCGACCACGTCGGAGAGCCAGTGCAGGTCGAGGAGCACGCGACTGCACCCCACGGCGACCGCGAGGCCGACCGCGATCCCGGCCAGCACGGCCTTCTGACGATCGCTGCGTCGGCGGCCCAGGAGCAGCGCCAGCGCGGCGAAGAAGGCGGCGGCGGTCGAGGAATGCCCGCTCGGGAAGGAGGGCCCGAGCGCGGCCGCGAGCGGGTCGATCGTCGGACGGGCGCGATCGACGGCCTCCTTCACGAGATTCGTGACGAGCGAGTCACCGACCGTGACCACGACCAGGAAGGGTGCGATAACGCGGCTGGGGACCCGCGCCCATTCGATCGCGCCGATCGCGACGCCGATCAGGAGGACGCCCGGTGTGGACGCCAGGTTCGAGATCTCCTGCAGGATGCGATGGGTCATCTCGGTGCCGTGCGCCTGGGCCCATCGAGCCGCCGCAGAGTCGAAGCCGGTGAGCACGTCGCTGCGGCGGATCGCCAGCGCGAGCATGCCCACCACGGTTCCCGCGACCACCATCGCCGCCAGGGCCACCGTCAGCGCGAGCCCCGTGATCACCTCGGCGTCGAGCCGATTCCTGACGAGCCGTCCGGCTGGCGTGTGCTCGCGGACCTCCGCCGCGACGGCGGCGCTCGGAGCGCGGCCCCACCACGTGCGAAGGGCCGCGTCGGCGTACCGCCAGGCGACAAGGCCCGCCGCTGTCGAGACGAGTATCAGGATGATCACCGGCACACGAAACAGTTTGCCCTCGACGCGATTCGGGAAACCTTGCATGATCGTGGCTGCCCAACAACAGACTGCGCGTGCAGACCGACGCGCATACGCCGAGACACGCGCCGACGACGCCCCTCGGCGCCCGCGGCTCGAGCCCCGGCGCATCTCGTCGTGGATCGGTCGCGGCATGGCCGGCCACCCTGTGCGAGCCTTCGTGGTGGTCAGCATCGCGGGATTCGCGCTCCTCGCGGCGGCGACCCTGCTCGTTGGGTGGGCGCTTCAGACGTACGCGCTCCCCGAGCACGGTTTCGGCCATCGGGACGAGCACGTGAACGTCTGGCTGGCGGACCACCGCACGAGCGTCCGCACCGACATCTCGTTCTGGCTCTCGGGGATCGGCGACGTGTACGCCATCCCGGCCCTCGTGGTGGCCACCACCCTGGTGGCGGTCGTACTCCGCAAGTGGCGGGCCGCCGCATTCATCCTCACGGCCATCGCCGTGGAGGCGGCGACCTACCGGGTCGCGACGCTCGCGATCGATCGCCAGCGCCCGCACGTCCGCCGACTGGACGACCTCCCCGTCAGCGACAGCTTCTATTCGGGGCACACCGCGGCATCCGTCGCGGTGTACTGCGGGATCGCCCTCCTCATCACGTCGTGGGTGCGAAGCGGCGCCGTGCGAGCAATCGTGTGGTTGACCGCGGTCGCGATCCCCCTGCTCGTCGCGCTGGCGCGCATGTACCGCGGGATGCACCACCCGACCGATGTCGCGGCAGGCCTGCTCGTCGGCATCGGGTGCCTGATCGTCGCCCTGACCGCCGCCCGGGCCGCCGGAGCCGCTGCCCAGGAGCGCGTCGCCTCGTGAGCCGGGTCGCTGTCATCGCGCACGCCGGCAAGAGCATCGAGGGCGGCCTCCCCGAGCTTCGCCGCACGCTCGCCCGCCACGGCGTCACCGACCCGCTCTGGGCGGAGGTGCCGAAGAGCCGCAAAGCGCCGAAGCAGGTTCGGCGCCTGCTCGAGCGGGGAGCCGAGAACGTGTTCGTCTGGGGCGGCGACGGGATGGCGCAGCGCTGCATCGACACCCTCGCCGGAACGGGCACGGCCGTATCGATCGTCCCCGCCGGAACGGCGAATCTGCTCGCCTCCAACCTGGGCATCCCGAAGGACATCGAGGGAGCGGTGGTCACCGGCCTGCAGGGCATCGAACGACGGATTGACGTCGCGACCGTGAACGGCGAGCGGTTCGCCGTCATGGCCGGCGCGGGCTTCGACGCCGACATGATCGGGGGCGCCGACGGCACGCTCAAGGACCGGTTCGGCCGGGCGGCCTACATCTGGACGGGCGCCAAGAGCATGCGCATGCCCTCGTTCAACGCGTCGATCAAGATCGATGGAGCGCCGTGGTACGACGGGCCGGCGAGCTGCGTGCTCGCCGGCAACGTGGGGGCGCTCTTCGGAGGCGTTGAGGTGTTCGCGGATGCCGCGCCGGATGACGGCCGGCTCGACATCGCGGTCATCACCGCCGAGGGCGTTGCGGAGTGGGCGCGTGCGGTCGCGAGCACGATCGCGGGCCGCCCCGAGCGCTCGCCGTTCTTCCGGATCACGCAGGCGAGCACCATGAAGATGAAGCTCAACCGCAAGGTTCCCTACGAGGTCGACGGCGGCGCGCGGACGAAGGCGAAGGCCTACCGGATCGCGGTGGAGCCCGGTGCGATCACGGTGCGCGTGCCGACGTCGACCAACGGCAACGGAGGCGGGGGGCATGAACACCAGTCCGGCTGACGCCCGATCGGCAGGTCGTCGCGCAACCCACAGCCCGGCGTTCGAGGTGCTGGCGCGGGTCGGATTCGTTGCCCGTGGCGTCATCTACGCCACCATCGGGCTCCTGGCCATCCAGGTCGCGATCCACTCATCGAACGAGAAGACGAATCAGCGCGGCGCCATGCAGACGATCGAGAAGCAGCCGTTCGGCCACTGGCTTCTGATCGCGGTTGCGGTCGGCCTCGGCGGGTATGCGCTGTGGCGGTTCGTGCAGGCGTTCTTCGGGCACGGCCCCGAAGGCGGCGGTGACAGCTCCAAGACGGGACGGGTCATCGCCGCCTCGAGCGGGGTCTGCTACGCCGTGATGTGCGCGCTCGCGGTGGCCATCCTGCTCGGCTCGTCGAGCCAGAGCTCCAGCAGTCCGCACAAGTCCGCCGCGGGCCTGCTCGGCTGGCCGGGAGGGCAGTGGATCGTCGGTGTGGCCGGCGCCATCTTCCTCGCCGTCGCCCTCTTCCAGGGATACAAGGGCCTCACCCGTAAGTTCCTCGAGGAGGACAAGACCGAGCAGATGGGGCCGACCGCCCGTCGCTGGGTGACGGTGATCGGCGTCGTGGGCCACCTGGCGCGGATGGTCGCGTTCGGCCTGATCGGGATCTTCGTCGTCAAGGCTGCGCTGGACTATGCGCCGTCGAAGGCCGTCGGCCTGGACGGCGCGCTCAGCAGGCTCGCCCACCAGACGTACGGAACGGCCCTGCTCTTCGTCGTCGCCGCCGGGCTGGTCGCGTTCGGGCTGTACTCGATCACCGACGCTCGCTACCGGCGGATCTAGCGCTCTCGGCGGTCTCCGCGGCCACGTGATGTGAACGCTCCGTGGTCTATTCGAGCGGGAGCGGCGTCGACGCAACTCGCGTGGAGCGGCTGAGGGCGGCCGAGAACGCCCGGTTCGTGGCCGAGCCGCCGGTCTCGACGGCCCGCCTCGAAAGGGCCCGAAGCAAGTACCACGGCCACCTGGACGCGACCATGATGGTGCTCGACGACGGCGTGCCCGTCCCGGAGTACGACGGGCTACCGCGCGGCATCGAAGCCGGATCGACGGCGGCCTGGCGGCCATGCGCGTCGGCGCCGCGGCGCCGCGGGTGTTCCGACCTTGAGAGCGGTGGGTATTAGTAATCGGTTGACTTGAGCTTCCTTATGTTGTAATTCACACGGTGAAAGCGGGCCCGCGGACGAACGGCTCCGGAGGGGGAAGGCGAATGCGTAGGCTCGGGCAGGCGTTGGTACTGCTCGTCATGGCGATCTGCGCCGCTGGCGCGGCCGGTTTTGTCGTACTCGCGGTGCAGTACCACCGCTTCTCGAGCGACATCCAGCGGTCGGAGGCGCCCCTGCCCGCGACGATCCGTGCCTCGCTCCCGCCGTCGAAGGGGACGCTCGACTCGCCGCAGGTGACGCTCGTGCGTGGGTCGGGCGGGCTGGCGTCGGGCGGCCTCGTGCTGTTCCGGACGGTGCCGGACAAGGGCACGGCGGCATTCCTGTCCGTCCCGCCGAGCACCGTCCTGGACGGTGTGCGCGTCAGCCGGCAGTCGATTCCGACGCTTGTTCACACGCTTCGGGCCGGGCTCGGGGTCCAGGTCTCGCACGTGGCCGTCATCAACCTCGGGAACATCTCCCGCCTCGTCGACGGGATCGGCGGGATCCAGCTTCGCAATCCCGCGGAGGTGGAGCTGCCCGTGTCGCCGTCGCGGACGTGGCGCTTCCCTGCGGGCACTCTCCGCCTGAACGGGCCGCACGCCGCCGTCTATCTACGCCAGGGAGCCCCGGGCAGCGAGCAGCGCGACCAGGCCGAACGGCGTGTCCTTCGCGCGATCGTGGGACATGCGCTCGAGCCGACGAGCATCGGCGATCTCCAGGCGACCGGCACCGCCGTCGCCCACTCCGCGGTCACCGACCTGACCGACGCGGACGTGCTCGGCCTCGTGTGGGACCGGCTCCAGGGGCGGCACGTCGTGCAATGCACGCTGCCCGAGAACACGGCCGCGGAGTCCGGCGCCGGCCCCGCGATCGTCGCCGGGTTCCTCGCGCCCGACGCGTCCGCGCGGGCGTCCGGATGTCACACGTCGAGCATCGCGGCCACCCCGTACCTGCCGCCGAAGGCGATCGTCGTGATCGTGCAGCACTACGGGACGTCGGTGTTCGTCTTCGTGGCCGCCGCGGCAGTGCTGATGGCGATCGCCATGGCGGCGCTCTTCGTGCGGATGAGGGTGCGCGCCCCGGCTCCGGCCGGCCCACCCCGCCGGCAGATCTCGGCGCGCGCCGGCGCGCGGATCGCCGGGGTGGCCGGGGCCGGGATGCGCCGCTCCGAGGACGTGACCACGCGTGCAGTGCGGGCCGGCGGCGCGATCGTGGGGTGGGGGCGGTCCGCGCTTCCACGCATCTCCCCGCCGCGCATTCGGCCTCCCGGCCGCGACTCGGGGGCGCTGGTGCTGCCGGTCGCGGCGCTCGGATTCCGGGCGCGCGTGCGCCGGTTCGCCTACACGCACCAGGACGCCGTCTGGGTGGCGCTCCTTGCGGCGGTCGCGATGGTCGCCGTCGTCATCGTGTTCATCGCCGCCTGAGACCTCCAGATCGAGGCGTGCATGGGCCGTACGAGGAGGAGCTGCTCGCAAACATCGGCGACCGCGCGCGGCGGCGGATCGTGGAGGGCGCCGATCCGAAATCCGTGGCCCGCGAGGTGCGGAGCCGCGCGAGCGCGCGCCCGCGCTCATGACCGCCGAGCTCGGCGCCGATGACGCTGTGCGGCCGGCGTCAGGCTCGAGTGGATGTTCCTCGTGACACCGGACGGGAATGAGGTGCTGAGCCTCTCCGACGTGCCGCGGGAGCTCGGCGCCGCCACAGGCTCGCGACGGCCTCGGGCGCGAGGCGGCGGGCGCCGCGGTCTCGGAGCAGCGCTGCCGCGACTCCCATCGCAAGCGCGCTCGCCCCGGACACGGCGAAGGCCAGCTCGGTTCCGCCACGGGCCGCGAGCCAGCCTGCGAGCACGCCTCCCGCCGGCCCCGCGCCGTTGAACGCGAAGTAGTAGAGCCCGATCACGCGGCCCCGGAGCGGCCCCGGCGTCGAGAGCTGGACAGTCGAGTTGGCGGCCGACGTCCACAGCGTGAAGCACGCCCCGGCGATGAAGAGCAGGGCGGCCGCGGCCGCCGCGTTGTGCTGGGGCGCAAGCGCGAGCTGGGCGACGCCGAACCCGGTGACGGCGCCCACAAGCACCTTCCAGCTCGCCCGTCCGAGCGACGCCGCGAGCAGCGCCCCGAGGAGCGCGCCGGCGCCGAACGCCGCGGTGACGATCCCGAAGACGCCCGCGTCTGCGGCCAGCGTCTGAGCGGCGAGGACCGGCAGCAGGACGTTGAAGTTGAACGACAGCGTGCTGGCGACGAAGACGATCGTGAGCGCGAGCAGCGTGGCCGGCGTCCGGCGCACATGCGTCAGGGCCTCGGCGGTGCCGCGCAGGAACCGCGGAGGGAGTTCCGGCCGCTCGACGGGATACAGCTCCTGACGGCGCATCGCGAGCAGGCCGGCCAGGACGGCGACGTAGCTCACCGCGTTCAGCGTGAAGCACGCGCCGACGCCGACGGTGGCCACGAGCGCGCCGCCCACGGCCGGCCCTACGACGCGCGCCGCGTTGAAGAGACTCGAGTTAAGGGCCACGGCGTTCGGCAGCTCGTCGGCTCCGACCATCTCGAAGGTGAGCGCCTGCCGAGCGGGGGCGTCGAGGACGAGGACGATGCCGCGGAGCGCCGTCAGCACCTCGACGTCGAGCGCCGTCACGTGGCCGGCGAGCGTCAGCGTGGCCAGCGCGGCGGCCAGAATGAGCGCGGCGGCCTGGGTCGCGATCACGGTCTTCTGGGCGTCGAGGCGGTCGACGAGCACGCCGGCGAAGAGCCCGAAGACCGTGAACGGCAGGAACTGGCACAGCGCCAGGATGCCCACGGCCACGGGTGAGTGGGTCAGCTGGAGCACGAGCCACGCGGCCGCGATGTTCTGCATCCACGTCCCGCTGACCGACACGATCTGGCCGGTGAAGAAGAGCCGGTAGTTCCGGTGGCGTCGGAGGCTGGCGAAGGTCCGTCGGTTGGCGCGCCGGAACGCAGCCGTCACGCCGGCCTCTCGTCGCCGGTCAGCATCGCGAGCGGCTCGAGCGCCGCCTCCAGCGCGGCCAGGTGCTCATCCGAAAGCCGGCGCATCCGCTCGGCGAGCCAGGCCGTACGCAACCGTCTGGTCGACCGCAGGAGCCGTCGGCCCGCATCGGTCAGGTGCAGGCCGACGCGGCGCCGGTCGCCCTCGACCGGGCCTCGGACGACGAGCCCGGCTGCTTCGAGTCTGTCGACATAGCCGCTCAGCGCGGGCGCCGACATCCGCTCGCGCATCGCGAGGTCGCGCACGCCGACCCCGGGCGCCTCGCGGATCGCCGCCAGGAGGGCCACCTGCCCGACCGTCACACCCATCGGGAGCGCCTCGCGGCGGAGATCGCGATTCAGGTGAAGCAGGAGCGGCCGCAGGCGCTCGGCGACCGCTTCGGGTGGCGAGATCGTTAACATCGTTAACTAAGTGTAGCGGGTGGTAGCACGATCGACTACCACGACCGCCCTGCCGGTCGGTGCCGCCGGCCGCACCCTTGACGCCGGCGACCTGGCGTCGTACCGTGAGCCATGGCGCACTGGAGGGGGATCTCCGCCGCGATCGTGGCGGCCGTACTCGCACTGGGGACGTACGGCGTGGTTCTCGGGAGCCGCTCACCGGCGGCCGCCGGTGCCTCGGCGGCGGAAGGCTACGTCCGCACGAATCAGGTCGGCTATCCGCTCTCGGCCGACAAGCGCGCCTATCTGATGGCGAGCGTGCCCGCCCCGCGGGCGCGGTTCACGGTCACCGACGACGGTGGCCGCGTGGTCGCCGCCGGCCGAGTCGGCCCCGACCTCGGGCGCTGGAGCCGGCGGTTTCCGCACGTCTACCCGATCGACTTCACGCGGGTACGCCGGGCCGGCACGTTCGCGCTCAGCGTCGCCGGGCCCGCCCAGGCGCGGGCCATGGTCCGGGTCGGAGCGGGTGCCGCGCTCTACGCCGGGCCGATCCGAAACGCCCTTGGCTTCTACCGTGTCCAGCGCGACGGCGCCGCGATCGTCCGCTCCGCGCTCCGGACTGCGCCGTCACATCTGAACGACGCCGACGCGATGACCTACCGCACGCCGAAGGTCGACGGCGACGGCGCCTTCAAGGGTGACCTCGCCCCGCTCGGCGTGCGGATCGACGCCTCGGGCGGGTGGTGGGACGCAGGCGACTACCTCAAGTTCGTGCATGCGACGGCGTACACCGACGCCGTGCTGCTCATGGGCGTTCGCGACTTTCCCGGCCAGATGGGGAGCGGGGCCGGGCCGGCGGACTTCGACGCCGAGGCCCGGTTCGGCGCGCGCTGGCTCATGCACATGTGGGACGACCGCACGCGGACGCTCTACTACCAGGTCGGGATCGGAAACGGCAACGACGCGATCGTGAGCGACCACGACATCTGGCGGCTGCCGCAGGACGACGACACCTACGGCGGCCGCGATCCGGCCTACCGGTATATCCGTCACCGGCCGGTGTTCCGCGCGGGGCCGCCCGGCTCGCCGGTGAGCCCCAACCTGGCCGGCCGAGACGCCGCGGCGCTCGCGCTCTGCTACCAGGTCTACCGCACCTCTGACCCGGGTTTCGCGCGCAACTGCCTGGCGTCGGCCGAGCACCTGTTCGACCTTGCCGACACTACGCCGGACGGGCATCTGACGACCGCGATCCCGTTTGACTTCTATCCCGAGTCCGAATGGCGTGACGACCTCGAGCTGGGCGCCGCGGAGCTGGCGCTGGCGCTGGAACAGCCGGGCGCGCCCCGCGGCCTGCCGCACCGCGATCCGCGCCATTACGTCGGGCTCGCCGCGCACTGGGCGCACGCCTACATCCACGGGCCGAACGACGCCGCCGACACGCTGAACCTCTACGACGTGAGCGCGCTCGGCCACGGCGAGCTGATCCGCGCCATGAGCGGGCGCGAGCGCGGCCTCGCCGTTACTCGCGTGGCCCTGCTCGCCGACCTGCGCCGGCAGCTGGGCCGGGGGATCGCCCAGGGAAAGACCGACGCATTCGGGTTCGGCTACGGGTGGGCCCAGTACGACACGACGACTCACGGCACGGGCCTCGCCGTCACTGCGAGCCTGTACGACGAGCTCACGCACTCGCACCGGTACGCCGCGCTCGGCATGCGCTGGCTCGGAAACGTGCTCGGGGCCAACGCGTGGGGGTCGTCGTTCATCGTCGGCGACGGGCAGGTGTACCCGCACTGCATGCAGCACCAGGTCGCCAACATCGCCGGCTCGCTCGACGGAACGGCTCCCGTCCTGGCCGGTGCCTCCGTCGAGGGCCCCAACTCCGAGGCCACGAGCGGCAGGCTCCCGCACATGCGGGCCTGCCCCGCGGGCGGCGGCGATTCCTTCGCCCGCTTCAACTCGAGTGCGGTCTACCGCGACAACGTGGAGTCCTACTCGACCGTCGAGCCCGCGATCGACCTCACGGCGACGAGTCCGCTCGCCTTCGCCCGCGTCGCGGCCGGCAGGTTCTAGCCCTGCGGCGCCCAGGGCGCCGCGGTCCGGAGATGCACCGTCCGGTTGCCGACGCGACCCGAGATCGTTGCCATCGCGTTTGCGGCATCCGTCGGGAAGGAGATGATGAGGACGCCCGTCGCCGCCCCGCTCAGCCGCAGGCGGGCGTGGACGCGCCGGGAGCGCCGGTCCCACACGGCCCGGCCCGAGACTGCCATGTCCGACGTGAGCCGCGTCCGGTCGAACCGGATCGAGAGCGGCGAGTGGCTCAGATACCCGCCCGTGATGGTGTAGCCGCCGCCCCGGAGGCCGTGGCCGCGCGTCGTGAACATGAGGTTGTACCAGCGCGCCAGCGCGTCGCCGATCGTCTGCGTCGCGACCCAGCCGGCTCTGCGCGCCTGTGACCCGACCCGCCCGCCGTCGGCCTCCGGCGCCGCGGCCAGCGTGCGCGGGAATGCGGCCACGTTCACCGGCGGCATGGCGGCCACACAGGCCGTCGACCCGGTCGCGAGCGTGCTCAGGAACCTGCGGACGATGTGCGACGCGCAGTGCTGGAAGTCGTAGAGGGCCGAGACGTGGGCCGTGTTCGGCACCTCGACGAGCGTCGCGTTCGGAAACGCGGTCGCCACGTGCCGGGCGTCGGCAGTTGGGGTCGACTGGTCGAATTCGCCGTTCAGCACGAGCACCGGCATCGCCGGCCGCGCGCCGCCGCCGGGGAACGGCGGCGGGCCGAGCCTGGGGCGCGGCCAGTCGAGGCAGCCCCGCACGAGCTCGCGCTCCACCACGGTCCGGAGCCAGACGCGCTTCGAGAACGGCGCGAACACGTTGGGCGAAAGGTGCCGGATGGCGTTCGCGAGGGTCGCCCGGCGCGCGGCGGGCGGATCGCTCTTCGCCCAGACCGTGGGGTAGTCGTGGCACGCCACGGCCAGGTAGTCGCCGACCGAATACGAGCGCGGGCTCCCGCCGGGGAGGTTGAACGCGGCGTCCTCGGCCGCCAGCCGGAGCATTGGCGCCCGATCGCCGCGGTGGAGCGCCGCCAGCGCGCCGGGAAGGTCGCGGAAGACCGTGTAGGTGTAGGTCGCGTCGTAGACCAGCTCGCCGAATTGCACCGGCCCGAGCCGGACATGCCGGCGCACGCCGTCCGCGTCCGTCCCCGTCCCCACGATCGGGTGCCGTGCGAGCCGGTCCGCCAGCCCGCGGATCGACCCGAGGATCCCCTGGCAGCGGCCCGCCCTGTGGCACACCGCCTGCCAGGCACCCCGTAGCGCCGTTGAGGACTCGCGCTCGAACGGGTCGAACGAGTTGTCGAAGGCGGCGTCGACGACCACGGCCCGGGTGCGTCCAGGATGGCGCACGGCGAACACCTGGGCGGCGTAGGTGCCGTAGGAGTCGCCGTAGACGTCGACCTTCGGGACGTGGAGCCTGCGCAGGATCGCCGCCATGTCGTCGGCGACCGCTCCCGTCCCGTATGCGCTCGCCGTCCGGCCGAGCCTTCGCGCGCACGCTGCGGCGGCCGCCGAATAGGGCGGGGTCCCGGACTGGAGCGCCGGGCAGTCGATCGCCCCGGACGACCCCGTGCCGCGCTGGTCCATCACGATCAGGTCGTGCCGGCGATGGAGCTTCCCGAGCATGAAGAGGTAGGTGCTCGCCGAGCCGATCGACCCGTACCCGGGTCCGCCCTCGAAGGCCACGATCGGCTCCAGCGGAGGTCGCGAGCGGTCGGTGTGGCGGACGACCGCGTACCGGACCGTGAGCTTCGGCCGAGGCCCGGGTGCTCGCGATCGAGCGGGACCCGGATCGATGCGGCCTCAGCTGCCGGCGCGGCCAGCACGATCGCCCCCAGAGCCGCCGTCGTGAGCACGTAGAGTCGGATCCCCACCGCAGTGCAGTGTCCCACACAGAAGTGTGACTGGTTTTGTTGCCCCGCGGGTACACCGGGGATAGAGTGGCCGGTGGTCTACGTGAGGGGGTGGGCCTCTGAGCGTTCGGAGCAGGTAAGCAGCGTCGTGCCGTGTGCGGCCGGTGTCGGCCATGCACGGAAAGCATGCACTTGTCCTTGGAGGGAAGGATGAAACGTATCGTCGCGCTGGCCCTTGTGGCTCTGACGGCCCTTGCCGGGCCGGCGGTCGCAAAGGCTGATAGCTACGGCGAGACCCTGTGCCAGGAGCGGCCGTTCATGTGCCTCGATCCGTACCACTCGATCGGCGACAACGGCGCGTACACCGGGCACGACGAGCCGACCGTGCAGTTCTCCTCGCACCGGCCCGGCACTGGAGGCAAGGATCTCCTCTATTACGTGAAGCTGCCCGAAAACGCCGCGACGAAGCCAAAGCAGGACGGCACCGGCGGGACCTGGGACTTCCAGCGGCGGGCGACGTTCTGGTTCAGCATCACGATGTGCGACACGGAGTCGTCCCCGAACTTCACCAAGAAGTGCACGCCGAACAGTGACGCGAACGCGCGCTTCCGGAGTGCGAACCCCAACTCACCGCACTACCTCGGCAAGGCACCTGGCAGCGCATTCATGGAGCTCCAGTTCTACGGCCCCGGCTGGGTCCCGCAGTTCGACGGCTTCGGATGCACCGCCACGAAGTGGTGCGCCAACCTGACGATCGACAGCCTCTCGGATCAGGACAACACCGGCATCCAGCAGAACGCCGACTGCCTGAACAACCACTTCCTGGTGGGCGAGGAGCCGATCAACTGGGCCTACGTCACGAAGAGCGGCAAGTCGCTCGCGCCCGCCAACCCGCTGTCGCTGTCCGACGGGAACGGGACCGGGCTCAGCGTCGATCCGACGAAGGTCCTGCTGTTCAACCCGGGTGACGTCCTGCGCATGCACATGCACGACACGCCGGCCGGCTACCGGGTCGACATCACCGACCTGACGACGGGCCAGAGCGGCTCGATGACGGCCAGCATCGCCAACGGCTTCGGCCACATCCTGTTCCAGCCGAACGCCAAGCACTGCCACGTCGCCCCGTACGCCTTCCACCCGATGTACAACTCGGCGGTGCCGCGCGGCTCGCTGTGGGGCGCACACAACACCAACGTTGGCGCCTCCGACGAGATCGGTCACTTCGAGTACTGCGACGCGATCGACCCGAACACGGGCGCATGCTCGGACCCGGGCGCGGGCGAGACGACGCTCGACGACGACGATCAGTTCTGCCTCGACGGCTCGAACTACCCAGGGGTGCAGGCGATCATCGGCTGCGTGCTCGACGATGGCGACTTCGACGGACCGTCCTACCAGAAGACCTGGCCGGGCACGTTCCTGAAGCCGCGCGTCGACCGGCGTCTGCACGGGACGGCGTTCATGTTCACGCCGCCCAGCTCGAACGGCAAGCTGCTCGAGAACGTGTCGTTCGAGAACGACCTGCCGCGCATCGAGCGCGGCGAGCCGGGCAACCATCAGCCCGAATGTGACCGCGACACCGGCGCACACTGCACCAATCCGCCGATCGGAGCGAAGTTCTATCCGATCTTCACCCTGACCCGGGCGAACGGCCGCTGCTGGTTCCAGCAGGGCGGTACGCACATCCCGGGCACGGTCAACACCTTCGGTGGCAACTCCGCCACCGAGTACGGCACGAAGGTCGGGTTCAACACCTACGCCGACGTCGGCTTCAAGCCGATCACGCTGGCCGAGGTCTTCCACCGCGACCTGCACGGCAACCCCTGCGCGCGGTCATAGCCAGTGACCGAACTCCCGGGGCGGCCTTCGCGGCCGCCCCGGGATCACATCTGCTGCCCGCCGCCGGTCAACGTCGCTCGGAGGATCCCCACACGGATGTGGGCCACGCGTCCGGCGACGACGCGAATCGTCCGTGGCCGCGACCACCCCGGGCGGACCGCGTAGCGCCCGGGAGGGAGCGCCACGCGGAACCGGCCCTTGTCGTCGGCGTGCACGCGCCGGGTGGTCCCGCGGCCCGAGACGACGAAGACGCCGTTGGCAAGCGGGGTGGGATGGCAGGTGAGGGAGTCCTTGCCGGTGGGCGACGGGCAGATCGGCCTGCCGCCCCACACGACCCCGGCCATCCACCCGTGCGGCGACTCGCGTCCGGCCACGCCGCCACCGCCGCAGCCCGCGGCGATGAGAAGTGCGACGACTGCGGGGACGAGTCGCATGCCTCTACGACGTCCTTTCCCGGCCAAAGGTTCCCGGTGGTTCAGGCCCGCCAGACGACCGGGAAGCGCGGATCGTCCATCGGCGCGCCGGCCGGGAGCTCGTCGGATAGGCCGGGGAACTCGGGCGAGGTCTTCCAGGCCCGCGGGGCGTGCACGACGTCGTCGCCGAGGAAGCGGATCGAGAACGCCCGGCGGCGCCGGTCAGCGCCGCCCGCGGCGTGCAGCGCGAGCATGTGGAAGAAGACGGCGTCGCCCGGCTCGAGCGCCCAGCCGACGATCGGGAAGGCGGATCGGTCGGCCTCGACGTCGGGAAGATCGGCCAGGCTGCCCTCGGGGAACCAGCGCGCCCGGCCGTCCATGAACGTGCGCGGCATGAGCCACGGGCCGAGGTGCGACCCGGCCACGAACTCGAGCGTCGCCTCGCGCGACACCGGGTCGACCGGCATCCACACGCTGCATGTCTGCGAGCCGTCGACGTTGTAGTACGGCTGGTCCTGGTGCCACGGCGTCGGCTGGCGCGTGCCCGGCTCCTTCACGAGCAGGTGGTCGTGGAAGAGGCGCACCGCAGATGCGCCCATCAGCTTTGCCGCGATGCCCGCCGCGGCGGACTCGCGGATCACCTGCTCGTATTCGCCGATCCGGTCCCAGTTGCAGAAGTCCTCGACGAACCGGCCGGTGTCGTCGGGCCTGCTGGCGACGAGGGCCCGCGGGCTGGGATCGGCCAGGTTCCGCTCGATCCCGCGCTCGACGAGCGCGACCTCCCCGTGGGTGAAGGCACCGCGGACGCACACCGCTCCGTCGCGCCGGAACGCCTCGATCTGCTCGTCCGAGACCGGCACCGAGCGCTGGGTGGCGTCAGCCGCAGCCGTCGGGCTTGGGCGAGTACGGGCCCTCGATCTCCGGCTTCGCCTGGAACGACGAGTTGCAGCCGCAGGTCGACTGGACGTTGGGGTTCTCGAAGCTGAAACCGGCGCCCATCAGCCCGTCCTTGAAGTCGATGAGCGATCCCTGAAGATAGGGGAGGCTGATCGGGTCGATGACGACGCGCACGCCGTGGGAGTCGACCTCGACGTCGCCGTCCTCGCATCCCGTGTCGAAGCCGATCGCGTACTGGAAGCCCGAGCAGCCGCCGCCCTCGACCGCGAGGCGCAGGACCCTGGCGTCGGGATCGGCCGCCGCGAGCGCCTTCACGCGCTCGGCGGCGAATTCGGTGAGCTGCACCATGGCCCAATTGTAGCCGCGCCGGCGGCGATCGCGAGCGCCGCCCGGGCGGCGTCCTCGCCGGCCGTCCGCGAGGCCGCCTCGGACGGCGGATCAGCCGTCGGTTGCGCGTAGACCGTGCGTTCGCCGCCGTGGACGGCACCGTCCACGTTCCGGATGGGCACGAGGCCGTGTGCGAGCACCACGCCGTCGCAGTCGAACGCCGCGCTGTCGCACTCGAGCCGCTCGACCCGCGCGTCGCCCCTGACCGCGAGGGGCGTGAGCCGCTCGTGGACGGCGACCGCCGCATTGATCGGGACGCGCAGGCCGTCGGGCGCGACGACCGTGACGACGGCACCCGTTCCGACGAGCGCCGCCACCGCGCGCGCCGCCCAGCGGCCGCCGCCCACCACGACCGGGCTGGACGGCTGGAAGTGCCCTCGCACGGCCAGCTCGCACGCGGCCGGCGCCGGGAGCACGCCGTCCGGCCTCGTGCCGGTGAGCCCGAGCTCGGCCCGTCCGAGCGGGCGGGCCCCGGTGGCGACGACGAGTGCGCCGGCTGCGATCTCGACCGGCCCGTCTCGGCCCATCGCGAGCAGCACGCGCCCGTCCCAGCGGATCGCCGTAGCTTGCACATCGGCGTCGGGCCCAGGCCGTCGCTCGACGACGAGCGTGCGGGCACGGCCGGCGAGAGCCTCTGCGCACGCCATCCCGCTGGTCCCGGCGCCGACGATGGCGACGGCCGCCGTCATCCGGCCGCCAGACGACGAACGCAATCCCCTAGACACATGGCACCCTGGCAGCGCCCGGCGGTCGCATGCGTCCGCTTGCGGAGGCCGGCGACGGACCGCGGCCGCAGGCGCATGCGAAACGCCGCGGCGATCTCGGCGGCGGTCACCTGCTCGCACACGCAGACGACCTCGCCGTAGGCGGGGTCGCGGGCGAAGAGGGCGGCCGGGTCGGGGTGGCCCAGGAGCCGTGGCACGGGCTCGAGGGCGGTCATCGCCCCGGGGCGCTCGTCCTGCACCGGCGCTCCGGCCCGGGCCAGGATCTCGTGCACGTGCTCGGCGAGCGCCGGCGACGACGACACGCCGGTCGAGCGGATGCCCGCGGCGTGCACCAGGTTCGGGCGGTTTCGGTCGATGCCGATCCGATATCCCGGCTCGGACGCCGGCCGGTTGGCCGCGAACGTCTTGATCGCCCACCGCCGCTCGAGCTCCGGGACGAGCCGCCGGGCTGCGGCGAAGATCGCGTCGAGGGACGCCGCGTCGACGGCCCGGTCGCTTCGGTCGGCGCCGCCCCGCGCGGTCGGCCCGAGCAGCAGCGACCCGTGCGTCGTCGGCACGCAGTGGACGCCGCGGCTCTGGGCGGTCGGGACGCCGCCCACAATCGCCCCCAATCTCGCCCCGATCTCGCGGTCGAGCAGCCAGAACTGACCCTGCCGCGGCCAGGTCGAGAACGGCTCTCCGCCGGCGAGCTGCGAGATCGTGTCGGCCTCGATCCCGGCGGCATTCACGACGAACCGGGCGCCGAGCGGGCCGTGTGGCGTCTCGAGATGGGTCAGGCGCTCGCCGCTTGCCCGAACGTCGGTGACCGGTGAGCCGAGCAGCACCTCGACACCGTTTCGGGCTGCCAGCTCGGCGTAGCCGATCGTGAGCCGGAGCGGGTCGACGATCCCGTCGCCGGGCACATGGAGCGCCGCTCGGGCGGACGGTGCGACCATCGGCTCGATCGCCCGAGCTGCCTCACCACCCACGATCGTGGCGTCGCAGCCGTTGGCGCGGGCGTTCTCCAGCAATTGCCCGAGCCCGCGCTCCTCCTCGGCCGTGCGGGCGACCGTCAGCCGGCCGATCCGCCGGAAAGGGGTGTCGAGCGTCGCGCACAGCGCCTCCCATCCCGGGCTCGAGCGCGTGACGAGCTCGGCCTCGAGCGAGCCGGGCGGACAGTCGGCGCCGCAGGTGGCGATGCCGGTGTTGCCCTTCGACGCGCCCTCGCCGACATCGTCGGTGGCCTCGACCAGGGCAACGCGGGCGGTGGTGAGCGAGAGCCGGCGGGCGATCGCACACCCCACGACCCCGCCTCCGGCGATGACGACGTCGTAGTCGCGCACGGGCGGGCCACGCCGCGCTAGTCGCCGGATGCGGGCACCTCGTGCGCGAGCTGGGGAAGGTGGCGATCGAGCCAGGCCGGGAGCCACCAGTTCCAGTCCCCCAGGAGCCGCATCGTGGCCGGGACCAGGACGAGCCGCGTGATCGTCGCGTCGATCGCGATCGCAGACGCCAGCCCGACGCCCACCTCCTTGATCGTCGGCACGCCGGTCAGCGCGAACGACCCGAACACGACGACCATGATCGCCGCCGCCGACGTGATGATCCGGGCGGAGGACGCGATGCCCTCGGCCACGGCCCGCTCGTTCGATCCGTGCAGGTCGTACCGCTCGCGGATGCGCGTGAGGAGGAACACCTCGTAGTCCATCGAGAGCCCGAACGTGATCGCGAGGATGAGCGACGGGTTGATGGTGTTCAGGTGGCCGAGATGGTGAAAACCGGTGAAGTCGAGCCAGCCCCACTGGAAGATCGCGACGATCACGCCGTAGGCCGCTCCCACGGAGAGCAGGTTCATCACGACCGCCTTGAGCGGCAGGAGCACCGATCGCAGGAGCACGAGCAGCACCGCGTACGCGAGCACGAGGACCGCGGCGATCACCATCCACAGGTCGGAGCCGACCTCCTGGTTCAGGTCGTAGTTGAAGGCCGAGACGCCGCCCACGTCCACCGTCGCCTCCCGCTCGATCGGGTCGGAGTGGATCGCCGCCCGAAGGCGCGGGACGATGGTGTTCTCGGCCGGCTCCGACTCGGGGTCGACGCGGATCAGCGCCTGGATGGTGAGCGCGTTTCCGAGCCGCCGGATCCTGGTTCCCTGGACGAGCGGGTCGCGCGCGACCTCCGCGGCGAGGCGGCGCACGTCGGGGGCGAGCGCGGAGGCGTCTCCTGAGATCGGGCGGACGAGGATCGAGATCGCCCCGGCCTCGCCCTGCCCCGGCCCGGTGATCTGCGACGACAGGATGTCGTTCCCGGCGACGATCGGCGACGACCGCGGCATCTGCTCGAGCGTGCGGTTGTCGGTCGCGAGCGAGATCGCGGGCAGCGTGAGCACGATCAGGAGTCCCGCCGACGCGCAGAACCAGAGGAGCGGGCGGCGCATGATCCGCCCGACCCAGTGGGCCCAGAACTCGCCTCGCCCGTCCCGCTCGTCGCGCGCGCGGCGGCGGATCCGGCCGCGGTCGACGCGTCGCCCGAGCAGGTGCAGGAGGGCCGGGAGCAGCGTCGACGACGCCAGGACGGCGACCGTCACCACCATCATGGCCCCCGCCGCCATCGACTGCACGGCCCGCACCGGCACGAGCCACAGTGCCAGCAAGGACAGGACGACCGTGAGGCCGGAGAAGACGACGGCCGTGCCCGACGTCCGCATCGCCGTGTCGACCGCGTCGTCGGGCGTGGCGCCGGCCTCGAGCTCCTCGCGGAACCGGGCGAGGACGAACATCGAGTAGTCGACGGCGACGCCGATCCCGATCATCGACACCATCGTCGTCACGAAGACCGACATCTCCGTGGCCGACGCGGCGAAGAAGACCGCCCCGAACGTGATGACGACGGATGCGATCGCGAGTGCGAGCGGCAGCGTCGCCGCGACGAGCGCGCCGAAGAGGGCGACGAGGACGATCGCGATGAAGGGGGCCGTGAGGGCCTCCGCGCGCGCCAGGTCGGACTCGATGATCCGCTGGAAGGAGGCGTAGAGGGCGGGCGCGCCGAGGACGTACACCCGCGTCGAGCCGTCGGTCACCTGGACGCGGTCGGCCAGCCGGCGGCTGATCGCGAGCGCCTCGTTCTGCGAGACCGACGCGTATCCGGTGACCGCACGGGTGCGCCCGTCCGTCGAGGACGTCGGGGCGGTGGTGAAGCGGATGCGGTCGTCAACCGCAAGCGCCTCGCGGTGCACGGCCGCGAGCCGCGCTGCCGCAGCCTCGGGGGTGGGGGCCGAGACGAGGAGCGTGAACGGTTGCGCGCCGTAGCGCGGCAGGTGCTCGAAGTAGGCGAGGTTCCGCTGCGACTCGGCCCCGGGAACCTCGAAGCCCCCGTTCGAGAGCTTGGACTGGGCCCGCCCGGCGAAGGGCAGTGCCAGGACGAGCAGCGCCACCCAGGCGAGCACGAAGGCCCACCGCCGCCTGGCGGCGGCGCGGCTGATCCGTACCAGGGCACGTCCCACGGCCGCACGATAGTGGCGTGCAAAATCGGGGTCAGGCACCAATCTTGCAGGAGTTCCGGGAGCGGCGGTGGACGACGGGAGGGCGGATGTGCGAAGCGCCATCGGCAGCGGATTCGGCGATCCGGTGGCGGGCTTTAGGCGTAGATCTCTTTGTGCCGGGTCCGCCGACACCCGCGGAGGCCGCCACTACACTGCCCCTTGTATCACCGGCAGATCTGCCGATAACGCGCCTGTGACGTCCCCCGCCCGCAAGATTTCAGCCGTCCCCGACCTGCCTCCGGTCGAGGTCTCCGACGACCTCGCGCTCGACCTGTACTACTGGATGACGCTCACGCGTGGGGTCGAGGAGCGGGCGCTCAACCTGTACCGCCAGGGCAAGCTGCCGGGCAGCTACTACACCGGCCGCGGCCAGGAGGGCATCGCCGTCGGGATCGCGCTCCCGCTCGAGCGTGGCGAGAGCGGCGACTGGCTCTCGCCCTGGATCCGCGATCTGGGCTCCTACCTCGTGCACGGCGTCCCCGTGTGGCGAATCTTCGCCCAGTTCATGGGCAAGGCCGGCTCGACGACGCGCGGCAAGGACGGCAACCTCCACATCGGCGGCCGCGAATGGAACATCCCGTGCCAGGTGTCGCACATGGCCGACATGATCCCGCTCACCGTCGGCGCCGCCCTGGCCTACAAGCAGCGCAACGAGAAGCGCGTGGCGCTCACCAGCTTCGGCGACGCCGCCACATCGCGTGGGGACTTCCACGAGGGCCTGAACATGGCGGCCGTGCTCGAGGTGCCCGCGGTGTTCGTCGCCGAGAACAACGGATGGGGCTACTCGACGCCGATCTCGAAGCAGACCAAGGTGACCGACCTGCACAAGAAGGCTGCGGCGTACGGCATCCCGGCGGTCTCGGTCGACGGCAACGACGTGTTCGCCGTCTACGCCGCGATGAAGGCGTCGGTCGATGCCGCGCGGGCCGGCGGCGGCCCGCAGTTCGTCGAGTGCAAGACCTACCGCATGGGCGGGCACGCGGCCCACGACAAGTACGAGAGCTACATGCCGATGGAGGTGCTCGCCGAATGGTCGGACAAGGATCCGATCAAGCGCGCCGAGGCCACGCTGCTCGAGGAGCGCGAGATCTCCGAGGCGCGGCTCGAGCGCATCCGCGAGCAGGTGCGCGACGAGGTGCGCGCCGCGGTCGAGCAGGCCGAGGACGACGGGTACCCGAGCCCCGAGGAGGCCCACCTGGGCGTCTTCGCGGAGGAGGAATAGACGTGCCCGAGCTGACGTACCTCGAGGCGATCAACGCCGCCCTCCACGACGAGATGGAGGTCGATCCGCGCGTGTTCTGCATGGGCGAGGACGTCGGCCGCCAGGGTGGGGCCTTCGGCGCCACGAAGGGGCTGCAGCAGGCCTACGGCGAGCTCCGCTCGATCGACACCCCGGTGGCCGAGGCGGGCATCGCGGGCGTCGCGATCGGCGCGGCGATGGCCGGCCAGCGCCCCGTCGCCGAGATGCAGTTCGGCGACTTCGTCTCGATCGCGTTCGACCAGATCGTCACCTGCGCCGCCAAGATGCACTACCGCATCGGCTGGGCGGTTCCGCTGGTCGTGCGCTGCCCCAACGGCGGCGGCGTCGGCGGCGGCCCGTACCACTCCGAGAACGTCGAGGCCTGGTTCCACCACCATGCCGGCCTCAAGATCGTGTGCCCCGCGACCGCCACCGACGCGTACGGCCTTCTGCGCGCGTCGATCCAGGATCCGAACCCGGTCGTGTTCTGCGAGCACAAGTTCCTCTACCGGCGCGAGAAGGCCGACGTCCCCACCGGGGCCGACGGCGGGATCGTGCCGATCGGCAAGGCGCGCGTCGCTCGGGCCGGCACCGACATCTCGATCATCACGTACGCCTCGACGGTGCAGCTGTCGCTGGCCGTCGCGGACACGCTCGCCGCGGAGGGCACATCGGTCGAGGTGATCGACCTGCGCACGCTCGTGCCGCTCGATCGCGAGGCCGTGCTGACGTCTGTCCGCAAGACCGGCAAGGCCATGATCGTGCACGAGGACAACCTGACCGGCGGGTTCGGCGCCGAGGTGGCGGCGATCGTCGCCCAGGAGGCCTTTGAGCAGCTCGACGCGCCCGTGACCCGGGTCGCGGCGATCGACACGCCGATCCCCTTCACGCCCGTGCTCGAGCACGAGTATCTGCCGACCGAGGAAGACATCCTCCGGGCGGCCCGCGAGCTCGCCGCCTACTGAGCCGAGGCCCGGCGGCAGGAACGCGGCGCGTGCGGTGGAACTCCGCCTGACGGGCATCCCCCGTCCGGGGGAGGCGGCGTGCCAATCGCCGGATAAAATCGATCACGCCCACGGATGGGCCTTTCCCGGGAGCGCCACAGGTGCGGTTTCGTCACAAGCTTTCCATCGTGCTGATCGGGCTGGCGCTGGTACCTCTGGTGGCCGCCGGGTTCCTCGTGCTGCGCCTGCTCGAGGAGAACAAGGTCTCCAACGTCGACAGCGGTCTTGTGACCGCCGCGACGGCGGGCGGTCAGGCGTATGCGGCTCAGGTGGCTCAGGCCCAAACCACCGCGGCCACAATCGCCGGCCGTCGCGATGTGCAGATCGCCGCCAGCTCCACGGCTCCGACGCTCACTACCGCCAGGCTCCAGAGCTACCTCCCGACCAGCTCCCAGGGCACCCGGGTGCTCATCGAGCGAGACGGCAAGGCCACGGTTGGACGCCCACCCCCGGGGCCGTATCTGGAAGGGCACGTGGCGATCGATGGGTGCGCCGGCTGCCGGGTGGTCGTGGCGGTTCCCTTCAGCGCCGACCTCCTCGACCGGTTCACCCCAGACAGCCCGAGCCTGAACCAGTCGCTCCAGAGCATCGGACTCGTCGCGAAGGGGCGTCTGGTCGCCTCGACCGGCGGCACGGGCGCCGGGCCGGTCCAGGGAATCGGCGTCGGCCAGGCGAGCGACGCCACGATTGCGGGTGTGGCGATGCGGACGCTGAGCCAGGGCGTGCCATGCAGCGTGAAGGGCTGCTCGATCGTCGCGATGTATCCGCGCTCCGCCCTCGACGACGCGATCGACTCACAGCGCCTTCGGATCCTGGTGCCGCTGATCCTGCTCGCCCTCATCGTCGGCGTCCTGGCATTCGCCGCAGCCGACTGGATGTCGAGGGCGCTGAACGACCTGGCCGAGCGCGCGATGGTGCTCGCCCGGGGCGGCACCCGAGGAGACGAGCTCGACCAGCTCGGCGCCGCCATCGACCAGATCTCGGGTGAGCTCTCATCGCGGGTCGGCGAGCTCGAGGCCGAGCGGGGCCGGTTCAAGGAGACGCTCCAGCGCTACGGCGAGACGCTGGCCGCCACGCACGACCTGAACGCGCTCGTCGGCGCCGTCCTCGACACGGCGGTGCAGGCGACCAGAGCCCGTGGCGGACGGCTCCTCCTGTATGACCCCGAGCGGGGAGAGGCGATCGAGCAGGCCCGGATCGGCACGGCGCGCGGGTCGCGCACCGACCTGCCCATGGTCGTCGCCGCCGGGATCGGCCTCGAGGGAGAGGCGCTCTCGGCGCACGAGCCGCGCGTGATCCAGGCGCCGCGCGCGATGCTCGCCGTCCCGATCCTGCGCGAGCACCAGCTGCTCGGCCTCGTCACGACCGTCGATCCGGAGGACGGCGGCTTCGGAGATGACGACATCGAGTCCCTCTCGGCGCTCGCCGTCCAGGCCGGCGTCGCGATCGAGAACGCCCGGCTGCACCGCGTCGTCGAGCGCCAGGCGGTCACCGACGCGCTGACCGGCCTCGCGAACCGGCGCCAGTTCTACGAGGTGCTGGGGCGGGAGTACGAGCGTTCCCAGCGGTTCGGAACGCCGCTCTCGCTGATCCTCCTCGACATCGACGACTTCAAGCAGATCAACGACACCCGCGGCCACCTCGCCGGCGACGCCGTCCTGCACGGCGTGGCCACCACGCTCGCCGAGCTGATCCGCGAGATCGACATGGCGGCGCGGTACGGTGGCGAGGAGTTCGCGATCCTCCTGCCGCAGACGGCGCAGGACGGCGCCGCCCAGCTCGCCGAGCGCCTCCGGCGCGAGATCGCGACGCGGCCGATCCGGTTCGGCGCTGACGAGATCGAGGGCATCACGGCCAGCTTCGGCGTCGCCGCGGGCCCCGAGGACTCGATGACGCAGATCGACCTGATCGCATCCGCCGACGCCGCGCTCTACCAGGCCAAGCGGGACGGCAAGAACCACGTGACCGTCGCCGAGGCTTGGTGAACCGGTGGTGAATCGCCCAACGCGGACGTCCCCTACCGGACGGATCGCCCGATCGCTTGGTACACTTGGCGTCGCGTTTTCGTGCCAGTGACCACTGATCGGGAGGACGGTGGATGACTACGAGCGGCTCTCTGTTTGCTTCCGCGATCGAGCATCACCTCGAGCTGAAGCGGCGAAATCAGCATCTTGACGATGATCTTCCGCTGGAGGAGTTCCAGGACGACGACCCGTTCGACAACCACCCGCTGTTCAAGACCGAGGCGGACGCGCGTCGCGAGGAGGAGGAAACCGGCGAGCACCCCGCGGTCCCCGACATCGGTGCCGACATCGGTGCCGACACCGAATCCATGCCGGCGGTCGCCGCCGACAGCCAGCCACGAGGGTGGATGGAGACCACCCAGGCCACCGAATTCTCCTGGGAGTAGACCGCAGCTGCTGCACCGCCCGGGGCACGAGGGACACGCACACACATGGATGAGCTGGCTGCCGTCATCCGCCCGCCGGAGGCCCCCGGCGACCGCTACCTGAACCGCGAGCTCTCGTGGCTCGACTGGGATCGGCGGTGCCTCGAGCTGGCCGAGGACGAGTCGTGGCCGCTCCTCGAGCGCGTGCGGATGTGCTCCATCGTCGCCGCGACGCTCGACGAGTTCTTCATGATCCGTGTGGCCGGCCTCGAGGGTCAGATCGCGGCCGGTCTGGCCGTTCGGTCGGCCGATGGGCGGACGCCCGCCGTTGCCCTCGCCGAGATCCGGGAGCGCGTCATCGCCCTGCGGGCGCGCCAGGTCGAGCTGTGGGAGAACGTCCTCGTGCCGGCATTGCGCGCCGAGGCCATCGAGATCTGCACGTTCGAGGGCTGCACGGCGGACGAGCAGGCGGCGGTCGGCGAATGGTTCGACCGCAACGTCTACCCGGTGCTGACGCCGCTCGCCGTCGGGCCGGGACAGCCGTTTCCGTACATCTCCGGCCTCTCGCTCAGCCTCGGCTTTCTGGCGCGCGACCCGGTCACCGGCGAGGAGCGCTTCGCCCGGGTGAAGGTGCCCGAGGGGCTGGCGCGGTTCGTCCCGGTGGGTGACGGGCCGGGCACGCGGCTGGTGCCGCTCGAGGAGGTCATCGCGCATTTCTCGGATCGCCTCTTCCCCGGGATCGAGATCGTCGAGCAGAGCCTCTTCCGCGTCACCCGCGATGCCGACTTCGAGGTCTCCGACGAGGCCGACGACCTGCTCGAGGCCGTCGAGTCGGAGTTGCGGCGGCGCCGGTTCGGGGACGCCGTGCGGCTCGAGGTGTCCGACGGCATGTCGGTCGCGATGCGCGAGCGGCTCTGCAGCGGCCTGGGTGTGACCGACGCGCAGGTGTATGACACGCCGGGGCTGATGGATCTGGCCGACCTGGCCGAGATCGGCGATCTCGACCGGCCGGAGCTCAAGCACGAACCGTGGATTCCGGTGACCCGCGCGCGGCTGGCGGATCCCGAGGCCGCGGGCGACCTCTTCGCGCGGATCCGGGCCGACGACCTGCTCGTGCACCTGCCCTACGAGTCGTTCGTGACGTCGGTCGAGGCCTTCGTCCGCGCAGCGGCCAAGGACGACGGCGTCGTGGGGGTCAAGACGACGGTCTACCGCACGTCCGACGACACGGCGCTGCTGCCGGCGCTCATCGAGGCGGCCGAGCGCGCCAAGCAGGCCGTTTGCCTGGTCGAGCTGAAGGCCCGGTTCGACGAGCGCCGGAACATCGAGTGGTCGAGGGCGATGGAGCAGGCCGGCGTGCATGTCGTCCACGGGTTCCGTGACCTCAAGATCCACGCCAAGACGACGCTCGTGATCCGGCGCGAGGGCGGCGTCCTGCGCCGCTACGCCCACATCGGCACCGGGAACTACAACGGGGTGACCGCGCGCCTGTACGAGGATCTCGGCCTCTTCACCGACGACGAGGCGATCACCTCCGACGTCGCCGACCTCTTCAACCACATGACGGGCTTCGGCCGGCCGCAGCAGTTCCGGAAGCTGCTCGTGGCGCCCTTCAACCTGCGAACGCGGCTGATCGACCACATCCGCGCCGTGGCCGACGCGGCCGGCTCCGGCCAGACGGCGAGTGTGCGGATGAAGGTCAACTCGCTCACCGACCCGGCGATCATCGAGGAGCTCTACCGCGCGTCGCAGGCCGGGGCACGAATCGACATCGTGGCCCGCTCGATCTGCTCGCTCAGGCCCGGCGTCCCCGGGCTCTCGGAGCGGATCCACGTGCGCTCGATCGCCGGCCGCTTCCTCGAGCACAGCCGCCTCTTCGCGTTCGAGGCCGGCGACAAGGCGACCTACCTGCTCGGAAGCGCCGACATCATGCCGCGCAACCTCGACCACCGCATCGAGGTGCTGAGCCCGGTCGAGGACGCCCGTCTCCAGCATGAGATCTCGACGATCTTCGACACGCTGCTCGGCGATCGCACCCAGGCCTGGGTGCTCGACGCCGATGGAGACTGGACGCGCCTTCGCCCCGAGCGGCGCGGGACGAAGCGCGGAAGCCACGCGGTCCTCATGCGACGCGCCCGCCTGCGGGCGCGGCCGCGTAGCCGGCGCGCCCCGCGATCCGTCTAGCCGGCGGTGGGCACGTGCAGCTGATCGTCGCCGCAGACCCCGAGGAGGCCGCGGTCCGAGCGGCGACGGCGCTGGCCGCCGCCGCGCGCACCGGCGGCTCGATCTCGCTCGCGGGCGGCGGCACGCCGCAGCGCACATACGAGCTGCTCGCCGCCGAGCCGGCGATCGACTGGTCGCAGGTGCACCTGTGGTTCGGGGACGAGCGCTGCGTCCGGCCCGACGATCCCGAATCGAACTACCGAGCGGTTCACGAGACGCTGATCTCGCGGATCGACATCCCCGCGCACAACGTCCATCGCATCCGCGGGGAGGACGACCCCGAGGCCGCCGCTGCCGCGTATGCGGCCGAGCTCGACGGTGTCGCGCTCGATCTCGCGCTTCTCGGGCTCGGCCCCGACGGCCACACCGCGTCGCTCTTTCCCGGGGGGCCCGCTCTCGACGTGCGCGATCGTGCGGCCGTCGCCGTGGTGGCGTCGAAGCCGCCTCCGCGCCGGATCACGCTCACCCTGCCGGTCTTCGAGCGCGCGGTGTCGGTCCTGATCCTGGCGCCCGGTGAGTCCAAGGCGGGCGCGATCGGAGCGGTGCTCCGTGGGCCCGATCCACACTACCCCGCGAGCCTCCTCCCGCCGGAGCGCACGACGATCCTGACGGACACGGCCGGCGCTCGCCTCGCCAAGCGCTAGAGCAATCAGTAGGCTCGCGCGGTGGACCGCCGGGCCGACGCCATCGCCGCCGCACTGGGACCGGGCGACGACGTGGCGTTCGTGCGCGCGCCCGGGCGCGTCAACCTGATCGGCGAGCACACCGATTACAACGGCGGCTGGGTGCTGCCGATGGCGCTCGAGCTCGACTGCCTGGTCGGTTACCGCCCCCGAGGCGACGGCGCGGTGAACGTCGCCTCGCTCGATGCGCCGGACGACATCGAGCCCTGGACGGACGCCCTTCTGAACGCCCTGGCGGAGGAGGGGCGCTCGGCCGTCGGGCTGGACGCGGCGGTTGCCACGAGCGTCCCCATGGGCGCCGGCCTGGCGTCGAGCGGCGCGCTCTCGATCGCACTCGGCCTTGCGCTGTGCGACGTCGCCGGCCTCGAGCTCGAACCGCCGGTGCTCGCCGAGGCCTGCCGGCGGGCCGAGGAGCAGGCGACCGGTGTGCCGTGCGGATTCATGGATCAGATGGTGGCAGCGCTCGGACGGCCGCGCGAGCCGCTCTTCATCGATTGCCGAGAGGCCACGGTCGAGCGAGTGGCCCTTCCCGACGGCGCAGCCGTCGTCGTCGTCGACTCGGGCGTTCGCCGGTCGCTCTCCGACGGCCGCTACGCCGAGCGGCGTGCCGCGTGCGACGCCGCGGCGGCTCGGATCGGCGTTTCGTCGCTTCGGGACGCGACTCCAGATCAGGTTGCCGATGACCCGGTCGCGAGGCATGTCGTCACCGAGAATGAGCGCGTGCAGCGCATGGTGCGCGCCCTCCGTGTCGGCGATCTCGAGCACGCCGGGGCGATCCTCACCGACGGCCACCGCAGCCTGCGCGACGACTTCGCCGTCTCGACCCCGGAGCTCGACGCCCTGGTCGAGCGGCTGCTCGGCCTCGGCGCATGCGGCGCCCGCCTCACCGGCGGCGGGTTCGGCGGCTGCGTGATCGCCCTCACACAGCCCGACCTCGCCGCCCGACTGGCCCCAACCGCAGTCTGCGTGCAATAACCGGTCAGACCCGGATAGTGCGCGCGGTCACGCGACCGGGGCGCGGTGGCGGGCGTACCAGGTGGAGTAGCCGCCCTCGTAGGCGTGCGCCTCGCCGCCGGCCACCTCGACGATCCGATCGGCGATCCGGTCGAGGAAGTAGCGATCGTGCGAGACGGCGACCACCGTCCCGTCGTAGCTCTCGATCGCGGCCTCGAGCGTCTCGACCGAGTCGATGTCGAGGTGGTTCGTCGGCTCGTCCAGGACGAGGAAGTTCGCGCCGCCGCGCATGAGCAGGAGCAGCTCGAGGCGGGTGCGCTCGCCGCCCGAGAACGACGCGACCGGCAGGCGGCACTGCTCGTAGGAGAAGAGGAACCGAAGCAGCGCCTGGACGGCATCCTCCTCGGTGCACGGTTTCTGCGCACGCAGGATGTCGACCGGGGTACGCCCCGGAGGGGCGGGCGAGTGCTCCTGCGCCAGGTATCCGATGCGGATCGACGGGCCGCGCCAGACCTCGCCGTCCGCAGTGGGCAGCATGCCGCTCAGCGCTCTTCACGAGAACGCTCTTGCCGCTGCCGTTGCGGCCGATGACGCCGATCCGCTCGCCGCGGAAGATCGTGAGGTCGACGTCGAGGAGGACGGGGTCGTCGTCGAACGCGACGGTCACGTCACGCAGCTCGGCGACGCGCTTGCCGCCGCGCTCTCCGCTCCGCAGCGCCAGCCCTATCCGGCGCCGCTCGAGCACGGGCCGGTCGACCTTGTCCATCCGCTCGATCCGGCGCTGGGTGTTTCGAGCCCGGATCGTGTGGCGGCGGTCGTCGACCATGCTCGCCCACTGCTTGTAGCGCCGGATCGCCTCCTCGAGGCGCGCGATTTCCTTCTGCTGCGCGGCGAACGCGGCAGCCTGCTGCTGGAGCTCGAGCTCGCGGGCCGCCTGGTAGGCGGAGTAGTTGCCGGGCCACATCCGGATGGCGCCCCGGTCGAGCTCGGCGATCGCGGTGACCGACTCGTCGAGCAGGTAGCGGTCGTGCGACACCATGACGACCGCGCCGGGGAACTCGCCGACCAGCTGTTCGAGCCCGCTCCGACGGACGGCGTCGAGGTGCGTCTCGGGCTCGTCGAGGAGCAGCAGGTCCGGCTCCTGCGCGAGGCATGCGGCGAGCGCAACGAGCTTGCGCTTGCCGCCCGACAGCTCGGCGTGCGGACGCTCGACCTCGGCGTCGATCAGGCCGAGCGTCTGGAGGTGCCCGCGCACCGTTCCGTCGAAGGCGTGGCCGCCGAGCTGGTCGTATTCCAGGATCAGCCGCTCCTGCCGGTTGATCGCCCGCTGCATCACGGCCATGTCGGCCGCGGCCTCGGGGCTCCCGATGCGGATCGCGCACTCCTCGAGCTCGTGCTCGACCCGGGCGATGTCGGGCCGGGCGGCGTGGCAGATCTCGATCGGCGTGCGCGGGTCCGGGCCGACCAGCTGGGGGAGGTAGGAGGCGACCATGCCGCGCCGTCGCACCGCCGGCGCCGAGTCGGGCTCGTCGAGGCCCGCCAGGATGCGAAGCAGCGTGCTCTTGCCCGAGCCGTTCTGGCCGATCACGCCGATCCGGGCGCGCTCGCCGACCTCGAGGTCCAGCCCGCGGAGCACGGTTCGGCTGCCGTACGACTTGACGGCGTCACGGAGCGCGATGAGCCTCATCGCGGGTCGGTGCAGAGCTGGCCGTGCGACCGGCTCAGGCAGACGAGCCCGCGGAGCGTTCCATCCGCGTCGACCACGGCGAGCCGATCGGTGCCCGCGGCGTCCATCTGCTCGAGCGCAGACGCGACGGTGTCGTCGTGCGCCGCCGTCCCGGTGGCGGTCGAGGCCAGCTCGGCAAGCACCGCGCCGTCGTCGACGCCGTCGACATCCTCGCGAGTGAGCTCGCCTGCGTAACGCCCGTGCTCCACGACGAGCGCCGTTCGGACGCTCGGGTTCTCGAAGAGCCGGCGAGCGTCGGCGACCGTCGCCGTGGTCGCCAGCGTCTTCGGCCGCGAGATCATGACCTCGCCGACCGTGAGGATCGCGGCCTCGTCCAGGCTGACGTGACTGGTTCCCATCGCCGCAGAAGTGTACTGTCGGACGCCCGGATGATCGACCTGCCGGACACTCCGCTCACCCCGTTTGTGCTCCGCCACGCTCGCAGGCTCGGGGCGAGAGCGGCGCTGGTCGACTCCGCGTCCGGCCGGGCGATCGCCTACGGCGACCTCCCGGCCGAGATCGCCGCGGCCGCGGGTGGCCTGGTGCGGGCGGGCCACGCTCCCGGCGACGTCGTGGGTGTCGTCCTGCCGAACCTCCCTGAGTTCGCCGTGGTGTTCCACGCGACGCTCGAGCGAGGCGGCGTCGTCACGCCGGTGAGCCCGGCGCTCACTCCGGCCGAGATGCGAAGGCAGCTTGGCGACGCCCGCGCGCGGTTCGTCGTCACGTCGGCGGAGCTCGCCCCGGCCGTCGCCGAGGCCGCCGGCGACGCCCGCGTCCTCCTGATCGGGACGGATGAGCTTCACGGCCCGGAGTTCGCGCCGGAGCCGACGAGCCCCGGCGACCTGGCCGCGCTCCCGTACTCCAGCGGCACGACCGGATTTCCGAAGGGCGTGATGCTCACCCACCGAAACCTGGCGGCGAACATCGTCCAGGTGGAGGGCGCGTTCCGCTGCGACGAGGACGACGTCCTCCTCGCCGTGTTGCCCTACTTCCACATCTACGGCCTCACCGTGAACATGAACTTCGCGCTCGCCCGCGGCGCGACCGTTGTCACGATGGCGCGGTTCGACCTGGCGGCGTTTCTCGAGACGATCGAGCGCCACCGCGTGACCCGCGCCTTCCTGGTGCCGCCGATCCTGCTGGCGCTCGCGAAGCACCCGCTGATCGACCGCCACGACCTGAGCTCGCTCGACCTGGTCGTGTCCGGTGCGGCGCCGCTCGACGAGCGGATCGCCCGGGCCGTGGCTGACCGGATCGGCTGCCGGGTCGTCCAGGGCTACGGGTTGACCGAGACGAGCCCGGTCACGCACCTCCCTCCGGAGGGGCCCGACATGGATGCCAAGCCCGGGTCGGTCGGGCCGCCGCTCCCGGGGACCGAGTGCCGGGCGCTCGACAGCGACTCCGGCGAGGAGCTTCCGCCCGGCGAGGACGGCGAGATCGTGATCCGGGGGCCGCAGGTGATGCTGGGCTACCTGCGCGACCAGGCTGCGACCGCAACGGCCATCGACCGGGACGGCTGGTTCCATACGGGCGACATCGGCCACGTGGACGCCGAGGGGTGGCTGTTCATCGTCGACCGCCTGAAGGAGCTGATCAAGGTGCGCGGGCTCCAGGTGGCGCCCGCCGAGCTCGAGGCCGTGCTCCAGGCGCACCCCGCCGTGGCCGACGCGGCCGTCGTGCCGTCGCCAGACCGCCGCGGCGGCGAGGTGCCGAAGGCGTTCGTCGTCCTGCGTGAGGAGGCCGACCTCGACGAGCTGCGAGCGTACGTCGCCGACCGGGTCGCCCGGCACAAACGCATCCGCCGGATCGAAGCCGTCGAGGAGATCCCCCGCAGCCCTTCGGGGAAGATCCTCCGCCGCGTGCTCGTCGAGAAGGAGCGCGAGGCGGCCGCTGCGGGGAGCGGCCGATGAGCGCCGGCGGCCGCCTCGTGCCTCTCACCGGCGCCGGCTGGGTCGACGACGCGCCCGGGATCCGGGCGCGCGCGGTCGACGGGGTGGACGGCCGCCGCTTCGCGATCGTCGAGTACGGGCCGGGAGCGGCGCGGGAGGACTGGTGCCTCGACGGCCACTACGGGCTCGTGCTCGAGGGCGAGATCGAGTACCGCTTCGAGGACGGCAGCCCGCCGCTTCGGATCGCGGCGGGAGAGGCCCTGTGGCTCGTGGGCGGCGGCCCGGCGCACCAGGGGCACAACGTCGCCGCCGGCGCGACGACGCTGTTCCTGATCGATCCTGTGTGAGGCGGCGGGCGCGCGGCGGCGGCCGCCGGATGGTGGCGCCGGGGTGTGCCACATGGCCGGCTGAGGAGTGTCAATTGACTTTCTCCTCGAAGTCGATACACCCGTCACCCACCCGCGACACCCTCCCCGTCATGCTCGCCCATGATGCTCTCCCAACTGCCGACGCTCTACAAAGCCCGCAAGGTGCCGACCAAGCAGGCGGTGTGCGCGATCTGCGTCGAGCGCACGCGCGGGCGGACGAGCGCTGTGGAGCTCGGGTACGGCGTGCACGTCCATCTCTGTCGGGGACATGCGTCGCGGGAGTTCCAGACGCGGCGCGGCGGGAGGGACCTCGTGCTGACGCTGGAGCGCCTGTGGCGGGCGCACGGGTGTCTGACGATCGCCCGCAGCCGAGCCCTTCACAGGCACCTCGCAGCCTGCTCGGGCGCCGAGTCGCGACCGCGGCCCGGCTCATACGCCTGGCCGTCGCTGCGCCGTGACGCCGAGACGGCGTTTGCGGCGGGCCGCCCGGTCGGCGCGGTCATCGCCGCACTTCGCCGACGCCATGCGGACGGGCCTGCGACGCCGCCGAGCATCCGCACCATGCACCGCTGGAACGCCGAGCGCCGCTGGCTCGCCCGCGCCCCGTGAGCCTCACCCCAAGGGGAAGTCCGGCCGCTCCCGCAGCGAATCCAGATCGGTGTCGCCGTCGGCCCACGCCGCGGTCTTGGGATCGAGCTCACGGGCCCGGGTCAGGTGCGCGATCGCCTCGTCGGCCTGGCCGGCGAGCGCCTCGAAACAGGCCAGGTTGTAAAGCGTCGATGCGCTGTCGGGGTGGAGCTCGACCGCCTCCCGCATGATCGCGATCGCGGCCTCGTGGTCGCCGGCGCGGACGAGCGGCTCGGCGGCGAACGACCACTCCCAGGGCGACGGGCGGAACGCCTCGCCCGGCGTGCCGCCCAGCGCCAGCACGGTCGTGCCGTCGGCCGCGGCCACGGCCGAGCGTCGTGCGTTCGGGTCGCGGACGAAGACGAGCGTGCCGGGGCCGGCGTCGATCTCGTCGCCCGCGACCGTGAACTTGGCCCGACCGACCATGACGGCGTAGACCTCCTCGTGACCGCCGGCCCCGCCGCCGGTCTCGTCGTGCTCCTCGACGACGTGCTCGCCGAAATCCGCCGTGTAGGCGTTGATGCCGAACGCCTCGATCCCGAGCGTTCGCCGAATGGGCTTCCAGCGCACTCCGGCGACGGGGATCGCGTCGACTGCGTCGAGGTGCAGGACGCCGTACGCGGGGTGCGGTTCCATGCGGTCAGGCTACACGACCCCGGTATCCTCCCCGGCCGTGGTCCCGACCGGCTCACTGCTCGCGTTCGCGGTGGCGGCGTTCGCGTTGATCGTCGTCCCCGGCCCGAGCCTGCTCTTCGTCATCAGCCAAGGCGTCGCGCTGGCAGGCCGGGCGTGCAGGTCGCCGCGGCGGCTCGAGGTGCTCGGCGGGATGGGCGGCGTCGTCATGATCGGCCTCGGCGTCCGCCCGGCGCTCGTCGGCCGTCGCGACTGATGACGGCCTTCACCAGGCGGCGGCTTCTGGCCGGCGCCGGTGGTATCGCCGGTGCGGGGCTGCTTAGCGCCGCTGCGGCCGGGCCTGCCGCCGCCCTTCACCGCGGTGCCGCACGGCTACGGCGCCGGTGCGGGGCTGCCGGTCTGCCTCGTCCTGCACGGCGCCACCGCCCGGCCGTCCGACTTCCAGCCGTTCGGGCTGCCGCGGTTCCTGACGGCGGCCGTGCGCCGGGGCGCGCCGCCCTTCGTCCTGATGGGAGCTGACGGCGGGCTTCTCTACTGGGAGCGCGATCCGAACAGCAACGACGACCCGGAGTGGATGGTGCTCGAGGAGCTGCCGCGCTGGGCCGAGGAGCGCGGCTTTGACTCGGGCCGGCTTGCGGGGTGGGGATGGTCGATGGGTGGATTCGGCGTGCTGCATATCGCCGAGGTCCGGCCCGGCTTCCTGCGCGGCGCCGCCGCGTTCAGCCCCGCGGTCGCGCCAGGCGACGACGTGTTCTCCTCGATCGGGCGCCTGGCCGGAACGCCGCTCGGGGAGTGGTGCGGGCGGGACGACCCGCTCTTCCCAGACGTACGCCGGCTGGTGGCCGCACTGCCTGAGCCGGCGCGGGTCGTCAGCTACGCACCGGGTGCGCACACCCGGGTCTACTGGAACAGCGTCACCCTGCCGGCGCTGGCGTTCGTCGGCAGCGTCCTCGGGCCGGCATGAGGCGGCGATTGTGCGTCACCGCCCGAAGCCGGAGGGCTTCTCCGATTCGTCGTAGGGGCCTCTGCGTCACGGCGATCCGGGAGTGCAGGTGGCCGGCGCCGGGTCGGAATAGGCGTCGGCGAACCTCACGGCTCCGAGCGGCGTCTCTGTCCAGAATCCGGCGTGGACTCGCCACGGGTACCGGCACAGCGGCGCGAACGCCTCGGTCCCGTCCCCGTCGTCCCAGTAGAGAATGCAGCACGCCAGGTCGACCGTGTGGTCGCTTCCGGCGTCGAAGTACCTGTTGATGGCCGGGTAGTAGATGTGGTTGAACACCGCCCGGCCGCCGTGCCACAGACCGTCGTCGGTCTGGTACTGCGGCGAGAGGGCGACCCGCCAGGACGGGTCGCAGACCGCCTCCACCGAGTTCGTCCCCACCATCCAGCCGACCACGGGATCGTTCACGACCCACGTCGGGTCGACCGCCGCCGTACAGGTCTGCCCGGCGTTCGCGGCCGGCGCCGTGGCGCCCGCGGCGATCGCCGCCACGAGCAGCGCGATCACACCGATTCGGCGCATCCTGCGACCTCCGTTCCTCTCGTTCTGCGAGCTCCTGGCGGGTGTGGGCGGGTGTGGGCGGCTCATGCCGGTGGGGGGTCGTCCGACACCTGGCGCCACAGGTGCTCGGCCAGGTCGTGCGCACCGGGGACGTGGGGCCACTCCTCTGTGAGCACCGCGACGCACGCCCGGCGCATGAGAGCGCTGGGCTGGATCGCGTCGGTGGATCCACGATCGCGGAGAACGTCCAGCATGAGCGTGATCAGCTGGCAGCAGCCGTCGATGCGCCCCCACAGGTAGTCCTTCTCGCGGCTCGACCGGTCGAAGAAGGCGCCGAAGTGATGGACGCTCATTCCTGCGAGCTTGGGCACCTTCGGGTCGGGGGGCGAGACCAGCGACGTCTCGCGCGGGCTGACGCGGTAGATGCCGATCTCGCCGTCGCGCTCTCCGACCTCGTGCTCGACCGCGATCGGATAGGTGATCGCGTCCCAGATCGGAAACCCGACGTACCGGCGCAGGAGGTCGAGCCGCAGCGCTTTTCCACGCTCGCCGCTCCAGTCGGAAAGCGCCTCCAGGAGCGCCGCGAACGTCTCCTGTCCGAAGCCGTCCATGACGCCGCGGACCTGTGCCGTCGCCTGCTTCTCGAGCGCCCGCAATGCCTGCAGGTGGTGCTTGATGAACTCCTCGAGCCGCTCATCGAGATCCCACGACGGGTCGAGCTCCGGGGGCGGGATCAGGGCTCGGAGCGCGTCACGCCCGAAGACGGTGGTCGCCTGCGCGCGAAGCTCGTCGTCGGCCATCAGCGCGTCCCACACGCCTCGGAGCGCGGCGGCGCGGCCGGCGAGGACGCTCTTGACCGAGTCGACTCCCGCGCGATCGACGGCCTGCTCCTTCGTGTCCCCGCCCGGCCGGTACAGCCACGCGGCCCCATCGCGCGTGAACGCGATCCGGCGCTGCTCGTAGTCGACGTCGAACGCGCGCAGGAACCCGATCTGCCGGTCCGAGAGGCCATCGGGCTGTGGCTGCGTCTGGTCGACGTCCGGCAGGATCCCTTCGGCGACGGCGTATCGCCCGATCACCTCGGCGACGAGCTCGCGCAACAGCCCGTCGGCATATCCACAGGCGTCTGCAACCGCCTCGGCGAAGTGGTCGACGACGTGGCCGATCTTCACGCGGCCGTACGTCGGCGTCAGGTCGTCGCTTGCATGGGCCGCCGCGCTGACGGCGTCCCACCAGGCGGGCGAGGCGGCGGCGGCCGGGTCGATCAGCGGGTTCGCCCCTCCGGCCGCCGCGGCGGCGGCGACCTCGTCCACCCGCGCGGCCACGGCATCGAAGCGCTGCTCGATCACCGACCGCAGCGCGAGCACCCGCGCGTTCCGTCGCCGGAGCGCGGCGATCTGGTCGCCCATGGTCTGCGACAGCGGGATGGTCGAGACGCTCCTGAACGTCTCCGCGAGCACGTTCGACTCCGGGACATCGAGGTCCCGGAGCGCGAGCGCATCGGCGTTGGCCATCACCGTCGGCGACGGCTCGACATACACCACCGCGCGCCGCACCTCGGACGCCGCAGTTCGCCTGCGGATCAGGCCGATGGCCGCGTCGAACGGCATGTTGTCGAGGACGCCGCCGTCGACGAACCGCCGGTCGCCGGCCTCGTTGTCGTCGGGGTAGCGCTCGAGATAGCGCCTCTCCAGCGAGTCCCAGCCGGCGCCCTGGCCCGCGGCGCTCAGCTGACCTCGGAAGTGGTTCAGGCTGACGGGCGCGAACGCACCCGGGAACGATGCAGTGGCGCGCGCGGCGAATGCGAGCATCCCGACGTCCGGATCGAGCCGGCTTCCGCCCGTGCCGTGGATCCGGAACACGTGCCGATGGGCTTCGTCGAACACGAGCTGCCGCGACAGCGGGACCGCGTCCTCGTGCCCGGCGAACTCGGTCGCGGTCACCGCGAGGTCGATCCCACTGTCGCCGAAGAGGAGCTGCGCGGGGGCGGCCCGCTCGTGGCGCTTCATGTTGTTCAGGGCGCCCCATGTGAGCTGGCACATGCGGTCGCCGTAGAGCGCGCTCCGCGGTGGGTGCTTGACGAATGCGGTGACCGGCTTGCGCAGGCGCGCGACCGCGCCGATGCGCCGGATCCACGTGACGACGCGACTTCGGGCCCACGATGACTGGGGCGGCGGTGGCCCGAGCAGCTTGTCGAGCGGAGCCGCGATCCCGTGCAGCCCGCCGGACTGAGCCCGGACGGCCTCGAGGAGCTTCCGCACGTCGGGGTCGAGCAGCTTCCCGAAGTCGCCCTCCGTGATCCAGAAGTCCCGGATCGCCTCCTGCGAGTAGTCGCCGTCGAGCGCGCGCGTGAGGCAGATGCCGTTGATCCCGCCGGCCGACGTGCCGGCGACGACGTCCACGCCGACCTGGATCCGGTGCGGGTCGCCTCGGTCGGCGGCGGCCTTCTCGAGCGCGTCGAGCAGGTCTGCGTACACCCCGGCCGTCCCGGTCGGCCCGGTGCCCGTGAGGCGCACGGCCGAGCCGGTCACGAGCTCCTGGATCTCGCGCGTGATGCCGCTCATGTAGATCGCGAGCGACACGCCGCCGTAGCAGACGACGGCCAGTCTCGTCTCGAGTGTTGCGGTTTCGTTCCCTTCCACAGGACTCTCCTCACCGATCTCAGCGATGGACGTGGAGTGAGGCATGGATCGCGTTGATCTTTCCGAGAACGTGCGGGTCGCGGACGCCCGAGGCGAGGGCACGGCGCGCCATGTCCAGCGCCTCGTCGCCGCGGCCGGCGCGGTGGAGCGCCCATGCCAGCGCCGCCTCGGTGGCGTAGTGCGGCCGCAGGGCGTGATCTCGCTCGGCCCAGAGCACCGCGGCGGCGCCGTCGCCCTCGACGTCGGCGCAGTACTCCACAAGATGGTGGTGGTACTGCACCTCGCCGAGCCGTACCGACTCGAGGTATCCGGCCCGGGCCCGTTCGTGCCAGGCCCGCGCCGCGACGGGATCGCCGGCGCGCAGGCGGAGGTCGCCGGCGGCGTGCGCCAGCTCGGGCCGCGCGGTCCGCGCGGCGACGCCCTCGCAGAGCGCGATCGCCTCGTCGATGCGGCCCTGGGCGGCCCGGAGCTCGGCGAGGTGCCTCTCGACGAGCCAGTAGCCCGAGTACGCCGCCCCCGCGCGCTCGTAGTGCTGCTCCGTCTCGTCGAGCCGGCCGTGGCGCTGGTGCAGGAGACCCCAGTGCGTCTCGACCCACGCATAGGAGCGAAGCTCCTTGGCGGTGATCGCGTCGACCGCCTCGGCGTAGAGGGCGTCGGCCCGCTCGGGGTCGCCGAGCATCTGCTCGAAGTGCGCGAGCCGCGCGAGGGCGTCCCACGATCCCGTCTCGGCGACGAGCCGCTCGTACGCCCGGCGCGCCTCCGGGTAGCGACCGAGCTGAAGGTCGGCGTCTGCGCGGATCGCCCGGCCGTCGGGGGAGTCGGCCAGGCCGTCCGCCCTGGCGAGGCTCGCGACCGCCTCGGCGAGCCGGTGCTGCTTCAGGTGGATGCCCGCGCGCAGATAGCACAGGTCGGCCCAGGGGCCGAACCGGCGGAGCGCGTCGTCCACCGACTCCGCGGCACGCCGCATCTCGGAGATGTCGCCCGTGAGCGACGCCCGGTTCACGCGGCACGACGCGAGCCTGGTCGCCTTCTCGGCGTTGGTGGGCCCCGGCGGCCGGGCCAGGTCGGCGATCTCGGCCGCGAGCCGGTCCAGGTCGCGGGCGTGATCCGTCGCGGCGGCGGTGGCGCTAGTACCCGGCATGCGGCTCGGCGAGGTACGGGAATTCGGCCAGGAACTCGCGATCGTTCGCGAGCGGGTTCGGCGGCGTCTTGGGCACGATCGGCGCCGCGTCCCAGAGGCCCTGGTCGTTCAGCATGTCGAGGTGGTAGGGCCGGCCGTCGGCGAGCTTCGCCTCCATGTCGAGGAAGAGCGACAGGAACCGGGTCGCCACCTGATCCTCGAGCCGCCGCCCGAACGGCCACGTGCCGGTCGTGTCCATGTCGATCGCGCACACGTTCGGGACGAAGATCTCGAACGAGCGCCGGAGGGGGATGTCGGCGCCGCTCGGATTCCAGGAGTCGTCCGGCATGTTGAGCTCCTGGAAGATGACCCGCCGCGCACGGGGGAAGGCGGTGGCGGCGAGGTGGTAGGTGCGGTGCACCGAGACCGGGGAGTCGTCGTGGTCGAACGAGGTTGCGAGGCCCAGGGCGCTGATCGACGGCCCGAACCCCCAGCCGAGATGCGCGAGCCGCTTCACGAAGTGAGGCGCCAGCCAGAAGTTGTTGGCGCCGAGCTGGCGGTTGTCCTCGCGCTCGGAGAGGCCGGCGTCGGCGAACGGCTGGCCGACCGTGTCGACGAGCTTGTAGCGCTTCAGCTGGTCGTCGAGCCGGACGGCGTCGATCAGCGCCCACGGGTGCTCGATCCAGAGCGGGTGGTCGGGGATGGTCTCGACCTTGTTGGCGGCCTTCAGCACCCAGCTCTCGCCCCACACGTTCACGATGCGGTCGCGCTCGGGGGAGTGGGTCAGGTACCGCAGCGGCAGCTCGAGGATGATCGCGTTCACGTTCTTGCCCGCCTGGGCGTCGGCGCCGCTGTAGACGAACCGGAAGTTGCCGTCGGCGTCCTTCGCGAAGCGGTCGCCCTCCCACGTGAGCGGCCCCGGCGGCAGGTCGATCTTCACGCCGTGGCCGAGCTGCGGGTTCTGGGGGTCGAAGTTGAAGAGGTGGTTGCCATCGAGCTCGAGGAGCGTCTTCGGGATCGGAAGCTCGCGCACGTCGTGCCGGGTGTGGGGCACGTGGTAGAACTGGGGCGCGTAGTTGATCGACCGGAAGAACCCCGGCAAGTCGTTGAAGAACGCGTCGTCGCGCCCGCCCAGGAAGAGCCGGATCGCGCTCCCGTCCGGCGCCTTCTCCGTGACCGCCGTGTCGAGGTCGACCGTGACCGAGAAGCTCCCTCCCGGGAAGTTCAGGAAGTCGACCTTCGCGCGCCGCTCGGCGTCCGCCGTCACCCGCACCTCGGACGGGCGCAGCTCGCCGAGGTACTTGTCCTTGACCGCGTCCACGTAGTGGAGCAGGTCATCGAGGCCCCGGTCGTGCTCCGGCCACGCGACCCGCCCCGCGGTCGTCACCTGCAGCCGGTACAGCATGTCGGTGTCGAAGACGCCGGCCGTCGGCACCGATGCGAACGTGAGCGCGATGACCACGCGCTCGCCGTCGCTTCGGTCGTCGCTCGGGTACCCGAACAGGTCGTAGACATCCGCAGCGCTGACGTCGATGTCCGAGAAGATCGAGTTGACGGCATTGGGGTCGTTGTGGTCGGCCACGGTGCCTCCTCAGCTCGGCGGTGAGACGGCGACGCCGGCGTCTGCCAGGACGGCGTCGCTCGCCTTCTCACTGATCATGTAGGTGGGTGTCACGATGAAGTAACCCGGGATCCGCGGGAACACCGACGCATCGACGACGCGCAGGTTCTGCGTCCCGATGACGCGAAACGCGCTGTCGACGACCGCGGCCGGGTCGTCGGACGCGCCGATCCGGCACGTGCACGATGCGTGGTGCCCCCACGCCTCCCGGCGCACGAAGTCGCGCAGCTCGTCATCGGACGTGAGCTCCGCGCCGGGGGTGAGCTCGTGTGCGGCGCGGCCGGTGCCGGAGACGATCGCGCGAGCGAGGCGCACGCCCGCGACCACGGCGTCGAGATCACGCCCGGCGTCGCCGCTTCCCTCCTCGAAGTAGCGGAAGTTGACGGCGGGGCGCTCCGTCGGGTCGGCCGAGCGCAGCCGCACCGAGCCGGCCCTGTTCTCGGTATGCGCCTTCAGCACCGCCCAGGTGAAGACGTCGCGGTGGCGCTGGAGATCGCTCGAGTAGCCCCGGTAGTAGCCGCGAAATGCGGCCGGGAACCCGAAGACGAAGAGATCCGGCTCGGCGAGCTCGGGCCGGGACCGGGCCACGATCGAGAGCACCGCGCCGTTGCTCGTGTACACGCCCTCGCCGTGCTCCCACCGGGCCAGGCACGGGTCCGGGGCATCGCCGGGTGCAGGCGGGTGGAAGGCGCAGGCCCGGTCGAGGATCTCGAACGGCTCCTCGAACTCGCTGACGACCCCGACCTCGTAGCGGTCCTGGAGGTTCTCGCCGACGCCCGGCCGGTCGGAGCGCACGTCGATGCCGTGCCGCTCGAGCTCCGCGCGCGGCCCGATCCCGGACAGCTTCAAGAGCTGCGGCGAGGAGAAGGCACCGCCGGCCAGGATCACCTCGCGGCGGACGAGCACCCGCACGGGCGCCGGCGTCGCCGCGCCGTTCGACCGCGGATCGGCCGCGTAGGCGTGGGGCTGATCGAGATAGTCGACCCCGACGGCCGTGGTCGTGTCGTCGAAGACGACGTTCGTCACGAGCGCATGGGTCTTCACGACCAGGTGGTCGGGGTGCTCGGCCGCCGCCTCCAGGATGTGCTCGCGCGTGCCGTTTCGGCGGCCGTGGGCGGTCGCGAGCGGCGTGAGCCAGAGCCCCTCCAGGCCGTGGTCGTCGACGCGCACGTCATTGGGGTCGAGCCATGTCCGCAGGTAGCGATGCAGACGCTGCGTCCAGCCGAGCCCCGACGTGTGGAGCAGGTGGGCCAGCTCGACCTCCGCGGCCCCCAGGATCGTCTGTCGGATCGTCCCGTCGTGCAGGCCGAGCCTCGCATCGGGAAGGCTGGTCGAGAGCCAGCCGCCGAGCCCGTGGCGGCGGCGGTTTCCGAGCAGTCGCCGGTACCACGGGTAGTACGTGCACCGCTCGAGCCGCTGGAAGTACCCGCGCATCGCCGGCCCGTTCCAGGAGGCGTCGCCGGTCTCACGGGCGATCGCGTCCCAGTCCGTGCTCGTGCCGTACACGGTGATCATCGCGTTGTGCGCGGTGCATCCGCCCAGCGTCCCGGCCCGCGGATACCACACCCCGTCGTGCCTGACGTCGAACTTCGTGTCGAGGCCCGACCGGTCGTCGTCGGCGTAGTGGCGGACGTAGTAGTCCCATCGGATCGCCTCGTCCTCCGTTGCCTGGCCGTGGAAGCAGGGAACGCGGTAGAGCAGGTCCTCATCGGTGCCGCCGGCCTCGAGCAGCAGCACCCGCATGCCCGCCCGCGCCAGATTGACCGCGATCGGCCCGCCGCCTGCACCGGATCCGACCACGGCGTAGTCGAAGTCGGCTTCCCGCGGCACCGCCCGCTCCGTCAGGTCTGCGGCGTCCGCGCGACGAGCGCGAGCGCCGTGTTGACGGACGAGATCGCAGCCGCGGTCGCAGCCGAGCGGAGCGGCACCTGGCGGCGGGCGCCTGCGACGACGGCCGAGGCCACATCGGAGGCGTGGATGAGGAGCGCGAGCCGAAGCGCGTGGTCGCGCACCTCCTTGTCGCGCAGGAGCAGGTCGCCGCCGATCACGATCGTGCGGATGCCAAACAGCCGGAACGGGTAGACCGCCGTGTCGTCGGCCGCCAGCCGGCGGGTCAGGAGGCGGGGGGCGACGAGCGCGCTTGCGCCGTTCACGATCCGGATCGTCGCGAGCGCGATCCGGGCGTAGTCGCTGGTCGTCCGGGCGCTAGCCACCGACCGCCGTCCACGGGGCGAACGGGTTCTCGACGCCCGCGAGCGCTGGCTCGAGCTCCGGGAAGTGGCGCAGGAGGACGGTGCGCATCGTGTTCTCGTTCACCCAGTCGAAGCCGGGCTGGGTGTAGACCTCGGGGCGGAAGTCCCGCGTGAAGAAGCGGTCGCTCTCGAGCCGCCGGGAGGCCATCAGGATGAAGACTCGAAACGCCGTGTCGCTGAACCCGAACCCCTTCGGCTTCGGCTCGGCGTACATCCCGATCATCAGGTCGACCCGCTCGACGTCGCCGTAGATCCGGCGCAGCTCCTCGGCCCAGACCGGGTTGTCGGTCAGCTCCTCGAAGCTCGTCACCGGGTTCATGTGGAACAGGCGCCGGAACTCGTTGTAGCGCGGGACGCCGCGCTCGCGCACGCGCAGAATGTCGGTCGCGGCCAGGTCGATCAGCGAGCCGTCGGCGCGGTCGAAGTGCTGGAGATATTTGGGGTAGTTGTGCAGGGTGATGGCGCCGGGGTGCGAGCGCCCGAACGAGTAGAAGAGGTCGGCCATCGACACCTCGGACAGCCGCTCACGGACGTGCAGCACACCCACGTCGGGCAGGTGGTGCTCGGCGAGGACACGGTCGTCGTCGACGGAGCGGAACGTGAACTCGTCCGGGATCAGGGGGTGCATCCGGTAGACGGCCACGAACTCCTCGGTCAGCGAGTAGGGGACGCCATGATGGTTCGTCTGCGAGCCGGGGATGCCGTGCAGCACTTCGTCGTCGGTGATCTTCCCGACCAGGCCGTGCAGATGCTGGCCGAGCAGCCCGTACCAGTTCGTGCGCAGCGCCAGCACGGTGGTCGGGTGGGCGATGATCGCGGGCGTCCAGTCCACCGTGTGGATCTTGGCCATGAGCGCGGCGTTCACAAGCCGCGCCTTGTCGTAGAGCGCCTGGTCGGACATCTCTGGGTACTCCGCCGAGAGCCGCTCGCAGATCGCGTTGTGCTCGCGCATGAAGAGCGAGTGCAGGATGGCGAGGCCCACCCAGAAGTTGCCGCCGACGCCCGACAGGTCGACGAACCTCTGCAGGTCCTCGGGCGGGAGGCCCAGGTCGTCGATGCGGAGCCGGCCCTTCTCGTGCGACCGCAGGCCGTCGGCGAAGTCCAGCTTGCCGCCGTACACCTGCGACCCGTCCCACCAGTGGGTGTCGCCCGTGACATACGTCGGCGGCCCGCTCGGGTCGGGGCTCGGGTCGGGCTTGGTGCGCAGGATCTTCATCGGGTGCTCGGGCCAGGGGTCGTCCTCCGCGAGCGGGATCTCCCACGGGTCGGGCAGCTCGGGATCGTGGCTCAGCCAGTCGTGCACCTCGAACTGGATCCAGGCCCCGGCCAGCAGGTTGAGCGTGGTCGCGGGCTGGAAGCGCTCGCGCGTGAGGAGCCGCCGGCTGATCAGGCGCGGGTTCGGGTCGAGCAGGCGCTTCGGCTCCTCCGGGTAGACGTGCTCCAGCGGCACGTTCCGCCCGAAGCGGCTCCCGAGCGAGCCCATGAGCGGATCGTCGAGGTCGTTGTACGTTCCGTTGAGCATCCGCGCGCCCAGGTGGCGGGCGACGTCGGGATCCTCGAACGGCGGCTCGTCGAGCGGGCCGCGGCCCGTGTCGTAGAGGTTGTTCTCCCGCAGCCGGTCGCGAAGGCCGATCAGAATCGGGATTGCGGCCACCGTCGGCAACCGCGCCCAGCCGAACGACCGGTCGATCTTCTCGGCGAAGTCGGAGACAAGCCCGGACAGCTTCCCCGTCACCTTGTGCCCTTTCCTCGTATCGCGCCGCGTGAGCGCCCGCGCCCACCGTCCTCGGCGCGATGAAACACCCTGGTACAGCCAAAGTCAAGTCGCCCCGCCGGACAACGGGCGCCCGCGCCGGGGGTGGAATCGACCTTGTCCGCGCACGGCCGAGAGGCGCGTTCGAGTTGTGACCCGCCTCAGAAGACGATGACGTTCCGGATGGCCTCGCCCCGCCGCATCGCGTCGGCGGCGTCGTTGATCTGATCGAGCGGGTAGGTGCATGTGACGAGCTCGTCGAGCTTCAGCCGGCCGTCCTCGTAGAGCGCGACCAGGCGGGGGATGTCGTCCGCGGGTCGGGCCGAGCCCAGCTTCGTCCCGACGATCCGCATCCCGTCGTGGGCCAGCCGGGTCGGATCGAACCGGGCCTCCGCGCCGCTCGCCGGCATGCCGACGACGACGAGCGTCCCGCCGCGGCGCAGGAGCGCGAGGCCCTGCTCGACGGCCTGGGCCGAGCCGGCCGTCGCGATCACCACGTCGGCGCCGCCTGCGATCGCGCGGACGGCGGAGATGGGGTCAGCCCGCCGGGCGTCGACACCGGCCGTGGCGCCGAACGCTCGGGCGACGGCGAGCTTCTGCTCGTTGACGTCGATGGCGATCACAGGATCCGCCCCGGCGATGACTGCGCCCTGGATGGCGTTCAGCCCCACACCGCCGGCACCGATCACCGCCACGCTCTGGCCAGGGCACACCCTCCCGGCCCGCTCGGCTGCACCGAAGCCCGTCAGGACGGCGCAGCCGAGGACGCTCAGGCTGGCGGCCGGAAGGTGACGCGGCACGGGCACCGCCTGTGAAGCGTGCACGACCACCTCCTCTGCGAACGCCCCGCAGCGGAGCCCCTGGTGGACGTTGCCACCGACCGCACGCGTGATCGGCGACCGCTCGTCGAGCCCGAACGTGGCCTCGCACAGCGCCGGCTCCTCCGCCAGGCAGCGGTCGCATTCGCCACAGTGGCGCACGAGGCTCACCACGACCCGCTGGCCCGGGCGCAGGGTCGAGGCGCCGGCGCCGGTCTCCGCGACCAGGCCGCACGCCTCGTGTCCCAGCACGGTTGGGACGCTGCCGCCCCAGGCGCCGTCGGCATAGGACACGTCGCTGTGGCAGATCGCGCACGCCTCGAGGCGCACCCGCACCTCACCGGCCCGCGGAGCCTCCAGGTGCACGTCCTCGACGACCAGCGGCTCGCCGAACGTGTGACAGACGGCGGCGCGCACGCGCTCCACCTTACTGACCGGCGGCGGGCCTGACCCGAAAGACTGTCAGGTAGACGACGACGGTGAGCGCGATCAGGAGCCCCGTGCTCAGCGTGAGGCCGGGCGTCAGCACCTGGGGCGTCCCGACGTCTGTCCACCCGCGCTTCACGATCTGCTCGTTCGAGCCGTCGTTCAGGGCCACGAGCACGCCGTACGGCAGGAGCAGCGCGAGGTAGGCGCTGAGCGCGGTGCGAAGCCGGGTCGGGCGCATCTGGGGGAGCACTCGCCGCAGCGCGAGCGCCGTCGCGGCGAGGAGGATCCCGTCGATGCCCTCGTGGTTTCCGAGGTGGACGGCGTGCAGGGTGGGGTGGCCCGGCTCCGGCAGGATCTGCTTCGACATGAAGATGCTCCGAAGGCCCGGCACGTCGCCGGCGTAGAACCCCGCGTTCGCAAGGATCCACGGGATCCCGGCGATCAGAAGGACGATGATGAGCGCGGTCGCGACACCGTCGCCCGGTCTGTGGCGAACGAGGGCGCCGACGCCCGCGCGGCGCACGGCGGCAAGTGTCAGGAGGAGGGCGATCCCGACGCCGACGGCGGCGAGCGCGTTCGACGGCTTGGCGTCGAGGTCGGCCTCATCGATCACGCCGGGCCATGCGATCGTCGCGCACAGGAGCGCCGAGGCGATCGAGGCCGCGATCGCCGCCCGGCGTGCGGCCGGCGAGGGCGACGACGCCAGGAAGCGGTCGGCCGCGACGGCCAGCAACGCCACGGCCGCGATCGAGATGGGCCAGCCCAGCAGCACGAGGACACGCGACGCGCCGGCGCGGATCCCGGTACCGGTGACGTTGTAGAAGACGTCGGCGGGCAGGCGGGCGTAGGTGATCCACACCATCGCGGCGACGACGGCGAAGACGGCCCAGACCGCGAGCGCCTCGTTCAGGCCGGGCCCGGCGGCATCCGGGTCGGCGTTCACGCGACCCTCCGCTCGGGGAGCATCCACATGCCGTCGCGCGGCCGAAGCGACACCCGCGCCTGGGGCACGACCTGCCGCGACGGGTCGAGCCGCAGGCGCCATCGCCTTCCGAGCTCGGCGAGGACGAGCGTGGCCTCGAGCATCGCGAAGCCGACGCCGATGCACTTGCGCGTACCGCCGCCGAACAGGGGATAGGCCCAGTCCGGCCGCTCCGCGCTCCCGTCGGGGAGGAAGCGGTCGGGGTCGAAGCGCAGCGGGTCCGGGAAGAAGCGCGGGTCGCGGTGCATGACGAACGTCGGCATGAGGACGGCGGCGCCCGCCGGGATAACGTGGCCGCCGATCGCCTGGTCGGCGACGGCGCGCCGCTCGATGCCCCAAGCGGGCGGATAGAGCCGCATCGCCTCGAGCAGGACCGCCTCGGTGTACGGCAGGCGAGCGGCCTCGTCGGCCCCGATCGGTCCGGCGCCCAGGACGTCGTCCAGCTCGGCGTGGAACCGGGCCTCGACCTCGGCGTGCTGCGCGAGCAGGTACCAGGCCCAGTTGAGGCCGTTGGCGGTGGTCTCGTGGCCGGCCGTGATCAGGGTCAGCGCCTCGTCGCGCACCTGCGTGTCGGTCATGCCGGTGCCGTCGCCCTCGACATCGCGGGCCGCGAGCAGGATCGCGACCAGGTCGCCGTCGTCCTCACCTCCGGCGGAGCGGCGCTCGGCGATCACACGCGACGTCGCGTCCTCGAGCTCGTGGATGCCCTGCTTGAAGCGCCGAACTCGCGGGAGCGGCGTTCGCAGAAGCACGGGCAGGAGCGCGATCGTGAGGTAGTCGAAGAACTCGCCGACCTCGGCAACGGCCCGTCCGATCCGCTCGGCGTCGGCATCGAGCTCGGCGCCGAAGAGGGCCCGAGTGACGACGCGCAGGGCGAGCTGCGTCATGTCCGCCGCCACGTCACGGGGCTCCCCCTCGCGCCAGGTGCCACCGACCCGCACGGCCTCCTCGGACATGATGCCGGCGTAGGCGGCCACCCGCCGGCGGTGGAACGCGGGCTGCATCATCCGCCGCTGCCGAAGGTGGAAGTCGCCCTCGCTGGTCAGGAGCCCGTTTCCGAGCACGATCCGGGCGCGCTCGAATCCGGGCCCCTTCTTGAACGAGCGCTGGTGCGTCACCAGCACCTCGCGCGCGAGGTCGGCCCGCATCACGACGAAGACGTGCTGCGGCCCGATCCGGAAGTGCACGAGGTCGCCGTGGCGCGCGCGCAGGTCGGTCATGACCGCTGTCGGATCGCGGTGGAGGCCGGCCAGGACCCGGAGCGAGCCCGTCGGGCCGGGACCGGGCGGAAGGCGTTTCGTCGCGTTCAGGGTGCGATATTCTCGCGAGCCTGCCGCCATGGTGCAACCGTCACAACGGGGAGTCCCCGCGTGGGTTCGTGTCTACCTCCTCGTCGGAGCGGCGCAGGGGCTCGCGATCGCGATCACGGGGCTCGCGCGCCCGGCCCACGTGGTGGGGTTCCCGCTTGCGACGACGCCGCTCAACGTCCGCTTCGTTGCGTGCTTCTACCTCGCGGGCGCCACCGGACTTCTGGCGTCGGCCGCCGCCCGCAAGGCCGTCGACACCCGCATCTATCTCGCCGGCTTCACGGCCGTGACGTCGCTCCTCCTCGTCGCCACCGTCTGGTACTGGTCGACCTACACCGACGGTGGCATCCCGTACCCGTGGGTTGGCTCCTACGTGATCGAGCCGGTGCTTGGAGTCGTCGCCTTGCGCACGCTCGATCTGCGCAGCGCAGCCCGCCCCGGGCGGCACCGGCTGAGCCCGGTGTACGAGGCCGAGGCGGGGATCTTCGCCGTGCTCGGGGTGATCCTCGCGGTCGCGCCTGATACCGCCGTCCGGCTCTGGCCGTGGGCGCTCACGCCGGTGCTGGCCCGCACGTACGCGGGCATCTTCCTCGCGTTCGCGCTCGGAGCGGCGCTCTCGGCGCGCGAGCGGCGGCCGCAGGCGGTGCGGCCGTTCGCCTGGAGCTCGCTCGTCCTCGTCGGGGCGACGGCGGTCGTCTCACTCGTGCATCATGCGAAGTTCGACGGCGGCCCTTCGACGTACGTGTGGGCCTTCGGCCTGGCGGTCGGCGTCGCGGGGCTGGGAGCGGCGGCCCTCGCCGCCTCCCGCCCGGAGCCGGCATGACCTCCTCGTTGCGCGCGTTCCTCGCCGTGCTCGGCGCCGCGCTCCTCGCACAGGGCCTCACGTCGTGGCTGCTCGATGCGAGCGGGAACGCGAGCAACTCGATGCCGTACCGGTTTGCGAACGCCGATCCCCGGCACGCGCTGATCCACGTCGTCTGGGGCGGACTGATCCTGGTGCTGCTCGCCCGCGGCCTCGATCATCGGGGCTGTGTCCGTCTGGCGCTCGTCTTCGGGGTCTTCTACACGGGCCTCGCGGTCGTCGGGGTGGCCGTCCACCACCCGCTCGGCCTGCGGCTCGACCGCGGCGAGAACGTGTTCCACCTGCTTGTGGGCCCGATCACGCTGGCCGTGGGACTGGTGGCGCTCCGCGGCGAACGGGCCTTCGCGTGACGGCGGCGGTTGCGGCCGGCGCGGTGCTCGCGGGGCTGGCCGGGGTGAAGGCTCTCGAGGGCCGGCTGCCGCGGGCGATCGTGCGGGCCGGCATCCTCGTGTTCGTCTTCGGCCCGCTGGTCGGGCTGGCCTACGCCATGTGGGCGCTCTGGCGCCAGTCGCTCGCGCCGGTTGATCTGGTGCTGCTCGTGGTGCTCTCGGTCGTCACCGGCCTCGGGACATCGCTCGGGTATCACCGTCTGCTCACGCACCGCAGCTTCCGGACGACGTCGTGGATCACGGCGGCCTTCCTTGCGGCCGGAGCGATGGCGGTACCGAGCCGACCGGTGGATTGGGCCGCGCGCCACCTCGAGCACCACGCCCATTCGGATCGCGAGGGCGATCCGCACAGTCCGACCGACGGGTTCCTCCACGCCCACTTCGGCTGGATGCTCGCGGTCAGCCCGGCCCAGCGTCAGCGCTACTGCCGCCGGCTCCTCGCGGATCGGATCGTCATGATGGTCGACCGGACGGCACTCGTCTGGCTCGCGCTCGGCCTGGCGCTGCCGGCGCTGGTCGACGGCTGGCGCGGCCTCCTGTGGGGCGGCATCGTCCGGATCGCCGTCCACAACCAGGCGATGTTCGCGGTGAACTCGGTCTGCCACGCCTTCGGCTCCCAGCCGTTCGCCACCGGCGACGAAAGCCGCAACAACCGGATCGTCGCGGCCCTGGCCTTCGGCGAGGGGTGGCACAACAACCACCACGCCTTCCCCTCGATGGCCTACCACGGCATGGGCCGCCAACCGGACGTCACCGGGCTCGTGATCCGCGGCCTCGAGCGCGCCGGGCTCGCGTGGGACGTTCACCGGCCGACCGAGGCAGCCGTCGCGCGCAGGCGCGGCCGGGGCTCGCCGGCGGGGTGGTGATAGCGTCCTCGCAGACCCTTTTCCAAGGAGGTTGGAGATGGCTGTCGAGACGCGATCGAGGACGCGTCAGGGCGTGAAGACGGTGTTCGTCGATCGGTTCTGTGACGGGATCATCGGCCCGAGCTCCGAGATGCTCGGACCGGTCCGGGACGGCGGGCACATCATCGCCAACACCGCGCCGGGCTGCTGGGGGCCGATGATCACCCCGGCGATCCGAGGCGGCCACGAGGTGACGCTGCCGGTCGAGGTCGAGGGGGCGAAGGTGGGCGACGCGGTCGCGATCCACATCCGCGACATCTCGGTGACATCGCTGGCCACGGCCTCGGGGAACGACCGCATGATCGAGGGTCGCTTCAACGGCGATCCGTACTGCGCCAAGGTGTGCGAGTCATGCGGACAGGAGGACGAGGCGACGGTTGTCGAGGGCATCGGTCCCGACAGCGTGCGCTGCGCGAACTGCGGCGCGCCGGCCGCGCCGTTCGCGTTCACCAACGGCTACACGATCGCGTTCGACGACGAATGGCGGGTGGGCGTCACCGTCGGCAGGGGCCGGGCCGAGGAGATCGCCGGCGACGCCGACACGAACGCCGCGCTGCCCGAGCACTCGATCCAGAACCCGATCCTGCTCTTCGCCCCGCACGACCTCGTCGGGGTCGCCACCCGGCTTCGGCCGTTCATGGGCCAGCTCGGGTCGACGCCCGCGATCGACCTGCCCGACTCGCACAACGCCGGCGACTTCGGCGCGTTCCTGCTCGGCGCGCCGCACTCGCACGCCGTCGATCCCGAGCAGCTCGAGTCGCGCACCGACGGGCACATGGACATCGACGCTGCGCGGGCGGGCGCGGTGGTGATCGTCCCGGTCAAGGTCCGGGGCGCCGGGATCTACATGGGCGACATGCACGCGATGCAGGGCGACGGCGAGATCGCCGGCCACACGTGCGACGTCTCGGGCACGGTCACGCTCCAGGTGGAGGTGCTGAGGGGGCTCGCGATCGACGGCCCGATCATCCTCCCGGTCGCGGAGGACCTGCCGTTCCTCGCCCGGCCGCTGATCGGAGCCGAGCGCAGGCGGGCCGAGGAGATCGCGCGCCGGAACGGGGTCGAGGCGCTCGAGGACTCGCTTCCGATCTCGGTGGTCGGGACGGGCCCTGACCTGAACAGCGCCGTCACCAACGGCCTCGAGCGGGCGGCGGCGCTGCTCGACGCGACCGTTCCCGAGATGAAGAACCGGGCGACGATCACGGGCGCGATCGAGATCGGCCGTGCTCCCGGCGTCGTGCAGGTCACGTTCCTCGCGCCGGCCGAGAAGCTCGCCGCCCGCGGACTCGAGCAGCTCGTCCGCACCCACTACGGAATGGGAGCGTAGGCACACGTCTGCCGTGCCGGTCGCGGGTTACCCACCCGCGACCGGCACGAGCACGTCGAGCTCCTCGCCGTCGGCCACCGGACGGTCGCGGCGCAGGAAGCTCCCGTCGGAGACGACCGCCAGCCCGCGCAGCGCCGCGGGGTCGAAGTCCGCAAGGCGCCCGAGCTCGGCGACCACGTCATCGACGGTCGCGCCCGGTCGAGGTCGATCGACCGCCGGCTTCCGAGCCGCTCGGCCAGCGTGCCGGACAGGCGGACCGTCACCGTCATCGCAGCCATGCGCTCAGCCTATCGGCACCGACGGCTCAGTACAGGTTCTCGCGGCGTGCGTACCGCTCCTCCCGCTCCTGGTCGTACGTCCCGACGTCGAGTTCGTCGTCCGCGATCGAACGCAGGATCGCGCCGGAGGTGGGCAGCTCGGAGCGCGTCGGTCCCGTGGACCGTGAGCGCCTTCGGGCAGTTCGACACAGCCGGCTTCGGAGCGCGTCCAGCGCTCGGGAGCCGGCTCGTCGACGATCGCCGCGCGCCCGTTCACCCGAAAGGTGTCGCCCACCCCGGGATCAGGAACAGGAGCGCGATACGAGGGTCGACCAGGAGGTTCGTCAGCGTGTCGGCGAGCCGGTTCCCGGTCGCTCGGGACGCACTGCAGGACCCAGGGTCGCGCGCAGATGCGTCCCGGTCGACGATCGTCGCGCGCCACTCGTCCGACGCACGTAGATCTCGGCGGCCGTGACTGCGAACGCCGGTCGGCGAGCGCCCGCGGGTGGCTATCCGTCCGGAGCTGTCCGACCGAGGAGGAGTGACCCATGGCGGTGTCGCGAGCGAGTGCAGTGTGGGAGGGCAATCTGGTCGAGGGCAACGGGCGGGTGAGCGCCGAGAGCGGACTCTTCACCGACACGCCGGTGACGTGGGCGGCGAGGACCTCGCGACCCGACCCGAAGACGAGCCCCGAGGAGCTGATGGCGGCCGCGCATGCGGCGTGTTACGCGATGGCGTGCTCGCATGCGCTGGCCGAGGCGGGAAGCCCGGCCGACCGTTTGGCCGTGAACGCCGTCTGCCACTTCACGCCGCTCGAGGGCGGCGGGTTCGGCGTGACCCGGATGGATCTCGACGTGCACGGATCGGTGCCCGGGCTCGACCAGGAGGCGTTCGAGCGGCTGGCGCGCGAGGGCGAGCAGGGATGCCCGGTCTCGAACGCCCTGCGCGGCAACGTCGAGATGGTGCTCACCGCGACGCTCGACGCGTAGACCGCGGGAACGCACTGGTTGACAGGCATGACGACGGGTGCGATGGTTGCCGAGCGATCGAGCTGACCCGATGGGCCGGGCGCACCGTCGCGCCGGGCCGCTCCCTCGGGGCGGGGAGGAGGAGCTGTGAAACGGCACGGGCTGAGGCGCTTCTACGTCGTGAACGAAGGCGTGTTCGGGGAGCAGCGCTCCGGAACCGTCGACGGGAAGAAGATCGTGTCCCGGAAGGCCGCCGACGCGGCCGGCGGGGCGCCGGACGCGACGTTCCGGTTCTCGCGCATGGGGCCGGCGGGAGCCGCGGGTGCGCAGCTCGGCGGACCGACCCGCCAGCACCTGGCCGAGGTCATGACGGTGGGAGACAAGAAGTTCTCCAAGATCCCCTCCGGCTTCACCTACCTGGGCCAGTTCATCGACCACGACCTGACGATGGACAAGACCGGCAGGCCGCTCGGCGAGAACGAGTCCCCGGTCCAGATGGTGCAGGGCCGCTCGCCGGCCCTCGACCTCGACTCGCTCTACGGCAAGGGCCCGAACGACCCGCACTCCGAGGTCTTCTATCAGGCCGATCTGCTCCACCTGAAGGCCGGCGGATCCGACGCGGACGCCCACGACGGCTTCGACCTGCCGCGGGCCGGCGCCACACCGTCCTCGGCGGTGATCCCGGACCCGCGGAACGACGAGAACCTGGCCGTCGCACAGACGCACCTCGCGTTCATTCGCTTCCACAACCGCGTGGTCGACACCCTCCCGGCTGCCACGCCGGCGGCGGTCAAGTTCATGCGAGCGCGGAAGACCGTCACCCGGCACTACCAGTGGATGATCAAGACGGACTTCCTGCCCCGGATCTGCGATCCGGCCGTCGTGGACGACGTCTTCAAGCACGGCCGCAAGGCGTTCGAGGTGGGTGTGCCGCCCACCCAGATTCCGACCATGCCGATCGAGTTCTCGATCGCCGCGTACCGGCTCGGGCACAGCATGGTCCGGGCGGCGTACAACTGGAACATCAACTTCGACAACGGCGCGGGCACGCTCGGCTTCCTGTTCGCCTTCTCGGGCACGAGTGGCGACCTCGGCGGCAACAACCGGTTGCCGTTCATCTGGATCGCTGATTTCCGCAGGCTCTACAACTTCGGCCAGGCGGGCCGTCAGGACCTGGTCGTGCCGGCCGCCAAGTTCAACCGCGCGATGCGGATCGACGCCAGCCTCGCGCACCCGCTTGCGAAGCTGCGGCAGGCGACGATCGGGCCGCCCAAGGTGCCGATGAAGGACCCGCGGCACGACCTCGCGTTCCGGAACCTGACCCGGGCCAAGATGGTGAACCTCGCCACGGGCCAGCAGATGGTGACGTTCCTGAAGAGCAAGGGCGTGAACGTGAAGGCCCTCACGGCCGCACAGATCCGCCAGGGCGCCGGCGACGGCGTCTCGCTCGCAGGGCTCTCGCAGACCGAGCGCGACGCCATCGTCGCCCGGACGCCGCTCTGGTTCTACGTCCTCCGGGAGGCCGAGCTGAACGGCGGTCAGCTGGCGGGCGTGGGTGCGCGGATCGTCGCGGAGACGTTCCACCGCGCGATGGAGGGGAGCTCCACGTCCATCGTCCGCGACCCCACGTTCAAGCCCGACCTCGGGCCGAACGCGAACACGTTCCGGATGGTGGATCTCCTCCTCTTCGCGTTCAACGGGAAGAAGAACCTCCTGAACCCGAACGGCGGCTAGCGGACGAATCACCTGTCGGGGCGGCGGTGGCCGGGGAAGACCGGCCGGCGCCGGCGCGTCTTGTGTGCATCCGATCTCGCGTATGGAGGAGCATCACATGACTCGTCTTCACCGTATCGTCCCCACCGTCGCAGCCGCGCTCGCGACCGCTGCGATCGTGGCCCCTGCCGCACAGGCCGTCCCGGCCGACTTCGGCTCCGCGAGCGGCGTCGGCAACGCGGCGGTCGTCCAGACCTCGGTCCACGACACGCCGCTCGCGAACCCCGTCCGCGTCCCGGCCGCCGGCCTGAACCATGGTGGCGGGGTCGTCGCTCTTGACCGCACCCAGCCGATCACCATCGCGTCGAGCAGCGGCACGAACTGGGTCGACGTCTTCACGGGCGCGGCCGCAGGCGCGCTCGTCATCGCGATGTGCGCCGCCGGCATCGGCTTCAGCCGCCGCGCGAACACCGCCACCTAGGCACACCACGCACCGTGCGATGTGGGCCCGGTCACACATAGGCCGGGCCCTTCGCACGCCGGGGGAAGATCCTCGCCGACGGACCGTCATGTGGATGTACCCACCAGCATGGAGGAGAGCCACATGTCCCGTCTTCACCGCCTCGCCCCCGCAGTCGCCGTCGCGCTTGCGACGGCCGCCCTGCTCGCCCCCTCGGCGCAGGCCATGCCCGCCGTCTCCGGCGGGGCCAGCGGCGGCGGGCTGACCGTGATCGATCGGCACGCCCACGACACGCCGCTTGCGAATCCGGTCGCCGTCCCGACGACCACTCAGAACACAACGGCCGTTGTCGCCAAGTCGGATCGTGACACCGGCGGGACCGGCACCGACTGGTATGCGGTCTTCGCGGGCGCCGCTGGCAGCGCGCTCATCATCGCCATGTGCGCCGGCGGCCTGAGCCTCATGCGCCGCCGCACGCTGGCTGCCTGACTCGCACGTCCAGAGAACGCATGAGGGCCCGGCCTCAGATGAGACCGGGCCCTCGGCATGTGTGCGCTAGGAGGAGCTGCCGACGACGCTCGTGTCGGGCGCCGGCACGATCCGGATGTACGGCCGCGGCGACTTCCACCCCTCGGGGTAGGTCTCGCGGGCCTCGTCGTCCGAGACGGAGCCGGCGATGAACACGTCGTCGCCCTGCTTCCAGTTCACCGGCGTCGCGACCTTGTGGTTCGCGGTGAGCTGGAGCGAGTCGATCACCCGGATGACCTCGTCGAAGTTGCGCCCGGTCGTCATCGGGTAGACGAGGATGAGCTTGACCTTCTTGTCGGGGCCGACCACGAACACGTTCCTCACGGTCTGGTTGTCGGCCGGCGTCCGCTTCGATGGGTCGCCTGACACATCCCCGGGAAGCATTCCATACGCCTTCGAGACGCCGAAGTCGGAGTCGCCGATGATCGGGTAGTTGGGCGCCTCGCCCTGGGTCTCGGCGATGTCAGCCGCCCACTCCTCGTGGCTGTCGATCGGATCGACGGAGACGGCGATGATCTTCACGTTGCGACGGTCGAACTCGGGCTTGATCTTGGCCATGTACCCGAGCTCGGTCGTGCACACCGGCGTGAAGTCCTTCGGGTGCGAGAACAGCACCGCCCACGAGTCGCCGATCCACTCGTGGAAATTGATCGTTCCCTCGGTGGTCTGCGCCTCGAAGTCGGGTGCGGTATCGCCGATCTGCAAACTCATGTTGTCCCCTCTCTTGCGTGTGCGCGCCCTCGGCCTTCCCGGCGCATGCAGAAAGTCTAGCTTCTCAATGGATCCAAAGTCGCCGAGGCGTCTCCTAGAGCGCCGAAACGGCGAATGCGTCGATGTCGACGCGTGGCCGGCCGGCGGTGCCGACGACGACGATCCTGAGCGTACGGGGTTCCGCCTGGCATCCGGCCCGGCGGAACCATCGCCGACGGGCGCTTCGACGGCTGATCACCGAGCCAGCCACGGCTCGACGGCTGCGAGCCACTCGGCGGGTGAGCGCAGATGGGCGTGGTGGCCACCCGCCTCGAGCACGCGGATCTCCCAACCCGGGCGGCGGGCGGCGGCGGCGAGGGCGAAGTCCACCGGCACGTGGTGGTCGTCGCGGGCGTGCACGACGAGAACGGGCGCCGTGATCGAGCCGGCCAGGGCGTCGAACCGGCCCGGCCGGGCGAGCACTCGGGCGATACCGGACAGCCCGGCCAGAGGTCGGCCGTGCGTGCCGGACCGGCGTGGGGTGCGGCGCAGGGAGCGCAGGAAGGCGATCCGGTGGCCCGCATAGTCGGCTGCCGTCGCACGGCGGGTGCGGCCGTTCCGGGCCACCGGGAACGCGCAGCCGGTAAGCACGACGCCGCCGAGGGCATGCGACGCGTCGGCGGCGAGATGGAGGGCAACGACGCCGCCCATGGAGTGCCCGATGACGATCGCTCCGGGCCTGACGACGTTCGCGGCTACTGCAAGCGCCCGGGTCGAGTCGCGCGGAAGGCTTGGCGTCGAGAGTGCGCCGTGGGCCTCGAGCCGGGAGCGGACCGCGTCCCAGTCGGAGGGGCCTCTCCCGAGTCCGTGCAGGCACACGACGCCGGCCGCGTTCTCCGTCGGCACGGCTACGCCTCCGGGTGCGCCGCTCGCAGGACGACCGTCCCGGCGGCGAGGTCGTGCAGGCTGCGCCCGTCGGCCCGGTTGAGCGGCCAGAGCGAGTCGACGACCCATGCCGGCCAGAAGACCCAGAAGGCCGCGCGCAGGTACGAGCGCCCAAGCGACTGGCCCAGTCCGATCTCGATGCCGTCGAGGCGGCGCACGGCGATGCCCACGGTGCGCTTCCCGACGGTCTGGCCGCTCCAGAACCTGTGCAGCAGGGCCGAGTAGCACGGAAGCAGACAGACGATGAGCAGGACGATGCCGGTGACGGCGAGAGCGGCCGCGTCCACCTCGCTGGGCGTGTCCGGCTGGGGGACGGCGACGAGCACGAGCACGAGAATGGCCGCCAGCACGCAGAGCACGGCGAGATCGACGAGCCATGCGCCGACCCGTCGCCCGTAGCCGGCGAACGGCATCGAATCGGCGACCCCGGGGGCGTCGGGGACGGCTCGCCCGCACGAGGGGCAGAACGACGCGTCCGGCGGCAACGCCTCTCCGCAGACTCCGCAGTACCGCGGCACGCGCTATAGGCTGTCGCGCGGCCTGACGATCACGACCGTTTCCGCGACGAGGTCGTGGAGCGTCCGGCGCTTGCCTTCCCATAAGGGCCACAGGGAATCGAGCACCCAGACCGGGAAGAAGACCCAGCACATCGCCCGCGCATAGGAGCGCAGGAACGAGCGACCGAGCCCGATCTCCGTCCGGTCGACCCGCCTGACGGCGATCCCGACGGCGCGCTTACCGATGGTCTGCCCATGCCACAGCCCGTGCAGGAACGCCGAGTAGAGCGGCACGAGCAGGACGAGCAGGAGCCCCAGGCCCGTCTGGCCCGACTCCGTATCGGACGCGTCCGGGAAATAGACCGCGACGACGATGACCGCCACCACGAACAGGAGGCCGTACACGATGAGGCAGTCGATGGCCCAGGCCCCGACCCGCTGGCCGTAGGTGGCCATCGTCCCGAGGATCGTGCCGGCTTCGGGCGCGGGCGGGACCTCCGACCCGTGGCCGGGGTCGGCCGTGCCCGGCGAGTAGGCGACGGCCGTTCCGCAGGCTGCGCAGAAGGCGGCGTCCGGCGCGAGTGCCTCGCCGCAGCGTCTGCAGTAACGCGCCGCGTTCACCTCGCCAGTCAACCACATCGCCGCGCCGCCGACCCGGCTGCATTCCAAAGGTCGTAGCTCTGTCCGAGCGCCCTAGAATCCCCTGGGATCCCGACGAAGGAGCGACGACATGAATGACACCGAAGTCCTGGGCCGGATCGACGAGCTTGTCGCCGAGGAGCAGCAGCTGTTCGAACGCGAGGGACACGGCGACCTGGAGCCCGGCGATCACGCCAGGCTCCAGGAGATCGCGATCTCGCTCGACCGCTGCTGGGACCTGCTGCGCCAGCGCCGGGCCCGCCGCGAGTTCGGCCTCGACCCGGACGAGGCGCAGCCGCGGAGCGCCGACACCGTCGAGCACTACCGGCAGTAGGCGTTCGGCCCCGTGTGCGACTCCGTGCACGCGCTTCCGCCGCTGGACGAGGACGCCTACGTCCTCGATTCCGCCGTCGTAAGGGACTTCCTGGGCAGCGTGCGGGCCGCCATCGCCCAGGCGTCCGAGCCGACCGAGGCCTGCGCGGCGATCGAGCCGTTCTTCGTGCAGCTCCTCCGCGACCCGGGGTGGCTGCCGGAGCGCTACCAGGAGCCGGCGCCCGAGAGCGGGATGGGCGGCGGCATCGGTCAGTGGCTGCTCTTCCGCGCTGCCGATCGGTCGCTCTCGCTGTTCAGCCTGGTCGTGCCGCCGGGTGCCATGACGCCCGTGCACGACCACCTGGCCTGGGGGCTCGTCGGCCTGTATCGGGGCTCCCAGGACGAGGAGTTCTACGAGCCGACGGGTGGGGAGCTCGTCTGCACCCGTCGCCGGCCGCTCTCGCCCGGCGACTTCTACGCGCTCCTTCCGCCGCGGAACGACATCCACCGGGTGCGGACGACCTCGCCGATGACGTCGGTCTCGATCCATCTGCTCGCGAACGACACCGGCTGCGTGCTGCGCCACACCTACGACGAGGACACCGGGGAGGCGCGGCCCTTCCGCTCCGGCTACGTGAACGCGGCGTGCGAGGGCCCGGTCGGCGTCGACCTGGCCCGCTCCGCGGACTGACAACCGCCATCGCACAACGATCGCGCCTGCCACCCTTCTCCGAACCCACGCACGGCGCCCGCCGGCCCTGGGGCATAATCGCGGGGGATGCCCGACATCATCCGCACGGCCGGTCTCGTCCTGACCGAGCACGAGTTCTCGGTCCCGCTCGATCACGACCGGCCGGACGGCGAGCGTATCAGCGTGTTCGCGCGCGAGGTGGCCGATCCCGACGGCCGCGACCGGCCGTTCCTCGTGTTCCTCGAGGGCGGGCCGGGGTTCGAAGCGCCCCGCCCGGCGCGACACCCGACGGCACCATCCTGGCTCGACCGGGCGCTCAGCGAGTTTCGCGTCCTGATGCTCGACCAGCGCGGCACCGGGCGCTCGACGCCGGCCGGCGCGCTGCCGGGCAGGACGCCGGAGGAACAGGCCGAGTACCTGCAGCACTTCCGCGCCGACTCGATCGTCCGCGACGCCGAGTGGGTTCGGCGCGAGCTGAACGTCGATCGCTGGAGCGTGCTCGGCCAGAGCTTCGGCGGGTTCTGCGTGCTCACGTATCTCTCGCGTGCGCCTGAGGGCCTGCGGGAGGCGTTCTTCACCGGCGGGCTGCCGCCGATCGGCCGCCCGGTCGACGACGTGTACCGCGCCACCTACGACCGGGTGCTCGACCGGAACCGCCGCTACTACGACCGCTACCCCGGTGACCGCGTTCGGGTGCGCGAGATTCGCCGCCGGATCGAGGCCGAGGATGTGCTGCTTCCGGGCGGCGATCGCCTCACCGGGCGCCGCTTCCGCAAGATCGGCCACATGCTGGGGATGGGATCCGGCGCCGAGCACCTGCACTACATCCTCGAGCTTCCGGTCGACTCGCCCGCCTTCCTGCACGACGTCGATGCGGCCGGCCAGTTCCCTCGAAACCCGCTCTACGCCGCGATCCACGAGGCCTGCTACGCAGACGGCTGCGCGACCCGGTGGTCGGCCGAGCGGCTGCTGCCGGAGGCGTACGACGACCCGGGGCTCTTCACCGGCGAGCACGTCTACTCGTGGATGTTCGAGGACTACTCAGCGCTCGCGCCGCTCCGCGAGGCGGCCGGGCTTCTGGCGAACGTCGACTGGCCGCGCCTCTACGACGCGGACCAGCTGCGCCGGAACGAGGTTCCAGCGGCGGCGGCCGTGTACGCCGAGGACATGTACGTCGAGCGGGTGTTCTCGGAGGAGACGGCCGCCCAGGTCAGCGGGCTCAGGGCCTGGGTCACGAATGAGTACCAGCATGACGGCCTGCGCGCCGACGGCGACCGAATCCTCGGGCGGCTGATCGACCTCGCACGGGGGCGGGCGTAGGTGGAGCCGCTCACGGTCCGGACGCCGGAAGGCACGATTCAGGCCTGGCGGTTCGGCGGCGAGGGCCTTCCGGTGGTGCTGCTTCACGGCGGCCCGGGCATGTCGGCGAACTACCTCGACCCGCTCGTGCAGCTCTTGACCGGGCCCTTCTCCCCGATCCTGTACCAGCAGCGGGGGCTGCTGCCCACGACCGTCGGCGAGCCCTTCACGGTCGAGACGCACGTCGCCGACGCCGCGGCGGTCATCGACGAGGCCGTCGGCGGACGGGCCTGGATCGTCGGGCATTCGTGGGGCGGGTACCTGGCGCTGCACGTGCTCGTCACCTGCCCGGAGCGGCTCGCCGGTGCGATCATCATCGACCCGCTCGGAGCACATGTCGAGGTGATGGCGGAGTTCGGCGAGCGGATGGAGGCGCCCCTGGCCGACGGGCAGCGGGCGCGGGTGGAGGAGATCGAAGCGAAGGAGGAGGCGGGCACGGCGACGGCCGAGGAGTCGATGGAGGCGTTCCGCCTGGTCTGGCCGTCGTATTTCGCGGATCCGTCCGCCGCCCCGCCGATGCCGGACATCGAGCTGGCCGTGCCGGCGTTCGCGGCGACGATGGCGTCGGTGCGCGAGCACGACCAGGCGGGGACGCTCGTCCGCGGACTGCCCGCCGTGCCCGCCGGTGTCCCGGTCCTCTTCGTGCACGGCGCCGCGAGCCCGATGCCGATGCGTGCGTCGACGGAGACCGCGAGGCTGATCCCGCACGCCCATGTTGAGATCGTCGACGGGGCCGGGCACTTCACCTGGCACGAGCGGCCGGATCATGTCCGGGATGTGATTTCAGCGTTCGTCCGTGGGTAGTCCATCGCGGCGTCTTACCGCGACCCGGATTGGAACACCCTGTGTCCGGGTACATCGCTCTGAGGTCTTGCGCGGCACGGTCGGTGTGGCCCGCCGCGAAATCGAAAGGGATCCAACATGCCATTCCTCATCTCCAGCACGACCATCGTCCTCATCGCCGTGGTGGTCGTGGCTCTTGTTGCCCTGGCCGGTGTCGTATATCGGCGACAGCGCGCCGAGAAGCTCGACCAGCGTCGCACTGCCGCTGCCGCGCACCGCGAGGAGGCGGCATCGAGCAGTCGAAGCGCCGAGCAAGCCACGCTCAGAGCCGAAGAGCAGGCTGCGCGGGCGGAGCGGGAGCGGCTAGCAGCCGAAGAGCAGGCGCAACGTGCCGAGCAGGAGCGTGCCGCTGCTGAACACCACGAAGCACAGGCTCGGGAGATCGATCCCGATACGGACCGGGAGGCCGCGCGTGACGCATGACGACGACACACCTGCGGTACCGACGACACATGCGCGATCGGCGGCGGAGTCGATCGGGATATGACCTCGAGTAGCCCCGCGTCCGTGCGCGTCTCGTTCGCCGATGGGTATCAGCACGAATGGGCGATCCAGCACCACGTCTCGGCGGAAGACACGTTCGAGCAGATCCGCCAGACGATCGAGACGGGGCGGTGGTTCGAGATCCCCGGGACCGGCAGATCGTATTCGCCATACGCCATCGTGTCGGTCGAGCTCATCGAGGCATCAGCCGAAGACGAGGCGTCGGCGGCGCACCGGCTTGGCCAGGAAGTGCGAGAGCACGTTATCGATCCGATAGCAAGACAGACCTAAGCAAGGCGGTCGCTCGGGTGCTGCGACTCGTCGCTCGGCAAGCACTGCTCGCATCCGGCCGGCGGCACCGGCAGCTCCGTCACCTGGAACTGGTCGAGGTGGGCGCAGGCCGCCGCTACGTGCTGTCCGGCTCGTCGGCGGTGCGGTCGTCGGCGGCGGCGGGCGGCTCCGCCGCGGCAGAGTCCGGCCCGTAGTCCGCCTCGAGCTCTTCGGACAGCTCGCCCGAACCTGTGGGGGGAGTCGTATCCCCCGGTGGATGGCCGGTGGCGACGACCTTCGTCCCCCGCTTGGTCAGGCGATCCATAAGCTGGTCGAGCCATGCCATGGTGGGGAGTGTACGCGGTCGGCGACCCCTGCGCCCGCGGCGGGGCTGCGATGATCTGGCGGAGGAGCGGCGACTGTGGGAGGTGAATGGTGGAAGGTCGGGTGGCGCTGGTCACCGGAGGGGGTCGGGGGATCGGCCGCGAGGCGGCGCTGCTCCTGGCCGATGCGGGTGCGCGCGTGATGATCACGGCTCGCAGCGAGCCGGAGCTGGCCGCGGTCGGGCTTGACCACGTCGCGGCCGACCTGGGGGCCGCGGGTGAATGCGAACGACTCGTGGCCGAGACGGAGCGGCGGCTGGGCCCGATCGACGTGCTGGTCGTGAACCACGGCATCGGGTCGGCCCACGAGCGGGTGATCTGGGAGCAGGACCCCGAGGTGTGGCGCGAGACGATGCGCGTCAACCTCGACGCGCCGTTCGAGCTGTCGCGGCTGGTGGTCGGGGGGATGGTCGAGCGCGGCGCCGGCAGCGTCGTCTACACCAGCTCGACGGCCGGGCAGGTGGCCGAGCACGCCGGCAGCGCGTACACGGCCTCGAAGCATGGGCTGCTCGGGTTGATGCGGGCCGTCGCCCAGGACGCCGGCCCGTTCGGCGTCCGCTCGAACGCCGTCCTGCCCGGCTGGGTGCGCACCGAGATGGCCGAGCGGTCAGCGCGTGCCGAGGCCGAGCGCCGTGGGATGACGACCGATCGGGTGTGGGCCGAGCGGGCCGCCTCGTATCCGCCGGGCCGAGTGCTGACGGCGCGTGAGGTGGCGGAGGTGATCGTCTTTCTGTGCGGCGACACCGCCTCCGGGGTCAACGGCGAGGCGGTCACCGTCGCGCTCGGCAGCATCTGGTGAGCAGCACCCTCACCGGCCCGTTTCGGTGAGCCGCCGCCGCAGGAAAGCGGCGTTCGGGCTCGCTGCGCGCAAGCTCGAGCGCGCGCTCGTACTCGGTGCCCGCCTCGTCGGCCCGGCCGAGGCGGCGGAGCAGGTCGGCACGTGTCGAGTGGAAGTACTGGTACCCGTTGATCGACAAGAGCAAGCCCGGCTTCCGTTCCCTCCGACACGGCCGCGGCTGCGTGCATGATCGCTCCTCCAGGATTGACGTATTGGGTGCGCCAGGACGACGAACGAGCATCACGGAAGGGGACAAGTCCAGCCGGGGATCGGCCCCAGCGTCCTCTAGGCTCTCGCGAATGGAACCGGAGGAACTGGGACGCCGCGGGCGGCTCCGTGGCGGCGCCGCGGGGGAACTGGTGGTCGCGGCGTACGCCGCGGAGAGCGCACACGGCCCTCGGCTGGCGCGTGGGCTGTCGTTGGCCGACCTCGCGCATGCGGTGGCGCTGGTCGAGGGTGGCGACCTTTCGGGTAACGACGGGCGGTCGCTCCTGCGCGGGCTGCTCGAGTTGCAGGCGATCCCGGGGGAGGAGTTCCCGTGGGATCCGGCGCTTGGCGATGCGTTCAACGCCCGCGAGGCCGAGCTCGAGCGTCGCGTCGGCCGCTCCGCCGCCGGATGGCTGAGCGCGGGCCGTCCCCGGCGCGAGGCGTTCCGGGTTGCGCTGCGACTTACCGCGCGCCACGGCGTCCGCGAGCTCCACGACGCGCTCGTCGAGCAGGCGGCGGGGCTTGCTGCTCACGCTCGGGCGACGAAGACCGCGCTCGCGACCGACTACACCTATCTGCAGCCGGCGCAGCCGACGACCGTCGGCCACCTGCTGCTCGCCTACGCGTTCCCCGCGCTCCGAGACGCCGACCGTGCCCGCGGATTGCATGTGTCGCTCGGCGCGAGCGTCGCTGGTGCCGGCGGCAGCGCCGGCTCCCGCTGGTCGCTCGACCGCCGTCGGCTTGCGGAGCTGCTCGGCTGCGAGACGCTCGTCGACCACGCGAAGGACGCCGCCTGGCAGGCCGACGTGTACCTCGAGCTGCTGGCGGCGCTTGCGATCGCCGCGACGCACCAGTCGCAGCTCGGCCAGGACTTCGAGATCTACGCAAGCCAGGAGTTCGGTCTCGTGGAGCTCGCCGATGCACACAGCCGCGCCAGCGCGCTCATGCCGCAGAAGAAGAACCCCTACGCCCTCGCCGCCATTCGTACGCAGGCCGGCCAGGCGGCCGGAGATCTCGCCGCCGCGCTGGCCGCGCTGCACACCGGCTCGGCTCGCACCGATCACTTCCATCTGCTGAACGGCGCGGTGCCGCGCGCGCTCGACGCGGCGGTCGCGATCGCCCGGCTCACCGCGTCGGTAATCGATGGGATCGAGCTTCGGCCCGAGCGGTTCGGCGAGATCGCTCGCCAGAGCTTCATCACCGCGGCCGACGTCGCCGACGTGCTGGCGCTGTCGGGGGAGCTCGACTACCGCAGCGCGCACAAGGTCGTCGGCGGCGCCGTCCGCGAGCTGGTCGATGCGGGCGACTCGCCCTCGGCGCTGACGCCCGAGCGCCTCTCCGCCGCGGCGGAGGCCGTCATCGGCCGGCCGGTGATGATCGACCGCGCGGCGCTCGGCGACGCGCTCGACCCGGCCGCCTGCGCTGCCGCACGTCGGCAGACCGGCTCATCATCCGAGTCGGCGATCGACGCGATGCTCGCCGACATCGACGAGGCGCTCACGGCCCACACGGACTGGAGCGACAGCGCATGCAAGCGAGAGGCGGCGGCGGAGGCGGCGTTGCTGGACCGCGCCCGCGCGCTGGCCGCGTCGGCCTAGCCGAGGGCCCGCGTCGGTTCGCGGTCGACGCCGTCAATCCGGGTATTCGTCCTTCCGCCACATCCGCGGCTCGTCCGGTCCCGGCTTCGGCATCCGCTCCTCCAGGAACATGAAGTACGGCGCGACGAACGGGTCGGGCGCCGAGACCGTGTAGGTGTGGTAGACGGTGCCGTTCTCGCGTGCGAAGGCGATCCAGCTGGGGTTCTCGCGCAGCCCGTCCTTCAGCTCGGCCCCGATCTGGCCTGACCACTCCTCGAGCCACTCGGGCGGGTTCTCGACCATCTGTGTGATCTCGGGGACGGCCTGTGCCTGTTCGTCGGTGAGCGCGAGGCCGAAGTCGAATGCGAAGTCGGTGTCGTAGGTAGACACGTACGGGAACTCCCACCCCATGCGCCGCTTGTAGGCGGTCAGCCGTTCGATCGGCGCCCGCGAGAAGCAGATCAGGGTCACGTCGCGGTGGTTCAGGTGGACGAGCGACCCCTCGAGCCCGTCGGCCAGGCTGGTACAGCCCGGGCAGGCGCCGAGCGTGTAGTCGGGGCCGAACATGACGTTGTAGGCGAGCAGCTGCGAGCGCCCGTCGAAGAGGTCGGCCAGCGTCCTCTTGCCGTCGTCGGTGTCGAACTCGTACTCCTTCTCGACCGGCACCCAGGGAAGCTCGAGCCGCTTCCGCTTGACCTCCTCGTTCCGCACTGCCTGATCGGCCTCAAGCTTCGCGAGCTCGTCCCGGGCCGCCTGCCATTCCTCGCGAGTTCCGATTCGTGTGCTCCGACATCTCAGATCCCCTCCTCGTGGACTACCGGAGTACCAGATGAGACCGGTGATACCCCGAAAACTCATCGGCGATGAGTTTTCGCGCTCCGGCAGGTCTAGAGAGCGAGCAACGCGGGAAGGAGAGCAGGATGACCTGGATGACGGAGCGCCTCACGCCCCGGAACCGGACGACGCTCGCGCTCGTCGCCGGAGCGCTCGCCGCGTGGGCGGTCACGATCGATCGGATGCGCGGCATGGACGACGGCCCGGGCACGGACCTCGGCGGGCTCGGCTGGTACCTCGGCGTCTGGGTCACGATGACCGCGGCGATGATGCTGCCCACGGCGGCGCCGGCGGCACGACACGTCGCGCGGCGCGCCTCTCAGGTTCCGACGCTGCTCTTCGCGGCCGGGTATCTGGCCGTCTGGACGGTCTACGGCATCCTGGCCTACGCCGCCTACCGGTTCGTGGGCTCGCTCGACATCGGCCTGTTGGCCTGGGATCGGTCCGGCCCGTATGTGGCGGGCGGCGTGATCGTCGCTGCGGGCCTCTATGAGCTGACGCCGGTCAAGCGGGTGAGCCTGCGCCGCTGTCGCAGCGCTCCGCCTGGGGGCGCGTTCCGGAGCGGCATCGCGCACGGCCGCGACTGCGTCGGCTGTTCCGGGGCGCTGATGGCGGTGCTCTTCGTGCTGGGCGTGATGAGCCTGCTGTGGATGGCCGTCGCGACCGTCGTGATCTTCGCCGAGAAGGTTCTGCCAACGGGCCCGCGGCTCGCGCCCGTTGTCGCAGTGGCGCTCATCGCCCTCGGAGTGTGGGTCGCCGTCTCGCCGGCGACCGTGCCTGGGCTGACCGACCCCACCGGCTCGCCCTCGATGCAGATGAACATGGGCGGGTGAGGGTACCGGCGGCTCACACCGCCGGCATGCTCGACTCGTACTCGTCGTGGCGGCGCAGCCAATGGGGCTTGGTGCCGGTCTCGTCGCGACCCTTTGGCGTGCGGTCGAGCAGGGCGTAGTAGGCCATCGCAGGCTCGAGGCCGCGTGCGGTGCTGACATACGTGCGGTAGACGAGCCCGTCCGCGAGCGTGTACACGCTCAGGCCCGGCCCCTCCGCCACGTAGCCGCCGGGGCTCGTTCCGCACATCTCCGCGTTCTGGACGATGGTGGCCGCGATCTCGCCCTCGAGAAATGGCTTCAGCTCATCCTCCGTGTGGGCGAAGCCGAGGTCGCGGTTGAACTCGCTGCCGCCGCTCGAGACCCAGTCGATGTCCCAGCCCATCCGGTCGCCGTAGGCGATCAGCTTCGCGAGCGGCCCTCGTGACGCGAGCAGCAGTGTGGTGTCCCTCGCCTGGAGGTGCGGCACCTGTGGGGCGAGAGTGTCCGCGATCGAGGAGCACGCCGGGCATCCCGCCTGGTAGGACGGCCCGAACATGAAGTGGTAGACCATGAGCTGGCTTCGGCCATCGAAGAGGTCGGCGAGGCTCTTTTCGCCCTGCTCGGTCTCGAACCGGTAATCCTTCTCGACCGGGACCCACGGCAGGCGTCGCCGCTTCGCGGCTAACTCGTCACTCCGGCGCGTGAGCTCCTTCTCCTCCTTCAGCACCTCGTCGCGCTCCGCCTGCCACTCCTCCTGCGTGCCGATCGTGTGCTCCGCCATCTCTGCCTCCAGTCTGAGGTGCGGTTCGTCTCCCTGTTACCCCGCCCGCTCGTTTCGCCGAACAACACAGCCTACGCGGCGACGCGGTATTCCAGGGGCTCGCACACCCCGAGTCGGAGCCTGCTTCGGGTCCACGCGGGGGTCGAGGGGGAGGCACCTTCCGGGTCGGCGGCGACGGTGCGGGTGCGCGAGCCGCAGCGGTCCCGTGGGGCCGCTGCGGCTCGTGCAAGTCGGGTTTCTCAGGCCCGCTCCGGTGGGCTTCTCAGGGTCTACCGGTGAGTGGGGCATCGTCGGGTGTGGGCCGGGGCTTGAGCGGCCTTCCAAGCGTCGCCTAATCGTGCTAGATGGGCAGGGTCACGGTCGGGCCGGGGCGCGCCGCTGGGCTGCGTCGAGGAGGGGTATGCCGTCGTGGCGGGCGCACCGCCCGGATGGTGGAGGAACGTGCGAACATGACCTGATGCGGCTCGTCGAACTCAGCCGCTTGGTCTCCCAGCTTGATCGTGTCACCGAGCGACGCCGGAACGGCTTGCTCGACTGGCGGTATCGTGGCCGCTTGGTCGCCCGGCAACTCGACGACAGTCACGTCGTGATTCGTGCGTCGTTCGACTCCCGGGATTTCCTGCTCCAGTCGTTCCCTGAGACGTTCTCGGTACCACGGCGCTACGTCAAGCACATGATGGTGGTCGCCGACCTCGGGAACGGAGATGCAGATGCCATCGAAGATGCCGTCATCGGCGCCTGGGAACTGCAGTCCGGTAGGTAAAGCCGTCCGCAGATCGCCGATCGACAGCTGACTCGCCAGAACCTCACGTTTGCCCACATACGCGAGCCATCCGAACGCCGAGAGGCCGGTTTCGACCACCCTTATCTCCTAACCCGTCCGTGTCTTGCCGGGGCTTCGGAAATCCCACACCATCTGAAGCAGCTCGCGTTTTGTGAAGACGCGGTCGGGGTCGCCCGCGAGGGTCGCGAGCAGGGCGAACTCCTTCGCCGAGAGTTCGACTCGCATGCCCGCCACGGTGACCTCGCGCGACAGGATGTTGACGGCCAGATCGCCATAGGACAGCTGGTGGGCGTCGCGTGCGCGGGTTACGCGCTTCAGCACGGCTCCGATCCGGGCCAGGAGCTCGGGATAGTGGAAGGGCTTCGTGATATCGGCAGGCTCAGGCACCGGCGATCCGGACGGCCAACCGGCTACCGTCTCTAGGAGGCATGGAGCACCATGATCGGAGGATCCCATGGACATCGAGTTCATCGCCAGCTTCGCCGTCATTGCGCCCGACCCGGCCACAAGCCGCGGGCTCTACGTCGACGCGCTCGGGCTGCCGCTCGAGGCGAGCCCGGGCAGCGACTACTTCCACAGCGAGCGGATCGGCGGCGCCAGGCACTTCGGCGTCTGGCCGCTCGCCGAGGCGGCCCAGGCGTGCTTCGGGGAGGCAGCGTGGCCGAAGGACATGACCGTTCCGCAGGCGTCCGTCGAGTTCGAGGTGGCCGATGCGGCGGCGGTCGCGAGCGCGGCGGCCGAACTCCGCCACGCGGGCTTCGAACTCGTCCACGACCCCCGCGAGGAGCCATGGGGACAGACCGTCGCCCGGCTGCTCTCCGCCGAGGGGCTGATCGTCGGCATCTCCTACGCCCCGTGGTTCCACGAGGCCGGCTGAGTCAGTCCTTCGACCGCTTCTGCCGCGGGCGACCACTGACCGGTACCCCACCACCTGCGCGACGAACGCACCGCTCTACCCAACGCAGCGTCTAGGACAGCGTCGTGATGCCGGCAGAGTCAGGCACCGCGAACCGGCGCGCGTTCAGACCGAGAGTTCGCGCGTGAGCACCACGCCGGGTTGCCCGTCCTCGACGGCCTCGCCATACCGCTGCCAGCCGCAGCTCTCGTAGAACCCGGCCGCGTGTTCGGTGAACACCCACAGCCGTGGCACCCCGTGTTCTGCGGCGAACCGCTCAAGCCCGGCCAGTAGCCCCCGACCCACTCCGGCATTGCGGTACTCGGGCCGCACGACCATGCCACACACCCACGGCGACCGGTCGCGAATCGCGTCGATCTCAAACTCATGCAGCTGAACTGTGCCCACCGCGCGATCACCGGCCACCGCCACGAACGCCGCTGAGGTAGGCACGTGCAGGCGACTGTCGAGGTCCGCCTCCCGCAGCCAGCGCTCGCGCGGGTCTTCAGCCAGCGCCTCTCCCCACTCCTCCCAGGCGATGGCGACCACCTCCGGCACCAGCTGCGGATAGTCGGCCAGAGCGGCAATCTTGATCAACTGTCTCGGCTCGGTCACGTCCCTCCTCAGTGCGCTGCCAGCCTGCGTAACCCTGCCGCAATGGCGCCGCGACCTCGTACCACACTTAGCTTTGGATCTGAACCCGCGCCAGGAGCGAGGAACGGCTTCGTGATACCGGCAGAGTCAGGCACCGAGTCGTTGGCTGGGCCAGCGGCGCGCAGCCGGGCCAACCTCTACTTGTTGGCGAGCACTCCCTCGGGATAGGGGCCGGGAACCGTCTTGGGCGACCCCGCGTAGGCGACCTCGCCGGTGGTCGCCTCCACGGTCACGCCCACCCCGTGGCGCAGCGCCAGCTCGGACACGGGGTAGACGATGCCCTCACCGACGTTGCGGGCGCCGACGCCGACGTACACACACGGGCCGTCACTCGTGGCAACGAAGACATGCTCTGTCCAGGGCGGACAGTGTACGAAGTCCCACGCCTTGAGCCGTCGCTCCTCGCCCTCGATCAGGAGCAGGCACTCGCCCCGCAGCACGAGGAAGTCCTCCTGACCTGCCTCAGCGTGGTAGTAGCCGTTCGGCTGCCCCGGCCATAGCACCTGGATGTTGATCCCGAGCTCCGTGAACAGGAGCGGGCCGATGGCGAGGCCGGGACTGCCCTCGAACGTCACGTTGGCCCCGAACCTCTCGTTGTGGATCCACTGCGCCTCACGCGTGTTGACGACGAACCACCCCTCGCCAGCGGGCCTCTTCCCGCCCGGCGCGTCCTCCATCGGAGCCTCTGAAACCATGCGGCCTCCCTGCTCTTGGATGCCCGGCGCCACCGCGAGCCCCCAGGCCCACCGGCACAATACCGCGCAGGGTTGACAGGCCAGGTCTGGCGGATCAGGCTGACCGCCCATGCGCGTGGCCGGGTGGGCCGAGTGCGTCGTGACGAAGTCGTCGGCGCCTCGGTTGAGACCGCGGACCCGGTCCGTGTGCTCGGCTTTCGCCGACACCATGATGATCGGGAGATCGGGATCCCACGGGTCGTCCACGGCATCGCCCTGGCGGACTCGGCGGCAGACGTCATAGCCGCTCATGTCGGGGAGGACGACGTCGAGCAGGACGACGTCGGGGCGCGACGCCGCGAGGACGTCGATGGCCTCGTTGCCGCTCGCTGCCGTGATGACGGTGAAGTCGTCGGCTCGGAGGTTCTCGGCGAGGAAAGGCAGGACCGTCGCAACCATGCCGTTATGGCTCAACTACGCGGTTTGTACCTGCCGTACACGCCGGGAGATGGCGTGCCCGTGTGGTCCCGGTGTGGTCTCGAAACAACATAAGAGCGAGCAGACCTAGACGCCCTCGCCGAGGCGCGCGCACGACTCGCAGGTTTGTTTTCTCCCATGACGTGGCAATGACCAGGCTTGTCGTCGTCTGAGGGAGGTCGAAAAATGTCGCTGCTAGAACGGGCCCGTAGCGGTCTTCGTGATATGCCGTCCAACGCGGAGTGGACGGTGTCGCAAGTGTTGGGATCGAGTCGGTCGGCCGGCGCGGTGTCGAAGGCCCGCAATCAGGGTCGTCGATTCAGCGAGGCCGTGAGGGATGCTGTTCCGTCGGGGGAGGATTCGATTCAGCTGCGGATGAAGCGCGCCGAGGATGCTGCCGAGCGGGCGCGCGAGGCTGAGGAGCGGGCGGCGGAGGCTGCGCAGGAGGCGAAGGAATGTTCGGACTATGCGGTCGATGTGGCCCAGCGCGGGCAGGCGCGCGTCAAGGAGGTCAACCGCGACACTCAGCGGCAGCTGGAGCAACGCATCAAGCAGGCCGAGCGAGACGCCGAGGAACTCGTGAAGCAGGAGCGGCTCGCTGCAGAGGAGGACGCTGAGCGGCAGCGGCAAGACGTGTACGAGGAGGTCGACGAGGAGAGCGATCGCGCTCAGGGCGAGGCCGAGGAGGCGAAAGAGTGGGCCGAGAATCTCGTCCAGGAGGCACATGAGGCGATGCTGGAGGCAAGGCAGTTGGCAGAGGAGGCCGCCGAGGCGGCGAACCTCGCTGCCGAGGAGGCGCAACGTCGCGCGCAACAGTTGGCGCGAGACGCCGAGCAGCAGGCCCGCCAGGCGGAAGCCCAGGTGAGTCGCGCCGAGCAGCTGCGCGGGCGGTCGAAGGCGACGGCCCGACAGACCGCCGCCGACAGCGGCCACGTCGAGACGAACGGCGATCTTCAGGAGTACAGGAAGTCGGACCTCATGGAGCTGGCGTCCACCATCGGCATCGAGGGACGCACCAAAATGGCGAAGGACGAGCTCATCGCTGCGATCCAAGCTGCGTCACGCGCATCACGATCACGATCAGGTGCTTGAGATGAGGTTTCGCGAGACCAAATCCCAGCGGCTTCGGAAGTTCGTCGACTCGCTCGAGCCAGGGCTGACCGATGACCCCGCCAAGAAGCGGAGGGTCCGCCGCGCCGCGTATGCGGCCGCGGGCGTCGCGGTATTGACGGCGGCCAGCGCCGGCATTTCGTCGCTGCGGGATCGCCTGGAGACGTCGAGCGACTCGTGACTGCCGGGCGACCTTCCCGGCGTCAACTCGACGCCTCCGCGCAATCCGCGCACGTGGCTGAACGAGCATCGGCAATCAACGGAGTACGTGCGCCGGCGCGAGCTATTCGCACGCGCCGTCTTTCGGAAGGCGTCGTGGTTGAAGCATCGGTCATGGCTCGGCTGCTCAGGTGGCGGGTCCTGACTCTCGACGCTTCCGTCCTGCTGCTCCCGGCGAATGCGCCACCGGGTAATGCTGAGGTGCTCACGACGGCACGACGGGATACACGGAACCGGAGATCCGCTGCCCGCGGACGCCTCTCGGACGCGATCAAGAACATCGACCAAGCTGACCAAGGATTGGCTCGCGCACGGCAGACGAACCAGGCCGACGCGCCTACGGGGCGCACGCCGCAGCGGGCGCCGGCTCCCTCACTTTCGTAGGCCACAGCCGGTGATGAAGGGCTAAGCGCGACGAGACCCGCGGGCGTCTTTCCTACCGCCGCTGACCGTGTTCAGATCTCTCAGCATCGGACAAAGGCGCAGCTCGACGAGTTCCCGATCGCAAGCCGCCGCGCCACCGTCACGAAGCAGCAAACGGGTGGACGTTCAGTCACCGGCTACCACCTGGCAGGGCCGCGAGGAGTCGCTCCCGCTGCGCCGAGGCTCCCGGCCGGCTCAGAGCCGGCCGGGAGCCTCCGTGGCTAGCTCTTCTTCGCGGCGGCCTTGCCGCCCTTGCGTCCGGCGGCCTTCTTCTGTGCGGTTGTGCCGCCCTGCTTTGGGCTTCCGCCCGAGCCGGAGCTCTTGCCGCCGCGCTTGGAGGCGCCAGGCGAGTTTGCGATCCGGGCGGCGCGGCCCTTCGACATGCCCTCGTCCTTGAGCGCTTCGTACTGCTTCTCGTTCTTCACCGCCATCTCGTCCTCCTTCGTGGGGCCTGCCCTAACTCGAGGCTCGCTCGTTCACGCGCCCAACCGCGATCTTGGTCAGGGTCTGGTCGGCCGCGCTCTCCTCGTCGAGCGTCTCCTGCAGCAGCGCCGCGGCATCGTCGTTGCCGAGCTGCTCCGCGAGCGTCCGCGCAGTGCCGTACGCAGCGATCTCATAGTGCTCGACCCGCTGGGCGGCGCCGATCAGCGCCGCATCCTTGGCGTTGCCGTCACCGTCAGCCTCGATGATCTCCTCGCCCTCGCCGATCAGGCCCTCCATCGCCTCGCAGTGCTCGGACCGCACCTCCGTGCCCAGCGACTGGAACACCCTCTCGAGCCGCTGCACGTGGCCGCGCGTCTCTTCCAGGTGCTCCTTAATGGCGTCGCGGAGCTCGGATGACGATGCAGCCTCGGCGACTTTCGGAAGCGCCTTCACGAGCTGCTTCTCAGCGCTCAGGAGATCCGTCAGCTCGGCCATGAGAACATCGTCCAGCGTCTGCAGCTTCATCGTTCCTCCCACCTTGGTTTTCCCTGGACGCCAGCCTGATACCCTCTCCTGCTCGAACGGGAAACGCGCAGCGCGAGGTAACGCAATCGAGAACGACCTTGTCCGGGTCTGACACCGCAGGGTTCGCACTGGGAGTGGCGAATCGGACCCGGATGCGGACGATGTTCATCGCGTACTCGGCGTGATCGTTTTCGGGCTGGCCGGGTCGATCGTGGTTGGGTTGACCGGCCATTGGAAACGCTTTGTCCGTCAGAACTCGCTGACGCTGTTCTTCCATGGTCACCGTCGCCGCCCAGTCGCAAGCCGGGTGGCGTCTTTACCGCGACGACCAGTACACCCACCGCCAGCCCGCCGTGTCGTATCCCCGCTACCTCGTGTCACCACGATTCAGTGCCGAGGTCTAGCGAGGCTCCCGAGGTGGGCGCCCGACGGCTGGGGCATGGACGACGCTCTCTACTTCCCCCGTCGCACTCCGCATATCTCATCTTGAAGCGCTCTTAGGCCGTTTCCTCCAGGAAATCGAGTATCACGTCCTCGACGTCGTGTTGCGATGCGCACGCCAGGATCGCGTCGCGCGGCAGCGTCGCGGCGGTGAAGGCGTCGATGACCGCCGAGTGGATATAGGCGGACCGCGCCACGGCCGCGGTATTGCCGAGGTCGGCTGCCACTCGCCGCACCGCGTCGGCAATCGCCGTCTTCGCCTCCGTGGTGCTGGCGGGCGATCCTTCCAAGAAAGGCGAGGGCGTCCTCTACACCTCGTGTCGAGGGCGTCGAGCGTCCGGCCGATCTCGCTGGTCGCTCGGGTGAGCTGATCGAACATCCGAACGCGAGACTTCGATCGGACGCCCGCGACGTTTTGGATGCCGGCTCAGGCGTCCGCCGGCACCGGGTCAGGCCGGACAATCACGGTGTCGGCGACATGGATCACCTCGTCGACAGGCAGGTCGGCCGCAGTTGCGTGGCGACGGATCGCCTCCGGGCTAGTGGCCTGGTAGATGCACACAGTGCCGACGCCACCGTCATCCGGCTCGGCGAGGACGTAGCTTCGAATCCAGCGTACGTCCTCGGACATCCGATCCCCTTCGGCCGTCGAACGTGCGGCAGCCGCCTGCAGATCCTCGGCCGTCCGCCAGCCGCCGCGACGCAGAATGACGTACGTCTCCATGGTTCCCTCCTGGGTCGGTTGGCCGCATCACGCCCACTTCAGGCTTGCCGCGGCCGGTGACGCCGATGCTAGCCCGGCCGAGGTGGTGGTTCAATTGTGCATCAGCAGGGCTCTCGGACTCATCTGCCGACATCTCGCCGATCCCGCTCGTCTGCTTCGCACCCTGCTGGCGGACACGTGGGAGGAATCGGTCGCCATGAGCTGAGCCCTGCGCGCGAGCACCTCTTCCCGCTAGATCTGCTCGATGCCGCGAGTCAGCTTGCACACCCAAGCACCGCCCATAGGCGGCCTCTTCAGCGTCTCGCAGCAACCCGTCGATTTCGAGTTCGAGGATGCGGCCGTGGAAGTCGCGGACTCGCTCGGTTGGGGCGAGGACTGGGTCTCCGAGGTCGTCCGCGCCGAGCGCATCGACTACGCCGAAGGCGAGATGGATCTCGTGGCCTGCCCGCTTGCAGACGCCATGGTTCGGAGGGTTTAGCTTTGCCTCGCCGGCGGGAACCACGTGCTGATGCGTAGACGATTCTATTGGCTATTCGGGCTCATCGCCTGGAAGATCGGGCGATCGGTGGTGCGTCGTCGGTTGCGACGCGCTACGAGCCGTTAGAGGACGGCCGGTCTAGCCAGACCGCTTATCCACGCCGGAGGCGTTCGCGCAACACCTGCCGCGCGGCTGGCCCGTGGCCTGAACGGCCCTCTACGCTCAGCTCTCTTGCGGGATCCTCAGCGGGTGTTCAGCTACGAGCAACGGTGTCCGGCGCATCGCCTTCGCGGTTAGGCGCGCTCCGAAGCGGGCAAGTTAGCCACCGCGTGACGCTCAGGCGCGCCGGGCACCGTCCATCGCTGCCTGCGATGCGGTGCCTGGCCGCCGTCCCTGTCCCGTCGTATGGCGTTGCCGACGGCTTCGCTTACAGCCAGTGCGATCGCCTCCAGGAGCTTGCTTCCCGAACGCCGGTCTGGGTAAGCGCGTCAGTGGTGCGTGCCGCGCCTCGGGCAGCGATCGGGCTGTCGCCATCTCGTTGTCCCCCTTGCCAATTCGTCGGCCGGCCGATGCCTTCTGTCGGCACCCCAACCATGCGAGCGCAGGGCGCGGTTCGGTTTGCGAAAACGCGGGGTAACCACCGGGCTATGCAGGCGTCGATCCACAGCGGGACGGTCAGGACGCATCGTCCGCTCAGGATCGCGGTGGTGGCGCCGCCGTGGATCTCGATTCCGGCGCCGACCTATGGGGGTATCGAGGAGGTGGTGCGGCTGCTGTGTGAGGGCCTCGTCGCGCACGGGCATCAGGTCACCCTGTTCGCCGCGCCGGAGTCGGAGTCGGATGCGCGCGTGGTGGCGGTGTTGGACGAGCCGCAGCCGGATCAGATCGAGCACTCGCTGATTGAGGCGGCGCATGTGGGTTCGGTGTTTGACCGCATCGACCGCGAACGTGTGGATGGGGCCGGGTTCGATGTCGTGCACGATCACTGCCCGGCGGTGGCTCTGGCGATGGCGGATCGCCTCCGTGAGCCGTTCGTGCACACGCTGCATGGCCCGTTCGATGAGGAACGAACAGAGCTCTATCGCCGGCAGGGGCATAAGGCCACGTTGGTGGCGATCAGCGATTCGCAGCGTTCGCAGGCACCGGATGGCGTCGACTGCCGACATGTGGTGCCGAACCCGATCGACCTCGACGAGTGGCCCTTCCAGGATGAGAAGGCGGACGAGTTGCTGTTCCTGGGCAGGATCGACCCGGACAAGGGGCCGCATCGCGCCGTCGAGGCGGCGCAGCGGGCGGGCCGGCGACTGGCGTTGGCAGGCCCGGTACAGCCGGACGGCGAGGAGTTCTTCGCCGGCGAGGTGGAGCCGCACCTCGGCGGCGACCGCGTGCGATATCTGGGAGCGCTCGGACCGGAGGAGAAGCGGAAGGCGCTTGCACGAGCACGGGGCCTGTTGATGCCGATCGAATGGCCGGAGCCGTTCGGACTGGTGATGATCGAGGCGCTTGCCACCGGTACGCCGGTGATTGCCTTCGATCGTGGCGCTGCGTCCGAAATCGTCGTCGACGGCGAGAACGGGTTTCTGGTCGAGGACGTCGACGGTATGGCGGCGGCGATCGACCGGCTCGACGAGATCGACTCCCATCACTGCCGCTCGTCCGTGCAGCGGTTCCATGTCTCCGCTGTCTGCGCCGCCTACGAGCGAGTGTATGCCGACGCCATCTCGCGCACCGGCCCGGAGACCGGCCTTGCCGCTCGGTGATCTCGCGGTTCTTGAGGTTCTCTCGGGCGCGGACTTTGCGCTCGGACCGGTCGCGCTTCCGCAGCGCACGCCAGGCCCGAAAACCGTTGAGGCTTTCCCGTTCCCGCCGTCTTTTCCACAGAGGTGCTCGATAGGGGACCGCGACGCGCGTGCCGAGCCGGCACCACCGGTTCGGCGGGCACCTTCCCTAGCAGGCTCCTGGGGTTGTTGATTGTCACAGTCCGTCCTGGGACAATCCGCCTGTCTCAGCCATTAAGGGGGCGAGCATGCCAGGTCTGTCGCTGGACGAAGCGGTCGAACTGCACCACGAAGCGGGCCACCGCATTGTGCGCGGCGACTGCGAGGGATACGCCGCGCTCTACTCCCGGCAGGATGACGTGACGCTCGGGAACCCGTTCGGGCCCTTCGCTCGCGGATACGATAACGTCCTGGGCACGTTGCAGGGCGCGGCCGCTAACTACCGGGATGGCGAGGCGACGCGGAACGAGCGGATCTCCGAACACGTGACGGACGACCTTGCCTGCTTCGTTGAGGTAGAGCACTACCGAGCGAAAGTCGGCGGACGCTCCCACGCCAGCTCGGTCTCGGTACGGGTCACGAGCGTCTTTCGCCCAGAGCGAGGAGACTGGAAACTGGTGCACCGCCACGCCGATCCCATCACCGCCGCTCGTCCGGCCGAATCGGTGATCGAAGCGTAGGTGTCCGAGCACGGCCTGCTCGGCTATTCCGAGTCGACCCGCTGGCTCGGCCGCGACACGCTGAACAGCGAGTGGCGGAAATGCGAACACTGGGCGATCGACGCGGTGATGGAGCAGCGGCGAGCTCGAGCAGTGCGAGGAAGATAGGCGCTCCCCTCCACCGCCATGGCGCGGAGCGCCAGTCCCGGTGGTCGGCGGCGGTTCCGACGGCCTTAGCCCCCGTTCCGTTCCTCGACAGGCGCACTCGTGCGCCTACGAGTCGAGGCCGTATGCGCGTACCATGCCCGCAGTGGGATGGATCGATCACGATCGCGAACTCGAGTCGATCCGAGCCTGGTTTGAGGCTCGATCGCTCGAGCTGGCCGTCTTGGAGCGGCCGAACGGAACCTGGCGCGCGGTGGTTACGGCTCGCGACGGGAGCCATGGCGACGCCCAGTACGCTGACGGTAGCGATGAACTTGACGCGGCTCGGCGCGCACGTACTCGGCACTCGACCAGGCAACTCCGAGCCGCGTTGTCGGGTTTGGGAGAGGTTGCCCAGAGCGAGGTTATCCAGCTCCTTTTCGCCGAGGCGGTGGTCGCTCGAGTACCTGGCGGTCGCACACGCGCCGGCCGGCGCGCAGCGCTAGTGAGTACGGTGTGGATGCTCGATCCGAAGCGTCGCGCGGCAACAAACACGATCGTCCGCACGGCCTTCGAATGGACGCGCGTGCGGGTGCGCGACGGCGCGGCCCGTCGTGAACTCGCGAACGCAGCCCTCGGCGAGGTGGAACGCCTGAGTGGGCAGGTACGGCGCCATCTGGATTCACCCCGCTAACCTCGCGCTCCTCAGCACAGCCCCGACGCACTGACCGCTCGGGTGGTGGGCGATGGTGCGTAGCGAACACCACAAGAACGTCCGGAGCTTGTGGTTGTGCCGCTCGGGGGCACACCGCCCCACCCGAACCGGCGCGAGATCGCGCCACTCGTCGTCGTGTGGTTGTCGGATCGCACCGCGGCGGTTGTGTTGGTGGTTGGCCGAACGGCCCGGTGGGTATGGCCGGGGCATGAAGTCGACTGTGGAGCGTGAGGTGAAGCTGCGGCCCGGCGAGCGGTTCTCGGGCATCCAGTTTGATGGCGATCGGATCGCTGAGCGGGTGCTGATGTCGACGTACTACGACACCAACGACCTGCGGCTGGCAGATGGGTCGATCACCTTGCGATGCAGATCCGGGGACGATGGGGACGCTGCCTGGCAGCTCAAACTGCCCACTGGGGATGACCGCTTGGAGTTGGAGTGGCCTGCGCCGACCGACGCCGTCCCTGAGCACGTCCGGCAGCTTCTGATCGCGCATACCCGCGGTCGGCCGCTGAGTGCGGTGGCGACTCTGCGGACGCGTCGAACGGGCGTGACGGTTCGTGAGGACGGCGTGGGGGTGGCGGACGTGGTGGAGGACTCGGTCGAGGTGCTCCACGACGACCGGCCTGTCGGGACGTTCGATGAGATCGAGGTCGAGCTGGTGTCCGGAGACGCCAAGGCGATCCGGCGGATCGAGAAGCGTCTGCGGCGCGCCGGGGCCGATGACCCGGACGGCCGCCCGAAGCTGTTCCAGGCTCTGGATGTTTCGCCGTGGCGCCGGCGGCGACGCCCGCGCGGCAGGCGGGCACGGCTCGTGGCCGCCCTCGAGGAGCAGTACCGGGAGATCCTGACCTATGACCCGGCCACGCGCCTGGGCGACGATCCCGACGCGCTGCATGACCACCGGGTGGCGGTGCGCCGTCTGCGTGCGATGCTGCGGGCCGGACGCCCGTTGCTCGACCGGCGCTGGACCGACGACCTGCGGCGATTGTTGCGAACCGCCGGTCAAGCATTGGCCGATGTGCGCGACCTGGACGTGTTGCTGGCCCAAGTCGAGACCGACGCACGGGGGCTCGACGAGCCAATGCGGACCGGAGCGCGCGACCTGCTGGAACGGCTCCAGACCAGGCGAGACCAGGCACACCGCGAGCTGTCAGGCGCTTTGTGCGAAGCCTGGTATGTCAGCCTGCTGAACCGGCTCGAGCGGGCCGTCGAGGCTCCACGATTCGCAGGCTCAGGGTCGCTGTCAAAGGAACTGCGCAAGGAGCACCGGCGGGCGCAAAGGCACGTCCGCCGGCTCGCGAACCAGCCGTCGGACCGCGATCTCCACGAGGTGCGAAAGGCGGTCAAGCGCGCCCGGTACGCCGCGGAGCTCGCAGGCGCTGTCGGTGCGAAGGGGACGCGCAAATACATCAAGCGCGCCGAGGACGTCCAGGACGTGCTTGGCGACCATCAAGACGCAGTCGTCGCCGCGAGGGTACTCGCCGATCTCGACCGGGAGGTGGCACGTCCCGTCGCGCACATGGCTGCCGAAGCGCTTATCGAGCGACAACTCGCCCGCCAGGCCGAAGCTCGAGCCGCGTTTCCCAAGGCGTGGGCCAAATTCGACAAGCGGAGACGATCGCTCTAACCGCGGAGGTGATATCGGGGGGACCGAGTGCGCGGATCAGGGGGAGACGCCCGGGGCATCTTCAGGGTGTTCGTGTTCGCAGCAGGTCACGAGCGGTTTTGGCGGAGACTGTGTTTCCCTTTTGCTCGTAGAGACGAATGGCGTTGGTGATGGCAGCGGCGGCTTCGGTGAACCGTTGGGCGAGGCGGAGCACGGCGGCTAGATCCATGGAGGCTTTGGCTCGTGTGTCCAGGTAGTCGGAGGTCTTGAGACGCTCGACGGCACGCCTCGTGATGCGCTCGCCTTGCTCAAGTTCACCGCTGCGAGCTAGGATCTTTCCGCGCAGCGCGTCGGTTTCGGGATCCTCAACCTCGAGCATGGCGGCGGCCTCCGCCCATCGTGCTGGGCGGCCAAGAGGAAGCCGTGCCGCTCGCTCGTTTTGGTGTGCGGGGTGCGGGGTACCTTGAGCCGCGTGTCCGTTTCAACGCCATTAGGCGCATACCTGACCGACCATTTCGCAGGTTCCGCGGCTGCGATCGAACTCATTGCCAAGCTTCGCTCGACGAACGGTGACGGTGAGTTTGGCGCTTGCCTTGCCGAGTTGGAGTTAGACGTTGAGGCGGATCGAGCTGCGCTCGAGCAGGTGATGGAAGCGCTTGAGGTCTCACCCAGCGCGATAAAGGTGGCAGGCGGCTGGCTGCTCGAGAAGGCCAGCAAGATTAAGTTTGACCATCGGGTCACCGGCAGCGAACACCTGAGCCGTCTGATGGAGACGGAGACGCTGGCATTGGGCGTCGACGGAAAACCGGCCGGTTGGCGGGCTCTGAAGGTTGTTCCCCGCGGCTTGGGTGTCGACCTGGATGCATTGATCCAACGTGCTGTGGATCAGCGAGAAAGGCTCGAACCGTTCCGGATCGACGCTGCGAAGCGCGCGTTCTCGTAGGGTGGCTGGGCCGAGGGGAGGGGCCGGTAGCGTCGGCTGGCCCTCGGGTTCCCGCAAGCAGGCAGCGTGGAATGACGGATGTCTGGTTTGGGCGAATACGAGTGTACGGCGGATTCTGGCCTTGGGGGTCGCCGTAGCGTTCGTTACTGGGTGCGGCGGTGGCGGGGAGTTGGATGCGGGCGCGCTTTCGCAGCAGGCGAAGTCGCTGCAGTCGGTAGCTGCCGAGGGTGCGCTGCTGGCGGAGGACGCCGCGTTGAGCAGGACGACGCGCACCTTTTCGGACGAGCATTCCACCGAGCTGGGCGGCGCCGCCTCGCAGACCGCGATGTCCCTAGAGGCGGCCACGACTACGGCATCCCTCGATCCAAAGCGGCGCCGGCTCGCGGTGCTCGCGACACAAGTCACCTCGTACCTCGATCGCATCCGTGACGCGTCGGGAGCCGAGGATCGTGCGCTTAGTCGTCGTCTCGAGGTGGCGGCTTTGCGGATCGAGGCGCTCGGCCGGTCGCTTACATGAGCTTGAAGAACGTGCTTGCCGTCGCGCTCGGCATCCTGTCGGCGATCGGCGGGTTCGTCGACATCGGCGATCTCGTGTTCAATATGCAGGCGGGAGCGACCTTCGGCTTCCAGCTGCTGTGGGTGGTCGTGGTCGGCGTGGTCGGGATCATCGTCTACTCGGAGATGTGTGGACGCGTCTCGGCGGTCGCAAAGCGGCCGGTGTTCGACCTGGTCCGCGAGCGGGCCGGGTTCGGTGCCGGACTAACGACTCTCGTCGCATCCGAAGTAGTGAACCTGATGACGTGTGCCGCGGAGGTCGGCGGGATCGCCATCTGCCTCCAGCTGCTGTCGGGTCTTCCGTACCGCTACTTGATCCTGATTGCGATCGCGGGCCTCGTGCTCTGCTCTTGGATTCTGCCGTTCGAGTGGATCGAGCGGATCTTCGGGTATCTCGGTCTTGGTCTGCTCGTCTTCGCCGTGGCCGCGATCAAGCTGCACCCCGACTGGGGCCAGGTCGGCCGCGGGTTTGTGCCCGGGGCGCACTCCGGTGGCAGCCTCATGGTGTACCTGTACTTCGTGGTCGGGCTGCTCGGAGCAGCGATGACTCCGTATGAGGTCTACTTCTACTCCTCGGGAGCCGTCGAGGACGGCTGGGGACTTCAGGAGCTCGGGCTGAACAAGGTGACGACGATGATCGGATACGGTCTCGGCGGCTTCCTGTCTCTCTCATTGATGATCGTCGCGGCGGTCTTGTTCCTGCCACGGGGCATCTCGCCCGCGTTTCTCGGCACGCCACCCCTCGCCGCCGAGCACGTCTTGGGTCAGGTCGGCCTGCTGCTGGCACTGGTCGGCATCCTCTTCGCCGTCGGCGGCGCAGCCATCGAGACGTCCTTCTCCGGCGCCTACAACCTCGCCCAGTTCTTCGGCTGGAAGTGGGGCAAAAAGGAACGACCCGCTGGAGCCGCCCGCTTCACCCTCGCATGGATCGCGATCTTCGGTCTCGCCATGGCAGTGGTCATGACCGGGTACGACCCGGTAAAGCTGACCGAATACTCGGTCATCTTCTCGGTCGTCGCCCTGCCCCTGACCTACCTACCCATCCTCCTCGTCGCGAACGACCCGAGCTACATGGGCCCCAACGTGAACGGAAGGCTGGCGAACACCCTCGGCATCCTCTACTTCGTGGTCATCCTCCTGATCGCTGTCTCCGCCATACCCCTGATGCTGCTCACCCACGGAGGCCAAGGATGACCCAGATCACTGACGTCGACCTCGCCCTCGGCATCCTCGACCACCAACTCGTCGACAGCGACGGCAACAACTGCGGCAAGGTCGACGACCTCGAGATCACCGGTCTCAACGGCGACTCCCCCGAAGTCGCGGAGATCCTCGTCGGCGGCAACGCCTGGCACTCCCGCGGCCGCCTCGGCCGCCTCGCAGCCCGCCTCTCAGGAAATGCCGTCCACGTGCCATGGCCCGAAGTCACCTCCGTCTCATCCGTCGTGACCCTCAAGCGTCCAGCGTCGGAACTGCGCCTGAACCGCGGTGACGACCGCTGGGGCGCCCGTGTCGGGAGGCTCCCAGGATCCTGATGCGCCTGTCCCAGCTCCTCAACCGAAAAGTCGTCACCCAGTCCGGCCGGACCCTAGGCCACGTACACGACATCCGCGGCCAAATCGTCGGACAAAGCCTAACCGTGACCGGCCTCGTCGCCGGCGAGTTAGGCCTACTCGAACGCTACGGCATCGCCACCGATAGCCGCGGCGGGCCAAACCAAGCCAAGACCCACAACCACGACATCATCCCCTGGAAGCGCGTCCTTCACATCGGCTCACAGATCACCGTCCGCGACTAGAAGCCACCTCGGCTCTCGACGTGCGCCCATGCGAAGGGCGACGGCCCAGCCGGCCCAGGGCCTTCACATACAAGGGGCAAGCCCAAGGCGACTTGGCCGACGACGACAAACGCCGGGCGGAGGGCAAGACCGACCGGGCCAAAGGCGACATCAATGATATCCGCGCGAGCGCAGCTGCGCATATGCGCCGAGCTCCGCTCGGCCTGGACCGGCGCGTACTGGAGCTGGTGCGATGTCGACGAGGTCGCATTCGACATGCTAGGCGCAAGCGCATGACCCTGCAGGGCCGGCGGTCGTGTGCGCTAACCGTCAACGATGAGACCCTGAAGCGGGCCGCGCAGTCTGTCCGACCTGCGTGAGACGTGGTCTAGGAGCATCAGCCGGTGATCGAGTGCCAGTCCCGACCGGCGCCGCTCCAGCTGTGCCTGGGCGATCGGCCGCCAGCGGTGGTCGACGAGATCCGTCGGATCGCCCGACACATCGTCGATGTCGGATTCGAGGTGCTCAGCCCAGAGGCGGTGCCTGGTCATTCTGGCCAGGTCGCGGTCGTCGGTGACGAGGCACGCCTCGGTGTCATTGAACAGCGAATGGTCGTTCAGGTTGGCGGAGCCGATGATCAGTCGAGAGTCGTCCACGATTGCGAGCTTTGCGTGCACATAGATCGGGTCGGTGGCCGGGCCGGAACGCGCTTTCAAGCAGCACGCCAGCACTCGACCAGCGCCGTCGTCCGCGTCGACCAGCTCGGCCAGGGCGCCGCGGGTGTCATCGCCTCCACCCTTCGGCTTGCCCGGAAGCACGAGCACGATCCTGAACCGGTCATTCGGCGGGTGTCGCAGCTTCGCGGCCAGCACTCGCACGATCTCCGGCGACCATAGGTACTGCGACTCGATATACACCAGGCGTTGGGCTCCTCGCAGGGTTCGAAGGTACGACTCGAGAATCCCGAACGATCCCCGCCGGCACCCGGGATAGATCTGCTCGGGAATCGTCCGAACGAACTGCACCGTGCTTGATCCCGCCGCGGCTGGCGGAGCGCCAACTGCGATCCGCTGTCCAGTGACCGAGCTCCAGCGCATCCGAAAATGGGCAGCCACGTCCCCGACGGCAGGCCCCTCGAGGCGAGCAGTAGCGTCATGCCACCCGAGCTGGGCCCGCGCCGGATGGTCACTGCTGTCGCGGCGATTGCCGCCGAAGCTCGTCAGGTCGATGCCGCCGACGAACGCCACTCGATCGTCGACAACGATCGTCTTTTCGTGATGGCAATGAAGCGGCCGTTCGCGTGCGTCGAGAGCGCACTGAATCGGGGCAGCCTGCCGGAATTCGTCACGCACCCGGCGCACGGTTCGGCGGGATGGCCGAAAGACGGGAAGCGGCGCACCCGCCCACAGGAGCACGCGCACGTCGACGCGCCTCGCCACCTCGGCCAGCAACGACCGCAAGACGACTGGACGCCCAGCGTCACGTAACACGAAGTCCGGGGACATGAACCACCCGGTCAGATGCACATGCGACCGGGCGCCCCGAAGCTCATCCACGACCTCGGTGAGCGCCTCCTCGCCGTCGATCAGTACGCGGAGGAGATTTCCCGAACGCGGAGGCGGCCCATCCACCGCCCAGCCGCCGGGCGGCGCATCAAGTACGGGATTGCTCACACGAGCCAACCGACGCCGATGCTTGGCCCGCACCGCCGTAGTGACACTGCGTCCAATCGCTCGATCGACACGGTCCATCGCGGAAGGGGCACGCATCCGGATGACGTACCCCAACCGCCGGCGCTCCGAACCGGGCCCGTAGCTGGTGCGCCGTGCGCGGTTAGGGTCGCAGCGGAATGGGTATCCACTTCGGGCGACAATCGTCGCGATGGGCGGTTAGCGAACGCGAGCTAGCCGCTCAGCCACCCCGAAGAAGGGGAACTCATGCTCATCGAAATTCTGGTCATTCTTGCGATCATTGCGCTGGCGCTGTTCATCTGGCGCAACGTGGCCGGCCGTCGGGTCTAGGGCAGACATGGGCGTTGGAACCGCCATCATCCTGATCGCGGCTGGGGCGATTCTCCGGTTTGCGGTCACCCTGCACACGGCGCACATCAACTGGAACATCGTCGGGGATGTGCTCATGATCGCCGGGGCGCTCGGGCTGGTCTTCTCGCTGGTCTGGATGGTGTCGGCGGGCCGGCGGGCCGGCACGACGATCGTCGAGCGTTAACAGTCGCGGTGAGCGGCCTTCGCGGTTGGCACACCACCGATCGCGTGCTTGCGGACGGCGCGTTCGAGTCGTGCCAGCGCGTGGTGTTCTCCGAGGCCAGGGTCGACGCCTCGGAGGCGGGGGCCAGATGGTTGGGCGTGACCTACTGGAAGGCCGTCGAACTGTAACTCGTGGCGGCGTGCGGGCGAGTTGGACCGGCGTGGGCGGACGCACAGGCTTCTGGGTGGAGCCGTGCTGTTTCGCTTCGGCCGCCCGCAGTTCGGCGTCGGTGACGGCGAAGTCTTGTGCCGCTACGGGATTGAGGGCGGCTTGTTAGCGCTGCGGGCGGGCGGTTGGGTTGCGTTTGCGGCAACGGCCGAGCGCCGGGGAGTACGAGTTGAGCGTCACTGTCGAAGGCTATCTGCCGAGACTTGCTCCGCGCGGCGGGTCTCCGCCGTGGGCTGGCATCCTCTACGCGAAGGGCCAGCAGCCATTCCATGCGGCCGTGAGCCGGCGCTACTTCGAGCTACTCGACGGCGAGCCTCCGCGGTGACGGTCGCCGTCTTCGGTGCTCTGGAGGGTGCGGACGTCGTCTACTACCTCGTCCACTCGCTCGGCGCGCGTGACTTCGAGCAGCAGGACCGGCGGGCTGCGGCGAACGTCTCCAGAGGCGCCGCCCGAGCGGGTGTGAAGCAGATCGTGTACCTCGGCGGCCTCGGCGGGGACGACCCGTCCACCTCCGCGCACCTCCGCAGCCGGCGCGAGACTGGAGAGCGCCTGGCGGCGGACGGCGTGCCCGTGACGACCCTGCGCGCAGCGATCGTGATCGGCGAGGGCAGCGCCGCCTTCGAGACGATCCTCGGACTGGTGAAGAGGCTGCCGGTGATGATCACTCCGAGTTGGGTCTCGACCCCGACCCAGCCGATCGCCGTCGACGACGTCGCGCGCTACCTGGCGGGCGTCGCGGGAAACCACGCCGCCATCGGCCAGATCTTCGATGCCGGCGGACCCGAGGTGATGACCTACCGGCAGATGATCGAGCGGTAGGCAAGCTTCGCGGCAGCGTGGCCATATGGGATCGAGATCCACGGACCACGGGGTATCCGATTATGCATCTGTTGCGGCTGGAATCCCATCCCGGCCTCCCCTGGTCAGTAACCTCAGTTCGAGGAGGGGGGTCTCGCCTAGAGGGTCTTCCGCGGGCGCCGCGCGTGGAAGGTGATGATGGTGCCACCAATCTGGAGGTTCGAGTTCCGATCCGAGACGACAGGAACGACCTCTGACCCCCTCGCCGGCTGTGGGACGGGTTTTGCGGTCGTGTCGTCGGCCCGCCGTATCTGATCGTCGCTCACGCCCTACGAATGCCCAGGTGGCGGCTGTGCGAACCGTCGTTCTAAGACGCCTCCTATGACGATCGGAGTCTGGGCAGTGAACGCCTTGGCTAGACCGGCGTCTCGGGGTCGTGGACGTCCGAGGTGTGTTCGGGTGACGGCGGCGGTTCGGGGTTCGAGTTGAAGCGCATGGTGAGCGTCGTTGCGGTGGCGTCGGAGTCGATCTTCCATGTGGTCGTGAGGGCGCCGATCAGTTGCAGACCCAAGCCGAGGCCAGGTTCTGGGGTTGGACAATCGATCCCAACACCCGTGTCGGAAACCCTGATGCTGACGTCCCGGTCGTCGTAGTCGATCGTCAGGTCGACATCACCGACAGCGTCTGGGTAGGCGTGACGGACTGCGTTTCCGAAGGCTTCGCTCATGGCGAGAACGATCGCAGCGAGCAGCTGATCGTTGACGACGCCAGCCTGCGTAAGTGCGTCGGTGGTGGCGTGTCTGGCGTCGGGCAGCGATCTCGCAGTCGCGGGCCACCGCCGGCTGAGAATCGTCGACGTCACCAGAGAGGCGTATACCCTGCTTCGCGGCTCCGTAGCACTCGCCTGTGGCAGCGATCACCGCCTACTCTTGGACGGCGGCATCTCCGCTAGACGCGATCGACGAAGAACGGCGACCCAAACGTCGTGCTCTTTCCGGCTCAACCACGTCGCCGCTTGAGATCCGGCTTGGAGACGACAAGATACGTGTCGCGCCGCTCAACGACGACCTCGACAGATTGATCTTCATGGCCGGGGGCAACCACAAAACGGTCGACGGGTGTCACGGCCCGCTCGTACTCGCCGAGCGGCAGCTCAATCGCCGTGGCACACTCGGCATCGTCACACTCGCACGCGAATGGGACCGGCTCATCCTCAGGCACATGGCCCGCTTCTTCGATCGCTGCGCGCCGCTCGTTATGAGCCTTGAACGCCTCCTCATTCTTCTCAGCCCGATCGAGGCGTGCTCTGCCATTCGAAGACATGCGCGTATCCTTCCCGAGGGCCCCTAGTCGCAACCCCGCCACCGAGACCGAGGAGCGGCCCTGGCCCGTATCTTAGGGGCTGCGAGTAACCCGATCCAGGGGCGGGAGGCAGACCCCGCCACCAGCTCTCCACTGCGACGTCCTTTCTAGCTGGCAGCCTCTCGGAGAAGATCGTCGTCGGCGACGTTCGCGATTGCGTTCGCCCGCGTCTCGTGTACCCCCATCGGTTCGGAGAGATTGACCAGGTCGAGCAGTTGGCGGGCGAAGCTCCCAGCGGGCGCGACTACTGCGAATTGGAGGTCGCGCTCTGATGTCGAGTCGTGGGCCCGGGCAAGACTGCCGAGGACTGTGCTGTCGATAAACTCGGCATGAGAAAGGTCGACCACGATCGCCGCCGCGCTGTCGAGCGCATCGTCGAGTTCGCGGCGAAGACTCGGGAGCGTCGACAGGTCGTGCTCACCGTGCAGGGCCAAAACCCATACACCGTCCAGCCGTCGCAGTTCGATGGTTCCGCTGTACACAGATCCTCCTTCCCTAGGCACCGTTTGAATTCGGTGCGTCGGGAAGGCCGGTCGCATGCGGATCGGCTCTGCACCCAGTCCAGCGCGAATCGCCGGACGGGTTCCCGACGCGCTGGCCACTGCTTGACCGACAAAAATAATTGCGTGTCGGAAGGCTCCTGTCAAGCCAACTTTGGGCCGCGGGATCGTCGCCCGCGGACGCGTGACGACGTGGAGCCGAGGCTAGCCCAAAGGGGACCCACGCCGTTGAGATCTTGAACGGTCGCCGGTGCTACGTAGCCGAGTGATGGCCGGAACTTGGTTGCTAGGGGCCGCGGCGATCGAGCACCTTCAGCCGGCGGCTTCCAACGTGGTTCGAGGCCAACGCTGGCCGGGCCCGCCCGCCATTGGAGTGAGCGGCGGGCCCAACCGGCGACGTTGGCATTCGCGGGAAGACCATACGGTCTCCCTTAGTACCCCGATCGGATCATCACCCGTCAACCGGGCCGAGGAAAACGGGGCTACCCGGCCGCACAGGCTTGCCGGTCGAGGGTGGCGGCGTTAGGCGAAGAGGTTGATGCGGCGGTTTGGGGGGATGGTGGCGGGGGTACAGGTGTAGACACGGTCGAGCTTCTCGGCGGGCACGCGCGGACATGTTATTGGTCGCGCCTACCTAGGGCCCGGGAGTAGCGCGGCGCCGACGCAGTCGGAATCCGCGACCGTAATGCAGATGGACGCTGTTGCGTGGTGGTCGACGAGGTCGCCACGATGGCGCGTCTGTGGCTACCCCGGCCGACTAGGCCCCACAACAGGAGGAGTTCGATGGGTGACAAGACCGACAGAGTCGAAGGCAAGCTCAAGGAGGGGGCCGGCACGGTCTCTCGCGATCAGCGTCTGAAGCAGGAAGGCGAAGCCCAAGACGCAAAGGGCAAGGCGAAGCATGGCATCGAGGAACTGAAGGATGCAGGGAAGAAGGCTCTCGGTCGCGACTAGCACCCGCCGAAGACCGCGGCTGCAGCGTGAGGTCCGCCAGGACCCGCGGCGGTTCAAGTAGCTCATTGAACCGCGTGGTCACACAAGCGATTCGTGAGGGCAAACCAAAGTAGCTCGAAGCCCGGATGCGGAGGCGCTGCGGACCCTCGGCGGGATGGGCCCTGCGGGGATCTAGCGCAATCCCTGGGAGCGAAATCCCGGGGCCGGGGCGGTAGCGCTCCGACACCGACTCATTATGGAGATTGGAGAAACGATGGACACGGACACGGCGAAGACGCCGGTGGCGGAGGTGGTCGACTCGGCTCGGGAGCGGACTCAAGAGCAGGCGAGCCACGCAGTGGAGAAGGGACGGGGGGCGCTGCGCACGCAGGTTGATACGCGCTCGACTCAGGCGGGCGGACATGCCCAGTCGCTGGCCGAGACCCTCCGGCAGACGGCGACGCAGCTTCGCCAGACAGGCGATGACCAGAAGACTCGCTATGCCGGGATCGCCGACCAAAGCGCGGATCGCTTAGAGCGCGTCGGCGGCTACCTCACGGAGAGCGACGCTGAGGAGCTGCTTTCGAACGTCGAGGAGGCAGCGCGCAGGCAGCCGTGGCTGGTGGTCGGGACGGGACTCATCCTGGGGATCGCCACCGCCCGGTTCTTGAAGGCCTCAAGCACCGAGCGCTACTACCAGCAGCAGCAGCAGGTGCATGATGCGCCGCCGCCTTCATGGGACTCCTCCCGGAGCCTGATCGAGCCCGAGGCTGTCCGGCCGCCGGCACTCGCGCCGACAGTCTAGGGGTAGAGGCGATGGCAACCCCTATGGATGACAAGCGAAACGCCTCGACCGCCGAGCTCATCAAGGAGCTCTCACGCGAGGTAAGCCAGCTCGTGCGGGAGGAGATCGCGCTGGCGAAGGCAGAGATGACCCAGAAGGGCAAGCACGCTGGGATCGGTGCGGGGATGTTGTCAGGAGCCGCGGTGTTGGGGCTCGCGGCGGTCGGTGGCTCGATGGCGTTTCTCATGCTGGTGCTCGACTCGTGGATGCCGGGATGGCTTGCAACGTTGATCGTGACCATCGTGTATGCCGCCGCGGCTGGCATTTTGGCTCTCCGTGGGAAGGAGCGGATCCGCCACGCAACCCCGCCGGCACCGACACAAACCATCGAATCAGTGAAGGAGGACGTGCAATGGGCGAAGACCCACGCGACGTCGAGCAGCGAATAGAGAACACCCGCGAGCGGATGGGAGACACCGTCGACGCGCTGTCAGCCAAGGCGGACGTTCCCGGCCGAGTCAAGGGATACGTGGAAGACAAGAAGGACGCCGTCACCTCCAAGGTTTCGGGCGCCAAAGAGAAGGTGACAGGCATCGCCGGATCAAAGGGCGACAACGGAAGCCAAGTCGCCGGCCAAGCCGCGCAGGCGGCGCGCCAACGCGCCGGCATCGTGAAGGAGAACCCGCTCGGTTTCGCGATCGGTTCCGTGGCCGCCGGATTCCTACTCGGCATGGTCTTGCCGACGAGTCGAATCGAGGATGAGCGCCTCGGGCCGCTGTCTGACCAGGTCAAAGACCAGGCACGGGAAGTCGGCGGCGAGGCGATCGAACACGGAAAGGAGCTCGCACAAGGCGCTGCCCAGGCCGCAGCCGAGACGGCGAAGGAAACCGGTCAGGAGCACGCCAGTGACCTCCAGGCGAGCATGCGCGAATCTGCTCACGAGACCGTGGAGCAGGCCCGATCGTAGACAGACCAGAGGCTCGCCCGGCGGAACGCGCACCGCCGGGCGAGCCGCTCCACCGTCCGCGCGGCGACGGCCCGGAACGGGGTAGCAGTGCCCACCGAATCGGAGGACCTGTGAGTCACCAATCCACAAGCGACCAGCTCGTGAAGTACCTCGCCGATGCTCACTCGATTGAGGAGCAAGCGCTGGCGCAGCTGAGGGTCGCTCCCGAGCTAGCCGGCGAAGGACAGATGTCGGCCGCGTTCACCCAGCACCTAGGAGAGACGGAGCACCACAAGCGGATGGTGTGCCAGCGCCTCGAGCAGTTGGGGGGTTCGCCGTCCACGTTGAAGGACGTCGTGATGGCGGCCGGTGGCAAGGGATTCGTCCTGTTTGCCCGATCGCAGCCCGACACGCCGGGGAAGCTGCTTGCCCACGCGTACTCGTATGAGCGCTTCGAGCAGGCCGCCTATCGGCTGCTGGCGCTGGTAGCCGACCGAGCCGGCGACCTGCGGACGACGGCGATCGCGAAGGAGATCGCCGAGCAGGAACGGCTGATGGGCGAGCGCTTGGCCGAATGCTACGACGAAGCCGTCGAGGATTCACTTTCCGACTCGCATCTCGGCGATCTGGGCGATCTCTCCGCGCTCGTAGCGTATTTAGCCGACGCCCATGCGGTCGAGCAGCAAGCGATCGCGCTGATGGAACGCGCTTCCACAATGACTGGGGACCCGCTGTTCACCGAGGTCTACGAACGCCACTTGGAGCAGTCGCGCGAGCATGCCGACATGATCAAGCGCCGCCTCGCCGCGCACCACGCCCGCCCTTCGATGTTTAAGGACTCGGCGATGCGGCTCGGCGGCCTGAACTGGAACGCCTTTTTCCGGGCGCATCCCGACACGCCGGGGAAGCTCGCGGCGTTCGCGTACGCCTTCGAGCACCTCGAGATCGCGAGCTATGAGCTGCTTTCCCGGGTCGCCCGGCGTGCGGGTGACGATCACACCTGCGATGCCTGCGCACAGATCCTCATGGATGAGCGCGTGGCGGCCGGCGCGATCGCCGGGACGTTCGAGCGTGCAGCGGACGCGTCCCTCGCGGAAACGACGGCGCAGCATTAGCACGCCATGCGCGAGTCGGCCGAGCGGGGCATTTGCGACTACCGGGCAGCCTCGCACGGGGCTTCGGCACTGGCTCCGGACGCTGTTGACGCCTCATCTCTGAGCCCGCGAACCCGCGAAAAGCCACGAAAAACGATCACGATGCCGCGACCTCAAAGGCACCGCAGGCGCTGATGGCAGCTTGGACGTCATCGCACACACGGCCAAGCGCCCAAGGTCCCATGACGACGCTACTCGCCGCCATGCGACCAGCGCAAGCGGTGGCGAACTCGCATCCACGGCCGCTGCGGCAAATCCGACGAATCCGACACGATTGCGAAGAAGGATCCGTCCCCCGCGCGGCGACGATCACCAGTACCCAACCTCACGAAACAACCGACGACACCGGCCGGAGCTCCTGACGTGACAGAACTCTCCACCGAAGCAGACGAACAGTTTGCGCCGGCCGAGGTCTCTGGCCGGCAGCGTCGTGTGACCTTCGACATCAGCACGTCCGCGGTCGCGAAGATCGTGGTCGGACTGCTGGCCCTGGGGTTCATCGGCGATCTGGCAGGCCAGATGCGTAACGTGTTCGTGTGGACGCTGGCGGCGGCGTTCCTCGCGATTGCTCTCAACCCGTTGGTCGAGCGGTTGGAGCCGCGTCTGGGTCGACGGCCCGCGGCTACCGTCGTCTCCCTCGCCACCGTGATCGGCTTTCTGGCGATCGTGGCAGCGCTGGTGGTGCCGTTCGTGTCGCAGGTCGACCAACTTTCGACCGGCCTGCCGCAGGCCATATCCGATGCACGCCAGGACAGCACAATCAAGCGCCTTGACACCAAGTACCACATCGCCGAACACGCCAAGGAGCACCTAGGCGTGCTGCCCGACATCGTATTCGGCGCGGCCAGTACCGTGCTGGGCGGCGTCGTCGCCGTCTCGACGGTTTTCTTCCTAACCCTGTTCCTGCTCTACGAGCTCCCCGCCCTAGCGCAGATGGCACTGGCTCAGATGCCACCGGAACGCCGGCCGCGGGTAGTGGCCGCGGCACAGCATATGAACCGCAACATTGGCGGCTACGTGGCCGGCAATCTCGTCATTTCGCTGATCTGCGGAGCCGTGACGACGCTCGCCCTGTACATGCTGGACGTCCCCTACTCGTTGGCGCTGGGGGTGTTCATGGCCGTGTTCGACCTGATCCCGTTGGTCGGCGCCACGATCGGGTCGGTGGTCGTGATCGCCTCGGCGTTCATATTCGTCGACACTCGCGCCGGGATCATCATGTTCGTGATCGTGATGGTCTACCAGCAGATCGAGAACCACATCCTGCAGCCGCTCATATACGGCCGGACCGTACAGATCCCGTCTCTTACCGTGTTGATCGCCGTGCTCTGTGGCGGCGCCGTGTTAGGGCTGATCGGTGCCTTGCTTGCGATCCCCATCGCGGGCACGATCCACGCCGTCGTGATCGAGCTGCTCGACGAGCGCGCGGAGCGGATCAACGCCATGCCGAAACCGGGTGTACAGAGGTGAGGGGCCGCTCGCCGAAAGGGCCGCGCCCCCGAACTGGAGCCGCGAACGGCAATCACGGCCCACAGCGAAGCCTGGCACAGGGGCGCCGGCGCTATTCGCCATCGCGATACCCGACCACGCTTCGCCGTTTAGGCGACCAGCGGGCCAGTATCAGCGTCTGCCCTGGCTGCTCGCTCACGAGCCCGCCACGCCCTGTTCGCCTGGGCGTGGCACTCTCGGCACCATGAATCCAGGCCCGACGACAGCCTCGGATTCGTGCGGAAGCAGTCGACCGGCAAGGCTCGCTCGCATTTCGAGCACGACTTCGTACCGTCCGGCCTGACCCACTGATTATCGGGTCTGTCGAGGCGCGGAGAAATCTTCTTCGCCGCAAGCTGGCTTGGGGTTTCAGGCTGGAACCGTTTCTCGAGGCGACCCCCGCCCCCCTGGGTGTGCGCTCGTGCGGCATCCGCGCGGCCGGCGCAGCTGGCGCAGAGCGCGCGACAGTGGTCAGGGTCGAATGGGTCGAGGCCGCGGGCGAGCAGGGTGGTGACCGGGGGTTGGTGGTCAACGTGGGTCGCGGGGGCGCGGCAGAGTTGGCAGGTGTGTTCGTCGCGCTCGAGGACGGTTCGGCGTGTACCGTTTGGTCCGCGCCAACGCGAGCTCTGGTAGATCTTGGCGGTTGGCTTGCGGTTGGCTTGCGGTTGCGGCGTGCCGAGTCGGTCCGGTCGCAGGTGAGGCAGCGGCGCCTGGTTGCGGGGATGAGTTTGCCGCAGCGGCAGACGCGGAGGAGGGTCATCTAGTCCGCTCCGGTGCGGCTCCGCCAAGCCGCACCGAAACGCTAGGTTCGGTTGCCAGAAAGGGATTATCGCGAGTGGAGCGTACCGGGATCGAACCGGTGACCCCCAGCTTGCAAAGCTGGATCGCGGCGGGGAGTGGGGGTACGAGAGGGTACGAGGGGAGCATGGTTAAGCGAAATACCAACCGCGGCCGTGCCCTCTCGTACCCCCCGATAGTCTGCCGGGTGTGCGCAAAATGTGCGCACGGCGCGCATCGCCGACCTTAGCGGCGCGCAGTTGAGCGCTTGCAACGCTCCTGGCCCGAGCAATGGCTCGGTTGCGGGTATGTCCTAATGACTTGTCTCAGTCGGAGACTCGCCTGCCCGCCGCATCGGATGGCCGGTCGGCAGGGCGAAGTACCACACGAGGTGGTAGCGCGCCTGCCATGTGGCGGCTAGGTCGTCGGCGAGCGCGCGCAGGGCCGACCGATAGCGGCGCCGCTCGGCCGCCGTCCGGCGTTACCTGCCGCTCCACCGTGGCATCACGTTGGCAGTCCTCCTCGGCAGCATCAGCCGTAGAATGAGCGGCGGGAAGCTTCCGATGATGAGACGTTCGCGGGCGCCGCGCGCGCGAACGCGATGGGAGGAGACCGATGAAACTGAGCATCCTCGGCGCCGCTGGCGCCACCGGCATTCCGCTGGTCGAGCAGGCGCTCGCTGCGGGACATCGCGTCACGGCCCTCGTTCGGTCCGGGCAGAAACTGCCCATCACCAATCCCAACCTCCATGTTGTCGAAGGCGACGCAACCGACCGCGCAGCGGTCTCCGAGGCCATGAACGGGGGCGACGCTGTCATCAGCGTCCTCGGCGCGAGGGGGCCGGTGATGGCCGAGGCGACGCGCGCCATTGTGGACGCGGCCAAACAGAATGGGCCCGAGCGCGTCGTCATGTTGTCCTCCTTCGCCGTCGCGCGTGACCGGCTCACTCCCGTCACCAAGGTCGTAACCGGCATAGCAATGGGTAGTCAGATCAAGGACAAGACTGCCGGTGAGGAAGTCCTGCGCGCCAGCAGCCTCGACTGGACGATTGTCTACGCCACCAAGCTGACCAACGGGCCCAAGACCGAGGCTAGTGTCGTCCCCGAAAGCGAGAAGGTCGGGATGTCGCAGAAAATCTCACGCGCGGGCGTGGCCTCGTTCCTCCTGCAAGCGGCCACGGAAGACCTCTACAGCCGCCGCGGCGTCGTCATCACCGGATGACACGGCCGTTAGGCAGATCGGGATCACGTCTTTAGAGCCCTCTGACGGACTCGAACCGTTGCCCCCTCCTTACCGTGCAGCCTGAAAAGTGCGTTCCGGCGACCACAGAGATCACGCCGTGGCGGCCGGCAGCGCCTCGGCTTCGCGGACGTAACGTGCCGCGCCGACCGAGCGGTAGAACGTGAGTGCGCGTCCGAGCTGCTCGTCGGCCTCCGCGCGTCGCCCGGCATCGACGAGCGCGTGCGCGGCGCGAAGGCGTGCGTACGCCGCATCCGGAAGGGAGCCGATCTGGTCGATGATGTCCGCGGCCGCAGTGAACTCACCGCGGACGATGTGGAGCGCTGCGTTCGCCCAAAGATTCATCGGCGCGCGTGGTTTGAGCGTTGGCTCGACCTCCGGCCCGCGGCCGAGTGCGTGGGCCACCCAGGCGGGCGCCACGGCTCCGTTCGCGTAGCCGCAGTGCACGCCGCCCCACTCGGTGAGGAGCTCGTCGAGCGAATCCGCAGCGTCAGCTTGCCGCCCGAGTTTCAAGGTGAGAAAAGCCCACCAGGCCAGAATCGGCTCCAGGACCTGGGGATCCTTGACGACGCGGGCGCGTTGCAAGGAGAGCTCGCCCTCCTGAACGGCGGCGTCGACGTCGTCGCGTGCGAACGACAGCTGCGACCGGTAGACGCGCACAGTGGCTTCCAAGTAATGGCCGGACGGGCCCAGGTCCGCGAGCCATTGCTTGCTGATCGTTTCGGCTTCGTCCCAGCGACCGCGCTGGTAGAAGGACTCGACGTCCTCGCCAAGGCTCCAGCGTTCGAACCCAGGGATGCCGAAGCGCTCGTTGATGGCCCTCGCCCGCGACCGCATCTCCTCTGCCTTCTCGAGATAGCCGAGCTGGAAGAACATCGACGCCATGTTCGAGGCGGCCTGCCAGGCCTCGATCGAGTTAGCCGCCTCGCCGATGGCGAGGCTCCGTTTGAGATCCTCGATGCCGCCCACGTCGCCGATGTTGACCCGCGAGACGCCGATGTTGTCTAGTGAGCGCGCGCGGACCTCGGTCGAGTCGGAAGCGCTCTCCTAGCTCCAGCGCCCCGCGGCCGAGCTCGATCGCATGCTCGTCGTGCCCGGCCAGCATCTCGAAACGGGACGCCTGGGCGAGAACATACGCCTTCTCCGGAGAAGCCTCCTGGTCCGAGATTAGCTCGACTGCGCGTGCGACCGAGGCAAGGCAGGCATCTCGGTCGCCCCGGAGCCAGTAGATGTTCGCGAACGCGGCCTCAGCCTCCGCGGCTGTGGCGCTATCGCCGGTCGCCCGCAGCGCGGCGCGCACTTCCTCCAAGAGGGCGTCGTCGATCTCGTAGTCCTCGGTCCGGGACGCGTATGTAGCGGTACAGGAGCTGTGCACGACCTGGATCGTCTCGCGGCGTAAGCTCGAGCAGCCGCTCATAGAACGACGCCGCCGCCGGCAGCGAGCCGAGGCCCGCCGCACGGTCGGCAGCGCGGCGAAGGGCTCGCCGGGCGTCCCGCTCGAGCCCTGCGGTGTCCATCCCGGCGGCGCCAGCGAACTCGAGTGCGGTGGTCAGGTGATGCGCGACCATCTCGGCGTGGTCCTCGGGGCGCCCGAGAGTCTCGATCCAGCCGGCGGCGCGTTGGTGCTTCTCGGCCCGCGCGGCGCGTGGAATCTGCGCGTAGGCGACGTCGCGTACCAGGACGTGGCGGAAGGAGTACTCGGTCTCGCCGGCGACGGACGAACGGCGGGCACGCTGGACGAACTCCTTGCGTTCGAGGCCGTGGAGGAGCTCCGCCGCGCCGTGTGGGTCGTTGTCTCCGAGCGCTGCTGCGGCTCCAGCCCAGAAGACCTTGCCGAGGACGGCCGCGTTCTGAATGAGCGATTTCTCGTCCGGGCCGAGACCGTCGAGACGGGCCGCGATGATGCCGTGCACGGTCTCCGGCAGCGGCAGCTCCGATTTGTCGGAGCGCTCCAGGACCATCCTGACGTACTGCTCGGCATAGAGCGGGTTTCCCTCCGCATGGGCGAGTAGCCCCTGCTGGGTCGTTGCGTCGAGCAGCGGCTGCTCGGCGAGGGCGGCGATCAGGCGCGCCGTCTCCTCGTCGGACAAGGGTGAGAGCGCGAGCGTAAGCGCGTTGGTCTTGCCGCCGCCCCACGCCGACCGGCGCTCGAGCAGCTCCGGCCGAGCGGTGCCGACGACGAGTAGCGGCACGCCCGACGCCCACTCGACGAGGTGGTCGACGAAGTCGAGCGTTCCGTCGTCTGCCCAGTGCAGGTCCTCGAAGACAAGAACGGCAGGCCCGAGCTCGCCGAGGGCCTCGAGGAAACTGCGCCACGCCGCGAACGCCTCCGCGCGCCGCTCGATCGCCACTGCCACGTCGTCGCCATGGCCGAGGAGTCGCTGCAGGTGGCCGACGACCCAGTCCCGATCCTCGACCACGATCCCCTCCGCCGCGTGTCGTAGCTTGGTTTCGACCTCCGCGGGCGGATCGCTCTCGAGGATGCCCGCTTCGGCCTTCACGATCTCCGCGACTGGCCAGAAGCTCACCCCCTCGCCGTAGGGGAGCGATCGCCCCTGCCGCCACGCGATCAACTCGGGCTCCGCCTCAACGAGTTGCAACAGCTCGTATACGAGCCGGCTCTTGCCGATCCCGGGCACGCCGACGAGCGTGACGAGCTGAGGGGTACGCTCCTCGCTTGCCCGGGCGAGTGCGTTTCGCAGCGCTTCGAGCTCGCGGGTCCGGCCGACGAGCGGCGTGTGCACGTCGCGGAGCAGGTCGACGCCGTGGGCCGCGCGCGCCTGCATCGCCTCCCAAACGGGAATCGGCTCCGCCTTTCCCTTTGCGCTGACGGGCTCTCGCTCCGCGTAGTCGATCGCGTGTCGCGTGGCGCGGTGCGTCGTCTCGCCGACGAGGATCCCGTTCACTGGTGCTGCTGCCTGCAGGCGTGCCGTGGTGTTGACGACGTCCCCCGAGGCCATGCCTTCGCCCACCTCCGGGCGCGAGCCCAATGCGATGAGCGCCTCGCCCGTGTTGACCGCGATCCGCAGCCGCAGCTCCTCCTCGTGCTCGCGCACCCAGTCGCGAATCGCCAGGGCCGCGCGCACAGCCCGCTCCGGATCGTCCTCGTGTGTGACCGGTGCGCCGAACAGCGCCATCACGGCATCGCCGATGAACTTCTCCACCGTCCCGCCGTAGCGCTCCAGCTCGGCACGCAGATGCGAGTGGTAGGGAGCCAGCAGGGCCCTCACGTCCTCCGGGTCGAGCTGTTCGGCGCGAGACGTAAAGCCGACCAGGTCGGCGAACAGCGCCGTCACGACCTTGCGCTCCTCCCGGCGCGGCGCCGCGGGTTGCAGAGGAGCGGCGCAGGCGTTGCAGAACCGGGCGCCCTCCGGGTTCTCCTGCCCACAAGCCGCACAAACCCCCATGGAAGAAGCATAGGGCCGCGGCGGCGGCGTCCTAGAAGACCGTCGCTGCCGCCCGCCTCGTAGCCGGGTGTTTCCGCAGTCACATCAAGAAGCTCGCCCGCGGCCACTCGCCGAACTGCTTCGCGAGGCCACTCGGGAACGGCTCGCCCGCGGCATCCGGAAAACGACGCTCGGGGTCGATGAGTTCTCGGAGGACCGCAGCCGCTAGCCATGGCTGTAAGCGCCGCCGCCATTCTAAAAAAGGCCTTGTTTGTGCGGCTTTGGCTTGGTTGAGCAGCCGATGCCGCCGGGTCGATGAAGATGGACGGCTGCCGGAGGTTAAGACCGCGCGATCGAGCGGCCGAAACGGCCGCGGCGCGGCCACCAAGTCGCTCGCAGGTGGCTTGAACACTGAACGCCGGCTGCGCCGAGTTCCTCGTGTCTAGGCTCAAGGACGAGCACACCATCATCGTCACCCACAACATGCAGATAGATAGATGGATAGATGGATAGATAGCAGGCCGCCGGATGGCCGCAGTTGTCGGCGGCGCACTGCGGGAGTAGGATCGGCCGTTCCGAGGGGAGGGCAAACCGACGACCAGGGAGGTCGCGATGACTACGTCGGAGAAGCTCGAGGACGCTTCGCAGCAGTTGGCGAGGCTGTCCAGTCGCGCCAAGGAGGCTGAGGATCACGCCGCCGCGGCGCGAACCCAGGCCAAGGCCGACGTCGAGAAATCGGCCGATCAGGTCAGAGCGACGGCGGAGGCGCATGCCCAGGAGTTGCGGGCGAGCGCGGCGGCGACCGGCGCCCAAATCTCTGCCTCGTGGGATGACATTCAGAAGTCGTGGACGAGCCATGTCGCGGAGATGCGTCGGAATATCGATGCGAAGAAGAGCCAGCTCGACGCCAACCGGGCCGAGACTCGAGCCGACGATGCCGAAGCGGACGCGCTGATGGCGATCGATTACGCCTATGCGACCGTCGAGGAGGCCGAGTATGCGGTGCTGGATGCCGTCTCGGCGCGTATGGATGCTGACGATCTCGCGATGAAAAGCTAGGAAGGTCGCTTCCTCAGCGAGCCCGGCCCGCCCACCTCGCTCTCCGGGGGTGGCCGGGCCGGGCGGAAGGATGAGTGCGACGGCGCGGCCCTGATGCGATAGGAGGGTTGGTTTCCGTGCAAGTGCGGCGCCGGCGCGAGAAGGCGAATTTTTCGGACAGTCGGGCGGCGCCGATTCTGCTGGCGGACGTCGCGCCGGGGCAGCGGAACCGGCGTCCGGTCGACGGTGTACTGCTGGTCTGCGCGATTCTCGTGCTTGGCTGGTCGGCGGCGATCGCGGCGTCCGACGCCAGAGTGGACGACCGTGTGGCGGACGCTCTTCGTACGATTCTGGGCTGGGCGGTGGCGCCTTGGCGGGTGCTGTTCATCGCTGCGTTGGTAGTAGCCGCGGGGATCGTGGTGGACGTGGTGATCCACCGTCGGTGGCTCTTGGCTCGCGATCTGGTGGCGGGGCTCGTCGTTGTTGCGGCTGTGGTGACCGTGCTTGGTCGGCTGGTGGAGTCGCGGTGGCCGACGCCGGAGGATGGGTGGTCGTCGACCTGGGGATTCCCGGAGATCCGCTTGGCAGTCGTCGCCGTCGTCGTCGTTGTGGCCGGACCGGAGATGGCCAGATTCGCACGTGCCTTCGCTGACTGGGTTATCGTGCTGGCTGCACTAGGTGTTGTCGCGCTGGGCTACGCGTTGCCGGCGCATGCGTTCGGCGCGCTCGCCGTTGGTGTCGCCTGTGGTGCCCTAGTGCGATTGTGCTTCGGGACGGCCGCAGGCGTGCCACCAGTCCAGCGCGTTGCCTACCAGCTTGCGGAGCTCGGCATCGACGCCACCGACGTTCGGGTCTGGCCGCAGCAGCGGATGGGTGCCGCACAATACGGTGCCGCCGACGGTGAGGCAAGGCCGCTGCGGGTTCGGCTGCTGGGTCGCGACGCCCAAGATACCCAGCGGCTTGCGCGACGCTGGCGCTCGCTGGCCTACCGGGATCCACCCCGCAGCGTCGCCGACGGACGCCTGGAGCAGGTCGAGCACGAAGCGCTGGCCGCGCTGATGGCGGCGCAAGCCGGTGTGCGCGTGCCTGGGGTGGTCATGGCGGCGTTGGGAGCGGAAGGTGATGCGCTGCTGGTCACTCGACAGCCGGATCTTGAACCGCTCGAGACGTCCCCCACAGAGCTCGTCACCGACAGCATCCTCGACGACCTCTGGGATCAGGTCGGCCGGCTGCATGACGCCGGCATCTCCCACGGCAGGCTCAACGCAAGCAACATCGTCGTCATCGACGGAGCGGCGACGATCCTTGATCTGTCGGCAGCGACGTTGGGGGCGCCCCAGTCTGCGATCGACATCGACGTCGCCGAACTGCTGGTCGCCTGCACGGTGATGGTTGGCCCGAAACGTGCGCTTCGAGCTGCGATCGGAGGAGTCGGCACCGACGCGGTAGCTGGCGCTCTTCCCTACCTGCAGCGATCGGCGCTGACACCGCACCTCCGCGACCTGGCTCGTCACAGCGACGTCGCGCTCAAAGAGCTGCGCGCGGCCGCGGCGTCCGCGACGAACCAAGAAGAACCTCCCGAGCTCGCACCAATCAACAGAGTCACCTGGAAGGGCATTCTTACCACCGGTCTCGTCGGCCTCGCCGCGTACCTACTGATCAAGCAGCTCGGCGAGATCGGATTCGGCACCATCGCCGATGAACTCCGCACAGCGTCGATCTCGTGGGTGGTGCTCGGCGTCGTGCTCGCCCAGATGACGCTGATAAGCGACGCGATCTCGCTACGCGGCGCAGTCACCACACCGTTGCCGCTCTTGCCCTGCGTCGCACTGGAGTCCGCTGTCAAGTTCGTCAGCCTGACCGTGCCTGGCTCAGCCGCGCGGGTCGCGATGAACGTACGCTTCCTGCAGCGAATGGGAGCCCCCACGCCCGAGGCGGTCGCCGCAAGCGCCGTCGACGGCGTCTCGGAGACCGTGATTCAGATCCTGCTGGTGGCAGTGCTGCTGCCCTTCGTCGATCTCAAGGTCGACACCAGCCAACTCGGCCATGGCGGCCCCGACCCCCAGATGGTCGGACTGATCCTGGGTGCGCTAGTCGCCGGTGTGATCGTCACCATGGCGGTTCCGCGCCTGCGAGCCAAGGTGGTTCCTGGAGTGCGGAGCGCGCTCAGCAGCCTTTGGGCGGTGGCGCGATCACGACGCAAGCGCCTGGAACTTTTCGGCGCCAACCTTGCCACACAGGTGCTGTTCGCACTTACACTGGGAGCCGCCTGCCAAGCGTATGGCGTCGACCTCGGCTTGGCCCAGCTCCTCCTAGTCAATATGGCCGCCGCGGCGCTTTCAAGCCTGGTGCCGGTTCCGGGCGGAATCGGCGCCGCCGAGGCAGGCATCACCGCCGGGCTGGTGGCGATGGGAGTCGACCAGGACACCGCCTTCGCGATCGCGATCACCCACCGCCTGTGCACCTACTTCCTCCCACCGCTGTGGGGCTTTTTCGCGCTGAAGTGGCTCCAACAGAAGGCGTACGTATAGGTCTCATCTGCCAGCGACGGCGCCGCGATCCCTTTAGGCGAACTGAAGCCCGCCCGCCGGAAAAGAAGCCTACGGCGGCGAGCGGATCCGGGAAATGGCCGCGACGTCATGCATGCCCAGACTCGAGCGGAGGCGCACGATGAGACACCCTACCGCCGCTGGCGCGGCGGCTGCCGCCATGCGAGCACTGTCCGCGCGGCCGCCTCCGACCATGCTGACTGCCCGCGCAGCCTCCGACCTTATAAGCCTCCGACCTTATACTATGAGCTCCCCGCTGGAGATCCGGCTTCTCGGCCCATTCGAGGTGGTGATAGGGGGTTGCCGGGCGGAGCTGAGGGGCTCCAAGCGCCATGCCATTCTCGCCATGCTGGCGCTCCAGCAGGGCAGGGTGGTGAGCGTCGACGCGCTGGTCGACGCGCTGTGGGGGCACGATCTTCCCGCAGCGCCGAGGAACGCCGTGCAGCACCACGTCACGCGGCTTCGCGCAGCCCTCGGCCACGACGCGATCAACGCGTCGCCCGACGGCTATGCGCTGACCGATGCGGCCGTGGACGCGCTTCGGTTCGAGGAGTTGCTGGGGACGGCCAGGGTGGCGATCCGCGAGGCCGATGCGCTTCGTGCCGGTGACGCGGTTGCTGCCGCCCTTGCGTTGTGGCGCGGCCCGGCCTTGCTGGGGCTGACCGACACGGCGTGGATGAGCGCCGAGGCGCGACGGCTTGAAGCGCTTCACATCGACGCGATCGAGGAGCAGTTCGAGGTGGCGCTCGTGCGCGGCGAGCACCGCGAGGTCGTGGCGGAGCTCCGATCGGCGCTGGTCGAGAATCCGTTCCGGGAGCGGTTGTGGGGGCAATTGATGCTCGCGCTGTACCGCAGCGGCCGTCAGGCGGACGCGCTCGACGTGTTCCAGGAGGCCCGGCGGGTGTTGTCCGACCAGCTCGGCCTGGAGCCGGGGCCGGAGCTTCGGCGGTTGCAGGAGGCGATCCTGGCACAGGACCCGGCGATCGCCGGCGTGCCCGTCGCACCGAGTCGGCGCGGAAACGCGCCGGCGCCCTCACCTCGTTCGTCGACTCGGTGAACGAGGTCGCCCGGGTCAGCGACCTCCTGCTCGAGCATAGGCTCGTCACGCTGACCGGCCCTCCTGGGGTCGGCAAGAGTCGGCTGGCGCTCGAAGTGCTTCGCGGGCTCGAGGATCGTTTCCCGGACGGCATCTGGTTCGTCGACCTCGCCCGTGCCAGTAAGGAGGCCGACGTCGTCCGGCTCGTCGCCCATGCGGTCGACGCGCGGGGTGCCGATCCGCTCGCACGGACGGTGGCCCGGCTTCGGGACGCGGACGCGCTGCTCGTTTTGGATGGCTGCGGGCGCGTCGTCGAGGAGGCGGCCCGCGTCGCCGCATCGGTACTCGCGGGATGTCGCGGCGTGAGCGTGCTTGCGACGAGTCGCCGCGTGCTCGGCCTCGGCGCCGAGGTGCGGATCAGCGTCGAACCGTTCCCACTGCCAGACCCCGAGTCCGCGGACGTGGTCGACTCCCCCGCCATGCAACTGTTCCTCGCGCGGGCGCGTGCCTCGCGTCCGGGGTTCGAGCTCACGCGGGAGTCGACGCCGGTTGCGATCGAGATCATCCGTCGGCTGGACGGCCTGCCGCTCGCCATCGAGCTGGCAGCGGCGCGAGTGAACGTCGTCGGGCTTCGGGAGCTGCTGGCGGTCGTGGAGCGCCGTCTCTCGCTGCTCGGCGCCGGGCCGGCGTCCGATCCGGCGCGCGCCGCGCTGAGCGCGCTCGTCGAGTGGAGCTACGACCTCCTGCACACCGACGAGAAGACGCTGCTGCATCAGCTCGCCGTGCACCGCGGCGGGGCGTCGCTGCCGTCCCTGGTCTCCGTCGGTGTGCGGAGCGGGGGGGACGACGCGACAGCCGTCTACCTGCTCGGCGCGTTGGTCGACAAGTCGATCGTTCTCGCATCGTTCCCGGACGGCGATGCCCGGTACGACCTCCTCGAGACGGTTCGCGACTACGTGCTCGAGCGCCTTGCCGAGACAGGCGGTCTGGCCGCGCCCCGACGCGTCCATGCCGAGTACTTCGCCACGCTCGCCGGCGAGGCGCGAAGCGGGCTGCGCGGGCCGGACTGGCTGGCTTGGCTGGGCCGGCTGAACCTCGAGAACGACAACCTCTGGGCCGCGCTTGAGTACGCGCGCGACGTGCCCGACCCGTCGATCGCGGTCCGCCTCGGGGCGCCGCTGGGCTGGTACTTCGCGCTCGCCGAGCGTGTCTCGGAGGGGCGGGGATTCCTTGAGCAGGCTCTCGCGGCCGCGACCGAGGACACCCCGCTGGAGCTCCGCGCCGAGCTGCTCGCGAACCTCAGCTACCTCGCCGCCGAGGAGCTCGACGCCGAGGCCGCCGTGTCGATCGGCGAGCGTGCCCGCGCGCTCGCGGCGGCCGTCCCGACCTCACCGCAGCTCGGACTCGCACACCTGACGCTCGCACTCGCTGTCGCACAATCGGGCGATCAGGAGCGGGCGGCGGCGCTGGCGGAAGAGGCGCACTCTGCCTACCGCGCGGCCGGAGACGACTGGGGGCTCGCGGCGGCCGGCCTGGTGCGGGCGATGGCGGGCGCTGCGGCAGGTGACGTCCCCGCGGTCGCCGCGATCACGCCGGAGATCCTTGCCCACTCCGAGCCGATCGGCTACGACGCGTTCCGAGTCCCCGCCCTCCTACTCGACGCTTGGGTCGCCGAGCAGCGGAACGACGCGAACGCCGCGGAGAATGCATACCGGCGGGCACTCGAGGTTGCCGGCCGGGCCGGGTTCGCCGACCACGCCGCGTTCGTGCTGACCGGGCTCGGGTCGCAGGCGCTGGCGAAGGCGGACTTGCCCCGCGCCGAGGAGTTCCAGCGGCAGGCGCTCGGCGCGGCCGAGGCGGCGAGAGCGCCGTGGGTGGCTGCCCGCGCGCGCACCGAGCTCGCGCGGGTGCTCGCCGCGAGGGGGGATCTCGAGGCCGCTGAGCGGCTCTACCGGACCGCCCTCGAATGGTCGCAGGCGCCGCGCTCCCACCTTTCCCGCGAGAGCCTGTTCCTGGCGCTTGCCGGAAGTCCGGCCACGGCCGCGCTCCTTGGACTGGCGGAGATCGCCGAGGCCCTCGGCGACACCGTCACGGCCGGCGACCTTCGCATCCGCGCCGACATGGCCTGAGCTGAGTCCCCTCCGAGGCAGCGGCGCCGCAGCACGTGGCAGCGCCGTGGCAGAGGCGGCCGCGAGCTTACGCGTGCCCTGAAGAACGGACGAACGACCGAGGAGGTTCGCATGACGACAATGACCATCGAACGGCGGCTGGCCAAGCTCAGCCGGCACATCGAGGAGCTGGATGCACGTGCTCGCTCCGGCGATGAGGTGACGCCGCGCATGCAGCGTCACCGCGAGCACTGCGACAGTACGAGGCCCGTGCCCGCTCGGCGATCGGCGAGACGACCGACGAGATCGACGGAACGCTGGCGGAGTTCGAGGCGAGGCTGGACGTCGCGGGACACTCCCTAAGCGCGGACGCAGCCGATGATCGCTCGACGTTCACGAGCGCGGTCGACCAAGAGCTGCATAGCTGGGACGCCTATCTCGAGCGGCTGCAGACGTCGGCCGCGACGCGGGCCGGGCGGGCACGAGAGCGGGCGGAGGTCGGCATCGGCGAGCTGCGCAGGCAGCGGCTCGAGGTCGGCCGTCGCCTCGCAGAGCTGCGCGCCGGCTCATGCGATGCATGGCGTCAGCTCGAGACGCGCGTCACCGCCGCGCGCGAGCAGCTGGAGCACAAGGCGGACGACCTGTCAGAGACGTTGAAGTAACCCAAATCGCAAGGAGGAATGACATGAACCTGGAAGCCAACATCAAGCGAATCCGCTGGACAATCGGGATCAACGGGGTGCTCTCTGTGGCGTTCGGCGTGATGATCCTGATCTGGCCGGGCATCAGCCTCTACGCCCTCACGATCCTCTTCGGCGCCTACGCGCTGGCCGGCGGAGTGGTCGGGCTGGTGAACGCGGCCAACGTAAAGGACGGTCGCGCGTGGACGGTGGCCTCGAGCCTGCTCGGCATCGGGGTCGGCGTCGCAGTCCTGCTCTGGCCGAGCATCTCGGCGCTCAGCCTGCTCTACGTGATCGCCGCCTACGCGATCGCCATCGGCGTCGCGATCGTCGGCACGGCGGCCCGGCTGCCGCTCAGCCGCGGCGACTCGTTCCTGCTCGCAGTGAGCGGGCTGATGTCGATCCTGTTCGGCATTGTCATGTTCGTGAAGCCGGGCGCCGGAGCACTGGTGCTCCTCGCGCTGATCGCGTCGTTCTCGCTCGTGGTCGGCGTCACCCAGCTGATCGTCGCAATCGGCGGCGAGCGGATCGCCAAGCGCGAGATGAACAAGCTCAGTGGAGCCGCCGCCTAGGAGTAACGGGGTGCGGGGGCTCGTCCCCGCACCCCGACGCGGACACTGGCCGGCCCAGGATCGTCTTAGTCATCATGACGATCCTTGAGCATCGCCAGGATCGCCGGACCTATCGAATCGAGCGATCAAAGGATGGAGCATCGGGAACTGATTCCATCTACCGTGCGCTCTCCATCGGCGGCGCGTGCGGGCCGGGTGTTGGGCGAACACCGAGGACATCCGAGAGGGAAACCATCGACCGTGATCCCGAGGCAGTGGCACCGGAGCTTCGTGTTGTTGCGACGGAAGGCGCTCACTTGATAGCGGGGACGCCGACAGCCATGTCTCGATGTGCGGGTTCCGGCTTCACGAGTCAGTGACGGCGATTATTCGGCCGGTTTTGACGGCCTGGGCGAACGCGGCGTAGTCACGGTCGTTCTGGTCGGCGTAGGCCTCTGCGAAGGTCACCATGGCGCGGTCGAACGCGTCGCTGCCTCCGAGGTAGGCGGCGATGGCGACACGATCGCCGGAGCGCGCGTGGGCACGCGCGAGCGTCCAGCCGCACATGTGGCCGTAGGCGGCCATGTGCCGAGGCTGCATCGTCTCGACTTGGGCTGATCCCTTCCAGTCCTTGAGCTGTCGCGCATAGAAGTCGACGATCTGCTTGCCGACGGGCTCGGTCAACCGCTGGCAGCCGAGGAAGATGTCGCCGGAGGCCTGGATGAGACGTTGGCCGGCTACGACCCGAGCGCCATAGTTTGCATACGCGCTCCTGCCCAAGAACTGCTCGAGCACCGACGGCTGAGCCTGTTTTACCTGCAGAAGGAGCGGATCCTGCCGGTCGCGACCGAGGAAGAGCGCGATCCACGCCTGCGTACCGACGCTGCCGACGCCGACCACTTTGTGGGCGAGATGTGTGAACTGGTACTGCCGAAGCAATGCACGGCGATCCGGCGTGAGCGACCTTCGGTAGCCGCGCACGAACTCGCTCACGGCCGCAGTCGTCTGTTCCGCCGTCGTGCCGGACAGTTCCTCGACCGGCACGATCAGCGGTGGAGCGGAGATGATCCGCGGCTCGCCCTCCACCTCGTGGGTCAGCTTGGAGAAGGCTTGCAGGCTGTCGTGGGTGCGGGCCTTGGCAACGTCGCGCTCGATGAGCTTGCGATCTTTCGCCCGGATCTGCGCTCGGATCTGGTCGAGCAACGATTCGACTTCCAAGTGCGCGTACCACACCTCCAGGTTCCCCATCGCCGCGAAGCTGCGCATCGCCTGCCGGTAGCTTCGGGCAGCTTCGCGGACGATACGGGCGCGCTCGCGAGTGGTGAAGCCGTTCTCGCGACCAGCCACAGCGAGGCTCGCGGCCAACCGCTTCGCGTCCCATTCGAACGGCCCCGGGAGTGTCTCGTCGAAGTCGTTGACGTCGAACACCAGGCGCCGCTCCGGCGATCCGAACACGCCGAAATTCGACAGGTGCGCATCGCCGCACAGCTGCACCCGCAGACCAGTCCGCGGCATACCTGCTAGATCCGAAGCCATGATCAGCGCACCGCCGCGAAAGAACGCGAACGGAGACACCAGCATCCGCCCATACCGAATCGGAACCAGGTCGGCCACCCGCGTCTCGGCCTGCCGCTCCAGCAGATCGATCGGATCCGGGCGCTCGGCTGCGACATCGAACTCGGCGAGACTCGATCGCTTCGCAGTCGCGCGAGCCGCACGGCCGCGTGCTACACGCTCGTCAACGCTGGTTTGCCGGACGTCCAGTTCAGCACGACGGCCGCCACGCCTCGTCATGTACGGAGCCCTCGAAGCCGGGTCGGGAACAGGCTTCGCCACGGCCCTCCTTTGCTTGCCGTGCCTTTCCGCACGGAGGAACGACGGCTAAAGGTACCAGCGTACGGGGTTCGGCGCAGGGCTCGGATGCGATTTGCAATTTGCCAGGACTGGGTCACCGCGTTCGGCTGACGGTAGGACTACACATCAGGGTTCTCGATCGCTGCTCTTCGGCCTCGTCGCACTCGCGGCCGGGTTTGTCGAGATCGGGATGACGTTCCTCGCCCGCGCCTGGTGAAGCTGCCAACGTGCTACTCGCCGTTGCGTTGTTGCTCTCGGCGCCAGATCAGCGCGCACGCCGAACCGACCACGACCGTCGGCACGAAGGTGACCACTCGGAAGAGGAGGGCCGTCGCGATCACCGCCGCGGCACTCCCACCGAACGCGATCAGCGCGCCGGTCAACCCCAGCTCCTGCACGCCGAGGCCGCCCGGAGTGATGGCGATGGACCCGATCAGGCGGGCGAACGACCAGCTGGCCAGGGCCTCGACGAGGGTGATCCCGTGCACACCGGTTGCCGCGAGGCACGCCAGCAGCACGCCGAACACGGTGAGCTGGTTCGCGACGGTCGCGATCGTCAGGAAGGGCCAGCGCCGAGCTGCCACGGCGATCGTCTGCGAGCGCATCGCGACCAGGCGGTCGCCCCCGCCCGTGAGCGGCGGGCGATGGAAGAGCCCCCCCACGTGGGAGACGACCCGACCGGCGAGGTCTCCGATCCTGCGCGCCTGAGCAGGGCTGCGAAAGAGGACCGCGACGGCGACGGCCACCGCGACCAGCACGACGCCGGCAATTAGGCTGACCGTGCGATAGAGGGGATTGGCGTGCCCGGCGCCGAGCGCGGCGATGGACGCGACCGGGACGATGACGTTGATCAGCTGGTTCCAGCCGGCGACCAGCACGAAGCCGGCGCTGACGACCTGGGGCGTAAGCCGCCAGCTCCGTAGCATCGCGATCTGGGTGGCGAAGCCCACCGCCTCCCCCGCCGGCAACGCCGTCGTCATCAGCGCCGAGGTCTGCGTGAGCAGCATGGATCGCTTGTAGGTGAGCCCTGGCACCGCCGCCATCCACGGCGGCCCGCTGGTCGCGACGTTCAGCACGGTGCAGCCGGCAATGAAGGCCCAGTCGCGGCCGTCGAGGCTGCTCATGGAGCGCCAGATCGCACCGTAGCTCGCAAACTGCGGGATCACGGCGGCGATGCCGACCACAACCGCAAGGCTGATCGCCGGAGCGACTGCCTTGCGCAGAAGCCACCGCCAGTCCCGGCGCCCGCCGGGCCTGCGCCGGCCGGCGTCGTCCGCTCCGCCGGATTGCGCGTCCGGTGGCTCGATAACCGGCCCCGCCATGCCCGCACGCTACAGGGGCGGGTCGGTCGTGCGCGGATCACCCGTCACGCTCGCCCAAACGCCGCAGCCGATCATCGCTCTGAGCGAGTTGGAGGATCCTGCCGGTCGTTGGGTGAGGCAGGCCAGATCTTCGCTCGTCGACGCGACGGCTGCGACGCGCGCCGGCTACCGCGCCGCGGCTCGGCCGAAAGCGGCCGTAGACTGTTACGGGCGAGCCGGTTCATGCAGACACTTCCCCGCGGAGGTTGGAGTCATCAACCCCGGTCGGCACGATCAGCAGACGAACGCGTCCGAGCCCTCCACGGCGGCCACGGACACCGGTCGCCCGAAGGTCGAGATCACGATATCGATCCAGACGGTCCTGCTGGTCGCCGGCATCGCCGCGATCGCATTGGCACTGGCGTCGATCAGAAACGCGCTCCTCGTGATCCTGGTCTCCGTGTTCAGCGTCGCGGTGCTCTCGCCCGTGGTGACCTCCATGGAGCGGCGGTTGGGTTGGAGACGGGGGCTGTGTGCGGCGGCGCTCGTGCTGGGGATCGTGATCCTCATCGGTGCAGTCGCGCTGGTGCTCGTGCAGGCGATCAGCGACACGGTGCGTGGGTTCAGCAGCGATCTGCCACAGATCGTCGACAAGGTGAGGCACAGCGACCTCGGCAAATCCATCAACAGCGGGAGCGACTCCCTCGACACGCTGAGGACGCACATGGCCGACATCACCGGGGGGGTCGGCAAGCTTTCGGGCGGCGTCACCCATGTCGGAGTTTCGGCCCTGGGAACACTCACACTCGCCTTCTCGGTCATCTTCCTGACGCTCTTCGGCTTGATCGACGAACCGCACGCCCGAGACTGGATCGGCGGCCTGCTGTATCGGGACAAGCGGGAGCGGTTCCTGCGGGTCACCGATCAAATCATCCACACGACCTCGCGGTACATGCTCGGCAATCTGGCCATCTCCCTGGTCTGCGGGACGGTCTATGGCGTCACGGCGGTGATCCTCGGACTTCCGTACCCGCTCGCCCTGGCGGTGATCGCGGCGATCCTCGACCTCGTCCCCACCATCGGGGCCACGATCGCCGGCGTCATCATCGCATTCGTCGCGCTGTCGGTCAGCCTTGGAGCCTTGATCGCCTTTGCGATCGTGATCGTCCTGTACCAACAGATCGAGAACTACATCCTGCAGCCGATGATCATCGGAAAGGTCGCACAGGTCTCGGGCTTCACCGTGCTCGCAAGCGTCCTGGCGTTCGGGGCGCTCTTCGGGTTGATCGGCGCGATCATCGCCGTGCCGATCGCGTCCGGATTCCAGATCGTCACGGAGGAGCTCACCGCCGCCAGACGAGCTCGCATCGCCGCGGCGGACGCCGCGGAGAAGCAGCAGCCGCCGCCCTAAGCCAGCATGGATGAACGAGATGATTCCGGGGTCAATAAGGACGGCCGGACGGATTGCGTGGAGCTCTTTCCCGGCACTCGCGGCGAGTGCGGCCGCTCTGGAAGCGGTCGGCTGGCCGAAGCGCAGCTCGTGCAGCGTCTTCCCCGGCTCCTCGTCGTGAAAGCTCGGGCCGCGTGCCCGGAAGGGGCAGCGAGCACCTCGAGCGTGCTCGCCGCAAGCTCGGGAACGACATGCAGCAATCGGGTCGCACCAGCTCGCCGTCGCATAGCGGCCCCTGGTGCTGCGACCCAGAAGTGCTCACTGCCACGGTCTCGAGGCCCGCCTTCCAGTCGCTTGACGAATGCCGCGGCCGCCGCACTCGTCCGGGTGGCGGGTTCGCGTGCTCGATCTGTCAACGCCGGCCTGTAGCCCGCCTATGCGATGCGGGTGGAGCGGGCGGCCCGTGGCAGCGGGCGTCCGCGGCGTGGCAGCCGCCTGGCAGTGTTCGCGTTCAGGCTTCATCGCATATCCAACGACAGGAGTTTGCGATGATCACCATGGATACCAATCAGAAAGCGGCCGCGTCGACGCTTTGGAGGGTCGATCCGGATCAAACCGTTGTTGACTTCGCGGTGAAAACGTTCTGGGGCCTGATCACGGTTCGCGGTCGCTTCGACCGGTTCGACGGCTGGTACGACGTCGGGCCGGACGGCACGTCGATCGATCTGACGATCGACGCCCACAGCCTGGCCACCGGAAACGCGACGCGGGACCGGCACCTGCTGTCGGCCGACTTCTTCAACGTCGCCGAGCACCCGCTGGTGCGCTTCACCTCCACTCGCGTTCGTGATACTGGCGATGGCATGCTGCGCGTCGAGGGTCGTCTCGAAGCCGCGGGCACGGTCATGCCGCTCGAGTTCGACGCGAAAGTGCGGCAGATCGGCGACGAGCTCGAGGTCGAGGCCGCCACGGCGGTCGACCACCGCGGCTTGGGGATGAGCGGGGGGCACCTGGGGATGATCCGGCCGCTGGCGAAACTGCACGTCAAAGCACGCCTCTCCCAGGACGACCAAAGGAGACGATCACGTACCGGCCTGCGGGTCAGGCCGCCCTGGTGAGCCGCTACTCGCGCGGCAGGCCGTTGCCCTGCAAGGCTGCGGTTGTGGTCGTCGGCGACGGCACGAGTCTACGCGAGAACCGCAAGCATCTTCGCTCCCGCGCCGAACATCCCGTCAAGTCGTGAAGTTCTTCCGAGCTGTGGCTTGTGACATCAGCCGCGCCGCTACTCGGGGCGCCGCCCGCGGAGCGAGCCCGCCCGGGCGTGGAGGCTCGGGTCGCGCCGCACGGCGATTACGCTTGCGATGGTGGCCGTCGCGAGCACGGCGGCGATCACCGCAAGCGAGAGGCCGGTCGACACTTCCGGGATGCTGTCGCGGCGCTCGTGCAGGTAGTGCAGCACCAGCTTCACGCCGATGAAGATGAGCACGGCCGCGAGGCCGGTCGAGAGGTAGACGAGCCGATCGAGCAGTCCGGACACGAGGAAGTAGAGCGCCCGCAGTCCGAGGAGCGCAAACGCGTTCGCGGCGAAGACGATGTACGCCTCGCGGGTAACGCCGAATACCGCCGGGATCGAGTCGAGCGCGAACAGGACATCCGTCCCGCCGATTGCGATCAGGACGAGGACGAGCGGTGTCGCCACACGCCGCCCGTCCTCGTGGGTGACCAGCCGACCGCCGTCGTAGCGGTCTGTGAGCGGCAGCGCGCGTCTGGCCGCGACCACCAGCACGTTGTCGTCCACCGTCGGGTCCTCGTCGCGGTGGCGGAAGAGTGGATTCCGGTGACGACGAGCAGGAGGCCGAACACGACCAGCATGAGTGAGAAGGCGTCCAGGAGCGCGGCGCCTACCGCGATGAAGCAGGCCCGCAGGACGAGCGCGGCGGCGATGCCGAGGGTGAGAACCCGCTGCTCGTGCTCGGCGGGCACCGCGAACGTGCTCATGATGATCACGAACACGAACAGGTTGTCGACTGAGAGGCTCTTCTCGACGACGTAGCCGGCGAAGTACTGCGCGCCGAAATTCCAGCCTGCGACGACCCCGAACACCACGCCGAAGACGACCGCAACGGCCACGTAGAAGCCCGACCAGGCCACGGCCTCGCGGAAGCCGATGGCGTGTGGCCGCCGGGTCGACAGGGCGATATCGCCAGCCACGCGCGCCGATCAGGGTGATCGTGACCGCCCATCCGGCGGTCGACACGTCGAGCATCCCGGGATTTTGCCGCTTCGCCCGGGTACCCGCACGCGCCGGTTCGCCACGCCGGTGCAAGTCTCGTGCCGGACACCTTGAGCCGCCCTCTGGGGCTCCCCCGTCCGCCGGCGGACAGCGTGGTCGATGCCGAGCCATCCTCGGTGCGAGTCGTGGACCGTTTCGACCCGGGTGTAGCATCCGCGGGTGGAGAACCACGATGCTCTGATTGTCGTCGGCGTGGACGGTTCGGACAGCGCGGTTGCTGCTCTACGCTGGAGCGTGGCCGAGGCGGTTCTTCGGCGCGCCAAGGTCCGGGTTGTCATCGCCTGGTATATGCCGCCGTTGCCGAGCCGGAGCCTGGCGCCGATCCGCCCCGAGCTCGCCGACCTGAGCGCGGATCTTGAGGCCAGCGCGCGGGCTGTGCTCGATCGGGCGGTCAGCGAGGTTTCGAACGAGCTACAGGGCGTCGAGGTCGACTGCCGAGTCCGGAAGGGCGCTCCGGCTGAAGTCCTGATCGAGGCGGCGAGTGGCGCGGATCTCCTCGTCGTGGGATCGCGCGGGCTGGGCGGCTTCAAGGGGCTGATGCTGGGCTCCGTCAGCCATCAGTGCGCGCAGCTGGCGGCATGCCCAGTCGTCATCGTTCGCGGTTTGCCCGCGAATGCCCCCAGCTAGATGCTCGGCCGATTGTAAGCCAGAGAGGCGGCTACAGCAGGGGAGTGCCGCGGTCGCGACGGTCGACGCTTCGGTGATGGACGTCCTCCCAGGTGGCGCGTCTATCCAGGCAGGATCGGGCCCCTGAGCCCCATGGCTGTCTCGGCGGTCTCGGGCCATGATGACGGTACAGCGGGTTGGACAGCTGCCGCAAACATCCTTCGCCTAGAGCAACGAGTGCCGCCCGCTGTTCGCTCGCCGCCTGGTTCGCGACAGAGCCACCGACCCGACTCGGAGCAGGCGACGGTCTCGAGGCCGGCAGAGCAGCGACCTGGGAGCGGTCGATGACACGGCCGCAGAGCGAGCAGGCGCGGGTCCGGCGACTTCTTCGGCAGGGCTGAAGGCCGGGTAGGTCGAGGGCAATCCCTGATGCGCGTCCTCGCCGCGACGACGGATCATGTCCGCATGGAATGGATTCGCAAGCACATGCTCTGGGTGGCACTTGCTGGGACGCTCGTCGGGATCGGGGCGGTGGTTTGGGTCGCGGCCGCACCCACACCCTCAGCAACCGGGAACTCGCCGACGTGCTCGGCGATCAGGACGACTTCGTCTCCAGCGTCTCCGTGACCTGTGTGGACGCATCGGCAAGGTACCCGGCGGCGCGGCCGGAGCTACGTCGTCCGCTGGCGCCGAGACGACCGCCAATACGCCAAGTCGTTCACCCGCAAAGAGGACGCGACCGCGTTCGAGCTCGAGCAGCGCCGCACGGCCGCAGCTCGGCGTGCACGCCGCCGCGGTGCCGAGCCGGCAGACGCTCGACGAGTGGTTGGACTGTGTGGTGGGCGGCCGATAGTCCGCTGTGGGCGGCGTCAACGCGGTCGCAGCGCGAAGACGTTCTGAGCCGGTGGGTCCGGCCGCAGATCGGGGAGTGCGGCTACGCGACCTGGGTCCCGCCGCGTCCGTGAGTGGCGCTCCGAAGTCACGGGGAGCGGTGCGACTCCGGGGTCGCGAACGGCGCGCTTAGCGTCCTCTCGGCTGCGTGTGGTGCCGCGGTACGCGACGGGCATCTGCCGGCGAACCCGTGCTCGAGCGTGCGGAAGCTGCCGGTGCTCGTGGAGCGTCCGCGAGCGTTGACGCCGGTTGAGGTCGAGCAGATCCGGGCGGCCATGCCGGTGCTGCGCGACCAGGTCTGGTCAGCTTGCTCGCCCTCGCCGGCCTGCGGCCGGGCGAAGCCCTCGCGTTGACGTGGGACAGCGTCGGCGAGCACGTCCTCGTCGTCGATCGGAGCTGGTCGTACGGCGCGCTGCGCCGGACGAAGACCGGGCGGATGCGAACGGTCGAGATCGTCGAGCCGCTCCACGGCGACCTGGCCGCGCTCAGGCCCTCGAAGCCCGCTCGAGGGGCTCTGGTCGTCGCCGGCGGGGTCGGCGAGTACCTGGACCTCGGAACTGGCGGAAACCGCGTCTGGAGGCCTGCCTGCTCGAGCGCAGGCATCGACGCTGCGCCATACGACCTTCGCCACACCTACGCCTCGCTGCTCATCCACGAGGGCCGCTCCCTCGCCTACGTCGCGGCGTCGATGGGCCACTCGACCGCGGTCACGACGCTGACGCACTACTCGCACATGTTCGATGAGCAGCGGCTCGCGACTGGCGTGCGGATGGTCGACGCGGTCGCAGAGGCTCGGCGGAGTGTGCGCAATCCGTGCGCACCGTTCGCTCCGGTGCGGCTCCGCCAAGCCGCACCGAAACGCTAGGTTCGGCTGCCAGAAAGGGATTACGCGAGTGGAGCGTACCGGGATCGAACCGGTGACCCCCAGCTTGCAAAGCTGGTGCTCTCCCAGCTGAGCTAACGCCCCGCGGGCGGCATTGTACCGCTCGGCCGGATGGGCCGCATCGCCCGGACGCTATACTGGCTCGCCGTGCTGCGAAGGCTCCGGGAGCGCATGGGACAAGGCCGCTTCGTGCTCGCCTGCGCGGTGCTGGCGGCCGCCCTCGCCCAGCTCGTCTACCACGGCGGGCCGCCAGGGGTGGATCTGCCCTCGCACCTCTTCCAGACCTGGCTCTACTCGCACGCCGGCTTCAACCTCTGGAACAACTACTGGTATGCGGGCCGGTATGAGTTCGTCACCTACTCGGTGCTCTACTACCCGGTCGCGTCGGCCGTCGGGCAGGCGCTCGCCACCACGATCGCGGCGGCCGTCCTCGCAGGCTCGTTTGCGAGCGTGTCGCGCAGGGAGTGGGGGGGCGCGGCGACCGGGCCGAGCCTGTCGTTCGCCGCGACGGCGCCGATCATCCTCATGATCGGCGGCCTCTATCCGTTCCTCGCGGGCGCGGCCGCCGGCGGCGCGGCGCTCGTCTGCATCCACCGCCGCTGGCGGGTCGGGTTCGGCCTCGCGGTGCTGGCGACGCTCGGCTTCTCGCCGCTCGCCTTCGCGCTCCTCATGGCGGTGCTCGCCGCAGCGCTCCTCGGCCAGCCGCGGCCGGGCAGGGCGCTCCGCAGCCACCGGGCGGCGTTCGCGGCGGTCGTCGCCGTCTTCGTCGTCGCCGTGCTGATGGAGCGGGCGTTCCCGTCCGGCGCGTGGTACCCGTACGATCTGACCGACGCGGCCATCGTGTTCGGCTTCTCGCTTGCCGGCCTCTACATCACCGGGACGAGCCCGCGCGCGCGGTCGCTCCGGATGCTGTTCGCCTGCTACCTGGCCCTGAACCTGGTCGCCTTCCTCCTGAAGGGGCCGATCGGGTCGAACTCGAGCCGGCTCTTCGTGATCGCCGGCGCGCCGCTCCTCTGGCTCGCGGCCAACGTCAGCCGGGAGCGCTCGCGGCTCGTCGTGCTGCCCGTGCTCGCGGCGGCGCTCGCGCTCCAGGTCGGGCCGTTCGTCCGCGACGCCTACTCGTCGTGGGGCGATCCGGCGAGCGAGGCCGCCTACTGGAGGCCCGCCGAGCACCTGCTCGCCATCCACTCCGATCCCGAGCACCGGGTCGAGGTCGTCGCCACCCGCGGCCACTGGGAGGCGTACTACCTCGCCAAGCACGGCATCCCACTGGCGCGCGGGTGGTACCGCCAGGACGACTTCCCGCAGAACGGGCCGCTCTACTCGGACGATCTCACCGGCCGCATGTACCGCCGCTGGCTGCGTTCGCTCGGCGTCCACTACGTCCTCTTGTCGGACGCCGATCTCGACTACAGCGCCACCCGCGAGGCGGCGCTCCTGCGCACAGGTGCGGCGGGCCTCGTCCCGATCGCGCGCACCGAGCACTGGACGATGTTCGCGCTCCGGCATCCGACCGCGCTCGTCACCGCGCCGCCCGGCGCGAAGGCGCGCCTGATCCGGCTCGCGCAGGGCCGCGTCACGCTCTGGACGTCGGCGCCCGGGCGGTACCTCGTGCGCGTGCGGTCGAGCCCGTACTGGATCGCGTCGCCGTCGCTGACCTGCATCGGCTCCTCTGCGGACGGGATGACCACCGTCACGACGCCCACCGGCGGATACGTCAGCCTGACGATCCAGCCGGCGCTCGAGCAGGTCGCAGAGACGGTGGGCGGCGGCGGCTCCGGCTGCTGACCCTCAGAACGCGATAGACTCCACGGTCCGCTTCCGAGGACGGAATGGCGAGCACCACCGAATTCACCGCGAGCTGCGCGCTCTGCCGCCGACACCTGCTGGTCGGCGAGCCTGCGCGCCTGTACCAGGACCCGTCGTCGAAACGGTTCGCGAAGGTCTGCCCGCTCTGCTACGAACGGGCCGAGCGGCGCGGCTGGAGGGCCGACGGCCGGCCGATCGTCGCCGTGCACGCCAACCCGCCGTCCGACCAGGCGCTGCGCGAGCGCGAGTCGCTCATCGACCGTCTGCGCGGCCAGCTCCAGTCGGTCGAGTTCGACCTCGACCAGGTGCGAAACGCGCTGGCCAAGGCCGAGCAGCAGGCCGCCGAGCTGCGCGGCACGAAGCGTGAGCTGAAGGAGCTCCAGGGCGAGCTCAAGCGGCGCGAGCGCGAGATCAAGAGCGTGAGCGACGAGAAGCGCCGGGCCGACGAGCGGGCCGCGCAGGCCGAGGCCGCCCACCGGGCCGAGATCTCACGGCACCACACCGTCGCCGCGCAGCTCGACGAGCGTGCCGCCGAGGCGGGCCGGATCGGGGGGCGGATGACGGAGCTCGAGCAGCAGCTCGAGGCCGAGCGCGCCCGCTACGCCGAGTTGGCCGAGGCCCGCCGCAAGGAGGCCGACGCGCGCCACGTCCGCCGTCTTGCGCTCGAGGCGTTCAACCGCTCGGAGCACATGGAGCGTGTGGTCGCGATCTCGCGCAGCCTCGGCGACCCGATCGTGAACGTCCGCCTCGACAGCCCCGAGCTGCCGCGGCCGGTCACGATCACGATCGCCTGGGACATCTCCTGGTACGAGTACGTCGTCCGGCTCGACCTGCTCGAGCGCACGATCACCGTCGAGGAGTCCGAGCGAGGCGACGACCCGGGTGAGCTCAACCCCGGCCGGCTCCAGCCGAACGGCGTGCTTCGCGCCGACCGCATCGTGCTCGCCATGCAGGCGTACGGCGTCGGCTCCGCACGATCCGCCTAGTCCCGCAGCAAGGCGAGGATGGGCGGCCCGTTTGGCGCACCCACCACCGGCGGCACAGCACGGCGACACGGGGGATTGGCGGGGTCCGCCGCGGCTGTCACTCCCGGTAGCTCCTCAACGTGAACATCGGCGCTGTCGGTGGTTACGGCCGCCGTTGCGCATCGAACGCCTGCCAGACGGTCGAGTAGAGGACGTGGGCCGCGACGAAGTCATCGAGCTCTTCCATCTCCAGTCCGCCGTAGGCACGAAGAACGTCCGCGACGAACGCCTCACTTCTCCCATGGGCGCGGACTTCGAGGATGAGGCCCGCGACGTCCCAGTGGACCGGGCCAACACAGGCGTCCTCAAGGTCGTTCCAGATGAGCCCGGTGTCGGTGCGGAGAAGGTTCCCTATCGACGCGTCGCCATGGATTGCCTGCGTGGGGAGCGGGCTCTCAAAGACATTGGGTGTCAGCTCTCGGAGGTGGGAGCGCAGCAACTCTCTCTCCTGCGGGGAGAACCCCGAAGATGGACGCAGCTCGGCGGCCAGCCGGTCGAGCCAGTCGCGCACCTCGCTGAGCTGCCCGAGCTCGCCCGGAAAGTCGGCGAGCGCGGCGTGCAGCTCGCGCAGCGAGCCGCCGAGCTCGTGCGCGCTCGGCAAAGACCGGGAGGCATCGTGCTCGACAAACTGCCAGAACGTCATCCAGAGCCCCTCATGCAGGTGAGGTCCCGGTGCAAGGACATCACTGGGTGGTACGGCCACACCCCGATCTCCCAGGAACGTCCCGACGGCGACCTCGCGAGCAAGCCATCTCTCGACGTCAGCGTGCAGCTCCGCTGTGCCGATCATCACTCGCGCAACAACCGGAGCGGGCTTGAGATGCACGAGCAGATTGCTGCCGGCAGCCACCACAACTGGGTCGTCGCAGGCGACGGAATTGGCGAGCGCGACGGCCCGTGCCGCCGCCAGGGCACGGGCGATGCCGGGGTTCTCGGTCATGTCGCCCAAGATGCCAGAAAGGCACCGACCGTCGAACGGCTCAAGGTGTGAATCACCACGCGGGCTTCAGCGGTTCCCTTCGCACCCACCACCGGATCGTGAAGAGCCCGAACGCGAATCCGCCGATGTGGGCGAAGTAGGCCACGCCCCCGCCGGCGTTTCCGACCTGCACCGCGCTCGCCGCGAGGATCTGGAGCGCGAACCAGCCCACGAGGAAGAACACCGCCGGGAGCGGGAACACGAAGAAGGGCGGGATGTAGGTGATCACCGCGGCGGTCGGGTAGAGCAGCAGATACCCGCCCAGCACGGCGGCGATCGCCCCGGATGCGCCGATGTTGGGCACGTCCGACGTCGGCCCCGCGGCGAGCTGGAGCGCCGCGGCCGCGATGCCGCCGAGAAGGTAGAAGAGCAGGAACCGCTTCCGCCCGACGCGGTCCTCGATGTTGTTCCCGAAGATCCACAGGAAGAGCATGTTTCCCAGCACGTGCGCCCACCCGCCGTGCATGAAGAGCGAGGTCACGAGCGTGAGCAGGACGGGCACGTGACGCACGTGGACGACGGCCGGTGCCCCGTCCCTGAACTGCCCGACGTCCACGTTGTCATCGCCGTGCGGGCACCGCATGGTGAGCTCGCACGGCACGAACCCGTACTCCGCGGTCACGGCGGTGAAGCCGTCGACCGGCACAGGCCCGCGGTTGGAGAGAAGGATCTGCGTCGCGGTGTTCTGCGACCAGACGAAGACCGCCAGGTTGGCGACGATCAGGGCGATCGTGAGGATCGGCCGCCGGCTGGTGGGGACGCTATCGTGGAGCGGGATCATCCGGCCGGGCGAAGGCCCGACAGCGGATCCGGGTCGGCGGCGCGGGCGGCGGCGATCCGCTCCTCCGCCAGCCGGTCGGCCGCGATGTGGGTCGGAACGCCGTCGGCGTTCGCGCGTGCGAAGACGTTGCGCAGGGTGTCCGCGATCCGCTCGACACTCGTTCGCGCCCGATCCACGTCATAGGGCTGCCCGAGCTCCTCGTTGATGTTGATCACGCCGCCGGCGTTGATCACGAAGTCGGGGGCGTACAGGACCCCGCGGCTGTCGAGGGCGTCGCCCATCGAGCCGTCCAGGAGCTGGTTGTTGGCGGCGCCGGCGACGACGGTGCAGCGCAGCTCGGCCACCGTCTCGGGCCGGATGACCGCACCGAGCGCGCACGGCGAGTAGACGTCGCACTCGAGCGAGTGCACCGTCCGTGGGTCGCCCGCCTCGGCCCCGAGCGCGACCAGCGGCTCGATCCGATCGGCGTAGATGTCCGCCACGGTCACGCGCGCGCCGGCCGCGAGCAGGTGGCGGACGACGTCTCCGCCGACGTGCCCGGCGCCCTGCACCGCGACCCGCACGCCCGCGAAGCTGTCGCCGACTCCGGCCTCTTGGATCGCGGCGCGCATGCCGCAGAAGACGCCCCACGCCGTCATGGGCGAGGGATCGCCGGAGCCGCCCTTCTCGACCGGCAGGCCGGTGATGTGGCGCGTCTCGCGGGCCACGATCTCGGCGTCGGCGGTCGACGTGCCGACGTCCTCGGCTGCCAGGTAGCGGCCCCCGACCGATTCGATGAACCGCCCCAGAGCCCGGAACAGGAGCTCGCTCTTGTCGGTTCGCGGGTCGCCGATGACGACGGTCTTCCCGCCGCCGAGCGGCAGCCCGGCGGCCGCGTTCTTGTACGTCATGCCGCGGGACAGTCGCAGCACGTCGGTCAGCGCTGCCTCGTCGGAGTCGTACGTCCACATGCGGATGCCGCCGAGCGCCGGGCCGAGGGTGGTGTCGTGCACCGCGATCAGGGCGCGGAGCCCCGCCTCGGGCTCGTGGCAGATCACGACCTGCTCGTGCTCGGTGAAGAGCCGCAACGAGCGGCGAGTCTACCCGCGCGGCTCGATCTCCGCCCAGATCTGCGTACGCTGGGCGAGCCCGAGTGGGGAGACGAGACTGGGGGTGAAGCCGCTCCCGAGGCCGGCGCCGAGCCGTGTCAGCGGGTTCGTCCGCAGGCGCGCCGGCACCAGCGGGGCGGCGGCCGGGACGGCGGCGGGCGTGCGCGAGAGCGCCCAGTCGCGCGCCTGTGCGGCCGGTGAGAGCTGGTGGTTCACGAAGGCGTGGGCCGTCTCCGGCCGCGGCGACGCGGCGACCACCGCCCATGCGTCGATCCACGACTCGGCGCCGCCGTCGGGCAGGACGAACGTGGCGGCGGGCGCCTGCCGCGCGAAGGCCGAGGCGGCACCCATCGCGAGCACGAGCGCCTCGGGCGCGAACGTCGCCGCCGGGTTCGTCGAGAAGGCGTTCACGTGCGGGAGCGCGGCGACGAGGAGCGTCCGGGCGGCGTCGAGGTCGTCGGGGCTGTCGGAGTTGATGTCGGCGCCGCCCGCCGCGAGCGCGGCCGCGATCGGCTCGATGCGCCCGGGCAGGAGGACGACCCCGCGCCGCGAGTAGCGGGGCAGGAGGGCGAAGAAGTCCTCCCACGAGGCCGGTTCGTCGGTCACCGTGTCTGGGCGGTAGGCGAAGCCGAAGGCGCCGTGTCGCGCCGGCGCCGAGAACCGGTTTCCCGGGTCGTAGGGCAGGTCGAGGAGCCCCGGGGACACGTCGGCCAGGTTCGGGACGAGGGCGTGGTCGAGCGGCGCGAGCAAGCCCTCAGCGGCCAGCGCGGCGATGTCGTCCTGGCGTGCCAGCACCGCGTCGACCTCTCCACGGGCGATGAGCCGGGCCAGTTCGGGCCCGCCGCGGTGCTCGGTCAGGTCGACACGGGGTCCGCGAGTTGAGGCGAAATCGGCTCCGTCGGCTGCGTCGACGCTGCCCGCGGGCACGGCCACGTGGATCGCGCCGACGAGCCGCGGCGGCGCCGGGGGCTGCGCGCGCGGAGCGGACTCCGGGCCGCTCGCGCCGCCCAGGCAGGCCGGCGCGAGCAGCCCCGCGCCCGCTGCCACAAGGAACTGCCGGCGCGTTGCGAAAACCGTCCTCATTCGGCCGCAGAGTATGGATTTAAACCGCAAATTCCGCACACCGGCAGACAAATTGTGGTTTGCGAGCGCCCGGATCGGGTACAAACCCCGCCGTCGTGCGACCCGCCCTCATCACCGCCGCCGCATGCGTGCTTGCCGCCGCCGCGGCCGATCCGGCCGCCGCAGCTTCGCAGCCCGACCAGCGGTCGCCCGCATCCGCCGTGGCCGACGCGGGAGACGCCGACCCGGCGCCCGCGACGACAACCCTGCGGCCGGCCGGCTCCATCCGGAGCCAGATCGGGTGGACGCGCAGGCATGCGCTCCGAAATGCGCGCCGCGCCGCCCTCCCGCTGCCCCGCCACGGCCATGCCGAGCGCCGTGCGGTGACGCGTGCCGACCTCGTCGACATCCTGAGTCGGTGGGAGCGGCGACTCCGTCACTACCGCAGGGCCTATGCGCATCGCCGTCCGGTCATCGAGGGGCTCAAATGCATCCACACGTACGAGGGTGCCTGGGACGCGGTCTCGGACACCGTCCCAACGTACTACGGCGGCCTCCAGATGGACGCGAGCTTCGAGGAGGCCTACGGCTCCGACGTGCTCTCCTATCGCGGAGGCCACGCAAACGTGTGGCCGCGCCATGATCAGCTGATGGTTGCCATGCGCGGATACGAGGTCCGTGGCTACACGCCGTGGCCGACCGCGGCGGCCGCCTGCGGCCTGCTCTAGGCGGCGGTGCTGCCTAGCCGAGCCCGAACGCCGCGCCGAGGCCCTGTTCCTCCTGGCCCGGCCCCGAGACGCGGCTCCGCCTCAGGATGATCACCACGACCACGATGAGGACGAGTGTCACGAGCAGCATGAGCGTTGCGAGCGCGTTCACCGCGGGTGTGATGCCGAAGCGGACGGCCGAGTAGAGCACGATCGGCCACGTCGAGGTGGTGCCGTTCGTGAAGTTCGGGAGCACGAAGTCGTCGAACGAGAACGTGAACGAGAGCAGCAGTGCCGAGATCACGGCCGGCATCAGGCGTGGGAGCGTCACCTGGCGGAAGGTGGACACCGGCCCCGAGCCCAGGTCGTACGCGGCCTCCTCGAGCTTGTCGCCCATCCCGACGAAGCGGGCCCGGATGATGAGCATGGCAAGCGATGCGTTGAACACGACCTGGCCGAGCAGGATCGTGGACTTTCCGAGCGCAGGGAAGGCGCCGAAGTTGTTTCGCATCTGGACGAAGAAGATCAGGGAGGCGACGGCGATGACGATCTCCGGCACCACCAGCGTCAGGTACACGAGGATGTCGAACGGTGCCCGCCAGCGCCGCCGCATCCGGGCGAGCGCCAGCGCCGCCGCGAGCCCGAGGACGGTGGCGATGATCGACGCCTCCAGCGCGATGACGAAGCTCGTCTTGATCGCAGACGTGTAGAGGCTCGTGCTCAGCCCCTTTGCGAACCAACAGGACTCGAAGCCGTTCCAGACCGAGATGTTGCCGATGTCGGCCACGTCGATGTTGCAGATGTTCGAGCCCTTGTAGGCGGCGACGCTCGTGGACGACGGAGCGTCGAACGCGAAGATGACGACGACGAGGATCGGGAGATACAGAAACGCGTAGACGGCGAATGCCCACGCGGTGAAGCCGCGCTTCGCAGTCAGGATCCGCCGCCTACGCACCGAACTGCTCCTCACGCGTCGCGAACACGATGTAGATGACGACGAACACCGAGAGCGCTGCCATGAGCGAGATCGAGAGCGCCGAGCCGAACGGCCAGTTCTGCGCCGTGCCGAACGTGTCGCCGATGATGTTTCCCACGAACTCGTACTTCCCGCCGCCGAGGATGTCGGGGATGATGAACTCGCCGCACATCGGGATGAACACGAGCAGGGCGCCGGTCACGACGCCGGGCAGCGTGAGCCGAAGCGTGATGTTCCGAAATGCCGTCAACGGGCGTGCACCGAGGTCGGTGGCCGCCTCGATCAGCGTCCAGTCCATCCGCTCGAGCGATGCGAAGACGGGCAGGATGAAGAGCGGCAGATAGTTGTAGACGAGGCCGATGCCCACCGCGTACTTCGTGTAGAGGATGTCGATACCGAAGTCCTGCGCGAGGTAGCCCTGAGGATCGAGGATGATCTTGAGCGCGTACGTGCGGATCAGGAATGACGTCCAGAACGGCACGATGATCAGGAGGAGGGCGAGCATCTTGTAGGTCGAGAGGTAGCGCGCCATCCAGTAGGCGAGCGGATAGCCGACCACGATGGTGAGCAGTGACCCGGCGGCGGCCATGAGCAGCGTCCGCTCGAACACCGTGATGTAAAGGGAGTCGTTGACCTGCGAGAACTGGCTCGTGCTGAAGGTGTACGTGACGCTCCCGAACCCGCTCTGGAGCGAGACCGAGAAAACGGCCAGGATGGCCATCGGACCCAGGAAGAAGATCGCGTAGTAGAGCAGCGACGGCAGCGTCAGCCACGCTGGGTACTTCGGGGCGAACGAGCGGCCCCGCTTCGCCGGCTTAACCGCCGTTGTGACCGCCGGCGTTCCGGGGTCGGCCACGCTCACTAGGCAGCCTTGAACTGCTGATAGATCTTCGTACGTGCGTTCACGAGCTGCGGGTTCGGGTTCAGGATGTACTGGTAGTTATCGGTGTACGTCGACGGCACGTTGAACAACGGGTCGTTCTTGAAGTCCGCCGGCATCTCATCGAGGGCCGCGGGGATCGGGATCGGATAGTTGTGGTAGTTCATCTCCGTGACCGCCGTGGTCGGCTCGAGCAGGTAGTTGATCCAGGCATGGGCGGCCACCGGGTGGGGAGCCGTGGCCGGGATGCACCAGCTGTCGGCCCACACCTCGGACTTCTCTGTGGGAAGCACGGCGGTGATGTCGCCCTGCTTCTGGCGCGCCTTCAGGATCCGGCGGACGTCGCCGTTCCAGCCCTGGCTCAGGATGATCTTGCCGGCCGAGGCGTCGTTGATGTAGCCGAAGGAGCTGATCGTCGTCACGCCCTTTCGGATCGAGAGCAGGAACTTCTGAGTCTCGTCCAACTCCCCCTGATCCTCGGTGTTGGCGTCGAAGCCGAGCGCCATCGCCGCGAGGGGGACGACCTCCTCGGCGCCGTCGAGCACGTTCGTGCGGCCCTTCGAGCTGTTCGCGTTCAGGAGGTCGTAGAAGTCCTTCATCGTCTTCGGCTCGGTCGAGGGCTTCACGACGGTGTTCTGGTAGAAGAACATCGTGATGCCAAAGTCCTTGATGACGTGGAACTCGCCGGTGGGGTCGAAGCTCGCCTTCAGGAACTTCGGGTCGAGGTTCTTGATGTTCGGGATCAGGTTGAGGTCGAGCTTCATCAGCCCGCCTTCCTGAATCAGCTCGCCCACGGCATTCTGGCTCGGGACGACGATGTCGTACCCGGTGCCGCCGGCGTGCAGCTTTGCGAGCAGCTCGTCGTTCGACGAGTAGTACGTCTCATGCGTCTTGAGGCCGGCCGCCGTCTCGTCGGGGAGGGCCTCGAACTTCTTGTACGTGGAGGGGTCGTCGTACTGCGACCAGTTGTAGATGACGAGCTGGTCCTCGAGCGGCTTGCCCTGCAGCGCGTCGGCAGGCTGGCTCGCGCCGCCGCCCCCTCCGCCGCCGGCGTTGGTGCTCCCGCCGCACGCGGCGGCCAGCAGGGCGAGCCCGCCGATGCCGAGCGCGGCGCGGCGATTCACGCGCATGCCGGCCAGATCCTCCACCTCGCGGTGGAGATAGTCGAACTTCGGCCGCAGCGATCGCGGGGCGAGGATGTTCAGGTGGTCGTTGCGATCGTGGTTCACGGCGTCTCCTCCGAGCTGTCTGCGTCACCGAGCATGTGCGGGGCTGCCTCGTCCCAGCTCACGGTGATCTGGTCTCCAGGATGGATGGTGTCAAGAGCCGGGTCGGCGCTCGCGCGCTGCTCGCGCACGATGACGCTCGTCCCGTTGGCGAGCGTGGCGACGACCTGCACCTGGTCGCCGAGATACATCTTGGTGATGATCTCGCCGGCGGCCTTGTTGGCGGTGCCGTCGGGCTGGCCGGTATGGGCCGCCATCCGCTCCGGGCGGATGCCGATCCGCACGCGCCTGCCGCGTTCGGCAGTGCCGCGCCCGCGGATCACGACGCCCGAGCCCGCGTCGACCGCGAAACCCCCGTCGGCCGCCTCGACGACGTCGCCGTCGACGAAGTTCATGTCGCCGATGAAGTCGGCCACGAACGGCGTGAGCGGACGGTCGTAGATGGCTCGCGGCTCGTCGAGCTGTTCGATCAGCCCGTTCGACATGACCGCCACGCGGTCCGACATCGAGAGCGCCTCCTCCTGGTCGTGGGTCACGTAGACGAACGTGATCCCGACCTGAAGCTGGATGCGCTTGAGCTCGATCTGCATCTCCTTGCGGAGCTTCAGGTCGAGTGCGCCGAGCGGCTCGTCGAGCAGGAGCACGCGTGGGTTCATGACGAGCGCGCGGGCCAGCGCGACGCGCTGCTGCTGGCCGCCCGAGAGCATCGCCGGGCGGTGCTTGTCGCGGCCGGTGAGCTGCACGAGTTCGAGCGCCTCGCCGGCGCGCTGGTGGCGCTCGCGCTTTCCGACCTTGCGCTGCTTCAGGCCGTAGGAGACATTCTCGAGGATCGACATGTGCGGGAAGAGCGCGTACTGCTGGAAGACGGTGTTCACGTCGCGCTTGTAGGGCGGCGTGCCGGCGACGTCTCGGCCGCCGATCAGGATCTCGCCCTCGTCGGGCTGCTCGAACCCGGCGATCATCCGCAGCGACGTCGTCTTGCCGCAGCCGCTCGGGCCGAGCAGCGAGAGGAACTCGCCCTTGTGGACGCGCAGGTTGACCGCGTTCACCGCGACGAGCGAGCCGAACCGCTTCGTGACCGCGCGAAACTCGACATCGGCTTCGCCGGCTTCCGCGGCTGCGGCGCCGGGCTGCGATGTCGTCGTGGCGGAGCTCATGGCGGAAAAGCCTTCACGAGACGGTAACCAGCGTATATCGTATGCGACGGGCATGTCAACTTCGGATATCGCATCTGACGAGGCCCGGAACGCAGGACTTCGAACCCCTGTTCCGCCGCTTGACGAGCCGAACCGCCGCATCATCGAGATCCTCCAGCGCGACGGCCGCTGCTCGTACACGGCGATCGGCCGCGAGCTGGGGATCTCCGAGACGGCCGTGCGGGCCCGCGTCCACCGGCTGACCGACGCCGGCGTGCTCGATGTGGTGGCCGTCACAAATCCGCTCAAGCTGGGGTTCGAGGTGATGGCGCTCGTCGGGGTGCAGGCCCAGGCCGACCTCGACCGGGTGGCGCAGGAGGTCTCGCAGTGGCGCGAGACGAGCTACGTCGTCCTCACCTCCGGGAGCTACGACCTGCTCGTCGAGGTAGTGTGCGAGAACAACCGCCACCTGCTCGAGCTCGTCCAGCGCATGCGCGAGATCGAGGGCGTGAAGTCGACCGAGACCTTCATGTACCTCGACATGGTCAAGATGACCTACGCGTGGGGAACGCGCTGAGCCGCAGCTAGTCGGGAGCTGGTCGCCGGCTCCCGGGCGGGCCGCGACGCGCGCGAGTATCGGCCTGCTGTGGCTGCGCCACTTGGCGGCTGCTCGAAACTGCGACGAATCGCACCGAGGGCTCGAGGTGGATGCCCGACGACGGCCGGCGCGCCCCTCGTAGCGCTGGCCGGTCGTCGTCGGGAGAGCCCGCAGGGCTCTTGCGTGGAGTCACCCAACTGAAGCCGGCCGGGGGAGGGACGCCACATGTCGCTCGAGTGAAACGACAATCGGAGATCCCCGCAACACACTCACGACACCCCGTGACCCACGCGTGACGCCCGGCCCGCCAGACTCGCACCATGCCGTCCGACTACCTGCCGACGCTCTACAAGGCCCGTCGCGTGCCGACGAAGCAGCCGGTGTGCGCGATCTGCGTCGATCGGACGCGTGCGAAGACGCAGCGTCTCACCCTGACGCACGGCGTGGCGGTGTGGCTGTGCGCGCCGCACGCGAGCGTCGAGTTCCAGCGGCAACGCAGCGGGCGGGACTTCGTGCGGACGCTGTCGGGCATCTGGCAGGCGAACGGGTGCCTGACCGCGGCGCGGCATCGGGCGCTCGCTGCGCACCTGGCGAGTCTCGCCGACCGGCCCGCGCGACCGAGGCCGGGGAGCTACTCGTGGCCGGACCTCCGCCGTCGATTGGAGGAGGCGTACGCCACGGGCACCCGTCCCGTTGACCTCGCCGACGCCGTCCACGAGCGCTACGCCACCTGCCCCGCTCGGCCCCCGAGCCGCCGCACGCTCGAGCGCTGGCACGCGCAGCGCCGCTGGCTCGGTGCGCCGCCCTAGCCGGAACGCTACGTGGCCCGGCCGGCCCGCGTGGCGAAGCGCACCCGCTCGACCAGCCGGTCGGCGCCGATCTCGGTCGCGTAGGCGACGGCCCGCTCCGGATCGACCGTGTTGTCCGCCGGTCGCTTGACCGGCCCCTTCCGATCCATCGTCGCCACCCGTCGGAAGAGGTCCAGCCGCTCGTCCTGCACCGCCTCGCCCTGCCGCGGCGTCAGCTCGTCGGCCGCCTCGACGATCCCCTCGAGTGTCCCGTACCGCAGGAGCAGCTCGGCTGCGCCCTTCGCGCCGATCCCCTTCGCGCCCGGGATCTTGTCCGAGGGGTCGCCGCGGAGCGCGATGAAGTCGGGCACCTGCTCGGGCAGGACGCCGTAGCGCGCGACGACCTCCGCCCGGTCGATGCGGTCGGGTGCGTAGCCGCCGGTGCGCGGCGACAGCACCGTCACCGTGTCGGTCACGAGCTGGTAGGCGTCGCGGTCCGACGTGACGACGAGCGCCGTCCCGCCGGCTTGGGTCTCGAGGCGGGCGGCGGTCGCGAGGAGGTCGTCGGCCTCGTAGCCTGGCGCCTTGGCCCAGGCGAACCCGAGCGCCTCGCACAGCTCCGGCATGCGGTCGAGCTGGTCGATGATCTCCGGGTCGAACTCGCGGCCGGCCTGGTAGTCGGGCCACTCCTCGTGCCGGTAGGTAGGGACGGTGAGCGTGTCCCAGCACGCGAGCACCGCCCGCGGCCGCTCGGCCCGCCACAGACCCAGCGCCATCACCGCGAACCCGTGCAGGGCGTTGATCGGCCGCCCGCCCGCACCCTCGAGCGGTCGCGACCCGTGGTAGGCCCGGTGGGCGAGCGAGTCGCCGTCGAGCACGAGGAGCGGTCGCTGGGCCACGGCGCCCGACGGTATACGATCGGCCTCGTGCACCGGCTCACGCTTCGCACCGAGCGGCGCGAGGAGATGGTCGACATCACGGCGGAGCTCGCCGCGGCCGTGGCGGAGCTCGGAGTCTCCGACGGTGCGGTGCTCGTCCACATCCCGCACACGACCGCCGCCGTCACGGTGAACGAGGGCTACGACCCGGCCGTCGCGGCGGACGTCGTCCGCGACCTCTCGCGCCGGATCCCGCGCGACGCGGGCTACGCCCACGCCGAGGGAAACAGCGACTCGCACATCAAGTCGATCCTGGTCGGGAGCTCGCAGGTGATCCCGGTCGAGGACGGCAAGCCCGCGCTCGGTCGCTGGCAGCGGGTCTTCTTCTGCGAGTTCGACGGGCCCCGCTCCCGGGAAGTGTGGGTGTCGTCTTTGAGTCCGGATTGACTTGCATATCAAGGATTTTGCTCTAGCGACCGATACGAGAAGAAGAGTTCTCACTTCCCCCGGTGGCGCTCTTCCTCTTGCCTGGCTCTCCTTCTCGCATGCCCGCTCTGTCGGCCGCCCTGCTGGCGGCGGCCGCTGCGTTGGTCCTTCCGCCGGCCGCATCGGCCCATCCGACCGGCAGTCCGTCGCTCTCGACCATCGGCGTGCTGATCTCGAAGCGCCCGGCGAACCCGACGAACCAGACCACGGCCAGGTTCGTGTGGAAGCGCATCGGGCGCGTGACCAAGACGACGTGTCGCCTGGACGCCACGCCGTGGAGGGCGTGCACGTCGAAGATCACCTACAGGAACCTCCTCCCGGGCGTGCACAGGTTCCGGGTCAAGGTCAGCGGCCGCGTCGGCGGCCGCACCCGATCGGCCACCAAGAAGGTGCGCTGGACGATCGACGTGTCGCCGCCCTCGGCGCCCGTCGTCTCCGGCGGGTCTGCGGCCTGGACGGTCGGCCCGGTGACGATCGGCGGCGCCGGCTCGTCCGATCCCGGCGGCGCGATCGCCCGCTACGAGCACCGCACCTCGCCGGATGGGACGTCGTGGGGCGCCGCAGCCGCGGGCGGATCGCTCGACGTGACAGCACCGGGGCAGACGTTCGTCCAGATGCGGGCGGTCGACACGGCCGGCAACGCGTCGGCGTGGGCGCCGGCGGTGACGGGTGCCGCCAACACGGCCATGATCGACTCGGCCGGCCCCACGGTGCCCACCCTGTCCGGCGCCCTGGCGGGCTGGCAGCACACCGTCTCTGAGACCGTCACGGCGGCCGGCTCGATCGACGCCGGCTCGGGCGTCGCCGGGTACGAGTACCGCACGTCGACGGACGCCGGCTCGACCTGGTCGGGCGTCCAGATCGGCGCCCTCCTGGCCGTATCGGCGGACGGGCGCACCGACGTGCAGTTCCGGGCGCTCGACGCTTTGGGGAACCACTCCCTCTGGGCGCAGGCCACCGTCCGGCTCGACAATGTCGCGCCGGCCGCCCCCACAGTCTCGGGCGGCGCGGCCGCGTGGCGCAACGTCGCATCGGTGCTCGCCGCCGCGTCAGGCTCGGCCGACACCGGCGGATCGGGCGTCGCCGGCTACGAGTACGAGACGTCCACCGACGGCGGCTCGACCTGGTCGGCCGCAGCGGCCGGGAGCTCGCTCGGCGTGAGCGCCGAGGACGAGACGCTCGTCCGGTTCGCCGCCGTCGACGGCGTGGGCCTCGAGTCGGCTTGGACGCAGGCGATCGTCCGGCTCGACCACTCGGCGCCGTCGGGCCCGACGCTCACCGGCGGCTCGCTCGTGTGGCGGAATGTCGCGCTCGTGAGCGTCACGGCCGCGGGGTCGCTCGACACCGGCGGCTCGGGCCTCGACCATTACCGCTTCGAGACCTCGACCGACGGCGGGACCACATGGACGGCGCCGGCGACCGGGGCGCAGGCCGACGTTCCGGCTCAGGGCGAGACGCTCGTCCGGTTCGATGCGGTCGATGCCGCCGGCAACGCGTCCGCATGGGTGCAGGACACGGTCCGCATCGACACCGCGCCGCCGACCGACCCAGCGGTGATCGGCGGATCGAGCGCGTGGAAGAACGTCGCGTCGGTGACGGTCTCGGCGTCGGGGTCGACGGATGCGCCCGGCTCGGGGATCGCCGGGTACGAGCACGAGACGTCGACCGACGGCGGGGCGAACTGGTCGGCCGCGAATCCGGGCGCCTCGCTCGGAGTCTTCGCCGAGGGCGAGACGCTGGTTCGCTTCCGTGCCGTCGACGACGCCGGCTTCCGGTCCGGCTGGAATCAGGCCACGGTTCGCATCGACCGCACCGTGCCGAGCGCGCCGACCGCTGTGGGCGGCTCGGCGGTCTGGCAGTCCGTGAGCCAGATCACGATCACGGGGAGTGGCTCGACCGACTCGCCGGGGTCCGGGGTCGCGAGCTATCAGTACCGCGCGTCGACCGACGGCGGCGCGTCCTGGTCGGGCGCGACGACGGGCGCGACGGTCGATGTACAGGCCAACGGCGAGACGCTCGTCCAGTTCCGGGCCGTCGACGTCTCCGGACTGCGCTCGGTCTGGGCACCGGCGGCCGGCACCGCTGCGGCGACGGCGCGCGTCGACCGCGCGAATCCGACGGCGCCCGCGGTCACGGGCGGCTCGAATGCATGGAAGAGCCTCGCGCAGACGACGGTCACCGCGTCGGGGTCGACCGACGCCCTCTCCGGGCTGGCCGGATACGAGTATCGCGAATCGACAGACGGCGGGACGACGTGGGACGGGGCGGCCCCTGGGCCTTCGGACGTCGTCTCGGCCGAGGGCGAGACGCTGGTGCAGTTCCGGAGCATCGACGGCGCCGGGAACACCTCGTCGTGGACGCCGGCCGCGCCTGCGGGCGCCGGTACGGTGCGCCTCGACCGCACCGGTCCGACCGACCCGGGCGTGACGGGCGGCTCGCTCACGTGGCAGAGCGTCGCCTCGGTCGCCGTGACCGCCTCCGGGTCGACCGACTCGGGCGGCTCGGGGTCGGTCACCTACGAGCATCGCAGCTCGGCCGACGGCGGCGCGACCTGGTCGGCCGCGAGCGCCGGTGCGGTCGCCACGGTCTCGGCGCAGGGCGAGACCCTCGTGCAGCTGCGCGCCGTCGACGGCGCGGGCAACGCCTCCGCGTGGGTCGGGGCCACCGTTCGGATCGACCGCACGGATCCGTCCGCACCGAGCCTGGTCGGCGGCTCCTCATCCTGGCAGGCGTCGGCACCCGTGGCCGTCTCGGCATCGGGCTCGACAGACAGCGGCGGATCCGGCCTCGCGCAGTACGAGTACCGCACGAGCCTGAACGGCGGCGCATGGTCGGGCGCGACCGCCGGCGCATCGGTGAACGTCGCGGCCGAGGGGACGACGCAGGTGCAGTTCCGAAGCGTGGACGGCGCGGGCAACGCCTCGGCGTGGACGCCCGTCGCCCCGACCGCAGGCAGCACCGTGAAGCTCGACTTCAGCTCGCCCACCAACCCCACGGTGGCGGGCGGCTCGGCGCTCTGGCAGAGCGTCGCATCGGTGACCGTCAGCGCGGCGGGGTCGTCCGACACCGCGAGCGGCGTGGCCGGCTACGAGTACGAGCAGTCGACGAACGGCGGCGCAACCTGGTCGCCGCTTCCCACGTCGGGCGCCGCCCTGACGGTGAGCGGCGAGGGTGAGACGCTGGTGCGCTTCCGGGCCATCGACAACGTCGGCCGCGTCTCGAGCTGGGTGCAGGCGACCGTCCGCATCGATCGCACTGCGCCGACCAGCCCGAGCGTCGCCGGCGGCTCGCTGAGCTGGCAGAACGTCGCGTCGGTGACGGTGACCGGATCCGGCTCAACCGACACGCCGGCAGCCGACGGCGTGAACCACTACGAGTACCGCACGTCGACCGACGGCGGGACGACGTGGTCGGCCGGCACGTCCGGGGCCTCCGCGGTCGTCTCGGCCGAGGGCAGCACGCTCGTGCAGTTCCGGGCGGTCGACGGCGCCGGCAACGTCTCGTTGTGGGTTCCGGCCGCCGCGGGCGCGACGAACACGGTCAAGCTCGACCGCGGCGCTCCCACCAGCCCGACGGTGTCCGGCGCGACGGGCCTCTGGAGCACCGCCGCCTCTGTCGTCGTGACCGCCGCGGCCTCGACGGACGGCGGCAGCTCGGTCTCGAGCTACCAGTACCAGACATCCTTCAACGGCGGCGCCTTCTCGGCGTCCACCTCGGGGAGCTCCGTCACCGTGAGCGCGCAGGGCACGACCGTCGTGCAGTTCCGCGCCGTCGACGCGGCGGGCAACACGTCCGCCTGGGTGCAGGGCACCGTGAAGCTCGACCGCACGCTCCCGACCAACCCGACCGTGTCGGGCGGCTCGACGAGCTGGTCGGCGTCCGCCTCCCGCACGATCTCGGCGACGAACGCCGCCGACACGATCTCGGGTCTTGCGCGGTACGAGTACCGCACGTCCACGAACAACGGCTCGACGTGGGGCGCGGCGACCGCCGGCGCCTCTGCGGTCATCACCGCCGAGGGCACCACCATCGTGCAGTTCCGCTCGGTCGACAACGCCGGCAACGTGTCGTCGTGGCTCCCCACGCAGGCAGGCTCGAGCAACACCGTGAAACTCGACCGGACGGCGCCCCGCCTCCCCACGGTCACGGGTGGGTCGCTCACCTGCACGAGCAGCCGGATCACGATCCGCGCCTCGGGCTCGACCGACACCATGTCGGGCCTCTCGAGCTACCAGTACCACTACTCGACGAACGGCGGCACGACCTGGGACTCAACGTTGAACGGGTCGAGCGTCCAGTTCCGAAACGCGGGCACGTACATCGTGCAGTTCCGGGCGCTCGACCGGGTCGGCAACGGGTCGGCCTGGAACCCGCTGGTCGCGGGCGCGGCCAACACGGCCTGCCACACCTAGCTCGCGTGAGCTAGTGGACGAGCGCGCCGGCCAGTGCGGCGGCGACGCAGAGCAGTGCGGCGAGCGCGAGGAGCCGGTTCACGATCGTGAGCGAATCGTCTCGGGCGACCGCACGGGCGTTGGTGCGAGGGAGGGTCATGCCCGAGTAGATCGTTCGGCAGGTGCCGCCGCGCCATCCCTCGGCTGGGGGATTGGTGGGCCATCGCCGGTGAGGTCGGGCTCCGGATCGGCCGCCCCGATCTCGGTGCGGGGCCTCACGGAACCCATGCCGTGCCGTATGAACCGGACGATGAGCACGGCCGCGCCGCCGAGCGCCGTGATCGTCCCGACCGCGTAGAACGCCAGGCCCAGCGCGACCGCCTGCGGGCGGGCCGCATAGCCGTGCAGGAAGTAGACAAAGACGCCCTCGCGCACGCCGATGCCGTTCAGCGAGACGGGCAGGGCGAGCGACGCGAAGACGACGGGCCCCGTGAGCAGGACCACCGAGTCCGGGATGTCGAGGTTGAGCGCCCGCGCCAGAAGCCAGATCACGCCCACCCGGGCGACCTGCACGACGAGCGCGAGCGCGCCCACCAGCGCCAGCGTCCGCGTGTGACCGCGGTAGGTGTGAAGCGCGTCGTAGAACCGGCCTCCGGCCGCGAGCCGGCGGCCGTCGGATCGCGGCTCGAGCGCCCGCGCGACGAACCCGCGCAACCGGCTCGAGAACAGGAGTGCGAGCGTGCCGGCCGCCGCGACGCCGAAGGCGGCCTCGGCCGCGATCACGCCGGGGCGGCGGGCCGATCCGCCGCCAACGGCGACAGCGGCCACGGCCAGGACCACGAGAGACACGAGCCCCACCAGGCGGTCGATCAGGACCGAGGCGACGGCCTCGGGGGCGTCGTGTGTGCGGCGGCCGAGCTCCACGGCGCGCACGGCGTCGCCGCCGATGGCCGCGGGCAGGAACTGGCCGGCGAACAGGGCGACGAAGTACGTCCGCGTGAGCCAGGCGAGCGGCACGTCGATGCGCTTGGCCGAGAGCAGGAGCCGCCACCTGAGCGCCATCACCGGCACCGTGGCGATGCTCACGGCGACCGCGGGGATGAACCACCGAAGCTGCGTACGGCTGAGCTCGTGCAGCACGCGGTGGATCCCCGCCCAGTGCAGGATGGCCGCGAGCAGGACGCCCGAGACGAGCGCCTCGAGCACCACGCGTGTCCGCCTGCTCATCGCCCCTCGTCCGCGTAGGCCGCGTGCACCTTGCGCACGGCGGCGAGGGCGTCCTCGACGTCGGCCTCGGAGTGCGCCGCTGCCAGCGGCAGCGACAGCACCTCGGCGCCGGCGCGCTCGGTCTCCGGCAGCGGCACGGGCTCGAGGTTCTCGCGGTACCAGGTGAGCAGGTGCACGGGCAGGAAGTGCAGGCCGGTGGCGATGTTCTCCGCCATGAGCGCGGCGGCGTACGCGTCACGGTCGGCGCCGGCGACCGCCGGGTCGATCCGGACGACGTACAGGTGATGGGCATGGACGCCGTACCCGGGCCGTCCGATCGGCGTGATGCCGTGAAGCGGCGCGAGCCCCGCGTCGTAGCGCTCGACCAGGTCGGCGCGGTGGGCGCGGAGCTCGTCGATCCGGGTGATCTTGGGGAGCGCGGCCGCCGCCTGGAGATCCGCCAGGTTCGCCTTCCAGCCGGGCTCGACGACGTCGTAGTGGCCGAGCGTACGCGTCTGGGCGCGCCGCCAGGGGTCGCGGGTGATGCCGTGGGCCCGCAGGAGGCGAAGCCGCTTCGCCATCGCCGCGGAATTGGTGGTGACGATGCCGCCCTCGCCACCGGCGAGGCTTTTCGTCGCATAGAGCGAGAAGCAGGTCAGGTCACCGATGGCCCCGATCTTGCGACCGCGGACCGTCGCCTCAACTGCGTGGGCCGCATCCTCGACGATCGCGATCTCGCGCCCCTTGGCGGCCGCCTGGACGGCGTCCATGTCGCACGGGCCGCCGGCGAAGTGCACCGGCACCACCGCCCGTGTGCGCGGCGTGATCGCCGCTTCGACGAGGGCCGGGTCGATGTTCAGCGTCTCGGCGTCGACGTCGGCGAACCGCGGGGTGGCGCCGGCGTGCAGGATCGCGTTCACCGTTGCCGGCCAGGTGAACGAGCTCGTCACCACCTCGTGGCCGGCGCCGACGCCGGCCACCCGCAGCGCCAGGTGCAGGGCGTCCGTGCACGAGGACGTCGCGATGGCATGGGCGGCGCCTGCGTACTCCGCGAAGCGCTCCTCGAGCTCGGCGACCCGCGGGCCGGAGGTCAGCCAGCCCGACTCGAGCGTCGCGACGACCGCGTCGATCTCGGGGCGGCCGATGATCGGCGGCGAGAATTCGAGCAGGGTCTCGCGGACGGGTGTGCCGCCGTCGATGGCAAGCGGCTGAGATGTGCGGGCGCGGCTCATGTCACGTCGAAGTGGACGGCGGCCGCGACGGCGGCCGCGCGGGCGAGCGCCTCCTCGCGGTCGGCGCCGCCGGTGAGCACGTACCCGGCCCGGTCGGTTGCGATGCGGATCGGGCCGTACACGTGTCCCGGTGCATCGTAGAAGCACACCTCCGGCGGCCCCGCCGCCCGCCGCAGCGTCCCGAGCGGCGCCTCGAGGAATTCGATCACGCCTGCGCCCGCTGGAGCGGGCGTCACGTCGGCGGGCGCCACCGGGCGACCGAGCGCCGCCAGGACAGCCGCCCGCGCCAGGTCGACCCCGGTCGTGAGCTTCACGAGCTCGGAGTCGTGGCCGCCGCCGAGCCGGGCCGCGACCTCGACGATGCGCGGCCCGTCCGGGCCCAGGAGCACCTGGACGTACCACGGTCCTGCCCCGATCCCGAGCGCCTCGACCGCCCCGGCGGCCGTCTCGGCCGCACCGGAAGGGTCGCGCCCGGGCGGATAGACATGCCGCTGGGCGACGCCGGGGGCGTCGGTGAAGTGCACGCGGTCGTTCACCGCCGAGACGATCGACCGGCCGTCGGCGGTGAAGCCGTTCACGGTCACCTCCGGGCCGGGGACGAACGCCTCGTAGAGGACGCGCCCGCTGCGCGACTCCGCCGCCGCTCGACCGGCCGCGGCTGCGAGGCCGGCCGGGTCGGCGAGGATCGACATCGCCCGCTGCCCCTGCCGGTCGGGCGCCTTGACGACGCACGGGTACGCGGGCGGCCCGTCGGTGGACCATGCCGGCTGCGGCACTCCGGCGGCATCGAGCGCCCGCCGCTGGGCGATCTTGTCGGTCGCCACGCCGGCGACGTCCGGGCTGATCGGGTGGGGGAGGCCGAGATCGCGCGCGACCGTGGCGGCCACCCGGACGGGCCAGTCGGTGCCCGGCGCGATCACGCCCGCGGCGCCCTCGGCGGCGGCGCGCACACCGTCGGTGTCCTCACTCGACACGGGGATGTCACCGACGCCCGGGTCGGAGTCGCAGACGATCGTCCGTACACCGAGGGCGTGGGCGGCGTCGATCGCGTGGCGCTGCGCCGGCCCGCCGCCCAGCACGACGAGCGTTGGAGCCTCGGTCACACGACGGTCTGAGCCGTCTCCTCCGTGGCCATGACCGATTGCCACCAGTCCGGATTGTCCCGATACCAGCGGACGGTGCGTTCGAGGCCGTCGGAGAACGGAATGCTCGAGCGCCAGCCGAGGAGCTCGAGTGCCTTGCCGGTCGAGCCGATGTGCCGGTCGACCTGGCCGGGGCGGTCGGTGATGTGGTGCTTCAGCGAGGCGGGCTTCCCGAGGACGTCGAGGATGGCATCGGCGATCTCCTCGACCGACTCGTCGACACCGGTGGCGACGTTGATCGTCTCGCCGACGATCGCGTCGAGCGGCACCTCGCAGGCCGCGGTGATCGCCTCGGCGGTGTCGAATACGTGGAGCCAGTCACGGCTGGCGGCGCCGTCCCCGTGGATCGTCAGCGGCCGGTCGGTGAGCGCCTGGATGATGAACCTCGGGATGACCTTCTCGGGATGCTGGAACGGCCCGTAGTTGTTGAACGGGCGGATGACGGTGATGGGCAGGCCGTACGTGCACCAGTACGAGTACGCCAGCCTGTCGCCCCCGGCCTTGGTGCCCGCGTACGGCGATCGCGGGTTGAGCGGGTGGTCCTCGGACATCGGATCCGACTCCGCCGTCCCGTACACCTCCGAGGATGAGATGAGGATGAACCGCTCGATCGGACGCTCGCGCATCGCGTCGAGCAGCACCTGCGTACCGACGACGTTCGTGGTGACGAACTCGCCGCCGCCCTGCTCGATCGACTTCGACACGTGCGACTCGGCCGCGGCGTTCACGATCACGTCCACACCCTCGAGGGCGGCCGTCACGTCGCCCAGGTCGCGGATGTCGCCGTGGATGAACCGCAGCCGGTCGTGCTCGAGCACGTCGGCCAGGTTGGCCAGGTTTCCGGCATACGTGAGGGCGTCCATGGTGACGACCTCGTGCGCCGTCTCCTCGAGGAGATAGCGGATCATGTTCGAGGAGATGAACCCCGCGCCGCCGGTGACAAGGATTCGCTTCGTCAAGATGGTTCTACAGCTCGCGTTCGATGGTGTACCCCGGCCCTCGCTGGGCGAGACGCTCGATCCGGCCGAGTTGCTCCCCCACGATCGCCATCAGCGCGCCGTGAAGGCCCAGCAGAAGCAGCACCAACGCCCCGAGGAGGACGAGGCCGGGCGGGTTTCCGTGCCGGATCCAGTCGATCAGACCCCAGACTCCCACGCCGGCGCCCGAAAGGATACCCACAACCGCCACGGAGAGCCCCACCCGCTGCGACAGCCCCGGCCAGAACCCGGTCACGACCTGGAGCCCCATCTTGACGAGCGCCAGCGGCCGGTAGCGGCTGCGGCCGTCGCGGGCCCGGTGCTGGAGGTCGACCTCGACGACCCGCACGCTCGTCGAGCAGACGATGGCCTTCGTGAACTTCTGGCGGCCAATCCGGTGCATCACCGGGTCGAGCGCCTCGCGCCGGTAGGCGTTGAACGCGCATCCGAAATCCGACAGATCGACCCCGGTCAGCCGGGCCAGCATGCGGTTGATCACCGCCGACGGCAGCCGCCGGAGCAGCGTGGGGTCGTCACGCCCGAGCCGCCGGCCGGACGCGACGTCCGCCCCGGCCTCGACCGCGGCGACGAGCTTGGGGATGTCGGATGGGGCGTTCTGGAGGTCGCCGTCCATGGTGACGACGATCCGCCCCCGTGCCCGCGAGATGCCGGCGTGCATCGCCGGGTGCTGGCCGTAGTTTCGGTCGAACGAGACGACACGCAGGCGCGGATCCGAGTCGTGCAGGCGCGAGAGCCGGTCGAAGGTCTCGTCGGTCGACCCGTCGTCCACGAAGATCACCTCGCCGGGGATGCCGGCCTGGTCGAGCGACTCGACGATGCCGCGGAAGAGCGGGTCCACCGTGGCCTCCTCATCGAGCACGGGGACGACCACGCTCACGTCGGGGGCGGCCATCGGGCAAGGGTACCGGTGGCCCGGGACGGCCGCGTTGGCCGATAATCCCGCGCCGATGTTCACGCGTGCCCGGGTGCGGGCTCTTGCGGCCGAGCGGTGGCCCGCGCTCTTGGGCGGCGTCGCCGTGGCGGGCTATGCCATCCTCGTGGTCGGGTTCGGCCTCGACTTCCGGCCCCTGCACCACGACGAGGTGGTGACGCTGCACGTCGCCGGCCAGCCGAGCGCGCGCGACGTCCTGCATGTCGCCGTCCAGGATCGCCACGGGCCGCCGCTCCACTATCTCGTCGTTCACGCCTCGCTCGACTGGCGCCACGACATCCTCGGCCTGCGCCTGCCGTCGGCGATCTTCGGGATCCTCGCCGTCGGGCTGGCCTACGGCTGCGGCCGCGAGCTGATGGGCCGGGCCGGCGGCGCGACGGTCGCCGTCGTCACGGCGGTCACGCCGATCACGATCCACCTCGCCCAGTTCGCGCGCGGCTACACGGCGATGATCGCATGCGCCTACGGGAGCCTGTGGCTCATGCTCGTGCTGCTTCGCACGGGTCAAGCCCGCTGGGCGGCGGCGTACGCGTTCTCGGCGCTGCTCCTCGTAGCCACCCATCCGTTCGCGCTCTTCGCGCTCGCGTCGGAGCTCGTGCTGCTCGCCGGCCTGGGCGTGCACGCCCTGGCGACCGGCCGGCGGGGCGACCGCCGGGCGCTCGTGGCCATCGGCGCCGGGCTCGTGCTCGGCGCCGGCGCGCTGCTCTGGCTCCGCCACCTCTACTCCCCGCTTCAGTCCAAGTACGGCGTGGGGAAGGGCGGCGCGGTCGTCGACCTGACATCGCGGGCGTTCTGGAGCGACCTCGCCTCGCATGTGACCGGCTCGTCGGTGCCGGCGTTCTGGATCGTCGTCGGCCTGGCCGTGGTGGCCGGGATCGTGTCGCTCGCGTACCGTGACCGGCGCGCCGCGATCGTGGCGGCGGTGTGGCTCCTGCTGCCGCTGCTTCTGCTCCAGGTCCTGACCGCGTCGTCTGAGGACTTCGCTCCCGAGCGGCATCTGTCGTTCCTGCTCCCGGGCTACGCGATCGCGCTGGCCGGATTCGCGCTCGAGCTCGGCCGCCTCCCCGGCCGGCGCCGCATCCTCGCCGGCGTGGTCCTTGCGGCGCTCCTCACGCCGCTCCTCGTGTCGGGCCGAAACGACCTGTCGAACTTCAACGCCGACCTGCGCGACGCAAGCCTCGGGCTGGCGGCGGAGTTCGGGCCACACGACGTGCTGCTGACGACCGCCGGCGTTCACGGACCGCTCGAGGATCCGCGGCTGCTCGGGGCCTACGCGGTGCTCGACGCCCCCGATCAGACGTCGCTCGCCGCCTGGAAAACGCTCGACGCCGCCAGCCGCTGCGGCCTGATCCGCCGGCTCGGGCAGCAGCGGTACCCGCAGCGGGTCTGGCTCATCGCCTCGACCAAGCACCCGCTCGACGTTGCGGCGGCGCTCGACGACGCGGGAGCGACGACGTCGATCTACGGGAATGTCGTGGTCGCGGTCTCCGCACCGCGCTACACGAGGGAGCGAAGCGTGCTGTTCCTCGGTACCCGGCTCTGGCGCCACGTCGCGATCGGCGACCCCGGCGTGCGCGACTTCCGCAGGATGGCGCGCCTGTATCGCTTCGCCGCGCACCTCGACTCCGCCCGGCTCTGCCCGCAGGGCGGCTAGCCGAGCGCAGCGCCGGCCTCGTCCGCCAGCACCTCGAACCGGATCGGCTCGCCCGTGAGCTCGCGCAACAGGTCGTCGGCGCGGAGCGACTGGCCGAGGCTCCACAGCTCGCGGAGCAGGTCGCCGGCAGCCGGGCGGCGGAACCAGTCCGACCCGAACCGGCTCTTCAGGTGGTCGCGCAGCTGGGCCTCGAACGCCCAGGCCCGCAGGTAGCAGGTGCAGTAGAAGCCGCCGTCGACGTCCTCGAGGTAGTCGCCGCGCGGATACGGGACGCCGACTGCGGCCGAGAGGTGCCCGGCGTAGCGGTCGGGCAGGGAGTCGAGCGCGATCCCCGAGTGGAGCTCGATCTCGTACGCCAGCTTGCCCGCATAGCGGCGCACGAAGAACAGCTTCTGGAGGGCCGTGAAGCGGACGTAGTCGTCGACGGGCCCGAAGTCGAGCTGCGACCTGAGCCACGCCGGATCGGACAGAAGGTGCTCGAACAGGAACGCGAAGCCCTCCGTGACGGCGTTGTCGCCGAGGAGCCGCTGCTCGGCGGGGAGCGCCGGGTCGGCGTTCGCGAAGTGCTCGGTGTGGCCCGCCTCGTGAAACAGGGCCTGGTAGTCGTCCTGGCCGCCCTGCGGCAGGATGACGAGGACGACCCGCCCCGGCACGCGGATCGGCGCGCAGAACGCGCGTGGGCGCTTGCCGGGGCGCTGCTCGATGTCGAGCTCGACGTTCCGCTGGGAGTCCAGGTCGATCCCGAGTCCGGCGAGCGTGGCGCGGAGCGCGGGGACGGCGCGCTCGGTCGTAAACCCGGCGTCGAACTCGGGCGCGCGCCAGAGCCGGGTGAAATCCGACAGCGAGGCATCCTCGAGCGAGACGCCCAGCCGCCCCCGCAAGGCCGTGTCGATGCAGTCGCGGTAGAGGGCGTCGGTCTCGGTCGCATATGCCGACGTCTCCCGGTCGACGCCGCGCGGGTCGTAGTCGAACCGTTCGTAGAGCTCGAGCACCGAGGCCCCGCCCAGGTCAGCGGTCAGCTCCCGCTCCAGCTCGACGGCCTCCTCATACATCGGGTTCAGGTGCTCCTCCGTGGCGGCACACCGGCGCGCATTGAGGTCGCGACGGCGGCCGGCGTCGGGCTCGTTCATGAGCCGTGGCCGCACCTCCCGGTAGGGCACGTCCTCGCCGTCGAACGCGACCGTCAGCGACGCCTCCGTGTTGGCGATGTCCTCGCTCAGGTGCTTCACCCCGTTTCCGACATACGCCTCGGCGGCGAACCGGCGCAGCTCGACCGGGGCGTCCTGGTCGGCGAGCGCCTGCGCTTGCTCGAGCGTGCTCAGGTCGGCGTGGCGCTCGTACACCGCGGCGATCTCGTAGGTGCGCTTGTGGCCGGCGCTGTGCGCGTAGTACTCCTCGAGGGCCTCTGCCGTCATCTCCTCGAGGCGGTCGCGGTACTCGGGGACGGCGATCGGCACGGCCCTAGACTCTAGCCGTGGCCATCGCCCTTCACCGCGGTCAGGAGATCGACCTCACCGTCGACAGTCTCGCCTTCGGCGGCCGCGGCGTCGCCCGCCACGGAGAGCTCGTCGTCTTCGTGTCGCGGGCGCTCCCAGGCGACCGGGTGCGGGCGCGGGTCACGAAGCTCAAGCGGCGCCACGCCGAGGCCCGCACGATCGAGGTGCTCGAGCCGGGCCCGGGCCGTGTGCCGGCGCGCTGCGCGCATTTCGGCGTGTGCGGAGGCTGCGCGTGGCAGGATCTCGAGTACGCCGAGCAGGTACGGCACAAGGCGGCGCAGGTGGACGACGCGCTCCGCCGCCTCGGCCGGATCGAGATCGAGCTCGAGCCGATCGTGCCGGCGGCCGAGCGGTACGGCTACCGAAACAAGCTCGAGTACTCGTGGTCTCACGGCCCCGACGGGCCGTCGCTCGGGTTCCACCGCGCCGGCCGCTGGGACGAGCTCGTGCCGGTGGAGACATGCCACATCGCCTCGCCTGCCGGGAACGACGTCCGGCGAGCGTTCGAGCGCTGGGCGCGCGAGGCGGACGTGCGCGTGTACGAGGCGGCGACCGGCGAGGGCTACCTGCGCCACCTCGTCGTGCGCGAGGGCGCGCATACCGGCCAACTCCTCGCCATGCTCGTGACCGCCCCCGGGCCGGTGCCCGCGGCGGATCGGCTCGAGGCCGTTGTGCCGGAGGGCGTGGTCGGCGTCGCCCATGCCGTGAATCCCGGGGTCGCCGAGGCGACGGCCGGGCTCGAGGCCGTGCCGCTCTTCGGCGCCGATCGCTACGACGAGCTGGTCGGCGGGCTCAGGCTCGCCGTCACCGCCGGGGCGTTCATGCAGACCAACACCGTCATGAGCGAGCGGCTGTACGAGCTGGCGATCGAGTACGCCGACCTGCGGCCCTCCGACGTCGCCTGGGATCTCTACTGCGGGGCGGGGGCGATCGGCCTCCTGGCCGCTGCCCGGGCGGGCAGCGTCTTCGGGATCGAGATCGGCGCGGAGTCGGTCGCCAGGGCGCGCGAGAACGCCGAACGAAACGGCTTGTCGAACATCGAGTTCGTGACGGGCGACGTCGCCAAGAGCGTCGCGCCGCTGCTCGAGCGGGCGCCGCGGCCGGACGTCGTCTTCGTCGATCCGCCTCGGGCGGGACTCACCCCGAAGGCCGTGAGGCGGCTGGTCGAGCTCGCGCCCGAGCGGATCGTCTACGTGTCGTGCAACCCGACGACGCTCGCCCCGAACGCCCGCGCGCTCCTGGATGCCGGCTATACGCTGGAGCGCGCCCGCCCGGTGGACATGTTCCCGCACACGCCCCACATCGAGTGCGTCGCCCTCCTCCGCCGCGCAAGAACGGGGTCAGACCCCGATATTGCAGCCGATCACGCGCACCATTCGCGCGCGACCGCCTCCAGCACCTGAGCGCAGCGCTCGACCGAGCCCAGGTCGACCCACTCCTCGACGGCGTGCGCCCCGGCCCCCGACGGGCCGAACACGACGGTCGGGATGCCGGCGGCCGAGAGGACGGCGGCGTCCATCCAGGCGGCGTGGCCGATCGTGGCCGGCTCGCGTCCCAGGACAACCACGGCCTGCCGGCGGACGGCGTCCACGATCGGCGCGTCGGAGGCGACCTCGAACGGCACCCGCTCGAAGGTCGGGCGGACGTCGGCGCCGCCTGCGATCTCGGCGATCTGGGCCTCGACGTCCGCGAGCGCCTCGCCGGGGACCGTCCGCCGCTCGATCCGAAGGAGGCACCGCTCCGGATAGCTCGAGAGCTCCTGGCCGCCCTCGATCAGGGACGCGTGCACCGAGCCCGTCCCGAGCAGCGGGTGTGGGCGCGATCCGGCGAGCCGGGATCCCAGCCGCGAGAGCCCGACGAGGACATCGCCCATCGCGGCGATCGCATCGACACCGAGGTCGGGGCGCGAGCCGTGGGCGGCGACGCCGGCCGTCTCGACGTCGAGCCAGACGAACCCCTTGTGGGCCACACACACCTCGAGCTCCGTGGGCTCGGTGACGATCGCCGCGTCCGCCCGGATCTCCCGAGCCACGCGCTCGGCGCCGATCGACTCGTGCTCCTCGTCGCACACCAGCGCGACGATCACATCGCCGCGGAGGCCGGCGCCGGCAACGGCGGCCGCCCCGGCCATGACCGCCGCCACGCCGCCCTTCATGTCGAACGAGCCGCGGCCGTGCATGCGCACGTCCTCGACGCGCGGATCGAACGGCGCCTCCATACCCTCGATGCCGACGGTGTCCACGTGCGCGCACAGGAGGAGCGAACGCCCTCCGCCGGCCCCGCGGGCCACGGCGACGGCGTTTGCCCGTCCCGGGGCGACCTCGTCGACGCGGGCTGCGAGGCCCCGGTCCGAGAGCCAGGCCGCCGTGAAGGCCGCGATCTCCGCCTCGCCGGCGCCGCCGGGTACGAGCGCCGGGTTGACCGAGTCGATCTCGATCAGGCGGGCGAGGAGCTCGGCAGTCTCGCTCACGCCCACGCTGCTTCGAGCGCGACGGCGGGGAGGCCCGGGTCGGGGGCGGCGCCCGGGTGGAGGAGGTGGGCGAGCTGGGCGACGCCGTCGGCCAGGCGCGGCGCCGGCCGCGAGTAGTAGGAGTCGGCCTCGACGGCGACCGCCCGGCACGGGAAGCGGATGCCCGCAGACTCTGCCGCGGCCCGACCCGCGTCGAAGCCGCACGGGGCCACGACGACGATGTCGGGGCCGGCGGCCGCGACGTCGTCCCACGTCACCGGGAACGACGGGCCGCCGGTCCGCCCGAGCACCTCGCGGCCGCCGGCGAGCGCGACCATCTCGGGAACCCAGTGGCCGGCCGCGAAAGGCGGATCGAGCCACTCGGCCACGAACACGGGGACGGGAGGGCGGCCGGCGACGGCGTCGACCGCGGCTGCGATCGTGCCGCGCATCCGCTCGATGACCGCGGCCGCCGCCGTGGCCGCGTCGAGGCGGTCGCCGAGCTCGACGACCGTCGACTCGACGTCGGCGATCGTTCGGGGGTCAAGGGAGATCACCTCGGCGTCGAGGCTCCGGATCTTGCCGACGTCGTCGCCAGAGACGGCGCAGACGTGGCACAGGTCCTGGGTGATGACAACGTCGGGGGAGAGCTCGCGGACCAGCTCCTCGTCGACGGCGTAGAGCGCCTGCCCCGAGAGCACCGCGGCGCGGACGGCCGCGTCGATGTCGCTGCTCGAGAGCACGGACGTGTCGACCCGCGAGGCCGTCACGACCGGCAGATCTGCGACGTCGGCCGGGAAGTCGCACTCGGCCGACCGGCCGACGAGCCATCCGGTCCGGCCGAGGGCGCCGACGATCTCGGTGGCGCTGGGGAGGAGGGAGCAGACGCGCGGAGTCAGGCGCTCAGCGTAGCGCGGCCACGAAGAGCGGCGCGTACGGCGAGCCCAGTCCCGTCACCGGATCCCAGCCGACCCCGGTCGCGAGCGAGCTGTCCCGCTCGATGGACCGCAGGCGGGTCACGATGTGCCCTCCCACAAGGGCGTTTCGCAGGACGGCCAGCGAGCCGTGGCCGCCCGTGACGTCGCGCAGGCCGCCCGTCCCGCGCATCAGGTAGAGCGTGGGGTTGATGAAGCCGTGCGGCGCACCGGCGTCCTGGTCGGCGAGCGCCATGATGCCCGCGAGGAGCGGCGCCGAGAGGCTGGTGCCGCCGATCCACGAGTCGATGATCCGGCGGTGGCCGGACGGCAGGACGTAGGTCTGCGAGAAGGTCACGCCGGTCTGCGGGTCGGCGACCATCGACACGTCGGGCTCGACGCGGCGCAGCTTGCCGTTCCACATCGCCGCCGACGGCGGTACCTCGGCGGCCTGGTAGGCCGGCATCGCGAACACGTGGCTCGCGCCCCCGCCCGACCCGTACAGGAACGGGCCCGGCGCGGCGGGCTGCCAGTGGTCGTGGTTCCAGTCGGCCGACGTCGTGCCCCAGCCGGCCTCCCACAGGTACTGCCCGTGCGACCCGACCGCCAGGCTGGTGCCTCCCACCGAGGTGACCCACGGGCTGGAGTCTGGGAAGCCCGCCGAGCGCGCGCCGACGACCGCGCGGTTGTCGCCGTCGTCGCCCGAGGCGAAGTAGACGCCGGTGCCCTGCACGGCCGCCTGCTGGAACACCGAGTTCAGGGCCTGGATCTCGCCGCGCGAGACGAACTCCTCGGGCAGGCCCCACGAGTTGGAGATGACGTCGGCGACGTGCTTGTCGACCGCGTAGTTCAGGGCCAGGTCGAGTCCGCGCGCGTCGTTGGCGGCGCCGACGTAGACGATCTTCGCCCGCGGCGCGACCGCGTGTGTCCACTCGACGTCGAGCGCCTGCTCGATGTACCAGCTCTGCGTCTCGGCCGGGTTCTTCGGGAACCGCCTGGTTCCCGGCGCCACGATCTCGCGGTAGTCGAAGGCGGCGGAGCCGTGGTGGTGGGAGCGATGGCCGCGGTCGAGATGGAAGCGGTGCGAGAAGTGGGCGGCGTCCTGGCGGATCGTCGGCGAGAAGAACGCGCCGGTGATCGCGATCGTCCGCCCGCGGCCGTCCAGGCCCGCGGCGTGCAGCCGGTCGATCCCGTACGCCGAGTTGATCTGCGACGGCTGGTACCCGCACAGAAGCCAGGGCAGCGGGCCCGGCCCGTAGGGGTTGGTGAAGTTCGTCGAGGTGCGCTGGCCCCAGTAGCTGGAGCACGGCCCCACGGAGGTGCCGGCGGGCGGCGGCGGGGGCGTGTCGACGTTCGGGTGCGCGAGCGCCATGGCGCCGTCGAGGCCGGTGATCGCGCTCACGAGCGGCGCGACGGCGGCGGGCACGACCGGGTCGTGGTTCGGCGCGCGCAGGACGGAGCCGTCGACGCGGTACAGGTTCTCGTTGACGCCGAACGCCTGCTCGACCTGGGCGACGGAGCCCTCGGCCGCGACGAACAGGCGGTTCGCCGGCACCTCCACGATCGAGAAGCCCTCCGACGAGAGCCAGCGCCGGACGACCGCGACGTCGCCGGACCTCGGCGAGAAGCGGGCGTGAAACTGGCGAGGTGTGAGCCACCGGTGATAGCTCGGCGACGCCGGGTCGTAGAGGTCGGCGAGGGTGCGGTCGAGCTCTCCCTGGCGGTTCCACCCGAGCCACACCGAGAACACGACCTGACCCGCGTTCGGGTCATTGCCGGCCAGGTTGGACGGGCCGGCCCACCCGGGCTGGGTGTCGGCGACGGGCACGCTGCCCTGCGCGTTCGCGGCCGGCGCCATGAGCAGGCCGAGCGACGCGCACAGCGCGACCACGGGCAGCATCGACCTCAGCCGTCGGCTCATCTCCCTTCAAATCGGTCAGAACGTCGTGCTTCCGCTCTCCCGATCGGGTGACGCACGTGTCCCCCGGTAGCGCGACCACAGGAGGTCGGCGTTGGCGAGCAGGAGGCCGAGCGAGAGCAGCGGGAGCGCCGGCAGCGTGGCGTCGGTGGCGTACGAGATCGCCGCCGTGACCCCCAGCGAGGCGGTCATCGCCGCCCATGTCGCCCAGCGCCGCAACCCCATCCGCCCGGCTGCGGCGACGAACAGGGCGAAGAACACGAAGTCGCTCACGCCGATCTGGGCCGCTCCGAACGTCCCCAGCGGGTGGAAGGCCAGCGTGAACGTGTCGAGGACGTCGGTGTGGTGCTCGACGATGACGTGCGTCGGCCCGGCCGCGACGCTCAGCGCGTCGACGGCGGCGACCAGGACCGCGATCGCGGCCAGCTCGACCGGCGTTCGCAGGAGGACGGCGAGCGCGAAACCGGCGAGCGCGGCCGCGACGAGCTTGGCGAGCGTCGCCGGGGTTCCGGGAAGGCCGGCCGCGATCAGCAGTCCGGCCACGGCGGCGCCTGCGGCTGCGCCGAAGGCGAGCGCCTTTGGTGACGAGGACGCGAAGGGAAGGAGCGCCGCCACAACGAGCGCGGCGAGCGGGAACGAGATCAGGGCCAGGCCCACGATCTGCCCCCAGGTGCGGGGCTCGGGCAGGTGGGGGGCGAGGAGGTTCGCCGCGGCCAGGCAGGCGACGGCGGCCGCCGGTGCCGCCGCGCGCCTCATCCGGCGAGCCGGCGTGCAACGAGCGGCGACTCGCCGGCGGCGTCGATCCGGTAGGCGCCCGCGCCGTCGCGCGACGACACCGCTTCGACGAGCGACGTGCCCTGGAAATGGAGCGCGCAGTTGTCGTCGGCCGCGATGCCGGGCGGGAGCACGCCCTCGGCGACGAGGCGGCGGTAGACCGGCCGCCGGCCCGGCTCGCCGTCGAAGTGCGGGCACATGCTCCCCGGGAGCAGGCCGAGCCCGTCGGCGAGCCCGTCGACGCTCCCGTACGAGTCGGTGATCCCGCCCTCGAACCAGCACAGCGCTCCGGCCGACATGCCGGCCATCACCACGCCCGCCTCCCAGGACTCGCGCAGGATCGCGTCGATGCCGTGCGCGCGCCAGATCGCGAGCATGTTGACCGTGTTCCCGCCGCCGACGTAGACGACGTCCTGGGCGAGCAGGTGGTCGCGCACGTCGCGCCGGTCGCGTGCGAAGAGCGGCAGGTGCGACCCGCGCGCGCGCTCCGGCGGGAAGGCGGCATGGAAGCGGACGATGTACGGGTCGGCGTCGCCGGACGCGGTCGGAACGAAGCAGACCGCCGGCCGCTCGACGCCGGTCAGCCCGAGCACGAAGTCGTCGAGCACGGCGTCGTCACCCGCCCCGCCGAACCCCCCGCCGCCCAGCGCAACGATGTTCCTCAGAGCCACCGGTGCAGTATGCGCAATTCCGGGGTCAGGCACCCAATTGCAGGCTCGGGCCCGGGTGCAAAGACGGGGTCAGGCACCAATCTTTCAGCCGTCAGTACGGCGGGAGGTTCTCGTACCACTCGCCGAGCACCTTGAACGCCGCCCAGAACTGCTGCTTCGACGTCGAGCTGTCGAGGCACTCGTCGATGTCGGGCGTGTGGAGGAGCTCGATCGTCGGCGTCCACCGCTGGATCTCGCCGGCCGGCGCCTCGCCCGCGACCGCGAGCGGGAACTTGATCGAGTCGAGGAAGGCGCGGGCGTCGTCGCCCATCGCGACCACCATCCGCGGCTGGGTGATGTGGATCTCGCGGGTGAGCCACGTGCGGCAGTGCTCGAGGTCGGCGTCGGCGGGCTCGACAGCGGCCTTGACGCAGTCCGTCCCGTACAGCATGAGCGGGTCGATGCGCATGCGCTGGAGGCTCTTCAGAATCGCCTGGCCCGCGCGGCCGAAGAAGGCGACGCCCTCCTGCGCCTCCGCGGCGAGCGGGGCGTACTTCAGAAGCAGGATGTCGGCCAGCGGATGGCCCGTGCCCAGGACGGGTGCGACGCCGGGATGCGCGCCGCGCAGCCACTCGGCGATGTCGTGCCCGAGGGCGTTGATCTCAGCGATCGCCTTCGCCTGGTAGCGCTCGTAGATCTGGTCCTCGGCCACGTTCACCCACCGCCGTATTCGGCGGTCGCGGCCCGATGCCTCTACCGACTCACGCTCTGAACCCACTTGAGGCCCTGAAGATACAGCAGGCTCTTCGGCCGGCGGACGATCTGGTTCTGGCGCATGGCGAGCAGGAACTCCTCTGGCCCATCGAACGCGGGGATCTGGTTCAGCGCCGTTCCGATCCCCTGAAGCACGTGGGCATCGGAGCCGGCCGCCTGGATCAGGTTGTACTTGGCCGCGAACCGCATCGCGTCGTCGTTGAAGGCGTCGAACAGGAGCCGCGAGTTGTAGACCTCGAAGATGTCGATGCTGTCGAGGACGCGCAGGAGCGTGGCCGGGTCGGGGATCGTGTGCATGCGGTCGAACGGGTGCGGCACGTACACCAGGCCGCCCTGGTCCTGGATCGCCGCGATCGTCTCGTCCATCGTCATTCCGCGCTCGATGCGCTCGCGCAGGAAGAGCCCGATCACCTCGCCCTGCGAGGTCTTCACCTCCTCGCCGACGATCACCGTGATCGGCTTTCCAAGGGCGGCCGCCTCCAGCGCGCCGGACACCTCGTTGTGGTCGGTGATCGCCACCGCGCCCAGGCCCTGCGCGATGCAGTGGTCGAGGAGCGCCCCGGGATCCGTTGCGCAGTCGTTCGAATGGTTGGTGTGCATGTGCAGGTCGACGAGGATCGGTGCGCGGTCCTCGAGCGGCGCGCGCTGGTGCACCCGGCGGCGCTTGCCGAGGCCGGCGTAGACCTCCTCGAGCATGCGGGCGACCGCGGTGAACCTGCGCTCCTCGGCGACCGCGAGGCTGCGGCTCGCGACGTCGTCGCGAAGGGCGCCGTCCTCGAGCAGGCGCGCCGCCGCGGCGGCGGCGAGGGCGGGCTGGTCGGCGGCGTACCCGAGGCCGGGATGCTGCGGCTCGAGCGACCCGGCGGGCAGCGCCGAGACGACCGCGCACCCGCACGCCCGCGCCTCCCACGCCAGCGCGGCGTCGCCGCCCGGCGCCGCGACGAACACATCCGCGTCGCGCAGCGCCGCCGAGCGCTCGGCGGTGTCCTTGGGGCTTCGAACGTGCACCCGCCCGCGTGCCGTCGCCGGCACGTACGGGCGCATCGGCCGGCGGCTGTGCCGGCTCCAGACCAGGACGAGCTCGAGATCGGGGGCCCCGGCGACGAGCTTCACGAGCGCTCGCAGCGCCGGCCGGCCCTCGCTCGACCATTCGGCCGCGATCTGGATACCGGCCTTGGCGCCGGGCCGGAACTGCTCTGAGATCCCTGCCGGCACGATCGTGTACTCGCCGGGGTAGATCTGAGCCGCTGCGGCCGCCGCCTGGGTGGACGTCGCGGCGAGCGCGTCGATCCGGGCCCGGTAGCGGTCACGGGCCCGATCGCGGACCGGGTAGGTGACGGCGCGGGGGTCGGTCGAGTGGAACGTGGCGACGACCAGACCCGGCGCGTGGCGGATGGCCGCCGTCGCGAGCCCCGGCAGCAGCGGCTCGTGGACGTGGACGATGTCGAAGCCGCCCGCCGCCACCGCGAGCGCGACGTTGGCGCTGGCGGCGACCGGAAGGCCGGCGCCGCGCCGCCGCCCCCGCTGGCGCAGGGGCACGGCCGGTGTCATCGCCACCTGGAGCGGTTCGCCCTCGAGGGCGAGCAGCGCCTCCGTGTCGCCTCCGGCCAGCGCCCGAAGCCGGCGCCTGCCGCTGCGAAGCGCGCGGGTCGATGGGCTCGGTGCGAGCACGGTCACGCGGTGGCCCGCCTTCGCGAGCGCGGTGGCCGCTCCGCGGACGTGCTCGGCCACCGGATGCGCGCCGTCCAGTGCGAACGGCGAGACCAGGCAGAGCCGCAGTGGGCTCACGCCTTCCCCTTGGCCCTCTCCTTGGAGCCGGCCGGGGTCTTCGTGCGGTCGGCGATGAACCGCTCGACCTCGTCACGGCAGACGTCGTCGGCGTGCTGCACCGGCGGCGACTTCATGAAGTAGGCAGACGGCCATTCGAGCGCGCCGGCGACGCCGTCGTCGAGCGCGAGCTTCGCGCACCGCACCGCGTCGATCACGATCCCGGCCGAGTTCGGCGAGTCGATGACCTCGAGCTTGAGCTCGATGTTGAGCGGCACGTCGCCGAAGGAGCGCCCCTCCATGCGGATGTATGCCCACTTGCGGTCGTCGAGCCACTCGACGTAGTCGGACGGGCCGATGTGGACGTTGCGCGCGCCGATGTCGTAGTCCAGCTGCGAGGTGACGGCGTTGGTCTTGGAGATCTTCTTGGACTCCAGCCGCTCGCGCTCGAGCATGTTCATGAAGTCCGTGTTGCCGCCGACGTTCAGCTGGTGGGTGCGCTCGAGCTTGACGCCGCGCTCGCGGAAGAGGCGCGTGAGCTGGCGGTGGACGATCGTCGCGCCGACCTGCGACTTGATGTCGTCGCCGACGATCGGCAGGCCCTTCTCCTCGAAGCGCCGCCGCCAGTACGGCTCACGCGCGATGAAGACGGGGACGCAGTTGACGAACCCACAGCCGGCCGAGAGCACCTGCTCGACGTACCACTTCGTCGCCTCCTCCGAGCCCACCGGGAGGTAGCTGACGACGACGTCGGTCTCGGTCTCCTGGAGGATGCGGACGACGTCGGCGGTCTCGCCGGGCGCCTTCTCGATGACCTTGCTCAGGTACTTGCCGATGCCGTCGTGGGTCATGCCGCGATGAACGGGCACGTTGAGCTTCGGGACATCGGCGAACTTCACCGTGTTGTTCTGACCGCGGAAGATCGCCTCGCCCAGGTCGCGGCCGACCTTGTCGGCGTCGACATCGAATGCGGCCGTGAACTCGATGTCCGAGATGTGATAGCCGCCGAGGTCGACGTGCATGAGGCCGGGCACGAACTCGCCGGCCTTGGCGCTCTGGTAGTACTGGACGCCCTGGACGAGGGCCGAGGCGCAGTTGCCGGCGCCGACGATGGCGACGCGCACCTTCCCGCTTCGCGTCTTGTGTCCGTTGGTCGAGGCCTGATCGGCCATGCCTATCCCTCCGAGAGAAGTTGCCGTCTGACGTACAGGATGCGCTGGATGACGGTGATCGCTGTGAGCCCTGCGAGGACGTAGATGCCGTACGGCAGCGCCCCGTGACCGGCGAACGGGAGCACCACCGCGACGAGCACGACCCGTTCGGCCCGCGCCATCAGGCCCGCCTCGCCCCGCACCCCGAGCGACTCCGCCTTGGCGCGCGTATAGCTCACGAGGAACGAACCGACCAGCGCCACGAACACGCACCCCAGGGCGACCTGATGGCCCTGATCCGAGAGCACGATCGCGATCGCCCCCAGGATCAGCCCCTCCGACAGGCGATCCGTGGTCGAGTCGAGGAACCCGCCGAAGGGCGTCAGCTTGCCGTGCGTGCGGGCGAGCGCGCCGTCGAGGATGTCGAGGATCGAGCCCGTGATGAAGACCACCGTGGCCCACACGAAGTGGCGCTGGACCACGAGCACGGCCGCCGCGAAATTCATCGCCAGGCCGGCCACGGTGATCTGGTTCGGCGTGAACGGCAGCGAGCCGAGGCGGCCCATGAAGGCCATGCCGAGGTCGCGGCCGCCCTGCGTATACCCGGTCTTGAGACGGGCGAGCGGGGTGCTCATCCCACCCAGTATACCACGGGCGCTATCTCGCGTCGGCCAGTCGCGGCCCGGGCTCGAGCCGCATGCGGACCCGCGCCGACCGCGGCAGGGTCGGCCGGTAGCGCTCGATCAGCCACGCGGTCGACAGCGCGACCGCCGCCAGCAGGGCGCCGAGGATCGCGTCGAGCCAGAAGTGGTTGGCCGTCGCGATGATCGAGAAGACGATCAGGCACGGGTAGAAGAGCCAGGTCACGCGCAGCGGCCGGCGCCGCACGAGGAAGAAGCAGGAGAGCCCGATGATGAGCGCGTAGCACGTGTGGATCGACGGCACCGCCGCGAACGGGTTGGCGAGATCGGCGATCGGCCCCGAGTAGTTCGAGACGGACGCATAGCGGTCGAGCGTGTCCGTGAACCCCAGGTCGGTCAGCATCCGCGGCGGGGCGGTGGGGAACAGCGTGAACCCCACGAGCGCGATCGCATCGGCGACGAAGACGGCGTTCCGGATGAAGTAGTAGTGACGGTTTCGGCGCAGGTAGAGCCAGAACATGAAGACGGTCGTGACCACGAAGTGCATGTGGAAGTACGTGAAGTCGGCGACGTCGAGCGCCCAGTGGCGCTGGAGCGCCCACTGCTGGACGTCGAGCTCGTTGAAGATGCCGAGCGACTGCTCCCACGAAACCACCCGGCGGGCGTGCCCGAACGCCGTCGCCACGCTCCCCTCCGAGAGGCCGCGCGTCAACTCGTAGAGCACGTCGACGACCGTGAACAGCGCCAGCTGCAAGAAGAAGTCGGGCCACCCTTTGGGAAGCCATCGAGGCGCCCTCCAGAGCGAGCGGCGGGTGGCCGGCGCAGCATCCATGGAAGACGGCATCGTAGCGAAAACGGCGGTCGCGATCGGCCCGTCGGGCCTGTCAGCCGCCGATGTGCGACATTTCGACCTTCGGCCTCTGCGTCGTCTCCGCCGTACGGAGCTCGGAATAGCGGTCGACGCGCCTGCCCCAGACCCGGCGCAGGAACGCCTCCAGCTCGTCGTCGCCGGTACCGCTTCGGAGGCGGCCGCGCAGGTCGTGCCCGGCCGCTGCGAAGAGGCAGGTGTAGAGCCGGCCCTCGGCCGAGAGCCTGGCGCGCGAGCAGTCGTGGCAGAAGGGCTGGGTGACCGACGCGATCACGCCGATCTCGCCGGCCCCGTCGCGATAGCGGTAGCGACGGGCGACCTCTCCCGGGTAGGCGGCCTCGACGGGCTCCACGGGCCACTCGGCATCGATCGCCTCGATGAGCTCGGCCGCCGGCACCACGTCATCCATCTGCCACCCGTTCGTCGTGCCGACGTCCATGTACTCGATCAGGCGCAGCACGTGCCCGCTGCCGCGGAAGTGATCCGCCATGTCGAGCACCGAGGCGTCGTTCAGGCCGCGCTTTACGACCATGTTGACCTTGACGGGCAGGCCCGCGGCGGCTGCCGCGTCGATCCCTTCGAGCACCCGCTCCACCGGGAAGTCGACGTCGTTCACGGCGCTGAACACCGCGTCGTCCAGCGAGTCGAGGCTGACCGTCACCCGGCGCAGGCCGGCCTCGGCGAGGACGCGCGCCTTCCGTGCGAGCAGCGACCCGTTGGTCGTCATGGCCACGTCGTCGATGCCGTCGATCCCGGCGAGCATCGCCACCAGCCGCTCGATGTCGCGCCGCAGCAGCGGCTCGCCGCCTGTCAGGCGAAGCTTCTGCACGCCGAGTCCCGCGGCGATCGCCGCGACCCGGGCGACCTCTTCGAACGTCAGGAGCTCGGAGCGGCGCAGGAACTGGAAGTCACGCCCGAACACCTCCTTCGGCATGCAGTAGACGCAGCGGAAGTCGCACCGGTCGGTGACCGAGATTCGCAGGTCGCGAAGCGGCCGGGCGCGGGTGTCGAGGACAGGCTCCACATCCACAGCGTACCCTCGGAACCGATTCCGATCACCTTCCTGCCGCGGCTGGTAGATTGGCGCCGATGCCGGACGCGGTCGGACCCGTCGCCGCGGGTTGCGCGGACATCGGCCTCGTGGTTGCCGGCATGTGGCTGGTGGGCTCGGCCGCCGTCCCCGATTCTCCCGCCGCCGAGCGGCTTGCCGCAGGCCTGCTCCTGGCCGTCGGGGCCGCCTGGCTCCTGATGGCCCAGCCGATCCTCGGCGTGTCGCTCGTGGGGCATGCGGTCGCGCTCAGGCTCGTCTTCGCCGGGGCCGTGATCGCGGCGGTCGCACTCCGGCGGCCGCGGCTCCGCGTCGAGGGCGTGCGGCCGGTCACGCTCGCGGCCGCGGCGATCGTCGCGATCGGCATCGCCTACCCGGCCTGGCGGACGCCGACGGACCGGCTCGTCGGCAGCGACATCCAGTGGCACGAGGGGTGGATCCGCCAGGTGGCCGGGGGAGCGCCCGCGCCCACGACGCTCTACGCCGACGTTCCGAACGCCTATCCGTGGCTGCTGCACGCGCTGGGTGGCGCGATCATGCAGGGGTTCGGCGCCGGGATGGCCACGACGCTGCTCGTGCTCGAGGCCGTCATGCTGCTCGCCCTCGGGCTGGGGGCATGGCTGCTCGCGCGCGAGCTTCGGCTCTCGAAGGCGGCCGCGTCGTGGGCGGTCGTCCTCGCCCTGGGCTGCGGCGGCCTCGGCTGGCTCTGGTCACACGGGCCCGCCGCCGTGCTGACCGTCGGGGCCGGGTCCTCGAAGAACGTCCCGGCGGGCCTCGCGCCGTTCGAGCAGGGGATCGCCCGCTACGGCGGCGACCTGCTGCTCTCCCCCGCGCCGACGCCGGCGCTCGGGAACGTGCCACCGGCGGAGCCGCGCGATTTCGGCCTTGCGCTCGTGCCGCTCGCGCTCTGGCTGTTCCTGCGCGCCGTTCGCAGGCGGTCGCCGGCGACGGGTGCCGCCGCCGGAGCCACGCTCGGATTCGTGGTGCTCATGTCGCCGATCGCGGCGGCCGTGGCTGTGGCCTGCGCCGTCGTCCTCTCGTTCAGGGCACCCGTGCGGGTGGTGGGCTCCGCGGTCGCGGCGGCCGCCGTGGTGGTGGCGTTGTGGGTGCTGCCGCTCGCGTGGCACTACCACGAGCTGGGCGGGTTCATCAACACGACGCGCGCCCCGCCGGCGACGGTCAGCGCAGCCCAGGCGGCGGTGGCGCTCGCCGTGTTGCTGGTTCTGGCGGCCGTCGGGGCCGCGTCGCGGGCCATTCGGCAGGGCGAGGTCGACCGGCGCACGATCGGCGTCCTCGTGGCGGTGCCGCTCGTGATCTACGCCGTCTCGGCGCTGGCCTCGGCAGGCGGCGGTGCGCTCCCGGCCGTCTCGCGGAGCGTGCGCTACCTGCCGCCGGTGGGGCTCACGCTCGTCTTCCCCGCCGCGCTCGGCGCCGTGGCGGCCGTCCGAGCGACCCGCGGGGTGGCGCCGTATGCCGCGGTGGCGCTCGGAGCGCTGTGCGTCGCTTCACCCGTCCTGGCGGCGGTGGGCATGAGCCGGGCCGTGGCCTGGAGTGACGGCCATCCCGTCGTCGCGTGCGACCGGCCGCTCCCGCTCGATCCGCGCGACACGGTTGCCGTCGTCCCCGACTCCCGGGAGGGTCAGAATGGCGAGGAGGCGGTCGCCCTGTCCCTGTTCGCGGCCACCGGCGCCCACCAGTTCTACGTCCCGCGGCCCCGGATCCGCTATCGCCACATCTACCGCCACGTCCCGCGCCAGCACGACCGGAAAGCGGCGGCGGTCGCCGTCGGCGAGGGAGCGCCCCCGCCCGTGGGTGTGACCGCCGTCCTGGCCCCGGACGGCGCCCGGGTCGCTCGCGGCGCGCTCGCGCCCACGGCCAGCTGCCGGCTCAACCCGTATGCGCTCGGCCGCTTCTACGACGCCGACTACACCCTCTACCGAGTCGTGCGGTGAGCGACACCCCCTCCCTCGTCTCGGAGATCGTCTCCCGACTCGAGGCTGCATACGGCGCGCCCCGTCATCACCGGCGCCTGCCCGCGCTGGACGAGCTCGTCCTCACGATCCTGAGCCAGAACACGAGCGACCTGAACAGCGAGCGCGCCTACGCCCGCATGCGGGAGCGTTTCCCCAGGTGGCGGGACGTGCGCGACGCGCCGGAGGCGGACCTCGTCGATGCGTTGCGGACGGGAGGGCTCGCCGTGCAGAAGGCGCCCCGGATCCAGGCGGTGCTCCGAGCCGTGGACGGGCTCGACCTGGACTGGCTGGCCACGCTGCCACCCGAGGCGGCGATGACGTGGCTCGTCGCCCTCCCCGGGGTCGGGCCCAAGACGGCGAGCTGCGTGCTGCTCTTCAGCCTCGACGTCCCGGTGATGCCCGTCGACACCCACATCCACCGGATCGCCGGCCGGGTCGGGCTGATCCCCACCGGCACGAGCGCCGATGCCGCGCACGCGATCCTGACCGACATGACTCCGCCTGCGCAGATGCTCGACGCGCACCTGCTCCTGATCACGCACGGCCGGGCGACGTGCACGGCCAGGCGTCCGCGGTGCGAGGAGTGCGTGCTCCTCGACCTGTGCGACTACGGCCGGGCGATCAGAAGGTGAAGCCCGGCGGGAGCGGCGTGCAGAGCCGCCGCGTGGTGTGCCGTAGCTGGTTCTGAACCGGCGCGGCGGACGGCCGGCCTGCGATGTTCCGAAGCTCGAACGGGTCGAGCCGTTCGTCGTAGAGCTCCTCGAGCCGGGTTGCGTAGCGGACGAACAGGTACCGGTCGGTGCGTACGCCACAGTAGGAGGGACCGCGCCCGGTGGGGGTGTTCGTCCGGAACGCGTGCTCGATCAGGAGCGTTCGCGACCACAGCCTGGACGGGTCACGGAGGATGCGCGCGAAGCTCACGCCTTCGACCGACTGCGGTGCGTGGACGCCGGCGAGTGCGGCAAGCGTGGGTGCGATGTCGACGTTCCCCACCAGCCGCGGCTCGAGCCTCGGTGCCGTGCCGAGACGGTCGTACCGGATGATGAGCGGCACTCGGCTTGCATCCTTGTACGGATTGCTCTTCGCCGACGCCGGCCAGCGGTGGGAGCCCCACATCACGCCGTTGTCTGACATGAAGACGACTGATCGTGTTCCGTAGACGACCGGTATCCCGCAGTGCGGCGACGATCCGGTCAACCATCACGTCGACCGACTGGAGCGTGCGTATCTGCAGCTTGCGGAAGTGGTGCACGGCCTTCTGCTCGGCCCGCGTGAACGGTGGCCGTTGCTCGTACGGCGGCTTGTCCGACAGGTCGTGCTCGTCGAAGTCGGGCGTCGGCCAGCCGTGACAACTCCAGCACACCGGCATGCGCGCATAGCGCGGCTCGGGGGCTCGGGCGGCCGTGCGGGGCGAACGGGGCGTAGTACGCGAACAGCGGACCGCCTCGCGGAGTCGAGCGGATGAACTGGATGGTCTTGGCCCCCAGGAAGGTCGGCATGTAGGTCGTCGGCAGGAATTCCTTCTTGACGCCCTGCACGTACCCCACGCCGCCCCAGTAGCGCGACGACGTGGTGAACTCGTCCCACCCGGGTGGGACGTATCCGCCCTGGTAGCCGTTCAGGTACTTCCCGAAGAGCGCGGTTCGATAGCCCGCGCGGTGCAGCCAGACCGCCAGCGTCTCCCGGTCGTCGTGGCGGCTGCGGAACGTGGCCGCGCCTCCGGACGGCGGGGCGTTCGCATAGACGGACGTCGAGTGCGCGTAGCGTCCCGTGAGGAGCGTGGCGCGCGCGGGGCAGCACAGTGAGACGGAGTCGTAGAGCGACGTGAACCTGACGCCGTGGGCGGCCAGGAGGCGCTTCGTCCGCGGCATGGCCCACAGCGTCTGAGCGGGCTGATCGTCGGTGAGGATGAGCACGATGCTCGGGCGCTGGGCGACGCCGGGTGCCCGCGTGTGTGCGCCGCCGTCTGTCGTCGCCGCGCCAAGCGCAAGGAATCCGACTGCGACGGCGGCGACGGTCCGTGCGATCGCACTCGCGCGACGAGAGCGGCCCATGTTCCCCCTCCCCCGAGGTACGCGCCCGGGTCTCCAGGCGGCCGGCCAACTCTACCGGTTCCCACGCTGCCCATGGGCCCCGCCGTCCGGCTCGCGGTGGTAGAACGGCCCGATGCCGGTGTTCCCCAAGCGCCCGCGCGGGCGGGTGGCGACGGCGTGAGCCTCGCGAGCCTCCTCGTCGTCATGGTGGTCGTGCTCGTGCCGGGGACCGGCGCGACGTTCGCCGCCTTCCGGCCGGGGCTGTTCGGCGTCGAGGCCACCCTCGCGCTCACATTCGGGCTCGGCTACGCCGTCGTCGCCCTCACGGCCACCGTCCTGGCGGTCACCGGCACGATCGGGCGAACGTCGTTCGTCATCGCGCTCACGCTGGTCACGATCGGCCTGTGGACGGCGGCCCTCCGCCGGCGCTCGCTGCGACCCCATCTGCGCGCGCTGATCGCCGACGCGCGCGCCGGCCGGTGGATCATCGCGCCCGGCCTCGCGGGACTCACGGCGTTTGCGATCGAGAAGCTCCGGGTGGAGCCGCTCACGCTTCTGAGCAGCAGCGAGGCCGCGTGGCGCTACTGGGCCGACGGGCTCGAGATCCTGCGCGCGGGCGGCGTGCCGTCGACGACCCTCCAATGGGGCCTGCACATCCCGACGACGGTGAGCAAGGTCGTCCTCAACTCGTTCGAGGCCGGCATCGCCTCCGTCGCGCCCAACGGTGCCCTGCGAACGCTGGGGGCGCTCGTCTGGCTCGGCAGCGTCGGCCTCTTCGCGGCGCTGCTCGCGCTCGCCCGAGCGCTCGGCCTGCGCGCCCTGTCGGTCGGCGTGCCGGCGCTCCTCCTCGCGGCGCCGGCGGCGTTCCCTCTGAACTCCGAGTTCGTCGAGGACGCGGGCACCTACCGGGTCGAGACCCTCGGGCGCATGGTCGCAGTCTGCGGTGCGGTGGTCGCGATCGCGGTGGTGCGCGGGCGCGCCGGCCGGCGGGAGGCCGCCGTGGCCGGGATCCTGTTCGGCGCGGGCGCCGGCACGCACCTCATCCCGGTCGTCGTCGTCGGCATCTTCGTCGTCTGGTACGCCGCGGCGAGCATCGTCGTTGGCCGCCTGCGCCGGCCGCGCCTTCGGCGGATCGCCACGGCGGCCGGCGTTGCGGTGCTCGTGACGGTGGTGATCTGGCTCGCGGCCCTCGCCGCATCGGGGGGCGACCTGGGCTTTCAGCGGGCCCGCGAAGGCGGGGGGTACCCCGGGTTCCCGGTGACGCTCGACCCGACGAAGACCTTCGAGGTCGTCAAGCGCTCGCACCCCCGGGGGCGGCGGTCGGGGTGGGCGATCCTGCCCGAGCGGCTGGCCAGGGTGGCGGTCTCGAGCGTCTTCAACGACGTCCAGCTGACGACGCCCAAGCGCGACTTCGCGGGCGTCGTCCTGCTGGCGATCGGATCCGGCCTCGTGGTCTGGCGGCGAAGGCGGGCGCTCGGCCCGGTTGCGCTGGCGTCCTGGGGGACGGCGCTCACGCTCTTCGTCGCCGGCCTCTACTTCAGCCACCGCTACCGCACCTTCGTGCCCGCGACCTTCGGCCCGCGCAGGCTCTTCGAGTACGAGGTGCTGCTGGCGGTCGTCGCCGCCACCGCCGTTGCGGGCACCGTCCTGCGCGAGGTCGTCGCCCGGTCCGCCGGCGGGCGCCGGCATGCCCTGCGCCGGGCGGGCGCGGTGGCCGTGGCGGTCGTCGCGGTGGCGATCGCCGCATCCACGCCGCCTCGCGGCGCGTCGGCCCTGGAGCGGGCCGGCTTCGGCGTGATGACGGCGCTCGCCAGGACGGTGCCCTGCAACGCGCGCGTCCTCGTGAACGTGCGCACCGCGGGCAGCTTCGAGGTCCTCGCCGGGCGGACGAGCGTCGACGAGGGGATGGCCCCGTACCTGCGCCCGTCCGTCCTGCGGCGCGTGCTGCCGATCGTGCTCGGCGCCAAGGCGTTCTTCCGCGACCCGGCTGCGAACCGGGCGTTCATCGAGAACCAGCATGTGGACGCCGTCCTCGTCGTCGCCGGCCCGAAGGTGGGCGGGCGTCCCCTGCTCAAGCACGGGCGACGCGGGGTGCTTCGCGACGTCCCGTGGCTGCGCCCGCTCGTCGACACGCACGGCTACACGATCTACGCCACGCCGTCCCTTGCCCGCGATGCCAAGAGTTGCTATAAATCGACTTAGATTTTCTTCGTTGCAACCACGCAAGGAGTGGCTCCACATGGCAAAAGTGATCGGCATCGACCTTGGGACGACCAATTCGTGCATGGCGGTGATGGAGGGCGGCGAGTCCACCGTCATCCCCAACGCGGAGGGCGGGCGCACGACGCCGTCCGTCGTGGCGTTCACGAAGGACGGCCAGCGACTGGTCGGCACGCCCGCCAAGCGGCAGGCGGTCACGAACCCCAAGAACACCGTCTTCTCGATCAAGCGCTTCATGGGCCGCAAGGCCGCCGAGGTGTCCGAGGAGCAGAAGATCGTCCCGTACGAGGTCGTCGACGGCCCGAACGGCGATGCCCGCGTCAAGGCCGGCGACAAGATGTTCCCGCCGCCGGAGATCTCGGCGATGATCCTCCAGAAGCTGAAGGCCGACGCCGAGGCGTACCTGGGCGAGCCGGTCAACGAGGCGGTCATCACCGTTCCGGCGTACTTCAACGACGCCCAGCGCAACGCCACGAAGGACGCCGGCAAGATCGCCGGCCTCGACGTGCTGCGGATCATCAACGAGCCGACCGCCGCGTCGCTGGCCTACGGCCTCGACAAGGAGGGCGACCAGACCATCCTCGTCTTCGACCTCGGCGGCGGCACGTTCGACGTGTCGGTGCTCGAGCTCGGTGAGGGCGTGTTCGAGGTCAAGGCGACGTCCGGCGACAACCATCTCGGCGGCGACAACTTCGACAAGGCCGTCGTCGACTGGCTGATCGCGGAGTTCAAGCGCGACCAGGGCATCGACCTCGGGAACGATCCGATGGCGCTCCAGCGGCTCTACGAGGCCGCGGAGAAGGCCAAGATCGAGCTCTCGACGACGCAGTCCACCAACATCAACCTGCCGTTCATCACGGCCGACACGGAGGGTCCCAAGCACCTCGACACCACCCTCTCGCGGGCGAAGCTGACCGAGCTCACCCACGACCTGATCGAGCGGACGGTCGCGCCGACCAAGCAGGCGCTGGCCGACGCGGGCCTCGAGCCCGGCAGAATCGACCAGGTGATCCTGGTGGGCGGCATGACGCGCATGCCGGCCGTGCAGGAGAAGGTGAAGAGCCTGATCGGGCGCGACCCGCACCGCGGCGTCAACCCCGACGAGGTCGTCGCAATCGGCGCCGCCATCCAGGCCGGCGTGCTCAAGGGCGAGGTGAAGGATGTCCTCCTGCTCGACGTGACCCCGCTGTCGCTGGGCATCGAGACCAAGGGCGGCGTCTTCACGAAGCTCATCGAGCGCAACACGACGATCCCGACGCGGAAGTCCGAGATCTTCTCGACCGCCGAGGACGGCCAGCCGTCCGTCGAGATCCACGTCCTTCAGGGCGAGCGCGAGATGGCCGCCTACAACAAGACCCTGGGCAAGTTCCAGCTCGTCGGCATCGCGCCGGCGCCGCGCGGCGTCCCGCAGATCGAGGTCACCTTCGACATCGATGCGAACGGGATCATGCACGTGTCCGCGAAGGACATGGGCACCGGAAACGAGCAGAAGATCCAGATCCAGGGCGGGTCTGGCCTCTCCGACACCGAGGTCGACCAGATGGTGCGCGACGCCGAGTCGCACGCCGAGGACGACCGCACGGCCCGGGAGCTGGCCGAGGCGCGAAACGCCGCCGAGCAGGTGGCGTACTCGACCGAGAAGTCCCTCGCCGAGCATGACGCCAAGCTCGACGACGAGACCAAGACCGAGATCCGCTCCAAGATCGACGCGGTGAAGCAGGCGATCGACAGCGACGACGTCGGCGAGATCCGCTCCCGCCTCGAGGCGCTGCGCGAGGCCTCGTTCAAGCTGGGCGAGCTGGTCTACCAGCAGGCCCAGCAGTCCGCAACGTCCTCCGGCAACGGCGCAGACGGCGCCGCGGCGGACGCGGGCGACGAGGAGATCGTGGACGCCGAGGTCGTCGACGAGACCACAGACCGCTCGTGACGGCCAACCGCGATTCGTGGCGCGACCCTTCGGTTGCACCCCACGGTGCAACCGAAGGCGACCACCAGGAGGGGTCTGACCCCAGAGGTGGCGCATCGCCCCAAACCCCGTCGGGCGAAGCCGATCCCGACCAGCAGCTCGCCGACGCCAACGAGCGCGCCGAGGAGTACCTGAACGACCTGCGCCGGCTCGCCGCCGACTTCGACAACTACCGAAAGCGGGTGGCGCGGGAGTCCGAGATGCAGGCCTCGCGGGCGACCGAGTCGCTCGTGGGCGAGCTCCTGCCCGTGCTCGACAACCTCGAGCGGGCGCTCGACGCCTCCGAGCATCACGAAGAGGCGAAGGTGGCCGAGGGCGTGCAGCACGTGAAGCAGCAGCTCGCCGGGCTGCTCGCCCGCCGGGGGCTCGAGGAGATCCCCTGCGCGCCGGGCGACGAGTTCGACCCGCACGTCCATGAGGCCCTCTCGCACCAGCCCTCCGACCAGCCCGAGGGCGCCGTGGCGGCCGTCTGGCAGCGCGGATATCGCCTCGGCGACCGCGTCGTCCGCGCTGTCCGCGTCGTCGTCTCGAGCGGCCCGCCCGCCACCGAGGACGACTAATGGCGACGCACTACGAGACGCTGGGCGTGCCGAAGGGTGCGAGCGCCGACGAGATCAAGAAGGCCTACCGCAAGCTGGCGCGCCAGTACCACCCCGACCGCAACCCCGGGGACGCCGCCGCGGAGGAGCGCTTCAAGCAGATCGGCGAGGCGTACGAGGTGCTCTCGGACGCGGACAAGCGAAAGCAGTACGACACGTTCGGCCAGACGTTCCGGCCCGGCCAGGGGCCGACGGGCGGCGGCTTCCAGGGATTCGACTTCTCGGGCGCGGGGCCGGGCGCGGCGGGCTTCGACCTGGGCGACCTCTTCGGCGGCCTCTTCAACCGCGGCGGCGGCCGGACGGCCGGGCGCGAGGCCCAGCGCGGCGCCGACGTCGAGGTGCAGGTGCAGATCGCGTTCCCCGACTCGCTCCGCGGCGCCACCGTGAAGGTGCCGGTCGAGAAGGCCAACCCGTGCACGACGTGCCGCGGCTCCGGCGCCGCGCCGGGCACCTCCCCGACGATCTGCCCGGTCTGCAAGGGCCGTGGGATCACGTCCGAGAGCCAGGGGTTCTTCGCGCTCAGCCAGCCGTGCGAGCGCTGCGGCGGGGCCGGGACGGTCATCGAGACCCCGTGCCCGACGTGCCACGGCTCCGGCCGTCTGCGGTCGACGAAGACCTATCAGGTGCGCATCCCGGCAGGCGTCCGCGACGGCACCCGCATCAAGGTGCGCGGCAAGGGCGAGGCCGGGCCGCGCGGCGGTGAGCCGGGAGATCTCTTCGTCGTCACGCGCGTGGCGCCGAGCCCGCTCTTCACCCGGCGCGGCGACGACCTCCTGCTCGAGGTGCCCGTGACGTTCTCGGAAGCCGCGCTCGGCGGCCAGGTTGAGCTCCCCACCGCCGACGGCGGCACGGTGCGCGTCAAGGTGCCCGCCGGCTCCACCGACGGCAAGACGCTCAGGGTGAAGGGACGCGGAGCGCCCAAGCTGAACGGCGGCGGCACGGGCGACCTGCTGGCCCGCGTTCGCATCGCGGTGCCCGGGAAGGTCTCGAAGCAGGAGCGCGAGGCGCTCGAGAAGCTGGGCGAGATCGAGCGCTCCGACCACGGCGATCCGCGTGGGAAGCTCTTCGAGGAGCGTGCCGGATGAGCAGCCTCGCACCCGACTCCCGCCCCCGGTACTCGATCTCGGTCGCCGCCGAGCTGACGGGGCTTCACCAGCAGACGTTGCGCGTCTACGAGGCGCGCGGGCTGGTGCTGCCGCGCAGGACTCCGGGCGGCACGCGCCGCTACTCCGAAGCCGACCTCGCCCGCCTTCGCAAGATCAGCGGGCTCACAGGCGAGCTCGGCATGAACCTGGCCGGAGCGATCCGCGTGCTCGAGCTCGAGGACATGGTCGCCCGCCTGGACGCCCAGGTGGCGGAGCTCCAGAAGCAGCTCGCCACCTCGGCCCGCCACATGCGCGCCGAGGTGGCGCGGGTGCACCGGAGCTACCGGCGCGAGCTCGTTCGCTATCAACCCCCGACCCCCCCGGCGATATGGACTTCACGAAACTCACCGTAAAGGCCCAGGAGGCCTTCGCATCCGCTCAGGGCGACGCGGTCGGCCGCGGCAACCCCGAGCTCACACCGGACCATCTCCTGCTGGCGCTCCTCACGCAGGAGGCGAGCGTCGCCGCACGCATCCTCGAGAAGGCGGGCCTGCACCCCGCCGCGATCCGCGACGCCGTCGAGGCCAGGCTGGCCGGCCTGCCCCGTATGGAGGGCGCGAACGTCCAGCCGGCGGCGAGCCGGGCGACCCGCCAGGCGCTCGAGGACGCGTTCACCGAGGCCGAGGCGCTCAAGGACGAGTACGTGGCGGTCGAGCATCTGCTGCTCGCACTGGCCGCGGGCGCCGACCTCGACCGCGCCGCGATCCTGAAGGCGGTCGCCGAGGTGCGCGGCGGACAGCGCGTGACCTCGCCCGACGCGGAGGGCACCTACGAGGCGCTCGCCAAGTTCGGGCGCGACCTGACCGATGCCGCCGAGCGCGGCAAGCTCGACCCGGTCATCGGCCGCGACCAGGAGGTGCGGCGCGTCATCCAGGTGCTGTCGCGGCGCACGAAGAACAACCCGGTGCTCATCGGCGAGCCGGGTGTCGGGAAGACCGCGATCGTCGAGGGCCTCGCCCAGCGGATCACCTCGGGCGACGTCCCCGCGGGCCTCACCGGCAAGCGGGTCTGGGGGCTCGACGTCGGCTCGCTGGTCGCCGGCACGAAGTACCGGGGCGAGTTCGAGGAGCGGCTGAAGGCCGTTCTCGCCGAGATCCGGGCCTCGGACGGCCAGATCATCGTCTTCATCGACGAGCTGCACACCATCGTCGGCGCGGGCAAGGCGGAGGGCGCGGTCGACGCCGCCAACCTCCTGAAGCCGATGCTCGCGCGGGGCGAGCTGCGCGCGGTCGGCGCGACGACGCTCGACGAGTACCGCACGTACATCGAGAAGGACGCCGCGCTCGAGCGCAGGTTCCAGCCGGTGCTGGTGGGTGAGCCCAGTGTGCCCGATACCGTCGCGATCCTGCGCGGCCTGAAGGAGCGCTACGAGGTGCACCACGGCGTGCGCGTGTCCGACGACGCGATCGTGGCGGCGGCGATGCTCTCCGACCGGTACATCGCCGACCGCTTCCTGCCCGACAAGGCGATCGACCTCATCGACGAGGCCGCGTCGCGGCTCAAGATCGAGATCGACTCGATGCCCGTCGAAATCGATGAGGTCCAGCGCCGGATCATCCAGCTCGAGATCGAGCAGGCGGCGCTCGAGAAGGAGACGGCGCAGACCGCGATCGACCGCCGCGAGGCGATCGCCGAGGAGCTCGCCAACCTCCAGGAACGGCTCGACGGGATGAAGGCCGAGTGGCAGTCCGAGAAGGATGCGATCCAACGCGTCCAGAACCTCAAGGCGACGATCGAGGAGGCCCGTGCGGAGGCCGAGCGCGCCCAGCGCGACCAGGACCTCCAGCGCGCGGCCGAGCTGACCTACGGCGAGCTGCCGAAGCTCCAAGCCGAGCTCGAGGCCGCGATGGGGCGGCTCGCGGAGCTCCAGGCCGGCTCGCCGATGCTCAAGGAGGAGGTCGGCTCGGAGGACGTCGCCGAGGTCGTGGCGAGCTGGACCGGCATCCCGGTGTCGCGTCTGCTCGAGGGCGAGATGGAGAAGCTCGTCCAGATGGAGTCGCGCCTGCACGAGCGCGTGATCGGCCAGGACGAGGCTGTCCAGGCCGTGTCGAACGCCATCCGCCGGTCGCGCGCCGGCCTGGGCGATCCCGACAAGCCGATCGGCTCGTTCATCTTCCTCGGGCCGACGGGCGTGGGGAAGACCGAGCTCGCGAAGGCGCTCGCCGAGTTCCTGTTCGACACCGAGAAGGCGATGGTGCGTCTCGACATGTCGGAGTACATGGAGAAGCACACGGTGTCGCGGCTGATCGGCGCTCCGCCCGGGTACGTCGGCTACGACGAGGGCGGTCAGCTCACCGAGGCCGTCCGGCGCAGGCCGTACTCGGTGCTGCTCCTGGACGAGATCGAGAAGGCGCACACCGACGTGTTCAACGTGCTCCTCCAGCTGCTCGACGACGGTCGCCTGACCGACGGGCAGGGGCGCACGGTCGACTTCCGAAACACGATCGTCATCATGACGTCGAACGCGACCGACCTCGAGGCAACGTTCCGGCCGGAGTTTCTGAATCGGATCGACGAGATCGTCCACTTCCAGCGGCTCGACCGCGACCAGCTCGGCCAGATCGTCCGCCTCCAGGTCGAGGGGCTGCGGCGGCGGCTGGCGGAGCGGGGGATCACGCTCGAGCTGAACGATGCCGCCACCGAGCTCCTGATCGAGCACGGATATGACCCGGCCTACGGCGCCCGGCCCCTCAAGCGCACGATCCAGCGCGAGCTCGAGAACCCGCTCGCGATCAAGGTGCTCTCGAGCGAGCTCGGAGAAGGCGCGGTGGTCCGAGCCGACGCCCTCGACGGCGAGCTCGTGCTCGAGGCCGGGGAGCCCGCCCCGGTGGCCTCGTGACCAACGAGGCCGAGGAGGCTCCGGCGACTTCGATCCGGGGGGCGCCGATCCAGGACCTGTTCGCGTCGGCCGTGCACCGATTCGGGGCGGTCTGGGCCGATCTGATCGTCGTCTCGGTCGTGGCGCTCGCAATCGCGACAGTCCCGGTCATCGCCGTCCATGAGGGAGGCGGGGGGGTGAACGAGACGGCTCTCATCGGGCGGTTCGCCTACGGGATCGCCTACTTCTCCGTCGTCGGCTTCGTGATGCTGCGCGGCCTGCCGGAGCCGGCCCCGCGCAGGCGGGTGGCGTGGACCTATGCGACGGCCGGCATCACCGGGATCATGGCGTCGGTGGTCGTCCAGCTCGTCGGGCTCCTGGCCATCGTCCCGCTTCCGTTGCTGATGTTCGCGGTGCCGGCGATGGCGGCGGGCGATGTCGCGCCGGGCGGCGCCGTTGCGCACTCGGCCGCGCTCGCCGTGCGCAACTTCAGCCGCACGTGGTTCGTGTGGCTGATCACGATCCTCTTCTCGGCGCCGATCGGGGTCGCGATGTTCCTGATCGTGTACGCCTTCGCGTCGTTCTCGACATCGATCCTCGTCGGCGGCGCGCTGGCCGCGCCGGTCGTCTGGCCGTTCTCGGCGCTCTTCATCCGGGCGCTCTACGGCGACCTGACGGGGCGCACCGTGGTCGCACCCGAAGACCGCACGATGTAGCCCCGGCACGCATTAGCGGGGTCTGACCCCGATTTTGCGTGGGTCACTGAAGCGGCGGGTGGCGGCGTGCCCACAGTGGCGATCGGGCCACCGCCGTTCCGGCGGCCTGCCACGCGCCCAGGCGGGCCCGGTAGGCGGCGAGGCGAACGCGGGCCGGCGCGCGGGGCGGGCCGGGGTCGGAGACGTCGTACCCGCAGGCGGCCAGCGCGTCGCCTGCGATCGCCTCGAACGCGGCCGCATCGGCGGCCGCCATCTCGGTGCGCCAGTCGCGGACCCCGGCCGTGGGCGGCTGGGCGAGCCGGGCCTGATGCGGCTTGGCCGCGAGGTCGAGCGTGCCCGGGTAGGCGAGCATGGCGGCGTCGAACTCGAGCCCCGCGAATCGACACACCCCCCGGAGCTGACCCTCCGGGTCGGCCGCGAGCTCCTCGTAGCGCAGCTCGTGGTAGCGGCGCGGGCCGAGCCGCCGGCCGAAGGCGACGGCGGCGCCGACCTCGGTCCGCCACTGGCACGCGAATCCGGCCACGCTTCGGGGATGGGCCCATGACTCGGTGACGAGGCCCGCCGGCATCTCGAGGAACGACCGGGCGGCGTCGCGGCCATCGCGCACGACGTGGACGTAGAGGGCGGTCGGGAAGAGCCGCTCGAGGAGGCCGAGCCGCGACATGTACATCGGCGTCTTGTCACCCCAGCGCTCCTTCCCCCGGGCGGCCGCGTAGGCCTCGTAGATCGCGGCGATCCCGTCGGCCGCAGTTGCGCCTGGCTGGAGCCGCTCCGCGACCTCGGCGGGGCGCACGCCCCAGTCGCGCAGGGTCGAGATCCGGCCGACGTCGGCGCAGAACGAGGCAGGGTCGATCCGTCCGCGGTGCCGGGCGGCAAGGGTCGGGATGAAATAGGACTCGTCCGGCACGGCAAGGGCCGGATGCCGGTCGAGCATGACGCGAAGCAGGGTTGTCCCGGATCGCCGGACCCCGAGAACGATCACGGGCTGGACCACGGCAGGCGAGCCTAGCCGGTTGCTAGCGTGCGTGGATGCGGCGCAAGACGTGGGCCCTGAGCGCGCTCGCGGCCACCGTGCTCGTCGCGGGCGGCGCGGGTGCTGCATGGTGGGTGGTGCACCAGCGGACGGATGACATCCACCGCGGCAGCGACCTGCCGTTCACGCTCACGACGGCCTCGCCGGCCACGAGCCCGCCGGGCAAGGACGGAAAGCACCACGGGCGGGATCCGGGACCGGCCTGGCCCGTGTACGGGAGAAACGTCGCGCGCACCCGGGATGCCTCGGACATCACCGGGGTCGCACCGCCGTATCGGAACGAATGGAAGGCGCGCACGGGCTTCCTCGAGTACCCGCCCTCCTATCGGGACGGCATCCTCTACCTCGCCTCGAACAACGGCTTCGTCAGCGCGCGCACCGTGAACACCGGCAAGGTGCTGTGGTCGTTTCGGATACCCATCGGCGTCACGGGTGAGCCGGCGATCGCCGGGAACCGCCTCTTTGTCGGCGGCCGTGACAGGACCGTCTATGCGCTCGGGGCGCGGACCGGGCACGTGGTGTGGCGCCACCGGATGAGCGACGAGATCGAGTCGTCGCCCGCGTTTGGCCATGGGCGGGTGTACATGACCGACATCGGCGGCCATGTCCGCGCGCTCGACATGGAGACGGGGCGCGTGCTGTGGACGTTCTCGACCTCCGGTGCGGTCAAGCATGGACCGGCGCTCGCCGACGGCCGGCTCTACTTCGGCGACTACGCGGGGGTCATGTACTGCATCGACGCCGGCACCGGCAGGCTCGTGTGGAAAACCGCCACCCACGGGCTCGCTTCCGGCTTCAGTTCGGGCAGCTTCTACTCGACACCGGCCGTCGCCTACGGGCGCGTCTACATCGGCAACACCGACCGGAAGGTGTACGCCTTCGAGGCGGGCGATGGACAGATCGCCTGGACGTACACCATGCCCTACTGGGCGTACGGCTCGCCGGGAATCGCACGCGGGCGTGTCTACGCAACGTCATACGACGGCACGTTCGCGGCCCTCTCCGCGCGGACGGGCCAGCTCCTGTGGCGGCACAAGCTGCCCTACAAGACGACCGCGTCGCCCACCGTCATCGGCCGGCTCGTGTATGTCGGCGACCTCGGGAGCGGCCCCGGGGAGCACGGCCACCTGACGGCCTTCGACGCCGTCACGGGCCGGCGCCGCTGGTTCTTCAACGACGGGAAGTACTCCACGGTGATCGCCGCCGGCGGCCGGCTCATCGTCGCGGGCGTGTCGCACCTGTACGCGCTCCTGCCGCGAACCGCACCATAGAATCCGTCGCCGTGCCTGCCGGTGGCCAGTGACTGAGATCGCGGCGATCGTGGCCGCGGCCGGCCTGTGCGCGCTCCTGGTGACCGGCCGCCCGTCGCTGCGCCGGGTGGGTGTGCTGGCCTGGGCGGGCGGCAGCCTGTTGCTCGCCGCCGACCTCCTGGACTCGTCGCTCCACCGGCTCGGCACGCTGCTCGCCGACCATCCGGCGGTTGGCGCCGCGGCGCTCGTGGTCGGGTTCGGCGCCCTCGCCGTCGCGGCCGCGGTCGTTCATCGCCTGCCGTGGGTGTTCGCGGTGGCGTGCGTCGTCGCCGCGCCCGTGCGCATCCCGATTCACGTCGGGTCCGACGACGCGCGCCTCCTGCTCCCCCTGTACGGCGTCCTGGCCGCCGGCGCGCTCGCGACCCTGTACGACGTGCTTCGAGGGGGCGCGGCCCAGCCTCGGATCGGCCCGGTACCGCGCGCGCTGGCGGTCATCCTGGCGCTGTCGGCGATCTCGCTCCTCTGGGCGGTCGACCCACACCAGGGCGCGGTCGACATGCTCTTCTTCTACCTGCCGTTCGGGTTCATGATGGTCAGGGTCGCCCAGCTCGGCTGGAGCGCGTCCGGTCTCCGCGCGGCGCTCGTGGCCCAGGTCGGGCTGGCGCTCCTCTTCGCCGCCGTCGGGCTGTGGCAGGAGGCCGTGCACCGGGTGTTCTGGAACCCGGGCGTCGAGACGTCGAACGCCTACCGGTCGTTCTTCCGCGTGAACTCGCTGTTCTGGGACGCGAGCATCTACGGGCGGTTCCTGGCGGTGACGCTGGTGCTCCTCGCGGGCGTGGCCATCTATCGCGGTCTCACGCCCGCCGTCGTGATCATGATGGCCGCCGTGTTCGCGGGCCTCTACTTCACGTACTCGCAGTCGAGCTACCTGGCTCTCGCCGCCGGCGCTTTCGCGCTCGGGGCGGGCCTGTGGCCGTGGCGCGTCACCGCGGCCGTGCTCGTCGCCGGGACGGTCGCGTTCGCAGGCATCCTGGCCTACGAGCTGACGGGCTCGAGCGCGAACCGCGCGTCGGGTGGGCGCTCGCACCTCGTCGACCTCGGCTGGCGCGTGATCCGCCACCATCCCGGTGCTCGGGGCCGGACTGGGCGGGTTCGCCAAGGCCGCCCTGGCCGGCACGGACCACCCGTACCGGCTGAAGGGGGCCGCGTCGCACACGACGCCGGTGACCGTGGCGGCCGAGCTCGGCCCGCTCGGGGCCGTGGCCTACGGGTGGCTCCTGGGCGTGTTCGTCTGGGCGGGGGCTGCCGGCCGTCGCGCACCCGCGGTATCGCGCACGCTGCTCGCGGCGCTGGTCGCCGTCTTCGCCAGCTCGCTCTTCTACAACTCGTTCTTCGAGGATCCCACCGTCTGGCTGATCGCCGGGCTCCTCTGCGTGGTGTTCGAGTGAATCCGGCGACTCTCGGCACGGCCGCCGGGCTCGTGCTGGTCCCCGGCGCCGGCGCGATGCTGGCCGTCTACCCGCCCGGCCGGGCGGGAGTCGCGACGCGGATCGCGCTCGCGTTCGCCCTGGGCTACGCCGCCGTCGGTCTCACGGCGACGGCGCTCGTCATCGCCCACGTCCTCTCCAGCTCGTCGTTCCTCCTCACCCTCACGGCCGTGACGGTTGCGCTGTGGGCCGCCGCCCTGCGGCGGGGCCGGCCGGGCGAGCACGTCGCCGCGATCCGCGAGGAGCTCGCCGAGGACCGGCTCGCGATCGCCGTCGGGCTCGTCGTCCTGCTCGCGATCGCGGTCGTGCGCCTTCGCAGCTCGCCGTTGCTCGACTTCCAGATGTTCGGCCCGTGGCGGTACTGGGCCGACGGCCTCGAGCTGGCCGACGCGGGCCAGGTGCCCGCCGAGTCCCTGCAGTGGGGTGCCCTCTATACGCCCGCGATCTCGAAGCTCGTCCTGAACAGCTTCCACGCCGGGTCGTCGTATCTGCTCGGCGCCTCGCCGCTCCCCGCCATGGGCGCGCTCCTCTGGGTCGCGTCGACCGGCCTCGCGGCCGGGCTGTGGGCGCTCGGGCGGGAGCTCGGCCTGCGCCTGCTGTCGCCGCTGCTTCCACTGCTCACCCTGACGCTCCTCAACGACGAGCTGCGCCGGAACCTCGACGTGTACACCGCCGAGAACGTGGGCCGGATGGTGGCCGTGTGCGGCCTCGTGGTGGGGATCCGCGCGCTCCGCGACCGGGATGGATGGCTCGAGCCGGCGATCGCAGCGGTACTCTTCGGCGCGGGGTTCGCCACGCACGGCGTGCCCGTCGTCGCGCTCATGATCGCGCTCGGGTGGTACGGCGTCGCCCGGCTCGTGCTCGAGCGGGACAGAGTTGCCGTCGCGGAGCGGATGGCGGCGATCGCCGTCGCGGCGCCGGCGCTGACCGTCGCCCTCCTGCTCTCGGCCGGCGGCACGATCGGCTTCCAGGGAGCATCCGGCGCCGATCGCTACCGCTCGTTCGGCGCCGACGTCGACCCGACGGCGTCGCTGCTCGCGGGCACGGTGCAGCACTCGCCGACCGGGACCGGTCACTGGTTCGTGCCTCCGCACGGCATCGGCACCGACGCCCTTCGCACGGTGACGACCGTCGACGATCCGCCCCGCCTGCTGCTGTGGGCCATCCCGGCGGTCGCGCTCGCGGCGGCCGTCCTTCTCGCCCGCCGCCAGTCGGCGGACCTCGGCTCGGCGGCCATCATGGCCGTCGGGCTGGGCGCGAGCCTCGTCGCGCTGGCGTTCCTCTTCTCGTACCGCTACCGCACCCAGATCCCCGGCCGGTTCGGGATCGACCGCGAGTTCGACTATCTCCCGCTGGGGCTCGTCATCCTCGTGCTGGCCGCGCTCGAGCCGGCCGCCGCGTGGCTCGGCCGGCTGCGGGCCTGGGCCCCGGCGGCGGTCGTGGCCGTGGCCGTCGCGCTTCCGGCCGTCGCCGCCGGGGCGACCGTCGGCCCGGCACGGACGAGCTACCACGCGAACGGCGTGAAGGCGCTCTCGATCCTGGACTGGGTGGCCGCGCATGTGCCGTGCGACGCGCGCATCCTCCCCGACCGGGTGACGCTCGGGACGTTCGTCGCCACCACCGGCCGCGTCAGCGTCGTCGAGGGCATGGGACCCTACCTGCGCCCGGAGATGCTGCATCCGGTGCTGGCCGACGTCCTCCGCGCGCACCGGTTCTTCCAGCGGCCCTCGGGCGGGCGGGGCTTCCTGCGCCGCGAGGGCGTCGACTACGTCATCGTGGTGAAGGACGTCCGGATCGGCAGCATGGTCGGCACGCTCGACGCGGGCGTCGACCCGGCGGCGTTCGCCGGCGTCGGCTTCCTGCGGCGGGTTCATACGAGCCCCGAGGCGGACGTGTACCGCGTCCGCGGCTCGGGGCGGACGCGCGGCTTCCCTGACCCGGCCGACTACGCCGGCCTGGCGTGCACGCGCGGCCCCGTGGCGGACGGGTCGTGACGGCGGCCAAGGTCCTCTTCGCGGTGATCGTGATCGCGCTCCTGGCGATCCATGACGACGGCGAGCCCTCGTGGGGGCCGCACGTCGTTGTCCCGCTCACGCCCGCGCCTGACCGCAAGCCGCTTGCCGTGGCGGCCAGCCGGACGCCGATCAAGCACATTGTCTTCCTGGTCAAGGAGAACCGCACGTACGACAACCTGTTCGGGCTCTACCCGGGTGCCGACGGGACGCGCTACGGCATCCGGGCCGACGGCTCGACCATGCCGCTGCGGCCGCTGCCAGACAAGCAGACGGATCTCCAGCACAGCTACTTCGCCGCCCACCACGACATCAACGGCGGCAAGATGAACGGGTTCTCGACGCTCCGCGACAAGTCGGGCAACGTCACCAACCTCGCGTTCACGACCGCGCAGCCCGGACAGCTCCCCGCCTACTGGGGGTGGGCGCGCCACTACGAGCTCATGGACCACATGTTCTCGTCGGCGGCGTCGTCGAGCATGCCGAACCGGCTCTACTCCATCGCGGCCTCGTCGGCCGGTGTCATCGACGGCCCGAACTTCCGCACGACCCGCTGGGGCTGTGACGACCCGGCGTTCGTGACCGCTCCGGCAATCCGGCACGGGAAGCTCGTCCGGGTCCGCCCGTGCTTCAACATCCCGACGACCGCCGGACTGCTCGAGGACAAGGGCCTCGACTGGGCGTACTACGGGGCCCGCGGCGGGGAGCTCGGATATGGCTGGGTCGCGGTCGACCAGATCAAGTACATCCGCGACACCGACTCGTGGGAGAAGCACGTGTTCCCGATCGAGTGGTTCACCCACGACATCTCGCAGGGGTACCTGGCCCCGGTGACCTGGATCGCGCCCCCCTTCAACCTGTCCGACCACCCGGGCGGTCCGTCGCTGTGCCAGGGCCAGAACTGGACGGTGGGGATCGTGAACGCGATCATGCGCTCGCCGCTCTGGCGCTCGACCGCGATCGTGCTCACGTGGGACGACTTCGGCGGCTTCTACGACCACGTGCCACCGCCGCGCGCCGACTTCCTGGGGCTCGGGCCGCGGGTGCCGCTCGTCGTGATCTCACCCTGGGCCCGCAAGCGCGTCGACGACACGACATACGACTTCACCTCCGTCCTTCGCTTCATCGGCGAGAACTTCGGACTTCCCCGCCTGAACGCGCGGGTCGACAAGCTCGCGTCGCTGCGCTCGGCGTTCCAGTTCGGCAAGCCGGTGCCGCGCTGGTACGCGAAGCCGAAGACCTGCCCCGACACGTCGCCGGTGCACCTGGCCGAGGGCACCGACGTGCTGGAGTGACCCCTCAGGCGTAGTACGCCGCGGCGATCTCGGCGGCCAGTCCGGCGTTGTCGACGACCAGCCGCCTGTTGGCCTCGAGCGAGCGCCCGCCGGTGGCCGCGTGCACAGCGGCCAGCACGTGCGGCGTCACCGCCGGGCCGCGGATGCCGCCTCCGGCCGCCTCGGCCACCGCGTCCCCGATGGTCCGCTCCAGGTCGGCCGCGTCCAGCGCGACGTCCTCGGCGACAGGCTGGGCCACGACGACGCCGGTCGGGCGGGCGAACCCCCAGTGGGCGGCCGCCGCCGCGGCGATGGCATCCGCGTCGTCGGCCCTGTCGGGCACGGGGTGGGGGCTCTCGCGGACGTAGAAGAGCGGGAAGACATCGGTGCGGTACCCGATCAGGGGCACGCCGAGCGTCTCGAGCGTCTCGAGCGTGGCCGGGATGTCGAGCAGCGACTTCGCCCCCGAGCACACGACGCAGACGGACGTCCTGGCGATCTCCTCGAGGTCCGCCGAGACATCGCGCGTCTCGGCCCAGCCGCGGTGCACGCCGCCGATCCCGCCCGTCGCCATGAAGTGGATCCCGGCGACCGCGCAGACGGCGAGGGTGCCGGCGACGGTCGTGGCGCCCCAGGCCCCTGACACCGCGCAGGTGGCGAGGTCGCGGGGCCCGACCTTGCGGACGTCGGGCTCGACCGCCAGCCGCTCCAGCACCTCGTCGTCGAGGCCCACCCGGACGGTGCCGTCGATCACGGCGATGGTCGCCGGGACGGCACCGTGCGCGCGGACGCGCGCCTCGGCCGCTCGCCCGACGTCCGGCCCGATGTCGGGCGGGAGGCCGTGGGCCACGAGCGACGACTCGAGCGCCACGACCGCTTGGGACCGGACGAGCGCCGCCTCGACTTCCGGCGAGATGCGAAGGAGGCCGGAGGGGTGACGGGTCATCGTGGTGCCGGCCGGCCGGATCGCTGCATACCGGGGGGCGATGCTACACTCGCCGCCGTGTCGAGCGCCGATACCGGACTGTCCACGCCGGTCACGTGCGCCAACCATCCGAAGGTCGAGACGGGTGTCCGCTGCTCCAATTGCGGCAAGCCGATCTGCCCCGACTGCATGGTGCCGGCGCCCGTCGGGATCAAGTGCCGCGACTGCGCCCGCATGCCCCGTTCGGCCCGCCTCACGCTGCGGCCGCAGAAGGCCGCGAGGGCCGCTGGTGCGGCGTTCGGGGTCGGATCGGTGTTCGGGGTCTTGCTCGCCTTCGCCGGCGGGGTGGGTCTCGGGTTCTTCACGCTCATCATCGCGTACTTCGTCGGGCTGCTCACCGGCCGCGCGACGCTCCGCGCTGCCGGCTATCACCGCGCCGAGGCGACGGCCTGGATCGCCGCAGCCGGAGCCGGATGGGCGTACGTCTGCTCCGGGATCGTCATCGCCGCGTCGGTCGGCGGCGACGCCCGCGCGTACGTCCAGGTGCATCGGGCTCCTCGTCGCCGGGTTCTTCGCCTACCGGGAGGTGTCGTGAGCGAGGACCGGCGCAAGCGCCGCGGCGCGATGCGCACGTTCGTCGTGGGGAGCGTCATCGGCGCCGCGGCTGCCGTCGTCGCAGCGCCGCGGCTGCGGCGCGGGCGGCGGCCCGAGGCCCGCGGGCCGGTCGCCGGCCTCGAGGCGTTCGAGGGTGCGCCGTGCTGGCACTACGACCGCGCGCAGACCCGCGACGGCGACGGTCGATGACCAGCGTCGCAGCGCTGTACGACATCCACGGGAACCTGCCGGCGCTCGAAGCCGTCCTGGCCGAGGTCGGCGACGCCGACACGATCGTGGTCGGAGGCGACTTCTCGCGCGGGCCGATGCCGGTCGAGACCGTCGACCGCCTGCGCGGGCTCGGCGAGCGCGTCCGGTTCATCCGTGGCAACGCCGACAGACCGGCGGCCGGCGAGGGCGTCTGGGAGATGGCGCTGCCTAGGCGGCGAGCGGCTGGACTTCCTCGCCGGCCTGCCCGAGACGGTGACGATCGACGTCGCCGGGCTCGGCGGCGTCCTCTTCTGCCACGGATCGCCGCGGAGCGACGAGGACATCATCACCGCCGTGACGCCAGACGAGCGGCTTGGGCGGATCCTCGAGGGCGTTGCCGAGCGCACCGTCGTCTGCGGGCACACCCACCACCAGTTCGACCGGGTCTCCCATGGTGCGCGGAGTCGTGAACGCCGGGAGCATCGGCATGCCCTACGAGGGGCGGCCGGGCGCCTACTGGGCGATGATCGGCCCGGACGTCGAGCTGCGGTCGACCGCCTACGACCTCGATGCCGCCGCGACGGCGATCCGAGCGACCGGCTTCCCGGATGCGGACGAGCTCGTCGCGACCCTGCGCGAGCCGCCGACGGCCGACGAGGTCGCCCGGCACTTCGAGTCGCTCGCCTCCCGGTAGGCGGCAGCCAACACTCGCGAGCTGGGCGTCCAGGCGCGCGGCATTTGGGGATCAACGATCTAGACTCCGCCGCCGTGCCCCGGGCGCTCGTGACCGGCGGCGCCGGGTTCATCGGCTCGGCGCTCGTGCGCGCCCTGGTTGCGCGCGGGTACGACGTGCGCGTGTACGACGATCTCTCCGTCGGAGATCGCGCCAACCTGGACGGGACGGGCGCCGAGCTCGTGCGCGGCGACGTCCGCGACCTCGACAGCCTGATCGCAGCGGTGCGCGGATGCGACACGGTGTTCCACCTGGCTGCGGGAGCCGGGGTCGTCCAGTCGATCGAGGAGCCGCTCGTCAACTTCGACCAGAACGCGCGGGGAACGCTCGTCGCGCTCGAGGCGGCGCGCACAGCCGACGTCGGCCGGTTCGTCTTCTCGTCGTCGAACGCGCCGCTCGGGGACGGGGCCTACCCGGCCCGCGAGGACAAGCCCGTGGCGCCGCTCTCCCCATACGGCGCCAGCAAGGCGGTGGGCGAGGCGTACTGCTCGGCGTTTCACGGCGCATACGGCATGCACGCCGTCACGGTCAGGTTCTCGAACGCCTACGGCCCCCGGTCGGCGCACAAGGGCAACGTGATCCCGCTCTTCATCCGCCGCCTGCGGGCGGGGGAGGAGCTCGTCGTCTACGGCGACGGCGAGCAGACGCGCGACTTCGTCTTCTGCGAGGACCTCGCCGCCGGCCTCGTCCGCGCGGCCGAGGTTGACGGCGCCGGCGGCGAGATCTTCCAGCTTGCGAGCGGGATCGAGACCAGCCTGAACCGCCTCATCGACCTGATCGCGGAGGCCGCCGGCACCGAGCCGCGGATCCGCCGCGAGCCGGCCCGGGCCGGCGAGATCCTGCGCAACTACTCCGCGATCGACAAGGCGCGCGAGCGGCTGGGCTACGAGCCGTCGGTGACGCTGGCCGAGGGCCTCGCCCGCACCTGGGCCTGGTTCGACTCAGCCTGAAACGCCGGGACCATGTCCACTTTGGTTCGATCGTGAAGCGCCGGGACCAGGTCCAGTTTGGTTCGGTCGTGCAGCGCCGGGACCAGGTCCACCGTGGTTCGGTTGTGAAGCGCCGGGACCAGGTCCACCTGTTTCACGGCCGCGGTGAACCAACGGCGCTGACGTCACCGTTTCAGCCGTTCAGCGCAGCCAGGCGCGCATGAGCGCGTTTGCGAAGCCCATGCCGTAGCGGAAGTGGGGCGGCTTCTTGGACTGCCCCGAGAGCCGGTTCGTGACGGTGACCGGCGCCTCCGTCGTGCGCAGGTGCTTCTTCGACGCCTCGACGATGAACTCCGAGTTATGGAACTGATCCTGGCGGAACTCGAGGCCGCGAAGGCTCGACGTGCGCACGGCCCGGTACCCGCAGGCCGGGTCGGTGACCTTGCTCCACGTGAGGAGCGAGAGCAGGCGGGCGAAGAGCTTGATCCCGAGCTCGCGCGCGGCGTGCGACGGGTCGGCGTCGCCCAGCACGCGCGAGCCGCCGACCACGTCGACCTCATCCTCTGCGATTGGCCCGACGAGCCGGGACAGCTCCGAGGGCTGGTGCTGGCCGTCGGCGTCCATCGTCACGACGATCTCGGCGCCCGTCGCCAGTGCGAGCCGGTAGCCGGTCCGGAGCGCGGCGCCCTGGCCGCGGTTCAGCGGGAGCCGCACCGCCGGCGGCGCCTGCGGCGCGGGCGCGGTCGGTCGTGTCGTCGGCCGAGCCGTCGTCGACCACGATGGCGTGCAGCTCGTATCCGCACACCGTCGCCGGCAGGGCGCCGATCACGTGGGCGATGTTGTCGGCCTCGTTGTACGCCGGGATGACCACGGCGACTCCGCCCGCGAACTGCTCCGGCCGCCCGGTCGCGCGGAACTGCTCGAGCGCGAGGTTCTCGATGAGCCGGGTGAGGTCGCGCCGCGACCGCTCCGCGCGGCCGGCGAGCGTGAACGCGAACAGGTAGAGGATGCCGACCGCCAGCACCGTTGCGCCGAGGATCCGATGGCCGCCGCCCTGGCGGAACGACAGCTCGTCGAAGACCCACTGCAGGATTGCGGGATCGGCTCCGAGGATGACGAGCGGCAGGACGAAGACGACCAGCCGCAACATGAGGTCGCCGTTTCCGAACTTGCCCTGCCGGTAGGCCCGGAGGGTGAGCGCGGCGAACACGACCGCGGCGACGAGGCCGGCGGTACGAAGCGGCGTCAGCTCCACGGGCGGCCTACCGGGCCGGCTGGCCCACGGAGGCTGTGGGTCGCCATGCCGTGGACGGGGCGATCACGTCGGGGATCACGCGGTCCTTGAACCGCTCGATCACGACGAGCGTCGACTCGATCAGGTTTTCCGAGAGCAGCGTGGGCTGGAGGCCGAGGGCCGGCAGCTTGGTGTGCACCGGGTTGTAGTAGTGCTCCTCCGCCTCGACGCGGGGGTTGTGCACATTGTCGACCTGCACGTTCATCCCGTGGTGCTCGCCGGCCTGGCGCACCTTCTCGGCCAGGTCGGCGACGCTGAACACCTCGGTGAACTGGTTGTACACGCGGTACTCGCCCGCGGCCGGCGCGTTCGCGGCCGTGAGCTCGACGCACTGGAGCGTGTCGAGGATGTTCAGGAAGCCGCGCGTCTGGCCGCCCTTGCCGTACACCGTCAGCGGCTGGCCGATCACGGCCTGGACGCAGAAGCGGTTGAGCGCGGTGCCGAAGGCCTGGTCGTAGTCGAAGCGGGTGAGCAGGCGCTCGTCCATCTGCATCTCGGGCGTCTCGATGCCGTACACCACGCCCTGGTTGAGGTCGGTGCAGCGCAGGCCCCAGATCCGGCACGCGAAGTGGATGTTGTGGCTGTCGTGCACCTTCGAGAGGTGGTACAGCGACCCGGGCAGCTTCGGGAACGGCAGCACGTCGCGGCGGCCGTTGTGCGTGATCTCGATGAAGCCCTCTTCGATGTCGATGTTGGGCGTGCCGTACTCGCCCATCGTCCCGAGCTTGATCAGGTGGGCGTCGGGCGCGTGGTCGCGCATGCCCCACAGCAGCTTGAGCGAGCCGATGACGTTGTTGTGCTGGGTCTCGACGGCGTTGTCGACGCTCTGCATCGACCACGGCGCGCTGGGCTGCTCGCCGTAGTGGATGATCGCGTCGGGCTCGAAGTCGCGCACGAGGTCGGCCGCGAACGTGCCCTCGGCCAGATCGCCGACGTAGCTCTCGATGCGCTTGCCGGCGGCGTCGCGCCAGGCGTCGATCCGCTCGGCCAGTGAGGCGATCGGGGTCAGCGAGTCGCCGCCGGCCTCCGCGACCCACTTTCTGCGGGCAAAGTTGTCGGCGACGGCCACCTCGTGGCCCTTGCCAGAGAATCGCATGGCGGTCGGCCAGCCGAGATAGCCGTCGCCGCCCAGGATCAAGACTCGCATGCGCACCCCGTCGTCGTGGACCGGCTGAGAATAGCTGGAATGCTATCGACCGGGTGCGACAGCGCTCGGTAGCATGCCGCCGCGATGGCCGCCCGACGCGGGGAACTGATCGCGCTGATCGCGCTGGCCGTGTGCCTTGCGGCGGGCCGCGCGCTTGCGTGGGATGCGCTCGCGGTCTGGGCGGCCGCCGGGCTCGTGCTGGTCGCGCCGGGCTGGTGCGCGCTTCGCACGGCCGGCCTCGAGCGCGACCTCGGACGGGCCGGCGCGGCGCCCGTCGCGGCGGCGCTGTCGCTCGCGGTCTGGACGCCGCCGCTCGCGGCTGCCTACCTCCTCGGCCTCGCGCTGACCGCGGTCATCGCGGCCGTGCTGCTTCTGACCGCGCTCCTCCTTTTCACCGTCCGCGAGCCGACCGCCCTTCCGCGCGCGGGCGCGCTCGAGGTCGCGGGCCGGCGCGGTCGCCGTCGCGGCGTTCGCGTATCTCGCCTGGCGGATCTCCACGCCCATCGTGGGCGACGCCCTCTTCCACGTCGGGCTCATGCGCCGCCTGGGCGAGGCCCCGTCGCTGTCGTTCGCCAACGTCTCGCCCTTCCTGCACGGCCCCGCCAACGCCGGATACGCGCTGCCGGTCCTGCACGCCGCGTTCGAGGGCGTCGCGAAGCTGGCCGGCGCGGACCCGGTCGTGACGTTCCGGTACCTCCTGCCTCCGTGCGCCGGGCTCGCGATCGCCGCGGCGTACGCGCTCGCCAGGGCGCTCACCGGATGGCGCGCGGCCGGCTACCTGGCGGCGGCGATGACCGCATGGGACCTGTCCTCGCTCATCAACGGGCTCGTCCTTCAGATCAACCAGCCGCCGCCGTTCTCGCTGTGGGTGCTCACGCCCGCGACGCTGCTGCTCTTCTGGCTCGAGATCCGGCATGCACGCCGGGCGGCGCTCGCGACCGTCTCGTGCGTCGCGGTCATCGCGTTCGTCCACCCGACCTACGCGATCCCATGCCTGGCGATCGCCGCCGGGATGCTCGCCGGCGCCTGGCGGGCCGGGCTTCCCGACCTGCGGGCCCCGCTCGGCACGCTGATCGCGATGACCGGGGCCGTAGGCGGCGTCGCCACCTGGATCTGGTGGGAGGCGATCCGCGGCGGGCATCGCCACCCGGTGCTGTCGCACGCCGACGAGTTCGTGATCCGCTCCGGCAAGGCCGTCGTCATGTACCCGTGGGCGCCCGTGTTCGGGCGCGGGTACGTGCTGCTCGCGCTCCTCGCGATGGCGTGGCTCGTCCGCTACCGCTCGATGCTGCCCGCCGTCGGCGGCACGGCCGCCCTGCTCGTCGTCCTGCTCCTCCCGGGGCTGAACACGCTCCTCATCGATGCGGTCGGCATGGGCCAGTTCCACCGCTTCTGGCAGCCGCTGCCCTGGCCCGTCATGGGTGCGGCGGGGGCGTGCGCCGCGGCCATCGTCCTGGGGAGGTGGTCGTGGGCCGCGGCGGTCGTCGCCGCCGTGGGCTTCCACGAGGTGCGCGGCTCCGACTGGTTCTGGCACTGGCCGGTGAGCGTCGCGGTCGTCCTGGCCCTGGTCGCCACGCTGGTGCGGCTGCGGCTCCCGCTGCGCGACCGCCTGCCGGGTGGCGCCTCACCGGCCGCCGTCGTCCTCGTCGTCGGTGCGTTGGCGGCGTTCGTCGCCAACTGGGCGCCGACCGTGTGGCGCGAGGCACGGGCCGGGCCGTACCGCGGCCCGCCGGCGTTCCAGACGGTCGAGACGACGCCCGGCGCGATCGCGTTCTTCCGCGACCTCGACGGCCCGCCGCCGGTCGTCCTCGCGGCGCCCGACCGGGCGTTCGAGCTCTTCGGCCTGGCCGGGGTGCGGACCGCCACGCTGCCCGAGGCGCGCACCCGCGCCCTTCCGCGGCTCGACGAGAGCGAGCGAAACCACCTGGGGCAGGCGTTCTTCTCGCCGGAATCGACCGACGGCCGCCGGCTCCAGGTGCTGCGGGAACTGGGGGTCGACTACGTCGTCGTCGACCTACGCGACCAGCCGCCCGACACGGTCTCCTCGATCCTGCGCGACCCGGCGCTCGAGCCCGTATACCGCGACCCGGCGGACGTCTCGTCGCACCTGGGGCGCTTCGTCATCCTGCGCGTGCGCCCGTGATATCGCAGGCGGGATCGCCCGTCCCGCTCGGTCATGCACTTCGTCGGGGTGCAACCTCGTGCATCAGGCTCGCCGGAGCAGGCGGCCGATCTGGGCCCGCTCGGGCACCGTGAGGCCGGCCGGCAGGAGCGCGAGGTATGCGGCCAGCCCCGCCACGACCGTGACGCCGAGCACGAGCCACCACTGCCGGCCGCTTGCGGCCGCCCGTGCCGCCACGGCGGCGGCTGTGCAGCCGAGGGCGGGGATCGCGAGCCGCAGATAGGCGCTGTCGAACGGCTGCACGCCCACCTTCCGCCACACCTGCCACAGGCGGAGCGCGTTCACGCCCGCCAGGGCGGTCGCCGAGGCGATGGCCGCGCCGGTCGGCCCATCCGCCGAGGCGAGCGGAATCGCGAGGGCCACGAGCACGACCGCCGCGAGCAGATTGTCGACGAGGTCGAGGCCGGTCAGGCCGACCATGATGAGCACGAATGCGACGCCTCCGGTGGCGACGTTCACCGTCTGGCCGGCGAGCATGATGCGAAGCGGCGTGGCGCCCTGGGCGTAGTCGGGCCCGAACGCCCGCAGCACGTCGGGCGCGGCCACGGCCAGCACGATCGCCGCCGGCAGCGTGCCGGCGAGCGCCCATCTCGTCGCCCGCTTGAAGAGCGAATCCAGCCGGGCCCGTTCGCCGCGGGCGTGCAGGTCGGCCGCGAACGGCGCGAAGATCAGGTTGGCCGACGTGAGGAAGAGGAGCACGAGCTGCGAGATCCGCCCGGCAGCGGCGTACGCGTCGAGCGGCGCGCCCTGCTCGTAGTGGGCGAGGACGAAGAGGTCGGCCCAGAAGAGCGCCTGAGCCAGGAGCGCGGACGGGGCGCGCGGCAGGCCGTAGGCGATCGCAGCGCGCACGTCCTCGCGTGGCGCGCGGCGGTCGCCCATCCCGGCGGCGGCCGACCGCCACAGCGCGCGGGCGGCGACCGTGGCGACGACCCACGAGGCGCCGTAGGCAGCCACCGCGGCGTCGGTCTCACCCCCGGCGGCGATCGCGACGGCGGCCAGGGCGATCCAGAGGACGGGCTGCCCGATCCAGAAGACGGCGAGTGTGGGGCCCATCTGCTTGAGACCGCGGGTCGCGCCCAGATACACGTTCGCGACGGCGATGAACGGGATCCCCGCGGCGCCGATCGCGATCGCCTCGGCCCGGTCGCCGGTGAGCGGAGAGGCGGCGGCGATGAGGGCTGCGACGACGATCGATGCCGCCGCTGCGACGCCCGCGCAGCGATCGACGAGGCTCCGGAGCGTCTCCGGGTCGGACCGCCCCTGGGCGATCGCCACGAGCCGTACCGCGGCCACGTCCATGCCGAAGCGGGCGCCGGCCGAGGCGACGAACGCGACCTGGACGGCGATCGTGACGAGCGCGAGGCCGCCCGTGGGCAGCGAGCGCCCGAGCAGCACCTGGACGCCGAAGGCCGCGGCGACGCCGGCGAGCAGGCCGGCGACGTTCGCGACCGTGCCGCGCAGGAGGACGCGCTCGTCGCTCACGTGCATAGTGTCGCGAGCGGCTCGGCGGGCGTCACTCGAGGTAGCCGAGGCCGCGCAGGCGTTCCTCGACCTCGCGCTCCTCGTCGGCCGTGAAGACGCCGGCGGCCGCCTCGGCCGGGGCGTCCTGCGCCGGGCCCTCGAGGCCCACCGCGGCCTCGATCATCCCCGCGAAGTCGGCGAGCGAGATCTCCGAGCCGTCGGCGGCCGCGGCGCCCGGCCCGGCGGCGACGTAGATGCCCTCCGGCCGGTGGTCGCCGCTCAGCCAATCCGCCTCCTCGACCATCCGGCGGGCGTGGGTGAGGGAGTAGAGCGGGGCCGCCTCGAGCAGCAGGTCGGGTGCCCGGTCGAGGTACGGCCCGTCGAGCACGTCCTCCTTCCGCCGCACGGCCCGGATCGGGTGCGCGCCGGTCTCGGGGTCGGTGAAGGCGAGCAGCGACGCGGCCACCTCGTCGCGGACCCGCTCGTAGTCCTCCGGTGCGACCCGCCCGTCCGGCTCGCGCCCGCGAAGCGCGATCGAGACGCCCTCCCCGGTGGAGACGACGCTCGTGTAGGCGACCGTGGCCGCCCAGTCGACCGGCTGGGTCGGGACGGCGACGCGGCCGTGCAGGCCGAGCTTGTCGTAGGCGACTCGCGCGATCGACCGCAGCCGGCCCCACGCGAGCAGGCCGACCAGGCCCGAGCCGCGTCCCAGCCGGAGGTGGCCGAGGTGCTCGAGCACGCGGTTCATGTTGAGCGCTCGGGTGCACGGCTGGTGGCCGTGGTCGGACATGAGCACCACGGTGTCCTCGTCGTCCGTGCGCTCCAGCAGGGTCCCGAGCTCGCGGTCGAGCATGCGGTAGACGTCGCGCACCCGGTCGGCGACCGGCGTGGCCGCTGCCTCCGCATGGCGGGGGTGGCCGGGATGGACGTACTCGAGCAGACAGTGCTGGATGCGGTCGGGCGACACGAAGACGAGGCACGCGGCGTCCCACTCCTCGGAGTCGAGCAGCCGCCGCATCGCCTCGGCCCGCGTCGAGCTCGTGCGCTCGACGTCCTCGACCAGGTCCAGCGGCCGGCCGCGGAAGGTCGTCCACGAGCCGCCGTTGATCGGCCATCCCAGGCTCGGCCCGATCTCCGGCGGGTGGCTGAAGGTCGCGCCGCCGGGGATCACGCCGCCGGCGATCGCGACGCCGTTCACGTCGGGTGCGGGGTACGTCAGCGGGATGTTCGCGATGACGACGCGCCGGCCCGCCTGCGAGAGCAGCTCCGGCCAGGTCGGGGCCAGGATCGACCGCGACGAGACGGGCATCCGCCGGCTCGCGCCGGGCTGGTGCTCGAGGATGTCGAACACGCCGTGGCCGGCCGGGTCGCGCCCGGTCAGGAAGGTCGGCCATGCCGCCCAGGAGTGCGACGGCGTGCACGACCGCGAGACGCCGCGCCGTCCGCGCTCGACGAGGCGCCCGAGGTGCGGGAGATCGCCCGCCGCGAGCAGCGGGTCGAGGATGTCCCAGTCCGCGCCGTCCCATCCCACCACGAGTATCCGGTTCGCCACGGGCGCTGAGGATACCCGCCGCTGCAATATTGGTGCCTGACCCCGTCTTTGCAGGACTAGGGTTGCGGGATGTCAGTGCTCCCCGACACGGCCGCCGTCGAGGCGGGGCGGCTCTGTGTCGGCGGCGTCGCGCTCTCGGAGCTGGCGCTGGCTCACGGGACGCCGCTTCACGTCTACGACGAGGCGACGCTGCGAAACCGGGCACGGGCCTATGGGGAGGCGCTGGCCGGCTACCCCGGCCCGGCACGGGCGGTGTACGCCTGCAAGGCGAATGCCACCGTCGCCCTCCTGCGCATCCTGCTCGACGAGGGCATGGGGATGGACGTCGCCTCGGAGGGCGAGCTCGCCCATGCCCTCGCCGCCGGCGCGCCGGGGGAGCGGCTCGTCGTCCACGGCAACAACAAGTCGGACGCCGACGTCCGGGCCGCGGTGGACGCAGCGGCCGGCCTGCTCGTGGTCGACCATGTCGAGGAGCTCGACCAGGTCGAGCGGATCGCAGCCGCGGCCGGGCGAGGGCAGCCGATCCTGCTCCGTGTCACGCCGGGTATCGAGGCCGCGACGCACGCCAAGATCCGCACGGCACACGCGTCGTCGAAGTTCGGGATCGCCCCCGCCGACGTCGTGGGCGCCGCCGAGCGCACCGCCGCGTGCCCGCACCTGCGGCTCGACGGCCTGCACATGCACCTGGGCTCGCAGATCCGCGATCTCGACACGTACCTCCAGGCGGTGGAGTGGCTGGCCGGGTTCCCGGGAGCGAAGGGCCGGGAGGTGCTCGACCTCGGCGGCGGCCTCGCGATCCCCTACACCGACGACGACGACGCCCCCGATCTGCGCGCCGCCGCCTCCGCAACCGTCGCGGCCGTCGCCGAGCGGTTCCACCCGCCCCCAGAGCTCGTGCTCGAGCCCGGTCGCTCGGTTGTCGGCACGTGCGGGGTCACGCTCTACACGGTCGGGGCCGTGAAGAGGGCCGGCGGCGTGACCTACGTCGCGGTGGACGGCGGCATGTCCGACAACCCGCGCCCCGTGCTCTACGGCGCGCGCTACCAGGCGTGGATTGCCGACCGGGCCGACGCGGAGCCCGACGGGAGATATGCGGTGGCCGGAAAGCACTGCGAGTCTGGCGACGTTCTCATCGAGGAGGCAGCGGCTGCCCGCGCCGCGGCCCGGCGACGTGCTCGCCGTCGCCGCCACCGGCGCGTACTCGGCCAGCATGGCGTCGAACTACAACGGCCTCCCGCGGCCGGCGGCGGTCGTCGTCCGAGACGGCGCCGCGCGCCTGGTCGTCCGGCGCGAGACGGTCGCGGACCTCCTGGGCGCGCAAGTCGGCTGAAGTCCGGCCGCCGATGCGGCCGATACTTCACGCTCGCTGGCGGTGGTCGCGTTGCTCGCCGTCGTCTCGGCCGCGCTCGGCGGGGTCACGCCGTCGCGTGCCCGCATCGCCGGGCGCGACCGGAGCCACCGTGCCTCGACCTCGGCCGAGTCGGCGGCGGCGGCCGACAGGCCGCACGCGAAGCGCAGCCGGCGCCCGTACAAGCCGCCGGTCGCCCGCAACGCGGACGACCCGGCCGCGACGCAGGCATCCTGGCCTCAGGCGTAGCGGACGAGCCCGACGTGCGTCGCGCGGGCGATGGCGGTCGCGTCGGCGAAGCGGTACACCAGGAGGTTCCCCGTCTGACGGCCGGGCGTCGGATAGACGAGCGTGCCCGTCACCGACTTGCCCGGCGCGATCGACATGCCCACCAGCGGGTGCTCCACCTCTTCGGCGGCCGCCGCCGACGAGACAAACGCGTGGTTCTTCGAGTCGAGGAGCCAGATCTGGGTGGGTGCGACCGTCTGTTCGACATCTGAGGTGTTCGTGAGCGTCACCCGGACGACCGCGAACACCGTCGTCCCCGGCGGGAGCGGTGCCTTCAGGTCGTGCGTCCACTCGACGCCGTCCACCGTGGCCGAGACGTCGTCGAGCACGAGCTTCGACCCGAGCGGCGCCACCGTGTAGACCTTGCCGTCGGTGTACGTGACCGTGCCGGAGACCGGGCAGCGTCGACGAGGGCGGGGCCGCGTTCGAGCCGCCGGACGACGCGGCGCCGCCGCCGGAGCAGCCGGCGGCGGCAATGGCCGCGAGGACGATCACTGCGGCCCGTCTCATGCCTCGGCCTCGGCCTCGGTCTCGTCCTCGACCTGGCGCCGCAGCTCGGCCACGGACAGCCCTTCGAGTGAGAGGAAGAAGAACCCGATCCCCACGGCCAGCGCCGCCTCGATCAGCTGGAGGCCGATCGAGAACGTGAGCGCCAGGTCGCTCGACACGGGGTAGAGGACGCTCAGGCCGCCGGCCGTCGCGCCCTGGAACACGCCGAGGTTGCCCGGCGTGATCGGGAAGAGCTGCACGAGGTTCGACGCGAGGAAGACGACGCCCGCCGCACCGAGGCCCTCGTCGATGCCGTACGCCCTGAGGGCCCAGTAGATGCCCGCCAGCTGCATGATCCAGCTGATCGTCGCCATCACGAGGCCCCAGGCCAGGAGGCGCGGGCGGCGGAAGATCGCCTGCCCCTCCCGCAGGCCGCGCATCGTCGAGGTGAGGCTGATGCCGAGCAGGTGCCACCAGCGCTCGACGTAGGGCGCCGTCGGCACCATGCGACGCCGCTGGATGCGGCCGGCGATCTCGATCCCGGCCGCGACGAGCGCGACGAAGAGGACGACCCCGGAGAGGACGGCCAGCAGCCGCACCGCCTGCTGCGGCACGGGTGTGAAGACGACCACGCCCACCAGCACGCCGACGAGCATGATCCCGCTCAGGATCTGCTCGGTGACCAGCGTGCCGACCAGCGTTGTCACGGGCACCGACTGGCCGCGCGCGGTGAGCTTGCGGCGGAGCACCGTCACCCTGGCCACCTCGCCCAGCCTGGCGATCAGCACCGTGTTCAGCAGGAAGCCGATGAAGATCGGCGGCACGACGTCGCGGACGGGCACCTCCAGCGGACGGCCGTCCTGATCGGCGGGGACGGCGTCGATCGCCGCCTTCCATGTCAGCGCCTTCGCCGCAATCGAGCCCAGGTTCGCGATCAGCGCGGCCAGCACGAACACCGGGTCGGCGTCGGTGAAGACGTTCGCGATGACCTGGAGCGAGAACCGCTGCGAGACGAGCAACACCAGTGCGGCGATCACGATGGCGAACGCGGCGGCCTTGAGCGCCGTCCGCCGCTGCGGTCGCAGCCGGGGTGCGAGCTGCGAGACCGTCACGACCTCGAGCCCGCGCTCGCGCGCCGACTCGAGGATGTGCGGCACGGCCGCGACGGTCTGCGACCTGTCGCCGCCCTGGCCGGAGCCGTCGCCGTCGTGCAGGAGCAGGATGGCGCCGGGGCGCAGGACGCTCCGGCAGCGGGCCACGATCGCGTCGACGCCGGGGCGGGCGGTGTCGAAGATGGCGCCCGTCCAGCCGACCATCCGGTAGCCCTGCTGCCCCGCCACCGCCGAGACGAACGGGTTCCGGAAGCCGTGTGGCGCCCGGAAGAGCTTGGCGGCCTTGCCGTCGACCGCGTCGGCGAGCGCGCTCTCGGCGGCGCGGAACTGGTGGACGATCGCCCGCGGCCCGGCGAACACCAGCAGGGAGTGGTCGTCGCCGTGGCTCGCGAGCTCGTGGCCCTCGGCGACGATGCGGCGGGCGATGTCGGGATGAGCGCGCACCTGGCGCCCGAGCGCGAAGAACGTCGCCTGCGCGCCGGCATCCCGGAGCGCGTCGAGCACGCCCGGCGTCCACTCCGGGCTCGGGCCGTCGTCGAACGTGAGCGCCACCATCGGCTCGGCCGTCGCACCGAGGCCGATCACCCGGCCGAACAGGCGGGCGTTCGGTGTGAACGTCGCCCAGGCGACCGTGAGCAGGATGAGGACGGCGATTGCGACGATGACCTCGCCCGGCCGGCCCCCGACCTCCTCCCCGATCACCGCCGCCGTCGTCAGCCAGACGGCGGCGAGGATCACAAAGCGAACGATGACGTCGCGCTTGCCCATACAGGCCTCACACCGGCGAGCAGGTCGTCGTAATAGGCCTCGAGCTTCGCAGCGACTCGCGGCCATGCATAGTGCTCGAGCGCCGTCCGGCGTCCGGCCTCGCCCATCCGGTGGCGCTCATCCGGGTCGTCGAGGAGCCCGCCGAGCGCGGTGGCGAACCGCGCGGCGTCGTCCGCGGGATGCACCAGGTGCCCCTGGACGCCGTCCTGCATCACGAGCTGGAATCCCGAGATCCGGCTCGCGACGACCGGCACGCCGCAGCTCATCGCCTCGAGCAGGACCATGCCGAACGAGGCCCGGTTGCACGGTGTGCAGAAGATGTCGCCTGCGACGAGGTGGTTCGGGCGGCTGCGGTTGAGGCGCCCTGCGAAGTGCACGCGGGGCCGCTGTTCGTCCGAGATCTGGTGCTCGTACTTCGCCCTGAGCGGGCCGTCCCCGACCACGACCAGGCGCACGTCTCCCCGCTCGCTCTGGAGGATGCGGTGGGCCTCGATCATCGTCCCGAGGCCGTTTCGGGGGTCGAACCGGCCGACGAAGGCAATCGTCCCCTGCTCGCCTCGCAGGTCGGGTGCGGGCTCGGCGTCGGGCGAGAAGTGTTCGGCGTCGATGCCGTTCGGGATCACGTCGTAGGCGTACGGGTAGTACGGGGACGAGCGAGCCGATGCACGCCTCGGACACGCAGATCCGCCCGTCGAGCCGCTCGATCCACGGCCGCGTCCACTCGGCCAGGATGTCCATGCCGAGGGTCTGGGGGAAGACGCTGTGGAACGTCGCGACGACCACCGCGTCGTCGGGGGCATTGGCGATCGCCCAGGCCGGGAACGGCGGGTTGTAGGGGGCGTGGACGTGGATCACGTCGAAGCCCCGGCCGCGGAAGAAGTCGCGCAGCTGACGGCCGAGCCAGGGCCACATCGTGTGCAGGGTCTGGGCGTTGTTCCCCCACCGCGGCACGTACAGCGGTACGGCCGCTCCCAGGCGGACGATCTCGAACGTCGGCTCGGGGACCGGCATCGCATCGTCCTGCACGGGCGGCGTGCGCAGGATGCGCCCGGTGACCACCGTGACGTCGTGCCCGCGGGCCTGCAGGCCGCGGGCCTGGCCGTCGACGTGCTCGGTGATCCCGCCCAGGGACGGATAGTAGAAGTCGGTGACGATGGCGATTCGCACGGCGTGTGATCGTAACCCAGGGCCCGATTTGGCACTCTCGGCCCCAGTGCGCCAGGGTGCCGTCGGTATACTGGACTTGGATGCCGATCTACGAGTACCGATGCCAGAACGACCACCGGTTCGAGGTGCTCCAGAAGTTTGCGGACGAGCCCATCACCGAGTGTGAGGTCTGCGGCGCGCCCGCAGCCCGGGTGCTGCATCCGGTCGCGATCCACTTCAAGGGCTCGGGCTTCTACTCCACCGACTACGGCCGGCGGACGAAGGCCGGCTCCGAGGGCAAGTCCGAGGGGCAGAGCGACTCCAAGTCGTCCGAGAAGTCCGAGAAGAAGAGCTCCGACGGCGGGGGCAGCGAGCCCAAGAAGGCCGCGGAGGCCTAGGCGCGCCGGGGCGCCTTCCGCCCGGCGCTCGCCCACTCGTGGACGTCGCCCTGGTGGATCGCCGCGTAGACGTCGTCCCGCGTGCGGTTGGCCTCCTCGGCGGTGAGCGTGCAGGTCGGGTGGCGGAGCACGAGCCGGACGAGCACGTTCTTCTGGCCCGGCCGCAGGCCGATCCGCGCGACGGCCTGGGCCGGGAGCTCGCCCGCCGGCGTCTCGGCGACGACCGCCATCTCCTCCAGGGCGTCGAGTACATCGGGCCCGACGCGCTCGCGGATCCGGTCGCCCAGCTCTTCGGCGGTCAGGTCGGCGGCGACCGCGATCGACAGGTCGCGCCGGGTCGGCGGCATCGCGCTCACCGCGCGGTAGGGCTCGAGGTCGAGCATCTGGCGGGCGACCCTGGGGTCGTCCGAGCGGAGGAGGCGAATATCCGTCACACCCTTTCGCAGCATGAGTGCGCGGTCGAGGCCGAGTCCCAGCGCGAGCCCGGACCACTCCGCGGGGTCGAGCCCGCCCGCCTCGAGCACGTGGGCGCCCGCCAGGCCGCACTCGAGGAGCTCGACCCAGCCCCCGTCGGTCTCGACCTCCACCTCACGACCGCCGGTGGTGTACGGGTGCGACGCCGGGAGCGCCCGGTGCCGCGTCCCGGGCAGGATCGCCGAGACGACGAGGCCGATCATCTCGTCCAGATCCCGAGGGCTGAGCGGCTCCGTCCGCCGCACGCGCCACAGGTCGAGCTGGTGGGGCTCGCCGACGTGCAGCCGATCGACGACGTCGCGGCGGTAGACCAGGCCGGGGCATGCCACGACGACGTCGTCGGCGTCAGCCGGCCGAGCGCGGCGGCGCAGCGCCTCGGGCACCATCGCGGTCATGTGCGTGCGCAGAAGCCGGCGCTCGTCGACGTAGCGCGTGTACCGCGCCTCCCGGGCCGGGGCCCCGGCCGGGTAGCCGAGCACCTCGTAGTTCGCGTGGATCGTGACGACCGGGCTCGGCACGGTGGACGAGCACCGGAGCGCCCCAGGCGCCCTCGAGCGCCGCGCCGATCGCGCCCGCGACGAGCTGCATCGCGTGCGCCCCGGCGGCCGGGTCGGACAGGTCGCGGAGTGCGAGCGCGCGGTCGAGCTGCTGGTGGGTGATGACGGAAGGCATCGAGATCCTCCTGGACGGCGGGATGGCAAAGGGCGTGGAGGCCCCGGCTGCCCTGCGGCTGGAGGAGCGCGATGCGTCCGGCTACGAGCGCCGGGCGAGCGCGGCTGCCCCAGCCTGCGGCCGGGGCGGGGTAAACGATCTGGCGCTCGCGGTCATCACGAGCGGAAGTCTAGCCCGTGAGACCCGCGGCCCGGCGGTCAGTGGACCGTGCAGCCGGGCGCGTACAGCTGCCCCTTCGGCGCCGGCTGCGGGGCTGACGTTCCCAGGAACATCTGCACGACGGCGGCGTTCTGCTCGCTCGACTGGAGCACGTCCTGCCCTCCCAGCACGAGCGGCGTGCCGCCCAGGTGGCACTCGAGCGTCCGCCCGGATCGGAACTTGATCCAGCCCATCCCGAGCAGCTCGTTGGCCGAGAGGTCGGTTGCGAGCGGCTTTGCGATCGAGCGGCCGACGGACGGGAGGTGGAAGAGGCTCGACGGGGTCACCAGCTCGTGCATGAGCGCCTGGAGAACGCGCTGCTGGCGCTCGGTGCGCGAGATGTCGCTGTCGGCGCTGTTGGTGGTGTGCCGGATGCGGGCGTAGGCCAGCGCGCGGCGGCCGTCGAGGTGGATCGGGCCCTTCCCGAACTGCCACCCGTGCCCGTCGAACGACTGCGACGACACGACCTTGGTCGGGTTCACGATCGTGATCCCGCCGAGGTCGTCGATCAGATCCCTGAACCCGGTGAAGTCGACGATCACGACGTGGTTCACCTTGAGGTCGGTGAGCCGGTTGACGGTGCGGATCAGAAGCGGCGGGCCGCCGAACGCGAATGCGGCGTTGATCTTGTTCTCGCCGTGGCCGGGGATCGGGACGTACAGGTCGCGCGGGACCGAGAGCATCGAGATCAGGTGCTTGCCGGGGTCGGTGCGGACCAGCAGGATCGAGTCGGCCCGCGCTCCCGAGAGCGCGCTCCTGCCCCGGCTGTCTGACCCCATGACGAGGCTGATCTGCGGGTCGCGCAGGATGTTGCCCGCCGGCGCGAGCGCGGCCTCGGTCCGCTTGTCGATCCGCTTGTTCGCCTTGGCGACCTCGTCGGAGAAGGCCCGGTAGCCGAGGTAGAGCCAGAACGCGAAGAGCAGGAAGACCACCGGGATCGCGATCGCCAGGATCCTGCGCCACCGCCGCCGGAAGAAGCCTGGCCCGGTGCCGGGGCCGCCGGGAGGCGGAGGCGTCGCGACCCTCCGGCCGGGGAGCGCCTTCCGCGGAGGCCGCATGTCGGGTGCGGGCAGGCCCTCGGGCGTCGGTGCGCGAGGCGGCGCGGCCGCGCCGGCGGACCGTCCGGTGAAGTCGAAGCGCGCGGCGTCGGCGTCGTCGCTCCCTCCGGCTCGGCCCCCGCGGTAGGTGCGATACGGCTTGGAGGGCTTCGACTCGGGCGGCATCTAGCGGCTTTATGGTACCCACGATGCCGAATTCCTCCCCCGGACCGGTGGTCGGCGTGGATCTCGGCGGGACATCCGTGAAGGCCGGGCTTGTCTCCGCCGACCTGGAGCTGCTCGCGCAGGATGCGGCACCGACCGACATCTCCGATGAGGAAGTGCTCCTCACGGAGATCGAGCAGCTCGTGCGGCGGATCGCCGGCGCCTCGGGCGCCGCCGCCGTCGGCTTCGGGCTGCCGTCACAGATCGATCAGCGCAGCGGACGGGTCGCCGACTCCATCAACGTGCCCATCACGGACGTTCCGTTCGTCGCCGAGATGACCGCGCGCCTCGACCTGCCCGTGAAGGTCGACAACGACGCCAACGTGGCCTGCCTGGCCGAAGCCCGGATCGGGGCGGCCAGGGGCCGCGACAACGTGATCATGCTGACGCTCGGGACCGGTGTCGGCGGCGGGATCGTGCTCGGCGGGCAGCTCTACCACGGTTCGACCGGCTACGGCGGCGAGCTCGGGCACATGGTGATCGACGAGAACGGTCCGCCGTGCCAGGGCCACTGCCCCAACCACGGCTGCCTCGAGAGCCTGGCGTCGGCCGCCGGCGTTCGCGCGGCGGCCGCCCAGATCGCGGCGGAGCGGCCGGGAGGGACGCTCGCAACCGCAGGCGCCGCGCAGAGATCGATCGAGACCCGCTTCGTGATCGACGGGGCGCTCGACGGCGATCAGGACTGCATCGACGCGCTCGCAATCGTGGGCCGCCACCTCGGCGTCGGGATCGCGAACTACGTGAACATCTTCAACCCGGATGTCGTCGTCGTGGGCGGTGGGATCATGGCGGCGGGCGAGATCGTCCTGGGCGTCGCCAGGGACGAGGCCGGCCGGCGGGCGCTGCGGCCGCCGTGGGCCGAGGTCGAGGTCGTCGCCGCGGAGCTCGGCAACGACGCCGGCGTCCTGGGTGCGGCCGCGCTCGTCCTGTGAGCGGCGCCCTCGTCGTCTGCCCGACCCCGATCGGCAACCTCGACGACGTGACGCTCAGGGTGCTCGAGGAGCTCGCATCCGCCGACGTGATCGCGTGCGAGGACACCCGCCGGACGCTGACGCTGCTCACGCAGTTCGGGATCGACACGCCGCGGCTGTCGCTCACCGAGCACAACGAGGCCGGCCCGGACGCCGGCGCTCCTGGCCCGGGTGCGGGCGGGGGAGCGGGTGGCGCTCGTCTCCGATGCCGGCATGCCGACCGTGTCGGACCCCGGAGGGCGCCTGGTCGCGGCGGCCGTTGCCGAGGGCGTCCACCTGGAGGTGCTCCCGGGCGCCTCCGCGGTCGTCACGGCTGCGGCGGCGTCGGGCCTGGCGGCCGGCGGCTTCGTCTTCTGCGGGTTCCTCCCGCGCGCGCCCTCCGGGCTCGCCGCCCTCCTCGACCGCGTCGACGCGGCGGGACTCGCCGTCGTGGCGTTCGAGTCGCCGCGCCGGCTTCCCGCGACGCTGCGGGCGCTCGCCGACCGCGATGCCGACCGCCGTGCGGCCGTGTGCCGCGAGCTCACCAAGCTGCACGAGGACGTGCGCCGCGGCACGGTCGCCGAGCTGTCAGCGCACTACGACTCCGCCCCCAGGGGCGAGGTGACGCTCGTGCTCGCCCCGGCCGATGCCGGCGTCCGGGCCGACCCCGCCGACGACGCGCTCCGAGAGCTCGCCGAGGTGGTCGGGAGCCGCCGAGCCGCCGCCCTGGCGTCGCGGCTCACCGGCCACTCTCGGAACGAGCTCTATGCCGCGATCACGCGCGCGAGGCGCTGACCACGTCGTCGGTCATCTCGGTCCGGCACGAGGCGCAGACCATCCGGTCGTGGAACGGCTGGAGCGCACGCCGCCCACCGCAGAACACGCACGCATCGTGCGGCTTCGAGAGCACGATGGTGTCTCCGCGCACGCTGATCTCCAGCGGGTCGCGGATCTCGATCCCGAACCGCCGCCGGATCTCGACCGGGATCACGATCCGGCCGAGGTCGTCAACGCGGCGGACGACCCCTCCGGTTTGCCCGGCGCGTATCCGCGTCGGCTGCTTCACTGCATTCATTTCTGACCCTCGCCATCTTCTAGGATGGAGCCCGGAACCCAGCATAACCCCGAAACTGCGTGACCTGACAACTCCTTACAAAAAACATGCCGTTCTCTGTCACTACGCCCATCTACTACGTCAATTCGGACCCTCATCTGGGCCACGCGTACACGACCGTGGCCGCCGACGTGCTCGCCCGTCACCACCGCCAGCGCGGCGAGGAGGTCTTCTTCCTGACGGGCACCGACGAGCACGGCGCCAAGGTCGCCCGGGCCGCCGAGGAGGCCGGGCTCACGCCGAAGGAATTCTGCGATCGGGTCTCGGCCCGGTTCCGCGATCTGGTCGCCAAGCTGAACGCGACGAACGACTACTTCATCCGCACCACCGACCCCGAGCATGAGCGGCGCGTGCAAGAGTTCCTCGTGCGGCTGCGCGACGCCGGCCACCTGTACGAGGACAGCTACGCCGGCCTCTACTGCACCGGCTGCGAGCAGTTCTACGCCGAGAGCGACCTGGAGCAGCCGGGGAACATCTGCCCGCTGCACAAGACCCCGGTCGAGTGGCTCGAGGAGGAGAACACGTTCTTTCGCCTGTCGGCGTTCGCCGACCGGCTGCTCGAGCTCTACGACCGCGACCCCGAGTACGTGGTGCCGCGCACCCGCTACAACGAGGCCCGGTCGCAGATCGAGGCCGGCCTGAACGATCTCTCGGTCAGCCGGGCTTCGGTGAGCTGGGGTGTGCCGCTGCCGTGGAAGCCCGAGCAGACGATCTACGTGTGGGTCGACGCGCTCCTCAACTACCACACCGCCCTCGAGTACGGCGTGGGCGAGGACGTGGCCGCCAAGTTCTGGCCGTCGACCCACCTCCTGGGGAAGGACATCCTGCGCCTGCACTGCGTCCTCTGGCCGGCGCTCCTCATCGCAGCCGGATACGAGCCGCCCGCCAAGCTCTTCGTCCACGGGTACCTGACGAGCGGCGACCAGAAGATGTCCAAGTCGCTCGGCAACGTCATCGACCCGCTCCAGGTGATCGCCGACCTCGGCGCCGACGCGCTGCGGTTCTACGTCCTGCGCGAGGTGCAGTGGGGGCAGGACGGGAGCGTCACTCGCGACGGCCTCGACCGCCGCTACGAGGGCGAGCTCGCGAACGACCTCGGGAACCTCGTCTCGCGCACCACGGCCATGATCGTGCGCTACCGCGACGGCCGAGTCCCCGAGGGGAGGACCGCGCTCGAGTCCGTGCACGAGCGTGTCGCCGAGCGGTTCGACGCGCTCGACCTCACCGGCGCGCTCGAGGAGATCTGGACACTTGTCCGCGCGGCCAACCGCTACGTCGAGGACACCGCGCCGTGGGCGCTCGCCAAGAGCGACGAGCCGGCCGACGCCCTGAAGCTCGACGCGGCGCTCTACACGCTGGCCGACGCGGTGCGTGCTCTCGGCGTGCTGCTTCACCCATACATCCCGACCGCCTCGGAGCGGATCCTCGCCGCAATCGGCGATCCCGACGCGATGGACTGGGGCCGGGCCGAGCTCGGCCTGACGGCGGCGGGCACGGCGGTGGAGCAGCCTCCGCCGCTCTTCCCGCGCCTGGCTCCGACCGGCGCGTGATCGACACCCACGCGCACCTCGAGATGTGTGACGGGGAGCCGGAGGACGTCGTCGCCGCCGCGGCCGCGGCCGGCGTGAGCCGCGTCCTCACGATCGGCCGCGAGCAGGCGGTCGGGCTCGCGGAGCGCCTTCCGGGCGTGTGGGCTGTGGTCGGCATCCATCCACACGAGGCCGCCGAGGTGGCCGACCCGGCCGCGGCGGTGCGGGAGCTGGTCGGGCACCCGCGCGCTGTCGCGGTCGGCGAGTGCGGCCTCGACTTCTACCGCGACTACGCGCCGCGCGACGCCCAGCGGCAGGCGTTCGCCGCCCAGATCGACCTGGCGAACGAGGTCGGCCTGCCGCTGGTGATCCACACCCGCGCCGCCGACGACGAGACGTTTGCGATGCTCGAGGCCGCCGAAGTGCCGGTCGTCCTGCACTGCTTCGGCTCGGTGGGCCGGCTGGGCGACGCGCTCGAGCGCGGGTACCTGGTGTCGTTCGCGGGGAACGTCGCCTATCCCAAGGCCGACGACCTCCGCGAGGCCGCCCGGCTCGTGCCCGACGACCGCATCCTGGCGGAGACCGACGCGCCGTACCTGGCCCCGCCGCCGCACCGCGGACGTCCGAACCAGCCGGCCTACGTGATGCGCACGCTGGAGGCCCTGGCCGGCCAGCGCGGCGTCGACCCGGCCGTGCTCGAGGGGCAGATCGACGCCAACGCGACTCGCGTCTTCCGCCTGTGAGCGGCCCGCAGGTGACGCTGGCGCGGATGCGCGAGTTCGGGATTCGCCCCGACCGCGACCTCGGCCAGCACTTCCTGGTCGACGACAACGTGCTCGACGTCGCCGGGCGGCTCATGGCCCTGGAGGCCGATGACGTCGTGCTCGAGGTCGGCGCCGGGCTCGGCGTGCTGACAGCCTGGCTCGCCCGGCGTGTCGCCCTCGTCCACGCCGTCGAGGTCGACCGCCGGCTCGAGCCGGCGCTCACCGCCACGCTTGCCGATGCCGGGAACGTGAACGTCGTGTGGGCCGACGCGGCTCGGCTCGACCCGGCCGAGCTCGACCCGCGACCCGGTGTGCTGGTGGCGAACCTGCCCTACAACGTGGCCACGCCGGTGATCATCCGGGCCCTGCCGACGGTCGAGCGCTTCTGCGTGATGGTGCAGCGCGAGATCGCCGACCGGCTCTTCGCGAGCCCGGGGACGAAGGCCTACGGTGCGGTGTCGGTGCTCGTCCAGCTGGCCTGCGAGCGGGTGGGTCGCCGGCCCGTGTCGCGCAAGGTGTTCGCGCCCGAGCCCAACGTCGACTCGGCGCTCGTGGCCTTCCGCCGCCGTCCCGGGGCCGACTTCGGCGACGAGTGGGAGTGGACGACCCGGGTCATCCATGGGGCGTTCGGCCACCGCCGAAAGACGCTCGCGAACGCCCTCGCCCTCGCCGACCTCCCGCCGCCGCCCGCCGAGGTCGCGGGTCTGCGGGCCGAGCAGCTTCCGCCCGACCGGCTCGCGCTCCTGGCCCGCGAGCTGAGATGAAGGTGCGCGCTCCCGCCAAGGTGAATCTGTGCCTGCGGGTGGGGCCGCTTCGGCCCGACGGCTACCACCGGGTGACGACGCTCGTCCAGGCGATCGACGTCTACGACGACCTCGAGATCGAGCCCGCAGAGGAGACCGTCGTCGAGGGCTTCCCCGACGACACGCTCGTGGCGGGCGCGCTCACCGCGCTGGGCGAGACCCGCCGCGTGCGGCTCGAGAAGCGGATCCCGGTGGCGTCGGGACTCGGGGGCGGCTCCTCCGACGCAGCCGCCGTGCTTCGTGCGCTCCGCGGCGAGCGGATGCCGAACGACCTGCACGAGATCGCACGCGGCCTCGGCACCGACCTCCCGTTCTTCCTGACGGGGGCCGAGACCGGCTTCTGCACGGGGCGTGGGGACCGGGTGCAGGCGCTGCCGGAGTTCCCACGCGGGCACGCCTTCGTGATCGTTCCGTCGGCCGAGGGCCTGTCGACGGCGGACGTGTACGCGGCCTCCACGCCGAACCCCGCCTTCCGGGCCGTCGAGGGAGAGCTGATCCGGCGGATGCACACCGTCCGGAACACGTCGCATGTCGCCGGCCTCATGGCGAACGACCTCGAGCCGGCCGCGCTCGGGCTCCGGCCGGAGGTCGCCGGCACGCTCGCCGCGCTGCGAGATGCGGGGGCGCTGGCGGCGCAGGTCACGGGGTCGGGGCCGACCGCATTCGGCCTGTTCGAGCGCCGCGCCGCCGCCGAGGAGGCGGCCGCCCGGATCGCCGGGGCCATCGCCGCCTCACCGGTATAATTCACCCCATGGCACCCTGGAACGTTTCCAGCGACGCACTGACCATCGAGCAGGAACCGCGACGGTCGCCGACGCGGTGGCTGCGACAGAACAGCCTGCGCATCGCGGTCGTGCTCGGCATCGTCGAGGCCATTTTCGCCTGGACCAGGGGCTTCTCCGTCGAGATGATGCTGGTCGGCGTGGTCGCGGTGCTCGCCTACCTGAACCTGCGCCACCGGATCCCGGCCTCGATCCGCCGCCCGGTGTGGGTGCTCGTGACGGCTCAGGCCGTCGCCGGGATCCTCGTCCCGGCGATCACGATCGGCATCGGCATCGCCATCGTGGTGGGCGGGATCATGCTCGTGATCCTGCTGCTCGTCATGCTGGGCGACCTGCGCCGCCCGTAAAGAGCCCGCCGACCTCCGCGACCACGGCGGGGTCGAGCCGGATGTCCCCGGCGGCCGAGTTCCGGCGGGCGTTCGCGGCCGAGAGCGTCCCGCAGATGGCGGCCGTCATGCCCGGCTGATGGAGCACCCAGGCGAGTGCCAGGCCGGCGGTCGTCACGTCGATCCGCCGGGCGAGCGCCGCCAGCCGCTCGACCCGTGGCACTACCTCGGCGAGCCGGTCGGGTGTGAACTCGTCGGCGCGCCAGTCGTCGTCAGCGAACGTCGTGTCGGCCGCGATCCTGCCGGTGAGGAGCCCGGACGCGAGCGGCGAGTACGCCAGGTAGCCGATGCCCTGATCGGCGAGCCACGGCAGGAGCTCGGAGGTGTCGTCCCGACAGAGCAGCGACAGCTCGTTCTGCACCGACGCGACCGGATGGATCGGAAGGCAGCGCTCGACGAGCGCCCGGTCGAAGTTCGAGACGCCGATCCGGCGCGCCAGCCCTTCCGCCACGAGCTCGGCCATCACGCCCCATGTCTCCTCGACGGGGATGCGGTCGTCGGGCCAGTGCACCTGGTAGAGGTCGACGTGGTCGGTCCCGAGGCGGCGCAGCGACCCCTGGATCGCCGAGCGGATCTCGTCTGGCCGGATGCCCGAGCCCTCGTCGTCGGGCGCCACCTTCGTGAAGAGCACCACCTCGTCGCGGCGCCCGGCGACCGCCCGCCCGACGAGCTCCTCCGAGCGGCCCCGGCCGTACACCTCGGCGGTGTCGATCCAGGTCTGTCCGGAGTCGAGCCCGGCCCGGATCGCCGCGATCACGTCGTCGTCGGGCGCGGGGCCGCCCCAGTGGGCGCCGCCCGCCTGCCAGGCGCCGTAGCCGACCACCGAGATCTCGGGCCCCGAGCTGCCCAGCGTTCGCGTTTGCATCAGGCGAGTCTATGCTCGCGGAGGGTTCGAGCGGCCGCCGAGCGCGCCCGCGCCCGGCGTCGCTTCAGAAGTCGACCCGAGCCCCGACTGACATATACTCGAGCCCCGCCCTCGCGACCGCGCTCAATGGGGCGTGGCCAAGTGGTAAGGCAACGGGTTTTGGTCCCGTGATCCCTGGTTCGAATCCAGGCGCCCCAGCTCCCAACACCGACCGCCCACCCCCCGCATGACTCACGGCTCTCCACTCGCCTGTGTTCTTCTCGCCGCCGGTCAGGGAACGCGCATGCGCTCCTCGACGCCGAAGGTGCTCCACGAGATCCTTGGACGCTCCCTGATCGACTGGGCGGTCGCCGCCTGCGTCGAGTCCGGCCCGGACCGGATGCTCGTCGTTGTGCCTCCCGACGCCGATGCGATCCGCGAGCGGCTGCCCGACGGCGTCGAGCCGGTCACCCAAGCGCGCCCGCTCGGCACCGGTGACGCTGTCCGGGCGGCGCGGGCCGCCCTCGACGGCTTTGACGGCGACGTGCTCGTGCTCTACGCCGACCATCCGCTGACCGACCCGGCGAGCCTCCAGGCGCTGCGGGCGGCGCGCGCCGACGCCGGCGCGGCCGCCGCGCTGCTGACATTCGTCCGCACCGACGCCATCGGCACCGACTTCGGCCGCATCGTCCGCGGTGCCGGCGGCGGCGTCGAGCGCATCGTCGAGGTGCGCGACGCTTCCGACGACGAGCGGGCCATCACCGAGGTCAACGCCGGCATCTACGTGTTCCGCTCCGAGGACCTGTGGCCCGCGCTCGAGGGGCTCGATGCCAAGAACGACCAGGGCGAGCTCTATCTGACCGACGCCGTCGGGGCGCTCGTCGCTGGTGGCCGCCCGGTGGTCGGCCACCGGCATCCGGACGCGACCGCGGCGCTCGGGATCAACACCCGCGCCGACCTGGCCGACGCGGCGGCGCTCCTGCGCAACCGCACGAACCGCGCCCACATGCTCGCCGGGGTCACGATCGTCGACCCGGCGACCACGTGGATCGATGTCTCCGTCGCGATCGAGCCGGACGCGGTCATCCATCCCTTCACGGTGCTCCGCGGGGAGACGCGCATCGAGACCGGGGCGGACGTCGGCCCGCACGTCACCGCCGTCGACGCGCGCGTCGGGGCCGGTGCCGACGTGGGGCCCTTCTGCTACCTGCGCCCGGGCGCCGATATCGGCGCGGGCGCGAGGGCGGGGACGTTCGTCGAGATCAAGAACGCGTCGATCGGCGAGCGTGCCAAGGTCTCGCACCTGTCGTACATCGGCGACGCGGAGGTCGGCGCCGACACGAACATCGGGGCGGGCAACATCACCGCCAACTACGATGGTGAACGGAAGCAGCGAACCACGATCGGGCGTGATGTCCGCGCGTCGAGCGACACTGTCTTCGTCGCGCCCGTGACGATCGGAGATGGGGCGTGGACCGCAGCTGGCTCCGTGATCACCGACGACATCCCCCCGGACGCCCTCGGCGTCGCCCGTTCCCGTCAACAGAACATCGAGGGATATGGAACACGAAAGCGAAGCCGCAGCTAGCCTCGAGACGATCCCGCTCTTCGCCGCGACCGGCATGGCGGCGTCGACCGTGACCCAGGGCGAGCACGCAACGTGGATGGAGCGGGCGCCGCACAAGCGGCTCATGCTCTTCGCCGGCCGGTCGAACATGGCGCTCGGACAGGCCATCGCCGAGCGGCTCGGCATCCAGCTCGGCGACGTCACCCTGAAGACGTTCACCAACGGCGAGGTCTACGTCCGCTACGAGGAGTCGATCCGGGGCGCCGACGTGTTCATCGTGCAGTCGTGCGTCTCGCCCACGAACGACGCGCTCGTCGAGCTGCTGGTCATGGTGCAGGCCGCCGCGCTCGCGTCCGCCAAGCGCATCACGGCCGTCATGCCCTGGTACCCGTACAGCCGCCAGGACAAGAAGGGCATGCCGCGCGAGCCGATCACCGCCCGCCTCGTGGCCGACATGCTGGCCGCGGCGGGGGTCGACCGGGTGTTGACGATGGACCTCCATGCCGGCCAGGTGCAGGGCTTCTTCCACAAGCCCGTCGACCACATGACCGCCGTGCCGATCCTGGCCGAGCACTTCACGATGCTGCTCGACATCGAGCACGACGAGGTCGTGGTGGTCTCGGCCGACGCCGGCCGGGTCAAGCTGGCCAAGAAGTTCGCCGAGATGCTCGGCGCCGACCTGGCCCTCATCACCAAGGAGCGGCCCGAGCACCAGGAGGCGGAGGCGACCAACGTGATCGGCCGGGTCGGCGGCAAGATCTGCATCCTGCTCGACGACATGATCGACACCGCGGGCACGCTCTGCGCCGGCGGCCAGGCGCTGCTCGACCACGGCGCGACACGCGTCTTCGCCTGCGCGACGCACCCGGTGTTCTCGGGGCGCGCGCTCGAGCGGCTCGAGGCGAGCGTGTTCGAGAAGGTGGTCGTGACCGACACGATCCCGATCGACCCGACGAGCCGGCCGGCCAATGTCCAGGTGCTGTCGGTGGCCCCGATCCTGGCTGATACCATCTCGAACGTCTTCAACGACGATTCCGTCTCGGGCCTGTTCCACGGCGGAAACCAGTTGTTCTAGCTCCGCGGTGTGGGGCTGCCCACCAGGGGTCAGATCAAGGTCTCACCCCGTTTGAAGGTCAGAACGAATTCTGACCCCGTTTGAAGAAGGAACCTTTCTGTGGATCGGGTGAAGCTCAAGGTCAGCCTACGAGACGGGCGGGGGTCGAAGGACGCCAAGGCGCTGCGTGCCGCCGGCGACATCCCCGGAGTCATCTACTCGGCCACCAGCGACACGCAGGCCATTACCGTGAACGCGCGTGCCCTGCGCCAGGCGGTGGCGGGCGGCCTGCACACGATCCTCGACGTCACGCTCGACGGCGACGGCAAGGGCCGTCCGGTCCTGATCAAGGATCTCCAGCTCGACCCCGTTCGCGGCCGGGTCGTGCACATCGACCTGCACGAGATCCGGCTCGACCAGAAGATCCAGACCGTGATCCCGGTGCACCTCGAGGGTCATGCCGAGGGCGTGAACATGGGCGGCGCGCTCAACCAGCCCGTCCACGAGGTGCACGTCGAGGCGCTTCCGGCCGACCTCATCGACTTCATCAGCGTCGACGTGAGCACGCTCGAGATCGGCCAGTCGGTCAGGCTCTCCGACGTCGAGGCACCGCCCGGCGTCACGTTCACCGACGACCCCGAGAGCACCGTGCTCGCGAGCATCGCGGCGCCGGTGTCCGAGGACGATCTCAAGAGCGAGGCCGAGCTCGAGGCCGAGGCGGAGGCCGAGGCCGAGGCGGCTGCGGCTGCCGAGGCGGGCGAGGAGGGCGAAGGCGCCGAGCCCGGCGAGGACGGCGAGGAAGCCGGCGGCGAGGAGCCGTCCGGCGACGAATCCTCGGAGTAGCCCGAAATGGGACTGCTTCGGCGCCGCCGGCCGGCACCGACACTCGATCTCCTCGTCGTCGGGTTGGGGAATCCCGGCTCCGAGTACGCCCGCACCCGGCACAACCTCGGATTCATGGTGGCCGACCGCCTGGCCGAGTCGCTCGACGGCTCGTGGCGCTCGAAGTTCTCGGGCCGGATCGCGACGGCCCGCGCCGATCACGCCCGGCTCGCGCTGTTCGAGCCGCAGACGTTCATGAACCTGTCCGGGTCGGCCGTCGCGGCGGCGGCGCGCTTCTACGGCCTCGAGCCCGCGGACATCCTCGTGGTCCACGACGAGATCGACCTCGAGCTGGGCGACGTCCGTGCCAAGATGGGCGGCGGCCTGGCGGGCCACAACGGCCTGCGCTCCGTGCGCGGGGCGCTCGGCACAGAGCAGTTCCCGCGCGTCCGCATCGGCGTCGGCAGGCCCGGCCGCGGCGAGCGGCGTCCGGTGGCCGACTGGCTGCTCCAGCCGTTCGATCCCGGCACGGATGTCGAGGCGCTCGTCGAGCGCGGGGCGGCGTGCGCGCTTGCCGTCGCGCGCGACGGCGTCGACGCTGCGATGCGCCAGTTCAACGGCGCCGGTCCCGCGGCGCCCCCGCGAGCCTAGAGACGTCGCGACCTGCTGAGGAGCAGGTCGTTAACATCCGCCGGATGCTGACAGAGACCGACCCCGGGACGGCGCCCGGCGTGGCTGCCGAGGACCGGGCGGGGGTCTCGGCCAGGAGCATGGCGCTCGGGCTTGCGATCGGCGTTCCGGTCAGCCTCGTCCTGCTCTACGTCGCCACGCGCGGCGTCGCCTGGGACGACGTCCGGACGGCGCTTCGGGAGGCGCGCGTCGGCCCGCTCGCCGTCGCCGTCGTCGCGCTGGCCGGCGTCTACGTGATCCAGGGCCTGCGGTGGCGGTGGATCGCCCGGCGCCAGGCGCGCGCGTCTCGAAAGACGTTCGTGAGCCTCGTCGTCGCCGGCGTCGGCGCGAACAACGTGCTCCCCGCCCGGGTCGGCGACCTGCTTCGGGCCCACTGGCTCAGCCTCAAGACCGGCACGCCGCGGGCGCGCACGCTCGCGACGGTCGTGGTCGACCGGGCCTGCGACGTCTTCGTCCTCCTCGCGTTCCTGATCGTCACCTATCCGTTCACGCCGCGGCGCACGTGGATCGACCGGGTCTTCGTCGCATCCGTCATCGTGACCGCGATCATCGCGGCGGGCCTGATTGCGACCAAGGTGTACGTCGCCCACCGGGCGCGCGACGGGCGGACGCTTCCGCTGTCGGTGCGGCTGTCGTGGCCGGGGCGGCAGCTCTCCTCGCTGATCCGCGCGACGGCGGCGGTCGTCGGGCGGGGCGACCTCGCCGTCGCGATCGCGATGTCGGTGGCGGCCTGGATCGTGTGGGCCGTCGGCCTGTGGTTCGTGGCGGACGCGCTGGGGATCGACCTTGCCCTGTGGCAGGCGGCATTCATGACCGGCCTCGTGAACCTCGGCACGGCGGTGCCGTCCTCGCCCGGCTTCGTCGGCACCTACCAGTGGCTGTGCGTCAGCGGGCTCGGGCTCTTCGGCGTGGGCGCGAGCCAGGCGTTCGCGTTCTCGCTCGTACTCCAGGCGGCGTGGTTCGTCCCGACGACACTGGTCGGCGTGCCACTCGCCGTCAGGCTGAGCATGGAGCGGCGCCATGCCTGACCTCTCGGTGCTGATCCCGGTCTTCAACGAGGCGCAGACGCTCGACCGGCTGCTGGACGCCGTCGAGGAGCGACCCGAGGTGTCGGAGCTCGTGATCGTGGACGACGGATCGACCGACGGGACGGCCGAGATCCTCGGCAAGCGCGACTTCAAAGTGCCTGCACAGGTCATCCGCCATGACGGAAATCGCGGCAAGGGCGCGGCCCTCCGGACGGCGATCGCGGCGGCCACTGGCGACGTCGCCCTGGTACAGGATGCCGATCTGGAGTACGATCCGGCGGAATTCCCCCTCCTTCTGGCACCGATCGAGCGGGGACGGGCCGAGGTCGTGTACGGCAGTCGGAGCTTCGCTGCGCACTCGGCGTACTCGTTCTGGTTCGTCATGGGGAACAAGCTGGTGACTCTGTGGACCAACGTCCTCTTCAACAGTTATCTGTCGGACATGGAGACGTGCTACAAGCTGATGCCGCTGTCGGTGTGGCGGTCGCTCGACCTCCAATCCGACCGCTTCGACATCGAGCCGGAGATCACGGCGAAGCTCCTGAAGTCGGGACACCGCATCTACGAGGTGCCGATCTCCTACGCCGCCCGCGGCCGGGTCGAGGGCAAGAAGCTGACGTGGCGGGACGGGGTGCTGGCGCTCTGGACGCTGTCGCGGATCCGGGTCGCGCCCGGACGAGCCCGGAAGGGGTAAACCCCGCGGCCCGGGCGGCCGATAAGGTCACCATGAGTCGTCGGGCTTCGGGTCTCCTCACAGCGGTCCTGGTGGGAATCGCGGCGTTCGCGGTGCTCCCCGCGCCCGCGCTCGCCTCGAAGGCGATCACGCACAACGCGAGCCACGTTCGCCTGCGCGTCGACCGAAGCGGGGTTGCGGTCGTGGAGTACACCTCTGCGAACGGGCGCCGCCACCACGTGCTGGCCTGGGGCGCCAAGAACGCGATCGCCCCGACCCGCGGCCGAAAGCAGCGCCACTTCAAGCTCGACTACTCCGGCGGATACGGCACGTTCGGACGGGCGTACTGGAAGACGATGAAGAACGCCTGTGTCCACTTCCCGACCGCCCAGAAGCTGGCCGATGCGGCGGGCGAGGACCCGCTTCCGCTCTACGTCGCCGGCTGCCGGCTCCCCAACGGGTCGTTCTGGGCGCTTCAGGCCTGGAAGCGCATCGTCCCGCACGGCGGCCTCCACAAGAAGGACTACCGAAACGCCTTCCTCGAGCTGCACCTGTCGCACTGGAACACCGCGCTGCCCGTCCTGAAGCTCCACACGGACTGGATCTACAACGGGAACTTCGACCACCTCTGGGGCCAGTTCACCTACCTGGGTGTCCCCGTCCACGGGTTCGGCGCGACGCGCGTGGGCAACCCGACCGACGCGTTCGGCCGCAACCTGTACGTCGACACCCTGGACTCGAGGTGGGGCAGCGGATGGTGGCGGCTCCAGGCGTTCCTGATGCACCGGCCGGCCGGCAACTTCTGCGTCGGCACCTACCGGTTCGGCCACACCACGCCCGGCATGGGCAGGATGTACCGGGGAACGATCATGGGCCCTGGCGTCACGCCGATCGTGCGGGTGAAGGTGCCCGAGCCCGGTCCCTACGACCCGGCTGCGGACGCCGTCTCGAACCAGAAGCAGAAGGCGCTGGCGCCGCCCGGCGACTCCTGCAACCACACTCACTGACGCCCGCACGGGGTCGAGTATCATCGCCGAGTGACGCTCCGACTGCTCGCCGTGGTTGCCTGGCAGCCGATCGGCATCGCAGTCTCCTACGGCGTCTGGAAGCAGCTGGAGCGCGAGAGTGCGGGCCGGGTGATGCAGGTGCTCGGGACGGCCATCGCCTTCGTCGCGCTCGCCTGGCTGCCGGTCGCGGCGATCGATCTGGCGGCGCGGACGCGGCATGACGCCAGGCTGACGCAGGCTGCGGTCGAGAACGCCGGGGCGATCCACTCCAAGGGGCTGGTGCATGCGATCAAGCGCCTCCGCGCCACGATCCCCGAGCGCGATACGTACCAGCTCGACGCATATGCGAGCCGGGTGTCGTTCTGGGCGTATACGTCGCTTCTGCCACGGGTCGCGGTCGGCCCCGGCACGGGGGCCGACTGGCGGATCGTCTGGGACAGGCACCCGGGTGGGGCCGCGCCGGCGGGCGCGACCGAGCTCGCCCCTGGTGTGTGGGTGGTGCACCGGTCGTCATGACCACCCATCTCCTGGGCCTCGCGATCGCCAATCTCTGCTTTCTCGGCGCCGGAGCCGGGATTGGCCGGGCGCTCGGGCTGTGGCGGACGCCGCGCGACCTGCCCGGTGCCCTGGCACCGGTCTATCTCGTCGGCGTGGCCGCCTCGGGCATCGCCGCGACCTGGGCGCTCATCGCCGGCCTCGAGCTGGCGCCATGGCAGGTCGTCGTCGGCTGTGCGGCGCTGGCGGCGGTCGGCTTCGTGCCCGTCCGGCGGGCGGGCCTCACGCTTCCGGCGGCGCCTCCCCGCCCTCCGGCCCGGGTGGTCATCGCGCTCCAGGTCGCCGTGGGGCTGATCGTCGTCCTGCTCCTGGTCGACGCCGCCTACCGGCCCCTCGCCGAGTGGGACGCGTGGGCGATGTGGACGATGAAGGCCAAAGCGATCACGGTCCTCGGTGGGCTCGATCCGGGCGTGTTCGCAGGCGTGCCCTACCGCCACCTGCACCTCGACTACCCGCTCCTGCTCCCCGCGCTCGAGGCGATTGGCTTCCGGTTCATGGGGGCGATCGACACCCAGATGATCCACCTCCAGGCGGCGCTGCTCATGGCCGCGCTCCTGGTCTCGCTGCCGCGGCTCCTCGCCGACCGGGTGCCGGTGGTTGTGGCGTGGGCGTCGGTGCTTCTGATCGGCGTGGCGCCGTCGCTCGTCGACCAGGCGAGCGCCGGGCTCGCCGACGCGCCGCTCGCCGTCTTCTTCGCGATGGCGGCGGTGTGCGGCTGGCGCTGGATCGTCGAGGGACGCCGCGAGATGCTCGTGCTCTCGGCGCTGTTCGCAGCCGCCGTGCTCGCGACCAAACGCGAGGGAACGCCGTTCGTGGCGGCCCTCGTCCTGGTGATGATCCTCGCCGCCGGGCGCGGACGGCGGCTCGCCGCCGCCGGGGCGGGCGCTGCCGCGCTGGCGACCGCCGTGCCGTGGCAGCTCTGGCTCCACGCGAACGGGGTCGACACGTCGAACGGCGAGATCCCGTACTCCAAGGTGGTCGACCCGGGCTATCTCGCCGGCCGGCTCGGGCGGATACCGACCGGGGCCGGGTCGCTCGTGTGGCATGCGCTCCAGCCGGGGGCGTGGCTCGTCATCGTCCCGGCGGCCGCGGTCGCGGTCGTGCTCGCCGCCCGCGGCGGTGAGCGGCGGACGGCCGTGTTCGTCGCCGCGGTCGCGTGCCTCGTGCTCGTGAGCGTCGTCTGGGCCTACTGGGTGGGTCGGCCGAGCCTGCACTACTACCTGCAGCACTCGGCCCGGCGGGTGGTGACGACACCGGTGGTGCTGCTGGGTGCGTTCCTGCCGGTGCTGTGCGTGGCGGCGTCGCGCCGGCCGCGACCGGGCAACCGCCTGTAGGTCAGGCGATCAGGCGGATGCGCGGGCCCTTGCCGTTCTGGGCCGGGGCGGGGACGTCGTCGGGCACGCGCTTGTCGAGCCGGGACTCGAACGCCCGCCGCAACGACTCGCCCGACATGTGAGCGCCGGATTGCATGCGCAGGCACGCCAGCTTCGAATCGAGCCGGCGCACTGCCTCCGGCGGGTCGTACAGGTGCGCCCGCACCTGATGCTCGCTCATTCCCCGGTGAAGGATTGGCACGGCGCCTAGCCTAACCGGACCGCGGGACGGAGTAAACCCCCCAACGGTCCAGTTTCGTCACAGGGCGGCAAGACCCAGGTAGATCTCGCGGGCAGACCGCAGCGCCCACTCGAACCGCCGCACCTCGAGGCGCTCGTCCGGGCTGTGGATGTTGTCGGCGTCGATCCCGAAGCCGGAGAGCACCGTGGGGATGCCGCGGGCGGTGAACGCCGCGGCCACGGGGATCGAGCCGCCGCTTCGGACGGCCAGCGGGCGCACGCCCGTGGCGCGCTCGATGGCGTCGAACCCGACCTGGAGGGCGGGGTCGGACGGGTCCATGAAGCCTGGCTCGCCCGGCGGCCACATCTCGAGCTCGAGCTTGGCGTGCGCCGGACAGGCGTCGCGGAGCGTCTTCTCGAGGAGCGCCGACATCGCGACGGCGTCCTGGCCCGGAGCGAGCCGCACCGAGAGCGAGGCCCGGGCGTCGGTCTGGATCGACGTCTTGTGCAGCGTCGGGTCGCCCGATGCCACCGAGTGCACGGTGATCGACGGCCCGGCCCAGGTGCGCTCGTAGAACTCGTCGCCGGCGGCCGGATCGGAGGGCGTGACCCCGCCGCGCCTGAGCTCCTCGGCGCCCGGCGCGAGCGTCGACCAGCCGTCACGCTCCGACGGGGCGACGGGTGCGATGCCCTCCGAGAAACCCTTGGGCAGGTCAATCACGGCGGCGAGCAGCCGGTGCAGATCGTGGACCGGGTTCGCGGCGACGCCCCCGTAGAGCCCCGAGTGAAGCTCGCGCGTTCCCGTCGTCAGCCGCACCTGCGCCCCTGCGAGGCCGCGCAGGCCGGTCGTGATCGCCGGCAGGTCGGCATCGAGCATGCTGCCGTCGAAGATGACGGCGGCGGTGAAGTCGCCCTGCACGTCGGCGGCGAGGTGGTGCAAGACCGAGTGGCCGCCGATCTCCTCCTCGCCGTCGGCGAGCACGCGCACGTTCACCCCGAGCTCGCCCGCCGCCGCGAGGTCGAGCGCCGCGCGGAGGAGCGCGTAGAAGTTCCCCTTGTCGTCGCATGCCCCGCGGGCGTAGAGATGGCCGTCACGCACCTCGGGCTCGAACGGCGGGCTCGTCCAGAGATCCAGCGGCCCGGGCGCCTGAACGTCGTAGTGGCCGTAGACGATGATGGTCGGCGCGCCGGCCCGGGACGACGCGATCGTGCCGTCCACGACGGGATTGCCGTGCGCCTCGGTGATCTCGCCGCCGCCGATCAGCTCGGCGATCCACTCGGCCGCCCGGCGCAGCTCGGCCGGGTGCGCGCCGTCGCTCGACACCGACTCGATCCGGAGGAGCTCGCCGAGCTCGGCGAGCGCGGCGTCAGTGGTCGTGAGGCTGGGTGTGCTCGCCACGGGCGATGTCGATCAGCGTGAGGAAGCTGAGAATCACGGGGATCGAGAGGGCGACCACGAAGATCGACGTGAGCGTCCAGTCATGCCCGGTGGGCTTTCCGGTGTCGGTGCTGTCGGCCGCGAACGCCGCCGCCGGCAGGGCAAGCGTGAGAGCCAGGGCGTAGACGGCTGCGATCAGACGGCGCACGAGACGAACCTCCGTCGGGACGACCGGCCGGAGCCTACCATTCACGACGGCGGTGGTGGAAGGGATCAGGCAACGGCCCGACGCGCCTCTGGCAGGGGCGGAGCTTGCCCTGCCGTATCTCCTGGACGACGCCGACTTCGCCGCGTTCGCCCGCCGCGCGGCGTCGGGCGCCACCCGGGCGCGGGTCTCCGAGCCGATCCTGGGCGCGCTCGTCACGGCCATGTGGACGGCACGGGCGGGGCTCGAGCCGCGCGGCCTCGCCGTGCTCGTCGATGACGACGACGCCGCCCGCGCCCTGTGCGAGTCGGCCGCCGCGTTCCTGCCCGGCCAGCCCGTGGCCTTCATGCCGTCGCGCGGCGCCGCGCACGGCTCCGGCCTCGAGCCGGCCCCCCACCTCGTCGGCGAGCGATCGCGGGCGCTTCACACGCTCGCCGTCGGCGGCCTCGTGGCCGTGTCGGCGGACGCGCTCGTCGAGCGGCTTCCTCCGCCGGAGTCGCGGCCGCGGCCGGTCGAGCTTCGCCTGGGGGAGGAGCGGCCGTTCGACGAGCTCACCCACGCGCTGGCCGAGGCGGGCTACGAGCGCGCCGGCACCGTCGAGGAGCGCGGCCAGTTCTCGGTCCGCGGCGGCCTTGTCGACATCTTCCCCTCGACGGGCCGCGAGCCGGTGCGTGCCGAGTTCTTCGGCGACAGCCTGGAGCGCCTGTCGGCGTTCTCGGCATTCACCCAGCGCTCGCTGCGCGACCTCGACCACGTGGTCGTCCATCCCGCCGCCGAGGCTGCAAAGACGGGCTCAGACCCCAAGAGTGTGTGGGGCGTCGACGAGGGCGAGGTGCGGGTTCCGGAGGGGCTCGTCTCGCCGCTTCCCGAGCTCGCCCGCTCGGCGGCGATCGTCGCCTGGAATCCCGAGGCCCTGGGAGCGGAGGTCGACGAGGCCTTCACCGAGGCCGCCGACCTGCTGCGCGACCCCGCCATGCTCGCGCGCGGGTATGTGCGGTCGCCGGAGGCGCGCGCGCTGATCGACGACGCCTCGGCGCTCGAGGAGATGCCGCTCGGCCAGCCCGCGTCGTTCGACGCCCAGCCGCCGGCGCTGGCGTCCTTCGGGGTCGCCGAGGCCGAGAACGAGCTGCGGAGCCTGACGCGGGCGGGCTACCGCGTGCTCGTGTGCTTCCCGCACCTCGGCGAGGCGCGCCGCACGCACCTCTCGCTGCGGCGAGTCGAGGCGGCGCTCCCGGACCCCGGGACGGCGGGCCCCGACGAGCCCGGCGTGGCGTTCTGCGTCGGGCAGCTCCGGCGAGGGTTCGTCGCGCCCGGCCTGCGCCTTGCGGTGCTGCCGTCGGCGCAGCTCTTCCGGCGCCGCGGCGCGCGTGGGCCGGCGCGCATCGGCCGGGCGCTCGCGACGGTCGCCGACCTGCGCCCCGGCGACTACGTCGTCCACGAGGACCACGGCGTCGGGCGGTTCGTCCGCTTCGACACCAAGGAGGTCGGCGGCGTCGTGCGCGACTACCTCTACCTCGAGTTCCGGGGCGACGACCGTCTCTACGTGCCCCACGACCAGCTCGCGAAGGTCAGCCGCTACGTCGGCTCCGACGGCCGCGCGCCGGCGCTCGCGAAGCTGGGCGGGAAGGCGTGGCAGACGCTCAAGTCGCGGGCCCGGATCGCGGTGCGCGAGCTCGCGGGCGAGCTGATCGCCCTCTACGCCCGCCGCCAGTCGGCGACGAAGCCGCCGCACTCGAGCGACGACGAATGGATGGCCCGGCTCGAGGAGTCGTTCCCGTTCGAGGAGACCGACGACCAGGAGGCGGCCATCGAGGTGGTCAAGGAGGACATGGAGTCCGACCGGCCGATGGATCGGCTCGTGTGCGGCGACGTCGGGTTCGGCAAGACCGAGGTCGCGGTACGCGCCGCGTTCAAGGCCGCGTCGGCCGGCCGCCAGGTGCTGATGCTGGTCCCGACGACGATCCTCGCCCAGCAGCACGCCGCGACGTTCAAGGACCGGTTCCGCGACTTTCCGGTCCGGGTCGAGATGGTCTCGCGGTTCCGGCCGCCGGCCGAGGTGAAGCGGGTGCTCCAGGAGTACAAGGACGGCAAGGTCGAGGTCCTGATCGGCACGCACCGTGTCCTCTCGCGCGACGTCGTCCCGCAGAACCTGGGCCTCGTGATCGTCGACGAGGAGCAGCGCTTCGGCGTTGCGCAGAAGGAGCTCCTGCGCCAGCTGCGGCTCGAGGTCGACGTGCTCGCGATGTCGGCGACGCCCATCCCGCGGACGCTCCACATGTCGCTGTCGGGCCTGCGCGACATCACGGTCATCACGACGCCGCCGCGCGGCCGCCACCCGATCAAGACCCATGTCGGCGAGTTCGACGAGGAGCTGATCGCCGCGGCGCTGCGGCGCGAGGCTGGCCGCGAGGGCCAGGCGTTCTACCTCCACAACCGGGTCGAGACGATCGACGAGGCCGCCGAGCGCGTCCGCCAGTGGGCGCCCGAGCTGCGCGTCGGCGTCGCCCACGGCCAGATGCCCGAGCGCCGCCTCGAGGACGTCATGATGAAGTTCCTGCACGGCGACTTCGACGTGCTCGTGTCGACCACGATCATCGAGTCGGGCCTCGACATCCCCCAGGCGAACACGCTCGTCGTCGAGCGGGCCGACACGCTCGGGCTGGCGCAGCTCTACCAGATCAGGGGTCGGGTGGGCCGGTCAGACGCCCACGCCCACGCCTATCTGTTCTATCCGGATCGGCGCGAGCTCTCCGAGGAGGCCCGCCACCGGCTCTCGACGCTCGCCGACTACACCGAGCTCGGATCGGGCTACCGGATCGCGATGCGCGATCTCGAGCTGCGCGGAGCGGGGAACCTCCTGGGCGACGAGCAGTCGGGCCACGTCGCGGCGGTCGGCTTCGAGCTCTACTGCGAGCTCTTGGCCGAGGCTGTGGCCGAGCTCCAGGGCCGGCCGCCCGAGACGGCCCGGCCGGTACGGCTCGACGCCGCGGTGGACGCATACGTGCCCGCCGACTACGTGCCGCTCGAGGCGGTGAAGATCGACCTGCACCGCCGGATCGCGCTGGCCGCCGAGCGCGCCGACCTGCGCGAGCTCGACGCGGAGCTGGCCGACCGCTTCGGTCCGGTGCCGGAGCCCGTCGCGAACCTACTCCTGCTCCAGGAGGCGCGGCTGGCGGCGGGCGAGCTCGGCGCCGAGACCCTGACGCTGCGCGGCGGCCGGATGGCCGTGGCGCCGCTCACGCTCACCTCGGCGCACGTCGCCGAGCTGAAGCGGGCCGCGCCGAATGCGCTCTACACGGTCGCTCGGCGAGAGGTCATGAGACCTGTATTGGGCGCCTCACAGGTGCTGGAAACCCTCGATGCTATACTCGAAATCCGCCGCGTAGTTGCGGCTTAATTGGTTGATGGGCCGTGCCCTTTGCATATTCCTCCTGGCCGTTCTGACGGCCTTTTCCGCCGCCTGCGGAGGCGGGGGCGCGAGCTCGGCCTCGTCGGCCCAGCTCGCCGACGGCGACGTCGCCGTCGTCGGGCCGACCCACATCACGAAGTCGCAGCTCGACCATGCGATCACGCTTCGGGTGAAGGCCATGCAGCTCGCGAAGCAGACGCCGCCCAAGGTCGGCACCACCGCCTACACGTCCACCATCGTCCAGCCCACGCTCCAGCACCTGGTGCAGGGCGCCGAGGTGCGAAACATCGCGTCCGCACTTGACGTGAGCGCCACCCCGGCCGACGTCGAAAAGGCGATCACGAGCTCGGTCGCGCAGTACTACGGCGGCAGCGAGTCGAAGTTCCAGGCCGACGTCGACCGCTACGGCCTGACCGATGCCGACCTGCACTACGAGTTTCAGACATCGGTGCTCGAGACGAAGATCACCGACAAGCTGACCAACCAGGTGAAGGTCACCGACCAGGACGTCCAGGACTACTACGACCAGAACAAGGCGGCGTACAAGACGACGGCCGAATCGCGGGTCGTCGACTACGCGCTCTTCCCCGACAAGGCGTCGGCCGAGGCGGCGCTCAAGAAGCTCGCCGGCGGGGCGGGCTTCGCTGACGTGTCGGCGGGGACCATCGACACCAGCGCGAACCATGAGCCCTTCACGGCCCAGAAGGGCCAGATCGACAAGGCGTTCGAGCAGTCGGCGTTCACGCTGCCGACGAACGAGCTCTCGCCGCTCGTCAAGGTCGACAAGGCCTACGCGACGTCGAGCCTGGGCGGCAAGTGCCAGCCCGACTGCTACTTCCTGATCCGGCCGACGGCCGACGTGGTGAAGGCCGGCACCCAGCAGTCGTTCGACTCGGTACAGGCCCAGATCCGCACGCAGCTCCTCTCGACCCGCAAGCAGGCACACGTGACGAGCATCCTCCGGAAGCTCGAGGCCGGCCAGAAGAAGGCGACCACGTACGCCACGGGCTACACGCCGCCTCCGACGACCGCGGCACCCCCCACCACGTAGGGTTCCCGGCATGGCCACCCTGGTCGCCCTCGGCCCCGGCGATCCCGACCTCGTGCCGCTCGCGGCGTGGCGAGCCCTGGAGGCGGCTGGTCCCGTCGCCGTGCCCGACGACGAGCCGCTCGCGGGCTGGCTGGGCCGGCACGGCGTCGCCATCGAACCCGATGCTCCGGTCGCTGCGGCATCCGGCGAGCGCTTCCGCCGGCTCCTTGTCGAGCGGGACTGGGACGAGGTCGTGCCCGGCGGCGACGCCCTGCGCGACCTGCTCCTGGCCGACAGCATGGTCGGGCTCCAGCACCTGACCGAGCGGTTGCGGGTCGATTGCCCCTGGGACCGCGAGCAGACGGCTGCGACAATCGTGCCGCACACGGTCGAGGAGGCGTACGAGGTGGCGGAGGCCGTCGGCGAGCGCGACGCGGCCAAGCTCGTCGACGAGCTCGGTGACCTCCTCTTTCAGGCGTTCTTCCTCGCCCTCCTCTGCCGCGAGGACGGCACGGGCGATCTGGCCGAGGTGACGGCCGGGATCACCGAGAAGCTCGTCCGGCGCCACCCCCACGTCTTCGGCGAGCGCGAGGCGGAGACCGCCGGGGCGGTGCGGCGAAATTGGGAGCAGATCAAGCGTGAGGACGAGGGCCGAGCGGGGATCTTCCACGACGTCCCGGGCGTGCTGCCCGCGCTGCTTCACGCCCGCAAGGTGCAGCGGCGTGCCTCCGCGGTCGGGTTCGACTGGCCGACGTGGGAGGGCGCCTGGCCGCAGCTCGAGTCTGAGCTCGCCGAGCTTCGCTCCGCGCTCGACGACGCACCGGCGCCCCGTGCCGAGCACGAGCCGGACGGCAGCGTCGTCGACGAGACCGGCGACCTGCTCTTCGCCGCGGTCAACGTGGCGCGGCTCGCCAACGTCGATCCCGAGCTGGCGCTGCGAGGGGCCGCCGGGCGCTTCCGCACGCGGGTCGAGGAGGCCGAGCGACTGGCGGCGGAGGCAGGGGAGGCATGGGCCGAGCTCGACCTCGACACGCAGGACGCCTGGTACCGGCGCGCGAAGGAGGCTCTGCACAGGCCGTAGAGCGCGGGCGAGCGGGCACCGTTCAAGACGTGGACGTCGAGACGCCCGGTACGACGCCCAGGAGGACGAAAAGCTCAGTCAGGCTGCAACAGATGTCACGACGACCGCGCCGGCGAGCTCCGCGACCACGTCGGCCAGCCGTTCCCGCATCTCGGGATCGAGCAGATGCCCCTCCTCGTCCAGGTGCTCCTCTGCGTGCGGGATGGCGAGCCCGGACTCGACGACGCGCGCGCCCATCAGCCCGAGCACCTTGCGAAGCTCGGCCTGGGCCCACATCGCGCCGTACGTCGACGTGCTGGCTCCGATGACCGCGGTCGGCTTGCCGCGGAAGGGGCTGTCGGCACGCGGCCGCGAGACCCAGTCCAGGGCGTTCTTCAGCTGGCCCGGGATCGAGCCGTTGTACTCGGGCGTGGCGATCAGGACGGCGTCGGCGGCCTCGATCCGCTGGCGCAGCTCGTGCACCTCGGCCGGCTGGCGATGCTCCAGCTCCTGATTGAAGGGCGGGATCGTCGCCAGGCTCTCGTAGGAGATGAACTCGACGCCCGGCCCGCCCAGCTCCTGCGCCGCGCGCAGGAGCCGGGTGTTGAGCGAGTCGCGCCGCAGGCTGCCCGAGAGCGCGAGAACGCGCATGTCAGGCCTCCTTCACGGCCGAGAAGCCGGCCGTCAGGCGAACGGTGTCTCCGAGCAGGAGGCCGCCCGTCGGAAGCGGGGTGTTCCAGCTGACGCCGAACTCGTGGCGGTCGATCTCGCCGTCGAGCTCGAGCCCGAGCCGCTCGTTGCCCCACGGATCGGTGCCTGCGCCGGTGATCTGCGCGACCAGCTCGACCTCGTGGGTGATGCCCCGGATCGTCAGATCGCCCACGACCTTGCCGTGCTCGAGCCGCGTCGACGTGAACGTGATCTCGGGGTGGCGCTCGGCGTCGAAGAAGTCAGGCGACTGGAGGTGCCCGTCGCGGGCCTCGTCGCGGGTATCGACGCTCGCGACACGGATCGCGCCGGAGATGCGCGGCTGCCCGCCGCCGTCGATGACCCCGTCGAAGTCTGCGAAGCTGCCGTGGATGGATGCGATGCCCAGGTGCCGGATCGAGAACTCGACCCGTGAATGACTGGGGTCGATCTTCCAAGTCCCGGTGGGGATCGCGACGTGCTGTGTCTCGAGTGTGCTCATTGTGCTGCTCCTCCCGATGCGATATACTTGAGCTATCAACTATCCTAGCAGGTGAAGATTGAGTAGTCAAGTATTGAGCGATCAAGCACTGTCGGCGTGGGTGGGGCTGCTCCGCGGCCACGCCGCGCTCACGCGCGCGCTCAACGCCGATCTCGTCGCCGACCACGGTCTGACGCTGAACGACTACGAAGTGCTGCTTCGCCTTTCGCGCGCCCCCGACCGGCAGATGCGCCGGGTCGACCTCGCCGAGCAGGTGCTGCTCACGGCGTCGGGCATCACCCGCCTCCTCGACGGGCTCCAGGCGTCGGGCTACGTCGACAAGGCGGCCTGCCCCAGCGACGCGCGCGTTACGTACGCCGTCCTGACCGGGGCCGGCCACGACAAGCTGCGTTCGGCGGCTGACGTCCACGTGGCCGGGATCCGAGCGAAGTTTGCCGAGCGATACAGCGACGAGGAGCTGGCGATGCTGTCCGAGCTCCTCGGCCGGCTTGACGGCAGCGAGCCCGACGGCGAGGCCTGCACGCCGGACTCGTAGCGGCGGCCGCGTTCCGCCTTCAGCGCCGGAGGTCGCCGATATCATCCGGTCCGGTGAGCGCGATCGAATCGCTTCATGGCCGCGAGATCCTCGATTCCCGTGGCAACCCCACGGTCGAGGTCGAGGTCGTGCTCGCGTCCGGAGCGCGCGGCCGCGCCGCGGTGCCGTCGGGCGCGTCCACCGGCGCGCACGAGGCCGTGGAGCTGCGTGACGGCGACGGCTCGCGCTTCGGCGGCAAGGGCGCGCTCTCGGCCGTCGGCCACGTGAACACCACCATCGCCGGCGCGCTCGCCGGCATGGACGCGGCCGACCAGCGCGGCGTGGACGCGACCCTCGTCGAGCTCGACGGCTCGGCCAACAAGGGGAATCTGGGCGCGAACGCGATCCTCGGCGCGTCGCTCGCGGTGGCCCGCGCAGCCGCCGTGGAGGCCGGACTCCCGCTCTACCGCTACGTCGGCGGCGCCGATGCCCACGTGCTCCCGGTGCCGATGATGAACGTCATCAACGGCGGCGTCCACGCCCAGAACTCGATCGACCTCCAGGAGTTCATGGTCGTCCCGGTCGGCGCCGAGACGTTCGCCGAGGCGCTCCGGATGGGAGCCGAGACCTTCCACGCCCTGAAGTCGCTCCTCCACGGGCGGGGCCTGGCGACCGCCGTCGGCGACGAGGGCGGCTTCGCACCCGACCTCGGCTCGGCCGGGGAGGCGATCGAGGCGATCCTCGATGCCGCCGAGGCCGCCGGCCACCGTGAGGCCGTCGCGATCGCGCTCGACCCGGCGTCGACCGAGTACTACCGCGACGACGCCTACCACCTGGACGGCGAGGGCCGCACGCTGTCGTCGGCGGAGATGGTCGACTACCTCTCCGACCTGGCCGACCGCTACCCGATCGTCTCGATCGAGGACGGTCTTGCAGAGGACGACTGGGACGGCTGGCGCCTCCTGACCGAGCGCATCGGCGGCAACGTGCAGCTCGTGGGCGACGACATCTTCGTGACGAACCCGGAGCGCCTGAAGCGCGGCATCGCCGGCGGCGTCGGCAACGCGATCCTGGTCAAGGTGAACCAGATCGGGAGCCTGTCCGAGACGCTCGACACCATGCGCCTGGCCCACGACAGCGGCTACGCGGCCGTGATGTCGCACCGCTCCGGGGAGACCGAGGACACCACGATCGCCGACCTCGCCGTCGCCACCAACTGCGGGCAGATCAAGACGGGCGCGCCGTCGCGCACCGATCGAGTCGCCAAGTACAACCAGCTCCTGCGCATCGAGGAGGAGCTGGGAGATGCCGCCCGCTACCCGGGCCGGGACGCGTTTGCGAGCCCCGGAGCCCGGGCGGCGCGGTGAGCGAGCCCGCGCCGCGGCGCACCAAGATCGTCTGCACGATCGGCCCGGTGACGGCGAGCCGCGACATGGTGGAGCGGCTGGCGTGGTCGGGGATGGACGCAGCCCGGCTCAACTTCTCCCACGGAGACCACGCGTCGCACCTGGCCTCGATCCAGGGCGTCCGACGCGCGCAGGAGCTGATCGGACGGCCGCTGGCGGTGATGGCCGACCTGCAGGGGCCGAAGCTGCGCATCGCGGCGAACGTCGAGCCGCGCACCGTCATCGCCGGCGATACGCTCGTGTTCGCCTCGGGCGACGGGGCGGGACAGGGCGAGGTGGGTGTGACGTTCGACGGCCTCGCGGAAGTCGCCGCTCGGGGGCAGGAGATCCTCATCGCCGACGGGGCGGTGCGGACGCGGGTGACGGACGTCCGCGCGACGCAGGTCGAGACCCGCGTCGAGGTCGGCGGTCTGGTCACGGCCGGGAAGGGGATGAACCTCCCGGGCATCCAGCTCCCGATCCCCTCGATGACAGAGAAGGACACCGCCGACCTGGCGTTCGCCCTCGCGCACGGCGTCGACTACGTCGCGCTGTCCTTCGTCCGCACGGCCGAGGACGTCGCCGGCCTGCGCGATCGGATCGACGCCGCGGGGTCGCGGGCCCGCGTCATCGCCAAGATCGAGAAGGGCGAGGCGCTCGAGCATCTCGACGAGATCGTGGAGGCGGCCGACGGCGTCATGGTCGCCCGCGGCGACCTCGGGGTCGAGATCGGCGCGGCGGAGGTGCCGCTGGTGCAGAAGCTCATCATTCGGACCGCCCGTGACGCCGGCCGCACGGTGATCACGGCGACGCAGATGCTGGAGTCGATGATCCACCAGCCCGAGCCGACGCGGGCGGAGGCGTCGGACGTCGCAAACGCGGTGCTCGACGGCACCTCGGCCGTCATGCTGTCGGGAGAGACCGCCGCCGGCGCCTATCCGCTCGAGGCCGTCGCCACGATGCACCGGATCGTGCGGGCCGTGGAGCCGTCGCTCGCCTACCAGGACCGGCGCCGCCAGATGGAGGGCGAGACGAGCGCGATCCTGGCCCATGCGGCTTGCGACATCGCCGAGGAGCTCGGCGCCAAGGTCATCGGGTGCCCCACGCAGTCCGGCTCGACGCCGCGTCACGTCTCGAAGTTCCGACCGCCCCGGCCGATCGTGGCCGCGAGCCCCGATCAGGCGGTGCTCCAGCAGCTCGCGCTCGACTGGGCGGTGGTGCCGGTGGCGATCGAGGGCGCCGGCTCGATCGAGGAGCTGTGGGCGCGGACGCTTGCGGTGATCCGCCAGAGCGGCCTGGCCGGCCCCGGCGAGCGGGTGGTGCTGACCGGCGGGACGCTGTTGAACCAGCCGGGGACGTCCGACCACGTTCTCGTGCGCGTCGTCGAGTAGGACTCGGCCGGGCGGCGTCGAACCGGGTGGCGTGGGGTCGGTCCGAAGCCGCAGCACCGTCGCGCGCAAATTCTCCGTCGGCCGGTTGGTGGCGGTCGGCGTGCTGGCCGTGATCGCGGCGCTCTATGTCGGGCCGGTGCAGAAGTACCTCCAGGTGCGCCGCGACCTTGGCGCCCAGCGCGCGCAGGTCGCCGCGCTCGAGCGCGAGCACGGCCGGCTCGTGCGCCTCGAGCGCTCGCTGCACACCCGGGCGACGATCGTCTGGTACGCCCGCCGCTGCGGATGGGTGTTCCCCGGCGAGACGCCGATCGTCGTCCAGGGCGTCGGCGGCAGCGGCTGCGAGTAACCTGATGCCATGGAGGATGCGGCCACGATCGAGGCCCAGCTCGGGCGCCCGCCCCGTGGCTCGGCGAGCGTGGCGGTGCGCTGTCCATACGGCCGGCCCGCGGTGGTCGAGCAGGACGCGTACCTCGCGGGCGGCGAGCCGTTCCCCACGACGTACTACCTGACCTGCCCGCACGCCGTGTCGCGGATCGACCGGCTCGAAGCCGAGGGCGGCGTGGATCGCTACGAGCAGCTGCTTCTTCGGGACGCGGCTCTGCGCGCCTCGTACCTGGCGGCGTCGGATCGCCAGCGCGCGCTGCGCCGGCCGGCGGCCGAGATGGCCGACGGCGGCGCCAGCCTTCGGCTGGGGATCGCCGGTGTGACGCGTGACGGCGCCGTCAAGTGTCTCCACGCCCACGCCGCGTTTGCGCTGGCCGAACCGGGGTACGCGCTCGGGATGCGCATCCTCGCCGAGGCCGAGCCGCTGTTCCCCGAGGGCCGGTGCTGCTGCGGATGAACCCCGCGGTCGAGGTCGCCATGCAGGAGTGGGAGGCGGGGGAGCGGCGCCTCGCGGAGCTCGAGACGACCGCCGCCCGCCGCGCCATCCTGAACGGCGTCGTCACCGAGATCGCCGACGAGCTGCGGCGGCGGATGGGCCACGCGTTCGACCTGGCCGCCCTCAGCGACGAGTACTCGGGCGCTGCCGCGTGGTGCCTCGACGTCGCACAGCGAACGACGCCGCAGCCGTGGGCGCACGACCTCTCGCTCGTCCAGGACGCGGCCTTCGCCCGCATCGCCCGCGACGCGATCGACTTCCGGCCTACGGTCGGCTGACGGCCGAACCAGGGCCCGAGGAACCACCGGGGCCGGCCCGAACGGGCCGGGCCCATGGGTTTCGCGTCAGCCGCGGTCGTCGGCCCGGATGACGATCTGGTCGGCCTCGACGCGCACGCTGAGGGCGCGGATGCCGGCCCAGTGCTCGGCGAAGACCGGGTCGTCGCGCACGGCACCGTCGAGCCAGAACCCGTAGCCCTCGTCGCCGTGGTCGAGCACGGCCTCGTAGCCGGCCGGGCGCTTGCGGCCACGCCCACCCCTGCGGCGGCGCTTGCGGGCCGGGGCATCCTCGTCGCCGCTCGAGCCCGCGGCAACCGCCACGACGGCGGGCGCCTGGTCGGCTGTCGGCGCCGAAAGCGGCGGGGCGCCGACGGCCTTCTTGGTCCTGCGGCGGCGCTTCGTCGGGGATTCCTCGGGCGGCGCGTCGGCCGGGATCACCGGGGGCGACGCCGTCCTCGCCTCGGAGGCGATGTCGCGGCGCAGGATGCCGTGTGACGAGCGGAAGGCCGAGATCGACGCGGGCGTCGAGTTCAGCGTGTGGGCGATCCACACGTCGGTTCTTCCCTGCTCGACCCACTGGCGGATCTCGTCGAGATACGGCTTGAGCGTCGCTTTCTGCGTCATCCGCGGGCAAGTGTACTCGCGCCTCTGGAACGCCCTGCCGCACCACGCCGTGTTGAGACAAGATGGATATCAGGTTGATTTCATGTTGAGCAGCCCCCTGGGAGCGGCTAGAGTTCGGATCCCGAGCGAGGAGCATCAGATGGGGTCGATCGTGGAGCGCCGGGACCCTGACATCGATCAGGGCTGGATGGCCGGTGCGAGGGCGAAGGGTGAGTTCCGCTGCCGTGACTGCGGATACGGTGTGACCGTCTATCGGTCGCTGCCGACGTGCCCGATGTGCCAGGGCGTGGACTGGGAACGGGCGCCGTGGCGCCCCTACACCCGGTCGTACGCGCACGTGTCGGGCGAGGCGGACTGACCGCAGTCAGGTCCTGGGCACGGCTACACTCGGGCCGTGCCCAGGGGAGCGAGACTGGCCCTGCAGGCGGTCGCCGTGGCCGTCCTCGTCGCGCTCGTGGGCATCTTCGCCCACGGGCTTCGCACGAGCTCCACGACCGTCGCCGCGGAGCTGAATGACGGGAAGACACCGGCGGCGCCGAGCTTCGCGCTGCCGAGCCTGACCAGGGGCAGCACGGTCGATCTCAGCCGTCTGCGCGGGCACGTCGTCGTGCTCAACTTCTGGGCGTCGTGGTGCCAGCCCTGCCGTGACGAGGCGCCGATCTTCGCGGAGGAGCTGCATCGGCACGCCGCCCAGGGGCTTCGCGTCGTGGGCGTCGACTCGCAGGACTTCGCCTCGGACGCGCGTGACTTCGCGGCGACGTTCCATGTCCGCTATCCGCTCGTCCACGACGGGTCGAACGACGTGACGACCCGCTGGGGGGTCTCCGGCTTCCCGGCGACGTTCGTCATCGCCCGCGACGGCACCGTTCGCTGGTTCCAGAACCAGGAGATCACGGCCCAGGAGCTCGACAAGGCAATCCTGCCGATCCTCGGAGAGGGGCCCGCGTGAGGCGGCTGGTCGCCTGTCTCGGCGCGACGCTTCTGGTGGGGCTCGCGGCGCCATCTGCGGCGCTGGCCTGCAACGGCTGGTCGGAGGACGACATGCAGACGCAGCTCATGTGCGTGACGTGCCGCGTCCCGATCGACCAGTCGGAGTCCCGCTTCGCGCAGCACGTGCGGTCGTACCTGCACCAGAAGTGCGTCGCCGGGTGGACCGGCGCGCAGGTGAAGGACACGCTCGTTCGCCAGTTCGGCGAGGAGATCCTGGCCGCCCCGCCCAGGCGCGGATTCGACCTCCTGGCGTGGCTCGTCCCGGCAGCCGTGCTGCTCGCCGGGGTCGGCCTCGCGGCCGCGCTCGCGGTGCGCTGGTCGCGCTCACGGCCGGGGCCGCCCAGGCCGCCGCCGGGAGGAGATCTCGACGCCGCCCTGGCCGCCCGGATCGACGCCGACATGGCTGGGCTCGAGTGAACCAGGCCGCAGCCGCGTTCGCCGCCGGCCTCGTCTCGTTCGCGACGCCGTGCGTCCTCCCGCTCGTCCCCGCATACATCTCGGCGATCGGTGCCGGGGCGACCGATCCCGGCCGCGCGCTTCGGGCGGCGGCGCCGTTTGTCTTCGGCTTCTCGGCGGTGTTCGTCTCGCTGGGCGTGGCGGTCGGGCTGGCGGGCTCCCTCATCACCGACCACCGGATCGCGCTCGTCCACCTCGGCGGCATCGTGATCGTCGCCATGGGGTTCGTGATGATGGGGCTCATCCGCGTCCCGATCCTCGAGCGCTCGCTTGCCCCCGGCGTCGAGCCTGCGCGCGCCTCGGGCTCCTCGCTCCTTCTGGGCGGCGCCTTCGGCCTGTGCTGGACGCCGTGCGTCGGCCCGGTGCTCGGATCGATCCTCGCCCTGGCCGCGACCGAGGCGACCGCGGCCCGCGGAGCGGGTCTGCTCGCGGCCTACGCCGCCGGCCTGGCGGTGCCGTTCCTGGCCGTCGCGCTGGGGCTCGGCCAGGCGATGAGCGCGGGCCGCTTCCTGCGCGATCGCTACACCGCGGTGCGGATCGTCTCGGGCGTCATTCTGGTTGCCGCGGGCCTCCTCGTCTTCTTCGACAAGGCCTACATCGTCAACGCGTGGGTGGCGAGAATCGGCGGGTAGTCTCGATAGACTCCCGGCTTCCCCGGAGCGCAGGAGAACGCCGTGACGTACATCATCGCCGAGCCGTGTATCGACCTGAAGGACAAGTCGTGCATCGACGTCTGTCCGGTCGACTGCATCCACGAATTCGGCCGGATGCTCGTCATCGATCCGGAGGAGTGCATCGACTGCGGCGCCTGCGAGCCGGAGTGCCCCGTCGAGGCGATCTACCCCGAGGATGCACTGCCCGACAAGTGGAGCGCATTCGTCGAGATCAACTACGCGTACCCAGACGGAGCCACCATCGACCGGCTGGTCGACCAGGTGAAGCCGCCCGAGCCGGCAGCCTGACCGGCTGCCTGAACCTGTGAGCAGCCCGAACACGCCGGCCCGGCCGCGCGTCTGCGTCATCGGGCTCGACGGCACCCCGGCGAGCTATCTCCGCTCCCGGATCGATGCGGGCGGGCTTCCCAACCTCGCAGCGCTGGCCCGCGACGGGACGCTGATGTCGGCGCGCGCGCCGCTGCCGCCGATCTCGTCGGTGTCGTGGGCCAGCGCGTCGACCGGGACGAACCCCGGCCGCCACGGCGTCTTCGGGTTCGTCGAGCGGAAGCCCGGCTCGTGGGACATCACGTTCACGAACGTCCACACGATCGCCGAGCCGCCCGTCTGGGCGCTCGCGGGGGCAGCCGGCATGCGCTCGGTCGTCCTCAACATCCCCGGGACGTATCCCGCACAGCCGCAGCCCAACGGCGGCGCCCTCGTGTCGGGGTTCGTGTCGCCGACGCTCGAGCGCTCCGTGCAGCCGCCGGAGCTGCTCGGCTTCCTCCAGGAGCAGGCGTACATGATCGACGTCGACCTCGGCCTCGGCCATCGCAACCTCGAGGCGTTCTGGGGCCAGCTCGTGGCCCATCATGACGCTCGCACGCGGGTCTTCACGGGGCTGCTCGACCGCGACCCGCCCGATCTCCTGTTCTGCGCGTTCACGGGGACGGACCGCCTGCATCACTTCCTGTGGGGGCAGATGGAGCGCGGTGAGGAGCCGTGGGCGGGCCGCTTCCACGAGTACTACGACCGTGTCGACGCGTCGGTCGGCGAGCTCGTGCGGCGCCTGCCCGACGACTGCGCGGTGATCCTGCTGTCCGACCACGGGTTCTGCCGCCTCGACCGCGAGGTGTACGTGAACCGCTGGCTCGAGCGCGACGGCTGGGTCGCACTCCAGGAGCCGGCCACGTCGATCGCCTCGGTGATCCCGGAGCGGACGCGCGCGTACTGCATGGACCCCGGCCGGCTCTACCTCAACCTCGCCGGGCGCGAGCCCGGCGGGATCGTCCCGGAGGGGGAGTACGACGCCGTCCGCGCTGAGCTCGCGGAGTGGGCCTCAGCCCTCCCGTTCGTGGCCCGCGTGGCCACCCGCGAGGAGGCGTTCCGCGGCCCGAAGGCCGGGCTCGGGCCCGATCTCGTGCTGGTGTCGAAGAACGGGTGGGATCTCAAGGGCGGCGTGCGGACGACCGAGCGCGAGGGCGTCGGGAAGCTGACCGGTATGCACACCCAGGACGACGCCTTCGTCCTCGTCCGCGGGACCCACCCGGACGGCGAGGCCGATGTCCAGGATGTCGCTGCGACCGCCGTCGCCGCGCTCGGGCTCGATGCGTCGGGCCTCGACGGGCGGGTGCTCACCTAGGTGACCTTCACGCTGCGACCGCTGCGGCAGGCGGACGCAGAGGAGATCGCCGCCTGGGCGTATCCCGGCGAGTACGCCTTCTACGACGCGGCGGCCGACGCCGACGACCTGGCGCTCCTGCTCGACCCGGAGCGCCGGGGCGACGACTTCTACGCAGCCGACGGCGACGACGGCCGGCTGGCCGGCTACTTCCAGCTGAAGCCGGGCCCGGAGCAGGTCGAGATCGGGCTGGGCCTGCGGCCCGACCTGTGCGGCCGTGGGCTCGGCCGGGAGTTCACCGACGCCGGGATCGACCTCGTACGCAAGGCGCACGGCGAGCGGCCGATCACGCTCGCCGTGGCCGCGTTCAACGCTCGCGCGATCACGGTCTACGAGCGGTGCGGATTCGCGGTGACCGGCCGGCACACACGGCGCACGGCCGGGCGGGAATGGGAGTTCGTCGACATGGAGCTCCGCCGCACGGGCGTAAGCTCGGCGCCGCCGGGCCGGACGTAGAATCCATCGATGCCGCTCGAGCTCGTCTGTGGACCCGCGAACTGCGGCAAGATCGCACTCCTCTGCGAACGGTTCCTCGAGGCGGTCGACGCGGGTGCCGACCCGCTGCTCGTCGTCCCCAACCGCGCCGATGTGGAGGCCCTGGAGCGTGAGCTCCTGCACGACCGCGGCGTCCTTCTCGGCGGATCGGTCGTCACCTTCGACGACCTGTTCGAGGAGGTTCTGGGGCGCTGCCGCGAGCTTCGGCCGGTGGCGAGCGAGGTGCAGCGGCGGCTCCTGATGGCGCGGGTCGTCCGCGAGGCCCCGCTGTCGGCGCTCGCCCCGTCCGCACGGTTCCCCGGGTTCGTGGATGCGATCCTCGGCCTCGCGGGTGAGCTCGCCGCCGCCCGGCCGCCGGCACCTCCCGCCGGTGACAGGCGGCTCGCCGAGATCCTCGACCTGGTGGCGCGCCACCGCGCGGCCCTCGACGAGCTCGGGCTCGCCGACCGGCCGGGGGCCCGTGCGCGGGCGGCCGAGCTGCTCGAGTCGCGGCTCGATGCGTGGAGCGGCCGGCCCGTGCTCGCCCACGGCTTCGAGGACATGACCGTCGCCCAGATCCGGGCCCTGCGTGCGCTGGCGGCACGTTCGCCGGTCACGGTGTCGCTCCCATACGAGCCGGGCCGGCCGGCGTACGCCGCGGTACGCGCGCTCCAGGAGGAGCTGTCACAGGGCGCCACGATCCGCGAGCTTCCGGCGGCCGACCACTTCGACCATCCGGCCCTCTCGCACCTCGAGCGAACGCTCTTCACCGATGCGCCCGCCCCGCCGGCGCCGGATCCGACCGGAGCGGTCAGCCTGCTCGAGGCGTGCGGCCGGCGCGGGGTGGCCGACATGGTCGCCGCCGAGGCGGCCGAGCTGATTCGCGGCGGTACGCCGGCCGCGGAGATCGGCGTGATCGTCTCCTCGACGTCCGCGCACCGCGCCGCGCTCGAGGCGGCCTTCGCGGCGGTGGGCGTCCCGATCTCGATCGACGCCCGCGTATCGCTCACCCAGACCGCGTTCGGCGTCGCGCTCCTCGGGGCGCTCCGGTACGCGTGGGCCGGGGGCGAGCGCCAGGATCTCTTCGCCTACCTGCGAAGCCCGTTCTCGGGCATCGCCCGGCGGCGGGTCGACTACGCCGAGGGCCGGATGCGCGGCCGCGGCGTCACCGGCCACGACGAGACGCGGGCGGCGGTGGTCGAGTTCGCCGGCTCGGACGGGTATCCGGCGCTCGACCGGCTGTCGGCGTGTGAGGACGCACTGGACGGCCTCGCGGAGATCGCACGTGCGATGACGCGGGCGTCGCGTTCGCTCGACGCCCGATTCGTCCCGGCGTCGGCGCGGACGGACGTCTCGGCGGCGCGGTCGGTGCTCGAGGCCGTGCAGGATCTGCGCGCGCTCGGACCGGTCGATCGCGATGCGGCGGTCGAGGCCGTTGCGCGGCTGTCGGTCCGGTCAGGCGCCGCGTCGGAGCCCGGCCGCGTGGCCGTGCTCGACCTGCGCCGGGCGCGTACCCGCCGCTTCCAGGCGGCGTTCGTGCTCGGCCTCGAGGAGGGGAGCCTCCCGGGGGCGTCCGCCGAGCGGCAGGTGCTCGACGCCGACGCCGCCGAGGCGCTCGGCGTCAATCGCCCGGATGCCGTCGAGGTCGAGCGGCACCTCTTCACGATCGCGTGCACCCGCCCGTGGGCGCGGCTGGCGCTCGCACGCCAGGCGGCCACCGACGAGGGGAAGCCGCTCGAGCCCTCGCCGTTCTGGGCCGAGGCCGTGCGCGTCCTCGGCGACCACGCTCCCCGGCTCGTGCGGCGCCGCGGGCTGGCCGACGTCTCCTACCCGCTCGACGAGGCGCCGTCCGACCGCGAGCGGCTGCGCGCGCTCGCACGAAGCCTTCGCGACGACGCCGACTGGGCGACCGCCGTCGCGGCTGCGACGGGCTGGGAGCGACAGCTCGTGCGGGCCGCCTCGGCGACCAGGCGCGACTCCGACGTTCAGGATGCCGAGCTTCGGGCCGGCCTCGCCGCGACCGACCGCTTCTCCGTCACCGAGCTCGAGAAGTACGTCGACTGCTCGTCGATGTGGTTCGTCGAGCGGGTGCTCGACCCGCGTCAGATCGACTTCGAGCTCGACGCCCGCACGCGCGGCTCGATCGCCCACGCCACGCTGGCGCGCTTCTACGCGCAGCTCCCGGCGGAGGTGGGCGTCGAGCGCCTCGGCCACGACGACCTGCCCGCCGCGTACGCGCTCATGCGGAGGTGTCTGGGCGACGCGCTGGCGGGTCAGAAGGTGCCCGACTCGGTGGCCGGCAAGGAGCTCGCCCGCGCGCTCGAGCGCGATCTGGACGCCTTCCTGCGCGAGGAGGCCGACCTTGCGCTTCCGCTCGTCCCCCGCCGGTACGAGGTCCGGTTCGGGAGCCCCATGTCCGCCCCTGGTCTGAAGGAGGGCCTGGCGATCGGCGACTTCCACGTCTCGGGCCAGATCGACCGCATCGACGTGGACCCGGCGATGTCGCCGCGCGGACTGGTATGGGACTACAAGTCGGGCGCGGGGGCCCACTCCGCCGTCGAGATGGACCGGGAGGGTCGGCTGCAGATCCCGCTGTACATCCTCGCCCTGCGAGACCTGCTCGGGATGGAGCCCGTGGGCGGGATGTACCGGGCGCTTGCGGGAAAGCGGGCCGCACGCGGGCTCGTGCTCGCCGGCGAGGTCGACTCGGCGGGGCTGGCGGCGGCCGACGTCGTCGACGCCGACGCGTTCTGGGCGCAGATTGCGCGTGCGCAGGAGCGGGCCGAGGCGGCGGTCGCCGGCATGCGCGCGGGCCGCGTCCGCCACGATCCGCGCTGGGGCGAGTGCCCTGCGTGGTGCACGCAGCACGCAATCTGCCGGGTGGCGCGGCCGTGAGCGACCGGTTCAATGCCGAGCAGCGCGACGCCGTCGACCGGCGCGGGCGGGTCTTCGTCTCGGCGGGCGCGGGCACCGGGAAGACCGCCGTCCTCGTCGAGCGGGCGCTGCGCCGGTTCCGGGACGGGACGCCGATCGACCGTCTGCTCGCGATCACGTTCACCGACCGGGCGGCCTCCGAGCTTCGCCGCCGCGTCCGGGAGGGGCTCGAGCTGGCGGGCGAGATGGAGCAGGCGCGGGCGGTCGACACGGCCTGGATCTCGACGATCCACCGGTTCTGCCTGCGCATCCTGCGTGCCCACGCGTTCGAGGCCGGCCTCGACCCGCGGTTCTCGATCGCCGACGACGTCCGCGCCGGCATGCTCCTCCACGAGGCGTTCGACCTGGCGCTCGAGCGGTTCGTGGCCGAGGGTCCCGACCGGCGCGTCGACCTGCTCGCCACCTACGGTCGCCGCCGCCTGCGGCCCATGATGCTCGACGCCCTCGGCCGCCTGCGGAGCGCCGGCCGGACGCTCGACCTGCGCCCGGCTGACCGCCGCGAGCTGGCTCCGGCGCAGGTCGCCGCGCGCGCCGCAGCCTCGGCGCTGGCCGGGAGCCGAGAAGCCCGACGCGCTCGCCGCCGTGCTTGACGCCGGCCCTGCCGCGGCGGCGCTGACCGACGTCTCGGCATACCGCGTGCGCAGGGCCGCCGCCAACCAGGATTACAACGACGCGCTCGCGGAGCTCGAGCAGGCGGCCCGCGATGAGGTGGCGTCCGCCGATCTGGCGGAGCTCGAGCGGCTGCTGGTGCTCCTCGATGCCGCCTACCGCGACCTGAAGGACGCGCGCAGCCTGGTCGACTTCGCCGACCTCGAGCTGCGGGCCCGCGATCTCCTGCGCGCCCGGCCGGACCTCGCAGAGGCCTACCGGGAGCGGTTCGCCGACGTGCTCGTCGACGAGTTCCAGGACACGAACCGGCTCCAGTGTGAGCTGATCGACCTCGTGGCCGGCGGTGAGCTCTTCTTCGTCGGCGACGAGTTCCAGAGCATCTACCGGTTCCGCCACGCCGACGTCGCGGTATATCGCGAGCAGCGCGCGGAGGCCGGTCAGGGCCTGATCGCCCTTCGCCGCAACCACCGCTCGCGGCCCCATGTGATCGACGCCGTGAACGAGGTGTTCGCGCGCGACTTCGGCGACCGCTACACGCCGCTCATCGCCGAGGCCCGGCACGAGGGCGACCCGCCGGCGCACGGCCGGGTCGAGCTGCTCCTGGCCGACAAGGCGGGGTTCCGGGAGGCGGGGGAGAGCTGGCGCGCCGCCGAGGCGCGCGCGCTGGCCGCGCGGATCGCCGAGCTGGTCGACGACGGCGAGGTGCGACCCGGCCAGGTCGTCCTGCTGTTCGAGGCCGGCACGGATGCCGCCCAGTACGAGGCGGCGCTTCGCGACCACCATCTGCGGACGGTGCGGACGACCGGGCGCGGCTACTACGCGACCCAGCAGGTGTCCGACCTGCTCGCCTACCTGCGCCTGCTGCGAAACCGCTACGACGACGTCGCGCTCCTCACCGTGCTCGCGTCGCCGCTCGTCGGCATGTCGAACGACGGGCTGCTGCGCGTCCGGCGGGCCGCGGTGAAGCGCCCGATCTTCACGGCCTTCGAGCGCGACGAGCCGGCGCCGGGGCTCTCGGCCGCCGACCGGCGGCTCTCGCTGGCGTTCGCGCAGCGGTTCGCGCGCCTGGTCAAGCGCTCCGGCGAGGTCTCGCTCGAGCGCCTCTGCGAGCTGATCGTGGCCGAGCACGACTACGACCTGGCATGCCTGGCGATGGCCGACGGCGACCGCCGCTACGCCAACCTGCGCAAGCTGGCCCGGCTCGCGGCCGAGTTCGAGGCGGTGCGCGGGCCCGACCTCGAGGGGTTCATCCGGTTCTGCGACGAGCAGTCGACGCTGGCCGCGCGGGAGGGCGAGGCGGCGATCGCCGAGGAGGGGCGCGACGCGATCGTCCTCATGACGGTGCACGCCGCGAAGGGGCTCGAGTTCGACGTCGTCGTCCTGGCCGACCAGGGCCGCGAGCGCGCGGCCCGCGGCCTCCCGGACGTGCTGGTCTCGTCGGACGGCCGGGTCGCCCTGCGGGCCCCCGACACGAACGGGGTGCTCCGGCCCGCGATCGGCTACACCGCCGCCGCAAAGGCGGAGCGGGAGGGCGAGCGCGAGGAGGGCCGCCGGCTCCAGTACGTCGCGATGACGCGCGCCCGCCAGCATCTGATCGTGAGCGGCGCGCTCCTGCCCGGCGAGCAGACGTCGATCGCCGAGGTGTGCCGCCTGCTCGAGATCGGGCTCGATGACGAGGGCGACGTCGATCGCGGCGAGGCCCGCCTGGCCGTGCGGGTCACGCGCCCGGTGGCCCACGTCGCCGCCGGAAACGGCGCCCCCCAGGTGCCGCCTGCGGCGGTCGACCACGGCCCGGAGGTGGTGGGGGCGCAGCTCGCGCTCTTCACCGACGGTGGGCGGGTGGCGGCGCCGCTCCCGCCGCTGGCCGAGATCCCGGCGGCGGCGCCGGTGCCGGTGCGGCGCCTCTCCTACAGCGCCCTCGCGCTCTACGGCCGGTGCGGCTACCGGTACTTCGCCCAGCGGGTGCTGGGGCTGCCCGAGCCGGTCATCCCTCCGGCCCCGGACGAGGGCCTCAGCCCGCTCGAGGTCGGAGACGCGGTGCACCTCGAGCTCGAGCGGGCCGACGGGCGCTGGCGCGACATCTACCCGAATGCGACCGAGGCGGACAGCGAGCGCGTCGCGGGGTTCGTTGCGGCGTGGTCGGACTGCGAGCTTCGTGGGCGCGTCGACGGGCTCGCGCACGCCCGGCCAGAGGTGCCGTTCGCGTTCGAGGTGGGCGGCGTCCTCTTCCGCGGTCGGTTCGACGTCTTCGGGCGGGAGGCCGACGGGTCGGCGCTGGTCGTCGACTTCAAGACGAACCGGCTCGACGAGCGGGTCGCGCAGGAGGTGATGGACCGGACGTACGCCGTCCAGGTCACCACCTACGCGCTCGCGGCGCTGCGGACGGGGGCGCCGGCGGTCGATGTCGCCTACGCCTTCCTGGAGCGGGCCGACGCGGTCGCGACTCGGCGCTTCGAGGCCGACGCCGCGGAGGCGCTCGAGGCCGAGCTGCAGGAGGCGATCGACGCCATCCGTGCCGGCCGGTTCCCGGCGCGGCCGGGCTTCCAGTGCCGGGAGTGCCCGGCGCTCGACCTGCTCTGTGCCGGCCCGAGGCTCGAGTGGCAGGGTTGAGGGAGCGGCGCGCGCGCGCCGTCCTGATCCTCAACCGCCTGCACGCCCAGCATCCCGACGCAACGATCGCGCTCAACTGGTCGACGCCGCTCGAGCTGCTCGTCGCGACGATCCTCTCGGCCCAGTGCACGGACGTGCGCGTGAACCGGGTCACGGCCGACCTGTTCCCGCGGTTCCGGCGGCCAGAGGACTACCTCGCCGTGCCCGTCGAGGAGCTGGAGGCGGCAATCCGGCCGACCGGCTTCTTCCGCCAGAAGACGGCGGCGATCCGGGGCTGCTGCGCCGCGATCCTCGAGCGCCACGGCGGCGAGGTCCCGAGGACGACCGCGGAGCTGGTCGCGCTGCCGGGCGTGGGCCGGAAGACGGCGGCGGTGGTCGCGTCGAACGCGTTCGACGCCCGTGAGGGGATCGCCGTCGATACGCACGTCGGCCGGCTCTCGCGCCGCCTTCGCCTCACCCGCCAGACCGACCCGGTCCGCGTCGAGCGCGTCCTCATGGACCTCTACCCACGCGAGCGCTGGCTCGAGGTCAGCGACGTGCTCATCTTCCACGGCCGCCGCGTCTGCCACGCTCGCACCCCGCGCTGCCACGACTGTGCGGTGTTCGATCTGTGCCCGTCGCGCCGCCTGTAGCCCAAGTTCTTGGGCGGGGTCGGGTATGTACACCGCAAGATTGACCGAATTGTTGCCGAGCCGTAGTGGGGTGGGGTCAGACCCCAGAACGGCCTGTGTGACGCGGTTGTCACGCAATCGCGACCGGGAGGTCGTGGCGGCGTGGCGTTGTCCGGGGCATGCTGGGCGAATGGCCCGCCTCGAGCTCGAGCTCTACGCCGACCGCCTCTCGCGCCACGCCGAGCGGCTTCGCGACGACATCGACGGCGCCCGGCTTCGGATCGCCTGGGCCGGGATCGAAGCGGTCGCGCGGGCCGAGCTCGGAACCCGAGACGTGGCCGTCCTGGAGGCGCTCGGCGCGCTCGTTCAGGCAGATGCGGCCGCCGAGCGCCGCCTGCTGGAACGCCGCATCCGCCAGCTCGAGTGCGTCGAGCGGCTCCAGGGACTCGTCGAGCGCGAGCTCGGCTCGGCGACCTAGCTGTCCTTCGGGTGCTCCCCGTTCATCTCGGGCGCGAGCGAGGCCAGCATCCCGCCGTCCTCGTCGTAGGCCGGGAAGAGGTCGAGCCGGACCGGCTTGGGCCGCCCCGAGCGGTGCCGCATCGTCACGTGCTGGTCGAGCTTTCGGACGCCCCATTCGAGCACGACGGGCACGGGATCCTTGTCGTCGGCGAACCCCGAGAGGCCGAACGCCTCGACGAGCGGCTTCCCCATGATGTCGCCCTCGGCGTAGCCCGAGACCTCGAACACGCCCTTGCCGCACGACAGCACCCGCCCGTCCTGATCGCACGTCACCATGCCCGCGCCGGCGGGCGGGAAGAAGTCCTCCAGCAGCTCGAACATGTACCCGAATCCGCACCTCGCGCAGCCGACCGGCTGGTGTGTGAGACCCGCCTTCCCGTCGTCGTCGAGCGCCCGGGTCGTGCAGTTCGGGCAGATGAAATACCGCATGCCGTCAGCGTAGCGATGACGACGGTGCGAACATGTGGGTATGGCTCGCACCGCAGACCGCCCGAGGACGCTCGCCGGCCGCCCGGCGGGCGAGCTCGAAGGGCTCTTCGCCCGCGGCGGCGTGCCCGACCCGCCGCCGAAGGGCCGGCTGCGCGGTTCGCTCCTCCACCTGACGGTGGGCCCGGCCGGCGGCCTGCTCGCGCCCGCGGCGGCCATCTGGCTCGGCAAGCGGTTCGACGTGGAGCGCGGCGCCGGTGAGAACGTCTTCGACCGGCGCGTGTTCCGCATCGGCCGCCTGCTCACGCCGGCGGCCTATCAGGCGTCGTGGCCGGAGGACTCCCGCTCGTATCGCGCTCTGGCGTTCTCGACGACGGTCGGCTCCGGCGCCCTCGACCCCGGGATCGAGGTGCTCCGCATCGACTACGACCTGCCGGGGAACGCACCGCCGTTCCGGCGGATCCTCGACGAGCTGGTCGAGGTCGAGCCGGGGGTCTACCTCGGCCAGGCGCTTCTGCGCAGCCGCCGCGCACACCGCCGGCTCGCCTGGTTCACGCTCGAGGGCTAGGAGTGGCTACGCGGCGGCTTCGGCCGTTGCCGCGCCCTGCGCGTGCGACAGCCACCGCTCTGCGTCCAGCGCCGCCATGCAGCCCATCCCGGCGGCCGTCACGGCCTGCCGGTAGACGTGGTCCACGACGTCGCCCGCCGCGAACACGCCGTCGATATTCGTCTCGGTCGAGCCGCCCCGCGTCAGCAGGTAGCCCTCCGAATCCATGTCGAGCACGTCCTTGAAGAGGCCCGTCGTCGGGTCGTGGCCGATGGCGACGAAGAGGCCGCCGGCTGCGACCTCACGCTCGGCGCCTGTCACCGTGTCGCGCAGGCGGACGCCGGTCATCCGGCCGTCCTCGCCCAGCACCTCGGTCACGACGGCATTGGTGACGAACTCCAGGTTGTCCTTGGCGTGGGCGTAGTCGATCATGATCGGCGAGGCCCGGAACTCCTCGCGCCGGTGGACGAGCGTCACGTGGCTCGCGAACTTCGCGAGGAACGTCGCCTCCTCCATCGCCGAGTCGCCCCCGCCGACGACCACGACGTTCTGGCCCTTGAAGAACGCGGCGTCGCAGACGGCGCAGTAGCTCACGCCGCGGCCCTGCAGGGCAACTTCGCTCTCGAGGCCGAGCTGGCGGGCCGTCGCCCCGGTCGCCACGATGACGGCCTTGGCCTGGTACTCGTCGCCGCCGGCGTACACGCGGAACGGCCGCGACGAGAAGTCGACGCGGGTCACGTCGTCGGACAGCATCTCGGCGCCGAACCGCTCTGCCTGGGCGCGCATGGTTGCCATCAGCTCGGGCCCCATGATGCCGTCGCGGAATCCGGGGTAATTCTCGACATCGGACGTGATCATGAGCTGGCCGCCGAAGGCGAACCCCTCGATCACGAGCGGGTTCAGGTTGGCGCGGGCGGCGTAGAGCGCAGCCGTGTAGCCGGCCGGCCCGCCCCCAATCACGATCAGCTCTCGGACGTCTGACATGTGCTCCTCACTCACTCTTCGAATGCTTCATCTTCTTTAACGCTGGAAACGCGGAAAGATTCCTGGCACCGCTCGCACCAGCAGGTGCCGTCGGCCATCCGGTGGCCGAAGAACGAGCCCAGCGGGTTCCCACAATACGGGCAGAATCGGACGACCGGCTCAGGAGCGTCGGGCTGGCTCACGAGGCCGCCAGCCACGCTCCGGCGTACACCGCGGCGAGCGTGAACGCGAGCATGAGGACGGAGGCCGCGAGCCGCGCCGTCCGCCCCGGTACGACCCCGTGCCCGGCCAGGAGCACGATCATGGCGACCAGGAGCCCCTGCTTGAGCGTGACGACGCCCGGGTGCTCGGCCGCCGCCGGCTCGTGGCGGTCGAGGGCGACGCCGGTGACCGCGATCGTCGGCAGCGCGACCGCGGCCACGATCGCCAGCCGCATCCCTGCGGCACGCACAACCTCACGCACCCGCTCCCGCGGGAGCATCCGCCGCAGCGCCGGGACGAGCGTGAAGAGCGCGACCTGCATGCCCAGCCACGTCGCCGCAGCCGCCACGTGGAGGAACCGCACGAACGCCCAGGTGCCCATCGCGCGCCAATATACGCGGGTCTGCACCGATCGGCGGTGACTATCATGCGGCGCCGATGGGCAAAGCCAAGAAGCAGCTCACGAACGAACGCCGCGCGCGCCGGCTCGGCACGGGCGAGGGGATCGCCGCGGCGACGACGAAGGGCGGCCGTGGCGGGGTCCCGGGCTGGGCGTGGCTCGTGGCCGGGTCTGTCATCGTCGCCGCCGCCATCATCGGCGTGGCGCTCGTGGCCCGTGGCGATGGGAGCGGATCGGCGAGCGGCGGCGATCCGTCCGCGGACGTCGTCACGTCGCGGCTGAGCCACGACAAGATCGACTTCGTCTCGGCGGGCACGTGGCCGGTGAACTACACCGACCTTGCGGGTGCCATGTCCGCGCTCGGCCTCACGCCGACCCAGGAGGCGGCGTCGGTGAACCACTACCACACGCACATCGAGCTCATGGTCGACGGTCACGAGGTGCCCGTCCCGGCCCAGATCGGGCTCGACTCGTCGACCGGCGTCTTCTCGGAGGTGCACACCCACGACGACACGGGCGTCATCCATATCGAGTCCGGGGACACCGCCTTCCGCGCGGACCTCGCCGACGTCTTCGCCATGTGGGGCGTCTACCTGAGCCCGAAGTGCATCGGCGGCTACTGCGGCGGCGTCAAGATGTGGGTGAACGGCAAGCCGTCCACCGCCTACGGGAAGCTCGTCCTCCAGTCGCACATGGCGATCACGCTGCTCGAGGGCGCCGCCCCGAGCGGGTTCAAGCCCGCCAAGTCGTACAAGTTCCCCGCCGGCGAGTAGCCGCCTACTCCTCGTCGTCGGCGAACAGGTCCTCCGCGCCCATGCGGCCGACCCGGGCGACCGGCTCGAGCTCGCCCGCGTAGCTGTAGTACAGCCGCTGGCTCGAACCCGGGACGGGAAACGCCCGGTCGAGCTCCACGATGACGCTCCGGCCGGAGACGCGCACCACCGTGCCGGACTGCCCGAACTGCGGGCTGAATCCGGCCACGACCTTCACCCGGTCGCCGGCGGCCACGTCCGGCCGCGCGCGGCGCGGTTTGATCGTGGGGTGGTCGGGGCGCTTGAAGAGCGGCACGAGGATCGGCGCGATGATAGCGCTGGCGCCGGGCCGCGCCTTGTCGCCCGCGTTGTGGATCGTGTGGATCACTATGGTGGAGGGGCACACCGGTGGATGGGCGTCGTTGGGGTCGCGTGCGGCTGCCCTTGCGATGCTCGCGCTGGCCGTGTTCCCGCCGTCCGCCGGCGCGATGCCCGTCGTGGGCGGCGCCGCGGTCGCGCCGCAGCGAATCGCGATTGTCGTGTTCGAAAACAAGGACTACGACAACAGCCTCGACCCGACGGACAGGCGGTTCGTTGTCAGTAATCCGGCGGCGCCCTACATCAACCAGACGGTTATCCCGGAGTCGCTCTCGCTTGTGCCGACGCCGTTCGGTTGTGACCATCCCGCCGGCGATGCTGCGGGCGTGGCAGTCAAGGCGTGCCGATCCGGCATGTTTCAGTCGTATCGGAACGACCTTGGCTTCCGCGTCCGGGCGTCTGCGCCCGAGTATTCGTGGATGGTCACCGGAACCGACTCCAATGTCCGCGATCGGTCCTTCCCGAGCCGGCTCAATCCTCAGCAGCCCGAGGGCGGAATCGTCGGTTACACACCCGGTCACAACGACACGGCTGGACCGGTGTACGACCTGTTCGGCTATATGGAGGCGACCGGCGTTCCGTTCGACGCCTACCAAGAGGACTATCCCGGCGGGCCGACAGACTGTTCGACTCTTCAGTATTCGGACGGCGCGGCGGCCGATCCCATGTTCTACGCGCGGAAGCACAGCCCGCTCCTACTCACGTGGAGCCAGGCGCCTGACGCTCTCGTCGTAAACGACGGTCCCGGCGGCGCCGAAGATTTCAGCCCTCCGGCTGCGCCGACCCCGGCAGCGTGCAAGGAGCACGTTCGCGACTTCCCTGGAAACGTCCCGAACGCCACCACCCAGGCGCAGCGGAACTTCACCGGGAATGAGCAGTTCGGCCGGGTCACATTCGTCGTTCCGAGCATGTGTCACTCCGGGCACGACTCGAACCGGGTGTGTCTGGGAAGCGACACCGACGGGCGCGGCGGGATCGAGGAGATCGACCGCTGGCTGGAGCTCAATCTGGACGGCCTCCGTCGCGATGTGGGGCGGAACGCTCCAACTATCAGGGGCAGACCACCACGGCCCGTGAGAACTGCTTGGCCGCGACACGCTCCCGCTGGCTGTCGTCGACGCGACGCCCTGATCCCGTCGGCTGGGCGGTCGGGCGAGGCCGCGCGGTCCGCAGCAGTATCATCCGTCGCCGGGTAGGGGGCACGCCGGGAAGGCGCCAGACGGGCGGGATCCTCTAGATGCTCGAGGAACACCAATGACTCACCCCGACGCACCGCCGCCGGACTCGCCGCAGGTCAGGATCGCGAAACGGAGCGAGGGCCCGGGCCTGCTCGTGCGGGCGCTCTGGTTCATCTTCATCGGTTGGTGGCTGACCGGCATCGTGAATGTCCTGGCGTACCTGATCGCCCTGACGGTGATCGGGCTGCCCGTCGCGTTCATGATCTTCAACCGCTTGCCGAGCGTCCTCACGCTGCGTCCGCGGACGGTCGAGACATCGGAGCACGTCGTGGGCGGCGTGACCTACTCCACCGATGAGAGCGTCCCACAGCGCTCGTTTCTCGGGCGGTCCTTGTACTTCATCGTCGTCGGGTGGTGGTTCGGCGCACTGTGGTCGGTGCTGGCGTGGGTGCTGTGCGTCAGCATCGTCGGCATCCCCCTGGGGGTGATGATGTACAACCGGCTCCCGGCGGTCATGACACTGCGGCGGTACTGACTTCGTGGAGGCCCCACCACCGTCGGCAGGGCCGAGAACGACCTACCGCGCGGACAGGTCGAACGTCATCGCCACCTCGGTGCCCGGATCGCAGTGCCGGACGTCGAGGTCGACGACGTGCGCCTCGATCAGCAGCAGGCCGTAGCCCGCTCCCTGCCGGAGTCCGGGTGCCTCATCCCCGACGCCGTAGTCGCGAACCGTGATGTGGAGTACGGAGCCGTCGATCCGGGCCTCCAGATCCACGTCGCCCTTGCCGGCGGACGGGTAGGCGTGCACGATCGCGTTCGCGCACGCCTCCGACACCGAGAGCAGGACCCCGGGATGGTCGCCGAGGTGCTTGCGGGCGAGCAGCTCGCGCACCAGGTGACGGGCCCGGGGGACGCTCGCCGGCTCACACGGCAGAGAAACCTCGAGACACGACCGCGGCGTAGCACCCACAGTCATGGGACGTTCCCGCGGCTGCCATGTCGGAAACCGACCTACTCGGCGGAGGCCATGGCCGAGGGCCGCTTCTCGACCACCCAGTAGCTGTCGCCGGTCTCGACGACCCACTCCACCTCGCCGAGCACATGCCCCGGGAGCACCGCGAACCGGTTCGGCGCCGAGTGCACCGACACGAACTCGTCCGGCGTCAGCTCCATCGCCTCCGCGCAGCCCTCGTCGCCGCACTCGCACAGGAACGGCACGTCCTCGTCCTCGTCGGTCTCGTCGCCGAGCTCGAACTGGAGGCGGCGGTTGTTGTACGCGCGGGCGGCCTGCTCGTTCTTCACCAGACGCTCTTGTCGAAGTCCCTCACGATCCACGATCACCCGAGGATACCGGGTGACGACTGGGCGTCCACACGGTCGGCCGGCGCCGCGATTCCTGCAGACTCCGCGACCCGCTCCCGCTTGATGCATCGGCCCGGTCGTCCACCGAACAACTACACTCGATCGCTTGGCGGACTGGGTCACCATCTCCTCGCTGGCGACCGCCGGGGGGACGCTCGTTCTCGCCGGAGCGACGTTTTCTGCGGTCCGGTCGTCGAACCGCTCGGCTCGTGTCGCCGAGCGCTCGCTGATGGCCGGGTTGCGCCCGCTGCTCATGCCCTCGCGGCCGGACGACCCGCCGCAGAAGGTCGGGTTCGCCGACGACCGCTGGCTCAGGGTGCCGGGCGGCGGCGGCGCCGCCGAGGTCGGGGACGGCGGTGTGTACATGGCCATGTCGGTGCGGAACGCCGGCTCCGGAATCGCCGTGCTGCACGGGTGGCGGTTCACGCGACATCCGGAGCAGGGGAGCGGGCCCGCGCCGCCCCTGGAGGAGTTCGAGCGGCTGACACGCGACCTGTACGTGCCGGCCGGCGACGTCGGGTTCTGGCAGGGGGTGATCCGCGATGCCGAGCGTGCCGAGTTCCGCGAGGCGGCGGCGGCCATCGCCGAACGCGAGCGGCTCGTGGTCGACGTGCTCTACGGAGATCACGAGGGCGGCCAGCGCGTCGTCAGCCGATTCTCGCTCATGCCGGCGTCCGACGGCGGCTGGATCGCTGCCGCGGCGCGACACTGGAACATCGATCGCGACGATCCGCGGGGCTGACGCCGCGCACGAACCATTTCGACGCGTCCGACGAACCACCCGGTCGGGCGTCGTCTACCGCCGTTCGCGACGCTCGACCTGACCCCACGGCGGGGCCAGCGTCGCGAGACACCGGCCCCGCCCTGCCCCTCCGCGGAGCGAGGGCGGGAGCGCACGCAGGTGCCGGGCGTGACCTAAAGGCCGCGGAGGCGGCCGCTGTCCCGGACCGATGACTCGCCGGGTCGCCGCTCTGCGAGGTCGTTCGCACCCAGGCTCTCGATATCGCCCGAGATCCCTTCGCGCTCCTCGGCCGACCCGCTTCGGAGCTCCTCCTCGGCGTGTCTCACAGCGGCGTCGTCCTCGCTCCTGCGGATCTTCGCGAACCAGTGACGTATACCCATGCGCGCAAGCATATCGCGCTGGCGGGCGCCACCTGCGTCGTCCTCCGGAAGACGGACGGGGATCTCGTCGTCTTGGTCGTCATACAGGTCATTCGAATACGACAGGCGCGGGACGAACTGGACATGCATCATTCCTTGATCAACGTGACGCAGATCGCCAAGGTCGGACATCGCCGCTGCGTGCGCTGTGTCGAGCGCCCGGCCGGCTATGAGGTCTCGATCGGGCTCTACGTCAGGCTGATCTGCGAACCCTGTCTGATCGACGTGCTTCTGGACGCGTTCCCGGTCATCGCCGAGGAGACGAAGCGGCGTGACGGCCGGCGGCGAGGGTGTGGCTGCGTCTCGCCGTGGTCCGCCGGAGGGGGAGCTCAAGCGGAGACGGCGAGACGCAGCGCGTCAAGCGGCCCGCTGTTTCGTCCCGGACCCAGGCCGCGCCGCACACCGGCCAGCGGGCGACGGACGCCGGGTGCGCGGTCACACTAGAGAAACCCGCTTTCGACGACCATCCCCAGAATGCTGTATTCACCGACCCCGCGACGTGTCGGTCATCGGCCTGCTCGCCGCCGTCCGAAGCGACGCGGCCTCCTGCGCTCCGAGCATCGTCCCCGCGGGCTTGCGGGAGGTCGATGAATGGCGCATTCACGTGCCCGGCGCGCGGGCGGTCGGGAGTTGACACTGGCGCTGGACGCCGGGGCAGGCACCGCCGGGGGAGCCATCAGCGGCGAGCTCTCGGGGCCGGCCGGCACGGCCACCGTCTCGCTGGTGCGGGTCGAGCGGTCCCCCAGTGGCCGGTTCGAGTTCGCCGTCAGCTCGTGCCCGGTTGACCTCGGTGGCGGACGGTCCCGATTCGAGGTGGACATTCCGGGTGCCTTGCCGCCGGCGGCGGTGGGCAGGCGCTGCCGGCTGGACTACGTGGTACGCGCCGACTGCGCGCCCTCGCGTTGGACGCGCAGGCGGGCGGTGGCGCCGGTCGCCCTCACAGCCTGCGAGCGCCCCGTGCACGAGGACTCCGGACGACTCGACCGTGTCATCCCCTCCAATACGGCACGCCGGTTCCACCTCGACCTCGTCGATGCGGTGCTCGAGGGCGGCGGCCACCTCAGCGGGCGTGTGCACTGGAACGCCGAAGCTCCTGCGGGCGGATTCGCGGTGACGGTGGCGTGTGAGGAGTCGTGGTGCACGAACTTCCGGCTCCGATCGCGCCGGTCTCCGCTGCTGTGGGAGGCCGAACAGCTGTGGGCGGAGACGTGCACGGCCACGGCGGATGCCGATCGCCGCTGGAGCCCGTTTCGGGTCGAGATCCCCACCACCGCGCCGCAAGCGGTCGAGGGGAGGGTGATCGCGTGGCGCTACACGGTCGAGGCCGTTTCGGCCGTGCGGCGTGCGTTCGCCGGCCGTGCGGTCGTCACACCCCTGCGCTTCGAGGTGTGACCGGGTCGGACCGTGCGACGGGCGGTGGCCGCTTCTCGACCGGCGGCCAGGGGTCCCGCGTAAGGGTGACCACCGCCCAGGCGCGTCTCGGGCCTCGTCGATCAGGGAAGGAGCACGTAGGTGAGCCGTGTCGTGTTACCGGTCGGCTTGGCGATGAGGACGCCGCGAACATTGCGATACTTGCCCGTGCCGCCGGCGACGGGGAGCTTGATCGTGATCTGGCCGGACTGGCTGACCCGGCCGACGCCGACAGCCGTGATCTGCCCCGCGTCGAGGGTCGCGGTGACCGTGACCAGCAGACGAGCCCCACCACCCGCGGGAAGGCCGGTGAAGACCTCGGTCACCTCGAGGTGACCGGCGGAACCCCCGCCATGCGTGAACAGGGTGCCCTCGACCACGAGCGCGTCGCCCTGACTCGTGCCGGCTGGGTCGTTGTCGATCGATGTGGCGACGAAGTTCGTGGCCCGAAACGACAGCCGCCGGTCCTGGGTGATGTGCGGAGCCGGCGACGCGGCTCCAGCGCCGAAGCCCCACGCCCGCAGTTGTGGCGCTGTGGCTGATCCGCCACGAGCCGAAACGATGCCCACCACCATGCTGGTCGTGACCGCTGCCAGCAGGCCACCAATGACGAGACGTGTCCGCACGCGCGTTCTCCCTCCGTCGTGAGATGCGCCCGCGATCAGCGGTGTCGGTGGCCGCGGGCGCAAGATGAGGACGTGGCGCCCGGTGGGCACCGGCGCTCAACCTAGCGCACCAGGGTTCGTCTGTCGAAACCTCGGCGCCCGCCCGCCGCGCCGGCTGACCGCCTACCGCCTCCTTGTCCCACGCCCGGATACGATGCTCCCGTGAACGGCTTCATCGTCGATACGCGCGAGCCCAGCGACCCGTGGGGTGGTCGCCAGCCGCGGTACGAGTGCATCATCAAGGTTGCGCCGGGGCGTCTCGGGCTTGTCACGAAGCTGCCGTCTGGCGCGCGCATCACGGTTCCGCTCGATCGGCTTCGCCCAGAACGCTAGGGAAGTGCCCACCGCGTGGGCGAGATCGCTCACCAACCGCCGGCCACCTCGCTCACCGACACAAGCGTCCCTCGAGACGGCGAAAAGCTCTCAGCCACCAGGTCGTGAGCGTGAATCGGTTGGCAGCGGATCGCGTCGCCGCGTTCCCCCCCGTGGGTGATCTTCCGGTCGGGGGCGAATGTCGATTCATCGCCAAGGCACGGTACCTCCGTGCACGATCGAGCAAAGGAGTTGCCATGCTGGATGAGCTTCGTGGCGTCGTTGAGTGCGAGTCTGGGCAGACGATGGCGGAATACGCCGTCGTTCTCGGTGTCATCACGATCGCGGTCGTCGTGACGCTGGGCCTGCTCAGCACTGCCATCTCGAGCACGCTGAACAACGTCATCGCCAGTCTCTAGGCGATCAACGAACGCGTCCTGCGGGCTCGCCGGTCGATTTCCGGCGAGCCCGTCGGCGTTCTTGGCCGAGGCGTGGACGGGAAAGCGCCGGGCACGCGAGGCGTTGTCGATGCGGTCCTCCGCCCGGATTTCACCCACGCCCCGGACGGACGCGCCCAGCCGACGACGGTACACAGCACGGGTTACGGAGATTCGGTCGCGTCGGGATCGTCCTCGGCGGCGCGCAAGAGTGCTGCGCTGCACGACCTGAAACAGCGCCCGAGCTCGAACACCAAATGCAGCAGGTATGCGACTCGAGCGCAAACGCGAGCGTGCTGATCGACCTCACCGAAGCCGTATTTCCTCGACTGTCCGGTCATCGGCTGGCTGGTGCGCTGGTGCAAACACGGCCGCGGTATCACCAACCTTCGCAGGTGCGTCGCCAAGCAGCTGATCGACCTGCTGAGCCTTGACGAGCTCGCAGCGGCCTGTCTCGTTCCCTAGACATGATAGTCTAGAAAGATGGACAATGTTGATCATCATCGAGACGAGGCACACGCCCTGGTGGCCCTAGAGCACGTTCGGACGACGAGCCAGGCGCTGGAGATCGCCGAGATCGAGTTCCACACCGCTCTCCGCGACGCGCAAGAGGCCGGCAACCCGCTCCGTGAGATCGCCCGCTACGCCGGGCTCTCACACCAGCGCGTCCACCAGATCACCCGCTCCTAAGGTCGGAGCCCAGCCCTCGCCTGCACGTGGCGCGGCGGCACGATAACCCGGACACAGCGCGACGAGGCCCCCAAAGTGCCTGGCGTAGGGGCTTCGCACGTCTTATGCCGCGGGCATGGATCGTGCGACCCGTGCTCAACATCGCCGCAGTGATTCTCGTCGGAGCGCATGTCACGGTCGGCCCGCCGTCCGGGTGGCCGCCTCCTAATCTCGCAAACTGCGTGGATTGGCGTTCCGGGCCGAGCGCTCGACATGCAGACCAGGCGGTACGCTCGATGCCGTCGACACGGAGGCGTGAGATGGCGACCGAGCAAATACGCACGATCAGGTGCTCAGCCTGTGGGCACGACTACGAGATCACACGGGTGATGACGATCGACGGTAACGCTGTCAGGATCGATGACCCGTCGCTGTGGGCGACGGCTTACTGCCCGAGCTGCGGGCAGCCGGCACAGGTCCTGCAGCAAGAAGTGGGTGATGCAGACCGGTAGCGTGATCCGCCACGGCCGCGGCTGGCGCGGACACTGGCGGGAAGGCAAAGGGAAGGACTCCAAGCGCCCTTCGGCTGAAACCAACGCCCGGAAGGGCGAGGTGCGGCGGCTGGCGCCGTACACTCTGGGCCGATGACCGCGCAGATCCGTCTCGACCATGTGGTGATTGCCGTCTCGGACTGGGATCGCTCGAACGTGTTCTACCGCGACGTGCTGGGCGCTGAGGTTGTGCCCCATGGAGCCGGATCCGTCTACCGCATCAGTGACGTCCAGCTGAACGTCCATGGCCCGGGCGTCTCGATCGAGCAAGTCGCCGCGACGCCCGTGCCGCCAGGCGGCAGCGATCTCTGCTTTGAGTGGTTCGGCCCGGTCGAGGAGGCGATCGCCCACCTGGAGCGCCACGGCGTGGCCGTCGAGGCGGGGCCGGTCGAGCGGCATGGCCGCAGAGGCGGAGGCCGAAGCGTCTACTTTCGCGACCCCGACGGCAGCCTGCTCGAGCTGCTGACCTACGCCTAACCCGTGTGGGTCGTGATCGGGGCTGCGCTCGGCGCGGCCCGGGTCACGCTGGAGCGGCTACGAGCCCCCGTGGGATGGCCAGCGTCGCGCTCGACGGCGCCCGACGCGGTGGCCTTCCACGCCCGCAGGCTCGGCCGGCGCCGCGCTCGCGCTCGCGACCCCGACGCGTCCGCGTCCGGCGCGTGCTGGTGGCTCGACTCGGTCGCTGGGCGAATGGCTGGCCCGAGGGAGCAACCGGAACGGGTCCCAGCCCTGGACGCCGGCTGCTGAGGCCCGGAGGTCGAGCAGGTAGCCCGCCAGTTCGGGATTCGTCTCAATGTCAGTGCGTATACCATCGAGCGCACAACCCTGACCGGCCCAGAATGGGCAGGTCTGCCCTGGACAGCGCTCATGCCGCCCGACCGCGTCTTGGAGCGTGCAGTTGTGCGCTTCCATCAGATCGAGTGGGCGGCGTCGAGAGTGGCGTGCCACTCGAAGGACTCTGCGAGCATCCGCGGGCTCGACACCAGCGTGCCGAATTTCGCGAGGTGCCCGGCGCCGAGCGTCGAGACTAGCCGCTGCGTGTCGGTGAGCGCGTGGGCGCCTTCGAAAATCAGGACGATGTCGTTGTCGCCGAGGAACGCCTCGTGTCGCGTGAAACCGTGCTCTGCGAGGTCGAATGGCGGACCCTGGCGGATCAGTTGCTTCAGCTCGGCGCGCTTTCCGGGTCGGATATGGGCGATGACGGCCGTCTGATGCTGTCTCATGGGTGCTCCTCCTTGTTCACTCCAGTCTGCTCGTGGAGAGGAGGCGCCGCGTCGGGGTGCGCCACGATTTCGTCTACGGGCAAGCCGCATCGAGTCGACTGTTTAGACTGGCAGGATGGACGAGCCCGCGGCTGCAGGGACCGAACGCTGGCAGGCGATGCTGGAGGCGGGGCTCGCCGTGGCCAGCGGGTTGCAGCTCGATGAGGTGCTGCTCCGCTTGGTGGACGCGGGAAGGGCGTTGACCGGTGCGCGCTACTCGGCGCTTGGCGTGCTTGACGAGACCGGTAACGAGCTTTCCCAGTTCATCACGTCGGGCATCGACGACGATCAGCGACGGCTGATCGGGGCGCCTCCCCGGGGTCTGGGAATCCTCGGGGTGCTGATCCACGACGCGAAGCCTCTGCGACTCACCGATCTGGGCGACGACCCTCGTTCGGTCGGCTTCCCTCCCAACCATCCACCAATGCACTCGTTTCTCGGGGTGCCGGTGACCGCCGGCGGCGCCGTGTTCGGGAACCTGTACCTGACGGAACACCCTGAGGGCGAGTTCACGGCCGAAGACGAGGAGATCGCGACGCTGCTCGCCGCGCACGCCGGCGTCGCGATCCAAAACGCGCGGCTCTACGCCCAGGCCAACGAGCACGCCGAGGCGCTGCGGAGGGCTCTGACCGATCTTTCGTCGGTGTCCACGATCAACGAGGCGATCCTAAGTGGACAGCCGCAGGAGCAGGTGCTGGGGTTGATCGCCGACGGCGCCCGGGAGAGCCTCGGCGTTCGGTTGACAGCCATCGCCGTCCTCGATATCGATCGCACACAGTCGACGTTCGTGGCCGCCGCCGGGGAGGGACACGAGCGCGTCCGCGGCTCGACCGTCGGGATGGACTCGACCACAGGCACCGTCTTGTTCGCACGTCGCGCCTTGACGATCGACGACCCCGACGCTGGGGATGAACTTGGCGCCCGGATAGCCGCGTTCGTCCCGCTGATCCACAGGGGCGACGCCCTGGGCGTGCTCGCAGCCGCCGACCCGGTCGACGGTCGCCAGTTCGGCGACGACGATCTCGGCGTGTTGGGACTGTTCGCGGCGCGGGCGGTGCTGGCCCTTGAGGTCAGCCGTGGGCTGGAAGGGGAGCGCCGCCGGGTCGAGGCCGAGGCCCGACTAGCCGACGCTGAGCGTCGCGGGCAGGCCCGCCGCGAGACGCTCGTGCGGATCGTCGAGGCTCAGGAAGAGGAGCGGGGTCGGATCGCCCGAGAGCTACACGACGAGTTCGGTCAGCATCTCGCATCGGTGCTGCTAGGTCTCCGCCTGGTCGAGCAGGCCGGCATCGCCGATGAGGCCCGCGACGCGATGTCAGAGCTGGTGCAGACAATCAACGCGGCGATCAGCCAGTTACGCACGCTGGCCATCGAGCTGCGACCAACCGCACTCGATGACTTCGGCCTAATCGCGGCGTTGGAGCGGCTGACCGAGTCGTACTCGCGCCGAACCGGCCTGCGTGTCGAACTGGTCGTCCACGATCTCGTCGATCGGCTGCCTCCGCTGGTGGAGACGACCGTGTACCGCGTCGTGCAGGAGAGCCTCACGAACGTCGCGAAGCATGCCGCCGCCGAGTCCGTCATCGTCCGCGGCGAGGTACGCGGATCCGAGCTCGTCGTCACGGTCGCTGACGATGGCAAGGGGTTTGACACGAACACTCAACCTGGCGGATTTGGTTTGAACTCGATGCGCGAGCGGTCGGAGATGGTTGCAGGCACGGTTCGCGTCACGTCCTCGCCTGGCGAGGGCACGACCGTCGAGCTGCGGGTGCCCAGATGATGCGGATCCTGATCGTGGATGACCACTCGCTGGTTCGTGCCGGGATCGCTCTGCTGATCGGCCATCAAGACGATATGGAGCCGGTGGGGCAGGCCGGGACAGCAGCCGATGCGATCGAGCTCGCCGGCGAGCTGTCCCCGGACATCATCCTGCTGGACGTGACGATGCCGGGCGGCGGCGGTCTCGAAGCTTTGCCTGCGCTTGCGACGGCCGCGCCCGGCGCGAAGGTGTTGATGCTCTCGATGCACGAAGACCCGAACTACGTGCGCGCCGCGCTGGGGGCCGGGGCGTCGGGGTACGTCCTCAAGGATGCGGCGTACGACGAGCTCGTAGACGCCATCCGCAAGGTGGCTGACGGTCAGGCCTACGTCGCACCCACGCTCGGGGCGAAGTTGGCGGTTCATGTAGAACACGATGGCGACGACGAGTTGTCCGAGAGAGAGCGTGAAGTGCTGGGACTCCTAGCGCGTGGATACACCAATCAGGAGATCGCGTCCCGGCTGTTCGTCAGCGTTCGCACGGTCGAGTCGCACCGAGCGCACATCCTCGTGAAGCTGCGGCTTTCGACCCGCTCCGACCTCGTCAACTACGCCCTCGAAACAGGCTTGCTGCGGCCCGAACCGGAGGGCTAACCGACGCCGGCTTCGCCGGAACAGCCAGGATCGGGCACGCTGAGCTTTCCGCGACTCGCTGGGCCAGGTCGAGGTCGACGCCGCTGCCACCACCACCCACCATCACCAGGTCGGCGCTCCAAGCGGTCGCCATATGCGCGATCACCGATGCCTTGTCGCGGCCATCGGCCACGACCGCCAAGCGGACAGGTACGCCCTCCTCACGCAGGTGCGCGATCTGCCGGTGGAGACGTCGGCTCACGCTCGACGCGGCCCCCACGAACACCACCACGACCTTCGATCCGTTGCGGATCGCCAGCCTATGAGCGCACGCGATCACCGCGTCGTGGTTCGAGGAGGCGTCTGTGGCAAACAGGATCGTGCCGAGCATGGATCCATGATCGTTCTCACGGTGGGTCGTCGCATCAGGGTGACCACGCACAGCACGATGAGCAGATCCCCCGACGCTCGGACCGGCCCGCGACCCCTGATTCAATTGAACAGTTGCCGTCCTCGAAATGGAGGGATCGTCGGGCTTAGCCGACGACAGCGCCGACGGCATGGCCGATCGTGTAGGTGATCGCAGCGGCTCCTAGCCCGAACAGCAACTGGCGGATCCCGGAGCGAAGCGGCGAGCGGCCGGTGAGAGTCGTCACCGCGGCACCCAGTGCGAGTAGGACAATCGAGCTGAGGAGCACGCTGCTGATGAGCGCTGGCCGGCGCGAGGCGACGAAGAATGGGATCAGCGGAACGGCCGCGCCTAGGCAGAACGTGGCGAATGATGAGGCCGCGGCCTTCCAAGGCGACCCGCCCAGTTGGGTTGGATCGATGCCGAGCTCCTCACGAGCCATGACCTCGAGCGCCAATGGGCGTTTCGCGATGACACTCTCTGCGAGCTGCCTGGCGCCCGCCCGCTCGAAACCTCGCGATTCGTAGAGTGCCGCGAGCTCGTCGGTCTCCTCCGCTGGGAACCGTACGAGCTCCTCGGTCTCCACCCGGAGCTCGCGCTCGTAGAGCTCTCTGGACGTCTGTACCGAGATCCATTCGCCCATAGCCATCGCGCAGGATCCTGCGGCAAGACCGGCGAACCCGGTGATGAGGATGGTCTGCGCGGCCAGCGACGCGCCCGCCACTCCAGCTACCAGGCTGAGGTTCGAGACGAGCCCGTCGTTCGCTCCCAGCACGGCCGCCCGAATCGTGTTGCCCGAGATCGATCGGTGACTGGCTTGAAGCGCGACCCAAGACGACGGTTCCTCGTGACGGACTTTGTGGTTCATACGGGATATGGCGCTTTGACCCATCGCAGAACCCTGGAGGGCCGCCCAGGTTGGGGCGACCCTCCGACGGTCCGGCGTGGGAGTGCGAGCCCGCTAGGCGATCACGGCCTGGTCGGTGGCGTGGTCGCGTCGGTGAAGGAACCCGACTGCGTTCTCACGGTTGCGGAGCGCTCCACCCGCGGCGAGCACCGCGAAGCCGATGCCGGCCAGCAGCAGAGCGACGCCGGTGACGATCGCAAACAGCGCCAGCTGGCTGGCCATGTAGCTCGACTGAAGCGCGGTTGCGAGCGCCGTCTCAGTCACCCACACTTGCCGCGCGCCGTTGTCCTGCGGCTGCCCGTTGACCTTCAGGGCCTGCGTGGGATCGTTGGTGCCCTTGCCGTCGACAGTGGCGTAGCGTGGCATCTGCGCGTAGGTCAGGCCACCGGTCGCCTCAAGAGCGTGGATCCGCATGTAGTCGGCAAACGCATGGGCCCGGTCGCCGTTGTTAATTGCCTGTCCGGCGACGGACGTGGTTGGGAAGCTGATGTCGGCGACGTTCAGCCCGGCCTGCTTCGCCTCCGCCTTGATGGCAGTGGGCGTCATGTCGGGCGTCCCGACGATCTGCTCCTGGTTGAGCGTGCTGTTCACCGTGCTGCGCGCATTCACGCCCATCACGATCGCACCGATTCCAAACGCAATCAGGATCGCCGCGGCGATGAACCCACCGATTTCAAAACTCTTGCGCATGAACTCCTCCTTATATGCCGGTCTCAGGGTGTCCGACTTGCGACATCCCCAGTCTCGGTCACGGCACGCGAACCGCCATCGGAGATGACGCTGAAATGCGATACGGAATCTCGGCTTGCCACCATGCGGACTTCCCGCAAGATCTCGTACATGCACGCGCTTAGGACCCTCGCCTGTCAAACCCGGCCCTGGGCCGCGACAGCCGACCGCTACGAAGCGCCGCGGTGGCTCGCGACTGTGCGCGGGGCGTCATCGCCTGGCTGATCGCAAAGAGCGACCTGGCCATCGCCTCCATCAGCCCGCCGACAGGCGGTCGCGTACCGGGTGGCGCGCCGGCTTCGTCGTTGTGGGCCGGTCGCCATGCCGTGTGATTGCCACCCGGCGTTGAGCAGCGCGGGGAGGCGATTGTCTGGCGCCGTCGCGCTCAGGGTGAAGGAATGCGGTGTTCCCGCAGGCGCATTCGGCGAGCGTTCGGATGCGGGAGGTTGGCTGGGGCGCCCACACTAGTGCCATCAACCGAGAGCACAGGAGGTGCGTGATGTTTGGGACGATCGTTTTGGCCGTTGACGGGTCGCGGCCGTCCGATCGAGCGGTGGACTACGCCGTTCGGCTGGCCAAGGAATCCGGAAGCCGGATCGTGGCCGTGCACGTGAAGGAGATCATGGCCGGGCGCGCGGCGGGCCCGGTGCACGTCGACGAGGATCAGATCCTGGAACGGGTGCGCGGCCAGGTCAAGCAGATGAACGACGACGGCATCCAGGCCGAGCTGCAGGTGACCAGCTCCATGACCGGCGGCCCGGCCGTCATCATCGCCGATGCCGCCGCCAAGGAGTCGGCGGACGTGATCGTCACAGGCACCCGGGGCCACACCGCGCTGGCCGGCGTCTTCCTGGGCAGCGTCGCCCAGCGGCTCCTCCACGTCGCCGGTTGCCCAGTGCTGGTGATACCCGACCAGCGCCGCCGGCGACATCACCGCCCCGCCGGCCAAAGAGGCCGCCGCCGTCAACTGACGGAGAACCCGACGGCTGGGTCTACCCGCACGGGCGGGCCCAGCCCCGAGGCATGACCAAGGAGGCCCTGTCACGTGACGGCGAGCGGCGGCGGTACGCATAGTGCGTTCGCCGTATGGATCCGCGGTTGTTGGCCCGGTACCGGGGCCGGGAGGGCGCCGAGATCGTTGTAGGCGATGAGGTCGCCGGCGCGACGGTCAGTGGCCCAACTTGCTACCCGCGAAGCGATCCGTGGCGCGGACGATCTCGGCGGCGATGTCGCCGCCCGCGGAGTGTCCGGCGCCGTCCACCACGACCAGCTCGGCGCTGTCCCACGCGCGGTCGAGCTCCCAGGCCGTACGCAGCGGCGCCTGCATGTCGTAGCGGCCGTTGATGAGCACCGCGGGGATGCCCGCCAGCCGGTCGAGCCCGCGCAACAGTTCACCGTCGGCGAGGAACGAGTCGTGGCCGATGTAGTGCGTCACCAGCCGGGCGAAGCCGAGGCGGAAGCGCGGATCCTTGAACCGCGGTGACAGTCCCGTGCGCGGCGGCCACGCCGGCGTCGCCGATTCCCACAGGCACCACTCGTAGGCCGCGTGCTCGCGGACGGCGGGATCGGGGTCGACGAGCAGCCGGTGGTAGCCCTCGACCACGTCGCCGCCGCGCAGCTCCGGCGGCAGCGCCGCGCGCCTGCGCTCCCACTGCTCCGGGAACAGCTCGCCCAACCCCTCGCGGAACAGCCAGTCGTCCTCGCGCCGGGTGCCCGCGGTGACGCCGAACAGCACGATCTCGGTGACCCGGTCGGGATGCTGCTCGGCGTAGGCGAGCGCGAGCGTGCTTCCCCATGATCCTCCCAGAAGCAGCCAGCGATCGATCCCGAGCCGCTCGCGCAGCCGCTCGCAGTCGGCGATCAGGTGCGCCGTCGTGTTCGCCGAAAGGTCGGCGTCCGGCTCGCTCGCGTGCGGGGTGCTGTGGCCCGCACCACGCTGATCGAGCAGGACGGTGCGATAGCCGGCCGGGTCGAACAACCGGTGGTGCCAGGGCGTGCAGCCCGATCCGGGGCCGCCGTGCAGCACCAGCGCCGCCTTCCCGTCCGGGCTGCCGGACACCTCCCAGTGCACCTCGTTGCCGTCGCCGACGGCGAGCATGCCCTGGTCGTGCGGCTCGATCGGCGGATATAGCTCGGGCACGGCGGCATGCATGCTGGCAGCCGTCGCCTCACGACGCAAGGGACGGACGATCGATGGTTGACGATGCCGCACCGTGCCGTGGCCTAGGTGTTGGACACTCGCTGCGTGAGAGACGCGGCTGATGGGTGGGTGGCCGCCGATGCCGCCGTGTGGTTGTACCAGCGCAGCCAGCCTGGGAGGGCTTTGGCGCGGTGGCTGCTGGTGGGGTGGATGAAGGCGTAGGCCCATTCGCGTTGCAGGATGCGGATGAAAGCTTCGGCTTTGCCGTTTGTAGCCCGACAGCGGTAAAAGGGTATGCCCGGGGCGAGACTCGAACTCGCGCAACGTGACCCTGCTGGGGTACGCCTCGGGCCGCCCGAACCGGCTCTAACCCGCATGGTTGACGCGGTTTCTAGGGTTGCAAGTTGCGATTCTGAATCTGCGTCGGCGATTAGCTGCGGACCACCCATGGACCACGAGAGGGACAATGAGGACTGATGGATGACGACACCCAGGACAAGCTGATCGACCTGTACACCCAGTATGGCGACCAACTCACCCAACCCAGGCTGCGATGCGGGGCATCAACCGCGACGACTACGCCGGCAACGTCGGCAACGTCGGACGGCCGGTGACGTGGCAGTTCGCGGTGGCGAAACTCTAGCCCGCCCAATTCGGCCGAACCCGCATTCCTCCACGGGCTGCCAACGCCGTACACGCCGCAGAATGCTGCGCCGGTGTGGTCCCGGTGTGGTCCCAAGCTCTCGTGCCGGAGGCGACGACCTAGGCCGGTCACTCCGGCGGCTGGTTTTGGGCGTTGTGGGCGGTGGCGTATTCGGCGACGAGCGAGTCGATCACGCCCGGTCGGACTTGCCCTTCAAGTCGAGCGGCTCGTATCCAGGTGAGTTCATCCGATCAAGACGAAGGTGAATCGGTGCCCTGAGAAGTAGACTCGGCATGCAGGCTGCCCCCACGAAGGAAGTCACATGCCCCAGAAGTCCGACCGCGATCACCTGCCGATTCCGGACCAGTTGTACGCCGGACCCGTGTATGAGGATGCCAAGGACCCGGACGCAAAGTTCCCGCCCATCAAACCGCTCCGACCGCCGGACGGAGCTCCCAACGTCCTCATCATCCTGCTCGACGACGTCGGGTTCGGTGCATCGAGCGCGTTCGGGGGACCTTGCGCCACGCCAACCGCTGAGCGGCTGGCCGCGAACGGGCTCAAGTACAACCGCTTTCACACGACGGCGCTCTGCTCGCCGACACGCCAAGCGCTCCTCACCGGCCGAAACCACCACTCGGTTGGAATGGGCGGAATCACGGAGATCGCCACCTCCGCACCGGGCTACAACTCGATCCGCCCGAACACCGCGGCGCCACTCGCCGAAACGCTCAAGCTGAACGGCTACTCGACGGCGCAGTTCGGGAAGTGCCACGAGGTGCCGGTCTGGGAAACGAGTCCTCTCGGCCCGTTCGACTCGTGGCCGACGGGTGGAGGAGGCTTCGAGCACTTCTATGGCTTCATCGGAGGTGAGACGAACCAGTACGCACCCGCGATCTACGACGGCACGACGCCCGTCGAGCCAGACCGTACGCCGGAAGAGGGCTACCACTTCACAGAGGACATGACCGACCGGGCGATCGATTGGGTTCGCGAGCAGAAGGCGCTCATGCCCGACAAGCCGTTCTTGGTCTACTTCGCGCCGGGCGCAACCCATGCGCCGCACCACGTTCTGCCCGAGTGGTCGGACAAGTACAAGGGGCAGTTCGACGACGGCTGGGACGCCCTTCGTGAGCGAACTCTGGCCCGGCAGAAAGAGCTCGGCGTCGTGCCCGAGGACGCGGAACTGACAGCGCGTGCTGCCGAAATTCCCGCCTGGGATGATATGCCGGACGACCTGAAGCCGGTGCTCGCCCGCCAGATGGAGGTCTACGCCGGCTTCCTCGAGCATACCGACCACCACATCGGCCGGCTAATCGACGCCCTCGACGACCTCAGCGTTCTCGACGACACCCTCGTCTACTACATGATCGGCGATAACGGAGCTTCAGCCGAAGGTACGCCAAACGGCTGCTTCAACGAGATCGCCATCTTGAACGGGGCGATCGGGGTCGAGACGGTCGACTTCATGACCTCGCGGATCGACGACTTCGGCACGCCTCGCGCGTACAACCACTATGCGGTCGGCTGGGCGCACGCGATGGACGCCCCTTACCAGTGGACGAAGCAGATCGCGTCGCACTGGGGCGGTACCCGCAACGGGACAGTGGTGCACTGGCCCGCGGGAATCCGCGCCAAGGATGAGGTCCGTCAGCAGTTCCACCACGTAATCGACATCGCCGCGACCGTGCTCGACGCCGCCGGATTGCCGGAGCCCGTGACCGTGCATGGAATCGAGCAGATGCCGCTCCACGGCGTGTCGATGACCTACTCGTTCGACGATGCAGGCGCGGCTGAGCGTCGTGCGACGCAGTACTTCGAGATGTTCTGCAATCGAGGCATCTATCACCAGGGATGGACTGCTGTGACCAGGCACAGCATCCCCTGGATGGCCACCGAGATGCCGGCGTTCGCCGACGACGTGTGGGAGCTCTACGGCCCTGACGACTGGACGCAAGCGCACGACCTCGCTAACGAGGAGCCGGAAAAGCTCGCGGAGCTCCAGCTGCTCTTTCTGGAGGAGGCCAAGAAGTACAACGTGCTTCCGCTGGACGACCGCCGCATCGAGCGCTTCAACCCCGACCTTGCGGGACGCCCGCAGCTCATCCACGGCACGTCACAGCTTCTCTTCGGAAGCATGGGCCGACTCTCCGAGAGCTCCATCCTCGCCCTCAAGAACAAGTCACACGCGATCACGGCCGAGATCGAGGTGCCGGAGAGCGGGGCGAACGGCGTCATCCTCTCCCAAGGCGGCGCCTTCGGCGGCTTCGTCCTCTACGCGAACGATGGGAGGCCTGCCTACTGCTACAACCTGTTCGGCCTCCAGCGTTTCAAGGTCTACGGGAAGGAAGCGCTGCCTGCGGGTGAGCATCAAGTTCGCATGGAGTTCACATACGACGGTGGCGGGCTGGGGAAGGGTGGTGACGTCACACTGATCGTCAACGGCAACCCCGTCGGCGAGGGACGGGTCGAGGCCACCGTTCCCATGCTCTTCTCGGCGGATGAGACGACGGATGTCGGGCGTGACAGTGCGACGCCGGTGAGTGACGACTATGGCCCCCGCGACAGCGAGTTCACAGGCAAGGTTCGCTGGGTGCAGCTGGACATTGACGAAGCCGCGGAGGACCTCGACCATGTGATCTCGCCCGAGGAGCGCCTGCAGATCGCGATGGCTCGACAGTAGCCGTGGCCGGTACCTGCTGCGCCCCGTCGAGCGGCCGAACCGCTCAAGTGCAGACGCGAGATGTGATCGTGGCAGGTGGCGTTCGAGCAGCCGATCTCGTGGAACTCGAAGGCGGTCGCTTTCGCATGGGCAGCCAAGATCAGTGGGCATATCCAGAGGACGGCGAAAGCCCCGTCAAGGCGGTTGAAGTCTCGCCATTCTCGATCGGGATACACGCCGTGTCTAACGCCGAGTACTCCCGCTTTGTCGCCCTGACGGGTTACGCCACCGACGCGGAGAGGTTCGGCTGGTCGTTCGTCTTCGGCGGCCTGCTACCGGACGACTTCCCGCCCACCGAAGGCGTTGTGGACGCGCCCTGGTGGCGAAAAGTTGAAGGCGCCGACTGGCGCCATCCTGAAGGCCCACGCTCGTCGATCGCAGAGCGCGACGACCACCCTGTCGTACACGTCTCCTGGAACGATGCCCATGCGTATTGCACTTGGGTGGGGGCGCGGCTTCCGCATGAGGCGGAGTGGGAGTTCGCCGCCCGAGGAGGACAGGACGGGAATGCGTTCCCCTGGGGCGACGAGCTCGAGCCCGGCGGCGAGCACTTGATGAACATTTGGCAAGGCGACTTCCCTGCCGGCAATACCGCCGCAGACGGTTTCGCCGGGACGGCGCCGGTGACCTCGTTCCCTCCGAACGCCTACGGCCTCCACAACGTGACCGGGAACGTCTGGGAGTGGACAGCGGACTGGTTCCACCCGACCTTCCGCCAACGCGATCGCAGCCAGAACCCCCAGGGACCGAATCACGGGACGAGCAAGGTTCAGAAGGGGGGCTCCTACCTCTGTCACCACTCCTACTGCAGGCGCTACCGGGTCGCAGCGCGGCAGGGCTTGACTCCCGATTCCTCCACCGGAAACGTCGGCTTCCGGTGCACGCTTCTCAGCTAAGCGCCGTGGAATTGCCGCGGTGGCGCCATGTCTCCTGGTCGACGTTCGGGCCGCCGAGCCGCTGCTCGCTCTGCGGTCGCCTCCACCGCCCCCTACCCAGTCGGTGCTCCGCCGGCCTCGAGACCGTCGCCTGCTCCGAGACGGGGCGGTGGCTCTGCCGCGAACCCGGCGGCGAGTGGTCGGCGAGCAGACGCTCGGCCGGTCGTCTGCGAATCCGTCAGGCGAACGCCGGGCCGAGAGGGATCAGGTCGTCGAGGGCGCGCGTGGCGGCGTCGGACAGCTGAACCTCAGCCGCCTGGGCATTCTCGCGAACCCGGGCGGCGTTTCCCGAGCCGGCGATCGCCGACGCGACACCTGGCTGACGCAGCACCCAGGCGATGGCGACCTGGGCGGTGGATGCACCGACCTCGTGGGCGACAGCGCGGACGCCGTCGGCCACCCGCCGCGTCGGTTCAGCGTTCTTGGACGAGAAGAACAGGCGAAAGAACCCCGAGTCCTCCCAGGGTGTGCCAACCCATCGCGCTCGCACATCGTCGAACGGGCGGTCCGTGAGGATGCCGCTGGCGAGCGGCTCGTAGATCGTCACGGCGATCTTCTGCTCACCGCACCATGCAATCAGGGCTCGATCGTCGAGGTAGTCGATCAGGCTCAGCCCCGTCTGGAGAACATCCACGCGGCGCTGCTTGTGGCACCGGTCGATGTCCTCGCGCTCGTAGTTCGACAGCCCGATCGTGCGCACGAGGCCGGCGTCGACCAGCGCGGCCATCGCCCCCCAGGTGTCGGTCAGCGGCACTCCTGTGTCGTCGGGCCAGTGCAGAAGGTAGACATCGATGTGATCTCGGCCCAGTCGCCGCAGGCTCATCTCACACGCCCGCCGCACCTGCTCCGGCCTAAAGCCGGTCGCACCGCCACTGAGCTTCGCCACCGGCGCCACCTTCGAACACACCAGGAAGCTGTCCGGCATTCCGCGCAGCGCCTCGCCGATCACCGCCTCGTTTCCGAAGTCGAAGTAGTTCTCGGAGGTGTCGACCCAGTTCACGCCGACCTCGTGCGCCACGCGGAGCACCTCGCCCGCCCGTGCGACCTCGGACCGGTCGCTCAGATCGTGCCCCAGCCACGCGCCCCCGAGCCCAACCACGGAAAGCCGTACGTCAGTCGCCCCGACCGGCCGCTGCTCCATCATCGCTCCTCTCCCACGTGAGGACGACAACACTAGGCCACCGGGACAGCCGAGGATTGAGCCTTGGGATGTCGGTCGTCCAGCCCGCCCGGCACGGGCTCAGTCGGACGAGACGGGCTACTGCGAGACGACGCAGTAGGGACAGTGGCGACGACTGAAGACGGTCGGCCGACCCTCGCCTTTGGGCCGCAGGATCCGGTGGTCGCATCGGAGAGTGATCAGCCAGTCCGAGTCGGCGTCCTCGACGTGGGCGACGGCTTGGACTAGCAGTGGTCGTCGCCGCGGCGTCGGCTTGGACGTTTCTACGCCCATGGGTGTCCTCCTCACCGCATAAAGCGGGTGCGATTCCGGTCGGAGGATCCGGCAAAGAGGACTAGGGAGTGGGTCAGGTAGCTTCGGCAGCCAGCATGTCCACTTGGCCGGACGCCGCTCTCCGACCGGGCTGGCTGCTCAACCCAACGCGGCGATCCTGTCGAATCTCCAGGACACTGTCAAGCGACCCGGATCGCGTCGGCTTCGCAGAGCGCCCGAGCCGGTTGCGGTGTAGCAGGGTTGGGGTGTACGTTCTTGGCTCGGCGGTTTAGCAGCGAGCCGTGTGCCCGAGCGGGGTCGTCGGACAGGGCGCCTCGCTCTCCACTGAAGGGCGGTGGATTGTGGATGCGAATGCTCGCTTCGAGTTTGAGCGTCGGCTCGGCGGAGCCGTGTGGCTCCTGACTGTCCGCGACCATCTCGTCGGTTCGCCCCAGCCCGAGTTTGACCAGGCGTTGGCGGTCGTGGCGAGTGCTCCGGCAGTCGTCGTTGACGTGTCATTCTCACACCTGGGCTCCTCGGAGCTCGCCACGCTGTTTCGACACGCTCGACCTGTGCGCGGCCGGCCCGAGCGAGTGACGGTTGTGGCGCAGCCGGGCAGTCCTGGTCGACAACTCCTCGATGTGTGTGGTGCGAAGCGATTCGTGCAAGTGTTCGACAGTGCTGACGAGGCCGTCGATGCGGCGAGCAGGCACGAGCAGCCGCGCCGTGCTACGACAAGGCTTGGGCAGATCGCCTGATCCGCTAGCGGCGCTGGATCCCTGCTTCGGCCTGGTGCGTTCGTGGACGAGTCGGCGGGCGACGTCGCGGAGCTTGATATTGGCGTGTGTGGAGAGGTCGACGAGTCGTTGAAAGGCCTGGTCTTCGTCGATGCGGTGGTCTGACATGAGGATGCCCTTGGCCTGTTCGATCACGGCGCGGCTGCGCATCGCCTCAGCGAGATTGCGGGCCAGCGTGGCGGTGGAGCGGTGCGCATCGACGCTGATGATGGCCGCCGCCAACTGCTCGGCATACGGGACGGCGTCGGTGACGTGCTGGTCGCCGAGATCGAGGTGTCGCTTGGAGTACAGGTTGAGTGACGCAGCCAGGTCGCCGCTGTCGACCGGGAGGTGCATGGACAGGGTGGAGTGGATCCCGAGATCAGCCGCGGTGCGGCTGAAATGCTCCCACCGATCCTCGCTGACGGAGGCGTCCTCCACCGCGATCGGGTCTTCGTGGTCGAGGACTTGCAGGCACGGCCCCTGGCCGGTCTGATACTGGGCATCGTCCAGCGGTATCACGCGCTGGTCGGTCGCGGCGATCGTCGCCAGGTCATGGCCGTGTCGGGCGGTGACGGTAGCGGCGTCGAAGCCGAGCGCCTCCACGGCAGCCTCCAAGATCAGATTCAACAGCCGGTTCAGCCGCACCTCGGCAGCATCCGGCCCGTCCTCGCGCAATGGTGCATCGGCCATGACGGCCTCTGCGATCCGCTCTCCTCATCCGTCCAGCTTCAACAACCGGCCACACACAACCGGAGAACGTGGATCTGCGCGAAGACAGCCGTTGAAGCCACCCTACCCGATCGCGACGCCACAAACGAATCCCTCCAAACCCCTAGCCCCACGCCCCGGATCGAAACGGTGCGAGCGTCCAAACCCCTGGCACGCGGGCCGGGCAGAGGCGGGCCGAGCCGTCATTTCCCAAGCCCTTGCCCGCGCCCCGGCGGTATGTCAAATCGCAGGTGGAGTAGCAACCGTAGGGAGGGTGGCCGGTGCTACGGCATGACACGGTGATATGGGAGGCCCGAGGTCCCGACGGCTCGACCCTAGTGGCGATGGTAACACACTCCGCCCACCCCCTTGTCGTCTGTGCCGCCGGCGGCCCCGTTCCCGGTCGCTGCCGGTGGTTGTGCCTGGCGAGGCTGGCGGCCAGTGGCAGCGGTGTGAGTAGCGGCGATCGACGCAGTGATGGAGCGCGCCGACGAGCTCGAGCGGCCGGTCGCCGTCCCTAGCGCCTACGACCAGCCCTTCCGGTAGGGCGAGTGGCGATTCTCGGCGCGTTGAGCCATCGCGAATAGCACCACGCCGGAGACGACCGCTGCCGCTAGCCACCACCCAGAGTCGAGCATGATCACGGCCCCAGTCGTCAGGAGGACTATGGCGGCTCTCACGGCCTGGTCTCCCGTTGGGTTTGGCGGCTGAGGATCAGCAGCAGCGTGTCGCTGTCCTTCAACGGCACTGCAGTGGTGAGTTCCCAGTCTTGGGCGCCGAGCGCGTTTAGGACGTCGGCGAGATCGACGGAGACTTCGTCGTCGTCGCTGCCGCCGACGGCGGCGATGTGGTATTCGCGTGCCATCGCGCTACGAGGCTCGCGCCACCGGCGTGTCTATGACGAGCATCGCGGCGATTCCTCCGTTCCCGACAAGCGCCACGCTCGAAGGCTTACCCGCCATCACGGCGACCTAAGCGAGCTGTCGCCGTGTCGTGTCGCACGTTGCGGGTTTTTCAGTCGCCAGGGCCCCTCGACGAGGGCTCAGTACCACTTGCCGCGTGCGAACCCGCCGAAGGCGACCAAGCCGATGATGGCGATGATCACGCCGAGCAGGATGCTCCAAACGAGCGCGACGACGATCCCGATGATCACCAGTATGCCGCCGATCGTTATGCCACCGAATCTGCGATCTCCCCGCATAGTCATGCGTTCCCTCCCTGGATTAGTGGTGTCTACCTGCCGGCGCGGTCAGCCTCGGAAGGCTAACCTCGCGGCGGGGTTGGATCTTTGCCGTACGAGCGGCGCTCGCCGATCTTCCCCTCCTGGTTGTGGACCACGAGCTCGGACTTGTTCCGGCTCGCCAGCTGGCGTCCGTGCGCCACAGCCGGCGGTTTTGTCCATGGCCCCAGATGCGCGCTCGTTCCACGTCACCTGGGCCCGGCACGCCTTGCCAGCCTTGGCATAGACGATGTGGACATCTCCCTGATTCGGCATCACGCGCCTCCCTTTTCTGGCGCGCTTGGCGCGCGCCGCCCAGGGACTGAGCGCTGGGAAGGAGACGACGGCGGAGGAGCCACCATGGTGGGCGGCTCCTCCGCCGAAACGCGTGTTACCTGGTGTGGTACGGGGCGTAGTAGTCGCCCAGCGACGAGCGGTATTCGTCGTCGCGGTAGGTCATGTCGTCGAACTCAGGAGCGTTCTTGATCTGCTCCTTCGTCAGCGCGACGAAGACGCGCTCGTCGGTGGGATCGACGCGCTCGATCATCCCGGCCGGAAGCAGCACCTTCTTGCCGAAGATCCAGGGACCGGTATCGACGACGACGTAGCTGCCGCCGACCTCGTTCGTGGACTCGTCGATCTTGCCGATGGAGCCGTCCAGCGCTTCCACGCTGAACCCCTCGACCGAGCCAGTCTCGACCAGATCGCTCCTCCAAATCCACATGGTCGTAGTCGTGCTCATGTCTTCCTCCTCCCGTTGAGAGCAGGTCGAGTACCCAGGGTCGGGAGAGATTGAACATCCCACGTCCGAAACCGGTTGCCGTGCGACATGTCGCCTCCACGCATCCTCGGCTGCCTCGGCTCGTGTCGCACCGCGACCAACCACACCGGTCGCGCCCGGCTGAGCGGTGGCTCGGCGAATCGATGCAGCCCACCCGACAGCATCGTCCCCCTCGAAAGCGAGGGCGAGCTTCTGGGCGCGGAGCATCGTCGCCACCCGACTGATCCGTGCCATCTCCTCCTGAATCTCGCTACCAACCACGCTCGATGGACGGGCTAGCGGTGAATGTGGAGGTCAACGCCCAGCAAGACGAGCGGCCACAGGACGATCGCTAGCACCGCGGAGGCGATCAGTCGGAGGCTGTGGAGGTTTCGGAAGTAGTGGTGCGTCGCCGCCACCAGGACACCCGCGATCAGATAGACGAGGCCGAGCAGGTTGACGCGCAGCAAGCGCATTCATCACTCCTACCCGCCGTCCAGAAAATGGAAACCGCCGCGCAACCTTCTTCTGTCCTCGCCGGCGGCTCAGCGCCTCGGCGATCGCGGGGCGAGCAGCACCCCCACACGCAGTGGTCACCCCGGGCTTCAGGTAGAGGCCGGCGTCATCGTTCGCGGACTCGACATCGTCGCCGCAGGCGGTGCGACATCGTCTGGTAGCGCAGCCAGGCGATTCCGCACTCACGGCCGCGAGGCCGTGCCGGCTTCACTCGCTGCGAGATGGCCACCGGCGCGATGATCATCCTCAGTGCAGCCGTCGCTTACGTCGCACGCGGGTGACACGTCCGATGCTTGACGGGCCGGACGCGCGAGTCTAAATTTTCGGTGGTAGGCGCAGGGGCCGAACGCGGCTTCAGGCGGCATCTTTTCAACTTCTCGGGGGTGATTCTCTTGGCGGTTGGACGGGTGATTGTCGAGCAGGTGCGAGGTGTCTGGGTGCTGAGCCTCGTAGGTGAGCATGATCTCGGGGTCGAGCCGAGTCTTATGCAGCGACTCGAGCGGGCGTTCGATGCGGGGTCGACCGTGATCGTCGATCTGACCCAGGTCGAGTTCATGGATAGCAGCGTCCTTCGCGCACTCGCCTACGGCGCCCAGCAGGCCGAGCAGCACGTCGAGCATTCCATTCGGATCGTCGCACCGCGGGACGGCTTTCCCAGACGACTCCTCGCCTTGACCGGCGTCGACAAGCGCGTCTCCATCTCGGAGACCCGCGCCGTTGCGCTAGCGGCGGTCGGCCAGCCATGAACTCGAACGAGGCGAGATTCTTCGCCCGTTACCCGACGCTCCTATCCGAGCATGTTGGGCGTACTGGTGCGGCCGGGCAGGCCATCGGCGACTCACTTCCGCCATGCCTGGCCGCCATCGAGACTAGACAAGGGCGGGCCCTGGTCGCACCATGGGCGGCTCGCGGCGCGGAGCCTCGCCCTATCCGTCACCGCAGTGCACCCGCTCGCTTGGGCAATTCAGTATCCCCGATCTGGTCGGGCGATCGTCACCGCATTCTGTGGGCTCGGCCGCGAACCGGGGCACACGCGGTCGAGGCTCCCTCCGGAAGACAGGGGGCCTCGGCCCTACACCTATTCGCCAGTGGACGCCGACGCCGCTGAGGAGGAGTGGCCGCCGCTGTGAGCCCTTGGGCGATCGAGGCGCTGCTCGAGCAGCGACGAGCTCGAGCCCACGGCGCTGACCTCCGGCGCGGTGGTGCATTCCGGGGGCGGGAAGCGTTACGTCGTCAGGGTCTGCGCCTGAGGTCTGGTTTGGAGACGATGAGGAAGTTGTCGCGGATTTCGACGACCACCTCGACTGCAGGATCCTCATGGCCGGGTACGACCACGAAACGGTCTGCGGCTTCCACGGCGCGCTCGTACTCTCCGAGTGGAATCTCGATCGCCTTCGCGCACGTCGGGTCGTCGCACTCGCACACGAACGGCACCGGCTCCGCGTCGGGTGTCTCGCCGGCTTCCTCCATGGCAACGCGCCGCTCGTTGTAGGACTGGAACGACTGCTCGTTCTTCGCCGCCCGCTCCCGACGCGTTCGCCACTCGGAGCTCATTCGCGCGATGCTAACACGGCAGTCTGGGTGCTTCTCATAGCCGGCGTTCGAAACCCCCCCAGGGTCGGGCCCGTGACCCGAGGTAGCGCGCGCGACGCAGCCGGAGGCTCCAGCCTCGGCACGTGCCATCAGGTCTGCTTCGGTAGACGGTAGATGTCCCGGGTGTGCGGTCGTTACCCAGGGTCCGTCTGCAATCCGGAGTGTCTCGGCACATGGCGCTGCATAGGTGGCGGTCCAGCTAGCCCCGCACACGCCCGAATGCGGCGGTCTAGCGCAGCACCTTCCCGAGTCGTTCCGCGCGGTCGGCGACGCGCTCGATATCGTGGGCGATGCTCTTGCTTCGCTGACTTAACTGGATGCTCGCCTTGCCGAGCCCTTCGAGGATCGACGTCGGGTCGATGTCGTGCAGTACGTGTCGCGAGCGTGCGCCGAGACCGTCGCGCATAGTCGGCTTCGACCGCTGGCGCAGCATCAGCCCTCCGGCGATGCCCGCGGCGGCGGCGGCGACGGTGAGCGCCGGACCGCTCGCACGGTTCGCGGCCCGGAGGGCCGAGGTGCCGGCATGCTTTACCGACTCCGCCACCCCGTCATGTGTCTGGGCCGTCCGGCGAGTTGAATCCTGCCGCCGTCGAGCCGCGCCGTTCTGGGAGCTCGCCGTCCGCCGGTTGGCACTGCCGCGGGCACGCGTTGAGCCGTTCTTCGGCGCTGCCGATGCTCGCGAGCTCGCTGTGCCCGCTCGCGTTGTGCCGGTCTTTTTGGGCGCACGCGAGGTGGAGCCGGCGGACTTCGCGGACTGCGCGCTTTTCGTCGTCTTTGAAGACGCGGCCGTCGACGCGGACGCAGCGCGAGAGCGGTTTGCGGCGCTCTTGCCGCGATTCGCACTCGATCGTTTCGGAGTTGCCATGTCGTCCTCCCAACTTGTTCAGACCAACGGTCGCCGGCCTTTAGTCGCGGGCCTCCTACCCTGATGGAGATCGTTCTAACCGGTGCTTGACCATCGCGAATTCCGGGTATGACCGGATCCGAACGACTGACCCATGATCGGAGGAACCGATGCCGGACACGGCTCGTGACACCAAAATGGTCGGCCTCTTGAATGAGGCATATGCGAAGGAGCAGCAGCTGACGGCGGCACTAGAGCAGCACATCGAAGCGACGACGCGTGCCGACTACGAGAAGCGCCTGACTGAGCACTTGAAGGAGACGAAGTCCCACGCTCGGGCCGTCTCAAAGCGGATCAAGCAGCTCGGCGGCACGCCGGCCACGGTCTCGCTTCCGGGCCCCGAGGGCGTTTCGAAGGCGGCACAGGGGATGCAGGATGCGCTCACGAAGGCCAAGGCGGCGGCGCAGGGACCGCTCGAAGTCGTGCGCGGGTCCGGCGAGCAGGAGCGCATGGTCCGAAACGCGCGGACCGAGTTCGGGGAGGAGGCTCACGAGATCGCGGCGTACACGGTGATCGACTCCCTGGCCACGGCCGTGGGCGACACGGAGACCGCCCAACTCGCGCGGAGCATCCTGCGCGACGAGGAGCGGATGCAGAAGTACCTCGCAGATCTGCTTCGGGACCTGACGCTCGACATGGCTCACGACGAGATCCCGGTTTCCGAGATCAGCGGCCCGGCCGCACGCCGCACGTCCACGAAGCGCAAGACGGCCGGCGCACGGTCCTGACCCCACGGCGAAAGGTGGAGAGCGATGGCTGAGACGACCCAATCGCAGCGGCGCCGCTCCGGCGCGTCGGGCACCCGGAGTGCGGCTTCAGGGAACGGCGCCGGGTCACGCCGTCCTCGCCAGAACACCAGGCGGACTGTGCACCGGCAGGATCCGTCCGACTTCCTAAAGGGACAGGCACACAAGGCCGGCGAGAGCCTCGGTCCGATCGCCGAGAAGGCCGGGAAGCCGGCGCTGGCGGCCGGTGCCGCACTCGCCGGCCTCGCTACCGGACTCGCCCTCGCGTCCAAGGGGCCACGCCGCCTGAGCGACCTTCCCGACGCGGCCAGGTCGGTCACGACCGTCGGCGGCACGGCGAAGATGCTCCTGCGGACGACCCGGGAGCTCCACGCCACCGCGTGCACCATCAACGACGTAGCGTTCGAGATGCGAAAGCTCCGCGAGTTGGCTCAGACGACCGGCAACCGCTCGCCGATCGAGGTCGTGCTCCAAGGACTCACGCGACGCCCCGAACGCTGACACGTCCAACGGCGACAGGCCGAACACACGTTGGGAATGGATCGCTGGTTCTGGGCACGGCCATGTTCGGCGAAGCTGCATTACTGGATGGTCATAGAACCAGCGCCGGCCAAGACCGGCAGTAGCCCGCCGCCATGTCTGGTTTCAGCCGGACTACCGCCGGCTCCTTTGCCATGACAGAAGTCTCCACTAAAACCATCGAGGAAATCCCGCCGGCCGAGCTCGTGGACGGGGGCGTTGACGGGTCGCCTGCCCGACCCGCTGAGCGGCGCCGTGTGGCGTTCGACATCAGCGGGTCGGCCGTCGCGAAGATCGTCGTCGGATTGCTGGCTTTGGGGTTCATCGGCGATCTCCTGGGCCAGATGCGTGACGTTCTTGTGTGGACGCTGGCGGCGGCGTTCCTGGCGATTGCTCTCAACCCGCTGGTCGAGCGCCTGGAGCCGCGTCTGGGTCGACGGCCCGCGGCTACCGTCGTCTTCCTCACCACCGTGATCGGCTTTCTGGCGATCGTGGCGGCGCTGGTGGTGCCGTTCGTGTCGCAGGTCGACCAGCTTTCGACCGGCCTGCCGCAGGCGATATCCGACGCGCGCCAAGACAGCACGATCAAACGCCTGGACAACAAGTACCACGTTGCCGATCACGCCAAGCAGCACCTCGACGCGCTGCCCAACGTCGTGTTCGGCGCGGCCGGCACGGTGCTGGGCGGTGCGGTCGCCGTGTCGACGGTCTTCTTCCTGACCCTCTTCCTGCTGTACGAGCTACCCGGCATCGCGCGGGTGACTCTGGCCCAAATACCACCGGGACGCCGGCCGCGGGTCACGGCCGCGGTGCAGCACATGAACCGCAACGTCGGCGGCTATGTGGCCGGGAACCTGGTCATCTCGCTGATCTGTGGCGCCGTGACGACGCTGTCGCTCTACCTACTTGATGTCCCCTACTCGCTGGCACTGGGTGTGTTCATGGCCGTGCTCGACCTGATCCCGCTGGTCGGCGCCACGATCGGCTCAGTGGTAGTCATCGCCTCAGCGTTCGTGTTCGTCGACACTCGCGCCGGGATCATCATGTTCGCCATCGTGATGATCTATCAGCAGATCGAGAACCACATTTTGCAGCCGCTCATCTACGGTCGCACCGTACAGATCCCGTCTCTTGTCGTGCTGATCGCAGTGCTCTGCGGCGGAGCCGTGCTGGGACTGATCGGCGCCCTACTCGCGATCCCCATCGCGGGCACCATCCACGCAGTTGTGAGCGAGCTGCTCGACGAGCGCGCCGAACGGATCAACGCCATGCCGACACCCGGGCCGTAGAAGGGGCGCCCAGCTTCGAGATGCCCTTGTCACGTCGCGGCTGTCCAGCACACAAGCCAACCGCGACATCGGACCGTCCCGCGTAACCCCGATGCTCAGCTCTCGAACGCGCGCCGTGCAGCTTCGTCGAACGGAGTGAGCTCGAGGGGGAGCAGGCTTCGTAGCCGTTCCTCACGTGCGACGGTCGGGCTGCGGAGGCCCTCGACCAGCGGGCGCGCCACGGAAGCGTTGACGGGTGTGACGAGCTCGAGCCACAGGGCCGACAGTGCCGGCGTGAGCACGGGCACCTCGACGATGCGGGGCCGCCGGCCGAGCAGCGCCGCAATCCGCTCGATCATCTGTCGGTAGGTCATAACCTCCGGCCCACCGGCGTCGAAGGCCCCGCCGATGGCTGCTTGGTTGCCTGCGACCCCGACCAGATATTGCGCGATGTCTTCAAGCGCGATCGGTTGCGTCGGCGTGGAGACCCAGCTTGGAGTGATCATGATCGGCAACCTTTTGACAAGGCTGAGGATCGTCTCGAAGGCCGCGCTGCCCTTGCCGATGACCATCGCCGCTCGCAGCGTCGTCACAGGCACCCCGTCCGCGGCCAGGTGCGCAGCCGTCTCGCGCCGGCTACGCAGGTGCAGCGATGTATCGGGGTCATCCCCTCCCAGGCCGCCCAGGTAGACGATCTGCTCGAGTCCCGCCCGAGCCGCCTGTCGTGACACGTTCCGCGCCGCGTCACGGTCCTGCCGCTCAAAGTCGCGCGTACCGAGCGAGTGAACGAGGTAGTAGGCGGCGCTCGCTCCGTCGAGCGCGGTCGCCACGCCCGCGCCCGAGGCGACGTCCGCTTCGACCCACCGGATTCCGTCCCCGTCGCGGGGCCCGCGCGAGACGGCGACGACCTCGTGCTCGCCTTTCAACAATGGCAGGAGTGCCTGGCCGACGACGCCCGTCGCTCCGAACACGGTGATCCTCACATCGATCGCCCCCGCACGAGCCGCTCGAAGTAGTGGCGGCTGACGGCGGCGTGGAACGGGCTCTGGCCCTTGGCGTACAGAACGCCCGTCCACGACGGTGCGCGGGCTCGCGCCGCCAAACGTGGCAGATACTCCTCGACGGTGACACTGAGCTCGTGCTCGGCACCGTCGCGCCTCTGCGCGAGCGTGACCGAGCCGCCGGCCCGCAGCGCCAATAGTCCGCCCTCGATGGCATGGCGGCACGAGACGATGCGGCCCGTGTACCGGAGCTCCGGCGGGCTGAACCTGAGCAGGGTCGCGCCGCCCAACAGGCGGAGCCGGCCACCTCCGCCGCCCCACATAGCGCGGACACCGCCATGCGTGAAGCCGTCGACTGCGCTCCAGTACGTGACGCCGAGCCAGCGCGCGCCGGTCCCGGAGGCCTCGACGGCCGGCTCCGGCACAAGCACACGCTGACGCGACTCAAAGCCACCCGAGTCGAGCACCCGCTCCGTCGCCTCCCAGTCATGGAAGCCACTCACCGGGCGACCATCGCCCAGAAGCGGGCGACCGCCTCCTCGTGAGTCGGCGCCGTTACGTCCATGACGTGAGGGCAGAACCGCGACCGTGCTCTCTGGCCAGTCGATCGAGCTTTGCTATTCGGCGGCGTAGTTGCGGCACTGGAGGAGCAGGAGTCGCTCAAGCGCATGCGTGGCTGCAACGCGGCATCTATGAGTGGAGCGCCGCGGCCGCGGCTCGCAGTCGGTACGGTTCGAGGCGGATCAACTGGCTGCGGGCGCGCTCGACAAGGCTGTCGAGGTCCACGCCCTCGAGACGACCATCCTGGCTCGCACCCACCGCCGTCCACCCGGCGATCTTGCCCGAGATTCCGAGCACCAGGACCTCCAGCCGCAGCAACTGACTGAGCTCGGCGCTGCCGGCCACCGCCTCGCTCGCCTGCAGTCGGAGTGCCGCACCGGCGATGCGACCGGCGACCTGCTTGACCGCGCCCGGCTCGACATTCAACGACCGCATCACCTGCAGCAACGTCTCGCGGTCCTCCAGGATCTCATCCTGAACCGCCTCCAGCACCTCCCCGAGCTCCGGATCGGCGTCCGCTCTCAGCGAATCGACCAGCTGGAGCGCAGCCGCAGACCCACCGAGGTGGTCGTTCAAGTACACCGCGACGTTATCGGAGTCAGACATCGTCGACGGGTTGGTCACAGGATGCGGATTATCAGCACGATGAGGACGATGATGACGATCAGCCCGACGATCCCGACGCCGGTACCGAGCGCAAGAGTTGGCAGAGCAAGAGTGGGCAGCATCTCTGCGGCATGCCCGGATGCTTCTCCGCTGAAACGGCGCCAGCCGAGAGCAGTCAGCCGTCTGTGGCATCCGCCTGCGCCTTTCCGCTGCACTGGGGCGTCGCCGCTGGTGGGACTGCGTCGTGGTCGGATACGGTTGTGACGTGGCGCAAGGAGAGTCGACGCACCGGTGCGGCCGATCGTATGCGGATGACTGACCCTCGCCTTCAGGAGGCGCTTCGCGACTTCACGGAGCGATACTCCGCGCGTCGAGGAGTCCACTCCGTCGAGACCGGCGAGTATGCCGGGCAGGCGTGTTTGGTCGCGATGGCGGGCGAGGGGTTTGATCGCACCAGCCTGCCGGCCACATTCATGGAGTTCCCGGTGCTCGTGAACGACGGCACCCACGGGTATCCGGCCGAGGGCGCGTCGGCTCCTTAGACACGGCGGGATCGGGTGTTCCGAAGGCAAACGCCTGGCAAGCCGCTCTCGCCGGGCATGGCCACACGTACGCTGTGCCCGGCCGAAGCCGCCCTGGCACCGACGAGGCCCCGGCCGGTACTTGGCGGATGTAGTCCGACGCTCGCGCTCGTGGGTGGTGTGGTCGATCTGCGGCGCCGCTCGAGGAACGGCGTGACGGATCCGGTTCCCGCCTGCCGGCTGCTTCGTGTGCGTGACGCGCCCGAGCGCCGACACGAGGACGAGTTGCAGGTGGGCCGTCAAGCAGTGCGGGGCCGCCCGCATCACGACGCGGCCCCCTAGCCTGGCCTCCGGTGAAGCCTGCACCGAACGTTTTGGCCAGTCGGCACTGGCGCCGGCTTGGGGGCCACGCCGCAGTAGACCGAGTACCCGCGGCGCGTTTTGGACTAACGGGCGATCGCCACGGCAAGTCTCCGAACGCGGCGCATCTATCATGGCGATTGCTCCTGACGACGCGCGTGGGCTACCGCTGGGATTCGGGCGCGTGGGTTAGCCCGAGGAAGCGGTTTGCGTGTGTGGTGCGCCGACGGGCTTGCTCTCGGGCGAGCCGCGTTGGCGGAGGTAGATGCCGAAGGCGGCCATGGTGCCGACGGCGAGGAATTCGGATTGCCAGTTCTGGAAGGTCGTGTCCCAGAATTCGGGTTCGTGGAGATAGGTCGTCCAGGAGACGGTTCGCTGTCGGTGGGCGCGCTGGTCGGCGTTGAAGCTGTCCCATCCGTTGAGGAAGTGGGCGAACCATGACAGGAAGAAGATGCTGGTCATGGCGATGATGAGCGAGTTGGAGTAGACGGTGGTGCGCCATCCGCCGAGGCGTGCCCAGCTAGGGGAGTCGGCGTTCGCGTAGCGTCCGATGCGCTGCTTCTGGTCGTCTTCGCGGCCGGCTTCGTGTTCCTGTTTCGACTCGTTTGAGCCTTTCTGGATGAGCCAGACGGTGGCGAGGATGTAGAGCGTGAACTGGAGGAACTCGGATTGCCAGTTCTCCATCACCTCGGCGCTGAACCGCGGTGAGACGACGTATCGCGGATAGGAGATGGCGGGCTCGTGGTGGGTGTGTTGGTCGTCGCGATAAAGCCGCCACCCGGCCTGGGACTGAGCCGCGACGGTGACGAGGAAGATCACCAGGAAGAACAGCGTCAGCGAGTTCTGGCGGACGAAGCGTTTCAATGGCCGGTCAACCCGACCACGATCGCGCCAGTCAGGCCGAAGGTGATCACGACCCAGTACGCGATGAACATCGTCCGCACCCGGCCGCATTCGTCGTCACAAGGGCGAACCCTCCACCGCCATCTCGAATCACGGACGCCCTGAGCAACCGCAGGACCGTGGGCAGACTGCCCTGTGTTTGTGGCTGCCAGCCAATCGACGGGCGTGGCGAAGGCTACCAAGCCCAATAGCAGGGTATACCCTCCCTGGTGACGCCCACGATCCTCAGCCGGCGATGGCCCGCGACCGCAACATCGCTGCCCGAGGCCAGGCACGCCACCATCGGCGTACTTACCCAGGTCGGCGTCGATGACCGCCAACTTCTCGCCGCGATCGCGCTGGCCATGAGCGAAGCCTTCGCAAACGCCGTCCGCCACGCCTACCCAGACAGTGTCGGCGACATCCACCTCACGGTCGGCCACGACACCAACAACATCACCATCACAATCGCCGATACCGGCGTCGGAATCGGCCGTCCAACCCAAGAACCCGGGCTGGGATTGGGACTCCAACTCATCAGCGCCCTGACGACCACATACATGGCCGACTCCGACACCACCGGAACCACCCTCATCCTGCACTTCGACTCCAACCCGCCGTCACCCGAACACGCCGTAGACGTCCACGGCGACCCCGAGACGCCGGTCTAGCCCGGCCGCTCGCCGACCCCGCCTCCAGGTCCGTTCTTGGAAGCGTCTCAGGAACGGCGGTTCGCAACAAAGCGACCGGGGCATGCTTGCCGGGTATGAGCGACGATTGCACGCAGCGGGCAAAAGAGAAGACAGCGAAGTCCGCCGGACGGCCCGAAACAGCGCCACAGGTCGCTCCCCTCGTCTCGGGCAGGAAGTCCAACCTTCAGATAGGTGGCACCGTGGTCACCTTCCGGCCGCTGCGGCCGCGGAAAACCCCGCCAAGCGTGCGACCCCCGTCCTCAGACTGAGTCCTGATCTGGAACGGGTGTGGGCGGGATTCTAGGAGCTCGTCCGGTGTAATCCGCTCCCCGCATGCTCGGCGCGCCGATCTTGGCTCCCACACGCTCCGCGAGCCGTCGCCGCGACATGAACCGCGTTCACATACCTGGTGGTCGCCACCGTGCACCGCGTCCGCATCCTCGCCGACGTGCGCTGCCGACGGGCCCGATGGACTGATCGCCCTACCCTAGCGAGACGAGGCGGAGCCGGCCGTTTCGGCCGGCGGGGCCCCGGGAATTGTGCTGCGATGACGGTCGTTCACGAGGCGATCGCTGACGACGAAGCTCTGGCGATTGCCGAGACGGCCGGTCTGCGATATGTCACCGACGTGCTACCCGGGCTCCGCAGGAGCCGCTGCGGCAAGGGCTTCTCGTACCGGCGTCCGGACGGGACGACTGAGAAAAGGCGCAGGACACTCGATCGGATCCGGTCACTCGCGGTTCCCCCGGCCTGGACCGACGTCTGGATCTGCCCATACCCGAACGGCCACCTCCAGGCGACCGGCCGTGACGCACGCGGCCGTAAGCAGTACCGCTACCACCCGCAATGGCGCGAGGTCCGTGACGCCGCCAAGTACGACCGGCTCGTGGACGTCGGGCGCGCGCTGCCGCGCATCCGAGAACGAGTGAAGGGGGACCTTGCGCTCCCGGGCATGCCGCGCGAGAAGGTGCTCGCGGCGGTGGTGCAGCTGCTGGACGACACGCTCATGCGAGTCGGGAACGCTGAGTACGCACGGCTGAACGAGTCGTTCGGGGCGACCACGATCCGAAACGAGCATGTCAGTGTGCGTGGCCAGACGGTACTGTTCACCTTCCGCGGCAAATCCGGGAGACACCACGAGCTCACGGTCGTCGACCAGCGGTTGGCGCGGATCGTTGGCCGATGCCAGGCGCTACCCGGACAGGAGCTGTTCGCCTACGTTGACGACCACGGCACGACACGCGATGTTGGATCCCAGGACGTCAACGAGTATCTGCGCGAGATTGCCGTGGACGATCGGCTGAGCGCCAAGGACGTGCGCACGCTGGGCGGCACCGTGCTTGCCGCCCAAGCGCTGGCCGAAGCCGACCCTCCCGCCAGCACAACCGAGGCGAAAACGGCGATTGCCGACGCGGTGCGGCGAGTGGCGGCGGACCTCGGCAACACGGCGGCCGTGGCGCGCTCCGCCTATATCCACCCGGCAGTCATCGACGCCTTCACCGACGGGACGCTGCCGCGCGAGGCGATTCTGGCGGCCGCGTCGCAACACGACGCCGAGGACGTGGTGCTCGATTTCCTGCAGGAAGCCGCCTAACCGGCGCGAGCGCCTCCCGCTCGCTCGTCGCCGGCGTTCGCCCCGCTTCCTGCTGCCGCACGTCAAGCTCGCAAGCCACGTAGTCGGCGTCCTCACGCACGGCCTCCTGCTGCCGGGTACCGCGGATCCGGCGGCGGCAACGGCGAGCAGCAAGTCAAAGCCGCCCGTCCCATTCGCCGAACAGTTGGATGCAGCCATCAACAGCGTCGACGCGCACCGCTCCACCGCTACGCTGGCCCGTCATCTCGCCGAAGCGATGCGCAGCCGGCCGTCATCGACCAGGCCAAAGGCAACCACGCCAACGTCAAACTCCGCGGCGCCGCCAAACGACTCGTCCACGAACGCAACAAACCCGAGCAGCGCGGTTAGTCTGGGCCGACCTGATAGCCGATTGATACCTGCGCGCTCAACCGAGTTGGGTCGAGCCTTCTAGGAACCTTCCGGAAGCGAGACGTCCACAATTCCGCTGCCCTTGCACAGAGGGCATTCGGTGCCGTCGTCCGATTCGCCGCGGTCGAGCTTGGCCCGTCTACAAAAGACGTCGACGACCTGCTCGCGCCGCAGATGAAGCCGAACTCCAAAAGCAGCAAGGCACGCGAACTAATCCTGGACATGCTCGAGGCGAGCCCGATGTTCAGCATGGAATCGGACGAACTCGACGCAGCCGTCGCCCAAGCGACGGGAGTCGCCCCGAAGACAGTGCCAAACCAGCGGACGGCTCTCGCCAAAGAGGGACTCATCCGGCCTCGGCCCGAACTCGACGAACACGGCCACCCGACAGGATGGATCGTGTTTCGCACATCGGTGGTGAGGACATGACGAGTGTGCGACGAGTCGGGGACTTCCGCGCGCGGGAACACGCCCATAGTCGGGAACATTACTATCCAAGCCAAATACAGCCGATTCTCGGGATCCACATCCCGGGTTTCCGAGACTGCGCGCGAGGAGCATCCCGATGAGCCGGCGGCGTCGTCCAAAGACGTCGCTATCGCAGGCCGCGGTCGCGCGGACGCTCGGCCCTCTCGACGGCGCGCGCATCCCTGGCGGCTGTGGCGAGTGCGATGCGTACCATCTGTGGCCGTCCGAACTCGAGCACGGCCGGAACCAGCTAGACGCCGTCATCGCACGGCTCGCCGGACCACCAGCGGACCACAACGCCATCGCAGCACACGGAAACGGGATGGTTAGGCGGTACAGGGGGTATGCCCGGGGCGAGACTCGAACTCGCGCTCCCCGTGAGGGGAAGGGGATTTTAAGTCCCCCGTGTCTACCAGCTCCACCACCCGGGCCAGCGGCATTATCCGCGCTCAGCGCGGGTCGGCGGCCGCCAGCGCGGCGCCGTGGAGGATGTCGCGCTCCGAGACGGTCATCGTGTCGGCGCCCGTCTTCCGCATCACCTCGGCGGCGATCGCGGATCCCGCCACGATCGTCGGCGCCCGCTCGGGCATGAGCCCTGGCACCGAGCGCCGATCGGCGAGCGGGAGCGCCGCGAGCCGCGCGAGCAACATCTCGACCGTCGAACTGGTGAGCTGGTGGCCGTCGATCAGCTCCGGCACCTCGCGCTCCAGGTCGAGGTCGATCGTCGCCAGCGTCGTGACGGTGCCGGCGACGCCGACCAGCCTCCGGGCGGCGGCCGTGAGCGGTTCGGGCAGAACGCCGGAGGCGGCGCTTCGGAGCCCGGCGAGCTCGCCGGCGGACGGCGGGTCCTCGTGCAGCCAGCGCTCGGACATGCGCACGCACCCGATGTCGAGGCTCGTCGCATCGATGACACCGTCCGGGCCTCCCAGCACGAGTTCGGTGGATCCGCCTCCGATGTCGCACACGAGCGTCCCCGCACCGGCCGCCAGCCTTGAGGTGACACCGCGGTAGGTGAGCTCGGCCTCCTCACGGCCGGTCAGGAGCCGCGCCTCGAGGCCGTGCCGGCGTCGCACCTCGGCCAAGAACTGGCCGCCGTTCGCCGCGTCGCGGACGGCGCTCGTCGCGGTCGCGAGCACACGCTCCGCGCCCAGCTCCGCCGCTCGTGCGGCATAGGTCTCGAGCACTGCGTGCACCCGTTCCATGGCGGCGTCGGAGAGGCGCCCCTCGGTGTCGACCCGGTCGCCGAGGCGGGTGATCTCAAGCAGCCTGTCCGCTTCCTCCAGGTCTCCGTCGCGGACGTCGGCGACCAGGAGGCGGGTCGAGTTCGTCCCCATATCCACCGCGCCGACACGCATCACGTCCGCAGTCTAGGATTCGGCTCGACCACTAACGAAAGCGTAGTAGCTACGCGATCCGGAGGAGCGGGAAACGATGAAGCTGGAAGGCATCCATCACGTAACGGCGATCACCGGCGACGCGCCCGGGAACGTCGACTTCTACACGCGCGTCCTCGGGTTGCGCCTGGTGAAGAAGTCCGTGAACCAGGACGACCCCACCGTCTACCACCTGTTCTACGCAGACGAGGCCGGGAGCGCCGGCTCCGACATCACGTTCTTCGAGTACCCCGGCGCGCGCCGCGGGCGTGCAGGACGGGGCATGGTCCACACCGTCGTCTGGCGGGTCGCCTCGCCCGACGCCGTCGCGTTCTGGGATGACCGCTTGAAGCGCCGGGGCGTCGAGGTGGCCCGCGACGGCGACCGTCTGACCTTCGCTGACCCCGAGGGCCTCGGCCTGGAGATCCGGCACGTCGAGACCGCGGACGAGCCGCTTGTGGCCGTCCATCCCGAGATCCCGGCCGAGATGGCGATCCAGGGGTTCGACGGGGTGCGGGCCTTCACGGGCGACGCCGACGCGAGCCGGGCGTTCCTGTCCGACGTCCTCGGCTTCGCCGCCGACGGCGAGTCGGCGTTCGAGGTGCGCGGCGAGCGGCGCGGCTCGTTCTACGCCTACGACGAGATCGCCGGCACCGGCTGGCCGGGCGCCGGCACCGTGCACCACGTGGCGTGGTCGTCGCCTCCCGACGACCACGAGGCGTGGCGGCAGCGCGTCCAGGAGGGCGGCGGGCGGCCGACCGATGTCATCGACCGCTACTACTTCAAGTCGATCTACTTCCGCGAGCCGAGCGGCGTGCTGTTCGAGATCGCGACGATCGGCCCGGGCTTCGCGACCGACGAGGACATCGAGCACCTCGGCGAGCGATTGGCGCTGCCGCCCGCATATGAGCACCTGCGCGAGCAGGTCGAGAAGGTCGTGACGCCGCTGCCCGATCCGCGGGCGGACTGGGCGGTCACGTGAGCGCCGGGGCCACCCTCGAGCACCTCGTCCGCCCGGCGGCAGGCCGGGCGGACGGGGCGCTCGTACTCTTCCACGGTCGAGGGGCGAGCGAGCACGACCTCTATCCGCTCCTCGACATACTCGATCCCGAGCGCAGACTGCACGGGGTCACGCCTCGCGGGCCGCTCGCCCTACCCCCCGGAGGTGCGCACTGGTACGTCGTGCGCCAGGTCGGCTACCCAGACCCGGGCACGTTCGGCCCCACGTTCGAGCGGGCGTCGCGCTGGCTCGACGACCTGGCGTCCGAGACCGGGATCCCGCCGGAGCGCACCGTGCTCGGCGGCTTCTCCCAGGGGGCGGTCATGGCGCACTCGCTCGGGCTGGGGAGCGGTCGGCCGCGGCCTGCGGGGATCGTCGCCCTGTCGGGGTTCATCCCGGTGGTCGACGGCTTCGCGGCCGACCTGGCGCCGCCGCTTCCGCCGGTGGCGATCGGCCACGGAACACTCGACCCGGTGATCCCGGTGGAGTTCGGCCGCCGCGCGCGGCTGATCCTCGAGGAGGCGGGTGCGGACGTGCTCTACCGCGAGTCGCCGATCCCGCACACGATCGACCCCCGGTTCCTGGACGAGCTCCAGGGCTGGGTGCGGTCTGCCGTCGACCGCGCCCCCGTCGGAGACGGCCGGTGAACGGCGAGGACTTCTGCCTCGAGTTTCAGCAGGCGGTCGAGCTGATCGGGAGGCGCTGGTGCGGCACGATCGCGCGGGCCCTCCTGCCCGGCCCGCGCCGGTTCACCGAGCTTCGCCGGGCGATCCCCGAGATCTCAGACCGGGCGCTGTCGCAGCGGCTGCGGGAGCTCGAGGCGGAGGGCGTCGTGATCCGGCGGGTGAGCACCGGCCCACCGGTCGAGGTGGCCTACGAGCTCTCGTCGAAGGGGCGTGACCTCGAGCACGTCATCGACGGCGTCGAGCGCTGGGCGCACGAGTGGCTCGGCGGATCATCCCCGCACCACACGTATGAGCGTGCGCACCCATGACCGGCCGCGCGAGAAGGCCTGGAACAGCCGCCGCAGCCGCTCCAGCGACAGTTGGAGCCGCTCCAGCGCGGCCTGCATCTCGGCGGTCTTCCCGGCGAGCTGCTCGGTCTTGGTCTGCAGGGTCGCCAGACCGCCCTCCTCGAGCGCCCGCACCCGCTCCTCGATCGACCTCTGCGTCGTGCGGGCGCGCTTGAACGTGCGCGCTCCCTGGACGCCGACGACCGTCGACGTGGCCCCCACGACGACCAGCCAGACGATGATGACGACGAGCAGCACAGGGGTCAGTCTATGGTAGGATCCGGCTTCCGACGCGGGGTGGAGCAGTCCGGTAGCTCGTCGGGCTCATAACCCGAAGGTCGCAGGTTCGAATCCTGCCCCCGCTACTCGCTCGACCGGCGCGGCCGCCCTCTGGGCGGTCGTTCTGTTTCTGGGCCCGCCCCCCACGAAGGCTTAGGATGTCGAGTGCATGGAGGCGCTCAACATCTTCACTGCCGAGAACCTCGAGGGCAGGGTCGACGTGGCTCGTGCCGTGGGGTCGTCGGCGACCCTCATGTTCATCTACGACCTGGAGCCCGGTCGGAGCTCGTGCCCGTACCACTACGAGTACGAGGAGGAATGGCTGCTCGTTCTCGATGGCACGATCGTGGTGCGCGCACCGGATGGAGAGCACACCCTGGAGCGCGGAAGCCTCGTCCGCTTCCCGGCCGGTCCTGCCGGGGCGCACAAGCTCATGAACCGGAGCGAGTCACCGGCCAGGACATTGATGTTCTCGAGCTCGCGGGCGCCGGCCGTCGCCGTATACCCGGACAGCGACAAGGTCGGCGTGTTCGTGGACGAGGCAAACGAGCTGTTCTTCAAGCGCGGCACGGCGGTACCGTGGTCGGAGGGCGAGGAAGGCTGGCAGAACGCCCCTGACTGACTCGAGCCGTTGCCCCGCGTTCACGGCGCTCCGGCCTGGATGTGACGCCGGCGAACTGGACCCGGCCGCCGCCTGATCGGAGTCGTCACGTAGAGGTGCGACAGCTCCAGTTGCCGCACGGCATCGCCCGACGGCAGCGCGCCTGGCTCATTCGCGAAGCGCGCGACGCGGCGTCCGGCGCACTCGCTCCAAAAGCCCGTGGCTCGTGCGGCCGGCGAGGTCGAGCGCCTGCACGATGCCGATGATGGCGAACGCCACGATCAACCCGCCCCCGTCGACGTACGGAAGCAGGGCCAGGCTTGTCAGAAGCACCATGCTCACGACCAAGCCGTCGATGAGCGTCTGGCGCGCCTCCTCGTAGGCGTCGTCGAGCCAGTCGACCGCCGTGCCGAGCGTCTCGAGGCTGTTCTCCAGCTCTGGCGTCACAGCCCCCACCGCCACCTCCGCCGCCTGACCCGCGGGTGCTGAAGCTCGGCGATCCGCGTCTCGAGCGCGTGGATCTTCTCGGACGCGTCGCTCACCTGGGAGCGCATCTGATCCGCCGTCTCGGTGAGACCCTTCTCCGTGCGGGCGGCGGCCTCGGATGCCTGACGCAGGTCGCCGGCGGCGCTCGACGCGAGGTCGACCGCCTGGCCGAGCAGCTGGATCTTGCCGGGGAGCGCGCCCTCGAGCACCAGGTAACCCACGTAGAAGTTGACCAACGACGCGACGGCAAGCGTCGCGAGGCCGAGCACCGTGCGCGCCATCCATTCGGATCCGAACGCCGATTCGAGCAGCTCGCTCGGCACAGGCGCCAGCAGGGCCACGGCAGGTGCGGCCGCCAGGCCAAGGATCGCGATGCCTTGAACGACCCTGTTCGTCCAGGAGCCCACGAGACCGCCATAATAGTCCGGATACCGGAGGAATCCCTGGATTTACCCAGATTGGCAAGCCGGGGCACCGTCGGTGAACGGCGTGCAAGCGCAGCTCAATCGCAGTCCGAGGAGGGGTTGTGCCGCGATCCGCCGGGACGCGGAAGGTCGGAATCGAGGAGGCCCGCCGGATCGCCGTTCGAGCGCAGCTTCTGGACGGCTCCGCGAGCGGCGTCCTCGACACGGTTCGCCGGCTCGGGTTCCTTCAGCTCGACCCGATCGCGACGGTCGCGACGCCGCAGCATCTCGTCCTCTGGAGCCGGCTCGGGACGGTCGACACCGCCGAGCTCGGCCGGCTGCTCTGGGTCGAGCGGAAGCTCGTCGAATGGAACGCATTCATCTGGCCGATCGAGACGCTGCCGCTGCTCCAGGCGCGGATGCGGCGCCGCCGGGGCGACTCGGCGTGGGAGCTCCGCTACACGAGCTTCCTGGCCTCGCACCGCGGTTTCCGGCGGTACGTGCTCGCCGAGCTCGAGGCGAGGGGCCCGCTCCTCTCCCGTGAGCTCGAGGACCGGTCGGGGACGCCGTCGCGCGACCACCGCTGGTACGGCAGCCGGCGCGTCGGCGAGATGCTCCACGCGCTCCATGACCGGGGTGAGATCGCGATCGTCGGCCGCCGCGGTGGGCAGCGCCTGTGGGATCTCGCCGAGCGGTGGTACCCGGACGCGGAGCGCGTTCCGTTGCGCGAGGCCGACCGGCGGCTGGCCGAGCTGCGCTTCCGTGCCCACGGCGTTCGCCTCGAGCGCGACGGGTGGCACGCCCACCCAGACGCCGAGGACGGTCATGTCCCGGACCGGGTCACGCTGCTCTCGCCGTTCGACCAGCTGATCGCCGACCGCGACCGGGCCGAGGCGCTCTTCGGCTTCCGCTATCGCCTCGAGATGTACGTCCCGCCCGCGAAGCGCGAGTACGGCTACTACGTGCTCCCGATTCTCGCCGGAGACCGGCTCGTCGGGAGGGTCGAGCCGCGGTTCGACCGCGCCGCCGGGACGCTCGAGGTGCTCGGCGCCTGGGGAGACACGACGCGCCTCGACGACGCGCTCGACCGGCTCGCGGACTGGCTCGGGGCTCGCCGCGTGTGACACCATTCGGGGATGGCGCAGGCCCGGATCTCGGGAAACGTCGTGCGGCTGCGGTCGGCTGCGGCCGCCGAGCCGGTCGCCGCCGAGCTGGCGGCGGCCACCGGCGACGCGACCGTGCGCGTGCTCTACCGGATCGAGAGCGACCCGCCCTCGTGGGTCGACGCGACCGGCGCGCGCCGGGATCCGAGCGAGCCGTCCGAGGCTCGCGCGACCACAGCCGTCGAGCTCGACGGCGCCGCCATCGCGGCGATCGAGCACGCCGCCGAGACGTCGCCGGAGACGATCGGGGCCGCGTGCGACGTGCTGTCTGCCGAGATCGAGCATGAGCATCGGATCGCCGGGCTGCGCACACAGGTACGGATGCTGGAAGGCGCCGAGCAGCGCCTGCGCGACGTCTTCGAGGCAGTCGAGCTGGTGGTGATCGCGATGGATCTCGACGCGCGGATGACCTACGTGAACCCCTTCACGGAGCGGCTCTCCGGCTGGACGCGCGACGAGCTCCTCGGCCGGAACTGGTTCGCGACGTTTCAGAGCGGCCGCGAGGCGTTTCTCGACCGCGTGCGGGCCGGTGAGTTCCCGCCGCGCGACGAGAGCACGATCATCGTAAAGAACGGCGACCGCCGTCAGATCGACTGGTACAACGTCGCGCTGCGCGACGAGGAGGGGCGTGTGGAGGGAGTGCTCGGCATCGGGCGCGACACGACGGACGAGCTGGGCATGCAGCGCTCGCTGGAGGCCGTCCGTCGCCGGATGCACGACGTCCTCGAGACGGTCGAGCTCGTCGCCGGCCAGATCGACCTCGACGGGCGGCTGACATATGTCAACGAGTACCTCGTCCGCCTCAGCGGCTGGACTCGCGACGAGCTGATCGGCAAGCGGTGGCTCGACGTCTTCCAGACCGGCGGTGACGACTTCATGGCGCAGCTCAAGACCGGCGAATTCGCGCGCCACGACAAGAGCAGCATCCTCCTGCGCTCCGGCGAGCGGCGCGACATCGAGTGGGCGAACGTCGGGCTCTACGACGACCATGGACAGCTGGACGGCGTCGTCGGCATCGGCCGCGACGTGACCGACCAGCTCCGCATCGAGCATGAGCTGCGCGACTTGGCCGCCGAGCACGGCGCGCTCGAGCGGGTGGCCACCGAGGTGGCCCGCGGGCTGGAGGAGGACGCCGTCTTCCGTCTCGTTGCCGAGCAGGCCGGGAGGCTCGTCGCCTCCGATGGCTGCACGCTCGTGCGGGTTGAGCCCGGCGACCAGGTGCGCATCCTGTCCAACTGGAGCGACATCGCCGCCGACCGGGTCGCAGCGGAGGGGATGGTGGTGCCGGTCGAGGCCGGGCCGGCAATGGCCGCCACGTTCCGCACCGGGCGGCCGGCCCGCTCCGACCAGGCGCCCGACGAGCCCGGCCGGCCGAACCCGATCGGCGACGACGACCCGATCCGGTCTGCCGTGGCGGCGCCGATCACCGTGACCGGCGAGATGTGGGGAGCCCTCGTCGCCTGGCGGGTGACCGAGGAGCCGCTCTCGCCGGATACCGAGCGCCGGCTGGGTGCGTTCGCGTCGCTCGCCGGAACGGCGATCGCGAACGCCGACGCGGGCACCGCGCTCGCGCAGTCGCGCAAGCGCATCGTCACTGCGGGAGACCAGGCCCGCAGGCGGCTCGAGCGGAACCTGCACGACGGCGCCCAGCAGCGGTTCGTGTCGCTCTCGCTTGCGCTGCGGCTCACGCTATCGCTGCTCGAGAGCGACCCCGCCAGGGCGGCCGAGCACCTGCGCGGCGCCCAGCGCGAGCTGTCGCAGGGGCTCGAGGAGCTGCGCGAGCTGGCCCGTGGCATCCACCCAGCGATCCTCACGGAGCGCGGCCTTCGGGCCGCCGTCGATAGCCTCGTGCTGCGCGCCCAGGTGCCGGTCGACGTGATCGAGATGCCGGAGGGGCGGCTTCCGCCGGAGGTGGAGGCGGCGGCGTACTACGTCGTCTCCGAGGCGCTCGCCAACGTCACACGGTACGCGAGCGCCGACCGCGCCACCGTCGCGGTGACGCTGACGGACGGCACCGTGACTGCCGAGGTGGCAGACGACGGCCAGGGCGGCGCAGACCCTTCCGCCGGCTCCGGCCTGCGCGGCCTCGCCGACCGGGTGGAGGCGATCGGCGGGCGGCTCGAGATCGCAAGCCCGACGGGTGCGGGCACCACGGTGCGCGCGATCCTGCCGTGCGCGTCCGAGCCGCCGTGACGGAATCCCGTCCCCGGGTGCTGGTGTAGGCTCCGCGGCCGTGGCCGCGCCCGCGCACGACGTCATCACCATGGGCCGGATCGGGGTCGACATCTACCCGCAGAGCGATGGGCCGCTCGAGGGCGTCACCGCGTTCTCGCGCTCACTCGGCGGGACGGCGACCAACGTTGCGGTCGCGCCTGGACGCCACCTGCGCAGACACGCCGTGGGTGCTCCTCGGCGGCGGCGCCGCCCACGAGACGTTCGCCGCGCAGGTCGAGGCCGCGTGCCGGGCCGGCGCGTCGGGCTACATCGTCGGGCGGACGGCCTGGCAGGGTGCGGTCACCACCGACCCCGCCGAGCGGCGGCGCTGGCTGGCCGAGGTCGGCGAGCCGCGGCTTCGGGCCGTGCGAGAGCGGGCGGTGTCGCTCGCCCGCCCCTTCACGTCCCGCGTCCCCGCCATGCCCGGCTACCCCCCGACTGGTACACCGCCGCCGAGGTGTAGGACGTCCCGGCCGGCTCAGCGGAGCTCGTTGATCGGTCAGGCGCCGACGTAGGCCCCGAGGTGCTCACCGGTAAGCGTCGAGCGGGCGGCGACGATGTCGGCGGGTGTGCCCTCGAAGACGATCCGGCCGCCGTCGTGGCCGGCGCCCGGGCCGAGGTCGATGATCCAGTCGGCGTGCGCCATGACCGCCTGGTGGTGCTCGATGACGATCACCGACTTGCCCGAGTCGACGAGCCGGTCGAGCAGTCCGAGCAGCTGCTCGACGTCGGCGAGATGCAGGCCGGTGGTCGGCTCGTCGAGGACGTAGACGCCGCCCCTCTCGGCCAGGTGGGTGGCCAGCTTGAGCCGCTGGCGTTCGCCGCCGGAGAGCGTCGTGAGCGGTTGGCCGAGGGTGAGGTAGCCGAGCCCCACGTCGGCCAGCCGGTCGAGGATCCTCTGCGCTGCCGGCGTCGTCGCCTCGCCGGCGCCGAAGAACTCGGTCGCCTCCACCACCGGCATCGCGAGCACCTCGCTGACGTCCTTGCCGCCGAACGTGTACTCGAGGACGCCGGCCTGGAACCGCTTCCCCTCGCACTCCTCGCAGGTGGTGGCGACGCCGGCCATCATCGCCAGGTCGGTGTAGATGACGCCGGCGCCGTTGCAGTTGGGGCAGGCGCCCTCGGAGTTGGCGCTGAACAGCGCCGGCTTCACGCCGTTGGCCTTCGCGAAGGCCTTGCGGATCGGATCGAGCAATCCGGTGTACGTCGCCGGGTTGCTCCGTCGAGAGCCACGGATCGCGACCTGGTCGATCGACACCACTCCGTCCCGGCCCGACACCGAGCCGTCGATCAGGGAGCTCTTTCCCGACCCGGCCACGCCGGTCACCACCACCAGCACCCCGAGCGGGATGTCGACGTCCACCTCCTGGAGGTTGTGCGTCGTGGCGCCGCGGATCTCCAGCGTCCCGTTGGGGCTCCGCACCGTTTCTTTGAAGGCGGCCCGGTCGTCGAAATGGCGTCCGGTCAGCGTCCCGCCGGTCCGCAGCCCCTCGACGGTACCCTCGAAGACCACCTCGCCACCGGCGGTGCCGGCGCCAGGACCGAGGTCGACGACGTGGTCGGCGATCGCGATCGCCTCCGGCTCGTGCTCCACGACGAGCACCGTGTTGCCCTTGTCGCGCAGCTGCAGCAGCAGGTCGTTCATCCGCTGGACGTCATGGGGGTGCAGGCCGATGGTGGGCTCGTCGAAGACGTAGGTCACATCGGTGAGCGAGGAGCCGAGGTGACGGATCATCTTGACGCGCTGTGCCTCGCCTCCCGACAACGTGCCCGACGGTCGGTCGAGCGAGAGATACCCCAGCCCGATCTCGACGAACGACTCGAGGGTGTCCCTGAGTGCCTCGAGGAGCGGCGCCACCGACGGCTCGTCGAGGCCGCCCACCCAGCCAGCGAGATCGCTGATCTGCATCGCGCAGGCGTCGGCGATGCTGATCCCGTCGATCTTCGACGACCTGGCGTCGGCGCTGAGCCGGGTGCCGCGGCACTCCGGGCAGACGCTGAAGGTCACCACCCGCTCCACGAAGGCGCGCACGTGCGGCTGCAGCGCGTCGACGTCCTTGGACAGCATCGACTTCTGGATCCTGGGGATCAGCCCCTCGTAGGTCAGGTTGATGCCGTCGACCTTGATCTTGGTCGGCTCCTTGTGAAGCAGGTCGCGCAGCTCGCGCTTGGTGAACCTGCGGATCGGCTTGTCCGGGTCGAAGAAGCCGCAGCCCCTGAAGATCCGGCCGTACCAGCCGTCCATGCTGTAGCCGGGGATGGTCAGCGCGCCCTCGTTCAGCGACTTACCGTCGTCGTACAGCTGCGACAGGTCGAAGTCGGTGACCGAGCCGCGGCCCTCGCAGCGCGGGCACATGCCGCCGAGGCGGGTGAATGTTGCCTTCTTGGTCTGGGTCTTGCCGACCCCACGCTGGACCGTGATCGCACCGCTCGCCCGGACCGACGGGACGTTGAAGGAGAAGGCGCCGGGCGATCCGATGTGCGGCTTCCCGAGTCGACTGAAGAGGATGCGCAGCATCGCGTTGGCGTCGGTGACGGTGCCGACCGTGGAGCGCGCGTCGGCGCCCAGGCGTTCCTGGTCGACGATGATCGCGGTCGTCAGCCCCTCGAGGACGTCGACCTCGGGCCGCGCCAGCGTCGGCATGAAGCCCTGCACGAAGGCGCTGTATGTCTCGTTGATCAGCCGTTGTGACTCCGCGGCGATCGTGCCGAAGACGAGCGAGCTCTTGCCCGAGCCGGAGACGCCGGTGAACACCGTCAGCCGCCGCTTCGGGATCTCGATGCTGATGTCCTTGAGATTGTTCTCGCGCGCGCCGTGCACGCGGATCAGCTCGTGACTGTCGGCGATGTCGAGTTCGGGCGACTGCGCATCCGTCCTGGTGGCCATGCGACCATGCTAGTCGCGGCCCCCGTGACCGGCGCTTCTCGATTCCTGATCGGTCCGGTCGGGTGCCGGGCGTTGCGTCCCGGCGCGTGTGCCGCCTGATACGCTGCGCCCCGTCGGGTGTCGGAGGGAGACCCCCGCGGTCATCCGTGCGGGGACGTTGCCCGGCGACGTGGCCGGTGCCGCGTCCGGGGTGCGTTGCGCCCCGCCTGCGTGACGGAGGAGCGAATGAGCGCCAAGGAAGAGAAGATCGAGCTGGACGGCGAGGTGACGGAATCGCTTCGCAACGGCATGTTCCGGATCGAGCTCGACAACGGCCATGAGACGACCGGCTACATCGCGGGCAAGATGCGCCGCTACCGCATCCGCATCCTGCTCGGCGACCGGGTCAAGGTGGAGCTCTCGCCGTACGATCTGAAGCGCGGCCGCATCACCTACCGCTACAGGTAGTCGGCCTCAGTCGCGGTCGACGTGGATGCGCCGGTCGGCGTGGTCGATCCGGTAGTCGTTGATGCTCGCGTCGCGGCGGCGCATGTACCCGAGCTCGTCGAACTCCCAGTGCTCGTTCCCATGGCTTCGCCACCACTGGCCGCCGGAGTCGCGGCTCTCGTACTCGAAGCGCACGGAGATGCGGTTGTCGGTGAAGCACCACAGCTCCTTGCGCAGGCGGTAGTCGAGCTCCTTGGCCCACTTTCGGCGCAGGAAGTCGACGATCGCATCACGTCCCTCGAAGAACTCGTCCCGGTTACGCCACACGGAGTCAGGCGTGTAGGCCAGCGCGACCCGCTCGGGCTCGCACGTGTTCCACGCGTCTTCGGCGGCCTGCACCTTCTGGCGGGCCGTCTCCTCGGTGAAGGGCGGGGTCGGCGGGCGCGGGTCCATCGCCGCATCCTAGAGTGGGGCGGCGTCGCCGCCCGCTGATTGCGGCGGTCGGCAGTACAGTGCGCGGATGAGCGGCGCGCCGAGCATCTGGGAGGACGACCTGCCGGTCGGGACGAAGGTGCAGATCACCTACTCGAACGGCAAGCACCGGGACGGCATCGTCCTCGAGCACCGGGCCGACGGCTTGCTCAAGCTCGCGACCAACCGGAATCCGGCCCTGGGCGGGATCTTCTTCGCGAACCCCCGGCACATCGCCGAGGTCGAGCTCATCGACGACCAGCGCGGCACCGCCGGCGCCGATCCGGCATAGGCACGCGGCCCGTTCGCCGGTGTGCGATGGATCTCGGGGCTCCGGCGGATCTCTCTTCACAAGCGGGCGGCATGGGCGCTCGCCGTCGTTGTCGCCGACCGAAGGAGGTCTTGGTATGAGACGTGTCATGGTGCGCTACCGGGTCAAGCCCGACCAGGTGGGCCGCAACGAGGCGCTGGTCCGAGCCGTGTACGACGAGCTTCACAGGACTGCTCCCGCCGGGCTTCGGTACGCGACCTTCAGGATTGACGACGGCGTGAGCTTCGTCCACCTCGCCTCGGTCGAGGCCGCGGGAGCCAATCCGCTCCAGTCGGTGGAGGCGTTCGCACGGTTCCAGGAGGGCATCGCGGAGCGCTGCGACGAGCCGCCGGTTGCCGTCGAGGTCGGCGAGATCGGCTCGTACCGGTTCTTCGGCGATGAGAGCGCCCCCTGATCGGCGTGTGGTCGGGCCGCCCGCACCCAGTCGTCCACCTGGAGCTGCACACCGGTGATCGGACGGCCGCCGGTGCGTTCTACTCGCGGCTCCTGCGCTGGCGGCAGGAGCGAATCCACGCGGGCGGCGGCTCCTATCTGGCGCTCGAGCTGGGCGGCCACGTCGGCGGCGGCATCGTCGAATGCGGCGCCGGGCGGCCGGTCTGGCTGCCGTATGTCCGGGTCGACAGGGTCGAGGAGATGACCGATCGTGCCCGCGGCCTCGGCGCGTCGGTGGTGCTCGAGCCGCGTGAAGGCCCGGCCGGCTGGCGCAGCGTGGTCGCCTCACCGCAGGCCGGAGAGATCGCGTTCTGGCAGCCGAAGGGGGCTCGGTGAGCGCCGCCCGTCAGGCCTCGACCGTGAGTGAGCGAGCGCTGCTCGAGGCCGCCCGGCGCGGTGACGAGGAGGCCTACGGCACCATCGTCGAGCTGCATCGCGACGAGCTTCATGCCCATTGCTACCGGATGCTCGGCTCTGTCCACGATGCCGAGGACGCACTCCAGGAGGCGCTTCTGCGGGCGTGGCGCGGGCTACCCGGGTTCGAGGGTCGAAGCTCGCTTCGGACATGGCTCTACCGGATCGCGACGAACGCCTGCCTGAAGGCGATCGAGCGACGGTCGAAACGCGTGCTGCCGATCGACTTCGGCCCGGCCGCCGATCCTCACGATCGTCCCGGGGAGCCGCTCGTCGAGTCGGTGTGGATCGAGCCCTATCCCGATGCGGCCCTCGGCCCCGAGCCCGGCGGTGCCGCGCCGGGGGCCCGCTACGAGCAGCGCGAGGGCGTCGAGCTGGCGTTCATCGCGGCGCTCCAGCACCTGCCGCCGCGCCAGCGCGCGGTGCTGATCCTCCGCGACGTGCTCGGCTTCTCGGGCGCGGAGGTCGCCCGCGTGCTCGAGACGACGCCCGCATCGATCCACAGCGCCCTTCAGCGCGCGCACAGGGCGGTCGACGAGCGGCTCCCCGAGCTGAGCCAGCAGGCCACCCTCCGCACCCTCGGCGACGGAGCGCTGCGCGACTTGGTGCGCCGCTTTGTCGATGCCTGGGAGCGGGCCGACATCGCCGCGGTCGTTGCGATGCTGACCGACGACGCGACGATCGCCATGCCGCCGGTCGCGACGTGGTACCGCGGGAGTGACGCCGTCGCACGCTTCCTGCGAGGATGGCCGCTCGCGGGCGGGACGCGCTGGCGCCTGCTTCCGGCCGGGGCAAACGGGCAGCCGGCGTTCGGCGCCTACCTGTGGGACGACGCGAGTACCCGCTTCGTGCCCCACGGCATCAACGTGCTCACGCTGCGCGGCGCGCGGATCAAGGAGATCACGGCCTTCCTCACGCCGGAGGCGTTTCGCCGCTTCGGCCTCCCGGACGAGATGTAGCCCGCGGATAGACGGTTTCGCCCTCGTCCAGCATGGCGACGAACTTCGCGATCCGGCGGGCGCGTGTCTCGGGCTTCTTCGCGTCGCCGATCCGGTAGATGATCGCGTACCGGTTTCGGCTGTCGAGCGCCGCGAACAGCTCGCGAGCGGCGGGATGTCGGTCGAGCTCGCGCTCGAGGTCGTCGGGCACCGTCGCCGTCCGCTGGCCTGCGTATGCGGCGTTCCAGCGCCCGTCGGCCTTCGCCCGCTCAACCTCGTGCAGGCCGGCGGGCGTCATCTCCCCGCGCTCGATGAGCTCGACGGCCTTGTCGCGGTTCACCTTCGACCACTTGCTGCGCGCCCGCCGCGGCGTGAACCGCTGGAGCCAGTGGCGGTCGTCGAGGCGCTTGCGCGTCCCGTCGATCCAGCCATGGGCGATCGCGACCTCGAGCGCGTCGGCGTGCGTCAGCAAGACCGGGCCCGACGCCTTCCGCTCCAGACGCAGCCAGACGCCGGCCTCCTCGGCATGGTGGTCAGCGAGCCACGCCGCCCAGGCGTCACGCGATGCGAACGACACGACGGGCGGGTTCGGTGAAGCCGGCACGACACGTACCAGGCTACTGGAGCCGGGTCCGGCGCAGCAGACGATGGTCGCGCTCCGCCGCCGGGTGCGCTCTCCACTCCTTCTCAAAACGTGCACCGGGCCGACACCCCCGGACCGGCTCGCGGGCGTCACCATGGAGGCATGACACGCTCGCCACTCCCGGGCATGGAGACGCCGCTTCTCTGCGAGCTCCATGCCCACTCGACATGGAGCGACGGCCACCTGCCGGTCGAGCAGGTCGTCGACCTGTACGGCCGCCGCGGCTTCGACGTCCTCTGCCTCACCGACCACGTGGTCCGCGGCCGGGAGATGGTCACCGAGGAGCGCCACCCCGCCTACCTGGCCGCGACCCGCGAGCAGGTCGCGCGGGCCGAAACGCTCTACGGGATGCTCGTGATCCCCGGCCTCGAGCTGACCTACGACGACCCGGCCGACAGCACACGGAGCGCCCATGCGGTTGCGGTCGGTCTGGAGCGGTTCGTCGCCGTCGACCGCGGGATCGGCATCGCCATGGAGGGGGCCCGGGCGGCCGGCGCGGCGCTCATCGCCGCCCATCCGCACGGCGCCGTCCCGGACTCGATCCCAGGCCGTACCCCCGCCGGTTCTGGCGCGACCCGGAGCTGCGCTCGCTCGCGCACCGCTTCGAGCTGATCAACCGCCACCAGGTGTTCGCCTGGGTCGCCGAGGCCGCTCTGCCGGCGGTCGCGAACGGCGACTTCCACGTCCCCGAGCACATCGACACCTGGAAGACGCTCCTGCCATGTGCCCGCACGCAGGCCGGCGTGGTGGACTTCCTCCGCTCCGAGGCGCGGCGGCGCTGACGCGCGTCGAGCCCGAGGCGGAGCCCGAGGAGCTCCGCGAGACTGCGTAAACCACCGGGGCCGGGCCCCGGACGGGCTCGGCCCCTCGCTGCTCAGCCCACCCACTAGAATCGCGGCCGTGTCCGAATCGACCCTCCCGATCACCGGGGGCTGCTTGTGTGGAGGCGTGCGCTACGAGGTCAGCCGCCCGCTCGTGTCGGCGAGCTACTGCCACTGCACGCGGTGCCAGCGCCGTAGCGGCACCGCCGCCTCGCCCCAGGCCCTGATCGAGCCCGGGAGCCTGCGTATCGTGCAGGGCGAGGAGCTCGTGCGAACGTATCGGCCACCCGACGGCTGGGCAAAGCTCTTCTGCTCCGGCTGCGGGTCGGCGCTCTTCAGCCAGAGCCAGGCCGACCCGGGCCAGATGACGATCCGGTTCGGGACGTTCGATGCCGATCCGGGCATTCGGCCGCAGGTGCGCTACCACGTCGGGACGGCCGCCGTCTGGGAGCCCATCCCCGACGATGGGCTTCCCCGCCAGGAGGGCGGCCGGACATAGCCTCGGCCGGACAGCGCGCCCGCGACTTCGGAATCGTCGTCGGGAGCCTCCCGCCCGGGCGGGCGAACGCGATCACCGACGTCGCCGGAGTCCGCGTCGGCCACACCACGCTGATCGAGGGCGACGGCCCGCTCGTGGTCGGCCGTGGGCCGGTGCGGACGGGCGTCACGGTCATCGTCCCCGGCGCCGACGACGCCTGGGCCGAGCCCGCCTTCGCCGGCTGTCACCGCCTGAACGGAAACGGTGAGCTGACGGGCCTCGAGTGGATCCGCGAGGCCGGGCTTCTGACCACCGTCATCGGCCTCACGAACACCCACTCTGTGGGCGTCGTCCGCGACGCGTTGATCGCGGCCGCAGCGGCGACCGTCTCGGCGGACGAGCAGCGCTGGTACCTGCCCGTCGTCGGTGAGACCTACGACGGCGATCTGAACGACATCAACGGGATGCACGTGCGGGCCGAGCACGTCCACGCCGCGCTGGCCGGCGCGAGCGACGGCCCCGTCGCCGAGGGCGGTGTCGGGAGCGGGACCGGCATGATGTGCCACGGCTTCAAGGGCGGCATCGGCACGGCCTCGCGGGTCGTCGAAGGCTCGACCGTCGGCGTGCTCGTCCAGGCCAACCACGGCCGCCGTGACCGTCTCCGGGTGAACGGCGCCCCCGTCGGGGAGCTTCCCGGCGAGGAGCCGGCGCCCGCGACCGGCACCGGCCCGGGCGGCTCGATCATCGTCATCGTCGCCACCGACGCTGCGCTCCTCCCCGGCCAGTGCGACCGCCTGGCCCAGCGCGCCGCACTCGGCGTCGGGCGCGTCGGCGGCGCGGGCGAGCACTCTTCCGGGGACATCATCCTGGCCTTCGCGACCGGGAACCGCGGCCTGCGACCGCTGGTCGACCACACCATCGAGGGGGCGGCGCCCGTGGCGATGACCGCGCTCCCGGCCGATCGGATGGATGGGCTCTTCTACGCCGTGATCGAGGCGACCGAGGAGGCGATCGTGAACGCGCTTGTCGCCGGCCGGACGATGACCGGTCGCGACGGGAACGTCGTCCAGGGGATCGACGGCGCGCGCCTCGCCGAGTTCCTGGCGACGCGCTAGGCGTCTGCCGCGACCTCGGGCGTGTGCGCGGCGGGCGGGGCCGTCCATGCGAAATGGCACGCCGCCAGATGCGGCTGGTCGTTCCCGGCCGCAAGAACGGGATCCTGCTCCGAGCACACGGGCTGCGCGATCGGGCAGCGGGGATGGAAGCGGCAGCCGGTGGGCGGGTTGATCGGGCTGGGCGGGTCGCCCACCATCGCCGGGGCCTGGGATGCCCGCCCTGGCACCAGCCGCGGCACCGCCTTCAACAGCCCCTGCGTGTAGGGGTGCCGCGGGTTGGTGAACAGCTCACCGGTTGGCGCCGTCTCCACGATCCGGCCGAGGTACATGACCGCAACCCGGTCGCACACATGCCGGACCACCGCCATGTTGTGCGCGATGAACAGCATCGTCAGGCCGAGCTGGCGGCGGAGCTCGTCCAGGAGGTTCAGCACCGTCGCCTGCACCGACACGTCGAGTGCGGACACGGGCTCGTCGGCAATCAGCATGTCCGGCTCGAGCGCCAGCGCCCGCGCGATCGAGACGCGCTGGCGCTGGCCGCCGGAGAATTGGCGTGGATGCGCGTCGAGCGAGCGCTCGCCGAGTCCGACAAGGTCCATCAGCTCGCGGCAGCGCGCGTCGATCTGCGACCTTGGCACCATCCGGTGCACCCGCAGCAGCTCGGACAGGGTCTGCCGCACCGTCATGCGCGGATTCAGCGACGAGTAGGGATCCTGGAACACCATCTGCATGCGCCGGCGCTGGGCGCGGTCCCGCCGGGCCGACAGGGGTTGGCCCTGCCAGAGCACCTCGCCGGCGGTCGGCTCATAGAGCCCGACGATGCAGCGGCCGAGCGTCGACTTTCCGCAGCCGGACTCGCCCACCAGACCGAGCACCTCGCCCGGCTGCAGGGTGAGGTCGACGCCAGCCACCGCCTGCACGACGTCGGCGGGGCGGCCCCGGATCCGGCGTCCCACCGAGTCGGACACCACGAACTGCATCTCCAGCCGGCGCACCTCGAGCAGCGGCTCAGACACCTGTAATCACCGGCTGCTTGCGCACCGCGGCTGCGCACTTGTCCGGGTGGATGCACGCGCTGACGCGGCCGTCATCGAGCGCGAGCAGGGGCTTGTCGCCGACGAGGCAGTCGCTCTCGGCAAAGCCGCACCGCGGAGCGAAGCGGCAGCCGGGCGGCGGCAACACCAGGTCGGGCGGGCTGCCGGGGATCGAGTCGAGCGATTCGCGCACATCGTCGGCGTCGGGCACCGAGCGCAAGAGCCCCAGCGTGTAGGGGTGCCGGGGCTGGTGGAAGACGTCGTGCACGGTGCCGGCTTCGACCACCTGGCCGGCATACATCACCGCCAGCGACTGACAGGTCTGGGCGACCACGGCCAGGTCGTGGGTGACGAACACCACGCTCATGCCGAGCTCCTCGCGGAGGTTCAGCAGCAGCTTCAGGATCTGATCCTGGATGGTCACGTCGAGCGCGGTGGTCGGCTCGTCGCACAGGATCAGACGCGGCTCACACGAGAGCGCGATGGCGATCATCACGCGCTGCCGCATCCCCCCCGACAGCTCGTGCGGGTAGGCCTCGGCACGGCGCCGGGGGTCGGGGATGCCGACCAGCTGCATCAGCTCGACCGCCCGCTCCCGCGAGCGCCGGCGGCCGTAGCCGAGGTGGGCGAGCGGCGCCTCCGCGATCTGCGCCCCGACCCTCATGACGGGGTTCAGGGCTGTCATCGGCTCCTGGAAGATCATGGCGATGCCCTTGCCGCGGAGGTCGCGCAGCCGCGACGGTCTGGCAGCCGCGAGGTCCTCGCCCTCGAACAGCACCTGCCCGCCGACGATGACGGCCGGCCGCGGCAGCAACCCGAGGATCGCCCGCAGCGTCATGCTCTTGCCGCAGCCGGACTCACCCACCAGACCCAGCGCCTGGCCGCGTTCGACCTGGAACGAGGCGCCGTCAACCGCGCGCACGGTGCCACGGCTGAGCGGGATCCGCACGTGCAGGTCGCGCACGTCCAGGAGCGGCCCCCCGCTGCTCACTCCGGCCTCATCAGGTCGTTGACGCCGTCGGCCAAGAGCGACAGGCCCAACCCGGTGATCACCACGGCCAGCCCGGGGAAGAGGGACAGCTGCCACTTGGTGGTGATGAAGTTCTGGCCGCCCGCCATCATGGTGCCCCAGTCCGGCGTCGGCGGCTGGATGCCGAGGCCGATGTAGCCGAGCGTGACGATTGCCACCAGCGAGAGCACGATGTCCGACATCGCGAAGATCACCGCCTGCATGATCACGTTCGGCAGCAGGTGGCGGACGATGATGCGGGAATCGCGCAGCCCGGCCACCCTTGCCGCCTCCACGTACTCGCGGCGTTTGGCGACCAGGATCTCGGCCCGCAGGATGCGCGTGTAGGAGACCCAGCCGACCAACGTGATGGCGATGTAGATCGACCGCTCGCCGGGCCCGAGCGCGAACAGGATGGCGATGATCAGCACGTAGAAGGGGAAGGCCACCACCACGTTCACGAAGTAGGCCACCACCGTGTCGAGCTTGCCGCCGTAGAAGCCGGCCAGGCTGCCCAGAACGGTGCCGATCAGGAACGGCAACAGCACCGCCAGGAACCCGACCTTGAGATCCACGCGGCCGGCGTACACCAGCCGCGACCACACGTCACGGCCGAGCTGGTCCGTGCCCAGCCAGTGCTCCGACGAGGATCCCTTGAGGGTGTTGTGCAGATCCTGGGCGGTCGGTGAGTAGCGGGTCACCCACGGTGCCGCCAGCGCCAGCCCGATCAGCGTGCCCAGGATCAGCACCCCAGCCACGAACGAAGGCGTGCGATACCAGCGACGGGAGAACCCCCGGGAGTGCTGGTCCGGAAGCGCGGCGGCCGCCAACTAGTCGAACCTCACGCGCGGGTCGAGGAATGAGACGACGATATCCGTCAGCAGGTTGATCAGCACGACCAGCACCGCGAACACCAGCGCGATCGCCTGGACGACCGTGAAGTCGCGCTGGAAGATCGAGTTGATCATGAGGGCGCCGATGCCCGGCAGTGCAAACACCTGCTCGACCACCAACGTGCCGCCCACCAGGTACGCGATGTTCAGGCCGAGCACCGTCACCATCGAGATGATGCCGTTCCGGACGGCGTGACGCACCATCACCCGGCGCTCGGAGATGCCCTTGGCTCGGGCGGTGGTGATGTAGTCGGCCTGCAGAACGTCGAGCAGGCTGGCGCGCAGGCTGCGGATCAGGATCGGCGAGATGAACAGCGCCACCGTCAACGCCGGCAGGATCATCGAGTGCATGTGCTCGGTGAAGCCGTGGCCGTAGCCGCCAACCGGAAAGTACCGGCCGAGGTGCAGCGCGAACACGATCAGCAGGATGATGCCGACCCAGAAGCTCGGCATGCCCAGACCGAACATGGGCACGAACCGCACCACCTGGTCGCGAACACCGTCCGGCCGGCTGGCCGCAAGCACCGCCAGCGGCACCGCGATCAGCACCGACATCACGGCTGCGAACAGCAGCAGCCACAGCGTCGGCCCCAGGCGATCTTGGATCAGGGTGGAGACGTCCAGCCGGTAGAACAGGGACGTGCCGAGATCACCGTGGATCAGCCTGCCGAGATAGTCGGTGTACTGCTGCCACAGCGGCTTGTCGAGACCCCACTCCTTGTGCAGCTGGGCGACCCCGTGACGCGTCGCGTGGACGCCCAGCATCGTCCGCGCCGGGTCGCCGGGGACGAGGTGCAGCATGAAGAAGCAGACCAGCGTGCAGCCGAAGATGACAGGGATCACCTGCAGCAGACGGCTGATGATGTAGCTGAGCCGCTCCACGGGATGCGTTGGTGTGGTCGCCGGCGTCGGCTACTGCTTCAGCCAGACGTCCTCCATGTGGTAGTTGCCCGTCGGGTAGACCAGGAACCCCTGCACCTTGTCCGAGGTTGCGTAACGGTACGGCGAGTAGAACTCGAACACCATGAAGGCGTCCTCGGCCGCCTGCTTCTGGATGTTCGAGTACAGCGTCTGCCGTTCACCCTTGTCGAACGTGGACTGGGCCTGGTGTGTCCAGTCGATCACCTGCGGGTTGTCGTAATAGGTGAAGAAGGAGTCCGCGGTCGTGCGGTCGACCGCGAATGAGACCAGCTCGTCGGGGTCGGCGATGTCCATCGTCCAGTAGGCGGACGTCATCTCGTAGTCGCCCTTCTGCTGCTGCGAGAACTCGACGCTGGGATCGACCTTGCGCAGCTTGACGTTGATGTTCAGCTTCTTCAGCGAGTTCTGCAGGATCTGGGCGATCTGCTCCTCCTGATCGACGCCCGATCCGACCGTCAGCGTGAACGAGAACCCGTCCGGCACCGACGACTGCGCCAGCTCCTCCTGGGCCTTGGCCATGTCGTACTGGATCCCCGGCGAGTTCGCGTCGTAATAGGGCACCTGCGGCGGCATGAACGAGTTGGCCGGCTTGCCGTTGCCGAAGAGCACCGAGTCGATGACGGCCTGGCGGTCGAGCGCGTAGGAGATCGCGCGGCGCACGTGCACGTCGTCGAACGGCTTCACCTTCTCGTTCATGGGCAGGTAGTCGGTGCGCGTCGAGGGGAACAGGTGCATGACCACACCCGGCGTGTTCTGCAGCTCCTGGATCGAGGAGTAGGCCGGGAACTCGTCGATCTGGGCCTGGCCGCCCTTCAGCTGCAGCTCGCGGGTGGCGTCCTGCGGCACCGTCGTCCAGGTGACGCTGTCCAGATACGGCTTGCCCTTCTGCCAGTAGTCCGGGTTCTTGACCAGCTCGATCTCCTGGCCGTGCGTCCAGTGATCCCACTTGAACGGGCCGGTTCCGATCGGATTCTCGTAGAACTGCTTCTGGGTCATGCCGGCATAGTCCTTGGGCAGCACCGCGTTGTTGAACAGCGCGATGTCGGCCACGAGCGGCGCCCACTTGTACTTGGTGGTGATCACCACGGTATTGGGATCGGGCGCCTCCACCGTCTTGATGGCGCTGTCGATGAACCCCCATCCGGTGTCGGGATCCTTCGCCTTGTCGATCGAGAACTTGACGTCGGCCGACGTCATCGGCTGCCCGTTCGAGAACTTGACGCCCTTCCGTAGGTGGAATGTGTAGGTCTTCTGGTCGGCCGAGAGGTCGTAGCTGGTGGCCAGCCACGGTTTGGTGCTCTTGCCGTCGGGGCTGACCGTGTACAGCGACTCGAACATCTGCTGGAAGATCCAGATCGACTCGTTGTCGAACACGTCGATGTTCTGCATGCCCAGCGACTCCTGAGTGCGGGCGATCACGACGTCACCACCCATCTGCGGCGCTCCGGCCGCCTGCGATCCGCCGCCCCCGCTGCTGCTACTACTGCCACTGCCTCCGCAGCTCGCAAGCACCACCGCACCTGCCATCGTCGCGATGACCAGCGCCAGACGCCGGGTCATCACGGCCGCAATGCCAATTCGGGTCCCGGTCGTGCGAATTCTCATGCGAGCTCCCTCCACGGTGCCACGGGCGACTTTCGGATCCCAACCATACCAAGGCCGCCCACAGGGTGGGGGGATTTGGATAACCTGGATCCGAAATGGTGGAAATCCGGGCAATCGCCGACGCCGAGACCACCAAGGCCGACGAGATCGGGGCGGCGCTGGAGCGGGCGATCCTGTTCGGTGAGCTGCCGCCGGGAACGATGCTCCGTCAGGAGCAGCTCGCCGAGCAATTCGGCGTGAGTCGCACACCGATCCGGGAGGCGCTGCGCCGGCTCGACGCGCTCGGCCTCGTCGTCTTTCGGCCGAACCGGGGCGTGCTCGTCCGCGCGCCGTCGCGGGACGAGCTTCGCCAGACGATCGTCGCCCGCGCTGCGCTCGAGGGCGCCGCGGCCGAGCTCGCGGCCGCCAGGATCAGCCCGGAGCAGCTCTCGCGCCTGGAACTGACCGAGCAGCGCTACGTCGAGCTGAGCCACCGGCTCCAGGCGCCTGGCCTCGACGATGCGACCCGCCAGGACGTGACGTTCGACTGGCTGCGGGTCAACGACACGTTCCACGACATCGTGCTCGAGGCGGCCGGCATGCCGCTTCTGCGCACCATGGCCCACAGCGTCCGCCGGGCCCTGAGGACGCCGCCGCTCCTCCTGTCGGAGGACGTCCAGCGCCTCCACGCCCAGAACCTGCGCCAGCACCGCGCCCTGCTCGAGGCGCTCCGCGCCGGCAGCCCGCGGGCAGCGCACGAGCTGATGGCGGACCACATCCTGACGACCGGGCGGTTGATCGACGGGATCCTCGACCGGACGTCGGGGAACGGGAACGCGCCGGGTACGGCGCAGGCGGCGACGTGAGGTACGTCGTCGTCGGCGGCGGGGCGATCGGCGGGACGGTTGCAGCCGGGCTCGTCCGCGACGGCCACGACGTCCTGGTCTGCGACGCCGACCCCGAGCACGTCGCGGCGATCAACCGCGCCGGCCTCACGATCGAGGGGCCGGTGGAGGAGTACACGGTGCACGTGCCGGCGGTCGCGCCCGACGAGCTCCCCGCGGAGCTCGACCACGTCCTGCTCGCCGTGAAGGCCCACCACACCGGCGACGCGATGCGGACGATCGCACCCCGCCTTGCGCCGAACGGCTACGTCGTCTCGCTTCAGAACGGCATGAACGAGCCCGAGATCGTGGCGGCGGTCGGCGCGAGCCGCGTCGTCGGCGCGTTCGTCAACTTCGGCGCCGACGTGGTCGGCCCGGGGCGGATCCTGCGTGGGAACCGGGCCACCTTCAGGATCGGCGAGCTCGACGGCAGCGACTCCGACCGGGTGCGCCGGCTTGCGGCGGACATCGCCGACGCCGAGGTGACGACCAACGTGTCGGGCTATCTGTGGGCGAAGGAGGCCTACGGCGCGATGCTGTTCGCGACGGCCGTCTCCGACGTCTCGATCGCCGACGCCCTCGCAGACCGCGCATACCGGCCGCTCTACCTGGCGCTCGCGCGCGAGGTGCTCGAGCAGGCCACCGCGACGCCGGAGCCCTTCGACGGCTTCGACCCGAGCGATCTGGACGGCTCGATCGACCGGCTCGTCGAGTTCAACCGCGGCTCGGCCAAGACGCACTCCGGGATCTACCGCGACCTGGCCGTCCGGCACCGCAAGACCGAGGTCGACGCAATGCTGGGCGCCCTCGAGGGGCCGCTCCTGCGCCGTACCGGCGAGCTCATCCACGCGATCGAAGACGGCCGCCGGGTGTGCGAGCGCGCGAACCTCGACCTGCTCGCCGCCTACGAGCGGCTCGAACGGCTCGGCCGGCCGTTGAACGCCGTGATCGACGTCGTCGACGCCCCCGGCCGGGCCGCCGCCGGGCCGTTCCACGGTATCCCCGTTGCCGTCAAGGACAACATGGACATGCGCGGCCTGGTGACGACGAACGCGTCCACGGTCGCCGTCCCGCCGCCGGCCTCGGACGACGCCGAGGTGGTGAGGAGGCTGCGCTCGGCGGGCGCCGACCTCTTCTGCAAGACCAACCTGCTCGAGTACGCCGCCGGGAGCGTGAACCCCACCTACGGGATGACGTTCAACCCACGCGATCCGGGACGGACGTCCGGCGGGTCGTCGTCGGGCTCGGCCGCGCTCGTCGGAGCCGGAGTGTGCGACCACGCCCTCGGGACCGACACGGGCGGCTCGATCCGCATCCCGGCCGCTTACTGTGGGATCGTGGGCCTGAAGCCGACCTACGGCATGGTGCCGATCGAGGGCGTCTTCGAGCTCTCTCCGACCCTCGACCACGTCGGCCCGCTCGCCCGCACCGTCCGGGACGCGGCCGGGCTGCTCGAGGCCATCTCGGGGCAGTCGTGCCGGGTGGAGCGGGTGAGCGGCGTTCGCGCCGGCGTCCTGGCGCGCCAGCTCGCGGAGCCCGCGCTTCGTCCCGGCGTGCTGGCCTGCGTGCGCGCGGCCGTGGAGTCCCTCGCAGCGCTCGGGTTCGAGGTGCGCGAGGTCGAGATCGAGGAGCTCGATGTGGCCGATGCTGCGCTCGGCGCCATCGTCCTCTACGAGGCGTGGCGGGTGCACCGCACCCGGTTCGAGGCCGAGGCCGACCTCTACGGTGACGGGACGCGCGCGCTGCTCGAGCTCGGTGCCAAGGTCTCGGACGAGGAGTACCGGGCGGCGCTCGCCGACCGCGACCGCGTCACCGCCGGGCTCGACCGGGCGCTCGCCGAGGTCGGCGTGCTTGTCGGGCCGACCGTCGCGTATGTGGCCCCTCCCGAGGATCCGCCGTTCGGGACGCCCGAGGGCGACGTCGAGGCCTGCTTCACAGGCCCGTACAACCTGGCCGGCCTGCCGGCGGTGTCCGTACCGTGCGGGGAGGCCGAGGACGGCCTCCCCGCGGGGCTCCAGCTGGCCGCCGCGCGCGGGCGGGACGCCTTCCTCCTCTCGGTCGCGGCGGCATACGAGGAGGCGCAGCATGCGGGTCCATGACATGAACTGGGTGCAGGTCGAGGAGTACCTGCGCACCGACGACCGCGTCGTCCTGCCGCTCGGCTCGACCGAGCAGCACGGGCTTCTGTCGCTCGGCGTCGACGTGATCCTCTCCGAGCGGGTCTCGGTCGAGGCGGCCGAGCCGCTCGGCGTCCCGGTGCTCCCGTCGCTCCCGTACGGGCTCACGCCCTATTTCGCCGCCTACCCCGGCAGCCCGAGCCTGCGTGTGGGGACGTACCTCGCGGTCGTGCGCGACCTGCTCGACTCGCTGCACGGCCAGGGCTTCCGCCGGTTCCTGCTCCTGAACGGTCACGGCGGCAACTCGCCGGCGGCGGGCCTGGCGCCCGAGTTCATGGCCGACCGCCCCGACTCCCAGGTCGTCTTCCACAACTGGTGGAACGGCCCGCGCACATGGGCGGTCGTCCAGTCGATCGACCCGGATGCAAGCCACGCCTCCTGGCTCGAGAACTTCCCGTGGACGCGGCTTGACGGCGTCGAGTCGCCGGCCGAGCGCAAGCCGATGGCCGACGCCGACGCCCTGCGGACGGCGGCGCCCGAGCGGGTGCGCGAGATCCTCGGCGACGGGTCGTACGGCGGCCCCTACGAGCGGCCGCAGGCCGACTGGGAAGCGGTGTGGAATGCGGGTGTCGAGGAGGTGCGCGAGCTCTTGGTGAGCGCGTGGCGGTGACGGTCGCCGCGCTCGAGGAGCTGGTTGCGATCCCGAGCGTGAGCGGCGACCCCGCGCGGCGGGGCGATGTCGAGCGGGCCGCGGCATGGCTGGCGTCGCGGCTCGGTGTCCTCGGCGGGCGGGTCGTCCCGACCGGCGGTCATCCGCTCGTTCTGGGCGAATGGCTCGAAGCCGAGGGCGCCCCGACCGTCCTTGTCTACGCCCACTACGACGTCCAGCCGGCGGGCGACGCGGGCGCCTGGCAGACGCCGCCGTTCGAGCCGGCGGTGCGCGGCGAGCGCATGTACGGCCGCGGCACGAGCGACGATAAGGGCCCGATGCTGGCGGCGCTGGGCGCCGTCGAGCGGCTGCTCGAAGAGCGGGGGCACCTGCCCGTGAACGTGCGGATCCTGCTCGAGGGCGAGGAGGAGATCGGGAGCCCGAATCTCGAGGCGGCGCTTGCGGCCAACCGCGAGGTGCTGCGGGCGGACGTCGCCGTGTCGGCCGACGGCGCGATGTGGTCTGCCGAGCAGCCGTCGGTGAACGTCGCCGCCCGCGGGATGGTGGCCGTCGAGGTTGCGGTGCGCGGCCCGGCCGCCGATCTGCACTCCGGCCGGCACGGCGGCGCGGCCGAGAACCCGCTGCGAGCGCTGGCGGCGATCCTCGCGACTCTGCACCGGACCGACGGCTCGGTGGCGGTGGACGGGTTCTGCGACGACGTTCTCGACCTCACACCGGCCGACCGCGAGGAGATCGGCCAGATGCCGTTCGACGACGACGCCTACCGCCACGAGGTCGGCGTGCCGGAGCTGCGCGGCGAACCGGGCTACACCACGCTCGAGCGGCTCACCGCGCGCCCGACGCTCGAGGTGAGCCAGATCGAGGGCGGCGGCCGCTACACCGTCATCCCCGCGGTGGCGCGGGCGTATCTCACATGCCGGCTCGTCCCCGACCAGGATCCCGCCCGCATCGCAGCGGCGATCGCCCGGCATGTGATCCACCACTGTCCGCCGGGGGTCACCGTCTCGGTGGAGGAGGTGCCGGGCGGCATCCCGGCCTACGCCATCCGCCGCGACCACCCCGCCCTGGCGGCCGCCGAGGAGGCCCTGCATGCGGTCTATCCCGGGCGCCGCGTCCTTCGTACCCGCGCCGGCGGCACGCTCCCGGCCGCAGTCCTCCTGCGCCGCGCTCTCGGGCTCGACACGCTGCTGTTCTCGTTCTCGAGCTCCGACGAGGCCTTCCACGGCCCCAACGAGTTCTTCCGGCTGAGCCGGCTCGCGGAGGGCACCGAATGCGTGGGCGCGCCTGCTCGATCGCCTCGCCGTGAAGCTGTAGACGAGAGCCTCGCGCCGCCGCAGTGGGCTACCCCGTGCCGGGGTGCGCAGAGCCGTCCTTCTTGGCGTGCTTTGCCGCCTGATCCTGTCGGTGCACCTCGACGAATGACCCGTCCCTGGCTCGATCAGGCCACCGGCGGCGAGCGGCGTGCCGGGCGACCCGTCCGGTCGCCGCGCTGGGGCAGCCGGCGGCGGGACGCGCGAGCGTGCGGGCCCCCGCCCGGCCGAGACGGCGAATACCGCCAGGACATCTCGCCGCCCGAGCCGCCGGATCCTCCCCGCCCGAGCAGCCGCCGTACGAGGCGGGCGGCCTGCGTGTACGCGATGCAGACGAGCGCCGTGGCAAGGAGATCGAAGACAAAGAGCACCGAGCCGCTCACGGACTGAGCCTACCACCGCCCGCGCAGCCGCTCGATCTCGCCGACCATCGCCTCGGCGCACGATCGAGCTTCGACGAGCGCATCGCCCCACACGTCCTCCGCCTCGCCGAGGAAGACCGCCCGCGCCCTGGCAAGCGAAGGCCGGTGCTCCTCGGCCAGCCTGGCGAGGGCCCATTCGGCGGCCGCGTCCTTCCGCCCGATCTCTCCGGTGGCGAGCGTCGTCCAGACCCGCGCGGCCACGAGCAGCGTGTTGGCGGTGTCGGTGTCGAACTTCGCGAAGAAGTCGTCGATCGAGTGGAGCATGGCCCGCTCGAGATCGGCCGCCGGGACCGGGTCGAAAACGTCGGCCGGCGGGGGTCCGGCAAGCGTCGTCCCGCCCGACAGGGCGATGGTGATCAGGATCGCGAGATCGGGATCGTCCTGGCTGTCCCACGGCTCGACGTTGCCCGCCTCGAACTCGGTCCGCCACCATTCGCCGTACTGGAAGTCGCGCCGCGGTGGGAACCGCCAAGGCCGGATGTCGGAGTGAACCGCGATCATGAGCTCGAGCGGGCGGCCATCCTCGGGCCGGCCGGGCGGGATCGAGAGCACGAGCATCGCGTCGACGAGCCGGCGCTTCTCGAGAAGGGTCGTCCGCCGCCGCGAGACGACCAGCACATCGATGTCGCTGCGCGGGCCGGGGCCGCCGAGGACCGACGAGCCGTGCAGATAGGCGCCCACGAGGTCTGTCCCGAGCACGTCGCGAACGAGCGCCACGACCCGGGCGACCTGCGGCGTCACAGCTCCGAGATGCCGGCCCCGAGCCCGAGCAGGATGCCGTCCGCGGCAACGGCCGGGCTCGACGTGACGAAGAGCGGCACGCCCGCCTCGGGCGCCGACACAACCTCGAGCTCCTCGCCGAAGTGGTCGCACACGGCGCCGAGCCGCGCGCCGGCCGCCACGGGATCGCCCGGCCGGACGTCCGGCTGCCACCAGCCCGCCTGCCGGGCCCGCGGCCAGATGAAGCGACGGACGAGCCGCTGGGGGCGCTCCGGCGGCTCGACCTCGCCCGGCAGCATGCCGAGCGCGCGAAGCACGTTCCCCAGACCACGGGCGTGCGCACCGACGGCCTCCTCCTCGAGCAGGCCGCAGCCACCGGCCTCGGGGGTGATCGCGGGGATGCCCGCGGCGGCCGCCGCCTCGCTGGTCGTTCCGCCGATCGCCGCCCCGTCGGGCTCCGGGCACACGACATAGCGCAGGCCGTAGGCGACCGCCAGTGCGCGGGCCCGCTCGCCGACCGTCGACTCGTCGTGCAGCGTGAACGGCTCGAGCGCCTCGACGAGGTCGCCGCCGTGCACGTCGACGAGCGCGTCCGCCGGCGTGATGAGCTCGGTGAAGATGTGGTGGGCGAGCTGCTCGGAGTACGTCCCGTCCGGGTTGCCGGGGAAGCAGCGATTCGGGTTCTTGCCGTCGGCCGGCGACACGAACGCCGCCCGTGCGGCGAACATGGCCGGGCTCACGATCGGGACGGCGACGACCGTCCCCGAGAGCGCGGCGGTGTCCAGGCTCCGCATGAACCTTCCGACCGCCGCGATGCCCGAGTACTCGCAGCCATGGACGCCGGCCAGGACGCACAGGCGCGGGCCGTCATCGGCGCCGGTCGCCTCGAAGCAGGGCCACTCCTCGCCGGCGAGCGCCGGGCCGTCAAACGTCAGCACCGTGCGTGACAGCACGCGGGGAGTGTGACACGATTGCCGCCGATGGAGGCGGATCTGGTCGAACGTGCGCGCCTGTCCGGCACCCGTATCGTCCGATTTCTGTTCTGCGACTACTCGAGCATCGTGCACGCCAAGGCCGTCGGCAGCGCGAGTCTGGGCCGCAAGCTCACCGAGGGCGTCGGCTCGACGCGCGCGCAGATGGCGCTGAACGTCCGCGACGACCTGATCGACATCCCCCAGATGCCTCCTGTGGGCGAGGTGCGGCTCGTCCCCGACACGACGACCTACGCCGAGCTGCCCTGGGCCCCCGGCTCGGCGTCCGTCATGTGCGACCTCGTCACCGCCGACCGCGAGCCGTGGTTCGCCTGCCCGCGGTCGTTCCTTCGCAGGCAGGCCGAGGCGGCCGCGGCGGAGGGGCTCGCGGTCGACGCCTCGTTCGAGCTCGAGTTCTATCTCGGCGGCCGCGCGCCAGACGGTGGCGTCGAGCTGATGCCCCGCCATCCCGTCTACAGCACGATCGGCCTCGACGAGCAGCACGAGGTCGTCCTGGCGATCGTCGAGACGCTGGGTGAGCTCGGGATCGCCGTGGAGGGGGTGCTGAACGAGTACGGCGCGGGGCAGTTCGAGGTGTCGGTGCCGCGGGCGCCCGCGGTGGAGGCGGCCGACCGCCAGGTGACGGTGCGCGACGCGATCCGCGGCGTCGCCGTCGCCCACGGCATGCGGGCAAGCTTCGCACCGAAGCCCTTCCTCGACCAGATCGGCTCGGGCGCGCACCTGCACTTCTCGGTGTGGCGCGGCGAGCGCAACGTCCTCCACGATCCGGCTGCGGAGGGGGCGCTGAGCGCGGAGGGGCGCCATGCCGTCGCCGGCCTGCTCGAGCACATGTCTGGCCTGCTCGCGCTGAGCGCGCCGTCGGTCAACTCGTATCAGCGGCTCGTGCCGGACACGTGGGCCGGAGTCTTCCGGGCGTGGGGGTTCGACAATCGCGAGGCGCCGGTGCGGGTGGCGTCGCCGTTCTGGGGCCGGGAGGAGCAGAGTCTGAACATCGAGCTCAAGGCCGTCGACTCGAGCGCGAACCCGTATCTGGCGCTGGGCGGGGTCATCGCGGCCACGCTCCACGGCCTGCGCGCCGGGGCCGACCCCGGCGATCCGGTGGCGGTGAACCCCGCCCGGCTCGACGAGCCGCCCGAGCGGCTGCCTCTCAGCCTCGAGGAGGTGCTCGACGCGCTGGCGGCGGACGAGGTGCTGGGCGCCGCCATGGGCTCCGACATGCTCGACACCTTTCTACAACTCAAGCGCTCCGAGGTCGCCGCGTATGCCGGGATGGACCCTGACGCGATCGCCGCTGAGTACCGCTACAAGTTCTGATGCTGCTCGACCTGCGCGACATCCCCGTCGTCGACAATCACTGCCACGGCGTCCTCTCGGGCGCCGGGCCGATCGACGTTGCCGAGCTCCGGCACCGGTTCTCGGAATGCGCGGGAGAGCCGTTCCCGCCCGACCACACGGCCACGGCGGCGCACTACCTGTGGATGCTGCGCCAGGTCGCCGAGGTGCTCGGCTGCGAGCCCGACGAGCAGGCCGTCGTCGCCGCCCGCGCCGAGCGCTCGCGCGACGAGCTCGACGGGCTCTTCCTGCGGTCGGCCGGGATCGCGTGGCTCCTGATCGACGACGGCTACCCGGACCCCGCCACGGTGTCGTCTCGGGAGGAGACGGCTGAACGGCTGGGCGCGCGGGTGGGGTGGGTCGAGCGCGTCGAGACGGTGGCCGCTCGCCTGATCGGTGAGCACGAGAGGTTTGCGGACTTCGACGAGGCGCTCCGCGCCCACCTGGCGTCGGCGCGGGAGCGGGGTGTGGTGGGCCTGAAGAGCGTGGCCGCCTACCGGAGCGGCCTCGGGATCTCCGAGCCGAAGCGGAACGAGGCGAAGGCCGCGTTCAAACGCACGCGGCTCGTCGCGGGACACCGCGTGCAGGAGAAGCACCTGGTCGACCACATCGTGATGCTGACGATGGACGCCGCGCACACGCAGGGCCTGCCGGTGCAGTTCCACACCGGCTACGGCGACTCCGACGCGAACCTGCTCCTGGCCGATCCACTGCTGCTGGCGCCGCTCATGCGGCTCTTCCCCGAGGTGCCGGTCGTCATGCTGCACGCCGCCTATCCCTACACGCGCAAGCTCGGCGTGCTGGCGGCGACCTACCCCAACGCCTACGTCGACGTCTCCTATGCCATCCCCTTCCTGACCGCGCGCGAGCTGCACGCCGTCACTCACGAGGCGCTCGGGGCCGCGCCGGCGTCGCGGGTCGTCTACAGCTCCGACGCCGTCGGGCTCCCCGAGCAGCACTGGCTCGGCGCCGTGCGCGGCAGGCGGGCGCTCGGGGCGGCGCTCGGCGACATGGTGATCCTCGGCGACATGTCGGCCAACCAGGCACGCCGGCTCGCGCACCTCGTTCTGCACGAGAACTCCGAGCGCATCTACGGCCTCGGGAACCGCTCACCGTGAAACAGTTGGCGACAGGCGCCGGTGTTTCAGGCCGAGACGCCGCCGTCCACGACCATGACGGCGCCGTGCATGTAGCCGGCGGCGTCCGAAGCAAGGAACGACACGGCGCCGGCGACGTCGTCGACAGTGCCGACTCGGCGGGCGGGGATCGACTCCTCGAACTCGGCCAGCGCATCGGGCCGTGACGTGATCCAGTCGGCCATCGGGGTGTCGATCAGGCCCGGGCAGATGCAGCACACCCGCACGCCGTCGCCGCCGTGGTCGAGGGCGAGGCTGCGGCTCAGGTTGACCACGCCGGCCTTGGCGGCGCAGTAGGCGGCGCGGCTGTGGCCGCCCTTGATCCCGGCCGTCGAGCCGACGTTCACGATGCACCCCGAGCCGGCGGCGATCATCGCCGGCAGAAACGTCTTGCACGTCAGGAACGTGCCCTTGAGGTTGGTGTCGAGCAGCAGATCCCAGTCGTCGACAGAGAGCTCCGTGATGCGGTGCTCGAAGAATGCACCGGCCACATTCACGAGCAGCATGGGCGTGCCATGCCGGCCCTCGACCTCGTCTCGCATCCGCAGCACGTCCTCCTCCGAGCGCACGTCGCAGCGGTAATCGGCGCCGACGGCGATATCGACGCCCGCGACGGTGAACCCGTCGTCGGCCAGGCGGCGGACGATCGCACCGCCGATCGCACCCGCCGCGCCCGTGACCAGCGCGACCCGGGCATCGCTCACTCGCCCAGGCCCCGGGTGAGCGTCACGATGGTTACGAAGGTGCGGTAGGCCTGGAGCGGGTCCGGCTCGGAGAAGGAGATGGTGCGGGTGGCCGTCCGCCCGACGCCGCGCATCGCGGTGGCAGCCTCCGCCATGTCGGCCGACAGGAACGTCACCTCGATCGTTGCCGGAAGCTCGATCGCGGGGGGCCTGAGCTCGTCCAGCCGCTCGACGGCGGCGCGCGCACCGGCCCGGATCAGCCGGCAGGCTCGCGCGGGGTGGAGGCTCTCGGCCGCATAGCGTGCGACCGACCGCTTGACGACGACGGGCTCGATGCCGGGCATGAACGGCTCGGCCTCGTCGGCCGTCGCCTGGTCGCCGGTGATCAGCGCCACGGGGACGCCGTGGTGCAGTGCGACCAGCGCATTCAACCCGGCCTCGCCGGTCACGATCCCGTTCAGCTTCACCTCCCAGATCGCGCTTGGGTTGTAGGTGTGCGAGAGGGCGGCCCGCTCGTGGCCGATGGAGCCGTGGTAGGAGACCATGAAGACGGCATCGAAGCCGCCCTCGAGCCCCTCCATCATGTAGAGCGGCTTGTGCTTGCCGGACAGGTACGAGGCCTCGCCGTGGAGCTCGCCGGGCGGCATGTTCTGCATCGTCCAGTGGGCGTCGTTCACGAGGAATTCGGTCGCGCCGCCGTCGGCCGCGCCGTCGATCGCGGCGTTGACCTCGTCGAGCAGGAGCCGGCGCCCCATCTCGTACTCGCCGCCGGGGCCGATCACCTGCTCCCAGTCGACGATCCCGGCCGTGCCCTCGATGTCCGTCGAGATGAAGATCCGCATCGTCTACGCGCGCCGCTCGCCGACCCGTGCGACAGCGTCGATCTCGACCAGCATCCCGTCGAACAGGAATCCGCCCGCGACGATCGCGGTCGAGGCCGGATAGGGCGGCGAGAACGCGTCGTGCCGCGCGCGCTTGAAGGCCTCGTAGTCGGACGCGCGGGCGAGGTAGACCGTCATCTTGACGACCGTGGCGAGCGACGCACCCTCGGCCTCGAGCACCGCTTCGAGGTTCGCGAACGCTCTTCGGATCTGGGCCTCGGCGTCGTCCGGGTCGACAACGGCGCCGTCCTCGCCGAACCCTCCCTGGCCGGCCGTGAAGACCAGCTCGCCGTCGGCGACGACCGACTGGGAGTACTCGTACTCCGCGGCGAAGGGAAACGGGTTTCGGCCGGCACGGTTCACGGACGCGCGGATACTACCGACATGGACGACCGCGAAGCGATCCCCGACGTCGCCGAGCTCCACCGCCGCCTCGAGCCGTGCCGCCTGTGCGTCGCCGGCGGCATTCGGGTCGAGTCGATGCCGGTGTTCAGCCGCCTGCGCCGGGCCGACGCCGTGCTCGTCGGGCAGGCGCCCGGCGCGCGCGAGGCCGTGGACGGGCGGCCGTTCATCGGCCCCGCTGGGCGCCGCCTGCGCCGGTGGCTCGAGCCCGCCGGCCTCGGGACAGAGCAGGAGTTCTACGCCCGCCTCTACATCGCCGCGGTCGCCAAGTGCTTCCCGGGAAAGCGGCCGGGCGGCGGCGACGTGCGGCCCTCGGCGGCGATGGTGCGCACGTGCAGGCCGTGGCTCTGGCGCGAGCTCGCCCTCATCGAGGCCCCGCTCGTGATCGGGGTCGGCACGCTCGCGCTGGCCGAGCTCGCCCCGGGAACCGCGCTCGAGGACGCGGTCGGAGCCGAGCTTCGTCTGGACGACGGCCGGCCGCTCATCGTGCTTCCGCACCCCTCGGGCGCGAACCCGTGGCCGCACCTTCCCGGGAACGCCCCGCGCCTCGCGCGGGCGCTCGCGCTGCTTGCCGAGCGGCTCGGTCCCGGCGCCTGACCTGGCACGATGAAATGCGAACGATCTAGACCGGGCCGTGGGCCAGCCGGACAACGCGGTCGCGCGCGATGCGCGGCCAGCCCTGCGCGCGGACGACGTCGAGGAGCGCCTCGGCGCACTCCGGATCGAACTGCGTGCCCGAGCAGCGCTCGATCTCCGCCATGGCCGCGGCCACGGGCATCGCCCGCCGGTACACGCGATCCTCGGTCATCGCGTGGAACGCGTCGCAGACGCAGATGACGCGCGCGCCGAGCGGGATCCCCTCCGACTCGAGGCCCTCGGGATAGCCCGTGCCGTCCCAGCGCTCGTGCGTCGCCCGGACGAGGGGGACGAGCTCGGCGAAGTGGGGGACGGGCTTCAGGATGCGGGCGCCGATCTCGGCGTGCTGGCGCATCTTCGCCGTCTCTCGGGCCGTCAGCGGCCCGGGCTTGCGCAGGATCACCTCGGGGACGCCGATCTTGCCGATGTCGTGGAGGAGGGCCGCGAGCCGCACGAGCCGCGACTCGCCGGGAGGGATGTCGAGCCGCTCGCACACCGCCCCGGCCAGCTCGGCGATGTGGAGCGCATGATCCGACGTGTAGGCGTCCTTCGCCTCGAGCGCGGCCGCCAGCGCCCCCAGCGTCGAGAAGTACGCTTCCTCGAGGCGCTCGGCCATGCGCGCCCGCGACACGGCCTTGCCCGCCTCGGTGGCGAGCGCCTGGCACAGGCGGATCTCGGCCTGCGCGAACGTGCGCCGGTGCTCGTCGTAGATCTCGATCAGCCCGTACGGCTCGCCGTCGACGCGCAGGCGCAGCATCAGGAGGGCGCGGTAGCCCAGGTCGCGCAGGCGCGCGCTCTCGGACGAGTCGGGCCGCCCGATCCCGAGCGAGCACGCGTACGGCACGCCCGTCTCGACCACCGACGCGGTCCGCGGATAGTCCGCGAGGGAATACTCCTCGGCCGCCCGCGGCCATTCGTGCGGCGGTCGCGCGAACCCGGCACGGTCACGGACGGTTCCGCCCGCGACGTCGACCAGCGACACCAGGCACGCGCTCGCGTCCACCAGCTCGGTGAGCCGGCGGGCGAGCGTTGCGAGGATCTCGGCAACGTCGACGAGCTCTCCCAGCGACTGGACGGCCTCGATCACGCCGAGCGCCGCCTCGAGATGCGGAGGCAGCGCCGGGATCGGCGCAGCACGACGGCGGGCGGCGGGCATCGCAGCCGGTGTTCGATACCAGACGGGTTATCCCTCCCGGGCGCCGCCTGCCGCGATCATCTATCTCGTGCGGGCGAGGTTGTCGAGCAGCGAGATGACCGCCGGTCCCAGGACCACGATGAAGACCGCCGGGAAGATCAGCGCCACCGTGGGGAAGAGCATCTTGACCGGAGCCCGCATCGCGTGCTCCTCGGCGTTGTTTCGAAGCCGGATCCGAAGCTCGTCGGACTGGGTGCGCAGCATGTGCGCGAGCGGCACGCCGAGCTTCTCGGCCTGGGCGAGCGCCCGGGCGAAGCTCGTCACCTCGGACGCGTCCACGCGCTGGGCGAGCGCCGTCAGCGCCTCCGCCCGGCCCGTGCCGAGCCGCATCTCGCGCTGCATCAGCGCGAGCTCGTCGATGAGCGGGCCGTCGAGGCGGAGCACGAGCCGGCTGACGGCCGCATCGAAGCTCATCCCGGCCTCGATCGACAGCGTGAGCAGGTCGAGGACCGTCGGCAGCCCCGACACGATCTTGTCGCGCCGCCCGCGCATCCGCATGTCGATCACCGCCGGAAGGCCGACATACGCGAGGGCCGAGATCGCGAGCCCGATCACCGCGGCGACGAGCACGGGGAGCACGTCGAACACGGCGGCGACGAACATCGCGCAGTAGGCGGCGAGCGGCAGGAGGACCTTGAGCCCGGCGACGTCCTCCGGGGCGAGCCGCTTCGACCAGCCGGCGGCGGCGAGCTTGCGCCGCAGCACCTCGGCGGCCTCGCCGCGCCCACCCGGGGCGAGGTACCCGACGCGCCGCAGCCACGCCCGCGGGTCGGCGCCGCTCGGGGCAGCCCCATACCCGTAGCCCGACATCCGGCCGAGGACGGTCTCGACCTGCAACCGTCCCTGCGTCGCCGCCCGCAGGGCGAAGAACACAGCGCCGCCGAGGAGGACCGGCGCGACGAGGAGCCAGCTCACGCGATCGCCTTCGGCTTGACCATCCGGCGCAGGATGAGCGCGCCGGCCGACATCATCACCAGGCCAACCGCGATCAGGACGTGGCCCGCGCGCGTCGTGTAGAGCGGCTTCATGTACCCGTGGTTGATGAGCGTGAGGAGGCCGGCCATCGCGAACGGCATCCCGATCAGGACCTGAGCCGAAAGCCGGCCCATCGAGGTCAGCGCCTTGACGCGGGCCGAGAACTGCTGCCGGCGCCGGACCGTCTCGGCGACCTGGTCGAAGATCTCGGCGACGTTGCCGCCGACGCGGCGCTGAACGTCGGTCGTGAGGACGACGAGCTCGAAGCTCTCCGAGCGCAGCCGCTGAGACATCTCGTCGAGCGCTTGCTCCACCGGGACGCCGAGCCGGACCTGCTGCTGGGCGCGCCGGAACTCGGTGTGCGCGGGCTCGCCGGCCTCGTCGACGATCGAGTCGAGGGCCTGGGCGAACGAGCGACCGGCGCGGAGGGCGCTCGCCCAAACCGAGAGCAGCTCCGGCAGCTCGGCCTCGAACTGCCGCTGGCGGCGGGCGGCTCGAAACCGGAGGGCGGCGATCGGTGCAGCCAGCCCGCCGGCCACGCCGGCGATGCCCGCGATCGGCCCGAGCACGGCGATTGCCGCGACCCCGCCCGCGACCGCGCTCGCGGTCGCGGCCAGGGCGACGTGCCCGGTCGGCTGCTGGATGCCCGCCTGGCCGCACAGGCGGTGAAGGCGCCTCCAGGCCCAGCGCTCGCCGAGCCGCGCCTCGAGGGCCTCGGAGAGGTCGAGCATGAAGAGGGAGCGGGTCTGCTGCGCCCCGCCTGTGCCGCCGGCGGTGTACTCCGCGAGCCGCGACGAGAGCGGAGGAACACGGGCGCCGGCCGCGGTCGCCGTCACGAACCCCAGCATCCCGACCGCGCCGACGCCGAGCACGACGACGAGGAAGTCGCCGTACGACGACCAGAACCCCGACGAGGTGCCGGACACGCCCTCGGGCAGCCGGACGCTCGCTGCCGAGCCTCCGCGGACGCTGACGTGCAGCGTCCGGGAACTCGACCGCGGCAGGCTGACGTCGACCGCATACGTCGTGGCGAGCCGGGCCTGCGAAAGCTGGAGCACGATCGGCTCGACGCCGGCGGGCGTGCGGGTGGGTGCGAGCTCGCCGCCGGCCGCGGAGGTGATGTCGCGGAGGGGTGCCGCCCGGAAGGACGGCGACGACTCGAGCCCGACGGCGTCGACCTCCACGCCGGCCTCGCGAAGGCGCTGCGTCAGGGCGGCGAGCGTCGACGACGACGTGGTGTCGGCGCCGTCGGAGAGCACGACGACGATGCGGCGCGCACCCGGGTCGGAGCCGGCCAGCACCGTGTCCGCCGCCAGCGTGATCCCGTCATAGAGCGCCGTCCCCGAATCCGTCTCGAGCCCCGCCAGCGCCGCTCGTACCGAGCCGGTGTCGGTCGTCAGGGGGCGGACGACGCGGGCCGTGTTGGAGAACGTGACGAGACCGACGCGACCGGTATGACCGACGGCGTCGAGGAGGCGCTGACCGGCCGCCGTCGCCGCGGCGATGGGCGCTCCGGCCATCGACCCCGACGTGTCGACCGCGAACACGAGGTCAGTACGCCGCACCGGTCCCGCGCGGTGGATGCCCTCGACGAAGGCGAAGCGGCCTCCGAGGTCGGCCTCGATGTCGGACGTGGCGAGATCACCGGCCGCCCTCACGAGCACGCGGACCGTGTGCGGGCCCGCGGCGTGTGCGCCCGTCACCTCGGTGGGCGGGGCGGCGCCCCAGGCGGCCGGAGCCGCGATCGCAGAGGCGAGCGCCGCGATGACCGCCGCGCGGGCGGCGCGGCCGGCGCTCACGCGGTCCTCCGCTCCTTGCCGCGCCGGAGCACGTCCACCTTCGCGGCGGTCTCGCCGAAGAACGACTTGGGAAGGGTTACGCCGTGCCGCTCGAGCTTGTCGCCGAACCCCGGCCGGATGCCCGTGTGGCGCATCTTCGACGTGACCTGCTCGCCGCCCGCCTCGTCGACGAACGACGCGACGAAGATGTCCTGAAGGGTGATCACGTCGCCCTCCATCCGCCCGACCTCGGTGACGTGGGTGATGCGGCGGCGCCCGTCGACGAGCCGGTTCACCTGGATGATCAGGTCGAACGCGCTCGCGATCTGGTCGCGGATGGCCTTGAGCGGCAGGTCGAAGCCGGCGGTGAGCACGAGGGTCTCCGTGCGGGCCAGGGCGTCGCGTGGGCTGTTCGCGTGGATCGTCGTGAGCGAGCCGTCGTGGCCGGTGTTCATCGCCTGCAGCATGTCGACGGCCTCGCCGCCGCGGCACTCGCCGACGACGATCCGGTCGGGCCGCATGCGAAGCGCGTTTCGGACGAGGTCGCGGATCGTGATCGCGCCCTTGCCCTCGATGTTCGACGGGCGGGACTCGAGGCTGATGACGTGTTTCTGCGCCAGCTTCAGCTCGGCGGCGTCCTCGATGGTGATGATGCGCTCGCGCTCGGGGATGAACGACGAGAGGACGTTCAGGAGCGTCGTCTTGCCCGTGCCGGTGCCGCCCGAGATGAGGACGTTCAGCTTGCCCTCGACGCACGCCTCGAGGAACGCCGCCGCCTGGTGCGAGAGGCTCCCGAACGCGACGAGGTCGTCCATGGTCAGCGGGTCGCGCGAGAACTTGCGGATCGTGAGCGAGGGCCCGGTGATGGCGAGCGGCGGGATGATCGCGTTCACGCGCGAGCCGTCGGGAAGGCGCGCGTCGACCATCGGGCTCGACTCGTCGATCCGCCGCCCGGTCTGGGCGACGATCCGGTCGATCACCTGGAGCAGGTGGCGCTCCGAGCCGAAGCGCACCTCGGTCTCCTCGATGAGGCCGCGCCGCTCGACGTAGATCGTGTGATGGTTGTTCACCATCACCTCGGTGACCTCCGGATCGGCCAGGAACGGCTCGATCGGCCCGTAGCCGAGGATGTTGTGCGTGATCTCGCGGACCAGCCGCACGCGGTCGGTCGAGCTGAGGGGCGTGCCCGCCTCGGCCAGCGCCTCGTCGACGGCCTTGGTCACCTTCTCGTGGAGGTCCTCCTCGCGGACGTCGCCCTCGGTCAGCGCCTGGCCCAGCTCGCGGACGGCCTCCGCCTGGGCGGCCTGCCGGATCTCGGCAAACGGGTCGTCCTGCTCCGGGCTCGCGTCCGCCGCGGCCGTCGCAGGTTCGGCCCGCCGCATGCGCCCGGCGAGCGTGCGCCTGCGCCGGTCGGGTGTCACTGGCGGCTCCCGACGGCCCCGTGGAGCGACTGCGCGATCTCCTCCAGCGAGCGGGCGACGCGGGACTTGGGGTTGTCGACGACGACCGGCTGGCCGCGGTTGACCGACACCGGGATCGCCTTGTCGGACGGCAGCGTGTAGGTGATCTCGCGCCGCAGTGTCCGCTCGACGTCGCGATCCTCGAGGCCCACCTTCGCGCCCGAGCGGTTCATCAGGATCCGCGTGTCGGGCAGGTTCATCTCGAGCAGCTCCAGCGTCTCGAGCGCGATCTTCAGGCTCTTGATCGTCGGGACGTCCGACGCGCCGACCAGCACCAGGGTGTCCGTGTGGTCGATCGCGAGCAGGGTGGCGGGAGAGAAGCTCGACGACGTGTCGATGACGACGGCGTCGTAGCTCCGGCGGGCGACCTCGAGCAACGGCTCGAGGCGGTCGATGGCGACCAGCTCCTCCTCGTCGGGCCGGGTCGGCGCCGGGAGCAGGTCGACCCCGCTCGAGTGCCGGGTCACGAACCCGGCGAGCTTCTCGGCGTCGAGGTCGCCGGGCGACTGGACCAGGTCGAGCACCGTCCAGCGCGGAGAGAGGCCCAGGACGAGCGCGTCGTCGCCCGAGTGCAGGTCGAGGTCGACGAGCAGCGTGCGCAGACCCTGGCGGCCGAAGCACACCGCGAGGTTGGTCGCGATCACGGTCTTGCCGGAGCCGCCCTTCGTCGAGAACACGGTGAAGACATGCGCGTCGCGGCCGAGGCGGGATGTGCCCGGCAGGCTGTGCGGGGCCACCGCTGCGGCCCGGCGGGCGCGGGATGCCCGGGCCTTGGCCGCGGCCATGCCGAGCGACTGGGCCGACTGCGGCAGGCAGAGGACGTCGTCCACCCCGAGGTGCATGGCCTCCTCGAACCACCGGCTGGGATGATCGTCGGTGAGGGCGACGATGCCCGGCCCGTGCGGGTCGGCGAGCGCGGCGCGCAGCTCGGCGGGCAGGCCGTCGCTGTCGGACGGGAGGTGCCAGACGAGCACCTCCGGAGCCGACTCCACGATCTCGACCATCCCGGAGCGCTCGAAGAGATCGCGGATCGAGGGCTCGTCGGCCTGGAGTGCGACGCGGATGAGATCGGGTTGCATCGGCCGGGCTCCTGTCACTTGGCGGGGATGCCGTTATTCGGGAACGCTCCGGGGAGGACGACGGGCGGGTGCTTCTCCCAGGTGGCGCCGTGCGTGCCGGCGAGCGCGATCCAGATCGTCTTCGATCCGCCGGCGGGGGCGTTGTCGGCCATCGCCAGGGCGTTCGCGAGATACGACACCTGGCGGTCGGAGAGGCGCAGCAGCATCGAGCCCTGTGCCGTCGAGTCACCGGTCTGAGCGGCGGCGGCCGGGGTCACGTCCAGGACGAGCGCCCCGGCGGCGAGAACGTACGTCTCGACCTGGTTCGTGTCGAGCACGTAGCTCGCCATGACGTCGACCCGGTCGCCCGCCTGGACGTCACCGGTCAGGCCGGAGTTCGCATCGACCGGCAGCCGGAACGCGCGCTGGGTGCCGGTGAGCCGCGCCGCGACGCTGGCGTCGTGGCGGACGCCGGTCCGGCTGGCCGTGAGCTGGTCGCCGTGGAAGACGGGCTGGGTCAGGATGAGGCCGCGGGCCGCGTTCAGGTCCGTGTAGGCGCCGGGCACGAGATCGGAGCGGCGGACGGTCCGGTATGCGAGGTCACCGTCAGCCACGGCAGTCTCCACGGCGGTGCCGGCGTGGATGTCGTGCGTGACGACGACGACGCGGACCGCGTCGCCGGCCGACTTGGCCGAGTCCTGCACGTGCTGGGTGTAGAGCACGAGCGCCACCGCCGCGGCGAGCGCGAGGACGACCGAGATGACGATGTTTCGGCTCAACGTCGGCGTTGTCACTTCGGCTGCTCCTTCCCGGCGTGCGATAGGGCGGCGATGACGCAACCTGGTGAGGCCGGCATCACCGAATTCGGGGAGTCGTGCAATGGGACTCATCGGCTCCGGTGGGGCAAAGCTTTAAGCCGGAGCCGGGGTCTCCCGCAGGGGTTCGGGACACCCGGCCGCCGCGAACGGCGACCTCCTCTCGTGGTAGCGGAGAATTGCCTCCGCGTCCAGTTTCTGGAAGGCACATTGGCCCGCGGGCTGAGCCGCTAACCTCTCGCGCGTGATCGTGCTCTCGATCCCGAGCCCCGGCGACCCGTTTCTCATCAAGGCCGGCGGCCTGCAGGTGCGCTGGTACGGCCTGCTGCTCGCCGCGGGGGTGCTGCTGGCCGGATGGATCGCGCGGCGCGAGTTTCGCCGGCGCGGGTTCGATCCGGAGCTGGTCTACTCGATCGCCGTGTGGACGGTCCCGCTCGGGCTGATCGGGGCCCGTCTCTACCACGTCGTCACCGACTGGGGTGCGTTCCAGCACCACCTGATCGACATGTTCAAGATCTGGAAGGGCGGCCTCGGGATCTACGGCGCCATCCTCGGCGGCATGCTGGGGACGTGGATCGGCTGCCGCCGCGTCAAGCTCGGGTTCTGGGCGGTCGCGGACTGCATCGCGCCGGGCCTGATCCTGGCCCAGGCGCTGGGTCGCTGGGGCAACTACTTCAACCAGGAGCTCTACGGCCGCCCGTCCGACCTGCCGTGGGCGGTCAAGATCGACCATCCTCAGCTGCCGTACCACGAGGGCCAGACCTTCCAGCCGACGTTCCTCTACGAGTCGCTCTCGAGCCTCGTCGTGTTCGGGATCCTGATCTGGTTCATCCGCCGCTTCTGGCGGGACGTGCCCGTGGGAACGATCTTCGCGCTCTACGCGACGCTCTACTCGTTCGAGCGGATCTGGGTCGAGACGCTTCGCATTGACCCGGCACACCACTACTACGGCCAGCGGCTGAACGTGTGGGTCGCCTCCGCCGTGACGATCGTCGCCGGGATCGTCTTCGTGATCCTGTTTCGCCGTCGGCGCCCCGTGTCGCCGGAGCCGGCGGTGGCCCCCGCCGCCGCCGGGCCGGTGCACACACCGACCCCACGGCCCGAGGCCGCGATCGCCGCCAGGCACCGGTCGAAGCGCCGCCGGCGCGGCTGAGCAGCTCGCGGCGCGTGGCATACTGCGCCTGAGAGGTATGGGCGCCCGTGCTGAAAGCCGACTCGCTGTGCAAGGCGCACGACGCCGAGCCGCTCTTCACGGGCGCGACCTTCACCCTCGGTAGGGGCGAGCGCACCGGCCTGGTCGGCCCGAACGGGACCGGGAAGTCGACGCTCCTGCGGATCCTGGCGGGCGTCGAGCGCTCCGACTCGGGCCGGGTCATCGTCGGCTCCGGCGACAGCATCGGCCTTCTGGACCAGTCGCCGCCGGATCCCGACGCCACGCTCGGCGGCCATCTGCGCCGGGCGATCGGCGAGGTGTACGCGCTCGACGAGCGCATGCGCCGGCTCGAGGCCGAGATGGCTGAGCCCGCTGGGCGGGCCGTCGCGATGCGCGAGTACGACGACGTCCTGGCGCAGTTCGCCAGGCTCGACGGCTGGACATTTCACGCCGCGATCGACGACGCGCGGGCCCACCTCGGCATCGCCCATCTCTCACCGGCTGCCCGGTTCGGCGACCTGTCGGGCGGTGAGCAGGCGCGGGCGATGCTGGCGGGCGTCCTCCTGGGACGGCCGACGATCCTGCTCCTCGACGAGCCGACCAACCACCTCGATCTGGGCGGGCTGCGCTGGCTCGAGCGGTTCCTCGCCGCGTTCCCGGGAGGGGCGCTCGTGGTGAGCCACGACCGCCGCTTTCTCGACAACACCGTCTCGCGCATACTCGAGCTCGACGGGGTGTCGGACGAGCTCACGTCCTATGAGGGCGGCTACACGGCCTACCGGGCCGAGAAGCAGCGCCGCTTCGAGCGCATGCTGGCCGACTTCCGAACGCAGGACGCGTATCGGCGCCGGCTCGAGGCGGACGTCGCCCGGGCCAAGTCGCAGGCGCTCTCGGTGGAGCGGACCGTCATCCGCGGCCTCGGGGCGCCGCACGTCCGCAAGATCGCAAAGCGCGTGGCCCGCAAGGCGAAGGTCCGGGAGCGCCGCCTCCAGCGGCAGATGCAGCAGGCGGAGTGGATCGCCGACCCGTCCAAGGCGCCGAGCTTCATTGACCATCACGTGCGCCATCGCGTTGAGGAGCAAAAGGTCCGTGCCGGGAGTGACCGCGAGATGGCGAGTGCTGCGCTCCGCGGTGAGGGTCCGGCGAGGGTCGACGCAGATGATGCTGAGATCGGGGTGCGCCCGGCGACGCTGCTGGATGCGTTCGAAGATCGGCGGGTGACACTCGAACGGATTGGCGCCCATCAGGAAGATGCAGTCCGCGAAGTCGATGTCCTCGTAGGAACCCGGCGGCTCGTCCTTGCCGTACACCTGCGTGTAGCCGAACGCCGCCGATGCCATGCACAGGCGCGGGTTCGCCGTCGACGTTGTTGGTGCGAATGCCCACCCGGAACAACTTGTTGGCCGTGTAGCTCTCCTCGGTGAAGAGCTGACCCGAGCCGTAGAACGCGACGGCGTCAGGGCCGTGCGTCGCGATGGCGTCGCGGAACCTCGTGGCGACGAGCTCCATCGCGTCGTTCCAGCTGGCATTGACCAGACGCCCGTTGTTGCGGATCTTCGGAGTGGTCAGTCGATCGGGAATAGAGGCAGGGCTCGCAGCATCGAGCCCTTGACGCAGATCACGCCCTTGTTGTGGGCAGTCTCATCGCCACGGATGTCGGTGATGGCGCCGTCTCGCATGCCGACACGGATGCCACAACCTGTCCCGCAGAACCGGCACACGGACCGATGCCACGAATCGGCGGACGCCGCGGGAAGCGTCCATTCGAGTGCGCGCCAGGCGGCGACGGCGGCAGCGCCGGTGACGCCGAGCGCCGCGAGGACTTCGAGGAATTCCCGCCTGTCGAGACCGACCCCATCCTCTTCCATGGCGACGAGGCATTCTGCGCCCAGGGTCACGTCTGGTCAACAAGGCACGGCCTTCTGCAGGCGACCGGGTGCGGCCGTGTGGCCGTGGGGCGCCTAGCGCCGGCGGCGGTAGTGAAGTCCCACGACCCCCGTCGGATACGGCGTGGCCGACGTCAACTCGAAGGGGGCGTGCACACCAGCCGGCAGCACCCGCTTGCCGCTGCCGAGTGTCAGGGGATACATGAGCAGGTGCAGCTCGTCGACCAGATCGTGCCTCGATCATGGCGTGGACCAGCTGACTGCTGCCGTCAGTCAGGATGGTGCCGCCTGGTTCGGCCTGATCGCCCGAATGGACTCGATGACGTTGTCGCGGATGACCACCGTGTCGCGCCAGATCGGGTTCGTGAGCGTCGTGGAAACGACATACTTCTTCGGCCCGTTCATCAAATCGCCGAACGGATCGCCCGGCGGCAACGGCTCGAACGCTTCGGCATGCGTGACGTAGGTCCGACGGCCGAGCAGGAAGGCATCGACGCCCTGCATGAGAGCGCCGAACGCACCACCGATGTCGTCGATGCCAGTACGGCACGGTCAGCCGCCGTGCTCGAACCCGCCGTCGCGGTCCTCGTCTTTACCGCCGGGGGCCTGCATCACTCCATCCAGCGACATGAACTCCGAAACGATCAGCTTCCTCATATCGACCTTCCGTGGCTATGGGAGTTGCCCCGCCCCTCCGACGCGCTGACCGGCAGCCCTCTGACACCTGAGACGTCGCTCCAGGCCGGGAATCATCGGGATGTCAGTCCTCGACGATGACGCCGATGACACGGCCGTCTGCCGCCTGGCGGATGGTGAAGTAGCGAAAGCCAGGAGCGGTTCGGACGCGATACCGGCTGAGCGTCGTCACCGTCGGATCGGCGTTGAAGTGGCGAGGCCCGAGCGTTTCGTCGCCCAGCCATTCGAGCGAATTGGACGACTCCAGTGCCGCGGCGATGCGCGCACGCACCGGGGCGGCAACCGCGCGGCAAGTCCCGGCGCGCGTTCGTGCTCCACGCCGTTGCCAATCGACGTCAGCACCGCCCTGATCTCCGTGAGGCGCTCAGGCGCATCGGCGGTCTTCGGCGTGAGGCTGTGCAGGTCGACGCCGGGTACGTACATCCCGGCGATGTGCCGGCTCATGGCATCGATACCGAACCCGCCATCATCGACATTGGAAAGCATGATCACGGTGACCCGGTCGTCGACGTAGCGGCGGATGACCGCTGAATGTCCAGTCACCGTCGTGCCCCAGTGCGCTCCGAAGGGATGGCCATCGAATGTTCGAGGAACCAGCCGAGCCCATGACCGACCGTGCGACCATCCGCGAGTCGCGCCGGTGTCGTCATCGTCGCGAGGCTCTCGGGGCGCAGCAGTCGGTTGCTGGTGATGGCGATGTCCCAGGCGGCGAAGTCCGAGACGTTGATGAGGATGCCGCCATTGGGCGCGATGATCTGAGGGCGCAGCGTTTCGCCGTGGCGATAGTTACCGTTCTCGAGCAGATAGCCGTCGGCCCGGTGCGGCACGACCTCGCTGGCCGACTTGAATCGCGCCGAGCGCAGCCCGAGCGGCGCGAAGATGCGCGTGCGGACGAACTCCGTGTACGGCATGCCGGAGGCGCGCTCCACGACCATCCCCAGCAGCGGGAAGGCGTTGGTGTAGTTCCAGCGCTCGCCAGGCGTGAAGGCGAGCGGCTGCTTCTCGAGCAATGCCACGAACTCGTCGGCGGTGTACTCGCGACGATACGAGAACCCGATGTTGCCGCTGTCGAAATCGGCCAGTCCAGACGTATGCGTCAGGATGTGCCGAACCGTGATGGCTGACCAGGCGGGCGGGGTCCTGGCAAGGTAGGTCGAGATCGGATCGTCGAGCTTGACCTTGCCGTCCTCCACGAGCAACAGGATGGCGTCTGCGGCGAACTGCTTGCTGATCGAGCCGATCTCGAAGACCGTGTCGGTCGACACGGGCACCGTCAGCTCGAGGCTGGCCACGCCATACCCGGCGGCCTTGACCACGCGACCGTCCTTGACGACTGCGAGTGCCACACCGGGCAGGTGGCGCGGCGCAAGTTGCGACCGCACGTAGTCGTCGACGGGGTCGGCCGAGGCTGTCGCGCCAATCGTGATCAGGACAGCCCCGAGCAGGGCGGTCAGGATTCGCATGGGCCGTATCGTACGCTGGGGCCTACCGCGTCGGCAGCGGTTTGGCGCCCGGGCTGGCGTACCATGTGGGCCACATCCAGCGAGGAGTGTGCAATGCACATCCACCCAGAGGAGTTGGCCCACGCCCGCGCGTACGCCGCTGCGCATCCGTTCGAGGCGCTGACCGAGGTGCAATTGCGCTCGATCCGGGCGCGCGGCCGAGAGTTGTTCACGTGGTTCAGGAGCCATCCGTTCCTGCACAACGCGATCAACGCCACGGTCATGGCGGGCCTGTTCCTGGCCGACTACGCCATCCTCGTGCACCTTCCCCTCGTGTGGCAGACGCCTGGCGTGACCGCCCCCTGGACCACGGTCCTGCTGGCAGCTGGCGTGATCGGATCGCTCCACAGCTTCCTGATGTACTCGCTGATGTCGCTGAGCATGCACGAGGGTGCCGCCCACAACATCGTGTTCGTCGGCAAGGGCCGGCTGGCGCGCGCCGCGCAGGTGCTGGTCAACAACATCGGTCGTCTCGGCGGCGGCGATTCCGCTGGCGTACGCCGATACGCACATGGCGCACCACGCGAAGTTCGGCTCCGAGGAGGACGCCGAGTTTCTGAACAGCGTCTTCCTGCGGCGTTATGCGCTCACGTTCGTGCCACTGGCCGCCTTCGTCAACGTCACCGACTTCATCATCCATCGGTCGATGACGTACACGAAGAGCCGCATGCTCTCGGCGCTGCTGTCGACGCTCTACCATGGACTACTGCCGCTGGTGTGTACCGCCCTGTTCGGCGGCCTGTTCGCGATCGTCGTGTTCCTGGTGCTGCTGCCGCACCTGGGGTTCTATCTCGATCGGATGCGTCAGTTCACCGAGCACAACCTGATGCCGCTCGACAACAACAACGGTTCGCGCAGCTTCGGCCTGGGGTTCTGGGGCATGCTGGTCGGCGGCGGTCCATGGGGCACTCCCTGTCATTGGGAGCACCATCTCGTGCCGAGCCTGCCCTGGTATCACCAGCTGATGCTCCACCGTCACGTCACGCGGCTGCTGACGCCCATGCAGCGCGAACAGTTCCTGCTCACGCCGGTCATCGGCTTTCCGCTGCTGTGGTGGCGTCTCGTCACCCAGATGCGCTGGGGCGTGCGCCCGCGCAGGTCACGGCCAGCAACGAGCGTCGATGACCCTGCCTGAGATGTTGCGCGGTCTCGCGCCTTTTGCGCACGTGCCCGACGCCGGGCTCGCGCTGCTCGCCGCAGATGCCACCACGTACACGTTCGCCGATGGCGAGACGGCGGTGCGCCAGCACGATGTCGTGTCCGACGTGGCCGTGGTCATCTCGGGGACGCTGGTCGCGACGGTGACGGACCGGCTCGGTGTCGAACGCCACGTCCCGACATCTGCAGCGGGCAGTTGACCGGAGAACCGCAGGCCGGAGCGCGATGGACGGCGCCGGCCACGCTGCACGCCCGCGGCGCCACGACGATTGCCGTGATCCCCACCGAGGCGCTGGATCGCTTCGCCGGCAGCGATCCGGCGGCGGCGCTGCGGCTGCGTGAGGAGCTCCGGCCACATCTGGAACGGCACCGGCTGATCGCGGCCATGCACCAGAGCCCGGCCTTCGAGGGCATCGACCCGCGGCTGCTCGGGGAGATCGGCGAGGCGCTGGAGCCGATCTCGGTGTATGGCGGCGAGGTGCTGTTCCGACAGGGCGACGAGGGGCACGCCGTCTACCTGTTGGTGAGCGGGCGCGTCGCCGTACTCGTCACGCAAGCCGACGGCACTGCGCGCATCGTCGCCGAGCTGGGCGCGGGGGAGGTCATCGGCGAGATGGCTTACCTCGGAGGAGCGCCGCGTTCAGCCACGGTCGTGGCCGTGCGCGACACCCAGCTCGCGCGGCTCGATCGCGACGCCGCTCGATCGCCTCGTCGAACGCTATCCCCACGCGATGCTGCGGCTGCTCTCGGGACGGGTCGTGGCGCGGGTGCACGACATGTCGCGCGGCCGCCGTGTAGACGCTCCGGTGGTGACGATCGCGGTGGTGCCTGCCTCGCCGGACGTCTCGCTCGGCGAGGTGGCTCGCAACCTCGCGGCGGCCCTCGAGCCCCATGGGCGCACCGTCCACCTGACCAGCGCGAGCGTCGACGCGGCGCTCGGACGGGCCGGCGCCGCCCAGGTACCCGATCGGGACGGGGGCCGCCTGGTGCAGTGGCTCGCCAGCCTCGAACATGACCACCGCCACGTCGTGTACGAGGCCGACTGCCACGCGTCGCCGTGGACCGAGCGGTGCCTGCGGCAGGCCGATCGAATTCTGCTCGTCGCCGATGCCACCGCGAACCCGGCGCCCGGCGAGATCGAAACGCAGCTGCTCGCTCGCGAACGTGCCGATCGCCCAGGACAAACGCTGGTGTTGCTGCACCGCCCCGACACGACCGCGCCGACCGGTACCGCCCGCTGGCTGTCGGGACGCTTCTCGGACCGGCACCTGCACGTGCGGCTCGACCGCGCGACTGACGTGGCGCGCCTGGCGCGCTTTGCCACGGGCCGCACCGTGGGGCTGGTCCTGGGTGGCGGCTTCGCTCGCGGCCTGGCGCACCTTGGCGTGGTGCGCGCCCTCGAGGAACTCGGCATCCCCATCGACGCCGTCGGCGGCGCGAGCATGGGTGCGATGGTTGGGGCGCAGCTGGTCTCGGGCTGGGACAGCGACCGCATCGTTCGCGACACCAGCCGCGGGCTCGCCGATTCCTTCGACGACATGACTCTGCCTTTCCTGGCGTTCAAGAGAGGCGGCAAGTACAGCCGGCTGGTGCGCGGGTTCTTCGGCGATACGCGGATTCAGGATCTTCTGGCTGCCGTACTTCTGCGTCTCGGCCAATCTCAATCGCGCCGAGCTCGCCGTGCACACCAGTGGGGTCGGCATCGCCGACGCGGTGCTGGCCAGCACGCGAGCGCCCCGGGATCTTCCCGCCGATGGTGATGAACGGCGAACTGCACGTCGACGGCGGCCTGATCAACAACGTACCGGTGGACGTGATGCGCCGCTTCGCCGGCGAAGGCGCCGTCATCGGGGTGGACGTGTCGCCGCCTCACGAACTCCACGAGGTGAAGGACTACGGCGAGGATGTCTCGGGCTGGAACGCGCTCTGGAGCCGCTACAACCCGACCCGCGACCGGCGGGTGTACCGCCCGAGCATCCTGCTGGTGCTGATGCGCGTCATCGAGTTCGGCGGTATCTCCTATCGACGCGACAAGGCCGACATGGCCGACGTCTACATTTCGCCGGACGTGGCGCTTCAAGCGCAATGAGTTCGGGTCTGCTGCGGCGCTGGCCGATGCGGGGTATGCGGCGTCACACGGCGCGCTCGATTGCTGGCTCCGGCAACGGCAGGCCGCGCCTCCGCCAGGAGCCGGCAGCTAGCGCCGCAGGTATCACGACACGATCTGCCTGTCCTCGAGGGCGAGCACCCGGTCGGCCACGTCGAGGATGCGATGGTCGTGGGTGACGAGCAGGATTGCCGCGCCCTGGCCCTTCGCGAGATTGTGCAGCAGATTGACGATTTCACGGCCGGTCGTGCCATCGAGCGCTGCGGTCGGTTCATCGGCCAGCACCACGGCAGGACGCCGCACCAGCGCGCGCGCAATCGCCACGCGCTGCTTCTGTCCGCCCGACAGCTGTTGCGGGAGCTTGTCGACGTGTCCACCGAGGCCAACGGCGGCCAGCATCTGGACGCACGCAGGCTGGCCGCCTCCACCGGCACGTCTCGGTCGATGGCCAGCGACGCCTGCACGTTCTGCCGGGCCGTCAGGGCATTGAGCAGGTTGTGCGCCTGGAAGATGAAGCCGATGCGGTGCCGCACGCGCGCCAGGGTCTCCGGCGTCGCGCCGCGCAACTCGTGCCCGAGCGTGTGTACGCTGCCCTCCTGCACCGTTCGCAGGGCCCCGGCCAGCGTGAGCAACGTCGGCGTCTGCCCGATCCCGACGGGCCCGTCAGGATGACGATTTCCCCCGGCCGAATCTCGGTGCTGGCGTCGTACAGGATTCGCCGGCGCAACGCCCCCTCCCCGAACCAGTGGTTGACGTTGCGCAGTGCGATGACCGGCTCCATGGCTAGAAGACCGACGCCGGGTCGGCGTGGCGAATCTTGCGCATGGCGATGCCGCCGGCGAGCAGGCACGTGACCAGCGTGAGCGCGAAGACGCTCAGCACGCGCTGCCACGTCATCTCGACGAGGATGCCGGTCCCCGTCCGCAGGACCCAGTACAGGACCAGCGAGGCGGTAAGACCCGGCACGAACCCAAGGCACGACAGGTAGAGGGCCTCCTGGCCGACGATCGTGAACAGGTCGGTGTCGAGGTAGCCCATCGCCTTGAGCGTCGCGTACTCCGGCAGGTGATCGATGACGTCGGCGTAGAGGATCTGGTAGACGATCACGCCACCGACGACCAGGCCGAGCAGCGACCCGAGATTGAAGATGAAGCCGATGGGCAGGTGATCGGTCCAGTACGACCGTTCCAATGTCATGAACTGCTCGCGGGTGAGGACCCGCACGTCGTCGGGCAACGCCGCATCGATGGCGTCATGGATTTGGCGCGGCGCGGCGCCGGGCTCCAGCCACCAGGCCGATGTCCACCACGCCTTCCGGTCGTTCCGGAAACAGGCGGGAGAAAATTGAGATCGCTGGTGATGACGTGGCCGCTCGACGCAAACGTCGGTCCCATCGGGAAGGTGCCGGCAATGCGCGTGCGCCGGCCGTCGATCTCGGTCCACAGCTGCGGTCGCGCCGCGAGCAACGCGGTCACGGGTCCGAACTCGGGGCGGGACCAGGCGTCGAACAGGACCACGTCGGCGTCGCGCAGCTCGCGCGCGGCCTGCTGGACGCCGTCGAAATCGAACACCGGCACGGCAGGCGACGACCCCATCACGAGGATCCGCTTCTCGACTCCATCGACCGGATTCTTCCAGGCGCCGATGCCGACGTACATGGCCGAAACGGCGGCCACGCCCTCGATGCCGAGGGCGCGGTGCAGGCGCCGCTGCGTGAACTGACGCGTGGAGAACAGGTACTCGTAGTGCGGGTCGATCAGGAACACGTCGCCGCGCATGTGGTCGTGCACCATCGTGGCCGTGTGATACAGGGCATCGCGCAGCCCGAGCTGCATCATCATCAACGTCACGGCAAAGCAGATGCCGGCCAGCGCCGCCGGAAAGCCGCGCTTCTCTCGCGTGAGCTGCTGCCATGCCAGGGGAATGCCGCGCATGGCGTGAGCCGCCTCAGGGCGCCGGAGTGAAGACGCGCTGACCGGGCGCTAATCAGTCGCCGGGCCACGGCATTGTCGTCGAGACGCACCTTGACCTCGACGATGCGGGCGTCGGAGAAGCTGACCGGATTGACGGGCAAGGTGTTGTTCTTGGTCACGACGGTACCGAGGTAGTCCACCACGCCCTCGAGCGGGGCAGCGAGGCTCTCGCCGCGCACGACGGCGCGCTGCCCCACGACGAGCGCTCCGACGTCGCTCTCCGGCACCTCGGCGAACACGTACATGCGCGCCGTGCGAGCCACCGACATGAGGCCGTCTGTGGTGACTTCCTCGCCGGGCCATGCCGTGATCGACAGGACATGGCCATCGATCGGCGATCGAATCGAGGCCCGGGTCAGTTCGGCTCGCGCCCGCTGGAGGTCGGCGATCGCCGCGCCGACTTCCTGCTCCGCCACGGCCACGTCCACCGCCCGGACCTCGTCGAGGGCGGCGAGCCGCTGCATCGCCTGCTCGAGCCGTTGCGCCTGTGCCTCGGCCGCGAGCCGGCTCGTATCGAGTGACGACTGGGAGACGACGTTCGCGGCGACGAGCTGCCGGGATTGGTCGTGACTGAGTCGCGCGTTGGCGGTCTCCTTCTCGAGTCGGCTGATGTCGGCTCGCTGCGCCGCGATGTCTGCCGATTTCGCGCCAGCGCGTACCTGCGCCAGCCTGGCCCGAGCGAGGCCCAGGCGCGACTCGGCCTGGGCGACAACTGCCCCAGTTCGTCGTGGCTGTCCAGCACGCCGAGGATCTGACCTGAGACGATCGCGTCCCCTTCCTTCACGAGGACGCGTTCGCAGCAGCTTCCACCGGCTGTCCAGACAGTGAACGTGCGCCCACGGTGATGACCCCATCCTCGGGCTCGATACGCCCGAGGCAGGACAGACCGCGCGGGTTGGCGTCTGCTGTGATCACTGGTGGCGCGGCGGCTGACGCGCCACGCCAGCGCATGGCTGTCGCCGCGGCGATGACGATCGACGCCAACGCCACTGCCACCAGCCATCGCCGGCCCGTCATGCCCGAAGGCGCGCGAGCGGGATCACTGGCGCCCGGCGGCTGAACTGCGGAGGACACGGCAAAACCGTAGCGCGGTTCCCGGGCAAAGACAATCCGATTGCGGCGGCTGAACCGTTCCAGTACGATGCGACCCGTTCGGACACCACGATGATCCAGGTCGACGTCCCGCTCGCCGCGGCGATGGCTGCTGCAGCTGCAGGCGCTGCGCGAACCCAGTTACGCACGGGAACGCATCAGGATCACCTCCATGCGTGGCTCGCCACGAACCTGTTCCTGATCTTCGGATTCAGTTGGATCCCTGTGTACTTCCTGGTCGGCTACTTCGGCTGGGAGACCACCCACATGTGGTGGACGTCGGCGCGCGTCACCGACTACCCCTGGATGGTTCCCGCCAGCCTGGTGTTGCTCTTTGCCTTCCGTAATGGAGGCTTCCTGCTGGGCGCGCGCTGGGTGCGCGCCGGGAGCGACCGCGCCAATCGGGCGTTCTATCTCGGGATCGTCGCGGCGAGCATCGCCTGGATGGTCTGGTTCTACCCGCGCTCGCTCAAGCTCGGATCGGCGGCGACCTGGCAGACTGCCGCCTGGTGTTACGAGGATCCGGCCTTCGTCACGGCCTGGGCTGTCACGACGGTGGTGTGGTTCGGTTCGTTTGGTGCATTGCTCGCGCGTCTCCGTCGGCACGGTGAACAGCTCGCACCCCTGGGCACGAGCCTGCCGGGGCAGCGCCGCCACGATGACCGAGCCCGTGCTCGACGCCGGATCCGCCGCGGCCGATACGATCCTGCTGACGGGCGCGCAGGGCACCGTTGGTCGAGAGCTGCTCGCACGCATGCTCCGTGCACCAGGCGCGCGGATCCTCTGCCTGGTGCGGGCGCGAGACAACGACGAAGCCGGCCGTCGCCTCGACGGGGTCCTCGCGACACGGCCTGGCGGAACCGTGAACGACGAGCAGCGGCGACGGGTGCGCGCGATCGCCGGTGACCTCACGAGAGAGCGGCTGGGCCTGCCTGACCGCGACTGGCACCAGCTGGCCGGCGACGTGACGCGCATCGTCCATGGCGCGGCGTCGGTCACGTGGAACCTGCCGCTTGGGGAAAGCCGCGCCGTCAACGTCACCGGCACCGAACGCATGCTGCAACTGGCCCGTGAAGGGCGGCGACGCGGCGTCCTCACGAAGTTCGATTACCTCGGGACGTGCATGGTTGCCGGCAAGCGCACCGGGGTTATCGGCGAGGACGACGTCGACGGCAGCTACGGCTTCTACAACAGTTACGAGCAGGCCAAGTACGAAGCGGAATTGCTCGTCCGCTCACACGCGGCAGACGTCCCGACGTCGATCTTCCGGCTCGCCATGGTGGTGGGCGATTCGCGCACGGGTTACACGTCCACGTTCAACGTCATGTACTGGCCGCTCAAGATGATGTCGCGCGGGCGAGCTCCGCGGCCCCAGGCAGCCGGAGCGGCGTGCTCGACATGGTGCCGCTGGACTTCGTGGAAGGAGCCATCGAGACGCTCAGTGCCGACCCGGCACAGCGCGGCAAGTGCTTCCCGACATCGCCGCGGGCCCGGCTGCGTCGACGGTCGGCGACGTGCTGGACCTGGCCGCGAGGCGATTCGGCGTCAGGCCGCCGCGGCTGCTCGGGCCTCGCGCCTTTGGGCTGCTACGGCCGCTGCTCTACGCAGTCGTCTGGGGCAAGCGGCGCGAGACCATGAAGAAGGGCCGCGTCTATGTGCCGTACCTCTCCTACCAGACGCGATTCGATACCGCACACGTACGGGCAGCGCTGGAGCCGCTCGGCATCCGTCCGCCAACGGTTCACGAGTACTTCGAGCAGTTGATTGATTACGCCCTGGCGAGTGACTGGGGACGCCGGCCTGCTGGGCGCGGCATGAACTTCTATGACCTGGACGCCGCGGCGCAGCAGCGCCAGTCCTTCGCGCGCCTGACCCGGTACCTGCGCGACTACGTGCAGCCGTTCCATCCCTACCTGCGCAAGCGCTATCGCGAGGCCGGGATCTCGCTGGACAGGATCCGGACGATCGAGGACTTCCGGCTGGTCCCCAATCCTCGAGAAGGACGACCTGGCCCGCAGCGATCCCCAGGCCTTCGTGCTGCGACCGAAGGCGCCCGGCGGACCGCCGTTTCCCGAGGGCATGGAGACCGAAGCGCTGCCCCGTACGACACTGGCACGGTATGCCATGCGGGCGCTGCTGAATGCTCCGCCGGATCATTCCCGCTCGTGCGCCGGGACAGCCTGAAGGACCGCATCAGGCGTCGTGGTCTGCAGGAATGGCTGCCGGTGCATTTCCACGTCTCCGGCGGGTCGACGGGTGAGCCGACGCCGGTGAGCTACACCGCGCACGACCTGCACCACGTCGTCGCCGAACTGGCCTCACTGGCCATCGATCACAAGCACCCAAGCTGGGTACACACGGTTCGACTGGACCGAGCGCAAGCTGGTGCTCTTTCCGGGCGCGCCGCACGTGGCCTTCTACGGTGCGGTGCTCACCAAGGTGCTGGTCGGATCACCGAGCTTCGAGATGTTCGGCGGATCGGTGATTCCCACCGATCGCCAGATCGCCCTGTTCGCCCGCGGCGGCTTCTCGACCCTGGTGGCGATTCCCTCGTACCTGGTGCACTGGTTGCTGGTGCCCCGGTGCTGCAGCAGCAGGGCACCATCGGCAAGCTGGTGTCGCTGCGCCGCGCCGTGCTCGGCGCCGAACCAGTGAGCGAGGAGTTACGCGAACTCATCCGATTCCTGGCCGCCCAGGCCGGCGCGACATCGGCGCTGCGGATCGTCCAGTGCGTCGGCATGACCGAGATGAAGTGGACGTTCTTCGAATGCAGCGAACGATCCGGGCTCCATCTCAACCCGAAGTACTTCTATTGGGAACTGCTGCATCCCGAGACCCGGGAACCGGTGGCCCCCGGCGAGCCCGGGGTGCTGGTCTTCAGCCACGTCGGGTGGCGTGGCACCGTGCTCATCAGGTACTGGACCGGCGACCTCGTGAAGGGCGGGATGGTGTGGACCAGGTGCGAGCACTGCGGGTATACGTTCCCCCGTGTGTTCCCACCGATCTGCCGCGCAGTACAGGACTTCACCAAGCTCAAGGGCGCGCGCGTCGACCTGCCCGAACTCGCCGAGGTCGTGCGGGCGACGCCCGGGGTGCGCTCTTTCCAGGTGTCACTCGAGAGCGAGGATCCGACCCTGGAGTTCTCGCGCGACCTGCTCGTGATCACCGTTGCCGCCGAATCGGGTCATGCCGAGGGCGCCATCGAGGAGGCGTTGCGCGCCCGGGTGAAGGCCGCCACAGAGGTGACTCCGGATTGCGTGGTGTTCGAGGCGGATGCCGAGGCCCTCGAGCGAAGGCTGCTGGCCAACACGGCGATGAAGGCGCAGTACATCGTGGAACGT
>CAVPWG010000004.1:0-1012374 GCA_963709425.1 uncultured Actinomycetes bacterium | reverse complement strand
TGGCTGATCGTGCTCGGCCTGATCTGAGCGCAGACGACCACCCACGGGAAGTTTGTCGAAGGTCGGTGAGGCGCTAGAGCCAATCGGGCGATACTCCGATCGATGCAACTCCGCGATGGCCACCTCTGGCTCTCGCCGTCCGACCTCTCGGCCCACCTCGCCTGCCCGTACCTGACCCGGCTCGAGTTCGAGTCGGCACACGGGGAGCGCAGTCGGCCGCACGGCCGTGACGAGCTCGCCGACCTCGTCGCCAGGAAGGGCGACGAGCACGAGGAGGCGTTCCTCGCGCAACTGCGTCACGATGGCCGCGACGTCGTCGACGTCACGGTCGCGGAAGGCGGATTTGCGAGCTGCCGCCACGGCAACCGAGGACGCGATGCGCGCCGGCGCCGAGGTCATCTACCAGGCGACGTTCGCCCGCGACGGCTGGCGCGGGCGCGCCGACTTCCTCATCCGCGTCGACGAGCCGTCCGACCTCGGCGCGTGGAGCTACGAGCCGTACGACACGAAGCTCGCGCGGTCGCGCGAAGCCGGCCGCCGTGCTCCAGCTCGCGTGGTACTCGCGAGCGAGATCGCGGCGATCCAGGGGCGGCTGCCGGAGCGGCTGCACGTCGTGCTCGGCACGAGCGAGGTCGAGACCTACCGGCCGGCGACGTCGACGCCTATCTTGCGCACCGCGCAGCGGCGCCTGCGCGCGCACGTCGAGGAGCGGCCCGACGACCTACCCGTGGCCGTGCGAGCACTGCTCGCGCTGCGACTTCATCCCGGTCTGCCGCGAGCGCTGGGAGGCGACGACCACCTGACGCGGGTCGCCTCGATCCGGCGCGACCAGATCGAGAAGCTCGACACGGCGTCGGCGTCGACGACGCTCGCCGGCCTCGCGGAGTCGCCGCCGGACTCTGCACGTGCGCCGCGCTCGCGCCGCCGATGCTCGAGCGCGCTGCGCGACCAGGCCGGCCTTCAGCTCCACCGCTACCGCACCGGCGAGCTCACGCGCCGCCTGCTCGAGCCGGAGGAGCGAGCGCGGCCTCGGCCTCCTGCCGCCGCCCTCGCCCGGCGACCTCTTCTTCGACATGGAGGGCGACCCGTTCTTCGAGCCCGGCCGGCGGGCTCGAGTTCCTGTTCGGCGTGCTCTGGCGCGAGCCCGACGGCACGACGACTACCGGCCGTTCTGGGCGCACGACCGCGACGGCGAGCGGCGGGCGTTCGAGGAGTTCGTCGACCTCGTCCACGAGCGCCTCGCCGAGCACCCCGACATGCACGTCTACCACTACGCCGCCTACGAGCCGTCGACGCTCGCGCGGCTCATGGGCGCGCACGCGACGCGCGAGGAGGAGGTCGACGAGCTGCTCCGCGGCGAGGTCCTCGTCGACCTGCTTCCAGGTCGTCCGCCAGGGCCTGCGCGCCGGCGTCCGACTCCTACTCGCTGAAGGAGGTCGAGAAGTTCTTCTTCACCCGCACGGCCGACGTCGAGCTCGGGCAACGACGCCGTGATCGAGTTCGAGCGCTGGCTCGACGACCGGCGACGAGGCGCGGCTCGACGAGATCGAGGCCTACAACGAGGAGGACTGCCTCGCGACGCTCGAGCTGCGCGACTGGCTGCTCGAGCGGCGAGCCGAGGCCGAGGCCGAGTACGGCGTCGAGATCCCGTTCCGGCCGCCGCCCGAGCGCGCGAGGCGAAGATGGAGACGGCCGAGGCGCTCGACCGAGACGGCGCGCCTCCGCGACGCGCTGCTCGCGGCGGCGGACGGCCGCGACGAGCGCTGGCTCGCGGCGCAGCTGCTCGACTACCACCGCCGCGAGGCGCGCCCGGGCTGGTGGTGGTACTTCCGCCGGCTCGAGATGACCGACGAGGAGCTCGTCGAGGACGGCGAGGCGATCGGCGGCCTCGAGCGGGACGGAGCGCCGCCCGAGGTCGTGAAGCAGTCGCTCGAGTGCACGGTTCACGTTCCCGCCGCAGCAGCACCAGTTCGACGCCGGACGACGCGGGCGACGACCCGCGTCGAGGGCGGCACGGGCTGGACGGTCGCCGAGATCGACAACGCCGCCGGCACGGTCGTCCTCAGGCGCGGGCAAGGCGTCGCGCGACGAGCGCGCTGCCGACGGCGCTCGTCCCCGGCGGCCCGTACGACACGAAGGCGCAGCGGGCGGCGCTTCGCCGCCTGGCCGGCTCGATGCTCGCCGAGCGACGGCCGCTACCCGCACCTCGAGCGGCTGCTGCGGCGCGAGCCGCCGCTCGGCGGCGCGCCGGTGCAGCGGATGGAGCTCGAGGAGCAGCGCGACGCTCGCTCGACGGCCTCGACGAGCACCTACCTCGTCGTCCAGGGCCCGCCCGGGTCGGGCAAGACCTACCGCGGCGCGCGGCTGATCACGCGCTCCTGCGCGCCGGGAAGCGAGGTCGGGGTCGCGGCGCAGAGCCACAAGGTGATCCACAACCTGCTCGACGAGGTCGAGCGGGCGGCCGGCCGAGGAGGGGCTCGACTTCCGGGGCGTCAAGCAGGGCGAGGAGTACGACGAGAGCGTTCATCGTCGAGCCGGGCGACGTCGACGAGTTCGCTCGATCCGGAGGTCACGCTGGTCGCCGGCACGGCCTGGCTCTTCGCGCGCGAGGAGCTCGACGGGACGCTCGACACGCTCGTGGTCGACGAGGCCGGCCAGTATCTCGCTCGCCGACGCGCTCGCGTGGGCACCTCGGCGCGGCGGCTCGTCCTGCTCGGCGACCCGCTCCAGCTCGCCCAGGTGACGCAGGGCGTCCACCCGCGCGGCTCGGGCGCGTCCGTGCTCGAGCACCTGCTCGGCGAGCACGAGACGATCCCCGAGGATCGCGGCATCTTCCTCGAGCAGACGCGGCGGATGCACCCCGACGTCTGCCGCTTCGTCTCGGAGGCGTTCTACGAGGGCCGGCTCGACTCGATCGCCGAGTGCGCCGAGCGGACGACCTCGCTGACGGCGTCGGGGTCCGCTGGCTTCGCGGTCGAGCACGAGGGGAACCGCGTCGAGTCGGAGGAGGAGGCCGACGCGATCGCCGCCGAGATCGAGCGCGCTCCTCGGCCGGCACGTTCACCGACGCGGGACGGCGACGCGGCCGCTCCGCGCGACGCGACGTGATGGTCGTCGCGCCGTACAACGCCCAGGTGCGGCTGCTGCGCGAGCGGCTGCCGGCCGGCGTCGAGGTCGGCACCGTCGACAAGTTCCAGGGCCGCGAGGCGCCGGTCGTCTTCTACTCGATGGCGTCGCTCGAGCGGCGAGGACGTCCCGCGCGGGCTCGACTTCCTGTTCTCGCGCAACCGCCTGAACGTCGCGGTCTCGCGCGCGCAGTGCCTCGCCTACCTCGTCTGCTCGCCGCGGCTGCTCGAGGTGGACTGCAGCACCGATCGAGCAGATGCGGCTTGCGAATGCGCTGTGTCGGTTCGTGGAGCTCGCGGCGGGCCCTGACTAGCGATCGGCGCTCACGCCGCCGACGCCGTGAGCCGCTCCGCCAACGCCCGCACGCTCTCCGCGCAGCTCCTCCGGCCGCCGGATCGAAAACGGGCAGTCGAGCCCGGCGAGGACGCCCGCCATCCAGTCGAGCGAGCCCACCCGCATGCGAAGCAGGGTCCCGTCCTCGGTCTCGATCAGCTCGGCGAGCGTCGCCGGGATGCGCTGCGCGGCCTCGTCGAGCGGCAGGGTCGAGCAGCACCTCCACCTCCCAGTTCCACGGCACCCGCGCGAGCGAGCGGCTGACCTCCGCGACCGCGTCGAACCCATCCGGGGGCGGGAGCGCCGGTTCCTCCGTGACGGCCACGCGTGACATCCGGTCGACCCGGAACGTGCGCAGGTCGTCGCGGCTGTGGTCGAACGCCGCCAGGTACCACCTCCCCGAGTGGACGACCAGCCCGTGCGGGCTGAGCTCGCGCTCGCTCTCCTCGCCCGAAAATGTGCGGTAGCGGGTGCGCAGGCGCCGCCGCCGGCGGATCGCCTCCGCCAGGCGGAGGGCCGCGTCGCCGCTGCACCGGGGCGGCGCGGGGAGGAGCCTCGGTGAAGGCGAGCGTCGCCTCGAGCGCCTCCACCCGGCGGCGGAGCGCGTCGGGGAGGACGCGGTGGATCTTGGCGAGCGCGTCCTCGACGTCGGCTCCGAGCCGGCCTGCCGCGAGCAGGCCGAGCACGACCGCCACCGCGTCGTCCTCGGTCAGCATGAGAGGCGGCAACCTGAACCCCGGGCGCATGCGGTAGCCGCCGCCGACGCCGCGCTGGCCCTCGACCGGGATGCCGAGCTCCTGGAGCGCCGCGATGTAGCGCCGCACCGTGCGGCGGTCGATCGCCAGCCGGTCGGCGATCTCCCGGCCGGTGATGAGCGGCCGCGCCTGGAGCAGCTCCAGCAGGTCGAGCAGGCGGGCACTGGGTTCGAGCACACCCGGAGTGAACCACAGATAGAGGGCCTAAGTCGCCCTATTTCGCGGATACGGTCGATCCGTCACGACGAACCGAGGAGGCCGATATGGCATTCGCCGCGGAGCCAGCGCTGTCCAGCGCCCGCGACTTCGACTTCTGGATGGGCCGGTGGAAGGTGCGGAACCGGCGCCTGCGGGCCCGGCTTGCCGGCTCGGACGAGTGGGACGAGTTCGAGGCGACGAGCGTCGCCCGCCCGATCCTGGGCGGGCTCGGGAACGAGGACGAGTTCCGGACGGACCACGCCGGCGGCTTCACCGGCATGTCGGTTCGTTTCTTCGACCCCGTGAAGCGGCGGTGGTCGATCTACTGGGCGGACAGCCGCCGCCCCGGCGAGCTCGACCCGCCCGTCTTCGGCACGTTCTCCGGCGACACCGGCGTCTTCGAGGGCCGTGACGTCTTCGAGGGCCGGCCGATCCTCGTCCGCTTCATCTGGTCGGGCATCACGACGCGCGACGCCGCGCTGGGAGCAGGCCTTCTCCGCCGACGACGGCGAGACCTGGGAGACGAACTGGATCATGGACTTCACCCCGGCTGACGATCCGTGACCCGCGACGTCGCGAGCCCCTCCGCCCGCATCGCCCGCCGGTAGGCGACAGCGACCGCGTCGAACTTGAGGTGGAGCTCGTCGGCCAGGTCGAACGGCACCTGCTCGGGCCGCTGCGACTCGACCACGCGCTTGTCCTGGTTGAAGATCGTGTCCTCGAAGTCCTGGAGCACCTCGGGCGGCTGGTCGCGGTCGTAGTTTCGGGCCATGACGACGTAGCCGGAGCAGTGCGACTCGTCGATCGGCTGCGAGGCGAAGAAGTAGACCATGCCCTTCTCGCCGCCCCAGCCCAGCCGCAGCACGATCGTGTACGGCAGGTGGAGCTCGTAGCGCGACCGCCGCATCGGCGCCTCGGTCTCCTCGTTCCCGAAGACGGGGAAGTCGTCCGAGTTCGGGGCCTCGGGGCGGACGACCTGGTAGCGCAGGACGTGGCCGTCGGTCTCGACCGTGTGCTCGGGGACGACGGGCCGGCTGGGGTCGCCGAGGAGGCCGGGGTGCACCCACGGGAAGTGGCCGAAGTCGGTGAAGTTCTCGAGCTGGCGGGAGGCGTCGGCTGACCACGTGTACGGCCCGGCGGTGACGACCGTCCAGCCGTCGTCGGCCAGCTCGGGCACGTGCGGGCAGCGGCCAGCGCGGCTCCTCGAGCGCGACCCAGATGAGGCCGTGGCTCTCGACGCACCGGAACGCGCCGATCCGGGCCTTCTTCGGGATCCGGGTCGGGTCGGCGAGCTGCGGGAATCAAGGTGCAGGCGCCGTCCGCGCCGTAGTGCCAGCCGTGGTAGGGGCAGACGATCTCGTCGCCGTCGATCCAGCCGAGCGAGATCGCCGTGCCGCGGTGGATGCAGAGATCCGACACGGCGCGGGCCGTCCCGCCGGAGTCGCGGTAGAGCGCGAGCGGCTCGCCGAGCAGCTTCCGCGCGATCGGCTTGTCCTCCAGCTCCGCGGCGAACGCGACCGGGTGCCAGCAGGCGCGCAGGGCGGTGATGTCGGGAGCGGCGGTCGGTGCCTCGTTCATTCCCTCATCCCTCCGGGAGCTCGACCTGGCCCGACACGCACGTCACCGTCCCGCCGCCCACCCAGATCGTGCCGTCCTCGTCCTGCGAGATGTGCGCCCGGCCGCGGCGGCCGAGGACGGTCCCCTGCGCGGCGACGTAGGGCGCCGTCGCGTAGCCGGCGCTCAGGAGCCACTGCGCCACGGACGCGTTCAGGCTGCCGGTGACCGGATCCTCGACGGCGGCGCCGTTCATGTTCATGAACGCCCGCAGCTCCCACGCCGTCTCGCCGCCGTCGGGGTGCCGGCCGACGACGCCGATCTCCAGATCCTCGAGGTCGCCGGGCCTAAGCGCCAGCACGGCCTCCGCGTCACGCAGCATGACCGCCACCCAGCCCGGCCCGTTGTCGGCCCACTGGGCGTCGACGATGTCGCCCGCGTCCGATCCCCAGCGACGACGCGACCCGCTCCACGTCGGCCTCGTCGACCGGCCCCGAACGCACGAGTGGCGGTGCGGCGAATGCCAATTGGCGCTCGCCCCGCCGGATCCGCACCAGCCCCGCGGCGCACTCCTGGACGACGGCCGCCTCGTCCTGCGGCGCGCCGCCCATCTCGAGCCAGGCGTGGCACGTCCCGAGCGTCGGATGCCCCGCGAAGGGCAGCTCGACCGTCGGCGTGAAGATGCGCACGCGGTAGTCGGCCTCGGCCGCCGACGGCGGGAGCACGAACGTCGTCTCGGACAGGTTCGTCCAGTGCGCGATCTGCTGCATGTCGGCGTCGCCGAGCCCGCTCGCGTCGAGCACGACCGCCACCGGGTTCCCGCGGTACGGCTCGGTCGTGAACACGTCGACCTGGGCGAACGGGCGCTTCACGAGACCAAGTCTGCCAGACGTCAGGCATTCACCAGATCGTTACAACTTGCAGGGACATTCCAAGTAGCATCCCGAACATGGGTCGGGGTCGGGCACTCCGTTTGGGCGTGAGCGCTGCTGCAGGCGGTGTGCTGCTCGGGATCGTGATCGCCGAGGTCGCCCAGGCCGATGGCGGGCCGAGCGTGATGGAGACGCTGCGTGGTGCCGACGTCGCCCTGCTCGTCGCGGCGGCCGCCGCCCAGACCTGGAGGTACCTCCTCTCGGGCGCGCTCCTTCGCATCCTGACCGAGCTTCAGTACACGCTCAGCCTCCAGATCTCGACCGCCGCCGTCGCGATCGGCGCCCTCGTGCCCGGCTCGCATCTCCCGGGCGGGGGCATCGCCTTCCGGGAGCTCCGCCGCCGCGGCATCCCGCGCAAGCGCGCGCTGGCGGTCTCGACCGCGCTCATCCTGGTCGTCCCGGCCGCGTCGATGGCGCTCATCGCCGGGCCGGGCCTCCTCATCTCGGGCATCGCGTCGCCGCTTCCGGGCGGCTGGCGCGTCCTCATCGACATCGTCGGCGTCGCGGCCTGCGTCCTCGCGGTGGCGATCCTGCTCGTGGTCGCCGTCGGGCGCCGGGCCCACCACGCCCCCGCCTCGCTCGCGCTCGGCGCCTGCGGGTGGGTGGCCGACGCCGCCTGCCTGTGGCTCACCGCCCAGGCGCTCCACATCCATCTCGACGCCGCCACGATCCCGGTCGCCTACATCGTTGCGGCGGCGATCATCGCGACCCCGGCCATCCCGGGCGGCGTCGGCCTGGTCGAGGCGGCCGTCCCGTTCATCCTCGCAGCCGGCATCACGACCAGCTACGCCGAGGCCGCGCTGGCCGTCCTCGCCTGGCGCGTCTTCTCGTTCTGGATCCCGACGCTGGCCGGCGCCGGCGCGTATGCGTCGCTCCACCACCCGTTCCACCTGCGCACCGCCTGGGGGCGTACCATCGTGCCGTGAACCCCGAGGCGCCCATCGGCATCCTCGGCGGCGACTGGGCCGGGCTCGTCGCCGCCGACGCCGTCCAGCGGGCGCTTCCGCACGAGGATGTGGTCTACCTGGCCGACCAGGCGTGGGCCCCCTACGCCGGCCGGCCGGGAGCCGTGGTGCGAGGACCGCGTCGCCCGGATGGCCGCCGACCTCGTCGAGCAGCACGGGTGCAAGCTGGTGGTGCTGGCGTCGCTCCAGGCCACCCTCGACGGGCTGGACGCCGCGCGGGCCCGGCTCGGCGCCGTCCCGGTCGTCGGGCTGGAGCCGGGGCCGGCCCTGGCCCGGGCGGCGGCGCTGGCGGGCACCGGGAAGGTGCGGGCCGTCGTCGGGACGGGGTGCGTCCGCGGGGCCCAGCTTCGGGAAGAGCTCAAGCGCGGCCGCGACCGCTCGCTCCCGGCCGGGCTGACGCACGACCGACGCCGACGTGGTCGCCCTCCTGTGTGCCCACGCCTGCGCCGACCCGCCCGCCGACCGAACGTCGGTGAGCGCGCTCGAGCTGGCGGCGGCGTCGGCCTGCGCGACCGTCCGCGCCATGGGCGGCGTCGCCCGCCGGAAGCGGCGCGGGCGGCGGATCCTCGTCAGCTCGGCACCGTCCGGCGCGACGACGTCGGCCGCTACGATGGCGCGATGACCGCGGAGGGGGCGGCGCTCACCGTCACGTGCGAGCTGGTGCCGCCCCGAGGGGCGGACGCCGAGGCCGTGCGCGCCGCCGCGAGCCAGTGGGGGGCGATCGCCGACGCCGTGAACGTGACCGACGGCGCGCGCGCCTCGGTGCGCATGTCGGCCCTCGCGACCGTCGCGATCATGCGGGCCGAGGGCGTCGACACGATCCTCCAGATGACGGTGCGCGACCGAAACCGGATCGCGCTCGCCGCGGATGCGCTCGGCGCCGCGGCGCTGGGAGTGCGCGGGTTCCTGGCGCTCTGGGGCGACCCGGTCAAGGTGGGCGAGAACCCCGACGCGGCCGAGGTGCGCGACCTCGAGACGGCCGAGCTGATCGCGCTCCTGGCCGGCATCCGCGAGGGCCGCCTGCCCGGAGGGCGCGAGGTCGACGGCCCGCCGCCCGCCTACCTGGTCGGCTCGGCCGCGAGCGCAGGGCCGGCTCCGGTCGACGGGCTCGTGGCGAAGCTCGATGCCGGCGCGGATCTCGTCCAGACCCAGATCGTGCTCGACGGCGAGGGGTTCGCGGAGTGGTTCGGGCGCTGCCGGGAGGCGGGCGTCGCCGACCGCGCGACCGTCCTGGCCGGGATCGCCGTGCCGCGCTCGGGCGAGTGGATCGCGCGGATGGAGAAGATGGGCGCCCGGGCGTCGGCCGAGCTGGCGGAGCGGGCCGAGCGCGGCGAGGGCGCCGAGGCGGTCGCCGACCTCATCGACGAGCTGGCCCGGATCGAGGGGCTGGCGGGCGTCCACCTGATGCCGCTCGGGTCTCCGCCGGAGCTGATCCGCGACCTGGCGTCGCACGCCCGCCGGGCCTTCGGCGCGCAGCAGGCGTAGCGGCCGAAACCGGCCTATGCTTCGGCGCATGCGTTGGCCGGCTGGGTTGGGCATTGCCATCGCGGCGCTCGTGTGCGCCGGATGCGCCGGAACCGGGGAGTCATCGCCGGCCGACGTGGCGAAGCCTGAGAAGCAGCTGGAGCCGATCGAGGCGGCGAACCGGGCGACTCCGCCCGCGCCCACGCCGACGACGCGGTGGGCCCTCCCGCAGGCGCCCGCGCACGGCCCGGCCTATCTCGTGGCCGAGATCCGCCGCCCGCTCCACACCCGGTTCGGCACCGTCCCGGCGCGGAGCCAGTTCGGGCAGCCGGTGTGGGTGCCGGTCGTGCGCCACCACCACCGGCGCGGGCGGCTGCTCGTCCCGCTCGGGAAGCGCGGCCGGATCGTCCCCGCCGACCTGTCGGCGCTCCGGCTCCAGTGGCGGAAGATCCGGGTCGTCATCGACCTGTCGTCCGACCGGATGGTGGTTCGCGACGGGCGCCGCAAGCTGGGATCGTTCCCGGTCGGCAAGGGCGCGCCGTCCATGCCCACGCCGACCGGCCGCTTCTTCGTCATCGACCGGCTGCGGTTCGGGCAGGGGAGCCCGTACGCCCCGTTCGCCGTCGGCCTCTCGGCGCACGTCTCGCAGCTCCCGGCGTCGTGGCTGGGCGGCGACCAGGTCGCGATCCACTTCGGCGCGCTGGGCGCCGTGAGCCACGGCTGCATCCACGCGCAGCTGGACGCGATCCGGATGCTCGAGCGCAGGGCCGCGCTCGGGAGCCTCGTGATCATCCGCGCGTAGTACGCTCGGCACACGTTCACCCCCGCGCCCATCCTCCAGACCATCGTCGCGCTCGTCGCGATCGCGGCGTTCCTGGCGACTGACAACCCCACCCCGGCCGTCCTCATCGGCTTCGCGGGCGTCGTCGCCTGGGTCGGGTACTTCATCCGCCGGCGGCGGGGGTGAGCCGGACCGCGATCGTCACCGGCGCCGCGTCCGGGATCGGCGCGGCGACCGCCCGGCGGCTGGCCGCCGACGGCCTCGAGCTGTGCCTGGTCGACCGCGACGCGGAGGCCCTGCGCCAATTGGCGGTGGAGGTGAACGCCAATTGGGTGGTGGCCGACGTGACGGAGCCGGGTGCCGCCGAGCGGGCCGTCGCCGAGAGCGGGGGCGTGGACGTGCTCGTGACGGCGGCCGGGGCGATCGTCCGGCGGACGGCCGAGGAGACGTCCGACGCCGACTGGGACGCGGCGCTCGCGCTCAACCTGACCGCCACGTTCCGCTTCTGCCGGGCGGCGATCCCGGCGATGCGGGAGCGCGGAGGCGGAGCGATCGTGACCGTCGGCTCGGGCTGGGGCCTCGTGGCCGGGCCGCGTGCCGTCGCCTACGCCGCCACCAAGGCGGCCGTCGTCAACCTGACCCGGGCGCTCGCCATCGACCACGGCCCCGACGGCATCCGCGCCAACTGCGTCTGCCCCGGCGACACCGACACGCCGCTGCTTCGCGACGAGCTGGCCCAGCTGGGCGAGGAGGCGGCCGCCGGGATCGCCGCCTCGGGCGCCTCCCGCCCGCTCGGCCGGGTGGCAGCGCCGGCCGAGATCGCCGCGGCGATCGCCTGGCTCGCGTCCCCCGACGCCGGCCACGTGACCGGGACGACGCTCGTCGTGGACGGCGGCGGCCTCGCGGGTGGCTAGATTCAGGCCGTGAAGATCGCGACCTGGAACGTGAACTCCCTTCGGGCCCGGCTGCCGCGGGTGCTGGAGCTGCTCGAGCTGCACACGCCGGACGTGCTCCTCATGCAGGAGACGAAGCTCGACCCGGGCAAGTTCCCGAAGCTCGACTTCGAGGCCCTCGGCTACGAGGCAGCCGACCACTCGGCCGGGCGCTGGGCGGGCGTCGCCATCGCCTCGCGGCACGGCATCGCCAACGTCTCGACCGGGCTTCCGGGTGAGCCCGACCCGGCCGAGGCGCGCTGGATCGAGGCCGACGTGAACGGCCTTCGCCTCGCGTCGGTGTACGTGCCCAACGGGCGCGCGATCGGCACCGACACCTTCGCCGCCAAGCTCGCGTTCCTGGACGCGATGGGGCCGCACGTCTCGGGCCTGGACGTCGTCGGCGGCGACATGAACGTGTGCCCCACCGACGACGATGTCTACGACCCGGCCGCCTTCGTCGGCGAGACGCACGTGACCCCGGACGAGCGCGAGCGGCTGGCGGCGGTCATCGACGCGGGGATGGTCGACGCCTACCGCTCCTTCGCGCCCGATGTGCAGCAGTTCACCTGGTGGGACTACCGCCAGGGCCACTTCCACCGCGGGCTCGGCCTTCGCATCGACCTCCTGCTCGTGAAACGCGCACTCGCACCGGGGATCGCGAGCGTCGCGATCGACCGCAACTTCCGCAAGGGCCCGAAGCCGTCCGACCACGCGCCGCTCCTCATGGACCTCACCCTTTCGGGGGGTTGACACGCCTTTCGGCGAGCGGACAGTGGAGGCAGGTTTCGTTCTTCGAGGAGTGCAGAGGTGGGTGGAATGAGAGTGACGCGATTCTTCGGGCGGGAAGACGAGCAGGAGCTCGAGCCGATCGAGACGGACGAGGACGTGCGCAAGGCGATGGCGCGGCTCGACCGCTACGGCTCGGCCCGACCGGCCGACCGGCGCAAGCCGCCGGAGACCCAGGTGCACCCCCTGGGCCAGGTCATCAGCCTCTGGCCGCGCTGATCCCGCGGCACCACGGCGCATCCGGGCGGGTAGGATCGCCCGCGTGCCTCTGCTGCTCGCCGCCTCCGTGACGCCGCTTCGCGACGGCGGCGCGGCGCTGGACGAGGCCGCGATCGGCCCGATGGTGGACTTCCTTGTCGCCGGCGGCGTCGACGGGCTCTTCGCGCTCGGGACGACGGGCGAGGGCGTCCTGCTCTCGCTCGAAGAGCGCATGCGCGCGGCAGCCGCGTTTCGCGAGGCGTGCGACGGCACGCTCATCGTCCACTGCGGCGCCCAGTCGACGGCCGACACGGTCGCCCTGGCTGCCCACGCCGCGTCGATCGGCGTCGACGGTGTGGCCGTGATCCCGCCGCCCTACTACCCGTTCGGCCCCGACGCGGTGCTCGACCACCTGGCCGCCGCCGCCGGGGCCTGCGACCCGGTGCCGTTCTACCCGTACGCCTTTGCGGCCCGAAGCGGCTATCGGCTGGAGCCGTCGGTGGTCGAGCGGCTGCGCGAGCGGGCCTCGAACCTGGCCGGGCTCAAGGTGTCGGAGGCGCCGTTCGACCGGGTCGCCCCGTACCTCGACCTCGGCCTGCCCGTCTACATCGGATCGGAGCCGCTCATCCCGCAGGGCCTCGCGGCCGGGGCGGCCGGCTCGGTGTCGGGGCTCGCGGCGGCCTTCCCGGAGATCGTCTCCGCCGTCGTCCGCGCCCCCGACGAGGCGGGAGCGGCGCGGCTTCGCGAGCTCCGCGACGCGATCGAGCGCCACCCCTTCCAGGCGGCCCTCAAGGTCGCGCTCGGCGCCCGCGGCGTCCCGGTCTCCGCGGACGTCCGCGCCCCGCTCGACCGCCTCGACGCCGAGGGCGCAGATGTCGTTCGTGAGCTGGCCACGGCGACGTTTGTTAAATAAGTTGCCAACCTCGTGAGAGCGTGGTATGTTGGCGACGCGTACTAGTCAGCGTCCAACCACCGGGAAGGGAGGCAATGTCGTGAAGATCATGCTCAGTGCGGATATGACGTTTGCCCTCCCGGTGTGGGCCGGCCACGTGGCCGGCGCGGCGCTGGCGCCTTGCGCGCCCGTCGTGGCGTAGAGCTCCAGGGCTCCACCCGGCGTAACGTCAGTCCTCGGCCCTAGCGGCCGCGTTCGTTCGTTAACTCCAGTCCCGACACGGGAGGGCAGCTGCATGTCCAAACACGGTCGTTACGTAACAGATGAGAGAGGAGGTGAAGACATGAATGCACATCCCGACATCCGCGTCGCCCTGGCCACCTCGTATCTGGCCGAGGTGCTGGAGCGTGCCCGTCAGGAGGAGATCCGACGCCAGGCTGCGAGCACCCGCTCGCAGTCCCAGAAGGTCGAGCGGCGCCGCCTGACGCGTCGCTCCCGGGTCCCCCAGGAGGCAGCATGAGCAGGGAGCGCGCTCCCCCCGGTGTGCTCGGGGCGCCAACGGCGAAACGACAGATTGCACCGCAGACACGGCGGTCCTCCTCGAGGAGGGCCGCCGTGTCCGTATTCGGCAGGGATCGCCGGCCGCGTTTCGGTGACCGATCGGATAGCGTCTGCATCTGGCAACTCGATGCCGTCGCCGCTCCAGCCCCTTCCAGACCAGAGCCTGGCCGATGCGGTCGCAGATCGCCTGCGCCAGGCGATCCACCAGGGCGAGTACTCCCCGGGCGACCGGCTCGTCGAGCGGACACTTTCGGCTGACCTCGGCGTGAGCCATATCCCCGTGCGCGAGGCGCTCACCAAGCTCGAGGACGAAGGGCTCGTCGTGCGCCTGCCGCGCCGCGGAGCCCGCGTCGCCGAGCTGTCGCCGGTCACGATCGCGGAGATCTCGAGCATGCGCGTGCTGCTCGAGGGCTTCGTGGTGCGGCGCGTGACCGAGCGGTGGACGGCCCGGGTCGAGCGCGACCTGCTGCGGATCTCCGACCGGATGGTGGCCGCCGCGCGCCGCGGCGACGTCCCGACCGTCCTCGACCTCGACCATCGCTTCCACGAGCGGCTCTGCCAGCAGGCCGACCACTCCATCCTGATCGATGTCGCCACGGCCATGCGGGGGCGCATCAACAGCTTCCTGCGCGCGACGATCCAGACGCTCTCGCCGGACGGACTGGTGGCACACGCGACGACACACCGCACGCTCACCGAGGTGATCGCCGCCGGCGACCCCGACGCGGCCGTCGAGGCGATGCGCGTCCACATCCAGGCCGCCGCCGACCGCATCGAGGAACGCCCAACGACCGATCGTTAGACTCGGGGCGATGGCGGACGCACCGACACAACCCGGCTCGCGGCCGGACGGGGATCCGGTGCGGGGACTCGGCCGCCGCATGGCCGGGATGCCCGGCGGCAACCGGTTCTGGATCATCCTCCTCGTCCTGCTCGCGGTGAACTACATCATCGCGTCGCAGGCCTCGAACGGGCCGTCGCGCCTCCAGGTGCCGTACAGCTTCTTCCGCGAGGAGGTCGGCAAGGGCAACGTCGCCGAGGTGACCTCGACGGGCGACACGATCGAGGGCGAGTTCAAGAAGGAGACGGCGCCGCCCAAGGGCGTGGACGGCTCGCCGTCGACGCACTTCAAGACGGAGCGGCCGGCGTTCGCCGACGACGGGCTGATCGATCTGCTGCTGCAGAAGAACGTGGTGATCAACGCCCACCCGATCGACGAGGGCCAGCCGCTGTGGCAGACGCTCGTCTTCGGGTTCGGGCCGACGCTCCTGATCGTCGGCCTCTTCGTGCTCCTCGCCCGCAGGGCGCAGGCCGCGGCCGGGGGCGGTGGGCTGGGCGGCTTCGGCCGCTCACGGGCCAAGCGCTACGACGCCGCCCAGACCAAGGAGCAGGTCGACTTCGAGGACGTGGCCGGCATCGACGAGGCCGAGGACGAGCTGGTCGAGGTCGTCGACTTCCTGCGCAACCCCGGCCGGTATACGAAGCTCGGCGCGAGCGTGCCGCGCGGCGTCCTCCTCTCGGGCCCGCCCGGCACCGGGAAGACGCTCCTCGCGCGGGCCGTCGCCGGCGAGGCCGGCGTGCCGTTCTTCTCGCTCTCGGCGTCGGAGTTCATCGAGGCCATCGTCGGCGTCGGCGCGAGCCGCGTGCGTGACCTCTTCGCCCAGGCCAAGGCGGCCGCCCCGGCCATCATCTTCATCGACGAGCTGGACGCCATCGGGCGATCCCGCGGCGGCGGCGTCAGCCTCGGCGGCCACGACGAGCGCGAGCAGACCCTGAACCAGATCCTGACCGAGATGGACGGCTTCTCGGGGTCGGAGGGCGTCATCGTGATCGCGTCGACCAACCGGCCCGAGGTGCTCGACTCCGCGCTCCTACGCCCCGGCCGGTTCGACCGCCGCGTCACGGTCAACCCGCCCGACCAGAACGGCCGCCGGCTCATTCTCGAAGTCCACACCCGCGAAGTGCCGCTGGCCGAGGACGTCGACCTCCAGGCGATCGCCGCCAGCACGCCCGGGATGGTCGGAGCCGACCTGCGGAACCTCGTGAACGAGGCCGCGCTGACAGCCGCCCGCCGAAACCACGAGAAGGTGCGGCTCGCCGACTTCACCGACTCGCTCGAGAAGATCGTCCTCGGCGCCGAGCGCCGGATCGTGCTCTCCATGGCCGAGCGGGAGCGCACCGCCTACCACGAGTCGGGCCACGCCCTCCTCGGCATGCTCCAACCCGGCGCCGACCCCGTGCGCAAGATCTCGATCATCCCGCGCGGGCGGGCGCTCGGCGTCACGTTCCAGAGTCCCGAGAGCGACCGCTACGGCTACTCCGCCGACTACCTGAAGGGGCGCCTGATCGGCTCGCTGGGCGGCCGGGCCGCCGAGCTCCTGATCTACGGCGACCTGACGACGGGCGCCGAGTCCGACCTCGAGCAGGCGACGCGCATCGCCCGCGCCATGGCCGGCAGGTGGGGGATGTCCGACGCGGTCGGGCCGGTGTCGGTGCTGCCGGGCCCGAACGACGAGCCGACGCTCTTCCCCGGCGTTGAGCAGCCGTCGGAGCGAACCCGCGAGCTGGTCGACAGCGAGGCCCGCCGGATCCTCGAGGAGTGCGCCGACGCGGCGCTGGTCCAGCTGCGCGAGCACCGCGACCAGCTCGAGGCGCTCACCCGGGCGCTGCTCGAGCACGAGACGCTCGACGAGGCCGATGCCTACCGGATCGCGGGCGTCGACCGGGCCCCGCGGGCGCCGGCTCCAGCTTGACGGATTCCCGCATGCGTGCGAGCATCTAGGCGATGCGTCTACGTCGGCCGATCATGTTGCTTTTGATGCTTACGGTCGCCGCAGTCTCGGCACCGGCGGCCGCCGGGGCGGGCCAACCGGCGGTATCGGCCTCCATCTCGAGTGCGCCGGAGCCGGTGACCGCGGGCGAGCCGGTCCGCTACGTGACGGCGCTCTCCGACAACGGCCCGGCGACGATCACGCATGTGGAGCTCACCCTCCCGATGCCGAACGGGTTAACGGTGGAGTCGGCGACGCCGAGCACGGGATCGTGCACAACGGCGTCCGCCCAGGTCCACTGCACGATCGGCACTCTCGCCGCGGGCCGCGCGGCGCAGGTGACCGTGATCGCGAGAACATCGAACCCGGGCGTCGTCCCGGTGACGGCGATGTGGACGGCCGTGAGCGGACAGGGGGATACGCACAACTTTCCCGTCACGGTGTCGACTAGGATCGCGCCTCCGTCGGCCGATCTCGTGGCCGGCTTCGTCCCCCCGTCGGGCGACACGCTGACGACCGACCCGGGCACCGGCGCGACCGCTTCGAACCCGCAGGTCACGACGGCGACGATCCCGGCGACGGCCAACGGCACGCCCGCGTCCCTGTCCGAGGCGAACGCCTCGGGGCCGGGCGACGCGTGCGCGCCGTCCGCGACGTGCTTCGGCCAGATCTCGACGATCACGATCGAGCAGACGTTTTCGCCCGGGCATCCGCTCCGCTTCGGATTCGTGCTGGACAAGTCCGAGATCCCGAAGCAGACGAAGGTGAACAAGATCCCGATGTACCACGACGGCGTGCTCGTCGCGAACTGCACGTCGCCGGGCGTCGCCTCGCCCGACCCGTGCGTCGCGAGCCGGGCGAAGCTCTCGACGCAGGACGTCCAGATCGTCGTCCTCTCGTCGACGAACGGGCGCTGGCGGCCGTAGCTCTCTAAACGCGCTCGACCCCGCTCCGGGCCCGCTCCTCGGCGACCAGGTAGCCCTTCGCCCTGCACTCGCCGGTCGCCCGATCGCGCGCGGCCGCCGCCTCGGCGCGGTCGCCGCCGGCCTCGCAGGCCTCCGCCAGCGCCAGCAACGCCTCGGCCCGGGCGACCGGCGCGTCGGCGCGGTCGAGCAGCGATGTCGCGCGGCGGGCCTCGGCGATCCCCGCGGCCGCGTCGCCGCTGCGGACGAGGAGGCCCGAACGCACACAGGCGAGCAGCACGGCCGACTCGACGTCCTCGTCGCCCGTGAGGCGCTGGCCGGCCTCCACCAGCTCGGCCGCTTCGGCATCGCGGCCCTGCGCGGCGACCGCCTGCGCGAGAAGCGCCGTCGTGGTGCTGAGCAGGTAAGCGGCGCCCATCCGCTCGAGCTCCGCGACATCCCGGCGGATCAGGCGCTCGGCCTCTGCCGGGTTCCCGGCGAGGAGCTCGACCGCTCCCGCCTCGAGCGATGTCGAGGCGGCGAGCACGCTGTTTCCGAGCTCCTCTAGTATCGAGCGGGCCCGGGCCGAGAGCTCCCGCGCGCGGTCGAACTGCCCGCGCATCGCCTCCAGATGGGCGAGTGCGCCCATCACGAGGCCCGCGGTGCGGTGGTCGCCGGTCGCCTCCGCTGCGATCCGCGAGCACTCCGCGATCGCTTCGGGCACCGGCGTGGGGCCGTAGACGGCCGCAACCGCGAACGAGGAGGCGTTGCGGCGCTCCTGGCGCAGGTCACCCGCCGCGCGGGCGTGCTCGATCGCCCGCGCGACGGCCTCGGCCGCCTCCCCGTACCGCAGCCCCGTTGCGTGCACCGCGCCCAGGACGCGCCACGCCTTGGCGAGGCCCGACTCGTCGCCGAAGAGCTCGAAGACCGGGATCGCGCCCGTGGCCGTGCGGGCGGCGCGGTGCGACCAGTCGGGCGGGGGATCGGAGTAGAACTCGACGAGCGCCAGGACGAGCGCGGCGTCCGCCCGCGACCTGTGGTCGCCCGCCTCGTCGCCGGCGGCGATCGCCTCCCGCAGCACGCGCTTGGCCTCCCCGAACTCGCCGACGTCCATGAGCGCCTCGCCCAGGTCGGGCAGGAGGTCGAGCCGGTCCTGATCGAAGGCGGGAAGGAGGGCGGCCGTCCGCCGGAGCAGGTTCGCGGCGGCCGGCATGTCACCCCGCGCGAAGCCGCGCCGGCCCGCCGACCGCAGCCGCTCGGCGGCCCGCCGCCCGAGACGGCGCCCGCGGTCGTCGAGCGGTCCCAGCTCCGCGAGGTAGCCGTGGGCCTGCTCCAGGTGGTAGCCGAGGATCTCCTCGTACTCGCTCGCGCGGTCGCCGTTCACCTCGTCGGCCCACGCCACGAACCGCTCGTGCAGCTCCGCGCGCTCGCGCTTCAGGAGTCCCGCGTAGGCGGCGTCGCGGATCAGGATGTGCTGGAAGCTGTACGCCGGGCCGGGCGTCATCACCTCGGCGTGCGGCTGGATCAGCCGCCGCCGCTCGAGGCCGGTCAGGTCGTCGTAGATGCCGGGCCGGCGGGCGTCGGGCACGAGCTCGGCGACCGCGGCCTGGGCGAAGACCTGGCCCACCACCGACGCGGTGCCGACGACCTCGCGCTGGCCGCCGTCGAGGCGGTCGAGGCGGGCCGAGAGCAGAGTGTGGATCGTGGGGGGGACCGCCACGTCGCCGCCGGGCGCGTCCTGCATCATCGCGAGCATCTGCTCGAGGAAGAGCGGGTTGCCGCCGGCCGTGTCGATGATGCGGCGAAGGGTGGCGGCGGGAACGGGCGTCCCGGTGAGTCCGGCCGCGAGCTCCGCGGCCTCCTCAGCCGTGAGCCGGTCGAGCTCGATGATCCTCGCGCCTGCCCCGGCGACCCAGCCGTCGCCGGCGACCTCGTCGCGGGCCGTGCAGACCACGAGGATCGGGGCGGGCGTCGCCGCCAGATGCTCGACCAGGTCGAGCATCGTCGGCTCGGCCCAGTGCAAGTCCTCGAACGCGATGACGAGCGGGGCGGAGGAGGCGATCTGGGCGAGCACGCGGCGCAGCCCCCAGAAGAGCTCGTCGATGGGATACGCGGCGTCGGTCAGGCCGACCGCCGCCGCCGCGCGCTCCGCCGCGGCCGCGTCGCCGCCCGCGAGGGCGTCGAGCTTGGCGCGGGCATCGTCGTGCGGGTCGTCGTCGCGGACTCCCGCGAGCTCGCGGAGCGCCTCGCCGATCGGCCAGAACGTGATCCCCTGGCCGTAGGAGAGGCAGCGGCCGCGGGCAACGGTGGTTCCCTCCGGGACCGAGGCGAGAAGCTCGGCGACGAGGCGCGACTTGCCGCCGCCTGCCGTGGCGACGATCGTCACCATGCGCGCGGATCCTGCCGAGACGGCGTCCCGGAGCTCCGCGTGCAGCGCCGCGAGCTCCTCGGCGCGGCCGACGAGCGGAGCGGCGCTGCCGGGGGCGGCGGGGGCCGATCGCACACCGAGGAGGCGGAAGGCGGGCATCGGCTCGGACTTGCCCTTGAGCTCGAGCGGCTCGACAGGCTCCAGCTCGGCGACGGCTCCGACCAGGTCGCGGGTCAGCGAGCCGATCAGCACCTCGTTGGTGCCGGCAGCCTGCTCGAGCCGGGCCGCGACGTTGACCGCGTCGCCGGTGACCAGCCGCTGACCGGCGGCGGGGTCGCCCGACACGACCTCGCCCGTGTTCACGCCGGTGCGGTTCTGGAGCGTCACGCCGAAGCGCGCGTCGAGCTCCGCGTTCAGCCCGGCGAGCGCGGCCTGCATCCCTGCCGCGGCGCGCACCGCCCGCTCGGCGTCGTCCTCGTGCAGGTGCGGCAGGCCGAACACGGCCATCACGGCGTCGCCGATGAACTTCTCGACAGTCCCGCCGTGGCTCTCGAGCTCCTCGCGCATGACGTCGAAGTAGCGCGACATGACCGCGCGGAGCGACTCGGAGTCGAGCCGCTCGCCGATGGCGGTCGAGCCGACGAGATCCGAGAACACGATCGTCACGGTCTTTCGGATCTCGCGGGCGGGCTCGGCGGCGTGGAGCGGTGTGCCGCAGAAGCCGCACAGCCGGAACCGGTCGGGGTTCTCCTCGCCGCAGCTCGGGCAGATCGCCATGGTGTGAGTCTAGGGGCGGGCGCCGCGGTCGTCGTAGCGCCAGAAGGCGGGGAGGAGCGCGATGCAGACGGCGACCCCGGCGACGCACATGATGCCGCCCGAGACGATCGAGAACGGGACGGACGTGAGCGACGCCACGCCGCCGGCCTCGACGTTCCCGAGCAGCGGGCCGGTCGAGTAGCTCACCTGCTCGATTCCCGCGAGGCGGCCGCGCAGCTCGTCGGGGATCGTCTGGTTCCAGATCGTCGAGCGGAAGACGCCCGAGATCATGTCGGAGCCGCCCGCGAGGACGAGGCCCGCGAGCGCGATCGGCAGGCTGGGGGCGAGGCCGAAGATGACGATGCCGATGCCCCAGCCGGTCGCGGCGATGCAGACCGCGGCGCCGTGCCGGTGGACGCGGCCGGTCCAGCCGCTGGTGGCCGTGGCGAGGAGCGACCCGACCGCGGGCGCAGAGAAGAGCAGGCCGAGCGCGCCGGCGCCGCCCAGCTCCGAGGCGACTGCCGGGAAGAGCGCCTCGGGCATCCCGAACAGCATCGCCACGATGTCGACGGTGTAGGTGCCGACGAGCTCGGGGCGGGACCAGGCGTAGGCTGGCGCCCTCGGCGATGCGGCGCATGCTCGGGGGCTCGGCCTCGGCCGGCGGGGGGACGGCCCGCATCATCCTGAGCGCGATCAGCGAGACGACGAACGTCGCCACGTCGACGCCGTAGGTTGCGGCGAGTCCGATCGACGCGATGAGGACGCCGGCGATGGCGGGGCCCGCCACCATCCCGATCGTCATGCGGAACGACGAGAGCGCGCCGGCGGCCGGCATCTCGTGGCGCTCGACCAGGCGCGGCGTCAGGGCCTCGAGCGAGGGGCGCTGGAGCCCGTCGAGCATCGCCATGATGGCGGCGAGCACGAAGATGACCCACAGCCGCGGCTGCGGCAGGAGCGCGTTCACGACAAGGGCGGCCGAGGCGGCGGCGAACGCGAGCTCGGTGATCTGCATCATCCGGCGGCGGTCGACCGCGTCGGCGATGGCGCCGCCCACGAGCGCGCTCCCCAGGAGCGGCACAAGCTCGACGGCGCCGAGCAGGCCGACGACGAGCGACGAGTGGGTGATCTCGTAGGCCTGGAACGGGAAGGCGACATAGGTGATCATCGAGCCCAGGAACGAGACGCCCTGGCCGATGAAGAGCAGCCGGAAATCGCGATGCCGTCGAAGCGGCCCGATGTCCATCGCCGCACCGGTCAGCAGGCGGCGAAGGCCGGTCGGCTTGATCGGCGGGCCGGGCCCGAGCCGCTCGGCCTCAGCCTCCCGGGGGTCGAGGTCGTCCTGATCCACGGCCGCGCAGGATATTGCGTTTCATCGGCCCGTCATCAGCTCCGCGAACCGGGCTGCGCCGACGTTGCCGCCCGAGATGATGACGCCCACGCGGGCGCCGGCGGCGTCGGCGCGGCCGGCGAGCAGCGCGGCGGCCGCGCTCGCGCCGCTCGGCTCGGTCACGAGCTTCATCCGGTCGAACAGGAACGCCATGGCGTCGACGATCTCGGAGTCCGACACCGTCACGATCGTGTCGACGAGCCGGCGGTTTACCGCGAAGGTCAGCTCGCCCGGGATGTCGGCCTGCTGGCCGTCGGCGATGGTGCGCGGGACGGGGATGCGCACCCGCTCGCCCGCCTCGAGCGAGCGGCGCGTGTCGTCGCCGGCCTCGGGCTCGACGCCGATCACGCGGATGCCCGGCCGGATCGCCTTCGCGGCGGTGGCGCAGCCGGCGATCAGGCCGCCGCCGCCGACGGGCACGAGGAGGACATCGAGGTCGGGCGCCTCCTCGAGCAGCTCGAGCGCCGAGGTGCCCTGGCCGGCCATCACCAGCGGGTGCTCGTACGGCGGCACGAGCACGAGGCCGCGCTCCCCGGCGAGCGCGGCGCCGAGCGCCTCGCGGTCCTCGCGGTAACGGTCGTACGTGACGACCTCGGCGCCGTAGCCCCGGGTGGCGTCGAGCTTGGCGGCGGGCGTGTCGATGGGCATGAGGATCGTGGCCGACGCGCCGACGATCCGGGCGGCGAGCGACACGGCCTGCGCGTGGTTCCCCGACGAGTAGGCGACCACGCCGGCCGCCCGCTCCTCGGGGCCGAGCGAGGAGATCATGTTGTAGGCACCGCGGAACTTGAATGCACCGCCGCGCTGGAGGCACTCCGCCTTCAGGAACGCCGTCGCGCCGGTGCGCACGTCGAGCGTGCGCGAGGTGAACACGGGTGTGCGGTGGGCGACCCCGGACAGGCGCTCGGCGGCGGCGCGCACGTCGTCGGGGCTCAGGGTCACGCGCGCCATGGTATCGACTGACCCTCGCCCTTGACAATCGTAGGTAGTGACTGCTAACTTACTTCCCATGGTACGGATGACGGCAGACGAACGGCGGCAGGCGATCATCGATGCCGCGGTTGTCGAATTCGGGGCAGGCGGGCTGGACGGCACGAACGTCGAGTCGATCGCGCGCCGCGTGCACGTCACCCAGCCCTACGTCTTCCGCCTCTTCGGGACCAAGAAGGCGCTGTTCCTGGCCTGCGTCGAGGTGTGCTTCGCCGAGACGCGGGAGGCATTCGAGACCGCGGCGGCGGGCGGCACCGGCCAGGACGCGCTCCACGCGATGGGGCTCGCCTACGGCCAGCTGATCAAGGACCGGTCGCGGCTCAAGATGCAGCTCCAGGCGTACGCCGCGTGCGATGACCCCGACGTCCGCCGGCTCGTCCGGCGCCGCTACGGCGAGCTCGTCGAGTTCGTCGAGGGGGTCGTCGGCGGCGACCAGGCGCTCGTCAGCGCATTTTTCGCCACGGGGATGATGCTGAACGTCCTCGCCGCGGGGGATCTGCTGGGCGCGAAGGATGGCTGGGCCGCCCGCATGATGGCCGGCCTGGGGATCACGCCGTAGGGCCGAGTTTTTTTCACTCCAGATGTTAGTTAGCACTTACTACCACCTTAGGAGGATCGCATGAGCCACCGGGCTCACATCGTCTGGACATTCGCGATCACCTCGATCGCGCTCTTCATGACGACGCTCGACAACCTCGTCGTCACGACCGCGCTGCCGACGATGCAGCGCGACCTGCACGCGTCCATCTCGGGCCTCGAGTGGACCGTGAACGCCTACACGCTGACCTTCGCCGTGCTCCTGATGCTCGGCGCCGCCCTGGGCGACCGCCTCGGCCGGAAGCGGGTCTTCCTCGTCGGCCTGGGCATCTTCACGCTCGGCTCTGCGGCGGCGGCACTGTCTCCGTCGATCGAGTGGCTGATCGGCGCCCGCGCGCTTCAGGGCGTCGGCGGCGCGATCGTGACGCCGCTCACCCTGACCATCCTGAGCGACGCCGTCCCGGCCGAGCGGCGCGGGCTCGCGCTCGGCCTGTGGGGCGGCGTCTCCGGCCTCGGAGTCGCGCTCGGCCCGCTCGTGGGCGGCGCGGTCGTCCAGGGCCTCTCGTGGCAGTGGATCTTCTGGCTCAACGTCCCGATCGGCCTCGTGGCGATCCCGCTCGGCATGTCACGGCTGCGCGAGAGCTACGGCCCGAAGGCGCGGCTCGACGTGACCGGCGTCGGGCTCATCACCGCCTCCGCGCTCGGCCTCGTGTGGGGCCTGGTCAGGGCCAACTCGCGCGGCTGGACGAGCCCGGAGATCGTGGCCTCGCTGATCGCGGGTGTCGTGCTCCTCGTCGCGTTCGTGGCCTGGGAGCGGCGCACGCGCGAGCCCATGCTGCCGATGCGCTTCTTCCGGAACCGCGCATTCGCGGCCGCGAACGCCGCGTCGCTCCTCATGTTCTTCGGCATGTTCGGGTCGATCTTCCTCCTGACCCAGTACCTCCAGAACGTGCAGGGGAACTCGCCGCTCGAGGCCGGTCTGCGGATGCTGCCGTGGACGGGCATGCCGATGATCGTCGCGCCGATCGCCGGCGCGGTGACCGACCGGATCGGCGGGCGGCCGCTGCTCATCGCCGGCCTGGCGCTGCAGGCGACCGCGCTCGCGTGGCTGGCGGCGATCACCGCGCCCGACGTGGCCTACATCGACCTGGTGCCGCCGTTCGCGATCGCCGGCGTCGGGATGGCGCTCTTCTTCGCGCCCGTGGCGACGGTCGTCCTCGGCGCCGTCCGCCCCGATGAGGCGGGCAAGGCCTCCGGCGCCAACAACGCCATCCGCGAGCTGGGCGGCGTGTTCGGCGTGGCGGTCCTGGCGTCGATCTTCACCCACCAGGGCGGATACGGCTCGGCCGATCTCTTCACCGACGGCATCATCCCGGCGCTCTGGGTCGGTGCGGCGGTCGTCGGAGTCGGCGCGCTGGCCGCGGTCCTCCTTCCGGGCCGGCGCAGCAGCGACGTCCGGGTCGGAGAGCCGGCGCTTCAGGGAGCCGAGTAGCCACTCCGCCGAGGACCTCCGGCGATCCGCACGGCCCCCCGCTCAGTGCAGGATCGCCGCGAGGCCCTCGGCCGCTCCGAGCGGCCTCCGCGCCGGCCCCTCGACCGGCGTGATGTCCGCGCCGCTGTGCAGCGCCCGCTCGATCAGCTCCTCGGCCGGGTCGCGGTCGGGCCAGCGGCTCGGCGCGGGCTCCGGGCCCTCCAGCCAGCGGTGCTCGTGGTCGGCGTCGATGAGCAGGTGCTTGACCAGCCGCTGATCCAGCGCACGGCGTGTCCTGCCCGGGCCGAGCACGGCGTCTCTGGTCGCTCAGCCCGGCGCTGAGGACCCGCTCGACCAGCTTCCACTCATACCGGCGCTGCGCCTCGCTCAGCGCGCTCCCGAGGGCGGTTGCGAGGCCGCGCGGGCCGACGCCCGAGACCGAGCGCGTGAACACGGCCACCTCGCCGTCCGGGGGCGTTGCCGACCTCGCCAGGGTGTGCGCGAGCCGGCTGCTGCCGGCGACGACGACCCGCGTCCAGCCCCGCTCGCGCGCGGCCGTTCGCACCTCGTGGGCGAGCGCCCTCGCAGGGCGCGTCCCGGGCCGGGCCGACGACCGGTACGTGCCGACCTCCTCGATCACGCCCATCCGCCACGCGAGCAGCCGCAGCGACGGGCCGTCGTCCACGATCACTCCCGCCGGCCGGCCCTCGTCGACCGCTGCCACGAGCGGGCGCACGTAGGCCGTCTCCTCGACGACGACCGCCATACCGACCGGCATCCCCACCGCGACCTCGAGGGCCTCGCCGGTCGAAAGCGGCACGAAGAGCGCCCGCCCCGGCGCGCGGCCCTCGAGCATGCGGGCCAGCGCCGGCCGGACCTCCTGCATGCGCCGCCGGTACGCCGCCACGGCCTCGCCGTCGGCCGCCAGGTCGGTCTCGAGCCGTCGCAGCTCTCCCGCGAGCGACACGGCGCGCACCAGTCGGCCGCTCCCGTCATCGGGGCGGTCGGCGTAGATCGACACGACTCCCAACGGGTCGGTGATGGCGTCGATCGCGCGAATGTCGTCCCAGGTCAGCATGGCTCCTCCTCGCGGGTCGGATACCGCAAGCGTTTGCTTGCGTTCCGAAGGTCTCACCCGCCTCTGGGGCCGGCGGCACCGGGCTCGAAGGCCGTCCTGACGGCGCCGCCGCTTCCTGGGGTTACTCCCCTTCTGCTGCGACTGTAGCCGTGATAGGGCACGACGCGGGCTGCGAGTCCAACCCGCTCCCAATGACGGCGACGAGCGCAGTCTCGTGCGGTAGTGCTCAAGGCGGCTGAAACCGCTTCCGATAAAGCCACCATGGCTACCCCTGGCCGGTTGGACGCGCTCTTCGACCTGTCTCGAAAGCTCGCTTCCTGTCTCGATCTCGACGACGTCCTCCGCGAGGTCGGACTGTGCGCGTCCGCGCTCACCGGCGCGCATGCCGTGTCGCTCGAGCGATACGACCGCGAGGCCCGGCGCGCTCGTGGCCTTCGGCAGCGGCGCGCCGGCGGTCGAGGCCGACGCCGACGTCGCACGGCGCGTCCTCGAGACGCACGAGCCCGAGGTGGTCGAGGCCGATGCCGGTTCGTCGCTCGTGGCCGCGCTCGTCTCCCGCGGCGACGCGGTCGGCGTGATGCGGATCCGCTACAACGAACGGCACGAGTTCGCCGCCCACGAGATCGAGTTCTTCCGCTCCCTGGCCGACGTGATCGCGAGCGCGATCGCAAACGCGCTCCTCTACGCGCGCCTGACGCGCGACATCTCCGAGCGCGAGCGCGCCGAGAAGGAGCTGCGGGCGGCCGAGTGGCGCTACCGCAAGCTCGTCGAGGACATGCCCGTCGGCACGTATGTGAACTCGCTCGAGGGCCGGGTGACGTACATCAGCCCGCACATCGAGCTGGTGCTGGGCTACACGCCCGACGACTGGGTGAAGGACGGCGGCGCCCTCTTCGCGGCCATCCTGCACGAGGACGATCGCGAGTGGGTCGGCGCGCTCTCGGCGAAGTGCTGCGACGAGGGGACGGTGTTCGAGGAGGAGTACCGCCTGATCGCCCGCGACGGCCGGGCCGTGTGGGTGCTCGACCGCACCGTGCCGGTGTGCGCTCCCGACGGCACGCCGCTCTTCCGGCAGGGGTTCCTGCTCGACATCACCGAGCGCAAGTGCGCCGAGGATCGGCTCGCCCACCTGGCCTACCACGATCCGCTGACCGGGCTCCCGAACCGGGCGATGTTCAACGAGCACCTGGAGCTCGTCCTGGCCCGGGCGCGCCGGACCGGCTCGGGCGCCGCCGTGCTCTTCATCGACCTCGACGACTTCAAGCTCGTGAACGACAGCTTCGGGCACTCCGCCGGCGACGAGCTCCTGCGCCAGGTCGCCGACCGGCTCGGGGCGGTCACGCGCTCCGGCGACCTCGTGGCGCGCCAGGGCGGCGACGAGTTCCTCATCCTGATCGGCGACTTCGACGGCCATCGCGCCGAGCCCGAGTGGATGCGGACGGCCTGCGATCAGATCGCCCGCAAGGTGCAGGCGGCGCTGCATGCCCCGTTCCTCGTGGCGGGCACAGAGCTGCACACGAGCGCCTCGATCGGCATCAGCGTCTTCCCGGTCGATGCGACCGACGCCGAGGGGATGCTGAAGAACGGCGACATCGCGATGTACAAGGTGAAGGAGTCGGGTCGCGACGGCTACCAGCTCTACGCCTCCGACGGCCACGACCGGGTTGCGCAGCTCTCGATGGCCGGCCGCCTGCGCGGCGCCGTCGGCCGCGGGGAGATGGTGCTCCACTACCAGCCGCTGGTCGAGCTCGAGACGGGCTCCGTCGTCGGCGTCGAGGCGCTGGTGCGGTGGAACGACCCCGCCCGCGGGATGGTGCCGCCGAAGGAGTTCATCCCGCTCGCCGAGCGCACCGGCGTGATCGGGCCGCTGTCGGACTGGGTCATCGAGGAGGCCTGCCGCCAGGGCGCGGAGTGGCGCGCGCAGGGCCTCGACCTCTACGTGTCGGTCAACATGCCGCCGGCGCTGTGGCAGCCGACCGCCATGCGCCACGTCCTGAAGACGATCGAGCAGTTCGGCCTGCACGCCGGCCGGGTCATGATCGAGATCACCGAGTCGGCGGCGATGGCCGACGAGGGCCGCGTCGAGCCGATCCTGACCGAGCTCCACGAGCGCGGCCTGCGGCTCGCGATCGACGACTTCGGCACGGGGCACTCCTCGCTCTCGCGGCTCTCGCAGATGATGGTGACGACGCTCAAGATCGACCGGTCGTTCGTGCACGACCTGCCGGGCGACCCGAGCGCCACCGTCCTCGTCTCGGCGATCATCCAGCTCGCCCGCAAGCTCGGCCTCCAGCCGCTGGCGGAGGGCATCGAGACCGAGGCGCAGCGCGACTTCCTCATGGCCGAGGGATGCACGTTCGGCCAGGGCTTCCTCTTCTCGCCGGCCGTGCCGGCGCCCGAGGTTGCCCCGCTCGTGCGCAGCCGCACGCGGCGCGCTGCGTAGAGCGGTTCTGGCTCGGGCAGCCCGGGGTGGACGTGGTCCCGGACGTCTGTCCCGTGACATGGATGGACCTGGTCCACCCAGTCGCCCGATCCCGGTGGGTGGACCAGGTCCAGCCTCGAGCTCGTGTGCTCTTTCGTGACGCTGTTGTTTGCGCTCGGCACCAGACACGCGCAGAGACGGTCGGCATGATGAGATCGAGATGGCTCGACCGATGATCGACTGCGCGATCTGCGCCGACCGGACGCAGGGACCGACACGGCCGCTGAGCCTTGGCTACGGCGTCACGATCGCGCTCTGCGCAGCTCACGCGTCGCGTGAGTTCCAGCGACGAGAAGAGGGGCGCGTCTTCGTCCGCGCGCTCGCGCGCGTCTGGGCCGCCAACGGCTGTCTGACCGCGGCGCGGAGCAAGGCGCTGGCGGCGCACGCTGCGCGCACTGCGACCGACCGAGGCGCGTCCACGCCCGGGCAGCTACACGTGGGCCGGCCTGCGCAACGAGGCGGAGCGGCTGTTTGCGGCCGGTGAACCGCCGCGGTCGACGATCGACGTTCTCCGGCGCGCCGTGTCTGTCGAAGGCGCGCGGCCTCCGAGCGTGCGCACCATGATGCGCTGGCACAGCGAGCGGCGATGGCTCAGCCGCGGCCGAAGAGGCGGCCCAGCCTGGCCTTGAGGGCCTTCCAGAGGAGCGGCAGGGCCTTCACCTCGCTCGCCGCCTGAGGAGGAGGCTGAGGCGGAGGCGGAGGGGCGGCTGCCGCCGGAGCCGCCGCCGGGGCCGCCGGCGTCATCCGCGCGCTCAGGCAGGCCGCGAAGTCGTCGACCATCGACGACGCCACGTCCTGCATGATCCCGGCCCCCATCTGAGCGACCCGGCCCGTGACCATGAGGTCGGTGGTGACCGTCGCCCGCGAGCCGCCGTTGCCGTCCTCGGCGACGGACAGGCCAAGCGTGGCCTCCGCCGTCCCCTGGCCGCGCTGCTCGCGGGCCCGCACGCGCATGGTGGCCTCTCGGGCCGCGTCGTCGCGCTCGATCACGTGGACGGTGCCGCCGTAGCTCATCCGGATCGGGCCGACCTTGACGGCGACCGTCGCCTCGAGGCCGCCGTCCTCCGTGTCCTCGCCGATCGAGGCCCCGGGCAGGCACCCGGCGACGCCGCGCACGTCCATCAGGGTGGCGAAGACGTCGTCGGGGGCCGCCGGAGCCGCGAACTCGTTCGAGAACTGCATCCGCTACCGCGCCAGCGCGGCTTCGAGGGCCCTGCGCACCAGCACCTTCGCGAGATGCGCCCGATACTCGCCCGACGCCGCCGTGTCGGACGGCGGGTCGAGCCCTTCGGCGGCATGCTCCGCGGCCTCGGCCGCATTCGCACCCGAGAACGCCGCCTCGGCCGCCGTTGCACGCACCGGCTTGGCTGCGACGCCGGTCAGCGCGATCCGGGCCGACGCTCCGTCGACGACCGCCGCCGCGCCGACGATCGCCCAGTCCTGCGCACGCCGGTTGAACTTGACGTACGCGCTCCTGGCCGCCTTCGGCACCCGCACCGCCGTCAGGATCTCGTCCGCCGACAGCGACGTCTGGAGGTAGTCGACGACGAGGTCGGCCGCGGAGATCGTCCGCTCCCCGCCCGACCCCTCGACCGTCACGTCGCCGTCCAGCGCGAGGAACACGGCCGGCAGGTCGCCGTGCGGGTCGGCGTTGGCCAGCGACCCCCCGATCGTCCCGCGGTTTCGCACCTGCGAGTCGCCGATCCCGGCCGCGGCCTCGGCCAGGATCGGGCAGCCGCCCGCGACCACGTCCGATCCGGCCACCTGCGCGTGGGTGGTGAGCGCGCCGATCGTGATCGAGCCGGGCGTGTCGGTGATGCCCCGCAGCGACGCGATCCCGCCGATGTCGATGAGCGCATCCGGCGCCGCCAGCCGCAGCTTCATGAGCGGCACCAGTGAGTGCCCGCCGGCGAGGATGCGCGCCTCGTCGCCGTGCTCTCGGAGCATCGCGATCGCGTCGGCGACCGAGCTCGGGTGCTCGTAGTCGAACTCCTGCGGGATCATGCCCGGCCTCCTTCCTGCATCGCGCGCCAGACCGTCTCCGGGTGGAGCGGCATGTCGATGTCCCGGACGCCGAGCGCGTCGCAGACGGCGCCGACCACGGCCGGCGTCGATGCGATCGTGCCCGCCTCGCCGATCCCCTTCACGCCGAGCGGGTTCGTCGGTGACGGCGTCACCGTGTGGTGCGTCTGGATCGGCGGCGCCTCGACCGCCGACGGGATGACGTACTCCACGAGCGAGCCTGTGAGGAGCTGCCCGTTCGCGTCGTAGACGGCGCCCTCGTAGAGCGCCTGGCCGATGCCGTGCACGACGCCGCCGTGTACCTGCCCGGCCACGATCGCCGGGTTGATGACGTTGCCGCAGTCGTCCACGGCGATGTAGCCCGTGATCTCGACCTTGCCCGTCTCCTTGTCGACCTCCACCTCGCAGCCATGGGCGCCGAATGGGAACACGCAGTTCGGCGGGTCGAAGAACACCGTCTCGTCCAGCCCCGGCGTCACGCCCTCCGGCATGTTGAACGCCTGCCAGGCCCGGAACGCCACCTCCTGCATCGTGACGCTCTTGTCGGGGCTGCCCTTGACCGAGAACGTGCCGCCCGAGAATTCGATGTCGTCGGACGATGCCTCGAGCATCTGGGCCGCCACGAGCTGGGCCTTGTCGCGCAGCTTCGTCGCCGCGAGATGGACGGCCGTCCCGCCGACGGCGACGCTGCGGCTCCCGTAGGTGCCGAGGCCGTACGGCGCGAACGCCGTGTCGCCGTGGATCACCTCGACGTCGTCGAAGGGGATCCCGAGCTCGGTCTCGATGATCTGCGACCACGACGTGGCGTGGCCCTGGCCGTGCGGCGAGGTGCCGGTGATGACCGTGACCTTGCCGGTGGGGTGCATCCGCACCGTCGAGCTCTCCCATCCGCCCGGCGTGAGGCCGAGCACGCTTCGGGCGACGTCGGACGGCACGAAGCCGCACACCTCGACCCACGTCGAGAGACCGCGCCCGAGCAGCTTCCCGCGCGAGGCCGCCTCGGCCCGCCGCTTCTCGAACTCGTCCTTCGAGTCGCTCTCCTCGAGCAGCTTGTCGAGCGTCTTGTCGTAGTCGCCCGAGTCGTACATGAGCCCGATCGCCGTCGTGAACGGGAACTCCTGGGGGAAGTTCCGGCGCCGGATCTCCGTGCGGCTCATGCCGAGCTCGCGCGCCAGGATGTCCATCATCCGCTCGATGGCGTGCGTGGCCTCCGGCCGGCCGGCCCCGCGCAGCGCATCGGTCGGCACGGTGTTGGTGTAGACGTTCGTGACGGTGACGTCGACCTCCGGGATGGCGTACGCGCCCGGCGACATGAGCAGCGTGAGCTGCGAGATGAGCGGCGTCAGCATCTGGAGGTAGGAGCCGTAGTCCTGGACGTAGTGCACCCGCATCGCGAGCACCTTGCCGTCCTTCGTCGCAGCCAGCTCCATGGTGGCGTCCTGGGCGCGGCCGTGGCAGGTCGCGAGCATCGCCTCGGAGCGCTCCTCGATCCATTTCACCGGAGCGCCGACCTTGCGCGACGCGGCGGCTGCGATGAACTCCTCGGCATACGTGTTCAGCTTGGAGCCGAACCCGCCGCCGACGTCGGGCGCGATCGCCCGCACCTTGGCTTCGCTGACGCCGCAGACGATCGCCAGGAACGTTCGCAGGAAGTGCGGCACCTGGGTCGAGCTGTACACGACGAGCTCGTCGGAGGCCGTGTTCCAGTCGGCGACGACGCCACGGGTCTCGATCGGGACGTGGATCAGCCGCTGGTTTCGGATCGTGTGCTTGACCACGACCTCGGCGTTCGCGAACGCCTCGTCGACGCCGTCGGTCTTGTGGGCCAGGACGAGCGCGACGTTCGAGTCGAGCTCCGCGTGGATCTTCGGCGCACCGTCGGCCAGCGCCGCCGCCGGTGTGATGACGGCGGGGAGCGGGTTGTACGACACCTCGACCAGCGCAGCGGCGTCGGCCGCCGTGTAGCGGTCGGCCGCGATCACGACGGCGACGGGCTCGCCCGCGTGCCGCACCCGCCCCTTCGCGAGCGGCGGGCGCACCGGGTGCACCATCTCGCCCGTGGGGTTCGAGGCGCACGGCACGCCGGCCGCGAACTCGAGGTCGTCGCCGGTCAGGACGGCCGTGACGCCCGGCATCGCCTTCGCCCTGGACGTGTCGATGCCGGTGATGTCGGCGTGTGCGTGGGTGCTGCGCACGACCGCCATGTGCTGCATGCCCGGGAGCTTCAGGTCGTCGACGTACCGGCCCTTGCCGGTGAGGAGCTTCTTGTCCTCCTTGCGGTGGACGGCCTGCCCGATGCCCTTCGATTGCTCGGTTGCGATGGCCATCACACGGTCACCCCCGCCGCCGTCCGCACGGCGGCGACGACGTTCTCGTAGCCGGTGCAGCGGCACAGGTTGCCCTCGAGCCCGCGCCGGATCTCGGCGTCGGTCGGGTCGGGGTTCGACTCGAGCAGCTTGATCGCCGCCATCACCATGCCCGGCGTGCAGTAGCCGCACTGGAGGCCGTGCTCCTCGTTGAAGGCGCGCTGGACCGGGTGCAGGTCGCCGTTCGCGGCGATGGCCTCGATCGTCGTCACCTCCGCGCCGTCGGCCTGGACGGCGAGCACCGTGCACGATTTGACTGCCAGGCCGTCGAGCCACACGGTGCACGCGCCGCAGTTCGAGGTGTCGCAGCCGACGTGGGTGCCTGTCAGATTCAGGTGCTCACGCAGGAAGTGGACGAGCAGCGTGCGCGGCTCGACCCCCGTCGCGTGAGACACCCCGTTCACCGAGATGGTGACCGCCCGTTTCACCGAGACTCCTTCCGCGGGGAGTGTGTCTGTGAGTGCGGCGATGGTCTACACCCTGGGCGACGCCGCCGCAAGGGCGCACGCGATCTTTCCCACCCGTAAAGGAATCGTATGGACTCCGGGAAACTCATTGACGCCCTTGGACGCGTCGGCTATCTGGAGGGTATTGGGCACGGCGCCGCCGACTGTACGGGGGTCACGAGGCGGCGCCGCCCACTACCTTCAGGGGGTCGTCACATGCTCGTCTCACCTATCGCAGCAATGGATCGCACCACAGACGCCAGGATGGCGGCAATGCACGCAGATGCCGCGCTCCGGCGGACGACCGTGGTCTCCGCTGCGGGCGATCGGCCGGCGGCACGTGACGGCAGGCGCTTCGAGTTTGCGCTCGTCCGTCGGATCGCCTCCGCACAGTAGGAGTCCTTCCACTCCTACAGACGGAATGCCTTGGAAAGGCCTCGAACCGAGCAGGCCTTTCCGAGGCATCTCCGTAATCCCAGCACCTTCGCGGTCGTCCGCATGAGCGAGAAGTGCGTGTAGCGCTTGTGTGACACGGTGTGGGCGTGGGTGTAGGGGCTCACGACCACGGTGGGGATGTGGCCCACCCGGTCCGACCCCTCGTCGAACGTGAGGAAGATGGCGGTGTGGCCGGCGCGGTAGGCCCGGCTCTTCACCATCATCCGCACCCAGGCCGAGACCCACACGTCCCCGACCGCCACCGAGCAGTCGTGCATGTCGTGGCACAGGTTCGGCGTCACGAACATGTAGGCGGGCGTGCCCTTGTGGTTCAGGGCCCGGGTGAGGGCGCCTGACCCGCGCGGGCCCAACGGGACGACGTGCCGCCGGCACTTTCGGTCTCCGATTCGCCGGTAATAGACGACCGGGTTGTGCCGGGCCGCATAGAGGCCGGAAGAGGCCCGGCCGCACCGGCCGGGCATCGACTCCTGGTAGGCGCGCCACTTCTTGTTGTGGCGGGCGAGCTGGGTGAAGATGCTCGGCCCGCCGACGGGGCACTGCTTCGGCGTACAGTTTCGGCGCAGCCCGTGCGTCGATCCGCTCGTCATCGCCAGGTAGTTGGGCAGGCTCACCTTGGCGTTGTGGTGATAGTCGGCGGCAAGGCCGCAGCGGTGCGCGAGCGAGGTGATGAAGGGCGCGCGGCCGATGATCTTCGGGTACGGGTGGTTCTCGAGCACGATCACGATCACGTGCCGGATCCGCGGGCGCTTGTGCGGCGTTCGGCCGCAGGCGTGCGGCGCGCGCAGGTGCGGGGCCGGCGCGGTGTCGGCCATTGCGGTCGGCGCCGTCGCCAGCGCCGCCAACACGGCGACGCCGATCGAGAGGAGCCTGAGGCGGCGCGTCACGCGGTCGCGGGTCCGACCTCGGCCGTGCAGTAGGCGCAGCGGCGCGCGGCGAGCGCGATCTCGCTCAGGCACTCCGGGCAGTCGCGGGTCGTCGGTGCCGGCTCCTCCTTGGCCCGCCGCGCTGCCATCGCGTTCACGGGCTTCACGACGAAGAAGAACACCGCGGCGGCGACGAGCACGAACGACAGGAGCGCGTTGATGAACGAGCCGTACAGGAACTGGCTGTCGTTGATCTCGAACTTGAGCGTCGAGAAATCCTGGTTGCCGCCGATCGCGGCGATGAGCGGCGTGATCAGGTCGGCGACGAACGCGGCGACGACCGCGCCGAACGCGGTGGCGATGACGACCGCGACCGCCAGGTCGATGACGTTGCCCCGCAAGAGGAACGTCTTGAATTCCGTGAGCATCGAGCGTCCCTCCCCGGGTTGCTTTCGGCTAGACGCTAGCGCGTTGCCGCGCCGAACGGAGGCCGGCGATGTGGGCCCGGAGCGTGTGATGGAGCTCGACGCGGAACAGAGCGTCGTCGCGGAGGGTCGCCCGCAGGCCGGCCGCGGAGGCGAGCGCCGTGCGCATGAGACGGCCGCCGCCCTCGCCCAGATAGGGGAGCGCGCGCTCGAGCGCACGGGCTGCGGGAGTCTCGTCGAGCACGTCGGCCGGGACGAGCCCTCCGGCCGCGAGCGCCAGCAGGTCGCGCCGCCCGGCCAGCGACTCGACCAGGAGCCGGGCCGCGGTGTCGGGCGCCGGCGGCCCGGGGAGGCGGGCCAGGCGGCGGTCGAGGTCGTCGGCCCAGCGCGCCAGGTGCTGGCCGGCGAGGGCCCGGCCGAGATCCTCCTTGGTCGGGAAGTACCGGAACACCGTGCCCTTGGCGACCCCGGCCCGCTCGGCGACGTCAGCGACGGTCAGCTCGTCGTAGCCCGACGCGGCGCAGACGGCGGCCGCGCACCCGAGGATGTGGAGGCGCCGGTCGGCCTTTGCCTGGTCGCTTCGCGCTCGTAACTGACCCATGGTCAGCACCATAACTGACCGGTCGGACGACAAACACTCGAGCCGAGTCCCCGCCTATGATCCCGGCCGTGGCAGCTGCGCCCGACGCCCCCCGCGCGAACCGGCTCTGGCTGGCCGCGGCGCTCGTCCTCTTCGCGCTCGTGTCGCTGACCGTGGGGGTCATCGCGAAGCACAACACGCTCGCCCCGGGCCTCTACCCGCCGAGCTACCTGAAGCTCTTCTTCTCGGACCCGATCCACCTCAAGGTGTGGCTCGCGACCGCCGCCGTAGTGCTGGCCTGCTTCCAGGTCGTCACCGCCGCCCACATCTATGAGCGCCTCCACCTGCCGATAGGCGCGGCGGTCGGCACCGTGCACCGATGGTCGGGCCGGCTCGCGATCCTGCTGACGCTGCCGGTCGCCTACCACTGCATCTTCCTGCTCGGCTACGGCGACTACTCGACCCGCGTCCAGGTGCACTCGCTGCTGGGCTCGGTCATCTACGGCGCCGTCATCGTCAAGGTGCTGGTCGTCCGCGGTGGGTCGCGCTTCCCGGGCTGGGTGCTCCCGCTGGCGGGTGGCACGCTCTTCGCGATCCTGCTCGGCCTGTGGCTGACCTCGAGCCTGTGGTTCTTCCAGAACGTCGGGGTGGGCATCTGAGCCGGCTCGCCGAGGCGCTCGCGTGGGCCATCGACGCCCACGGAGCTCAGCTCAAGAAGGGCACCGACGTGCCGTACCACGCCCACCTCCTGGGCGTCACCTCGCTGGTCCTGAACGACGGCGGCGACGAGGACGAGGCCGTCGCGGCGGTACTGCACGATCTGATCGAGGACACCGACGTCACCATCGCCGACGTCGGCGACCGGTTCGGCGAGCGGGTGGCGCGGATCGTCGACGCCTGCACCGACACCCACGAACGCCCCAAGCCCGAGTGGGGCGAGCGCAAGCGGGCGTTCGTCGAGCGGATGCGCACGGCTCAGCCGGACGAGCTGCGGGTGTCGCTGGCAGACAAGCTCTACAACGTGCGCAGCATCGAGTGGGACCTGCGGCTGCGCGGCGACGACCTGTGGCGGGTGTTCGGGGCGGGCCGCGATGGGCAGCTCTGGTACTACCGGTCGCTGGCCGACATCTTCCTCGAGCGGGCGCCGGGGCCGATGGCCGACGATCTCGACCGCGTCCTCCGCCGCATCGAGGAGGAAGGCGCATGAGCCTGATCGAGATCGCCGGGCACGGGCCCGTTGCGCTCATTCGCCTCAACCGCCCCGACAAGCTGAACGCCCTCTCGACCGCGCTCGAACGGGAGCTCGACGCCGCGCTCGACGACGACCGCGTGCGAGCGGCCGGGGCGATCGTGGTCGCCGGCAACGAGCGGGCGTTCTCGGCCGGGGCCGACATGAGCGAGATGCAGGAGGCGGGCGCCGCCGACGCGCTGGCCTACTACCGCGACACCGGCGGCGTCTACGAGCGGATCGCCGCGCTTCCGCAGCCGACGATCGCGGCGATCAGGGGGTGGTGCCTGGGCGGCGGGTTCGAGCTTGCGCTGGCGTGCGACTTCCGCATCGCCGACTCGGCCGCGACGTTCGGGCTGCCGGAGGTCGAGATCGGCATCGTCCCGAGCTCCGGCGGCACGGTGCGGCTCGTGAAGGCGATCGGCGCGCTCAGGGCCAAGGAGCTGATCCTGCTCCGGCGGCGGCTGCCGACGGCGCAGCTCGCCGAGATGGGGCTCGTGACCGAGGTGGTCGCCGGCGACCCCGAGCCGCGTGCCCTGGCGGTCGCGGCCGAGCTGGCGGCGCTCCCCCGGCTCGCGGTCGAGCTCGCGAAGAAGGCCGCGGACGCGGCCGAGGACGCCTCGCGCGACGCGGGCCTCCTGATCGAGCAGCTGGCCTACGCCGCCCTGGCCGAGGCGGGCGGCACGCGACCGTCGCCGTAGCGGCCGCAGGCACTATTGGGGTCTGACCCCGTCGTTGCACTGGCATACCGCGGGGCGGCGCGGGGCATACAGTGCTGCGATGCCCGGGGACGTTCTCATCATCGGCGGCGGCTCGACCGGCGAGGCCTTCGCCGGTGCGCTGCGTGGCTTCGAGCCCGACACGCGGATGACGCTGGTCGAGCGCGGGCTCGTCGGCGGCGAGTGCTCGTACTACGCCTGCATGCCGTCCAAGGCGCTCCTCCGCCCGGCAGAGGCGCTGGCAGCGGCCCGGCTCGCCCCCGGCGCCGCCGAGGCGGCCACGGGCGAGCTCGACACCGCGCGGGTGCTCTGGCACCGCGACCAGGTGACGGGCGACTGGGACGACTCGTCGCAGGAGGAGTGGCTCGCCGACCGCGACATCGAGCTGGTGCGCGGCCAGGCCGTGGTCCGCGAGCCGGGCCTGGTCGAGGCCGCCGGCCGTGAGCTCCGCTACGAGCGGCTCATGATCGCGACCGGGTCGCTGCCGTCGATCCCGCCGATCGAGGGCCTGGACGGCGTCGAGTACTGGACGAACCGCGAGGCGACGAGCGTGCGCGAGATCCCCGCGAGCCTGGTCGTCCTCGGCGCCGGCCCCGTGGGCTGCGAGCTGGCCCAGTTCTTCAACCGCATGGGCGCGAAGGTGGCGCTGGCCGACTTCGCCGATCGCCTGCTCCCCCGCGACCATCCCGAGGCCGGAGCGCTGCTCCACGACGTGCTCCTTGGCGAGGGCATCGACATCCACCTCGGCTGCAAGATCGACCGGATCGAGCCCGGGATCGACGTGCATCTGGAGGGCGGCACGACCCTCTCGGGCGAGCGGCTGATCGTCGCGACCGGCCGGCGGGCGGCGGTCGAGGGCTTCGGGTTCGAGGCGCTCGGGCTCGAGATCTCAAAGCGCGGGATCGAGGTCGACGAGCACATGCGGGCGGGCGCCGGCGTGTGGGCCGCGGGCGATGTGACCGGCATCGCCATGTTCACGCACGCCGGCAAGTACCAGGCGCGGGTGGCCGCGGCCGACGCGGCAGGGAGGCCGGCCCGCGCCGACCACCGCGCGGTTCCCGCCGTCACCTTCACCGACCCGCAGGTGGCCTCGGTCGGCACCACGACGAGCGAGGGACTGGTCGAGGGCGAGCACGGCGGCACGGCCCGGCTCTCGACCTACGAGCGGCCGAAGCGCCCGGGTTTTCTCAAGGTGTTCGCCGATCCCGAGAGGCGCGTGCTCGTCGGCGCCTGCGCGGTCGGCCCGGAGGCGGGCGAGTGGCTCGGCCAGGTGACGCTCGCGATCCGCGCCGAGGTGCCGATCGACGTCCTGCTCGACACCATCCAGCCCTACCCGACGTTCTCCGAGGCCGTGTTCTTCGCCGTCCGCGACCTGGATCTCTAGCGTGCCCGGCGTGCGATCAGGCTGACGTAGGCGATGTGGCCGAAGAACTCGTCGGATTCCGCGCGGCGGCGCGCCTCGGCCTTCAGCGCCTCGGCGGCCTCGATCCCGATGCGGCCGTCCTGCGCGAGCACGTCCGCGCCCCGGTCGACGATGGTGAGCATGTACTGCGGGTCGGCGGTCTCGACGTACCCGTGGCTGCGGGTACGAACCGGGTCCCACCCCGCGGCTCCGACGAGCGCCGGGAGCCGCCGTACCAGGAAACGGTCGTGGACGAGTGCCTCGACGGCGGCATCGGCGCACGCTTGGAGCGGGTCGGAGGCAGCGACCGCGACCGTCGTGGTTGCGTAGTCGCCGTCGAAGACGGCCAGCCACGCGCCGTCGGCGGTGACGCGCGCCGCCTCCGCGAGCACGCGATCAGGGCCGGGAATGTGGCAGAGAGACGTGTGGCAGACGACCGCGTCGAACTCCCGGTTCTCGAACGGCAGCTGCCGGCCGTCGCCGAACACGAACGTGAGGTTGGCGATGTGCCGTGCCCGACGCTGAGCGTGCTCGATGAAGACGGGCGACGGGTCGACGCCTACGACGTCTGCGCTCTGGAACCGCTCCGCCAGCCGCCGCGCGACAGCTCCGGTGCCGCACCCGATCTCGAGCACCCGGGAGCCGCTCGCGAGTGGCAGGTCGTCGAGGTAGGTGTCGAGCATCGCGCGCTGCTGAAGGTCGGCTGCACGCAGCTCGAGCACATCGGCGAGCCGCTCCTGCACGGCGAGGTCGGCCTGGTCGATGGTTGCATAGATGTCCGCCACGTCATCCGTCCCTTCGTTCGATTGACAGGACGGACGGTCGCACGGCGACCTTCCAAGCACCACCGACCTCCGTGGTGTCACGCCACGCTGATCTGGAACGCGGCGCTGTAGGCGTCCCCGGGCCGAAGCCGCGTCAGCGAGTCGCCGGAGGTGAGCGCGTTGGTCGGCGCGGTCATCGGCTCGTAGGCGATGAACTCGCTCTCGGCCGGGGCGTAGACCTGGAGGAAGCGGTAGCCCTCGAGGAACGTCACCGAGATCGTGCGGCCGGATCCGCGCACGACGAACACGCTCCCGTCCTCGATGTCTGCGAAGGCGTCGTCGAATCCCCGCTCGCCGAGTGGGCCTGGTGAGATCGCGCCGCTGACGCGCTCGCCGGTGGGGATCCCACGCTCGTCGAGGACGAGCCGCGTCGGCGCCGGCACCTCGATCTCGACGGCCGACCGCGACTCGGCCGGGAGCCGCAGGTACGGGTGGTAGCCGAACGCGATCGGGACCGGCCGGCGGCCGAGCGCGAGGAGCGTCGTTCGGACCTCGAGCGTGTCGTCGGTCAGTGAGGCCTGCACCCGCAGGCGGTGCGGATAGGGGAACACCTCGAGCACATCGCCGTGGTCGTCGGTCGCGAACACGGCGTCGAGGCTCGAGGCGGTCTCGTGCTCGATCGCGAACGGGAGTGCCGTCGGCAGGACGCCGTGGATCGGCATGCCGTTCGCATCCGTGTGGAGGAGCGGCGAGGCGGCGACGGGCCCGGCCAGGCGGTTCGCCCACGGATGGAGCAGCGGGATACCCATCGTCGAGCCCCGCTCGGCGTAGGTCTCGAGCCCGCCGCGGAGCCCGAGCAGCTCCTCGCCGGCGTGCACGAGCGAGCAGCACACCATCCCGAGCGCGGGCGCGAACTGGGCGACCATCCCCGGCGCGGTCAGTGTGCGGATACCGATGCCGGCGGCCTCCATCATCCCGGCGGCGCCTGCACGAGCTCGACCGTGACCCCGTCGGGATCGACGGTGTAGACGACCCGGCTCCCATCCCAGCGCGGCCCCGAGTCGGTCAGGGTGACGGGCTTCGACCGCAGCGTGACTCCGGCTCGCTCGAGCCGCTCGTATGTGGCGTCGATGTCGTCAACGGCGATGGCGAGATGGCAGGCGCCGGGGTCGCTCGTCCGCTGGCTGAGCGGGCGCCCGCCGCCGGCCGTGTACTGGATCAGCTCGAGGAGCCGGCCGTCGGGCAGGTCGAGGTCGGCGATCGAGACGCGCGCGCCGGGGATGCCCGTCACGTCCTCGGCGGCGACGTCGACGGCCCGCGCCTCGATGTGCAGGCCGAGCAGGCCGCGGTAGAAGGCGAGCGAGCGGTCGAGATCGGAGACGGTGATGCCGACGTGGTGCAGCCCTCCGATCACGCGAGCCGCTCCGGGACGACGTCTCGCCCAAACACGTCCTCGACGGTCTCGGGCCGCTTGATCCACTCGGCGCTCGTGCCCGAGACGAGCACGGTGCCGGGCCGGGGGAGGCCGTTGAAGTTCGACGCGCATGCGTCCTGGTATGCCCCGGTGTCGAGAAAGGCGAGCACGTCGCCGGTCCGCAGCTTCGGGAGCCGGGCGTCGGGGACGAGCACGTCGAAGCCGCACGACATCCCCACCACGTCGGCCGTCTCGGTGGTGGGCGAGTCGGCCCGCGTGGCATCGATCACGCCGAAGCGGGCGTGCTCGATGAGCAGGTCGGCCATGAACATCTCGGTCGTGTCCGTCTCGACCCAGCGCATCGCGACCGGGGCCGCCTGGTGCTTCAGGTTTCGGACGGTGGCGAGGTGGATGCCGCAGTCGGCGTAGAGGGCGCGGCCCGGCTCCGCCTCGAGGCGGACTCCCGCCGGGTCGATCCCGGCGGCGGCGAGCCCGTCGCGCAGGCCGGCCGTGATCGCCGCGGCCACGTCCTCGATCGGCGGGGCGGGATCGCCGTGACCGGTGGGGTCGCGCGGCGCCGCGAAGCCGCCGCCGACGTCGATCTCGGCGGGCCGCCAGCCGTCGAGCTCCGCCGAGAGCCGGCCGATGGCCGCCGCGAAGCTCCCCGCCATCGCCCGCCACACCTCCGGGTCGGTGCTGTGGCGGCCGAGGTGGGCCATGACGCCGGCCAGCTCGATGCCGTCGTCGGCGAGCGCCGTTCGGGCGACGTCGGTGGCCTGCTCGAGCGGGATGCCGGGCTTGTAGCGGTGAGCCCCCTCGCGGATCGACACCGAGGCGTCGAAGTCGGACGGCATGTCGAGCCCGTCGTAGTCGGGCCGCAGGCGCAGACGCACCGTCGCCGTTCGGCGGGCGGCGCGCGCGGCCTCCGAGACGAGGTCGAGCTCGCCCCGGCTGTCGAGGGTGATCCTCGCCCCGGCCTCGACGGCTTGCCGGACGAGCGCCGAGTCCTTGGCCGAGCCGTTCACCGAGACGAGCGCCGGGTCGATCCCGGAGGCGAGCGCGGCGTGGAGCTCGCCGGGCCCGAACGTGTCGCAGCCGAGCTCCTCCGAGTTCAGGATGCGGCGAAGCGCGAGCGACAGGTTCGCCTTGAGCGAGGGGAGCAGCGTGACCCGGCCCTCCGGCCAGCGGTCCGCGAACGCCGCGGCGATGCGGCGCGCGTTCCGGCGCAGCTGATCCTCCGAGACGGCGTAGACCGGCGTCCCGAACCGGCGCGCCAGCTCGACGACGTCGCACTCCTCCATCCACAGCCGCCCCTCCCGGATCGAGAGGCAGTCGTCGATGCGGCTTGCGATGGCGGGCATCGCGGCCAGTCTACGAGACGCCGGGAGGGGTGGGGACTCGGTCATGCGGTATTCGGCGGCGGCCATGCACCGATGTGCTCGCATGCCGCCGCCGCCGCGCGTGCCCCCTGTTCGAGCGCATCCGGCGGCGGGGCGCCGGCGAGCAGCGCCGCGATGATCCCTGCGATCAGCGCGTCCCCCGCGCCGAGCGTGTCGATGACCTTGGCCGGCACGGCGGGCTGCTCGAAGACGGTGCCGTCCGCGAGCATCAGGCACCCGTCCTTGCCGCGCCCGACGACGGCCGAACGCGCTCCGCGGCGGACGGCGTCTCGGGCCAGGTCGGCGGCGTCGGCGGCACCGGAGCCCGGGGCCGACAGGAAGGCGACGTCGAGCGATGGCGCGAGGGTGTGGAACCGCTCCGTGCGAGGCGGGTGGTACACGTCGTATGAGAGTCGCACTCCCGCCGCGGCGACGGACTGGAGCGCCTCGACGATCTCCCCCGGGCCGGTCGCGTGCACCCAGGACCGGGTCTTCAGGAACTCGACGGCCTCGTCCGACGGCCGGAACGTGGCGCTGACGCCGAGCACCTCCGAGTCGAAGACGCGGTCTCCCTCCGGCGTGACGGTGATGGTGGTCCGTCCGGTGCGGCCCGGGGCCACGGCGACGTGGCGCATGTCGATCCCCCGCCGGCGCCCCTGCGCGAGGACGAATCGCCCTTGGTCGTCGTCGCCCACCGCGCCGACGTAGGCCGCGGGCAGCCCGGCGGCCGCGAGCCCGGCCGCGACGTTCAGGGCGTTCCCGCCCGGGGAGTCGCGATCGATCGGAGGGAGGTAGCGGTCGACGCAGCTCTCGCCGATCGTGGCAGGGCCTGTCACGAGCCCAACGCTACTGCGTTTCTCGCGTCGCTCGCGGCCGGCACATCGGCGTGATCACTGTCATTGACAACGTGGCTCTGTGAGGACTATTGCTATCCCGTTTCGTCCATTCTGGGTGAGGGGGCAGGAATGCGGAAGTTTCTCGTGCTCGCCGCGGCGCTCGCCGCGGCGGTGTTCGTCGTGCCGGCATCGGCCGGTGCAGGGGTGAGACCGCACAGCGTGGGGCTGCTGGACTGCAACGGCCGAAGCCCGGTCCAGAAGTCGGTGCGGGTCTCGCTGGCGTGTAGCGATCCGCGCTCGATCTACGACGGCAAATCGGTGCACTTCTTCGACAACGGGCAGTACATCGGACACGACGAGCCGATCATCCGCTTCCTCTCGAACCGGCCCGGCTCGGGCAACGACATCACCTGGATCGAGAGGCTGCCGCATGACCCGAAGGCGCTGCCGACGGTGGCGAACCCGGGAAGCGACGTGACCCACTGGTTCGAGCTCTCGATCGCGCCGTGGTTCTCGATGGCGCTCTGCAACTCCCAGTCCTACCCGCTCAACCCGTGCAAGCCGCGCAGCGACTCGAACGCGCCGAAGCACCCGCCGACGTTCGACAGGGGCGGCGGCGGCAGCTCGTTCCTCGAGATGCAGTTCTACGCACCGGGGTTCGCGCCGTTCGTCGACAACGAGTCGTGCGACAACACGCACTGGTGCGCGTCGCTTCACATCAACGACCTCGAATGCACGCTCGGGTTCCAGAGCTGCAACAACGAACTGCATCGAGCCGACGAACTTCGCGTTCATCCAGACCAACGGCGTGCCCACCGGCCCGCCGAGCCCGCAGCTCGCGACCGCGGCGTCGTTCACGCCCAACGCGAACACCCTCCTGATGAATCCGGGCGACCGGCTCAAGATCCACATCTGGGATGCCCGGCTCCCCGGAGGGGGCCACGCGCTCGAGACCTCGATCAAGGACATGACGACCGGCAAGAGCGGCTTCATGATCGCCTCTGCCAGGAACGGCTTCATGCAGACCTCGATCGCGGACTGCTCGGGGACGCCGTTCAACTACCAGCCCGAGTACTCGACTGCCAAGAAGGCCAACATCATCCCGTGGGCGGCGCTCGAGACGAACATCTCGACGCAGTTCGAGATCGGCCATTTCGAGCCGTGCACCTCGGTGCACAACCCGATGCCGATCACGCTCGGGACGTTCCACGACACCATCTGGCAGGACTGCACGAGCCCGTACGAGTCGACGACGATCCCCGACGGGAAGCCCAATCCGGAGATCAGCGATGCGCCCTGCTGGCCGAAGGGCTTCACGCACGGCGGCGCCGCGCCGCCCAACAAGGTGGCCGGCTGCATCCAGACCATCGCCCAGAACGGCGACCTGGACTTCGACGGCACCTCCTACTGGGCCGACTGGCCGAGCCGGACGACGCCCAACAACTGGCCGTCGCCCTTCCTCCAGATGCAGCCGCAGACCCGCGGCCACGGATACCCGCGGATCCAGTTCCAGACGAACGCGCCGGCGAGCGAGGTGAGCTGCAAGCCCACCGGCGCCGGCTGCGCCGTGCCGCCGCCGGGAGGCCCGGGCAAGTTCTACCCGTGGTGGACGCAGGCCAAGGTGAACGGCGAGTGCGTCTGGGAGTTCGGACAGATGCGAAACGGCAACACGTTCGGCCGGACGCATCAGTACGGCGGCCCGTCGGCGTACTTCTTCGGAAACCTGGAGGGCCCGATCAGGGCGAACCACAACTGCTGAGCACGTAGCACCTCGGCCGGGGCCGGGCCCGAGCGGGTCTGGCTCCGGTGGGGGTCGATAGGGTTGCGGCATGCGGCGGATGTTCGTGCTGATGTACGCGCTCGTCTTCCTGGACGAGATCGCGCTGCTCGGTCTGGTGCCGCTGCTCCCGGGGTACACGCGCAGCTACGACCTCTCGACGGTCGAGGCGGGGGCGCTCCTGTCGGCCGCCCCGCTCGCCATCGTGATCGCGTCGATCCCGGCCGGGCGCCTCTCTGACAGGTTCGGCGCGAGGCGGGTCACGCTCGCCGCCGGCGTGCTGATCGCGGTCTCGACCGCCGGGACGGCGGTCGCGTCCGGCTTCGCGCTTCTGCTCGCCACCCGGGCGGCGTTCGGGCTCGCGTCGGGGACGATCTGGTCGGCCGGCCTCGCCTGGATCGGCGACTCGGCCTCCGACGTGCGCCGCTCGGCCGCGCTGGGGACGGTCATCACCGTTGCCGGGGTCGGCGGCATGGCGGGGCCGGTCTTCTGCGGCTTCCTCGCCGAGCACGTCGGCCGGGGCGCGCCGTGGGCGGCCGTGTCCGCAGCGACCGTGCTCGTCGTGATCGCACTCGCCGTCTCGAATCCGGGCCGCAGCGTCGCGCACGAGCACCTGCCGCTCCGCCACATCACCGGCAAGATGCGCAGCGAGCCCCTGCTCGTCGGCGCCGTCGCAATCATGCTGCTCGGCGGCGTCGGCGACGGAGTCGTCAACCTGATTGCGCCGCTTCAGCTCTCCGACAACGGCCTCTCGGAGGGCCGGATCGGCCTGTGGTTCTCGGTCGGCGCGGCCATCTTCATCGTGGCCAGCGCCGCGACGACGCGCATGGGTGAGCGGGCGGTGTCGCTCCGGGCAGCGGCGTTCTTCGCCGCGCTCCAGGCGGCCATCCTGCTTCCCGTCCTTGTGAGCTCGGCGACGGCCGTTGTCGTCTTCATGGTGCTCGCCCGGTTCGCCGTGGCCGCGCTCCCGTACACGATCGGCTACCCGCTGGCCGCAGTCGGCTCGGCCAGGCTCGGACTTGGAACCGGCACTGTGAACGGCCTTCTCGGCCTCGTCTGGGGCGCGGGCAGCTTCGTCGCACCGCCCGTCGCCGGCCTGGTCGCCGACACGATCGGCGACCAGGCGGCCTACGGCCTGCTCGTCGGCTTCTGCCTCGTCATGGCCGCCTGGATCCTGCGCTCGTCCCAGCGCGGGGCGATGCCCGCGGCGGCGCCCGCGTCGTGATCCTCGCCATCGACCAGGGCACGACCGGGACGACCTGCCTCGTCGCCGACGAGCGGCTCCGGATCGCCGGGCGCGGGCATCGCGAGGTGCGCCAGTCCTACCCGCGGCCCGGCTGGGTCGAGCATGACCCGGACGAGATCCTCCGCACCGTCCACGAGGCGGCCGCCGATGCGCTGCGCGACGCCGGGATCGGCGCGGCCGACCTCGCCGGGGTCGGGATCACGAACCAGCGCGAGACGACCGTCGTGTGGGGCCGCGACGGACGCCCGCTCCACCCGGCGATCGTGTGGCAGGACCGGCGGACGGCGGAGCGCTGCCGAGAGCTCCCGGCCGACCTGATCCGCGAGCGCACCGGCCTCGTGCCCGACCCGTACTTCTCGGCCACCAAGCTGGAGTGGCTGCTCGCCCGCGTCGAGGGCGACGTTCTCTTCGGCACGGTCGAGAGCTGGCTCGCCTGGAACCTGACGGGCGGCGCGGTGCACGTCACCGACGCGACCAACGCGTCGCGCACCATGCTGGCCGGGCTCGATCCGGTCGGGTGGGACCGCGAGCTGCTCGCTCTCTTCGGTGTCCCGGGCGACGTGCTGCCGCGGATCGTGCCGTCGAGCGGTGTGGTCGGCGAGGCCGAGATCGGCGGAGCGCGCGTGCCTCTCGCCGGTCTGGCGGGCGACCAGCAGGCGGCGCTCTTCGGCCAGGCCTGCTTCCGGGCCGGCGAGGCCAAGGCGACCTACGGCACGGGCAGCTTCGTCCTGGCCAACCAGGGCGAGCAGGGCGGGCCGCCACCGCACGGCATCCTCCGCACCGCGGCGGCGCAGCCGGGCGTGACGGCGCTCGAGGGCGCCGTCTTCGTCACCGGCGCCGCCGTGCAGTGGCTGCGCGACGGCCTCGGCCTGATCGCCGATGCGGCCGAGACCGAGGCTCTGGCCCGCTCGATCGAGTCGACCGGCGGCGTCCACTTCGTCCCCGCCCTCACCGGGCTCGGCGCGCCCCACTGGGACGCCGACGCGCGCGGTCTGATCGCGGGCCTGACGCGCGGCACGGGGCGGGCCGAGATCGCCCGCGCCGCGCTCGAGGCGATCGCCTTCCAGACCGCCGACGTCGTCGTGGCCATGGATCTGCCGGTGCCGGCGCTTCGGGCCGACGGCGGCGCGACCCGGAACGCGTGGCTCATGCAATTCCAGGCCGACATCCTGGGGATGCCGGTCGAGGTGGCCGGCGACAGCGAGATGACGGCGCTCGGCGCGGCCGCACTGGCGGGGCTCGCGGTCGGCGTCTGGAGCGGCCTCGACGAGGTCGCCGCCGCGTGGCATCTGGGAGCGCGCTACGAGCCCGCCATGGGCTCGCGACGAGGCTGCCGAGCGGCTCGCCGGGTGGCACGCCGCGGTGGAGCGCGCCCGAGCCCGGCTCGGGTAGGGTCACGCGCCCATGGAGGCCCTGACCCCCGCCCAGATCGACCTGCGCGAGCGCGCGGCCCGCTTCGTCGACGAGACGCTGATCCCGCTCGAGCTCGAGGCCGAGCGAAGCGGCGGGACGCTTCCGCCCGAGACGGCGAAGTCGGTCTCGACACGAGCCCGCGAGCTCGGATTGGTCGGCGGGAACCACGCCGTCGACGTCGGCGGCCAGGGCTGGTCGGCGTTCGACCAGGTGCTCGTGCAGGAGGAGCTCGGCCGGAACACCAACGGCGTCTGGTGGAACATGGGCGGCGGCTACAACGTGCTGGCCTTCGGAACGCCCGAGCAGATCGAGCGCTATCTCAAGCCGACGTTGCGCGGCGAGCGGGCCGACTCCTATGCCGTCACCGAGGGCGGGGCCGGATCCGACGCGGGCGGGATCGCCGGGACGGCCGAGCGGACGGCCGGCGGCTGGCGCATCAAGGCCGAGAAGTGGTTCGTCACGTCGGGCGACGTGTCCGACTTCGACATCGTCATGGTGAACGTCGTCGACGGCGAGGAGCGCCTGCCCACCCTGTTCCTCGTCGACCGCGACCGGCCCGGGATCGAGGTCATCGACGACCCGCCGTTCGCCCACTCCTTCCCGCACGGCCATCCCACCCTGCGGTACGACTGCGAGGTCGACGCCGACGCCGTGCTCGGCGGCGACGAGATGATCGGGCGCGGGAACGACCTCCAGAACGAGTGGTTCATCGAGGAGCGGATCCACATCGCCGCGCGCTGCGTCGGCGCGATGCGGCGCCTGCTCGCCGAGGCCGTCGAGTGGGCGGCCGGGCGCGAGCAGTTCGGAGGGCGGATCTACGACTTCCAGGGCGTGAGCTTCCCGCTCGCAGACTCTGCGGCCGACTGCGCGGCCGCGCGGCTGCTCACCCACGACGTCGCACGGGCGCAGGACGCCGGCGCCGACCCGAAGCTCGTGCACGGCCGGGCGGCGATGGCCAAGCTCTTCGCGTCCGAGGCGGCGTGGCGTTGCGCCGACCGGTGCGTTCAGGTGCACGGCGGGCGCGGCTACATGCGGACATCAGCGGCTGAGCGGTTCCTGCGCGAGCTGCGCGTCGACCGGATCTGGGAGGGCACCTCCGAGATCCAGCGGCTCATCATCGCCCGCGGGCTCGAGCGGCGCGGCGTCGAGCGGATGCTGCTCGGCGACAGCTAGTCGGCGGCGGCGGGCACGCCCGACATCGGCACCTCGAACGTGACCTGGGTGCCCTTGCCGGGGGTCGAGTCGACCGTCGCGCGGCCGCCGGCCAGCTCGGCCCGCTCCAAGAGCGTCTCGATGCCGAGGTGCAGACGCACGCCGTGTGCGCGGCGGCCGATCCGAGCGGGGTCGAAGCCGCGGCCGTCGTCGCGCACCGAGCCGCGCAGCATGCCGTTCGACACGGCGATCGAGATCTCGAGGTGCCGGGCCCGGGCGTGACGGCGCACGTTCGAGACGGCCTCGCGCACCGTCCGGTAGGCGACCTCCTCGACCATGAACGGGACCGGCTCCGAAGGGACGCTGACGCTGACCTCCAGGTTGGCCTCGCGACCGGCCTGGGACGCGAGCTCGCGCACAGCCTTCGCCAGGCCCTGCGGCGGCCGCAGCTCGAACATCAGGCGGCGGGTGCGGTCGGTCGCGGCGGCCAGCGTCTGCCGGGTGGAGGCGGCGACGTCCCGGATGGCGTCGGCGTCGGTGCAGCCGACCAGCCGGTCGAGTGCGAGGAGCGACGCGGCCAGCACCTGCACCGTGTCGTCGTGGAGCTCGGACGCGATCCGGCGGCGCTCCTGCTGCTCGGCCCGAAGCAGGCGTGAGACGACCTGGCGGCGCTCAGCCTCGCTGCGGCGCACCAGCCGCTCGAGTTCCCGGCAGCGGGCTTCGAGGCGCCGCACCTCTGCGCCCGCGTCGGTTGTGCTGCGAGCCACTACAGCAGCCCCCTGTCGACGGCGCCGATGCCCTCCCACAATGCCGCGAGTGCGGCCGTGGGGTTGCCTGCCCGTTCCTCGACGACGGCGAGCACCTGGTGGGCCTCGGCGCGGTAGTGCGGGGCCGCGGTTCCCTCGAGCAGGTCGATCGCCTTCTGGCACAGAAACCGGGCCTCGTCGAGGTCGGCCTCGGCCAGCGCCGCCCGGGCGAGCACGAGGCACGCGCTGCCGGCGATCGCGGGCTCGGTCGCCTCCGTCTCGGCCAGGGCGACCCGCGCGGCGGCCTGGGCCCCCGAGATGTCGCCGGCCAGGAGGGCGGATCGCCCGCGCTCGGCGTTCAGCATCGCGAGGTCCGGCGCCCCGGCCCCCGCGTCGCGCATGAGCTCCTCGGCGCGCGTCAGCTCCTCGTCGGCTTCGGTACGGCGGCGCTGGTCGAGCAGGATCTGGCCCAGCAGCAGGTGCGCGCGCCCGCGAAGCGCGGACTGCTCTGACTCCTCCAGGTGTGACAGCACCTCGCGGCCATAGCGCTCGGCGAGCCTCAGCCGGCCCTGCTCGGCGTACGTCCGCGCCAGCGTCCACTGGAGCCGGGCGCGGGCGGTCGGATCGGCGATCCGCGGCTCGAGCTCGATCAGGTCGGCGAGCACGACCTCGGCCTCGGCGAACCGGCCCTGGTCGGTGTAGGCGCTCGCGAGGTACACGCCGAAGCGGACGGCGGCGGGGACGTCGGCCGGCGCTCGCATGACGTCCTCGAGCGCCGTCCGCAGCAACGAGATGCCCCGGCTCAGGTCGCCGACGCCCGCATAGGCGCGCCCGAGCGCCTCGAACATCGCCGGCCTGAGCCGGGGCGTTGCACCCGGGTCGCACGACCGCGCCTGCTCGAGCGCGGCAATCGCGCGCTCGTCGTCACGGCGCTCGAGAGCGACGAGGCCGCGCGCCTCGAGGGCGCGGCTCAGGGCGTGCCGGTCCCCCGACCGGCGCGCCTCAGCCTCGAGCTCGTCGAGCCGCGACCCAGCGTCGGGCTCTCCCAGGCGAGCTGACATCTCGGCGAGCAGGATCGTCGCCGCGGGGATCGAGCCCGCGGCATCCCGGCCCGCGAGCTCCTCGACCGACACGTCGAGCCGGCGGGCCAGCTCGGTGAGGATCGGTGTGGACGGCACGCGGTCTCCGGCCTCGACCTTGCAGAGGTACGAGGTCGAGCAGCCGTCGAACGCGAGCCGCCGAAGCGACAGCCCCTGCTCCTTGCGCAGCCGACGGAGCCGCGCTCCGAGCGCGCCTGCGTCGTCGACGTGGGTGGGGGGGCGGCGACCCACGTTCCCAGGATAACCACCCTGACGCCTTCTGTCCATAGCTTGTTGACACTATAAGGTCAGGCACGATACGGTTGATTTCCGGATCCTTCGGCTCCAAAGGAGAGGCCATGGACGGCGGAAAAGCTTGGCCGTAGACCTAAGGTGACAGAATGTGAGTACCCGCGGAACGACGGTTGCCGGCGGGCCACGCAGCGCCGGCGGCTTCGGGCACGGAAGCCCGAAGGCCGCCGGCGCACGTGTGAGGGGTCAGGACGGCGCGGGCCGGCGCATGTGGAGCAGCGGAAACGGCCGGCCGTCCCCGTCGAGCGGCGAGCGGCCGACGACCACGAAGCCCAGCGCCTCGTAGAACCCGCGGGCGGCGGGATTCTGCTCGTTGACGTCGACCGTCAGCTCGCCGCCGCGCAGCGCCTGGGCGCGCTTCACGAGCCGGCGACCGCCTCCCCGCCCGCGAGCCGCGGGCTCGAGGAAGAGCGCAGCGACGTCGTTGCCGGCAAGCCCCATGAAGCCGATCGGCGTGTCCCGCGGGTCCGCGAGCACCCACAGCTCGAGCGCATCGTGGCCGAGCGCCTGCGCCACGTGCGGCCGCAGCCCGACGATGTCGTCGTCGGTGAGGAACTCGTGCGTCGCGCGCACGGAGCGCTCCCACAGCGCGAGCATCGTTTCGGCGTCGGCGGCCCGCGCCGGCCGGATCCTCCACTCGTCGGCCATCGCCCGCGTCAGCGCTCGAGCGTGACGGGATTTCGCAGCGTGCCGACGCCGTCGACGGTGATCTCGACGACGTCCCCCTCGCGCAGGTAGCGGGGTGGGACGCGCGAGTCGCCGACGCCGCCCGGCGTGCCGGTGGCGATGACCGTCCCGGCCTCGAGCGTGACCCCGGTCGAGCAGTAGACGACCAGGTCGACGATCGAGAAGATCAGGTTGGCCGTGTTCGAGTCCTGCATCGTCTCGCCCGAGACGACCGTGCGGATGCCGATCGATTCGAGATCCATGTCGGCGGCGCTCGCGACGCACGGCCCCATCGGCGAGAACGTGTCGAAGCTCTTGCCGAGCGTGAACTGGCGCAGCGGCGTCTCCAGCTGGGCCCGGCGACCGGAGACGTCGTGCAGGCAGGTGATGCCGCCGACGGCCGCCCGGGCCTCGTCCGGGGAGGCGCGGTAGACCGTCCGTCCGAGCACGACCGCCACCTCGCCCTCGTAGTCGGGGCGGGTCTCCTCGCGCGGGATGACGATCGGCCGGTCGGGGCCGATCAGCGCCGAGGGGAACTTGGCGAAGACGACCGGGACCGGCGGGATGTCGAGATCCGACTCCGCGGCGTGGTCGCGGTAGTTGAGGCCGATCGCCAGCAGGTTGCGCGGGACGGTGGGGTGCAGGAGGCGCAGGCCGTCCAGCGGCGCCGCGCTCCCCGAGGCCGACGCGATCCGCTCCCAGCCCTCCGCCGAGGGGACGAAGCCCTCGGGCGGTGCGGCGCCGGCGTCGACGACCGTGTCGCCGTCGAGGCGGCCGAGCCGGGCCTCGCCGTCCGCAACCGCGTAGCGGACGGCCTTCACCGGCCCTGCTCCGTTCGCAGCACCTTGAGCGCGTTGATGGCCCGCGGGATGCCGGTGTACGGGGCGGTCTGCAGGATGGCCTCCTCGATGTCGGAGTCGGGGACGTCGATCGCGCGCAGCGCCTCGATGTGGGCCGCCACCTGGGGATCGGAGCTCCCGAGGCCGGTCAGGAGCGCGAGGATGATCAGCTCGCGCTCGCGGGCGCTCAGGTTCGGGCGGGCGTGGACGTCGCCGAAGACCCAGTCGACGAGCCAGGTCGACATCGGCTCGCCCATGCGCTCCAGGAACGACTCGCCGCCCGGGTGGTCTCCCAGCTCCTTCAGGCGCTCCAGGCCGCGGGCGCGGCGGTCGGCGGTGTCGTCGCTCATGCGGGTGCCTACGATACTGTCCCCGGCCGTGGCGGATCGGCGTGTACGCGTGCAGCACGAGGGGGTGCCCGCCTGGGGGCGGCTGGAGGGCGACGAGATCGTTCTCGACTCGGGCGCGCGCCTCGCGGCCTCGGGGGCGGAGTACCTGGCCCCCGTCGAGCCGACGAAGATCATCGCGACGCACCTGACGTACCGCAGCCGGGTCGAGGAGTACGCGGCGCGGACGCCGGCCGAGCCGTCGTACTTCCTGAAGCCGCTCTCGACCCTGAACGGCCACGGCGGGGTGCTGCGCCGCCCGCGCGGCGCACGTTTCCTGAACTACGAGGGTGAGGTGGCGGCGGTGATCGGCCGGCGGATGCACGGGGTGTCGCAGGCGGACGCGCTCGCGTACGTCGCCGGCTATGCGCCCGCCAACGACGCCGGGCTGCACGACTTCCGCCACGCCGATCGGGGGTCGATGCTGCGGGTGAAGGGGCAGGACGGCTTCTGCCCGATCGGCCCCGCGGTGACCGCTGCGCCGGGCTTCGACCCGACCGACTTCACGATCCGCACCTACCTGAACGGCGAGGTCGTGCAGGAGGGGTCGGCCGCCGATCTGATCTGGCCGATCTCCTACCTGCTCTCGGACCTGGCCCGGACGATCACGCTCGAGCCGGGCGACGTCGTCCTCACCGGCACGCCGGCCAACTCGCGGCCGATGGAGCCGGGCGACGTCGTGGCGGTGGAGGTCTCGGCCCTCGGGCGGCTCGAGAACACGGTGGTCGACTGGGACGTCGACCTGTCGGGCCCGGGCGAGCAGCTCCAGGTCTCGGCAAATACGCTCCATGTCGCCCTCGCCATGCCCGAGGACGAGGCCGAAGAGGCCGTGCGCAACACCCGTCCATAGCGTACTGTATCCAGTGTCCAGTGCAATATTGGGGTCTGACCCCGATCTTGCAGTCGAGGAGGCGCGGGTGCCGGTGCGGCCCATCCAGATCGCGAGCGTCGTCGACCAGGTCCACGCCGCCCTGCGCGAGCAGATCCTGACGGGGGAGCTGGAGCGCGGCTCGCGGCTTCCGCAGGAGACGCTCGCCGCCGAGCTCGGCGTCTCGCGGACGCCGCTTCGCGAGGCGCTGCGGCGGCTGGCGGGCGAGGGGCTCGTCACGCTCCAGCCGAACTACGGCGCGACCGTCGCCCAGCTCGACTTCGGCGACATGCGCGACGCGTGGACGGCGCGGCTCGTGATCGAGCCGCCCGCGGCGCGGCTGGCCGCCGAGCGCGACCCGGCCGCCGAGCTCGACCGGATGCGCGCAGCCGTCGCGGCCCAGCGTGCGAGCGCCGACCCGACGCGCAGCCTCGACTCCAACCGCGAATTCCACCTGGCGCTCGTGTCCGCCTCCGGCAACCCGCACCTGGCGCACTTCGCCGAGCTCCTCTGGGTCGCCCGGATCAGCGTCGCGATCTACACCGCCCAGGCCGCGCAGGCCGGAGGCACCGGCGCGTGGGCCGGGGAGCACGAGGCGATCATCGACGCGATCGCGGCCGCGGACGGCGCCGCCGCGGAGCGGCTCACCCGCGAGCACATCGCCCGGCATCCTCCCGTCGAGCCCTGAGCGTAACCACCGGGGCCTGCCCCACCGCATGGACGCGATGGGGCCAAACCCCAGGAGGCTCTTAGTTGGCCGTGTCGGGCGGCGCGGGCGTGAAGTCGACGTTCTCGTCGAGTGCCGCCACCCCGCGATGCGCAGCCGCGTGGGAGGCGGCGTTTCGGACGTTGTCGGGCCGCGTCACCTGCACGATCCCGAACCACACCGCCGCGATGACCACGACTGCGAGCGCCCAGTACAGCGCAAGCCAGTTGGGGTTGTCGCCGTTGTGCGGGTCGGGGTTGAGCGCGCCGTAGAAGCCCAGGAGTGGGGTAGCGATCGCGATCAGCACGACGATGTACTGCCACCACACCCCCTGGCTCTGCATCACGAGCCGGATCGCTGCAATCGCCAGGATCAGGTAGACCAGCTCGATCGCAAACGAGCCGGCGGTGGCGGAGACGATGAACGCCGAGAACTCCTTTGTGCCGAAGATCGGGACGAACTTGTCCATCCAGCCCGTGCTCGTGGCGACGAAGACCAGGAAGCCCCAGCCGACGCACACGACCAGGCTGCCGACCCAGGGCGTCTCGTAGCGGGACGTCTTGGCGAGAACGATGGAAGGAGGCCGTCGCGCCCGAGGGCGAAGTAGCCGCGGCCGATGGTCACGCAGATGGCGAGCGCGAGGCCCAGGGCGTCGAGGATGACGACGAGGTCGATGATCGTCGCGAGCCACGAGCCGACGTAGCGGGTCGCCATCGTGTCGAGGTAGGCCGGGTCGGAGATCCACTTGCCCGCGTCGACGGCCGACTTGCCGTAGCCGATTGCGATGGCGTAGGACATGACGACGTAGAAGGCCGCCGACGCCGCGATCGTGCCGAGCACGGCGCGGGGGATCGAGTTGTGCGGGTCGTTCGACTCCTCCCCGATCGAGGCCGCGGCCTCGAAGCCGACGAAGAGCAGGATTCCGATCAGGATGCCGCCGAGGACGCCGCCGCCTGTGACGCCGAGGAGCGAGGTCTCGCCGGGGTTGAAGACGGTCAACGAATTGCCGCTGTCGCCGCCCTTCGCGATGATCACGACCGCGAGAAACAGCATGGGGATGAAGGAGCACGCGGCGAAGGTCAACATGGCCCGAAGGGCGAGTCGCACGCCCAGATAGTTCATGACGAGCACGATCGCGAGCGCGACCGTACCGAACACCCACCAGGCCGGCGCGTTGGAGGCGTCGCCGATGTGGGCGGCCCAGAACCCGTTCGCCAGAATCCCGAGGCCGAGATAGATGCCGCCCCCGCCGAGGAAGAGCGTGCCGACGAAGAACAGGCCCGCCGTGAAGATGCCGACGCTCGGATGAGCGCCCTGGGTGAGGTACTCGTACACGGCTCCGGCGCCCGCGAACCTGCGGGCGCAAAGCGCCACGACGTAGCCGATCGAGAGCACACCGAGGCCGGCGAGGAGCACCGCCAGCGGCGTGTTCCAGGCCGCTCCGGTGGCCGGGCTCGAGACGAGCCCCAGGACGATCGCGGTCGAGAACATCGGGCCGATGGCGAGCGCCTGCGCGACGGCGTGGATCGTGGAGAGGTTCTTCTCGCCGAGCTGCGCCTGGGCGGCCGGTGCATCGCTGGCCATATGCATCCTCCCTTTCCGTGGCGTGCGGGTGTGCCGGTCGAGCGACCGAGAGTGGATACAGTATTCACCCCGGGAGGTCCGTCAAGACCGTCCCTTGACGAGCTTTGGATGGTCGGATATTGTATCCAATCTCGTGCTGAAGCTCCTGAAGATCGACCACGTGTGCCTGAACGTGGCCGACCCGCGCGCGGCGGCGGCGCGCTATGCGGTGCAGTTCGGGCTCGACGTGCGCGAGCAGGGCGAGGACCGGGCCACGCTGGCGTGCGACTACGAGCCGTACTCGCTCGAGCTCGTGCGCGGGGAGCCGCCCGGTCACGCCCACACGGCCTGGCAGCTGCGGCGGTCGTGCTCGCTGGACGAGGCCCGCGCGCACCTGGCCGTGACGGCCGATGCCAATTGGGAGGACGAGGGCTCGACGCTGGTCGTCCGCGACCCGGAGGGCTTCGAGCACCACATCGTGGCCCATCGCGACGACGGCGATCACCGGCCCGCGATCGCGCGGCAGACGTCCTCCCTCGCCGGCCTTCGGCCCCGCAAGCTGGGCCACATCAACCGGCTCACCGCCGACCTGGCGGCGACGACCCGGTTCCACACCGATGTGCTCGGGATGGAGATCGCCGACTACCTCGGCGATGCCGGCATCTGGTTCCACGTGAACGCCGAGCACCACCAGATGGCGCTGGTGCAGGGATCGGTGCCGCACTTCCACCATCTCGCATTCGACTACTACGATTTCGGCACGCTGCGGAGCCTCTTCGACAACGTCGCCCAGCACGGCCGCTGGCTCGCATGGGGGCCGCTCCGGCACGGCATCGCGCAGAACATCTGCGGCTACGTCCGGATCACCGAGGAGCCGCTGCTCGTCGAGTGCTACGTCGACATGGAGCAGCTCGAGCCCGACCACGAGCCGCGGCACTGGCCCGACGACCGCTTCTCGTCCAACACCTGGGGGCCGCTGCCCCCGCGCTCCTACTTCCGCTTCGACGACCAGGCCGTCCGCTACGAGCGTGACAGCCTCGAGATGCTGGGCGAGAAGCTCCCTCCCCTGGAGGTGCACACCTGATGGCGACGACCGAAGAGACCGTGGCGGCCCGCACCGGCGAGCAGTTCCTCGACGGGCTGCGCGGCGACGCCCGCGAGATCTGGCTGAACGGCGAGAAGATCACCCACCCGCTCGAGCATCCGGCGCTCGAGGCGGCCGCGCGGACGATGGCGCGGGTCTACGACCTCCAGCACGAGCACGCCGACGAGATGCTCGCGCCGGCGCCCGACACCGGCGCGCTCGTGAACGTCACCCACCTGATCCCGCGCTCGAAGGACGACCTCGAGCGCCGCCGGCGGGCGGTCGAGCTGACGGCGGCGCTGACCGCCGGGCTGATGGGGCGGACGCCCGACTACCTGAACGTCACGTTCGCGTGCTTCGCGGGGCGCTCCGACGTGTGGGCGCGGCGCGGGAACGACGCCGGGCGCGGCCAACATCGTCGCCTACCAGCGCGAGATGCGCGACCGCGACCTCTCGACGACGCACTCGATCATGAACCCCCAGGTCGACCGCACGAAGCCCGAGGCCGAGCAGGCGGCCGGCGAGGTGGCGCTGCACAAGATCGGCGAGACCGAGAGCCACATCACCGTGCGCGGCGCGCGGATGCTGGCGACGCTTGCGCCGTACGCGGACGAGCTCACGATCTACCCGGGCTCGGACATCCGCCCGCAGGACGGCCGCTACGCCCTGTCGTTCGCGATCCCGATGGGCACTCCCGGGCTCAAGTTCATCTGCCGCGACTCGTACTCGAAGCAGCGCGACCCGTTCGACTACCCGCTCTCGTCGCGCTTCGACGAGATGGACGCGGTCGCGATCTTCGACGACGTCGAGGTGCCGAAGGACCGCGTGTTCCTCGACGGCGACACGGTCGGCTACTCCGAGGTCATCTCCGACACCGGCTGGCGCGGCCACATCATGCACCAGGCGTTCACCCGGGCCCACGTGAAGCTGTCGTTCGCGTTCGGCCTCGGGCACCTGATCGCCAACACGACCGGTGTGGGGCGGTTCGACCACATCCAGGAGAAGCTCGGGCAGATGTGGAACATGGTCGAGCTGACGCGGTCGGCGCTGGTGTCGGCCGAGGCGGGGTCGTTCCTCGACGAGGGCGGGGTCTGGTACCCCGACGACCGCCCGTTTCTCGCGCTGCGCGGCCAGATGCCGAAGTGGCTGCCGTACTGCAACGAGCTGCTGCAGCTGATCGGCGGCGGCGGCTTCATGTGCACGCCGTCCATCGCCGACATGCAGGGCCCGCTGGCCGACGACATCGCCACGTACTACCAGGCGGGCGGGGCCGACGCCGAGCGGCGCATCCGGCTCTTCCGGCTGGCGTGGGACTACATCGGCTCCGACCTCGGCGGCCGCGGCGAGCTGTACGAGCGCTTCTATCTCTCGGACTCGTGGCGGATGACGGCGCTGGCGTACAAGCTGGCCGACAAGTCGTTCGCCGAATCGCTGGTGGAGCAGTTCCTGCATGAGTAGCCCGCGGGGGTTCTCGCTGCCGCTTTCGCCGGGCGGGACGGCGTCGCTCGTGCCGGCCCCGCCGTGGCACTACGTCGGCGACTTCCTGGTGATCGACTACTGGGCCGAGCCCGCGGCGGTCGCTGCGGTGCTGCCGCCCGGCCTCGAGCCGTACGCAGAAGACCCCGGCCGGTGCGCCGCACTCTTCGTCGACTGGCAGTCCTGCTCGGACTCGGGCGAGGAGCTGGTCGATCCGGCGCGCGGGCAGTACAAGGAGTTCTTCGTCGTCGTGAACGCGCTCCTCGACGGCGAGCACGTGACGACCTGCCCGTACATCTGGGTCGACACCGACTTCGCCCTCGCTCGCGGGTGGATCCAGGGCTTCCCCAAGAAGCTGGCGCAGATCGAGATGACGCGCGCGTTCGGCCTCGACTGCCGGGCCGAGGGGAGGACGTTCGCCGGCGTGTGCTCGGCGCACGGCCGGCTGCTCGCCCGGGGCACGGTCACGCCCGAGCGCGTCTCGGAGTCGGGGCCGAAGCACAACGACCCGCCGCTCGTGAACCGGCGCCACTTCCCCCGCCTCGCCGCCGGCCGCCACGACGACCCGGCCGTGAACGAGCTGGTGCGCGCCCGCAGCCGCGACCGCTCGATCTCGACGATCCACGAGGGGCCGGCGGCACTCGAACTCCACGACGCCCCCGGCGAGGAGCACGCCGCCCTGGCCCCGATCCGGGTCGGCCCCGGATTCCGCTTCACATTCGCCTACACGGTCGACGACCTCGAGACGGTGCGTGAGGTCTAGGGTGGGGACAGTCCCTGAACTTTTTGCGCGCGGGTTCTGTGACCGTTTCGATGCGGGGTCTGACCCCGGTGGACCGGCGTGAGCACGGTTGCCGGGATCGCCGTCTCGCCCGACCACTGGATCGGCGGGCGCAGGGTGGCGAGCGAGGAGCGGTTCGAGGATCGCTCGCCCATCGACGAGAGCGTGCTCGCGGAGGTGGCGCGGGCCGGTGCGGCGGAGGTCGACATGGCCGTCGCCGCAGCCGCCGACGCCTTCCCGGCGTGGGCCGCGCTCGGGCCGGCCGGCCGCGGCCCGTATCTGCGCCGGCTCGCCGACCTGATCGACGCCAACATCGAGCGGCTCGCGACCGTCGAGTGCCTCGACATGGCGATGCTCGAGCGCTCGCTCCGAGCCCGCGTCATCGCCCGCGGCGCGCGCAACTACCGAAGCTACGCCGACCTGGCCCAGGCATACGAGGAGCGGCACTGGTCGAGCAACTCGACCGAGAACCGGGTCGTGCGCATGCCCGCCGGCCCGGCCGCGGTCATCACGCCCTGGAACGCGCCCTTCATGCTCTCGACCTGGAAGACGGCGCCCGCGCTCGCGGCCGGCTGCACCGTGGTGCTGAAGCCCGCTGAATGGTCGCCGCTCTCGTGCTCGATCCTCGCCGACCTCACCGCCGAGGCCGGCTTTCCCGCGGGCGTCTTCAACGTCGTCCAGGGGATCGGCGAGGAGGCCGGCGCCGCCCTCGTCGCGCACCCCCGCGTCCGCCGGGTGAGCTTCACCGGCTCGCCCGAGACCGGGCGCCTGATCGGCCAGGCCGCCGCCGCCAACATCGTGCCCTTCACGGCCGAGCTGGGAGGGAAGGGCCCGCTGGTCGTGTTCGCCGACGCCGACATCGAGGCCGCCGCCGCCAAGGCGGCCGGTCAGTACGACGACGCCGGGCAGGTGTGCCTCGCCGGCACCCGCCTCCTCGTCGAGGAGTCGGTCAAGGACGACTTCCTCGAGCGCTTCCACGGCCACACCGACGCGCACGTCCTCGGCGACCCGCGCGACGACCGCACGACCGTCTCGCCGCTCATCCACCGCGACCACCTGGCCCGGGTCGAGGGCTTCGTCGAGCGGGCGCGGGCGAACGGCGACCGCATCGTCCGCGGCGGCGCCCAGCCCGAGATCGGCGGGCTCTTCTACGAGCCGACCCTGGTCGAGCCGAAGGCCAACGACTCCGAGATCGTCCAGCGCGAGGTGTTCGGCCCCGTGCTGACCTTCCAGACGTTCGCCTCCGAGGACGAGGCAGTCGCACTCGCCAACTCCACCCGCTACGGCCTGAGCGGCATCGTCTACACGGGGGCGCGCGAGCGGGCCGAGCGGGTCGGCCGCGCCGTCCGCGCCGGCACGGTCTGGGTCAACACCTTCCTCGTCCGCGACCTCACCGCCCCGTTCGGCGGCATGGGCATCTCCGGCGTCGGCCGCGAGGGCGGTGACTACGCGCTCGACTTCATGAGCGATCTCAAGATGCTCCAGATCCTCGACGGCTCCACCGGATGACGACAGCGGCGCCCGCCATCGACTTCGAGAACGACGCGTTCGCCCGGAGCGTCCCCTTCGAGATGTTCGACTGGCTGCGCCGGAACGACCCGGTGCGCTGGTACGACTGGCCGCACGGGAAGGGCTACTGGGCGATCACCCGCCACGACGACGTGGTCGCGGTCCACAAGGACACCGAGACCTACTCGTCGGAGACCGGGGCGACGGCGCTCGAGGACCTCGAGCCCGATGCGATCGAGGCCCGCAAGTCGATGATCGACACCGACCCGCCCCGGCACACGCGCCTGCGCGGGCTCGTGAACCGCGGCTTCACCCCGCGGGCGGTGGCCGCCTACGAGGCCCTGCTGCGGGAGCTGACCCGCGCCATCCTCGACGAGGCGCTGCCTCTGGGCGAGTTCGACTTCATCGAGCACGTCGCCGCGCCGCTCCCGATCCAGGTGCTGTGCCGCATCCTGGGCGTGCCGCCCGAGGACAACCAGCTCCTGATCGACTGGGGTGACCGCATGATCGGATCGACCGACCGCACCATGTCGGATATCTCCTACGAGGACCCCGAGTCGGAGCGCTACCGGCTCCTGCCGTTCCGAAGCCCGGCCGCGGTCGAGCTCTGGCGCTACGGCCACGGCATCGCCGAGTCCCGCAGGGGCGAGCCGCGCGACGACCTGGTGACCAAGCTCGTCGAGGCCGAGATCGACGGCGAGCGGCTCACCTCGCGCGAGTTCGACGTGATGTTCCTGCTGCTCGTCGTCGCCGGTAACGAGACCACCCGCCAGGCCATCGCCCACGGGATGCAGGCGCTCATGGAGCACCCCGACGAGCTGCGGCGCCTGCGCGACGACCCGGCCCTGATGCCGACCGCCGTCGACGAGATCATCCGCTGGGCGACGCCGGTGCTCCACTTCCGCCGCACCGCGACCCGGGACGTCGAGCTGCGCGGGAAGACGATTCGCGAGGGCGACAAGGTGGTCGTCTGGTACATCTCGGCGAACCGCGACGAGCTCGTGTTCGACGACCCCTACCGGTTCGACGTCGGCCGCCGCCCCAACGAGCACGTGAGCTTCGGGCGCGGCGGGCCGCACTTCTGCCTCGGCGCCCACCTCGCCAAGCTCGAGGTCAAGGTCATGTTCGAGGAGCTCCTGCCCCGGCTTGCGGGGGATCGAGGCGGCGGGCCCCGCCGAGCGGATCCGCACCAACTTCACGAACGCGTTCAAGACGATGCCTGTTCGGGCTTCGGCGGCATGAAAGGATTGACGCATGGCCGATAGCCGGCTCGCCGACCTCGAGAAGGCAGGCGTGCGCACGGTGCGCATGACCTATCCCGACCTGCACGGCATCTCGCGCGGCAAGGACTACCCGATCGAGTACTTCCGCCACCTCGTCGAGGACGGCGGCGGGTTCTGCGAGGCGATCATGACTGTCGACCTGCACCACGTCGTCACGGCCGGGTTCGAGCACGGCTTCCAGGACATCCTCGCGCAAGCCCGATCTCGACACGCTCGTGCCGATTCCGTGGGAGCCGGGCACCGCGTGGTGCATCGCCGACCTGACCCGCATGGACGGCGAGCCCTACGAGGTCGACCCGCGCGGCACGGTCCGGCGGGCCGTCGCCGAGTACGCCGACCTCGGCCTGCAGCCGGTGATCGGGCCCGAGCTCGAGTTCTATCTGTGCGAGCCCGACCCGACCGCGCCGAACGGCTACCGCCGCTACGTCGAGAACGACAGCCACGTCTACACCGTCGGCCAGGTGGCGGACCCGCGCCGCGTCCTGTCGACGATGCTCGACGCGTGCGTCGACATGGGGCTGGGCGCGATCGCCGCGAACCACGAGTACGGCCGAAGCCAGTTCGAGATCAACATCGGACACGCGCCGGCCCTCGAGGCGGCCGACCGGGCCTTCCGCCTGAAGTCGGTGGTCAAGGACCTGGCCGCCCGCGAGGGGCTCCTGGCGACGTTCATCGGGAAGCCCTGGAACGACGACGAGGGCTCCGGCTTTCACCTGCATGTCTCGCTGTGCGACGGCGACGGGACGACGCTGATGAACGATGCCGGCCGGCCCGGAGGGGATCTCGGAGGTGGCGCACCACTTCATCGCCGGCCTCCTCGAACATGGCCCGGCGCTGATGGCGTTCTTCAACCCGACGACCAACGCCTACCGCCGGATCCACCCCGAGGCGCTCGTCCCTACGCTGGTCTCGTGGGGGCACGACAACCGGCTGACGCTGGCGCGCGTTCCGCGGGAGCGAGGCGGCGCCACGCGGGTCGAGTTCCGGGTGGGCGACGGCGCGGCCAACGCCTACCTGGTCGTGGCCGGCGCGCTCTTCGCCGGCCTCGACGGGATCCGGCGCAAGCTCGAGCCGCCGGCGCCGATCGAGGGCCTGATCTACGAGCATCCCGATGTCGAGTCCATGACGCCGCTCCCCGACACCTTCGAGGGGGCGCTCGCGGCGCTCGAGGCGGACGAGTACATCACGAACGCGATGGGCGCCGAGCTCATCCGCATCTTCCGCGTGAACAAGGACGCCGAGCTGGCCCGCGCACGGAGCTGGGCGACCGACTGGGAGTTCCGTGAGTACACCCATCACCTCTGAGCTCGGCGCCTCGATCACCGTGGAGGCGCTCGAGGCCGACCCCTTCCGGATCTACGCCCGCCTGCGCGACGAGGAGCCCGTGTGCTTCGTTCCGGCGGTCGGCCTGCACCTCGTCACCCGGTGGGATGACGTCCAGCACGTCGCCACCCATCCCGACGTCTTCACGGCCGAGGTGGACGCGTCGCCGCTCGTCCGCACGCTCGGCCGGAACGTCCTGACGGTCGACGGCGCCGACCACGCGCGGATGCGCGCCGGGATGGATGCGCCGATGCGGCCGCGCGCGGTCGAGGCTTACGCGCCCGAGGTGATTGAGCCGATCGCCCGCCGCCACCTCGACGCGCTGGCCGGCAGCCCGGGCGCGGAGCTGATGGGCGCCTACTGCGAGCCGGTGTCCGTGCTTGCGCTGGGCGCCGTCATGGGGCTCGGCGACCTCGACGCCGAGACGCTGCGGCGGTGGTTCGGCGATCTCGCGACCGGCGGGGCCAACTTCGAGCAGGACCCCGAGAAGCAGGCGGTCGCCGACGCGACGAGCGCCGAGATCGACGCACAGATCGATCCGCTGCTCGACCGGCTCGAGCGCGAGCCCGACGGGAGCGTCCTCGCCCACATGCTGGCGGCCGACGCGACGCGGGCCGAGGTGCGCTCGAACCTGAAGCTGATTCTGCTCGGCGGGATGCAGGAGCCGGGCCACGCGCTCGGGATCTGCGTCTGGGCCCTGCTGACCCATCCGGAGACGATGGCGCGCGTGCGTTCCGACCGCGGCCTGCTCCGCCCGGCGGTCGAGGAGGCGCTCAGGTGGCTCTCGCCGGTCGGGACCCAAACTCGCCAGGTGACCCGTCCGGTGACCCTCTCGGGCGTCCGGCTCGAGGCCGGCGAGGCGATCGCGGCGGTGCTCGCGTCGGCGAACCGCGACGAGCGCCACTGGCCGGATGCCGACCGCTACGACATCGACCGGCGCGGCGCCCACGCGGGGTTCGGCCTCGGCGCGCACCACTGCGCCGGCGCGCCGCTGGCCCGGTACGAGGTGCGCATGCCGCTCGAGATGCTGCTCGACCGGTTCCCGAGCCTTCGGCTCGACCCTGACCACGAGGTCGAGCTGAGCGGCTGGGAGTTCCGCGCCCCGACCGCGCTCCACGTCCGGCTCGACTGATGGAGGAGTGGACGGACGCGGGCGCCGACTCCGATCTCGCCGAGGGGGCGATGGTCGTCGTCGGCGACCCGCAGGATCCGGTCGCCGTGGCCCGCGCCGGCGGCCGGCTCTACGCCTTCGACGACACCTGCACGCACGAGGAGTGCCCGCTCTCCGACGGCGTCCTGACCGACGGCGAGGTCGAGTGCCCGTGCCACGGCTCGATCTTCAACCTTCGTACCGGCGAGGCGTTGACCGGCCCGGCGCTCGAGTCGGTGCGGACACACAGGGTGCGCGTCGAGGACGGCCGCGTGCAGGTGCTCATCGGGCGCTGAGCGCGACCGCCGCGCCGAACGCCGCCCTGACGTCCGCCCCCGACCAGTCGTGGGCGTCGACCGTGAGGCAGTAGTCCTCGACCGCCGCCGGGACCAGCGCCTCGATCTGGTCCGGGCCGATGCCCTCGTCGGCGCACGTCGGGAACCCGGCCGCCGCCAGCAGCCGGTGCACGGCGGCCACCGCCCGGGAGCCGTCGGCCGACCCGTCGTCCGGCTCGCCGAGCGCATCGGCGACGCGCTCGAGCCGATCCGCGCACGAGGCCCGCGAGACGTCGAGCGTCTCGGCCAGGACGAGGCCTACGGCGAGGCCGTGGGGCAGGTGAAGCCCCGCCCCGATCGCGTGGCCGAGGGCGTGGTCGGCGCCGCAGTCAGACAGGTTCATCGAGAGGCCCGCCAGGAGGCTGCCGAGCGACATCTCGGCGCGCGCCGCTCGGTCCGCTCCGTCGGCGACGGCCCGGGCGTAGCCGGCGGCGACGTGGCGGCAGGCCTCGAGGCCGAGCGCGACGGAGCCCGGGTTGCCGTTTCGCACCGTGACGCCACCGATGGCCTGCGCCAGAGCGTCGGCCCCGGTCTGCACCGTTGCGGCGCGGGGCAGGCCGAGGGTGGCGAGCGGGTCGACGAGGGCATGCTGCGCGCGCATGAGCGGCGAGGCGATGCCGAGCTTGCGTCCGGTTTCCGGATCTGTCACGACCGACCCGCCCGAGACCTCCGAGCCGGTGCCGGACGTGGTCGGAAGCGCCACCAGCGGGATCGGCGGCTCGGAGATCGCGATACGGCCTGCGTAGAGCTCGACGGCCGGCGCGCCCTGGCCGTGGGCCGCCCGCGCGCCCTTGGCGACGTCGATCGCCGAGCCGCCGCCGATCGCCACGATCGCGTCAGGCTCGAAGTCGCCGAGCCGCTCGGCGGTCGCGGCCACCATCGCGGCGGTGGGCTCGCCGGGCGGCTTCACGAGCACCTCGATCCGGCCCGCGAGCTCGGCGACCGCCTCGTCGGCGATCGCCACCGGCCGCCGGGCCCCGAGCTCCTGTAACACGTCGGGGAGGGCGCTTGCGGCGCCCTCCCCGAATTGGATGCGTACGGGCAGATGGAGCCCGAACGGTTCGATCACGCCGCGGCCGGCTCCGTTGCCTCGCCGACTGCGATCTCGTCGGCGCGCCCGCCCGGCACCATCGTCAGCGTGGCGACCACGCCGATCGTGGCGATGATCGCCCCGACCAGGAACGCCGCCGAGTAGCCGTCGACCGCCGCGTGAAGCGGCAGTTGCGGTGTGACGGCGTGGCTCGTCGCGTAGTCGGCCGCCCGCGTGAAGGCGACGGTCGAGAGGATCGCCGTCCCCAGCGCGCCGCCCACCTGCTGCGACGTGTTGATGATGCCCGAGGCGACTCCCGCCTCGGCCGATTGGACGCCGACGAGTGCGGCGATCGTGACGGGCACGAACGAGAAGCCGAGCCCGACGCCGGTCAGGATGAAGCCCGGCGCGAGGTCGACCAGGTACGAGCCGCCGACCGAGACCTGGCTGAAGTACACCAGACCGACGGCCGTGAGGCCCATGCCGGTCGCGAGCACCGTGCGCACGCCGATCTTCGTGACGAGCGCCTGCGACGCACCGGCCGAGACGATGATCACGCCCGACACGAGCAGGTAGCCGATGCCGGTCTTGAGCGCCGAGTAGCCCAGCACCTGCTGCATGTACAGCGTCAGCAGGAAGAACATCGAGAAGATCGATGCTCCCAGCATGAGCCCGACCACGTTCCCGCCCGCGAGCGAGCGGTTGCGGAAGAGGCGCAGCGGCATGAGCGGAGCTTGTGCTCGCCGCTCGGTGGCGACGAACCCGGCCAGGAGCACGGCGGATCCGACGAACATGGCGATGGTGCGCGGCGACGTCCACGAGTGGTCGACGGTCTGCACCAACGCGTACACGAGCAGCGAGAGGCCGCCCGTCACGAGCGTGGCTCCGAGGAGGTCGAACGCCCGCTTTCCCTGCTCGACGCGGCTCTCGCGCAGGATGCGCGGCGCGAGTGCGATTGCCGCGATGCCCACGGGGACGTTGATGTAGAAGATCCACGACCAGTTCAGCTGGTCGGTGAGGATCCCGCCGAGGAGGACGCCCGCGGCGCCTCCGGTACCGGCGACGGCGCCCCAGATGCCGAGGGCCTTGTTGCGCTCAGCGCCCTCTTCGAAGGTCGTCATCAGGATGGAGAGCGCGGCCGGCGAGATGATCGCCGCTCCGACTCCCTGGATCGCCCGGGCGGCGATCAGCGTCGCTTCGGACGTCGCGAGCCCGCAGACGAGCGATGCGCCCGAGAAGAGCGCGAGGCCGGCGATGAACATCCGCCGCCGGCCGAGCAGGTCGGCGCTGCGGCCGCCCAGCATGAGCAGGCCGCCGAAAGTCAGCGTGTAGGCGTTGATGACCCACGACAGGTCGGTCTCGTCGAAGCTGAGAGCCGTCTTGATCGTGGGAAGCGCCACGTTGACGATGGCGATGTCGAGCACCACCATGAACTGGACTGCGCAGAGCAGGAGAAGCGCGAGCCCCTTGCGGTCTTGTGTGTGTGGCATGAGGGTGAAATCTCCAATCGAGTTTCGATACAGATCTGTGGTGTATCATAATGAGGAGAAGATGGCAATCACCGAACCGTCACCGCTGGGTCGGCCACCGGGCCGGCCGCGCAACGAGATCGCAGACCGCGAGATCATCGCGGCCACCCTGCGGCTGCTGAGCCGTGAGGGCTACGACCGCACCTCCATCGAGGCGGTGGCCGCCGAGGCCGGCGTCACCCGGGCGACGGTGTATCGCCGCTACCCGACGAAGGCCGAGATGGTGACCGCGGCGGTCTGCGCGATGACCGAGGCCAAAGAGCCGGGAACGTGCCCCGACCCCCGTTCGACCCTGACCCAGCTCCTGCGCAGCTTCCACGAATGCGTCGGGCCGAACGACGGATTGGGGATCGCCGCGTCGCTCTACCTCCAGCGGCGGGAGCACCCCGAGATCCTCGAGTCGTTCCGCCAGCGGGTCATCCACCCGACCAGGCACCAGATGGAGGCGGTGCTCAAGCTGGCGCGCGACCAGGGCCTGATCCAGGCGAGCGCCGATCCCGAGACGATGATCGAGATGCTGATCGGCTCCTACCTCTACCGCACCCTCGCCGGCCGTCCGATCCCCAAGAATTGGCCGGAGCGCATGGTCGCGGCCATCTGGCCCGACGGCGCAGCCTGAGCGCGGCGCCGGTTGCGAACCGGCGACCCCGGGCATGACTCCCCCGTGAGCGGGGAGGCAGCGCCCACCAGCACGAGTCGCGCAGCCGCGGCGTATGCCCGGCTGGTCGTCGCGCTGCGCTGGCCGATTCTCGCGGCCTGGGCCGCCGGCGCCGTCTTCGTCGCCGTGAACGTGGCGGCGCCGACGTCCGAGCCGGGCGACCTGATCTCGCTCGTCCCCAAGCACGCGCCCGCGCTCGAGGCGGCGCAGCGCGCGGCCCGCGCCTTCGACGTGCCGTTCGCTGCGGAGACGTCGGTCGTCGAGCGCGATCCGCGCGGCGTCTCGGTGGAGGAGCAGCGGCGCGCGATCGGCCAGGCGCTCGCGATCGACCGGCCCGCCGGCGGAGGTGATCCGTCGTTCCTCGTCCTGCCGGTGACGAACACCGCCGGGGCGGTGCCCGGCTCGCGGGAGTCGTCCACCGCGGTCATCAGCTACTTCGAGTTCCGGCCGGCAATGTCGCTCTCGGCGCGCGTCGAGGCCGTCGACCGCTACATGGCCGATGCCCGCCGGGCCGGCGCGCCGGTCGTCGGCCGCACCGGCATCCTCCCGGCACAGCTGCACGAGGGGACGATCGTCGAGGACGCGCTGCCGTACGTCGAGGCGGCCACGATCCTCATGGTGGCGCTGGTCGTGGGGCTCAAGTTCCGGTCGCTCGGCGCGCCGGCGCTGACGCTCGCGACGGTCGGTATCGCCTACCTGATGGCGCTTCGCGCCACCGAGCGCCTCAGCGAGGCGACCGGGCTCACGGTGCCCGACATCCTGAAGCCGCTCATGGTCGCGCTCGTCCTCGGGATCGTGACCGACTACACCATCTTCTACGCGTCCACGATGCGGACGCTCATCCTCGAGGGCACGCCGCGCCTTCCTGCGGCACGGGCGGCGACGGCCCAGATCACGCCGATCGTCGTCGCCGGCGGCGCGATCCTCGCGGCCAGCCTCGCGTCCCTCCAAGTGGCACAGCTCGGCTTCTTCCGCGCGGTCGGCCCGGGGCTCGCCGTCTCGGTGCTCGTCGCCCTGGCCGCCGCGATCACGCTCGTCCCGGCGGCGATGGCGGCCTTCGGGCGGGCGCTCTACTGGCCGAGCCTCCCGGCGGGGGATGACCTTCCGACCGAGACGGAGGGCAGGCACCTGCCGTCGCGGCTCGCGCGCCTCCAGGCCCGCCCTTCGCTCGGCTTCGTCGTCGCGGCGGCATGTGTGGCCGTGCTCGCGGCCGCCGCGTGGCAGCTCCCGAACATCCGGGTCGGGTTCACGTCGATCCACGGCCTTCCGGCCGACGCCCAGGAGCGGCAGGCGGCCGACGCTGTCTCGCGGGCGTTCGCGCCCGGGATGCTCGCCCCGACCGAGGTGCTCGTCGAGGGCGTCGGCACCGCCGACGGGCCGGCGCTCACCCGGCTCGAGGCGGCCATCCGCCGCCAGCCGGGCGTCGCGGCCGTGGCCGGCCCGGCAGAGCAGCTCGAGCGGACGGACGTGACCGCGTTTCGGCAGGGCGATGCCGCCCGCTACATCGTCGCGTTCGACGCCGACCCGCACGGTGCCGCGGCGATCAGCGCCGTGAGCCACCTTCGCGACCACCTGCCGGGGCTGGCCCGGTCGGCCGGGCTTGCCGGTGCCCGCGTCTCGGTCACCGGCGACACGGCGCTCGCCGACGACACGATCTCGGCAATGCGGAGCGACATGGTTCGGGTCGCGATCGTCGTCCTGCTCGTGAATCTGGTCATGCTCGCGCTCTACCTGCGCGCTCTGGTGGCGCCCGTCCTGCTCGTGCTCGCGAGCGTGCTCAGCGTCGCGGCGGCCATGGGGATCACGGTCTGGGTCTTCCAGACGTTCCTGGGATATGGGGAAATCACGTACTACGTGCCGTTCGCCGCGGCCGTGCTGCTGGTCTCGCTCGGCTCCGACTACAACGTGTTCATCGCGGGGCGGGTGTGGCAGGAGGCGCGCGTCCGTCCGGTGCGCGAGGCCCTGGCGGAGGCTGCGCCCCAGGCGGCGGGCGCGATCCGCACCGCGGGCATCACACTTGCGCTCAGCTTCGCACTTCTTGCGATCATCCAGGTTCGCGCGTTCCGGGAGTTCGCATTCGCCATGGCCTCAGGCATCCTCATCGAGACGTTCATCGTCCGCCCGCTCCTCGTCCCGGCGCTCGTCGCGCTGTTCGGGGAGGCGGCCGGCTGGCCCGGGAACCGCTTGCGGTCCGCGGAGCCGGCGCCCGTCCATGGCGATTGAGGTTGTCCCGGCTTTCGTGATCGAGCCGCGCCGCCCGGTGTGGGCGGAGATCGGCCTCGCCGTGGCGGTCGGGATGGTGCTGGCCGACGCGTCGGTCGTGGTGCTCGCGCTGCCGGACATGCTCACGGACCTCGACGCCACGGTCACCGGGATCTCGTGGGTCATCACGGCCTTCAACCTCGTGCTGGCGCTGGCGGCGGTGCCCGCCGCGATCGTCGCGCGCCGGTTCGGGCCCGTCCGGATCGAGGCGGCGGGCCTGGTCGTCTTCGCCGTCGCCTCGGCGGCGGCTGCGGCGGCGGGCAGCCTCGAGACGGTCATCGCGGCGCGGTGCGTGCAGGCCGTGAGCGGCGCGGCGGTCGTCTGTGCCGCCCTCGAGCTGCTGCCGGCGGTGGCGAGGTCGCCGGAGCGCGGCGTCAGGTTGTGGGTCGCTGCCGCCGCCGTGGGTGCGGCCGTCGGCCCGGCAATCGGCGGAGTCCTGACCCAGGCGCTCTCGTGGCGGGCGGTGTTCGCCGTCCAGGTGCCGATCGCGATCGCCGTCCTCGTTCCGGTGCTCTCGGCGTGGCGAGTGCCGGTCGTGCCGCGCCCCTCCACGGACAGGCTGCGGCTCGCCCCGAACCTCTCCCTCGCGCTCGTCTCGGCGGCGCTCACGGCGGCGCTCTTCCTGCTCGTCCTCATGCTCGTCGACGGCTGGGGGATGGATCCGATCGCGGCGGCGGCCGCCGTCTCGGTGATGCCGGCGGCCGCCATCCTGGCGTCGGCGGCCTCGCGGTTTGCGCTCGGCGGGATCGCGCTGTCGGGCGTGATCCTGGTGGGCGGCGGGCTCGCCGGCCTGGCGATCCTGCCGGATTCGGAGGTGGTGTGGACGGTCGCGCCGCAGGTGCTGATCGGGTGCGGCCTCGCGCTCACGCTCGGCCCGCTCACGGTCGCTGCGCTCGGCGGCCTCGCACCCGACGGCCTTCACGGCGCGTGGACGGTGGCCTTCAGGCACGGCGGCGTCGTGCTCGGCCTCCTCATCCTGACGCCGCTCTTCACCGCCGACCTCGATTCGCAGGAGGTCGCGGCCGAGCGAGCCGGCGCCGCGGTCATCATCGACTCGAACCTCTCGATCCCGGCCAAGCTCGACCTCGGTCAGGCGGTCGCCGGCGCGCTGGCGCAGAGCGGGACGAGCCTGCCCGACCTCGGGCCGGTCTTCGAGGCGCAGCATCCGAGCCCCGGGGACCAGCTCGAGTACGCGCGGCTCGAGGCGGCGCTCACGGACCAGGCACGACGGGCCGCGACCCACGCGTTCTCGCGCTCGTTCTTCGTCGCGGCGGGGCTGGCGTTTGCGGCGCTCATCCCGCTGCTTGTCGCCCGAGGCCGGAAGGAGGGCGTATGAACGCCCTTCGCCTGCCGGCGGTCGCGGTCGTGGCGGTCGTCCTGGTTCTCGGCGTCGAGCTGGCGGCCGGCGGCCTCGACTACGCCCCGGCCGCGGTGGCCGACCCGTGTGCGCCGTACCCGTGGCGCGACACGCACGGGCTGACCGACGTCGAGAACCGGGTCGCGCTCTCGGCGCTGGCGGGCGCCGCGTGCGAGCTCCACGTCTCGCGGGAGGACCTCGTGCTGGCCTTCGCCAGCGACGCACGGCTTGAGGCCTTCCGCCGGACGCACGACATCACCGACGAGCGGCTGGCGGACGCGGCCCGCGCCGGGCTCATGCGCGCGATCGACGACGCCGAGGCGGCCGGACGGCTGAACGGGCTCGCGGCAACGGCGCTTCGCTTCGCGGCCGAGCACGCGCCCGCGGATCAGATCATCGCGCTGGTGCGGCGGCTGCTCGGCTGAGCGCCCGGCGCAGGAGCCCGGCGAGCCGCCTGCGATCGGCCGGGGACAGCGCTGCGATGGACTGCGGTGGCTCGCTGAGCCGGATCATGAGCGCCTTTCGCACCTGCGCCCCCTGCGACGTCACGACGAGCACTTTCACACGCCGGTCACGGTCGGACGGGCGCCGCTCGATGAGGCCGCGCTGCTCCAGCCGGTCGACGATGCCGGTGACGTTCGACGCGTCGCATCCGAGCGCGCAGGCCAGCCGCCCCATCGGCAGCGGCTGCTCGGGCTCGAGCATCCGAAGGGCGTGCGCCTGTGGCGGCGAGAGCTGGAATTCGGCCGCAATCTGGGGAATTCGGGTGCGTTCGGCCATCACCAGATCCATCAGGAGCTCCCAGGTGTCATCCATGTGAACCATCATAATGGAGAGAGTGGATGTTTCACAACCTCAACTATTTCCGCTATGCTCCGGTCATGCCAAGACTTCTCCTGATACCCCTCGAAGACACCGTCGTCTTCCCCGGCATGGAAGTGACCCTGCCGGTCGATCCAGGGGACGAGACACAGGTGCTGCTCGTCCCGCGTCACGAGAGCGACTACGCCACGGTCGGCGTCGTCGCCGAGGTGGGCGAGCGGATGCGACTGCCCGGCCGCATCCGGGCCGTCCAGCTCTCGGCCCTGCATCGCGGCGTTGCCGGCGCCGCCCAGTCCGATCCGCAGGGGCGCCTGTGGGTCGACGTCGAGGAGCGCCCCGACGAGATTCCGCCGCCGTCCAAGACGCGCGAGCTGGAGAGCGAGTACCGCGCCACCGTCGAGGAGATCCTCGAGCTGCGCGGCGACGACGGCCGCGTGTCGGCCTTCGTCCGCTCGATCACCGAGCCCGGCGCACTTGCCGACACGTCCGGCTACGCGCCCGATCTCACCTACGAGCAGAAGGTCGAGCTGCTTCAGACCGTCGACGTCGTCGAACGGCTGACGCTGGCCCTCGACCTCCAGCGCGGCCGGCTGGCCGAGCTCCAGATCCGAAAGCGCATCCGCGAGGACGTCGAGTCCGGCGCGCAGAAGCAGCAGCGCGAGTATCTGCTGCGGCGCCAGATGGACTCCATCCGCAAGGAGCTGGGCGAGGACGACGCCTCGGTCGCCGAGGAGTACCGCACCAAGATCGCCGACGCCGGGATGCCCGACGCCGTGCGCGAGCAGGCCGAGCGCGAGCTCGGCCGGCTGGAGCGGATGGGCGACCAGTCCGGCGAGTCGTCGATGATCCGTACCTACCTCGACTGGCTGATCGCCGTGCCGTGGTCGAAGCGCTCCGAGGAGCGGCTCGATCCGGTGCACGCGCGTGAGGTGCTCGACGCCGACCACGCGGGCCTCGAGGACGTGAAGGAGCGGATCACCGAGTATCTGGCCGTGCGCAAGCTGCGCGCCGAGCGGGGCGTCCCCGACGACCGCCGCTCGGGCGTCATCCTGACGCTGATCGGCCCGCCGGGCACCGGCAAGACCTCGATCGGCGAGTCGATCGCGCGCGCGACCGGGCGGGAGTTCGTCCGCATGTCGCTCGGCGGCGTTCGCGACGAGGCCGAGATCCGCGGCCACCGGCGCACGTACATCGGCGCCCTGCCGGGGCGGCTGGTGCGCGCGCTGCGCGATGCGGGCACGATGAACCCGGTGATCATGCTCGACGAGGTCGACAAGGTCGGCGCCGACTGGCGCGGCGACCCGTCGTCGGCCCTGCTCGAGGTGCTCGACCCGGCCCAGAACCACTCGTTCCGCGACCACTACCTGGACGTCGAGCTCGACCTGTCGCACGTCCTCTTCATCGCGACCGGCAACGTGGCCGAGACGATCCCCGGGCCGCTGCTCGACCGGATGGAGGTCATCCGGTTCGACGGCTACACGACCGAGGAGAAGGTGGCGATTGCGCGCGGCTACCTGTGGCCGCGGCAGGTGGAGCGAAACGGCCTTCGGCCCGAGGAGGTCGAGGTGGCCGACGACGTCCTGCGGATGGTCATCACCGAGTACACGCGCGAGGCGGGCGTCCGCCAGCTCGAGCGGGAGCTCGGCACCGTGCTGCGAAAGACGGCGACCGAGATCGCGTCCGAGGCGGCTGTGCCTCCGGTCGTCGTGGATCTCGACCGGGCCCGGTCTGCGCTCGGCCGGCAGAAGTTCTTCCAGGAGTCGGCGGTTCGCACGGCGGTTCCGGGAGTCTCGACCGGCCTCGCCGTCACGGGCGCCGGTGGCGACGTCCTCTTCATCGAGGCGACGTCGATGCCCGGCGCGCAGGAGCTGCTCCTGACCGGTCAGCTCGGCGACGTCATGAAGGAGTCGGCCAGGATCGCGCTGTCGTACGTGCGGTCGCATGCGGCCGAGCTCGGCGTCGACCCGTCGTCTGCGTTCGACGGCAAGGAGTTCCACCTGCACGTGCCGGCGGGGGCCATCCCGAAGGACGGCCCGTCGGCGGGCATCGCGATGACGACCGCGATCGCGTCGCTCCTCACGGGGCGGCCGGTGAAGCACACCGTCGGGATGACCGGCGAGGTGACCCTGCAGGGTCGCGTGCTCCCGATCGGAGGGCTGAAGCAGAAGGTGCTGGCGGCCCACGCGGCCGGCCTGACCGACGTCATCCTGCCCGAGCGAAACCGCGGCGACCTCGACGAGGTGCCCGAGGACGTGCGTGAGGCGATGTCGTTCCACCCGGTCATGTCGATCGATGAGGTGCTGAAGCTGGCCCTGGAGCCAAAGTCGGTACAGGCGGTCGCGTGATCCCCGGGTCGACGTACTCGCGATAGGCGGTCCGGCCGCCGAAGAGGCGAAGCAGCCCCTCGGCGGCCAGGTATCGCGGCTCGGCGACGCTTCCGAGCGTCGCGCGGTGGCTCGACCACGGCCAATCACCGGGCGTCCTGCACAGACCGGCAGCGACGGGGTTCTGGACGATGTACCGCGTCACGTACCGGATCAGGTCGTCATCGTCGAGCACGGTCGTGCCGTACCGGCGATGGAACAGGTGGCCCTCGCGGTCGTGGCGGCGGTTGAACGACTGAGCGTAGAGGCCCTGGAGGCGTTGCATGCCGCGGTCGAGATCGGGGCCGGGAGTGCGGACGAGCAGGTGGAAGTGGTTCCCCATCAGGCAGTACGCGAGGCATGACCACGACCCCCGGTCGACCACTTCGGCGAGACCGTCGAGGAACCGAACGCGGTCGCGCGTGTCGACGAAGATCGGCAGGCGCGCCACCCCACGGTTGAACACGTGGTAGACGCCGCCGGCGATCAACGGACGAGGTGGCCGAGCCATCCGGCGACCCTAAGCCGCCGAGTCGCAACGAATCACGCCACACCGTCACACCACCGCGCCAATCCACGCACGGCGACGCGCCGGGGTCAGACCCCGTTGCCTGGTGGGTGAACGCTCGTGGGGCCCGTGCCGCGCCCGTTTCGGGCCCGCCACGGTGGTACGCCCGAGCGGTACCCTGCCGCCGGTGGACGTCGACGCGTATCTCGAGCGCATCTCCTACGTCGGGTCGCGTGAGCCGAGCGAGCGCACGCTGTCGGAGCTGCACCGCGCCCACATGCTGGCGGTGCCGTTCGAGAACCTCGACATCCACCTCGGCGTCGCGAACGTCCTCGACCCGGAGCACGTCTTCGACAAGGTCGTCACCCGCCGCCGGGGCGGCTGGTGCTACGAGCTGAACGGGCTCTTCGCGCTCCTGCTCGAGGCGCTGGGCTTCGCCGTGACCCGATACTCGGCGGCGGTCGTTCTGAGCGATCCGCCGTCCCCCGACTTCGCCCACCTGACCCTCCGGGTCGACCTCGACCGGCAATGGCTCGCCGACGTTGGCTTCGGCGCGAGCTTCACGCGCCCGCTCCGCCTCGATGACGACGGAGACCAGGCCCGCGACGGCAACACGTACCGCGTGACGAGCGGCCCCGACGGGCGAATGGCGCTCCACGAGAACGGCGTACCTCAATACGCGTTCGCGCTCGAGCCGCGGCGGATGGACGAGTTTGCCGAGATGTGCGTGCTCCAGCAGACGTCGCCGGGCTCCCACTTCCTCCAGGCGCCGATGTGCAGCCGTGCGACCGAGGATGGCCGCGTGAGCCTCGCCGGCATGCGGCTGATCACCACCACGAACCACGGTCGCAGCGAGCGCGAGCTGGAAAGCGAGGCAGATCGAACCGCGGTCCTGCGCGACCTGTTCGGCGTTGATCTCGCGGGGCGAAGATTCGTGCCCTCTAGCACGAGCCCCGATTAGCCGATGAATCGGGCAGATGCCCGCAGACGAACCACGCAGCGACACGATCGACGTCCTCCGCCGCGTCGCCGGCGCGGCCGCGGTCCACATCTACGAGATGGAGTGGTTCGACGACGGCGCCTATCGCTGCAACGAGTTCATCGGTGCGGGGGTCACGAGCCTCGTCGGCCCCATCCCGGAGGGCGTCGACGAGGAGGATGCCTGGGAGGCGGCCGTCCATCCCGGCGACCGGCCCGCGTACGAGGAGTTCTGCGACGCTCTGAAGGACGGCGAGCCGGGCGAGCTCGAGTACCGGCTGGTGGGCTTCGACGGCGTCACCCGCTGGGTGTGGGAGCGCGCGCGGCCCCGGACCGAGGGCGGCCGCCGCCTGGTCGACGGGATCGTCGCCGACGTGACCGATCGCCGCCGCTCCGCCGCTGAGCTGATCGCGGCGCAGGCACGGCTCGCCCACCTTGCCTATCACGACGCCCTCACCGACCTGCCCAACCGCCTGCTCTTCCAGGAACATCTCGAGCACGCGATCGCGCGGGCCCAGCGCGGCAACAGGGCGGTCGCAGTCCTCTTCGTCGACCTCGACGACTTCAAGCTTGTGAACGACAGCCACGGCCACACGACCGGAGACGAGCTCCTGCGCGTCGTCGCCGATCGGCTCCGTGAAGCCGTCCGTGCGACCGATGTGGTCGCCCGGCTCGGCGGCGACGAGTTCCTCGTCCTCGTCGCCGACATCGATCCCGAGGGCGCGGTCGAAGCCGCCGAGCGGGTCGCCGAGAACATCCGCGCCGCCCTGAGCGAGCCGGTTAACCTGACGCCGGGCGAGCTCTACACGTTCGCGAGCATCGGCGCGAGCCTCTACCCGGCCGACGCCGAAAGCGGCGAGGAGCTCCTGTCGAGGGCCGACATCGCGATGTACCGGGCGAAGCAGGCCGAGCGGCTGGCACAGCGGCCGGCGATCTTCTCGAGCCTCGACGCTGCCGACCAGCTCGCAACCGTCGCCCGCCTGCGCCATGCGCTCGAGCGCGACGAGCTCGTGCTCCACTACCAGCCGCTCGTGGCCCTCGACGAGGGCCGCATGGTCGGTGTCGAGGCGCTCATCCGCTGGAACGACGGCGAGCGCGGCCTCGTCGGCCCGGACTCCTTCGTACCGCTCGCCGAGCGCGCCGGGCTGATCGGCCCGATCTCGGACTGGGTCGTGGAGTCGGCCTGCGCCCAGGTCGCGGAGTGGCGCCGCAACGGCGTCGACCTCTACGCGTCGGTCAACATGCCCGCGCTCATGTGGCGCCCCGCCGAGATCAAGCGCGTGCTCGCCGCGATCCGCGCGTCGGGCATCCCTGCCGACCGCCTCATGATCGAGATCACCGAGTCGGCCGCGATCGCCCGGCCGGGCACCCTCGAGCCGATCATGGCCGACCTCCACGAGCGGGGCCTGCGGGTTGCGATCGACGACTTCGGCACCGGCCATTCGTCGCTCGAGCGGCTCTCGCAGATGCGGGTGACGACGCTCAAGATCGATCGGTCATTCGTCGCCGCTGTACCCGAGGACAGGCGCGTCTCGTTGCTCGTCGCGACGATCGTCCAGCTGGCTCGGAACCTCGGCCTCGAGCCACTGGCCGAGGGCGTCGAGACGGAGGCGCAGCGCCGGTTCCTCGTCGAGCACGGCTGCATGCTCGGCCAGGGCTTCTACTTCAGCCGCGCGGTGCCCGCGGAGCAGATCGCCGAGCTCCGCGCCCGCACCGTTCGCCGCGCCGCCTAGCGGCCGGCGCCGTCACGTCTGCACGGACCGCCGGAACGCCTGCACGGCGAGCGGCAGCGTGACCGCGCCGACCGCGGCCGCCGCGAGGAACGCCTCGCCGATCGTGCCCCACTGCCAGCCTTCGAGCATCAGCGCGCGCATCCCGTCGACGAGGTAGCTCACCGGGTTCACCTTGTTCAGGGTCTGAAGCCACGACGGCAGCAGGTCGTACGGGACGAAGGCCGTCGAGGCGAAGTAGAGCGGGAAGATGAAGACGTTCGAGGCGCCCGTGATCTCGGCGTTCTTCGTCCGCAGGGCGACGTTCAGCGAGATCCCCGACCACATCGCGCCGAAGAAGCCCCCAAGCAGCATCATGACGAGGAGGCCTGGGAATCCCGCCTCGAGCTTGGCGCCTATCAGGAGTGCCACGCACGTAACGACGAGGACGTGCGTCGCCAGGCGCACGGCGTCGGTCGCGAGCAGCCCGACCACGATCGAGAGCCGCGGGATCGGCGCGACCCGCAGCTTGTCGAAGAACCCGGAGTCGATGTCCTGCACCATCTGGAACCCCGCCCCGCCCGCGCCGACGAGCACGGACAGCGCCACCTGCCCGGCCGCCAGGAACTCGATCGTGCTGCTCGACGAGGCGGTGCGGTACTGGCCGAAGTTCTGGAAGACCGCCGCGAAGAGGATCATCTGGAGGATCGGGATCAGCATCGGGAACGCGATCCGGCCGGGCACGCGCGGGATCTCGCGCAGGGCGCGCCGGCAGAGGACGGCCGACGCGAGGACCCCGGTGCTCATGCGGCCACTCCGCTCTCGGCCTGACCCTCGCCCTCGCGCCCCTCGATCGTCGCGCCGGTGTGGAGCAGGAAGACGTCGTCGAGGGTCGGGCGGGCGACCGTCACCGTGCGCGGCCTGATGCCCGCCGCTCCGAGCCGCTCCACGACCGAGACGACGGCGCCGGCGCCGTCGGCCGCCTCGATCGAGACGCTCTCGGGCTCGGGCGATCGCAGCCGGCCGATCGTCTCGAGCGCCGCCCTCGCGGCGACCACCTCGGACGAGTCGACCGCCACCGTCACCACGTCCGCGCCGATCCCCGCCTTGAGCTCGTCCGGGGTGCCCTCGGCGACCACGATGCCACGGTCGACGATCGCCAGCCGCTCGCACAGCCGGTCGGCCTCCTCGAGGTAGTGCGTTGTCAGGAAGAGCGAGACGCCCGACTCGCGCAGCCGGCCGAGCTCCGACCAGAGCGCCGCCCGCGAAGCGGGGTCGACGCCCGTCGTGGGCTCGTCGAGGAAGAGCAGCTTCGGTCGGTGGACGAGCCCGCACGCCAGGTCGATCCGGCGCCGCATGCCGCCCGAGTAGGTCCGCACGAGCCGGTCGGCCGCCTCCTCGAGCTGGAAGAGCTCGAGCAGCTCATTCGCGCGGGCCCGGCTCTCGGCGCGCGAGAGCCCGTACAGGCGACCCATGAGCAGCAGGTGCTCGCGGCCGGTCGAGTACTTCGCCAGGCCCGCCTCCTGGAGCGCGAAGCCGATCGTGCGCCGCACGGCCGCGGGATCGCGCGCGACGTCATATCCGGCGACCGTCGCCGTCCCGGACGTGAGCGACAGCAGCGTGCCGAGCATGCGCATGGTCGTCGTTTTACCCGCGCCGTTGGGCCCGAGCATCCCGAACACCTCGCCCTCTGCGATCTCGAACGAGACGCCCCGAACCGCCTCGACGCCACCCGGAAAGGTCTTGCGCAAATCGTGGCACTCCAGTATCGGCACGCGCGGCAGAGTAACGTCCGGACGAACACGACGAGGAAGGTACGGCGCATGCGCGGAGGCATCGATCTCGGAGGCACGAAGATCCAGGCGGTTGTCGTGGACAGCCGCTCGAAGGTGCTCGGAGAGCACCGCATGCCGACGCCCAAGGACGCCGGCGCCGAGGGGGTCGTCCGGGCCCTCGCCGAGGCGATCAAGGCCGCGGCCGACTCGGCCGGCGTCGAGCCGTCGGCGCTCGACGGCGTGGGCGTTGGGTCGCCGGGCACGGTGGATGCCGAGGCCGGCACCGTCGCGAACGCCCGCAACGTCGTCTCGGCCTGGGAGGCGCCGGTGCCGGTCGGCGCGAGCCTCGCGGACGAGGTCGGCGCGGCCGTGCACCTCGGCAACGACGTGCGCGTCGGGACGACGGCGGAGTTCCGGCTGGGAGCCGGCAAGCCGTACCGGTCGATCCTGGGCGTCTTCTGGGGGACCGGCGTCGGCGGTGGGCTCATCCTGAACGGCAGGGCCTGGACCGGCCGTCGTGCGGCGGGCGAGATCGGCCACATGGTGATCAAGCGCGGCGGGGCCCGCTGCCCGTGCGGCCGGGTCGGCTGCATGGAGGCCTACGCGGGCCGGCTGGCGATGGAGCACGAGGCCCGCCGCCGGCACAAGGCCGGCCACAAGACCAAGCTCTTCGAGATCATGCGCGACCGCGACCGCACGCAGCTCACGAGCGGGGTCTGGGCGCGCGCACTCGACCACGGAGACGACATGGCGAAGGAGCTGATCGAGCGGGCAATCGAGGCGCTTGGGGCCGGGATCGCATCCGCGTGCAACCTGCTCGACGTCGAGGCCGTGATCATCGGCGGGGGACTCGGGACGCGGCTCGGCGAGCACTATGCACACCGGATCGACAAGGCGATGCGGCCGCACATCTTCGTCGACGACAACCCCCCGGCCGTGCACGTCGCGGCGCTCGGGGATCTGGGCGGCGCGATCGGTGCGGCGCTGCTCGTGCCCGCCGCGAGATGAGTGACTCCACGCCCCGCGCGCCTGGACGTCCTCTCTGTGGCGGGTTGGCGCTTGTGGTGGAGCTGCGGCTGCGAACCGTCACCTCGCGGCGTCCTCGGTCGCGTCGATATTTCAACCAATATCGACGCTCCCTGCGTCCTAGCGATGCTCGGTTCTCGCCGCCCAGGACATCACGGGGGCGTGGAATCACTCATCCGGGCGGGCAGTGCCGCTCGAGGAAGCTGACGACGCGGTCCATCCGGTCGCCGCGCCGGTCCGGCCGGGCCGTCGCCATCATCACGTGGTGCTCCTGCGGGTAGAGCACGAGCTCGACGTCGTGGCCGCGTTCGCGCAGCGCCACGAAGAGCTGCCAGTTGTCGTCGATCGGGCAGATCCGGTCGGCCTGGCCCTGGAGCATCAGCATCGGGGCGGCGATGCGGTGGGCCATCCGCAGCGGTGAGGCCTGCCACAGCGCGTCCTGATGCGTCGCGATCGGCCCGTAGCCGATGTCGCGGTCGTACGACGCGCCGAAGCACGACACTGCGTGGGCCGTCGACATCGACGCGACGCCGTTCTCGGAGACGACGCAGCAGAAGCGCTTCGGCTCGGCCCCGGCGAGCCAGTTGGCGGCCCAGCCCCCGTAGGAGAGGCCCATGACCGCGATCCGGGCCGGGTCGGCCAACCGGCGGCGCACGGCCCACTTCACCACCGTCACGAGGTCGTCGGCGTCGGGGCCGCCCCACTTGCCCTGGATGGGCTCGACCCACGCGCGGCCGTAGCCGCACGACCCGCGGATGTTGGGCGCGAGGACGCGGTAGCCGCGCGAGACGAGCACCCACGTGTCGAGCTCGGGCGTCGGCGCATGCGAGCCGTACGGCCCGCCGTGGGGCGCGAGCACCATCGCCGTCCGCTCGCCCGCGCCCGGCGGCTCGAACAGGAACGCCGGCACGCCGCCGGCATCCACCTCGCGCACGACAGGAGCGGGGTTGCGGCGAAGCCACGACCCCCCGTGGCTGGTCAGGGATCGCAGCCGGCCGTTCTCGACGGCGCACACCTCGGGCGGGCTCTGATCGCCCGTCGCCGTGACGACGATCCGGCCCGAGCCGACCGACAGCGAAGACAGGGTCGTATCGCCCGTCGTCGCGGGCTCTGGCTCGCCCTTCAGCGGGACGCGCCACACCTCGTCGCGGCCGCGCCGGTTCATGATCGCGAGGACGTCGTCGCCGTCCCAGAGCGGCACCGGGTCGACGGCGTCGAGCCAGTCGTGCAGGTCGGAGCCCCACCCGATGGTCGTCGGGACGTCGAGGTGGGCCGTCAGGCTGCGCAGGTCCGAGCCCTCCCGCACCCACAGCGTGGGCTCCGCGTAGTCCGGCGCCCCGGCGATGTCGGTGCCGACGAACGCAAGGCAGCGGCCGTCTGGCGACCAGACCGGCTGCTCGGCGTAGCCGGGGAGTGCGACCAGCTCCTTGGGCCTCCCGCCGCGCGCGGCCACCTCGTAGAGGCGCGTCTTCGGGTGGATGTCGGCGTCGGGCTCGAGGATCGACGTGAACGCGAGCCGCTTCCCGGACGGGTGCCACGACGGCTGCGAGACGTCGAACTCGCCCCTCGTCACCTGGCGCGGGCGGGCGCCCGGCCGGGCTGCGACGATGAAGAGGTGCGAGCGGCGGTCGTTCGTGCCACCGTCGTCCTGCCAGTCGGTCGTGCGGATGACGCGGGCGACGCGCTTCTTGGGATCGCCGGTCCAGAACCGCACCTCGTCGCCCGAGGAGACGAACGCGATCGTGCGGCCGTCCGGCGACCAGAGCGGTGCGCCGACGCCGCTGTGGGGCGCCTTGCAGACCCGCTCGGCCTCGCCCCCGTCGGGGTCGATCAGATAGAGCTCGGCTCCGTCATCGTCGTCGGTCTTACCGGCGGCGCCGCGATCCGAGAGGAACGCGATCGTGCGGCCGTCGGGCGACCAGGCCGGAGCGGTGTCGCTCCACTTCCCGTGCGTCAGCCGGCGCGGCCGCCCGCCGCGATACGGGACGAGCCACAGGTTCACCTGGTAGCGGTCGCCCGCCACGGTGCGCCTGGTGTAGACGATGCGCTCGCCGTCCGGCGAGACGGCCGAGGCGCCGATGACGATCTGGCGGCGGATGATGTCTGGGCCGAGAGGCGGCACGAGCGCGGACTATACGGTGTCGGTGGCGACGTCGAGTCGTGCGTGCGCCGCCCGGAGCGCCGACTCGACCCCCTCCGCCGTCGCGCCGCGCGCGAACATGAACCCCAGGTAGCGATCGCCTTCGGGCAGCGGCACCATCCGGCCTCCGACCGGGATGGTGATGGTGAGATCGGAGATGCCCGGCACCGCCCGCGCTTCGTCCTGACCGGCCACTTCACGCAGGGTGCCGGCGCTCGGGATCGGCAGCATCATGACGCCCGCCGCCGCCTCCTCGCGCCGCAGCCGCCCCTCGAGCGGAAGCCCGAGGGCGTGGCGCAGGATGAGCTCCTCGAGGCGCACGCCGAGCCCGAACCGGAGCGTTCGCCCGCACAGCCCTCCGATCGAGCGGGCGGCCAGCTCGATCGTCCACATCCGCGGCCCGTCGAGCCGCACCTCGGCGTGCACCGGCCCCTCGCGGAGCCCGACCGCGGCCGCCGCCGCCCCCACGAGCTTCTCGACCGCGGCGTGCGCGTCCTCCGGAAGGCGCGACGGCGTCACGTAGATCGTCTCCTCGAAGTACGGGCCCTCGAGCGGGTCCGGCTTGTCGAAGACGGCGAGCGTCTCCAGCCGGCCGGCGCGGAGCAGCGCCTCGACGGCGACCTCGACGCCCGGCACGTACTCCTCGAGCAGGAGCGGCGCGGCCGGATCGTCGCCGGCGGCCGCGACGATCTTGCGGATGCGGCGCTCGGAGTCGCGCGCGCTCGCGGCGTCGTCCGTGCGGATCACGCCCCGCCCCATCGCGAGCCCGGCGGGCTTCATGACGGCCGGGAACCCGACGGCGGTGACGTCTCCGCCCGGCGGCAGCTCGGCGAAGCGGGGTTGGGAGACGCCGCCGGCGGCGAGCGCCTGTCGCAGCGCGAGCTTGTCGCGCGCCCGGGTGGCGGCCTCGGGCGGGTTCGACGGCAGGCCGAGCCGGGTGGCGGCGATCGCCGCAGCGACGACCCCGCCGTCGTCGGCGGCCACGACGGCGTCGAGCGGCCGGTCGCGGGCGAGCTCGACGATGGTGTCGGCCGCTCGCTCGGGCCGGCGCAGGTCGATGCGGATCGCGTCGCCGATCGTCTGGCGGCGGTCGGTCGCGACGACCACCTCGACGTCGAGTGCGGCCGCGGCGGCGAGGAAGTCCTCGGTGCGGTATCCGGCGGTCGGCAGGATGAGGAGCGCGCGCGGCATGTCGGTACCCTACGGGTGTGGAGAGCATTCTCACCGTCACGGACGCGGCCATCGAGAAGGCGGTCATGGTGCGCTCCCGCGAGGACGAGCCGGAGCGGCATGCGCTGTGGGTCGAGGTCGTCGGATCCGGGTTCCAGCCCGGCTACGACCTGTACCTCCAGCCGCTCGACCAGGCTCCGCCCGACGCGCATGTGCAGGATCTGGGCCGGATCGCGGTCGTGATCCCGGCCGAGAGCGTCGAGGCCCTGCGCGGCGCGACGCTCGACCGCCAGGGCGACCTCTTGACCGGTGGGCTCGTTCTGCACACGCCGACATCGACGGCGGCCAGCCCGGCGATGGGCGCGCCGCCCGACGCGCTCCAGGGACCGGTGGCCGAGCGTGTCGCCCGCGTTCTCGAGGAGCAGATCAACCCCGCGATCGCCTCCCACGGCGGCTCGGCGGAGCTGGTCGCGGTGCAGGAGGGTGTGGCCTACCTGCGGCTGGGCGGCGGCTGCGTCGGCTGCGGGATGGTGGCCGTGACCCTGACCCAGGGGATCGAGACGGCGATCCTCCAGACGGTCCCCGAGGTCCACCGCATCGTCGATGTCACCGATCACGCCGCCGGCATGAACCCGTACTACGAGCCCGCCAAGAAGTAACCCGGGAATGCGGTACCTCGAACCCCCCGTCCGGGGCAGGGCAGGGGCGCGGCCGGCCGCTAGGCTGGCGGTGAGGGCAGGAAGTTCGATACGGGGGTCGTGGGATGAGCATTGCAGTCGCCGCTGAGAACGGCACGATGTGCGCGGGGCGTGCCGCGCGCGGGGACTTTCGCTGCGTCGTTTGCGGCTACGGCGTGACGATCCATCGCACGCTTCCCACCTGTCCGATGTGCCGCGGTGAGCACTGGGGCATCTGGCCGGTCGCCCGCGCGTCCGCGCGTCCCGTGCGCCTCGGCGTTCGTTAGGTCACGTCCCGGACACGTCCGCTCAAGGACGGCGGCCGGGTGGCCGATGGGAACGACGACGTGGCGTCCCCCAGCCGTCAGAAGGCACTGTTCGAGCTCGCCCGTGACCTCTCGTCGACGCTCGAGCTCGACGAGGTCGCGCGGGCCTTCGCCGCGCATGCCCCGTGGCTGACCGGCGGTGAGGCCCGGATCTGGCTCGTGCACGACCGCCCGCGGAGGCTCGCACCGCTGAGCGGCGGCGACGCCGAGCGACCGCTCGCCGACGACGCGACCGAGCTGGCGGTCATCCGCTCGGGCCGGCCGCTTCGGACGCCCTCCCTGTTCATCCTGCCGCTCACCGCTTCCGACCGCGCGATCGGCGTGATCGAGGTCCACGGGGCGTCGACGGCCCAGCTCGCGTCCGGCGGGATGCAGTACTGGCGGACGCTCGGGGAGATCGTCGGCGCGGCGGTTGAGAACGCCCGCCGGCACGAGAAGCTGATGGAGACGGCGAACCGCTTCCGGTCGCTCGTCGAGCAGATCCCGGTCGTGACGTACATCGATCGCGCCGGCACCGGCGAGCCGATCTACGTGAGCCCGCAGATCGAGACGGTCATCGGTGTCCCGGCCGCCGAGTGGCTGGCCGACTCCGACGCCTGGACGGCACGCATCCACCCCGACGACCGCGACCCCGCGTCTGCGGCCTACCGGCGGACGATCGAAAACGGGCAGCCGTTCGCGTTCGAGTACCGCGTGATCGACGTGTCGGGGCGGACGCGCTGGTTTCACGACGAGGCCGTCGGGGTGGCGTCCGAAGGCGGTCGTCACGACGAGATCCACGGCGTGGTCTACGAGATCACCGAGCGCAAGGAGGCCGAGCAGGCCATGCAGGCGTCCGAGCGCGCCCGCGGCGATGCCGAGCACCGCTACCGCTCGCTGGTGGAGCAGCTGCCGCTCGCCATCTACATCGACGCACTCGACGAGGCGGGAACGTCGCTCTACAACAGCCCGCAGAACGCCGTCATCACCGGCTGCACGCATGCCGAGTGGGAGCAGGATCCCGGCCTCTTCGCCAGGATCATCCACGAGGACGACCGCAGGCGCGTGCTCGACGGCTTCGAGGCCGCCCGGATCGACGGCACGCCGTTCGTGAGCGAATACCGCATCGTGCGGCCCGACGGCACCACGGTGTGGGTGCACGACGAGTCGGTGGTCGTCCGCGATGCCACCGGCGAGGCGCTCCACCGGCAGGGCTACCTGCTCGACATCACCCAGCGCAAGCTCGCCGAGGAGCGGCTCGGGCACCTGGCCTACCACGACTCGCTGACCGGCCTCCCGAACCGCGACCTCTTCGCGGAGCACCTCGAGGTCGCGCTGGCGCGTGCGGCTCCGACCGGTCACGGCGTCGCCGTGCTGTACGTCGACCTCGACGACTTCAAGCTCGTGAACGACTCGCTCGGACACAGCGCCGGCGACGAGCTCCTGATCGAGGTGGCGCAGCGGCTCCTCGGCGCCGTTCGCTCGGGCGACATCGTCGCCCGCCAGAGCGGGGACGAGTTCCTGATCCTCGTCGCCGACCTCGACGTCACGGCCGACGGCGACGGGGTCGACATCGCCGACGTCGCGCGCAACATCGCCCAGAACCTGCGCGACGCGCTCGCCGTGCCGTTCGAGCTCGCCGGCACCGACGTGTACTGCTCAGGCAGCGTCGGCATCAGCCTCCACCCCGTCGACGCCGTCGACGCGGCGAGCCTCCTGAAGCACGCGGACGCCGCCATGTACCGCGCCAAGGAGTCGGGCCGCGACGGCGCCCACCTGTACACGCGCGAGGGCGGCGACGCGTTGGCGCGCCTCTCGATGACCGGGCGCCTGCGCCGGGCCGCGGCGCGCGACGAGTTCGTGTTGCACTACCAGCCGCTCGTCGACCTCTCGACGGGAGCGGCCGTCGGCGTCGAGGCGCTGATCCGGTGGATCGACGGCGACCGCGGCATGATCATGCCCGGAGACTTCATCCCGCTCGCCGAGCGCACCGGCCTGATCGCGCCGATCTCGGAATGGGTCGTCGAGGAGGCATGCCGCCAGGGCCGGGTCTGGCGCGACGCCGGCCTCGACCTGTACGTCTCGGTGAACCTGCCTGCGGCATTCTGGGAGCCGACCGCGATGCGCCACGTGCTCGACACGATCGAGTCGTTCGGGCTCTCGCCCGACCGCATGATGATCGAGATCACCGAGTCGACCGCCGCCCGGGAGGGGCTCGGCGACGCGCCGATCCTCGCCGAGCTCCATGAGCGTGGGCTGCGCCTCGCGATCGACGACTTCGGCACGGGCCATTCCAGCCTCGATCGCCTGCACCGGATGGCCGTGACAACGCTCAAGATCGACCGCTCGTTCGTCGCCGGCGTCCCCGCCCAGCACAGCGCGGGCGTGCTGGTCGCGGCGATGCTCCGGCTGGCCGACGGGCTCGGCCTCCAGGCCCTGGCGGAGGGCATCGAGACCGAGGCCCAGCGCGCCTTCCTCCTGGAGCACGGCTGCCCGCTGGGACAGGGCTTCCTCTTCTCGCCGCCGGTTGCCGCCGCGCAGATCGAGCCGCTCGTGCGCCGGCTCCCGCGCGCCGCGTAGCCGTCAGGTCACGCGCTTCATCGCAGCGTCGAGCTCTTCGTGCTCGCCCGATTCGACGATCCCGGCGAGCCGGTCGATCGCGTCCCAGACGTCGGTGTAGCGCGTGTAGAGCGGGGCGAGCCCGAAGCGGATCGAGTCGGGGGCGCGGAAGTCGGGGATCACGTCGGCCCGCTCCACGAGCGCCCGGCAGATCCGCCAGGCGTCAGCGTGGCGCAGCGACACGTGCGCACCGCGCCGCTCGGCGTCGCGCGGCGTCCCCAGAGTGAACCCCAGCTGCGCGAGCCGCTGATCGTGGAGGTCGACGGCGAGCGTCGTGAGCGCGGCCGCCTTGGCTCGCACCCGGCCGATGCCCGCCTCGGCGAGCATCTCCGCGCCCGCATCGACGGCCGCCAGGGCAATGATCGGAGGCGTCCCGGCCAGGAACCTCCCGATGCCCTCGACCGGCCGGTACTCGGGGCCCATCGCGAACTGGTCCTCCTGCGAGAACCAGCCCCAGATCGGCGAGCGCAGCTCGGCCTGGAGCTCTGAGCGGACGTAGAGGAGCGCGGGCGAGCCGGGGCCGGCGTTCAGGTACTTGTACGTGCATCCGACGGCCAGGTCCGCCCCGACCGCGTCGAGGTCGACCTCGACCGCGCCGGCGGCGTGGCAGAGATCCCACAGGACGAGCGCGCCCGCCGCGTGGCCGGCATCCGTGATCTCGGCCATCCGCGCCAGCGCCCCGGACCGGTAGTTGACGGCTGAGAGCACCACCAGCGCCGCGCCGCCCGCACACGCCTCCTCGACCTCGGCCGGCTGTGGGCCTGCGATCGGGTCGGCATCGAGCATCCGAAGCCCGCGACCCGTCCGGGCGGCCAGCCCCTGGAGGACGTAGCGGTCGGTGGGGAAGTCGGACGACGTCGGCCACGATCGCGCCCGTCCGGGCATCGAGCGCCGCCCCGGCGAGCTTGTAGAGGTTGACGGTGGTCGAGTCCGATACGAGCACCTGCCCCGCCGCCGCCCCGAGCGCGGCCGCCCCGAGCCGGTCGCCGACCGCCGTCGGCGCCTCGACCCAGTCGTTCCAGCCGGTCACGAGCCGGTCGCGCCAGTCGCCGATCCGGCTCTCGAGTGCCGCCTGGGCGTCGATCGCGACCGGCCCCAGCGAGTTCCCGTCGACATAGATCCTTCGCTGGTCGCCGAGTGCGAACCGGCCCCGGAACGCGGCGAGCGGGTCGGCTGCGTCGAGCGCCTCGGCGTCCGCCCGGCTGGTCAGTGCCGTTCGAGCCACCCGACCACCGTAGCCCATGCGCGGGTGCCCGGCTCGATGTGCTCGAAGTGGCCGTCGGCCTCGAGCTCCACGAGGTCGCAGCGCGCCTCGGCGGCGAACCGGCGGCTCATCGCAGCGGGCACGGTGTCGTCCCGGCCGCCGTGGACGAGCAGCACCGGGATCGCGAGCGGAAGCCGGCGCGCAGGGGACGCCTCCCGGTATCGATCAGGGACGCGCTCGGGCGACCCGCCCAGCAGCTGCTCGACCATGCCGCCGCACACGCCGGTCGCCGCCGCGCTGTCGAGGTCCGAGACGGCCGCCTGGCCCACGGCGGCCGTGAGTGGTACCCGCGCGTCCTTGCGCCCCGCCGCCCAGAGGGCCAGGTGCCCGCCCGCCGAGTGCCCGACCGCGGCGACGCGCCTCAGGTCGAGCGGTGCGTCGAGCTCCGCGAGGTGGTCGATCGCAGCCGCGACGTCGTCGAATGTCGCCGGCCAGCCGCCGCCGGCGCGGGGTCCGACGCGCCGATACTCGACGTTCCAGGCCGCCCATCCACGCGCGCCGAGGTCGGCGGCGAGGTCGTCCATCAAATGGCGGTCGTAGCGCACGCGCCAGCACCCGCCGTGGATCAGGACGACGACCGGATGCGGTCCGGGCGCATCCGGGAGGGTCAGCTCGGCGACCTGGCTGCGGTGGCGGCCGTAGCGGTGATGCGAGGCGCTCACACCGGCCGGGCCGAGAACGGCACGATCACCGGCGCCGGCCGGTCGGGGTACCCCTCGGTCAGGAACGCGGCGATGAACCCGTCGAGCTCGGCGGGGATGAGCGGCCACGGGTCGAGCGTGATCGCGCCCTGCCCGTCGATCTCATACGCGATCCCCGTCACCGAGCCGGATGCCGGTTCCTCGAGGCAGAAATCGAAGGCCACCATGTCGTAGAGCTCGGTGACGGCGTCGGCGGCGGCAGCCTCCTCGGCGGTCAGGCCGCTGCGGGCGAGGCTCCCGGCCAGCGCCGGCTCGAGCTCGGCGGCCACGTCGGGGGCCGCGCTCCGCGTGAGGCGGTGGATGTGCAACCGGACCAGGTGGTCGACGACCGGGTCGGCGGTCTCGGGCTCGAACCCGGCCCGCATGACCGCCCGCCACCGCTCCGGGCTCCATCTCGCCGATCCCGTCGGTGTCGAGCGCCGGATATCCACGGTCGTGCCAGAGGACGCCGGCGACGATCCGCGGCTCGGCGCCCGCGGCGCCGGCGAGCATCGCCGCCAGCCGGGCGTGCTCGCTCTGGGGGAAGATGACGTCGCGGCGCCGCGAGCGGAACATCAGACGATGACGGCGTCGCGCTCGACCAGGGCGGCGTAGCGGCCGCTGCGGGCGACGAGCTCGGCGTGCGTGCCCCGCTCGGCGATCTGGCCGTGGTCGAGGACGAGGATCAGGTCGGCGTCGCGAATCGTGCTCAGCCGGTGGGCAATGACGATCGTCGTACGGCCCTCGCTCAGCCGGTCGAGCGCGTCCTGCACCGCCCGCTCGGTCTCGACGTCGAGGGCGCTCGTGGCCTCGTCGAGGAGCAGCACCGGCGGGTCGCGGAGCACGGCCCGGGCGATCGCAAGCCGCTGCTTCTCACCGCCCGAGAACCGGTAGCCGCGCTCGCCGACGACCGTGTCGTAGCCCTCGGGGAGCGAGGCCAGGTGGTCGTGGATGCGGGCCGCGCGGGCCGCCTGCTCGATCTCGTCGTCGGTCGCGTCGGGCCGGGCGAAGCGCAGGTTCTCGCGCACCGTCCCGTGGAAGAGGTAGGTCTCCTGCGAGACGACACCGACCGTCTCGCGGAGCGACGCGAAGGACAGGTCGCGGACGTCGACGCCGTCGACGGTGACGGCGCCGGCCGTGGTGTCGTAGAGCCGGGCGACGAGATAGCCCAGCGTGGTCTTGCCGGCGCCGGTCTCGCCGACCACCGCGACCTTCGTGCCCGGGTCGGCGGCGAACGAGACGCCGTCGAGCGTGGGCGCGGCGTCGGGGTCATACCCGAAGCTGACGTCGCGGAACTCGACCTCGCCGCGCACCTTGGAGCGGTCGAGCGTGACCGGGTTCTCGCGCTCCTCGATGTCGACCGGAAGGTCGAGGTACTCGAAGACGCGGTCGAAGAGGGCGAGCGAGGTCTGGACGTCGACCTGCACGCCGAGCAGCGAGTTCACGGGGAAGAAGAGGCGCGTCTGGAGGGTCGTGAAGGCGACCAGGGTACCGATCGAGATCGTGGCGTTTCCCGATGCGAGCAGGTGGCCGGCGACCCCGTAGACGAGCGCCGGCATCACCGCGAACGTCGTCTGGATCGAGGCCATCATCCACCGGCCGGCCATGCGCGACCGCATCTCGAGGTCGGCGAGCCGCGTGCTCTCCTCCCTGAAGCGCCGCGTCAGGTCGCCGGTCTGGCCCATGGTCTTTGCGAGCAGGACGCCCGAGACCGAGAGCGACTCCTCGACGAGCGCCGAGATGTCGGCCAGCGTGCCCTGCTTGGTCGTGGTCAGCTCCTTGCGCAGGCGGCCGATGCGGCGGGTCATGAGGACGAAGATCGGAAGGAGCGCGAACGCCGCGGCCGCGAGGCGCCAGTCGAGCAGGATCATGGCCGCGGCGGTGGCGACGACCGTCGTCACGTTGGAGACGATCGACGTGGCCGTGGTCGTGACGACGCTCTGGACGCCGCCGATGTCGTTTGCGATCCGCGACTGCACCTCGCCGGTGCGGGTGCGCGTGAAGAAGGCGAGCGACAGCCGCTGGAGGTGCTCGTAGACCGACGGCGCGGAGGTCGTGCATCACCTGCTGGCCGACGAGGTTCGACTGCCAGGTCTGCGCGACGCCGATAACGCCCGTGATGATCGGGATCGCGACCATCCCGGCGACGAGCAGGTCGAGCCGCGTCGTGTCGACGTTCGTGCCCTGGCTGAGTACGTGGTTCAGGAGGTCGCGGAGCAGGAACGCGGGGATGACGCCCAGTCCGGCCGAGATCACGATCAGGCCGAGGAGGCCCATGAGCCGGGTGCGGTACGGCTTGAAGAGCCGCGCGATGCGGTGGCCGGAGCGGTCGCTCACCGGGCGGCCTCGAGGTTGGTCGCGCAGCGCTCGAGCAGGCCCGCGAGCTGCGTGCGCTCGTCGTCGCTGAAGCCCGGCGGTCATCCGCTTTCCGACCTCACGGCCGAGGTGCGGCGCCGCGGCGATCGCGACCTCGCCGGCCGGCGTCAGCTCGACGCGGCGGCGGCGGCGGTCCGCCGGGTGCGGCGAGCGCAGGATCCAGCCGCGCTCCTCGGCGGTGTCGACCAGCGCCGTCAGCGTGGGCGGCGCGACGCCGAAGCTGCAGCAGAGCTCGCGCAGGTCGACGGCGCCGCCGGCGTGGCGCAGGCGGGCCAGAAGCTCCCACTGCTGCATGGTGAGGCCGTGCTCGCGGGCGATCCTGTCGGCCGCTGCCTGGGCGAGCCGATCGACGCGGCGGACAGCCCGAGCGCGGGCGGTCGGGGCGGCGATTGGGCACGAGAACTCATTAGCTATCGAAAGATTAGCAGCCGAAGAATCGGTCTGAAGTTCGCAAATAGCGCGAAATTCATGGTTGCACCGGGCGGCGCGGTGCCGTACCTTCACCTCTGCGCCGTCCAGGGCAGCCGAGTAGGTCGAAGCCGGACGGAGGAGCTGTAGGGGCGACTCGAAAGCTCTTTCGTGCGGGGGACGAAAGGTCAGCCGGGACGGCGAATCCTGTTAACGCAGGGGTTTCGCGATCGTCCCGCGAAGGGCAGGTGCGATATGACGGATCACCTGCTCCTCATCGCCGGCGCTCCCGTCATCGCCCTGGGCGCGATCCTGGTCGTCGCGGCCCGCTTCGGTGCGAGCCGGCGGGCCGTCGTCGCCGAAGTCGAGCGGCTCGAGCACGACGGGGCCGAGGACATCGCCGCGTAGCGCCTCGTCAGACCCCGTTGTTGCGGCAGCGAGAGCGCCTGGTCGAGATCGGCGACCAGATCGTCGGCGGCCTCGATCCCGACCGAGAGCCGAACGAGCGTCGCCGGCGCGGCGAACGGCGAGTCGGCGGTCGACGCGTGGGTCATCCGACCGGGGTGCTCGATGAGGCTCTCGACGCCGCCCAGGCTCTCGGCCAGCGTCCAGATCCGCGTGCGCGCCACGAGCGCCACCGCCTCGTCCTCTGACCCGGACAGGAACGAGATCATCCCGCCGAACCCGTCCATCTGACGGGCGGCGATGTCGTGCCCCGGGTGGTCGGGAAGGCCTGGGTAGAGGACGCGCTCGACCGCCGGGTGGCCGCGGAGGAATCCGACGAGCTGCTCGGCGTTCGCGCAGTGGGCGCGCATCCGCACGGCGAGCGTCTTCAGCCCCCGGAGCGCCAGCCAGGCGTCGAACGGCCCGGGGACGGCGCCGAGCGAGTTCTGGAGGAACCGCAGCCGCTCGGCGATCCCGGAGTCGGACGTGGCGGCGACCCCGCCGATCAGGTCGGAGTGCCCACCGAGGTACTTGGTCGTCGAGTGGACGACGATGTCGGCGCCGTGCTCGAGCGGCCGCTGGAGGAACGGCGAGGCGAACGTGTTGTCGACGACGACGATCGCGCCGGCGGAGTGGGCCGCCTCGGATGCCGCCCGCAGGTCGACGATATTCAGCAGCGGGTTCGTCGGCGTCTCGAGCCACAGCATCGCGGCGCCGTCCAGCTTCTCGCCGAGGCCGGAGTTGCACTCCTCCGCGGTGACGTACGTGAACCGGTAGCCCTTCGGCTCGTAGACCTTCGAGAAGAGGCGGTACGTGCCGCCGTAGACGTCGTTCACTGCCACAACGTGGGCGCCCTGCTCGAGCATGTGCATGACGGTCGTCGTGGCCGCCATGCCCGACCCGAACGCGAGCCCGTGCGCGGCGCCCTCGAGCGACGCGAGGCACGTCTCGAAGGCCTCGCGAGTGGGATTGGCGGTGCGCGCGTAGTCGTAGCGAGACTCGCCGACAGCCCGTTGGGCGTAGGTCGACGTCGCGTAGATCGGCACGGTCACCGCGCCGGTGTGCGGATCCGGGTCCTGGCCGGCGTGGATGGCGCGGGTCTCGAACTCCACCGCCGGCGAGTCTAGCCGGTTGGCTCGAGCCGCAATTGGCGGGCCAAGCGCGCGAACGCCCGTTCCAGCGCCTCGTCGCGGGCCGCCGACCGGCGGCGCGACTCGGGGTGCCAGGCGAGCAGGCGAAGCACGCCGGCCTTGCGATCGGCCTTGACGTCGGCACGGCCGACGATCCGGTCGCCGACCACGAGCGGCAGGACGTAGTAGCCGTACCGCCGCTCCGGCGCCGGCTTGTAGACCTCGATCAGGTGCCGGAAGCCGAGCACGCGCTCGGCGAAGGGCCGGTCCCACAGCAGGTTGTCGAACGGCGAGAGGAGGACGGAGCCGGCGGGCTTCGTGGAGTCCACCTCGGCGCCCGCCGCGAGCAGCACCGCCGGCCCGTCGTCGTCGACGGCCTCCCGGCGAAGCGCTCCCTCTGCCACGAGCGCGTCGGTGTAGGGCCTCACGGCCGCTACCCCGCCGCGCAGGCGCCAGTGCTCGACGACTCCGGCGTCGGTGAGCGCGCCGCGGGCCGCGACGGCCCGGAGCACGAGCGTCCGCATGACGTCGTCCTCGCCCGGCAGCGGCGCTCCGAGCACCTCGTCGGGGATCACGCGCTCGGGCAGGTCGTACATCCGCTGGAACCCGTCCCGAGAGGCGACGACGAGCCGGCCCGCCGACCACAGCGCCTCGAGCATCCGCTTGGCGGGCTTCAGGCTCCACATGCCGCCCGCGGAGCGGGGGCCCTCGAAGTGGCGCGACCCGAGCGGGCCGCGCTCACGGATCTCGCCCATCACGCGGTCTGCGAGCGCGGGCTCGCGGTCGATGACGTCGCCCCACCACGGGTGGTCGGGCCGGGAGAGCATCCGGCTTCGTGCGACCGGCCAGTCCTCGATCGGGAGCAGGCACGCCTCGTGCGCCCAGTACTCGAAGACGCGCCCGTTCGCGAGGAGCTCCGAGACCGTGCGGGGCGGGTAGCGGCCGACGCGCGAGAGCAGGGTCAGGCGGTGGGAGCGGGCGACGACCGAGATCGAGTCGAGCTGCACGGCCGACAGGCGCCGGATGGCGTCGGTCACGTCGTCCGGGCCGGCGATCCGGTAGCGGGTCGCGTACCCCTGAGCCGCCACGACATGCCGGCGGAGCGCCGCGAGCGTGACGCTCAAGAACCGTTCCGGGCGCGCGCCAGATACTCGAGCAGGTCGGAGCGGGTGAGCATCCCGGCCGGCCGTCCGCCGCGCGCGACGACCACCGCCGGGCTCCCGCCCGAGAGGTCCGAGAACACCCGATCGAGGGTGTCCGCGGCGTCGACCGCGGCCAGCGGCGGCTGCATCGCCTGCGACACCTCGTCGTTCAGGGCGTCCGGGTTCTTGAACACCCGGTCGAGCAGCCCGCGCTCGCGTAGCGACCCGACGATGTCCGACAGCGACTCGGCGGGCTGCGTGCGAACCACGGGAAGCTGCGAGATCGAATAGCGCTGCATGAGCGAGATGGCCTCGCCGACCTTATGGTGTGACGCGATGGTGACGAGCTCCGGCACCTCGCCGCTGTGCTTCGCGAGGAGCACCTCGTCGACGGTCGGCGCCGGCGCCTCGCGCTCGAGGAATCCGTACTCGATCATGTAGTTGTCGTTCAGGAACTTCGAGAGGTATGCCCGCCCGCCGTCGGGGACGAGCGTGACGACCGTCTGCCCCGGCTGCATCCGGCGCGCGACCTCGAGGGCGGCGTGGATCGCCGTCCCGGCCGAGCCGCCCACCAGGATGCCCTCCTCGCGCGCCATCCGCCGGGCGGCCGTGAACGAGTCGCGGTCCGAGACCGTGACGTACTCGTCGACCAGGCCGGGGTCGTAGGTCTGCGGCCAGAAGTCCTCGCCGATCCCCTCGACGAGGTACGGGTGCACCGAGTCGGACGAGTAGATCGAGCCCTCCGGGTCGGCGCCGACCACGCGCAGGTCGGGTTTCTGCTCCTTCAGGAAGCGCGCGCAGCCCGAGATCGTGCCGCCCGTGCCGACCGCGACCACCAGCGCGTCGAGCTCGCCGTCCGTCTGCTCCCAGATCTCCGGGCCGGTCGTGTCGTAGTGGGCCTTCGGGTTGGCGGCGTTCGAGTACTGGTCGGGCTTGAACGCGCCGGGGATCTCCTCGGCGAGCCGGTCGGACACCGAGTAGTAGCTCTCGGGCGACTCCGGCTCGACCGCCGTCGGACAGACGACGACCTCGGCGCCGAACGCGCGCAGGAGCGAGATCTTCTCCTGGCTCATCTTGTCGGGCATGACGAAGATCATCCGGTAGCCGCGGATCGCGGCGGTCATCGCGAGCGCCACGCCGGTGTTCCCTGATGTCGGCTCGACGATCGTCCCGCCCGGCCGGAGCTTCCCCTCGCGCTCGGCCGCTTCGATCATCGGGAGCCCGATCCGATCCTTCACCGAGCCGCCCGGGTTCATGTACTCGAGCTTGGCAACCACCTGCGCGGGGAGGCCCTGCGCCACCCGGTCGAGCCGGACGATGGGGGTGCCGCCAACCAGCTCCAGCACCGAGGGGTAGTCGCGCGCCATGCGGGGGGCAGTGTACCGGCGCCGGCTCCCGTAGAATCGTCCGATGGAAGTCCGTGCCGGGAGTCGGGGGCCCCCGCCCACGGCGCAGGTGCGAAAGACCGTGACGATCGTCTTCGCAGACCTCGCCGGCTCGACCGCCGTGGGCGAGCGGCTCGATCCCGAGGCGCTGCGCGACCTCCACACCCGGTACTTCGCCGCCATGCGCCGCCCGCTCGAGCGCCACGGCGGCACCGTCGAGAAGTACATCGGTGACGCCGTGATGGCCGTCTTCGGGATCCCGGTGCTGCACGAGGACGATGCGCTCCGCGCGGTGCGCGCGGCCGTCGAGATGCGCGACGGCGATGGCCGAGCTGAACCGCGAGCTCGAGCACGACCTCGGTGTCGGCCTCGAGCTCCGCATCGGGATCAACACCGGCGAGGTCGCGGGCATCGACGGTGTCGCCGACCATGGGTTCGTCTCCGGCGACGCCGTCAACACGGCGGCCCGGCTGCAGTCCGCGGCGCCGCCGGGCGGCATCGTCATCGGGCCGCAGACGCGCCGGCTCGTCGAGGGCGCGGTTCGCCTGCGCTCGCACGGGCCGGTCGAGGCGAAGGGCAAGCGGCGGCCACTTCGCGTGTGGCAGGTCGAGAAAATCGTCGACACGGCCGGTCGGTTCACGGGCGGATCCGCCGTCCCGCTCGTCGGCCGGCGCGCCGAGCTGCGAAGGCTGACGATCCGATTCCGGCGCGCGGTGGAGCGAAACCGATGCGTGCTCGTGACGGTCACGGGGCCGGCCGGGATGGGTAAGTCGCGCATCCTGAAGGAGTTCGCGGCCGGCATCGAGGACGAGGCGACCGTCGTCGTCGGGCGCTGCCTCCCGTACGGCGAGGGGATCACGTACTGGCCGCTGATCGAGATCGTGAACGACCTCGCCGGCGTTACCGGAACTCCCGAGATCGAAACTCTGCTGGCCGGGGACTCGCAGCCCCAGGTCGTGGCGTCGCGCGTCGCCGCCGCGGCCGGCCGCAGCGGTGCGAGCGCGACCGAGGCCGACGTCCAGTGGGCCGTCCGCCGCCTCTTCGAGGCGCTCGCGCGCCGCCGTCCGCTGGTGGCCGCGTTCGACGACATCCACTGGGCCGAGCCGGCGATGCTCGATCTCATCGAGCACGTCGCCGCCAACGCGACGGCTCCGATCCTGATCGTCTGCCTCGCGCGCGGCGACCTGCTCGAACGGCGCCCGGGCTGGGCGGCGGCGGGCGGGCGCGGCAGCGTCGTCCGGCTCGAGCCGCTGTCCGATACCGATTCGGCCCGCCTGCTCCGCCGTCTGGCGGTGCGGCGGCGCGCCAAGGTGCGGCGCGAGGAGGTGATGTACGCCGCCGAGGGGAACCCGCTCTTCCTCGAGCAGCTCGTCGCCATGCGGGCCGACGATCCGGCGGTGCGGACGCCGCCGACGATCCAGGCGCTGCTCGCAGCCCGAATCGACGCCCTGCCGCTCAGGGAGCGGCGGGTCATCGAGGCGGCGTCGATCGAAGGGCGTGGCTTTCACCGCGGCGCCGTGCGCGCGCTCGTCGACCAGAAGCGAAGCGTCGACGCGGCGCTCGCGGCGCTGGTGGACCGCGAGCTGATCCGGCCCGACCGGTCGGAGATCCCCGGCGAGACGGGCTACCGGTTCACCCACATCCTGGTGCGCGACGCTGCGTATGACCTCCTTCCCAAGCGGCGCCGCGCGGATCTGCACGTCGCGTACGCCGACTGGCTCTTCGGGCGGGAGGATCCCGGGAGCGCGGCTGACGAGATCGTCGGCTACCACCTCGAGCAGGCCTACGAGTACCGCTCACAGCTCGGGCGCGCCGGCGACGACCGCCACCGCGAGCTCGCGGCGCGGGCGTCCGGGCACCTCAGCGACGCCGGCCGGAGGGCGCTCGCGACGGGGGATCGCGGCGGCGCCTCGAACCTGCTCGAGCGCGCGGTTGCGCTCCGCACCAAGACCGATCCCGACAGAGCGGGGCTCCTCATCGACCTCGGTGGCGTCCACCGCGAACGGGGCCACTTCAAGGAGGCCGAGGCGGCCCTGCGCGAGGCGCGGGTGCTGGCGGTCGATGCGGCGGACGGGCCGCTCGAGGCCCGGGCGCAGGTCGCCCGCCTCGCTGTCGCGCCTCCAGGTCGACCCGGACGCGGTTGCGCGGCTCATGCGCCGCCAGGCAGCCGGTCTGGAGCGGGCGCTGGAGGAGGCCGGAGACCACGGTGGCCTGGCCCAGCTCTGGCACGTCCGCGCCCTGCTCTGGTGGATCAAGTGCCAGTCGGGCGAGGCGGAGCGGGCCTGGCGGCGCGCCGCCGACGAGGCGTTGCAGGCGGGCGACGAGCGGATGCTCTCCGACGCGGTCGGCTGGGAGGCCTCATCCATGGCGCTGGGGCCGACGCCGGTCGACGCTGCGATCGTCCGCTGTCAAGAGATTCGTGCGATCCTCAAGGGCGACCCCTGGGCGGAGGCGCTCGCGCTGCAGCCGTCTGGCGAGTCTGCATGCGATGCGGGGCGAGTTCGCTATCGCGTTCGAGCTGCTGGGGGAGTCCTCCGCTGCGCTCGCGGGATTCGGGCCGACCGTCGATGCGGCGGTCTCGCACGCGGAAATCTTCGTCGCGACTCTGGCGGGCGATCTGGATCGTGCCGAGCGGCTGCTCCGTGACGGCCGGCGCCTCCTGGAGCAGATGGGAGAGCGGGCGGTGCTTGCCTCGACCGAGGGCTACCTGGCGCAGGTTCTGCTCATGAGCGGACGCGATCGCGACGCGGACCGGTTCGCGCGTCGGTGTGCCGCGCTAGCGACCGACGACGATGCCTCACCGCAGGTCGTTTGGCGCCAGGTGCGGGCGCGTGTGCTGGCACGGCGCGGTGATCACCGGCGGGCGATCGAACTCGCCCGCGAGGCGGTCGAGATCGCGATGACGACCGACCATCTGAACGTCCAGGGCGACGCCCTTGTGGACCTGGCCATCGTGCACCAGGCGGCCGGCGCGGCTGACGAAGCTGAAGAGTTGCTTGCTAGCGCCGTGCGGATATTCGGGACCAAGGGGAACGCGGTGCGGGCACGGGAAGCCGGCCGCCTCGCGGCGCGTCCTGCCGGCGTTTGACACAATCGGCGATCCGCCCGTCGGGCGACGCTTCGAACGACCGCAAAGGGGACGACTATGGCGATGGGCTCGAGGATCTTTCCGCACCTCGCACTTGTAAACGGTCGCAAGACCGTGAAGGTGAAGGGGCCGACGGGCGATTGGGATCCGTATGCCGAAAGTGCCACATTCGCGGTCATCGTCGGTCAGGTGAACCGGCAGACTGGCGCGATCGTGCTCGCGAAGGGCCGCTCGACCGAGACGTACATGCCGGCCGATCAGTGGTGGGACGCCGACGCAGACGTGTTCGATCCGAACAACGGTGAGTTCGTGCCCGGCATGGCAGTGGCATGGGGCATCGCCGCCGTCGAGATGAGGGACGGCCGGCATGAGACCTTTGAGTGGTCCGTGACGACGCGGCTCATAGACGCCCCACCGCTGCCATGAGCTGACTGGAAGATTGGGCACGCGGGGCGCGTCAGGAAAGGCGGACACCACAACTGGGCTGTTTGGAGGGCACATGAATTCCAGAATCAACAAGCTTCTCTGCTTGGAGAACCATGGCAAGACCATTCGGGTCAAGGGCCCGATCGACAGCTGGCAAACCAATGAGGTCAGTGCCATCGTCTCGGTCATCATCACGCAGATGAAATCGAACGGCAAGATCGCGGTCGCGAGGGGCATCTCAGAGCAGTACCTGAATGGCGCGACCGACTGGGATGCCGACGCCACGGTGACCACCGGTCCTGCGCTCGAGTTTGGACCGGCCGTTGCCTACGCGGTAGCGACGATCGAGTACACGAATCAGACCTTCAAGCCGTACGACTGGACCGTTCAGGTCCGGCTCGTGGATTGCAGCGACGGCGAGCCCGACCAGCCAGAGGGCTGAGGAAAGGGAGAGCGCATGAATTCGAAGATCGACAAGGTCGAGATGGATCCCGCGGATCACCGCAAGGTGACGGCCTCCGGGGAGATCGAGTGGGAATCGGATGACGTGAGCGCGACAGTCATCGTCGTGATCGCCCAGGTGAAGGCACAGGGTCGCATCGTGTATGCGGCCGGCCGATCCAGGCGGAGCTTTCGTCCCGGCGTCGACACGAGTTGGACGGCCGATGCAACGATCGTCGATCCGAACGACCAGTTCAACTTCGGCGACGGCACCGGATGGACAGTCGCCGCCGTGAAGGAGAACACGGGTGAGATCGAGCCGTACCCGTGGCAGGTCGAGAAGTTGACGATCGACCGTCTCGCGGTCGCCGTCCCGCAGTGATCTGGCCTTCGGGCGCCCGCTGCGCCGTCGCCTTCACGTTCGACTTCGATGCGGAGGAGGTGTGGCTGGCGGGTGACCCGGATGCCGCTTCCAAGCCGGGCCTGCTCTCGATGGGCGCGTACGGCGCCAACGTCGGCGTGCCGGAGCTCCTGCGCCTGCTCGACCGGCGCGGGGTTCCGGCGACCTTCTTCGTCCCCGGGCGCGTCGCCGAGATGCACCCGGAGCGGGTGCGCGACATCGTCGCGGCCGGGCACGAGGTCGGCGCCCACGGCTACACCCACCGGTCGCCGACCGCCCTCTCGCGCGCCGAGGAGGAGGACGAGCTGGTGAAGACCAAGGCGATCCTCGAGGGGTTCGGGACGGCCGTCCGCGGCTACCGGTCGCCGGCATGGGAGTTCTCGGTCAACACGCTCGAGCTGCTCGCCGCGCACGGAATCGGCTACTCCACGAACCTGATGGATCGCCTGCATCCGTACCGGCACCCGAACGGAGTCGTCGAGCTCCCCGTGCAGTGGCTCCTCGACGACGCCGCCCACTTCTGGTTCTCGCCCGACGAGTGGGTGAAGAAGATCTCCACGCCGTCAGAGGTGCGCGAGATCTGGGAGGAGGAGCTGCTCGGCATCCGCGACCTTGGCGGCCTGTGCGTGCTCACGATGCACCCGCAGGTGATCGGCCGCCCATCCCGTCTGCGGTTCCTCGACCGCTTCATGGGGATGGTTCAGGAGCTGGACGACGTCTGGGTCGCCGGGTGCTCAGATATCGCCGACACCGTCACCGCCTCGTAGCCGCGGCGGACCAGCTCGGGCAGGATCTCGCGCAGGGCGTCGACCGTGGGCGTGCGGTCGCGGATTCCGGTGTGCTGCGAGGGCCAGCCGTCGTGGAAGTCGACGATCGCGCCGTCGTGGACGCCGTCGAGCACGCGCCGTACGAGCCGCTCGACCTTCCGCTCGCGCCAGTCGATCGGGTCGACGTCCCACAGGACGCACACGAGACCCATTTCGGCGCCGACCGCGCCGACCCGCTCGGCGTCCTCGCCGTACGGCGGCCGGACGAGCCGCGGGGCGATTCCGGAGGCGTCGGTGATGATCTGCTGCGCGCGGGCGAGCTCGTCACGCAGCGCGCTCTCTTCGAGGCGGCCGCAGTGCGGGTGCGAGTAGGTGTGGTTCCCGAGCTCGTGGCCGGCGGCGACCATCCGTCGCAGGAGCGGCTCCTCGCCGGAGATCTTGTCCCCGAGCACGAAGAACGTCCCGGCCCCTCCGTGCTCGGCGATCAGATCGGCGATCACCTCGGTGTGCGGGGATGGGCCGTCGTCGAACGTGAGCGCTACTCGGGCCACTGGAAGCTGAAGTAGAACTGCCGCCAGGCCGTCCACCAGTCGTCGGCGCGCGACACGATCGTGCGGCCGTCGACGACCTCGACGACCGGATGGTGGCGGAACTGCTCGGCGTGGTCGGGCGTTGCCAGCTCAACAAGCACCTCGCACGGCTTCCCGGGGTCGTACGACGCGACCGCCTTCAGGTCGGCGAGCGCCGCCCGGGCGCCGTCCTCGATCATGCGGCGCGCGACCGCCGGCACCATGTGGCGACCGCTGAAGCGGCCGAGCGCCGTCTTCACCTGCACGGTCGTGAGGCCCGAGCCGAGCAGTTCGCGCCCTTCGCGGCAGGCCGCCTGGTCGCCGGTGACGAGGAGCACCGGGCAGCCCCACGTCCCGCACAGCGCCGCGTTGATCCCGGTCTCGCCGACCTCGGTGCCGTTGAACCGGACGGTGCGCCAGTGCGTCCCGGAGACCGTGTGGCTCATGAAGCCGTCGCTCGTGCCGGCCATCGCGTGCATCCCGATGAAGAGGGCTGCGTCGCAGCCGTCCTCGAGGACGCCCGTGTACTCGGTCCATTGCTTCTGCACGACGAACTCGCACCCCTCGTCGAGATCCTCGGGGATGAGCGAGTTGAACGACCAGCCCCTCCCGGCCCCGTGGCAGTCCATGACGACGATCTCGGTCGCGCCTCCGGCTCGTGCGCCGCGTACCGCGGCGTTGATCTCCTCCGTGTAGAGCTTGCGCCCCTCCTCGTAGAGGGACTCGCCGCCGTCCACCTGCTGCCAGTTCGAGATGCCGGCGACGCCCTCCATGTCGCTCACGATGAAGACCCGCATGAGGCGGCCACTCTACCGGCCGCGTGGTTCGGAAGGTCGCAACGTGCGCGAAAAACCTGGTTGCGGACCGTGGACGCGTGCCGTAGCTTGACCACTGCGCCGTCCAGGGCAGCCGAGTAGGTCGAAGCCGGGCGGAGGAGCGGGTAGAGGTGACTCGAACGCTCTTTCGCCCGGGGGACGAAAGGCCAGCCGGGACGGCGAATCCTTTTCCGGGCTGGGAGACGACGGACAGTCGCGGAGTCGACACACATCAGCGTCCTCGCCGATCTCCGCGCGCTGAAGCGGCTCCTCGAGCGCACCTAGCAAAGTGATCTCGGAGGGCGCCAGGCACTATTGGCGTCAGACCCCAATGTTGCATCTGTAGGCTTGCGGCGATGGGGCCGAGCGGCATCACACCGTGGGGCGAGTCGCCGAAGGGCCTTCGCGGCTGGCTTCGCTTCCTGCTGCGCCTGATCGCGCCGCGCCCGCCGCGGCATTAGCTCAGCTGAACCGAGCCGTCCTCGCGGAGCGTCCAGTGCGGGTTGTGGGCGACCTCCCACGGATGGCCGTCGGGATCGGCGAAGACGCCGGAATAGCCGCCCCAGAAGGTCTCTGCTCCCTCCCGGAGCACGGTCCCGCCCGCGGCACGGGCCTCCTCGAGAACGGCGTCCACCTCGGCCGGCGAGCGGACGTTGTGGGCGAGCGTGACGCCGCCCCAGCCGCCGCCGTCGGCCATGGCCGAGTCCTCGGCCAGCTGCGCGCGCCCCCAGAGCGCGAGGATCGTGCCGCCCGCCTGGAAGAACACAACGTCGTCGGCCGGCGCGGCGCCCGTTGTCCACCCGAGCCCCTCGTAGAACGCACGGGCGCGCGGGAGATCGGAGACGCCCAGCGTGACGAGGCTGACCCGCTGCTCCACGGCCGCATTGTACCGGCCGCCCAGGCCCGGGAAATAGACTGGCCGCATGCCTGAGACCATCCGCATCCCCGCCCGCGAGGGCCACGCCCTGCGCATGTCCGCCGGCGACCGCATCCGGGTCATCGACCCCGAGGGCGGCCAGGTGGCCGACGTCTTCGCATTCTGCGCCGACGATCTCTCCGAGTACCACTCGGCTGAGCACACGCGCGTCTACGTCAACCGCCTCTTCCCGCGCGTCGGCCAGCAGTTCGTGACGAACCGGCGTCGTCCCATCCTGACCCTCGAGGCCGACACGTCGCCGGGCATCCACGACATGCTCTGCGCCGCCTGCGACCCGAGCCGGTATGCCGGCCTCGGCGTCGAGGGCTGGCATGCCTCCTGCCAGGAGAACCTCCAGACGGCGATGGCCGCGCTCGGCTACGAGGGGATCGAGATCCCCCAGCCCATCAACGTGTTCATGAACATCCCGGTGCTCGACGACTGGGAGATCGGGTGGGAGCCGGCGCCGACGAAGCCCGGCGATTCGGTCACGCTGCGCGCGGAGCGCGACATTGTCTTCGCCGTCTCGGCCTGCCCGCAGGATCTGGTCGGCATCAACGCCGGCAGCCCGGGCCCGATCGACCTCGAGTTGCAATAGGGGGTCGGGCCCGCACTAGCAGGACCTTAGAAATCCCCTAAGGCCCTGCGGCGGCCGGGGGCGAGTGGTCGGCCGATGGACGTCCCGCGGCCGCGTCTGATTTCGAGTCGCTGCTCGAGCTGTGCCGCCGTTACCGAGACGCGTTCTTCACTCGCGACGTGGAGGCGACCACTCCCGGTGGTCGGACATGTGCTTCCGAAGGCGCCGGAATCGGGCAGCGGCCGTCGCTGACCTCGGTGATCTCGTCAATTCGTGCCCCGGCGTAATCGCTCATGACGTCCTCCTGGTCGCGCCGGGTTAGCCCACCAGATCGCCAAAGGCGGGCTGGTCGCGAATCGGGTCGAAGTCGGAGTCCTCGGCGGCCATTGGCCGAAACTCCTCGTTGAGCTCGATCGCGGCTCGGAGATGCTCGACGGCATCGCCCGGCCGCCCGGCCAGGCTCTCGCAGCAGGCGAGGTTGTAGAGCAGGGTGGGATGCTCGGGATGCTCTGCGACAAGCTCTCGGCCGCGGTCCGCCACCTCCGCGTACTCGCCCGCCTCGTAGAGCGGCTGAAGCGGAGCCCACACCTCGTCGCTGGCAATGCCCGCGGGCAGATCGAACCACTGGTGCCGCCGCGCCCCGTAGCCCGACTCGGTCGGCGGTGGGAACTCCGAATCCGCGAACGTGCCGACCATGACCACCACCAGGTCGTCCTCGTCAGGCTCCGTGCAGAAGACCGTTCCGCCGCACTCCGGGCAGAAATGGAAGACGTGGACCTTGCGGTCACGCTCGTCCGACGTCCGGGCGTAGTCGACGGAGCGGCCGGTTACGTGTACTTGGTCGGCCCGAAACCCCGCCTGCATGCCAAACGCGCTGCCCGTCCGCCGCTGGCACGAAAGGCAGTGGCAGATCGAAACCACGAACGGGTCACCCTCCGCCCTCACGCGAAGCTGCCCACAGCTACAGGCTGCGTCTCTGCCGGCCATCGCCGGATCCTAGGATACGAGAGCGCGGCCGCCGTTGCTCCGTGCTGCCATCCGAGCGGCGAGGCCAGCAGGCCAACGCGCAGCTCGTGCTCGCATCTGAGCTCGCGCCGCTTCACCGACACGGGGCGCCACCAGCCCACGCACGGACGCGCTACCGGTGCGCGTCGGCGTAGGCGGCCAGCGTGTCGGCGATCACCTGGCATGCGGCCATCGCGGACTCGCCGTTGTCGTACGCCGGGGCGATCTCGCAGACGTCCATCGCGACGATGTTCGAGCGGCCGATGACCGAGACCATCGTGAGCGCCTCCCGCGCCGTCAGGCCGCCCATCGTCGGGACGCACGTGCCGGCGCAGACCGAGCTGTCGAGGCTGTCGACATCGAAGCTGAAGTAGACGCCATCGGTACCCTCGGATGCGATCTGGACCGCCTCCTCGGCGATCGCCCGCGCGCCGCGGCGGTCGACGTCGGAGACGTGGAAAACCGTCACGCCCGCCTCGCGCACGTAGGCGTACTCGCTCTTGGGGTTCATCGCCCCGTGCGGGCCGATGATGACGCACTTGGCCGGGTCGAACGCCGCGAGCTCCATCGCCCGCGTGATCGGGCAGCAGTGGTTGATCCGCTCGCCGCCGACGTCGGGCGCCGTGTCGAGGTGCGTGTCGACCAGGATCAGCCCGTACGTCCCCTCCGGTGCGTGCCGGTCGACGGCCATCGAGCCGCCGATCGTGGTGATGTGCTCACCCCCGCACAGGACGGGGATCGCCCCGGCCTTGATCGCCTCGCCCATCGCGTCGGCGACGAGGTCGACGGTCTTGGGAGCGTTGGCCGGGACGACGGCCACGTCGCCCATGTCGGCAACGCCGAGCGCCTCGAAGATGTCGAGGTCGTACTCGCCGTGGTAGGAGAGCATGTGGCTCGACCAGTCCCGCACCGCCCGGGGGCCGAGCTGGGCCCCCGGACGGGCGATCGTGGTCGAGTCGAACGGCATGCCCAGAAAGGCTGCCTTGACGCCCGCCGCCCGCAGGGCACCGGCGTCGGCCTCAACCTGGGGGGCGCCCATGAACGTGGCGATCCCGCCCACGAGAACGGAGTGCCAACCCTGGCGGGTCTGCTGCGAAGCCACGGAGCTCATCACGTCCCCTTCCTCATTCCGGCGGGATCTCGGCGAACACCCTGTCCACCGCGACTCCGCGCCGCTTGCTCGTGAACCATGCGATCCCGTAGACGACCGCGGCCGACGGGATGATCAGGGCCATGACCCATCGCAGGGTCGTCCCCCAGAGGTCGAAGCCCTGGACCGGGTCGTACCAGAACCAGTATTCGCTGAACACGAGGCACGCCGTCGCGAGGCCGCCCAGGAGGGTGATGTTCGGGATCCCGAGCGTCGACCCGTTCCATGGGGACGCCTGCCACAGGTCGCGCCGCCGGTACGGGAACACGGTCGCGGCGATCGAGCACAGAACGAATGACAGGATCCACGCGAAGATGCCATTCAGGGTGTTGAAGATCTGAGCGACGTACAGGTAGAGGCAGATCTCCGAGAGCACCCACACGAACGCGATCGCGTAGATCGGCGTGTGGTACCGCTCGTGCACCTCGGACAACTTGCGCGGGAACAGCCCGTCGAACGCCCACGCCAGGATGGCCCGCGTCGCCGCGAGGAAGTTGATCGGAAGCCACACGTACGTCCAGAAGAGGAACGACACGCCGAGCAGGAGCACGAGCCATCCCTGGTCGCGAACCATCGTGGCGACCACCTCGTTGTAGGTCGGCAGGTTGCCGATCCCGAGGACGCTCGGCACGTCCTGCGGCAGCGGGTAGCCGAGCTGCCCGAGGAAGGTCGTGCCGACGGCGTGGTTCAAGCCGAGCACGAGCAACAGCATCAGCAGCGTCACGTAGACGATCGAGCCCGGCATCGCGATGAACTGCGAGCGCTTCGCGTTTCGCACCTCGCCGCCGATGAAGCTCGACGTGATGGCGTAGAGGGTGATGAAGAGCGGCCACACCATCGCGTACATCGTCTGTTTCAGGTCGAAGCTGCCCTGCTGGAGGTTCTGGGAGTACTTGGCCAGGCTCGCCGTCGCGTTGTCGACGCCGCCGACGCCGGAGATGTAGGCGTTGAAGCCGCTTCCTGTGTCCGTCTGGTTGTGGATCGCGAGGATCACGAGGCCGACGACGACGCCGGTCATTGCGATCACGAACGTCACGTTCTGGATGCGGAAGTAGAGCCGCGTCCCCAGCGCGAAGACGATTGCGAAGAAGGTGAGCAGGAGCGATCCGGCAACGAAGATCCACCACTTGCGGCTGAAATTGTCGCCGTAGCCGACGAGCGTCGGGCTGTCGAAGACGTACCCCAACTCGCGGCAGAGCCCGGAGAGGCCGTACTGCGCAAGATAGGCCGCGGGGATGCCCGTATAGGTGACGAGCCAGATCACCCAGTTCCACGACGAGAGGAATCCGAGGAACGGGTGCAGCGTGCGGCTGATGTAGATGTAGTCGCCGCCTGATCGCGGCATCGCCGCGGCGAAATAGGCGTAGACGCCCGCCATCGGCAGCGCGAGCAGGCCGGCCAGGATCGTCGCCGTCACCATGCTCCCGCCGACGTAGAGCGCCGGGATGAGCAGCACCATGAACGTGACGCCGATGCCGACGTTCTGGTTGTTCGTGTTGTAGATGAAGATGTCGAGGGCGGATGCCTCGCGCCGCAGCCCGGTCGCTTTGCGGGCGAATACCTCCGGGGATGCAGAGGCTTCGGTGGCCATACGCGCTTCCTCCTTATCCTGTGACGAGCTGGCAGGACCGTACCCGGTCCCTGCGCAGGTCGATGACGGCCCCGTCGATCACGCCCTCGGAGTAGGCGCTGCCGGGGTTGACGCAGGTCGTCTGTCCGATCTTGGCGACTGCCCTGGACTCATGGATGTGGCCGTGCAACGACAGCACGGGCTGCACCTCCTCGATCAGAGTGCGCACCGCGGTCGAGCCGACCGAGACGATGCGGGGCTCGCCGCCGTCGAGCACCACCTTGAGGTCGGGCGTGAGCTGCGGCGCGCGGTCGAGCATGGTGCCGTGTGGCGGACAGTGGAGGTTGAAGATGGTCGTGACCTCGGGCTCGAGCTGGGCCGCGAGGCCGTGCAGCCGTTCGAGCAGCTGCTGCTCGGACTCCTCGCGAGGACTGTCCCAGGGGGTGGGGTTCGTCCACGAGCACGAGAGCATCTGCGCATCGTCACCGACCTTGACCACCCTGTTGTCGGGGTTGATGACGGTGGTCGACTCGAGCGCCTCGTCGATCGCGAACTCGTCGTCGTTTCCGGGCATGACGAAGCAGCGGATGCCGGTGCCCGCGAGCCGCTCCTCGGCGAGCGCGATCCAGCGCCGCACCTCGTCGATCATGAGCTGCGTGAACGTCTCCTCCCGATAGGCCGTGTCGGAGTTCAGGCGGTCGTACTCGGCCGGATCGCAGCGGTACGGGTAGAAGCCGTTGAAGCGGATCCGCTTCTCCATGTCCTCGACCTCGTCGGCCGTCACGATCTCGTGCCGGCCCATGACGCGCGCCTCGTGCCGGCCCTCGGCCGTCTCGACCACCGGCACCATCATCTTGCCGGTGATGTCGCCGCCCATGATCAGCGTGTCGGTCTCGTAGAACTTGGCGGCGTTCAGGAACTTGCGCCAGCACATCTCCGAGCCGTGCACGTCGCCGGCGTAGTAGAGCTTCATGACCCTGCCTCCCGGGCTCGCGCCAGGGCGTGCAGGGAGATCATCTCCCACGCGATGTTCGCCGCGAGGAGCGCGGTCGGCTGGCCCGGCGAGTCGTACGACGGCGACACCTCGACGACGTCGCACCCCACCAGGTTCACGCCGGTCAGTGCGCGCACGAACGCGGCCGCCTGCGCCGACGTCGGGCCGCCGATCTCCGGCGTGCCGGTGCCCGGCGTGTACGCCGGGTCGCAGAAGTCGACGTCGAACGAGAGGAACGCCGGCCGGTCGCCCGCGCGCTCGCGCACCAGCTCGCCGTAGCCGGCCGGGCCGAGCTCGAGGAGCTCGATGGTCGAGAGGACGGTGAACCCCATGTCGCGCGCGTCACCGATGTCCGAGGGCGCATACAGCGACCCGCGCATCCCGGCCTGCACCGAGGCGGACGGGACGATCACGCCCTCCTCGGCCGCCCGCCGGAAGGTGGTGCCGTGGTAGTAGCGCTGGCCGAAGTACTCGTGCCAGGTGTCGCCGTGGGCGTCGAGGTGGATCAGCGCCAGCGGGCCGTGCCGGGCGGCGTGGGCGCGGAGCTCGGCAAGCGTGATGGCGTGGTCGCCGCCCAGGACGATCGGGAACACGCCGGCGTCGATGAGCGCGCCGAGGCCCTCCTCCGCGAGCTGGTAGGTGCCGACCGTGTCGCCCGGGGCGAGCTCGAGGTCGCCCGCGTCCACCCCCGAGAGGTGCGCGAAGATGTCCACGTCCTGCTCGGCGTTGTACGGGCGAAGCAGCGCCGAGGCCGCCCGGATCGCCTCGGGGCCGAAGCGGGCGCCGGCCCGGAAGCTCGTGGCCGTGTCGAACGGGAGCCCGACCACCGCGAAGTCGACGTCCTCCATGTTGGTCACATGCGGGAGCCGCATGAACGTGCGGATCCCCGAGAAGCGCGGGCTTCGGAACGCGTCGGCGGGCTGGTACCGGCGGCTCACGGCGCGCCCCCGTTCACCGACACGATCTGGCCCGTGAGCGTCCCAGCCGCGTCGCTGGTGAAGTGGGCGATCACCTCGGCGACCTCCGCCGGACGGCCGACCCGCCCCATCGGAACCTCGCGGGAGTAGCGCTCGTGCATCTCGACGATCGGCAGCCCCGCATCGTCGGCGTCCACCCGCAGCTGCGGGGTGTCGATGATGCCCGGCGCCACGGCGTTCACGGTCACGGCGTGGGGGCCGAGCTCGCGGGCCGCCGACTTCGTGAGGGAGATGATGCCGCCCTTCGACGCGCAGTACGCGGTCGCCCGCGGCCAGCCGGTGCGGCCCCAGTCGGACGTCACGTTCACGATCCGCCCCCAGCCGCCCTCGACCATCGCCGGGGCGCAGGCTCGCATGCAGGCGAACGTGCCCGTCAGGTTGGTGTTGACGACCCTCCAGAACTCGCCGGCGCCGATCTCGTCGATACCGCCCATCACCATGTAGGCCGCGTTCGCGACCAGCACGCTCACGGGCCCCAGGTCGCGCGTCACGTCCTGCACCATGCGGTTGACCGCAGCCGGGTCGGAGACGTCGGCCTCGGCGGAGTAGCCCAAGACGGCCTGTCCCGGCAGGTGGTTTCGGGCCACGGCGAAGCCGCGCGTCTCGAGGACGTCCGCGGTGGCCCGGCCGATGCCGGTGGCCGCTCCGGTCACGAGCGCCACCCTCACACCACCGCCCCCGAGTTGGGCGAGACGACCTCTCCGGACAGGTATGAGGCGGCGTCCGATGCGATGAAGGCGATGGTCGCGCCGATCTCCGCCGGCGTCGAGAGGCGCCGCATCGGGAGCGACTCGACGTACGCCGGCATTCGCCACATGTCGGTCAGGAGGGCGGTGTCGGTGGCGCCGGGGGCGACGGAGTTGACGCGCACGCCGTGCGGGGCGAGCTCGAGTGCGAGCGACTTCGTGAGCCCGACGATGGCGCCCTTGGCTGCGCAGTAGTGGGTATGGAGCTCCGCGCCGCAGAGGGCGAGCTCCGAGCTGACGTTCACGATCGAGCCGCGGCCGCGCGCGGCCATCCGCGGGCCGACGGCGCGGCAGGTGTGCCAGGTGCCCCCGAGGTGCACGCGCAGCATGCGGTCCCACTCCTCGTCGGAGATCCGCTCGATCCGGGTCTCGGCGATGTGGCCGGCGCAGTTCACGAGGACGTCGACCGGGCCCCTGTCGGCTTCGGTCCGGGCCACGAGCTCGGTGATCGCCGCCTCGTCGGCAACGTCGAGCGGAAGGTCGGTGCGGACGACGTCGCGGCCGGCCGTCTGGAGCGCGTCGGCGGCGGCACCTCCGATCCCCCCGGCCGCCCCGGTCACGAGCGCGACGCTAGCCATAGACGTCCTTCTCGATCCGTGCGACCGGCACCGGCCGGGCCTCCTCGGCAGGGATCGCCCTTCGGGTGTGGGCGGCGATCTCGCCCACCGGCGCGATCCACACGCCTCCCAGCCCGCGGGCGCGCTCGACGATCCGCTCGAGCGTCACGACCCGGGACGGGCGCCCGGAGAGGAAGGGGTGGCTGGTGTGCACCATGAGCCCGCCCTCGTCGGCGAGCGCCTCGAGCTCGCCGCCCCACAGGTCAAGCACCTTGGCCGGCGACTCGATGACGGCGCCGATGTTCGGCTCCGGCAGGTACGCGTACTGCTCCCAGTCGTCCAGCATCCAGTGAACCGGAAGCTCGGCGAGGATGCCTCGGCCCGTGTCGAGCAGGTACGGCCGGTCGTCGTCCATCATGCTCGAGTCCCAGGTTACGCCGGAGTCGGCCAGGATCCCGGGAGTCGAGTTCGTGAGCTCCCACCACGGCGCCCGGAAGCCCTCGGGGCGCCGGCCGGTGACCTTCTCGAGGCTCACGAACGCGCGCTCGATGTCGCGCTTTTGCTCGTCGTCGGTCATCCGGTGGTACGGGACATGCGAGTAGCCGTGGTGGCCGAGCTCGTGGCCGGCGGCGACGATGGACTCGACCATGGCCGGATACCGGTCAGCGGTAAGGCCGGGGACGAAGAACGTCGCCCGGATGCCGGTGCGTTCCAGCATTCGCAGGATGCGCGGCACGCCGACCTTGGGCCCGTACGCCTGGTGGCTCATCGTCGAGAGCCGGCCGGCGTACGTCGGGTCGACGGCCAGGATGGCGGATTCGGCGTCGACGTCGAACGTCAGCGAGAGCGCGGCACGGTGGCCGTCGGGCCAGGCGAAGGACGCCATTCCGCGGCCAGTGTGGCCGATCGCCTCGGACCGGACAAGGGTGCGACCCTATAACGCTGTACGATCGGCATTGGAGGTTCATCCAATGCCGATGACCGTGCGAGAGCTGCTCGACGACCCGCGGCTCGACCTGCGCGTGGTGGTGGACGGCGCGCTCGACCGACCGATCCGGTGGGTGCACACCACCGAGCTCGCCGACCCGACCCGGTATCTCCAGGGCGGCGAGCTGATCCTGACCACAGGGGTGTGGCGGGACGCCGGCGTCACGAGCGAGGGCTTCGTCGCGCCGCTTCGGCTGATGGATGTCGCGGCCCTGGGGTACGGCATCCCGACGGCCGACGGCGACGTGCCGGCCGATCTGGTGCGCGGCTGCCGCCGGGCGGGGCTTCCGCTCATCGCCGTGCCGTTCGAGCTGCCGTTCATCGCGGTCACGCGGGCGTTCGTCGACCGCGAGTACGGCGGCCGCGAGGACGCCCTCCGCGTGCGCGTCCGCCGAAACGACGAGCTGGTGCGCGCGGCCGGCTACGGCTCCGGCATCGAGAGCATCCTCGATGTCCTGGACCCGAGGCTCGCGGCCTGGGTCGCCGGCCCGGGCTCGCAGGTGGCGGCGGCCGGGCCGGCTCCCTCGGATGACGATGCGGTGGCCGTCCGCGCAGCTGTCGCGGGCCTCCAGGCCGAGTACCCGATCGCCGCCGGTGAGTGGCTCGCGTTCCCGATCGTCACCGTGGGACGGACGGAGGCCCACCTGGTGGTCGCGGCCGGTAGGCGGGACCTGGGCGACGACAACCGGGCGGCGGTCGACCAGACGCTGCCGTTCCTCGGCCTCGAGCTGGCCCGTCGCCGCGCCATCCGCGAAAGCGAGCGACGGCTGGCGTCAGAGCTGGTCGACCTGATCATGGCCGGCCCGGCGCAGCAGTTGGCGGCGGCCGCCCGTCTCGAGACGTTCGCGCTCGACGCCGGCCGGCCGCTGGCCGCCATCGTGTGCGAGGCCAACGATCCCGACGCCGGGCTGGATCCCGTGGAGACCGGCCTCGCGGAGTCGGGCGTCGCAGCTGTGGCCGCCGTGAAGGCGCCCGAGATCGTCGCGGTCGTGCAGTGGGACGGCGAGGAGCCCGGCCTGGCAGACTTGGCGGCGGCGCTCCACGACCGCCTGGGCGGCGCCATCGGGGTGGGTGGCCTCGCAGCCGACGCGACCGGGCTTCGCACGTCGATCGTCGAGGCCCGCCACGCGTGCCGCTTCGCCCGCCTGCGGCGCGACGCCGGCTGGGCCACCCACCACCAGGTGGGGTCGCACTCGCTCCTGCTCGCGCTCCAGGACGAGGACGTCCTGGCGGCGTTCCGGCGGGCGCTCCTCCAGTCGCTCGAGGAGCACGACGCCCGCCGCCATTCCCAGCTGATCGAGACGCTCGACCGGTTCCTGTCGTCGGGCTGCCGCTGGCAGCGGACGGCCGCCCAGCTGCACGTCCACGTGAACACCCTCCGCCACCGTCTGGCCCGGGTCGAGCAGCTGACCGGGCGCGACCTGGGGTCGATGGAGGATCGAGTGGACCTGTGGATCGCGCTTCGCTCGCGCGGCTGACGGTGCCGGCTGCGGCTAGCCGTCGACCTCTTCCGGCTCCTCGTACCAGCGCACCTTGTCGCCGACCCGGTTTCGCATCTTCCACCTGGCCGACTTGGGCTCCGCCTCGACACGCGCCCACAGCCTCTCGAGGCGCTCGCGGACGAGTGCCTGCTGCTCGGGAGTCAGGCTCGAGCCCGCCAGCGCGTCGCGGGTGCGCTCGACGTTCAGGAGGGTCGTCCGCCACAGGCCCCAGTCGCCGGCGCAGAGCTGGGCGACGCGCGCGCTGTTCACGAGGTCGCCGTTGCCGTCGTCCTCGGCGACGTCGTGGTGGTAGAGGATCGTCAGGATGTCGGCCTGGTCCTTCGCGTTCAGCTCGACGATCTGCATCTTGGTTAGGAGCAGCTCGGCGAGCGGCACGGCCGACGGGTGCAGCTCGATCCGGTCCGTGATCGGGATCGAGTGGCACATCTCGAACGCCCCGACGAACACGTCCACCTGGCGGCCGTGCGGGGGGTCGTAGTACAGCAGCCGGCGGTGGCCGTTCGTCGCGTTGAACGGCCGGTCGGCCTGGTACCCCATCCCGGTCATGAACTCGGACACCCGCTTTCCGCGGCCTTTCAGCGTGACGAGGTCGATGTCCTTGTACGTTCGGGCGATGACCGGCTCGCCGCCGGCGTGCATCCGCACGGCCAGTCCGCCGACAAGGCGGACCGGAACGTCCGAAGCGGCCGCCGCATCGAGCAGGCGGTCCGCCTCTAGGACGATGTCGTCGAGAGGGGCGTGATCGGACATCCGTCGGTGGGCGTAGAGGGTACACTCGCCCGCGATGCAGATGCGTGCTGCAGTGCTGGAGGAGTTCGGGGCGCCGCTCGCCGTCCAGGAGATCGACATCGCCGAGCCGCGGTCAGGCGAGGTGCTCGTGCGGCTGGAGGCGTGCGGCGTGTGTCACACCGACCTCTACACCGCGTCGGGGGCCGACCCGTCGGGGTACGCACCGACCGTGCTCGGGCACGAGGGCGCCGGCGTCGTCGAGCGAATCGGCGACGGGGTCACGCTCCTGAGCCCGGGTGACCATGTCGTCACGCTGTTCTCGCCCCAGTGCGGTGAGTGCATCCACTGCAAGAGCCCGCGCACAAACCTGTGCCTCGCGATCCGCGACAAGCAGGGCCAGGGCTACCTGCCCGACGGCACCGCGCGGCTCTCACGCGACGGGGAGCCGATCCGCCACTTCATGGGCTGCTCGACGTTCGCGGAGTACACCGTGATGCCCGAGATCGCCCTCGCCAAGGTCAACCCCGAGGCGCCGCTCGACCGGGCCTGCCTCTTCGCATGCGGCCTGTCGACGGGGCTCGGCGCGGCGCTCAACACCGCCAAGGTCGAGCCCGGGTCGACCTGCGTCGTCTTCGGCGCCGGGATGGTCGGCCTGGGTGCGGTTGCGGGCTGCCGCCTGGCCGGGGCCGAGCGCATCGTGTGCGTCGATCTGTCGGAGGATCGCCTGGGGCTGGCCCGCGGCCAGGGGGCGACCGAGACGATGGTCGGCGGCGAGGACGCGGTCGAGCGCATCGTCGAGATGACCGGCGGCTTCGGGGCCGACTACACCTTCGAGGCGACCGGCAACGTCAAGGTCATGCGCCAGGCGGTCGAGGCGGCCCGGATGGGCTGGGGCCTCTGCACGGTCGCGGGCGTAGCAGGCAAGGGCGAGACGCTGGACGTCATCCCGCGCCTGCTCATCACCGGCCGCCGCATCGCAGGCTCCTCGTTCGGCGGGGTCAAGGGGCGCGAGGGCGTGCCGGCGTTCGTCGATCGCTGGCTGGCCGGCGAGATCGACGTCGACCCGTTCGTCTCCCACCACATCTCGCTCGACGAGGTGAACCGCGGTTTCGAGCTGATGGAGGCCCAGGACGGCATCCGCAGCGTCATCAGCTTCTAGATGCAAAATTGGGGTCAGACCCCGTCCTTGCGGTCCGCGCTAGCTGCGGCGGAAGAGGCCTCGCCAGCCGTCGCCGTCTGTCTCGCCGACGGCTTCGCGCAGCGGGCTCACGTCGACGCCGGCCGGGCGCTCCAGCGGGGCGTCGGCCGCTGCGACCAGCCGCTGCACGCGTGCGCGCTGGGCCGCGTTGATGTCGACGAACGCGCAGCCGGCGATCGTGCGGCCGTTGGCGCCGTCGCGCAGCGAGGTGACCCGTACCTCGGTCTCGACGTGCTCGGCGAAGAACCGGCCGTTGAAAATCAGGCTGTCGTGGATCCGAAGCACGCGCCGGGTGGCGAACGCCACGCCCGACTCGCTGAGATCGACGATCGTGCCCTCGATGCGGTCGCCGTCCTTGACGTCGCGGCAGCTCACCGCGATGAGCCAGGCGACACCTCCGGCGGGCACGCGCTGCGTGCGGCGGCGTGAGTGGTCCGGGCCGACCGAGACGGCCCGGAGCCTGACCCGGGCGAGCTCGTTCGTGTGGAAGGACGCATCCTCGGTCTCGAAGCGCACGAGCCAAGGCCGTGCCTCCTCCGGGACGATGATCCGGCCGCGCAGCGGCATGCCGGTCGCCACCGCGAGCCGGGGTGCGGTCGCCCACACCTTGGCGCCCTTCATCCCGGTGGCCTGCATCGGGATCATGACGCCCGCATCGGTCTCGAGCTCAGCCGTCATGCCGGCGAAGAGCATGCGAATGGCGTCCGAGGGGTTGAGACGTGCCATCCGATGAGATATCGGCGGGAGGGACCCGCGACCTGAGGGCAACCTCCGAGCTCGTCGTCACGCTCGTCCTGTTCGGCAGCTCCTTTCCGGCCTTCAAGCTCGCGACGGACGACTTCGGCGTCGGCACCGTCGTCGGCCTCCGGTTCGCTCTCGCCACGGCGACGCTCCTCCTGATCTTCCGCGGCCTGCCCTCGCTCGAGCCGCGGATGTGGCGCCGCCTGCTCCTGATCGGCGCCGTGGGGCTCGGCGGGCAGGCCGTCGCGATGACGGCGGGCATCGATGCCGGCAGCTCGACGCTCGGCGCGCTCGTCCTCGGTCTGGAGCCGATCGGTGTGGCCGTCGCGGCGGTGCTCGTCGCTCGCGAGCGCCCGACCCCTGCGACGCTCGCCGGGCTGGGCCTCGGGCTGGCCGGCGTCGCCGTCGTCTCGGGCCTCTTCACCTCGGGCGTCTCCGGTGCGGGGAGGCCGGTCGCCTTCCTGCTCCTCACCGTCGTCCTCTTCGCCGCCTACACCGTGTCGGTGCGCCACGAGGCCGCCCGGCTCGACGCCGGCGCGGTGGCGGTGGTCACGTCGATCGGGGCGTGCATCCTGACGCTGCCGCTGATCGCCCTCGACGCCGCCCATGACCGTGTCGTCCAGGGCGACCTGCACGCGTCGTCGGTGGCGGTCGTGCTGTACATCGGGGTGGGGAGCGGCATCGCCTACTTCCTGTTCGCCCATGTCCTCTCGCGCCTGCCCGCGTCGCGGTTCGCGGTGGCGATGTATGCGGTGCCGACGATCGGCGTCCTCGCCTCGTGGGCCGTCCTCGGCGAGCGCCCGACCGGCCGCGACGTCGTGGGCGGCGCCATGATCCTGGGGGCCGTCTGGGTGGCCGAGCACCGCCGCGGCGGGCGAGACGTCGCCCCGGCGTGACCGCGCTGCCTCCGGTCAGTAGTATCGGAGCCAGCCGACAGGGGAGGACGTGATGTCGCAGGTCGCCACCGAGACGCTCCGCGGGATCCCGGAGATCCGCCGGTTCTTCCGCACCCAGACGACGCCCGTCTACTTCGCCTCGGCGACCGCCTTCAACCTGCTCGGCATGGACCGGTGGGTGCGGGCGCTGCGGTACGTCAATTACTACGACTCGTTCGACGGCCACCACCCGCGCGTGTTCGTCCCGCACGATCGCCCGGAGCGGGCGTTCGACTCGATCGAGGAGATCTGCAACCACCTCCTGGCCCACAAGGAGACGCACGACCTGGTGGGAGACCGCGGCGGCAAGGTCGTGTTCCTGATGTTCGACGACGAGACCGAGAGCCTCGCCGGCGAGCTCGGGCTCGACGTGGCGTTTCCGCCCGCGGCGCTCCGGCACCGGCTCGACTCCAAGATCGAGACGACCCGCCTCGCCGACGAGGCCGGCGTGCCGAGCGTCCCCAATGTCCTCGGCCGGGCGTCGACCTACGACGAGCTGCGTGCGCTGGCAGCGACGGGCGGCGTGGGCGACGACCTCGTGGTGCAGACGCCGTACGGCGACTCGGGGCAGACGACGTTCTTCATCGCCTCCCAGGCCGACTGGGATGAGCACGCCGCCGACATGGCCCGCGAGGAGCTCAAGGTGATGCGCCGGATCACCTGCCGCGAGGCGGCGATCGAGGGCGTCATCACCCGGCACGGGACGCTGGTCGGGCCGCTCATGGCCGAGCTGGCCGGCTTCCCGGAGCTCACGCCCTACGGCGGGGGCTGGTGCGGCAACGACGTCTCGCCGACCGTGCTCACGGACCGCCACCGCGAGATCGCGCGCGAGCGCACCCGCGCCATGGGCGACCGGCTCGCGACCGAGGGCTACCGCGGCTACTTCGAGCTCGACTTCCTTGCCGACGTCGACACCGGCGAGATGTACCTCGGCGAGCTCAACCCACGCGTTACGGGCGCCAGCTCCATGACGAATGTGACGGCCGTGGCCTACGGCGACATGCCGCTCTTCCTCTTCCACCTGCTGGAGTTCATGGACGTCGACTACGAGATCGACGTCGCGGAGCTGAACGAACGCTGGAGCCAGTCGCACGCGATCGACTCGTGGAGCCAGTTCATCCTGAAGCAGACCGACGACACGGTCGAGCTCATCACGCATGCGCCGACCTCGGGCATCTGGCGGCTCGCGCCCGACGGCTCGATGGGGTTCGTCCGCCGCGACACCGACTGGCACGCCGTCGCAGACGAGCGCGAGGCCTTCTATCTGCGCATCGCCGCGGCGGGCTCCTACCGCTATCCCGGCGCCGACCTCGGGATCCTCGTGACCCGCGGCCGGCTGATGGACGAGGATCACAGCCTCACCGACCGCGCGCACGCCTGGATCACCGGAGTCAAGGACCAGTTCACGGGCGAGCCGGCGGCTGCGGCCGCCCCGGTACCGCCTCCGGAGCCCTTCTCGTTTAAGATGTTGTAGGAGTGCAGTCGATCCAGTTCACATTTCGCGCCGTGCAGGAGGATCGGCCCGGGGAGGCGTGGCGCGGCGTCTTCGAGGAGCTGTGGCCCACCTACCGGGACTGGTTCCTGCGCGACGGCGATGCGGCCCGATCGACCTTCGCCCACTCGTCGCGGATGCTCCACCGGCACATGCCCGAGCTCGTGCCGACGTGGGAGCGGCTGGTCGAGCTGGCGGGCGGCGGCGACGTGGCCGCGCGGATGCTCTCGATGGTGAACCCGCCGCCGTACCTGAGCGGCTGCTCGCAGGGCGTCTTCCGCGGCCCGGGCGGGCCGCTCCTCGTCCGAAACTACGACTACGCCCCGTCGCGGCTCGAGGGGCTCGTGTGGAACACCGCCTGGAGCGGCAAGCGCGTCATGGGCACGAGCGACTGCCTGTGGGGCCTGCTCGACGGCGTCAACGAGGACGGCCTGGCGGTATCGCTGACGTTCGGCGGCCGGCCGGTGCTGGGCGATGGGTTCGGCGTCCCGCTCGTCCTGCGGTATCTGCTCGAGACGTGCTCGACCGTGCCTGAGGCGGCGGCCGTGCTCGCCCGGCTGCCCTATCACCTGGCCCACTCGCTGACGCTGGCCGACCTGTCCGGCGAGGTGCTGACCGCGCACCTGTCGCCGGACCGTGGTGTGGCCTTCCGGCCGACGCCGGCGGCGACGAACCACCAGGACGTCGTGGAGTGGACCGAGCACGCGGCTGTCACGCGGACGCTCGAGCGCGAGGCGTGCATCCTCGCGATGCTCGACGACCCGTCGACGACCGCCGAGAGCTTCACCCAGGCCTTCCTGGCCGCGCCGCTTCGGACGACCACCTACTCGCGCGGCTTCGGCACGCTCTACACCGCCGCCTACAACCTGCCTGAGCTGACCGTCGACTACCTGTGGCTGGGAGCAAGCTGGAGCCACTCGCTTCGGAGCTTCCAGCCGAGCACGCATGTCGAGGCGCTGGTCGAGGCCTCGGTCGCGTAGCGCCGTCGCGGCGCTCGCGGCCTGCGTCGCCGTGGCCGCTTCCGGCGTCGCCACCCCCGGCGCGGCCGCCGCCGGGCCGGTGGCGAGCGCGTGCACGGGGCAGGCCGGCCACCCGGCCACCTACCGGCACGTGCTCGTGATCGTGATGGAGAACCACTCCGCCGGGCAGATCGTCGGCTCGCCGAAGACGCCCTTCATCACGAACGTCGCCCGAAAGTGCGGCTGGGCGGCGCGGTTCCACAACATCACCCATCCCTCGCTCCCGAACTACATCGCGGTTACGTCGGGCTCAACGGCCGGGATCACAACCGACTGCAACGGGTGCCGGAGCAGCGGGCCGAGCGTCTTCGAGCAGCTCGAGGCCGTCGGGCGGTCGTGGCGGGCCTACGAGGAGTCGATGCCGTCGCCCTGCCTGCGCGCCGATCACGGCCGCTACCTGATGCGCCACAACCCGCCGGTGTACTTCAGGCATCTACGGACGACATGCCCCGGGTCGGACGTGCCGATGGGCACCGCCGCCCGCGGAGCGCTGCGGCACGCGCTCCGCCAGAACACGCTTCCGGCGTACTCGTTCGTGACGCCGGACGCCTGTCACGACATGCACGACTGCCCGAAGTCGGTGGGCGACGCCTGGTTCAAGTCGTGGCTGCCGCTGATCCTCGCCAACACGTCGTACCAGAACGGCGAGCTGGTCGTGTTCTTGACGTTCGACGAGGGCCAGGGCGGCTTCGAGGGCGAGAGCTGCCACCTGCACCCGAGCGATCCGAGCTGCCACATCGCCACGATCGTGATCAGCCCATACGTGGTGCCGGGGACCGTCTCGCAGACGCCGTTCACGCACTACTCGCTCCTTCGCACGACCGAGAACCTGCTCGGCCTGCCGCTGCTCGGGCACGCCCAGAAGGCGATCGGGATGCGGCGCGCGTTCGGGCTGTAACGATCGTTCAGCTCTCATTTGCGCCGGTAGTGAATCCTCACTAACGTGCCCTCCTCATGGTCCAGGAACGCACTCGGCTCACCCGCGAAGACCGACGGACGGCCATCCTCGACGCGGCCCGGCACGAGTTCGCGCGCAAGGGGTTTGGCGGCGCCGGCACGGCCGACATCGCGGCCCGCTGCGGCTGCTCCGAGCCGATGCTCTACAAGCACTTCGCCTCGAAGCAGGAGCTGTTCGCCGCCGTCCTCACCCACGCCGGCTCGCTCATGGGGCAGCGCGTCGACGCGCTCCTCGACGAGTCCGGCGACTCGGTGACGACGGCGCTCGTCGAGGTCGCCGAGCTCGCGGCCACAGACGAGCTGATCGTCGAGGTGATGCGCCTGCGGATGCTGGCGGCGTCGCTCGTCGGCGAGCCGGCCGTCCGCGCCGCCCTGGACGAGAACATGCGCGTCATGCGCGCCCGCCTCGTCGCGATGCTCACCCGGGCGCGCGACCGCGGCGAGGTGCGCTCCGACCTCGACCTGGAGCACGTTGCGTGGCTCTGGGTCGGGTTCACCCTCTCGTGCGGGTTTCGGCACGCCCTCGAGCCCGAGAGGGCCGTCGAGGACAGCCCGTTCGTCGCCCGCACGTTCGTACAGATGCTCAGCCCAGACCCCGACGCAGAGGAGGCGGCATGACCTCTGATCATCCGAACCACAAGTGGTGGACGCTCTTTGCCATGTGCTTCGCCCTGTTCATGATCATGCTCGACAACACGATCGTGAACGTGGCGCTGCCGTCGATCCAGCACTCGCTCAACCCGTCGCCGGAGAACCTCGAGTGGACGATCAACGCCTACGTCCTCGTGTTCGCGACGCTGATCCTGCTCGGCGGGAAGCTGGGCGACCGCTACGGCCGCAAACGCATCTTCATCGTGGGCCTCGCGATCTTCACGCTGGCCTCGGCCGGCTGTGCCCTGGCCCAGTCCGACACGCAGCTGATCGGCGCCCGGGCGATCCAGGGCGTCGGCGGCGCGCTCCTCAACCCGCTCTCGCTCTCGATCATCGTGGCGGCGTTCCCGCGCAAGCAGCTTCCCCAGGCCATCGGCATCTGGGCCGGCATCTCGGGCCTCGGCCTCGCCATCGGCCCGCTCCTCGGCGGGTTCCTGGTCGAGCACTTCTCGTGGTCGGCCGTCTTCTGGGTGAACGTGCCCGTGGGCATCGTGGCGGCCGCCGCGACGGTGTGGGCCGTGGTCGAGTCGCGCGACACGACGACCCACAGCCTCGACATCGTCGGCACCGTGCTCATCACCGCGGGTCTCGGCGCCCTCACCTGGGGGCTCATCAAGACCGCGAGCCACGCCTGGCTCAGCCCCTACACGCTCGGCTTCCTCGGAGCAGCCGCCGTGTTCATCGCGCTGTTCGTGCTCTGGGAGAGCCGCCATTCCGACCCGATGGTGCCGCTCGACTTCTTCAAGTCGCCGGCGTTCACCTCGTCGAGCATCATCGTGACGCTGATCGGGGTCGGGCTCTTCGGCGTCATCTACTTCCTCACGCTCTACTTCCAGAACGTCGAGGGCTACTCCCCGATCGAGGCGGGCGTTCGCACGCTGCCCACGACGATGATGATCCTGGTCGTCGCCCCGATCGGCGGCAGGCTGGGGCCGAGGATCGGGCCGCGAAAGCTCATGACGTTCGGCATGCTGACCGCGACGGTCGGCCTCGTCGGGCTCTCGTTCATCGACGTTGGCACGAGCTACAACGCGATCTGGCCGTTCCAGATGCTGCTCGGCATCGGTCTCGCGTCGACGATGCCCGCGAGCGCGGCGACCGCGATGGGAGCCGTCGACCACGCCAAGGCCGGCGTGGCGTCAGGCGTCGTGAACGCGTCGCGGCAGGTCGGCGGCGCGCTCGGCATCGCCGTCCTGGGCGGCATCGGCTCGACCCTGGCGGCGAACGCGTGGTCAGACAAGATCGCGGGTCTTCCGCCGGTGCGGCACGCGCTGGCGGAGAGGCTCACACCGCTCGTGCAGGGCGGTCGCGGCAACGTGATCGAGCAGCTTACCGGCAGCCACGTCGCCGCGACCGAGGCGCTCGACTCGTTCATGCGCGGCGTGCACGCGGCGCTGCTCACGGCCGGCGCCCTGACGTTCTTGGCCGCGATCGTCGCGTTTGTCGGCTTGCGGAATGTGCATGTCCGCCCGAGCGAGGAGTCTCAGCCCGATCCGGCTGCGGCCGCGATGGTTGAGGCCTGAGCCACGGGGCCTGGCCCTCCGGGGCCAGGCCCGGGCGGTTCGCGCTTACGACACCGACCAGCTGTCGCGGCTGAGGAAGAAGCTGTGGCCGGTGGCGTTCGAGCACTGGAGGCCCGATGTGCTGGAGAGGCACGAGATGCCGCCTCCACCCCAGGTCGATCCGTAGTCGAGCGCGGGGGCCGAGTCGTCGTAGATCGTGTCGCTGGCGCAGCTCGGCTTCGCCTTGCCGTGCGAGGCGAGGACGGCGCCGCCCCAGTCGCCGGCGCAGGGCTTGGCGGGCGGCGGCTTGAGGCCGCTTCGGATGTCGCACCGCACCGTTGCCGCCTCGAGCTGGCAGCCGATGTTCCCCGACGGCATCTTGAAGCTCGCCGTGGTCAGGATGGGATAGCCCAGCGCCTTGCAGGCCACGAGCGTCTGATCGTCGAGCGGAAGCGAGGTGCACCCAATGTCGGTGCCGGTGTTGAAGATGTTCCAGTGCGCCCCGTCCCACGACAGGAACACCTGGGCCGAGTCGTAGCAGTCGGCCACGCCCTCCTGGCACACGGTCCGGTCGGGAACCGCGATCACGAAGGCGTAGTCGTTCTGGCAGCGCACCACCTTCACCTTCACGATCGTGTACTTCTCGGCCGACCCGTCCATCTTGGCCTTGAGCACGGGCAGCAGATCGCCGGCGGCGCAGGGGGCCGCCGTCCCGCTGGTCGAGCCCACGCTGTCGGTCGCGGTCTCGGTGACGGTGCTCGTGACGGTCACACCGCTCGAGCCCGAGCCGCCGCTTCCTCCGCAGGCCGCCGCGGCCGCCACGAGGACGACGGCCGCGAGCGGAAGGGCGGCCCGCCCGGCCCTGGATGAGATCCGCATTACGCGAGTATGCGCCTTCCCGCGGCCGGATGTGTGTGCCGGAGGGCAGTCGCGTTCTCCAACTACGATCGAAGGGTGGCGCCGACCCTCGACCACGTGCAGGTGATGATGCCGGCGGGCGGCGAGGAGGAGGCCCGGGCGTTCTACGCCGGCCTGCTGGGCCTGACCGAGGTCGAGAAGCCCGGGCCGATGCGCGCACACGGCGGCGTGTGGTTCGCCGAGGGGATCCACGTCGCCGCCGAGGAGGACTTCACGGCACCCCGGCGGGCGCACCCGGCGCTCCGAGTCGACGACGTGGACAGCCTGGCCGCGACGCTCGCCGCCGCCGGCCGCGCCGTCGAGTGGGACGAGCGCTGGCCGGGCGTCAGGCGCTTCTACACCCGAGATCCGTTCGGGAACCGCGTTGAGCTGCTCGCAGATGGATAGCCGCCGGCCGGCCCCGGGTATTGCACACCCGGCCCGCGATGCCGCAGCCGATGCTGCACACCCAGCGACTTCTGCTCGTCCCGCTCTCAGATCGCCATCTTGATCTGGAGGTCGAGCTCGACTCCGACCCCGAGGTGCTGCGGTACATCTCGGGACGAGCCCACACACGGGCCGAGGTGGTCGACAGTCACGCACGGCGGCTGGCTCTCGGACGCAAGATCCCGGGTCTCGGCTACTGGATGGCGTTCGGGACCGAAGGAGGAGCGCGCGGCTCTACCGCGCCGCGGACGGAGCAGCAGGTGATTTCGTCGGGCTCATGATGCTCCCTCCAGCCCACGGCCCCGACCAGCCCGACGATCCCGGCGTCGCGGATCTGGGCTACCGGATCCAACGCCGGTATTGGCGCCAAGGCCTCGCAACGGAGGCCTCGCTGGCCCTGCTTCGGCATGCTTTCTGACAGTGGGCGTGCGGCGGGTCATCGCACAGACAATGGCGGTCAATGCCGCATCCCGCGGCGTGATGACCTCGGTCGGGCTGTCGTACGTCCGCACCTACTTTCCCGTCTGGGAGGACCCCATCGCCGGGGCCGAGCAGGGCGAGGTCGAGTACGAGCTGACCCGGGCCGGCTGGCGAGCCCAGACACGGTCTTGATGTGGGCTGCATTGAGATCGAAGCAATCGCCAATGAGCGATCGGCAGTATGCCACGCATGCAATGTTTCGCATGTTTTTCCCTCGGATACATCCCGGTCTCGGCGCGCAATGAGGTCTCGGGTTGATGTCGCTCAAGCCCGACCTGGCGCGCGAGCCGTGGCGAGCCGTGTACGACGATCCACGGTGGTCGATGACGCTTCGCGAGGCCGGGATCCGCGACGGCGGCCAGTGCCGTGCGCTGCTCAAGAACGGCGTGCGCTGCCCGGAGGTCTCCGGCCTCGAAGGCCACCACAGGATCCCACTACGGGAGCTGTGGGCGCGAGGTGAAGGCGCCCGCGCGTTCGACTCGCGGATCGTGATCATGCTCTGCCAGGCGCACCACCGGCGGGCCGAGGCCCGCGCGTCGGAGCGGCGTCAGGTGTTCGCCGGCATGAGGCCTGAGAGCACGTCCTAGACGGATCGAGCGGGTTCATGCCTCCCTTCCCACACGCGCAGGACGTGGACGACGACGACGACGAGAATGCGAGGCCACAGTCCTACGAGAGCATCACGACCATCCCGCGCTGGCGGATCGACAACCTGCTCGACGCGGGCTTCACGCCCGACCAGGTGCGGCGCATCATCGCGGAGGAGCTTGACTGGCGGCTGGCGCTGACGCTTGTGGAGAGCGGCTGCTCCCACGAGACAGCGCTTCGGATCGCCTGATCGGTCGATGACGGGACGCCGCCCTCTCCGAGATGGGCCGATATCGGGCCCGGGTGCTGGCCGCACCACGATCGTCGGGGCGATCGCCCTCCGGACACCGGGTAGCCGCACGGCGCCGCCTCGCCGTCGGATCGAGACTCCTGCAATGACTTCGTCGCCCGCATCGAGCCAGTTCCGGCCCCGCGCCACCACGTGGCAGCTGCCGACACCCCCGCCTCAGCTGCGCCTGCGTCCGGATCCTCCGTACGCGAACGCCGGCCGCTAGCGGCGCGGGTTTCCCGCGTTGACATGGGCGCGCGCCAGGGCGTATCCTCGCCCCGTTCGACGGGCGGGCCGGGCAGATCGACGGAGGTGGAGCAATGCGCGCATCCAAAGCGTTGAGGCGCGCGGGTGGTCGCCGGTGGGCGCCGCTCGCGTCGGCGATTGCCGTGACGCTTACCATGGCCGCGCCGGCCGGCGCGGCGACCTACCGGGTGGTCGACCTTGGGACACTCGGAGGGGCCTCGAGCGCTGCAACCGACCTGAACAACGCGGGCGCCGTGGTGGGCTGGTCGCGCACCGCCTCGGGCAGCGTCCACGCGGTCGTGTGGCGAAACGGCCGCATGACCGACATCGGGACGCTCGGCGGCCCGACCAGCATGGCCACCGGGATCAGCAACACGTTCGCCGTCGTCGGCACCGCGAGCGTCGCCGCCGGACAGCCGCAGCACGGGTTCCTGTGGCGGGCCAACCAGGGCGCGATGCACAACGTCGGAATCCCGCTTCCGGTGCGGATCGGGGGCAGCGGAGCGATCATCGGGAACGCCACGACCGCCGGCGGCGAGTCTGTCGCCGCATACCGCAACCAGCGCGGCTGGCTCCGGCTGCCGCTGCGCGGGTTCGACGGGAGCCACGGCGAGGACGTGAACGACGCTGGCACCGCTGTGGGAACGCTGTTCGACGACCCTCACGGATCGGCGCCGTTTGTCTACGCGGACGGTGTGTTGACCGTCCTGCCGTCGGTGCCGACCGCCGCCGAAACCTCGGCCGACGCGATCAACGACGCCGGCCAGATCGCGGGTCAGACGTTCGACCCGCTCGGGATCGTGCTCTGGGATGGTGTGAGCTGGCAGCCGATCCCGACGCCGGCGCTGGTCGAGCCCGAGATCCACGACATGAACGACTGTGCCCAGATCGTCGGCGCGCACCATCCCGACGTGTTCTTCAAGCCGCACGCGTTCCTCATCGCCAACGGGGTGGGCGTGGATCTGAACTCGCAGATCCCGGCCGGCTCAGGCTGGCGGCTCGGTACGGCCAACGCGATCAACGACGCGGGCGAGATCGCCGGCGTCGGACGCCACCACGGCAAGCGGCACGCCTTCCTGCTCGTGCTGGCAGGCCCCGGGCCGGGCTGTCCGTAGGCGGCCGGGGCGGCGCCACCGGTCTCGATGGAAGGAATCGCGGCCGCCGGCCGTCTACTCACTTATGCCCTGGTTCCATCGTCAGGAGGCGGCCTCCCGCGTTGACATCGCCGCGCGCAGGGGCGTATCCTCGCTGCGGTTTCGGCGTCGAGGCACCTCCGAAGCGCTACCTCGCTTCGCGCCACTCGGGGCGCCGAGACCGAGGGATCCCCTGGTCTCGAGCGCGCCGAAAGGAGGTCGCGGTGAGTGATCATCGACGTGAGCCGCCCGATCCGTCGACCCCGGGCGCGTCGGCGAGCATCGGCCACATGCCGCGCGTCGGCGCAGATTTCGCGTCGTACCGGATCCAGGGGGTGCTGGGGCGCGGGGGGATGAGCGTGGTGTTCCGCGCCGACAACATGCGCCTCGGGAACGAGGTCGCGCTGAAGGTGCTGAGCGCCGAGCTCTCGGAGAACGACGCCTTCCGTGAGCGGTTCGTGCGCGAGTCGCGCCTCGCAGCGTCGATCAACCACCCGAACATCATCCCGATCTACGACGCGGGTGAGGAGGACGGCCTCCTCTACATCGCCATGCGGTTCGTCGCGGGCGCCGACCTGAAGACGCTGATCAAGCAGGAGGGCCCGCTGTCCCTGCGACGATCGGCCGAGCTCATATCCCAGGTCGCGCGCGGGCTGAGCGTCGCGCATCAGCGGGGCCTGATCCACCGCGACATCAAGCCGGCGAACATCCTCACCGAGCGGGCGGGGGGCGACGGCGAGACCATCGACCACGCCTACCTGGCCGACTTCGGCCTCATGAAGCACCAGGTGTCGCGGTCCGGCCTCACCGACACGGGCCAGTTCCTCGGCACGGTCGACTACGTCGCGCCGGAGCAGGTGGAGGGGCGCCAGACCGACCATCGCGCCGATGTCTACTCGCTCGGCTGCGTGCTCTACGAGTGCCTCACCGGGTCGGTGCCGTATCCGCGCGAGAGCGACGTCGCGGTGCTCTTCGCGCACGTCCAGGACACGGTCCCGCGCATCACGGATCTCAGACCCGACCTGACCCCGGCGATCGACGAGATCTGCGCCAGGGCGATGGCGAAGCGCCCCGAGCACCGCTACGCCAGCGCGGCCGACCTCTCCCGCGACCTGTCGGAGCTCGCGGGCGCCTTCCGCTACTCCAACGAGCGGCCGTCGCGCGCGACCGCGGAGCCGACGATCCCTCCCGTGGCAGCAGCCGGGGCAGGCGGGTCGTCCGACGTCGTCCGCGTGCCCGAGCCCGCCGCTCAGGAGCCGCCTCCCGCGCCGCCCGGTGATACGGGGCGCGGCGGTGGAGTGCCGCCGCCAGCGCCTCACGCTCGTCCGTCGGTGCTCGTGATCGCACTCGTGGTTGCCCTGGCGGCCGCGCTCGCCGTCATCGCCTTCCAGCTCACGAGCGGCAACGACTCGGGGTCGAGCGCGGGGCCCGGGACGACGGCGCCACCGACGGGCGGCACCGGCACGACGGCACCCATCGGCGGTCCGGTGCAGGCCGGCGACCTGCGATTGGCCATGCCCAAGAACCTGCTCACCCAGTGCACGAACGTGCCTCCGGGGGGCACGGCGCTCGCGTCGCTCAGCTGCTCGGCGCCCGCGAACTCGGCGATCACGTACGACGTCTCGATGTACCCGGACACCGCCGCGGTACAGGCCGTCTTCAAGACGCTGCTCGCGTCACAGGGGATCAAGACCAACACGAACGGCTGCACCAAGCGCAACTGGAACGGCGAGCGGGCCTGGAGCCACCCGACCGGATCGCTGGGCGGCCACGTCGCGTGCTACCTCGACGCGAACGGCGACTCGGTCATCATGTGGACGCACATGAGCCAGAACGACAAGAACGCGCCGCCGCAGCCCGACCACCGCGACATCCTCGGGATCGCGCGCCAGCACACACAGCTTCCGGGTGAGCTCCTGACGTTCTGGAAATTCTGGAGCGGCGTGAGCGGCACCGACAGCATCATCGGGAAGTTCGCGAGCTAGCACTGGGCTACGCGGTCGGCGTCGCCCGACCGGCGGTGCGGAGCATCTGCGCGAACATGGCGGCCGACTGCGGCCGCTGGGCCGGATCGGCCGCGAGCGCGGTGCCGATCGCCCATTCGAGGTCGTCCGACACCGTTCCGCTCCTGGCGAGGCATGCCTGGGCGATCGCCGCGAGCTCGTAGACGTCGCTTGCCGGCGTCGGCTCCGCGCCGCCCTGTGCCTCGGGGGCGCCGCTCTTTCCGGGACTCGTTGCGACCGGGGCGAGGAGCGCCCGGCCGTCGGCGTCGAACAGGATTGACTCAGCGCCCACGCCGCCGTGGACGACGCCCGCGCGGTGCAGCGCATCGAGCCCGCGGGCGACCCGGACGACGATGCGCACGGTCTCCTCGGCCGACGGCGCGCGGCCGCCCGCGAGCCGATCGGCGAGGGAGCCGCGCTCGCACCACGCGAGGACGAGATACCTCCAGCCGTCGGCCTCGTCTGCCCGGAGCCCCGGGGCGAGGCTGCGGTCCTCCACCCGCGCCGCCTGCGCGACCGCCGCGCGGAGCCGGCGCCAGTCCTCGTCGTCCCCATCGTCGGATCGCCCGATGAGGCGCAGCGCCACAGGCATGTCGTCTGCCGTGAGCGCCCGAGCGACGGCGCCGACGGTCGGAGCAACGCCCTCGAGCGTGTAGGGGCCGATGCGGGTGCGCGCTGCCGCGGGCTGCTCGGGCGCCGGACCCAGCTCGCGCGCCGGCAGCTCCGGCGCCTCGGCCGCATCGCCGAGCCGCTCCCGCAGGCGCTCGGCCGCCCTCCCGTCGTCCATCCGCTCGGCGACCCGGAGAGCCCTTCGCCAGAGCCGCACGGCCTCGTCGCGCTGTCCCCACTCCTCGGCGCGCTCCGCCGATCGGTCGAGGTAGTCGAGCGCCTTCGAGAGGTTCCCGCTCTGGGCGTGGTAGTGCGCCAGCATCTCCATCCGCTCGTCGAGCGAGTCGGCGAAGAGCTCCTCGAAGACCTCGGCCACGCGCGCGCAGACGGCCGCCCGCCGCGCCTGGGTCAGCGTGCTTCGGGCAGCCTCCTGGAGCAGGCCGTGCCGAAAGCTGTACTCGAGCTCCGGGTACCGGCGCACCTCGCGGACGACGCCGGAGCGAAGCAGGCCGGGCATGCCGGCCTCGAACCGCTCCCGCCCCGACACCCGCTCGAGCACACGCGCCGGGAACTCACGGCCGATGACCGCTGCGGTCTGGCCGAGCGTGCGCGCGTCGGGGTCGAGGCGGTCCATGCGTGCGATCAGGAGGGCGTCGAGGGAGGCCGGCAGCGCTGGGGCCGTCCCGACGGTGACGGTCCACGCTCGGGGGCGGATCTCCTCGGCCTCGAGCGCGTAGGCCATCTCCTCGAGATAGAGCGGATTGCCCTCGGCCCGGGTCACGAGCTCGTCGCGGGTGGTCGGATCGAGCAGGCCTGACGCGGTGATGTCGAGCAGCTGGCCCGCCGCCCCGTCGGCGATGGGCTCGAGCGCGATCTCCTCGAACCGGTGGCCGAAGTTCGTCATGGCGTGCGCGCGGAAGCGCCAGGCGGGCGTGTCGGGCTCCGGCCGCGCGCTCATTGCGACCATCACCGGCGCCTTGTCGGTGAGCTCGAGCAGGTCCTCGAGCATCTGGCACGTGGCGACGTCGGCCTCGTGCAGCCCCTCGATCGCGACGACGACGGGCGTCTGCTGGGCGAGCCGCAGCGTCCAGTCGCAGAATGCCGCCCGGGTATCGGCCGCGAGATCGTCCGCATCGCCCTCGCGGAGGACGTCGCGATGGCCCGCCTCCGGCTGGACCCCGAGCAGGTGGCCGATGTACATGAGCGGCTCGTCGGCGTCCCCCTCGTAGAGCGCCGGCAGGCGCGCTCGCAGGCGCGTCCGCACCACGATCTCACGCTCGGTGTGGTCGATCCCGAGCCACGCGCGGATCATCTCGACGAACGGCTGATACAGGCCGACCGCCCCGTACGCGCGGCAGTCGCCCTCGAGCCAGGTCACGTCCGGGCCGAGGTTCTCGCGCAGCTCGCCGAGCAGGCGCGACTTGCCGATCCCGGCCTCGCCGATCAGGAGCAGCGACTGGCCCCGCCCGGCGAGCAGGTCGTCCGCGGCTCTGCGCAGGTGCGCCGCCTCGCCCTCTCGCCCCACGAGCGGCGACTGCGTGTGGTCGCGCCCGGTCGTCTGCCGGCGAAGGACGCGCCAGGCCGACACCGGCGCCGCGCGTCCCTTGAGCGCCAGCTCGCCCATCGGCTCCAGCACGAAGCGGGGCATCAGCCGCTGGGCCGTGGTCTCGCCGGTCACGATCGTCCCGGGGGCGGCCGCGGACTGGAGCCGTGCCGCGACGTTCGTCATGTCGCCGAGCGCCACCGCCTGGGGCTGGGCCGCACCGACCACTCCGACCGCCGCGAGGCCGCCGTTGATCCCGATGCGGACGTTGAACTCCTCGATCTCCCAGGCCTGGCGGACATCGCGCCCGTACGCGCCGACCATCCGCAGCACCGCGAGCCCCGCCTCGGCCGCGCGGTCGGCATCGTCCTCGTGGGCCGTCGGGACGCCGAAATAGGCGCATACGCCGTCGCCCATGTAGGCCTGCACCGTGCCGCCGAACTCCTCGATCACCCGGCTCATCCGCGTGACGCACTCGCCGACGAGCGCCTTCACCTCGTCCGGGCTCATGCGCTCGCCCAGCCCGGTGGAGCCGACGATGTCCGCGAAGAGTGCGGTCACCGGCCGAAGCTCGTCACCCCCGCCGGACCCGCCTGGCTCGGTCGAATCGGATGGCTGCGACACGCAGCGACTACGGTAGTGACTTCCGGCCGGCGTCGTCAATCGAGCCTCCGCCGTACCGCCTTGTCGTTTGACATCCTGCCGACATCGACTCCGGATTCTGGTCACTCTCCCATCGCCGCTCCGACGCAGTCGGCCGGCGGGGCATGGTTGCCACGTCCAACCCCGACGCCGCGCTCGCGGGGCTGCGGGCACTCGAGGCCGGCGGGAACGCGTGTGACGCCGCCCTCGCCGCGGCCGGCGTGCTCGTGGTCACCGAGCCGTACCAGTGCGCGCCGGGCGGCGATCTCTTCGCGATCGTGGTCCGCGACGGCGAGCCGCCGGTCGGGCTGAACGCGAGCGGGCGGGCGCCGGCTGCGCCCGGCGACGCGCTCCCCGAGGAGTTCGGGCCACGGAGCGTCACCGTGCCCGGGTGCGTCGCCGGCTGGACCGACCTCGCGGCGAGGTTCTCGCAGCGGGGTCTGGCGGCCGCCCTCGCGCCGGGCATCGCGGTCGCGCGCGACGGCTTCGAGATCCAGCCGAAGGCCGGCCGCCACTGGCGGGCGTGCCGCGCCGACCTCGCGGGCGACGCCGCGGCCGCGTTCGCGCCGGCCTCGCCGTTTCGGTCGCCCGCCATCGCGGCGGCGCTCGAGCACGCCGCGGCCGGGACGTTCTACACCGGGCCGGTCGCCGACGCGATCGCTTCGGTCTCGTGGCTCGACACGGCCGATCTCGCCGCCCACGAGAACGACTGGGTCGAGCCCGTCGAGTTCGCCTACCGCGACCGCACGCTGCTCGAGCTGCCGCCGAACGGCCAGGGCTCGATCGCGGGCTGGGCGCTCGAAGGGCTCGGGTCGCCCGATCCGCCGGCGCAGGTCGAGGCGCTCGCGGCCGCGTACGCGCGCGGCTACGCGACCATCGGCGGCACGGCGTACGTCTGTGCCGCCGACGGCGAGGGGATGGCGGTTTCGCTCATCCAGTCCGTCTACCACGGCTTCGGCTCGCGCGTGCTCGTGCCGGGGTTCGGATTCGTGCTCCAGAACCGGGGCGCCGGGTTCGTGCTCGACGCCGGGCACCCGAACCAGTTCGCCCCGGCCAAGCGGCCCTTCCACACGATCATCCCGGCCGCGCTGCTCGGGCCGGACGGCCGCTGGGAGGCGGTATTCGGCGTGACGGGAGGCCAGTACCAGCCGCAGGGTCACGTCCAGGTCGTCGTCAACCTCCTCGACCACGGCATGGGTCCGCAGGCCGCCCTCGACGCGCCCCGCTATCGGCTCGAGGAGGACGGCACGGTCTCGCTCGAGTCGCCGCTTGCGCACCTGGTGGGCGGGTTCGGCGACCGCGTGACGACCGTCATCGACACCGACGACAACTACGGGAATGGCCACCTCATCGTGCGCAGGCCCGACGGGCGCCTGATCGGCGGCACCGAGCCGCGCCGCGACGGCCTGGCGGTGGCGTTCTAGAATCAACGCCGTTGCCGAGCCTGACGACCAAAGACGGCCGCACTCTCGCCTGGCACGAGCGGGGCGCCGGCCCGCCGCTCCTCTGCCATCCAGGTGGCCCCGGGTGCTCGTCGGCGTACTTCGGCGACCTCGCCGAGCTCGCAACGGAGCGAACGCTGCTGCTGCTGGATCCGCGCGGCACGGGCGCCTCCGACCCGCCGGCCGATCCGTCGGCGTACGACCTCGAGGACTACGCCGACGACATCGAGGCGGTGCGCCGGCACCTCGGCATCGAGCGGCTCGACGTGCTGGGTCACTCGCACGGCGGGTTCGTGGCGATCCCGTGGGCGGCCCGGCATGCCGAGCACGTGCGGAAGCTGGTGCTCGCGAGCACGGCGCCTCGGTTCACGGACGCGATCCGGCAGGCCCGGAGGGACCGGGTCGCCTCGCACGCGGGGCAGCCCTACTTCGCCGATGCCATGGAGGCGTTGCAGCGCCGCGAGGCCGGCGACTATGCCGACGACGAGGAGCTGACCGACCTCTACCGGCGCGAGGGTGTGCTCTTCGCCCCGGTGGGCGTCGACCCGGCGCCCGTGCTCGACGTGCTGGCGCGCGCCGGCGACAACTCCGATGCGCTTCGGCACTTCAACGAGGAGATCGCCGGCACCATGGATCAGCGGCCGGTGCTCGCGCACGTTCGGGCGCCGACGCTCGCGATCACCGGTGCCGAGGACGCGTTCGTCTCCGGGGCCCGCGAGATCGCCGAGGGGCTGCCCGACGGCACGCTCGTCATCCTCCCGGGCGTCGACCACTTCCCGTTCCTCGAGCCGGGCCACGAGGCGGACTGGTCGCGGGCGGTGCTCGAGTTCCTGAGCAGCTGACGGAGGGTCAGGCTGCCGCCGCGCCGATCACGCGGTCGCGGCCGGCCGTCTTCGCGCGGTAGAGCGCGGCGTCCGCGGTGCTGACGAGCTCGGCCCGGTCGTCGGCGTCGGCCGGAAAGACGGCCCAGCCGATCGATGCCGAGAGCGCGTGGCCGTCGCCGGGCTCGATCGCGAGCGACCTGACCGCCTGGCGGGCGCGGTCGAGCAGGTCGGCTACCCCGTCGGGATCGGTCGTCTCGAGCAGCACCGCGAACTCCTCGCCGCCGAGGCGGTAGATGCGGTCGGAGCCGCGCAGCACCTGCCGGATCGCCTCTCCCACCCGGCGGAGCACGGCGTCTCCCTCCGGGTGCCCGAACGAGTCGTTCACGTCCTTGAAGTGGTCAAGGTCCACCATGGCGAGCGTGAACCCGAGATCGCGGCGTTTGGAGACCGCCACGCGGCGGCGGAGCTCCGACTCGAAGGTCCTCCGGTTCGGGAGGCCGGTGAGGGCGTCGTGGCCGGCAGCGCGCTCGAGCTCCTCCTGGCGGAGCACGGTCCGCCAGAGCGCCGCGAGGTGGCCGAGCATCAGGTCGAGCGCGTGGTGGTCGAGCTCGTCGCCGCGGCCCGGGGCGAAGCAGACGGACGCGTGCAGGCCCTCGCCCGCGGCGTCGACCGGGAGCATGATCCGCGCCAGCCCGTGCGAGGCGTGCCGCGGCGGTGCGCCCTCGGCGATGCTCAGGCACGCGGCCCCGATCGCCTCGCGCGGCGCCATGTGCGCGAAGCCGATCAGCTGGCTGCGGGTCGTCGCCTCCTTGGCCCGGCTCGACCACGCCAGGACCTGCTCGATCTGGCGGGCCCAGCGACCGTGCCGGTCGTTTCGAGCGTCGGCGTCGACCGCCAGCCGCCAGGCTTTCTGGAGGAGCAGGGCGCCGCCCGCGAGGAGGACGCCCATCCCGATCAGGGTGGCGGCGAGCATCGCAGCGTCCGAGATCCGCGTCGCGTGGGCCGCGTCGGCGTCGGCCCGCGTCGAGACCGCGGTCAGCCTGTTTGCGCTCGCCGCGAGGCGCTTCTCGAGGGCCGCGCCGCGCCGGTCGACACCGGCCGTAGGCGCAACAGTCGGACGATCCGGCGACGCCGAGGACGCCTCCCAGCGTTGAATTGCCGCAACCAAGGATCGCGCGTCGCCGACGGAGGCCTGGGCCGCGCGTGCGTTTCGGATCGCGGCGGCGAACCGGGCGATCCCCCGCCGCGTCGCCACCCTGTCCGCCGTCAGCGCGTCAGCGTCGCGCGCGTCGTGCGAGAGCTGCCACGCGAGCCGGTGGTTCATCTCCTGCTGGATCGAGCCGAGGAGCGCGGTCGCCGCGGCCTGGGCCCGGTCGCCGGCGCTCGCTCGATCCGAGGCGTGCGAGCGGTAGACGCCCGTCGCCACGCTCGTCGCCGCGATCGCGACGAGGACCCCGGCCGTGGCGAGCGCCCACAGCAGGGCGAACCGCCGGACCTGGCTGGAGATCCGGGGCTGCGCGGGTACGCGTGGCTGGTCGAGCTGTCGAACGGGGGGATCCGACCGCATTCATCTCAGTGTCGCCGCGAACGGGCGATACGGCATCACCCGGATTCGGGATCGCAAGCCCGTCTTACGGTGCGCGGCGGTCGTTCGCGACGAACGCGGCGTGCGTGATCGGCATCTTCTCGGCGAAGAGCTCCTCGACGGCGGCGGCGTAGCGTCGGATCTCCCGCTGGGCGGTGTCGGAGTTTCGGAGCGACAGGAAGTTCATGAGGCTCCGGGCGTTCACCGTCCAGTAGAACTGGGTGTAGATCGCGACCGGAAGCACGTTGCGGGCGATCTCCTTGGCGACGCCGCGCTCGAGCAGGTCCTCGTAGGTGCGATACGCCTCGTCGAAGACCGCCCGCTGGGTTTCCCGGGTATGCTCGGCGAGGTCGGAGTCGACGGGCTCGAACGAGTAGGAGCCGGGCCTTCCGACCTGCGTGCGGACGTCCTCCGGCGCGGGCACGTAGAACTCGGCGTCGAGCTGCGAGTACCTCCCGGACCACTCATTGAATGAGCCGATACGGTGACGGGCCCATTCGCGCATCACGAAGATCGGCAGCTTGATGTGGAACCGGAACGCGTTGTGCTCGAAGGGGCTTCCGTGGCGCTCGCGCATGAGAAACCGGATCAGGCCGGCCTCGCGGTCGGTCATCTCGTCGGAGCGCTGGGCGAACGAGACCCGCGCGCCGTTCGCCACCGAGAGGTCGTCCGCCATGCAGCCGTCGAGCCGGACGAACCCGTGGTCGAGAACGCGGATCTCTTCGGTCACGTGCATCACGGCGCCCATCGCGTCCAGCGTACCAACGCCTACGGACGCAGCAGCCGGCCTCCGTCGACGATGATGTTCTGGCCGGTCGCGAAGTCGGACTCGATGCAGAACCGGACGGCGAGGGCGACGTCGGCGGGGTCGCCGAGCCGGCCGAGGACGGTCTCGTCGGGGTTCCCCGCGATGCCCTCGGGCATCAGCACCGGCCCGGGCGCGACGCCGCACACGCGGATCCCGTCCCGGCCCCAGGCCGCGGCGAGGCACTTCACGAGGTGGATCTGCGCCGCCTTGGCCGCGCTGTGCGGCGCGAACCTCGGCCACGGCTGAAGGCCGGCGACGTCGGTGATCGCGACGATCACGCCGCTGCCCGTCGGCGCCATGACGCGCTGCGCCGCCTGCGCCGCGAACATGAAGCCCTTGGCGGTGGAGTCCATCGCGGCGTCCCAGAGCGCCTCGTCGACGTCGGCCGCGTCGCGCGGCTCGAACCCGGCGGACGGGCAGTGGACGTACACGTCGAGCCCGCCGAGCGCGTCGGCGGCCGCGTCGACCATCGCCGTCACGTCAGCCGGGTCGGCGGCGTCGGCCCGCACGACCCCGGAGCGGCGGCCGAGCGCCTCGATATCGGCCCGCGTCTGCTCGGCCGGCCCGGCCGAGCTGTGGTAGCTCACGAAGACATCCGCGCCGGCCTCCGCCAGGTCGAGCGCGAGTGCCCTCCCGACCCGCTGTGCGCCGCCCGCGACGAGGATCCGGCTGCCGTCGATGGCGGGCATGTGGGGATATGCTAGTCGGCGGGTAACAAGGGAGAAATCAGGCTCCGGGAAAGGAGATGGGATGGGCTACGAGGTACCCGATCTGCCATACGGCTACGACGCGCTCGAGCCGCACATCGACGAGCAGACGATGCGGATCCACCACGACAAGCACCACCAGGCGTACGTGGACAAGGCCAACGCCGCGCTGGAGGGCACGGAGTGGGCGGACAAGCCGGTCGAGGAGGTCCTGAAGAGCCTCTCGTCCCTGCCGCAGGACAAGCAGGGCCCGGTGCGCAACAACGCCGGCGGGCACGCCAACCACTCGCTCTTCTGGTCGATCCTCGGCCCGAGCGGCGGCGGCACGCCTTCCGGTGAGCTCGGGTCGGCGATCGACTCGACGTTCGGCGGCTTCGACGCGCTGAAGAAGCAGTTGATCGACGCCGGCGTGAACCGGTTCGGCTCGGGCTGGTCCTGGCTGGTCGTCGATGGAGGCGACCTCAAGGTGACCTCCACCGCGAACCAGGACTCACCGATCTCGGACGGCCAGACGCCGATCCTCGGGATCGACGTGTGGGAGCACGCGTACTACCTGAAGTACCAGAACCGCCGGCCGGACTACCTCGAGGCGATCTTCAACGCCATCGACTGGTCTCGCGTCGCGGATCGCTTCACCGCAGCGCGCTCGGTCGGCGCCACGGCGTAGCGCTCGTCATACTCCGCGCAACGTCGGGGTCTGACCCCGGCGTTGCGCGCAGTCGACGACGCGGAGGTGGAGCGTGGCAACGGTGGTGTTCTTTCCCGAGGGGGCGTTCGGGCCCACCAACAACTGCGTCGGCATCGGCGACGTCCTGCGCTCCCGCGGCCACCGCGTGGTGTTCATCGTCGAGGAGTCGTTCGCCGGCACGCTCGAGGCGCGCGGGTTCGAGGAGCGGCTCATGCGGCTCGGGCCCGCACCGGAGGTCGAGGAGGCGCCCGGCCAGTTCTGGAAGGACTTCATCCGCGACACGGCGCCGGCGTTCCGGAAGCCGACCATCGAGCAGCTGGGCGAGTTCCTCGAGCCGACCTGGCGCGCGCTCACCGACGGCTCGCGGTACGTGAACCCGCGGCTCGAGGAGATCATCGGGGAGCTCGAGCCGGACGTCATCTGCGAGGACAACGTCCCGGCTTTCCCCGCGCTGCCGGCGTGCGGCAGGCCGTGGGTGCGCATCGTGTCGTGCAACCCGCTCGAGATACGCGACCCCGACATCCCGCCGGTGTTCTCCGGCTACCCGGCCGACGACCGCACGGGATGGGACGAGTTCCACGCCGAGCACGACCGCACCCACCGCGGGCTCTGGACGGAGTTCAACGAGTTCTGCCAGGAGGCCGGCGCGCCGGCGCTCCCGGAGCTCGAGTTCATCCACGCCTCGCCGCACCTCAACCTCTACGTCTACCCGGAGGAGCTCGACTATCGCCGCTCGCGGGCGCTCGACGGCGCGTGGCATCGGCTCGAGTCGTGCGTGCGGTCGTCCGACGCCGACTTCGAGATCCCCGAGGCCGTGCGCGAGGGCGAGGGCGGGCTGATCTACCTCTCGCTCGGCTCGCTCGGATCGGCCGACGTCGATCTGATGCGCCGCCTCGTCGAGCTGCTCGGCGAGACGCCCCACCGCTACATCGTCTCGAAGGGCCCCCAGGCGGATCTCTACGACCTGGCCTCGAACATGTGGGGCGAGGAGTTCGTGCCGCAGCCGTCGATCCTGCCGCAGGTCGACCTCGTCATCACGCACGCCGGCAACAACACCACCACCGAGTGCATCCATTTCGCGAAGCCGATGATCGCGCTGCCGCTCTTTTGGGACCAGTACGACAACGCCCAGCGGGTCGCCGACACCGGCTTCGGTGCGCGGCTTCGCACTTACGCGTTCGAGCCTCGGGAGATGTCGGCGGCGATCGACCGGCTGCTGGGCGACGAGGGGCTGCGGCGCCGGCTCGCCGCAACGGCGGCCAGGCTCCAGGCGAACCCCGGCACCGTGACCGCGGCCGGTCTGATCGAGCGCGTCGCGGCCGGGTAGCGGGAGCTAGTGGCAGTCGGTCTTGCCGCTGTCGAGCACGTGCTTCGCCGTGCCCACGAAGCGCCACTCGTAGCGGCGCGGGTGCAGGGTCAGCTTCAGGACGCCGAACTGCGTGTGCTGCCGGAACTGCCCGTTCGTGAACGGCCCGGTGTACGGATCGAGCGACCTGCCTCCCGTGCCGACGACGAACTCCCGGATGCCGTGCTTGGGATCGCGGATCTGGGCCGGCGTCTGGAGCGCGTAGCGCTCGTAGATGTGGTTGTGGCCGGAAAGGACGACGTCAACGTGGTGGGAGTAGAGCACCTTCCAGATGGCGTCGTAGGCGGACAGGTTGCCCTCCGGGCCGGACGAGAAGCGGGCCTGGTGCCAGTAGGCGAGCGTGCAGGCCGGGTGATTTGCGGCGAGGTCGTTCCTGAGCCAGGTCACCTGCCGCGACGACGGGCCGCACCCGCCCACGTGCGAGCAGTTGGCGTTGAGGGCGATCAGATGCCACTTGCCGACGTGGAAGCTGTACCAACCCCTGCCCGCGGTGCCGGCCCGCGCGCCGAAGTACGCGAAGTAGCCGGCGCCGTTCGATCCCGAGGCGTACTCGTGGTTTCCCGGCACGGGGTGGCTCTTCCCCAGCGCCCGGCCCCAGCTCAGGTCATAGGAGCCCTGGAACTCCGACAGGAGCCCGTCCTCGTACTGCTCGTCCCCGAGCGGCAGGACCGCCGCGATCGCCGGGTTGCCGACGAAGAGGTTGGATGTCTGCAGCTGGCGGCAGGTGGTCGGCGTGACCGGGTCGCCGGGTGCGCAGGCGATGTCGCCCGCGGCCGCCACGATCGGCGCCGCTGCGCCAGCGGTGGCCGCCGGCCACAAGGTCACCGCGGCGGCGAGCATTGTCCCCACCACCGCTCGCCGTCGCCTGGTCACGCTGCCAGGGTAGCTTGGGCGTGAGCGCGGCGAGCGCGCTGCCGACCGCGGAGGAGCTCGCCGCCGCGCGCTGGTTCAGCGGCAAGGCAGCCGCGATCTCGACCATCGAGCTCGAGGACCGGCTCGAGCTCGGCGACGGCGCGGCGATCTCGATCCTGCTGGTGGACGGCGCCGACCGCTACGTGTGGACGGAGGGCCCGGTGGCCGCCGCGATCGTGGCGGGGACAGTCCCTGAACATTCGGCGTGGCGGATTCGGCGCATGGGCGTCACACCCGCGGCCGCCGCTCGCGAGCGGCCCATCGGGATCGACCAGTCGAACACGTCCTACGTCGTCGGCGAACGGGTCGTCGTCAAGCTCTTCCGCCGGCTGTGGCCCGGGACGCATCCCGAGATCGAGATCGTCGAATACCTGTCGGGCCGCGTCGACTCCGTCCCGGCGTTCGCGGGGGCGGTCGAGTGGCGCGGCCACGGCGTCGCGCTCCTCCAAGAGTACGTGCCGGACGGCCGCGACGGCTGGTCGTGGTGCGGCGACGCCGTGATGGCGGCCGACGTCGAGCGAATAGGACACCTCGGCGCGATCTCGGCAGAGCTCCACGCCGCCCTGGCGGGCATGGGCCAGACCGCCGCCGGGCCGGACGTCCCGGGCGCCTGGCGCGCGGCCGCCGAGGCGCAGCTCGCCCGGGTGCTCGACATCGTGCCCGCCGACGTCGCCGCGGAGCTCGGCCACGACCTTCCCCGTATCCGCGCCGAGCTCGCAACGCTCGAGACGCCGGCGCAGCCGCCCACGCTCCAGCGCGTCCACGGCGACTTCCATATCGGCCAGATCCTGGCCGCGGGTGACCGGCTCGTGGTGCTCGACTTCGAGGGCGAGCCGACCCGGCCGGTCGCGGATCGGGCCGCCCCCGGGACGCCGCTCCGCGATGTGGCCGCCATGCTGCGCTCCTTCGACCACCTCGGCCGGCACGTCGAGCACGAGCGCTGGCCCGGCCACCGGGAGGACATCGAGCGCTGGATCGCCGCTGCGCGTGCGGCGTTCCTCGACGCCTACGGCCCGGTCGACGCGAGCCTCCTGCGCGCGCTCGAGTTCGAGAAGGCCTGCTACGAGTTCGTCTACGCCGCCGAGTTCGAGCCCTCGTGGGCGTACGCGCCGCGGGCGGGGATGCGCTGGCTTCTGGAGCACCATGGCTGAGCTCGTGCCCGAGCTCCTCCTGGACGACGTCCTCGAGACGCCCGCCGCGCTCCGCCGCCTCGCCGACGCCCATGCGGCGACGGCGCCGCTCGCGCTCGAGGCGGCCCGGGTCGTCTTCCTGGGGATGGGGAGCTCGCGCTACGCGGCCCTGACCGCCGTCGCCGAGCTGAAGCGGCAGGGCCGCGACGCCCACGCCGAATACCCGTCGACCGGCGCCCCGCAGCCGCCCGCGCCCGACCTCCTCGCCGTCGCGATCTCGGCGGGCGAGGGCTCCGCAGAGACGCTCGAGGCGATCCGCCGCCACCGCGGCACGAGCCTCACGGTCGGGATCACGAACACGACCGGCGGAGCCCTGGCGCCGGAGGTCGACACGTGTCTCGACCTGCACGCCGGCAGGGAGCGAAGCGGCGTCGCCTGCCGCTCGTACACCGCCACGCTCGCGCTCCTCTTCCTCCTTTGCGGCATCCCCGTCGATGCGATTCGCGCCGCCGCCGACGCCTGCGAGGAGCTTCTGGGCGGCCGCGCCGGATGGCTGCCACAGGCGGCCGACCTGCTCGAGCGCGGCCCTGTCCACGTGCTGGCCCCGGCCGAGCGGATCGGCTCGGCCGAGCAGTCGGCGCTCATGCTGCGAGAGGTGCCGCGCGTGCGCGCCGACGCCTGTGAGACCGGGGACTGGTCGCACGTCGACGTCTACCTCTCGAAGGCGCCGGGCCTGGCGCTCCTCATGCTGCGCGGGTCGGCGTGGGAGGCTGAGGTGATGGAGTGGGCCGAACGGCGCGGCTGCCCGGTCGTCACCGCCGGAGGGCGACTTCCGGGCGCCGCGCTCGACGTGCGCATGCCCGGCGGCGGTGACTCGCCGACGAGGTCGCTCGTGGAAGGCAGGGTCGCCGAGCTGCTCGCCGCCGAGCTGTACGCTCGCCACGGCGATAGGCTTGCGATGTGAACCTGCCCAACTGGGTCTCAGTCGGGCGCATACTCCTGATCCCCGTGTTCATGGTGGCGCTCCTCGGCCGGCTCCCCCAGGGCGACCTCGTCGCCCTGGCCGTGTTCGCCGTCGCGGCGCTCACCGACAAGCTCGACGGCTACCTGGCGCGCTCTCGAAACGCCACGACCACGTTCGGCGTCTTCCTCGACCCGCTCGCCGACAAGCTGCTGGTCTCGGCGGCGCTCATCTCGCTCGTCGAGCTCAACCGGCTCGCCGCGTGGGTGGCGATGGTGATCATCGCCCGCGAGTTCATGGTCTCGGGCCTGCGCATGGTGGCGGCCAGCCAACACGTCGTGATCGCGGCGTCGCAGTGGGGGAAGATCAAGACGACAGCCCAGGTCGTGGCGATCGCGGCCCTCATCGTCGACCACCCGCCGCACGCAGTGACGACGGCGCTCGTGGCCGTCGCCGTTGCCGTCACGGTGTGGTCGGGGATCGACTACTTCATCGAGTCCCGCGACGTCCTGCGGGCCCCGGCATGACCGACGGACTGATCGCCGTCGCCGTGGGCTATCTCCTGGGCTCGCTCCCGTTCGGGTACTGGGCCGGGAGGGTGCGCGGCATCGATCTGCGGCTTGTGGGCTCGGGGAACACCGGCGCGACGAACGTCATGCGCGTGCTGGGCCTCAAGGTGGGAGTGCCAGTGATGGCGCTCGACATCGCCAAGGGCGCCGCCGCGGTCATCATCGCCCGCGCCATCTCGAGCGACGAAATCGTGCCCGTGCTGGCGGCGGCCGCCGCCGTCACCGGCCACATGTACCCCTTCCTCCTCGGCTTCAAGGGCGGGAAGGGCGTCGCGACCGGCGCCGGCACGATGATCGCGCTCGTGCCGTGGATCGGGGTCGTCGCGTTCTTCCTCTGGCTGGGCTTGTCGCTCGCGACCCGCTACGTCTCGATCGGGTCGGTCGTGACGGCGATCGCCTACCCGGCGATGACCATCGCATCGGGGCAGCCCTGGGCCGTCTGCGTCTACACCGTCGCAGCGGGGGCGTGGGTGATCTGGCGCCACCGCGCCAACATCGCCCGCCTTCGGGCTGGCACCGAGAACCGCATCAACCTGCGCGCGGTCTTCGCCGGGCGGTAATCAGCTCTCGAGCCAGGTGCGCGCGGTCGTGTGCTCGGCGGGCGCGATGCCGGTGCGGCCTTCGAGGTCGGCGCGCAGCTCGGACACGGTGCCGTGGCGCTCGGCCAGGACGTCATGGTTGTGGATCGTCTCGTGGTTCACCTGGCGGGCCAGGAGGAAGCAGCCGTCCGACAGGTCGGGGTAGCGCTCGAGCGCGCCCGCGACCATGAGCCGCACGGAGTCCTCGACGAAGCGGGGGTGCAGGTGGGCGTGCTCGACGACGAACAGCTCGTCAGGTCGCTTCAACAGCTCGAACACCGGCGCGCTCATCGAATTCTCGGCGATCCCGATCAGGTCGCGCGCGTCGATCTCACGCTTCGTCCCGATCATGATCGTCGCCTCGGCGCGCTGGTTGTGCGTCGCGGCCGGCAGCATCGAGAAGATCTCTGCGATCTGGGCGTCGTCGTAGCCGGCGTCGGCCAGCCGCTCGCTCGCCCGCTCGCGGATGAGGCCTTGCGCGCACGGGCACGCGTTGAGGCCGCGCACCTCCACGCCGACCATCCGCCGCGGGCCGCTGCCGTTCGCGAGCGCCTGCCCGATCAGGTGGTAGATCTCCTGGGTGGGCAGGTCGGAGACGGGGGCCCGCCGCGTCACCGGGAACTTCGCCCGGATCGTGACCTCGGAGCGCACCGCGTGCTGGCGGTCGATGATCTGCTCGGCGATGTGCTGCGCCAGATCCTCGACGTGGAGCGCCTCGCCGATCACGACCTGGTCGATCGCCTCGGCCACCGTCTCGGGGAAGCGCGACATGTGCACGCCCTTCTGATCCGGGTCGAGGTCGACGTAGCAGTCGATGTCGGCGTAGTAGAGGAGCTCGGTGCCGGCATGGCCGATCCGGATGACCTTCTCGACGCCCGTGACACCGGCGCGCGTCAGGGCGAGCCGCACGTCGGGCTCGGCGGCCTGCAGGTCGTGGGTAAAGGTTGTTGCGTGTTCAAGCATCTCGGGAATCCTACCTTCCCCGGGGTCTATTCCCGTAAGAGTCGTGACAGACGCCGGTCGGCGAGCGTCCGGCCGCCGGTCTGGCAGGTGGCGCAGTAGAAGACCGTGTGCTCCTCGAAGGAGACGCGCCGGATGATGTCGCCGCAGCGCGGACAGGGCTCGCCGAGGCGGTCGTGTACGGCGTACCCCCGTGCCGCCTTGGTCGTGAGGCCGCCGGTCGAGAGCGGCACCAGCCGCTCCACGGCGTCCCCGAGGACGGCCGTGATCGCGGCGTGCAGCCGCCCGAGCTCCTCGTCGGTCAGCGTCGCGCCGCGCTGGTACGGCGAGAGCATGGCGGCGTGCAGGATCTCGTTCGCGAACGCACGGCCGATGCCCGCAACCGCGCGCTGGTCGCGCAGGAAGCCGTGCAGCTGATGCGGCCTGGCCCCGAGCTGGGCGCGCAGGGCCTCGACCGTGAACGCCGGGTCGAGCGGCTCGGGGCCGATGTGGGCCAGCTCGGCGGCCAGCGCGTCCGGGTGGAGGAGCCACGCGGCCGCCCGCCGCTTCGACCCGGTCTCGGTCATCATCAGGTCGGGGCCGTCGGCGAACTCGACCACCAGCATGGCGCTGCGCGTCCGCTTTCCGCCCATGACCAGCTTGCCCGCCGACATCAGGTGCAGCACCAGCGTGTCTCCGCCGTCGGCGGCGAACAGGATCCGCTTTGCCCGCCGGCCGATGCTCGTGAAGCGCTGGCCTGCGAGCGAGGCGATCGGCGGGTCGATCGTCTTCACCGTCGCGAAGTGCGCGATCGGGATCGCCGCGACAGGCGCGGCGGTCAGGGCTTCGCGCTGGGCTATCACAAACGCCTCGAGTTCCGGCAATTCCGGCACAAGCAGGATGCTACGCGAGCCCCTGCGCCGTGTCCCGGAGCCACTCCGCCGCGACGTCGGGAAACTGCCGCTGCGTCGCCGGCGCATCGACCGCGATCGCGTGCCACGTCAGCGCCCGCGAGGCCCCGCCCAGCACGCGGCCGAGCGCCGCGCCGCGTCGCAGCGCCGCCAGCGGCGCGAGCGACGACCAGCGCTCGAGGTAGGCGTCGATCGCGGCGTCGACCGCCGGGCTGTCGTCGGCGACGCCGATCGTCGACGCCAGCACGCGCAGGGCGACCGTGAGGCTCAGGAACGGGTGCGCGACCGAGGCGTCGCCCCAGTCGAAGAACCGGTCGCCGTCCGGGCTCGCGAACACCTGGGCGTCGTGCAGGTCGGAGTGGTCGATGGTCTCCGGGATCCCGAGCGCTGCGAGCTCCGCGCACGCCTCCGCGACCCGCGGAACGAGGTCGTCCACACCCTCCGGCCGGAGCTCCGCCACGAGCTTCGAGACCTGCTCGGGGAGGACAGCGAGCCGCCGGTCGGGAACGCCGGCCCCGATCAGCTCGGCGGCCGAGCCCTCGGCAAGGCGCTGGAGGCGCCCGTACGCGCGGAGCATCGCCATCCACCGCTTCGGGTCGCGCCGCTGCCCCTCGAGGTCGCGCAGGCGCGGCCCGCCGTCGGCGGTCAGCATCACCCGGCGCGTTCGGTCGGCAGCCAGGAGGCGCGGCATTCGGTCGGGCGCGACGCGGGCCAGGATCGAGATCGCGACCGGCTCGTGGGCCACCGCCGGGACCATCCCCTTGCACCACACGGTGCCCTCGCTTCCCGGTGCGCGCAGCACGGTCGCCCACGGCCGCACGCGCGGCTGCTCGATCGGCCCCATGAGCGTGAGCCCGGCCCGGTCGAGCGACTCGATGACCCAGTCGTGCGTCTCCGCGAGCCATTCGGGATCCGTCCAGATCAGGTCTTGGCCGACGTCCACTCCCTGTAGTGTGGCGCGGGTGTCAGAGCCCGCGCTTGTCACGGTCACTCGAAACGGGCTCGCCGAGAGCACGCACCGCGTCCATGTCGCCGTGACCCGGGCCGACGGCTCCCTCGTCGCGGGATGCGGCGACGTCGATCGGCCGACCACGATGCGCTCATGCGCGAAGCCGCACCAGGTCGAGCCGTTGATCGCATCGGGCGGCTTCGACGCGCTCGGCCTCGACGACCGGGTGCTGGCCGTGACGTGCGCGTCGCACATGGGCCAGGACATCCACGTCGAGGCGGTTTCGAGCGGCCTGGTCGCGTGCGGTCTCACCGCCGACGCGCTCGACAACTGCATCGGGACGGGCGAGGAGAAGCTGCGCCACAACTGTTCGGGGAACCATCTCGGCTTCCTCGCGCTTTCGGTGCACAACGGCTGGGCCACGACGGGCTACCGGCATCCCGGGCACCCGTCGCAGGTCGCCGCGCGAGCCGAGGTCGCCGCGCGGGCCCGCGTCGCGCCCGAGTCGATGCCGACCTGCACCGACGGCTGTGGCGTCGTCGCCTTCGAGCTCCCGCTGAGCACGATCGCGGCGATGTACGCCCGCATCCCCGAGGAGCTTCCGCGGCAGTTTGCCGCCATGCGCGCCCACCCGGAGCTCGTGCGCGGCGACGGCGATCTCGATACCGAGCTCATGCGCGCGCTGCCGGGGCTCGTCGCGAAGGGCGGCGCGGAGGCGCTGGCGTCGGTCGGCATCGAGGGCGAGGGTCTCGGCATCTCGTTGCGCGTCGAGGACGGCGGCCACCGGGCGATCGACCCGGTCCTGATCGAGACGCTGCGGCAGGTGCTCGGCTGGGACTCGACGCCCGAGCCGCTCCAGCCGTTCGCGGAGCCTGTCATTCCCAACTTCGTCGGCGACAGGGTGGTCCGCCTCACGGCCAGGGTGGGGCTGACTACCCGCGCCGGGTAGACGTTCCGTCACGGGAGTGAATTGGTTTCGTCCGCGCCCTTGTGGGCGGTGAAACCACGGCTATACTGGCCACGTCTGCGATCCGTTTTTGTTCCCCATTCGCCGGTGTCGGGGGCTGCTGCATCTACCCGAACCCGGTGACTTCTGTGCTTCACCGGTCCGAACCACAACCGACGTTTTCGAGGGGGCCCATGCTCACCGTCGACACCGCGCTTGCGGACATCGAGGAGCTGCGGACGCTGGTTCAGGAGGGCCATGACAAGGGCTACCTGACCTATGACGAGGTCGCATCGACCCTCGAGGAGGTCGAGCTCTCCAAGGAGCAGCTCGAGGATTTCTACACCTACCTGCTCGACCACAACATCGAGCTCCTGGATGCGGACTCCAAGCAGACCGCCCAGGGTGACGCCGCCCTCCACGGAGAGAAGGCTCCCGAGCTCGATCTGACGGTCGAGCCGAGCCTCGACTCGCTCCGGCTGTACCTGCGTGAGATCGGCAAGGTGTCGCTCCTCACGGCCGACCAGGAGGTCAGCCTCGCCAAGCGCATCGAGCGCGGCGACATGCTCGCGAAGCAGCAGATGACCGAGGCCAACCTGCGCCTCGTCGTCTCGATCGCGAAGGGCTACCTCGGGCGCGGGCTCTCGTTCCTCGATCTGATCCAGGAGGGGAGCCTCGGCCTGATCCGCGCGGTTGAGAAGTTCGACTACCGCAAGGGCTACAAGTTCTCGACGTACGCGACGTGGTGGATCCGCCAGGCGGTCACCCGCGCGATCGCCGACAAGGCGCGCACGATCCGGATCCCGGTGCACATGGTCGAGAAGCTGAACCGGGTCGTCCACATCGAGCGCCAGCTCGTCCAGCGCCTGGGCCGCGAGCCCCGCCCCGACGAGATCGCGCTCGAGCTCGGCATGACGGCCGACGAGGTGCGCGAGATCCAGCGCATGGCTCAGCTGCCGGTCAGCCTCGAGAAGCCGATCGGCGAGGAGGAGGAGTCCGAGCTCGGCGACTTCGTGCAGGACGAGCAGGCGGTGTCGCCGTTCGACTCGGCCACGACGACGCTCCGCCGCGAGGACATCGACCGTGCCCTCGACTCGCTGCCCGAGCGCGAGCGAAAGGTGATCGAGCTTCGCTTCGGCTTGAAGGGCGAGCAGCCCTGCACCCTCGAGGAGGTGGGGCGCGCATTCGGGGTCACCCGCGAGCGCATCCGCCAGATCGAGAACAACACGCTGAAGAAGCTCGAGGGCCTGCCCGAAGCGCAGGCGCTTCGAAATGCCGAGTAGGTAGACTTTTCGACCACCCGGGAGGGTGTCCGAGTGGTTAAAGGAGACGGGCTGTAAACCCGTTGGCTCTGCCTACACAGGTTCGAATCCTGTCCCTCCCATCGAAGTTCCGGCTACTCGCATCGACGCGCGCTAGAGGGAGGTGATCGAATGAGCGACAAGCCGAACTGGCAAGTTGCGCACCTCGACGACATCGGGCGGCGCGGCAGCGATATTCCGGTGCGCGAGCATCTCGGGATCCACGCATTCGGAATCAACGCGTACACGCCCGGCGAGGACGGCACGCTGATCAGTGAGCACGACGAGGCCGGGTCGGGCCAGGAGGAGCTGTACATCGTGCTCGACGGGAAGGCGACCTTCGAGGTCGACGGCAAGGCGGTCGACGCGCCGCCAGGGACACTCGTGTTCGTCGGGCCGGAGTCGCGGCGGAAGGCGACCGGTGACGGAACCATCCTCGCCGTCGGCGCCACACCCGGCGAGGCGTACCAGGGGGTCGACTGGGGTGACGCGTGGCCGTTTCACAGCGACTCCATGGCGGCCTACGGCGAACAGCGGTATGCCGACGCGCTCGAAGCTGTGCGCGGTGCCCTCGAGCACATGCCGGATCACGCGGGCTTGCATTACAACTACGCGTGTTTCGCAACGCTCGCGGGCGACACCAGCGACGAAACGTTCGCCCACCTCCGGCGATCCGTCGAGCTGCTCCCGCGGTTCCGCGAGGACGCACGCAGAGACGACGACTTCGCCGCAGTCCGCGACGACCCGCGGTTCGAGCAGGCTCTTCGCTGAGCGCGCAGGTGTCGACCTTCGACGAGCTGAGACGAAAGTTTGCCCGGCCCCCACGCAAGACCCTCTCCGGCTCGTGACTACGCGAGCGAGCCGTCGGAGATGGCCACCGCGTATCGCGTCACCCTCTGGGAGCAGCCCGCCGGGCCGCCGGACATCGACCGGCCACGGATGGGGTGGAGTCCCTACGCGGGCGCGCCAATGGGGTGGGAGCACATGACGTTCGATCTCGTTGGTGCTCACGCCGTCCGGGAAGGAATCCAGTGGGCGGACGCGACGCTCGCGTCTAATGAGGGGCCGGCCAGCCGCCGTGGCTGTCCAGTAAGCAACCAGGAATACGTGATCTACGCCAAAGTGCCGAATGAGGATCTTTGGCTGCAGGTCGCAGGCCGGCACCCGGTGCTTTGGGCCTGAACCCGTGGAACAGGCGCGGGACAGCCGAACCGATCGTGATACCGGCAGAGTCAGGCACCGCACCTGGCGGCTCGACTATCTCGACCGTCCCCCACCGCGCGTGGTGAATCAGGTGATCTTGAGCCGCAGCAAGATCTCGTTGTCGAACACGCGGTCGCCCGTCTGCTCGAATCCATACCGCTCGTAGAATCCAAGCGGACTGCCATCGCCTTCGCCGCAGCTCGTCCACATCACCTCTACCCCGGGGCGGCCCCGGAAGTACTCCACGATGAGATCAAGCGCCGCGGCGCCGTACCCCCGCCCCTGGTAGCGCTGGTCAATCACGAGCCTCCAGAGATACTGCGCTATGTAGCCGGGGACATCGACCTCGTCGCTGATCATCACGAAACCGACCGGGACGTCCTCGGCATAGATCGCCCAGTAAATGGCGCGACCACCCGGATCCTCGACTGCCTCGACCAGCGAATCGGCAACACCGGCGACGAACTGCTGCTGGATCGACGAGACGCTGAGAGCCTCGACCACGCCGCGATTCGAGTCGTCAATCGGCTGGAGTGAAACCACAACCGCGACCGTACCTGAGGTCGCAACTTCGGGCAGACCGGCGAGTCGCGCGTCGGGGCGAGCGAGACGGGTTGCTGATACCGGCAGAGTCAGGCACCGCCGCAACGCTCCGTCGGCGCACACGTCAAGGTACTACCGCACCGTATCCGAGGTTGAGGGTGGGGGCCGACGAGTTAGGCAGAATCACGCGGATGCAGTTTCTAACCGAGGTTACTGAGTACCAGGGCGAGGCGTCCATCCGCGTGTCGGCGACTCAGCTCGGGACCCGTTATTCGGCTTCTGCCGCTAGGAGGATCGTCGACGAGTGGGTCGACTTTCTGGCTGTGGGTCCGAGCCCGATTCGCGAACTGGCGTTCACGAGCCGAACCCCACGCCGTCTGTTCGAGGCCCTTGCCGGCCAGCCCCAGCTTCGTTCGCTCACGGTGAAGTGGGGCGACTACTCCGACTTGTCGCCGCTTACCGGCATGGTCGAGTTGCAGCAGCTCGCCTTACGGGGCGCATCTGGAGTGCACGACCTCACGCCAATCAGCGTCCTGACTCGTTTGGAAACACTGGCCGTCGAAGGATTTCGTGACATCCGGGACCTCAGCCCACTCCGGAAACTTCAGCACCTGACGAGCCTGGAACTCGGCGGCGACTGGATGACCCCCAGGAGCGCCCACGTTGCTTCGATCGATGTCCTTCGCCACCTGCCGGGCCTCCAGCGACTCCTGCTTCTCACGCTCATTGTGGACGACAAGGATTATTCGCCGTTACTGGCTTTGCCCAACCTGAACGCAGTCCGATTCAAGAAGGTTCGCGGTATGAGGCCGCCCTTCGAGGAGTTGAGGAGCAGGTTGCCGTGGGACGGCTAAACGGGCCGCCGCGATGTGCCCTCCGGGTAGTTGATCAGGTTCGTCACGAGGATCTACTACCCGACCGCTACGGGTCGGGGGTCGCCGACGGGACGGCGCGGCTCGACCGGTGGGAATCTCCGAACGTGGTATCTGGCCGGACCACTGGGTGACGGTTTCGGTGAGCAATGCCGTGGGCATGGTTCGCGCATGGCAGACGAAGACCACGGCAATATCGCGATCCCTAACGACACGTGCACGATGTGCGGCGGAAGCGGCGAGGGCAACGATGGTGCCGAGTGCCCGCTATGCAAGGGCAGCGGCACGATCGACGTTTCATTGCCGGACGGCTCATAGACCACGTTCGGACCCTCGGCGACGTGTCGGGACGGTTGAAGCGCCAGCGCTGCCCCTCAATCGTCGACAGCGTGCTGTCGGAGTCCGCCGACGGACGCAGCGACTCAAGCTCGGGCTCGGGCACCTCGACCGCGCTGGCCGAACGGCGCCCAGCTTCGATCGAGGGTTCTCCCCGACGCCATCCCTCCCGGCCTCCCATAGGTTGGGTGCATGGACACCACTGCACAGCACCCGGTAGCAGCGTCGGTTGACTGGATCGGGCGGATGCGCGCCGCCGCCATCGGCGCCGTCGCACTGGCCGTGATCGTGACCTCGATGGGCGCCTGGGCCATCATCCTCGAACGCACCCTGTCGGCTCATCCGTAACCAGGGTCCGGCTTCAGCCGGCCCCGGCCGCCTCCGCAGTCCGCCGGCCGCGTCGGGCCGTCCGATCGCCACAACCTGCGAATGTTCTCCGGGTGAGCGTCGAGAAGGTGAACATCCTCAGCGTCGAGCTGGACGAGCCTCTCGACGAAGCGGGCTTCCGTCACGTCGCAACCTCGGTGGGTCTTCGGCTGGGGGCTCGACGGATCGGCGCAAGCGTCTATCAGGCCGAGGCGGGCTTGCCGATCTGGCCGTACCACTACCACCACGGGATCGAGGAGTGGCTCTACGTGATCGCAGGCGCACCGGTGCTTCGCGAACCTGCGGGGGAGCGGATCCTGACGCCCGGCGACGTCGTCTGCTTCCCGTCCGGCCATCTCGGAGCCCACACCCTGAAAGGGCCGGGTCGGCTGGTGATCTTCGCGACCGGTCAGGACGTCGAGCCGTACATGACCGTCTACCCCGACTCGGACAAGGTCAGCGGCCCGGGGGGCATCCTGCTCCGAAGCGGCGCCGTCGGCTACTGGTACGGCGAGGGAACGGCGGGGCCGTCGGAGTCAATCGAGATCGTGCGCGAGCCCGAGAGGTCGCCGCCGCAGCCAGCCGTGAACGCGCTGACCCTCCACGGGGAGGCGGCTGACCCGCACGCGCCAACGGGATTCCGGTATCGCGCGGCGAAGCTCGGCCCGCTCCTGGGCGCCGACCGGCTCGACGGGACGGTGGTGGACGTGGATCCGGGCGAGGGATCTGCGCCCTACCACCACACGTATGGTCGCGAGGAATGGTTGCTGGTCCTGGCCGGAACGCCGGCTTTGCGCCGCCGGCACGGTGAGGATCATCTCGAGGCCGGCGATCTCGTGTGCTTCCCGGAGGGCCCCGCCGGTGCTCACCGGCTGCTCAATCGCGGCGAGTCGGTCGTGCGCGCGCTGTTCCTCTCGACGACGGGTCTGCCGGCCAATGTTTGCTACCCGGACACCGGGCACTGGTTGATCCGAAACGGGCCCGGGCAGGATGAGGTTGTGGTCCGCGGCCGGTAGCGACCGGGCCCGCAGCCGCGGAAGAAGCCGACCGCGCCGCGCGTCCTGAGTGCATGACGGTCCAGGCACAGCGCGACGCCGCCGCAGCAGCCCGATCCGGTCGCCGGCTCGTCTGGCTCGGCTACGTGATCCTCTTCGTGCCCTTCACCGGCGCCGTCGCGGTGACGCTCAGCCGGCCTGGCGGTCCGTCGATGGCTGCGCTGCTCATCGCCGTCGTCGGCTTGTGGGCCGGGCACGGCGTGGTCGCCTACGGCGAGAAGCTCCGCGGCCGGCTGGGGCCCGGGGAGGCAATCCACGTTCGCCGAGGACTCCTGGGCCTCCCGTTCCTCGTCGCCCTCGTGTCCTTCGGCTCGGCGATCGAGCACTTCGGAGTCTGGTGGCTGATGGTGCTTCCGACGAGCACGTACGACGTCCTCGCGGGCGCCGGCCTGCCCCAGTGGGCAGCCTTTCCGGTGACGGCGGTCATCGCCGTTCCCGAGCTCTTTCTGACCGTGGCCCTGACGAACCTCCTCGTGGTGAAGCCGGCCCAGAAGGTCGTCGGCTGCGAGGGTCCGATGCTCGAGGCGGTTCGCGGGCTGGTCAACGGCTACAACCTCGGGAAGGACGCGCCGGCCGGCAAGCACAAGTGGAACCTCTGGATCGGCGAGCCGGTCGCTGTTGCGCCGCCTCGGTGACCGCGGACGGCGATGGTAGAGTCTGGAATTGCGTTGTCCAGACTTGTGGCAAGCCTCGGCGGTTGGCGGGGTGGGGGTGGTGCGGAGTGGGTCGAGCGGCTCCGCGAGACCGTGCACCCGTGGAACGCCGTGCCCATCGCGTTGCTCGCCGTCACGCTCACGGCGGGCGGATTCTGGCTGGGAAGCCTGGTCAGCGGCAGCGGGGAGACGTCAGCGGCGGCGGTGACGCGGACGGTCGGGCTCGAGGGACATGTCATCACCTCCGGCGGCGTCCGCTACGTCAGCACCCCCGCTCAGACGGTCCTCGTCAAAGGCAAGCCCGTTCGGGTCGCCGCCCAAAACGTGCCGCTGTCGGCCCACACGACGCAGCTGCCGGGTCGCACTGTCCTCGTCGCCACCACCGTCAACGACACGTCCGTCGCGACGGTCGTTCGCACCGTGAGCGTGCCGGTGACGGTCACGGCGCCGGCCAGCACGGTCACGGGCCCGACGACCACGGTGCTGGACACGATCACCGTCCCGGTCATCTCGACCGTCACGATCACCGTGCCGTGAGACGCCGGCCGCCGCCGCTCAGGTGAGCGACGGCGTCGCGGCCGCGGGCCGCCCGAACGTGACGGCGTCCCTGACCGGTGCCGGGGCTCCGTCGGCGAGCTGGTGGTCGGGCTGCGCGCCAAGCGCGTCGTTCACGGTCGAGAAGGCCAGTCGCAGTCCGAGGAGCAGCGTGGCATCGAAGACCTCTCGGTCGTCGAACCCCGCATCGCGAAGGCTCGCCACCTGCTCCGGCGTGGTCGCCATTGGGTCACGGACGACGGTGCGGCACCACTCCGCGAGCGCCGTCTCCCGCGCGGAGAGATCGGCGGGCAGCCGGCCCGCGATGACCCCGGCGGCGGTCTCGTCGCCGGCAAGCTTCGCCAGCTTCGACCCCCAGGCCAGGGAGCAGTACGAGTCGCCCATCGCCGAGACCGTCGCCGTCACGACGATCGCCACCTCGCGGTCGGACAGCGTCGTGGCGCCCATCAGCGCCAGTCGCAGGTCCACGAACGAGCGGAAGAGGTCGGGGCGCCAGCACCACAGGCGGGTGAAGTTGCCGACGTAGCCGTCGGACTCGCGGGCGGCGTCGTAGACGGCATCGGCCTGCGGGCTTGGAGGTGGGTCTGTGAGGAACATGGGCCAAGACTACGACCTCCCGCCCTCGGCTGCATGTGAGATGTTCCGGTTCACGCGAAACACGTTCTCGGGGTCGTACTGCTGCTTCACCGCGGCGACGCGCTCGAAGTTCGCTCCGTACGTCGCGCGGATCTGATCGCTGCCCTCGTCGGCTGTCTGGAAGTTGATGTACGTGGCGCCGGTGGAGAACGGCTCATATAGGCCGCAGCGGCCAGAAGCTCGAGGTCGTCGGGGCCGAGCGGCGCCGCGGCCTCGGCCTCTGTGAGCGCGGCATGCGCGCCCGCCCACTCCCGGGCCTCGAAGGCCCTGCGGCCCCGCCCCAGGGCCCCGGTGGCGTGCACGGCAGGCGGCATACATGCAGACTATCCGCCACGTGCTTGACGAACTGACCGCCCTCTCGGCCCGCGCCGCGGTGGCCGCGCTTCGCTCCGGCGAGGTCACGCCGCGCGAGCTGGTCGAGGCCGCGCTGCGCCGGATCGAGGCTGTGGACGGCCCGCTGAACGCCCTCCCGACGGTCTGCGGCGAGCGGGCGCTGGCGCACGCCGACAAGGTCAACCGCCAATTGGCATTGGCGGGATTGCCAATTGCCGTGAAGGATCTGACCGACGTCGCCGGCGTCCGCACCACCTACGGATCGCCGATCTTCGCCGACGACGTGCCCGAGCGCTCCGACATCGTGGTGGAGCGCCTCGAGGAGCGCGGCGCCGTCGTGCTCGCCAAGTCGAACACGCCCGAGTTCGGGGCGGGCGGGCAGACCTTCAACGAGGTGTTCGGCCCGACCCGGAACCCGTGGGACACGAGCCGCACCTGCGGCGGCTCCTCGGGGGGCTCGGCGGTGGCGCTCGTGACCCGGCAGGCCTGGCTCGCCACGGGCTCCGACCTCGGCGGCAGCCTGCGCACGCCGGCGTCGTTCTGCTCGGTCGTTGGCCTTCGGCCCTCGCCGGGCCGGATCGCACACGGCCCGGCCGAGCAGCCCTATGACACGCTCACGGTCGAAGGCCCGATGGCGCGCGACGTCGCTGACGCGGCGTTCATGCTCGACGCGATGGCCGGCCCGCATGCCGAGGACCCGCTCGCGCTCCCGGCTCCGCCTGCGCCGTTCCTCTCGGCCGCCCTCGCGCCCGAGCTCCCGGGCGGGATCGCCTGGAGCGACGACCTCGGGATCACGCCGGTCGAGCCCGAGGTGCGGGCGGTGTGCCGCGCCGCGATGGAGCAGCTGGCGGCGGCCGGCGTCGAGGTCGTCGAGGCCCACCCCGACCTCTCCACGGCGCCCGAGACGTTCCAGGCGCTTCGGGCAGCCGGCTTCGTCGCCGCCCTGGGGCCGCTGTATGACACCGATCGCGACCGGCTGAAGCCCGAGATCGTCGGAAACATCGAGCTCGGCCTGGCGCTCCCGCCCGCCGAGCTCGGCGAGGCCCAGCGCGAGCGCGGCCGGATGGTGCACGTCATGGCCGCATTCCTGCGCGAGCACGGAATTCTGGCCTGCCCGGCCGCCTGCGTCGCCCCGTTCCCGATCGAGCAGCGCTGGGTCACCGAGGTCGACGGCGTGCGCTTCGAGAGCTACGTGGAGTGGCTTCGGATCACCTCGGCGCTCACGCTCACGGGATGCCCCGTCATCGTCATCCCGTGTGGCTTCACGGCCACCGGCCTCCCCGTCGGCATCCAGATCGTCGCGCCGCACGGGGCGGAGGCCGCGCTCCTCCGCGCGGCGTCCGCGATCGAGGCCGTTCTGGGTGTCGCCGGGAGGCTGCCGCCTCCGGGATAGCGGGCCCGTCTGTGCCACTATGCACGTATGGCGGGAACCGAGGGCGAACGCCGCGTCGTGGCGGTGCTGATGGCCGATATCGCGGGCTCGACCGCGATCGGCGAGGCGCTGGGCCCGGAGCGGTCGAAGTACCTGTTCGACGAGGTGATGCGGCTCGTGGCGGCCGAGGTCGAGCGCTACGACGGCACCGTCGCGCAGCTTGCCGGCGACGGGCTGCTCGCGGTCTTCGGCGCCCCGGTGGCCCACGAGGACGACAGCGAACGGGCCGTCCGCGCGGGCCTCGCGATCCAGCGTGCGCTCGAGCGCTACGGCGCCGAGGTCCGCGAGGCCTACGACATCGACATCCGGGCGCGGATCGCCGTGAACACCGGCCCCGTGGTGATCGCCGCGGGCGACGGCGACGCCCGCGGCCGCTACAACGCGCTCGGCGACACCGTCAACATCACGGCCCGGCTTCAATCGCTCGCCGCCGAGGGCGACCTGCTGCTCGGGCCGCAGACCGCAGTCCAGGTGCGCTCGTCGTTCGAGCTCGAGGAGCTCGGCCCGACGTCGCTGCGGGGCCGGGCCGCGCCGATCGATCGCTACCGCGTCCTGGGCGAGATCGAGCCGGGCCCGACCGCCCAGGAGGGCGCGCTCGTCGGCCGCGACGCCGAGCTGGCGGAGGTGTCCGACGCCCTCGATCGGCTCGCCGACGGGATCGGCGCGATCGTCGCCATCACGGGCGAGGCGGGCATCGGCAAGTCGCGCCTGGTCACCGAGGCCGCTGCGCCCCTCGGCGACCGGCTGCTCGTGCTCGAGGGCCGAGGCCTCTCCTACGCCCAGGCCTTCCCGTACGGCCCGGTCCGCGAGCTGCTGCGCGACTGGCTCGGCGCGGGCGCCACCACGAGCGAGGCGCGCATTCGGCTCGACCTGAAGGCGGCCGTCCAGCCGCTCTTCGACGACCCCGACGACGTCTATCCGTTCCTGGCCGGCCTGCTCGGCCTCACGCCGGACGCCCAGACCGCCTCCCGCCTCCGCGAGCTGAGCCGCGAGACGGTGCACCGGCGCAGCGTCCACGCGGTCGAGGATCTCGTGTGCGCGCTCGCGCGCGAGCGGCCCGTGTTGCTCGTGTTCGAGGACCTGCACTGGGCCGACGAGCCCACTCTCGACCTGATCGAGGAGCTGCTCGACCTGACCGAGCGCGACCCGGTCGGGATGGCCCTGCTGTACCGGGCCGACCGCGACGCCGGCTCGTGGCGGGTCGGCGAGCGTGCCCGCCAGCGCTACCCGCACCGCTACCGCGAGCTCGAGCTGCGTGCCCTCACGCCCGACTCGACGCGCGCGCTTGTGCGCGAGCTCGCCGACGGCGACGTCCCCGAGCCGGTCGCCGCGCTCATCAGCGAGCGCTCCGGCGGGAACCCGCTCTTCGCCGCGGAGGCCCTGCGTGACGTCGTCGAGCGGGGGTCGATGTGGCACGGGGACTCCGGGTGGCAGCTGGCGGTCGACGCCGATGCCCTCGAGGTGCCGCTGCTCGTGCAGGGCGTCCTCCAGGCCCGGCTCGACCGGCTCGATCCGGGGGCGCGCGAGGTGACCGCCGTGGCGTCGGTCATCGGCCGCCGGTTCGCCATCCCGCTGCTCGAGCGGCTGATCGACGCCGGCGGGCTCGCGACCCCGCTCACCGATCTCCAGCGGCTCGAGCTGATCGTGGAGGAGCGGCGCCGTCCCTACCCCGAGTACCGCTTCCGGCACGGCCTCGTGCAGGAGGCCGCCTACGCGATGCTGACCGACGCCCGCCGCCGCGAGCTGCACGGCCGAGTCGCCGCCGCGCTCGAGGCGCTGGCGGGCGACGATCCCAGCCCGCGTACGTTCGCGCAGCTCGCCCGTCACTACTCCGCCGCCGACGACGGCGCCAAGGCGGCCGAGTACCTGATCCGGGCCGGGGACGAGGCCCGCGGGATCTCGGCCGACCCCGAGGCGATCCGCCACTACCGGCGGGCCCGGGAGTTCCTGAGCCGCATGGGCGACGACCGTCGCTCGCGTGAGACCCTCTTCAAGATCGCGCTCGTGCACAACCTGGCGTTCGACTTCGAGGGTGCCGAGCGGGCCTACGACGAGGCGTTCGCGTGCAAGGTCGAGCCGGTGCCCCGGCCCGAGCTGTGCGAGCGGCTGACGGCGGCGATCTTCCGGCCGGGCGCGCTCGCGCCGGGGCTGGCCTATGTGGCCGACACCAGCGCGATCACCCAGCACCTGTTCCGCGGCCTCCTGATCGTCGACCGCGACCTGAACGTGATGCCCTCGCTGGCCGAGAACTTCCGCGTCTCGTCCGACGGCACCACCTACCTCTTCCAGCTCCACGACGACGCCCGCTGGAGCGACGGTGAGCCGCTGACGGCGCACGACTTCGTCTACACCTGGGAGCACGTCCGCGGCCTCTCGGCGTCCACGGCGCTGCTGTTCGAGGACATGGCGGAGGCGAACGCGCTCGACGACCACACTCTCGAGGTCGTGCTGCGCGAGCCGCGCAACTACTTCCCCTACGTGCTCGCCTCGACGCCGGCGTACCCGTGGCCGCGGCACGTGTGCGACGAGGCAGGGGAGACGTGGTACCAGCGCGTGCCGCTGGTGTCGAGCGGCCCGTTCGTCCTGACCTCGCGCGACGAGGCCGAGATGGTGCTCGAGGCCAACCCACGCTGGCGCGGCGCGCGGGGCAACGTCTCGCAGATCACGATCCGCTTCCGTGACCGGACCGACGACTTCGAGGCGCTCTGGGGCGACACCAGCATCGACGTCCTCCCGAGCGCGCGGTCGTCGTTCCCACAGGCCGGCGAGGGCTGCATCGAGACCGCGCCGGTGCTCGGCACGACGATCGTCGGCTTCAGCTCCGACCGGCCCGCCGTGGCCGACGTCCGTGTACGCCGCGCCATCGCGGCGGCGGTCGCCGAGGTGGCGGCGGACGCAGACCGGATCGGGCTCGGCGCGCGACCGCCGGGGCGGGGTGGCCTGCTGCCTCCGGCGATGCCCGGGCACGACTACAACCTGGCAACGCCGCCGACGATGGGCGAGGCGGAGGCGCTCCTCGCCGATGCGGGACATCCGGGCGGGGAGGGGCTGGGTCGGCTCAGGATGCTCGCCACCGCCGGCACCGCGCAGCAGGCCGAGGCGCTGGTGGAGGCGCTCGGCCGCCTCGGAGTCAAGGCCCGGATCGACTACTCCGACCCGGACGTCATCCTCTCGGGGCAGGACTGCGACGTGTGGGTGTGCACGTGGTTCGCCGACTTCCCCGATCCCGAGGGGTTCTTCCGGGGGCTGGTCGGCGACCCGACGGATCCGATCGTGAGCGACCCCGAGACGTTCGCGCGCCTCGACGAGGCGCGCGCGTGCCACGACCGCGACGAGCGCCTGCGCCTCTACTCGGGCGTCGACCGCCGGGTCGTGGTCGACGAGGTGCTGCTGCTGCCGATCGCCTACTCCCGCGCGACGCTCCTTCGCCGGCCATGGGTGCAGGGCGTCTGGGCCAACGCGCTCACGCCGCTTCGGCTCGACCAGGCCGTCGTCGCGCGGACACGGGACCCGGCCGCCAGCGGCGCGGGTGTAGCATCCTCCGTCTGACGCCAGGGAGGTGCTCGGGATGGCCGATTCGCACTATGACTTCATCATCGTCGGCGGCGGCTCCGCCGGCAGCATCCTCGCCAACAGGCTGAGCGAGGATCGCGCGAACAGGGTGCTCGTGCTCGAGGCGGGGCGGTCCGACTACCCGTGGGATGTCTACATCCACATGCCCGCCGGCCTGATGTTCCCGATCGGGAACCGGTTCTACGACTGGAAGTACGAGTCCGAGCCCGAGCCCGCGATGGGCGGGCGCCGGGTCTACCACGCCCGCGGCAAGGTGCTCGGCGGGTCGAGCAGCATCAACGGGATGATCTTCCAGCGCGGGAACCCGATGGACTACGAGCGCTGGGCGGGCGAGCCCGGGATGGAGTCGTGGGCCTACGCCAACTGCCTGCCGTACTTCAAGAAGATGGAGACGTGCCTCGCCGGCGCCGACGAGTTCCGCGGCGGTGACGGGCCGCTGGTGCTCGAGCGGGGGCCGGCCACGGGCGAGCTGTTCCAGGCCTTCTTCGAGGCCGTGCAGCAGGCCGGCTACCCGCTGACGAGCGACGTGAACGGCTACCGCCAGGAGGGCTTTGCGGCCTTCGACCGCAACATCCATCGCGGCCGCCGGCTGAGCGCGGCCCGGGCCTACCTGCACCCGGTCATGAAGCGGCCGAACCTCGATGTCGAGACGCGGGCATTCGTGACGCGCGTCCTCTTCGACGGCACGAAGGCGATCGGCGTGGAGTACACCGACTGGCGCGGCCGGATCCATCGCGTGCTGTGCGGCGAGGTCGTGCTGTGCGGCGGGGCCTTCAACTCGCCGCAGGTGCTCCAGGTCTCGGGCATCGGCAACGCGAAGGAGTTGGGAGAGGTCGGCGTCAAGGTGATCCACGACCTGCCCGGCGTCGGCGAGAACCTCCAGGACCACCTCGAGGTCTACGTCCAGTACGGGAGCAAGCAGCCGGTGTCGGTCGCGCCGGCGCTCAAGTACAAGAACCGGCCCGTCGTAGGGGCGAAGTGGCTCTTCGGGCGCACCGGCCCGGGCGCCACCAACCACTTCGAGGGCGGCGGCTTCGTGCGCGGCAACGACGAGGTGGCCTACCCGAACCTGATGTTCCACTTCCTGCCGCTCGCGATCCGCTACGACGGCACCGAGCCGGCCGGCGGCCACGGCTATCAGGTGCACATCGGGCCGATGTACGCCGACACACGCGGGACGGTCAAGATCACGACGACCGACCCGACCGTGCATCCGGCGATCCAATTCAACTACCTCTCGACGCACAACGACCGCAAGGAGTGGGTCGAGGCGGTGCGCGTCGCGCGGAGCATCCTGAACCAGCCGGCGTTCGACGAGTACAACGCGGGCGAGCTCTCGCCGGGGAGCGAGGTTTCCACCGACGAGCAGATCCTGGAGTGGGTGGCCAAGGACGCCGAGACGGCGCTCCACCCGTCGTGCACGTGCAGGATGGGGACGGGCGACGGCGCGGTCGTCGACCCGCTGACCATGCGTGTGCACGGCGTGGACGGGCTGCGGGTGGTGGACGCGTCGGTCTTCCCGTTCGTCACGAACGCCAACATCTATGCGCCGGTCGCGATGACGGCCGAGAAGTCGGCCGACCTGATCCTCGGGAACACGCCGCTCGAGCCGCTGAACGTCGAGTACTACAAGCACGGCGTGAGCCCGGCGCCGCCGGTGCATGCGCCCGAGACGGCGGTCGCCGGCGAGTAAGAGCTGGGTGGGGCGCCGGGTGGCCGACGGCCGTCCGGCGCCGCTATCCTTGGCCCGCCCGCCCTCTTAGCTCAGTCGGTAGAGCACCTCCATGGTAAGGAGGGGGTCAACGGTTCGAGTCCGTTAGAGGGCTTCGCCGCTATCCGGCTCTGGGAGCGGGATTGCAGCCCCTCTGCTGGCCAAGCGCGGCGCCGTCCTCTGGGGCCAAGAGGGGCCAGATCAGGCCCGTTCTGCCAGCGATCTGCCAGCGGCTGGGGCCTGGCGGCGCCCCGCAGGCACCCCTCTGTAGCCCCAGGCCCGAAGGCCACGGGGATGGCCTTGCCCGCCGCTGGCGGCGCGTGAGCGGGGCGCCTGGACGGCCCAGGCGGGCCGCCCCCCGCGGGGTCCGAGGCCGGGGCTAGGCTGGGGCCATGGCGGATGACCTCGAGGCGACCTTGCTCGGCTACGTGTGGCGGGCCGGGCTGCCCGAGGAGGAGCCCATCATGCAGTGGATGGCGGACCCGGACGGCTCGCTCAAGCTGCGAGCGCACGACCATGCCCTGCTCGTCGGGCGGTGCGAGTACCACGTCCACCGCGACAGGGGCTGGGTCGAGGTCAGGGACTACACCGATCCCCGGTCGATGCGGTCGCAGTTCTACCAGCCCGACCGGCCGGGCCAGCCCTACCTGCCACCGCACGTCGAGGAGCGCGGCCCCGAGTGGCAGTGACGCCGCAGGGCGCTGACCGCTCTCCGACGGTTACCTCATCGCCACTTGTGGCCCTTCTTGACGGTCTCGGGACGGGCGGCTTGGGGATGGACTTGGCGAGGCACGACGTGCCTTGCCCTTGCGGACAGGGCAGCGCGTAGATAGCATGGATGCTATGGAGACCCTGCGCGATCCTGGAGCTTCGGGATCGCACCGGCCGATCCTTGGGTATTCGATCACTGGGACGCTCATTGGGGCGGTGATCGGTTGCCTCAGCGTTGCTACCTGCTACGAGGCGTTGGTAGCGTTCGGTGCTCTCAGCATCGGGCCAGATCCAGGCCAGATGCCCTCGGGTGAGAACGTCGTCGTGGGGGCGGCGGTCGTGACGCTCGGCGTGGGTGGGCTTCTACTCCTGGCCGCCTCGCTCAGCCGCCGGCCGACCCTCGTCCCCAGGCGGTTGGCAGCGTTCGTGCCATTGGCTGCCGCGAGCTTCGTCGTCGCCAGGTGGTTCTCGTACGACCCTTACTACGCGCCCACACTGCGCCGGATGTCGGACGGTGGGATCGTGCCGGGATGGTGGATCGTCCTTCTCGTCGTCATGGCAGCCGGCACGGCTTGGGCCATCTTCCGCGGTCGTCCCAGAGCCGGGACGGTGTTCACGGTCACCGTGATGTGGTTCAGCGCGATCACCGCACTCGCCTCAGGAGGCGGGCACTAGGTCGAACACGCCGAAGCTCCGAGCCGGGTCTGCGAGATTGCGTACCAGGCCGCACTGCGGAGAGTGCGAGTACCGAGGACGCCTAACCTACGCCGCGCGGTCTAGCCGGAGCCGCGTGGAAGGTTCCTCGACTCCCCTCCCCCTGGTTACCGGCGCCCGGCTCTTGACGCGGGTGCGGCGTGATCTATGGTGAGAGCGTGTGGCGGCATGACTGATCGAGGCGTGGCCGTGACGATGCTGATTGTGGCGGCGCTGATCTTCGGGCTCCTCGTCGCTCCGCTGCTCGTGTGGGAACTGTTCACCTGGGTCGGGTAGCACCGCTCGCTGGCTCTCCGTGGCCCTCCGCTGGCACGCCTCCGCCGCTCGGGCCTTCGGCCGAGTAGTAGAATCACGCCAGGCCGCTGAGCGCAGAACCGTGAGCGGCTGACATACCGGCCACCACTCCAGGTCCGCGAGCCGTAGCACCGGCCGCCAGCCCCGAGCCTCCGTCGGATCGAGCGCCGCACGGTCGCCCCCACCCTGGCACCGAGCGGGCGTCCACCACCGGGCGCGTGTCGTGACAACTCCGACCTGCGGAGGTTCTACCCATGGATGTGCAAGAGAAGCGAGCCCGCTACCGGGATGTCCGCGAGAAGGCCCTCGGCATCACCGATAAGGCCATCGCCGAAGGGCGCCAGCTCACCGAGGCCGAGCAGGCCCAGATCGAAGAGGCGGTCAAGGAGGGCAAGACGCTGGCCGCCGAGCTTGAGGCCGGGCGCCTGGCTGCCCCGCCCGAGCTGATGAAGGCCCTGGAGGAGTTCGCCCGCTCGCCCGAGGCGCTGAAACTCCACGGGGGCGACTACCAGGTGGACCACCGCGGCCGGGTGATCCGCCCCAAGGATGACGGCCAGACGCTAGGGCTGAAGGACGCCGAGCGGCCCCACCCCTGGGCGACCGCCATAGTTGAGGCTTGCAAGGCGCACGGCGTCAAGACCTTCGGCATGCCCAGCGGCTCCATCCCGCTGGCGCCGGTCTCGACCATGCCGATCTCTATGGGCCAGCTCGGCGCCCCGCTGGTGCAGGCCATCGGGTTGCGAGCCTGGCCAGCTGATACCGACAGAGCAAACACGCGCCAGGCGCGCTGGATAGCCTTCCCAGAGCAGAAACCGGCGTGAGAGAGTGTCGGCGACTGGATACGACGAGGAGGGGGATGGGGGATGGCTATCGATGAGAGCCACGAGGCGAGGGTTGACGCTCGCGGACGTGGGATCGATCCGCTGGCCGAGCAGGCGGCGAATCTGCTGGCGAAGGCGATGCTGACGAGCCGTGATCGAGACGCGCTGTGGGAATGTTTTCACGCACTCGTCGTTGACGACGTAACGGAACTGGAAGAGGCGCCGATCCGCGAGGCGCTTGAGGCGATGGAACGCCAGGGGATACGGCTGGAGGCAGTCGCCCGAGTGGTGAACGACCGGCTTGGCGGGTGACGGTTGCGCGATTTCTGGGCGGATGTGGCCGCCGAATTTGAGCCAGCACCCGCCCCGGCGCGCCGCCGCTTGCAAATCACAATCACTTTGGAGGAGGGTAATGGCCGACACCACCTGCCACATGTCGATCTCCCTCGACGGCTTCGTCGCCGGGCCGGATCAAAGCCGCGAAGACCCGCTCGGCAAGCGGGGCCGCGAGCTTCACGGCTGGCACCTTGGCGACGAGCGCGCGAACGAGGCGGACGCCACTGCCGAGCGCCGTTTGCTGCGCCCCCGCGGCGCCTACGTCATGGGCCGCAACATGTTTGGCCCGATCCGCGGCGAGTGGGACGAGGAGTGGTCGGGCTGGTGGGGGCCCGAGCCGCCCTACCACGCGCCCGTGTTCGTCCTAACCCATCACACTCACGCGCCGATCGAGATGGAGGGCGGGACGACGTTTCACTTCGTCACCGACGGCTTCGACGCCGCCTACGCCCAGGCCCGCGAGACTGCCGGCGCAGACGGCATCGACATCGCGGGCGGTGCCTCGACCGTCCGCCGAGCGCTGCTGGCGGGCGTCATCGACGAGCTCTGGCTCGACATCGTCCCCGTTCTACTTGGGTCCGGCGAGGGGATATTCAACGGCGTCGCCGAGTTCGATTTCGAGCCCGTCGAGGTCCTCCATTCCCCACTGGCGACGCACATCTGCTACCGCCGGGCGGCATGAAATGGATACACGCCACCTGACATCAACCCCCAGCTCCTGCAGGCATCCAGGCTGACCGCAGCGATCCGGGCATTGGCGACCCAGCTGGGCGAGGAGGGCGGATTTCAGGTTAATCGTGGACGGGGAGATCCCCCGGTTTCCGGCCGACTTCGAGGCGCTCGTCTACCGCATTACCCGCGAGGCCGTGATCAACGCCAACAAGCACGCGCAGTGCAGCCGGCTCCAGATCCACCTGCGCACAACGGAAGGCCATCTCGAAGGTTCGATCAACGACAACGGAATCGGGTTCTCCCCGGACCACGCGCTGACCCGAGAGGATGCGCTACTGCACTTCGGCCGACGCTCAGCTATCGAGCGAGTCCGGATCGCCGACGGCACCTTCACCATCACCAGCTCCCCTGGCCAGGGCACCGCCATCCAGCTTTGGCTGCCAATCCCCGAGGTCGGCAACTCAGATGGGTAGCGCTCTCGCTGTCGTTACCAACACCAGGACCGGTGAGGAGCTCAAACGGGTGATCGCCGCTGCTGGCGAGGCCGGCCCGCTGATCGGAGAGACTGGCGGGAGAGCAGGGACGCCACCTACCGCCGCCAGCGGCGGCCAGGGACATCAACGGCGACAGCCGCCAGGCTGTGCCCACTCTGGGGCGGCGCAGGTGTACGCTTCCTGGGTGGCTGACGACACCATCCCCGTCGCAACGCTCGAGTCGCTGCAGGGCGCTGACGAGGCCGCCGGTCTGCTCCGCGCAAACGGGATCAAGTGCGCGGTTGTCGATCCGCTCCCAAGCAGTTCCGCAGTCTTCGGCAACACTCTAGGAAGCGGGTACACCCTCGTCGTCGCCCTCGAGGACGAGGAGCGGGCGAAAGAAGCGCTCGAAGGCATCGACAGCTAGCCCAGATAGCGCTCGCCTCCCCCGCCCGCAACGAGCCAATGTGAAGGCGCCAGATGCCGAGGTTCCGGGCGCTTCGCCGCTGCCACAACCCCGGTGCTGCGGTCGCTGTCCCGCACGGGCGATCGTCTCCGGGGGGCGTGGGAAGGGGGTTCGGCCACGTCGGTGCCTGCGGCGGGGCGGCGCTTGGGTGGATAGAGTCGTTGCGTGTCTCTCGTGGCCGTTCGATAGCTCGATGCTGAGGATCCTCGTCCGATGTTGATCGCGCACGTTTCGGATGTGCATGTTGGCGCAGCGCGTTACCGCGAGGGACTGTTGCGCACTGCGATCGCGGAGATCAATGCCGCCGATCCGGATCTAGTGGTTGTCGCAGGCGACATCACCGATGACGGGTATCCCGATCAGTACCCCATCGCCAGGGACGAGCTGTCGGCTATTGCCTGTGGCCAGGTGGTGTTCGTTCCCGGGAACCATGACGCCCGCAATGTCGGGTACCTTGGGTTTGAGGACACCTTCGGCAACCGCGACACTCGCACCAGGCTACGTCTGGCCGGTCTGGACGTGGCGGTCGTGGCAGTGGATTCCTCCAAACCCGACTTGGACGAGGGCGAGATTGGCCGCGAGCATTACGGGTGGATCCAAGAGGGATTCGCTGGCCCAGCCGATCTACGGGTGTTCGCCTGCCACCACCATCTGATGCCAATTCCAGGTACTGGCAGAGAGCGAAACCAGGTCCTGGACGCCGGCGACGTGCTGTCGCTGCTTCGCCACGCACAGGTTGACGTCGTGCTCGGAGGCCACCGCCACGTGCCCTACGTGTGGCCGGTAGCTGGCATGCTGCTAATCCACTCGGGCACTGTCTCCACGCTGCGCACCCGCGGCTTCCCGCAGCCCGCCTACAACCTCGTCCGTATTGAGGCCGGCCGCATCTCCGTCACCCTGCGCGTCCCAGGCGGCGAGGAGCGAAGCCTCGGAGACTACCCCCGCGACTGGCCACGGGAACTGTCCGCGCGCCAGGCCGACCCCTTCGTCCGTGCTCAACGCGGGGCGGCGCTCGCCGACGAATGAATTGCCATCCGCCTGCGAGACGCCGTGTCGCCGACGCCTGCGGCGTGAGGTGATTGTGCCTGCGGCGCTGGCGGCTGAGGTCGACCTGCGCGCGCATCTGCACGGCGCCGGACAGTTCCCGAACGCGGTCGGCACTTTGGAGTTGATGGTGCGCGCATCCCCAACCTGCCCTCGCTGCAGTCGATCGTTCGTCGGCTGTACGGCGAGGAGGAAGCGGATCGCGTTGCCGCCGGGCCCGATCCGGAGGGGTTTCGCCGGCCGACCCGCTCGCCGATCCTGCTGGCTCGCGACCGCCTCGACGCCTTCCGGGCAGTCAACGGCGTGCGCCCGTCGCATCGCCGGGCCAGTGAGCACTACGACGAGCCGATCAACCAGAAGGACGAGGATCCGAGCCGAGACATCCAATCTGGAGCCCTCGTTGTCCTCGACCTGTTACTCGATTGGATCGAGCGAACGCAAGGTTCCAACGTCGCGCTTCTTACAGCCCACCGAGGGACCCGGCCTATTCCCGAGCAGCGTAAGGAGGTGCTGGCGCGGCAGCTCGCAATCTCGTGCCGCAGGTGCGTCGAGTTGAGTCCGTGGAGCATCGTGTGAATCGCCCTCGCAGCCCTCGGCGGTGAGAAGCGCGAGGTGGTCAGTGTCGACGAGTGGGGGCACCCCGTCGGTCCAGAAGATCCAGGAGCGCGTTCCGGAGCTACACCCGCGTCGGGTAGGGACGGGCCGAGGTTGCGCGGCCCTGCCCGGCAGAAGGACTCCGCACGCAAATAAACTGATTCCGTACAAGCCGAGGGTCGCCCAGTCCCCGTCGCCCGACAGGTGGTCTGAGCGCCTGCTTAGCCTGTCCGAGATACGCGTGGAAGACCCGCTGCCACCGCGCGGCCTGCCCGCGCAAACGGTCTTCTTCTCGTAGCGACAGCAGCCGGTTCCATTCCGCCCAACGCTGAGGCGGAGTTCTGGAGCCAATCGATGTGCGCAGCGAGACCGCTCGGCGAGCGTCGTCGAAGGTACCCAGCGGAGATCGCGCCGGATTCGTGTCGTGTCGCCTACCGTTCTTCGAACGTCGCCGACCGCGCGCGCATCGTTCACTACCTTGAGACGCCGGCCCGCGAGCTCCTCGCTGATCCCGATCACATCGCGCAGCGACGCCTCGCCTCCTCCGCTGACGTTATAGATGCTCGCCGGCCTCGGTGCTTCCATCGCCGCGATGGTGGCCGCGACGACGTCCGCGGCAAACGTGAAGTCTCGGGTCTGCTGTCCAGAACCGTGGACAATGAAGACCTCATCACGGATCAGAGCGCCCAGCATCCGCGAGAAGGCCATGTCGGGCCGCTGTCTGGGTCCGTAAACGGTGAAGTAGCGGAGTGCCACAGCGTCGAGTCCAAGCTCGCATCGATACGCGTGCATGAGGTGCTCGCACCCGAGCTTCGTGACCCCGTACGGAGAAATCGGACGCGGCGGCGTCTCCTCGGTCGTTGGATATGCGTCGGCGTTCCCGTAGACGGACGACGACGACGCGAACACGATTCGAATGCCGGCCTGAGCCACGGCCTCGAACAGTCGCTCGGTCGAGAGAACGTTGTCGGATAGGTATACGGAAAACGATCTGCCCCAGCTACCTCGGACTCCGGCCTGTGCGGCGAGGTGGAACACCCCGCATATGCCGTCTAGGAGTCGGACCGTGTCAAGCTCGGCCAGGTGTCCCTCGATAAGCGAGAACCGAGTGTTCGCGCGTGCGCCTGAGAGATTCGCTTCCTTTAGGCCGCGCGGGTAAAAGTCGGTGAATGCATCAACGCCGACGACGTCTTGTCCCTGCTCGAGGAGGGCCTCCGTTAGGTGGGACCCCACGAAGCCGGCGCAACCAGTTACAAGATAGCGACTCAATACCGATCCTCAGCGAGCTTTCACTGCAAGCACGAGGCCGCATTTTCGATACCTGTCCCAAGAATCCTTTCCCTTGGTTTCCGTCGGGCTCTACCACGGGATAGGCATAAGGGAAGAGCCATTTTGTGTGGTTGTCTTCGCGGGTTTCGAGCAGCGGTAGTCTCCGCGCGACGGTGTGCCGGTCTTAAATCGCGGCCCAAGACAGCGTGACCGGGAACCGCCAGCAGCTGCCGAGCTCTGCTGGCACGGTTGTCGGCGAAGGCGGGCCGTGAAGTGCCAGTCTCCTCTTGTCTCCGGCGTCGCGCGGTCGCGCTCGTTTCGGCGATCTCCGGCTGCCGAGCGCGGCCCGAAGCCGCCGATGGCGCGGCGAAGGAGCGTCGGTATTTGCCAAGAGGACTATCCGGACGCGGAACGAAGGTAGGCCGGGTAAGACGTAAACGCCGCTGCGAGCGGCGGCCATCCATCTCGCTTCCATAATGCCTGAATTCCGCACGCTGACGACAGCGACGCCCGAGGCAGACGCACTGACGCTGCACGACTACCTACGCGTCGTTCGGCGCCGTAAGTGGGTGGTGCTGCTGATCGCGCTCATCGTGCCGCTCCTCGCGGTCGCCTTCTCGCTGCACCAGCAGAAGCGGTACGAGGCCTCGGCCGACGTCCTTCTGAACTCCGAGACCCTCGCGACGACTGTGTCCGCCATCCCTCAGAGCGGGCTCTCGGAGGATCCCGTGCGGATCACCCAGACGCAGGCCGAGGTCGCACGCGGGCCTGATGTTGCCCGGGACGCGCTCCGTGCGGTGAGCGGCGCACACCTGACCGTCGGCGAGTTCCTCGCCGACTCGAGCGTCTCGAGCTCGCCGACCTCGGACATCCTCACGTTCGCGGTCACAAGCCCCGACCCGGCGCTCGCAAAGGAGCTCGCGAACGCCTATGCGCGGGCGTACAGCGATCACCGCCAGCAGCTCTACACGGCCTCGATCGAGCGCGCACTCGCGGATGTCCAACAGCGGCTCCGGCGGCTCGACCGCTCGGGGGCGACGCTCCAGCGCACGGGCTCCGCGATCGGCGCGCTCAACAGGTACGGGTCGCTCTATACGAGCCTCATCGACCGCCAGCAGACGCTCGAGTCCATGCAGGCGCTCCAGCCCTCCGCCGCCTCGGTTCTGAGGCAAGCTGACGGGGCGTTCCTGACCCAGCCGAAGACCCTCCGGAACGTGGCGCTCGCCGTCGTCGTCGGGCTCGTGCTCGGCCTCGCGGTTGTGTTCCTGCGCGAAGCGCTCGAGACGCGCGTCCGCACGGCCGAGGAGATCTCCGCCCGCCTGGGTGGCCTGCCACTCCTCGGCCGCGTGCCCAGCCCGCCGAAGCGCCTTCGACGGGCCGGTAGGCTCGTAATGATCGAGGAGCCGGCGAGCCACCGGGCCGAAGCGTTCCGGATCGTGCGTGCGAACCTCGACTTCGTGACGCTCGACCGGGATGTCCGGACGATCATGGTCACGAGCGCCCTCCAGCAGGAGGGCAGGTCGACGACTATCGCGAACGTTGCGATCGCGTTAGCGCGTGCCGGCAAGCGTGTCGTGCTCGTCGACCTGGATCTCCGCCGCCCGGTGCTCGGGCGCGTCTTCGGCGTGAATGGGCCGGGGCTGACCCAGGTTGCGCTCGGTTTGGTCCCCCTCGAGGAGGCGTTGACGCCGATCGTGCTCACCGACCCGCCCGCACGTGGGCGCCGTTTCGCCCGGCGTCGCGGTGGCGACCGGAACGGCGCGGTGATGCGCGAGTCGTTGGGTCAGCTCGAGGTGCTACCGTCGGGTCCGCTCCCGCCCGACCCAGGCGAGTTTGTTTCTTCGCCGGCCCTCGGAAAGATTCTGCACGCCCTGCGCGGGCGCGCCGACGTCGTCCTCATCGACGCCCCGCGGGCGCTCCACATCGGCGACGTGATCACGCTGAGCTCGCGCGTGGACGGGATCGTCGTGGTCGCCCGTTCGAAGTCCTTGCGCCGGCAGACGCTCGCCGAGCTCAACCGGGTGCTCGCGCCGGCGAGGTCGCGTGTACTCGGCGTGATCGTCACCGGCGAGGGCGAGGGCGAGAGTTACGCCGCCGCCGGCTTCCCGTCCGACCGCTACCGCGTGGGCACCTTCGAGTCAGTGGCGGCATCCAGCGGAGCGCAGTCAGCGTGAACGCCCTGTGCGTGCGCCTCCGTAGGTCGCGCGGCCGATGAACGTGACGGATCACAGTCCGCTGATGGAGAGCCTGCGGTTCCGCGAGGAGCTCCAGACGACGTTGGACGACCGTACGCTGCAGATCCTCGACCGACGGCAACGCACTGCGGTCGTCAAGCGACGCGGCTGGCTCGTGCGCCGGATGCTGCTCGCCGCCGATGTGGTCGGCCTCTTGAGCGCGCTCCTGCTGGCCGAATTGCTGGCGCCGGCGAGGGACAGCGTCGACGCCTACTCACCGCAGTTGGAAGTTCTCGCCTTCCTCGCCACGATCCCGGCGTGGGTCGTCATCACGAAGCTCTACAGCCTCTACGACCGCGACGACGAGCGGCCCAATCACTCGACCGCCGATGAGTTCGGCGCCGTTTTCCACATGGTCACGGTCTGCACGTGGCTCGTTACCTTGGTCACGTACGCGACCGGCATCGCGCATCCCTCCGCGTCGAAGCTCGCCGTCTTCTGGGCTGGTGCGATCGCGTTCGTGTGCATCGCTCGAGCCGCGGCGAGGACGCTGGCACGGCGGAGCGCGGCCTATATCCAGAACACCGTCATCGTCGGTGCGGGCGACGTCGGGCAGCTGGTCGCGAAGAAATTCCTGAACCACCCGGAATACGGGATGAACCTCGTCGGCTTTGTCGACGCCAAGCCGAAGGAGCGCCCGAAGGACCTGGAGAACGTGGCGCTGCTCGGCGACACAGGACGACTCGCCGCGATCGTGCGCTACCTCGATGTCGAACGGGTGGTCGTCGCCTTCTCGAACGACTCGCACGAGGAGACGCTCGAGCTCCTTCGGTCTCTCGAGGATCTCAATGTCCAGATCGACATCGTGCCGCGGCTCTTCGAGTTCGTCGGGCCCGGGGTCGAGATCCATGCGGTCGGGGGCCTGCCGCTCATCGGGCTGCCGCCCCTGCGGCTCTCGCGGTCGTCGCGCCTGCTGAAGCGGACAACTGATCTCACCCTCACGCTGCCTGCGCTCGTCGTTCTCGCGCCGGTCTTCGCATTGCTCGCGCTGCTGATCAAGCTCGACTCGCCCGGCCCCGTTTTCTTTCGGCAGGTGCGGATGGGCGCCGGCGGCCGCACGTTTCGGATCTTCAAATTCCGTTCGATGTACGTGGACGCTGAGGAGCGCAAGCACGAGGTCGCGCACCTCAACCGGCACCTTGCTCCAGGCGGCGATGCGCGGATGTTCAAGATCGTCGGCGATCCACGCGTGACGCGCGTCGGCAGGCGCCTGCGGCGCTTCTCGCTGGACGAGCTGCCGCAGCTCCTAAACGTCCTCGTGGGACAGATGAGCCTGGTGGGCCCGCGTCCGCTCATCCTCGACGAGGACCAGCACGTCGAACGATGGGCGCGTCAGCGGCTGAATCTCAAGCCCGGCGTGACCGGTCTCTGGCAGGTGCTTGGTCGGAGTGAGATCCCGTTCGCCGAGATGGTCCGCCTCGACTACCTCTACGTCACCCGCTGGTCGCTGATGGGTGATCTGAGGCTCATGGCGCTGACGATTCCGGCGCTCTTCCGTCGTTCCACGGCCCACTGAGAGGAGGAGCTACGTTGGATTTCGCCGGGGAAGATACGAGCCGTCTGAACGTCCTCGCACCGCCGCGGCCGCTGCGGATCGCGCACGTCATCACGCGTCTCATCAATGGCGGCGCCGACGAGAACACCGTCATCTCGTGCAACCAAGCGGTGCGCTCCGGGCATCACGTCACCCTCATCCACGGCGGCGAGACGCGGCCGGAGATCCTCACCAGGGTGGACGAGCCGGTGAAGACCGTCGAGCTACCCAGCCTGGTGCGTCCGATCGCCCCGCTGGCCGACGTGAGGGCCCTCTACAGCCTGGTGCGAACCTTCCGCCGGCTCAGGCCCGATGTCGTTCACACCCACACCAGCAAGGCCGGCATCCTCGGACGCGTGGCGGCGCGGGCGGCGAGCGTGCCCGTCGTGGTTCACGGCGTGCATATCGTGCCGTTCGTCAACGTCGGCCGGCTCGAGGCATTCGCGTACCTGCGGGCGGAGCGGGCAGTCCAGGGAATGACGGACGTCTTCGTCGACGTGAGCGCCGGTGTCCGCGATCTGTGTGTCAAGGCTGGGGTGGGCGCAGCCGACCGGCACCACGTGGTCGAGTCGGGCTTCGAGCTGTCTCGTTTTCGGGCCGCGAGTCCGCCCGCGGACTGGCGCGACCTTCTCCGGATCGAGCCTGATGATCCACCCCCGCCGGTCGTCGTGATGCTCGCGGTGTTCGAGGCGCGCAAGCGGCACACCGAGTTCCTCGAGCGGATCCCGAGAGTCGTGGCGCGCTTCCCCCGGGTGCGATTCGTCTTCGCAGGGGACGGGCCGCTCAGGGACGCGGTGGAAGCCCGCGTCAGGACGCTCGGGATCGAGCGCAACGTCGTTTTCACTGGCTTCTACCAGCATCCCGAGCAGCTGATCGCGCTCGCGGACATCTGCCTGATCGCCTCGGTGCGGGAGGGGTTGCCGCGCGTCCTGATGCAGTACCTCGCCGGCGGCACGCCGGTGGTCGCGACCGATCTTCCGTGCATCGACGACGTCCTCCGCCACGACGTCAACGGGCTCGTCGTCGGCTCCGATGATCTCGACGGTCTGGCGGATGCCGTCGTCGCGCTCCTGGACGACCCCGCGCGGCGCGCCCGGCTTGCCCGCGGCGCGGCGGCGACGGAGCTCTCGGAATGGGATATGTCCCGCATGGGCGACCGCCTGGAGACCATCTACGCCGAGGTGATCCGCGAACGAGCGCGACGACTCGTGCCGCGGCCGGGGGTGAGCGTGACGTCGTGAACGCGCTGCTCGCGATCGCCGTCATGAGCCTGATGCTGCCGCTCCGGGTGGAGACGGGACTCGTATTGGTGCGCCCCTTCGAGTTCCTGATCGCGCTGGGAATGCTCGGGTGGCCGCTCATCGCGGCGCGGCGTGGCATCCGCGTTCCGGTCGGGCTGCTCCTCATGCTCCCATACTTCCTATGGCACGTCGCGTCGGCGACGGTCGGGGGGTCGCTGAACACCGCACGGGAAGGCCTCCAGGTGCTCGTGGTGTTGACGTTCGCCTTTCTCCTTGCGCAGGAGGCGTCGCGCCTCGACGCGAACCGCCTTACGCGGCGCTTGCTCCTCGGCATTGCGGCGATCGCAGCCGGAACCATCGTGTGGCACATCGCCCACGGCTACTGGGTGGGCTGGAAGCAGCTCCCAGACCCGGTGCTCGCATTCGTCTTCCTGCCGCCGGTGGTCGCGGGGTTGATCGTGTTCGCCGACCCGGGAAGGCGGCGCATGCTTCACCTCGTCTGGGCCGGGATGTTCCCGCTGCTCGTGATGTCCGGAGAGCGCAAGGCGCTCATCATCTACCTGATCCTGACTGCGCTGCTCTTCGCGCGAGGCCGGGTTGCGCTGATCGTGCCCGCCGTCGCGACGGCGTTCGTCGGATTGCTCCTGCTCTCGACGGTCGTCGAGAACCCGTACCTGCAGAGGCAGATCCAAACGCTCGTCGAGCCCGGCGGTACCGGTAACTATGAGTACGTGATCGCCACCGGTCAGTACCTGCCGGGCGACACGCCGAGCGACGTGCAGCGTGCCTTCGCGCTGCACGTCTCGGAGCAGATGTTCGCCGCGCATCCGTTCTTCGGCGTCGGCACGAACCAATACCTGGAGATCGTCAACCAGACGTATCCCAACGTGCCGAGTGACCTGCGTCTTGAGATCCACGGCGAGTTTCAGCGCATCCTGACCGAGAACGGGCTCTTCGGCTTTTCGCTCTACATGCTGATCTGGGTTGCCGCGTGGATACGGCTCTCGGGCGTTCTGCGCGATGCCGCCGCTCGCGGCCTGCTCACCGGCACACAGCGACGAGTGCTGCCGCTTCTCCTCTTCATCCCCATCGCGCTCTTCGTGGGCACGGAGGCCTCGGGCTCACGTGCGTTCATCGGCGTGATCGTCATCTCGCTCCTGCCGGAACTCGTCGCCGGCGCGCTGGCGCGGGCCGTCCCGCGGCCCGTGCTCCTCCGATCCGCAGTCGCGCATCAGCGTCTGCCGGCACTTCCGCTCGCGGAGGGAGCGTCATGAACGTGTCTGTCGTGATCACCTGCCACGATGAGGAGCATACGATCGAGCAGGCGGTTCGCAGCGTGGAAGCCCAGACGGCCTTCGAGAACGTGCTGGAGATCATCGTCGTCAACGACGGCTCGCGGGATGGATCCGAGCTCGCGCTGGAGCGGTTGGCGGGCGAGATCGACAAGCTCAGGCTGATCGCGACGCGGGGCCTCGGGCTTTCCGCCGCGCGCAACCGCGGGTTGCGTCAGGCAAGAGGCGAGTTGATCGCCCTCTTGGACGGAGATGACTTCTGGGCGCCCGAGAAGCTGGAGCGCCAGCTCCCTGCGTTCGCAAGCTGCGAACGGATCGGTCTCGTCTACGGCGATTTCGTGGACTTCTCACGTGATGACGCAACCGACGGTCGCGTCATCACCGTCCGCCGCTTCGATCCCGGCAGCTCGAACCACCTTCGCGACTACTTCGTGCACGACGGCCCGATCATGCCGTCCACGGTTGTGATTCGTCGCGCCGTCTTCGACGACGTCGGCCTCTTCGACGAGTCCCTCCGCATCGGCGAGGACACCGAATTCCATCTGCGGCTCGCCGAGAAGTGGCGGTTTTGCCACGTCCGCGGCGCCTTCACCTTCAAGCGTCGGCATGCCGGCCAGGTGTCGTGGAGGCTTGCCGACTTCTTGCCCAACGCAGCGGTCGTAACGCAGCGGCTCGTCTCAGTCCATCCGGAGCTCAGGTCCCTCGCCGGTCGCCGGATGGCGCGGGTCCACGCGAAGGTCGGCATCGACTGCGCGCTGAAGGGAGAACGGCGCCAGGCCCTGCGCCACGATCGCACGGCCATCCATCTCGCGCCGCTCTACTGGCGGGCGTGGGCGAATCTCGTGCTTCTGGTCGCGCCGGTTTCGATCGTCCGGCCGGTATACGAGGGGCTCAAGCGGCCCTGGCATGCCCTGCGGCAGTCGAGGCTTTCCGCCTGAGAGGCATCCCATGCGCATCCTTTACGTGGTGAACGGGTTCGATCACGGGGGCGCCGAACACGGGCTCCTGACGCTCGTCGAGAACGGCGCCTTCGAGGGCCACGACTTGCGGGTGCTCGCCCTTTGCCGTGGCCGGGGCGACCTCGCAAGCACGATCGCCGCGAGGCTCGGGACGCGGGTTCGATTCGTCACCAACGGCGACAGGTTGACGCTGTGGGCGTGCGCGGCCGGATTCGCGAGCGTCCTCCGCACGGGGTTCTCCTTCCGGCCGCAGACGATGGTGCTGTCGCTGAAGCAGGCGAACGTCGTGGGTCGCCTCGCCGCACTGCTGATGCCGAGCCTCACGTGCGTGGCCTTCGAGCACATCGCGGAGTACCGCGCCCGCCGGTTCCAGGGGCTGTACGCACCGCTCCTGCGCCTGCTCTCGGCCCGCGTCGACGAGATCTGGGCCGATTGCGCAGAGACCCTCGAGGCGACGCGCCGGTACTTCCTGCCTCGTCGTCGCGAAGGGCACGTGATCCCCCTCTTCGTCGCGGCGCGAAACGGCCCCTCAAAGACCGAGTATGGACTGGGGTCTCCGGTCCGTCTGGCCGCCGCCGGAAGGCTGGTGACGCGCAAGAACCTGGCGGTGGCGGTCGAGGCGGTGGACGTGCTTCGCGCGGAGGGCGTGGACGTGACCCTCGACGTCTACGGCGACGGCCCCGAGCGCCAGGCGATCGGGACTGTGATCGTCGACCGCCGCCTCGACGATCGGGTACGCCTGCACGGCTACTGCGCCGACTGGGTCGCGCAGGCCGTGGGCGCCGACATCTTCCTCAACCTCTCGGAAGCGGAGGGCTTCTGCATCGTCGTGGCCGAGGCGATGGCCGCTGGTCTGCCGGTCATCGCCGTCGATGTCGGCGGCATCCGCGACTACGGACGCGACGGCGAGAACATGCTGAAGCTTCCGGCGCCGGGTGCCCGCGGCGCGAGGACCGCGATCGTCCGCCTGATGGGTGATCAGTCGTTGCGCGAGCGGCTCGCCCGGCGGGCGCGGGCGGACATGCTCCAGGGGTACGACGCCGTCGCATGCCGACGGCAGGTGGCGGAGGCGCTTTCTTCGAGATGACGGCGAGCGCTCCCTCCGACTCCAGCGCGGCGGCCCCGCGCGTCGTCATCGTCTTGCCGGCATACCTCCCGGAGAGCTACGGTGGCGCCGAGCAGCAGACCCGGCGATTGGCACGTGCGCTGGCCCGCCGCGGCGCCGCGGTGACGCTGCTTGCGCCACGCGTCGCACGCGGAACACCGGCACGGGGGAGAGAGGGCCCGGTTGTCGTCCGGCGCTTTCATGTTCGTGCGGCTCCGAACCTGGGCGGACGGCACTTCGACGCCTTCCTGTGGTGGTGCGGCTGCGTCTCCACCTGGCTATGGCGACACAGATGGAGCTACGACGTGATCTTCGTCGTTCACGGCCGTCTGCACGCGTTCCCGGCGGTGATCGCCGGAAAGCGGCTCGGCAAGCCGATTCTCGTCAAACCGGGCCGGGGCGGCGAAGCGCATTTCGACCTCTCGGTCGTGCGTCGCAAGCGGCTGCTCGGCCCGCTCTTCGCCCGCAGCATCGCGCGAAACACCACGGCATGGGTCGCCAACAGCCGTGAGATCGCGGCGGATCTCTCTGCTTGGGGCATACCACGAGAGCATGTGCATGCCATTCCCAACGGCATCGACCTCCCGGAGGGTGGACGGCGGCAGACAGGAAACGGCCTCGTCCGTTTCCTCTCGATGGGGAGGCTGGACGCCGAAAAGGCAGTCGACCAGACGATCCGCGCCTTCGCAAAGCTGTCGACCGATACTCCCGCTCGCCTGACGATCCTCGGCGACGGGCCCTGCCGGGAGGAGCTCGAGGCGCTGAGTCGCCGCCTCGGGCAGGAGGAGCGCATCGTCTTCACGGGGCCGGTCGCTGACGTAACGCCGTACCTGCGACAGGCAGACGTCTACCTGTCGACCTCGCTCTCGGAGGGCATGTCGAACGCGCTTCTGGAGGCGATGAGCCATGCGGTGATGCCGGTCGTCTCGCGCGTGAGCGGCGTCGCCGACGTCGTGCAGGAAGGCGTGACCGGCCTGGTTTTTCCTCCCGGGGATGAATCAGCTCTCAAGGCGCGGCTCGAGGAGTCGCTGGCGATGACGACGGAGCACCGTCGCGCCACCGGTGAGGCGGCGCAGACGGCGGTGTATCGCTTCTCGATCGATCGGGTCGCCGAGCTTCACCTCTCCGTGTATCGACGCCTGATGGAGTCGGGGGCATGAGTGAGAACTTGACCGGGCGGACGGTCAGGGGTGCTGCGTGGATCGGCGGGGCATCTATGGCGAAGCTCGGCTTGCGCATCGTCTCCGTCGCCATTCTCGGCCGGCTGCTAACGCCGCAGGAGTACGGCATCGTCGCCGGCGCCCTCATCGCGATGGACCTCGCGGAGATGGTCTACGGCATGGGGCTGGCGCCGACCCTGATCCAGCGCCGGGACGTGCGACCCGAGCATGTGGCGACGGCATTTTCCTCCGCTCTCGTCACGGCCGTCCTCGCGGCCGCCGGAATGTGGTTCGCCGCGCCCCTGATCGCGGACGCGATGCGGATCCCGGATCTCACGCAGATCTTGAAGGTGCTCGCCTGGCTGACACCGTTGGGGGCGTTCACCATTCTCTGTGAAGCGCTGCTTGCCCGTCGTATGCAATTCAGGAGTGTCGCGCTTCGTCCCCTCGTCAGCTTCACGATCGCAACGTTCCTCGTTGCCATTCCGATGGCGTGGTACGGGTTCGGCTACTGGTCGCTCGTCGGCATGGATGCGGCCGACACCGTCGTAAGCACGCTGACCCTGGGTATCGCGGCCCGGAAGCTCCTCGTCCGCCCGGGGTTCTCGCGCCGAGCCTTCAGCGAACTCTGGCCGCTGAGCGTCGGCTTCACGATCAATCAGCCCTTCGCCTACATCGCGCAGAACGCCGACAGGGTGCTGATCGGCCGCTTCCTGGGCGCGGCCTCGCTCGGGCTCTATACGCGAGCGTCACTCATCACGACAACCGCAGCGAGTCTGTTCGCTGACATCACGCGCCTTTCCGTCTTTCCGGCGATGGCCCGGGTACAGGGGGATCAGGAAAGGCTCCGCACTGCACTGCTCAGGTCCCTGTCCCTCGTCGCGCTTCTGACGCTTCCCACGACAGCCTTCTGCGTCGTGTTTGCCAAAGAAGTGGTCGGTCTCCTGCTCGGACCACAGTGGGGCGCAGCCGTGGTGCCGTTCGCGATTCTCTCGGGAGCGTTGTACTTGCGCCTCGCCTGGCGCGTGTGTGCCGCAGTATTCCAGGCGCGCGGGCGCCCCAACCAGCTCACCGCCACCCACGTCTTTCGAGCATTGGCGCTCGTTCTCGGTGTCTGGTTTGCGCAGCCCTACGGTCTGGAAGCGGCTTCGGCTGCCGTCGTGGCCGTACTGGCGCTCACCCAGGCGATCATGTTCGTCATCGTGATGCGCGACGTGGACCTCGCCTTCCACCGCCTGGCGGCTGCACACCTACGACCGCTCGTACTCAGCGCGGGGGTCGCGGGCGTCGGGATCACGCTCAAGGCGTCCCTGGCGGGTATCCCAGGCCCCGCGCTGCTCGCCATCTCCATCGCGGTGATGCTCGCCTCAATTGTTCCGATGGTCGTCTTCCAGAAGAAACGAGTCCTCGGTTCGGATACCGTGGCACTCCTCCGTCAATTGCAAGGTGGTTGATGAAGCTCATCGTTCACATAGGCACCCACAAGACAGGAACGACTGCGCTCCAGCAGTTCTTGCACGCCAACCGAGCGCCCCTAGCCGCGCGCGGATTTCATTATGCGACGCCACGAGGGGTTCCGCACTCCAATATCATCGCTAATGCGTTGAACAGCGGAGACAGTCGGCTTGTGCACGCGTTCCTTACAAACCAAGCACAGTTGGCGCGACAGCAAGGGGCCGACGCGATTCTTGTGTCAGCGGAAAACTTCTATGCCATGAGTGTCCTGGCATCAATGGCGGAGAGAAAGACCTGCAATAACGCAGTCGAACGGGACCAGCGCTTGATTGCCTCTCTGGGATCTCTAATCCCAGAAAGCGTATCGACGTGCCAGATCGTATGCTATTTCCGCCGGCCAGACCGGTATGCGGAATCGCTCTATAGTCAACACGTCAAGAGAGGTATAAGTTTCGATGGGCCGTTCGACGACTTCTTGCCTATCATAAGCTCAGCGCTGTCTTACAATACATACATCGGGTCATGGTGCAACGTATTTGGTATGGAAGACTGCGTCGTAAGAACGTATGAGTCGGCCGACGGGGATATCGTAGGCGACTTCAGCCGAACGTACTCGACCTTAACCTCACCGACGCATTTTCTCGCAGTCGATGCAAAAGGCAATGAGCGCATTGGTCGCGACCTTCTTGAGTACAAGAGGCTGATAAACAAGACAGCCAGATTCAGTGAGAGAGACGATTGAACGTGCGATCTTACATGTTATAGATGAGGCGATGAATATGCGTACAGCCGAACCGCCGTACTATCAAGAGTTTCTGTCACCACATCGACGGGCTAGGCTCTTGAAGCTTCTCCAGCCGGAATTGGAAGCCCTACAGAGGTCGTTCGACATACCGCCCTTCCCGCGGTTCGATCTCGACACTGCGATGGCGAAGTGGAGGCCTTATCCGGGTCTGGACGAGCGACGACGCCAAGAGATTGAGGTTCAGTACGATCGGATCAACAGGCGCTGGAGGTTTCGGCTCGAGCGCCATGCCCTCAGAGCCGCGAGCCTGCTGCGGAGACGAGTTCCGGTCACAGGCGTCGCTCTTGACGCCTTGAAGGAGATTGGAGCCAAGCGGGCGCTACACGGATTCGCTAGGGGGTATGGAAAGGAGGAGCGACTAGTGCCCGTCAGCATCGGCACAACGCCGCCCAGCCGCTCATCACGGTCGCGATCACTTGCTACGAAGCCGAGGACACAATCGTGCGTGCTGTCGAGAGCGCCCTGGCACAGACCTGGCTCGAGCGGGAGATTCTCGTGGTGGACGACGGCTCGACAGACCGGTCAGTAGCACTCTTAGAGGAGCTCGCGCAGCGGCACCGAGCGGTGCGCCTGATTCGTCACAGCGCCAACTGTGGGGTGGCCGCGGCGCGCAATACCCTGCTCGCGGGGGCGAATGGTGCATTCGATTGCGTTCTTCGACGACGATGACGAGAGCGCGCCGGACCGGCTCGAACGGCAGTACCGCCGCATCGTGGAATACGAGTCGACGCAACCGGAGGCGACAGTCCTTTGCTACTCGAATCGAGATGTCGTTCGGACGGGGGAGCGTCGTCCGACGGATCAGCCTGTTGGCATCGGTCGGCGAACCCCCGCGCCATGGGGTCCAATGGTCGCTGACTATGTGTTAGGTCTATTCAAGGACGACGGCCGGCACTCGTGGGGCAAGTTAGGAAGCGGTACACTCATGGCCCGGACGGAACCTTTGCGTAGTCTTGGCGGGTTCGATCCGGAGTTCCGCCGCTGCGCCGAACTCGATCTGGCGGTCCGAGCCGCGCTGGATGGGGCTCATTTCATCAGCGTTGACGCACCGCTCGTAACGCAATACCTCACCCCGACCCCGGACAAGGCGGGAGATGCCGATCTCCGGTACCGCCTTCTTCTCGTCAAGAAGCACGCAGCCTATCTCAAGGAGAAGAGGTGCTTGCTGGGTGCTCGGTGCTACGTGCACGCCCGTTGCCATCAAGGACGGAAATGGCGGTGGCGGTTGTGGTACGCGGCGGCACTCATGTGCTTTCCATGGCACCTGTCCAAGGAGCGTATCAGGCGGTCATCGTTGCTCGCTCGCCTCCGACCGTTGCCACCTCGGGCTGCAGCGCCCTGACCTTGCACCCTGCGACTTCCAGCATCGGCGACGAAGAGAACGCCCGGGCGATTCCCTCGTCGGCACCACCCGATCGTGTCATCGTTCTGAACTGCTTCGGTCGGGGAGGATCCGGGATCGTCTGGCGGATGATCGGCTCGTCCCCGGACGTCATCATGACCAGTAAGGAATGGCACGTTGGCGTCTTTGGGGAGAGGAAGGCTCTCCGGAAGGGAGTGCTACTGGCGTTTCGGTCCCTTGGCATCCGGTCGGCCGGGCCTCTACGAGTTACGCCGTTCGGAAGGACACTCGAAATGCAGAGGCCGACGGATGTGGTCGCAAAGAGCGACGCGCGGAGCTTGGTTGTCAAGCTTATGGATTACCACATTGGTTTCGCGCAAATGATTGCCGGCTCGTTCCGCCGTGCAACGTTCATCAATCTCGAGCGACACCCGTACGGCCAGTGCGAGAGTTTGATGCGAAGCGGCCTAAGCCTCGAACGCGCCTGCCGCTGGTACTGTGACGTCGCACGCATGATGCTAGGCCACGCCGGCCCAGAGATCATCCGCGTGCGTTTCGAGGACGTCGTCACTCGCCCAATCGATACCTGCGACCATCTTTACAACGCGCTCGGTGTACGGTGGGCCGAAGACCGCAGGTTCGAATTCAAGATCAAGCCCTACGGCGCGGATCGTCGCGCCGATGTGGGCGTCGAGGACAAGGAGTTCATCCGGATCGGCGAGGAGGACGCTCGCGACCATATCGACGCATCCGTCCTACGCGGCGAGACCGAGCGGCTTTCCAGTTCACAAAGGAGAGCGATCTGGGAGCTGACGGGAGCTGCGGCGACCCGGCTCGGCTATACGGCGGCCGGCACTACGGGCATCTGGGCTGCCTAGAGGTCCGCTCGACAAGGCGCCGGGCGATTTGCGCGATTACTACGGCAGCGCGTAGGCGCGGACGTAATCCACCCACAGATGTGTCGGGCTCGTCGCCTTCGCCACGAAGGCGTCCTGCATCGCGAGCGTGAGGCGCATGAAGAGCGGACGTTTTGCGTCCGGCGAACGTCGGGAAGCGGCGACACTTCCTTGCGATCGAGGTAGATGATGATCCACTTGGGCGTCACGAGGCAGCCGTAGCGATGGAAGGCGCCGCTGAACATGTCATTCCAGCCCCAGATCGCCGTGTTCGTCGGCGACGAGAGGCCAGAGTAGTTACTCTTGGTGACGTTCGAGGCGGTCGAGTAGCGATGGACGGCCATGTGGTAGCCGTCGTAGTCGTTGTCGCCGTATGCCTCGATCACGTCGATCTCGGCGCGAGATTCATCGGGGCCCTCGTAGGGTTTGGGCGTGTAGAGCCAGAACGCGGGCCAGGAGACGGCCTTCTGGAAGGCCATCTTCGCCTCGAAGTAGCCGTAGCGCTGTGAGAATCCGGCACCCAGCTTGTTCACCGTCTGCATGTGACCCGAGTACCACGATCCACCCACGTTCTGCATGGTGATCGTGAGCACTCCGGGCGTGTCGATGGAGAACGTTGCGGGGGTGTCCAACGGGCTGAGGAAGTGTGCAAGGGACGTATCCGGTCGGGCCGGCGCGTACCACGGCCCCGCTCCGGAGCGATCCGTCCGTGACGGTGGACAGCGAATTGAAGTCGTCGTTGAACGTCTTCGTGTAGCCCGTGAGGTCGAGCGGTTCGCCCTTGTGTGAGTCGTCCCATGCGGCGGTGGCCCAGTCGAAGACAGGAGCTTCGCAATTTCGAACGTCTTCCCCTTGGTCACATGTGTCGCTTCCGCTGCCTCCGTCGAGGAGGTCGGTGCCTCCCCCGCCGTCGAGCGAATCTCGGCCGCCCCGACCTTCGATGTGGTCGTCTCCTTCCATTCCCTTGAGGGTGTTCGGCCCGTCGTCGCCGATGAGCGTGTCCCCGCCAGGCGTGCCGACGAGGCTCTCGACGCTTCGCAGGACGTCTCGACCGTGTCCGTGCGCGAGTCCGCCCGTCAGGTCGGCGACGACTGGACGTCGGCCCTGCCAGCTGACGCGATCCGAGCCCCGTCCCCCGAGAAACCGATCATCGAAGACGGCGGCATCGTCGACCATGAGGTCGTCGCCGGAGCCGGCCTGCACCAGGTCGTCGCCGTGATCGCCACGCAGAAGGTCGCGCCCTCGGCCGCCATGGAGCTGGTCTCGACCCGGGCCGCCACACACCAGGTCGTTCGCCTCCCCGCGCGCGAACGTCGATCGTTCCCTCGCCCGGCGACGATGACGTCCCTGCCCGCGGTACCGACCAGGTGGTCGTCTCCGTTTGTACCGACGATCGTCGCTGCGTGCCCGAAGCAGGTTTGCGAAGCCGCCGTGGCCGGAGCTCCGTGGAGTGCGAGCGCACTGAGCAACGCAATCGCGCCAAGCTTCACGGACGTGATCGCCGCCTCCATACTCGGGTTTTCGGCACCGCGTCGACGCAGGTTTAGCTGGGGCCGCCTGGAGCGTCAGCGGCGCGAACTGTCGGCGAGCACGCTGACGAAGTCGCCCGGAGTCTGATTCTCAGCCGGCACGCGTGGGAGCGCGTGGGGCGACGAGCTCCACGAGATCGCATTCCCGGCGGTCGTGTAGGCAGCACGGAAGCCGAGGTCGGCGACCAGACGCGCGACGCTCGGGGTCCATGCGCCGAAGGGGTAGGCGAACTGCTCCACCTCAACGCCGGTTTGGGCGCGGAGCCGGTCGGCGCCGCCGGCGATCTCGGTGCGGGCGTCCTCACGCGAGCACGTTGGCAGGGCGGGGTGAGTGTGCGTGTGCGCGCCGAGCGCGAAGCCGGGAAGAGCGGCGAACTCACGTACCTGCTCCCACGTCAGCAGGACGCGCCCGGAGGAGTGCGGCGTGCCCGCCCACTCGGCGATCTCGTCGAGCGCCGCCTCTCGCGCCGGCGCATCGAGCGCGCGCAGCGCGAGCCAGACCTCGTAGAAGGCGCGCAGGCGCGTTCCCGGCTCTGCATTCCAGGGTTGCGGAGCGTTCGGCGACAGGCGCCGTTCGTCGGCCGGAAGCGGCGGGATGCGCCACCGGTGGCCGCCGCTCGAGAGCGTCAGCATCGGCGGAAGCCGCGCGGGCTCGAGCAGGAGCGAGGCGAGCTGGTCCCACCAGGGAGGGTCGCCGGCGTCGACGAGGCCGGTGGCGACAAAGAGCGTGGCCGGAATCCTGTGCTTGGCGAGGATCGGTGCCGCGATCTCGAGGTTGTCGGCGTAGCCGTCGTCGAAGGTGACGGCGACCGCCCGTTCGGGCAGGCGCCGCCCGGCCAAGCCCTCGACGAGCTCTGCGAGGGAGAGCGGAGACCAGTCACGTGCGAGCGCCTCCATTTGCCCGCCGAAGATCTCCGGATCGACTGTCAAGCGCCAGGGGTCGAGGCGCCGTTCGCCGACGCGGTGGTAGACGAGCACCACCGCCCGTGGCCGTGCCCCGGGGAGCAGTTGCCGCGTGAACGCGGCCAGCCGCTCGATCGCCGTCACCTGACCGCCCGGACCGCCACGAGCAGCTCACAGCCCGCCTCGTTGCGGTCGAGCTGGGCGGAGGCGAGCTCGGTCGTCGCGAGCCCCTGCAGAAACGCGGCGGCGGCGAGCGAGTTGCCGTGAGCCTCGACGGTGACGTTGCGCTGGCCGAAACGGGAGGCGAAGAGCCGGCCTGCGAGCCGCGAGCCGAGCCCCCACGACCAGGTGTGGCTCCACTCGTCTTGCGAGAGCTGGCTGATGCCGGGGAATGTCGCGAGGACAACCCCGCCCGGACGCAGGATCCGGTGGAGCGTGGCGACGGCGCGGTCGACGTCGTAGATCAGGTGCAGGGTCTGGGTCAGAATGATGCAGTCGAAAATCCCGTCGGCGATCTGCGGAGCGTGGATGAGGTCGCCGACGATGGTGGCCGCCGGATTGCGGGCGTGGACGTGGAGCACGTCCCGTCGGGTCGCGCGGCCGCCGCCGTAGCGGCGTGTGTACTCGTCGTCTCCGATCTCGAGTGTCCGGCCGGCGACGTCGCACCGGTGCGCCTCGAGGAAACGCTCGATGTAGTAGCGGTCGATCGGCAGGCCGCGGTCGTATCCGAACTCGCGGCTGACGGGCTCAAGCCGCCGCAGGCCGCCCCAGTCCCACCGCTCCGTCTCTGGCCGGGCCATGACTGAGTCGCCTCAGGCGCGGGGCTCCGGCCGCACGAGGACGGCGAGGTGGTCCCGCAGGAGCTCCCAGCCGTGCGCGGCGGGTGCGATCACGCGATACGCCCGCGGATGCCGGTACGGACGCGCGGCGCGTGCGAGCGCTGCAGCGAGCGGTCGGGAGGGCGGCGCCTCGAGTTGAGCGCTGTAGCCGTCGAGCCAATCGAGGTACCTGCGCCGAGCGGCGTTCGGACGCCACGGATGGTAGGCGCCCTCGCGGATCGCGCGGCGGGTCGACGAGGCTTCATGCTGGCGATATCGCTCGCCGGGGACGGCATCGACGCGGATGCGGCAGTGCAGCGCGAGCTTGGCGATCAGCGTCTGGTCCTCGTAGAGATCCTGGAGGGACTCGTCGAAGCCGCCGAGCCGCAGGAGCGTCTCGCGCCGCGCCATCACCGCGCACAGGCACGGCACGCTGCCTGGGTGCTCGAGGAAGCGCATGAGCAGGTCCGGCGGCTCGTATGTCACGTCCGAGCGCACCCAGAGGCGGCTCAGACGCGTGCGGGCAGCCGCGCGCCGCGCTGGGCTCGTCCCAGTACCACGTCCGCCCGTACACCGCATCGGTGCCGTGGTCGGCGTCGAGGATTGCGGCCTGATGCCGGAGCTTCCCCGGCAGCAGGAGGTCGTCGGCGTCGAGAAAGACGACGTAGTCGCCGCGGGCGGCGCGAAGCCCGGCATTGCGCGAGCTGCTCTTGCCGAGGTTCACGTGGCCGGGATGGTCGAGGTGGCGGATCCGCGCAGGGTCACGCGCGGCGGCCGCCCGCGCGACGTCGGTGCTGGCGTCGGTCGACCCGTCGTCGACGAGAATCAGCTCGAAGCGATCGTGCTCCTGTGCCTCGACGCTCGCGATCGTCTGCTCGAGGTGCGAGCCGGCGTCGCGGAAGGGGACGATCACCGACACGGTAGCCGTGGAGGCGTGCGCGCTCCGGCGGACCTGCGGCGCGACGGGCCGCAGTCGTGCCGCGAACGCGGCCCGATACGGGTGCTGCGCCCGCCGAAGCTCGGTTGCGAGCGCCGCGGCGACGGCCTCATCGATCGGCAGATCGGCAACGTGCCCCGCCAGCCACTCGAGGAACGTGCGCCGCTCGCGGTAGTAGCGCGCGTAGGAGAAGCGCTCGCGCGGCTCGTTCGCCGCGTGGCGGCGGTAGCGGGCCCAGAACCGGCTCGAGACGTACGTCGCCGAGCGCAGGTACAGCTTCGCGAAGAAGACCTGGTCCTCATACAGGCCGGAGAACGGCGTCTCGAACCCGCCTGCCTCCTCGTATGCCGAGCGGCGCACGAGGGCGTTGCACGTCGTCGGGGACTGGACGCGGTTCTCGAGGAGCTGTGGCAGCAGCCTGAGCGGCGGGTAGAGGCGATCGGGCGCGACGCCGAGGTCGTAGAAGTGAGTCGCTGCGCGCCGTGTTCGGGTCCCAGCTGCGCCACATCTGCGTGCGGCCGTAGACCATCCCGGCGGCCGGGTGTGCGTCGAGGACGGCGACCTGCTCGGCGATCTTGTCGGGAAGCCACACGTCGTCGGCGTCGAGGAAGGCGATCAGCCCGCCGCGCGCGGTCTGCACGCCCAGCGTCCGCGCCGCGCTCATGCCGCGGCTGCCGCAGTCGGCGTGCCGAACGAGCCGGACGCGTTCCGGCGTGGCACGGGCGACGCGGTCGGCGATCTCCGCGCTCCGGTCGGTCGAGCCGTCGTCGACCACGACGAGCTCCAGGTTGGCGGTACGTCTGACGGAGCACGCTGTCGATCGCCTCCGCCAGGAACCGCTCGCCGTCGCGGACGATCGTCACCGCCGAGACGAGGGGCGATGCCATCAGGGGGCGGCCTCCCGTGTCGCGGGCGACGACCGGTGCGCCCGCGAAGCCGAGCCAGGCGACGGTCCTGCGGCACGCCTCATCGAAGGCGACCGGCGGGGCGAAGCCGAGCATTCGGTGCGCCTTCGCCGTCGGGAACCGGTAGCCGCAGGTCTGCAGGATCGACGTCTCCAGGGCGGGCACCCGCGCCGCGTCCCGGGGAGGCGCCTCCCCGGGCAGGCGCGCGGCGAAGCGTCGGATGGCGGTGCGCACCGGGCGGGGAACGCGGTCGAGCACGACGCGAGCGGCCGGATCGTCCCTGAGCGCGAGCAGGCGCTCGCCGCGCGTTGGTCGCGGCGCGCGCGGCGCGAGGTCGGCGACCGCCTCCCAGGAGCTTCCCAGGGCGCGGCAGACCGGTTCGTAGAGCATCCGCCAGGTGAGCGCGTCGTCGTCTGCCACGAGAAACGTCTCGCCCGCCGCCTCCTCGTGCTCGAGCGCGAGGCCGATCGCGTGCACGAGGTTGTCGACGTAGATCCCGTTACAGACGCCGCGGCCGCCGGAGACGACGTACGCGCTTCCGTCGGCGACGGCGCGCGCAAAGCCGGCGATCCATTGCGAGCGCGGCCCGTAGACGATCCCGGGCCTGAGGATCACGAACCGCACTCCCGTCTCGCGGCAGGCGCGTCGGAGCGCACGCTCGCCGCGGGCCTTCCAGCCGTTGTACGGGACCGGGTGGCGGCGCGGGCAGGGGCGTCGCCTCGTCGGTCCCTGGCCGGGCGTCCCAGCCGTGAACGGCCATCGAGCTCAGGTAGATCACGATGCGGGCGCCCGCCTCGGCCGCCGCCCGCGCCACACGCGCCGGGCTCTGCGTGACGAGTCGGCGCCCTCCCGCGGCCGCGTGCACGACGGCGTCGCAGCCGGCGAAGGCACATGCGAGGCCGCGCTCGTCGAGCGCATCGGCGACGCGGCAGTCGAGCGCGAATCGGAGCGCGGATGCGGCGGCCTCGGGCCGGCGGACGACCGGGACGATCTCGGCCCGACCTTCGAGGTGCCACTGCTCGACGAGCCGGCTGCCGACGAAGCCGTTCGCGCCGATGACCGCGACCCTCAGCACCTCGCCACCTCGTATGCGCCGGCTCGGAACGCTCGGGCGGTGTCGAGCTCGCGCCGGCCGAGCCACGGCGACTCGAGCAGCACGCTTCCCGCCGTCCGCCGCGGCAACCGCTCCGACCGACTCGATGACGTCGTGGGCCGGCACCCAGAGGGGCGCGGCGCCGCGGACGGCGGCGAGCACATTCCGGAGCTGGAGATCGAAACAGTCGAGGAACGTCCGTCCGGCCGGTGCTCGCGACCCGGGGATCTCGTGCTGGAAGTCCGGTGCCGCGGCCTCGTCGGGGGCGCAGAGCACGTCCGCCTCGGCGACGTCGCGACAGGCGAGGACGCCGGAGGTGCGCTCGACGACCAGCCCGCCCGGGAGGTCGTACTCGCGGCTCAGCCCCACCTCGCCGCTGCACCCGTCCGCCCAGGCGAGCTCGAGCACGCAGTTCGTCGCCGTCCCGCCCATCGCGTCGTCCCGGCACGTGACCGCGGCCGGGGCGCCGAGCCACCAGATGAGGAGGTCGACCACGTGCGAGCCGACGTCCCAGAGCAGCGAGTTCCCGGCCTCCGGCGCGAAGTACGCGGGGGAGGCGACCGGCCAGCGGAAGGGGCCGCCCTCATGCCAGACGAGCCGGGTCGGACGCTCCTGCGAGAGGAGCCGTCCGAGCAGGCAGGCGGAGCGCGAGAAGCGCCGCACCATGCCGACCGCGCAGGCGAGGCCGCGCTCGCGGGCGAGGTCGGCGAGGTTCTGCGCCTCGGCGCGGTCGAGGGTGAACGGCTTCTCGCACAGGACGTGCTTACCGTGCATCGAGGAGCGCCTGCACCTGTTGGCCGTGCGCGACCGGCGGCGAGGCGACGATCGCGAGCTCGTCCGGGCCCTCGAGCACGGCTTCCCAGCTCGGCGCAACCGTCGCCGGCAGCAGCCTGGTGACGTCCCTGGCCCGTGCCGGGCTCGGGTCGAAGAGCCGCACCGCCTCGATCCGGCCGCCTGCGATGAGGCGAGCGAGCGCCGGAGCGTAGTAGGTGCGCGCGACCGCGCCGCATCCGACGAGGGCGACGCGGACGGGCTGGCTCCCAGCGCGCATGCGCGTCGATCGGCCTCACCGCGCCCTCCGTGCGACCGAGCGGGCGAAAACCCGGGCGATCCGCGCCGCCGTGCGCGGTGACCGCTCGAGTCGCCAGGCGACCCGCAGCTGGGCCCGGGCCGCGGCGGTGTCACCCTGCGACTGGAAGTTCCAGGCCGTCTCGACCGCCGACTCGGCGTACCGGGAGAATGCGGCTCGCTTGACGGCGCGCCGCTCGGCCGGCTCGAAGTAGTCCGCGAAGAGCTCGATCGCCAGCCGCGTGTGGTCGAGGCTTAGCCCACTCCGCAGGTTCCGGCCCGTGTTCGAGTCGTCGTGCAGCCGGTAGCAGGCAAGCGGCCGCTCCTCGTAGTACACGGGGAAGCGCGCGGCGATGCGCACCCACATCTCCCAGTCCTCGGCGCACGCCAGCCGGTCGTCGAAGCCGCCGAGCTGCTCGTAGACCGAGCGACGGACGACGATGCACGGGGTCATGATCCGCTGCTCGGCGGCGAGGAAGCGAGCCCCTTCGGCGAGGATCCCGGAGGCCGTGGGGTCGCGCGGGGCGACCTCGAGGCGGCGGCCGCGCTCGTCGACGTACAGGTGGCGGCAGTACGCGGCGCCGGCCTCCGGGTGCTCCCGCAGGCGGTCGCCGAGGGTCCGGTAGAAGCCATCGAGCACGACGTCGTCCCCGTGCAGCAGGTGGACGACCTCGCCGCGCGACCGTTGCAGGCAGGTGTTCAGGTTCGCGACGACACCCACGTTCTCGGGCTGGCGGTAGAAGTCGACCCGCCCTCCGCCGAGCCGCGTGACCACCTCCTCGGGGTCGTCGGCGGTTGAGTGGTCGTCGACGACCTCGATCTGCATCGCTTCGGGCCCAGGGGCCTGCGCGAGCACCGAGCGCAATGTCGCTTCGAGGTAGCCGGCGCAGTTGTACGTGGGGATCATCACCGACCACCGCGGGCGGGCGCCGTCCGGAAGCGGGGGGATCGGCCCGCGGCTCACCGGGCGGCCCCGCCGGCAACAGGGCGGCCGCGGCCCGGCCGCGCGGCGCTCAGGCTGCCGCTCCAGGCCCACCGCAGGCAGCGCATCAGCATGCGTCGGTCGCCGCGCCGCCGGAACTCCGCGGCCCAGCCGAGGAAGTAGTCGCGCTGCCCGCGGGCGACCTCGGCCGCGAGCGCCTGCGGCGAGCAGGCGCGCAGCCGTCGGTAGAAGTCGGCGTTCGCCTCGAGCTTCTCACGCTCGCCGAGCGTCGAGAACAGCCCGCCGGAGTGCAGGCGGTAGGCGCCGAGCGTTCGGTCGAGGTAGCCGATCCGGCCCTCTCGAGCGTAGAGGATGTGCAGCGGCCAGTCCGTGACCGGGAAGAAGTCGTCGTACCAGGCCGGGACCTCGGCGACCGCCGTCCTTCGGTAGACGACCGAACTCGTGGCGATGAAGTTGCCGCGCAGGAGCTCGTGCAGGCCGGACACCTCCGGCTGGCCGGGCGCGTTCCAGAGCCTGCCGCTGCTCTGAGAGTGCTCGTCCACGACCTGGACGTTGTGGAAACAGACCGTGACGCTCGGGCCGGGCGTCCAGGAACGCGACCTGCGCCCGCAGCTTGTCGTCGCTCGTCCAGTAGTCGTCTCCGTCGAGCAAGGCGATGTACCGTCCGCGGGCGGCCCGGAACCCGCGCGCGACGACCTCGTTCGTGCACACGTTCCGCTCGGAAAGCAGGAGACGGACGAGGTGGGGATGGCGCTCCGCGTACCCCTTGACGATCGCGCGCGTCCCGTCGGTCGAGCAGTCTTCCGAGACGAGGATCTCGAACGGCTGCCGGAGCCGCTGCGCAAGCGCGCCGTCGAGCGCCTGGTGAACGAACCGCTCGTGGTTGTACGTGACGACGAGCACGGAGACGGCGACGGCCTCGTCCCGCTGCGCGCTCATCCGCGCGATCCTCGCTTGGAGGCGGTGACGGCGACGAGCACGGGATATGCCGGGTCGACGGTGGCGAGCTCCCGCTCGGTCAGATCGTCCGCCGGCAGCCGGTAGATCCACGCGAGCGCGAGCGTCACGTTGCCGTACTGCTCGACCGCCACGCGCTCGAGGTCGCGGCATTCTTCGTGCAGCCGGCGTGCGGCGTACGGCGCGACCGTCCAGAGCGGCGCGCGGTTCTCCGGCTCCGCACGCGCGATCCCGGTGAAGAACGTGACGAGGGCGGCGCCCGGCCTTAGCGTCCGACGACCGCATCGAGCGCATCTGTCATCTCCGGCACCCATTGGAGGGCGCGGTCGAGTACGACCCAGTCGACGGTCGCAGCGGCCGCGAGCTCCGTCCGCTCGGAAGGTTCGGTCGCGCGCAGGATCTTGACGTCGACGCAGCCGGCAGCACGTCCGTCCATCCCGGTTCGTCGTCGGGCCCGAAGACGAGGCCCGGACCGGCGAACGCGGCGAGCCGTGGTCGCAGGAAGCGCCGGACGAGAGCGTCGTAGACGGAGATCTCGCCGCGATCGAGCGACGGCAGGCGCCGGCCGAAGTCGCCGAGGTCGACGCGGTGCCGCCGACGCGCGGTGCGGCTGCGCCACCGCCCCCGGAGCACATGTGTGAGCGCCGCCGCGCCCATCACGGGAGAGGGGCACCGGGCCGACGCGTTGACACCTCGCCGAACTTCCACACGTGCGGAAGCTGGACGAGGCCATACGTCGCCTCCCGCCCCACCGGTCGGCCGCGGACCGCTCCGGGCCCGACGGTGAAGAACGCGGCACCGTCGACGTGATCCTGCAGCTCGCCCACGAGGGAGAGCCCGACGTCGACCCGGTAGCGGCCCGGTAGGAGGAGGAGCTCGTCGAGCTCGCAGACGACGACGTCGGGCTCCGGCCCGGGCCCTAGGTCGAAGGGGACGTCGAGCGGGCTCGGCTCCACGGACGTGAAGTCGGCAACGAGGTTGCTGGACGCGTCGTAGACGCCGAATGCGCAGTCGAGGCCGGGGACCCTCCGCTCACGCCGAACGTGAACCTGAGCGGCTCGCCCGTCGCGATCTCACCAGGCCCAGGACGTCCCGGTGCATCATCCGGACCGAGGTGACGCGGACGCGGCCCTCGCCGGAGCGGTCACGGCGCTCACCGAGCGTCTGCCCGGCGGCGGCTCTCGAGCGAGCGCACGTATGTCCGCACCACCTCCGCGACCGGGCCCTGTGCAGCGAGCCTTCCCTCTTCGAGCAGGAGCCCGCTCCTGGCAAAACGAGGAGACGGTGCCGAGGTTGTGGCTGACGAGCAGTACCGTCGTGCCTTCCCGCGAAAGGTGGCGCACGAGTTCGAGGCACCTACCCTGGAAGGGCGCGTCTCCGACCGCGAGCACCTCGTCGATCACGAAGATGTCGGGATCGAGGTGCGCCGCGACCGAGAAGCCGAGGCGGACGTACATGCCGCTCGAGTAGCGCTTGACCGGCGTGTCGAGCATGTGCTCGACGCCGGAGAACTCGACGATCCGGTCGAACTTGCGAACGATCTCGGCCCGACGCATGCCGAGCACCGCGCCGCTCAGGAAGATGTTCTCACGGCCGGTCAGCTCAGGATGGAAGCCGGTTCCGACCTCGAGCAGGCTCCCGACACGTCCCCAGCCACGGAGCGAGCCCGTCGTCGGTCTGGTCACGCGCGTGAGGATCTTCAGGAGTGTGCTCTTGCCGGCGCCGTTGCGACCGATTACGCCGACGACGTCGCCACGCTCGATATCGAAATCGACCCCGCGAAGCGCCCAGAGTTCCGAGGGCGAGGCGCGCCTCGCCGAGCGTCTGCGCCGCGGCACGAGCCGGCCGGACGTGTCGGCGATCCAATCGCGCGCCGTGTCGTGGCGCATCGACTCGCCCAGCCGATAGCGCTTGCCGAGGTTCGTGGCGATGACGGCGGACTCAGACGATGTCGGCAAACGCGTCCTCCGTCCGCCAGAAGAAGCAGATACCGGTGACCGCGAGCACGAGAGCGACGGCGACCGAGAGCAGCATGGCGCCCGGGTGTAGTCTGGGGAGTGCCGAGCAGCGACGCGCGGAAGCCGTCGACCGCTGTCACCATCGGATTGGCCGCGTATGCCAGTTGCCAGCGCTCCGGGACGATGCTCGATGGATAGGCCACGGGCGTGCAGAAGAACCAGAGCTGGACGAGCACCGGCACCGCCACCTGGACGTCTCGGAAGCGGACGTTGAGAGCCGCGAGCCAGCATCCGACCCCGACGGCGGTCACGAGCGCGAGCAGGAGGAAGGCCGGCACCCACATGATCGCGAGGGTGAGTGGCGGCGAGGCGAAGGCCAGCCAGACGAGCGCGACGGCGAAGGCCGCGCTGAAGTCGACGAGCGCCACGCCGAATGGCGCGAGCGGGATCAGGATGCGCGGGAAGTACACGCGCTTCACGAGATCCTGGCTCGAGACGACGCTGTTCGAGGCGGCGAAGACTCCGAATGCGACGAGCTGCCACGGAAGCAGCGCCGCGAAGGTTGTCAGGGCGTAGGAAGTGCCGGCGGTGTCGAGGTGGCCCAGCTTCCCGAAGAAGAGCGTGAACACACCGACCAGCAGCAGCGGCTGCAGGACGGCCCAGAGCACGCCGATCGCGCTCTGCTTGTAGCGGACCGTCAGATCCCGCCAGGCGAGGAACGCGAGCAGCTCGCGCGAGCCGAGCACCTCGCGCAGGCGCGCGGCGTGGCCATGCATTCCGGGCCGCGGCGCGTCAACCATGAACGGCGTCAGCTCGCGGAGGGGCGACACACCACCGGTCACGTCACGTCGCTCCGGCTGAGGCCGAGCGGCGCCCGCGGCTCGCCACCGAGTGCGAGCGCGAGTGGCCACAGACAGGAACTGCCGGCCTGGATCAGCCGCCCGGAGGCGAGATGGCCCGGCACATCTCGGATCAACTGCTGGCCGTAGTGGCGCTTCCAGAAGGTGAGTCCCGCCTCGTAGGCCTCGAGTGCTCCCGGGTGCTCCGTGAGATAGGAACGCTGCTCGTGCAGCACGAAGAGCGCCATTCGCAACATATTGAGCGTGTCACCGGACATCGCCGCCGGATGCCGCCGGTACTGGGCGACGATCCTGGTCATGGCACGCGACCGGATGCGTCCGCGTCACCCGCAGGTACATCTCGTAGTCCTCGAGCGAGCTCAAGTCGTGGATCGAAGCCGCCCGTCTCCTCGAGGACCGCGCGGCGGTAGATGACCGCCGCGTGCATGCTGACGCAGTTCCGCCGCAGCATCGCTGTGTAGTAGTCGCTCACTTCGCGCGGCTGGGGCGATCTCCCGGCGCAGCGGCCGTCAGGGAGGACGAGCTCGAAATCACCTGTCGCGAACGTCCGGTCATCACCGATTCGGCGCTCCCTCCACGTTGGCAGGACGGCGCCGTGCTCGTCGATGAGTTCGTAGTGTCCGAAGGCAAAGGCGACGTGAGGCCAGCGGCCGAACGCCTCAAGACCTGCCTCCACGGCACCGGGGAGGAGCCGGTCGTCGGCATCGACGAAGATGACGTAGTCGCCGGACGAAGCGCGCCAGCCAGAATTTCGCGCTTCCGAAAGCCCGCTCCGCTCCTGACGCAGGTACCTGACGGTTCCATCCTGCGTCGCGACGGCGTGCGTTTCGTCGGTGGAACCATCGTCGACGACGACGATCTCCTGCACGAGCTCCCCCTGTGCGGTGGCGCTGGCGATCGCCTCCCGGAGAAAGCGACCCTGGTTGTAGCAGGGAATGACGACCGAAACGCTCAAAGTAGAACCCGCGTCGAGCGAACAAGCGATGCGGGGGTCCTTCTACAGGCCCCGAAGCGTCTTTTCGAGACTCCCGGAGCATCTCCTCCCAGCAGCAGCCCCGCCGACCAGCCGGCACCACCGTTTCTGTGACCACGTCGGTTCCGCCACCAGGTAGGAGGGAGCACTACCCCGAGATGCTCACAATCGCCCGCTCGCTTGAGCTCAAGACGTTCGCACGGGAGGCAAGGAGATGTTCCAGGCCGGACCCAACGCGTGGTACGAGCGGCAGCCGCGCAGATAGACGTTCACAATGGAGCCCCGATGCATCGATAATAGGTCCAGGTGCCGGAACCCGGCCGATCGCGGAGGCGGCCAAGGTCCGGCTGAAGCGGGGCCGTGGTTTACGGATGAGCCGACAGGGCGTGGTTGAGGATGACGGTCCAGGCGATCATCGAGGCCACGATCGCGGCCGGTGCGATGGCACCGATGGCGGCGGCGCGGATCTTTCCGATCCAGTGAACGGCGCTGCTACTGGGTGCTGTGTGGTGGTGTCCATGCGCCCAACTTATGGCGGGCTGGGAGGGATGGCGTCGGGGAGATCCCTTGATCGAGGCTATGCGCCGGCCAGTCGGTCGGCGTAGAGCTGATCGATCTCCCCGGCGAAGCGCTCGGCGCAGCGGCGCTGGCGCAGCTTGAGCGTGGCCGTGATCTCGCCTGCATCTTGGGAGAACTCGCGATCGAGCACTCGGTGTCGGGCGATCCGCAGTTTCGGCGCCTTCGGCCGCGCACGGCCGGTTCCGCCCACATCCGCGCCAACTGGCGAAGCTCGCCTCATCCCAGCCACGGGTAGCCGCCTCGTGGAACATCGCGTGGAACTCTGTCGAGTTCGCAGGGAGCATTGCGGGATACCGCGAAATGGGGATAGCCGCTCGTTTGCGTCGCTAGTACCCTCCTACCGGGCTCCGTTCAGCAGTGTGCGGGCACGACCAAGGTCAGGTGCCTGTGGACGCGCGCGGCTGGTATGTGCTTGTGACCTCTCCCAGCGATGAGAGCGTCTTTGCCATGCTCGGGCCGTATGCGACACGGCAACTTGCGGAACGGAAAGCCCGCAACTCGCGTGTCGTTCACTACCGGGTCGAGCTCGCCACGTCCAGCGCCCACCGCCGCTACGGGCGCTCAAGGTTGGCACGCTCATCCAACCACTAGCCCTCGCGGGATGGGAAGCCGTCGGTGTCCGAAGGCACGGGCGGCGCGCAACCACGTCCACCATCGCGCGGACGCAAACCGACTAAGCCTCGGTCCCCCGTCCACGGGTCCGGGTGACGTGGGCCGAGCCGTGATCTCGTTAGCCTTGCCCGCTCCCCGGCGAAATGCCGGTTCGCTGGTTCCGCAGCAGCCGGACAGCTTGACCCGGCCATACGGCGCGGCACGGTCTCTGTTGGGAGGCCCGAGCGACCCGAACGGCGCCCTCCGGCACATCCACGTCCTTGCGGCCCCATTGACTCGCACATGCGGAGACGGACAACTCTGCGTCCAAGTTGCGTCCAAATCTTCCGTTTGCCCGGCGCTGCGGCGACTGTCGACTCGGCAGCCAAGGCGCCGAGAATGGCCTGGTTTGGCCATCTTCGACTTCATTGGTCGAGTGCGTACGATCGATTGATTTCCATGGTAAGGAGGGGGTCAACGGTTCGAGTCCGTTAGAGGGCTTTTTTTGGCTCAACCATGCGGTTTTCCGGGCTAGCCGAATGGACGAGAACCACGCGAGTCTATCGGGTTTGCCGAGGGCTGGGATAGAAGATTTCAAGGACCCGAGTCGCCAGCGATGCCAGTCTGGTAGACGAGGACGACGGCTTGAACGCGATCTCGGAGCTCGAGCTTTTGCAGGATGTGCGTGACGTGGGTCTTGACCGTGGTCTCGCTGATGTAGAGCTTCTGGCCGATCTCGGCGTTCGACAAGCCCCGGGCCACTAGACCCAGGACCTCGAGCTCGCGCTCGGTCAGGTCGTCGAGCGCCTTGGGGGGCGTCGGGTGCGGAGCTCGCGTGAACTGCTGGATCACGCGCTTGGTCACGGCGGGGGACAGGAGTGCTTCACCGGCGGCGACGGTGTGGATGGCCGCGATCAGCTGCTCGGGCGGGTCGTCCTTGAGGACGAAGCCGCTGGCGCCGGCGCGAAGGGCTTCATAGATGTACTCGTCGAGGTCAAACGTCGTCAGGATGAGGATCCGAACGCCCGGGTCGGCGGCGAGGATCCGTCGCGTCGCCTCGAGGCCGTCGAGCTCGGGCATGCGGATGTCCATCAGCACCACCGTAGGCGAGTACCGTGCAGTCTTGTCGACTGCTTCGAGCCCGTTACTCGCCTCGGCGACCACCTCGATGTCAGGCTCGCCGGAGAGCAGCATGCGAAAGCCTGCGCGGACCATCGACTGGTCGTCGGCGACGAGCACGCGGATGCTCATGCGAGCTGATGGTCGACGGGTAGCCTCGCGCTGAGGACGAAGCCGCCGTCTGGCGCGGGCCCGGCTGACATCTCTCCGCCGTAGATCTTGACTCGCTCGCGGATGCCGACCAGCCCGTGGCCGAGTCCGTCGCTCGCTGGGGCGCTCTTGCCGTCGTCGCGGACCTCCAGTTCCACGCGGGTCGGGCGGTACCGGACGGTCACGTCGGCCTGTGTCGCCTTCGCATGCTTGAGTGCATTGGTGAGACCTTCCTGCACGATCCGATAGGAGGAGAGCTCGATGGCGCGCGGCAGCGGGTGGCGGTCGCCGTCGAAGTGGAGCTGCACGGGGAGTCCGGCGCGCTCAACGTCGTCCGCAAGGGCCTCGAGGCCGTCGAGGCCCGGCTGCGGCGTGAGCTCAACGCTGTCACCGTCGCGGCGCATCGCTCCCAACAGGCGGCGCATCTCGGATAGCGCCGCCCGGCCTGCCCCTTCGACGCGGCCGAGAGCGTCCTTGTCCTCGTCCAGCGTCTCGGGCAGCTTGTGGCGTACCGCGCCCACCTGCAGCACCATCACGCTGACGGCGTGCGCGACGATGTCGTGGAGCTCTCGGGCGATCCGCGCCCGCTCCTCTGCCACCGCAATCCGAGCGGCGGCCTCCCGCTCGCGCTCGGCGAGCATCGCTCGCATCTCCGCCGCCTCGCGCTCGCGCTCCGCCAGGCTTGCCCGCATCTCGGCCGCCTCGGTCTGCTGTGACCGCTCACGCATCGCGTAGCCCGCAATCCAGGCGACCACGAACCGTAGCGGGATGAAGACAAGGTCGCTTGCCGACTGGGTACCGGGGATGTTGGCGACCACGACCACTATGGAGCCGACAACGACCGCCAGGCCGATCCCCGCCTTCCGCTCGTCACGCAGGTTCCCGAGCAGGAACGCCGCCGCCAAACCCACCACACCGAGGCTGCCGATGAACGGGATCAGGAGCCCGTTCACATATGTGAGTCCCGCGGCTATCAGCCAGTAGGCGACCGGCGCAGCAAACGGGAACCGCCGACGTGCCAAGAGCGGCGCCACGAGAATCGCCACCGCCGGCAGTGAGAACCACAACGACATGTCGGGTGCGCCGGGCAGGTCGCGGCCGACGATCAGCTCGAGCATGCCGGCGACTCCAAGAACCGCCATCAGCAGCTCGAACCAGTACTCATGCGCGGCGCTTCGGATCCGAGTCACGCGGTGAACGTACTGCAGATCCGCCCGCCCCGCCTCCGACTCAAGCAGGAGACGGAATCACCTCCGGGGACGAGGCGGAATCCGGCCTCCCGACGATGCGGCTGCCTCGCCTGCCCCATAGCGTCGGTCGTGTTCACAAACCCCGAAGGAGACCCACGATGAACACGTCACACGCATCAACTGCCGGAGCTGTACCTTCAACAGCCGACCAGGCGCCCGCGAACGTCGCCATCCCGCAGTACGGGATCCGGCGAATCCTCGCGGTATGGGCGGCGGCCGCGCTGCCGATGGGGGCGCTGGCCTGGCTCGTCGCCCCTGCCATCAAGGACAGCTTCGCCGGCACCGGAAACGTGCCGATGATCAAGGCCCTGATCGTGTGCTTCGCCGCCGGCCTGATCTGGCAGTTCGTCCTGGTCGCCGCACTGCTTCGGCAGGAGCAGGGAACGCTTCGCTGGACGACGACGCGCGAGGCGCTCTGGCTTCGCTCACCGAAGAGCCCGCGCAGCGGCCGCGTCGGCGGCAGGGTCTGGCTGGTCCTGATTCCGCTGATCCTCGCGGCCGCGGTCATCGACGGCGTGCCATTCGTGACCGGCCCGAGCAACCGCGACTTCTCGACGTTCCTCAACTCACACGCCGGCCACGCATTCCTCAGCGGCGCCTGGGGCTGGTACGCACTGATCCTCGTGATGTTCCTGTTCAACACCGTGCTGGGCGAGGAGCTGCTCTTCCGCGGATTCCTGCTCCCCCGCATGAACCGCGCCTTCGGCCGCGCCGACTGGCTCGCCAACGGCGTCCTGTTCGCCGCATACCACCTGCACGAGCCGTGGGCGATGCCGTCCGCACTGCTCGACACATTCATCTACGCCTACCCCACCAAGCGCTACCGAAGCGCATGGATCGGCATCGCCGTCCACAGCGCGTCCAGCGTGTTCCTCGGGATCGTCATCCTCACACTCGTCGCCTGACACAGGGACGCAAGCAGACGGGTCGGGCCGGGCTAATACCCCGGCCCGACCCGGTGGTGTCCCAACTGCCCGCTGATGCCCTCAACGGTTCGAGTCCGTTAGAGGGCTTCGCTCTATTCGGCGTGGTTGAGCGGAATCGTCACCGGGGACGGAGTCTCAGCTATCACGTTTGCGACGACGGCGATGTCGTTTCCGCGGAAGAGTCGATCCAGCAGGCGGTGCAGGCGACGACGGGCATTCCCGAGGCCAGGCATGCTTGGCTGCGCTTGTCGCGAACACCGACGAGTCACGGCGCCGCGAGGCGGGCGCGGGCCACACTCGAAGAAGCCGATCGACTCCTCGAACAGGCAGTGAATCCAACCGGCTCGTCAGCGGCGCGCCAGTAGGTCTCGGACGATCAGTGTCGCTGCGGCCGGGCAGCCTTTGACGAAGCCGAAGAACGGGCCGAAGTCGTTGGTGGCAGAAAAGCCGGTGATGTAGAGGCCTGCGAGGTTTGTCTCGAAGGCCTCATTGAGCGCGGGAAATCCGTTCGTCCGGTCGAGCTGCTGCATGAGCCCCGCCAGGTATGGCACACGCGAGAGATCGGCGCGATAGCCGGAGGCGTACACGATGTGGTCGACGGAGACGCGCTGGGAGTTCGACATCACGATGTCCAGCTCCCCGCCCGACGGACGTGTTTCGACGACCTCCGTGCCGGGCCAGCGGTGGAGGCCCTCCCAGTCGAGCCGCGGAAGCAGCCAGTGCTCGAGCGTGAGCCGACCGACCTCCCAGAATTGTCGTGCGACGGTCGCTCGTGAAGATGCGGGCAGGCCGCGCCAGTATCCGGGAGTGCTGATCGTGTTCTCCACGTGAGCATCCACGAATCTCCAGCTCACCCGCTCGAACTTGGGGACGGCGTGGCGGTGGACGATGTCGATTCGCACGACGCCGTGCTCGCGGAGCAGCGCCGCCCACTCGTAGGCGCTCTGGCGCCCGCCGACGATCAGGACGCGGGAGCCGGCGAGATGGTCGAAGCGCACCAGCTCGCAGGTGTGGTCGGCGCGTCCCGGCGGGACGGAGGAAGCCCAGTCCGGGATCTGGGCGTAGTGGCGGACCCCCGGAGCGGAGACGACGGCCCGTGCGACGATCCGCTCCCCGCCGGCGAGCGTCGCCTGAAACCCGCCGTCGGTCTTCGTGAGGGCGCTGACGCGCTCGTCGCGGACCTTGACGTGCTTGGTGCGCTGGAACCACTCGCAGTACTCCAGGAAGACTCGGATCGGGATCGGGTCGACCGTCGCCCTTGCAATCCCGTGCTCCTCGAGATACGCGTCAAGCGTGTGCACATGCGACGCATCGAGGTGCCAGTCGGGCCCTGACCGCAGGAACATGCCGTCGGGCATGTTCTCGCGCCAAAACTCCATCGGCGAGCCGATGACGGTGGTTTCGATACCGCGCTCGCGGGCCAGCGCCGCGGTCGACAACGCGTACGGTCCCCCACCGACAACCAAAAGCTCACAGGCCAACAGCCTCGCCCTCCCGGCAACCCTACACTGCACCGCGGTGAGAACTCCGGCATGACGCGATCGGTGATCGTTTCCGCCGTCAGAACGCCTGTCGGCAGGTACGGGGCGGGGCTGCGGAGTCTGACGGCCGTCGACCTCGGCGCGGTCGCCATCGAAGCGGCGACAGCACGCGCGCGTATCCCGCCCACCGCCGTCGACTGGGTGGTGATGGGGCACGTCCTCCAGGCGGGTGCGGGACAGAACCCGGCTCGCCAGGCGGCGATCGCCGGGGGCGTCCCGCGCGAGGTGCCGGCGATCACGATCAACAACGTCTGCCTCTCGAGCCTGACCGCGCTCGGCCTCGCCGACCAGATGATCCGCGCCGGTGAGGTGGAAACGGTCGTTGCGGGCGGGATGGAGTCGATGACCAACGCCCCGTACCTGCTGCCGACGCTCCGCTGGGGCGCCCGCGTCGGGGATGCGCAGACGGTCGACGCGATGATGTTCGACGGGCTGTGGTCCACGTTCAGCGGTCAGGTCATGGGCGAGTCGTCCGACGAGGTCAACGCCGAGCTCGAGATCTCGCGTGAGGAGCAGGACGCCTGGGCGGCGCGATCGCACCAACGCGCCAACGATGCCTGGTCTTCGGGCCGCTTCGCTCAGGAGGTCGTCGCGGTCGACGTCGACGGAGACGTGACGTCGAGCGCGACGATCGAGCGCGACGAGGGCATCCGGCCGGCCACCACTCCGGAATCGCTCGCTGAGCTGCGACCCGCGTTCACCGCGACGGGGACGATCACCGCGGGCAACGCCTCGCCGCTGGCCGACGGCGCTGCCGCCGTCGTCGTGATGAGCGCGGATCGCGCGGAGCGGCTCGGCCTCGAACCACTGGCCGAGATCGTGGCATCCGCGATGTGCGCCGACAACTTCCCCTGCCTGCACACCGTCCCCGCGATCGCGCTGGAAAATGCGCTCCACCGGGCACGGCTCTCCGTCGACGACCTCGCAGTCGTCGAGATCAACGAAGCGTTCGCGTCCGTCGCCGTGCACGCCAGTCACCTCCTTGGCCTCGATCAGGGCATCGTGAACGCGAACGGGGGATCCGTCGCCCTCGGACATGCCCTCGGCTCGACCGGAGCCCGGATGGCGGTCACGCTCGTGCACGAGATGCGCCGGCGCAAGGCTGACCACGGCGCCGCCACCCTGTGCGGTGGCGGCGGACAGGGATACGCCGTCATCCTCCGCCGCCCCTGAGAATTGGCCGTCCACGATCGTCCGGTACCGAAAGCTCCGGGTATCCGCCCGCAAGGGGGCTTCCGAATCTGCCCTGGGTGGAACTGACCCGCGCCCGGAGCGCGTCGAGGTGGTTCATGGAGCCAGCCGACGCCGTCGCGCCTCTAATGCCGAGCAGCGTCGAGGAGAGCTAGCGAGCGAGCGGCGGGGGTGGGACTCGAACCCACGACGAGGTTGCACGCCGTCTCCGGTCTTCAAGACCGGGTCGAGCTCACGAGCTCAGCCGTCCCGTCCCGCCGCCGACGACTCCTTCCTGTGGCACCATGTGAACCATTAGCCGGTAGCAGTGTGAACCAGGAGCGCGTCAAGAACCCGCAATCCGGCTCCCAGAGTCACTCTGGAGCTCACCGAATAGTTATGCCTGCGGTGGTTTGCGCAGGACGTATCCGTAGTAGTTGCTCGCGCCGAAGAAGAGACCAGCTTCCGATGCTTGCAGCAAGCGTTCGGCCCACGAGTTCGATTCGGCTTCCGTCATCGACCCAGCCGTGGGCATCAGCTTGCGGAACGACTCGATCGCCGGACGCCAGAAGTCGGCCTCTCCCACCTCGGCGACAATGTAGGGAAGCGAGGCTATGAGCTCGAGCCCGGCTTCACGAGCGAGCACCGGCATCTGGCGCATGACACGCGGGTTGGTGACGATGGCGGCGATCAGAGCTTCGTCGTCTCGTTTGCCCTGATCAGGGTCGGGGTGGCCGAAGGTGACCGACGCGTAGTCGCCGTCGAAGATTCCGATCGAACCGCCGGGCTTGGTGACGCGGGCGACTTCGGCCAACACTGCGGCGGGCCTCTCGACGTGGCTGATCAATGTGTGCGCGACGACGGCATCGAACTCGGCAGCGCCCAGATCGAGACTCTGCGTGTCGCCGACGCGGAAGTCGATGCGAGTCGCGAGGTTCTGCTCGTTCGCTAACCGCGTCGCCGTGCGGATGAGAAATGGGCTGCGATCGATACCCGTGACGTGCCCCGAAAACGCCGATCGGCTGGCTATCCGGCGGGACGCTACACCGGTGCCACAGCCAAAATCGACGACCGCGTCGGCGTCGTCGATGCCCATCGCATCGAGATACTCATCCAACATGCGGACGAACACCGGTTGCTGGCCCCGCCCCTCCAGGCGCGTAACGATGGCGTCGAGAACGGCATCCTCCAGCTGATCGGTCACACGATACGGGTCGATGCCCGGCGTCATGGGTGCCTCCGTTTCAGACGCGGCTAATCGACAGGCTATCCGACGTGTACTCCACCGATGCCTCAGACGGACGAGCCGGGTTCGGAGGCTCGGCCGGGCTCATTCCTCACCAAGCGCCAGCGCGACCGCCTCGTTCAGTGTCAGCTCACTCCCGGCCCTCCACTCCACGCCAAACGCGTCGCCGAGCCGCTGGCGGGCCGCCTCTGCAGCCCTGTCCACAAAGGGAAGCGTGTAGCTTGTGTCGAGCCGTTGCCCGCTCTCTTCGGCAATCGTCTCGGCCGCCGAGAACAGTCGCGCCGCCGTGCCAGGATCGGTTTGTGCCCGAACGCACCCAAGCGCGGCAAGCGCTTCGACAGCCAGCGCCACGGACTGGACTTCGACCGCGCTCCGGAGAGCCTCCTCGAGAATCGGTAGCGCGGCCTGCTGCTGACCGTCCGCGATCAGCACGTAGGCGATCGCATTCTCCGCGTTTGCCGCCTCCCACCACCTGCCGAGCCCTCGGAAAATCGCTACAGCCCTGTTGAGGGCCTCGCCTGCCTCTTTGAAGCGTCCCTCGTCGAGGAGCGTCACTCCGAGCAGGAAGGAGACCCAGCCGAGGCCGCCGTCGTCTCCGAGCTCGCGGAGAAGGGCCTCGCACTCGTGGAGCAGGCGCCTACGCTCATCGAGATCCGGCTCGTCGAAGCTGAGGACTCGAAGCGCCCACTCGATCTGGCGTTTGTCGTTTCGTCCGCGGGCGATCTCCAGGCTTTCGTGGGCGTACTCCCGCGCCACCTCGCTCTCGCCCAAGTTCGCCGCCGCGAGCGCGGCGGCTCCGAGCGCATCCGCTCGGAGCCCAGGGTCGAGGTCAGCCGACCTGTCGAGCGCCGAGATGAGCCACGCTTTCAGCTCCTGCAGGCCGGCTTGCGTCCACAGGGCAAGTAACGCAGCTACCGCGAGGCGAGCCTCCCGCTCCACGTCGCCCGAAGCGATGAGCCACCCACGGGCGCGCCGGATGTTGTCCAGCTCGTCCAGCAGCCAGACCCCGGCCTCCGGGAGCGCAGACGGCCCGCCGACAGCGGCGTCCTCGGCAAGCGAGAGGAAGTGGTCGGCATGGCGGCGGTGCAACTCGTCCTCCGCTCTCCGCTCCTCGAGTCGCTCGGTCGCGTACTCCCGGATCGTCTCCAGCATCCAGAACCGCTCCCCCTGCCGGCGAAGCAGGCTCTTGTCGATCAGCGACTGCAGGGTGTCTATGTCGGCGTCGCAGACCTCCTCCGCCGCCTCGAGCCTGCAGCCGCCCCGGAAGGTGGACAAGCCCTCGAACAAGAGCCGTTCCTCTTCGTCGAGGAGGTCGTAGCTCCATGCGATGGTCGCCCGCAGGGTCTGCTGCCGGGGGTCTACCCCGCGACCTGCCTTGAGCAGGTCGAACCGCCTCGAAAGGCGGTCGAGCAGCTGCTCAGGGGTGAGCACGGGGACGCGGGCGGCGGCGAGCTCGAGCGCGAGCGGCAGATTGTCGAGCCGGGAGCACAGCTCGTGGACAACTGGGCGGGCCTCGAAACGAGGATCGACTGCCCGCGCCCGCGCGGTGAAGAGATCGGTCGCATCCTGAGGCTCGAGTGGCGGGACCGGATAGGCCTGCTCGCCAGGAAGTCGCAGCAGCTCCCGGCTCGTCACGAGGAGCTGAAGGTTCGGACAATCGACGAGCAGCCCAGCGAGCTCGTGCGCGGCATCGATCAGATGCTCGAAGTTGTCGAGGATGAGCAGAAGCCGGCGGTCGCCGATGCGGTCGGTGAGCCCGTCCCTCGCTCCGAGCGCCTGAGCGGCCGCCTCGAGCACGAGCTTCGGCTCGCGCAGCGCGGCAAGGGGAGCCCAGAAGATGCCGTCGGGATACTGGTCGGCCGCTTCCGCGGCCGCTTGGAGCGCGAGCCTGGTCTTACCGGCTCCGGCCGGGCCGGTCAACGTCAGCAGGCGGGCGACCCCGCTTGCGAGCAGCGTGGTCACCTCGCCGAGCTCTCGTTGGCGCCCAAGGAAGCGCGTCGCAGGAACCGGGAGATTCGTCTGCTGCAGGGTTACCAGAGGTGGGAAGGTTTCGCCGCCGAGCTGATAGATCCGTTCCGGTGCGGCGAGATCCTTCAGGCGGTGTTCGCCGAGGTCGCGCAAGCTCTTGTCATCGACAAGCGATGCGGTCGACGACGAGACCAGGATCTGGCCGCCGTGCCCAGCCGCTGCGATGCGGGCTGCTCGGTGGACGTCCGCTCCGACGTAGCCCTCGTCGGTAACGTGCGGCGTCCCGGTGTGGATCCCCATGCGCACGCGGATCGGTCCCGCCGAAAGCACCTGCTGCGCTTCCGCAGCGGCCGCAATTGCGGTCGGTGCGGTGGAGAACGCGATAAAGAACGAGTCGCCCTGCGTATCCACTTCGACGCCGTCGTAGCGAATGAACGCCTCTCGCAGAGCGCGGCGATGCTGCGCCAGCGCATCCGCGTAGGCCTCGGCACCCAGCTGCTGCAAGAGCCTCGTCGAGCCCTCGACGTCGGTGAAGACGAAAGTGACGGTTCCGGTCGGAAGCTCGCGTGCCACGCGGCTATTCAAGCGCGGCGAACCACCCGTTGTCGAACTCCACCCGGAGCGGTCGACTGGACAACCCCCTCAGTGCGCCGCGTTCGATCGACATGGTGTTGCGCACTGCCACATTCCGCCCACCGGGGGGGAACGGTCGAACCGTGCTTCGCCGCGTCGGAGTGGCGCCGATCGTGGTCGGCTGTGGGCGCCGGGGTAGGGAATGGAGGATCGCGATTCTCCTCACCGGGCCGCTATCCGCGCGTGCTGGTCGACTTCAAGTCCTCGGCGTGCGTCGATGGACGCGGCGGGCTGGCTCCTACTCCTGCAACGCGCTCGGCAACGACGGGTCAACGGTTCGAGTCCGTTAGAGGGCTTGTTTTGACTCAACTATGCCGGTTTCCGGTTAGCCGAATGGACTCGAACCGCGCTAATGCAGCCTCTTGTCTGGCGATTGGGCCAGCTCGGATCGCATTCCGCTGGGGATGTCCAGGTGCTCAACGGCTTGGTGGGGAAGCCGCGAGTGGGGCGGGAGATCACCAACAGCAGCAGGCTCGAAGTACCCGCGCCGCCGGATCGAGGTGAGAGCGAGTAGCCGGGATTCCTTCTGGTCTAGGTGCCGCCCGTCCTGGGCCGGCCCAAGACCGTAGAATTGCGCGATCGTGACCGACGGCACAGATGCTCCAGCCGAGATCCGTACGTTCCTGATTGCCGATGTCCGCGGATACACGCGCTTCACGCAGGCTCGCGGAGACGAGGCCGGTGCTCGCCTCGCTGCACGATTCGCCGAGGTCGTCCGCGAGAAGGTCGAGGAGCATGGTGGCCGAGTAGTGGAGCTTCGCGGCGACGAGGCGCTGTGCGTATTCGGGTCGCCGCGGTCGGCCCTCCGTGCCGCGGTTGATCTGCAGCGCCGTTGCGGGGAGGAGATGCGCGCCGATCCCTCGTTGCCGCTCGACATCGGCATTGGAATCGATGCCGGCGAGGCGATTGCGGTTGCCGGTGGCTACCGCGGAGGGGCCCTCAACCTCGCCGCGCGGCTGTGTTCGATGGCGAAGCGCGGTGAGGTCCTTGTGTCCGACGGCGTCGTGCATCTGGCTCGGCGAACCGACGAGATCACCTACATCGATCGCGGCCAGATGGCATTCAAGGGCTTCGACGACCCGGTGCATGTGCTGCAGCTGGATTTCGATCCGGATCTGCCGGCTGGGGAACCTGATGCGCGACCGCGTTGGACGCCGATTCGCGTCGCATCGCTCGCGGTCGCGGGCATTGCGGCCTTGGCGGGTTTCGTGGCGCTCGCAGCGACCACGATCGGGTCGCATCATCCCAGCCGCCTCGGCACCAACGTCGTGGGCATGTTGGACACGTCTGGGCATATTCTCGGCGATGTGCGCCTTGTCGGCAGCCCGGGCGGATTGGCCGCCGGCGCAGGGTCCGTGTGGGCGACGGTGACCGATCGCAACGAGGTTGTGCGGATCGATCCGAAGGCGGACGTCGTCGTCGACCACGTCCCCGTCAACGGCCGCTCGCCGACGGGTATCGCCTTCGGTGGCGGGGTGTGGGTCGCTGACGGTGGAAGCGGTGAGGTGTCGTGGATCAACCCGAAGGACACCGGGGTCGTCAGGAACGTTCGGGTGGGCCAGGGGCCCGGCCCGATCGCCTACGGTGACGGCGCCGCCTGGGTGGTCAATACGACCGATGCGACGCTGCAGCGGATCGATGGCACCACCTTCGATGCGTCCGATCCGGTCGCCGTGGGTGGGTCCCCGTCGGCTGTCGCGTCCGGCGGCGGCTGGGTCTGGGTGGTCGACAGTGGCTCCGGTACCGTCGTCAAGATCGACCCTCGGACGCTGCAGGTGGTGGGCCGCTTCCATGTCGGCAATAATCCCGTCGCGGCCGCATATGGTGGGGGCAGGCTATGGGTTGCGAATGCCGATGACGGCACGGTCACCCGCCTCGACCCGACGACGCAGGAGGGCCAGCCGATCCCCGTCGGCGTCAGGCCCACCGGCGTCGCGTACATCGACGGGATGGTGTGGGTGGCGACGGCCGCGGGCGTCACGCGCATCGACGGCGCACTGCACACACATTCCACGCCCACCGGAAGCACGCCGCTCGCCTCGGTGGCGGCGGGCGGAAAGGTCTGGGTCGCTGCGCTCGCAAGCCCCGCGAGCCACAGGGGCGGCACGCTTCGGGTCGCATACGGCATCGACGACTTCGGCCCGGGGTTCGGGCCGTACGATCCGGCGGTCGCGCCCTACCAGGATCACTTCCAGTTGCTCTCCATGACGAGCGACGGTCTGGTCACGTACCGAAGGGCGGGCGGCGCCGCCGGGCTGCAGGTGGTCCCCGATCTGGCCGTCGCCATGCCCACCATCACAGACGGCGGCCGAACCTACACGTTTCAGCTGCGCAAGCGCCTCCGGTACTCGAATGGGCAGGAGGTGCGTTCGTCGGACTTCCGCTCCTCGGTGGAGCGCACCCTCTCCCCGGCAGCGCTCGGCATCGCGTCCCAGGGCTACTACCAGGACGTCGTGTTCTCGACGATCGTCGGCTACGGCGCCTGCCGGTCGCATCCCCAGACTTGCGATCTGACGAAAGGCATACAGACAGACGACCGCACCGGCACCATCACCATCCACCTATCGAAGCCGGATCCGGCTCTGCCCCAGAAGCTCGCGACAACATTCGCCGACCTCGTCCCACCGGGGGCGCCACCGGCGGATAGCAATAAGCCGGTGCCAGGCACCGGGCCCTACATGGTGTCGAAGCTGTACCAGAGAGGCCACGCCGGCGTGCTGCTGACGCGAAACCCGCACTTCCAGGAGTGGTCGTCTGACGCCCAACCGGCCGGCTATCCGGACACGATCCGCTACACGCGATACAAGGACCCGGGTGCGGCGCTGACGGCCGTCGAGCAGGGCAAAGCGGACGTGATGGTCGGACAGCCGCCGCCCGAGCGCTTCTCCGAGTTGGCGAGCCGATATGCGACTTTGGCGCACCCAGTGGCGGGACTTTCCACCGTGTACATCTCCCTGAACACCGCCGTCCCCCCTTTCACTGGTCTCGCGGCCCGCCAAGCGCTCAACTTCGCGGTGGACCGTGCCGCCATGGCGCGAACTATGGGCGGAGCGTCGGCGACCGTGCCGACGTGCCAGGTGCTCCCGCCCGGGATGTTCGGGTATGCGCCCTACTGCCCGTACACGAGTGGTCGGCCGGCGGGCGGCACCTGGGCAGGCGCTGACCTCCCGCGTGCGCGGACGTTGGTCGCCCAGTCGGGGACCGAGGGCGATCGGGTGGTGCTGTGGGCATGGGGCGGCTCCGACACCACCCCCCTCGTGGCGTCGATCGTGCGGGTGCTACACCAGCTCGGGTATCGGGCCTCCTCGCACGTGACGTCAGCGAACGGCGCCGGGTACGGTGAATGGAACGCGACCACAAGCGACTCCCGACAACGCGTCTCTGCGGTGCTCACCGGCTGGGCAGCCGACTACCCGAATCCGATCGATTTCTTCGACGTCCTGCTCTCCTGCCGCGCGTTCGTGCGGCACGACCCGAGAAACCTGAACACCTCGGAGCTGTGCGACCCCACACTGGACGACCTGATCCACCGGGCCGAGGCGCGGCAGGTTAGAAATCCTGCCGGTGGGGCCGCGCTGTGGCAGGCCGCCGATCGCCGCGCCGTCGATCTCGCTCCCTGGGTGCCGCTGCTCACGAACGTCCAGACCGATGTCGTGTCCGATCACACCGGGAACTACCAGCACAACCCTCAGTGGTCGGTGCTGCTCGACCAGCTCTGGGTGCGGTGACGCTCGCATCCGGTATCGGCCTCTAGAAGCCGGACGACTCCACCATCGTCCTCTTGGGGACGGGGCCCGTTTGGCGAGGGGAACGAAGGGAGTCAACGGTTCGAGTCCGTTTGAGGGCTTCTACCCCTGTCCTAGACTCAAATCTCGGTACCTAGGAACGGAATCGAACCTTGCCCGTCGCGTCGATCATGGGGCCGTCGGCCTCCACGCGCGACCCTGCCGGGGCCGCCCGCGATGTGGTGTGGCTGCCGCAACCCCCGTGACGGTAAGGAACGGCGACGGAAGACCGGCGGGGTCCGATGCCCGATGCCACGGTACGGTGCGGTCATGGTGGAATCGAAGTACGCGGTCAAGGCGCTGGATGACTCGACCTGGGCGGCCTTCGCCGCATTGGTGGAGCGCAACAACGGAATCTTTGGCGGCTGCTGGTGCATGGCCTTCCACCCCGAAGGCGGTGACAGGGCGGCGCAGGGCGAACTCAACCGCCAACGCAAGCATGACCGCGTGCGGTCGGGAACAGCGCATGCGGCGCTCGTGTTCGACGGCGAGGAGTGTGTCGGCTGGTGCCAGTTCGGCGCTCCCGACGAGGTGCCACTGATCAAGAACCGCGCGGCCTACGAGAAGAGTCACACGATGTCGCCGGACTGGCGGATTGCATGCTGCTACGTGGGCAAGGGACGCCGACGTCAGGGTGTGGCCACGGCCGCTCTCGCCGGTGCGTTGGATCTGATTGCCGGCCTGGGTGGGGGAACCGTGGAGGGATACCCGGAGGACGCTGCTGCCGTGCCCGCCGGCTTCCTCTTCAACGGTGCTCTGTCGACCTACGAGAAGCTCGGGTTCGTTCGCGACCGCAAGATCGGCAAACACCGCTGGGTCATGACCAGGGAAGTCGAACCCGCGTCCTCGAGGACATCGAACGCTGCACGCGCGGCCATCCCTTGACCGTCATGAAGGAGATGCCCGCACGGCAGCTGCGGGTTTCGTGGCCGACGCTTCGGGGACGTCGTTAGGCACGTTGCGACCCGCCGAGTGCGCCGCTCCTTTTCAGACCGGTCGCGAGTACCCGAGAGCGTCGAACGCGGCCGGATAGACGATCCGACCGGCGAGGTCGGGGCTGTATCCCGCGAGCCGCTTGACCATGAACGCGTCGTCGGGGATCTTCGGATGCGGCGAGATGAAGCCGAGCCCCGTTGCCTGCTCGAAGCCGAAGCGAGGATAGTAGGCAGGAATGCCCTCCACCATGACGGCAGGCTCGCCCGCTTCCTCGGCGCGGCCGAGCGCGTCCCGGATCAGCCGTGCCCCGACACCGATGCGCTGGCGGTCAGGCCGAACCGACATCGGCGTCAGGTTGAGGATCCTCGTACGGGATCCGCCTTCAACGCCGACCCAGCTCAGCATCACGTGAGCAATCACACCGGAGCAGTCCTCGGCGACCAACGCCAGCTCCGGAATGAACTCGTCCGACGCCCGAATGCGCTCCACGAACGACGCCACCTCGTCCGGGTGTCCGACGAATGCCGCGCGGACCACCTCTGCGATCACGGGATGGTCCACGTCGCGCTCGGGACGGATGACAACGCCCTCGCCCACGGCGTCAGAGCATAGGCAAGGTCACGCCGGCAAGCAGACCGGCCCCTTCTACGAGCGGCTTTACTCCTACTGAGGGCGGCCTCTCACCTGACCCTGCCCGCAGGCGGCGGCGGCCCCACCTGACGGGGCCGCCGCCCATCTCAACGGCTCGGCTAGGTGTCCGGCCGCACCCAGAGATCGTCACATGCGCGACCGCCACAAAGGATCTGGCCGTCGGATCCAGGCGCCGGCTTGTGCGCCGCTCGTCGGGATGACAGCATGTCGGCTCGAAACAGGGAGGTGCTGTGGTGCCCTACTCCGGGCCGGCGCTGGATCGACCGATAATGCTGTGCGATGTGCTCGAGGCGGGGGTTTCTGGCGATCCGGACGCGGATGCGCTGATCTGCGCGGAGTTCACGTGGTCATGGCGGACGCTCGACCGCGTGACTCGACGGTTGGCGCAGAGCTATCTCGAGCTCGGGCTGCGCCCGGGTGACCGGTTCGCGTCGCTGATGCCGAACCGGCCGAGGCTGATCGCTCATTACATTGCCTGCTTCCGGGCCGGGCTGGTGGCGACGCCCCTCAACTACCGGTACACCGCCGCGGAGATCGACCATGCGCTCGACGTGAGCGGCGCTCGCGCGCTGCTGGTGCATGCCGAGCGGGAGCCCGACCTTGACGAGAGCCGGCCGTCCAGGCACCTGCCGCTGGGGAGGATCGGCTACCCCCGACCGAGCCGCGACGGTCTCTCCTTCGATGACCTGATCGACGGTGAGCCGACGGCGTCGGCGCCGCCGCGGCCGGATCCCTCCCATCCCGCAGTCATCTTTTTCACGTCCGGCAGCACCGGCCCTCCCAAGGGTGTCACCCACACTCATCGGACGGTGGGCTGGATGCTCGCGATCGCGGCCGCGGGCCTGGAGTTGAGCGCCGACGACCGGCTGCTGGCCGGCTCGTCGTTGTCGCACGTGGGCGCGTTCTACGTTTCGTTCGCCGCGCTCGGCGTCGGCGCGGGTATTGTCGTCGCCCGCAGCTTCGACGGCGATGAACTGCTGCCATTGCTGCGAGAGGGTAGGCCGACGGTGTTGTCGATGCTCCCTTCGGCCCTGTTCGCACTCATCCGCGATCACGGCGCTCATGGCGAGGACTTTGCGTCGCTGCGGCTGTGCCGCGCTGCCGGCGACTGCGTCTCGGCCGAACTCGAGCGCGAGTTCACCGGCCTGACGGGGCTCGTCATCGATGAGGCATACGGACTCACCGAGGTTGGCCTCGCGGCGGTCAGCCCGCCGTCCCAAGAGATCCGGGTCGGCTCGGTGGGCAAGCCCGTACCCGGCGTCACGGTGGAGATCCGCAGCAATCACGGCGGCGAGGTGGACTCCGGCGGGCAGGGACGCCTGTGGATCCGCACGCCGTCCGCAACTGTTGGCTATTGGGACAACAACAAGGCGACCGCAGGGCTATTCCGCGATGGCTGGTTGGACTCCGGTGACGTTATGCGCGCCGACGAGGACGGCTACCTGTATTTCTGCGGTCGCCGCACGCAGATCATCGTCCACGACGGCTCCAACATCACGCCGCAGGTGGTTGAAGGTGCCCTGCTCGAGCACCCATCCGTCGGCAGCGTCGGCGTCGTCGGTATTCACGACCTCGTGCATGGGGAGAATGTCCGGGCGTACGTGACGCTCCGTGATGGCACGGGGCGTCCCGCGGCGCAGGAACTCATCCGCTTCGCGCGTGAGCGAGTCGGGTACAAAGCGCCGGAGGAGATCGTGTTTCTGGAGCGGATGCCGCGCACCGCCACCGGCAAGGTCGACCGGTCGCTACTCAAGCGTATGGCTGAACCCCGGCGGTCGACCGCCAGTGCCTGACACTGGCGTCCGTCGCTTCGCGGCTCGGCATCTCTGTTGTGTGCTCCACCGAAGTCGTCCAAGTGGACAACGGTAATCGGCGGCCGCCGGCCACTTCCAATGGCACGACTCCCGCCGCCTCGACGAGTGGCCGCGGCGCAGCCTTGCCGCCCGGGGTGTAGACGGCGAGGACGTCCCATACTTGTAACGAATCGCTCGAAGTGGTAGGGTCGCGCCCCTTCGGGCTGTCGTGATGGGTACAACGTCTCGCCATCTGATTGGTCGCGCGGCTGTGGTCGTGGCGGGTTTCTTGGCCGCGACGGGGTCGGCGCAGGCTGCCACCCAGATCCCGGTTAGGGCGACTCCGGCCTTCGAGCAGGTTCCGGGGACGGGCGGGGGGACGTACTTTGCCTGGACGCGTGGGAACCGGACGAGGCTGCTGATCCAGAGCGGCCCTGGCCAGCCGGCCTTCCAGGTGAACGGCAGCCGGAGCCGTGCCTGGTCGGGCAGCATCGACGGCACCACGTTCGTGTATCAGCTGGCCCGCGGGAGCAACTCCGACATCAGGCTGATGGACGTCGTCTCTCACGTGAAGTCGGCTCCGACGGGGATCAACACGCGCAGGTGGGAGTGGCATCCGACCGTCTCGGGGGACTGGATCCTGTTTGGGCGTGAGGCAGCCGACCGGAACCGGTGGCGGGTGCTTCTGCACAACACGTCAACCGACCAGACGATCACGCTCGCGGACGTCCAGGGCAAGACGACCCGCGCAGATCCCGGCCAGGTGTCGGGCGACTACGCCGTCTGGGATCGGTGCGCGCATCACGTCTGCAACGTGTACCGCTACCAGATCTCGACCGGCCACACGACAAAGATCCCCAACACCCTCACCGGCCAGATGCAGTACTACCCGTCCGTCACCGGTGCCGGCACGGTGTACTTCGCCCACTCGGGCGACGGCTGCGGTCGCCACGTGAAGCTCGTCGAGTGGGTCGAGAGCCAGCCCCTGAACATCCTGGCCGAGTTCGGGCCAGGCCGCGACCTCACCTCGACGACGCAGACCGTGCCCGACCAGGTCGCAGGCACAGACATCTACTTCGACAAGTACACCTGCCGCACGGCGGCGAGCGACATCTACAAGATCATCGTCCCGTAGCCTCGAAACGCGGCGGTCTACGGCGAGCGGCCCGGGGCTGGGAGTGGGCGCGTCGCCGACCCGCTCCCGCCGCATGAGTATCCTGCCGCTGCCGCTGCCGCTGCCGCTGCCGCTGCCGGCACGGCTTGGCTTCACGCTTTGTCCGCGGCGCTGCACGCAACCGTCTCGTGCGCGTGAGGCGGGTGTAGCCCCGTCAGCGAGGCTTTTCGGGCGGTCGCGGCGCGTCGCCGACAGGAGCCGGATCTCTTCCCGGAGCGTGCTCGCCGGTTTCGGTCTTGTCGCGCTCGGCCTCCGAGATCGGCGGCGTGACCGGCGTCTCGCCGGTACTCCGACCGGCCGAGCCCTTGCCGGAATCGGAGGCCCTCACGACGTCTTGCTCGGTTGACCTGGCTGCGCTGACGATGTCCGGGTCATCCGGCAGCACCAGCGGTTTCGGCGGGGAGTGCTCTGGCCCCGCCGCCACCCCGTCCGGTGCATCTTGGGCGGGCTGGTCGATTCAGGTTCGTACCTTCGATGTCAATGACGGGAACGATGCGCCCCAGGACGGCGGGCATCCACCACGCGCCGCGCCCGAGCAGGGTCAGCACAGCGGGCGCAAGCATCAGCACCAACGTGGCTGCCAGCAGCACGGCGCTCGCGAGGCCGACACCGAATTGCTTCACGACGGGATCGCCGTTGAGGACGAAGCTCGAGAACACCGAGATCATGATCAGCGCCGCCGCGCTGATGACCCGGGCGCTCGATTTGAGGCCGAGCCGGACCGACGCCCGATCGGTCTCGCCGCTCGCCCGATGATGGTCGACGGACGACAGGAGGAAGACCTGGTAGTCCATGCTGAGCCCGAACAGGATGGCGAACATCATGAGCGGCACGTAGCTTGCGATCGGCACTGTGTTCAGGGTGGTGTCGATCCTGACGATGTCGATGCCCCAGCCCCACTGGAAGACCGCGGTCACGATCCCGAAGGCGGCCATGGCGGCGAGGAAGTTCGTGATGGCGGCCTGGATGGGAATCAGCACCGATCGGAACGCCACGAGCAGCACCAGCATGCTGAGGAGCAGGATGGTGATGATCACCAGCGGCAGACGCTTCGAGATCTCGGCTGCGAGATCGACGTTCGCCGCAGTCGAGCCCCCGACGAATGCCACGACACCCTTGCTCGTGTTGTTGGGGATGACGGTGGAGCGCAGATGGCGCACCAGGTCGGCGGTGGCCGGGGCTGAGGGCGCGGTCGTTGCGATCACCGAGTAGACCACGTCGTTCCCGTGCTTTGAGATCTGCGGCGGCACCACGAGCTTGACGTGCTTGGTCGCGATGAGGGCGTCCTGCAACTTCACGAGGCGCGGATCGGTGCCGCGCGCGTCACCGCCGGCCTTGGTCAGGGTCTGCACAAGCTGGCTGTGGAGCGCATCAGCCTTCTTCTGCTGCTTCTTGGCCTTGGCCTGGAGGGCTTCCAGCTGCGCCTTCTGCTGTTGCAGCTGCGCCGCCTGGGCCTGGAGCGCCGCGCCTTGCTGCTGAAGGGCTGCGGCCTGCCGCTGGAGCGCGTCGGCTTGGGCCTGGAGCTGCGCCGCCTGGGCCTGGAGCTGCTGCTTCTGCCGCTCCAGCGCCTGAGCCTGCTGATCGAGCGCTCGCGCCTGCCGGATCAGCGACTGAGCCTTCCTCCGGGAGCGCTTCAGATCGGCGACCGTCTGCCGCTCCGCTGCCTGGAGGCGCCGCAGTTTCGCCAGCAGCCTGGCGCGCTTGGCCCGGTCGGATGTGCGCCGGAGCTTGTTCCGGACCCGTCGCTCGTCGGCGCGGATCGCCACGAGACGCGCCGCGTCGCGTCTGACGTTCGCCGCGAGCGCCGCTGCCTCGGCCCTGAGCGTGTCGCGCTCGCTCCGGAGCTGCGCCGCCTGGGACTCGAGCGACGCCTGTTGCGCTTCGAGGGCCGCCTGCTGCCGCTTGAGCGCGGCCGATTGCCGCTCCAGCGTCGACTGCTTCTGTTGCAGGGCGAGCTCCTGCCGCTGGAGCTGGGCCTGCTCCGACTCGAGCTGCGCCTTCATCTGGTTGCCTTGCTTTTGCTCGGCCTCGAGCTCCTTCTGCAGCTGCTTTAGCTGGTTCTCCTGGGCGAGCACCGCGGGGTCGGCCTTCGCTCCGGGTGTGAGCGCGACGGCGACGAGCAGCGGGCCGTTGTACCCGGGGCCGTACCCCTTTGCCATGAGGTCGTACGCCCGGCGCTCCATCGTCGCGGGGTCGGTCTGGCCGACGTTCTCCTGGCCGAGCTGCAGCGATAAGACCGGGATGATGAGCGGTACCAGGATCAGCGCGGCGAGCGCCACCGGGATCAGGGGAACTCGGGTGACGAACCCGGCCCAATGGCCCCACACCCCCTCCTTGCTCGGATCGTCTGATGGGTGCTGCCGCCCCGGGAGCGAGAGCGAGTTGATGTGCTTGCCGGCAAGCGACATCAGCGCGGGGAGCAGCGTCACAGCCGCCAGCACCGCGGTTCCCACCGCGATCGCCGAGGTGTAGCCGAGCGCGGCGACGAGGGGGATGTTGGCGACCACGAGCGACACGAGCGCCACGACGACCGTGCATCCGGCGAAGACGACCGCGGTGCCCGCCGTGCCAACGGCTCGCGCGATCGACTCGTGGAACTCCACACCGGCCTGCATCTGTGACCGGTGCCGCGTCACCAGGAACAGTGCATAGTCGATCCCGACCGCGAGCCCGATCATCGTGGCCACGGTGTGCGAGATGTTCGGCACGGCGATCAGATGGCCCAGCAGTCCGACGACGCCGAGTGCCGATGTCAACCCGAGGATCGCCGTCCCGATCGGCATCCCCATCGCGACGACGGTGCCAAAGGTGAACGTCAGGATGATCATGGCGGCGAGGATGCCGATGAGGTCGCTCGTCGAGGTGTCGTTCGGCGAGAGCACCGTGGCGATCGACCCGCCGCCGACCACCGCCATGCCCGCCTGCCGAGCCGGCTTTGCCGCATCGAGGACCCGCTGTGCCTGAGCGGGTGTGAGATCGCTCGAGCTGATGTCCAGGAGCACCGAGATGAAGGCGGTCTTCTTGTCCTTGGAGATCTGGCCGTTGCCGCCCTGCGAGAACGGGCTGTTGGCGGAGTGGACGAAGGGGATCTTCTTGATCGCCTTGTAGGAGTCGGTGATGGCGGTCTTTTGGGCCGCGTCGGTCACCTTGCCCTTGGTGAGGTGGAAGATCACCGGGTTCGAGCCGTTTTGCTGCGGCGGGAAACCGGCCTGCAGCAGGTCGGTCGTCGCCTGACTGCCCGTCCCTGGGAGATTGACCGTGTTGTTGGTGTCCGCCCCGACCTTGTCGACGAGCACGGTCACACCCACCGCGCCGCCTATCCAGAGTGCGATGACGAGCAGCGGGTGCGCGGCCACCAAGCGGCCGAGCCGATACAGCATCCTGGCCAAGCGGTGAGTCTACCGAAGGCCCGGCTGGCGGTCCGTGCCCTCAACCAGCAGGCACATCAGCCCGACGGCGTCGTCGTCGGATAGCCCCTGGTCATGGGTCAGGGAGCGCCAGGTCGGGAACGCGACCGCGTGGCCGATCGCCGCGCGCGTACGGCGCGCTGCATGGCCGCGCAGGCCGCGGCCCGCCATGAGGACGTCCTCGATCGACCGCAGGTAGTCGTGGAAGCCGCGGAGGAGTCGCTGCACGGTCGGGACGAGCGGCTCGTCGCGGAGGAGGCTCGTGTACATGCCCTCGGTCCTCCGGTAGAAGGCGTAGAGCTCTCCGAACGCGGCCTCCGTGCGGACGGCCGGGTCGGGCAGCGCGGCCCATGCGCGCAGATCGGGGGGTGGGTTGGCCGCCCTCCAGTGCGATGAGCACGCCGCGAAGAGCGCGGCCTCGTCCGGGAAGTGGCGATAGACGGTCGAGCGGCGGACACCGGCCCGCTCGGCGACGGCGCTGATCGACGTGCGTGCGGGGCCGACCCGCTCGTGCAGCTCGACGGTGCTCTCGGTGATCCGTCTGCGAGTCTCCTCCTCGAGCTCCGCGCGACGGGTTTTCCGGTATGGGCGTTTTTGATCGGACATGGCTGTTCGTTCGAATGCTACTTGACAGCGCAGGCTCGCGGCGGGTATATTTTCGCGCGACACTACTGTTCTATCAATATAGGAGCCAACAATGAATGCGACAACAGCAGGCGTGAAGGTGGTCGGTCCGGGCGACGGTGCCATGGGCTTCCTGGGAAGCATCGGAGTGCGCTTCATGATCGACGGGTCGGAGGCGGGCGAGCGCTTCTCCCTCGTCGAGCACCCGATGTCGCCGCGGGCACTCGCGGCGCCGGTTCACCGCCACACGCGAGAGGACGAGTACAGCTTCGTTCTCGAGGGCCGGATGGGCGCGCTGCTCGGCGACGACGTCGTGGAGGCGGGCCCGGGCGACCTGGTGCACAAGCCGCGCAACCAGTGGCACACCTTCTGGAACGCCGGAGACGAGTCGTGCCGGATCCTCGAGATCATCTCGCCCGCCGGCTTCGAGCGCTTCTTCGCCGAGCTCGACGCGATGGGCGGTGTGGTCGGCGCCGGCGAGCAAGCTGTGGCCGAGCTGTCGCAGCGCTACGGGCTCGAGATGCAGCCTGAGACGGTGCCCGAGCTGATCGACCGCTTCGGCGTGCGGATGGGCGAGCCCCTTTCAGGCGGCTGGAGGCCCTGAGGCCTCACAGACCGTCAGCAGAGGTCGGCGACGGCTCAGTCAGGCCATTCGGCAGGGACCTGGACGCCGTCGCCGCCCTCCGGGCGGTCGGAGCCGATGGCGATGAACTCGAGCCCGTCCTCGCCGGCCTCCAGGGCGCGGACGACAGAGGGGCTCACCCGCACCGCGTCCCACCGGCGCAGCTCGTGGATCTCGTCGTCGAGCTTGATCCGGCCCGAGCCGCCGATCACGATGTACGCCTCCTCCTGCTCGCGGTGATGGTGCCCTGCCGACCCGCGCATGCCCGGTGCGTAGCGGAAATGGCTGATCCCGAGGTGATCCGATTCGAGCGACGTTCGCCCGAACCGACCCTCGATCCCCGGCACGCGCGCGCTCACCGAGTCGTCGAGCTCCATGAGGTTCAAGATCGTGAAGCGGCTCATATGTGTACCTCCGTTGTCAGCACGTCAGGTGAAGGGCCGCCGCCGTCCGGCGCGGATCGAGCTCGGCGTATCGGCTGACGGCATCGGCGGTCGGGAGCACCTCGACGTCGATTCCCCGGGCGCGCAGCCTCTCGAGCGCCTCCTGGTCGGGCCGCATCCGGCCGTAGGCGCCGGTGCCGACCACGAGCCGCTCGGGCAGCTCGGCGAGCACCTCGTCGAGGTCCTGGAGCACGAGCCCGTGCCCGTCCTGCCGCCACCAGTCGTGCACCACGCGCTTCGGGAGGACGATCACGTCCCGGGTCGCCTCGCGCCCATCGATGATGATGTGCCCGAATCGGTAGCCGTCGATCGTGGGCATGCCGTCGATGGTAGCGCCGGTGGCCCGTCGCAGGCCCCCGGCCGGGTCGTGGGCTCAGCCGTCGCCGGCTGTCACCATCGCGATCGGGTCGGACTGGCGCGAAGACTCCGGAAGCAGCAGGACCGCCCCGATCAGGAAGCAGAGGCCGCCGAAGGCAGTGGTCACGTTCGCAGCCGCAAGATCCATGACGCTCCCGGTGGAGGGGACGACGAACGATGCGATGGCAGAGATCCCGAACGCGACGCATCCGAGGAGGTTGACCGCGACGATCTGCCACTCGAGGCTCCGCGGCCGCCAGCATGCGGGACCGGCGCAGACCTCCACGAACGCCAGGTAGCCGGACACGAGGAAGCAGGCGGACCCGACGGCGTCGGGCGTCCATACCAGACGATCGTATGAGACGTTGTCCAGCCCGGTCTGCAATGCGCGGAACGTGTCGATGTTGAAGAGCAGCGTGCCGACGAACTGGGTGACGCTGCTCCACCAGTCGATCCGACGGGGCTCGAAGGCGATGAACCGCAGATTGCGTCGCCCGCCACCGGCGGGCTCCCGATCGGTGTTGAACGTCTCGAGGCACTGGAGTGCCGCCGCCGTGGTGAAGAAGACCGAGCCGACGAAGAAGATCATCCCGTCGGCGGCCGAGCCCACGACCTGGACGACCCCGGGGAAGGGCGCGACCAGGAAGCAGGCGGCGCCGATCGCGAAGAGGACAGCGATCCACCATGACGCTCTGCGCGGCGCCCACCACACCTGCTCACGATGAGAGGTGCGCGAGAGCCGAGACGCATGCTTGCGGTGGGCTCTCGATGACCATTCGCTCGTCCGGCCGTCGGGCCGGCGGAAGGTGACGTGGGTTGTGAACGGTCCCGCGGACCGGCGCGCTATGGGGGTCCAGTCGGCCGGCGTCTGCGGGTACTCGCCCACGCCGCGATCAGCGAGACGTGGGGCTCAACTGTGAGGGACGGTCGGGGGTGAACGGGCGCAGATCGTCCTGCCCATCGCGGATGACGCCGTAGCTCGACTCGGGGACCTCGTTCCAGGCACCGGCGAGATCGCCGAGCGGCTCCGAGACGACCAACCTCGACCCGGCTGACACCTGGTGCAGCACCGGATTGTCGGGATGCTGGCGGCGCAGGGTGGTCACATCCGTCGAGTAGAAGAGCGAGCGCGATCGGCCCTCGCTCGAATATCGGAACGCCCACAGCTCGGCCCCGTCCGTCGTCGCGACCGTCATCTGGATCGGATGTTCGACGCCGTGCCGCCGCCCGGTTTCCTCGATGAGGCCGACCGCGCGCTCGACGGCGCCGGGTGGGTCGTCCTCCAGCCCCAGCGTCAGGGCCAGGAAGAAGAACACCTCGGAGTCGGTCGAGCCCTCGATCGCCGGATAGAGGGCCGGGTCGACGGCGAGGACGAGGTCGCGCTTGACCTTGTGGAACTCGCTGATCAGCCCGTTGTGCATCCACAGCCAGCGGCCGTGGCGGAAGGGATGGCAGTTCGTCTGTTGGATCGGCGACCCGGAGGAGGCCCGGATGTGGGCGAACACGAGCGGCGATTCGATATGGGCGGTCACGTCTCTCAGATTCCGGTCGTTCCATGCCGGCTCGACGCTGTGGAAGACGGCCGGCGTTCCGCCGACGCCGTACCAGCCGATGCCGAACCCGTCGCCGTTCGTGGTCTCCGCGCCCAGCTGGGAGTGGAGGCTCTGGTCGATCAGTGAGTGCTTCGGCGTGTAAAGCAGCTCCTCCATCAGCACCGGGGAGCCGGAATATGCAAGCCACCGACACACTGCTGCACTCCTTCCCTAGTGGTGGAAGCTCGCGTCGGTCGTGCTGTCGTGGACGGGCGCGGACTGCTGCTGCAGGCGGGGCAGCTGTCGCTTTAGGTCCTTGACGAGCAGGTCCGCCAGGTCGTGGGTGAAGCCACGCCTGATGACGACTCGCAGCGCCGCGAGGTCCTGGCGGTTCGCGGGGAAGGTGTATGCGGGCACCTGCCAGCCGCGCTCCCGGAGTGCGTTCGAGACGTCGAAGACGGTGAAGTTCTCGACATCCGCACGCATGGTGAACGCGAACACCGCAAGCTCGTCTCCGCGTGTGATCAGCTCGAACGGGCGGATATCGGCGATCTGCGCCGAGAGGCGCGTCGCCACCTCGCGCGCGTAGCCGTGAACCTGCCTGAATCCGTCGAAGCCGAGGCGGAGGAAGTTGTAGTACTGGGCGACGATCTGGGCGCCCGGACGTGAGAAGTTGAGGGCGAACGTCGGCATGTTGTCGCCCAGGTAGTTGACCCAGAAGATCAGATCCTCGGGCAGCGACTTGGCGTCACGCCACACGACCCACCCCACGCCGGGATACACCAGCCCGTACTTGTGGCCCGAGGCGTTGATCGAGGCGACGCGGGGTAGGCGGAAGTCCCACTCGATCTCCGGGTCGACGAACGGCGCGACGAATGCCCCCGAGGCCCCGTCGACGTGGACCGGGATATCGATCCCCGTCTCGCGCTGGAAGGTGTCAAGCGCATCGCAGATCTCCTGCACAGGCTCGTACGAGCCGTCGAACGTCGAGCCGAGAATCGCGACCACACCGATCGTGTTCTCATCGCAGAGGGCGACGGCCTCTTCCGCGGACAGGTGGAACCGATCGCCGTCCATCGGAACCAGGCGCATCTCGACATCCCAGTAGTTGGCGAACTTCTCCCAGCAGATCTGGACGTTGATGCCCATGACCAGGTTCGGCTTGTCCGCGGGCTTGCCCGCGGCCTTGCGCGCCTGCTGCCAGCGCCGCTTCAGCGCGAGCCCTCCGAGCATCGCCGCCTCGCTCGACCCGGTCGTCGAGCATCCGGTCGCCTCGTCCGCGTCCGGTGCGTGCCACAGGCGGCTCAGGATGTTGACGCACCGCATCTCGAGCTCCGCCGTTTGCGGATACTCGTCCTTGTCGATCATGTTCTTGTCGTAGCACTCGGACATGAGCCGCTCGGCCTGCGGCTCCATCCAGGTCGTGACGAACGTCGCCACGTTCAGACGTGCGTTCCCGTCGAGCATGAGCTCGTCGTGGATGATCTGGTAGGCGACGTCCGGTGAAAGCTGGCCCTGCGGCAGTTCGTGACGCGGGATGCTCGTCGTCTCGCTCGTGAACAGCGGCGGCACGGACACGGTTCCCACCGCCGATGCTTGCGCTTTCGGGTGCTTCAGTGTCACAGTTTTCGCCCCTTTCTCGGCGGATGTGGAGTATCTCGCACCCAAAGGGCCATCACTCATGCATCGATCACCCCGACGGGATGATTCCTCCGGCCGGGACGTAGAAGGCCGGGCTATCGCGGCGCGGCCGGCTCGACGGTGAGCCCGAGCCACTCCGCCAGGGCGTCGAGCTCCGCGTGCACGGCCTTCGCCATGGCGCGGGTGAACTTCACGTCCTCGTGGATCGCGTTCACCCGCAGCACGCCCGCCTTCCTGTCGGCGGCGGCGTCGACCTTGCCCACCATCCGGTCACCGTGGAGCACAGGCATTGCGAAGTAGCCCCAGCGGCGCTTTGCGGCCGGCTTGTACATCTCGAGGATGTACTCGAAGCCGAACAGCTCCTGCGCGCGGGCGCGGTCGTGGATCAGCCGGTCGAACGGGGAGATGACCGCCGTCCGCCCCTCGAAGTCGCCGCCGATCGCCTCCGGGTCGATGCGCCACTCGCCCGCGACACCCTCGACCACGGCCGGCACGCCGGCGTCGCCGACGTCGATCGGCTCGACCGGCATCGCGGTGGTCTTCCGCCGGGCGATGCCGAGCGCCCGCAGTCGCCGCTCGTTCTTCATCTCGTGAGCCTCCGCGGACGACGGGATGGCGACGTTCGCCGGATACACCCGCTCGGCGATGTCCCACACCCGCTCGCGCCCGACGCGGCTCGAGATCGCAACGTCCCCGCGCAGCATCAGGAACTCGAGCATCTGGGTCACGTTGCGATTGTGCGTCCACCCCGTGGAGGCCCACGGCACCACGCACGTGTCGGGGATGTCGCGGGAGGTCAGCGGCCCCGAGCTCGCCAGCCGGTCGATGATGTCGCGGCGGAAGGCGTCGTTGTCGCGAACCCATGCCAACGGCCGCTCGTAGCTCGTCCAGCCGTCGCTGCCGCCGGCAAAGTAGAGGCCGAGGTCGGCCATCGGGCGAATCGTCGCGTTGTGCTCGAACAGCGTCCGGTCGACCTCGAGGGCCTGCCTCAGGTGCTCGGGCCGGTACGCCGAGCCCATGCGGCTCCAGGCGACCAGATCCGCGGCCGGCGCGATCGCAGCGGTGGGGTCGACCTGGAGGAGCGTGAGGTGGGCCACGACCTCGACGAGGTCGGTGGGCCGGTTGGCGTCGAGGAGCTGGGCGCGCACCGCGATGCGGCGGGCCTCGGCCCGGCTCAGCCGGTGGACGGACATGGCGCGCACGCTAGTCGAACCCGTGGGGGTCCGGCCCGGCCCGGGGCCAGACCCCTTCCGCTGTGCCGCTACGCGAGTGGCTGACCGGTCTCGAGCAACGTCTTGAGGCCGCTCAGCACGTGCATCCAGCCCGGGCCGGACACGCTGGCCGCGGTCTTCGGCGCGCCCTCCAGGCGGTCGTGGACGACGGTCAGAAGACACGTGCCGTCGTCCTGGGGCTCGATCTCCCACGTGACCCGGCTCGGCTCCTCCGCCGCCAGATCGGCGTCGTAGAGCGAGCGCCACTCGTGCACGAGCTTCCGCGGCGGGTCGAACTCGAACACAGGCCCGTCGCCCCACGTGTCGCCGTCGGGGCCGAGCGACAGGTAGCGCTCGGCCGTGACCTGGTGGCGGGCCTGGTGGAAGTAGCGGGCCGTGAACTCGGGTGTCGTGATCGCCTCCCAGATCCGCGGCGGGCTCGCCTTGATGAAGATCTGGTAGACCTGGGTCGTCTGCGCGGTGGCGGTGGTCATGCGCTCTCCTCCTCCAGTTCGCTCTTGAGATCGGCGAGCGCCGCGACGCGGTGCTCGGTGAACTTGTCGATCCAGCGGTCATGGATCAGCCGGATGGGGACGGGGTTCAGGAAGTGCAGCTTCTCGCGGCCCTGCCGGCGGGCGACGACCAGGCCGGCGTCCTCCAGGAGACGCAGGTGCTTCATCACCCCGAAGCGCGTCATCTCGAGCTCCGACTCGAGCTCGGTCAGCGTCCGACCGTCGCGCTCGAACAGCCTGTCGAGCAGATGCCGGCGGGTGGGATCCGCCAGCGCCCTGAACACCCGGTCATCGTCCACGAACCCAATATATGTGACCATACGGTCACATGTCAAGACTCAGCGCACACCGGCGACGCCGAGGTTGCCCCGGAGCCAGTCGGCACCGGCCGCCGTCACGGCGATCGCCCGCCCGCCGGGCCTGCGCCGCACCCAGCCGCGGGCGAAGAACACCGTCGCGACGCCGGCGCCGAGCGATCCGGCGAGGTGGGGGCGCCGCTCGCTCCAGTCGACGCAGGAGCGGGCGAAGCTGCGCGGCCTGCGCTCGAGCGCCTCGACGTCGATGCCGAGGTCGCCGAGCCACACCCGACCGGCGCCGGTCACCGAGAAGCGGCCGTCCAGGGGCGCCAGGACCTCGCGCTCGACGAGCGCCTCGGTTACCGCCACGCCGAGCTCGCCGGCCAGGTGGTCGTAGCAGGTGCGGGCCCGCTTGAGCGCCGCCGCCGCCCTCGATTCGCGCAGGCCGCGTGCGGGGAGGGGCGGCGCCACGAGCGAGAGCACCTCGAGCGCCTCCGCCACGTCGGGCCCCGCCAGCCGGAAGACGCGCTGCCGGCCGACGACCTCGTCGGTGACGAGGCCGCCGTCTCGAACTGCCTCGTAGACTGCTGCCCACACGACCGAGGAGAGAGCATCATGGTGCCAGAGGCTCCGATGGAGGACGGCCCCGGCGGCAAGAAGCCCGCCGGGGAGGGGTGGTTCGTCCTGAACGTGCGCGAGGCGGCGTGGATCCACAACGAGAAGTTCGGTGCCGGGGCGACCTTCGAGGGGACGCCCGATTTCCCGCACTACGGCATCAACATCCAGGTGATGTGGCCCGGTCAGCCCAACTGCTACTACCACGCCGAGGAGGGGCAGGAGGATTTCCTGGTTCTGAGCGGCGAGTGCATCCTCCTGGTCGAGGGGGAGGAGCGCCGGCTGCGGGCCTGGGACCTCGTGCACTGCCCACCGTGGACCGAGCATGTCTTCGTCGGCGCCGGCGACGGCCCGTGCGTGTTCCTGGGCGTCGGCGCGCGAAACGCCGGCGAGGGGCTGCGCTACCCCGTGTCAGACCTCGCGCTGCGCCACGGTGCCGGCGTGACCGAGGAGGCGACCACGGGCAAGGTGGCCTACGCCGGAGCCCCGGACACGACGCCCGGCCCCTATCCCGAGGGGTTGTTCGCGGACGGGTGAGGCAGGCGGCGGCCCCTCAGAACGTGAGCGTCCAGCCCTCCTGGCGCGCCTGGCCGGCCGTGTAGGCGACCCCCGCGATCTTCAGGCCTGCGGCGTCCAGGAGGGTGATCAACCCGCCCTGATTGCTGAGCTGCGCCGGCTCGGACACCGCCACCTGGAGCAGCTCTCCCGCGCCGAGGCTCTGGGCCGGCACCGGGCAGGTGCGCTTGAGCCGGTCGGCGATCCGCCAGCCGGTCAGATCGACGGCGCTCGGGGAGGCGTTCAGGAGCAGGACGGACTCGTGCTCGGGCGCGGGCCCGACGGGGTTCACCATCGCGGCCAGGATCTGGACCGCCGCCGCCTCGCCCGTGGGCTCGAACGGTGGTGGCGGCGGCGGTGGCGGGCTCTCGATCGCGTGGCCGGTCGTGTCGTCGGTGTGCCACGCCTGGCTCTGGAAGGCGAGAAAGATCGCAACCCAGCGCGACACCGCCGGAAAGTGCACCAGGAGGCCGCCGTCCTGCCACACGCCGTCGTCGCCGGCGAAGTGCGGATCGTTGCCCTGGTTCATGTGGATGTCGTGGACGCCGTTTCCCGGCGTGAAGCCGAAGACCTTGTCCGGCGGCGACGGCTCCGGGCCCCAGCGCTGGCCGAGCGCGTACAGGTCCGCCGACGGGTCGGCGATCGCCCGCGTGATGTGGGCGTCGAGCATGTCGGCGAGATCGTTGTCCGGCCCTGAGACGTCGGGCGGAAGCGGGCGCATCAGCGCCGGGTCGAACAGGTTGCCGCGAACGTAGTCCAGGCTGGCCTCGCCCGGAGCCGACAGGAGGTCGTGCCAGCCCGGCGGGAGCGCCTCGAGCACGGACGTGCTCGGATGCTGGAAGTCGTCCGCGACCAGGTACAGCAGGTCGGACGGCGCCGACTGCGACTTGGCGTTGACCGCGATCCGGAAGTGGACGCCGTCGCCGTCGACCATGTGGATCTGGAAGTGCGGCGTGTCCGACGAGCCTTCGCGACGCCGGTCAACAGCCTTGCCCCGCAAGACGCCATAGCCATTCAACGGCACGTTGCGACGCTACCACGCGCCGATCCGTCTAGCTCAGAGGGCGCTCGATCGCCCGGCCGAGCCGGAACCCCCGATACCCCGCCCGGGCGACGGTGTCGCACTCGGCCCGGTAGCGGCCGCAGCCGCCGACGTACGGCATGAAGACGCGCGGCTTCCCGGGCACGTTCGCGCCCACGTACCACGAGGTCGCCTGCGGGTAGAGCGTCGCGTCGGCGATCTCGTTCACGTGGGCCACCCATTGCTCCTCGGCCTCGCCGGTGGCCTCGACGACGTCAAGGCCCTCGACCCCCAGGTGCGCGATGCAGTCGGTCAGCCAGTCGACGTGCTGCTCGATCGAGACCACCATGTTGCTGAGCACGCCCGGGCTGCCGGGCCCGGTGACGAGGAAGAGGTTCGGGAACCCCGCCACCGTGAGACCGAGATACGTCCGCGGCCCGGCGGCCCACTTCTCGCGGAGTGAGAGGCCGCCCCGGCCGCGGATGTCGATGTCGAGGAACGGGCCTGTCATCGCGTCGAAGCCGATCGCGAAGATGATCGTCTCGAGCTCGTACTCGGCGGCGGCCGTCCGGATCCCGCAGGGCGTGATCTCCTGGATGGGCGACAGGCGCACATCGACCAGGTGGACGTTGCCGCGGTTGTAGACCTCGTAGTAGCCGGTGTCGACGCACGTCCGCTTCGTCCCGATGTGGTGCGACGGCGAGAGGAGCGCCGCCACCTCCGGGTCGCGCACGATCCGGCGGATCTGCTCGCGGGTGAACGCGGCGCCCGTCGCATTCGCCGCCTCGTCGCTGTGGAAGTCGGTGAATGCATACGAGAGCGAATTGATGCCGCCTCGCTGCCCAGCCCGTCTCGTACATGCGCCGGCGCTCCTCGTCGGAGACCTCGGCGGCCCGCTTCTCCGACGCCGGGAACGGCACCCCCGCCTCGGCGATCTCGGCCAGGCGCCGGCGTTCGGCGTAGGTGCGCTTGACCTCGCGCTGCACATCCGGGTCGAGCGGCCCGTTGTGGGCGGGCATGCTGTAGTTCGGCGTCCGCTGGAACACCCACAGGTCGCCGGCCTCGGCCGCGGCCGAGGTGATCACCTGGATCCCGGTCGATCCGGTGCCGACGACGCCTACCCGCTTTCCGGCCAGCTCCACCGGCTCCTCGGGCCACCGTGCCGTCACGTACCACTCCCCTTCGAAGCGCTTGAGGCCGGGGAAGTCCGGTTCCTTCGGCGCCGACAGGTTGCCGACGGCGAGGATGAGGTAGCGGGCGTCGTACTCGACGTCGCGGTCGGTCGAGGCCGTCCAGCGGCCGGCATCGTCGTCGTAGCGGGCTGCGGTGACGGCCGTGTCGAGGTCGATGTCGGGCCGAAGCGCCAGGCGATCGGCCACGAACTCGAGGTAGCGCAGGATCTCGGGCTGGGCCGCATACCGCTCCGTCCACGCCCACTCGTCGAGCAGCTCCTGCGAGAACGAGAACTGGTAGTCGACGCTCTCGATGTCGCAGCGGGCGCCCGGGTAGCGGTTCCAGTACCAGGTCCCGCCGACGCCGCCGCCCCGCTCGGCCAGCCGCACCTGGAGGCCGAGCCCGCGCAGCCGGTGGAGCGCGTAGAGCCCGCTGAACCCGGCGCCGACGACCAGCGCGTCGAGGTGCTTCCCCTGCATCGCGGTATGAGTATCCTCGGACGTCCGTGGACCACGCAACGCTCATCAAGAAGCTGGTCGCGCCGGCCGGGTTCAGCCCGCCGAGGCGGCTCGCCTACGACGACATCACGGCCACGGCCATCTCGCGGGCCGACCTCGAGGACGACGTCCGCGGCATCAACGCCAGCATCTCGCTCATCCAGCAGACCCGAGGCGGTGGATGGCCGGAGGGGCCCGTGACCGAGGAGCACAACTACGTCGACCTCGTCTGGCACGAGCTCGAGTTCCGCGAAGGCATCTCGTTCACCTATGCCGTCCACGAGGACGGGGCGGCGTACCTGGGATGCTGCTACCTCTATCCCATGGGACGGCGGACCGACCTCACCGACGAGCTCATGAGATACGACGTGGACGTCAGCTGGTGGGTGACGCCCGACGGCTACGCCCGCGGGTATTACGCGAAGGTGTACGCGGCACTCCGCCGGTGGCTGGCCGACGAGTTCCCGTTCTGGCGTGCGTACTACTCGAACCGCGAGATCCCGCGGTAGCGGCCGAAGCGCCGCGCCGCAGCGCACTGCGCCGCCCTCGAAACCAGTAGCGTGGCGCCCGCGATGTCCTCAGACCAGATCCTGTTCGGCCTTGCGCTCGTCCTCGTCCTGGCCGTGAGCTCTCAGCTGGTCGCGCGGCCGCTGAACGTGCCCGCCATCGTCGTGCTGCTGCCGGCGGGATTCCTGGCCGGGTACGCGACCGACGACGTGCACCCCGATCAGCTGCTGGGCGCGCTGTACCAGCCGTTCGTCGCGGTCGCCGTGGGCGTCATCCTCTTCGAGGCGGGCCTGCGGCTCTCGTTCGAGGAGGTCGTTCCGGACGTCCGCAGGGCGGTGCTCGGCCTCATCACCGCCGGCGTCCTGCTCACGTGGCTTGCCATCACGGCGACCGTGCTGCTGCTCTTCGACGACGTGGAGCGCGGGGCGGCGTTCCTGATCGGTGCGATCCTCGTCGTGTCAGGCCCCACCGTCGTCCTCCCGCTGCTCGCCTTCATCCGTCCGGCGCGCGACGTGCGGTCGCTCCTGAAGTGGGAGGGCACGCTCGTCGACCCGGTCGGCGCCCTGCTCGGCGTGCTCGTGTTCACCGTGGTGAGCTCGGGGAAGGGCTGGCGGCCGGGGACGATGCTGATCGACCTCGGCGTCGGCGCGGTCGTGGCCGCGATCGCTGCGCCGGCGCTCTGGCTGCTTCTGCGCGAGGCCCACAGGAGCGCGCCGCGGATGGTTGTCCCGGTCACGCTCATGGTCGTCGTCGCCGCCGTGGTCACCGCCGACCTGCTCCGCGACGATGCGGGTCTCGCCGCGGCGGTGCTGATGGGGATGGTCGTCGCCAATCAGCGGGGGATCGACATCAGCCTCTCGCTCTTCGAGTTCGAGGAGACGCTCGTCCAGCTCCTTGTCGGGGTGCTGTTCGTGCTCGTCGCGGCGTCGGTGTCCGTGGACGAGGTGCGATCCGTTCTGCCCGAGGCGCTCGTGCTCGTCGCCGTCATGGTCCTGATCATCCGGCCGGCCGCCGTCGCGCTGACCACGTTGGGCACGTCCTACACCATCCACGAGCGGGCGTTCGTGGCCTGGATGGCCCCGCGCGGCATCGTCGCCGGCGCGACCGCGGCCGCGTTCGGCCCACGGCTGGCGCAGAACGGCGTCGCAGGTGCGAACAAGGTCCTCCCGATCGTGTTCGTCGCGATCTTCGGCACGGTCGTGGTCTACGGGCTGACGGCGGCGCCCGTCGCGCGGCTGCTCCGCGTGGCGGGACTCGGCCGCACGCTCGTGCTCATCGTCGGCGGCCATCCTTGGGCCCGGGAGTTGGCGGCGGCACTCAAGCGGTCAGGCGTCGCGGTGCGGATGTGGGTCGGGCCGCTCGATCACCAGACGGCCGCCCGCGATGCCGGACTCGACGCCGATCGGGGACGGATCATGGTCGACGCGATCAGCCGCGAAGCCGAGCTGGAGGAGGTCACGGACGCCCTGCTTGCTGACGCAGAGCGACGACTTCAATACCCTCGGCGCTGCCGAGCTGCGAGACGAGCTCGGCCACCGACACGTCTTTCGGGTAGCGCCACACCCCAGCAACCCTGACCTTCTGCCGCCGGCCAGCGAGGCCGGCATCGTCGGCCACCGGTCGCTGACCTTCGGCGAGCTCGACCGGCAATTTGCCGCCGGCGCGCGGTTCGAGACGAGGAATCACGACCAGAACCCGGCGAGCACATCCGGCGAAGTGCCGCTTTTCGTGGTTGCGCCCGGCGGCCGGCTGCGGATCGCAGCCGACGGCCACGCCCTGAAGGTGCAGCCGGGCGACACGGTGATCGTGCTCGTCGGGCGCGGCTGACCGAGCGGATGCGCTACGGCCTCTCGCGCGTGCCGTTCCAGCACCAGCCATCCGAGCGTGATGGCCACGGTGCGGCGCAGAGTCATCGACCATGCGGCCGGCACTCGTTCGCCGAAGCGAACCCGTGGCTACGGCGAAGTACTCGCCGCGACGACGACGCCGAGCGGATGCCGATCATGGGGAATCCGGCGATCGCCGCGAGCAGCAGTGCCTCGATGGACGGGTTACTCAGTTGTGACGCGTGGAGTCGCCGGTTCCGTCACCTGCGCCGCGTCCTCCCAATAACGGTTGAGGGCGCCCTGGACCTTCACGAACCAGACAATCGCCGGAATGATCAGGATCGCACCGGGAAACAGCCAAAGACCGGTCCAACCAGTCATCGGAGACTCCTGACCGGCACTGCGGTACATCTTCCCGACTTCGGACGGGATCACGAACCCACTGACCGGTGCGATCAGGATCCAGATGACAAGTCCGAGCACTCCCCCGAGACCCTCTCCGGTGTGCTGCTTCATCTCCTCCTGCGTCTTGAACGCCCAATACCAGCCGTACAAGCCGAGGGTTACGACATACAGCAAAATCCCGAAGCCAACACCGCGGCGCTGACCGCGAGGGCCCGTGTTGGCGGACATAGTCACGAGGCGGCACACTACCACGGTGCTCCGGCCGGTCAGTCGAACGGCGTGGTTGTCGGCCGATCGCTCCCGCCCTACGTCTTGGAGCGCTTCGAGGCTGCGACGATCTGCGGCATCATCATCTCCGCCTGGGTCGTCGGCACCTTCACCGTCTCCCAGCCCGTGCTCACGGCGCTCTCCTGGGCGCTTCCCGTCCCGTAGATCTGCTGGGCGTGCTTCACCGTGAGGCGGGCGAAGTCCGAGAAGGTCGCGTACGGCGACAGGTTGGGATCGCACAGCGCGGCGTACCAGATCGGGCCGGCGGCGTCCCACGTGTTGCCGCCGAGCGTCGTCGCTGTGACTGCGAACGCCCGGTTGGGGATCCCCGAGTTGGTGTGCACGTCGCCGCCGTCGACGTAGCCGTCCATGTCGCTCGGCTGGTCGTCGTGCGGGTTCGCGGTGCCGGGGCTCGACATCGACCGCAGCGCGGGCTGGAGCTCCGGCCCGACGATGTCGGCGCCGATCATCCAGTCCGAGTCGGCGGCGCTCTGGTGGAGCGCCATCTGCTTGATCTGGATGCCGAAGCAGTCGGAGATCGACTCGTTCAGCGCGCCCGACTGTCCGGAGTACTCGAGGTTGGCCTCGTGCTGGGTGACGCCGTGCGTCAGCTCGTGGCCGATCACGTCGATGCCCGCCGTGGTCTCGGTGAGGAGCGTCCCGTCCCCGTCGCCGAAGAACATGTGGCCGGCGTTGTCCCAGAACGCGTTGTCGTAGTTGGTGCCGAAGTGGACGCATCCGGCGATCGGCATGCCCTGGCCGTCGATCGAGTCGCGCATGAAGAGCCCCCAGTAGTACATGTACGTGGCGCCCAGGCCGTCGTAGGCCTGGTTCACCGCCGTGTCGGAGACCGCGTCCTGGCCCTCGGCCCGCGCGACCGTGCCCGGCGTCTGGGACTCGCTGTGGCCCTGGTCGTAGATCGTGCGCTGCGGCGAGCCGCCGATGCGCGCGAACGTCACCGGCCGGGCCGCTCGCCCTCCCCGGCGGGCGGCCGCCTCGGCCCGGGCCATGCGAAACCGTGTGTCGAGCGCCAGCGTGCTGAGCGCCGAGTTGCGGATGTCCTCATCCTCGTGCCGGGCGAGCTTGTGGAGGATCCCCGGCGGGAGGATGCAATGCAACGGATCGTGACTGCCCATGGTGTGCCCCCTGTCCGCTGGTATGTGCCGCTCGCAACGTATCGGGGGCGTTTTCCCGTGTCGAACCTTTGCGCGGGTGCGCGCGCCCCGACAGGGCGGCGAGCACCGGCCGGAGCGCCTGCGGCACGTCGGCCTCCGCGAGCGCGATGCGGTGCTTCGCCTCGCCACGCTCGACGTCCAGCATGTACCGGAACGAGTCGGGCGGCCCGGGCGGCGGGGGCGGGCGCTCGGCGAGCGAGCGCAGGTCGACCGCGTCCAGCGCGGCCAGGACCGGCTCGGCTTCGGCCGGAGCGAGCTCCGCGGTGTCGAGCGTCGCCTCGGTGGCGAGGCCGGCAAAGCCACCGGTGCGCGTGAGGCGCAGGCGTGCATGGGACGGCGCCATCGCGGGTGATGCTAGATCATGCCAAACGGATGGTGCCTGAACGCACAGAGGTGGTCGTGGTCGGCGGGGGCATCGCCGGCCTTTCGGCCGCGTGGGAGCTGCGCGATCGCGATGTCGTCGTGCTGGAGGCCGAGGCCCGCGTCGGCGGGCGGCTCATGTCCGAGCCGCGCGAGCCGTACTGGCTGAACTTCGGCGGCCACGTCATCGGTGGCCCCGAGACGGCCACCGGCCGGCTCCTCCAGGCGACGGGCGTGGAGGCGGCCGAGCTGCCGGGCGTCCTCGGCGGACTCGTGCTGGGCGGACGGCTGCTCGCGGGCGGGCGTGTCGAGAGCTACCCGCTGCGCGCGCGGCTTCCGATTCGAGACCGGATCGGGCTCATCCGCGCCGGGGGCCGCCTTCGGATCGCGGTCGCCCGGTACGGGCATGTCGCGCGCCTACGGGCCGGCGAGTCCGAAGGCCGACCGGCGCGCCCGGGTGCTCGCCTTCCGCGACGACACGACCTTCTCGGAGTTTCTCGGCCCGGTGCGCCCCGCCGTAGACGCCGTCTTTCGCGCGACGATCCGGCGCTCGTCCGGAGAGCCCGAGGAGGTGTCGGCCGGCTACGGGATCGGCTACTTCCAGCTCGTCTGGGATCGCGGCAAGGGCCTCACGCGGACCATCCTCGGCGGGTCGAGCGGCCTGCCCGAGGCGATCGCAGAGGCGCTGGGCGGGCGGGTGTTCACCGGGCACCGGGTCACCGCCGTGTCACCGGCGTCCGACGGTGTGGTCGTGCGCTTCGAGGCGGACGGGAGCGAGCGGGCGATCCACGCCCGGGCGGCCGTCGTCGCCACGCCGGCGCCGATCGGCGCGCCGGATCATCGGCGACCTGCCCGCCGGGGTCGCCCGGGCGCTCGAGGGCATCTCCTACGGCCCGTACGTGGTCGGCGCGTTCCTGACCGGCGAGACCGTCGCCGATGCCGTACGACGACGTCTACGCCGCCGCGACCCCGGGCATGTCCTTCAACATGCTCTTCAACACGGCGAACGTCGTGCGTCGCGGCGGGAGCGCGACAGCCCGGCGGAAGCCTGATGGTCTACTCGGCCGCGACCTGGCCCGACGACCTCGCCGGGCTCGACGACGCGGACGTCGAGCGACGCTACCTGGACGACATCCACGGCCTCTTCCCGGCGCTCGCGCGGACGTGTCCGTGAGACCGTCGATCCGCCGCTGGGAGACCGGGCCTCCCGCACCCGCGTCCCGGCCGCCATCTGCTGCAGCCGGCGCTGGAGCAGCCGCTCGGCGCGATCCATCTCGCCGGCGACTACCTCGGCACGACCTACATCGAGACCGCGATCGAGACGGGCGCCGCAGCCGCGCACCGGATCCGCGGCACGCTCCCGCCGTAGGTCGGGCGCCACGTGCGGTCAGGCGACCCGGGATGCGATCGCACGCACGGCCGCGTCCGTGATCCGGTCGAGCGCCGCGTCGTCGGCCGTCGGCCAGGTCGAGAGCTTCGCGACCACCAGCTCGGCGGGCGCGTGCACGAACACGTGCTGGCCGTTGATGCCGTGCCCGGCGTAGAACGGGACGGAGGGATCCATCACCCACCACTTGTTGCGGTAGAAGCCGCCCGGATAGGCGGCGGCGTAGTTCGCCCCTACGAAGGCCTCGCGGCTGTCCGCGCCGCCGGCCAGCGTGTCGGCGATCCACTCCTCCGGGACGACGCGGCGGCCGTCGACGACGCCGCCCTCCAGCCACAGCAGGCCGAAGCGGCCCAGGTCGCGCAGGGTCGCGCAGACCCCGCCGTCGGCCATCGCGTTGCCGTGGCCGTCGACGGTCACCTCCGCGTCGAACTCGGCGCCCATCGGCCCCCACAGCTCGCGGGCGACGAGCGCGGCCAGGCGGGCGCCTCCGCACCGCTCGACCACCCATCCGAGCATGTCCGTGAGGATGGAGCGGTAGTCGAACGCGCCGCCGTGGGGGCGGTCGTTCTCGAGCCCGGCCATGTACGTCCACGCGTCCTCCGGCAGCCCGGCGTCGACTACGCGGCCGCCACAGGTAGATCTGCTCGTACACGCGCACGTCGGACGTGGGGTCGGCGTACTCCTCGGTGAACCGCGTCCCGGCGCGCATGTCCAGCAGGTGCCGCACCGTCGCGCCCTCCCAGGCCGTGCCGGCGAGCTCCGGGAGCACGGCGGTGACGAGCGACTCCGGGTCGAGCAGCCCCTGTCCCGGCCAGGATGCCGGCGGTCGTGGCGGTGATCGACTTCGACACCGACATCAGGAGGTGCGTCCCGGCCGGGGTGAGCCCGTTCCGGTAGATCTCGGAGACGATCCGGCCGCGGTGGATGACGAGGAAGCCGTCGGTGTACGTGGCGTCGAGGGCCTCGGCGAGCGTCCACGTGCGCCCCTCCGCCTCGAAGGCGAGTGCCGGTGAGGTCGCGCTCCTCGCGCGGAAGCGGGCGCGCGGCTGGGCGCGCGGTCGATGCGCGCCGTCGGGATCAGCTCGCGCACGTGCTGGAATCCCCACCGGTTGAACGGCGGGTCCTGCCAGTTCGCGAGTGTCACCAGGCCGGTCGCGGCGCCGGCGGTGATCCCTCCATCAGGCCCAGCTCGGCGGCGGTCGGGCGGTCGCGGCTCGGCTGGCACAGGCGGACGATACCGCGAGCGATGAGTTTCGTCTGTCCGCAGCGTCTTCCTTCTACACGAAACGTGGAGGCGGCATGACCGCAGGCAGCAATCTTGCGAATCTCGACGACCTCGATGCCTTCGTCGGCGTCTGGTCGATCACGACATCGCTCACGCCGCCGGGGCAGTCGCCGCCGCGCGCCGGGACGAGCTTCGAATGGCTCGAGGGACGGCGGTTCCTCGTCCAGCGCTGGCAGGTGGACCACCCCGACGCCCCTGACGGGATCGCCATCGCCGGGGTCGACAACGAGTCGGGCGCCTGCCGGCAGCACTACTTCGACTCGCGGGGCGAGGCGCGCACCTACGAGATGAGCTTCTCCGGCGGCGTCTGGAAGCTGTGGCGGATCCACCCGGGCTTCTCGCAGCGCTTCACGGGGACATTCGACGACACGGGCGACACGATCTCGGGGAGCTGGGAGTTCTCCAAGGACGGGTCGACGTGGGAGCACGACTTCGATCTCACCTACGCCCGGCAGTCGCCGTGAGGGGCGCACCGGACCTGCGGTCGCACGCCGCGGCGATCATCGAGGCCAACGGGTACATGACGCTCGCCACCGCCGACGAGCACGGGCTCCCGTGGGCGTCTCCGGTGTGGTTCGCGTCCGCCGACCACCACCAGTTCCTGTGGATGTCGTCTCCGGGGGCGCGCCATTCCCGCAACATCTCGCTGCGGCCCGAGATCGCGATCGCGATCTTCGACTCCCAGCAGCCGCCGGGCACCGGCCGGGGCGTCTACGTCGCTGCGACGGCCGCCGAGGTGCCCGCGTCCGAGCTCGACGACGCCATCGCCACGTATTCGCAGCTGTCGCGGTCGCGAGGCGCGTCGGGCGTGGCCCGCTCGGACGTCGAGCCGCCGGCCCGCCACCGGCTCTATCGGGCCGTCGCGCGTGAGCGGTTCGTGGTGTCGGCGAGGGACGAGCGCCTGCCGATCGACGCCTGACGGCATTCACGTTCGATGGGCCCGCAACGGCCGGCCCGAAGCCCATGCAGGCTAGATTGGGCGTGTCGTGTCCGCGTCCGCCTCTACCCGCTAGGCCGCGAGCGTGACGCACGACGTGATCGTTGCGCTGGCCGTGCTGGGAGTTGCCGGCCAGGTGCTGGTCGGCGTGCTCGTGCTCGCGGGTGTCCTTTGGCTCGCCGGTGTGCGCGGGCCGCTGACGTGGATTCGCTCCACGATCTGGGGGTACGAGCTCTGGCTCGCATTCGCAGTGTCGGCGATCGCGACCGGCGGCAGCCTGTTCTTCTCGGAGGTGGCCCACTACGTGCCGTGCGAGCTGTGCTGGTTTCAGCGGATCTTCATGTACCCGCTCGCGATCGTCACGCTGCTCGCGGCGATCTGGAACGACCATCGGGTGGCTCGCTATCTGCTGCCCCTGCCGGTCATCGGTGCGGGGTTCTCGATCTACCACGTGCTCGTCGAGAGCGGCGTTGTGACGCAGAGCCAGTCCTGCCTCGTGTCGGCGCCCGGCGGCTGCGCGACGAAGTGGATCGACGAGTTCGGCTACGTGACGATCCCCGTCCTGGCCCTCACAGCGTTCGCGCTCGTGTTCGCGTTCCTCCTGTTCGCCGCGTTCGACGCGCCGGCGAACGAGGCCGGCGAAACAGAACGAACGGGGCCCGGCGGCTACGATCCGGCCGCGTGACCAGTGGAAAGCAGGCCAAGCGCCGGCGCACGGCGCAGGCCCCGCCGCGCAAGCGGGCCGCCGGGCCGTCCCGGCGCGAGGCATCGCCGCAAATCCTGCTGGCGGCGGGCGTCATCGTCGCGTTGCTCGCGATCGCCGCCGTCCTGGCCGTCAAGCTCACCGGCGGATCGGACTCGAACCCGCCGCCGGCCGGTGTCGCGCTGCCCGGCTCGGGCGATGTCCAGCGGCTGCTGAAGGGCATCCCACAGAGCGGCAACGTGCTCGGCTCGCCGACGGCGCCGGTGACGATGGTGGAGTACATCGACCTCCAGTGCCCCTTCTGTCAGCAGTTCGAGACCCAGACCATGCCGACGGTGATCGAGCGCTATGTCCGCACCGGAAAGCTCAAGGTCGAGGCCCGGGTGCTGGCGTTCATCGGCCCGGACTCGGTCCGCGGGCAGTCGGCGGCGATCGCGGCGGGCCAGCAGGCGAAGGAGTTCAACTTCACTCAGCTGCTGTACGCGAACCAGGGCGGCGAGAACAGCGGGTGGCTCAGCGACGAGATGGTGCGGTCGGCGGCCGCCAGCATCCCCGGCCTGGATGTGGATCAGCTCCTCGCCGCGAGCGACTCCGCCGCGGTTCATGCGCAGGCACAGAGGTACGTCACCCTGGCCACGGCAGACAGGGTGACCGGGACGCCGACGCTTCTCGTCGGCCAGAGCGGGGGCACGCTCGAGACGGTGCAGCTCAGCTCGCCGACCGACCTCGAGTCGGTGACCGACGCGATCGACGCCGCGCTGGGCTAGCTGCGGCCCCGCCGGGCGGTTGCGGCGGTCGTCGCTGCGCCGAGTGCCGGGTCGACCTCCCGATCGATCGGGTATCTGGCATGCTCGCCCGATGACCGGCGGCCGGATCCCGGGCTCGGACTACGTCCGCATCGCGGTGGGCGACGCCGAGTATCTGGTCGGCGTGGCAGGCAGCGGGCCGCCGGTGCTCCTGCTCCACGGCTTTCCCGAGACGCACTACTGCTGGCGCGGGATCGCGTCGGCCCTGGCCTCCCGGCACACGGTCGTGGCGGCCGACATCCGCGGCTACGGCGAGACCGCCGCCCCGGCGGGCGGGCCGAAGGGCGAGGGCTACACCAAGCGCGAGATGGGGAGCGACCTCTTCGAGCTGATGGACGCGCTCGGGCATCCGCGGTTCGCGGTCGTGGGGCACGATCGCGGAGCCCGGATCGCTTACCGGATGGCGCTCGACCGCCCGGATCGTGTGGCACGGCTGGCCGTCCTGAACATCGTTCCGACGATCGACCAGTTCGAGCGCATGGGTGCCGGGCCGTCTCTCGGCTACTGGCCATGGTTCCTGCTCGCGCAGCCGGCGCCGTTCCCCGAGCGGCTGATCGCCGCCGCGCCCGGGCATTTCCTGGGCTTCATCTTCGACTCGTGGTCGGAACGGCGCGACGCGATCGACGCCGTGGCATTCACCGCATATCTGGCGGCGCTGGACGACTCCACGATCGCGGCGATGTGCGCCGACTACCGCGCGAGCTTCTGGCTCGACCAGGCCGACGACGCCGCGGATCGCCGGGCCGGCCGCCGCATCGAGTGCCCGCTCCTCGTGCTGACCGGCGATGCTGAGGCCCAGCTCGCCGACGCCGCGGATGTGTGGGCTCCATGGGCGCGAGACGTCCGGGCGGCGACGGTGCCCGGCGGCCACTTCATCCCGGAGGAGGCCGCCGAGCCGCTCGCCGCCGCCCTGGGCGGGTTCCTGCGCGGCTAGCTGCCTATCGCCGCGCCGTCGGCTGCGCGCTCCAGCTCGGCGATCTCGATCTTGCCCATCTTGAGCATCGCCGCCATCACGCGCTGCGCCTTCTCCGCGTCGGGGTCGTTCAGGAGGCGCGGAAGCGCATTCGGGATGATCTGCCACGACAGGCCGAAGCGGTCCTTGAGCCACCCGCATGGGCCCTCCTCGCCGCCCTCGGCGAGCGTCGTCCAGAGCGAGTCGACGTCGTCCTGCGTCTCGCAGTCGACCTGGAACGAGACGGCCTCGCTGAACGAGAACTGGGGCCCGCCGTTCAGGGCGACGACGGGCTTGCCGCCGAGCTCGAACTCCACTGTCATGATCGTTCCCTGCGATCGCGGCCCGGCCGAGCCGTAGCGGGTCACCTTCGTGATCCTCGAGTTCGGGAACACGGACGTGTAGAACTTGGCCGCGTCCTCGCCCTCGGTGTCGAACCAGAGGCATGGCGTGATGGTGGGCATATTCCCTTCCGCTCGTGGCTTTCGGTGGATGGACCGTCGCGCGCGGCGGAACTCATCGGCGCCTAGTCTGCGAACGTGCCCGGGACGGACCGAAACCATGCAATATTGGTGTCTGACCCCGTTTTTGCACGGGGCTGGGGGAACGCGGTGGTGTACCAGATCTACCCGCGCTCGTTCCAGGATTCCGACGGCGACGGCATCGGCGATCTGCCCGGGATCCTCGCGCGGATCGATCACCTCGCCGACCTCGGCGTCGACGCGATCTGGCTCTCGCCGTTCTACCCGTCACCGTTCGCCGACGGGGGCTACGACGTCTCCGACTTCACGGCCGTCGACCCGCGCCTGGGAACGGTCGCCGACGTGCGGGCGCTCGCCGACGCCGCCCACGCCCGAGGCATCGCGCTCCTGCTCGACCTCGTCCCGTGCCACACGTCGATCGAGCACCCCTGGTTTCGCGAGCACCCCGACCGCTACGTCTGGGCCGACTCCCCACCCAACAACTGGCGCGCGGCATTCGGCGGCCCGGCATGGACGAGGGACGCCGCCACCGGGCGCTGGTACCTGCACTCGTTCTTCCCCGAGCAGCCCGACCTCGACTGGCGAAATCCGGAGGTCGGCGAGGCGATGGGGGACGTCGTCCGGTTCTGGCTCGAGCAGGGCGCCGACGGGTTTCGGCTCGACGCCGTCGACCGTCTGGCGAAGCACCCCGACATGCTCGACGACGCGCCGCGGGCGGAGCCGTTCCCGTTCCCGGAGCCGCCCGACGTCGCGGCGCTCGACCGCCGCCACTCGAGCCACTGGCCGCCCGGGATCGCCGCTCCACTGCGCGCGCTGCGGTCGGCGGCCGGCACCGCGTTCCTGGTCGGCGAGGTCTACCGGCCGACCGTCGAGCTCGGGCCGTACCTCGAGCATCTCGACTCGACCTTCGTCTTCGAGTTGATGTTCTCGCCCTGGCAGGCCGATGCGCTCGGCGCCGTGATCGAGCGCGGCGCCGCTCTCGGCCCGGCCTCCTGGATGCTCTCCAACCACGACTTCAGCCGCGTGGGGAGCCGGATTGGCGAAGGCGCGATGCGCGTGGCGGCGATGCTCCTGCTCACGCTCCCGGGGACGGCCTTCGTCTACCAGGGCGACGAGATCGGGATGGTCGACGGGCCGGGAGGCGATCCGCCCGAGGACCGCGCGGGCCGCGATGGTGCGCGGCACCCGATGCAGTGGAGCGGCGATCCCGCCGGGGGCTTCACGTCGGGAGCCGCCTGGCTCCCGCCGGTCGACCCTGCGGCACGCAACGTCGCCGACCAGCGGCGTGACCCTGTCTCGCTGCTGCAGCTCTACCGAGCGCTCATCGAGCTGCGGCGAACGCTGGCCGGCGGCCTGGAGATGGTGGAGGCGGACCGCGGTGGCCTGCTCGTCTACCGCCGGGGCGAGGCGACCGTCGCGCTCAACCTCGGCCTCGGCGAGCGGCGGCTCGACCTGCCCGGCCAGGTGCTGCTCGCGACGGGCCCCGAAGCCGACATCCCCCGACTCGGGCCGGGCACAGGAGTCGTCGCCCGGGGTTCCGGGTAATACTCTTCGAGCATGCCCTGGGACACGGGCCTCTCCAGCCTCGACGCCGAGTCCGATTTCCAGCGCGCGCGCCGGCGGCAGGTGCTCTCGAGGCTCGCCCGCCGGCTGCGCGGCGAGCCGGACGACATCAACCTGATCCTGCCCTTCGACGAGGTGGTCGCGGCGGTGGGGAGGACCGGCGAGCGCCGGCTCGGGCTCCAGACGATCGACCTCACGACGATCGTGGGCAGCGTCGACCGCACGGCCGACTTCGATCGGCGTTTTCGGCCCACCTCGAACCGGCTACGGGAGCGGTGGCAGGGCATCAACCTGGCCCAGCGAGGCGGCCGCGGGATGCCGCCGATCACGGCCTACCGCGTCGGCGACCTGCACTTCGTCCGGGACGGCCACCACCGCGTGTCGGTGGCGCTGGCACTCGGGCACAACATCATCGAGGCGGACGTGACGGAGGTGCTGACCCAGATTCCGGCAGGCGGCATCTCGGACCGCGGCGACCTCGTCGTCAAGGGCTACGAGCGCCTCTTCCGCCAGCGCGTCCCGCTCTCCGACGAGGCCGCCGCCGGCATCGTCTGCAACGATCCCTGGAGCTACGCGGAGCTCTCCGAGAACGTCGAGGCGTGGTCGTTTCGGCTCGTCCAGGACGCCGGCGAATACCTGAGCCGCAGCGAGGCCGCGCGGCGCTGGTACGCCGAGGAGTACCGGCCGGTCGTGGCGATGCTGCACGAGGCCGACCTCGTGGGCCGCGGCACGGAGGCCGAGGCCTACCTGCGGGTCGCGTGCGACCGCTACCGGCTCATCCGCGCACACGAGTGGAGCGACGAGATCGTCGCGCGGCTGCGCGGGCCGCGCCGCGACGGCGCCTGACCGTACCCAACGCGCTCGACCGCTTGGAGCTACACCGACGTCGAGGCCGGCGGCGAGGTCTCCTCGTCTCCTCCGGTCTTGGTGGCCACGGTCAGGTTCTCTCCGGAGTCCGGGTCGAAGACGTGGACGCGGCGCAGGTCGAGCCAGAACTCGAGCTCCTCGTCCTCCGTGGCACCGCTCGCAGCGTCGAGCCTCGCAGTCACCTGCACGCCGTCCTCGCTCGTCATCTCGGTGGCGCCGCGGTCCTGCGCCAGCTCCTCGAGGTGCTGGGCGCTGGCCCGCTCGCTCTTCACCGTGAAGTACGCGTACTTGTCCGATCCGAGCGACTCGAGGAGGTCGACGTTGGCGCTGACGACCACGCCCTGGTCACGCTTGTCGCCCACGAGGGAGGCGTCTTCGAGGTGCTCCGGCCGGATGCCGATGATCACAACGCGGCCCTCGGCGCCCTCCGCCTGAAGCCGTCCGCGGCGATCGTCCGGGAGCCGCAGGTCACCGAGCGGCGAGCGCAGGATGCCGCCCTCGACCGTTGCCGGCAGGAAGTTCATCGCCGGCGATCCGATGAACCCGGCCACGAACAGGTTGGCCGGCCGATCGTAGAGCTCCTCCGGCGGGCCGACCTGCTGGATCACGCCGCCGCGCATCACCGCGACCCGGTCGCCCAGGGTCATCGCCTCGACCTGGTCGTGGGTGACGTAGACGGTCGTCGTGCCGAGCCGCTTCTGCAGGCGCGAGACCTCGGTGCGCATCTGCACGCGCAGCTTGGCGTCGAGGTTCGAAAGCGGCTCGTCCATCAGGAACGCGTTCGGGGTGCGCACGATGACGCGTCCCATCGCGACCCGCTGGCGCTGGCCGCCCGAGAGCTGGCCGGGCTTCCGGTCGAGGTGGGCGGTCAGGTCAAGGATTCCGGCCGCCCAGTTCACGCGCTCGTCGACCGTCGCCTGGTCGGCCTTCGCGAGCTTCAGCGAGAACGCCATGTTCTCGCGCACGGTCATGTGCGGGTAGAGCGCGTAGTTCTGGAACACCATGCCGATGTCGCGGTCGCGCGGCGACTTCTGGTTTGCGACCTCGCCGTCGATGCGGAGCTCGCCGTCCGAGATGTCCTCGAGGCCGGCGATCATGTTGAGCGTCGTCGACTTGCCGCAGCCCGACGGCCCCACCAGGATCACGAACTCGCCGTCGGCGATCGTCAGGTTGACGTCGTCCACCGCGAGGGCGCCGTCGGGGAACCGCTTCGTGACGTGGTCGAGGACGATCTCTGCCATTGGTGTCCCTCCTTAGCCCTTGACGGCGCCCGCCGTCAGGCCGGCCACGATCCGGCGCTGGAACAGCATGACGACGATGACGATCGGAATGGTGATAACGACGGCCGCGGCCGCGATCGAGCCGGTCGGCTGCTGGAACTGGGAGGCGCCGGTGAAGAATGCGAGCGCCGCCGGGACCGTCCGGGCGTTGTTGGTGGACGTGAGCGAGATCGCGAATACGAAGTCGTTCCAGCAGTAGAGAAAGACGAGGATCGCGGTTGTGAAGACACCGGGGGCGGCCAGCGGGATGATCACCCTCCGGAACGCCTGCATCGGTGTCGCCCCGTCGAGCGCCGCCGCCCGCTCGAGCTCCCACGGGATCTCGCGGAAGAACGCCGAGAGCGTGTAGATCGAGAGCGGCAGCGAGAAGGTCATGTACGGGATGATCAGGCCCACCCAGGTGTCGAAGATGCCGAGCGTCCGCCACAGGTTGAACATCGGGTTCACGAGCGAGATTGCAGGGAACATCGCGATGAGGAGCGCGGACGCGACCAGCAGTCGCTTGCCGGGGAAGTTGAGGCGGGCGATCGCGTAGGCGGCCATCGCCCCCAGCGCGACGCCGAGGAAGGTCGCGATGAGCGCGATGCCGATCGAGTTTACGAGCGCATGCGTGAACAGCGGCTGGTCGAAGATGCCTCGGTAGTTCTCGAGCGTCCACTTGTGCGGGTAGAAGCTGCCGTCGGTGAGTGTGCTCGGATCCTTGAACGAGAGCGAGATGAGCCACAGCACGGGGATCGCCGCGATCAGAACCACGATCATGTTGGCGGCCCCCCATCCGAGGCGCTGTCTTCCGGTGACGTTCATCGCTTCAGCTCCTGCCCCGGCGCAGCGGCGCCGAATCCCTTGATGTACGCGAACGCGATGAGGCCGGTGGCCATGAAGATCAGCACGGACATTGCCGACCCCACCCCCAGGTTGAGCGCCGTGAACAGCTGGTCGTAGTTCAGGATCGAGACCGAGCGGGTGTTCTGCGACCCCTGGGTCAGGATGTAGATGTTGTCGAAGATCCGGAACGCGTCCAGCGTGCGGAACAGCAGGGCCACCAGGATCGCCGGCTTCATCACCGGCACCATCACGTTCCAGAATCGCTGCCAGGCTGTGGCGCCGTCGACCTTGGCCGCTCGCAGGAGCTCCTCGGGCACGAGCGACAGGCCGGCCAGGAGCAGGAGGGCCATGAACGGCGTGGTCTTCCACACCTCTGCCAGGATGATGATTGCGACCGCCTGCCACTGGTGCGTGAGCGGCGCGTTCGTCGAGGAGAACAGGCCCGCCAGGTAGCCCGTGCCCGGCGTCCACGCGTACTGCCAGCTGAAGGCGGCGGCCACGGTGACGATCCCGTACGGGATGAGCACGGCCGTGCGGATGACGCCGCGGCCAAAGATGGCCCGGTGCATCACGATCGCGACGGCCATCCCCAGCACGAGCTCGATGACGACGGACACCACGGTGATCAACACCGTGATCCCGAACGCCTGCCACCAGAGGTCCGTCGAGGAGAGGACGGTCGTATAGTTGTCGATGCCGACCCAGCTCTTGTCGTCCGGGAACCGCAGGTCGTAGCGCTGGAACGACAGGTAGATCGCATAGATGATCGGGTAGACGGCGACGAGCGCCATCACCGCGACGGCCGGGGCGCACAGCATCCAGGCCAGCCGCCGCTCGGCACGGGCCCGCTCGGTCAGCCGGCGCCGGCCGGGGCGGCCGGTGCTCATGGCCTCGCCCGCGTCCGCGACCGCCCCGAGCCTCATCCGTGGGTGAAGCCTCATGGCACCAGCCCCTTCGAGTCGATCGCGTCCTTGATGCGGGTTCGCAGCGTCCCGAGGTCGCTCGCGCTCACGGAGCTCGGCGGCGAGAGCGTGTACGAGATCTGCAACGACACGCTCTGGTAGGCCGGCGTCTTGGGCCGGACGCTCGCCTGCTTGAGTGTGTCGAAGATCGCCTCCCACATCGGGTATGCCTTCTGGAACTTGGGGTCGCTGTACACCGACGTGAGCACCGGCGGCAGCCCGCCGAGCACGGCGTTCTGGATCTCGTTCGCCGGCGACCGCAGGCACTGGATCGCCTGGAACGCCTGCGCCTTGTGCTGGGAGAAGGCGCCCACGGCGAGGTCGATGCCGCCGATCGTCACGTGCGCGGGCTCACCCGGCTTCACCGTCGGGTACTCCGTCCACGCCATGTTCTTGAAAATGTCGGGGACGTCGGCCTTGGCCGACGGATAGACATACGGGTAGTTGAGCTCGAACGCCGCACGGCCGGCTTCGAACTGGAGCCGATTCGCGTCCTCCATCTGGTTTCCGAGCGACGGGTCGGCGCCCGGTGACTGGGTGAGGTTATGGATCGTCCTCAGCGCCAGGGCGGCAGAGCTGTTGAGCGTGACGCGCCGGCCGTCGTCGCTCATGATCTGTCCGCCGGCGGAGTTCACGAGTGTGTTGAACCAGACCGTGTAGCCCTCGTACTGCGCGCCCTGGATCTCGATGTAGTGCGGCTTGCCCTGCTTGGAGAGCGCCGTCGCCATGGCGATCATCTGCGTCCACGTCTTGGGCGGGTTCGGTACCAGGTCCTTGCGGTACCAGAGGAGCTGGGTGTTCGTGTTGAACGGCGCCGAGTACAGCCTGTTGTTCCAGGTGGCCGTGTCGATCATCGACTGAAGCGTGCCGTCCTCGACCTTCTGGGCGAGACCCCGCGGCCAGGGAGTGATCCACCCGGCCTCGGCGAACTCCGGCGTCCAGGTCACGTCGAGGCCGAGGATGTCGAGGGAGGAGTCGTCCGCCGCCAGGCGCCGCACCATCTGCTGGCGCTGGCCGTCGGCGGCGTTCGGCAGGGTCTGGATCTTGATCTGGTACGCGCCGTTCGAGGCCTGCGAGCACGACGCCGCACTCTTGACGAAGGCGCCGGAGAACTCGGGGAAGATGTACCAGTTGAGCGTGACCGGGCCGCTCGACGACTGTGCACCGCCACACCCGGCCGTGGCGGCGAGCGCCAGCGTGGCGAGGGTGACTCCGATGCGCAAACGGCGCCTGCCGGGCAGTCCGATGCTCACTCCGAGAGCGGTTGTTCCCCGCCCCTTCACACGCGAAACCTTTGGCATGCTGCGACCTTCGACCACACAACCAGGGAGGGTCCATGTCCGTCGCCGATCGCCGCGCCCGGTTCCACGCGCGGCACGCCCAGGAGGGGATCTTCGTCATGCCGAACCCGTGGGACGTCGGCTCGGCACGGCTGCTCGAGCGGTGCGGGTTCGAGGCCCTCGCCACGACGAGCGCGGGCCATGCGTGGCTCCTCGGGAAGGAGGACCACGCTGTCACCCGCGACGAGCTCGTGGCGCACGTCGCCGAGCTGGCGGCCGCCGTCGCCGTGCCGCTCTCGGTCGACAGCGAGCGCTGCTTTGCGAGCGACCCGGCCGGCGTTGCCGAGACCGTACGGCTGCTGGCCGGGGCCGGCGCAGCGGGCTGCTCGATCGAGGACTGGGATCAGGAGCGCGGCCGCATCGACGACCCGGGCCACGCCACCGAGCTGGTCGCCGCCGCGGCCGAGGCCGCCCACGAGGGCGACGAGCCCATGGTCCTGACCGCCAGGGCGGAGAACCACCTCCACGGCGTGAACGACCTCGACGACACGATCGCGCGCCTCGTCGCCTATCGCGCCGTGGGGGCCGATTGCCTCTACGCGCCCGGCATCACGGATCCGGACCAGATCGCCACCGTCGTCGAGGCCGTCGAAGCGCCGGTGAACGTGCTCGCCCTCCCGGGCGCGCCGTCGGTGCCGGAGCTCGCCGCGCTCGGCGTGCGGCGGGTCTCGACGGGCTCGCTCCTGGCCCGGACGGCATACGGAGCGATGCTGGCCGGGGCGCGCGAGCTGCTCTCGGCGGGCACGTCGGAGTACGCGGCGGTCGGAATCACCCCCGACGAGCGGGCGGCGGCGTTCGGGAGGTGATCGAACGGTCACTGCACCGGGCCGGCGCGTGATCCTGTATCCATCGCGAGAATGACGGTCGCTCTCGGGCTCGGTGCCGCGGTCGCGTGGGCGGTGGTCAACCTCTGGTTGGTGAAGCTCAGCCGTCGTGTCGACATCGCGGTCACGACGCTCGCGGTTCTCGCGTCGAGCACGGTCGTGACGCTCCCGCTGGCCCTCGCGTTCGAGGGAGCGCCGGGCGGCGATGCGTGGTCGCATGCCCCCGCCGCAGCAGCCGCCGGCCTCCTCGAGCTGGCCGGCTTCGGCTGCTACATCGTGGCGATCCGGCGCGGCACCCTGGCGGTCGTGGCGCCGCTGGTCGGGCTGGAGGGAGGGATTGCGGCACTCGTGGCGATCGCAGGCGGCGAGGAGGTCGGTGCCACGGTGGTCGTGGGAATCGTCCTGGCCGTGGTCGGGACGGCGCTCTCGTGCGCGGAGCGAGGCGAGCGGCGCGCGAGCGGCGCGGGTTGGGCGATCCTCGCCGGCGGGGTCTTTGGCCTGATGTTCGTCATGTACGGTCTGACCGATCCGCTCGGGCCGTTCACCGCCGTGACGATCGGCAGGTTCTGCGCGCTCATCATCCTCGTGCCGATCGTGCTCCGACGCGGTCCCGTGAGCGTCACGCGTCCGGACCTGTGGCGGCTCTCCGCCGTCGGGGCCGTCGACGCCGTCGCCTTCGGCGCGTTCGTCGCGGCGGTCGACCGCGGCCCGGTCAGCGTCGCATCGGTCTGCGGCGCCCAGTTCGCGGCCCTGAGCGTCATCCTGAGCGTGGTGTTTCTCCGTGAACGCCCCGCCCGGGTTCAAGTTGCCGGGATCGTGCTCACAATCGCAGGCACGACCCTGCTGGCGGCGGCCGCCGCATGAGCGGGATGGCGGACTGGCCGCCGAGCGTCGAGGCCGTGCTGCCCCTGCTCGGGCTTTCCGATGAGGCCGCGATCGTCGCGGACGTGGGCGCGTACCTGCGCGCGGGCCGGGATGCCGGTGAGGCGGAGGTGCTCGCAGAACGCACCGCGTGGCTCATCGCTGACGAGACGCGCGGCGTCGCCCTGCGCTCGACCGATCGCGTGCTCCAGGTCGCGGCGGTCGCGGCCGGAGGGCGCTTCACGCCGTTCGCGCGCATCCACTGGGCCGACCTCCCCCGGGACATCGAGGCGGCGGCCGCGGTCATCGGGCCGCTCTGCCGGTCAGCCGAGCAGCTACATGTCTTCGGCGTTCCGCGCGACGAGGGTGTGTGACGGCCGCTAGGTTGCAGGGTTGACGTCGACAAAGGGGCTCGAGATGAGGATCGGCATCATTGGCAGCGGCAAGATCGGCGCGACGACCGCACGGCTCCTCGCGGGAGCGGGGCACGAGGTGACCGTCGCCAACTCGCGCGGCCCCGCGTCGCTCACGCAGGTGGTCAAGGACATCGGCCCCGAGGTGCACGCAGCTTCCGTCGAGGATGCAGCCCGCACCGGCGACGTCGTCGTGATCGCGATTCCGCTCCGCGCGTATCCCGACCTACCCGCCGACTCGTTCGCGGGCAAGATCGTCATCGACGCCAACAACTACTACCCGGAGCGCGACGGGACGATCCCCGAGCTCCAGCGCGGCGAGACGACCTCGAGCGAGCTCCTCGCCCGCCACCTGACCGGCGCGCGAATGGTCAAGTCCTTCAACACGATGAACTTCCGCGCGCTCGGGAGTGAGGGGCGGCCGGACGCGCCTCGCGCTGAGCGGCTGGCGATCTACGTCGCCGGCGACGACGACGACGCCAAGAGGGTCGTGGCAGGGCTCATCGACGAGATCGGCTTCGCGCCGATCGACACCGGCAGCCTCCACGAAGGCGGTGCCCGCCAGCAGCCGGGCGCTCCGATCTACAACAACCCGATGACGGCGCAGGAGGCCGAGGCGGCGGTCACGTCGCCGCGCTGAGAACCTCGAGCACGACCGGCTCCGGCTCGACCGGGCCGTCCGTGATGACGAAGCTGGCACGGACGGCGTCCTCGGCGACCGGGCCGCGGGAGTGGACCGTCGCGAGCACGTCGCCGGCCATCACCGAGTCGCCGCGCTTCCTGTGGACGACGATCCCGACGGCGTGGTCGACGGCATCCTCCTTGCGCGCCCTGCCGGCGCCGAGGCGCATTGCCGCGTCGGCGATCCCTCGCGAGCTGCATCCCAGCACCGTGCCCGACCGGTCGGCCCGCACCTCGGCGGCGACCGGAGCCCGCGGCAGCTCGGCGTCGGGGTCTCCGCCCTGGGCCGCGATCCATTCCCGGTAGGCGGCCAGCGCCCGCCCGGAGCGGAGCGCCTCCTCGGCCGGCCTGCGATCGCCGAGCATGAGGCCGGCGGCGACAAGGCACAGCTCTGTGAGGTCGGCCGGACCGCGGCCGTCGAGCGTCGCGACCGCCTCGGCCACCTCGAGCGCGTTTCCGACGGCGCACCCGAGCGGCTCGTCCATCGACGACAGCACGCAGGTGGTCGGCAGCCCGGCCGCGTCGCCGAGGCGCATCATCGCGTGGGAGAGCGTCCGGGCGGACTCCAGATCCTCCATGAAGGCGCCCTCGCCCACCTTGACGTCGAGCACGAGCCGAGACGCCCCGGCGGCGATCTTCTTCGACATGATGCTGGTGGCGATCAGGGGGATCGACGGCACGGTCGCTGTGACGTCGCGCAGGGCATAGAGGCGCTTGTCGGCCGGGACGATGTCGGCGGTCTGTGCGGCGACCGCGATGCCGTGGTCGGCCACCTGCGAGACGAGCTCCGGGATCGTGAGGTGGACGCGGAAGCCGGGGATCGACTCGAGCTTGTCAAGCGTCCCGCCGGTGTGCCCCAGCCCTCGCCCGGAGAGCTTGGCGACCGGCGTTCCGGCGGCGGCGACGATCGGCGCGACGACCAGGGTGGTCTTGTCGCCGACGCCTCCCGTCGAGTGCTTGTCGGCGACGGGGCGGCCGACCGGCGAGAGGTCGATGCGCTCGCCCGAGTCGACCATGGCGTCGAGCAGGTCCGCCGTCTCCCGGTCGGACAGGCCGCGCAGCACGGCCGCCATGAGAAACGCCGCCGTCTGGTAGTCGGGCACGTCCGGGTCGACCATCGCGCGGATCTCCTCGGCCGAGAGCTCGTGGCCGTCGCGCTTGCGCGCGATCACGTCGACGATGTGCATGCGGCCGCGCTACCCCTTCACGTACGGCTGCCCGTCGGCCGCCGGCGGGCGCGAGCGGCCCACGAGGCCGACGAGCGCGATCAGCGTGAGCACGTACGGCAGGGTGTTGAGCAGGTTCGGCGAGACGCCGGCCACCGACTGGAGCCGGTCGGCCAGGCCGCTTGCGAAGCCGAAGAGCAGGCACGCGCCGAACGCGCCGTAGGGGCGCCACTTGCCGAAGATCACCGCCGCAAGAGCGATGAACCCGCGCCCTGCCGTCATGTTCTGGCCGAACGACCCCACGAACCCGATCGAGAGATAGGCCCCGCCGAGCGCGGCGAGGATCCCTGACAGGATGACGCACGCGTACCGGATCCGGTAGACGGGGATGCCGACCGTGTCGGCGGCCCGCGGGTGCTCGCCGACCGAGCGGATGCGGAGGCCGGTCGGCGTTCGGAAGAGGATCACCTGCGTCAGGATGAGCAGTCCGAACACGATCCAGATCATCAGGTTGAGCGAGCCGAAGACCCCGCCGATGCCCGGGATCGAGTCGATCGCCGGGATCGTCACGTTCGGCACCGAGTCGATCGAGGCCGGCGTGCCGTTGGAGCCGTAGATGTCGATGAACAAGTACCCCGTGATGCCCACCGCGAGGAAGTTGATCGCCGTGCCGGTCACGATCTGGTCGGATCGGAGGTGGATCGCGAACACCGCGTGCACCAGCGCGATGGCGGCGCCCGCGATCACCGCCACGACGAGGCCGATCACCCAGGAGCCGCTCCAGACCGTGCCCCAGATCCCGAAGAAGGCGCCCGTCAGCATCATGCCCTCGAGCCCGATGTTCACCACCCCGGCCCGCTCGCAGAAGATGCCGCCCAGGGCTGCGTACGCGAGCGGGGTCGCGTAGACGAGCGTGGCCGCGAAGAGGCCGGAGTTGACGACCAGGGCCGTCGACGTGTCGCTCTTGCCCTGCACCCAGATCGCGAAGGCCGTCGCCACGATCGCGACGAAGAGCGCCCACAGTCCGAGCTTGCGCTCGTCGCGGGTGAGGGCCCAGATCGCGCACGCCAAGGCGGCCAGGCCGAGGACGGCCGGCACCGCGGCCGCCTGCACCTGGAGCGGCGGGAGCGCCAGCTCGAGGCCCACGAGCCCCACCACGATCCCCAGGATCGCGATGCCCCGGGCGCCGCGCGGAATGCGGTCGAGCGCCGTCACGCCGACGTCGGCTCCACGACCGTGGTCGGCGGCGGCTCGGCCTGCCGGCGCCGCCGCGCCCGCCATGCGTACACCAGCAGGAGCTGGGCGCCGACGAAGAGGATGATCAGCCCCTGGATGATGATCGCCAGGTTGCCGGCAAGCTGCGGCGGGAACACGCTCGGGTCGAGTGCCCGTGACGACGTGCCGACCTGGAGCCCGCCGAAGAGCAGCGCCGAGAACGCGATCCCGATCGCCGAGTTCCGGCCGAGCAGCGCCACGGCGATGCCGATGAAGCCCACCTGGCTCACCGCGATGTCGTTCGTGACGATGTGGAACTCCCACCCGAGCACGTCGCACGCGCCGGCCAGCCCCGCGAAGGCGCCGCCGATCGCCAGCGTCGCCACGTAGTTGCGCGCGACCGGGATGCCGCCGTAGCGGGCCGCGTCAGCGTTGTGGCCCACCGCGCGCACCTCGTAGCCGAACACGGTGCGGTTGATCAGGATGGCGTAGACGACGAGCGCGGCGAGGGCGAGGAAGATGCCGGCGTGCAGCGGCTGCAGGACGCCCCAGACCGCGGGCAGCTTGGACGAGTCGGTGATCTCGGCCGACTGAGGGACGTCGGGCAGCGGCCCCTGAAGCGGCCCGTTCAGCTCGAACAGGTACTGGGCGCCGTAGATCGCGATCCAGTTCAGCATGATGGTGGAGATGACCTCGTGAGCACCCACCGCGGCCTTCATCGCGCCGGCGATCCCGCCCCAGAGTGCGCCCGCCAGGGCCGCGGCTGCGAGCGAGAGCGTCAGGTGGACCGGCGTCGAGAGGCTCGCGCCGTGCGACCCGACCACGATCGCCGCGACGATCCCGACGACGTACTGGCCCTGGCCGCCGATGTTGAACATGCCACACTTGAAGGGCAGCGCCACCGCGAGCGCCGTCAGGATGAGCGGCGTGGTCAGGATCAGCGTCTGCTGCAGGTTGAGCGCGGCGAAGTCCTTGTCCTCCGAGGACGTCCACGGTAGGAGGTAGTTCAGGCCGGACCCGTTGAAGATCGCTTTGTAGGCCTCGAGGGGGTTGTGCCCTGTGGCCGCGACGACGAGGCCGCCGATCGCGAACGCCAGCACCAACGTGCCGAGCGGCAGGAGCACGGCCGGCGCCTTGGCCCGAAGCCAGGCTGTGACCCGCTCGGTCACATCGCGGCGGCGCTCCGGCCGCCCATCATCTCGACGCCGAGGACGGCCTCGCTCACGTCGGGCGTGTGCTCGGCGACGATCCGGCCCTCGTACATGACCAGGATCCGGTCGGAGAGCGAGAGGATCTCGTCGAGCTCGAAGCTCACGAGCAGGATCGCGCACCCCAGCTCGCGCACGCCGACCAATCGCCGGTGCACGAACTCGATCGCGCCGACGTCGAGGCCGCGGGTCGGCTGGGCCGCCACCAGGATCCGGCGCGTCCCGGACATCTCGCGGGCGATCACGACCTTCTGCTGGTTGCCGCCGGAGAGGGCGCCCGCCCGCGTCCCGGGCCCGCCGCCGCGGACGTCGAACTCGCCGAGCAGCCGCCGAGCGCGCTCGGCGATCGCGCGCGGATGGAGCAGACCCCAGCGCGAGGCGGGCGGGTGGCGGACGTCGCGGAGGCCGAGGTTCTCGGCGAGCGAGAAGTCGAGCACGAGGCCGCGCCGCTGGCGGTCCTCCGGGATGTGGCCGACGCCGGCCTCGAAGCTGGCCCGGGCGCCGTGACCGGCGATCTCGTGGCCCTCGGCGCACGATGCTGCCGGCCGTCGGCGTTGCCAGGCCGGTGATCGCCTCGACCAGCTCGCTCTGACCGTTCCCGTCGACGCCGGCAAGGCCGACGATCTCGCCGGCGCGGACCTCGAACGACGCCCCTCGAACGGCATCGAGCCCGCGGCTGTCCTGGACGACGAGGTCGCGGACCTGAAGGAGCGTCTCGCCCGGTTGTGCCGCGCCCTTCTCGACCCGCAGCAGCACCGGGCGGCCGACCATCAGCTCCGCGAGCTCGCGCTGGCGACGTCCCGGTGGCCGGCACGGTCGCCACCGCCTTGCCGCGGCGGAGCACGGTGATGCGGTCGGCGATCTCGAGCACCTCGCCGAGCTTGTGCGTGATGAAGATGATCGACGTGCCCTGCTCCCTGAGCGCCCGCACCACGCCGAAGAGCTCGTGCGTCTCCTGCGGCGTCAGCACCGCGGTCGGCTCGTCGAGCACGAGCAGCCGGGCGCTGCGGTAGAGGGCCTTCAGGATCTCGACCCGCTGCTGCTGGGCGACGCCGATCGACTCGACCCGCTCGTCGGGCCTGACCGCCAGGCCGTAGCGCTCGGAGAGCTCGCGGACGACCTCGTGCGCCTTGCCGTAGTCCAGCAGCGGCCCCTCGCGGGGCTCGGACGCCAGCACGATGTTCTCGGTCACGGTCATGACCGGGATCAGCATGAAGTGCTGGTGCACCATGCCGATGCCGACGTCGATCGCGTCGCGCGGCGAGCGCAGGCGCAGCGGCTTGCCGTCGAACCGGATCTCGCCGGCGTCGGGCGCCGTCAGCCCGTAGAGCACGTTCATGAGCGTCGACTTGCCCGCCCCGTTCTCGCCGAGCAGGGCGTGCACCTCGCCCGGGCCGACATCCAGGTCGACGCCGTCGTTCGCCACCAGGTCGCCGAAGCGCTTGGTGATGCCTCGCAGCTCGAGCAGCGGTGCGTCAGGCGTTTCGTGCATCACAGGAGGCCGGAGGGGCGGGCCGGCCGGCCCCCACCTCCGGCCTATTCGATCACGGAACGGTGTCCGGCGGGGTGATCGACCCCGACTTGAGCTGCGCGGTCTGCTGGTCGATCTTCGAGATGACGTCCGCTGCCACGGCCGAGTTGATCGCGCCGAGGCCGGTCGCGCCCTTCGCGGCGTCGAACGTGGTGACGCCGCCGCCCGTGAACGTGCCGTCGACGACCTGCTTGATCGTGTCGAACACGGCCACGTCGACCTTCTTGATCGCGCTCGTCAGGATGTAGTCGCCCAGGTAGGCCTGGTCGGCGTCCACGCCGATCCCCCAGACGCCCTTCTCCTTGGCCGCGCTGAGCGCGCCGAGCCCGCAGCCGCCCGCGACCTGGAACACCACGTCGGAGCCCTGCGAGATCTGGTTCAGCGCCAGCTGCTTGCACTTCGCCGTGTCGGTGAACGAGTCCGAGTAGTCGTTCAGCTCCTTCACCTGCGGGTTCGCCGCCTTGGCGCCGGCGATGTAGCCCGCGATGTAGTGGTCGACCGGCGGGATCTTCTGGCCGCCGACGGTCGAGATGGTGCCCGTCTTCGACTCGAGCGCCGCCAGGTAGCCGGCCAGGTAGCCCGACTCCTGCTCCTTGAACAGCAGCCCCTGGACGTTCGCCAGCGCCGGGGTGGGCGCGTCGTCGATGATCGCGAAGTTCGTCGTCGGAAACGCCTTCGCGACCTGCTTGATCGCGCCGTCCATGAGGAAGCCGACCGCGATCACGAGGTCATAGTGCGCGGCCGCCAGCGACTGGAGATTGGGAACGTACTCCGACTCCTGGTGGGACTCGAGCACCTTGAAGTCGATCCCGAGCTGCGACTTCGCACGCTGGATCCCGACGAAGGCAAGGTGGTTGAAGCTCTTGTCGTCGAGTCCGCCGATGTCGGTGACGAGCCCGATCTTGTAGCACCTTGCCGCCGCTGCCTCCGGATCCGGCCGCTGGTGTCGACGACCCCGAGTCGCCGCCTCCGCAGGCGGCGGCGAGGAGAGCGACAGCCGCGACCGCAGCGAGCGCTCCGAGCACGAGGATGCGTGGGCGCTTCACATTGCCTCCCGAGATGGGTGGGTCAGAAAACGGGGCAATCCTACAACCACCGCCTCGCACCTGTCGGCAGCCTGGCGGCCTTCGCCGATGATCTACGATCCTGGCCATGCAGGAGGCCACGTCGCCGGCCCGCGCGGTCGAGCCGTTCGAGCCGCGCCTGACCCGGATCGGCGCGGTCGACGCCGTCGCCCTCGAGGCGCGCAGCGCCGACCTCGCCAAGCGCTCGATCAAGCGCGGCTCGAAGCTCGAGGCGCTCGACCTGATCGTGCGGATGATCGACCTGACCACGCTCGAGGGAGCGGATACCCCGGGCAAGGTGGCCGCCCTCTGCGCCAAGGCGATGCGGCCCGACCCGGTCGACACGAGCATCCCAGCGGTCGCGGCGGTGTGCGTCTACCCGACGCTCGTGGCCGAGGCGCGGGCGCGGCTGCGGGAGTCATCCGTCCACGTCGCATCGGTCGCCACGGCGTTCCCGTCAGGCCAGTCGCCGATCGCCCTCAAGGTGGCGGAGGCCCGGGCGGCCGTCGAGCTCGGCGCCGACGAGGTCGACATGGTCATCGACCGCGGCGCCTTCCTCTCGGGCCGTCACGCCGAGGTGTTCGACCAGATCGTGAAGGTGCGGGAGGCCTGCGGCCCGGCCCACCTCAAGGTGATCCTCGAGACAGGGGAGCTCGGGACCTACGACGCCGTCCGGCGCGCGTCGCTCCTGGCGATGGCGGCCGGGGCCGACTTCATCAAGACGTCGACCGGCAAGGTCAGCCCGGCCGCGACCCTTCCCGTCACGCTGTGCATGCTCGAGGCCATCCGCGACGTCCACGTCGAGACAGGCCGGGTCGTCGGGATGAAGCCCGCGGGCGGCATCCGCCACTCCAAGCAGGCGATCCAGTACCTGTGCGTGCTCCACGAGACCCTGGGACGGGACTGGCTGACGCCGCAGCGCTTTCGCTTCGGCGCCTCGTCGCTCCTGAACGACGTCCTCATGCAGATCCGCACGCAGAAGACCGGCGTCTACGAGTCCCCCGACCGGTTCACCGTCGACTGACGTGTCGGAGCTCGAGCCACGGCCGGCGGAGACGGGCCTGGACTGGACGTATGCGCCAGCCCCTGAATCGCGGGCGATCGTCCCGCTGGAGGAGCGCTACGGCCTCTACATCGGCGGTGAGACGCTGGAGCCCCGGTCGGGTGAGTGGTTCACGACGATCTCGCCGGCGACGGAGGAGCCGCTGGCCGAGGTCGCCCAGGCCGGTCCGGAGGACGTTGACACCGCCGTCGCCGCCGCCCGCGAGGGCTTCGGCACGTGGTCGGAGCTGCGGCCGGCGGAGCGGGCGAAGTACCTCTTCCGCATCGCCCGGATCCTGCAGGAGCGGGCCCGCGAGCTGGCGGTGGCCGAGTCGCTCGACGGCGGAAAGCCGATCAAGGAGTCGCGCGACGTCGACCTGCCGCTCGCCGCGGCGCACTTCTTCTACCACGCCGGCTGGGCGGACAAGCTCGAGTACGCCTTCCCGAACCGGCAGCCGCGGCCGCTCGGCGTCGCGGCCCAGATCATCCCCTGGAACTTCCCGCTGCTCATGCTGGCGTGGAAGGTGGCGCCGGCGCTGGCGTGCGGCAACTCGGTCGTCCTGAAGCCGGCCGAGACGACGCCGCTCACTGCGCTGATCTTCGCCGACGTGTGCCGCCAGGCCGAGCTGCCCCACGGAGCGGTCAACATCATCACGGGCGACGGGTCGACGGGCGCCGAGCTCGTCCGGCACACGGGCATCGACAAGGTCGCGTTCACCGGCTCGACCGAGGTCGGAAAGGCGATCCAGCGCGAGCTCGCCGGGCGCGGCGTCCCGCACACGCTCGAGCTGGGCGGCAAGGCCGCGAACATCGTCTTCGACGACTGCGCGCTCGACCAGGCGGTCGAGGGCATCGTGAACGGGATCTACTTCAACCAGGGCCACGTGTGCTGTGCGGGATCGCGGCTGCTGGTCCAGGAGTCGATCGTGGAGCCGCTGATCGGTAAGCTCCGGGGCCGCCTCGCCACCCTGCGGCTCGGCGACCCGCTCGACAAGAACACGGATATCGGCGCCATCAACTCGCGCGCCCAGCTGGATCGGATCACGGAGCTCGTGGCGAGCGGCCGGGCCGAGGGCGCCGAGCTCTTCCAGCCGGCATGCGAGCTTCCGGATCGCGGGTTCTGGTTCCCGCCGACGGTCTTCACGAACGTCGCCCAGAGCTTCCGGATCGCGCAGGAGGAGATCTTCGGCCCGGTGCTCTCCGTCATGACGTTCCGCACCCCGGCCGAGGCGATCGAGAAGGCCAACAACACGGCTTACGGCCTCTCCGCCGGCGTGTGGACCGAGAAGGGCTCGCGGATCCTGTGGATGGCCGAGCGGCTGCGCGCCGGGGTGGTGTGGGCGAACACGTTCAATCGCTTCGACCCGGCCTCGCCGTTCGGGGGCTACAAGGAATCGGGCTTCGGCCGCGAGGGCGGCCGCCACGGGCTCGAGGCCTACCTGGGGTTCGACGGATGAGCCGGCTTCCGGTGAAGAAGACCTACAAGCTCTTCATCGGGGGTGCATTCCCGCGGTCGGAGTCCGGCCGCACGTTCGTGGCCGAAGGCCAGAACGTGGCGCTCGCATCGCGAAAGGACGCCCGCGACGCTGTCCGCGCGGCGCGCGTGACGTTTCCGCGCTGGTCCGGCACGACCGCCTACAACCGCGGCCAGGTGCTCTACCGGCTGGCCGAGATGATGGAAGCCAGGGCGGCCGACCTGGCGGCCGTGTGCAGCGGCGGCGCCGAGGTGGATCGCTCGATCGATCGGGTGGTCTGGTACGCGGGCTGGGCCGACAAGCTCGCCCAGGCGCTGGGTGGAGCCAATGCGGTCGCCGGGCCGTACTTCAACTTCACCGTGCCCGAGCCGACCGGCGTCGTCGCCTCGCTGGCGCCCGACGAGCCGGCGCTCGAGGGCATCGTCTCGCGAGTCCTGCCCGCGCTCGTCAGCGGCAACGTGGTCGTCGCGGTGGCGTCGGAGTCAAGCCCGCTGGCCGCGATCGAGCTGGCCGAGGCGGCCGCGACCTCGGACATGCCGGGCGGTGCGCTCAACATCCTCACCGGGCGAAGGAGCGAGCTGGCGCCGATCCTCGCCGGCCACGCCGACGTGAACGCGATCGACCTGACCGGGGCGATCGGCGACGTCGCCGAGCTGGAGCGGTTGGCGGCGGGGAACGTGAAGCGTGTCGTGCGCGGGGTGCCCGCCGGCGAGAGCCTGTGGGAGATCGAGCCGATGCTCGAGATGAAGACCGTCTGGCACCCGGTCGGCGTGTAAGCCGAGCCTCAGCTCGGGCGCCGGATCAGCGCGCCGAGCACGACCCCGAACACGAGGTGCCCGCCGATCTCCTGCGAGATCGTCCCGGGATCGGTGAGCAGCCTCGGCCACCCGCCGGAGCGGACGTCCGGGTGGATGCGGTCGGCGATCGCCATCCCCGGCCAGAGGACGGCGTTCTCGGTCTGGGCGGCGAGCACGGCGCGGCGGATGCCGTGTCCGCCGAGGCGCCGAAACGCGACCCCGAACGCCGCGCCGTTGGCCAGGTGGACGGCCAGGCCGAGGCTCGTGCCGCCGTGCGCGGGCGAGACGAGCCCGGAGATCAGCCGCAGCTCGCGGTGGGTCCCGCCCACCGCACGCCGGATGGCCGGCTCCGCGGCGATCCAGGCGGCAGCTGCGACCGCCCCGGCAGCCGCGGCATGGATGTCCCGGCGCATCGCTCCAAACAGTACTGATGCCTCGGTGCCGACCGCGGAGTAGTATCTCCATCATGACGATGGATAAACTGGAGAATAGACCAAGAACCGCCGCGGAGCTCGACGCTGACGACGTCCACAGCGCCCTCGCCGACGGGGCTCTCGTCATCGACGGACGCTCTCCGGAAGCGTATGACGCCTGTCATCTGCCGGGCTCCGTCAACGTCCCGATGGCCGGTGGGGGGCTCGCCACCCGGGTGAGGGCGGCGGTGGGCCGCGATCCCGCTGCGATCGCTGTCGCCGGGTCCGATGTCGAGTCGCTCACCCTGGCCGTGATGCTCGAACGGGCCGGGTGCGGGGCTGCCGGCGGGATCCTGGCGGGCGGCGTTGACGCGTACCGGGCCGCTGGCTACGCCGTCCGGCACCAGCACGCCGTGGCGGCGGAGCGCATCGTCGACGACCTCCAGCTTGGCGGTGCCGTCCTGGTCGATGCGCGTGACGACGAGGACTGGGTGCGCGGGCACGTCCCCGGCTCGTTGCACGTCCCGCTGCGCTCCGTCGTGGCGGCTGCGCCGCTGCTCCCACAGACGCCCGTGGTCGTCGCCTGCACCGACGGGCGCCGGGCGGCGACGGCCGCCACCATCCTGCGGCGTCTTGGCCACGCCAACATCTGGCGCGTGGCCGACGGCGGGCTGCCGTACCTCCTGAGCTGCCGGCTCAACTTCGGCGGGGTCTGAGCGCCCGGCATCTGTTGGGCTGCGGTTAAGCGAGTTGACCGCCTCGGCGCACGCCCGTAGAATATACCCAACAATGTCGATAGACAATATACTTATAGGCGGGAACGAGCAGGTGGTCAACCTTCCCGCCTCGCTCACGGCGCTCGAGAAGCGCCGGCCCGCGACCGCAGCGCACTTCCGCCGAAATCACTTTCCAACCCCGCCGGTCGACCCGGACACATGGGCCCTCGCGCTCGGAGGCGCGATGTCCGAGCCTATGGTCATCCCGGCGGTCACGCTCCGCACGTTCGAGCACCGCTCCCTCCCCGTGGTGCTCGAATGTGCGGGGCACAGGCGTGCCGAGCTCGACCGGCCGGGCGACGGGCTCCCGTGGGGTATCGGAGCGGTGTCCGAGGCTGTCTGGACGGGCGTCTCGCTCGGCGACGTCCTTCGCCGCGCCGGAATCGCCGACGATGCCGTCGAGGTCGTGCTGCGCGGGGCCGACCGCGGAGCCCGCGAGCACCCGGGTGTCCACTCATACGCCCGCTCGCTCCCGATCCAGAAGGCGCTCCACCCCGACACCCTGCTCGCGCATGAGATGAACGGCGAGCCGATCCCGGTGGCCTTCGGCGGGCCGGTCCGGGTGATCGTTCCCGGCTGGTACGCGATGGACTCGGTGAAGTGGCTGACGTCGATCCGGGCCGTCACGGGCCCATTCGACGGGCCGTTCCAGGCGGTCGACTACCGCTGGCGTGAACCTGGAGCCGACGGGCCGGGCACGCGCATCGACCGCCTCTCGGTGCACGCGCTCATCACGAGCCCAGCGACCGGCGAGCGCCTCCGGCCGGGTCCGGTGGTCGTCCGTGGCGCCGCCTGGGCCGGGGAGATCAGCGTCGCGCGCGTCGAGGTCAGTGTCGACGGCGGCCCATGGGAGGTGGCGGAGATCGAGCGCCGTGGTGTCTACGCGCGTGCGCTCTGGCAGCATGAGGTGGAGCTCTCATCCGGAATCCACCGCATCGCCGTCCGCGCCACCGATCGGCGCGGCGCAACGCAACCCGAGCGGCCCGCGGCAAATACCGGCGGCTACTGCGCAAACGCCGTGCACCGCATCGCGGTCACGGTCGAGGAGGGCTGATCACTCATGTCGACGTTCGCACGCGCTCCCGAGGGCGCCCACGAGATCGAGGCCGGCGACCCGGCGCTCCACGCCTGGTTCGCAGAGCGCCATCACGGCAGAGAGCACAGCCGGCGTGAGCTCGAGGCGCTGGTCCGTTCGCTCGCGCTACGACCCTGCCTGTGGCGCGGCTGGGTGGCGCACTCGTCCGTCGAGCGCCTCTACACGCGGCTCCACCTCGACCAGAACCTCGAGGTCTGGCTGATCTGCTGGTCGCGGCTCCAGGACACCGGGTTCCACGACCACGACGGCAGCCGTGGCGCGGTCGCCGTGGTCGATGGAGCGCTCGCCGAGCGGCGGCTGGGCATCGGGTCGGTCGCACCGGCGACCGCCGTGTTCAGCGAGGGGAGCTCGTTCTCGTTCGGCGCGTCGCACATCCACGACGTGAGCCAGACCGGGCCCGTCCCGGCGACGTCGATCCACGCCTACTCGCCGCGGCTGGGCCAGATGGGCTTCTACGAGATCGGCGCCGACGGCCTGCTGTCGCGCCGGGCCGGCGGCGCGGCCGAGGAGTTCTGCTGAGTCGAACGCGAGTCGGGGCGCCGGCCCGCTCGCCGACTACCGCTGGACGAGCTGCTGCGAGCCGTGCACGCGCACGCCGCCCGAGAACATCCCTGCGTACCAGCCACGGTCGATGCGGTTGATCGACACCACGCGGCCGGTCTCGGGTGCGTGGATGAAGCGGTCGCCGCCGACGTAGAGCCCGACGTGACCGGGGCCGAAGAAGACGATGTCGCCGGGCCGCAGGTCGCGCCGGTGGACGCGGCGGCCGGCGTCCCACTGGGCGTAGCTCGAGTGCTCGAGCGTGATCCCTGCACCCTGGTAGGCGTACCGGACGAGGCCCGAGCAGTCGAAGCCGGCGGGCGTCGATCCGGCCCACACGTACGGGACGCCGCGCATGGCGAGCGCACGGTGCAGCGCCACCGAGGCGACGGTGGGCGCGGGAGCGAGGCGGACCTCGCGGGGCGCCAGCCCCGTCCCCGACGCGTGTGCAGCGGGCGCGACGAGAAGCAGCGCGGACGTGGCGATGAGCACAGGGCGCAGCACGAAGCGGCGAACGCTACACAAGCGGCCGGATGTCGGCGGCACCGGAACGTGTCGATCGCCACGGGGTGTCGGGTGTGGCGGCGTCGGTCTCGGCGGCGCCCGACGGCGGGTAAGCTCGTGTCTTGCACGCCTCGGCACCCGGCGCGGTCCGCGCGGTGACGGAGGGACAGAGCAACGAAAGGTCAGGGGATGAGCGCGACAGATACCAGCGTCCGCGAGTGCCAGCACTTCATCGCCGGGAAGTGGGCCGAGCCCGGCGGTGGGCGCCGGTTCGACGACTCGGATCCGTACACCGGCGACGTGGTCGCCCACGTTCCGGCCGGCGACCGCGCGGATGCCCGCAGCGCGGTTGAGGCCGCGGCGGCCGCATTCGAAGAGTGGTCGCAGTCACCGCCGATCGTGCGCCAGGGGATCTTCCTGAAAGCGGCCGAGATCCTCGAGGGCCGCAGCGACGAGATCGTCGAATGGCTCGCGCGCGAGACCGGGTGCAGCTTCGGCTTCGGGATGTTCCAGATGGGCTTCGTGCCTGGGCTCTTCCGCCAGGCTGCGGGCGCCGCCTACGCGCCGACCGGCACCATCCTGCCGTCCGACCTGCCGGGCGCCTTCGCGATGGGGGTGCGAAAGCCGGTCGGGGTGGTCGGGGCGATCGCCCCGTGGAACGCGGCGCTCATCCTCTCGGCGCGATCGATCGCCGCGCCGCTCGTCTTCGGGAACACGGTCGTGCTCAAGCCGTCGGAGGAATCCCCGTACGTCGGCGGCCTGGTGTGGGGCGAGATCTTCGCCGAGGCGGGTCTGCCGCCGGGCGTGCTCAACATCGTGACGCACGCGCGCGGCGAGGCCGGGCCGATCGCCGACGAGTTCGTCGAGAGCCCGCACGTGCGCCGGATCAACTTCACGGGCTCGACCGCGACCGGGCGCAAGCTCGCCGAGGCGGCGGGCCGGAACCTGAAGCGGGTCGTCCTCGAGCTCGGCGGCCAGAATCCGCTGATCGTGCTCGCCGACGCCGACCTGGAGTACGCCGTCTCGGCGTCGGCCTTCGGCGCCTACCTGCACCAGGGCCAGATCTGCATGTCGGCCCGCAAGATCATCGTCGAGCGGCCCATCGCCGACGAGTTCGTCGGGCGCCTCGCCGAGAAGACCGCCGGCCTGACGCTGGGCGACCCCAGGGAGCCCGCCACCATCATCGGCCCGCTCATCACCGAGCAGGCGCTCGAGACGGTCAAGGGCCGCGTCGACGATGCGGTCGGCCGCGGGGCGCGTGTGCTCGCCGGGGGCGAGGCGGTCGGCACGTGCTACCAGGCGACCCTCCTGGCCGACGTGCCGCCCGACTCCGACCTTGCCCGGCTCGAGACGTTCGGCCCGGTCGCGTCGATCGAGATCGTCGACAGCGCCGAGGAGGCCGTCGAGCACGCCAACGACACCGGCTACGGCCTCGCGGCCGGGATCCTCACGGGCGACCCGGACCGCGGCCTCGCCTTGGCCGACAAGCTGCAGTCGGGCATCGTCCACGTGAACGACCAGCCCGTCCACGACGAGCCGCAGATGCCGTTCGGCGGTGTCAAGGACAGCGGCTGGGGCCGGTTCGGCGGGACGTTCGCGATGGACGAGTTCACCGAGCTCAAATGGGTGACGGTGCAGCGCGGCACGAGGCCGTTCCCGTTCTGATGGGTCGGGATCCGGCCCATGGCTGAGGTCGTCACGCTCTCGGAGGCGGTGGCGGAGCTCGTCCACGACGGCGACACGGTCGCGCTGGAGGGGTTCACGCACCTGATCCCGCACGCCGCCGGCCACGAGCTCATCCGCCGGCGGGCGCGCGACCTCACGCTCGTCCGCCTGACGCCGGATGTGATCTACGACCAGATGATCGGGATGGGGTGCGCCTCCCGGCTCATCTTCTCGTGGGGCGGCAACCCGGGCGTGGGGTCGCTGCACCGGTTCCGGGACGCGGTCGAGCACGGGTGGCCCGTCCCGCTCGCGATCGAGGAGCACTCCCACGCGGGCATGGCGGCGGCCTACGCCGCCGGCGCGGCGAGCCTCCCGTTCGGCGTGCTGCGCGGGTACGCCGGCACCGACCTGCCGGCCCACACGTCGTCGGCCTCGTGGATCGAGTGCCCGTTCACCGGTGAGCGGCTGGCCGCGGTCCGGGCGCTGCGGCCGGACGTCGGCGTCATCCACGCGCAGCGCGCGGACGCCGCCGGAAACGTGCAGCTGTGGGGGATCAACGGCGTCCAGAAGGAGGCCGTGCTCGCGTCCTCGCGGTCGATCGTGACCGTCGAGGAGATCGTCCCCGAGCTCACCCCCGTGCACGGCGCGGTCGTGCTGCCCGGCTGGGCGGTGACCGCCGTCGCGGCGGCCCCCGGCGGCGCGCACCCGTCCTACGCCCACGGCTACTACGACCGCGACAACGGCTTCTACCAGGCCTGGGATGCGATCAGCCGGGATCGCGACCGGTTCCGGGCCTGGATGGGGAGGCACGTGCTCGAGACGGCCGGGGTCGAGGAGTACCGCGCGAGCCTCGCGGAGGCGGCCACGGCGTGACCGTGAACGGCTACACAGCGGCAGAGATGATGGCGGTGGCCGCCGCGCGCCGCCTCACGGACGGCACCGTCTGCTTCGTCGGCATCGGCCTGCCCAGCCGGGCCGCCAACCTCGCCCGGGCGACCCACGCCCCGAACTGCGTGCTGATCTACGAGAGCGGCACGATCGGCGCCAAGCCCCACCATCTCCCGCTCTCGATCGGCGACGGCGAGCTTGCGGAGACGGCCGACGCGGTCGTGTCGGTCCCCGAGATCTTCGCCTACTGGCTTCAGGGCGGCCGGATCGACGTCGGGTTCTTGAGCGCCGCTCAGATCGATCGCTTCGGAAATCTCAACAGCACGGTGATCGGCGATTACGGGCGCCCGAAGGTGCGCCTGCCCGGCGGCGGCGGCGCGCCCGAGATCGCGGCGTCGTGCCGGGAGACGCTCGTGATGCTCCAGCACACGCCGCGCGCCTTCGTCAAGGAGCTCGACTTCGTGACGACGGTCGGGTACGGCAACGGCCCCGGCGCGCGCGAGCGCGACGGCCTCACCGGCAAGGGCGTGACGGCCGTCATCACCGACCTCTGCATCCTCGAGCCCGATCCCGCGACCTGCGAGCTCACGCTGACCGTGCTCCATCCGGACGTGACGGTCGAGCGCGTGCGTGAGGCGACGGGATGGGAGCTGCGAGCCGCCGAGCGGGTCGCGGTTGGTGCGCCGCCGACCCCGGAGGAGCTCGAGGCCCTGCGCGCGCTGAAGACGTTCGACGGGCGCAGCGGATGAGCGACGGGCGGATCATCCGCGTCGAGGACTCCGACCGGGGCGGGCGCGACCCTCGCTATCTCGATCCCGACTACCGCTCGAGCGTGAAGCGCGCTCCCGCCGAGCGGCTCGTCCTCCTTCCCGAGGCGCTCGCGGATCCGACCGGCCCGGTCTTCGGCGACGGGGACGTCGCCGCGACCGAGGCCGATCTCACTAGGCAGCACGAGGGAGAGCCGCTCGGCGAGCGGATCACCGTCACCGGGCGCGTGCTCGGCTCGGACGGCCGGCCGGTCGCCGGGGCGCTGGTCGAGATCTGGCAGGCGAACGCCGCGGGACGGTACCGGCACCGTAACGACGAGCACGATGCGCCGCTCGACCCCAACTTCACGGGCGCCGGCCGTTGCCTCACCGACGTGGACGGCCGCTACCGGTTCGTCAGCGTGAAGCCCGGTGCGTACCCGTGGAAGAACCATCCGAACGCCTGGCGCCCGTCGCACATCCACCTCTCGATCTTCGGGCGTGCGTTCACCGACCGGCTCGTGACCCAGATGTACTTTCCGGGCGATCCGCTGTTCGACTTCGACCCCATCTTCCAGTCCATCCACGACCCGGCGGCGCGGATGCGGATGGTGAGCGCGTTCGACTGGGAGACGACGACGCCGGAGTGGGCACTCGGCTATCGGTTCGATGTCGTCCTCGGCGGCCGACACGCCACGCCCATGGAGGACTGAGCCGTGGCCGAGCTGACACCGTCCCAGACGGTCGGGCCGTTCTACTCGATCGGGCTCTGCGCGCGGCCCCAGCACGAGCTCGTTCCCGAGGGGGCCGACGGAGCGATCGCGATCGCCGGCCGCGTTCTGGACGGCGACGGGCGGCCGGTGCCCGATGCCGTCGTCGAGGCCTGGGACAGCTCGGGCGGGCGGTGGGGCCGCTCCGGCACAGACGCCCAGGGGGCCTATCGGCTGGTCTCGGGGCGGCCGCGGCGGGGCCGAAGCCCCGAGTCGCCGCACCTGGCGCTCCTGGTCTTCGCGCGCGGGCTCCTCAAGCCGGTGCTGACGCGGATGTACCTCCCGGACGAGGAGCAGGCGAACGCCGCCGACCCCGTCCTCGCGGCGCTCGGCCCGGAGGAGCGCGCCACGCTCGTCGCGCACCCGGACGGCGACGGTCTGCGGTTCGATATCCGCCTGCAGGGTGACGGCCAGACCACGTTCTTCGTCCTGTGAGCGGGTTCGAGGACATCCTGGTGCCCGACGATCTGCGCGACGCCGTGTCCGACCGGGCCTGGCTCGCCGCGCTGCTCGAGGCGGAGCGGGCGCTTGCGAGCGCTGAGGCGATTGCCGGCGTGATCCCGCCGGACGCCGCTCGAGCCATCGCCGACCGCTGCCGGCCCGAGCTCTTCGACGAGGCCGCGCTCGCGGAATCCGGCCGCGCCGCGGGCAATCCCGTCGAGCCGCTCGTCCGCGAGCTCGCCGCGGCGGTCGGCGGGGGGGCGTCCGCCTTCGTCCACGTCGGCGCCACGAGCCAGGACATCATGGACACCGCAGCGATGCTCGTCTCGAAGCGGGCGCTCCAGCTCGTCTGCGGTCGGCTCGGCGCCGCCGCAGCCCGCTGTGCGGAGCTGACGGGCGCCCATCGCTCGACGGTCATGGCCGGGCGGACGCTCCTCCAGCACGCGGTTCCGACCACGTTCGGGTTGAAGTGCGCCGTCTGGCTGGTCGCGCTGATGGATGCTCGCGACGGCCTCGAGCGGATCCGCCGTGACCGCCTCGCCGCGCAGCTCGGGGGTGCCGCGGGGACGCTCGCTGCGCTCGGCGACCGGGGCCTCGAGGTCGCCCGCCTCTTCGCATACGAGCTCGGCATGCCAGAGGCGGCGATGCCCTGGCACGCCGACCGCCAGCGGATCGCCGAGCTGGGCACGGCGCTCGCAACGACCGCCGGCGCGGCGGCCAAGATCGCGGGCGACATCGTCCTGCTCTCGCAGACCGAGGTGGGGGAGGTGGCCGAGGGTGCGGGCGGGGCCTCCTCGACGATGCCCCAGAAGCACAACCCGGTCGCGTCGGTGCGCGCGGTCGCCTGCGCCCGCCAGGCCCGCGGGCACGCCTCCGTCCTGCTCGCGGCGGTCGACGGGGAGCACGAGCGCGCGGCCGGGGCGTGGCAGTCCGAGTGGGCCGCGCTGTCCGGAGCACTGGCATGCGCCGGCGGCGCGGCGGCGCATGTCGCCGAAGCGCTCGCCGGCCTCGAGGTCGACGCCGACCGGATGCGCCAGAACCTCGACGCGACCGGAGGCATGGTGCTTGCCGAGCGCGTGTCGCAGGTGCTCGCCCCGAGGCTCGGGCGCGCGGCGGCACATGAGGTCGTGAGCGACGCGGCGGCGACCGGCTCGTTCCGGTGGGCGCTCGTCGCGGACGGACGCGTCGGCCTCACAACCGACGAGGTGGATGCCCTGCTCGACCCGGACGCCTATCTTGGCTCCGCCGAGGCGCTGATCGACCGCGCGCTCGGGCGGTACGCGGATTGGAATGGAGGCAGAACGTGAGGGTGCATCATCGGACCGACGGCGCGGGGCGAGGCCTTCTGCTCGTGAACTCGCTCGGTAGCGCGCTCGAGCTCTGGGAGCCGCAGGTCGGCCCCCTGGCCGGGCGGTTCAGGCTCGTCCGCTTCGACCAGCGCGGGCACGGCGGCACGCCCGCGCCGCAGGGCCCGTACACCATCGAGGAGCTGGCGGGCGACACGCTCGAGCTGCTCGACCGGCTCGGGCTCGAGCGGGTCTCGATCTGCGGTCTCTCGCTCGGCGGCGCGGTTGCGACGTGGCTCGCGGCCAACGCGGCCGACCGCGTCGACCGGCTGGTGATCGCGTGCGCCGCGACCCGGTTCGGCACGCCGGACGGGTGGCATGAACGGGCCACGACCGTTCGGGCGGGTGGCACCGAGGCGGTCGTCGACGTCGTGCTCGGCCGCTGGTTCACCCCGGCGTTCGCGGCGGCCAACCCCGGGGTCGTGGCCGGCTTCCGGGAGGCGTTCTGCGCCGTCCACCGAGAGGGCTACGCGGGCTGCTGCGAGGCGCTCGCCGCCTGGGATGCGAGTGCCCACCTGGGCCGGATCCGCGCGCCGACGCTCGTGCTCTCGGGGTCGGAGGACTCGGTCGCTCCGCCCGACCAAGGCCGCGCGATCGCCGAAGGCATCGTCGGTGCGCGCTTCGCGGTGCTCGAGGACGCCGCCCATCTGGCCAGCGCCGGGCAGCCGGCGGCGTTCACCCGGGCGGTGCTCGACCACCTGACGGAGGAGGAGCCATGAGCGAGCCGCTCGGAGATCGCGGCATGAAGGTTCGCCGCGAGGTGCTCGGCGATGCCTACGTCGACGCGGCGACCGCGCGGGCGACCGAGCTGACGAAGGAGTTCCAGGAGCTCATCACCCGCTACGCCTGGGGTGAGATCTGGACGCGGCCCGGCCTCGACCGGCGCACGCGGAGCTGCATCACGATCGCGGCCATGGTGGCCTTGAGCCAGGAGCACGAACTCGAGCTGCACATCCGCGGCGCGCGCCGAAACGGCCTCGACTGGGACGAGATCAAGGAAGTGCTGCTCCAGAGCGCGATCTACTGCGGCGTGCCGGCGGCCAACGCAGCGTTCGCGGTGGCACAGCGCGTGATGGACGCCGAGGCCGAGGGCTGATGCGTACACAGGTGGGCATCGTCGGCGCCGGGCCCGCCGGGCTGACGCTCGCACAACTCCTGTGGGCCGAGGGAATCGAGTCGGTGGTGCTCGAGTCGCGGAGCCGCGACTACGTCGAGCACCGCCTCCGGGCCGGCGTCCTCGAGCAGGGCACGGTCGACACGCTGGCCGGGGCCGGCGCGGGCGAGCGCCTGGGCCGGGAGGGCATCGTCCACCACGGGATCGGGTTCCAGTTCGACGGCGAGCGGCATCGGATCCCGATCAGCGATCTGACCGGCGGGGCGTCGATCGTGGTCTACGGCCAGACCGAGATCGTGAAGGATCTGATCCGGCTCCGTCTCGCCGCGGGCGAGCCGCTGCTCTTCGAGGTGGGCGACGTCGCCGTGCACGGCATCGACGCCGACCGGCCCCGGATCACCTTCGAGCACGACGGCCGCGCGCAGGAGCTGGAGTGCGACCTCGTCGTGGGCTGCGACGGCTTCCACGGCGTCTGCCGCGCGACGATCCCCGCGGGCGTCCTGCGGGAGTTCTCGCGCGAGTACCCGTACGGGTGGCTGGGGATCCTGGCCGACGTGGCGCCGTCGCACGACGAGGTGCTCTACTGCAACAGCGAGCGCGGGTTCGCGCTCCTCAGCCTGCGCTCGCCCGAGATCAGCCGCCTCTATCTCCAGTGCCGACCGGACGAGGATCTCGGCGGGTGGCCCGACGAGCGGATCTGGGACGAGCTCGAGGCGCGGCTCGGAGTCCCGGGCTGGACGCTCGGGCGCGGGCCGATACTCGAGAAGGGCGTCACCGGGATGCGGAGCTTCGTGGTCGAGCCGTTGCGCCACGGCCACCTCTTCCTGGCCGGCGACGCTGCCCACATCGTCCCGCCCACCGGCGCGAAGGGCCTGAACCTCGCGATCTCGGACGTGACGCTGCTCGCCGAGGCGATCACCGACCGGCACCGGACAGGCGGCACGGCGCTGCTCGACGCCTACTCCGACACATGCCTGCGCCGGGTCTGGCGGGCCGAGCACTTCTCGTGGTGGATGACCTCAATGCTCCACCGCCCACCCGACGCGGATCCGTTCGACCTCCAGCTCCAGCTGGCGCAGCTTCGCTACGTGGTCCGGTCAGAGGCTGCGGCACGGATGCTGGCCGAGAACTATGTGGGGCTGGCGGGTCGCCTGTAAATCGCGGCCGCCTGGCTACGACACCAGCGTGTCCACCTCGAACGCCGTCTCGTTCGGCGGCGACGCGAACCCGCCCGGGATCCCCTCCTGCATGCGGGGCATGAGGGTACCGTCGCGGAACGTGTCCCAGCTCGCCTTGGAGTCGTGGACCGCCGTGATCGCCCACCCTTCCGCGCACGGGCCCGCTGCGTGGAAGATCTGACCGGCGGGTAGGCTGCCGTCGCTCGGGTGCACCGCGGCGATCGATGCGTCGTACTGGTCCTTCGTACCGCCCGGAAACACGTGCACGATGCCGTACGCCATGGTCGTTCTCCTCGCAGTTGAGTTGGTGCCCGGGTGGGCCTCATGACGGTACCACTCAGGTCACCTCGGGCGGCTAGGCTCCTCCAATGCCAAGTGCACGCGGGCCCGTGCGCGTCTTCATCGCGTCATCGCTGGACGGGTTCATCGCGGGACCGGGCGACGATCTCAGCTGGCTCCCGGAGGGCGGCGGCGAGGATCACGGCTACGACGACTTCATGGCGGCGATCGGCGCGGTTCTGATGGGCCGCACCACGTACGACGTGGTGCTGGGGATGGATGGCCCGTGGCCGTTCGGCGATACGCCGGTCTTCATCGCGACCTCGCGTCGGCTCGATCCGGCCGTGCCCACCGTGCGTGCGGTCACCGGGGAGCCCGAGCGGATGCTCGCCGCCGTGCGTGAGGTCGTCGCAAGCGGCGGCATCTACGTCGACGGTGGTGCGCTCATCCGTCAGTTCCTCGCCGCCGGCTTGATCGACGATCTCACCGTCACGATCGTCCCCGTCATTCTCGGCGCCGGCACGCCGCTCTTCGCCGGTCTCCCGCAACGGCAAGGGCTGACGCTGACCGGGTCGCAGTCGTACGGCAGCGGGTTGGTGACGCTGAAGTATCTCCCGGCGTCGTGACGGCCGCTTTGCGCGGTCCGCGCGGCCGCGTCTCTCAGCGCTCGCGGCGCTCGAACTCGAGCATGACCTTGCGGAGCAGGCCGTTCAGCTGCTTCTTCTCGCCCGGGTTCAGGGCGGCGGCGATCAGCGCCTCCTTCTGGGCCTGGACGCCGATCGCCTTCTGAATCGTCTCCCTGCCATGGTCCGTGAGCTCGACCATCACGCTGCGGCGATCCTCCGGGTCGGGCAGGCGCCGGATCAGGTCGGCCTCCTCCAGCCGGTCGAGCCGATTGGTCATCGCCCCGCTCGAGAGCTCCATCCGCTTCGCGAGCCGCCCCGGCGTGCTGCGGTGCGGTGGCCCGATCTGTGTGAGCGAGTTCATCACCTTGTACTCACCCATGTCGAGCCCGAACTCCGCGAGCGTCTCGTCGAGCGTGCGGTTGAGCCGGCGGTTGATCCCGCCGATCCGGTCGACGATGCCCTCCACCTCGAGGTCGAGGTCGGGGAATGCGAGGTGGATCCGGCTCAGGAAGCTGTCGACGTGGTCGTGCTCTTCGGGCGGCGGATCCATCTTCCGGTAGTTTGACACAATTTTTCTTGACGTCAAGGTATTCGAGAGCTACTATCTCGATCTCAAGATAGTTCAGATCGAGAGGTGCTCGATGCTCCAACCGACCGACATCACGGCCCGCCGACTCATCGCCGCCGAGCGGATCGACCGCCTGCGGCGCGACGCGCGGCCAACGCCCCGCGTCCCTGGCCCGTTGCGGCGGCGCGCGGGAGCGTTCCTCGTGGCTTCGGGCCTTCGGCTCGCGGGGCAGTGCGTGTGGTTCGTGGCGGCAGAGCCGGCGACGGCCGGCGCGGCGTATCCTTCCTTCCTCCCGGATGGCGCCACGGATCACACCACCGTTCCGGGCTGACCACGTCGGCAGCCTGCTGCGCCCGCCCGAGCTCCATCAGGCGCGGGCCGACCACGCGGACGGCCGGATCGACGCCGACCGGCTCCGGGCCGTCGAGGACGAGGCCGTCCGGAGCGCGGTGCGGCTCCAGGCCGAAGCGGGCCTTCGCTCCGCGACCGACGGCGAGTTCCGCCGCGGCTCGTGGCACATGGACTTCATCTACGCGCTGGGCGGCGTCGAGAAGGTCATGGACTCGACGCTCAAGGTCGAGTTCCGAAACGCGGACGGCACGATGGAGTTCACACCGCCCTCGATGCGGATCGCCTCCCGCGTCCGGCTCGACCACACGATCTTCGCCGACGCGTTCGGCTTCCTGACCGAGCACGTGGGTGCGGGCATCACGCCCAAGCTCACGATCCCCTCGCCGAGCATGGTGCACTACCGCGGCGGGCGGGCCGCGATCGACGCAGTGGTGTATCCGGACATCGAGAACTTCTGGGCCGACCTGACGGCGGCCTACGCCGAGCAGGTGCGACGGCTGGGCGAGATGGGGTGCCGCTACCTCCAGCTCGACGACACGAGCCTCGCCTATCTGAACGACCCCCGCCAGCGCGAGCACGCCGCGGCGATCGGCGGCGACCCCGAGCACCAGCACGAGGCCTACATCCGCCACATCAACGAGGCGCTTGCCGGCCGGCCCGAGGGGATGGCCGTCACGACTCACGTGTGCCGTGGCAACTTCCGCTCCGCGTGGGCAGCCGAGGGCAGCTACGAGTTCGTCGCCGAGGCGCTCTTCACGCAGCTCCAGGTCGACGGCTTCTTCCTGGAGTACGACGATGCGCGGTCCGGCGGCTTCGAGCCGCTGCGGTTCGTGCCGCCGGGGAAGATGGTCGTGCTCGGCCTCGTCACGACCAAGCGCGGCGAGCTGGAGCAGAAGGGCGACCTGAAGCGCCGGATCGAGGCGGCGAGCCGGTACGTCGACATCGACCAGCTCTGCCTGTCACCGCAGTGCGGCTTTGCCTCCACCGTGGAGGGAAACGCGCTCACGGTCGCCGAGGAGACCGCCAAGCTGGGGCTGGTCGCCGAGACCGCGGCGGAGGTGTGGGGCGAGCCTTAGAGGGCGCGCATGCTGTTGTTGCGCGGCTTCGTCTCGACCTCCGCCAGGCCGAGCTCGGCCATGAGCGGCGGCACATACATCCCGAACCGCCCGCGCGGCCCCTTCTTGAGGCCGTACCAGCCGCCGACCCGGTTGTCGGGCGAGCGAGCCGGCGTCTTCAGCACCCAGGGGCTCTCGCGCGTTCCGTCACCCATGCCTCGGCGAGCATATCGTCACATCACGAGCCTGGCGGTCATCCGCCAGATCGCCACGCGCCAGGTGATCAGCCCGAAGACCACGAGCACGGTCCAATGCACCAGGTCGGATCCGATCTCGAAGCCGAACGCCGCGTGGCGCACGAGCTGGACCGTGTGGTAGAGCGGGTTCAGCTGGGCGAGGTGCTGGGCCCATTCGGGCAGGCCGGCGATGGGGAAGAACGTGCCCGCCACCAGGAAGAGCGGCGTGATCACGGCGCTGATCACGTAGCTGAAGTTGTCGATCGACTTCATCGTCGCCGCGACCGTGATCCCGAATCCGGCCCATCCGTAGCCGGCCACGAATCCGATCAACGGCACCACGATCATCTGCGGCCGCGGGGGAAGCCCGAACGCGATTGCCACCAGAAGCGGGGCGCACCCGTACACCCCGGCGCGCATGCCGATCCAGAGCGCCTCCGCCGTCACCAGCTCCTCGGTGTCGACCGGCGCCGCCAGGATCGCGTCGTACGTCCGCTGGAACCGGTGCTTCACGAACGTCGAGAACATCGCGGGAAACACGCTCGAGAAGAGCACGGCGGTCGCAACCGTCCCGGTGCCGACGAACTCGACGTAGTCGTACCCGCCGACGCGTGAGACCAGCGAGCCGAACCCGAAGCCGAACGCGAGCAGGTAGATGGTGGGCTCCACAGTCGACGAGAAGGTTGCCGACCGCCAGTACGACGAGAAGTTGACGATCTCGCGATAGAGCACGCCGGCCAGGGCCGGTCGCTCGAGCCGGTGCAGGCGCCGCGTGACCGTCTGCACGGTCATTCGATGTCCTCGCCGGTCAGGAGCACGAAGACATCCTCGAGGTTGGCGGGCCGGCGCGCGCCGTCGTGGCTGAACCCGTTGGCGTCCTCGATCCCGACCACCGCGACGCTCGTCCCGGTGCGGCGCGTCCGCAGGCCTCCGGCGACCGCGGTCTGCTCCACCTCGGCAAGCCTCGTTGGCGGTCCGTACACCTCGAGCACCTCGCGGCCGGCGTATTCGGCGACGAGGTCGGTCGGACGGCCCGTGACGACGGCGCGCCCCTCGGCCATGATGGTCACGGTGTCTGCCAGCCGCTCGGCCTCCTCGATGTAGTGCGTCGACATGAGGATCGACACGCCCTCCGTGCGGAGGCTGTCGATCAGCGCCCACAGCTCCTGGCGCACCTGCGGGTCGAGCCCGACCGTCGGCTCGTCGAGCAGCACGAGGCGCGGGCGGTGCACGAGCGCGCGGGCGATCAGGAGCCGGCGCCGCATCCCGCCGGAGAGCTCGTCGACGCGCGTGTCGCGGCGGGCGTTCAGGTTGGCGATCTCGAGCGCCCGCTCGACTGCCGCGCGGCGCTCGCCGCGGCCGAGCCGGTAGAGCCACGCAAACACGTACAGGTTCTGCTCGACCGTGAGCGTCGTGTCGAGGTTGTCGAGCTGGGGGACGACGCCGCACTCGGCCCGGGCCTGCTTCGACTCGCGCGGGAGGGTGTAGCCGAGCACCTCGAGCTGGCCCTCGTCGGCGATGGCCTGCGCCGTCAGCATCTTCATCGTGGTGGACTTGCCGGCGCCGTTCGGGCCCAGGAGGCCAACGCACGTGCCCGCCGGGACGTCGAGGTCGAGGCCGTCGACGGCTGTGATCGGGCCGAAGCGCTTCGTCACGCCCCTCAGCCGGATCGCGATCTCGGGGTCCCGTGCCACGGTCGCACGGTACCGCGGGCGGCTCAGCCCACGGCGAAGGGGTTCGACCAGGCGAGTGAGCCGTCGGCGGAGACGACCTCGACCCGGCCCCACTTCCAGTACTCGGGCGGCTCGAACCGGGCCCGGGTGATGGCGCCGTCGTCGCGCCGCTCGAGCACCTGACCGCGCCAGTTCATCGCGAGCGGCGCCGCGTTCACCCCGCAGCCGTCCCACGGCCCTGACCGCACCGTGATCGACCGCGCCGGCCCCGACCGCACCTCGACGCCGTCACCTTCGACCTCGATCCCGAGGATCGCCGCGCCGGACGTGGAGTAGAAGTTGCCGTCGCGGAGCGCGGCCACGACCGCCTCGCGCGACCGCTCAGCGGCCCGCACCATCGTCCACGCCAGCCGGCTGTCCTGGCCGGAGTAGTGCGAGTCGTCGGTCGCGATCCCGAGACAGCGCCCGCCCAGGTGCAGGATGTCGTCCCAGTGGACGACCGACAGGCCGTTTCGCTGCATGAGCTCGGATCCGCCGTTCATCACCTCGATGCCGGAGAGCGCCGGCGCCGCCAGGTAGTCCTCGGCCCGGAGGCCGCTCCAGTAAGGGTGCGCGAGATACGCGACGCCGCCCTGGGCGACGATCCACTCGGCCGCGTCCGCGATCGACGGGAACTCCTCGGCGGGATCGGGCAGGACGTCGATCCCGTACGCCAGCACGTCGGCGTCGAACTCGCCCCGGCCCGCGAGCTTGGCCGAGAGCTCGCTCGACGGGATCAGCAGGAGCTCGTCGTGGGCCTGGACCGTGATGTGCCAGTGGTCGGTGATCGCGAGCACGTCGAACCCGGCCCGGACGTAGTGCTCGACCAGCCCCTCGGGGGTCGCCTCGCCGTCGGAGTTCGTGGTGTGCGAGTGGAGCTGGCAGCGCAGCCACTCGCCCTCGCTGCTGAAGGGGGCGATCACGGCCGCGGACGCTACCGGGCGGGTCGGCCTGCACGCAACCGGCGCGGTTTGTACCATCTCGCCACCGTGGCCGACCCCCGCGTCACCCGTCGCACGCTCCTGCAGGGCGCAGCGTCGGGCTCGCTCGCCGTCTACCTGGCCGGCTGCGGCGGCAGCTCGTCCAAGCTTCCGCCCGCCTCCTCAGGCGGCGGCGCGGCCGTGTCGGGCGCGGTGCCCGGCCCGCCGGCGACCGGCGGCACCCGTGGCGGCCGTGTCGTGAACGCCTTCGACGTCGAGGGCAACGGCTACGACCCGGCCATCGCCTACACGAGCACGGGGTGGGAGGCGATCTGCAACGTGCTCTTCTCGCCGCTCTACTCCTACGACACCGACAACTCGCCGCGGCCGAACGCCGCAGCCGCGATGCCGAAGGTGTCGGGCGACGGCCTCGTCTACACGATCCCGCTCCGCAAGGACGTCAAGTTCCACAATGGCCGCGCGGTGGTCGCCGCCGACTACAAGTACGCCTGGGAGCGGGTGCTCGATCCCAAGACGCAGAGCTGGGCGGCGAGCTACATCTACACGATCGAGGGAGCCAAGGAGCTCTACCGCCGACAGGCCCAAGAGCTGACCGGCGTCCAGGTGGTCGACGACCACACCCTGCGCGTCAAGCTCGTCCAGCCCGACATCACGTTCGTCTACGCGCTCACTCAGCCGTTCATGGCACCGGTGCCGAAGGAGGAGGTCGACCGGCTGGGCGCCGACTTCGCAGACACCCCGGTCGGGAACGGGCCGTTCAAGGTCGGCACCTACGACTCGCAGGGCCAGCGCTACACGTTCACCCGGTTCGACGACTACTTCTGGAAGGGGCTCCCGTACCTCGACGAGGTCGAGTTCCGATGGGGGATCGACCAGAGCGTCCAGCTCCTCATGATGCAGCGCGGTGACCTCGATCTCATGGGCTACGGCCTGAATGCCCAGAGCCTCGCCGAGACGCGCGCGTCCGACCGTCTCAAGAAGTACCGCTTCGAGCAGGCGCTCCTCGCAAACCGATGGATCAACATGCACCCGCGCGTCGAGGCGTTTCGTGACGTCCGCGTGCGCCAGGCGCTGAACTGGGCGACCGATCGCGAGCAGCTCGAGCGGGTGACCGGCGGCGAGGCGACCGCGTGGGGGGCGCCGTTCCCGAAGGACGTGCTCGCCGGCTGCGCGCACGTTCGAGCCGTACACCCTCGACCTCGACCGGGCCCGCAGCCTGCTCGCCGACGCCGGCTCGCCGCAGGTGGCGGCGACCCTCTGGGTGAGCGACAGCCCCGAGCCGCAGGTCGGCGCGGTGCTCCAGCAGCAGTGGAAGGCCATCGGCGTCGACATCACGCTGAAGCAGGCCTCGTACGCGACCATCAACGATCTCAGCATCAAGGGCAAGTGCGACGCATGGGTCTCGACCTACTACGCGATCTACCCGACGGCGATCGACCTGATCAGCCAGTACTGGGAGACCGGCGGGTCGTCGAACTACACGGGCTACTCGAACGCCGACGTCGACCGGCTCACCGCCCAGGCCCGCGGCACCACAGACCCGGCCGCGCGCAATGCGCTCCTCGCCCAGGTCGAGGCCACGGTCGGCGAGGACGCGGCGGGCGTTTTCTGCGAGAACGTGAACTGGATCATGGCCCGTAACCCCGACCGCCTGAGGAACTTCCACTACTCCGGTGTCTACGGCGCTTACTACGACCGCCTCTGGGTCGCGACGTAAAGCGTCCGCGGCCACCTGGCCGCGGCGGACGTTCATCGCAGGGGTGGCGATTCTCAGTGCCGGCGTGCTGCTGGCGGTGTTCGCGCCGCTCTTCGGCGACCCGTATGCGACACCCGTCGACGGCCTGACACCGGAGGGGCTGCCGCTCGGCGTGTTGTCGTCCGGCCATCTGCTCGGGACCGACGCGCTGGGCCGCGACATGCTCGCGCGGGTCGCGTACGGAGCCCGCGCGAGCCTCGAGATCGCGTTCATCTCGAACATCACCTCGGTCGGGCTCGGCGTGATCGTCGGTCTCGTCGCCGGCTTCTATCGCGGCTGGGTCGAGCATGGGCTGATGCGGGTCACCGACGTGTTCCTGGCCGTGCCCACGGTCATCTCCGGCCTCGCGCTCGCCAGCGTCCTCGGGACGGGCGTGATCGGCATCTCGGTCGTGGTGACCGCGCTCTACTGGGCGTGGACGGCCAGGGTCGTCTTCGGCGAGACGCTCGCGCTTCGCAGGCGGACGTTCGTCGAGGCGGCGATCGCGATGGGCGCTCCCGGCCGGACGGTGATCAGGCGGCACATCCTCCCGAACCTCGCCAGCCTGATCGCCACGATCGCCGCCTTCAACGGCGCGACGGTCGTGGCGGTCGGCGCCGGGCTCAGCTACCTCGGCGCCGGGATCCAGCCTCCGACGCCGGAGTGGGGCAACATGCTGGCCGATGGCCAGGGGGCGATCGACTACGCGCCGCATCTCCTGATCGTGCCGCTGGCCTGCGTCGTCGTGATCGTGTTCGGCTTCGTCCTGATCGGCGAGTCGCTCTCGCGCCGCGGCGCCGTCTCGCTCCAGAGGTCATGGCTCGATATCTGATCGTCCGCGCAGGCCTCGGCCTCGTCACGATCGCCGGCGTCGTGCTGCTGACGTTCATCCTTCAGTTCTCGCTCCCGGGTGACCCGGCCCGCCGGATCGCGGGCCCGCGGGCGTCGCCGGAGGTGCTGGCGACCGTGCGCGCCAACCTGCACCTCGACGACTCGGTGCCGTCGCAGCTCGTCACCTACGTCACGGATGTGGCCCAGGGCGATCTCGGTGTGTCGTACATCCGCCGCCGGCCGGTGGTGGACCTGATCATGGAGCGGCTGCCGGCGACCGCCGTGCTCGCGGCCGGCGGCCTGATGGTTGAGCTGATCCTGGGGGGAGGCCTCGGGCTGTGGGACGGCCTTCGCCGAAACCGCAGCCGCGGCCTGGCGGCCGCCAACGTCGTGCTGCTCTCGATCCCGACCTACTCGCTCGGGTTCCTGCTGCTGGTCGTCTTCGCCTACCGGCTCGACCTCCTCCCGCTGGGGGGCGGGACGAGCGCCAAGGAGCTGATCCTCCCGGCCCTGACGCTCGGGCTCTTCGGCGTGCCCTACTACGCCGCCGTCGTCTCGGAGTCGACGCGTACGGCCCTGTCGTCCCCGTACATGCGGACGGCGGTGGCGAAGGGGCTTCCCCGGCGGGTGATCGTGCGCCGGCACGTGATCAGAAACTGCCTCTCGCCGGTGATCACGCTGGCCGGTCTCGACGTCGCGATCTACCTGTCGGGCGTCGTCTTCGTCGAGTCCGTGTTCGCCTGGCCGGGCATCGGCGAGCTCCAGGAGCAGGCCTACAACGAGCTCGACCGGCCGCTCCTCATGGGCACGGTCATCATCGCGGCCGTCGTCGTGGTCGCCTTCAACCTCGTGGCCGACGTCATCCGTGTGCTGGTCGACCCGCGGGCGCGGGTGGAGGAGTCCGGATGACGCCGCTCCTCGAGGTCGAGCGCGTCTCGGTGCAGTACGGCTCGTTCGAGGCCGTGACCGAGGCGTCGATCGCCGTGGAGGAGGGGAGCACGATGGCGATCGTCGGCGAGTCGGGCTCGGGCAAGACCTCGCTCGCGCTGGCCGTCGCCCGCCTCCTGCCTCCGGGCGGCGAGATCGCGGCCGGCTCGGTGCGGGTGGACGGGGTTGACGTGACGGGCCTCACCGGAGCGGATCTGCGCCGGGCGCGCGGGCGGCTGGTCGGCTACCTCGCTCAGGACTCGATGGCAGCGCTCAACCCGGTGCTGCCCGCGGGGCTGCAGGTGGCCGAGGTGTTCGAGACGCGCGAGGGCGCCAGGCGTCGGGACGCCCGCCGCCAGGCGGTCGAGCTGCTCGCGCAGGTGGGGATCCAGCGGGCCGCAGAGGTCGCCCGGATGTACCCGCACGAGCTCTCGGGTGGCATGCGCCAGCGGGTCATGATCGCGATGGCGCTCGCGCTGCGCTCACGGCTCCTCATCGCCGACGAGCCGACGACCGCGCTCGACGTGACCGTGCAGGCCGAGATCCTGGCCCTGGCGGCGGCGCTCCAGGCCGAGCACGGCGTCACGTTCCTGTGGATCACCCACGACATGGGCGTCGTCGCCGAGATCGCCGGGACGGTCGCGGTCATGTACGGCGGCCGGATCGTCGAGCAGGGGCCGGCGGCGGAGGTGTTCGCCCGCCCGGCGCACCCCTACACGCAGGCGCTCCTCGAGACGGTGCGCGGCGGGGCCGAGGCGCCCCCGAAGGCGCCCTTCGCCACGATCGCGGGCGCGCCGCCGGCGGGGGTCATCCCGCCCGGCTGCCCGTTCCATCCCCGCTGCGCCTACGTCCACGAGCCGTGCGCCGGGGTCGTGCCGGTGGCGATGGACGTCGGCCCGCACCACCAGGCCGCCTGCCACCTGCTCGGAGGCCCCCGATGAGCGCTCCGATCGTTGAGCTCGACCGGGTGACGAAGCGCTTCGGGGGCGTGACCGCCGTCGACGCCGTGTCGCTCGAGCTGCACCCCGGCAGGACGCTGGGCGTCGTGGGCGAGTCGGGATGCGGCAAGTCGACCACCGCCCGGCTGATCGTGGGCCTCGAACGGCCGAGCGACGGAGCGCTTCGCTTCAACGGCACGCCCTACGGCCGCTCCGCGCGCGCGCTTCGCACGGCCCGAAAGGCGATCGGGATGATCTTCCAGGACCCGTACGAGTCGATCGACGGACGGTTCACGGTGGCGGACGTCGTCGCCGAGCCGCTCGACATCCACGGGCTCGCGCGGACCGGGCGCGCCGAGCGCATCCGTGAGCTGCTCGACTCCGTCGGGATGGCCGGCATCGACCCGGATGCCTATCCGGCCCAGTTCTCGGGCGGGCAGCGCCAGCGGATCGGCATCGCCCGGGCGCTCGCGCTCGACCCGGAGCTCGTGGTGTGCGACGAGCCCACCTCGGCGCTCGACGTCTCGGTGCAGGCCCAGATCCTGAACCTCCTGCTCGAGCTCCAGCGGGAGCGCGGAGTGGGGCTGCTCGTGATCTCGCACGACCTGCACGTGGTGCGGCGCATGAGCGACGAGGTGGCGGTCATGTACGCGGGCATGGTGGTCGAGCAGGGGCCGGCCGAGCGGGTCACCCGCTCGCCGCGACACCCGTACACGCGGGCGCTGCTCGATGCGATCCCGGGGACGTCCCCCGCCGAGCGGCGCCTCAGCGATCGTCCGCGCGCGGCCGAGGGGATCGCGTCGGCGGCGGTCGCCGGCTGCCCGTACTCGACCCGCTGCCCGCTGGTGACCGACATCTGCCGGGCCGAGAAGCCGGCCCTCGAGGGCGGCGAGCACGCGGTCGCCTGCCATCACGCTGACGCGGCGGCCTGACCGTCTAGGCTGCGCGCGTGCTCGCGCCCGGCGACAGCGTCCCCGACGTCACGCTCTTTGGCAACGACGTCGAGCCGGTACGGCTGTGCGAGTTCGTGCGCCAGGGGCCGCTGCTGCTCGCGTTCTACCTGTACGACTGGACCGGCACCTGACGAAACGAGCTTCGGCTCCTGCGTGACAGGAGCGCGGTGTTCGGAGTCGCGGGCGTCCGGATCGCGGCCGTCTCGCGCGACAGCCCGTACTCGCACAAGAAGTGGGCCGAGCAGCAGTGGCTCGACTACCCGCTTCTCTCCGACTGGACCGGCGAGGCGGTGCGCGCGTTCGGCGTCGCCCAGGACGCTCGACGGCCTCGTCGACACACCCGTGCGGAGCTGCTTCCTGATCGACGCCGACGGCGTCATCAAGGGCGCGTGGCGCTACGACGACGACGAGGTGCCCGACGTGGAGGAGCTGGCCAGGGCCGCGGTGTCTCTGGGAACCGGCTAGCGGGTGCTACCCTCGGGCCCGGGCCATGTCACGCGATAACGGGAAAGTCGAGCGCGTCCCGCACAAGGTGTACGAGGCCGAGCTGGATCGGCTCCAGCTCGAGCTCGCGCGGATGCAGTACTGGCTCCGCGACGCGGGCGCCCGGGTGGTGGTCGTCTTCGAGGGCCGCGACGCCGCCGGCAAGGGGAGCTGCATCAAGCGGATCATGCAGCCGCTCAATCCCCGCTACGCGCGCATCGCCGCGTTGCCGGCGCCGACCGAGCGGGAGCAGTCGCAATGGTACTTCCAGCGCTATGTGTCCCATCTCCCAGCAGCCGGCGAGATCGTCCTCTTCGATCGCAGCTGGTACAACCGGGCCGGCGTCGAGCGGGTGCTCGGGTTCTGCACCCCAGCGCAGCACCAGCTCTTCCTGCGGCAATGCCCGGAGTTCGAGCGAATGCTGATCGAGGACGGCATCCTCCTCACGAAGTACTGGTTCTCGGTATCCGACGAGGAGCAGCTGAAGCGCTTCCAGGAGCGGATGAAGGACGAGCGCAAGCGCTGGAAGCTCTCGCCGATGGACCTCGAGTCTCGCAGTCACTACGTGGACTACTCGCGCGCGAAGGACGAGATGTTCGTGCACACCGACCTCCCAGAGTCGCCCTGGTTCATCGTGGAGGCCGACGACAAGCGGCGGGCCCGCCTGAACTGCATCAACCACTTTCTGAGCCGCATCCCGTACCACGATCGGACGCCCGAGCCCGTCGCGCTGCCCGACCGCCAGAACGACGACGGCTACCGGCGCCCGGATCGCGCGACGCAGCACTACGTGCCCGACCACGTCGCCGCGCTCGACTGAGATCATCCGCCGATGTCCCTGGCGCTGGCCGTTGCGTGCTCGTTCGCGTTCTCGCTGACGAACGGCTTCCACGACGCCGCGAACGCGATCGCCACCCTGGTGGCTACCCGCGGCGCCCGTCCCGGTCAGGCGGTGGCGCTCTCGGCCGTCTTCAACATGCTCGGCGCGGTGCTCGTCGGCACGGCGGTGGCCGACACCATCGCGGGCATCGTCACGGTGCCGGCGACGAGCGGCGTGGCGGTCATCGGCGCCGGTGCGCTGGGTGCGACCATCTGGAACGTCGTGACGTGGCGGCTCGGGCTCCCGTCGAGCTCCGGCCACGCGTTGGTCGGGGGCCTCGTGGGCGCAGCGGTCGTGACGACCGGCATCGACGGCATCAACTGGGGGGGCCTCGACGGCTGGCACCCGGTCGGCGTGTTCGGCGTCCTCATCGCCCTGGCGGTGTCGCCGGCCGTGGGCCTCGTGTTTGGAATCGCGGCCTCGCGCGCCGTCCGCCGGATGCTGCGCCGGGGGACGCGCCGGCTCCACGCGCCGGTGCAGGCCGGCGAGTGGGTCATGTCGGCGGCGCTCTCCTTCAGCCACGGAGCCAACGACGCGCAGAAGGCGATGGGCGTCACCGCGGCGCTCCTGGTCGCGGGCGGCCGCCTCGACACCCTCTCGGTGCCGCTCTGGGTCAAGGTCGCCTCGGGTGCGACGCTCACGCTCGGCACGGCCATGGGCGGGTGGAGGATCGTCCGCACCATCGGCCGTCGCATCTTCCACCTCCACCCGATCGACGCGTTCTCGAGCCAGACCGCATCGTCCGCCGTGATCCTCGCCTCGTCGTATGTCGGCGCCCCTGTATCGACCACCCAAGTCGTGGCTTCGTCGGTGATCGGCGTTGGAGTCGGCCGGCGCAGGTGGAGGCATGTACGCTGGACCGTGGTGCGCACAATGGCCTTCGCGTGGCTTGCGACGTTGCCGGTTTCCGCGGCGCTCGGCGCCGTCATCGGCCTGGTCTGGACGGGCGTGACATGACGTCGGCGCGATGGTTCCTGCCACGCTCCCCCGACGTCCTCGGCGCGCTCCGCGCCCAGACGGCCGCGACCGTGGACGGGCTCGATGCCCTCGCGGCCTGGGCTCGCGGCGACCTGTCCGCCGCCGCCCGGGTGCGGGAGTGCGAGCACATTGCCGACGACCGCAAACGCGACCTGCGCGCCGCGCTCTCGGAGGCGTTCTCGACGCCGCTCGAGCCGGAGGACCTGTTCCAGCTCTCGACCGGTCTCGACCGGGTGATGAACGGCGCGAAGAACATCGTGCGCGAGGCGGAGGTCATGGGGCGGGCCCCGGATCGGCCGATGGTCGACCTGGCCGCGGCGCTTGCCGAGGGGACGCGCCACATCTCTGGTGCGTTCGCGGCGCTCGGCGACGGCCTGCGCGCGACCACCGCAGCCGACGCCGCGCTCGAGAGTCAGCGGCGGGTCGAGCGCATCTACCGGGCGGCGATGTCGGACCTGCTCGGGGTCGACGACCCGGACGAGGTCTCGGCCCGGCGCGAGCTCTACCGCCGGCTGGCCGCGGCGAGCGAGGCGCTGAAGGACGTCGCCGAGCGGGTGTGGTACTCGGTCCTCAAGGAGAGCTAGCCGCACGACGTGCGAGCACGGACTATTGGGGTCTGACCCCGTAGGGTCAGCCGCCGACCTTCCAGCACGCCGCTGCGTGGCTGCCGCCGACTCCGATCAGCTCGGCCGGGTCGTCGGTCTTGCAGCGGTCGAATGCAACCGGGCAGCGGGGGTGGAAGCGGCACCCGGACGGGATCCGCGCGACGTCGAGCGCCGACACTGGCTCGTCGCACACGAGCCGTCGTCGGCGCCCGGGTCGTGCAGCCAGATCGCCGTGGCGCGATCTGGTCGGAGACGCGCATCACCGGGTCGAGCGCGTTCATCGCGCCCTGGACCACGATCGACACGGTATTCCAGCGCGGGTCGCGCTCGGTGCGCCGGTGGACGTGCATGATCCCCCTTGTCGAGTCGATGTCGACCGTTTCCCTCGGCTCGGTGAGAGGTTGGTGGGGAGCAGGCCGAGTCTCGCGAGCGCGGTCGTCGTGCCGGCGTCCAATGTCCCGTCAAGGGAGACGTGTTCCCGTACGCCGAGACGGGAATACCTGGAACGAGACACACGTTAGATGTTGTGGATGGAGTCGTGGGGCTTGTGGAAGGGCCCCGACGCCCGGCTCCCTCCGGGTCTACACAAACTACCCCAGCGTCCGGGACCCGGTCGGGTTGCGTGGACGCCATGCACCAAGAGGATGATGAAGATGAATGTGATGAACCACACACCGCTACGAGATCTCCTGGAGGACGCGGAGGCCCGTGGCAGCGTGGACGCGGACGAGGTTGAGGCGGCGATCGCAGGTCTCGACCTGACAGAGGAAGACGAGGCCGATCTCAGGCGCCAGCTCGACGAGCTCGACGTCGAGGTGGTATCAGTGCGTGCGGCCGAGCCCGACGTGGTCGAGGCTCCGCCGAAGTGGTACGCCACGTCCGCGACCACGAACGGGCTGGACCTGTACCTGGCCGAAATCGGCCGCACCCCGCTCCTCACCAAGTCGGAGGAGCAGCGGCTCGCCCGGCTCATCGAGCAGGGTGACGAGGCGGCCAAGCGCCACATGGTGGAGGCCAACCTGCGGCTCGTCGTGTCGATCGCAAAGAAGTACCGCGGTCACGGGGTGCCGTTCGTCGACCTGATCCAGGAGGGCACGCTCGGCCTCGTGCGCGCGGTCGAGAAGTTCGAGTGGCAGCGCGATCTCAAGTTCTCGACGTACGCCACATGGTGGATCCGCCAGGCCGTTCAGCGCGCCGTGGCGAACCAGAGCCGGACGATCCGGCTGCCGGTCCACATCCATGACCGGATGCGCAAGGTCGACCGCGCCCGCCGCGACGCGGAGGTGCGGCTCGGTCGCGCCGCGACGATCGAAGAGGTCGCCAAGCAGGCCCAGGTGGCCGTCGAGGACATCGACGCGCTCGACGAGGTGCGGACGAGCACCGTCTCGCTGCACCAGCCGGCCGCCGTCGACGGCGAGACGGAGCTCGGGGATCTGCTCCCGGACGGCGACGCCGAACCCGTCGACGACGTGGTCGCGCTGAACCTCCGGGCGGACGCTCTGCGCTCTGCGCTCGACCGGCTCTCGCCGCGGACGCGGCGCGTCCTCGAGCTGCGCTACGGGCTCGCGGGCGGCGATCCGATGAACCTCGATGTCATCGGGCGCGAGGTCGGCCTCACCCGGGAAAGGGTGCGGCAGCTCGAGGTCGAGGGCCTGGCCGAGCTGGCCAGGATGCCCGACGTCCTGAGCCTGCACGAGGCGGCGTAACCGACGCACGCAGAAGCGGCGGGGTGGACGAGCTCCACTCCGCCGCTTGGGCACCGAGCTCGCCCGGCGCTACGATCGGCGACCGACTGCGAGGGGGTACCTGATGGCGAATGTCCGGATCGGTGTCATGAGCGCGGCCAACATCGGCCGCAAGGTCCTCATCCCGGCAATTCTCGCCGCCGAGAACGCCGAGCTCGTTGCGCTCGGGAGCTCGGGCGAGGCCGGTGCGGCCTTTTTGCGTGAGACCGACCTCGCCACTGCGTCCGGGGTCCCGCTTCGAGATGCCGTCCGGCTGCACGGCTCCTACGAGCAGCTGCTCGCCGATCCCGACGTCGACGCCGTCTACATCCCGCTGCCAAACCATCTGCACGCGGAGTGGTCAAAGCGGGCGGCCGACGCCGGAAAGCATGTTCTCTGCGAGAAGCCGGCGGCGATCGACGCGGGGGAGACGGCGGAGATGCTCGACATCTGCACCGAGCGCGGCGTGGTGTGGATGGAGGCGTTCATGTACCGTTTCCACCCCCAGTGGGCGGCGGTGCGGCGACTGCTTCGCGAGGGCGCGGTCGGCGAGCTGCGAACCGTGCGCGCCGTCTTCACGTTCACCGTGCGCGACCCGGCCAACATCCGCCGCCGGCCCGAGTACGGCGGAGGATCGCTCTACGACGTCGGCGCCTACTGCGTGAACGTCTCGCGGTGGCTGATCGGGCGCCCGCCCGTCGCCGCCACGGGGATCGCGCATCCGAGCCCGGAGGGTGTCGACGAGGATTTCCTCGGCGTCCTCGACTTCGGCTCAGGGCAGTCGGCCCAGTTCGTGAGCAGCCTCTCGCAGCCCTACCGCCACGAGGTGCAGGTGCTCGGGACCGAGGGCTCGATCACGGTTCCGCAAGCGTTCGTCCTGCGAAGCGGCGACGTCGCTATCGAGTGCACCGACGCCGACGGGCAGACGCGCTCGGTGGCCGTAAGCGGCGACGACGAGTACCGGCTCGAGGTAGAGGACTTCGCACGGTGTGTCCTGGAAGCCACACAGCCCCAGGTTGTCTCGCACGAGGACACGCTCTGGAACATGCGGACGATTGACGCGCTCTACGCCTCGGCTCGCGAGGGCCGCGTCGTGCGGCCATAGCTGCGAAGGAAGCGCCGAGCCGCATTTCGAGGCGCTGGTCTTCACGATCTGGATCGCCTCGCCGGCGCTGATCTCGCGAGTCTGAAGTTTGGCGAAACCGGTCGTGCGGCTGGACCTGGTCCAACCCGAGCCGGCCGGGGCCTTCCTGGACCTGGTCCACCACGTTCGGGTCGCCGATGGCGGCGTGGACATGGTCCCCCCGCGAGGCCGCCACGGCGGTTTGGACCTGGTCCCGCCCTACGCCTCCAGCGGCAACCCCACCCACCCGCGCTCGTGGTGGGAGCGCTCGACCGCGTTGATGACCTCCTGCACCCAGGCGGCGTCGGCGAATCCGCCCTCGTTCTCGCGGCCCGCCAGGATCTCGTCGACGAAGTTCGCGGTCAGGTTCGAGTAGTAGAGCGTGGGCCAGTCCTCGCGCACCGACCCGCCCGGAGGGTAGAGCCGCTCCGGGACATCGACGGGGTCGAACTCGACGGCGTCCGGAGTCGCCGACTTCAGCGTCTCGGCGATCCCGTGCTCCTCGACCAGGCGGGCGATCAGCGCCCCCTCGCTGCCGTACACCCGCACCTCGATTCCGGGGTAGTTCCCAACCGTCACGAAGCTCGACTGCACCGAGCAGATCGCGCCGCTTGCGAACTCGCCGATGAAGATGTCGCCGTCGTCGATGTTGGCGCGGGTCATGAGGCCGGTCTCGCGGATGATACGCTCCGGCACGAAGTTCCTGAGCACGCCGACGACCGCGGTCAGGTCAGACGCCATGAACCAGTGCCCCAGGTCGATGACCGGCGCGCCGTAGCCCTCGAGCGAGGAGACGGCGATCCGATCGGCCCCGGGGTTGGGCGCGACCTGCCGAAGCGGCGTCTGCGGGTCGATCCACTGCGAGTTCTGCTCGTAGGCGTTGTAGATGTAGGGCGTCCCGACGAACCCCTCGTTGATGAGCTCCTTCATGTACCGGACGGCCGGGCTGTAGCGGAACGTGAACCCCACCTTCGTGCCGAGGCCGTTGGACGCCGCCAAATCGCGCGCCCGCAGGGTGTCGCGGTAGTCGTGGGCCACGGGCTTCTCGCAGAGCACGTGCTTGCCGGCCTCGAGGGCGGCGATCGTGAGCGTGAAGTGCTCCTCGTCACCAGTCACGACGTCGATGACGTCGACGTCATCGCGCTCGATCACGCTGCGGGAGTCCGAGACGGCCTCGCCGACCCCGAACTTGTCGGCAGCCGCCTGGGCCAGGTCGGGATCGACGTCGCACACGGCGACGACGCGACAGCGCTCGTCGCGCGTCCATCCGGGGAGGTGCGCCCAGTTCGCCCACCTCCCGCACCCGATCACGCCGATCCGTAGCTCTGCTCCGGCCATGCATCCTCCCTTCGTGTCTCTTCGTGGCGCCAGCACCGGGCCGTGTGGCCGTCCGCGCCGGCGGATAGAAGCTCGGTCTCCCATCCGCGGCACTGGTCGAGCGCGAGCGGGCAGCGTGGGGCGAACCGGCACCCGTCGGGCACGTCCACGAGCGCCGGCGGGGCGCCGCCAATCGAGCGCAGGTAGCGGCTCTGCGAGTTGACATCCGGCAGCGACCGCAGGAGCGAGATCGTGTACGGATGGCTGGGCTCGCCCAGGAGCGTGGCGGTGTCGGCCAGCTCGACGATCTCGCCCGCGTACATCACGGCGACGCGGTCGCACATCTCGCCGATCACGCCTAGGTCGTGGCTCACAAGGATCATGCTCATCCCGAAGTCCCGCTGGAGCTCGAGCAGGAGGCTCAGGATCTGATCCTGGATCAGGACGTCGAGGGCGGTGGTCGGCTCGTCTGCGAGCAGCACCTTGGGCCGCCCGGCGATCGCCATCGCGATCAGGACACGCTGGCGCATGCCGCCGCTGAACTGGTGCGGGTAGTCGCGCATCCGCCGCTCAGCGACGGGGATCCCGACCCGCTCCATGAGCTCGACCGCGCGCGTTCGCCGTGCGCGGCCGGAGACGCGCTCGTGGGCGCCGACCGCCTCCTCGATCTGGGCGCCCACGCGCATGACCGGGTTGAGCGCGCTCATCGGGTCCTGGAAGACCATTGAGAGATCGGCGCCGCGCATGCGCTGGAGCTCGGCCGGCGACAGGTCGAGCAGGTTGCGGTCGCCGTACCCAGAGAGGCGCACGTTGCCGGTCGAACGGGCGGGCGGCGACGGCATGAGCCCGGCGATCGTCCGGCACGTGACGCTCTTGCCGCAGCCGCTCTCGCCGACCAGGCCGAGGATCTCCCGCTCGCCGACGGCGAACGACACGCCGTCGACGGCGCGGACGACGCCGGCGTCGGTCGCGATGTACGTGCGGAGGTCCTCGACCTCGAGCACGGGCGGCGTTGCGGGGTCAGTCACCGGGCCTGAGGATGTCGGCCAGGCCGTCGCCGATCAGGCTGAACCCGACGCCGACGAGGATGATCGCGATGCCCGGGAATGTCGAGAGCCACCAGGCCGTGAGCAGGTAGTTCTGGCCGTCCGAGATCATGACCCCCCACTCAGGGGACGGCGGCTGTGCCCCCAGGCCGAGGAACCCGAGCGACGAGCCCAGCACGATATTCCCGACGGCGTCGACCATCGCGAAGATGATCACGTACGAGACGACGTTCGGCAGGATGTGGCGCAGCATCACGCGGCGGTTCTTGTACCCGAGCGCGCGGGCTGCCATCGCGTACTCTTGGCGCTTGGCGACGAGGGTGTGCCCGCGCATGATCCGCGCGTAGCTGATCCAGCTCGTGAGCCAGATGGCGACGAACATGTTGAAGATGCTCGGGCCGAGCATCGCGACGATCGCGATCACGAGCACGAAGAACGGGAACGCGAAGAAGAGGTCGACGATCCGCATGATGACCGTGTCGACCCACCCGCCGAAGTAGCCGGACGCAAGCCCGATCGCGGTGCCGACGACGCAGGTCACCGAGGTCGCTCCGAAGCCGATCAGGAGGTCGATACGGCCGCCATACAGGATGCGCGTCAGGATGTCGCGGCCGAACGAGTCGGTGCCGAGCACGTGCCCAGGCGAGAGCGGAGGCAGGAGCGGGTGCAGCGGGTCGATGGCGTCGGGCTTGTAGCTCGTGATGAGCGGCGCCGCGACGGAGACCACGATCATCGTCCCCAGGATCAGGATGCCGATCGCCAGCGTGATCCGGCCCGACCCTATCCGGCTCGTCCGCGAACGGCGTTCGAGGGACTCGAGGAGCGTCCCGGAGGTCCCGAATGCGGTGGTCATTCGTACGTCACGCGGGGGTCGAGGGCAGCGTGCGCGACGTCGGTGAGCAGGTTCACGAGAACGACGAAGAAGGCCAGCACCAGGGTCGTCCCCTGCACGACCGGGTAGTCGCGCGACTCCACGGCTGCGACCAGGAGCTGGCCGAGGCCGGGGATCGAGAACACGCTCTCGACGATCACCGTGCTGCCGACGAGAAACGCCAGGTTGATGCCGAACACGACCACGATCGAGACGATCGCGTTTCGCACGACGTGACGCGTGAGCACGACCGCTCTCGAGATCCCCTTGATCCGGGCGGTGTCGACGAAGTCCATCTTGAGCGTCGAGAGCATGCTGGCACGGAGCGTGCGGGTGAGGATCGTCGAGAAGGCGAGGGCGATCGTGAGCGCCGGCAGGAAGAGGTGCCACAGGTGGCTGGTCAAGCCCTGCCCGTACCCCGACACCGGAAAGAGCTGGAGCTTCAGGGCGAAGAACAGGATCAGGATGATCCCGAACCAGAAGGGCGGCATCGCAAACGCGATGAGCGTCCCGACACGGGTCGCCTGGTCGAAGATGCCTCCCCGTCTCAGCGCCGAGATGATGCCCATCGGGATCGACACCAGGGCCGCCAGAACCCCGGCATACACGATGAGGAAGATCGTCGCCGGCAGCCGCTCGGCGATGAGCGACCCGGCCGACTGGTTGTAGTAGACCGAGTCGCCCAGGTTGCCGTGGATGAGCCGGTCCATGAAGATCTTGTACTGCGTCCAGAGGGGCTGGTCGAGGCCCAGCTTGTGGTGGATCTCCGCCGCCGCCTGGGGCGTGTAGTGCTGGCCCAGGATCTGGCGGGCCGGGTCACCCGGGACCAGGTGCAGCAGGAAGAACACGAGGATGGTGATCCCGACGACCACAGGGATGAGCTGGAGCACCCTGCGGCCGAGGAACCCGAACCGCCCGGTCACTTCCCCCTCCTCTCTGGTGCGGCCTCAGTGCTGGTCTACGGTGAGCGTCTCCAGCGACAGATTGTAATTCCCGAGCGGCGTGGCGTGGAAGCCGTGCACCCACTTGCCCGCGGCGTACCGGTACGGGCTGTAGTCCAGGATGAGGTACGGCGTCTGGTCGTAGACGATCTGCTGGATCTGCTCGTACATCTGCTGGCGCTTGGCGGGGTCGAGCTCGCCCCGAGCCTGGTGGACGAGTTTCGTCGCCGTCGGGTCGCCCCAGTACGAGCTGAACGCATTGGCTCCGCCGTTGGGGTCGACGCCGAACGTGGTCACCTCGTCCGGGTCGATGATGTCGTTCGTCCAGTAGCGTTGACCCATCTGCGAATTCCCGCCGTCCTCCTTGCCGTATGCCGTCAGAAGCTCGTAGGTCTTGATTTCAACGTCGATACCGATCTTCGCGAGGTCGGACTTGATGACGACTGCTGTTGCGTTACCGGCAACGTCATTTGCCACTTCGATAAGGAACGTCTTGAACCCGTTCGGGTATCCCGACTGCGACAGGATCTCCTTGGCCTTGGCTTGATCGTATGGATACGGCTTCAATGAGTCGTTCCAGTACTGCATCTTGTAGGGCATGAACGACGATCCAGGTGTTGCATGACCCGAATACGCAAGCTTCACGATTGCGTTTCGATCGATCGCGTAGTTCAACGCCTCACGCACCTTCGGATCCTTGAACGGTGCGAAGTGCTGATCGAGCTGGATGAAGTCGACGCGAGTTGACGGGAAGAGATATGTCTGGAGATCCGGGTTCGCGCTCAGCTCGTTGATGAGGTTCCCCGGCGGGTTCTCGATGATGTCCGCGTTCTTGTTCTGAAGCAGGAGCACACGGGAGTTGTCATTGGGCACTATCATGATCTTGAGGGTCGAGAAGTTGGGCTTTGGGCCGGCCCAGTGTGGGTTCACCTTGAACGTGAGATCGCTGCCCTTGTTCCACTGCGTCAGCATCCATTCGCCGCTTCCGATCGGGTGCTGGAAGAAGTCCTTGGCGCCCTGTGCCTTCACGAGCTTCTCGGGGACGACAGCGTAGGCGTACATCGCGAGGTCGGCCAGGAGCGGCGCATGTGGACGCGATAGGGTGACGACGACCGTCTTCGGATCAGGCGCCTCGACCGACTTCACGGCCTCGAGCAGGAACCCCCACCCACCCTCGTAGTTGATGGAGCGCTCGATCGAGTAGCGGACGTCCTCGGCGGTCACGGGGCTGCCGTCCGAGAACTGGTGATCGCCGAGGTGGAACGTGTAGGTGAGGCCGTCATCCGAGATGTCCCACGACTTGGCTAGCTGCGGGATGACGTCGGTGCCGTTCGCGTTCGGCTGGAGGAGCCGCTGGTAGATGTTCTGGGTCATCCAGATGCTCTCGTTGACCGAGTTCGCGGCCGGGTCGAGCGTGTCGACGTTCACCGCGTTCGCGATCACGAGCGTGTCGCTCTTGGCCGCGCTCCCGCCGGCGCCGGACGATCCGCCGCCTTCGCCGCAACCGGCGGCGAGCGCAACCGTCGCCAGCGCCGCAATCACGGCTGCGCGCCGTGCGCGCCATGCGCGGTGAGGGCTGGTCGTCGGCGTGTGCGGGAGGTCGGCCATGGCTGATCCTTTCATCCGTGTGGCCAAAGGTATGCTTGTGCCGGAGAGATGTCCGACTGCATCGCAGATATCCTTATGCTTTTTGGATGTAACCGCTGTCTCGTGACGAGTCATGCCGGAATCCCTCCCGCGACGCGGCCGAGTGTATGAGCGGCGGGTCGGAGGTGTCAAGGGTCGGGGCGCCGTTATGCTTGCGCCGCGCACGGAGGGATACGCGATCGAGAGGACGGTGGGGAAGGCAGGTTGGCGCGTTTCAAGGGGATGACTGTGGCCGTGACCGGCGGTGCCAACGGCATCGGCCGCGCCGTCGCGGCGGGCTTCCTCGCAGAGGGCGCGAACGTCGTCGTGGTCGACCTGGTCGAGCCGCCGGAGACGCTGCGCGGCCCACGCTTCGAGGCGGTCGTCGGCGATGTGGCCGACGAGCGGATCGCTGAGCGCGCCGTCGGCACCGCCCTCGGCCGCTTCGGAGAGCTCGACGTGCTCGTAAACGACGCGGCGGCCTACCCGGACGCGGCGCTCGTCGACATGGAGCCGGACGCCTGGCGGCGGGTGTTCGACGTCAACGTGACCGGCGTCTACCTGATGTGCCGGGCGTTCGCGCGGCACCGCATCGCCGCCGGCGGCGGCGGCCGCATCGTCAGCATCTCGTCGGGCTCGGCGCGGAGCCCACGGCCCGAGGGCGGCGCCTACGCCGCGTCGAAGGCGGCGGTCGAGACGCTCTCGAAGACGCTCGCGCTCGAGCTCGGGCCGCACGGCGTGAACGTGAACGTGGTCGCCCCGGGCTACATCGACGTCCGGGGATGGAGTGATGCCTTCCCGAACCGCGCGACCGACGAGTTGCGAGCGTCGCTCGTGCGCTCGATCCCGCTCGGCCGGGCCGGTGAGCCAACCGATATCGCCGAGGCGGTGCTTTTCCTGTGCTCCGACGCGGCGGCGCACGTCTCCGGTGCGGTGCTCGACGTCGACGGGGGCTCGCTCGCAGGCCGCTACGCGGTGACCGAGGGAGCCTGAGGTGGGCGACGTCCGGGTCGTGATCACGAGCCCGCTCTCGCCCGCGAACATCGCGGCGATCGCCGCCGCCGACCCGCGTCTCGACGTGGTCTACGAGCAGGACCTGATCCCCGCGCCCGAGTACCCCTCTGCCCATCCCATGCCCGAGATCGCCGACGCGCGGGTTGAGCAGCGGTGGATCGAGCTCCTCGAGAGCGCTGAGATCCTCTTCGACTTCGGCCCGCTCGCCCTCGCTGACCGGCTCTCGCAGTGGCCGCGCCTGCGCTGGATCCAGGCCACGAGCGCCGGGGTGGGCCAGCTCGCGCGGCGCGTCGGGCTGACCGAGCGGCGCGACGTCGTGGTGACGACAGCGAGCGGTGTGCATGCCCGCCCGCTGGCCGAGTTCGCGGTGCTCGCGATGCTGATGTTCGGCAAGGGCGTGCTGCGCTACCAGGCCGACCAGCGCGCGCATGTGTGGCGCCGCCACTCCGGCGAGGAGGTCGCGGGGAAGGTTGTGGCGGTGGTCGGAGCGGGCCGGATCGGCCGCGAGGCATCTCGGCTCCTGCGTGCGCTCGACGCCCACGTGATCGGGGTCGTCCGAACGATCGCCGGCCGGACCCCGGCCGACGTCCACGCCGACGAGATCGCCGCGATTGACGACCTGGACGCCATCCTGTCACGCCTGGACGGGGTGGTCCTGGCGACGCCCCACACGCCTGAGACCGACGGCCTTCTCGATGCCCGCCGCATCGGGCTCCTCCCCGAGCGGGCGATCGTGGTGAACATCGCACGCGGAGATGTGGTCGACGAGGCGGCGCTCGCCGACGCCCTCGCGGCCGGCCGGCTGCGCGGGGCGGCGCTCGACGTGTTCACGACCGAGCCACCGCCCCCGGACAGCCCGTTCTGGGACCTCCCGAACGTGCTCGTGAGCCCGCACTCCGCCAGCACGGTCGCCGAGGAGAACGACCGGATCGTCGAGATCTTCTGTGAGAACCTGCACGCGTATCTGGCCGGCCGGCCGCTGCGAAACGTGCTCGACCCGGATCTCCTCTACTAACCGTGACCACCTCCGCCGCACCTCGCACGAACAGCGACCGGCTGGTGACGCTGGGCATCGGGGCGCAGGTGAGCCATCCGACGGGCGACTCGTGGAGCGTCGACTCCTACGGCCGGCCGATCATCCTGCCCGGGATGGCCGGGGTCTGTTACAACGTCCGGGTCGGGAGCCCGGTCTTCTCGTGGGCGGCGGACCATCTCGAGGCGGCGGTGTCTGCGGGCGGCGCGGGCCCTCCGCCGGATGCCGCCCTGCAGTTCCTGGCGTGCGTCGGGAACCCCGTCCGCGTCCTTACAGGCCCGGCAGCAGGCGGGACAGGAACGGTCGTCGGAAAGCATGCTTTCGTGCTCATCGACTTCCCGCAGCCGACGCTCGACCTGCTTGGTCCCGGAGACAGGCTTCTCGTCCGCGCGCGTGGTCAGGGGATGCGTCTGCTCGACTTCCCCGACGTGGCGCTCCGAAGCTGCAGTCCGGAGCTGCTCGACGCGCTGCCGGTGCGGGTTCGCGACGGCGCCCTCGAGATCGCCGTCGCCGCGGAGATCCCGGCGTTCCTGATGGGGGCCGGCATCGGGATGAGCTCGGAGTGGGCCAACTGCGACGTGATGCTGACCAGATCTGACTCGGTGGCCGACCTGGGTTACGCGCACCTGCGAATCGGGGACGTCGTCGCCATGACCGACCAGGATCACCGGTACGGGCGGGGGTCGCTCTCAGGGTCGTGTGCGATCGGGATCGTGGCTCACGGGATCGGCGTGATCCCGGGGCACGGCACGGGCGTGATCACGATCATGTCCGGCCCGCGCGAACGGTTCGCGCTCGAGGCTGATCGCGGCGCGAACATCGGCACCAGCCTGGGGCTCCCGGCATGAGCGCCGCTCGGGTGAACCTCGACGAGCTGGTCGCTACAGCGGTTGTCGGCAACGTGACGACGCCCGTGATGGGCGAGAACCCGTACGAGGTCGGCGCTGATGGGACGCCGTTCGTCCCCGTCGGCGCGGGCGGCATCTGTTACAACGTCAAGGTCGGGATGGCGGCCATGGGATGGGCGGCGGACCAGGTGGAGCCGGGCGTCAGCATCGCAAACACCAACCCGGCGGCGAACGACGCGCTTGCCGTCTTCGCCTGCGTCGGGAACCCGGTGGCCATCCGCACCGGCGCGGCAGCGGGGACCGTTGGCACGGTGATCGGGAAGCACGAGTCGTTCCGCGCCTACAAGCATGTCCTCGTCCATGTCGGCGACGACATCCTGGAGCAGATCGCGCCCGGTGACGAGCTGCTCGTGCGCGCGTGCGGCCGCGGCATGGCGGTGGCCGACGCTCCGGGCGTCGCCTGCCACAGCCTCGGGCCCGAGTTGTGGCAGGCATGGGGCGCGATCGCCACGGGCGGCCGGCTTCGGGTCGGGGTCACGCGCGTCCTTCCTCCCGAGGTGGTCGGGATGGGCAGCGGCCGCGTCGCCGCCGCCACGTCGTTCGCCCTCCAGACGAAGGACGACGGCATCGTGCGCCAGCACGGCCTTGCCGATCTGCGCCTCGGGGATCTCGTGGCCGTGCTCGACTGGGACGCCACGCACTACACGGGCTACCGCGACGGCGGTGTCACCGTCGGCGTCGTCGCGAGCGGCGACAGCCCGTTGGCCGGCAACGGCCCCGCGGTCACGGTGCTCCTCTCGGCCGGCGACGGATCGCTCGAGCCGGAGGTCACGCCGGCCGCGAACTTGGCCCCGATGCTCGGGATCGGGTGAACGGCGTGGCGGAGCCTGCCCCCGAGCCGGCTCCAGCGCTCCTCGAGACGCGCAACGTCTCGAAGCACTATGCGGCGGGCTCGGACTTCCTGCGCGCCGTCGCCCGGCGGCCGCCCGACCTGCTGCGCGCCGTCGACGACGTGTCCATCCGCATCGAGCGCGGCGAGACGCTGGGGCTGGTCGGCGAGAGCGGCTCGGGGAAGAGCACGCTCGGGCGGCTCGTGCTCCAGCTCGAGCCGCCCACGTCGGGGGACATCCTCTACGACGGCCGGAGCGTCCTTGGCCGACGCGCGCGCGAGACGCGCGAGCTGCGAAAACGGATCCAGGTCGTCTTCCAGGATCCGTACTCCTCGCTCAATCCGACGATGACGGTGCGCCAGACGCTCGAGGAGGTGCTGCGGGTCCACCGGCTCGCGCCGCGCGACGCCCGTAGGGACCGGGTCGAAGAGCTGCTCGACACGGTGGGCCTCGCGCCGGGGTCTGCGGACCGAAAGCCGCACCAGTTCAGCGGCGGCCAGCGTCAGCGGATCGGGATCGCCCGCGCGCTCGCTGTGGAGCCGGAGTTCATCGTGGCCGACGAGGCCGTCTCGGCACTCGACGTGTCGGTTCAGGCCCAGGTGCTGAACCTGATGGTCCGCCTCCAGGAGCAGCTCGGTCTGACGTACCTCTTCATCGCGCACAATCTCGCCGTGATGCGCCACATCAGCCGCAACGTCGCTGTGATGTACCTCGGCCGGATCGTCGAGCACTCCCCGACGGCGGAGCTCTTCCGCGAGCCGCTGCACCCCTACACGCAGGCCCTGATGAAGGCCGCCCCGTCGCCGGTGGCCCGCCGCAAGAGCATCCAGCCAGCGCTGACGGGCGACATGCCGAACCCGATCTCGCCGCCGACAGGCTGCCATTTCCATCCCCGCTGCCCCCGCGCGATGGACGTGTGCCGAGTGACGTATCCGGCGACCCGGTTCGTCGGGAACCGCGCCGTGGCATGCCACCTCTACCCAGAAGTCGAGCCGCCCCGGACAGGCACCTGACCCGCGGCGGAACATCGTCGCGGCCGTATCATCTGAAGCGGCGATGGAGACCCAGGCCACTCAGCGACATTCCGCCGCCGCGCCGTTTCGCAGCCTGAGCGAGCGCGCCTATCAGCACATCCGAGGTGAGATCCTGCGCGGCAACCTGGCGGTCGGGATCGTTGTAGGCGAGTCGGCGCTGGCCGAGGAGCTCGGCATCTCGAAGACGCCCGTCCGGCAGGCGCTCCAGCTTCTGCGCGGTGAGGGCCTGCTCCAGGTCGGCGCCCGCCGGCAGCTGGTGGTGCGCGGCTTCAGCCCTGAGCACCGGCGCGAGATCGTGGACGTACGCCAGGCGCTCGAGGCGCTCGCGGTGCGGGGGGCGGCCGAGCGGATGACGCTCGACGACATCGATCACCTGCGCCTGATCCTGATCCGCCAGAAGCGGGCGGGGGACGCCGAGCGCGAGGACGACTTCATCGAGCTCGACGAGGAGTTCCACCTGCGGATCGCTGCCGGAGCGGGCATGCCTGTGGTGGAGCGCCTCCTGCGCCAGCTGCGGGGGTTCGTGCGCGTGATGCACCTGGGGACGACGCGGCCGCGAGGCTACCTCGAGCACGTTCTCGCCGAGCACACGGCGATCGTGGACGCGCTCGAGGAGCGAGACGCCGCCGGGGCGGCCGCGGCGCTCGGCGAGCACCTGAGCCGGTCCGACTACTGACGCATGCTCGAGCGGGCCTCGGCCCAGCCGTCGGGTTCTCCGTCAGTTGACGGCGGCGGCCTGTTTAGCCGGCGGGGCGGTGATGTCGCCGGCTGCGTGGTCGGGAACGACCAGCACGGGGCAACCGGCGACGTGGAGGAGCCGCTGGGCGACGCTGCCCAGGAAGACGCCGGCCAGCGCGGTGTGGCCCCGGGTGCCTGTGACGATCACGTCCGCCGACTCCTTGGCGGCGGCATCGGCGATGATGACGGCCGGGCCGCCGGTCATGGAGCTGGTCACCTGCAGCTCGGCCTGGATGCCGTCGTCGTTCATCTGCTTGACCTGGCCGCGCACCCGTTCCAGGATCTGATCCTCGTCGACGTGCACCGGGCCCGCCGCGCGCCCGGCCATGATCTCCTTCACGTGCACGGCCACGATCCGGCTTCCGGATTCCTTGGCCAGCCGAACGGCGTAGTCCACCGCTCGATCGGACGGCCGCGACCCGTCAACGGCCAAAACGATCGTCCCAAACATCACGCACCTCCTGTGCTCTCGGTTGATAGCACTAGTGTGGGCGCCCCAGCCAACCTCCCGCATCCGAACGCTCGCCGAATGCGCCTGCGGGAACACCGCATTCCTTCACCCTGAGCGCGACGGCGCCAGACGATCACCCCCGCAAACGGCGTAGCGCTGCCTAGCCGAGCGCCGCCGCGGCGAAGCTCCGCATGTCCGCGAACGTCATGTCGGGAGCGGCCGCCGCCGGCGGCGTTGCGCCGCCGCCCTTCGCGTCGCCGCGGCGGTCGATCCAGACGGTCGTCATTCCCAGGTGCTTGGCCGGGACGTGGTCGTGGAAGAGACTCTGGGCGACGTGCAGGATCCGCTCCCGCGGCACGTCGATCGTCTCGAACGCGACCTCGAAGTTGTTGAGGCTCGGCTTGTAGCTTCGCGCCTGCTCGGCCGTCACGATCCAGTCGAATTCCACCCCGAGCTTCTCGCGCGAGCGGGCGAAGAGGTCACCGTCGCAGTTCGTGATGACGCCCAGCCGGAACCGCTCGGTCAGGCGTGTAAGGGCGTCGGCGGAGTCTGGGAACGGCGGCCAGTCGCCGACCGAGTCGCTGAACGCCGCCGCCTCGGCGTCGGTCGGAGCGGCGCCATGGTCGGCGAGGATACCCCGCAGCGCGCCGGCGACGACGTCTCGGTAGCGCAGGTACGGGCCGCCCTCGAGCTCAGCCTCGTGGCGGCCGTAGGCCTGGAGCAGCTCCTCGTCGCCGGCCGCGATCCCGTACGCGTTGAGCGCCGGCCGCAGGCCGGCGAGGATGCCGCGCTCCCAGTCGACGAGCGTGCCGTAGCAGTCGAACGTGAGCGCGTCGAAGTCGTCGAAGCCGATGGCCGGCATGGCGCCGTATGGTGCCAGACATGTCCGAGCAAGGAGACACCTGGGCGGCCGTTCGGGCCGCGGTCGTGCGCGATGCCGCCGGCATCGGCGTCGCGACGGGCGCGTACGCACTGTCGTTCGGCGCGATCTCGACCGCGGCGGGCTTCTCCATCGCCCAGACCTGCGTGCTCTCGCTCGCGATGTTCACGGGGGCGTCGCAGTTCGCGCTGGTCGGAGTCGTGGGCACGGGCGGTGCCGCGAGCGCCGGCGTCGCGACTGCCGTGCTCCTCGGGACGCGAAACGCGCTCTACGGCGTCCGGCTGGCACCCCTCCTCGGGGTGAACGGCCTGCGCCGGCTCGGGGCGGCGCACCTGGTCATCGACGAGAGCACGGCGATGGCGACGGCCCGCGACGACCCACGCGCCGGCCGGCTCGGGTTCTGGGCGACCGGCCTGGCCGTCTTCGTGTGCTGGAACGCCGGCACGGTGATCGGAGCTGCAGGCGCGAGCGTGCTGGCCGATCCCCGCACGCTGGGCCTCGACGCCGCGGCCCCGGCCGCATTCCTGGCGCTCATCGGGCCGCGGCTGCTGCGTCGCGAAACGGCGATCGTCGCCACGCTCGCCGTCCTGGCGGCGCTTGTCTCGACGCCCTTTGTTGCCGTTGGCATCCCGGTGCTCCTCGCGGGGCTCGTCGCCGTGGCCGCAGGGCTTCGGCCACGAACTGGGGACGGCTGATGTGGGCGGCCGTGCTGGCCGGGTCGGTCGGCTGCTACGTCCTCAAGCTGGCAGGCGTCTCGGTTCCGCAACGTGTCCTCGCCGATCCACGCGTCCGCCACATCGGCGCGCTGCTCCCGGTCGCCCTGCTCTCGGCGCTCGTCGCGACCCAGACGTTCTCGACCGGGCAGGACCTCGTGGTCGACGCCCGGGCCGCAGGGCTTGCCGTCGCCGCCGTCGCGGTGCTGGCGCGGGCGCCGTTCCTGGTCGTGGTCGCGAGCGCCGCCGGAGCGACGGCGCTCGTCCGGGCTCTGACCTAGGTTTCCGCGGATGCCGTGCCGGGCGGTCACCTTCGACTTCAACGGCACGCTGTCCGACGACGAGGACATCCTGTTCGATGTCTATGCCGCGCTCTTTGCCGAGCACGGTCGCCCGCTCGGCCGCGATGAGTACTTCGGACGGCTTGCGGGGCTCTCGGAGCATGAGATCGTGCGGGCCTGGCTCGGCGACCGCGGCGACCTCGAAGCCATCGTCCGCATGCGCATCGACGGCTACCGCGGTGCGGTGACCGACGGCTCGACCGTGTCCGAGGGCATGCGCGCGGCCGTGCGCTACGCCGCCGCCCGCGTGCCCGTCGCCGTCGTCTCGGGCGCGACCCGGGCCGAGATCGAGCCTGTCGTCGCCGCGGCCGGGCTGGCCGGCTGCTTCTGCGCGATCGTCGACGGCGAGGACGTCACCCACGGCAAGCCGCATGCCGAGAGCTACGAGCGGGCGGTCGGCCTGCTCGGTCGGCACGCGTCCGCGCTCGCCCCGGGCGATGTCGTGGCGTTCGAGGACACGGAGGCCGGTGTCGCCTCCGCGAAAGCCGCCGGCGTCCGATGCATCGCGCTCGCCGGCACCCTGCCGCACGCCCGCCTGGCGCTCGCGGACGAGATCGTCGAGACGATCGACGAGCCGCTCCTGCGCCGCCTGCTCGAGCCCTGAGACATCTGGACCTGGTCCCGACGTTTCAGTCGTGAGCCGAGGTGGACCTGGTCCCGAAGTTCCGGTTGTGAACTGATGTGGACCTGGTCCCGAAGTTCCAGTCGTGAGCCGAAGTGGACCTGGTCCCGGCGTTCACGCCTGGCGGAGGCGGGCCTCGTGCTCTGCCAGCACCGCGCCGGCGCCCGCGCCGCACGAGCGGAGCGCCTGGAGCACGGCGACCAGGCAGTCGTCGCGCTCCCGCTCGAGATCGCGGAGCGAGCGACCGTCCGCCTGGGCATCGGACTGCGCCGCGATGCGATCGACGAGGTCGCCGGTCAGCTCGGGGACGTCCGTGAGCTTCGTCCAGGGCCACTCCAGGGCCGGGCCGAAGTGCTCGAGGAAGCCGCGCATGCCTGCGTCGCCGCCCGCCATCCGATAGGCGAGGAACGTGCCCATGAACGACCACCTGAGCCCGGCGCCGAGACGGATCGCGTCGTCGATCTCGCCGACGGTCGCGACGCCGTCGGCGACGAGCCACAGCGCCTCCCGCCAGAGCGCCTCGAGCAGCCGGTCGGCGACGAACCCGTCCACCTCCTTCCGCACCCGCAGCGGCGCCATCCCGACCGCCCGGTAGACGCACTCGGCCGCCTCGACGGCCGTCGCGGCCGTCTCCGACCCGCCGCACACCTCGACGAGCGGCAGCAGGTAGACCGGGTGGAACGGATGGCCGACGACGACGCGCTCCGGATGGAGGACGCCGGCCTGGAGCCGCGACGGGAGGAGGCCCGAGGTCGACGATGCGATGACGACGTCGACTGGCGTCACCGCCCCGGCGGCGGCGAGCAGGTGCCGCTTGAGCTCCTCTCGCTCCGGGACGCTCTCCTGGACGAAATCGGCACCGCGGGCGGCCTCCTCCGGGCTCGCCGCCACCGTAAGCCTGCCCTCGGCCGGCAACGGCGCGGTCATGAGCGCGGCGTACGCCCGGCGGGCGTTCTCGACCGCGTCGCGCGCGTGGTCCTCGGCCCGCGCGTCGGGATCGAACACCCGCACGTCCATCGCCGTGCAGCAGGAACCTGGCCGCCCAGCCCGCCCCGATCACCCCGGCGCCGAGGAGCCCGACCGTGCGTGGCACCGAGCGGTCAGCCACGCTGCCGCAGCCCCAGCGCGGAGCGCACCTCCTCGGGGCCGAGGACGCGGACGTTCATCGCCTCGAGGATCTCGACGGCCCGCTCGACGAGCACGCCGTTGGAGGCCTGCTCGCCCCGGCGCAGGTAGAGGTTGTCCTCGAGGCCGACCCGGACGTTCCCGCCCGCAAGCACGGCCATCGCCACGTACGGGAGCTGCATCCGCCCGATGGAGAAGGCCGAGAAGACGGCCCCGGGCGGCAGCTGGTTCACCATCGCGAGCAGCGTGCCGAGGTCGTCGGTGGCGCCGTACGGGATCCCCGTGCAGAGCTGGATCAGCGCCGGCTCGTCCACGAGCCCGTCGCGGATGAGCTCCTTCACCATGACGAGGTGGCCGGTGTCGAATACCTCGAGCTCCGGCCGCACGCCGAGCTGGCGGACGTGGGCGGCCATCGCCCGCAGCATCTCGGGCGTGTTCACCATGACGTAGTCGCCGCCGGCCGCGAAGTTCATGCTGCCGCAGTCGAGCGTGCAGATCTCGGGCAGGAGCTCCTCGACGTGCACGAGCCGCTCGCGGGCACCGATGAGGTCGGTCCCGCCCGCGTCCGGGGGGAGCGGGGACTCGGCGCCGCCCAGCACCAGGTCGCCGCCCATCCCGGCGGTCAAGTTGATGACGACGTCGACGTCGGCGGCGCGGACGCGCTCGACGGCCTCGCGGTAGAGCGCCGGGTCGCGGGCGCCGCGCCCGGTCTCCGGGTCGCGCACATGGATGTGGGCGATGGCGGCGCCGGCCCGGGCGGCCTCGATGGCGGCATCGGCGATGGCGGTCGGCGTGACGGGCACGTGCGGGCTTCGGCCGGTCGTGTCACCGGCGCCGGTCACGGCGCAGGTGATGAAGGCCTCCCAGTTCACGCCAGCACCAGCGAGACCTCATGCGCGGCGCGCAGCGCCATCCGGCCGAGCACGGCCAGGCGCTTCTGCGTCACCCGCTGGCTCGGCCCCCAGATGTTCACGATGACCATGGGGCGCATCAGCCGGTCGAGGACGGCCGCCGAGACCCCGTTCTGGAACTCCTCGAGCTCGCCGACGCACGTGCCGTAGCCGAGGCGGCGGATCTCGCCGAGCGATCGGTCGAGCCGGCCGCGGTCGGTGATCGTCCGGGGCGTGTACGCCTCGAGGTGCGGCGCCAGGACGGCGTCGCGCTCCTCCTCGGGGAGCCAGGCGAGGAAGACCTTCCCCGACGACGTCGCGTGGAGCGGGAGCGACCGTCCCATCCAGTCCGGGCACGCGACGCCGGGCGGGTCGACCTGGTCGACGTAGACCAGGCTGAAGCGCCGGGCGGCGGCGAGCGTCACGCTCTCGCCCGCCGTCTCGGCGAGCCGCTGGAGCAGCGGCCGCACCCTCCGTGCCAGTCCGTCGTAGCCGGCTGCGCCCGCAACCTGGATGGCCTCATAGCCGATCGTGTAGCGCTGCGTCACCGGGTCGCGCTCGACGAGCCCCTGCGACTCGAGCGTGCCGAGGAGCCGCCACGCGGTGCTTCGGTTCACACCGCACGTGCGCGCGAGCTCCCAGACACTCGCCGGGTGTGGGGAGGCGGCGGTCGCCTTGAGCAATTCGACCGCCCGCTCGACCGACTGCACCCGATGCGTCGCTGGGGGCTTCCGGGAAACATCGCCTGCTGCACGATTCACACTCATCGTTCGCATCCTGAACCTGGTCGGAGAACGACCGCCTGCCGGTCGGCGGCCACTATACCGAGGTCGTCGCCGACGTGGGCAAGCGCGTGCGGTCGATGTGGCCGGCTTCGCCCGCTCGCGTCCTCCGAACATGGTGTTCGGATGGTGAACATCGTTCACTTGACACGGCGGCGGCAACGGAGGATTATCGCCCCGTCCGCGGGGCGGCGGAAGCATCGTCCGGTGAGACACCTCGCCCGACCACGAAGGGAGCTCTCGATGGTGGACAACCGCAGCCCAGAAGCCGGCGTCGACGTCGACCGGCTCTCGCTCTCGCGTCGCGAGCTTCTCGTCGGTGCGGGCGGGGTCCTGCTCGCGGGCGGCCTGGCGGCCTGCGGCGGCAGCGGGTCGTCGGCGTCCGCCGGCAGCGGCGGCGCCTCGACGCCTGCCGGGACGCCCAAGAAGGGCGGCAACTTCCGCCTCGGCGTGACGGGCGGCGGCGCGAGCGACATCATCGACGGCCAGAGCATCGTCACCAAGCCCGACCAGACCCGCCTGATCGGCAGCTGGGAGACGCTCCTGACCTACAACGAGGACTACGTTCTCGGCACGGAGGGGCTGGCCGAGGAGGTCGACTCCTCGGTGGCCGGGCAGGTCGACGTGCGGCTCCGATCGGGCATCGAGTTCCACAACGGCAAGACCCTGACGGCCGACGACGTCATCTACTCGATCAAGCGCATCCTGGACCCGAAGGAAGGGCTCTTCGGCGCGGCCGGGCTCGCTTCCATCGATCCGAACAAGCTCACGAAGATGGACGCCAACACCGTGCGGATCGTGCTGAAGCAGCCCGACTCCACCATCCCCGACCAGCTCGGCCAGTACTTCAACGGCATCGTGCCCGTCGGCTACGAGCGCAAGGGCGCCCTGAAGTGGGTTGGTACGGGGCCCTACAAGATCCAGAGCTTCACGCCTGGCCAGCAGAGCGTGGCCGTCCGGAACGAGAACTACTGGCGCCCGGCCTCCGAGGGGCCGTGGTTCGACCAGGTCACGGTCACCGATTTCGCCGACTCCGCGGCCCAGGTGAACGCCCTGCTCTCCGGCCAGCTGGATGCCATCACCGACATCCCGTTCGCCCAGATCGACACCGCCAAGGCGCAGGGCCTCTCGATCCTCGAGGGGAACGGTGGCGGCTGGCTGCCGCTCTGCATGGCGATCGACCTCGACCCGTTCACCGACGTCAAGGTGCGGCAGGCGTTCCGGCTCATGGCCGACCGCCAGGCGCTGCTGGAGCAGGTGCTCTCGGGCCACGGCCGGGTCGCGAACGACATCTTCTCCCCGTTCGACGCCTGCTACTCGTCCGACCTGGCGCAGCGCGAGCAGGACATCGAGCAGGCCAAGTCGCTCCTGAAGTCGGCCGGCCAGGACGGCATGACCGTCGACCTGCACACGACCAACGGCGCCGCGGGCATGGTCGACTCCGCCAACGTCTTCGCGTCACAGTGCAAGGCCGCGGGCGTCACGGTCAACGTGAAGAACGATCCGAACTACTACGGCGACCAGTACCTGAAGCTGCCGTTCTCCGTCGACTTCTGGGGGACGCGCGGCTACCTGCCGCAGGTGGGCCTTGGCATGCTGCCGCCGCCGTGCCCCTACAACGAGACGCACTGGCCGCCGAAGAGCGGCGAGGGCGCGGACTACATCAGCCTCTACCAGCAGGCGCTCAAGGAGACGGATCCCACCAAACGCTGCGACATCATCCACGAGATGCAGAAGGCCGAGTACGACGTGGGCGGGTACATCATCCCGTTCTTCAACAACCTGGTCGATGCGCACTCGTCGAAGGTCGAGGGATTCAAGGTGAGCAAGGCGACGCTGAACCTCGACACGTTCGGCCATGGCTACCGCACCATCTGGTTCGCATAGGGCCTCGTCGTGAGGGTCGGAGGCATCGCCGGGTTCGTTCTCCGGCGGCTCCTGCTCGGCCTGCTCGTGCTGGTGCTCGTGTCGGTGGTCGTGTTCGCCGCGACGCAGGCCCTGCCTGGCGACCCGGCGCGGTCGATCCTGGGACGTACAGCGACCCCTGCCAGCCTGAAGGCGTTGCGTGACCAGCTCGGCCTCGGCGGCTCGGTCCTCTCGCAGTATCTGGACTGGATCACCGGCCTCCTGCACGGGGACGCCGGGAACTCGCTCGCCGCGCAGGAGCCGGTTTCGGACCTCCTGGGCGACAAGGTGGTGAACTCCGGGTTCCTCGTGTTCTGCGCGGCGCTCATCTCGATCCCGATCTCGGTGGCGATCGGCGCCTACGCCGCGCTCCGCCGTGACCGGACGTTCGACGTCACGAGCTCGCTCGCGACGCTCGTCTTCGCCGCAGTGCCCGAGTTCGTCGTCGGGATCAGCCTCGTGGTCATCTTCGCGACGACGATCTTCACCGGCTTCCTGCCGGCGATCACGATCATCCCGCCGGGCGGGCGGCCGTGGGACAACATGGAGGCGATGATCCTGCCGACGGTCACGCTCGTCCTGGCGGTGACGCCGTACGTGGTCCGGATCATGCGCGCGTCGATGATCGAGGTGCTCGAGTCCGACTACGTCGAGATGGCCCGGCTCAAGGGCCTCCCCGAGCGGACGGTGATCATCCGCCATGCGCTCCCGAACGCGCTCGGGCCGACGTTCCAGGTGATCGCGCTCAACCTCGCCTACCTGGCCGGCGGCGTGATCGTCGTCGAGTACGTCTTCAACTACGCCGGGATCGGCGGGGCGCTCCGCGACGCGGTCGCGACACAGGACCTGCCGGTCGTCCAGGCGCTGGCGATGCTCATCGCCGCCATCTACGTCATGCTGAACATGCTCGCCGACATCGCCACCATCATGGTCACCCCCCGGCTCCGGACGCGGCTGTGACGATCGCCTCCGACATCGCCGTCACCCCCGAGCCCGAGGTCGTCACCGCCCGCAAGCCGACCGGCGCGCTTCTTCGCCAGTCGATGCGGCTCTGGCGCACGCGGATCGGCCTCGCCCTCGTCGTCCTGCTCGTGTTCGTGGCCCTCTTCGGGCCGTTCTTCGCTCCGTACGGCCCGACCGACTTCGTCGGCGCGCCGAACACGGGGCCGTCGGACGTCGCCAAGTTCGGCACCGACCACATCGGCCAGGACGTGTGGAGCCGCTTCCTGTGGGGCGGCCGCGAGGTGCTCGGGATGGCCGTAGCCGCGACCGCGATCGGCCTCATCCTCGGCGGGGCGGTCGGGCTGGTCGCGGCCTACTCCCGAAACATCCTCGACGACATCCTCATGCGGGCGATGGACGTCATCCTGGCGTTCCCCCAGATCATGCTCGCGCTGGTCGCGATCGCCACCGTGGGCCCCACGACGTGGCTCATCATCCTCACGGTCGGCCTCACGACGATGCCGCGCGTCGCCCGGGTGGCGCGGGGCGCCGCCCAGCCGATCGTCGAACGCGACTTCGTCGCGGCCGCCGAGGCGTTGGGCGTGCCGCGCTTTCGCATCCTCGCGGGCGAGGTGCTGCCGAACACGCTGAGCCCGCTCCTCGTCGAGGTCAACCTGCGCCTGACCTACTCGATCGGCCTCATCGCCGGCCTGGCGTTCCTCGGCTTCTCGCCCAACCCGAACGGGGCCGACTGGGGCTTCATGATCCAGGAGAACCGGCTGGCGCTCGTCTCGCAGCCGTGGGGCGTCGTCTTGCCGATCGTGGCGATCGCGCTCCTCACGATCGGCACCGGCCTCGTCGGCGACGGCATCGCCCGGGCGGCGGTCGGCATCGACCGTTCGAGGGGCGGCGAGTGAGCGCGCCGGCCCTGGCACCGGCTCTCGTCGTGACCGGCCTTCGCGTGAGCCTGCGCGGCACCGGCGAGGACATCGTGGACGACGTCTCGCTCTCGATCCAGCCCGGCGAGGTGCTGGGCCTGGTCGGCGAGTCGGGCTCGGGCAAGACGACGGTCGGTCTGGCGCTCCTCGGCCACACCCGCCGCGGCGCCGAGATCTCGGCCGGATCGGTACTGGTAGGCGATCGGGATGTGCTGACGCTCGGGCTGACCGAGCGCCGCCGTCTCCGCGGAAGCGTGGTCTCATACGTGCCCCAGGACCCGGCCGCCGCGCTCAACCCGGCGCTCCGGATCGGGACGCAGCTCATGGAGGTGCTCGAGGCCCATAGCTTCGGCTCGGGCCAGAGCGAGCGGCGCGAACGGGTCGCCGAGATGATGCGTGAGGTGGCGCTGCCAGACGCACCGGTGTACCTGAAGCGGTACCCGCATGAGCTCTCCGGCGGCCAGCAGCAGCGCATCGGCCTGGCGATGGCGTTCGCGTGCCGTCCGCGGGTGATCGTGCTCGACGAGCCCACGACCGGCCTCGACGTGACCACCCAGGCGCATGTGCTCGGGACGGTGCGAGAGCTGGCGGCCCTGCACGGCACCGCGGCGCTCTACGTCAGCCACGATCTGGCGGTGGTAGGGACGCTCGCGGCGCGCGTGGCCGTCATGTACGCGGGCCGGATCGTCGAGCTCGGATCTGCGGAGGAGCTCTTCCACTCCGCCGCGCACCCGTACACGCGCCGGCTCGTCGCCGCGATCCCGCACCTCTCCGGGCGGCGGGCGCTGGTCGGGATCCCGGGCCGGGCGCCCTCGCCGGGCAACCGGCCGCCCGGCTGCTTCTTCGCCCCCCGGTGCACCTTCGTCCAGCCAGCGTGCGAGGAGGCGCTGCCCGACCTGCGGATGGTCGGCGACGGCCACTCGGTGCGCTGCGTGCGCGCGGAGGAGGTACGCGTCCAGGCCGCGCCGGCCTCGTCGCGGGCCGACGACCTCGTTGCCGCTGATGCCGGTGAGCCGGTGCTCGCGCTTCGCGGCGTCCATGCCGCGTACGGCGACCTCACGGTTGTCCACGACGTGAACCTCGAGGTGTCGCCGCGTGAGTGCCTGGCGCTTGTGGGCGAGTCAGGGTCGGGGAAGACCACGCTCGCGCGCTCGATCGCCGGCCTTCACCAGCAGCGGACGGGCGAGATCCTCCTGCGCGGCAGGGCCCTGGCGGCGAGCTCTCGCGGCCGGCCGCGGGAGGCGCGGCGCGACATCCAGTACATCTTCCAGAACCCGTACGGCTCGCTCAACCCGCGGCGGACGGTGGGGCAGATCGTGCGCCAGCCGCTGGATCTCTTCGGCGGCGTCGAGAACCCCGACAAGCAGGTCGACGAGATGCTCGAGCGCGTCGCGCTCAGCGCCGGGTACGCCGATCGGTATCCCGACCAGCTCTCCGGTGGCGAGCGTCAGCGGGTCGCGATCGCCCGGGCGCTGGTCTCCGGACCGTCCGTGCTCATCTGCGACGAGGTGACGTCGGCGCTCGATGTGAGCGTGCAGGCTGCCATCGTCGAGCTCCTCGCGGAACTGCAGCGCGACCTCGGCCTCGCCATGCTCTTCGTCACGCACAACCTCCCGCTCGTGCGGTCGATCGCGGGCCGCGTGGCGGTGATGAGCCTCGGCCGGATCGTCGAGCTGGGGTTGGTCGAGCAGGTCATCAACGCCCCGGCCGACGAGTACACGCAGCGCCTGCTCTCCGACACGCCCTCCCTCGAGACCGCGACGGCGTGACCGGCACCGCGGGCCGGCGGCCCAACGTGCTGCTCCTGATGGTCGACCAGCTGGCCGCCGGCTGGCTTCCCACCTACGGCCACGAAGTGACGCGGGCTCCGCACCTGACGGCGCTCGCCCGCGAGGGCGTCACCTTCGAGCACGCGTACTGTGCGTCGCCGCTCTGCGGCCCGTCCCGTTCGGCCATGCTGACCGGCCGGCTGCCGTCCGCGACCGGCGTCTTCGACAACGCGGCCGAATGGCAGGCATCGACGCCGACGGTCGTGCACGCGCTGCGGGCGGCGGGATACGGGACGGCCATCGCCGGGAAGATGCACTTTGTCGGCCCCGACCAGCTTCACGGCTACGAGGAGCGCCTGACGACCGACGTCTATCCCGCGAGCTTCGACTGGACGCCCGACTGGCGCCTCGCCGCGGGGGAGCGTCTGCCCTGGTACCACAACACCGAGAGCCTGCTCCAGGCCGGGGTGCACGAGTCGGCGATGCAGACCGACTACGACGACGAGGTCGCCTTCCACGCCGTGCGGAAGCTCCGCGAGCTGGCGCGCGGCGGCGACGGACGGCCGTTCTTCCTCACCGTGTCGTTCACCAACCCGCACGATCCCTGGGAGGTGCGCTCGCGCCACTGGGAGCTGTACGAGGGGATGGACGTGGGCGGTGCCGAGGCCGGCCCGGCGTCGGATCCGCACAGCCTGCGCCTGCGCGAGATGTGCGGGCTGGACGAGCGGCCGCTCACCGGCGATGAGGTCACCCGCGCCAGGCGCGCCTACTTCGCAGCGGTGAGCTACGCCGACGAGCGGATCGGCGACGTGCTCGCGGCGCTCACCGCGTGCGGCCACGCCGGCGACACGGTCGTCGTCTTCACCGCCGACCACGGCGAGCTCCTGGGCGAGCACGGGCTCTGGTACAAGATGTCGTTCCTCGATCCGTCGGCGCGCGTGCCGCTCATCGTGCGCGCACCGGGCGGCCAGCCGGGCCGGGTGGCGAGCTGCGTCTCCCACCTCGACCTCGCGCCGACCCTCGCGGAGCTGGCGGGGGCCGAGCTCGGCGCGGGCGAGCTCCAGGGGACGAGCCTGGTGCCGCTCCTCACCGGCCGGGGCGAGGCCGCGGGTGAGGCGGTCGCCGAGTATCTTGCCGAGGGCGTCTCGGCCCCAGCCGTGATGATCCGGCGGGGCTCCCATAAGTATGTCCGCTGCGGCGACGACCCCGACCAGCTCTTCGACCTCGACGCGGATCCGCACGAGGTCGTGAACCTGGCCGACGAGCGCTCGGCGGCCGATCTCGTGGCCTCGTTCCGGCGCGAGTCCGACGAGCGGTGGGACTTCGGCGAGCTCGACCGGCGGGTGCGGGAGAGCCAGCGCCGGCGCCACGAGGTGGGGCGGGCGCTGGCCGTCGGCGCGCACTTTCCGTGGGACTTTCAGCCGCGGGTCGACGCGACCCGGCAGTACGTACGCGGAGGGGCGGCCGGCCGCCTTCGCCCGGGCGAGCGGCCGCTCGGCGGGGACCTGCCCGGCGAGGCGCCTACGCCTCCCGAATAGCCAACGCGATGTCGGGGACGTCCGTGACGACGTAGGTCACCGCGGGATTGGCCATGACGCTCGCGAGCTGGCGCCGCTTGTTCACGGTCCAGACCATGAGCGGCCGGCCGCTCTCGAGCACGGCGGCGGCGAGCGCCGAATCGAGTGCGTTCACATGCGCGACCACGGTCGCCGCGCCGCAGTCGGCGGCCCTTCTGAGAAGGTCGTCCCGGTCGTCGGGGTGGAAGATGAGGCCCGTGTCGACGGCCGGGTCGAGCGCGCCGATCTCGGCGACCACGCCCGGCAGGAACGACGTCATGAGGAGGCCGGGCGGGCGCGGATCGAGCTCGGCGAGGACGTCGGCGACGTACCCCGGCTCCTTCAGCTCGACGTCGAGCGCGATCCGGCAGGCGGCGAGCCGCACCAGGTCGACCAGGCCGGGCAGGCCGTCGCCGCGGCGCCCCCGGAGCGGGCCGTGGGCGAGCACGATCCGGCCCGCGCGCGTACGGCGGACATCGGCCTCGATCATGTCGGCGCCCATCTCGATCGCGGCGGCGAACGCGGCCATCGAGTTGTCGGGATGGTGGCGGCTGGCCCCACGGTGGGCGCAGATCTGTGGGCGCCGGCCGGTCAATCCCGCAGCATCCCTTCGACGGTGTCGCGCACTGTCGCATCGTCCAGCGCGCGCAGGGCCAGAGTGGTGCGGCCGCGCACCAGGTCGTCGACGGTGGCGGCCCACTCGTGGTCGCGCCCGTAGACCACCTGCGCCCAGATGTCGGGCCCGCTCGGATGCACGCGTTCGAGCAGCCCCGGATCGGCGTTCGCCGGCGCGAGCAGGTTCGCAGAGCGCGTGCCGTAGTGGCGGGCGAGATGCGTGCGTACGTCGGCGGGGAGCCCCGGGTGCGACGTCAGGAGCGCTCGCTCGACCGTGGCGAGCGGCGCGGCTCCCGGCAGGGCCACGGGGCGGGTCGGCGCGTGGAGGCCGAACGGTGCGAGTGCCAGCCCCGCGGCGCGGGCGCCGATAAGCCGCCACGTCGTGAGCTTCCCGCCGGCCACCGACACCATTCCGCCCCGGCCACGGCCGATCACCGTCTCGCGCCGCGCGCGGATGGTGCTCGAACCGCCTGCGGGGAGGACGCGCAAGCCTGCGAACCGCGATCGCACGAGCGAGGGCGCGAGCACGTCGGCCGCCAGCGACCGCCCCGCCTCGGCCAGGATCTGGGCGACGTCCGCGTCGGTGGCCGAGACGGCCGCCGGGTCGCCGTCGTAGGGCTCGTCGGTGGTGCCGAGGAGGAGCATCCCCTCCCACGGGATCGCGAACGAGACGCGGCCGCCGGGAAGCGGCGTCGTCACGGCCGCCGTCCATCCATCGCCGCCGGCGAGGACGAGGTGCGCGCCTTTCGACAGAACGACGCTCGTCCCGGCGGCCGGATCCTCGAGCCGGCGGACGCGGTCGACCCATGGGCCGGCCGCGTTCACCACCGTGCGGGCCGTCACGCTCATCGACCCGCCGCGAAGCCGGTCCGCGACCTCGGCGCCCGCGACGGCGCCGCCGCTCACGCGCAGGGACACGACCTCGGCGTGGGTCGCGACGACGGCGCCGGCGTCCGCGGCGGCCTGGAGCGCCGAGATCGCAAGGCGCGCATCGTGGGTCTGGTGGTCGTGGTAGAGCACCGTCCCACGCAGGCCGTCGATGACGAGCGGCGGTACGCGGCGGCGCGCGGCGGCCGGTCGGATGCGGCCGTTTCGGCCGTCGGCGAACCGGGCCAGCGCGCCGTAGAGGAAGACACCGGCACGCACCTGCCAGAGCGCCGTCGGCGAACTCGGCCCGACCGGCACGACGAACTCCAGCGGCTGGACGAGGTGAGGGGCCACCGTGCGGGCGTGGGCCCGCCGCTCGTGGTGCGCCTCCCGCACGAGGCCGACGTCGCCCATCGCCAGATAGCGCAGGCCCCCGTGCATGAGCTTGGACGAGGCGCTCGACGTGGCCCCCGCCACGTCGCCGCGGTCGACGACAGCCACGCGCGCGCCCGCGAGGGCCGCGTACCAGGCGGTCGCCGCTCCGATCGCCCCGGCGCCGACGACGAGGACGTCGAATGTCCCGCCCGACAGCCGCTCGAGCTGATCGTCTCGCTGGCTCGGCAACTACCCTCGCGACGACCTTGGCGCGGGCAGCGGGATGGCGAACTCGACGCTCGTGCCCGACGCCTTCTCGGAGCGGATGTCGAGCCGCCCTCCCGCGAGGTGGACGCGCTCGCGCATCGCGTCGAGACCGACGTGCAGCCGCATCCGCCGCCGGTCGAGCGCCCGCTCGAGGTCGAACCCACGGCCGTCGTCGCGCACCCAGCCCGTGAGGTTCCCCTGCCGCTCGTGGAGCGCGATGGCGACCTTCGAGGCGCGGGCGTGCTTTCGCACGTTCGAGAGCGCCTCCTGGACGGTCCGGTAGACCAGGTCCTCGATCGCGAACGGATACCGGTCGACGGTCGTGTGCAGGTCGACGTGGAAGCCGCCTTCGCGCGCGGCCTCGTCGGCCAGGTCGCGGACGGCGGCCTGGAGGCCGTGGGCCTCGAGCAGCGGCGGGCGCAGCTCGAACGTCATGCGTCGCGTTCGCTCGATCGCCGTGACGAGCGTCCGCCGCACCACACGCAGGACCTCGATCGCCCGGTCGTCGTCGCCGGCGGTGACCGCCGGAGGCACGCGGTCGAGCGTGATCAGCGCAGCCGTCATGACCTGGATCGTGTCGTCGTGGAGCTCGGTGGCGATCCGGGCGCGCTCGGCCTCCTCCGCGCGCAGCATCTCGGCGAGAACGCGGCCGCGCCGCGTCTCGCTCTCGCGCAGGGCCTCCTCGGCGAGCCGGCGGGCGGTGATGTCGATGATGACCCCATGGATGGCCGCCGGGCGGCCGGCCTCGTCGGTGACCAGATGGGCCCGCTCGTTGAACCACATCACCCGGCCGTCGCCGGCCAGCATCCGGTACTCGATGTCGATCCGGCCGGTGTGGTTCACGTCCACGTAGCTCGCCCGGACGCGGTCCCGGTCGTCGGCGTGGACGCGCGAGATCCAGAACCCCGGCGCCTGCCATTCCTCGACCGCGTAGCCGAGGAGCGACTTGATCTGCGGGCTGGTGTAGACCGGCCGGCGCTCCACGTCGTCGACGTAGGTGATCGCCGGGATCTGCTCGACCACCGAGCGCAGGCGCGCCTCGGTCTCGCGCAGGTCGTCCAGGATGGCGTCTCGAGAGATGGCGGCCGCCGCGAGGGGCGCGAGGCGAGATGCCGTGGCGAGCTCGCGCCCCCCCAGCCTGAGCGACGGATCGCGGAAGAACGCCTCGAGCACCCACTTGCCGCCCGGCCGGTCGAAGACCGGGATCGTGAGCTCGGAGTGGGCGCCGATCCTGCGCAGGAACTCGCGCACGCCGGGGATCTCGTCGGGGGCGTCGCGGTACATCACCGGTTCGTCGTGCCCCGGTGTGTACGGTGCGAGGTCGAGGCCGTACCCCCCGATCGAGATCGCCTCTCCGGTCGCCTGCACCTCGGGGTGGTCAATCTCCCCGTTCGCGCGCTCGATCGTGAGCGTCGCGGCCGCCTCGTCGAATGCGCAGAAGGTGACGTGGTCTGCCCCAAGCGACTGCCGGGCGTGCTCGAGGAGCGCGTCGAGCAGGGCCAGATCTTCGGCGCCTCGCGGCATCGCAGGCGATGGTAGTACGCTTGCGACCATGGCAGTGGCCCGCGCAGAGACGCATCCCGCGGGCGCGGCGGCATGACCCGCGACGAGCTGGCTCGGACGCTCGGCGAGCTCGGCGCCCGGCATTCCCCGAGCGGTGTGGAGGAATCCGTCGACGCGTACCTCACCGAGCGCCTGTCCCCGTACGGCGCGCCGAGGACGGACACGGCCGGCAACATCGTGCTGCGGATCGAGGGGCGCGAGCCCGGGCCGCTGCGTGCCGTGCTGGCGCACAAGGACGAGATCGGGGCGATGGTGAAGCGGGTCGAGGAGCGCGGCAGGCTGCGCGTCGGCAAGCTGGGCGGATCGTTCCCGTGGGTGTGGGGCGAGGGGCCGGTCGACGTGCTCGGCCGCCACGCGACGGTCCCCGGCGTGCTGTCGTTCGGGTCCCGCCACGTGTCCAAGGAGTCGCCGCAGCGGGAGCAGCAGGACTCGGCGGGCGTGCGCTGGCAGGACGCCTGGGTCGAGACGAAGCTGGAACCGGCGGCCCTCGATGCGGCGGGCATCCGCCCAGGGACGCGGCTTGTCCCGACCGTCGCGCGCAAGGCGCCCGTACGCCTGGGCCCGGATGGCGAATACGTGGCCGCCTACGCGATCGACGACAAGGGGGCGGTCGCCGGCCTGCTCGATCTCGCCGCCAGGCTGGGATCGCCGCGGCACACCACCGAGCTCGTCTTCACCGCGCGCGAGGAGATCGGCTGCCACGGAGCGCTGTGGTACGCGCGGCACACCGACGCCGAGGCGGTCGTGGCGTTCGAGGTGACCCCGGTCGCCGACGAGTACGGCGTCGACGCCGGCCCGGACCCGGTGCTCGTCGTGGCCGACGCCAGCGGCCCGCTCGACGACGTGCTGGGAGCCGAGCTCGACGACGCGGCCGCCGCCGCGGGCGTGCGGATGCGACACGCGTCGCTCGCCGGCTTCGGCTCGGACGCGTCGAAGGTGCTCTCGTCGGGCCTCGTCCCGCGCGCGGCCTGCCTGGCGTTCGCGACCGAGAACACGCACGGATTCGAGATCGCCCATCTCGACGGCATCGAGGCCTGCGTAAGGGTGCTCGAAACCTGGCTGGGCTAGATGGGGCTGGGCTAGACTGGCCGTCGCGGCGGAGTAGCTCAGCTGGTTAGAGCAGCGGAATCATAATCCGCGTGTCGGGGGTTCGAGTCCCTCCTCCGCTATCCCATAACCAAGCCGAATGCCGGCCGTCTGGGCCTTGTGAGCGCCGGCAGGAGGACACAGAGGGGGACACAGGGGTTGCGGCGGTTCATCGCAGGGGCGTTAGAGAACGCCGCCGGAAGCGCGCTCGTCTTGGTGGGCGCCGGCGGCGAGGGACGGCGACCCGGTGACCGGCATGGGCCGACAGCTGCAAGCTCGGATATTGTCGCCATTCGTACGCCAGCGGCTCACGTTTCATCGTCAACCGCGAACGCCAAGCCGACCGCGAACGGCTCCGTGGCCTCGTCGAGGACGGCATCGTCAAGCCGGCCGTCGACACAGCGTATCCACTCGAGCAAGCGCTGAGGCGGTGCGGCACCTGGTCGCCGGGCGCACACAAGACAAACTCCGGTCGCCGTCAACGAACCGCCACGACGATAGCTGTGAGTTCGACGATGCCGCTGGCACCGATCCGCGGCGTCCGGGTGGCCCTGATCACGGACCTGAGTCATTCCGTGATCACATTGCGGACGAGACGGGGACCCGCACGGACGACGTGATCATTCAGCGTGACGACCGAGGACTCGGTGCTCCTCCAGACTTCGTGCTTCGATACTAGCCGGCGGGCCGCGTGATACTGGTCGCACGCTGACCCGCCGCGGCAGCCCCGTCGATGAGGACGGGCGGAAGACTGAAATCCGTTCGCGGCGGCCGGCCTCGAACAGTCCTCCCGCCGCCGAAGTGGCGCAGGCCGACCGAGATGTGCCCCAAAACGGGTGCGACAGATGCCGATTGGCGGCATAGACTCTCCTCGTTGGCCCGCTCGTTGGTGGCCGATCGGTTCGAGCTCAGCCGGGAGGAGGACAACCACGTGAAGCGACTCGCCTTGTTCGTGCTCGCGACGTTCGCCTGGCTTGCCGGCGGACTGCATGCGCCGTCGGCGCGCGCTTCGACGCAGCAGCCCGCGAAGGTGGCGGTCATCATTCTCGAGAACAAGGACTGGACGCAGATCACGACGACGGCGTACCCGTACCTGACCGGCACCATCCGGCCCGACGGGATCGATCTTAAGCCGGGCCCGAACGCGTCCTGCGACTATCCAAAACCCGACGGAGCTGGCACCGGCGGCACGATCGCCTGCATGAGCGGCATGTTCAACAGCTATCGCGACCCGTCCGGTTTCCGCGCCAACGGATCGGCGCCCGAGTACGCCTTCCTGTCGATGGGAACGGACGCCGACATCCGGGACACTCAGTTTCCGAGCGACGGCACCGGACGCGGGTACTCGCCGCTGGGGAACGCGTCGAATCCGACCTACAACGTCTTCGACTTCATGGAGTCGCAGTCGATCCCGTTCACGGTCTACAACGAGGACTACCGGGGCGGCGCGACGTCCTGCTCGACGGCTCAGTGGTCGGACGCGTCCGCCACAGATCACAACTTCTACGCGCGCAAGCACAACCCGCTCCTGCTCATCTGGAATCAGACGCCGGACGCCACCGTGACGAGCGGACAAACGCCGGCCAGTGCGCCGTCCGACGCGCTCTGCAAGGCGCACATGCGTAACTTCCCCGGCAACACCCCGAACGCGACCGTCGATGCGATCACGAACTTCGACGGCGACGAGGGCGCCGACTTCGGCCCCGTCACGTTCATCACGCCGAGCATGTGCCACGACGGCCACAACGGCGACGTGGCGTGCGGCACCAACAAGGGCGGCGCCCACGGCATCGAGGCGTGGCTATCTGCGAACTACGACGGGATCCGCAAAGACGTGGGGCAGGATGGCGTCGTCGTCATCACCTTCGATGAGTCGGCCGGCAGCGACTGCGACGGCACCGGACTGTGCAAGCCGTTCCCGACGTACATCGTCCCCGGCACAGACGCAGCTGGGAACCCGGCGACGCTGGCCGCGTGCGCGAGTCCGCCTTGTGAGGACACGAGCACGATCTACAGCACGAGCAGCACCAACCGCGCCATCCTCGAGGCGCTCGGCACGTCCTGCTCGATCCTGAACGACACGAACATCGACCAGGGCCAGACGCTCTCCGCGCAGGATCTCTGCCGCTCGGCGACGCCGCTTCCGATCCAGGTAGACGTCACGGCCGCAGGCCGACCTCTCTTCCCTCAACCGGGGAACATGCGGTACGAGCCCCGAGGACGAGTCACAGAGTCAGACACGAATCATCTTCCAGCGAACGACGCCGCTGTGCGCGGCTAGGAGTCCGTCAACTCGTTACGTCCGACGCCTGGGGCCGCCGCTTCACCTCTAGGACCGGCCCCAGGACGTCGTCCATGCGAGAAGCGGTCCCCGCGCCCCAACATCGCGCCCGGTTCAGCCGACGCCCGCCCACGTCCCCTCGAGCTTCTGTCTGCGCGCGTCGCACTGGTCGCGTACCGCCTTGAGGTGCAGCCTGGACATGGAGTCGATCGACCACCGATAGACCGCGAACGGCCCGGCCGGGCTGCAGTCGTAGCTGTCGAAGTGCCATCCGAACTCGGTTACGCCTGTGCCCCCGGGCCCCTTGCGGATCGGCGCGAGGATCCGCAGCGTCGAGCCGTCGGCCTCGATCTCATACGCCGTCGCGTTCTCGAGTGGGGCGCCGATCCACAGTATTCCCGGCGAGATCACGTTGATGAGCCGAGGCCAGGGCGGGCCGCCGATGGGGCTTGCCCAGATGTCGTAGGGGAGGTGCGGCTGGTGCTTGACCGAGGCCACCCGCAGCACGACCTCCTCCCGGGCCTGGGAGCCGTCGACGGCCACCGCCTCGGTCGTGAACGTGTGCCGGGTGTAGGCGGGGACGTAAACGCCGTCGCCACCGACGCGCGCCAGCCACGTCGTCACGAGGTAGCCGCCGTCTCCGCCGTACGTGTACGGCTTCTGCGGGTCGATCCAGCTCAGTTTGCCGTCGACGTAGAACCGCACCTCGCGGACATCGGCCTTCTTGAACGACGGCTCAGCGACCCAGTGGACGTGGTTCGGTGCCAGATCCAACCCGGCGAGCGTTGAGGTCACGCGGATGTGCTCCGGCGCGGTGGTCAAGCGCGCGGACGAGGCTCCGCCTCCGTCTCCCCCGAAGCAGCCGGAGGCACCGATCACCACAGAGACCCAGACGACGGCCCAGCATCGACCGGCGAACGCCGGATGCATACGGCAAGTATCGGTCCTGCAGCGGCGACGGTCAACCGAGCGCGAGCTCAGGTGTGGGGACGCCTCGATGTCCGAACCTCCGCCCTCGACATCGGCACCCGATCGGCACGACCTCCTCGCCGTGCGGACGATCGACTCACGGATCGGCGCACTTGCGAGCGCGTTGGAGCTCCCGTCAGCGGCCATGATTCGTCGGGATCGCGGCGATTCTGAAGGGATGATGGGCCTACGGGCAGCTGAAGAGCAGCTCGCCGTTCGTGCAGGTGTCGGTGCCCGGGCCGCCGTGGAGGGTGTCCATATCTGGCCCGCCATCGAGGACGTCGTCCCCATTGCTTCCGAAGATGTCGTCGGCGCCTTGGCCGCCGTTGAGAGTGTCGATCCCGCCCCGTCCGTTGATGTGGTCCACGGCCAAGATCAATCGAGCGACGAGCCTACACTCAACGGCGTCGGATGTCGGAACAGGGATGATGTTCGGGCGGTTCTAGGACTCGGTCGGCGTCTCATCCACCGTTACGAGCGCACGAAGATCACCGCCCTTCGCATGTCCGCTACGCATTCCAGGCACTCCGCGTCGCGAGTTGACCATCGTGCTTGCCTTGCTTCAAACACTCTGTTCCCGCCGGTCGCGTGCGAAACCAGACGCCTACGGGGCGAGGGGCGAAGTAGGTGGCTCGAATCTGGCGCGCTAGAGTGGCTCTGTGGTGGATGAGGTTGACCGGTTGAGCGATCTGGTCAGCGATGCTCAGAGGCTGATCGAGCGCGCGGAGGAGGCGCAAGAAGCCTTCAGGGTGGGAGATGTGGCTGAGGCGCGCCAAACGCTGAGCAGCTTGGCGGACCTTGTAGCGGGCATCAGCCACGAGGTGGGCGCGCTTCTCGACGACTTGCCGCATTCGGACTCCTCGGCGTAGCCACCGAAACCGAGGGCGACGCACGTGTGGGCCATGTCAGCGCTTCTTCGGCGCCGCGGCGGTGGGGCCGCGTGGTCGCCGCTTGCCGCCCGCAGGGGCTGGGAGGACACGCAGCGCGCCGCTCGTGATGATGCTCCACCCGCCATTGTCCCAGCGCACCTGGTAGCGCGGCGGTGACTCCGCCAACACTGCCTGAACCGTCCCCATTCGCTCAGGAGCGTGCACGCTTTTGGCCTGCACTGCCACCCGATCTCCGGCGATCGCGACCATTTCTTCCTCCTCGGGATCCTCTCTTACGGCTTTGTCAAGGATCTGCGGCTCGCTCTCAGCGCCGAAGCTGCGGCAGTCGGTCGCGCATCACGTACAGCGCCACAAGAAGGATGGCCACGATGATGATGACGGTAAGCATGTGCCGGCCTCCAAACCAAGACACCAGAACAGGACGACCGAGCTGTTAGGGTCAGGCGAGGCGTGGCAGGGATTGGGCCACGACTAGATAGTAGCATAAATCACGAGTATTCCTCCGAGACACGGGCACGCTCGGACGGGATGGAGAGACGGGAGTCGGTGGTTGTGTGTTCGGAGGATGAGTTCGCGGCGCTGGCCGAGTGCGAGCTCGACGCGCTTCCCGGCTGGATCAAGTCGGCGATCGCCACCCACAACGTCGCCATATCGATCGAAGACCAGCGTCTCAACGAGCCGCGCACGCTTGGAATGTTCGCCCAATACAACGGCGCCTCCGAGATCACCCTCTACCGCCTGCCGATCAACCGGATCGCCGTCGACCGGCACCACCTTCGGCGAGTTATCCATGACACGCTGCTGCACGAGCTGGGACACCTGTTCGGCATGACCGAGACCGACCTCGACCACTACTCGATCGGGAACACTCCGCTCCCAGACGCCCAACCGGTACACGCCCCAAGACGCGACGCACGGGCAGATTACGAGTGATATCCCCGCGATGAGATCGTGTGAGGGCGCCGGCGTGCTCGCCGCGAGAGCGTGCGTGCCGGCTTGGCCTGCGCCGGCTGAGCGGCGGCTGGGAGGCGAGTAGCTGGTGGACGTCGCCGGGAGCATCGCCGGCTGGGTCCGGGATGTCTTCGATCAGATCAGGTCGATCTCGCTGCCACTTCTGCTTCTCGCGCTCGGGCTCCATACCTGCGAGACCCTCCTGAACGCGTTCGCCTGGCGGAACATCCTCGTCGCGGCGTATCCGCGTGGCGGTGCGGGATTCAGGCCGATCCTCGGCGCGTATGGGGGTGGCATCGCGTTGAACGCGATCTTGCCCGCGCAGGCGGGTACGGTGGCGATGCTCGGCCTCCTGCGGGCTCAGATCCGCGGCTCCACGGTGCTCGGTGTGGTCGGTGCCGGGGTTGTGCAGAGCGCCTTCTTCGTGCTCGTCGGCGCCCTCGTCTGCGTCGTCCTCGTCGTCAGCCGGCCGGGGGCGTTCGACCTCAAGGCCGGGTGGCTCACCGACCATCTCCTGCTCGGCGTCGGCGCCGTCGTCGTGGCCGCGATCGTCGCCTGGGTGCTCGGGCGCCGATTCCGCGACGGGATGGCCGCCGCCCAGGAAGGGGCTGCAATCCTCGGCACCCCGCGCCGCTACGCAAGTCAGGTGCTCGCGGTGGAGGTCGCCTCCTACGTCGTGCGGATGGCCGTGACGACCACGTTCATGTACGCCTACGACGTGCCCGTGTCAGCCCGCGCCGTCCTCCTCGTCACCGCTGTCAACTCGATCTCGACGACGTTTGCAGCAACCCCTGGGGGTGTCGGCACACAGCAAGCGCTGGCGTCGGTCGCGCTCCGGAATTTCGCCCCCGCGCACGTCGTCACGGCGTTCTCGCTTGGCCAGCAGTTGATCCTGACGGCGTGGGACGTGGTGCTGGGCTTCGTGTTGCTCTGGTCCACCATCGGCTGGACGGCGACCCGCCACCTGGTGAGCCGTGAGGGCCGTGACCGCGCGGGCCCTCGATGCTCGTGAGGAGTGATACAATACGCGTCAGCGAAGAAGTCGCCCCCGACGGGGCCGTTCGCCCCGCCTGCTACGGCTTTTGGAAGACGCCCTGACCGGAGCGCGACACGTCCGTCATGGAGCCTTGAGAACCCTCGGCGGACGTCCGTCGGGGGTTCTCTCTCGTTGAACACCCGGAAACGGATCGAGGCTCGCGTGGAGGAGCTGGATATGGGGACGCAAACGATTCCCGAGGATGCCCCGCGCCAAGCCCGTTACTGCGCGGCGTGCGGGCACACGGCCGTCCACTGGGGGCTGCGGACGACGGTCGAGGCGATGGTCGAAGCGCATGACATGCGGCCAAGCGGAGGCGTCGGGGGCTGGACGTGCTCGGAGTGCGGGCGGCACGAAAGCGTGATCGAACCGTCTGCGCTTGCGCCGTCCGAGCAGCCGGCCGCCGACCTCGAACGGTGGGAGAACGAAGGCGGCTCGCCTCTCGGCGCCGGCTTGGGATAGCCCACGACGTACAATGAGTGCCGAACGAGCCCGTCAACCCGTGAGCGCCGTCCCCGAGCCCGAGCATCTCCGCGTCCTGGTCGCCAATCAGCGGCCGGCGCGCCTCGATCACGTGACCACGATCGTGGTTTCGCTCGGCCACGAGGTGATCGCCCGCTCGATCGAGGTGACCGAGGTGGCGGCTGTCACGTCAAGGGAACGACCGGATGTGGCGTTGGTCGGTCTCGGTGACAGCTCCGACCACGCACTCGAGTTGATCGGCGAGATCGTCCGCCAGTCGGCCTGCCCGGTGATCGCGCTCCTCGAGACTGACGATCACGCATTCGTCACAGAGGCGGCCAAACGCGGTGTTTTCGCGTATATCACCAGTGCCGAGGCGGACCAGTTGCAGGATTCGCTCGCAATCGTCCTACGCCGCTTTGCCGAGTTCCAGAACCTCGAGGGTGCGTTCGGGCGGCGGGCCTTGATCGAGCGGGCGAAGGGGATTCTGATGGAACGTCACGCGATCGATGAAGAACATGCCTTCGAGATGCTGCGCACCCATGCTCGCAGCACCAATCGCAAGCTCGCGGCCATCGCCGACGCGGTCGTGGACGGGCACCGACTTCTCCCCCGCAATCCGGACGGTGCCGAGCCCGCCGGTTGACACCTGCCGGGGATCGCGGCCGGAAGTGATAAGATAGGCCCAGTGCCCTTCCTGTGGCAGGCCGGTAAGTGTAAGCGCTAGTACGGCCGCTGGTTCAGCTCTAAGGGCAAGCATCAAGCGGTACAGCCAACGGGCTACATGTTGGCGGAGCTTGAAGCATTCAAGGCCACACATTCCTCGAGGCGCACAGGGTAAGCCTCTGAGGAGAGCTATGACGTGGCCAAACGCCCTGTAACACGAGGAAGGGAGCAGGATATGTTTGCCCTGATCCGCACGTATGAGGGCCTCAGCGTTGAGAATCGCGATGAGGCAACACGCAAAGCGAACGCCGGCCTGCGCACCATCTTGCAGGAGTCGCCTGGGTTCGTCTCCTACGAGTTGCTGAAGCACGAGGACACCGACGGCAAGGTCGCGTCCATCAGCGTCTTCAACAGCCGCACCGAGGCGCAGGCGTCGAACGACGTGGCGCAGAAGTGGGTTCGGGAGAATCTCCCGTTCATGGCCAAGCCGCACGAGACGGCCGGAGAACTGGTCGCTCACTAGGTAGGCACACGTGGAGGGCGGCCGTGCTACACGGCCGCCCTCCACGATACGAACCTTCCCGCTAGCGTCGTTCGACGACGCTGTAGGCCGCGTTTGTGAGTAGCACGCGTTCGTCATCGGGAAGCTCGTGCCCGTGACGCACGAAGTATCGCCGGTCGTGGGCGCGGATCGCACGGTACTCGCCTGTCGGGACCTTCACCGACGCTGCGCAGCCGTGCGTGCCGCACTCGCAGCGTAGGGTGAATATCCGGCCGACGTCGACCCCAAGCCGTTTCTCGTCTCCGCTGCGGGCGGCCTGCTCGTTGGCGAAGATTCGCAGTGTCCGCTCGAATTCCGGAGCGACCAGGATCTCGACCGGCTCTACGAAGAACTGGCTGCCGGTGCACCGGCGGCACTCCTCGAGCGCCTCGCCGGGCCGCATGGCCCGTGAGTATGGGCGCTCACTGGTCATCACATCCCAGCTGTCGGCAAGCGCCAGCAGGCGCGCGCCGTCCGGGATGGCCTCGCCCGCCAAGCAGTCTGGATAGCCGCCACCGTCCACGCGCTCGTGGTGGCCGCGAAGCCACCCGAGTTGCTCCCTGCTCAATACCTCGCCGGCGATCTGCGCCCCAAGCGACGCATGGGTCTTCACCGTCTCGTATTCGGCGGCGGTGAGCCGGCGCGGCGTGAAGAGGAGGGCGTTTGGGAGGGCGAGCTTCCCGACGTCGTGAATCAGTGCGGTCTCGTGCAGCGCCACCGCGCGGCGAGCGGGCCAGCCGAGCGCCACGGCGAGGCGCTTGGACAGGTTCGCGACTCGCTCGGAGTGCAGTTGCGTGGAGTGATCCTTGGCGTCGACCGCCCGGGCAAGCTCCCGGATCCCGCCCAACGTCTGCTTGCGAGCGAGCCGCGCCGCGCGATCGTACTGCGATGCATCCTCCACGGCTTCGGGCCGGTAGCGCCACACCGCGTCGCGGCCGTGATCCTTGGCCCAGTACAAGGCGCCGTCTGCGAACCCCACCAAGGCGTCTGCAGTCGACGCATGCTCGAGATCGCAGATCCCGATCGAGACGGTGACGCTCGGGCCAGGCCCGGCGAGATCAACCCGGATCAGCTCGTGAGCTCGCCGCGCCACCGCCTCCGCCGCCTCGGCGGTGGTCTCGGGGAGCAAGATGGCGAACTCGTCGCCTCCGATCCGCGCCACAACGTCTGCGGCGCGCGCGACAGTAGTCAGTCGAGCAGCGACCTCTCGCAGCACCTTGTCGCCGGACTGGTGACCGAACTGATCGTTCACATCTTTAAACCCGTCGACATCGAGGCAGGCGAGCGCCAGCGGACGGCCATATCGTTGCGCGCGCTCGACCTCGGTTGTCAGCCTTACGTGAAACGCGCGATGGTTTGCGAGCCCGGTCAGCGGATCGGCGTCCGCCTCGCGCTCAAGGCGTCTCGAGGCGCCCTGAGATTGCGCAAGCACGAGCTCGAGGTCACCGATCCTCGCCTCGAGCTCGTGCTCGCGCCGTGCTCTTGCCCGCACGGTCTTCGAAGTCCGAGTTCGCTACAACACCCATTGCAGTTTCGGCTACCGATACGAGTTGGAAGCGTTGCCCCTGGAGAGACGTCGCACGGCGAACCCGACGGCGACCATGCAGAGGCCCAGACCCAGAAGAAGGATCAGGTTGATTCCGGTGAACGGCAGCGACCCGCCTACCGATCCGCCTGCCGTTTCACCGAGAACGCCTGCGCCGCCTCCGTACTGATCCGACGCCGGATTCGTGCTCGCCGCGAGTGCAGATCCTGAGCCGGAGCCAAGGAGCGCCAGGACAGCGAGCACCGGCGCCGCCACGGCAAGCCGATGCGCGGCGCGGTTCACCGTCGAAGCTGCGGTAGTCGGTCGCGCATGACGTAAAGGGCCACGATGATGATCGCGACGATTGCGATGACTGTAAGCATTGCCGGCCTCCAAGCCAAGACACAAAACAGGTTTGACCGAGCTGTTAGGGTCAGGCGAGGCGGGGCAGGGATCGGGCCACGCACCCAAAGAGTAGCACGGACGTCACCCAAGAACCGGGCCGTGAGGTGGGGTGGTGCTACCCTGGAGACGCCGGTCCAACGAAGCGAGCGTTTTGTCGCTCCTGTCCGAACCGGCTCGGGATTGTTGGCCGCCCGCATTCTGGCCATCAGGAATACGTCGACCACGAACGACGACGACCAGGCTGCCGGCCTCACCGGTCCAGCGTGGTTGGGAACGGTCTAGCGGCGGTCGACGAGGAGGCACTGTCATGATCGCTGTCCCCGTGCTCATCGTGGTTGGGCTCGTCGCGCTGGGAGCTCTGGCGTCGGTTCGGATCCTGAAGCAGTATGAGCGGGGAGTACAGTTCCGGCTCGGGAAGGTGGAGGGCGAGGCTCGAGGTCCGGGCCTGATTTTCATTGCACCCCTCATCGATCGCCTGCATCGCGTGTCCCTGCGGATTGTGACGATGCCGATCCAGTCGCAGGGAATCATCACGAAGGACAACGTGTCAGTCGACGTGTCCGCCGTCGCGTACTTCCGGATTAAGGATTCCGTCAGATCCGTTGTTGCAATCGAAAACGTGAACGAAGCGATCAGCCAGATCGCGCAGACAACGCTTCGAGCCGTCGTCGGCAGGCACACGCTCGATGAGACGTTGTCTGAGACAGATAGGATCAACCAGGACATCCGCGCGATCCTCGACGTACAGACCGAGGAGTGGGGCGTCGAGGTGACGGTCGTGGAGTTGAAGGACATCCAGTTGCCCGAGACGATGAAGCGTGCGATGGCCCGCCAGGCAGAGGCCGAGCGCGAGAAGCGGGCAAAGATCATCGCGGCCGAGGGCGAGGCGCTGGCCGCCGGAGAGCTCGCGCACGCCTCAGACGTCATGATGGCCCACCCGCTCGCGCTGCAGCTGCGCAACCTCCAGTCGCTGGTGGAGATCGGCGTGGACAAGAACACGACGGTCGTCTTCCCAGCGCCATTGATGAGCACCATCCAGGAGCTGACCGCGTTCCTGAGCCGTGAGAACGCAAGTGCCACGGGCGCTCCGATCGTTGTGCCGCCCCCGCACAACGGCCAGGTCACCGCGCCAGAGCCGATCGCCACAAGCTGATCGCGGAGGAGAACACCATGACCCCCCGGCCGCTCTTCCACGCCGAGAAGCCAATCCTGACGACCCATCCCGTGAACGGCGGCGATGCGCTTGTGTTCGCAATCAGGCCGCCGCCGCCGCGGTCGTGGTGGCGCGTAATGCGCAATCACGCCGGCGCCAACCCGTTGTTGATCCGACCATGGGATCAACAACACGAAGGCCGGATCGCAGTCGTCTGCCCGAGCCTCGAAAAGGTCACCGAGGTCATAGACGCGATAAACGCAGCGGTACACGAGACGAACAACGACTATGAGCGAGAGCTCGAGCGCCGCCGCGAGTCATCCGAACAGCTCAAGACCGTTGAGGCTGAACACGACCGGTACCTCAGCGACGTCCGCCGCGCGATCGCCGAACGCTATCCAAATACGAAGCCGGCGCCCCGGACCACGGCGGTCCTCGGCCCAAGCCGGCCATCTGATGACGGTCAGGCAGCCAGTGACGCGGCGGCGGCGGCGTTCGATGAGCTGCGCGAGGCGATCAGGGTGCGCTAGAACGCGATCACCGAGCGTTGATCTCTTGTTGCGGCGCGGCGACCATGACCGAGCCCACTTCGACCGGTGCGTGTCCGACTCCGTCAGGCGGCGGTTCGCCGAGTTCCCGATCAGGTAGGGCGATCGCCGTGGTGTGTCATTCGCATCGCTAGGGTGCCGCCGTGTCTGCCGTTGCAGGCTGCGATGTCGCGAGTTCAGGTCGCGGGCCGGGGCTCCACCTGAATCAGCGGCGTCGGCTGCACGTGGTAGGGGCCGGCGAACGGCCGGTCCTGAACGCCGATCATCAACAGCGACACCACGATCGCCGACGCGAACAGCGTCATCGCGATCGCGTTCGTGCGCCGGTTGGAGCTGTGGACGCAGGCGATCGCGATCAGGGTGAGGATGCCGAGCCCGATCACGCCCGCCCACTTCGCCGAGTTGACCGCCGATGCGCTGATGATGATGCGCTGACGGCGGGCATCCAGCGCCGCTTCCAGCGAGGTCACGATCTCGCGCTGCGCGACCACGCGGCCCGGGTCGCCAGCGGGTAGCGCCAGCGCAAGCTGGAGGGCGGTCGCAAGCTCCGGCGGGGCCACCAGCAGCGTCGCATTCTGGTCGGCCATTGCCGGCCACTCGTGCTCTACCACCTGTTCGATGTAGCGGCGGATCAGCAGATCCATCCGCCGCTGGTCGGCCGCTGGGAAGGCACCGTCGAGCAGGTCGACCGAGCGCAGAGCGCTGGCCTCCTGGTCGACGGCCTCCTGAGCGCTCGAACTGCTGCTCCACACCCCGGCCGCCAGAAACCCGACCAGCAGCCCGAACACGAGCGCCATGGGGGGCAGCAGACCGGGCGAGACGGCCGCCAGGGCGTCACGCTGGCCGGACGCAGCCAGACGGGTCACGATCACGAAGATTGCGACCGTGACGATCGCCGTCGCTATGCAGGCCACGAGCACCAGCGAGACGATCGAGAGGCTATGCAGCCAGTCGATCACGCGGGACAACCTATGCCTTCGCGGCGAAATCCTCAAGCCGCACCCGCGGGCGTCGGCGCCCGCGTCCCGTCTGACTGGCATGGGGTCCAGCGTTCGGGCACCTGCGGGCTTGGTGGGCTGGGGTCGGTGGTGTGGCGCCGGTGGAACGGCTGCGCCAGCCTATCGGCGCCGCGGTAGGTCGGCCAGTCAGCTCGACGACTCTCGGCGCCGTATGGGTTGACCCGCTGCTCGTGATGTGAGATACAAGGTGGCACCGGGGCGCATGGGAGTGACGCTCGTGGTGCGACTCCGGTGGACTGGAGCATCCCAACCGAAGGAGGGCGAAATGCGGAAGCTCCGTTTATTCTTGCCGGCGGCCGTGATAGGTGGCTGGCTGGTGTTCGGCGTCGGGCCGTCGATGGCATCGAGTCCGTCGCCGGTGTACGACAGCCTGCCTACGGGCGGCGCGGTTCAGGTTCCGTCGCTCGGCTTGGAAGCGCAGCAGTTCAACAGGATCGGAAACGAGGTGATTCTGACCAAGTCGGCGAAGATCGCGAAAGTGTCGGTAACGCTGACCAGCTTCGCCTGCCAGATCGGCGCGTGGAACACCGGCGACTGCCAAAGCACGGCCGGAGCGACCTTCCCGACCCCCGTCACCTTGACGCTCTACCATCACAGCACCAGTAGCGCGACTACGGGCGAGGTGACGCCGGGCTCGAAGATCCTGAGTTTTACGAAGACGTACAACGTCAAGTTCCGCCCGTCGGCGGATGCGAACTGCACAAACACGAGCCAGTTTAGAGGCTCGGACGGGAACTGTCACAACGCTCTCGACCTGAACATTGTCTTCGACATCCCCGATACCAAACTCCCCACGGTCGTCGTTTGGGGAGTCACCTACAGCACCGACCACCAGGGCCCGAGCCCGATTGGCGGATCGGGCGCACCCCAGGACTCGCTAAACGTCGGCCTCACCCCAGCCGTTTCAAAGGGGCTTAACCGCACCGACGACACGATCTTCTGGGACACCGCAACCGCAGCGAACTCCTGCGCCGCTGCTCCGCCCAACGGCAACAGCGGCTCGTTCGTCACCGGCGATTTCAACCGGGACGGCCCCTGCAACGGGGCGAACAACTCATGGGCAGGCTTCATCCCTGCCGCCAAGTTCACACCAGTGAGCTGAGACAGCACTCCCTGGGGCGGCTGTACGTTCGAGCCGCCCCAGGGACTGTTGGTGTACGCCAACGCATCCAAAGAGCCGCGGAGAACCCGCACCCACAACACCAGCAACAGCGCCCGAACCCGATCGGCGGGTCGGGAGCGCCACAGGACTCGCTGAACGTCGGCCTTGCCCCCAAGGCGACACCCGGGCTCAGCCGACGGGCGGCGGCTTGGTGCATGATCCTGGAGTGGATGGTGAGCAGGCAGCCGGCTCGCGGACGGCGAGGAGTCCCGGGGATTTCGACGCGATGTATGCCGGGACGCCGCCGTGGGATATCGGGCGCCCTCAGCCAGCGTTCCTGGAGTTGGCGGACGCGGGCGCTCTGCGGGGCCGGGTGCTGGATGTGGGCTGCGGAACCGGCGAGCACGCGCTGATGGCGGCAGCCCGTGGGCTTGACGCGACGGGGATCGACTCGGCGCCGTCGGCGATCGCGATCGCTCAGGTCAAGGCGCGCGAACGCGGCCTGTCCGCTCGGTTCCTGGTCCGGGACGCACTCGAGCTCGGCTCGCTGGATGAGCGCTTCGAGACCGTGCTGGACAGCGGGCTCTTCCACGTCTTCGGGGATGACGACCGGGCCCGGCTCGTCGAGAGCCTGGCGGCCGTGACCGCGCCCGGCGCGCGCTACTACATGATGTGCTTCAGCGACCGCCAGCCCGGCGACTGGGGCCCGCGCCGCGTTTCGCAAGAGGAGATCCGGTCGAGCTTCGCACGCGGCTGGCGGGTGGAATCGATCGACGCTGCGATTTTCGAGGTCACCATCGACCCTGCCTGTGTGCAGGCCTGGCGAGCGACCATCACCCGGATCTGAAGCCTGCCACCCGGTGACACGGTTGGCACCACGATCCGCGCCCACACGCCCGCCTCGCGGCGAGCGTGCAGGCGCGGTCCCGGCCTAGCCGGTGACCCTGACGTACGACCAGGCCGTGGTGTTCCCGGCGTTCTTGGCGTCGCCTGTGAAGTGCGCCTCCAGGCGGAACCGCTGGCCGATGATCGCCCGGTTTGCGTACCGCAGGAGGATCCGTGCGCTGCTGCGCGCGTTCAGCTTCACCGACGAGTGTCCGGCGACCACCCATCCCGACGCGGAGTGGAAGGCGAGCGTCAGCCTGACCTTGTCGCCGGCGTGGCCGGGCGCCACCGACACCGTGTACCGCGGGCAGCCGGTGCCGCGGGCGACGCAGCTCGAGGCGTAGTGGTAGAGGCGGTAGGCGCCGCTCGCTGCGTAGAACCGCGAGAAGGTGCCCGCGATCCGGACGCGCACCGCCACACCGACCCGCGGGCTGGAGGCCGCCCTGAACACGTCGTCGCCGGCGTAGACCGCGTCGTACGTCGTCGTCGTTCGCGGCCGCACGGTGACCTGGACGTTGCCGTTGGCATCCACGGCCGCGGAACGAACGAGCGTCCGCGCGCCGCCGGCGGGTCGCCGGTAGATCGACACGACAGCATTCGTGCCGTGCTTCGCCAGGTGCGCCGTCAGGGTGACGGGATGGCGATAGCCGCTCTTCGCCGCCGACGCCTTGAGGCCGAGCGCGGTCACGACGCCGTTCACGGTCAGGGCGTCCGAGGTCCCCGACGCGGCGCTTCGCTGAGCGTCGCCGTCGAAGGTGGCGGTGTAGGTGTAATTACCGCGCGCCGGCGGGGAGTCCACGAAGTTGAAGCCTCCCTGGTCGGAGATCGTCGTCACGTCGCCGATCACGGTCTGCGTGTGGTCGGGATTCGTGCGCGTCACGTGGACGGTGATGCCGTTGGCCGGCGAGCCGTCGGAGAAGCTCAGGAAGCCGAACAGGCTCGCCTGGTCGCCGACGGTGATCCTGGTCCCGCCCGAGAAGGAGAGCGAGATCGACGACGTCACGGCGGTGCCGCTCTGGGCGTACGCGGCGGTCGTGCCGGCCCCGACGGTCGCCGCCAGTGCGACGACGACGGCGGCCGCGAGGCCGATGCGGTGTGTGGTGCGGGTCATGCCAGTCCTCCTTTGAGAGCCTGGCCTCGACGGTAGGCGGGCCCCGGGGCCGTCGCGTCGGGGATACCCCTCGGCTCGAGCCCGCCCGTGCCGGCGGATCGCGAGATGTGCACCGGCTCGCACCATGGGCGGATAGAACTCCGCGCGGGTGTTCGAGCTCGCCACAGGCGGGGACGCTCAGCGCTATCTGGCGGAGGCGCGCCAGATGCAGGCGTTGTCGTTCGCCGTGCACATCCCCCTGGTCTGTTTCGGGATCGCCTTCCCGGTGATGGTGCTGCTCGCCGAGTGGCTGCATCTGCGCACCGGCGATCCGGCCTACCGGGTGCTGGCCCAGCGGTGGACGCGGGTGATGCTGGCGCTGTTCGCGGCCGGCGTCGTGACCGGCACGGTGCTGTCGTTCGAGATGGGCCTCCTGTGGCCCGAGTTCACGGCGGTGTTCGGCAGCGTGTTCGGGCTGGGCTTCGCGGTGGAGGGCTTCTCGTTCTTCCTGGAGGCGATCTTCATCGGCATCTATGCCTACGGCTGGAACCGGCTACGGCCGTGGGTGCACTTCGCGAGCGGCATCCCGATCGTGATCGCCGGCTTCCTCGGCTCGGTCATGGTGATCTCGGTCAACGGCTGGATGAACCACCCGACCGGCTTTCGACTGGAGGACGGCCGGGCGGTGGACGTCCATCCGGTGGACGCCCTGTTCCTCAACTCGAACTTCTGGCACGAGCTGGTGCACATGTACGTCGCCGCGTACATGGTGACCGGGTTCCTCGTGGCCGGGTGCTACGCCGTGGCGCGGCTGCGCGGCACGTTCGGGCGCCACGAGCGGATCGGTCTCGTGATCCCGCTCTCCATCGCGGCGGTGGCCTCGCTGATCCAGGCGCCGATCGGCGACTGGAGCGGACGGGTGGTGGCCCAGAATCAGCCGATCAAGCTGGCCGCCTTCGAGGGCCTTGGCCACACGACCGAGGGGGCGTCCGAGCACGTCCTCGGCATCTACGACGACGGCGAGGTGCACCACGGCCTGCGGATCCCCGACATGCTCTCGCTGCTCGCGTTCCACGATCCGAACGCGGTGGTGCAGGGGCTGGACTCGGTCCCGCCCGACGAGCGCCCGCCCGTGAACGTGGTGCGGTTCGCGTTCCAGACGATGGTCGGCATCGGCACCCTGTTGTTCGCGCTCTCTGCAACCTTCATCTACGTTCGCCTGCGTCGTCGGCGGCTCCCCGACTCGGCCTGGTTCTACCGGGCCCTCGCGGCGGCCGGCCCGCTGGCGGTGATCGCGCTGATCGCCGGCTGGGTGACGACCGAGGTCGGGCGCCAGCCGTGGGTCGTCTACCACGTCATGCGCACGTCGCAGGCGGTGACCGGTGCCGGAGGGATCCCGATCGGGTACGCCACCCTGGCCGCCGTCTACCTCGCGCTGGCGATCGCAATCGGCTGGGTGCTCGTGCGCCTCGCCCGGGCCCCGCTCGAGGACGGCTGACGTGGCGCTCGACACGCTTCCGATCGTGTTCGTGCTCACCGGCCTGGTCTTCTACGTCGTCCTCGGCGGGGCGGACTTCGGCGCCGGCCTGTGGCAGCTGATCGCCGGGCGAGGCGAGGCGGCGACGCGCGTCCGCGACCACGCCCACCATGCGATGGGTCCGGTGTGGGAGGCCAACCACGTCTGGCTGATCTTCGTGCTGACCGTGCTCTGGACCGGCTACTCGCAGGTGTTCGCATCGATCGCGTCGACGCTCTCGATCCCGTTCTTCCTCGCCGCGGTCGGCATCGTCCTGCGCGGAGGTGCCTACGCCCTTCGTTCCGGGACGCGCACGGATCGCGAGCGGCGGCTCGTCGAGACCGTGCTCTCGGTGGCGTCGATCCTGACGCCGATGGCTCTGGGCATGATGGTCGGAGCCATCGCCGACGGCCGCGTCCCCGTCGGCAACGCCGCGGGCGACCTTGTCTCGAGCTGGCTGAACCCGCTCTCGATCACCGTCGGCGTGATCACGGTCGCCTTCAGCGCATACCTGGCCGCCGTGTTCCTGAGCGGTGACGCCGTTCGTCGCGACGACGACGACCTCGAGCGGCGGTTCCGCGCGCGAGCGCTCGGCTCCGGCGCGGTTGCCGGCATCGCGGCCGCAGCCGGGATCGTCGCGCTCCGCAGCGATGCGCCGCTCCTCTACCACCGGCTGCTGTTCGGACGCGGCCTGGCGGCGGTGGCAGTCTCCGCTGCGGCGGGCGTCGCCACGCTCGTCCTCGTCTATCGCCGCCGATACGAGCCGGGCCGCTACACCGCGGCGCTCGCGGTGGCGGCGGTCGTCACCGGCTGGGCGCTGGCGCAGGCGCCGTACCTGCTCCCCGGCCTCACGATCGAGCGGGCCGCCGCGCCCCGCGACACGATGATCGCGCTCACCTTCGCCGTGATCGGCGGCGGCATCATCCTGTTTCCGTCGCTCGCCGTGCTGTTCAGGCTCTTGCTGGCGGGCACCCTGGAGCCCGCGTCGGAGGTCGTCGCGGCTCCGCCCCGGGGCCGGCGGCGGCTCCCGTCCGGCCGCGCCCGCCTGCGCGCGGCCGTCGCCTGCCTGATCGTCGGAGCCGGCCTCGTGATGCTCGCCGATGCGGCCTGGGCGCACGCCGTCGGGGTCGCCGCCCTCTTCGCGTTCGGCGTCCTCGGAGCGGCGATCCTGATGCCGCCCGACGTGCTCGCCGGGCCCACCGAGGACGGTCGAACCGTCCAGCGTTAGGCCGGCGAGTGCCTCAGGCCGGGTGTGATCGGAGCGTTCGCCACGAGTCGAGGGTCACCTTGAGGATGACGAGCGTGATGACCAGGCCGATGATCGGGTCCGCGCGCTCGACGCCGAGCGCGACGACGGCGGCGCTCGCGATCACGCCCAGCGAGACGAACCCGTCGACCCGAGCGTGGTTCCCGTCGGCGACCAGCGCCGGGCTTGCGAGCCGCCGCCCCGCGCGAACCCTGATCTGAGCGGCCAGCTCGTTTCCGACAAACCCGACCGCGCCCGCCGCCGCAAGCACCCACAGGTGCGAGAGGTGCTGCGGATGGATCAGGCGCTCGACGGACTCCCACAGGGCCACGCACGCCGAGGCGAAGATCGTCGCGACGACGAACGCCCCGGCCCGCCGCTCCGCGCGTGCGCTGCGGAGGAGGAACGCCGCTCCGAGCGGGATCGCCGTGGAGGCGTCGCCGAAGTTGTGGATGAGGTCGGCGAGCAGTGCGACCGAGCCCGAGAGCAGGTAGATGGCGGTCTGGGCGAGCGCGGCGACGAGCAGCACCGCGAGGCTCAGAGAGACGGCCCTGACGCCCGCTCGCGAGCGGACGATCGAGGGATCGACCAGGCCGTGCGAATGGCCGTGCCCATGGTGGTCATGCCCATCGTCCCCGTGCCCGTGATGGTCGTGGGCGAGGGGGTGATCGTGCGGAAGTCCGGCGTGAGCATGCTGGTGCTCGTGCTCGACGCCGTCGTGAACGTGCCGGTGGGTGTGGGTCAGGGTCACGCGGTCAGGATCGTCGGCTCCTCCACCGGATCATCGCCGATCCGGGAGTCAGCGCCAGGATTGCACGCCCGAATGCCGGCGTACGCGAGCGCCGAGAACTGCCACAGCCCATTTCCGAGCAGGATCGCCCATGCCAGGAACAGGCCCTCTGCCGCCGAGATGTCCTGATCCGGCGCGTGGAACGTCACCCCGATCTGGTACAGCGCGACCAGCGCAGCGACGGTCGCCGTCGCGCTCGCTCCGCGCCGGTGCCGCGGAGGGCCGCCGGCGAGCCCTGCGCCGACCAGGGCGATCACGAGCGCCGTGATCGCCCACGGGCGAGCGGCTCGCGACACCCTCTGCGCCTCGGTGTCCGGCCCGGCGGGGCCCAACTGCACGCCCGTGGCGAAGAGCGGCTGCGACGTCTGCTGCGCGATCAGCGTTGTTCCGAGCACGATGTCGGCGCCCGTGGCGGTCGTCTCGCGTCCGGATCCGCAGGACGATGCCGAGAAGAACGGCAGCAAGAAGCAGAGTGCAACCGCGAGGAACGGCCCGCCTCGTACGGCTCTGCGCGCCCGGGATGGACGGTCGTGTTCATGAGCGTTCTCCATGCCCGGAGCATCGATGCTGCGGCTCGGGCTCGCGTCGGGGAAACCCCGCCGTGTGTTGCCCACCCGTGGTGAACGCGGGAGCCGGCGCCGCCCCTGGGCGGCGGCGCCGGCCTGGCCGGCCGCCCTACTCCGTGCTCAGGTGGATCACGACGTTGATCAGGCCGTCCGGCCCGTCCGTCGCGACGATCTGCCCGCGCGCGTGCTGGTACTTGCCGGTTCCGCCGGTGATCGCCGCGAGCAGCGTGCCGGGCACCGAGTCGAAGATCGCCTGCCCGGTGATCTGGTCCGCCTGGGCAAGCCTCGATGTTGCGTTTGGCGTGAACACGAAGTTCGCCGCGCTGCGGTTGTCACGCGACGCGTCGACCATCACGTACATGCCGATCTCGGTGCCCACGGCGTTGCGCGTCTTGGGGTTGAGGAGGTCTCCGCGGAGCAGGACGAGATCCCCGTTGCTCGGTCCCGCCGGCGCCCGGTCGAGGACCTGCTGATCCTCTCGCAGCAGAAAGTGCATCGTTCGCGTGCCGGCCTTTCCCGAGCTGTCGCCGGCGGCCAGCGCGGCGCCGCCCGCCGCAGCGAGCGCGACGATGACGACTGCGAGGATCGCCCACAGCGCCAGGCGGGATCGAAGGCGTGAATGCATGGTGTCTCCTCCCTTAGAGGGTCGCCTCGACGAAGATGACGCCGAGGTGGTTGTCGGTGACCTCGCCGGTGTCGCTGACGAGGATGTTCGAGACGATCTGACCGCGCGCTCCCCGGAACTGCCCCGTGCCGCCGATCACCTCGGTGATGATGCTGGCGTGGGTGAGGTGGGGGTCGCCGGTCGGAGCCAGCCGCGCCGTCTCGATCGTCCGGAAGCGGAGCTCGTGTCCGGTGGCGAACGTGATCGTCCCGTCCGTGCGGAACCGGTCGTCGTCCAGGCTCACGTCCGCCCGGAGGCGGGCCTCACCGCCCGGGGCCAGCTCGTAGCGGCCGTGCAGGCCCTCCACGAGCAGGTTCGTCACGAGGGCGCTGCTCGGCGCCGAGAGCTCGGCGACCATTCGCCGCCCCGATGACCGCGAGGCACGGCCCCGGAACTGGAGGGCGTATGTGAGCGGCTTCGACACGGCGCGACCGATCGTGCCAGCCGGCCGCCCGCGATCGCTTCCGGGGAACCCCCGAGGTGATCGGGCGGCCCCGCGCCTCGCTTCGGGGGTGGGCCGATGCGGTAGGTTGCCCGCGTGCTCCTGGGGCGCGAGCTCGAGTGCGCGGCGATCGGCCGGCTCCTGGAAGACGCGCGAACGGGAGCCAGCGGCGGCCTCCTGCTCCGCGGCGAGGCGGGCATCGGGAAGACGGCCCTCGTGGAGTACGCCGTCGAGCAGGCCGCGGGCATGCTCGTCGTGCGGGCGCAGGGCGTGCAGTCAGAGGCCGAGGTGGCGTTCGGAGGACTGCTCGAGGTGGCGCGACCGCTGCTCGCGCGGATCGACGAGCTCCCCGAGCGGCAGGCGGGTGCGCTCCGGGCGGCGCTCGCGCTGGACGCCGGCCCGTCGCCTGACCGCCTGACGGTCGGGGCGGCGACGCTCAGCCTGCTCGCCGCCGCGGCCGAGGAGACGCCGCTCCTCGTGGCGCTCGACGACGCGCAGTGGCTGGACGCAGAGTCGGCCGACGCGGTCGGCTTCGCCGTCCGCCGGCTGCAGGCGGAGCGCGTCGCCGTGGTCGTGCGCGACGCGGGTCGGCGAGGGCCGGGGCTTCGACCCCGCCGGACTGGGTGCGATCGACCTTTCCGGCCTGTCGCGCGAAGCCGCCGGCGAGCTTCTCGCGCTGAACGGCGTGCCCGGCGAGGAGGCGGCCGCGAGGTTCCACGCCCTGACCGGCGGGAACCCGCTGGCGCTGCTCGAGCTGCCGCGATGGCTTGGCGCCCAGGAGGCGTCCGGCGGAGGCCGGCTCGACGCGCCGGTTCGGCTCGGCGACCATCTCGAGGCCGCCTTCGCGGCGCGGGCCGAGGTGCTCGGCGCGGGAGCCAATGAGGCGCTCCTCGTGCTCGCGGCCAGCAGCACCGAGGACGCCGCGGCGATCGCCACCGCCCTCGGGGCGGCCGGGCTGTCGCCGGCCCACCTGGAGCCGGCGGAGGACGCCGGCCTCATCCGGATCAGCCTGGCGGCGATCCGCTTCCGCCACCCGCTCGTCCGCTCGGCGCTGTATCACTCCGCGGCCCCCTCGGAGCGCCGCCGAGCCCACGCCGCACTCGCTGCCGCCCTTGCCGACCGCGATCCGGAAGCGGAGGCGTGGCACCGCGCAGCGGCGGCGACGGGGCCCGACGAGGATGTCGCGGCCGCGCTCGAGAGGACCGGCGATCGGAGCGCTCGGCGCGGGGCGTCGTCCGCCGCGTCAACCGCATTCGAAGCCTCGGCGCGGCTCTCCCCCAGGCAGTCCGACCGTGCTCGCCGCCTGGCGCTCGGAGGGCGGCAGGCCTGGCTCGCGGGCCAGGTTGCACGCGCAGGTGGGCTCGTGGACGATGCAACCGCGGCGTGTGACGACGACGGCCTGCGCGCCGAGCTCCTCTATCTGGCAGGCGAGATCGAGCAGTTCACCGGACGACCGGCCGTCGCACACCGGATGCTGCTCCAGGCGGCTGCCCTCGCCACGCCGCGGGACCCCACCCGCGCTGCGCTGATGCTCGGCGAGGCGGCCGACGCGTGTCTGCACCTCGACGACGAGGCGTACGTTGCGACCATGACGGCGTTCGGCGCAGCTCGACCTCCCGGAAGGAGGGCTGGGCGAGTTTCGCCGCCAGATCGCGCTGAGCCAGCACGCCTCGTATCACGGGACGGATGCGTTCGCCGATCACGCCCGCGCCGCCGTTCGGCTGCTCGCTGACGACGCGATCGAGCCCCGGTCGGCTCTCGACCTCATCTGGGCGGGCCGCGCGCACTGGATCCTCGGGGAGTACGACGCCTGCCTGCGATTCGGCAACGCTGCCGTCACGCTGGCGCGGGAGAGCGCCCCTGGGCTTGTCCCGGAGGCGTTGCGCCTCGTCGTGCACAGCACGCTGGCGACCGGTCGATGGAACGCCGCGTCGACGGCGGCGTCCGAGGGGATCGAGCTGGCCCGGGCGCTCGGACAGCGGATGGTCCACTGCGCCCTCGCCGCCATGCTCGCTGCAATCGCCGGAGCACGCGGGCAGGCGGCCGCGTGCCGGGGCCACGCGGGCGAGGCGATCCGGCTCGCGGACGAGCTCGAGCTCGGCGTCTATCGGCTTCGGGCCGAGCGGGCGCTCGCCCTGCTCGCGCTCGGCGGAGGGCGGCTCGAGGAGGCGATCGATGGGCTGAGCCAGGTCGAGCACGCACTCGCGCGCTCGGGCAACCGCGAGTTCTTCATCTCGCCGGCGCCCGATCTGATCGAGGCGCTGGTGCGCGCCGACAGAGCCGAGGAGGCGGGGCCGGCCCTGCGCGGGCTCGAGGCCGTCGCGTCGCCCGAGGCCGGCGAGGCTGCAATCGTCGGCCGCTGTCGAGGCCTGCTCGCGGGCGGTGACTTCGATGCGATCTTCGAGCATGCGATCGCACACCACGCCATGTGGGACAACCCGTTCGAGCGCGCCCGCACCGAGCTGTGCTTCGGGGAGCGGCTGCGCCGCGCGCGCCGCCGGCGCGAAGCGCGCGAGCACCTGCGATCGGCCCGCGCGGCGTTCGAGCGTCTCGCAGCGGAGCCGTGGGCGGCTCGAGCGGCGACAGAGCTGCGAGCCACGGGCGAGACCGTCCGGCGCCGCGACCCCGCCGCCGACGAGGAGCTCACGCCGCAGGAGCTGCAGATCGCCATCCACGCGGCGGACGGGCGGTCGAACCGCGAGATCGGCGCGGCCCTCTTCCTGAGCCCGCGCACGGTGGAATTCCACCTGACGCGCGTCTACCGCAAGCTCAACATCCACTCGAGGGCCGAGCTGATACGCCGGTTCTCGGCGGGGGACGCGACGTTGGGGTCTGACCCCGACGGCGCGTAGAGTGGTCGGCGGTTGACGAGCGAAGCCCGTGGGCATGTATCGGGTGGCATGACGACCACCACCGGGGATGCGGAGGCTGCCGAGGCCGCCGGCCTGAGCGACCTCTCCTTCCGCGACTACGTCGGCGTCGTCTACCGCGGGATCCGGGCTGCGGGGCCCGACAACGTCACCAATTTCGCCGCCGCGATCGCCTACTACACGTTCCTCGCCATCCCGTCGGCCCTGCTTGTGGGCGTCGGCGCGTTCAGCCTGTTCGCTGGCCCGAGCGCCGTCAACACGATCGTGGATCACCTCTCGACGGTGATGCCGAAGAGCGCCGTCGACCTGCTCGCAGAGAACCTCACCCGCACCGTCCAGGCTCAGAGCGGGGGCTGGATCATGATCGGCGTCGGGCTGGCGCTGGCGTTCTGGACGCTCTCGGGTGCGATGCAGACGGTGATGTGGGCGCTGAACGCGGCCTACGGGTGCGACGAGACCCGCGGCTTCGTCAAGAAGCGCCTCGTGGCGGTCGTGCTGATCGTCTGTGTCGTCGTGAGCTTCGCCATGGTCTTCGTGTTCCTGGTGCTCGGCCCCGACGTCAGCGCGTGGGTGGGCTCGGCCCTCGACAACACCACCGTCGTCTCCTGGGTGTGGTGGACGGCGGAGTGGCCCATCCTGCTTCTCGGCCTCCTCACCATGTTTGCGCTCGTGCTCTATCTGGGGCCGAACGCCGTGCCGCGCAAGTGGCAGTTCGTCACGCCTGGGGCGGTCTTCGCCGTCGTCGTCTGGCTGGCCGCGTCGGGCCTCTTCTCGTTCTACACGAGCAACTTCGCCTCCTACAACAAGGCGTGGGGAAGCCTCGCCGCGGTGATCATCATGCTCACCTGGCTTTGGATCTCAGCGCTCGCGCTCCTGGTCGGCGGCGAGATCAACGCCGAGCTCGAACGCTGTCGCAAGCTGCGCTCGGCGGATTCCGCCCAGCTCGGTTAGCGCCCGAATTCCGGTGTCGACCAGTTGACATCGGACGCCTTTGCCCGTACCCAAGAAGAGGTTACCGATTGGAGAAGGGCATGGGCAGACCGATCCTGATAACGGGCATGGCGCGGTCCGGGGGCAGCTGGGTGTCCCGGATGATCGCCGGCGGCGGCGATGTCGTGCACATCAACGAGCCGTTCAACCGTCGCCACCCGCCCGGGCTGACACCGGGCATCCTGCAGGTCCCGCCGCCGCGCGCCTACCAGTACGTCGGGCCGCACAACGAGGCGGAGTACGTCGCCGGCTTCCGCGACATGCTGCGCCTCCGGTACAACCTGGTCGCCGAGCTGCGCACCAACCGCGGCATCTACGACCTCGCGAAGATGGCGAAGTACGCGACGGCGTTCTCGCACGGGCGCCTTCGAGGCATGCGTCCGCTGATCGACGACCCGTACATGGTGTTCGCGGCGGAGTGGATGGCCGAGCGGCTCGACTGCCAGGTCGTCATGCTCGTCCGCCACCCCGCGGGCATCGTCTCGAGCCTGGCCCGGATCGGCACGGGCTGGAGCGACAACCTGCCCGACATCGCGTCGCAGCCCGAGCTCGTCCGTGACTACCTCGCTCCCTATGCCGACGATCTCGAGCGCGCCGCCCGCGAGCCGCTCGACCCGATCGCGCACGGCGCGCTCCTGTGGCGTGTCATCCATGCCGGGATCGCCCATCAGGTTGCGCGTAATCCGCGGTTCGTCGTCGTCCGCTACGAGGACCTGGCCGGTGACCCGCTGACCGAGTTTCGCGCGCTCTACGATCGCCTCGACGGGGTTCTGTACAACCGCAGCGCCGAGGCCACCGTCCGCAGCGGCTGCCTGGCCGGCGCCGCGCAGCGCAACATGCCGTGGGGGCGGGTCGGGCTCGGCAGGACAGCGTTCCAGCCGATGCAGAGCCAGGCCAACGCATGGGCGTGGCGCGACCGGCTCTCGGATGCGCACATCGGCGAGGTCATCGAGGCCACCCGCGACGTGGCTGAGCGCTTCTACACGCCCGCCGAGCTCGAGGGGCGACCGGCCGTCGCCGCCGACCCCGGCGTCGCCGCGCCGCCCGCCCAGCGGGCCGTGCGCTTCGGGCGCCGCCGCGCTCGCTCCGCTTGACACCGCCCTCTTGGTGATTGTAGGGTTTACTCGCTAACATTTGCGGTTAGCTTGTGAATCTGGGGGTGGGGATGATGAGAGGGGGCCTGCGGTCGGCTGCGGCCGTGATCGCCGTCGGCGTGGTCGTGGCGGGGTCGGCATCGACAGCGTCGGCGACGCATGTGCGCGCGTCGGCGGACGTCGCGTCCCAACCGCTGATCGCGGCCGCCGGCGACATCGCCTGCGATCCGTCGGACGGCAAGTTCCACGGCGGCCAGGGCACATCGTCCGCCTGCCGGGCGAAGGCGACGGGCGACCTCGTCGTAGCGAACACGGCGATCGACGCTGTCCTGGCGCTGGGCGACAACCAGTACCAGTGCGGCGGCTACCAGGCCTACCTCAGGTCGTTCGACCCCGCGTGGGGGCGGTTCAAGTCGAAGATCCACCCGGTGCCGGGCGACAACGAGTACGAGACCGGAGGGACGGACTGCGCGTCCGGAGCCGCCGGCTACTTCCGCTACTTCGGCGCCGCGGCCGGCGACTCACGCGGTGACTACGCATGGACGCTCGGCGCGTGGCGCCTCGTCGCGCTCAATGCCGAGTGTGGCCACGCCGGCGGATGCGGCTCGTCGAGCGCCCAGGCGACGTTCCTGAAGAACCAGCTGGGTGCGGCGAAGTGCACGCTGGTCTACTGGCACCAGCCCTACTACAAGGGCACGTCGAGGCCGTCGTCGAGCTACGCAGCCTTCTGGAACATCCTGTACGCCGGCAACGGCGACGTCGTCCTGAACGGGCACCTGCACAACTACTCGCGGTTCGCGCCGCAGGACGCCGCCGGGCACGTCGACGCGACTCGAGGCGTTCGCCAGTTCATCGTCGGCACGGGCGGTCGGAGCCTGTTCTCCCTGGACGGGACGCACAACGTCGAGAAGACGACGAAGGCGTACGGCGCTCCTCGAGCTCCGGCTGCAACCGACGAGCTACACCTGGCAATTCGTGAACACGTCCGGCACCGTCCTCGATTCGGGCACAAGCAACTGCCACTGACTCATTCGCGATACGGCGCGGAGACGCTCTTCGGCACGACCATCGCCCAGGCGTCGATCACCAGGCTGCGCATCTCGTCCGCATCGATCGCGGCCAGCCGGACGACGACCCAGTTGTAGCGGAGGTCGGACTCCCGCGGCATGAGGAACTTCTCGGGCTCGGTGCCGACGAGCCACACGCGCTCCTCCTTCGGGAAGCCGAACCCCATGAGCGTCTCGTCGCGCGAGAACGCCGCGTAGACGATCCGCCCGACGCGGAACTTGACGCGGCCGCGCACGAATGCCTCCGTCGTGCGCGGCAGCGTCATCGCCAGCTCCCGCACCTCCACCGGGGTCACGGCCACGGACGACCCTCGGGCGCGGGCCTACTGTTCCGGCATCTGCGCCGACGTGTCGTTCTGCCAGATGCCGAACTCGTTCCCATGCGGATCGGTGCACGTCGCGAACCAGCCCATGTTCGGGACGGGCATCGGGTCGCTCGACTCACCGCCCAGCTCCTTCACGCGCGCGGCGCCCGCGTTGATGTCGTCGACGTCGAAGTAGGCCCGCGTGCCCTTCTTGCCGGGCTCCATGTTCGTGATCGCCGCGCCACCCTGGTCGCTGATGCGCGTCATGTGGTACTCCGAGGGCCCGGGGTAGTTCTCGAACTTCCACCCGAAGAGCGAGCCCCAGAACTCGCGGCTCTTCGACGTGTCGTCCGCCGGGATCTCGAAATGGACTATCTGGCCGGGCATCGCCCCTCCTCGCAGATCGTGGCCGGCGGAGCGCGTCCGCCGCGGTCACACCTATAGACGCCCGATTCCGCGGAAAGTCATCGGTCGCGCTCGGGCGCGCTCAAGGGCGTTGACCGGCGGATCGCGCCCTCGGCCCGGGGGCGCAGCTGCACGAGCTCGGAGTGGTCGCGGTCGATCTGGAGGGTCGTGTGGCCGATCCGGAACCGTGTCTGGACGAGGGCCTCGAGCTCGTGCAGGAGCCGGTCGTGGTCGGCGCCCGTCTCGGCGATCACGTGCGCCGAGAGCGCCGGGAAGCCGCTCGTGATCGTCCAGATGTGGAGGTCGTGGACCTCCTTCACGCCGGGATGGTCGGCCATCGTCTGGCCGATCTCGACGGGGTCGCAGTCGCCTGGTGCCACCTCCATCAGGATCCGCAGCGAGTCCCGTATGAGACCCCAGGACGAGAGAAGCACGACGACTCCGATGGCCGCGCCGATGAGCGCGTCGGCGGACTGCCATCCGGTGAGGAGCACGATGAGCCCCGCCGCGGCGGCCCCGGCCGATCCGAGCACGTCGGTGGCGGCGTGGATCAGCGCGCCGCGCAGGTTCAGGTCGTCGCCGGTCGACGCCCGCAGCATGACGAGCACCGGGATGCCGTTCGCGACGACGCCGATGAGGCCGACGACGAGGACGCCGCCCCCCGAGACGTCCGGCGGGTCGCCGTAGCGCCGGTAGGCCTCGAACAGGATGCCGATGCTTATCACGACGAGCGCGAGGCCGTTCACGAGCGCGGCCAGGATCTCCGCCCGCCGCCAGCCGAACGTCCGCGCTCCGCGCGCGGGGAGCCCCGCGGCCCACGCGGCGCCGAGCGCCAGCGCAATGGCGGCGCCGTCGGAGACGTTGTGGACAGCGTCAGCGAGCAGCGCGAGGCTGTTGAACCAGACGCCCGTGACGATCTGGACGAGGCCGTAGGCGACCGTCAGCCCGAGCGCGATCGAGAGCGCCCGTGCCGTGCCCGACCGGTCGCCCGGCTGCGGGTGCGGATGCGCATGGGAGTGCGAATGCACCACACCGAAAGTATCACCGCGGTCCGCCGGCGACCGGGTCGCATCCGTATGATCGCCTCGATCGCAGCGGCAAGCGTGTACCCGATCGCTAGCCGGCACCCGCCCTGACGCGAATGCGATCACAGCAGCATCCGCCGGCGGCATGGCCGGCGCAATCGCCCCGACCGACGAAGGAGACGAGATGAGCGTGTTCGTAACGTTGCGGTTCAAGGCCGACCCGAAGCGGCTTCAGGAGGTCATCGCCGCGGATGAGGCCCGGTGGCAGGCGATCAACACCCGGGCCAAGGGGCTCGGCGCAATCCACCACCGCTTCATGGCGAGCCCCGACGGCACCGAGGTCCTCGTGGCCGACGAATGGGAGTCGTCCGAGGCGTTCCAGCAGTTCTTCGAGGCGAGTGAGGACATCGGCCAGATCATGGGCGAGCTCGGCGTCACGTCCCCGCCTGACGTCACGTTCTGGCACGCGGTCGACACACCGGACACGTTCTAGACGCGCGCGCGTGGCTCGGGGTCACCGGTGCCACCGGCCAGGTTGGCCGGGTCGCTACGCCGTCGCCACCAGCTCGGCCGTCGCCTCGCCGAAGACCTCGGTATGGCGGTCCACATCGGCGGCGCTCGTCGCGGGGGACATGAGCGCCATGTTGTGAAACGGCGTCATGAGGACGCCGCGGTTCAGCGCGTAGAGGTGCATGAACCGGTCGAGATCGTGGTCCATCGACGCCGCCGCCTCGCCGCCCGTCCGGGGCCGCTCGGGCTGGAAGCCGTACTCGGCTCGGCAGCCGAGCCGGGTGATGTACCAGTCGAGGCCGTCTCGACCGATCGCCGCCTCGACGCCGTCGGTGAACCGCTCGGCCAGCGGGATCATCCGCTCGAACGCGTCGTCCGTGAGGACGTGCTCGAGCGTGGCGCGCATGGCCCGCAGCGAGAGGGCGTTCCCGGCCAGGGTGCCGCCGATGCCGCCCACGTCGACCGGCCCCGGCGGGAGGGCGTCGGCGACGCGCCGGGCCGTCTCCTCCGACATGCCGTACGCGGCGGCCGGGACGCCGCTCGCGAGCGGCTTTCCCACCGTCAGGAAGTCGGGATCGAGGTCGTGGGCGCGGGTGTAGCCGCCCGGGCCGGCGCACAGCGTGTGGGTCTCGTCGATCACGAGGAACGTGCCATGGCGGCGGGTCAGGTCGCGGACGGCATCGTGGTAGCCGGGGTCGGGGAGGACGATCCCGATGTTCGTCAGCGCGGGCTCGAACAGGCAGCAGGCGACGTCGCCGGCGGCCAGCTCGCGCTCGAGCCCCTCCAGGTCGTTGATCTCGACCACCCGCGAGGTCACGGTCGGGTCGACCGGGGCGCCGATGTTGTGCGGCCGGGAGGCGATGCCGTCGTCGCTGAGGACGGCGAACGTCTCGTCGACCGAGCCGTGGTAGCACCAGTTGTGCACGAGCACCTTCGAGCGGCCTGTCGCCTGGCGCGCGAGCCTGATCGTGAACCGGTTGGCGTCGGTCGCCGTGAGCGCGAACTGCCAGCTCGGAAGGCCGAAGCGGCGCGCCATCTCCTCGCCCACCCAGATCGAGTCCTCGGTCGGGAGCATGAGCGTCGTCCCGCGCCGCATCTGCTCCGCGACCGCCGCGGCGGCCGCCTCGGGCGCGTGGCCGGTCATCGCGCCGGTGTCGCCGAGGCAGAGGTCGACGTACTCGTTCCCGTCGACGTCGCTGAACCGCGCCCCGGACGCCTCCTCGACGAACACCGGGAACGGGCCCGCCCACTCCGTCATCCAGTGCATCGGAACGCCGGCGAAGAGCGACCGGCGCGCGCGTGCGAAGAGCTCCAGCGATCGCGGGTGGGTCTCCTCGAAGCGCCGCTCCTCGCGGGACTGGAGGGACGCGAGGCGGGTTCGGTCGACGGTCGAGACGGGCATCGGCGGCTCCGGCGGACGGGGTGGCTCGGCGTGGATCCCGTGTATCCTGCCTGATCGGCGCCGGCCCCGGCGCCCTGGATCCGAGGAGCCTCCCCCAGTGGCTAAGACCGGTGTCCGCGTGCTGGTTACGCTGGCGTGCCAGGACTGCAAGCGGCGCAACTACCAAACGCAGAAGTCGAAGCGGAACTCGCCTGACAGGATCGAGTTCTCGAAGTATTGCCGCTTCTGCGGGCGGCATACGGCCCATAAGGAGACGCGCTAGCCATGGCTCGCACATCTCGCCGAAACCGGCAGGCCGGTCGCCGCACGGTGACCGCGCCCATCGCCGGCAAGCCCAAGAGCCAGTCCGGCGGCGACATCGAGCGCAAGGGCGGGATGCGCGGGGGCGTGCGCGGGCTCTTCGCATTCACCGGCGAGGTGCGGGGAGAGCTCGCCAAGGTCGATTTCCCGAACCGGCAGCAGACCTGGCAGGCGACGCTTGTCGTCATCGCGGCGTGCCTGATCGTCGGGATGTACCTCTACGGCCTCGACCAGGTGTTCGCCCGTTTCGCCACCAAGCTCGTCGATCTGCAAAAGTAGCCGTATGTTCCGCTGGTATGTGATCAACACCTACTCGGGCCACGAGAACAAGGTCAAGACCAACCTCGAGCATCGCGTGAAGTCGATGTCGAAGGAGGAGCAGGTCCGCCGGGTCGTCGTGCCCACCGAGTCCGTCGTCGAGACCAAGGACGGGCAGAAGGTGCAGACCGAGCGCCGGCTCTGGCCGGGCTACGTGCTCGTCCACATGGATCTGAACGACGACGTATGGGGCCTCGTCAAGAACACGCCCGGCGTGACCGGCTTCGTCGGCGCGTCCGGGAAGCCCGTGCCGCTCTCGCAGCCCGAGGTCGACCGCATGCTGCACACGTCCGTCGACCGCGCCCAGCAGCAGCAGAAGGCGCGCGCGGAGTTCACGCTCGGCGACTCGGTCAAGATCACGTCCGGCTACCTGGCCGACTTCGACGGAGAGATCGCCGAAATCAACGAGGATCAGGGCAAGCTCAAGGTGCTGGTGTCGATCTTCGAGCGACAGGTCCCTGTCGAGCTCGAGTTCGACAAGGTCAAGAAGCTCTAAGGAGCGCGCGCCCGCTGCGTCTCGGTAGCGGCCGCCGCTCCTGCCGCCGCTATCATCCGCTGCGCTCACGATCGTGGGAGCGTCGCCCCGGGCGGCGCGCTACTACCACTCAGGAGGTGCGATGGCCAAGAAGGTCATCAAGATCATCAAGCTCCAGATCCCTGCCGGGCAGGCGAACCCGGCACCGCCGGTCGGCCCCGCGCTCGGCCAGCACGGCGTCAACATCATGGAGTTCTGCAAGGCCTTCAACGCCCAGACGCAGGGCCCGAACGCCGGTCGGATCACGCCGGTCGAGATCAGCGTGTACGAGGATCGCTCGTTCACGTTCATCACGAAGACGCCGCCCGCCGCCGTCCTGATCAAGGAGGCGCTGAACCTCGACAAGGGCTCGGGCGAGCCGAACCGCGCCAAGGTCGGCACGCTCTCGCGCGCCCAGCTGCGCCAGATCGCCGAGACCAAGATGCCCGACCTGAACGCGAACGACGTCGACGCGGCGATGCACATCGTCGCCGGCACCGCGCGCTCGATGGGCGTCGAGGTGGGTGCCTGATGGCCGGCAAGGCGTACACCAATGCGCGCGGCCAGGTCGACCGCGAGCGCCTGTACCCACCGCTCGAGGCGGTGCGGACGATCAAGTCGCTCACGACCGCGAAGTTCGACGAGACGGTCGAGATCCACATGCGCCTCGGCGTGAACGTCCGCCACGCCGACCAGCAGCTCCGCGGCACGCTCTTCCTGCCGCACGGGACCGGCCGTTCGGTGACCGTTGCCGTGTTCGCCCAGGGCGAGAAGGCCAAGGAGGCCGAGGACGCGGGCGCCGACCACGTCGGCGGCGACGATCTGGCCGCCCGTGTCCAGGAGGGCTTCACCGACTTCGACGTCGCCATCGCGACCCCCGACATGATGGGGACGGTCGGGCGCCTCGGCCGGATCCTCGGCCCGCAGGGAAAGATGCCGAGCCCCAAGGCCGGCACGATCACGTTCGACATCGGGAAGGCCGTGTCCGACATCAAGGCCGGCAAGATCGAGTACCGCACCGACCGCACCGGGATCGTGCACGTCGCGATCGGCAAGAAGTCCTTCGACGAGAAGTCGCTCGTCGAGAACTACGGCGCCGTGCTCGACGAGATCCTGCGCGTGAAGCCGGCGGCCGCGAAGGGGCGCTACATCCGCTCGATCACGATCGCCTCGACGATGGGGCCGGGCATCAAGCTCGACACATCGCGTACGCGCGACCTGATGGAGGAGACCGCGGCAACAGCCGAGTAGAGTTCGCCGACACACGCGTCCGCGCCACAGACCGTCGGGGCCCCGCAGGGCTCAAACCGCACACCCGACCGAGGCCGGTACCAGCGCACGCCTCCACGGCCTGCCTGCGTCCGCCTCCACCGCGGACACAGGAACGAGAAGACCGGGAGGTGACAGATGCACGTTGACGAGAAGCGCAGGGTCGTCGGGGAGCTGGCCGAGCGCATCCGCGCCGCCGACTCCATGATCGTCGCCGACTACCGCGGCCTCACGGTCACCCAGATCGCCGACGTCCGCGGGGCGCTCCGCGAGGTGGGGGCGTCGTTCCACGTCGCCAAGAACACGCTCGCCAGGCGGGCGGCCGAGGAGGCCGAGCAGCCGCTCCTCGTGGAACTGCTCCAGGGACCGACGGCGATCGCGTTCGTCTCGGAGGATCCGGCGGCGGCCGCCAAGAAGCTGTCCGACGTCGCCCGCCAGACGCGGATGCTGACGGTGCGCGGGGCGGTCATGGAGGGCAGGACCCTCTCGGCCGACGAGGTGCGCCAGCTCAGCGAGCTCCCGTCCAAGGACGTGCTCCGCAGCCAGGTGGTGGGCGCCGTGGCCTCGCCGCTCCAGGGCGCGTACAACGTCCTGGCAGCGCCGCTCCGGGAGTTCCTTGTCGTTCTCGACCAGTACATCGCACAGCGCCAGGCCGCCGAAGCGGCTTAGAGAGGAGTAGGAGATGCCAGTCACACCCGAGCAGCTGGAGGAGATGTCCGTCCTCGAGCTCGTCGAGCTCAAGAAGTCGCTCGAGGAGCGGTGGGGCGTGTCGGCCGCTGCGGCCGCGCCGGTCATGGTGGCCGCCGGCGCCGCGGGCGGCGACGGAGCCGCGGCCGAGGAGGAGAAGACCACGTTCGACGTCGTCCTCACCGAAGCCGGCCAGAGCAAGATCCCCGTCATCAAGGTGATCCGTGAGCTCACCGGCCTCGGCCTCAAGGAGGCCAAGGCGGTCGCCGACGAGGCTCCCAAGGCCGTCAAGGAGGGCGTCGCCCGCGAGGAGGCCGACCAGATGAAGGCCAAGCTCGAAGAGGCGGGCGCGACCGTCGAGGTCAAGTAGCCGGGAGGGGCGGGGCCGGTGTCCGGCCCCGCGATTCCCCGCACCGGTAGAATGTGCCTGTGGAAAAGGCGTCCTGCGTTCTTCCCTACATCGGTCTTCGTGAGAAGGCCGACGACGCCGCGACGCAGGTGACGCAGGTGCTCTTCGCCGATCCGGTCGACGTTGCCGAGCGGACGAACGGCTGGGCGCAGGTCACGCTGGCCGACGGCTACGAGGGCTGGATGCCGGCCGACGGCCTCGGCGACCCGCTTCCCAAGGATCGCGCGCACGTCGTCGTGGTGCCCCAGGCGGCCGACCGCTATCTGGGCACCTGGCTGCCCGCTCCGGGGCTTCGCACCGAGCCGCTCGCCGCCGCTCGGCGCAAGGCGTCCGGCGAGGCCATCTCGGAGGCGGCGCTCATGTTCCTGGGCGCACCCTACGAGTGGGGCGGGCTCACGGTCGAGGGCCTCGATTGCTCGGGCCTCGTCCAGGCCGTGCACCGCCGGTTCGGCATGCTCCTGCCCCGGAACGCCGACCAGCAGGAGACCGCCGGCCGCGAGGTGTCGCTCCGCCAGGCGGAGCCCGGCGATCTGGTCTGCTACGGCGACCACATCGCGATCTGGACGGGCGAGGGCCAGATCGTCCACGCGAGCCAGGAGCAGGGCAAGGTCGTGCACGAGCCGCACCCCAAGGATCTGAAGGCGCGCGTTCGCACCGTCCGGCGCGTGTACGAGCCCGAAGACTGATCGCCTACGCCGCCATCGACCTGGAGAGCGGCCGCCGGGTCGAGCGAAACGCCGACGCGGTGATGCCCGCGGCGAGCACGGTGAAGGTGTTGATCTCGGCGGCCATGTGGTGCGCCGTCGAGGAGGGAGCGCTCGACGCCGGACGGCGGCTGACGGCCGGGGAGGCTCCCGCCCCGGGCGGCGGGGGGCTGCTCGAGAGCTTCGATCGCGGCACGGAGCTGACGCTCGCCGATCTCGACATCCTGATGCTCGCCGTCTCGGACAACGCCGCGACCAACGCGCTCATGGACGTCGTCGGGCTCGACCGCGTGAACGCCCTCGGCGAGCGCCTCGGCCTCGTCCGCACGGCGGTTCGGCGCCCGATGATGGACGTGGAGGCGGCCGAGCGCGGCGAGGACAACACGACCTGCGCAGCTGACATGGCGGCGCTGATGGCCGCGCTCGGCCGCGCCGCCGAGATCCCGCTCCGGGCCTGCCGGCGGGTGCTGCACGGCCTGGGCCAGTCCCACCACACCGACGTCATCGCCCGCCACCTGTCTGCGCCCGGCCGCGTCGTGGCGTGCAAGCAGGGGATGCTCGCATCGGTCCTGCACGACGTCGCCCTCGTCGAGGATGGGCGCGGCCGCGTCGCGCTGGCGGTGCTGTCGTCGCCTCCGGCCGCCGCCGAGGGGCTCGCCCGGCTGGCGGCACGCATCCACGCCGCGGTCGCCGTTCCCTAACCATCGCGCGCCGCAGGGCGTCATACTCTTGGTCGTTCCGAACTCGTTCTCCCGAGGAGGGGGCATGCGTGAATTGTTGAGAAGGGTGTTCAAGCTCTCGATCCCGATCGCGGCGATCGCTGTCGCGGCAGGCTGCGGTGGCAGCGGCTCGAGCTCGTCGTCGTCGTCCGGCGGAAGCACGCCAGCGGCCGGCACGCCGCAGAAGGGCGGCACCCTCACCATCCTCGCGAACTCGGCGTTCGGCGTCGCCGACCCGGCCCAGAACTACACGCTCCAGCAGTGGGCGCTCCTGATCGACACCCACGACGGGCTCGTCGCAGTTCAAGCGCGTCGGCGGCACGGCGGGGACGCAGATCGTCCCCGACCTGGCGGAGGAGATCCCGCAGCCGACCGACGGCGGCAAGACGTACACCTTCCAGATCCGGAAGGGCATCAAGTACTCGGACGGCACGACGCATGAAGCCGAGCGACTTCGTGACGACGTTCGAGCGCCAGTTCACCGTGCCGGGCCCGACCTCGTTCTACTCCGGCATCGTCGGTGCGGACAAGTGCACGGCGAAGAACTGCGATCTGTCGCAGGGCGTGGTCGCCGACGACAACGCGTACACCCTGACGATCCACCTCACGGCTCCGGATCCCGAGTTCCTCGACAAGCTGGCGCTGCCGTTCGCATACGTGGTGCCCGGGAACACGACGCCCAAGCTGACGGGCAACGACGTGCCGCCGGGCACCGGGCCGTACATGTGGCAGTCGTACGACCCGAACAAGGAAGCGGTGCTCGTCCGCAACCCGAACTTCAAGGTCTGGAACCCTGACGCGCAGCCCGAGGGGTACCCGGACAAGATCGTCGAGAAGTACGGCCTCCAGGTCTCCGACGAGGTGACCGCGGTCGAGAACGGCCAGGCGGACGTGGTGTTCGCCGGCGACATGATTCCCTCCGACCGCCTGAACGAGCTCGGAACGCAGTACGCCGACCAGACGCACGTGAACGCGCTGACGGCCGACTGGTACATGGCGCTCAACACCCAGACGCCGCCGTTCAACAACCTGAAGGCCCGCCAGGCGATCAACTTCGCGTTCGACCGCGAGCGCGGCCGTGAAGATCGCCGGCGGATCGTCGCTGGCGGTGCCGACGTGCCAGATCCTGCCGCCGAACTTCCCCGGCTACGTCCAGTACTGCCCGTACACCGCCAATGCGGCGGCGGACGGCGCGGGCGCGTGGACGGCTCCGGACTACGACAAGGCGAAGCAGCTGGTCCAGGAGTCCGGGACGGCCGGGACGAAGGTCGTCGTGAACACCGACGGACCGGACAAGCCGTTCGGCGAGCAGATGGTGTCCGACCTGAACAAGATCGGCTACAAGGCCAGCCTCGTCGTGCTGTCCGGCTCGATCCAGTACCCGTTCGTTCAGAACTCGAAGAACAGCGACAAGTGGCAGGTCGCGTGGTCGGCCTGGTATCAGGACTACCCGGCCCCGTCGGACTTCCTGAACGTGCTGCTCGGGTGCGGCTCGATCCATCCCAACAGCGACGCCAGCCCGAACATCGCGGCGTTCTGCGACAAGGGCATCCAGGCCAAGATGGACAAGGCGCTCGAGACCGGCGTCACCGACCCCGACGCAGCGAACCAGCTCTGGGCCGAGGTCGACCACGAGATGACCGACCAGGCGCCATGGGTCGACATGTACAACCCGAAGCAGATCGACTTCCTGTCGAGCCGCGTCCAGGGGTACCAGTGGAGCCCGCAGTGGTACATCCTGTACGACCAGCTCTGGCTCAAGCAGTAGGAGCTCACGGGGCGGGGCCGCTCCACACAGGGGCGGCCCCGCCCCGATGGTAAGGTGATCGCAGATGGCTGAAGTCGCGCTCGAGCCGCAGGCCGGCGTCCCCGGCCATGGCCCGGATCCGATCGCCGGGCGCAGCCCGTGGGCGCTTGCCTTCCGCCGGCTTCGCCGCAACCGCATCGCGCTCGCGGCGCTCGTGCTCTTCATCCTGATCGTTGCTCTCGAGCTTCGCCGCGCCGATCTACGCGAACCACATCGCCCATACCGACCCGTTCGAGAACAACCTGAACGGGACGACGATCGTGAACGGCAAGGAGGTGCCGCTCATGCAGCAGGGCGGCGGCGTGCTGAAGCTGGGGGAGACGCCGATCGGCCCCACCTGGGACGTCCACCACTACTTCCTGGGAGCCGACGCGCAGGGCCGCGACGTCATGGCCCGTCTGCTCTACGGCGGCCGGAGCTCGCTCCAGATCGGGATCGGCTCGGCGCTCCTCGCGTGCCTGATCGCGACCGTCCTCGCGCTGATCGCCGGCTTCTACTCGGGGCTCACCGACTCGCTCCTGTCACGGATGATGGACGTGATCTGGGCGTTTCCGGTCATCCTGTTCGCCATCTGCGTTGGAACCGTGCTCCTGACCGCGCCCAACGGCCTCGAGTTGGGACCGATCCACATCGTCGCGTCGAGCCTCTGGCTGCCGACGCTCATCATCGGCTTCATCTACGTGCCGTACGTGTACCGGCCCGTTCGCGGCTCGGTGCTCTCGGTGGTCGAGAAGGAGTTCGTCGAGGCGGCCGTCGCCCAGGGCGCGTCCAACCGGCGGCTGATCTTCTCGGAGATCCTGCCGAACGTGATCACGGTGGTGATCGTGCTGCTGCCGCTCATGATCGCCACGACGATCCTCACCGAGGCGGCGCTCTCGTTCCTCGGGGTGGGCGTGCAGCCGCCGAGCGCCAGCTGGGGCACGATCATCAGCGACGGCCAGAACCTGCTCTACACCCGGCCGTGGGTGGCGATCGCCCCCGGGATCATGATCGTCCTCACCGTGCTGGCGCTGAACGTGCTCGGCGACGGGATCCGCGACGCGCTCGATCCCCGCGCCAAGCTGCGCGTCGGAGGCTGATGGGAACCTTCATCATCCGCCGCCTGCTCTGGACGCTGCTCGTGATGTTCGTGATCACGGTCCTCGTGTTCCTGATCTTCTTCGAGACGCCCGGCGTCGACCCGGCCCGCCAGATCGCGGGCCGAAACCCGTCCGCGTCGGCCCTCAAGGAGATCAGGCACCAGTTCGGCCTCGACCGGCCCGTTCCCGATCCGGTACGTCATCATGATGAAGAAGCTCTTCGTCACCCGCGACCTCGTGTCGTACTCGAACCAGGGCCAGGCCGTGGTTCCCGAGATCGTCGCGGCGGCGCCGGCGACGCTGTCGCTGGTGTTCGGCGCAGCCGTCATCTGGGTGGTGATGGCGATCGTCATGGGGGTGGCGGCGGCGGTGCTGAAGGGCAGCGTCTTCGACCCGCTGCTCATGATCCTGGCGCTGATCGGGATCTCGATGCCCGTCTTCTGGCTGGGCGAGGTGATGAACCTCCTCACCCAGCACGAGTTCCACGACTCGTTCGTCTTCAGCTGGGTGCCCGCGCTCGGCTACACGCCGTTCACGCAGGATCCGCTCCTGTGGTTCCAGGGCCTCGTCATCCCGTGGATCACGCTGTCGGTGCTCTACATCGGCCTCTATGCCCGGGTGCTCCGCGCGAGCCTGCTCGAGGTGCAGAACGAGGACTACGTGCGCACCGCCCGGGCCAAGGGCATCTCGGAGCGCCGGGTGCTCGTGCGCCACACGCTGCGGACGTCGATGATCACGTTCGTCAGCCTGTTCGGCCTCGACTTCGGCGCCCTGGTCGCGGGCGGCGTGCTCCTCACCGAGGTCGTGTTCGGGATCCACGGGGTCGGCTTCCTCACCTACCAGTCGCTCACCAACCTCGACCTGCCCGTGATCATGGCGACGGTGGTCTACGGCGCGTTCTTCATCGTGCTGGCCAACACGTTCGTCGACATCGCCTACGCCTGGCTCGACCCGCGGATCCGGCTCGCCTGATGCCGGAGCCGCTGCTCGAGGTCAAGGATCTCAAGGTCTCGTTCCGAACCGAGGACGGCATCGTCCGCGCGGTCGACGGTGTCAGCTTCTCGATCGCGAAGGGCGAGGTGCTGGGCATCGTCGGCGAGTCGGGCTCGGGCAAGAGCGTCACGATGATGTCGGTGATGCGGCTCATCATCGACCCGAACGCGGTGTTCGAGGGCGAGGTCATCTACAAGGGCCGCGACCTGATGCAGCTCGGCCAGGACGCGATGCGCGAGGTGCGCGGCGTCGGAGATCGCGATGATCTTCCAGGACCCGATGACGTCGCTCAACCCGGTCTACCGGGTCGGCTGGCAGATCGCCGAGCAGATCCGCGAGCACGAGGGCGGTACCAAGGCCCAGGCCCAGAACCGGGCGGCGGAGCTCCTCGCCGCCGTCGGGATTCCGAACCCCAAGCAGCGGGTCGACGACTACCCGCATCAGTTCTCGGGCGGCATGCGCCAGCGCGTGATGATCGCGATGGCGCTCTCGTGCAACCCTGACCTGCTGATCGCCGACGAGCCGACCACGGCCCTTGACGTCACGATCCAGGCTCAGATCCTCGAGCTGATCGGGCGGCTCAAGGCCGACTTCGGCTCGGCGGTCGTCCTCATCACCCACGACATGGGCGTCGTCGCCGACGTCGCCGACCGCGTCATGGTCATGTACGCCGGCAGGGTAGTCGAGCGCGGCTCGAAGCGCGACCTCTTCTACGACCCCCAGCACCCGTACACGTGGGGGCTGCTCGGCTCGATCCCACGGCTCGACCGGCCGAAGCCCGACCGGCTCACGGCGATCCAGGGGACGCCGCCGTCGCTGATCACCCTGCCCGAGGGGTGCAGCTTCGGGCCGCGCTGCCCGCACCGGTTCGATCGTTGCAGCGAGGTGCCGCCGCTCGAGGACCGGCTGCGGAACGGCCACCTCGACGCCTGCTTCCTCGACCCCGAGGCGAAGCGCGGCCGGCGCGATGCGACGATCCACCCCGAGCTCCAGACGGAGTCCGCGTGAGCGCCAACGGCCAGCCGCTGCTTCGGGCCGAGGGTGTGCGCAAGTACTTCCCGATCAAGAAGGGCATCGTCATCCAGCGCGAGATCGCGCGCGTGCACGCCGTCGACGACGTCTCGTTCGACATCCGCGCGGGCGAGACGCTGGGCCTCGTCGGCGAGTCGGGGTGCGGCAAGTCGACGCTCGGGCGCTGCATCGTCCGCCTGCACGAGCTGACCGATGGGAAGATCGAGTTCGAGGGCCGCGACATCTCGGCCCTCTCGCGCAGGGACCTGCGGCCGATCCGGCGTGAGATGCAGATCGTGTTCCAGGATCCGTACGCGTCGCTCAACCCGCGAAAGCGGGTCGGCTCGATCATCTCCGACCCGCTCCGCATCCACGGTCTCGGCGACGGCAAGCAGGTGCGGGCCCGCGTCCAGGAGCTGCTCGAGCTCGTGGGCCTCTCGCCCGAGCACTACAACCGCTACCCGCACGAGTTCTCCGGCGGCCAGCGCCAGCGAATCGGCGTTGCGCGCGCGCTCGCGCTGCGGCCGAAGCTCATCGTCGCCGACGAGCCGGTCTCGGCGCTCGACGTGTCGATCCAGGCGCAGGTGATCAACCTGCTCGACGATCTCCAGGACGAGCTGTCGCTCACCTACCTGTTCATCGCCCACGACCTCGGTGTCGTCCGGCACGTGTCCGACCGGATCGCGGTCATGTACCTGGGCAAGATCGTCGAGATCTCGCCGGCCGAGGAGCTCTACCAGCGGCCCGTGCACCCGTACACCGAGGCGCTGCTCTCGGCGGTGCCGGTGCCCGACCCGGACCTCTCGGCCAAGCGCGAGCGGATCGTGCTCGAGGGAGACGTGCCGAGCCCGATCTCCCCGCCGACCGGCTGCCGCTTCCATCCCCGCTGCCGGTATGCGACCGAGATCTGCGCCACCGAGGAGCCGCCGCTCGTCGCCCACGGAGCCGGCCACCTCGCCGCGTGCCATCACCCGCTGAACGTCGCCCAGACGCCGGCCGCAGCGGCCGCCGAGAGCGGCTGAGGCACCGCCCAGCACATGTGACGTTCGGCACGAAGCTGGCTTGACCTGGGGCGGACGCGCGGTATAGTGACCCGAGATAGCGCCGCTGCGGGAAGGAAAATTCGGTCCGCAGGCGGCGCGTTCGCCTGTCCTTTGCGGGCAAGGCTCCTCGCTGCTAACCTTCGGGGTTGCGCCTTGGTCCGGTACCACGCTCCTGAGTTCCCCCACTAGCCCCGCGGGAGGCGACGCTTTGCCTGCAAGTACGACTGCGCCCCGAAGCCGCAGGACGTTCTCGAAGCTCGAGAAGGTCCTGGACGTGCCCAACCTCATCGACATCCAGAAGGCCTCGTTCCGATGGTTCATGGGCCACCCGTCCGACCCCAAGTCGTTCGGGGCCTCCGGCCTGCGCGAGACCATCGACGACATCTCGCCGATCCGTGACTACTCGGAGCGGCTCGAGGTGCGCCTCGGCGAGTACACGATCGGCGACCCGGTCGTGTCCGAGCGCGAGTGCCGTGAGAAGGACCAGTCGTTCGAGGTCCCGGTCAACGTCAAGGTGTCGTTCACGAACCTCGACACGGGCGAGATCCGCGAGCAGACCGTGTTCCTCGGCAACTTCCCGTGGATGACCGACCAGGGGACGTTCATCATCAACGGCACCGAGCGCGTCGTCGTGACGCAGCTGGTGCGCTCCCCCGGCGCCTACATCATGGAGCCGAAGGACGCGACCAAGCAGGTCTTCGTCGCCAACCTCATGCCCTCGCGCGGCTCATGGCTCGAGATGGAGATCGACAAGAAGGGCATGGTCAACGTCCGCATCGACCGCAAGCGCAAGCTGCCGGTCACGACGCTCCTGCGCGCCCTGCCCGCGGTCGACGAGAACACCGGCTTCGAGATCGACAAGTCCGACGAGGGGCTGCTCGCGCTGTTCGGCGACAACCCGTTCATCCGGATGACCCTCGAGAAGGACCCGGTCAAGAGCGAGGACGCCGCGCTGGTCGAGGTGTTCAAGAAGCAGCGCCCGGGCGAGCCGCCCACGGTCGAGAACTCGCGCAACCTCGTGCGGTCGCTCTTCTTCGACCCCAAGCGCTACGACCTGACGAAGGTCGGCCGCTACAAGCTGAACATGCGCCTCGGGCAGAACGTCTCGCCCGACTGCCGCGTGCTCACCACGGGCGACATCGTCGAGCTCATCCGGCGTCTCGTCGTGCTGCCGGTCAAGCTGAATGTGCCCGAGGACTCGAAGGACTACGCGGCCGACGCGATCATCATCCCGCGCACCGAGATCGAGCACGACCTCGACGAGTACGAGCACTTCGGCAACCGCCGCCTGCGCACCGTCGGCGAGCTCATCCAGGAGGCCTTCCGGATCGGCCTCTACCGGATGGAGCGCGTCGTGCGCGAGCGCCTCACCACCGAGGACGAGGACGCGATCACCCCGCAGACGATCGTGAACATCCGGCCGGTGGCCGCGGCGCTCAAGGAGTTCTTCGGCTCCTCGCAGCTCTCGCAGTTCATGGATCAGACCAACTCGCTGTCCGGCCTCACGCACCGGCGGCGGCTCTCGGCGCTCGGCGCCGGCGGCCTCACGCGCGAGCGCGCGCCCATCGAGGTGCGCGACGTGCACCCGACCCACTACGGGCGCATGTGCCCGATCGAGACCCCGGAAGGCCCGAACATCGGCCTCATGGGATCGCTCGGCTCCTACGCCAAGGTGTCGGAGCACGGCTTCGTGCAGACGCCGTACCGCAAGGTCGTGAAGGGCAAGATCTCCGAGGACGTCGAGTACCTGGACGCGATCCAGGAGGAGAAGTTCACGATCGCCCAGGCCAACGCCGAGGTCGAGAAGAACGGCAAGCTCGTCTCGCCGGTGCTCTGCCGCACCCGCGACGGCGTGCCCGTCCAGGTCGACGCCTCGCAGGTGGACTACATGGACGTCGACCCCGCCCAGATCGTCTCGGTCGCGACGGCGCTCATCCCGTTCCTCGAGCACAACGACGCGAACCGGGCCCTCATGGGGTCGAACATGCAGCGCCAGGCCGTGCCGCTCATGGTGCCCGAGGCGCCGCTCGTCGGCACCGGCCTCGAGTACCGCGCCGCGGTCGACACGGGCGACGTCACGCTGGCCGGCCGGGCCGGCAAGGTCGAGCAGGTCGACGCCGAGCGGATCATCGTCTCGACGCGCGACGGGCTCGACGCCTACGACCTCGTCAAGTACCGGCGCTCGAACCAGGGCACGATCATCCACCAGAAGCCGATCGTGTACGAGGGCCAGCGCGTCTCGGCGGGCGAGGTCCTGGCCGACGGCTCCTCGACCGATCAGGGCGAGCTCGCGCTCGGCAAGAACCTCCTCGTCGCCTTCATGTCATGGGAGGGCTACAACTTCGAGGACGCCATCATCCTGAGCGAGCGGATCGTGAAGGACGACGTCCTGACCTCGATCCACATCCACGAGTACGAGGTGGACGCCCGCTCGACGAAGCTCGGCGACGAGGAGATCACGCGCGACATCCCGAACCGCTCGGAGGAGTCGCTGCGCAATCTCGACGAGTCGGGCATTGTGCGGATCGGGGCCGAGGTCGGCTCCGGCGACCTCCTGGTCGGCAAGGTCACGCCCAAGGGCGAGACCGAGCTGACCGCCGAGGAGAAGCTGATCCGGGCCATCTTCAAGGAGAAGGCCCGCGAGGTGCGCGACACGTCGCTCAAGGTGCCTCACGGCGAGGGCGGCAAGGTCATCGACGTGAAGACCTTCGCGCGCGCCGACGGCGACGACCTGTCGCCCGGCGTGAACGAGCTCGTGCGCGTCTACGTCGCCACCAAGCGCAAGATCGCGGAGGGCGACAAGCTCGCCGGCCGGCACGGCAACAAGGGCGTGATCTCGAAGATCGTGCCCGAGGAGGACATGCCGCACCTGGCCGACGGGACGCCCGTCGACATCATCCTGAACCCGCTGGGCGTGCCGTCGCGCATGAACATCGGCCAGGTCCTCGAGACCCACCTCGGCTGGGCGGCCCGGCACGGCGGCGAGAACGGCGCTTACCAGTGGATCGCCACACCCGTCTTCGACGGCGCGACGCCCGAGGAGGTCGACCAGGAGCTGATCGCCTGGCAGGACGCCCACAAGGCGAGCTCGATCAAGTTCGGCATCGACAAGAAGGGCCCCGCCGGCGGGCGCTGCGACGGCAAGATGCAGCTCTACAACGGCCGCAGCGGCGAGCCGTACGACCAGCCGGTGACGGTCGGGTACATGTACATCCTGAAGCTGCTGCACCTGGTCGACGACAAGATCCACGCGCGCTCGACCGGCCCGTACTCGCTCGTCACCCAGCAGCCGCTGGGCGGCAAGGCGCAGTTCGGCGGGCAGCGGTTCGGCGAGATGGAGGTGTGGGCGCTCGAGGCGTATGGCGCGGCGTACACGCTCCAGGAGATGCTGACGATCAAGTCCGACGACACGATCGGCCGCGTGAAGGCCTACGAGGCCGTTGTCAAGGGCGAGAACATCCCCGAGCCCTCGATCCCCGAGAGCTTCAAGGTGCTGCTCAAGGAGATGCAGTCGCTCGCGCTCGACGTCAAGGTCGTCTCGGTGGACGGCGGCGATGTCGCGGTCCGCGAGGAGGAGGACGAGCTGCTGCGGGCCGCCGAGGAGCTCGGCATCGACCTGCGCCCCGTGGCCGACAGGGCGGCCGCGGCACGGGCGCCCGGAGCACAGGAGCTCGAGGAGGGCGTCGACCGCATGGACGACGACGGCGAGCTCACCGTCCCCAACGACGAGCTGCTCGGCGAGGAGCTGGTCGAGGGCGACCTCGACGTCAAGAACGACGACGAGGGCGACGGCGAGGGCCTTGGCGAGATCGCCGACCTCGAGCTCGTCGAGGAGGCGGAGGAATGATGCCGGAACGGCATCGTGAGCCGTCGTGTATGCGAACCACCACCACATTTCTGTATGAAGAGGAGCTGACGCGTTGATCGACATCAACGACTTCGACGCAATCCGTATCGGCCTCGCCTCGGCGAAGCAGATCCGTGAGTGGTCCTCGGGCGAGGTGACGAAGCCCGAGACCATCAACTACCGCACGCTGAAGCCCGAGAAGGACGGGCTCTTCTGCGAGCGCATCTTCGGTCCCACGAAGGACTGGGAGTGCTACTGCGGCAAGTACAAGCGCGTCCGCTACAAGGGCATCATCTGCGAGCGCTGCGGCGTCGAGGTGACGCGCCAGAAGGTGCGCCGCGAGCGGATGGGCCACATCGACCTGGCCGCACCGGTCAGCCACATCTGGTTCTTCAAGGGCGTGCCGTCCCGCATCGGCTACCTGCTCGACATCGCTCCGAAGGAGCTCGAGAAGGTGCTCTACTTCGCCGCCTCGATCGTGACCTCGGTCGACAAGGAGGCGCGCGAGCGTGACGTCCCGGAGCTCGAGGGCAAGGTGGAGCAGGAGCGCGAGCGGCTGAAGCTCGACCGCGAGGAGGCGCTCGCCGCGCTCGAGGAGCGCATGCAGCGCCGCCGCCAGCACCTGATCGACGGCGCCGTCAAGAACTTCGACGAGGACGACGAGTACTGGGCCCGCACGCTTTCGACGTGGGCCGAGGAGCAGGGGATCCCGACCCTCGAGGACGCGCGCGTCCTCGCCGGCGGCCTGCTCACGGACGTCGCCAAGCGCATCGCCGGCGAGGATCCGAAGAAGGTCCGCGAGCTGGTGCGCGAGTCGGCCATCCGCGACGACCGAAAGCTCCAGGGCAAGGACCTGGCGGCGCTCTCCGCATGGGCGGGCGCGGCCCACGGCCTGATCGGCCCCGAGCTCGAGGCGATCGAGGCGGCCAAGGGCCCCGAGAAGACCAAGGCCCGAAACGCCGTCAAGGCCCGCCTGACGTGGCTCGCCGGCGGCGAGGTGCAGCTGAAGGAGCCGGACGAGAAGTGGATCGCGAAGCTCGTCGAGGCCGGGCCCGGCAGCGCCGCGACGCTCGACAAGACGCGCCAGCTCGGCGCCGGCATCCTGCGTGAGCTCGTCGAGCAGGCCGGCACCGTCGCCGACGAGAACGAGCTCCGTGAGCTCGCCGCCGACCTGTGCCTGAAGCCCGAGGCCTCGAAGGAGGACCTGAAGGCGGTCGAGGCATGGGCGCTCAAGGTGCGCGACACCTACAACGACATCCAGACGCGCCGCCGCGACGTCGACGATCACGCCCGCGAGGCCGAGGACCGGCTCGACCGGTGCTGGGTCAAGTTCAAGGAGCTCGAGGTGCAGGAGGTCGTCGCCGACGAGGCGCTCTTCCGTGAGCTCAAGGACCGGTTCGGGTCGTCGTGGGGCTTCGGCGAGTACTTCACCGGCGGCATGGGCGCCGAGGCGATCCGCGAGCTCCTGCGCTCCAAGGACCTCGAGGCCGAGGCCGCGAGCCTGCGCGAGACCATCCGCACGTCCAAGGGCCAGAAGGAGGCCCGGGCGATCAAGCGGCTCAAGGTCGTGAACGCCTTCATCAAGTCCGAGAACCGGCCCGACTGGATGATCCTCGAGACCGTGCCGGTCATCCCGCCGGAGCTGCGCCCGATGGTGCAGCTCGACGGCGGCCGGTTCGCCACGTCGGACCTGAACGACCTCTACCGGCGCGTCATCAACCGCAACAACCGCCTGAAGCGGCTGCTCGACCTCGGGGCGCCCGAGATCATCGTGAACAACGAGAAGCGCATGCTCCAGGAGGCCGTCGACGCGCTCTTCGACAACGGCCGCCGCGGGCGCGCCGTGACGGGCCCGGGCAACCGGCCGCTGAAGTCGCTGTCGGACATGCTGAAGGGCAAGCAGGGCCGCTTCCGCCAGAACCTGCTCGGAAAGCGGGTCGACTACTCCGGCCGCTCGGTGATCGTGGCCGGCCCGTCGCTCAAGCTGCACCAGTGCGGGCTTCCGAAGCTGATGGCGCTCGAGCTCTTCAAGCCGTTCATCATGAGCCGGCTCGTCGAGCGCAAGCTCGTGCAGAACATCAAGGCGGCCAAGAAGATGGTCGACACGATGGTGCCCGAGGTCTGGGACGTCCTCGAGGAGGTCATCGCCGAGCACCCGGTGCTCCTGAACCGCGCGCCGACGCTCCACCGCCTGGGCATCCAGGCGTTCGAGCCGGTGCTCGTCGAGGGCAAGGCCATCCAGGTGCACCCGCTGGTGTGCCACGCCTTCAACGCCGACTTCGACGGCGACCAGATGGCCGTCCACCTGCCGCTCTCCGCCGAGGCGCAGGCCGAGGCCCGCATCCTCATGCTGTCGTCGAACAACATCCTCTCGCCGGCCCACGGAAAGCCGCTGGCGACCCCGACCCAGGACATGGTGCTCGGGACGTACTACCTCACCTACTCGCCCGAGGACCTGACCCAGGTCACGGTGGCCGAGGCCCGCAAGCGGAAGCTGCCGTACTTCGGCTCGCTGGACGAGGTGGAGATGGCGTACGACCAGAAGCAGGTGCAGCTTCAGGAGGCCATCACGCTGCGCGAGCGCGGCGACTGGATCGTGACGACGGTCGGCCGGGCGATGTTCAACGACGAGGTCTCGCGTGCGCTCGAGAAGGCCGTCGGTGAGCGCTTCAAGCACACGGACTACACGTTCCAGAACCGCACGTTCACCAAGCGCGACATGACCGAGTTCATCTCGGATCTGGTCGACCGCTGTGGCGCGACGGCCATCGCCGAGGTGCTCGACACCATCAAGGAGCTCGGGTTCAGCTACGCGACCCGGGCGGGCGTCACGATCTCGAAGAACGACATCCAGATCCCGCCCGACAAGGAGGAGATCCTGGTCGGCTACGAGGAGCAGGTCGGAAGCGCTCAGCGGTCGTACGATCGCGGCCTCATCACCGAGGACGAGCGCCACGAGCAGGTGGTGTCGCTCTGGAACAAGGCGACGGACGATGTCGGCGAGGCGATGAACCGCAACCTCGACGAGCTGAACCCGGTGTACATGATGGCCAACTCCGGCGCCCGCGGATCGTTCAAGCAGATCCGCCAGCTGGCCGGGATGCGCGGCCTCATGGCAAACCCGAAGGGCGAGATCATCGAGCGCCCGATCAAGTCCAACTTCATGGAGGGCCTGTCGGTGCTGGAGTACTTCATCTCCACGCACGGCGCCCGCAAGGGCCTGGCCGACACGGCGCTTCGCACGGCCGACTCCGGGTACCTGACCCGGCGTCTGGTCGACGTCTCGCAGGACGTGATCATCCGCGAGGACGACTGCAAGACCGACGAGCACATCGACGTGCCGGTCAAGACGCCGGACGGCATGCCGAACCGCTCGGGCCTGCTCGGCCGGGTGATCGCGATCGACCACAAGATCAGCCGGCTCCAGCTCTCGGCCGGCGACGAGATCAACGGCGTCCTGCTCCGCAAGATCGCCGACGCGGCGGGCGAGAAGCCGCTCACCGTGCCGGTGCGGACGGTGCTGAAGTGCAAGGCCGACGTCGGCATCTGCCGCACGTGCTACGGCTGGTCGATGGCGACGGGCAAGATGAGCGAGCTGGGCGATGCCGTCGGCACCGTCGCGGCGCAGTCCATCGGCGAGCCGGGCACGCAGCTCACCATGCGGACATTCCACACCGGCGGTGTGGCCGGGCTCGACATCACCCACGGCCTGCCGCGGGTCGTCGAGCTCTTCGAGGCCCGAAAGCCCAAGGCGGCGGCGACGCTCGCGACGATCGGCGGGCGCGTCAAGATCACCGAGGGGGAGCGCGGCTGGATCGTCACGGTCGCACCGTCGGGAGATGAGGACGCCGAGGAGTACTCGTTCCCGCGGCGCACGCGCATGCGCGTCGCCGAGGGCGAGGTCATCGAGGCGGGCACGCCCCTGAACGAGGGCCCGCTCGCACCGACGGAGCTCCTCGACCTGCGTGACGACACCGAGACGGCCCGCTACCTCGTCGGCGAGGTGCAGGACGTCTACAAGAGCCAGGGCGTCGAGATCCACGACAAGCACATCGAGCTGATCGTGCGCCAGATGCTGAAGAAGGTCCGGATCGACAACTCCGGCGACTCGGACTACCTGCCGGGTGAGCTGGTCGACCGGCCCGAGCTCCAGCGGACGCTCCGCGGCCTGAAGAAGGGCAAGAAGGAGCGGCCGACCCACACCCAGCTCATCCTCGGCATCACCAAGGCCAGCCTGGCGACGCAGAGCTTCCTGTCTGCGGCCTCGTTCCAGGAGACGACCAAGGTGCTGACCGACGCGGCCATCGAGGGCAAGATCGACCACCTGGTCGGGCTCAAGGAGAACGTCATCATCGGGAAGCTGATCCCGGCGTCGACGGGCCTCAAGGAGTACCGCGCGGTGCAGATCGAGCCGTCGGAGGACGCTCCGCGGTTCCTCGTCGAGGAGTTCGCGGCCCCGGTCTACTCGGACGCGCTCGTCGGCGACGGCGAGGTGCCGGGCAACGGCGCCGGCCTGATCGACCTCACCCCCAAGCCGGGGGCCGAGGAGCCGTTCATCCCGCCGGTGCCCGAGGAGGAGTAACACCCGCGCCGGCCGGTTGCCGGAGAGAGGCGCAATCCCTCTCCGGCAACCGGCTCGCGGCGCGGATGCTGTGCTAGTGTTCGCCGTCGCGGCCGCATTCCCGCGGCCTCTCCTACCTGCTCTCGCACAGCGGGGGCGTAGACAGCAGTATGCCGACGATCCAACAGCTCATCCGAAAGCCCCGCCAGAAAGCGGTCGCCAAGACCAAGACGCCGCACCTGCGCGGCGCCCCGCAGAAGCGGGGCGTCTGCACGCGCGTCTACACGACGACGCCGAAGAAGCCGAATTCGGCTCTGCGCAAGGTCTGCCGCGTCCGCCTGACCAACAACATGGAGGTCACGGCGTACATCCCGGGCGTGGGGCACAACCTCCAGGAGCACTCCGTCGTCCTGATCCGCGGTGGCCGCGTGAAGGACCTGCCGGGTGTGCGCTACAAGGTGATCCGAGCCGCGCTCGACACCTCCGGCGTGAACGATCGCCGGCAGGCGCGGTCGAAGTACGGCGCGAAGCGGGCGGGCGGATAAGGCATGCCTCGCAGGGCGGAGATCACTCCGCGCACGTTGCTGCGCGATCCGGTCTATGACTCGACGCTCGTCGCCCAGGTGATCAACCGGGTGATGCTCGACGGCAAGAAGTCGACGGCCGAGCACCTCGTCTACGGGGCGCTCGACATCGTCGGCGAAAAGACCGGCCAGAGCCCGGTCGAGGTGCTCGAGCGGGCGGTCAAGTCCGTGACGCCGGTGCTCGAGGTGCGCTCGCGCCGGGTCGGCGGCGCCAACTACCAGGTGCCCATCGAGGTGCCCCAGCGGCGGGCCCGCACCCTGGCGGTGCGTTGGCTCGTCACCTTCTCCCGCCAGCGCCGCGAGAAGCGGATGGACGAGAAGCTGGCAGGCGAGATCCTGGACGCGACCAACCAGCAGGGCGGCGCGTTCAAGCGCAAAGACGACATGTACCGGATGGCGCAGGCCAACAGGGCCTTCGCCCACTACCGGTGGTAAAGGGCAGATAGCAATGGCAGTCACCGAGACACGAACGGGCACCCGCGTGCCCCGCATGGAGGAGCTCGACCGGGTCCGCAACATCGGGATCATGGCCCATATCGACGCGGGCAAGACGACGACGACCGAGCGGATCCTCTACTACACCGGCCGTACCCACAAGATGGGCGAGGTGCACGAGGGCGCGGCGACCATGGACTGGATGGTCCAGGAGCAGGAGCGCGGCATCACGATCACCTCTGCCGCGACGACCTGCTTCTGGCGTGACCACCGCATCAACATTCTCGACACGCCCGGGCACGTGGACTTTACGGTCGAGGTCGAGCGCAGCCTGCGCGTGCTCGACGGCGCGGTGGCGCTCTTCGACTCGGTCGCGGGCGTCCAGCCCCAGTCCGAGACGGTGTGGCGCCAGGCCGACAAGTACGGCGTGCCTCGGATCGCGTTCATCAACAAGATGGATCGCACCGGCGCCGACTTCTTCAACGCCGTCAAGTCCATGGTCGAGCGTCTGGGGGCCAGCGCGGTGCCGCTCCAGATCCCGATCGGCGCCGAGGATCACTTCGACGGCCACGTCGACCTCGTCACGATGAGGGCGATCCGCTACATCGACTCGCTCGGTGCCAAGTGGGACGAGGACGAGGTGCCGGCCGAGCTCCGCGAGCAGGCCGAGGCCTACCGGCACGACCTCATCGAGGCCGTCGCCGACCACGACGAGGAGATCATGATCGCGTTCCTCGAGGACGAGCCGATCACGGAGGACCAGCTGCGCTCGGCGATCCGCAAGGCGACGCTCGACAACTCGATCACGCCCGTCCTGCTCGGCTCGGCGTTCAAGAACAAGGGCGTCCAGCCCCTGCTCGACGCGGTCATCGACTACCTGCCGTCGCCGGTCGACGTGCCGCCCGTGACCGGGATCGACCCCAAGGGCGGCGGCGAGCTGATCCGGCCAGCCGACCTCAACGAGCCGTTCTCGGCGCTGGCGTTCAAGGTCATGACCGACCCGTTCGTCGGCAAGCTGACGTACTTCCGCGTCTACTCGGGCAAGCTCAATTCGGGCTCCTACGTCCTGAACGCCTCGACCGGCCGCAAGGAGCGCGTCGGGCGGGTGCTCGAGATGCACGCCAACCACCGCGAGGACCTCCAGGAGGTCGGCGCGGGCGCGATCGCGGCGGCCGTCGGCCTCAAGCAGACCACGACGGGCGACACGCTTTGCGATCCCAACAGCCCGGTGGTGCTCGAGGCGATCGACTTCCCCGAGCCGGTGATCGACCAGGCCGTCGAGCCCAAGACGAAGGCCGACCAGGACAAGCTCGCCACGGCCCTCCAGCGCCTGGCCGAGGAGGACCCGACCTTCCGCGTCCGCACGAACGAGGAGACCGGCCAGACCATCATCGGCGGCATGGGCGAGCTCCACCTCGAGATCATCGTCGACCGGCTCCTGCGCGAGTTCAAGGTCGACGCGAACGTGGGCCGCCCGCAGGTGGCCTACCGCGAGACGGTGCGGAATCCAGTCACGAGCATCCACGGCAAGTTCGTCCGCCAGACCGGCGGCCGCGGCCAGTACGGCCACGCCGTGATCGACCTCGGGCCCAACGAGCAGGGCGCGGGCTACGAGTTCGAGAACAAGATCGTCGGCGGCGCCATCCCGCGCGAGTACATCTCGTCGGTCGACGCCGGCATCCAGGAGGCGATGGAGGCCGGCGTGCTCGCGGGCTTCCCCGTCGTCGACATCAAGGTCCGGCTCGTGGACGGCTCCTACCACGACGTCGACTCGAGCGAGATGGCGTTCAAGGTGGCCGGGTCGATGGCGTTCAAGGAGGCCTCGAAGCGGGCCAAGCCCGTCCTGCTCGAGCCCGTGATGGCCGTCGAGGTCGTGACGCCCGAGGAGTACATGGGCGACGTGATCGGCAACATCAACTCGCGCCGCGGGCAGATCGAGGGCATGGAGCCGCGGGGCAACGCGCAGGTCATCAAGGCCCGCGTCCCGCTCGCGGAGATGTTCGGATATGCGACCGACGTGCGCACCATGAGCCAGGGTCGGGCCACCTATACGATGCAGTTCCTCCATTACGCGGAGGTGCCGCACTCGATCGCGGAAAAGCTGACCGAGAACCAGTAAGGGCCGGAAAAAGGAGACCGGGAGACATGGCCAAAGCGAAATTCGAGCGCAACAAGCCGCACCTCAACATCGGGACGATCGGACACATCGACCACGGCAAGACCACCCTGACCGCGGCGATCACGAAGGTGCTCGCCGAGTCGGGCACCGGCAGCCAGGTCACGAGCTTCGATCAGATCGACAAGGCGCCCGAGGAGAAGCAGCGCGGCATCACCATCAACTCGGCCCACGTCGAGTACGAGACGGCCAACCGCCACTACGCGCACGTCGACTGCCCCGGCCACGCCGACTACGTGAAGAACATGATCACGGGCGCGGCGCAGATGGACGGCGCGATTCTGGTCGTGTCCGCGGCCGACGGCCCGATGCCCCAGACGCGCGAGCACATCCTGCTCGCCCGCCAGGTGGGCGTGCCGTACATCGTGGTGTTCCTCAACAAGGCCGACACGGTCGACGACGAGGAGCTGCTCGACCTGGTCGAGCTCGAGGTCCGTGAGCTCCTCTCCCGGTACGAGTTCCCCGGCGACGACATCCCCGTCGTTCGCGGCTCGGCGCTGAAGGCGCTCGAGGGCGACGCCGAGTGGGTGCCGAAGATCCTCGAGCTCATGGCCGCGGTCGACGAGTACGTGCCCGAGCCCGAGCGCGACATCGACAAGCCGTTCCTGATGCCCGTCGAGGACGTCTTCACCATCACCGGCCGCGGCACCGTCGCCACCGGGCGCGTGGAGCAGGGCGTGGTCAAGACCGGCGAGGAGGTCGAGATCGTCGGTATCCACAAGGAGACGGCCAAGACGGTCGTCACCGGCGTCGAGATGTTCCGCAAGCTGCTCGACCAGGGCCAGGCGGGCGACAACGTCGGCTGCCTGCTGCGCGGCGTCAAGCGCGAGGACGTCGAGCGCGGACAGGTGCTCTCGAAGCCCGGCTCGATCACGCCGCACACCAAGTTCGAGGCGCAGGTGTACGTGCTCTCGAAGGAGGAGGGCGGTCGCCACACGCCGTTCTTCAAGGGCTACAGGCCGCAGTTCTACTTCCGCACGACCGACGTCACCGGCGTCGTCGAGCTGAAGGAGGGCGTCGAGATGGTCATGCCCGGCGACAACGCCGAGATGACCGTCGAGCTGATCCAGCCGATCGCAATGGACGAGGGACTGCGCTTCGCCATCCGCGAGGGCGGCCGCACCGTGGGTGCGGGCGCCGTCACCAAGATCGAGAAGTAGAAGGGAACGGGATTGGCGCAGCAGAAGATCCGCATCCGCCTCAAGGGGTACGACCACACGCTGGTCGACCTGAGCGCGCGCTCGATCGTCGATACGGCACAGCGCTCGGGTGCCACCGTGTCGGGGCCCGTGCCCCTGCCGACGGAGAAGAACGTCTACTGCGTCATCCGCGGCCCGTTCAAGGACAAGGACTCGCGGGAGCATTTCGAGATCCGCACGCACAAGCGGCTGATCGACATCCACCAACCGACGCCGAAGACGGTCGACTCGCTGATGCGGCTCGACCTGCCCGCGGGCGTCGACATCGAGATCAAGCTGTGACCGCATCGTCGACCAAGGGCATCATCGGGACGAAGCTCGGGATGACCCAGCTCTTCGATGAGGAGTCCGGGCGCGTGACGCCCGTGACCGTCATCGAGGCCGGGCCGTGCCCGGTCGTCGCCGTGCGCACTCCCGACGTCGACGGCTACCTGGCGGTCCAGCTCGCCTTCGGGCCGTGCAAGGAGAAGAAGCTCACCCGTCCCCGCGCCGGCCACCTGAAGGGCGCCGGCGTGGGCCCGCACCGCACGCTGATCGAGTTTCGAAACGCCGGCGAGGGCCTCGCGCCGGGTGACACCGTCACGGTCGAGGCGTTCGCCCCGGGCGAGGCGGTCAAGGTCTCGGGCATCTCGAAGGGCAAGGGCTTCGCCGGCACCATCAAGCGGCACAAGTTCCACCGCGGCCCCGTCAGCCACGGCTCGCACAACGTGCGAAAGCCGGGCTCGATCGGCGCCTCGGCGTATCCGGCGCGCGTGTTCAAGGGGATCCACATGGCGGGCCAGATGGGGAACGAGCGGGTGACCCAGCGCGGCCTGCGCGTCGCCGACGTGGACACCGAGCGGAACCTCCTCCTGGTGCGGGGCGCCGTCCCCGGGCCGGTCGGCGGCGTGGTCGAGATCAGGAGCGAGGCATGACGCCTCCCGCCCCGACAGCGGCGGTCATCACCGGCGGCGCGAAGGCCAAGCTCGCCGCCGACGTGTTCGCCCTGCCCCGAAACGACGCGCTCGTGCACCAGGTCGTGACGGCCGAGCTGGCCGCTCGCCGCCAGGGCACCCATTCCACCAAGACCCGCGGCCTCGTCGCCGGCGGGCGAGCGAAGCCGTGGCGGCAGAAGGGCACGGGCCGCGCACGCCAGGGCACGACGCGCGCCCCGCAGTGGACGGGCGGCGGCGTGGTGTTCGGGCCGCACCCGCGCAACTACACCGGCAAGGTCAACAGGAAGGCCCGCGGCAAGGCGCTCTCGATCGCGCTCTCGGCGCACGCGACCGACGGCACGCTGGTCGTGGCCGACGCGGGCACCTTCGACGAGCCGAAGACGAAGAAGGCGGCCGAGCTCGTCTCCGAGCACGGGCTCGCGACGCCGCTCGTTGTCGTGACGGCCGACGGGGAGGACGGGCTCGAGAAGTCGTTCCGGAACCTGCACCGCACCCACGTGGTGCCCGTCGGCACGCTCGAGGTCGCCGAGGTCGTGTGGGCCCGATCGCTCGTGGTGACCAAGGCGGCGCTCGCGGTGCTCGAGGGGAGCTCGGCATGAGAGACGATCCGCGCGCAGTCCTGATCGCACCCGTCGTGTCCGAGAAGAGCTACGGCATGATCGGCGAGCGCGGCAAGTACACGTTCCGCGTGCATCCGGACGCCCACAAGACCCAGATCCGCCAGGCCGTGGAGAGCGTCTTCGAGGTCGACGTGATCGCCGTGAACGTCTCCAAGGTGCCGGCGAAGCCGAAGCGGCGCGGGATGACGCGCGGCACCCGCCCGGGCTGGAAGAAGGCCGTCGTGACGGTCGCCCCCGGCCAGACCATCGAGGCCTTCGGACCGGGGGTGTAGGCACATGGCCGTTCGCAAGTTCAAGCCCACCTCGCCCGGCCGCCGCTTCATGACGGTGTCGGACTTTCAGGAGATCACGAAGTCCGAGCCCGAGAAGACGTTGCTGGCGCCGCTCTCGAAGCGGGCGGGCCGAAATGTGCACGGCCGCATCACGACCCGCCACCGCGGCGGCGGCCACAAGCGCCGCTACCGCATCGTCGACTTCAAGCGCCGCAAGGACGGGATCGCGGCCCGCGTGCACTCGATCGAGTACGACCCCAACCGCTCGGCCCGGATCGCGCTTCTGCACTACGCCGACGGCGAGAAGCGCTACATCCTGGCGCCGCTTCGGCTGCGCGTCGGCCAGACGGTGGAATCGGGCGAGGACGTCGACATCCGCCCCGGGAACGCGATGCCGCTGCGCTCGATGCCCACCGGCACGACCGTGCACGGCGTCGAGCTCCGCCCCGGCCAGGGAGCCAAGATGGTGCGCTCCGCCGGCGGGTCGGCGCAGCTGGTGGCCAAGGAGGGCGGAAAGGCGCTTCTGCGGCTGCCGTCCGGCGAGATGCGGCGCGTGCCCGAGGATTGCCGGGCGACCGTCGGGCAGCTCGGGAACGTCACCCACGAGATCGAGTCCGGCGGCAAGGCCGGGCGCACGCGGTGGAAGGGCCGCCGGCCCACCGTCCGCGGCACGGTGATGAACCCCGTCGACCACCCGCACGGCGGCGGCGAGGGCAAGAACAAGGGGTCGCACCCGGTCACGCCGTGGGGGAAGCCCACGCTCGGGTTCCGCACCCGCAACAAGAAGAAGGCTTCCAGCAAGGACATCGTGCGAGCGCGCAGGAGAGGCAAGGGTAGGCGATGAGCCGATCGAGCAAGAAGGGGCCTTTCGTGGAGCCCCGCCTGTTGAAGCGGGTCGAGGAGATGAACGAGACGCGCCAGAAGCGCATGCTCAAGACCTGGTCACGCTCCTCGACGATCTTTCCGGAGTTCGTGGGCCACACGATTGCGGTCCACGACGGGCGAAAGCACGTGCCCGTCTTCATCTCGGAGTCGATGGTCGGGCACAAGCTCGGCGAGTTCGCCCCCACCCGCACCTACCGAGGCCACGGCAACGACCGCACCGCCAGGATGAAGGGCAGATAGCGTGCCTCACCCCGCAACATCGGGCCCGTTCTGGCGGCTGCAAACCGGCGCGCTGCGTTATCCTCAGTCGCGCCAATACTTCCTCAGTATTGGCGCTCCCTGCGTCCTCGCATCGCTTGGTTTTCGCTCGCCAGATCCGAACCGACGCCACGGGGAGAGGCACTCGTGGCAGTAGCGGAGCAAGAGCGCGAGACGGTGCGGGCCCAGGCCCGCTACGTGCGCTGCTCGGCGCGCAAGGCGCGCTTGGTGCTCGAGCACATCCGCGGCAAGCCGGCGGTCGAAGCCCGTTCGATCCTGGCGTTCCAGCCGCGCGCGGCTGCCCGCGATGCCGGCAAGGTGCTCGCGTCGGCGATCGCCAACGCCGAGAACAACGCGGGCCACGACGAAGACGACCTGATCGTGTGGGCGGCGTATGCCGACGAGGGCCCGACCCTCAAGCGCTGGCGGGCCCGGGCCCGTGGCCGCGTGAACCGCATCCGCAAGCGCACCTGCCACATCACGATCACCCTCGCCGTGGCCCAGCCGGGTGAGATCAAGCGCCGGCCGGTGCGCCCCGCGCCCGAGCCGGAGCCGGAGGAGAAGCCCAAGCCGCGCCGCAAGCCGCGTGCCAAGAAGCCGGCGGCCGGGGCCGCTCCGTCTGCGGAAGCTGAGACGGAGGCGACGTCCGAGCCCGAGGCGGCAGCGGCGCCCGAGGCTGCGGCCGAGGCCGAGGCCGAGCCCGAGCCGGAGCCCGAGGCACAGGGAGAGGCTGCCGAGCCGGAGCCCGAAGCGGCAGAGCCCGAATCCGACACCGAGGCCGACAAGGAGGCCAGCGAAGATGGGGCATAAGGTTCACCCCGGCGGCCTGCGGGTCGGCGTCATCCACACCTGGAAGTCGAACTGGTTCACGTCCAAGAAGGAGTTCGCAGGCGCGCTCCTCGAGGACGTGCACATCCGCGACCACATCTACGGCAAGCTGGCGCACGCCGGCCTCTCCGACATCCACATCCGCAAGGACAAGCAGCGGGTGACTGTCGACATCTACACCGCTCGGCCGGGGATCGTCATCGGGAAGTCCGGCTCGGAGGTGGATGCGCTGCGGCGCGAGCTGCACGACATGACCGGCAAGAACGTCCAGGTCAACATCACCGAGATCAAGCGCCCCGAGCTGGACGCCAAGCTGGTCGCCCAGTCGATCGCCGAGCAGCTCCAGAACCGCGTCTCGTTCCGGCGGGCGATGAAGCGCTCGCTGAGCTCCTCGATGCGGTCGGGCGCACAGGGCGTGAAGGTGCGCTGCGGCGGCCGGCTCGGCGGCTCTGAGATGTCCCGGTCGGAGCAGTACAGCGAGGGGCGCGTGCCGCTGCACACGCTGCGCGCCGATATCGACTACGGCTTCGCCGAGGCCAAGACCACCTTCGGGCGGATCGGCGTCAAGGTGTGGATCAACAAGGGCGAGATCATGCCCGAGGGCTTCGAGCGCGACGGCGGGGCCGCGCGGCTCGGCGAGGTGGACGCGCGCCGGCGCCGGCGCGGCGCGCTGCCGGGCGAGCTCGAGCAGCTCGGCCCGACGCGGCCCGGACGGCGCGAGGGCGGCGGCCGCGGCCGGCGGCCACGGCCCGGCGGTGACGGCCCCGGTGGAGGCGGCGGCGGTGGAGGCGGCGGCGGAGCTCGCCGTCCGCGGCGGCGGCCCGATGCCGCGTCCGAGCAGCCGGCCGAGGCGACCACGCCGCCGACCGACGAGGCGCCTCCGACGACCGAGGCGGCGGCGCCCGAGACCGCGGCGCCCGAGACCGCGGCACCGGAGACCCCTGCCACCGAGACCCCTGCCCCGGAGACGAGCGAGTAGTGCTGCTTCCGAAGCGCACGAAGTACCGGCGCGTCCATCGCGGCCGCCGCGCGGGCCTCAGCAAGGGCGGCACGCGCGTGCAGTTCGGGGAATACGGGCTGAAGTCGCTCGAGGCGGGGTGGGTCACCAACCGCCAGATCGAGGCTGCCCGTATCGCGATGACGCGCAAGATCAAGCGCGGCGGCAAGGTCTGGATCACGATCTTCCCCGACAAGTCGGTGACCCAGAAGCCGGCCGAGACGCGCATGGGCTCTGGCAAGGGCTCGCCCGAGCACTGGGTGGCGGTCGTGAAGCCCGGTCGTGTCATGTTCGAGCTCGCCGGCGTTCCCGAGCCGCTCGCCCGCGAGGCGATCCGGCTGGCCGCCATGAAGCTGCCGGTGAAGGCCAAGTTCGTGTCCCGGGAGGGTGATCTGTTTGAAGGCCAGTGAGATCCGCGAGCTGACCGCGGACGAGCTCGAGCGCAAGCTCGACGAGACGCGGCAGGAGCTCTTCAACCTGCGGTTCCAGCATGCGACCGGGGCGCTGGACAACACGGCTGCCCTGTTGCGCGTGAAGCGCGACATCGCGCGGCTTCTGACCCTCGCCAACGAGTCGGCGCATGCGGGACGTGAGGCATGAGCCCCGACACCGGAAAGACCGTTGACGTGCCGGCACGCGGTGCGCGCAAGGAGCGCCGCGGCGTCGTCGTGTCGGACGCCATGGACAAGACCGTGGTCGTCCGCGTCGATGTGCTGAAGCCCCACCCGAAGTACAAGAAGACGATGCGCCGCTCGATCCGCCTGCACGCCCATGACCAGGAGAACACCTCCAAGGTCGGCGACGTCGTGCGGCTCGTCGAGACGCGGCCGCTGTCGAAGACCAAGCGCTGGCGCGTGGCCGAGATCGTCGAGGTGGCCAAGTGATCCAGGTGGAGACGCGCCTGCGAGTCGCCGACAACACCGGCGCGCGCGTGCTCCTGTGCATCCGCATCAAGGGAGGCAGTCGCCGCAGGTATGCGGGGGTGGGCGATATCATCGTCGGCACCGTCAAGCAGGCCACGCCCAACGGGACGGTGCGCAAGGGCGAGGTTGTGACGGCTGTCGTGGTGCGCACGCGCAAGCAGCACCACCGCGACGACGGCACGTACATCGCCTTCGACGAGAACGCTGCCGTCATCATCGACAAGGACAGAAACCCGCGCGGTACGCGCATCTTCGGCCCGGTGGCCCGAGAGCTGCGCGAGCGCAACTTCATGAAGATCGTGTCGCTGGCTCCAGAGGTGCTCTGACGTGGCAACCAAGCTGAAGATCAAGAAGGGCGATTCGGTGCAGGTGCTGACCGGCAAGGACGCCGGCAAGCGCGGCACCGTCCTGCGCGTGGTCCCGTCCGAGCGCCGCATCGTGGTCGAGAAGCTGAACATGGTGAAGCGGCATACCAAGCCGCGCCCGGCGCCCCGCAAGTCCGGCAGCCAGCAGATCATCCCGGGCGGCGTGCTCGAGCGCGAGGCGCCCCTGCAGATCTCGAACGTGGCCCTCGTGTGCCCCGCGTGCGGCCAGCCGACGCGGGTCGGCTATCGGATGACGGCCGACCACAAGGTGCGCACCTGCCACAAGTGCGGAAAGGACGTCGACCGGTGACGGACAGCGCCACCGAGATCCCCACGCCGCGGCTCAAGGAGCGCTACGACAGCGAGGTGCGAGACGCGCTCAAGGAGCGCCTCGGCCTCGACACCGTGATGGCGGTCCCGCGGCTCCAGAAGATCACGCTCAACATGGGCGTCGGCGAGGCCAAGCTCAACTCGAAGGCGCTCGATGACGCCGTTGAGGAGCTGGCGACGATCAGCGGGCAGCGTCCGCTGGTCACGCGCGCCAAGAACTCGATCGCCGGGTTCAAGATCCGCGAAGGCATGCCCATCGGCTGCAAGGTGACGCTGCGCGGCGACCGCATGTACGAGTTCCTCGACCGGCTGACGAGCATCGCGCTGCCGCGGATCCGCGACTTCCGCGGCATCAACGCGGGCGCCTTCGACGGGCGCGGGAACTTCTCGCTGGGGGTGCGCGAGCAGATCATCTTCCCCGAGATCAACTACGACGACGTTTCCCAGGTGCGCGGCCTGAACGTGACCATCACCACGACTGCATCCGACGACGAGGGAGCCCGCGAGCTCCTGCGTGCGCTCGGGATGCCGTTCGCGAGCTAGGCGGAGAGATATGGCGAAGGAAGCACTCAGAGTCAAGCAGGCGAGGGGCGCGAAGTACAAGACGCGCGCGTACCACCGGTGCAATCGGTGCGGTCGCTCGCGGGCCTACTTCCGCAAGTTCGGCGTGTGCCGCATCTGCCTGCGCGAGCTGGCGCACCAGGGCGTCATCCCCGGAATGACGAAGTCGAGCTGGTGAGGCAGCGATGATCACGGATCCCATCGGAGACATGCTCACCCGCATCCGCAACGCCAACCAGGCGCTGCACGAGACGGTCGAGATGCCCACGTCCGGGATGAAGCGCGAGATCGCGCGCATCCTTCACGAGGAGGGCTACATCGACGCGTTCGCTGTCGCGAAGGGTGACACGCACGACACGCTGGTCGTGACGCTCCGCTACGGCCCGAGCCGCGAGCGTGTGATCTCGGGGCTGAAGCGCGTGTCCCGGCCCGGCCGTCGCGTCTACGCGAAGAAGGACCGGCCGCACCGCGTGCTCGGCGGGATGGGCGTCGCCATCCTGAGCACGTCGCGCGGTGTGATCACCGGCCGCCAGGCCCAGGAGCAGGGCGTCGGCGGAGAGGTCGTCTGCTATGTGTGGTGAGGCATGAGCAGGATCGGGAAGAAGCCGATCCCCGTCCCCGACGGCGTGACGATCGAGATCCGGCCAGGGGCCGTGGCCGTGCGTGGTCCGAAGGGCAACCTCGAAGAGCGCGTCTCGCCGGCGATGACCGTGACGCAGGAGGACGGGCAGGTCGTCGTGGCCCGTCCCACGGACCGTGGCGACCACCGAGCGCTGCACGGCCTCACCCGGACGCTCGTGGCCAACATGGTCACCGGCGTCACCCAGGGCTTCGAGAAGCGGCTCGAGATCCAGGGCGTCGGCTATCGCGCCGCGCTCAAGGGCCGCGATCTCGAGATGCAGCTCGGCTTCAGCCATGCCGTCACCGTGAAGGCGCCGGACGACATCACCTTCGAGGTGCCGCAGCCCACGCAGATCGTCGTCTCGGGGATCTCCAAGCAGCGCGTCGGCGAGATCGCCGCCCAGATCCGCAAGTGGCGCCCGCCCGAGCCCTACAAGGGCAAGGGCATCCGCTACCAGGGCGAGCACGTGATCCGAAAGGTCGGGAAGCGGGCATGAGCCAGACCCGACTCGAGGGCCGGCTCAAACGCCACCGGCGCGTGCGCAAGCGCGTGACCGGCACCGCCGAGCGGCCGCGCCTTGCCGTCTACCGGTCGAACCGGGGGATCGCTGCGCAGCTGATCGACGACGTCGCCGGCCGGACGCTCGCCGCCGCCTCGCACCAGGACAAGTCGCTGGCCGGCAAGGGCCGCGCCGACGCGCCGGCCGAGGTCGGCAGGCTCGTCGCCGAGCGGGGGCGCGAGGCCGGTATCGCGTCCGTCGTGTTCGACCGCGGCGGCTACCTGTACCACGGGCGGGTGAAGGCGCTGGCCGACGCCGCCCGCGAGAACGGATTGGAGTTCTAGACCCATTGTCAGTCTCGCAACGTCAGTCGCGTAACCCCGCCGCCCGCGGCTCCGAGGTGCCCGGCCGCGAGCTCCAGGAGCGTGTGGTCAAGATCAACCGCGTCGCCAAGGTCGTGAAGGGCGGCCGCAGGTTCTCGTTCACGGCCCTCGTGGTCGTCGGTGACGAGGTCGACCACGTCGGCGTGGGCTACGGCAAGGCGAACGAGGTGCCGTCGGCCATCGCCAAGGCGGTCGAGGACGCGAAGAAGAACCTCTTCCAGGTGCCGAAGTACAAGACGACCATCACGCACCAGATCGTCGGCCGCTACGGCGCCGGGCAGGTGCTCCTGAAGCCGGCCTCCGAGGGGACGGGCGTCATCGCCGGGGCCGGCGTCCGGGCCGTGCTCGAGCTGGGCGGCGTCCGCGACATCCTGGCCAAGTCGCTCGGGACCGCGAACCCGATCAACCTGCTGATGGCCACCGTCGACGGGCTGAAGAGCCTGAAGCGCCCGGAGGACGTGGCGAAGCTGCGCGGCAAGGAGATCCGCGAGGTGATAAAGCCCTACTCCGAGACGCGCGCCGAGGCCGAGGCGGCCATGGCGGCAACCGCCGTCGAGGCGGAGGCCGAGGTCGCAGCGGCCGCGCCGGCGCCTGCGGCCAAGGCGCCGCCGGTCAAGCCGAAGCGACCGTCGAAGAAGGCGCGGGCCAAGGCGGAGGCCGCGGCTGAGGCGCAGGCCGCACCCGAGCCGGAGCCTGCCCCCGAGCCGGAGCCTGAGCCCGCCGCCGAGCCCGAAGCCGAGCCGGCCCCGGAGCCCGAGCCGGAAGCAGCTGCGGAGCCCGAGGCCGGGGAGCCCGAGGAGGCCGAGGAGTCCTGATGTCCCGCCTCCGGATCACCCAGGTGAGGAGCACGATCCGCACCAAGCCCGAGCACAAGGGCACGATGCGGGCCCTGGGCCTGCGCAAGATCAACGCCTCGACCGAGCGCGACGACTCCCCGGTCATCCGAGGCATGCTGCGCAAGGTGGACCACCTGGTCCGCGTGGAGGAGATCGATGGCTGACGAGACACCCGGACTCACGCTGCACGAGCTCAAGCCTGCGCCCGGGAGCCACCGCGAGCCCAAGCGGATCGGCCGCGGCCATGGGTCGGGCAGCGGCAAGACCGCCGGCCGCGGCCAGAAGGGCCAGAAGTCCCGGTCGGGCAGCCACAGCATGCGGCCCGGCTTCGAGGGCGGGCAGATGCCGCTCTACATGCGGCTCGGCAAGCTGCGCGGCGCCAACCACAGGAAGTCGATGCCGATGGGGCCGTTCCGCACCCGTACGACGCCCGTGAATGTGGCGGCGCTCGAGCGCTTCGACGACGGCGTCGAGGTGACGCCGGACCTGCTCCGCTCGGCCGGTGTGGTCCGCACGCTCAAGCACCCGATCAAGATCCTCGGAAAGGGCGAGCTTTCGACGAAGCTCACCGTGACGGCCGACGCGTTCTCGAAGCGCGCGGTCGAGGTCATCGAGGCGGCCGGCGGCACGGCCGTCAGGCTGGACGGCGCCCCCGCGGTTGCGGAGCCCGCGCCGAAGCCTAAGGCCAAGGCGAAGCGCGCGCCCAAGGCGCGAGGCCGCCGAGCCGGATCCCGAAACGACCGAACCTGAGACCGAGCCTGAGCCGGCCGAGCCCGAGCCCGAGGCCGACGCCGAGGAGTAAGCGTGCTTCAGAACCTCCTGAACGCGTGGAAGTCCCCGGAGCTCCGGAAGAAGCTCCTGTTCACCGCCGCAATGCTCGCGATCTACCGGTTCGGGTCGTACGTCCCCGCGCCCGGCGTCAACTCCGACGCACTGTCGGAGGCGCTCAAGAACCAGGGCGGCATCTTCGGCCTGCTGTCGGTGTTCTCGGGCGGCGGGCTCGCACGGCTCGGCGTGTTCGCGCTCGGGATCATGCCGTACATCACGGCCTCGATCATCCTCCAGGTCATGACGCCGGTGTTCCCGTCGCTCCAGGCGCTGCAGAAAGAGGGCGAGCTGGGGCAGCGCCGGATCACGCAGTACACGCGTTATCTGACGGTGTTCCTGGCCAGCCTGCAGGCGCTCGGCTACACGTACGCGTTCCACTCGAACGCTCTCGGGGGGTCCTCGACCGGGAACCTCGTAAGCTTCAACCTCGGAAACGTGATCCTGATCGTCGTCACGCTGACGGCGGGTGCGACCCTGCTCATGTGGATCGGCGAGCTGATCACCCAGCGCGGCATCGGCAACGGCATGTCGCTTCTGATCTTCGCCTCGATCCTCACCTCGGCCCCGGCCGGGATCTCGGCCTGGTGGCAGGGCTCGACCTTCGAGAAGCTGTCGCTGCCGGTGGTCGTTTTCCTCGTGATCGTCGCGGTCGTCTACGTCCAGGAGGGCATCCGCAAGATCCCGATCCAGTACGCCAAGCGCATGGTCGGCCGGCGGATGACGTCGGGCGGATCCACCTACCTGCCACTGCGGGTCAACATGGCCGGCGTGATCCCGGTCATCTTCGCGGCGGCGATCATGGCCTTCCCGCCGACCGTCGGGTCGCTCCTCCCGTGGCAGTTCGCCAAGGACATGGCGCGCTTCTTCACGCCGGGCGGCTGGCCGTTCCTGATCGGCGAGGCCGTGCTCATCTTCGGCTTCACGTTCTTCTATGTCGCGGTCGTCTTCAACTCGATCGAGCAGGCCGAGAACCTCAAGAAGTACGGCGGGTTCGTGCCCGGCGTGCGGCCGGGCAGGCCGACCGCGCAGTACCTCGAGAAGGTGCTCGTGCGCCTCACGGTCGCGGGCGGGCTCTTCCTGGCCGCAGTGGCGGTGCTGCCGTCGCTCTTCATCAAGTACGGCGGGTTCTCCACCGCCACCGCGCGTGCGTTGGGCGGGACGTCCGTGCTGATCGTCGTCGGGGTCGCCATCGACACCATGCGCCAGATCGAGTCGCAGCTGTCGATGCGCTCCTACAAGGGCTTCCTCAAGTAGCCATGCCCCTCGACCTGATCCTGATGGGCCCGCCGGGCGCCGGCAAGGGCACGCAGGCAACCCGGATCGCCTCGGAGCGCGGCGTGGACCACATCGCGACCGGCGACATGCTGCGGGCCGCCGTCCGCGACGGCACACCGCTCGGGCTCGAGGCCAAGGCCGTGATGGCGCGGGGCGATCTCGTGTCGGACGACCTCATCATCGCGATGTTCCGGGAGCGGCTCGGAACGGACGACACCAGGGCGGGCGTCCTGCTCGACGGGTTCCCGCGCACGGGCGCCCAGGCGGAGGCGCTCGACGGGATGCTCGACGGGCTGGGCCGCCAGATCGCGGCGGTCGTCGTGTTCGACATCGACCTCGACACGGTGGTCCGGCGGCTGTCCGGCCGTCGCGTCTGCCGCGCCGCCGAGCACGTCTACCACCTCGACTTCTATCCGCCCAAGGTCGAGGGCGTCTGCGATGAGGACGGGTCCGAGCTCTACCAGCGCGACGACGATCACGAGGACGTCATCCGGGCGCGCTACGACAAGCAGTGGGTCGCCGCCGCGGCGCCCGTGCTCGACTACTACACCGGCCGGGGGCTCGTCGAGCGGATCGACGCCTCCAGGCCGCGCGACGAGGTCGCCGGTGCCGTGGACGCGCTGATCGACCGGCTGGACGGCGGCTCGTGATCGTCCGTAAGACCGAGGCCGAGCTCGAGACGATGGCCAGGGCGGGGCATGTCGTCGCCGAGACGCTCGACATGCTGGAGCGGGAGGCCCGGCCGGGCGTGACCCTCGCCGAGCTCGACCGGATGGCGGAGGAGTTCATCACCGAGCGCGGCGGCTGGCCCACGTTCAAGGGCTACCGCGGGTTCCCGGGCTCGATCTGCGCGTCGCCGAACGCGATGGTCGTGCACGGGATCCCCGGCCCATACCAGCTGTCCGAGGGCGACCTGCTCTCGATCGACGTCGGGGTCACCCTCGACGGGTACGTCGCCGACTCGGCGATCACGGTCACGATCGGCGATCCGGCGCCCGAGGCGGCCGACCTCATCGACGCGTGCAACGTCGGCCTGAAGGCGGCCATCGAGCAGTGCCGTGAGGGCAAGCGGCTCGGCGACGTGAGCCACGCCGTGCAGGAGGTCGTCGAGGCGCGCGGCTACGGCGTCGTCCGGAGCCTGGTCGGCCACGGCGTGGGGCGCAGCATGCACGAGGATCCCCAGATCCCGAACTACGGCCCTCCCGGGCGCGGGCCGAAGCTTGCCGCCGGCATGGTGTTCGCGATCGAGCCGATGATCACGGCGGGCAGCTACGAGGTGGAGGGCGGCCCCGACGGCTGGGCCGTGTTCACGCGCGACGGCAGCCTCGCCGCCCACTGCGAGCACACGGTCGCGGTGACCGCCAACGGGCCGCGCGTGCTCACACGCCGCGAACCGAAGGGCCGGGACGAGGGCCGGTGATAGACTTCAGGGTCGCTCGTGCGGCGTGCCTGCGCCTGCCCGCCGAGCGGGCCCCCGTCCCAATGGAGGATTCCCTGTGAAGGTCAGACCCAGCGTCCGCCCGATGTGTGAGAAGTGCCGCGTGATCCGCCGGCACGGCCACGTGCTGGTCATCTGCTCGAATCCCCGCCACAAGCAGAGGCAGGGCTGATGGCCCGCATCGCCGGAGTGAACATCCCGCGCGAGAAGCGCGTCGAGGTCGGCCTCACATACATCTACGGCATCGGCCGCTCGACGTCGCTCAAGGTGCTCGCCGAGCTCGGCCTGAACCCCGACACGAAGGTCCGCGACCTCACGGAAGAGGAGGTCGCGCAGCTCCGCACGCACATCGACCAGGGCCTCGCCGTCGAGGGCGACCTGCGCCGGGAGCGCTCCCAGAATGTGAAGCGGCTGATGGAGATCGGCTGCTACCGCGGCCTGCGCCACCGCCGCGGCCTTCCCGTGGACGGTCAGCGCACGCGCACGAACGCCCGCACCCGCAAGGGCCCCAAGAAGACCGTCGGCAAGCAGAGGAAGAAGTAATTGCCCCCAGCACCGCGTAGAGGCGGCACGCGTGGCCGTGTCCGCCGAAAGGCCCGTAAGAACATCGCCATCGGCCAGGCGCACATCAAGACCTCGTTCAACAACACGCTCGTCGCGCTGACCGACAAGGACGGCGCGGTGATCGTGTGGAAGAGCGCCGGCGCCGTCGGGTTCAAGGGGTCGCGCAAGTCGACGCCGTTCGCCGCCCAGGTGACGGCTGACGCAGCCGCGCGCGAGGGCATGGAACACGGCCTCCAGAAGGTCGAGGTCTTCGTGAAGGGCCCCGGCTCCGGCCGGGAGACGGCGATCCGCTCGCTCCAGGCCGCCGGTCTCGAGATCCTGGGCGTGAAGGACGTGAGCCCGCAGGCGCACAACGGGGTTCGCCCGCGGAAGCGGAGGCGCGTCTGATGGCCAGGATGATCGGGCCCAAGTGCAAGCAGTGCCGGCGCGAGAACATGAAGCTCTTCCTGAAGGGCGAGCGCTGCCTCACCGAGAAGTGCGCGATCGAGCGGCGGGCCTACCCGCCGGGCGAGCATGGCCGCGGGCGCATCAAGCAGTCGGAGTACCTGCTCCAGCTGCGCGAGAAGCAGAAGATGCGCCGCTACTACGGCGTGCTCGAGTCGCAGTTCCGGACGTACTACCAGAAGGCCAGTCGCAAATCGGGCATCACCGGCGAGAACTTCCTGCGGATGCTCGAGCTGCGGCTCGACAACGTCATCTACCGGCTGGGCTTCGCCGCCTCACGGTCGCAGGCCCGCCAGCTCGTCCGTCACAACCACTTCACCGTGAACGGCAGGAAGGTGAACATCCCGTCCTACCAGGTCTCCGCCGACGACGTTGTCTCCCTCCGCCAGGGATCCGGCGCCAAGGCGGCCGTGACCGACGCAACCGATCTGACCGCGTCGGTCGCCCCGTGGCTCCAGGCCGACCACGACAACCTGCAGGGGACGGTGCTACGCCTCCCCGACCGAGCGGACATCGACACGCCGGTCCAGGAGCAGTTGATCGTCGAGTTCTATTCGAAGTAAGGAACACATGCTCGAAAACATTCCGAAGATCACGTCCGAAGACATCGGCGAGACCCTGGGCACGTTCGTCGTCGAACCGCTCGATCGCGGGTTCGGCTACACGTTCGGCAACAGCCTGCGCCGCGTGCTGCTCTCGTCGCTCGAGGGAGCCGCCGTCACCTCCGTGAAGATCGAGGGCGTCGCCCACGAGTTCACGTCGGTGCCGGGCGTCCGTGAGGACGTGACCGATGTCATCCTCAACCTCAAGAACCTCATCTGCCGGCTCCACGGTGAGTCCGGCGAGGTCGAGGTGCAGGTGCAGAAGGACGGCCCCGGCAAGGTGACCGCGGCCGACATCGAGGCGCCGTCCGACCTCGAGATCCTGAACCCCGACCTCATCATCTGCCACCTGGCCGAGAAGGCCCGGTTCGAGATGACGCTGACGATCGCCCGCGGTCGCGGCTACGTGCCGGCCGAGGGCAACAAGGGCCCCGAGACGACGATCGGAGTCATCCCGGTCGACTCCATCTTCTCGCCCGTCCGGCGCGTGTCCTACGACGTGGACGCGGCCCGCGTCGGCCAGCGCACCGACTTCGACAAGCTGAAGCTCGAGGTGACGACCAACGGCTCGATGACGCCGAAGGACGCGGTTAAGGACGCCGCCGAGATCCTCATCCGCTACCTCAGCATCTTCACCGACATCGACGCCGCCGACCTGGCCATCCGCCAGGACGGCGCTGCCGCCGAGGCGGCCGCCCCGTCGGCGCACGGGATGGAGAACATCCTGATCGAGGAGCTCGAGCTGGGAGTGCGCTCCTACAATTGCCTGAAGCGGGTCGGCATCGAGACCATCGGGGACCTCATCTCCAAGACCGAGGCCGAGCTGGCCGCGATCCCGAACTTCGGCAAGAAGTCGATCGAAGAGGTGAAGGAGACGCTCCAGGCTCACGGCCTGAACCTGCGGGGAGCCGAGTGAGGCACCAGCGCAAGGGCCGCAAGCTGGGCCGCGATCCGGCCCACAGGAAGGCGCTTCACTCCAACATGTGCGGCGCCCTCTTCGCCCATGGCCGGATCCAGACGACCGAGGCCAAGGCGAAGGAGCTGCGGCCCATCGCCGAGAAGCTGATCACCCTGGCGCGCAAGGACCCGACCGATGTGGCTGCCCAGCGCCACGCGGTCGCGTTCCTGCGCTCGAAGGACGCCGTCCACGACCTGTTCCATCAGGTCGGCCCGCGCTTCACCGAGCGGCCGGGCGGCTACACGCGCATCGTGAAGCTGGGCCCGCGCCCCGGGGACGCCGCACCGATGGCGTACCTGGAGCTCGTCGACCACCAGCCCTGACGCCGCGGCCATGCCCACGCATCGGCTGACCGTCGCGTATGACGGCACCGACTTCCACGGGTGGGCGCCGCAGCCGGCGCAGCGCACGGTCGCGGGGGAGCTCGCGCGCGCCCTGGAGCTCGACCCGCGCAAGCTGACGGTCGCAGGGCGCACCGATACCGGCGTGCACGCCCAGGCCAACGTCGTCTCCCTGGCCGCCGGCCGCCTGCTCCCGGCCGTCGCGCTGAACGACCGCCTGCCGGCCGACATCGCCGTCCGCGAGACGGCTCCGGCCGCCGACTCGTTCGACGCCCGCAGGGACGCTCGCTCGCGAAGCTACGTCTACCGCCTGAACACCGGCCAGAGCCCCGATCCGCTGCGGGGGCGCTACGAGCTTCACCATCCCCATCACCTTGATCTCGCCGCCCTCGACGAGTACGCCGCGGCCCTGGCCGGGACGCACGACTTCACCGCATTCACGCCGACCGAGACCGCGCATGCCCGCTTCACCAGGACAGTTTTTGCGGCCGAGTGGCGCCGCGACGGCGACCGGCTCGAATTCCGCATCACCGCCGACGCCTTCATGCGCCACATGGTGCGCGTGCTCGTCGGGACGATGCTCGATCGCCCCGACGCCGAGCACTTCTCGACACTGCTGGACGGCCGCCCACGCTCGGACGCCGGCCGCACCGCCCCGCCCCATGGGCTCACGCTCACGGCCGTCACCTACTGACCGCGAAAACACCGGCGCCTGAAGCCAATGTTCCACCTCGCTCACGGATGTGTGTTGTCCACCGCTGCCGGACATGGTCCACCTCCGGCCTGAACCAGGCCGGCTGGACCTGGTCCACCCGGCACCCACGGCCAGGGTGGTGGACCTGGTCCAGGTTTCAGTGCGGCCAGGGTGATGGACCTGGTCCAGGTTTCAGTGCGGCAGGTCGTCCAGGAGGACGTCGCCGATGACGTCGTAGGCGGCCAGCGGCGCGGTCGAGCTCGGGCTGGTGGGGTAGTCGGCGGCGGTGAGGACGAAGATCAGGTCGTCGCCTGTCTCGGTCAGGGCGTAGCCGAGCTTCGGCGGGATCGCCGCGCTGGCGTCGTTCTCGGTCGCGCAGTGGATCTCGACCCGCTCCACGTCGGCGACCTCGAAGGCGACCCGGGTGAGTGCCGCCGTGGACTCGGTCGCATACCCCTGCCCGACCGCGTCGGCGCGGATCCAGTAGCCGATCTCGAGCGCGCCCGGCCCGATGCGCGGATGCAGGCCCGAGCCGCCCAGCACCCGCTCGTCGGCGGCGTCGAAGATCGCATAGACCGCGTCAGCGCCGAGGTCGAACTGGCCGCGGAACTCCCGTAGAAGCTCCACTTTCTCGGCGAGCGTCTGGGGCTCGTGCTGGGCCCAGGGCATCCACGGCCGCAGATGGTCGAGGCTCGAGTCGACGGCCTCCTTGAGCCGCGGGGCATCCCGCGGCTCCCAGCATCGGACGACCAGGCGCGGCGTCACGATCCGATATGCGGGCCCCCGGGGCGGCATCCGGGCACGATACCGGCGGGCCTCGTAACCTTCGCCTGGCGTGCGCATCCTCCTCACCAACGATGACGGCATCACCTCGCGCGGCCTGCTCGCCGCGAAGAAGGCGCTCGACGAGGTCGGCGAGGTCTCGGTCATCGCCCCCGACTCGAACCGCAGCGCCGTCGGCCGCGGCATCACCATCGACCGCGCGCTGACCGTGACCGAGGTGGAGCTCCGCGACGGGTCGCGCGGCTTTGCCACCGACGGCACACCGGTCGACTGCGTTCGCTTCGCCGATCTCGGGCTCGTCGGCGAGCGGCCGGACCTGATCGTCGCCGGCATCAACTACGGCGTGAACCTCGGCGACGACGTGACGTACTCGGGCACCGTCGCCGCGGCATTCGAGGGGATCGTGCTCGGCATCCCGGCCATCGCCGTCTCGCAGCAGTCGAAGGAGGCGGGCCTGCATTTCCGCCGCCAGCTCCAGTACGACTTCGCCCCGGCGGCGAGCATCCTGCCGACCCTTGTCCGCCACGTGGTCGAGCGAGGCCTCCCCGAGCGCACGATCCTGAACGTGAATGCGCCGCCGCCGCCGGTCGCGGGCGTCGAGGTGGCGCGCCTCGGCCGGCGGATCTACCGCGACCGGCTCGACCTCGAATCCGACGACTCGGGCCGCCGCCGGTATCGGATCTACGGCGACGACCCCTCCTACCACGACGAGCCCGACACCGACTTCCGCGCGATCGCCGAGGGCAAGATCACTGTCACGCCTGTCCATCTCAACCTGACGAGTGCGGGCGCGCTGGAGGAGATCGCGCGCTGGCCGCTCGGGTAGCGCGTGCAGCCCCCATGGCCCGGTGCCCCGGAGCTTCGGATCGGCCTCGGCTGCATGCGCCTCTCGACCGACGAGCGCCGCGACGAGGCGATCGCGCTGGAGACGATCGCCGCCGCGGCGACGGCCGGCGTCACGGTGTTCGACACCGCCCGCGCGTACGGACACGATGCGGGGGACCTCGGCCACAACGAGCGGCTCGTGGCCCGCGCCCTGCGCGACTCGGGAGCGGCGCCGAGCGCGCGGATCGCGACGAAGGGCGGCATGGCCCGGACCGGCGGCGGGTGGATCCCGGACGGTCGCGCGAAGGCCATCCTGGCTGAGTGCGAGGCGAGCCTCGTGGCGCTCGACGGGCTCGAGATCGACCTCTATCTCCTCCACGCCCCCGACCCCCGGACGCCGTTGCGAACGTCGCTGCGCGCGCTGGCCCGGCTCCAGGAGCAGGGGCTCGCCCGGCGGGTCGGCATCTGCAACGTCAACCGCCGCCAACTCGATGAGGCGCTCGAGCTCGCCCCGGTCGCCGCCGTCGAGGTTGGCCTCAGCCCGTTCGACGACCGCGCCCTGCGGGGCGGCGTCGTCGAGCGCTGCGCAGACGCCGGGATCGCCGTGATCGCCCACTCGCCGCTCGGCGGGCCGAAGCGCGCCGGCCGACTCGCGCGCAACGAGGTGCTCGCCGGGGTGGCGGGCGGGCTCGGCTCCACGCCGGTCGAGGTCGCCCTCGCGTGGCTGCTTACCCTTTCCCCGGCGCTGGTCGCGATCCCGGGAGCGCGCCGTCCCGAGACCGCCCGCTCGGCAGCCGCTGCCGCGGCGCTTCGGCTCGACGCCGAACAGCGGGCTGCGATCGCCCGGGAGTTCGGGTGGACCGCCCCGGCCCGGTCACGCCGGCGGGTGACGGCCAGCATCGCCGACGTCCTCGTGATCATGGGGATCCCGGGAGCGGGGAAGAGCCGGATCGCGGAGGAGCACGCCGGCTGCGGCTACCTGCGCCTGAACCGCGACGAGCGGGGAGGATCGCTCCTCGTCCTCGCAGACGCCCTCGGCGAGGCGCTGGACGGCGGCGCGCGGCGGGTCGTCCTCGACAACACGTACCTCACCCGCGCCGCGCGCAGCCACGTCGTCGAGGCCGCCGGCCGGCACGGCGCCGCCGTGCGATGCGTCTGGCTCGACACGCCGCTCGCGCAGGCCCAGGTCAACCTCGTCGAGCGCCTGCTCGACCGCGCCGGCTCGCTTCCCGGGCCGGACGAGCTGCGGGCCCTCGCCAAGCGTGAGCCCGGCCTGCTCTCGCCGACGTCGCAGATGCGCGCGGCGCGCGAGCTCGAGCCGCCGGCGGAGGACGAGGGCTTTGCGACCGTGGAACGACGAGCGTTCGTCCGTGCGCCGCGGCCGGCCGGATCGCAGCCGGGCGTGTTCGTCGCCGCGGGCGCGCTTGACAGCGAGGGCTGGGAGGACGCCCTTGGCGAGGCTCCCGCGAACGCCCCGCGCCTCGTGTTCGACTGGAACCCGGACGGCGACCGGGCGGCCCTCGACGCCGCCGCCCGCCGCGTCGCCGCCGCGGCCTCGGGGCCGCTCGAGGCCGTGCTCTGCCCGCACGCCGCCGGGCCGCCGCGCTGCTGGTGCCGGCCGCCGCTCCCGGGCCTTCCGCTCGCCTTCGCGCGGGCCCACGGCGTCGACCCCGCCGGGTCGGTGCTCGTCGGAGCCGGGCCCGCGCACCGGTCGCTGGCGGCGGCGCTCGGCGCGCGGTACATCCAGCCGCCGTGACGGGAGTAGCGTTCCGAGGATGACGTCATCGCCTGAAGGGGGCTGCTCCTGCGGAGCCGTGCGCTACCGGCTCATGTCCGAGCCGCTCTTCACGCACTGCTGTCACTGCCTGAATTGCCAACGACAGACGGGCAGCGCCTTCGTGATCAACCTGCTGATTGAGGCCGACCGCGTCGAGCTCGTCGCGGGCGCTCCCCAGCCCGTCGACGTGCCACGCGACGACGGCTCGAGCCAGCGGATCTTCCGGTGCCCCACCTGCCAGGTGGCCGTCTACAGCGAGTACGGCCGCCCCGAGGTGTGGTTCGTCCGCGGCGGGACGCTCGACGACCCCACCCAGGCCGCTCCCGACGTGCACATCTTCACGAGATCGAAGCTGAGCTGGGTCGCGATCCCGGAGTCGGTGCCGGAGTTCGAGGTTTACTACGACACGCAGGCGCTGTGGCCGCGCGCCAGCCTCGATCGGCTGTCCGTGGTCACGGCGCGGTAGGCTCGCCCGCGTGAGGAGCCCCGTCACCGTCGCGTGCGTGCAGGCCGAGCCTGCGATCCTCGACCGGGCCGCGACGATCGAGCGCCTCGACGGGCTCACCGCGGAGGCGGCGGCGTCGGGGGCCGAGCTCGTCCTCTTCCCCGAGGCGTTCATCCCCGGCTATCCGTCGAACCGCTGGGTGCGGTTCCTGGCGGCCGGGGCCGACCCCGCCGCCCGGGCGACGTTCGCGCGCCTCATGCGCGAGTCGGTCGAGGTGCCCGGCCCGGCATGCGACCGCATGGGCGAGATCGCAAAGCGCCACGGCGTCTGGCTTGCGGTCGGCGTCAACGAGCGCGCCGGCGGGACGCTCTACAACTCGCTCCTCGTCCACGGGCCCGACGGCGCCCTTCGCCGCCATCACCGCAAGCTGATGCCGACCAACCACGAGCGGCTGGTGTGGGGGATGGGCGACGGGTCGAGCCTGCACACCGTCGACGCCGGTTTCGCGCGGATGGGCGGACTGATCTGCTGGGAGACGAACATGCCGCTGGCCCGCTTCGCGCTGTACCAGGACGGGCTCGAGATCCTGCTCGCCCCGACGGCGGACGACTCGGACGCCTGGCACGACTCGATGCGCCACATCGCCCGCGAGGCGCGCGCCTACGTCATGACGGCCGAGGTCTTCCTGCGGGCGTCGTCGCACCCGGAGGGCGTCCCGCTGGCCGACGGCGACGACCTGATGAACCGCGGCGGATCGGCGATCCTCGGCCCCGACGGCAGCTACCTCGCCGGCCCGCTCTGGGACGAGCCGGGCATCCTCACGGCGACGCTCGACCCGGCCCGCCTCGACGAGGAGCGGCAGCGCTTCGACCCGGCCGGCCACTACCACCGGCCGGACGTGTTTCGGTTCTCCGTCGGCGGCTAGGGCGACCGCGCCTCTGCGAGCAGCCCGGCCATGTCGAGCGGCTCGGTGATCATCGCCACGCCGCCGTCCGGGTCGCGCGGCCACTCGGACTGGTCACGGTCGTGGTAGAGCTCGATGCCGTTCCCGTCCGGGTCGTGCAGATAGATCGCCTCGGAGACGCCGTGGTCGGATGCGCCCGACAGCGGCACCCCCTGCTCGAGCACGCGCTTCACCGCGGTCGCCAGGTCGGCGCGCGTGGGGTAGAGGATCGCGAGGTGGAAGAGGCCGGTCGTCCCTGGCGCGGGCGGCGGGCCGCCGCGGCTCTGCCAGATGTTCAGGCCGATGTGATGGTGGTACCCGCCGGCGGAGAGGAACGCCGCCGACGAGTCGTAGTGCTGCTGCACCTCGAAGCCGAGGACGTCGCGGTAGAACGCCTCGGCGCGATCGAGATCCGACACCTTGAGGTGCACGTGGCCGATCTTCGCGCCGGCCGGAATTGTGTAGTCCATCCCGGGAAGGATACCGGCGTCATTCGGCGCGCCAGTGCCGCTCGAGCTCGGAGTGGTACTCCCGGCCCAGCCAGTCCGCCTGGTCCCCGACCCAGTCCGAGAAACGGGCTCGACCCAACGGCGGCTCGTCGGACGTGAGCAGGCTCGCCGTGAGCGCTCCCAGCTCCTCCATCGTCACCACGGTGTCGTGCAGCCCGAGGCCGGCACCCCGTCCGAGCGCCGCGACAGCGCGCTCCGGAAGCGGCACGATCCGGGCCCGAGACCCGACCGCGGTCCCGATCTCCTGCACGAGCTCCCGGTAGGTGAAGATCTCGGGCCCGACCGCATCGAGGATGCCCGGCGCGCGCGACTCGCCGGCATCGGCGGCGATCCGGGCGACGTCGCCGACGTGCACCGGCTGCACTCGGCACGGGCGGCGCGGCACGGCGAACGCCGGCGAACGGCGCAGGAACCAGGCGATGTTGTTGACGAGGATCTCCTGGCGGCCGCCGACGACGAGCGACGGGCGGACGCTCGCCGCGGGCACCGGGCCGCCCAGTGCGAGCTCGTCGACCGCAGCCTTGGCCCGGAAGTACGCATACGGCGACGAGAGCGACGGCCGGGTGACCGAGATGTGGACGATCCGCTCGACGCCCGCCGCGGCCGCCGCCCGGAAGAGACGCGCCGACCCGGCGATCGCCCACTCGAACGTCCACGGGCCGCGGGGAAACCTGATCCAGAAGGTGTTGTGGAGCACCTCGATCCCCCTGAGCGCGCGAACGAGCGCGGCCTCGTCGTCGAGGGCCAGCGTTGCGACCTCGACGCTGCCGGCGAGCGGATGCCCTGCCGGGGCCGGCGAGCGCACGAGCGTCCGCACCTGCCGGTCGCGGGCGAGGAGCTCGCGTGCGATCGCGGAGCCCGTGTAGGAGAACGCCCCGGTGACCGCGTCCACGAGCCGAGGCTAGCAGCCGCCGGTGGAGGGGTGCGGCGCCGTGGCTACCCGACGGTCACATCGACGTCCATCCCCGCTTCCTTGTGCCCGGGGACCGAGCAGTAGAACTCGTAGGTCCCGTTCTTGAGCGTCACTGTGAGCGACCGCGAGCCGTCGCTGAAGGTCGGCGTGGCCTGGTTGTCCACGCCGGGGCCGTTGATCGTGAGGTTGTGGCCCGTCGCGCTGGTGTTCTTCACGTTGAAGGTGTACGTGCCGGGATCCAGCTTCGTGCCGCCGGCAACGGTGATGGAGAAGTCGGCCAGGGTGACGTCGACGGGAGTGCCGTTCCCGTCGCCCGTGCTGACTGCGCCGCCGTTGCTCGCCGGAGTGGGTGTCGAGTTGCTGCTCGAAGAGCCGCCCCCACAGGCCGCGAGGGCGAAGGTGAGCGCGGCCAGAGCGGCCGCGAGTTTGAAGGGTTTCATGTGCGCTTCTACGAGCGCGAGCGGGCCCCGGATTCATCCTGGTCGGACTATCGTGCGTGGTGAACATGGGAGCCGATCAGGCGTCGCAGCGCGCATCGGAGCTCCGGCGAGCGATCGCCGAGGCTGACCACAGGTACTACATCCTCGACCAGCCGACGCTGTCGGACGGTGAGTTCGACGAGCTCATGCGCGAGCTCCGGGCGCTCGAGGCCGCCGATCCGAGCCTCGTCACGCCGGACTCACCGACGCAGCGCATCGCGGTGGCCGCCGCGTCCGGCGGGTTCGCCGAGGTCGAGCACCTCCAGCCGATGCTCTCGCTCGCCAACGCCCGAAACGACGACGAGTTCGGTGCGTGGGCCGAACGGGCCGCCCGGCTGATCGGCGAGGAGCCCTGCCAGCTCGTAACCGAGCCGAAGGTGGACGGGCTCGCCATCTCGCTCGTGTACGAGAACGGGGTGTTCGTCCGGGGCGCGACGCGCGGCAACGGCATCGTCGGCGAGGACGTCACGGCCAACCTCCGCACCGTCCGCGCCATCCCGCTTCGCCTGGCCGGGGAGCCCGCCCCGCCCGTCGTCGAGGTCAGGGGCGAGGTGTACCTCCCGCTCGAGGGCTTCGCGCGCGTGAACGAGGAGCAGGTCGCTGCGGGCGGGAAGCCGTTCATGAACCCCCGCAACTCGGCGGCCGGGTCGCTGCGCCAGAAGAACCCGGCCGTCACGGCGAGCCGGCCGCTTCGCATCTGGGCGTACGGGATCGGCCACTCCGAAGGGCTGGAGCTCGCGACCCACTGGGACGCCCTCGCGTGGCTCCGCGATCAGGGGTTCCCGGTCTCGCCCGACGCCGAGCTTCACGACGATCCGGCCTCGGCCCTCAGGTTCTGCCACGCCTTCGAGGAGCGGCGCGCGACGCTGACCTACGACGTCGACGGGGTTGTCGTAAAGGTGTCGTCGCTCGAGCAGCAGCGCCGGCTCGGGTCGGTCGGCCGCGACCCGCGCTGGGCCGTGGCCTTCAAGTTCGCCCCCACGACCGCGATCACGAAGCTCGAGAAGATCGGCCTGAACGTGGGCCGCACGGGTGCCCTCAACCCGTATGCGATCCTCGAGCCCGTGATCGTCGGCGGTGTCACCGTGTCGCTCGCGACGCTCCACAACGAGGACGACATCCGCCGCAAGGACATCCGCGAGGGCGACCGCGTCATCATCCAGCGCGCCGGCGACGTGATCCCGCAGGTGGTCGGCCCCGCGCCCGAGCAGGACGGCCGCCGTCGCAAGGCCTGGCGGATGCCCGAGCGGTGCCCCGTCTGCTCCACGCCGGTTGTCCGAAACGAGGGCGAGGCCCGCCACTACTGCCCCAACCGGGCCTGCCCGTCGCGGGGCTACGAGGGCCTGAAGCACTTCGTGTCCCGGGGTGCGATGGACATCGACGGCGTCGGCGAGAAGCTCGTCGCCCGGCTCGTCGAGCTCGAGCTCGTCGCCCGGCCGCAGGACTTCTACCGGCTCTCGGTCGACGACCTCCTCCCGCTTGACGGGTTCCAGGAGACGCTCGCCGAGAACGTGATCCGGTCGATCGAGCGGTCGAAGTCGCGGCCGTTCGACCGCGTCCTCTTCGCGCTCGGGATCCCGCACGTGGGCGGCATCAACGCGGAGGTGCTGGCCGGGGCGTTCGGCTCGATGGACGCCCTGCGGCAGGCGACCTCCGAGCAGATCGCGGAGGTGGAGGGCATCGGCCCCGTGATCGCCGAAACGGTCTCGGCGTGGTTCCTCGACGAGGAGCACGCGGCCATCATCGACGCTCTCGCCGAGGCCGGCCTCGTGATGTCGGGGCCGAAGCGCGAGACTGCGCCCGCCGGCCCGCTCGCGGGCAAGACCTTCGTCGTCACCGGTACGCTCGAGGGCCATACCCGCGACTCGATCGCGGCGCACCTGGCGGGCCTCGGCGCGAAGGTCACCGGCTCCGTCTCGGCGTCGACCGACTACGTCCTCGCCGGCGAGGGCGGCGGTTCCAAGCGCGCGAAGGCCGAGTCGCTCGGCGTGCCCGTGATCGACCTCGGCGAGCTCGAGCGGCTGGCCGCGGAGGCCCAACCGGCCTAGACCCGCGAGCCGGCAAGGAGCTGGACGATCGCGTCCTGCAGCCTGTGTGCCGCGAGCACGTCGAGGCGCGGCCTGCGGTTCTGGAGGATCGAGAACACGAGTCGGTGGCCGTTCGCCGAGCGGACGTACCCGGACAGGGCCGACGCCGTGTTGAGCGTCCCGGTCTTGGCGTGCGCGTTCCCGTGCGCCGGGCCCGACCGCATCCGGTCGCGGAGCGTCCCGCTGACACCCGCCACCGGCAGCGCCTCGTGCAGGTAGAAGCCCCACGACTTCCGAGTCGCGCGCCGCAGGATGCCGAGGATCTGGCGGGCGCTCAGGTGGTCGCCCAGCGAGAGGCCCGAGCCGTCCATGATGCTCGCGCCGCGCAGCTTGACGCCGAGCCGGCGGAGGCTGCGCCGCGTGGTGAGCGTGCCGTTGGCCGTCGTGCCGCGAAGCCCGGCGTGCACGGCGAGCGCCTTCGTGAGCACCTCGGCGTAGTAGTTGTCGGACACGATGTCCATCTGGCGGACGAGCCGGGACATGTGGGGCGACGACGTGGTCGCGACCACCCACGCCGTGCCGGGGTGGACGCGCACGCGGGGCGCCTTGGCGAACCTCACGCCGCGGTTCTTGAGCGACTTCTTCAGGATCTGGGCCGCGAACAGGGGAGGGTTGGAGGACGCCTGCGGATGGCCGAGGTGGAACAGGTCCTCGTTGACCGAGAGCGCCGAGATCGGCGGGCAGTCCTGCCAGTAGCTCGGCTTCCAGAGCGGCCCCGTGCGGCGGCTGTCGAAGGCGCTCTCGTCGCCGTAGAGGCGGCCAGTCACCTGCGAGATACCGTGGGAGGCGATTGCGGCGGCGACGTCGCTGACCAGTGTCCCGCTGCCGCCGTGGGCAGCGCGGGCGAAGGGCTTCGTCGCCAGCGACGGATCGCCTCCGCCCACGAGGAAGAGGCTGCCGGTGACCGTGCCGGCCGCCAGCGGCCCCGACGCCATGATGCGTGTGCGCAGGCGGGCCGAGGGGCCGAACCGGATGAAGAGCGCCGCGCTTGTCGCCAGCTTGACGTTCGACGCGGGCCGGAGCTGACCACGGCCGTTGTGGAGCGCCAGGAAGTGGCCCGCCGTGCGGTCGTACACCGCGAGTCCGGTGCGGGATCCGCCGAACTGGGACCGCGTGACCATGTGCTCGATGCGGGCATCGAGCGTCGCGGCGCCGACGGTGGGCGGTGCGACGGCCAGGCCGACCGCGCACACGAAGAGGGCTCGACGGACGGTCACCGAGGGCCTACGGCCGCCGCCCGCGTCCGCGTCCTACCTGGACGGGCTCAGCTCCTCTTGCACGGCCTGGAATAGGCTCTTGTCGATCTTGCCGTGGTAGATCGGGACGGACTGCTCGTGGCAAAGCCGGATGACTTCCTCGCGCTTCATGCCGTACTCCTTCGACAACTCATCCGGCGTGAGATGGTTGGCCATTCGTGCTCCCTTCCGTCGCTGAACGAAAAACCCACCGAGCGAAATCGCTCGATGGGCTCAGAGGTCGAACTGGGTTTTGAGGACTGCGGACACGTTAGGCCCGCTCCGATCGGCTGTCCATCCTCACACGATACCCAGGCGTTCGGATTGCGTCAACAATCCGCCCGGGGGATCTCTTGCAGACGGCTAGATCGGGTTCGGGACGTCGATGAAGATGTGCTCAACGTCGAATCTGCGGGCCAGAAGATCGCCCACTGCCCGCACGCCGAAGACCTCTGTGGCGTAGTGGCCGGCCGCGACGAAGTGGATGCCGGCCTCGCGGGCCTGGGCCATGACGGGCTCACGCGGCTCGCCGGTCAGGAAGCAGTCGGCGCCCGCGTCGGCGGCCGGGAGCACGTCCTGCGCAGCCGCGCCCGAGACCACCGCCACGCGCCCGATCGCCTCCGGCCCGGCGTCGAAGACGAGCGGCTCCGGGTTGATCTCGGCGCGGACCCGGCCCAGGAGCTCCGACAGGCTGAGCGGAGGGTCGGCGGTCGCGAGGAACCCGATCGTGCGGTCGCCGTGGACGCCGAACCCCACGGGGTCGATCAGGTCAAGCGCCCGGCAGATCAGGGCGTTGTTACCCACCTCCGGGTGCGCGTCCAGGGCCAGGTGGTAGGCGACGAGCGACAGGTCGTGCGCGAAGAGGCAGCTGAGCCTGGCCCGCTCCCGCTCCCCGATCCTGCGCGGCTCCGAGCTCCAGAAGAGGCCGTGGTGCACGATCAGCATCTCGGCGGCCTCGGCCGCCGCCCGCTCGAAGAGCTCGAGCGACGCGCTGACTCCGGTCGCCACCCGGCGCACCTCTGGGGCGCCGATCACCTGAAGGCCGACCGGAAGCGCGTCGGGGTACCCGCCGGCATCCAGGTGGTCATCGAGGAAGGCGACGATCTGGTCCCGGCTGGCCACGGCGCAACCGTACCCTCCATTCGGGTGGTCCTGCCACCCCACCCACTTGCGCCGCCGTGCCCGATCCGCGACCCTGACGCTATGGCGGAGAGGGTCTCGCTCGACGACCGCTTGGCCGGTCACGTACGCCCAGGCCGCGTCCGCGTGCGCCGTGAGGCATTCGAGCGCACCGGCACCGACACGCTCCGCGCACGGATCCAGCGCCGCATCGACGCCGCGGTCGAGATCTTCGAGACCGACCGGCTGCTGTACGACGTCGAGGTCGAGGCCATGGCCGCCTGGATCCGCCGGCTCGTCGCGTTCGACGCGTATTGCGCGCGGCGCGACGCGCGCCTGCGATAATCCCCCGCTCCGGGGCGTGGCGCAGCCTGGTAGCGCGCACCGTTCGGGTCGGTGAGGTCCCGAGTTCAAATCTCGGCGCCCCGATGCTAGGAATCGGCGGAACCATGCGGTTAGCGGCCACTGGTCGCTACCTCATGGTCTGCCGGTGGTCTGAGCCGCTCGATCGCGGCGTCGAGTTGGCTGCGCCCCGTTTCGATCTCGTCGGGCCACAGATGCCCGTACACGCGGAGCGTGAATGCGGGGTCGGCGTGGCCGAGTTCGACCTGGACGCGCTTCGGTGACCAGCCCGCGGTGATCATCAAGCTGGCTGCGTGGTGGCGCAGGTCATGGAACCGGAACAGGTCACCGCCTCGGGCTGCCTTCCACGCCGCGAACACCTTCGTCGCGGGCCACGGCCTGCTCTGCCGGTGGAAGATCCACACGTCTGATGGGTGCGCGTGGACGTGAGCGGCGAGCGAGTCAGCGACGATGGTCGGCATAGTGACCCACCGGCCACGGCCCGACTTCGGCGATTCGCGTTGCCGCGTCCGCTTGTTGAGCGTCGCCGCGACGCGGATGCGGCGACCGAGCCAGTCGACGTCGGCTGGGGCGAGCGCGAGCGCCTCGCCTTGGCGAAGGCCGGTGTAGGCGCACAGCCGGACGAGCGCCCACAACCTTGGGTCGATCCTCGCCGCGATCACCTCGACGTCTCCGACGGTCGGGATCACCAGCTCGCCGCGCTCGACGCGGGGAAGGCGTACCCGTTCCACGGGACGAGCGAAGCCATAGCCCGCCGCCATCCTGAGGATGAGCGAGAGGGTGCCGTGGACGCCTCTGACGGTCTTCGGCGACAACCCCTTCCGGGTGAGCGAGTCGACGAACCGTTGGACGGCTCGCTGGTCGACGGCTAGCAGCCGTTGACGTCCCAGCGACGGCTCGATCCACGAGCGCCAATGCTGCGAGTAGGCGTCCCAGCTGCGCGGCTTCACGGCCGTCCTGGTCGCTGCTTCCCACTCGGGATAGAAGTCGGCCAGCGTCATGCGGCGGTCGACGAGTTCGACGCCGCGTTCCGCCTCGTCGATGTGCCGCCTGAGCGCCCGCTCCGCTTCGGCTTTGAGGCGGTACGTCTCAGATGGTCTGCGGCCGCTGGGTGTCCACCAGCGTATCCGCCACCGGCCGTCTGGGAGTTGCCAGGTCGAGCCCTTCACGCATCGCCTCCTTGGTCGTGTCGGGCGACTCTACGCTCCTGCTCTGACCGCATCGCCTCGAGCACCTCCTCCAGCCGCCACCGATACTCCGCACCGACCCGGTACGCCGGCCATTCGCCACATCGGCCACGGCGGTAGGCGGTCTCCTCGTGGATGTTGAGGGCATCGCAGAGCTGGGCCGTCGTGAGCAGGTCGCTCACCGCCCTGCCTCGTCTAGTTCCATCCCCTCAAACGACGGGGGTGTCGGGACTGGCCCTGGCCCCGTGGCCCTTAGGGCTGCGGGCCACGGGCCAGTGCCTCCCGAGCCCGTTCCACCCCCAAGCGGGCTGGACTGGCCCGGAACTGGCCCGAACTCCTGGGCCAGATGCGCGATAGAGGGGTCGTCGGCCGTGTGAAGGCTTGCGCGGCGACCCTTGGGACACTCGAAGATCCCCACCTCTACGCCGTCCTGCTCGACCACGTTCACGAGTTCGCGGCGTTCGAGCATCCTGTTTCGGACCTCGACGAGACGGTCGTTACCGACGCCCTTGATTGCCCGCTCGACTGCCTTCCACGCCGTCCCCTGGGCCTTGCGAACCTCCGCCACGATCATCGCGGCGAGGTCGTCGTCGGTGTGCTCCGGCTTGTCCTCGACGGCGAACCCTTCTCCGTCTGTCCAGACGAGGTCGAGCTTCTGGTGGTGGTAGCTGCTCGCCCACCGCGCCTTCTGGATGTAGAGCCGCGTCCGGCCCGGACCCTGGCCCGTGACGTGGAAGAGCGTGTCGCCGCTGCCCTCCCATGCGCCGCTGACCTTCCCGCTCTTGCCCTCGTGGTGGATAAGCACGAACGTGACAGGTCGGCCAGCTTAGGCGCGGACCGCGGCAACGAGTTCCATGAAGGCGTTGACCTCTTGCAGCGTCCCCGCGTCATGCATGCCGCTGCGGCTCACCGGCCCGACCATGACCACGTCGATGCCATGCTCCCGGATCGCTTCGGCGAGGACCCGGCGAGCGGTCTCGTCGGCGAAGGTGACCTTCGCCCACGGCGCTTCCATCACCTGCACGCGGCCTTCGAGCGGCGACCCAGACCACCCGGCGAGCTTCCGCCGCAGCTTCCGGCGGTAAAGGGCGCGTGGGCCTTCATTCTCGACGAGCAGCACCCGTCGCGGCTGGCTGATCGGGATGCCGAGCCACGGATCGCCAGCGGCGAGATGACAACCGAGGTCGATCGCGAGCGTCGTCTTGCCAGCGCCACCGTCGCCATAGAACATGACGTCGCCGTCCTCGGGGATCAGCGCTTCGTCCACGTCTCCGACGAGCGCCCCGGCTCCGGGCTCGTCGACGGCGGCGAACGTCTCGATCGGGGTGATCGTCCACGAGTCCGTCTCGTGGGACGGGCTGGGGACGGGCTCGGGACGGAGTCGTTCCGGCTCGGACGGCGGCTCCGAGGTCACCTGGGGACGAGGTCGGGACGAGGTCGCGGAGACCTGGCGGAACTCGCCCAGGCCGCGCTTCGCGGCGAGGTGGTCGTGGGCGTCCTTCCCTGTGGCTGGCTCGACGATGCAGACGGTCGCCACGACGCCCCCGAGGTAGCCGGCTACGTCCTGGGCATGCTCACGGCCGGGGTCGTCCCGATGGCTGACGATGACAACGTTCGCGCCCCTGAGCGTCGCGTTGTACTCGGAGCGCCACTTGCCAGCACCACCCGGGTTCGTCGTCGCCACGGCTCCTACCTCGGCGAGAACAGGGTTGAGCCGGTCGCAATCCTTCTCGCCCTCGCACACCCACACCGCGCCGCCGGCCTTGACCGTCTCGTCGACGGCGGGCAGGTTGTAGAGGACACGCGGCACGCCGTCCATCGCGCCGGCGCCGCGTTTCCCGTTCGCCGGTGCTGCGAGAAGCCCTTGGGGTCCCAACGGATGACGTCGTACAGGTGGCACCCACCACCGTCGACGTAGCGGTATCGGGCAGCTTCGCGGCGACGCGCACTCGGCTCGACAGACCGCGGCGAGAGGTCGCGGGGGTCGACAGGACCACGAGGGTGCGCTGCGCATACCGCTTCCTTCGTGCATCCGGCGTGGCACCAGACGACGACGTCGACCTGGTCGCCATCCTTGACGGACAAGCTCGGCGTGCGGTCGTCATGCGCCGGGCAGCGAGCCATATACCCGCTGCCGTTGCGCCGTACGCCTGCGAGCCCTTGGACGAACTCGGCGGCGGTCATCGCGGCCACCCGGTCGCGAACAGGAAGCACGCCTTCCGGACGCACCACACCGCGACTTCCTCGAACTCGCGCAGCGTCTCAAACCGCGCTAACGCATCGAGGAAGACAACATCGACGTCGGTTTGAGCCGGTTCCCGGGTCTGAAGGGTCGTCGTCGCTGGGACCAGCTCGGGTAACCCGCGAGCGGCCTCGGCCTTGTTCACGCGACCGCGGCGCCACGCGCTCCACCGGCGGCCGGCGAACAGACACGGTCGGCCGAAGGCGAGGAGTACGGGCGAACCGCAAAACCTGTACCTCGACGCCTAGCGCCTTGGCGCGTTCATGCGCCTCATCGTCCCGCGGCTGTCCAAGGACCACATGGGCGTCCGAGACGATGTATTTGCAGTCCGGGCCTGCGATGCCGAGACGCATGGCCGCCTCCGTCGTGTCGAGCGCCTTGGCGAGATCGCTGCGCTCGGCGGAGGGAGAATCCTTCTGGTGATCTTCGGGCCGGGGTGTGCCCATAACCTAGATCCTTTCCTATGCGGGTTGATGGATACCTAGATCCTACGAGTCGCTTCGGTCGGACAAGAACGACGACGGCCCGCATGCGGATCTAAGACATGCGGGCCGCCACTCCATCAACCAACCGACTCCCGGTTCCCCAACCGAGTTGTCTACGGTCAGAGTACCCCTCGCTGCGGATGTCGCCGCCCAGCGGCCGGCTACGCACCTGCTACACACTGATCACGCCCCGATCGTCGTAGACGCTGCCGCCGGCCTCCATCACCGCCCTGAACCGCCAACGCGAGCGCGATCGAAGCGTCAATCGGCCGCGCCCCGATCAACCGCCGAGGAAGTAGATCCGCCCGGGTGCCGTCTAGTACACATCTGTTCGTTCCCTGAGGAGGAGAGCCAGATGTTCCGCATGACCCGTATCGTCCCGACCATCGTCCTGACCGTCGCGGCGCTGGCGCTGGTCGCGCCGGCCGCGCAGGCCAGGCCAGTCATCGCAGCGTCCGGTGGGACAACGTTCGCGAACCCGAGCGTGCACTCGACCCAGGACTGGGCCGCGCACCGTGGCACGCAGGTCCACTCCGTCGTCGTCACGACCGGCGACACGCCACTCGCCAATCCTGTGCAGCTCCCGACCACTGCGGTCAACGTCCCCGACTCGCCCGGGAACGGCTTCGACTGGACTGCGGCCGCCATCGGTGCCAGCGTCAGCGGCATCCTCATGCTGATGCTCGCCGCCGGCGTCGGCTTCCGCCGCCGCGGACAGCTGGCCGCCTAAGCCGAAGGGGCAGCCACATCCAAGGGGTCCGGCCACACCTCACACGGCCGGGCCCCTTTTGGCTTGACCGCCCTTCGGAAGAGAACGGGCGGGGCGGCCTCCCCAGACCGCCCCGTCCCCAGAGCAACCGACGCCGACGTAGCGCAAGCTGATGCCCCATGGGTACCCCTGCCGCGGATATCGACGCCCAGCGGCGGCTATGGCCTATCTACACACTGATCACGCCCCGGTCGTCCTAGACGCTGCCGCCGGCCTCCATCACCGCGCCGTGAACCGCGAGCCTCAACGCGATCGCCGCGTCGATCGGCCGCGCCCGATCCGCCGATGCGGATGCCGCCTACCATCGCCGGCTGAACATCCGCCGCTTATTCGTCGCCCGGTTGCAACGACGATGCTCAGGCCCTTGGTACCGAGTCTTATCGTCGTCGAGGTGGCCGAGATCCCACGGCTCCCCGGGCAAGATCAGCCGGCCACAACGCGCACACAACACGCCGCCAGCTGCCACCTTCCGACTCCACGCCTTTCGCAACGTCTGGTGGACATGCCCGTAGCCTCGCTCACTCGTCGACCTTCCCGGCCTCATGTCGCCACGGTAGCCAATTCGGGGGGGTATTTTCTGACTGGCGTGGTGTCATGAGGAGGTTTGGTCAAAAAAGCGACCTTCCGATAAGCGTTGACGTCCCTTGACGGTCATCAAGGGCAATGCCGCATCCGTCGGCTTGTGGAGGCGCGACTGTGTGATGCCGTCTCGGGCGTCCCAATAGCCGCTGGCTGCCGCCCTTACCAGCGGTGTCGTCCGCCTTGCTCGACGGCGTGGCCGCGGTGGCGGCGTATCGCCTCGTCGACGAGTTTGGTGAGGTCGCCGTGGGGTTGACAGCGACCCCGCCACCGCGCCGCCTCAGCGCCCGACCGACCCTCCCACCGCTGCCGACTCCTCAACGGTGGAGGGGTTGGTCACGCGGGCGTCGCTAGCAGCTGACGGTTGTGTCGCTTGTGTCGGCGCGGCAGGTGTCCGCGCCGGGGCCGCCGTCGGCCGTGTCGTTGGCCTGGCCGCCATCGCGGGCGAGCAGCAGATCCGCTCCCCGGTTGCCGAGCAGCGTGTCGGCTCCGCGGCCGCCGGTCACGACGTCGGCACCGCGTCCGCCGCGCAGCGTGTCGTCGCCGAGGCCGCCACGGATCCGGTCAGATCCGCGGCCACCGGCAACGATGTCGTTGCCGCCGCGGGCGAAGATCCGGTCAGCCCCGCCCAGGCCACAGACCACGTCGGCCCCGGGCGTGCCCATCAGCCGGTCGTTACCCGGCGTCCCCGTGATCGTGCACTCAAGCGTCTGTCCTCCTGCGCTGGCTCCCCCGCTGGCCGCCACCAGTACGGCCAGCATGAGCACCACCGTTGCTCTTCGCATCTCGACCTCCCGTCGGACTCCGGACTCGTCCTCACAACGTATAGCGCTGCCGGGCGTTACTTCGTTACGCGGCTGACGGCATCACGCGGCAGCACCACGGCCGCAGAGGGCTGCCCGATCCAGCGGAAGAGGTGCTCGCGCGGCAGACCTCAGCCGATGGCGACCGACACGCCCTTCATGGCGCCGTTGTAGAAGTCGGCGCCGCCGGAGCTTGTCGGCTTGTAGCCCAGCGCGAAGGCCGCGCCGGAGCGGTGATGGATCGACCCGATCGTCATGGTCCTCGACGCTACCAGCACGCCGTCGACGGTGAGGGTCACCTTGGATGATGTCTTCTGGCAGGTGATGGTGTGCCAGGCGCCGTCGCTCAGGCTGGGTCCGCCCGGCAGCGTGGTGCGGTTGGCGGAGCCAATGAAGATGCACTGCGCCTGCGCCTTGCCGGACCGCGGGAACAGCTCGATCTTGTACATCTTGCCGGTCGGTGCCGAGCGCATGAGGTCGAAGTCGAAGTCGCCGGTGCCGGGCTTCACGGTCGTCGCGATCTGCACCGTTGCGGTGACGTTGGCGGAGTCGGCCGAGAGGTTGGCGTTGTAGGGCACCGTGATCTTCGAGCTGCGACCGTTGAAGTGGGCGGCGTTCCCCGAGAACGTCACGTTCTGCACCGTCCCGTTGTTGCCATCGCTTGTGTCGTTGGCGTTGGTCGCCAGCGGCCAGGTGGAGATGACTGCCGCCTGGGCGACGCCGGTCACCGCGGCGATCGCGATCGCAACCGCGGCCGCCCATAGCATGGTGCGCATTGCCCGTCCCCCTTTGTGAGCCTCCAGCCCGATCTTCTCAGACGTGGCGGGAGAGCGTCGAGTTTCGCAAACGCCTTTCGAGCTTCGGCAACCGGCCCTAAACCCTTTGATCCGCGAACCTTTGGCATTACGGTCCGCATAACGGCCGGCGTGGCGATCGGGCGAGGTGCGGTGAAAAATGAGAAGGGCCGCGCCGGCGGTGCGGAACGGCCCTCTCACAGGCCTGACCAACCCGATCAGGTGCGGCGAGCTTACCAGATTCTTCCAAGGGGCGCTGGCGTCCTGTGGCCGTGTGTCGGATCGCGTCGAGCGTCCGGCCGATCTCGCCGGTCGCGCGGTGAGTCGCCTCCAACGCCCGAACGTGAGACGTCCATCGAACGCCTGCGAAGTTGCAGCAGGGTGGGCGGCCCCAGGGCGGCGGTGGCCGCCTTGGCAGACTCCGGCGCCCTGGCTATGGAGGGCCGCTCTTACTTCGCGCGGGCGCTCGTCGCCTTCTCGCATTCCACACGCCTGTGCGGCGATCGCGGGGCGCGGTGCGGCGGGACTCCCTCGATGGGGTGATCTATTGCTGCGGACCGCACGAAATTGACCGCGGTCGGGTTTTTTGCAGTGTCGCCCGTATCGGTGATCGGCGCCGCTCGGCCCATCCCCCGACCGAGTGTTGGCGGGAGGCTCAAGCCGGGCACCGCTGCCGCCGATATCACGCGTAAGGGCGGCGGCAACGCCCGCCGGGTCGGCTCGGCTCGGCGGAGACGCCGCCACTTTGGAGGACTGCATGGTTTCCAGATCGCTATTCGATGGTCGTTCCGGCCGTTCGTGCCCACGTCGTCATGGCCGCCCGTGGTTCCGCGCCGAGCGTGGGCAGGCGCTTCCGCTGATCTGTTTCTTCATGTTCTCGATGATCGGGTTTGCGGGGCTGGCGGTGGATTTGGGGAATGCGTATGCGCAGCGGCGTGCGGTGCAGAACGTGGCCGACGCGGCGGCACTGGCCGGCGCGGCGGCGATCCCGGCCGGGACGTACTCCGGTGCGGCCCAGCAGATGGCCGCTAAGAACGACAAGCCCGGCGATGCTGTCTCGGTCAGCTTCAACGGCACCGACACGGTGACCGTGACCGTCCAGCGGACCGCCCCAGCCTTCCTGCTTCGCGTCTTGGGCAAGAACTCGATCCCGGTGTCGGCCACCGCCAAGGCCACCGTCGAGACGGTGGGAGCGGTCAAGGGGCACGTGTCCCCGTATGCGGTCACCGTGCAGGCCTACGCCAACGGCACTGGCACCACACTGTTCAAGGAGAGCCAGCCTGGCGCGTACGGCACCATCGACCTGCCCACCACCGACAACACCACCGGCGGCAGCTGCTCGGGGAACACCAACAAAGGCACCCCCTCGAACATCGGCCCCGAGCTCGCCGACCAGCTTCCCGCCGGGCAGCTCGTGATCGGCGGCTGCCTATCGGTGAAATCGGGCGCCTCGCAGCCGTCCGGAAACATCGTCAACCAGATCCCGCCCGGCAACAACCTCATGTCTCAGGATCTGCAGAGCCTCGGCAACGGCCAATACCAGGTCATCTCGCAGCCCTGGACCGACTCCAACGGGTTGCCGCCACGGCTGATGTACATCCCTATCGTCGACCAGCTCCCAGCGGCAACGGCACCTCCACCATCCTCAGCTTCGCCTGGTTCTACATGACCAGCGCCACCGGAGGCGGCAGCGGACTGACAATCAACGGCCAATGGGTCAGCATGTCACTACCCGCCACCGGCCAGACCGGCCAATACCACCCAGGCGTCCAGGGCCAAGTCCTCGCCGTCGAGCTGACCGGCTAGGGATCCACCCCTCACCGGCCTGGGATGCACCACGCTAGGGGGTCAGCCGTGACCGACCGCATGACACCACCGCCTCACGCAGAACCAGACCAGCTCACGCAACAACTGGTGCTGGCCGAGCTACGAGCACATCGACGCACCGCTGGGCCGTTCACGTGGATGGACGCGATCACGCTCGGCAATCGCACGGCCAGCCTAGCTTCCGGGTCGGGAAGACCCCTCGTGGACTCGGCGCTGCACCTGCTCGAGCGCACCGGACACATCGAGCTCACCCACCTCCCGCTACGGATCCCTCCCCGCGATCACCGCGCCGCCTACCCCACAAAGAACGCCGGCATGATCTCGCTTCACGCCCGCCTCGCGCTCACCCCCGACCAAACCCACGACGAACTCGACGAGCACGCCGCCGCGCTCCAAACCATCGCAGCCCGCCTGAGACACCTCCTCGAGCACGGCCACGACGAAGGTACTCCAATGTTCGCGAATGGGGTTGGGGGAACGGACTCGGGCAGGATCGACGCCTACCGCCTGGCTGGCGGATCTACGCAGGCCGACGGCAGTGCTCGCAGTTGCCGCCACAGTCGAACCGGCCGCCGCCGCACCAGTCACACCGTTCGCCCCGGCGCACTCGCCGCAGGAGGATCGCGGGCAAGCCAACCGCTGTCAGTACCAGGACAGGCACGCGACCAAAAATATCGCGCGGCCATGGCGCAGCGTTACGCGACTCAGCAACAGCTAGGTGTTCGCCCCATCGGCGCTTCTTTCCCGAGATGGTGCTGGCGGGCCGGGCCCCAACCCTGAACATCGGGTCGCGGACGCATCGCTGACCTGACCAAATTCGCGATCAAGCGGGCGAGTCAGGCAACCGATACCCAGATCGATCCCTGAGGATTGCAGCGCCTCTCCTCTGTGGTTGGAGACCCAGGGGCGAGGCGCTGAGGGCTCCAATCTCCCACGCCGCCGCACCTCGTCGATCGCCCCGCGCTCGCACTTCCGCCACTCGCCGCCGGTTTCGCGGCACGCCGACCGGCCGGACGCCTTGATACCGCATTTCGGTTAGGCCACCCCAGCGGCAACCAGCATCGCCCCTCCCCACTTCCTCGACGGCGGTCAGGGGTCCCACGTAAGGGGACCACCAATTCCCGGCCGCGTCTCGCCCCAATCTATGCTCGAGTTCGTACCGACACGAGAGAGCCCCTCCTGCCAGACCGGCGCGAGACGCTGCAGTAAGCACGGGGGTGTCCCGACGACCGTAGGCTGACTGAGGCGGTTCAGGCTGCCGGCGCGCTCGGCGGTCCAGGTGCTCCAGCGCGACGGTAGGTCAAGGCGGCTATCACGAAGGCCACAGCAGTGGCAGCTCCCATTGCAATCTCAGCAATCCATACCATGCTAGGCGGCGCGAGCTGTCCGACGGCCTGACGGGCCACGGGTTCCAGCAGGAGCGCGCCCGTGACGAGCACCGCGCTGATCCAGGATCGGCGGACGCGCCACCGCTGACCCAACAGCCCATACAGCGGTCCCGTCACCAAGCCGGCAACAACCCATGCAACGTTTCCCCCGTGAAGCCCCCCGTTTAGAAGCAGGGCCTGCAGGCCTTCGGGGAAGCGGTCGAGGGGTACTCCCTCCAGAGGACTGAGCGTCAACGCGAAGTAGCCAGCCAGCGCCGACTGGGTCGCGACCATTCCCAGCAGCATCGCCCGGCCAGGGCGCACCTGACTCCATCCGAACACGAACGGCAAGATCAGCCAGGGAGCAGACATCTGACTCGCGGTGGACGGCCACCCAAACACGACAAGAGACCGACCGCTCCCCAGGTACTGATCGACGCCCCCGAACACCAAACCCACGACCATCGCCACGACGAACGCCACACGTGCAGAATACCGCCCATACTGGTCGCTTTCACGAGACGGACGCCTCCCCAGTGCATCGGGTGGGGCTTATCCTCTCCATTCCCGATCGTCCCCTAAGAGAACGAACCGGAGAGTTGCCGGGCGCGCCGCACCTAGCTAGTAATCCGCACCCAAATACGAAGCACCCCCGACGCTAACCATCTGCCACTCGGGTAGCCTCGCCGAGACGGGGTGGTCGGGTGCCCGCCACAGGCCTCGACGCCGACCATGCCGCAGTGTTCGGCGTCCGCCCGGTCGCGCCAATCCCTCAAACCTCCCGAAGGAAGGGTGGCTCGGCGGACGTCGAGGCACTCCTCCCTGGCACGCTCGAGTGCGCCGCTGCTCGGGGACGGCGTCGATCGCCGACCGCCGGTTCGCCGCACCTGGTCGATCGCTCCCTCAAGGTGCTCCAAGCCGCCGCGGAGCGAATCGAGCTCACGTAGCCAGATCGGCGATCATCTCCGCCTCCGCCGATCGGCCTCCTCAGTGGGATGAAGGATGGCGAGCAGAGCGTGGAGCGGCCCGAGGCTCGCGCGCATTTCCACGATGAGCACGCGGCTTAGATCGGATGTCGCGCGCGGAATCGATTGATCCCCCGAGTTGCCCGCCACCGACGTCCGGCTGTCGGCAGACAGACAGCAGAGGGGATACCCGAGCGGTCGCCGGGACGTCGCGGCACAGCCATCGACCGGTCTGGAGCACGCGACGGTCTCGATGCCGGCGGGCAGCGGCCCGGTGGAGGACGGCGTGAGCGCCTGTGCCCATATGAATGTGTTGGAGGCCGGTTTGGCGGGGTAGCATCGGCGCTCTTGGTGAGTCGAGGGATGCGGACGGTCCTAAGGCTCGCATCGTCCAGACCATAGGGGGAGGATATGCCACGGAAGGCATTGATCGTTGGGGCCCTGGTGGCGCTAGTCGGACTGGTCGCCGCCGCTATCGCCGTCGCGTCGTCGTCGCAGGCCGAGTTGACCAAGCCCGAGACGATCCACGTTGTGCAGCGCGGCGGCCAAATCACGTTCCTGCCGATCAACCCGAAGAAGGACGTGTTTACCGGGGACCTCGTGGTGGTGAACGGGCCGGTATTCGACGCGTCGGGAAAGACCAAGGTGGGCTGGCAACACGCCGAATGCACGGTTATGGAGCCAAAGGGCGTGGTCGCTGAGTGCGCCATCGAGACGTTCCTGCAGCACGGCATGATCGCCGTCAAGGGCCCGACCCACTTCGGCGTAGACGACCGAAGCCGCGGCGCCATCACCGGCGGAACAGGCCGCTACCGGAACGCTCGCGGACAAGTCACCTTCCTAAACTCCTCCGGCCCCATGGAAGGACTCATCTTCCGGCTCGAGCCGTAAGACCACCTGACTCTGGAAGCGGGCTGGGCGTCCGACAGCCCGCTCCCAGCAGCACACCAGTGTTCGTCATGGCGGAAGGCGGGCTGTGTAGCCTGCCGCGAGTGCCAAATGTGCTCATTACGGGCGCCGGTCGGCGGGCGGGGATCGCAGCGGCGTGCGCGCGAACCCTGGCCGAGGCCGGCTGGGACGTGGGACTCACCTGCTGGTCGCCCTACGACGGAGAGGCCGGCTCGGAAGGCGGCGATCGCGAGCCGCTCGGCCTGGTGGACGAGCTCCGCGGGTGCGGCGTCCGGGCGGAGCTGGTGGAGGCGGATCTGGGTGATCGTGCAGCACCGGCTCGGCTCTTCCAGGAACTCGAGCGTCGGCTCGGGCCGTTCACGGCTCTGGTGGCTTCGCACTGTCGAGACATCGAGCTGTCACTGCTCGCGACATCTGCGCCGGAGTTCGATCGGCATTTCGCCGTCAATGCCCGCTCGGTCGCGCTTCTCATCCAGGAGTTTGCCAACCGCCTACCCGACGGGGACGGACGCGTGGTCGCATTCACCAGCGACGCGCTCTCCAACAACGTCCCCTATGGGGTCAGCAAGGCCGCGCTTGATCGCATCGTCAAGGCTGCCGCGTTGGAACTGGGCGTGCGCGGGATCCGCGCGAACTGCATCAATCCAGGGCCCACCGAGACAGGCTGGATCTCCGACCAGCTCCGAGCTGAGCTGTCGCGGCGCACACCATTGGGCCGACCGAGCTCACCGCAGGACAGCGCCGACCTGGTGGCGTTCCTACTCACCCCAGAGGGTGGCTGGATCACCGGCCAGCTGCTCCACTCGAACGGCGGTCTCCAATGAACGACGAAAAATCCGCGATTCGGTTGAACCATTTGCGGCTGGGGCTCGTGAGAATGATCCTCTACCCGACGCCGCTACGGGGCGTGTGTTCAGCGACTCGAGGCGTTCCGACGCTCCATGACCCGCGTCGATCGCCCAATGCTCGCAGCGCCGCCGCTCGCTCGCGGAGGTGTCGTGGCAGAGCAACCGGGACAGCAACGCCCTAGCGCACCCGTCCGACGGCGCCATCGGTAGCGTCACGGCAGAGGGCCGCGCAGGAAGACGTCGAGAAAGCGGTTCGTGTCGTGCGGTACCAGGTTCGCGGCGCGGGAGGCGAAGGCCGTCCAGGCGGCGGTGTCGCTCAACGCGGCGGTCACGATCCCGCGGTTCGGCTGGACTCCGCCTGGGCCGAGCCCGACGCGTCGCATCCGCGGCCCGACCCGAAGGAACAGGTCAGCCTGCTTATTGGTGTCGCCGGCGACGAGGTTGGTCGCCCTGGAGATGAACAGCTTCGCGCGGCCGTGCGCGGAAAGTGCCATGCCGCTGCTGGTGCCGTTGGCCTGTCCGAGTCGGCCAACGCTGATGCGTCGCGTCCGTCCGGTGATACTGGAATGCACGAACACATCCGCCTTGCCGTTGGTGTCGCCGGCGACGATATCGGTCGCGTCAGAGGTGAACAGTTGGTGCTGTCCGTCGGCGCTGATCGCATCGGCGAAGCTGTCGGCGTTGGCGAAGGCGCCGTTTTGCGAGCGACTGATGACCCGCACCCGATCCGTGTGACGGTCGGCAAGGCCGACGACCCCGCCGTGCGTGAACGTGCCTCCGGTGAAAAGCACATAGCGTCCATCGGCGCTGACCCCGGCAAGGTCGGTGCCGTCGATGGCTAGGCCGTCGACGTTGGGCCTCGTCGTGCGGCCGGTAGTGCGGTTATAGATCGAGAACGACTGGTGACCGCCGCCCTGGTAGGCGATGATGCGCGCCTTCGCCGAAAGTGCGACCTCGAACACGAAGTCGGTGTTTGGGATCCGCACGGTCGTTCCGGCATCGCGGTCACGCAGGAAGACGTCGTCGAAGTGGCCGTCCGGGTCGTTCGCCACCAGGTTGGACGCGTCGGACATGAACGCCACGTAGCGACCGTTCCGGGTGATCGCGATCCCCGAGAAGCTGCTGTCGTTTCCCTGCGCGCCGCTCGAGGAGACGCTCACCCGTTCGGTCGTGCCGGTCTTGCGATCATGCATAAATACGTCGGCTCGGCCGTTGGTATCGCCGGCGACGAGGGTGGACGCGTCGGAGACGAACACTACGTAACGGCCCGACCCCGAGATGGCGATGCCGCCGGAGGCGGGGTCACCGCTGCCGCGATTGGCCTGCGCCCCACCGGTGGAGACGCTCGCGCGATATGTGACCGGCTTCGCCCAGGCGGTGTTCGGAGCGGTTGCACCGGCCAGCACGGCGAGCATCACCGCGGCTAGGACGCACCTCCCTTGACGCGTGCCCGGCCGTGGCTGTCGAGTCGTCATGGAACCGTCCTTCCGATCGGGACGGGCGCGACCCTACGCCACCTTCGTGGCGATCGCAACACGCTCGGGTGTTGCGAGATCCGGCGGCTCCATTGCCACCGGCCAGTCTCCGAGCAGGCGACGGTCTCGAGGCCGGCGGAGCAGCGCCAGGGGCCCGGCTCAACGGTAGCGTTCGCTGATCGTTTCAAAGCTGCAGCCGCCGTCGCCGACGGCCCATAGCGTGGGGCCGGTGGTTTGTGGGACTTCGGTGATGGCATGGAGCGTCCACGAACAGTTGCTGGCGGGTGTGGGGGACAGGACAGCTTGCCAGGACGGGCCGCGCGACCAGTGCTCGACGAGTGGCTCGATGAGGCCGCTTGTGCCGATGCGGTGGCCGACGGCCCAGGCGAATCCCGGGTTGGTTGAGATGACTCCGTCGAGCTCACCTTCTCGTTGGCCGAGGTCGATGGGAACGCTGTGCCAGGTGCCGTGCGACCAGCGATACACCACCGGCCGGTGGCCAGAGCCGGTGAGGCGGTATCCGACTGCCCAGGCGTGCCCTGTCCCCTCGACTGCGGCTACGCCGAGCAGCTTTACTCCTGCGGAATCCGGGACCGGCGTTCTCACCCACCGGCCCCCGACCCACCGCTCGGCGATCGCGGCCGCCGGGGTGCTACCGACCGCCCAGGTGCCGTTCGATGATGATGCGACCGCGTTGAGTTGGCCGTTTTCGACTGGCGGGTTCGCGGCCGGGCGCCACCCGCGCGCGCCGCGATGTCGGATCATGGGCGTGAAATGACCGTCCTTGACGTGGTAGCCGACCGCCCAGAACCGCTGCGTGCCAGGAACACGGGAGATGCCGAACAGGACGCCGCCGCGCTTAGCCCGCAAGACCGTGTGCCAGCGGTGTCCATCCCAGCGCAGGATCACGCCATGACCGCCCGGACCGGTCGGAGCGTTCCCCGCCACCCAGATATCCGACGCGGACTCCACCACCGCTGACTGGATGAACCGGTCGGCCGGCCGCCCGACGACGCGCCACCTCGTACCCGTCCACCGTTGCACGGCCAGCCCGAACGCCCACACCGAAGACGGACCCGACGCGGCCACCGCGTGGGCCAACTGGGGGCGCATCGGCACGATCGTCCACTGCGCAGCCACCGCATCCGTTGACGACGCCACGAGCGATGTCGCCGCCACCGACACCGCAGCAACAAGGCCGACAACACACCCGCGACCACATTGGGTTCGCCTCACAACGCTCCCATCCCGCCGGAAGCCCCGCTCCGAATCGCTGGCCCGAGTCGGCTTACGCGGGCGACGACGACCCCAAGCCGCAGAAAAAGGTCACGCCAACGGGACCAACCCGCGCCCAACGTGTCCCCCCTCGCTGACCGCTAAGGGCATGACGTCACAACCTCGCCTCCTCGGCACCTGTCGATGCCAGGCCCACCGTCGATCGTGTCGGTGCCAAAGCCGCCGTCGAGCACGTCGTTGCCCGACTCGCCGAAGATGGTGTCGTCTCCAAGGTTGGTTCGGATCCTGTCATCGCCGGCCCGACCATGGACAAGATCGCTGTCGAGTTCTCCGCTGAAGATGACGATGTCATTCGATAAGTCGTTCCCAGTGATGTCGGTCGACCCGCCCCATGCGATGCTTACATTTTCGATCCCGTTGAGACGGTCCACCCCGCGAACGCTCGACGCTGACCCGGCGGCCAGATTGACTACGATCAGCCCAGGATTGCCCCCGACGATTGCGAACACGGAATCCTCCCCGTCGCCGCCACCGAGGAAGTCGTTCCCGTGCGACAACTCGAGCTTGTCTCTTCCCGTGCCGCCGAGAAGGGCGTCGTCATTCGGTCCGCCGAACAGATCGTCGATCCCACGATCGCCATACATGTGATCTGCGCCGCGACCGCCGCGAAGGCGGTCAGTGCCGCGACCCGCGCAGATGACGTCGGCGCCGCCGTTTCCACGCACAGTGTCATTACCACGCAGGGCGACGATCACGTCCGGGCCGGCAGTTCCCCGCAGGACATCGGAGCCCGAAGTCCCGACCAATGTCGCCGGATGTCCTCGGCACGCGACCGACGCCGCCGAGGCCGACGCCACCGGGCCGGAGGCGGTCATCCCCACCAGCACAATCGTGACACCCCCCAGCCGCCACCAGGCCACCCTGAACGACGCCACATCACCAGACCCCCGGTTCGCGGAGCCACCGACTCTACGCCACAATCGCCACAATCACAACCACCCGCGTGCCCAGACCTCGGCGGGCCGACTGACCCGAGCGGACGCGACAGGCGGGGCGACCCGCCGCTTCTTTGGCCCGCCGCGGCTACGCACAGGCGAACCGGATGACGCGCCCGGCGGCGTATCCGATGCGGCGCGTCCCCAACGGTCGAGCCGACCGCGGGAAATCCCCGATGCGAGTGGGGTCGCCGCCGCCGATACTGGACGCATGCTTCAACGCGGAACCATCCTGATCGTAGGGGCGTCGATCTTGATACTCGGCGTGATCGGCGGTGTCGTGGTCTACGGATCGACCCAGCCGACCAAAATCGAGCGGACCATCGCCTGCGTTAAGAAGCTGGGATATTCCACCAGCGTCTCTTACGACGACGGCCGCGAGCCGTTTGACTATCCCGAAGGCACCATTGTGCTGGACGATGGAACTTGGCAGGCGCGGCCGCCGTCGTATCAAGTCACCGCTTTGCTCCCCGGTGGTGTCGTTGCGACCGTCACGGTCCCCGATGACGGCGGAACATCACGGACCGCCTTCAGCCACGGTGTTCCGCATACGGCCGGCCAGCGCGCCGCGGTATCCGCATGCGCCAATGCCTAGACCGCACGCCGCTGGCACCGCGGTGACCTCGTTTCGATGGTTGTCGGGTTCTGCCCGATGCGAACGGGGCGGTGGCGGCCGCACAATCGCAAACATGAACATGTGTGGTCTCGGCCGTGGTCTCCGAATACGGCACCAGAGAGGATGGGACACTTCACGCTGGCGGTTCGCTGTGGTTCCTGGTCGCGGCGGTCGTTGCAACTGACACGGGCTCTCGGCCAGCTAGATGAAGGGTTGGTGGGTATCGGAGTAGTCGGCCCAGTTGGCCTGGAGGAAGGCCAGAAGGGGTGCCCCGGCGACCTTCGCCCCGTCCGCAGCCATGTTGCTCCACTCAACTAAGGGCACAACATTCTAAGGCGTCTACGACGTTGGCAGCCGTGGCGACAACCCGTGGGTCAGGCCGGACGAGACGAAGAACTGCTCGAAGTGCGAGCGTGTTTTGCCAGCGTCCTCGTTCCGGCCGAATCCGCGGCTGTCGTCGGGTCTGGATTCGTGGTGTCGGGAGTGTCACGCGGAGGCGAATCGGGAGTGTGGCGCGCCCGCGAGCGTGCGGCGAAGGTCGAGGCTAGCGGCGGCCCGCTAGTCGCCTGAACGTGAGTCGAGGCCCTCCTGAAAGCTCCCACCCCGAGGGCCCCGACATGTCGTTCCCCGGTTGGCGGCAAGCATCGTCCGATGCGGAGGAGAGCGATGCCGGCCGTGTCCGGGACACTGAATTGCCCAGGAGACGCGATGAGAAAACGCCGCGGAAGAGTTTCGGTCAGAAGAACGCTGGCGTGGGATTTCCGTGTTTGCTTGCGCTTGCGAGGGAGGGTGCCCCCGCTGGGGTGTCCGGTTTCGGATGGCGGCGATGGGCTCGGGAGCGTTCGAGTGCTAGATTCTGTGGTTCGGCAAGCTCCGTTCAGCAGCGTGCGGGCACGATCAAGGGTCGGGTGCCTGTGGACACGCGTGGCTGGTATGTGCTGGTGACTTCCTCGAGCGGTGAGAGCGTGTTTGCCATGCTCGGGCCGTTCGCGACGTCGGAGGTCGCGGAGCAGAAAGCCCGGGTCTCCCGCGTCGTTCATTACCGAGTCGAGTCGGTCATCACCTCCAGCGCCCGCCGCAGGGCAGCCATTCGCAACGAGGAAGCTCGACAGATGCCTTTCCGCGGCAAGTCCGGGCAGCACCACAAGAACCTCCGAGCGGCGTCGTGATGGTGGTCGACGACTCGGCTCCGCTCGGCCGCGGCGGCAGAGATGGAATGGGCATCTCGGCCAAGTGGTACGTCCTGGTCACATCACCCAGCAAGAGGAGCGTGTTCGCGACGATGGGGCCATACCCGACTGAAGCGGAGGCGGTGCAGGCGGCCGATACTGCCAGAGTGCCGCACTACCACGTCGCGCTTTCAGGCTCGAAGCTGAACGTCGCGCCGCCGAGTTGGCGCTAGTAAAGAACGTGAGTCGGGGCCCTGAAAGCTCCCACCCCGAGGCCCCGACATGTCGTTCCCCGGTTGGCGGCAAGCATCTCCGATGCCGAGGAGAGCGATGCCGGCCGTGTCCGGGACACTGAATTGCCCAGGCGACGCGATGAAAAAACGTGGCGGAAGAGTTTCCGTTCGACGAACGCTGGGATGGGACTTCGGGGCGGAGGCGGCTTCGCGACCACCCGCGCCGGGCTCGGCGGGAGGCCTGTGGGAACGAGGGCCGGCCGGGCCGCTCATGGGGAGCGGTGGCCGGCCGGCCTCGCGGCCTGGCTTCGACCAGCCAGGCCCTCAACGTTCCCCCTCCACCCGCGAACACCGCGCCTTCGGCCCTGATCGTTACACAACCCTCGCCAAGGAGCTGCGCGAATGACGGGGCCGCGGCGAGGTTCGGATAGGCGAAGCGTGGTTCGGCTTTTCTCTGGTGTTCGCTCGGTTGACGGTCCGCCACTGGGCGAGTGGACTGTGCCTCGCCGGTTGGGACAATCCGGTACCCCCGGCGTTCCCTCCTTGTTGGCCGGCGGGGGCGCGGTCTTACCGACGCGATGGCGATTTCGGGGCGAGGGCGGCTTCGCGACAACCCCCGCCCTCTGGGGGTCAGGGCCTGGGGTTTCGGCTGCGTTCGTCGACGAGTCGGCGGGCGACGTCGTGCAACTTGATGTTGGAGTGTTGTGAGAGTTGTGCGAGCTGGTCGAAGGCTTGGTCGGCGGTGATTCGCTTGTCGGACATGAGGATGCCTTTGGCTTGCTCGATCACGGCGCGGGTTCGCATTGCCTCGGCCAGGTCGCGTGCCAGTTTGGCCGTCGAGCGGTGGGCGTCAACGCTCACGATGGCAGCGGCCAGCTGCTCGGCAAACTGGGCGGCATGCTCGACCTGCTCGCTGCTCGCCTCCAACCGTTGCTTGGAATACAGGTTCAGCGACGCCGCCAACTCTTCACTGTCGACCGGCAGATGCATCGACAGAGTGGAGTGAATCCCTAGGTCTCGAGCCGCACGGCTGAAGTGATCCCAGCCATCGTCGAGCTCGCCGGCGTCGTCAAGACTGATGGGATCGTGTGAGTCCAACACCGTAAGGCACGGCCCCTCGCCTGATTGGTACTGGGCGTCGTCAAGAGCGATGAAACGCTGGTCGGTGGCGCCGACCGTGGCCAGATCGCTGCCGTGCCGGGCGGTCACGGTGGCCGCATCAAAGCCCAGCGCCTCGACAGCGGCCTCCAAGATCAGATTCAACAGCCGGTTGAGCCGCACCTCGGCAGCGTCCGGCCCTTCCTCGGGCGATGGTGCATCGGCCATGGCGGCCTCTGCGATCCGCTCTCCTCGTCATCCAGGGGATGCACCACCGGCTGCACGCAAATGGAGAGCGTGGATCAGCGCGAAGTCAGAAGCCGAACCGGATTCTATCGGATACTGCGGAGCCCCGTACATGGTCGCCGCGGCGCTCCATCACCGCGTCATCGCCCAGTGCTCACAGCGGCGCCATTCCCAGCCGGGTTCGCTCCCCGATACTGAGTCAGACGCGGCGACGCGTGCTCTTGTGCCATCGAGTGCTAACCTCCGTCGGAGCCGTTCAGCAGCGTGCGGGCACGGCGATCGAAGGGTTGGTGCCTATGGACACGCGGGGCTGGTACGTGCTCGTGACTTCCTCGAGCGGCATGAGCGTCTTTGCGACGCTCGGGCCGTTTGTGACACAGGAGATCGCGGAGCAGAAGGCGCGCAGGTCGCGTGTCGTTCACTACCGGGTCGAGCCTGCCGCCAATCCCAGCCGTCACGTGCGCCAGGAGTTGGCGGGCTCCGCCAACTCCTAGGCACCGGATTCGCGGAGGGATTGGGGAGCCGGGCACCGCATCGCAGGTGAATGGAGCGGTGCCCGGTGTCGCTCTCCCGTTAGGCGTCTGGCTTGCCCAGGCGGCTCCGCGGCTAAACCGCCCGTGAACGTGGAGGGCCGCCCGTTTGTGGCGTGTGGGCGGCTCGAGCTCGTCGCCGCTCCATCACCACATCGATCGCCCAATGCTCGCACCGCTGCCACTCGCCGCCGGGTTCGCGGCAGAGCCACCGGCCGGATTCGGAGCAGGGGCAGGTTTCGAGGCCGGCGGAGCACCTGCCTGGTAGGGGGCGGTGCTCGTGGCCGCAGAGAGAGCAGCGGCTCGGCTGAGGCTTCACTCGACGAGCTTAGCCAGGGGACACGGCGGGACGATCACCGCAACTTCTAAGCGGCCCACGCCGTGAGGGCGATGAACGCCGCGATGATCGCCAGGGACGCGAGGTTGACGCCACGCAGAGACCGAGCACCCATCGCTGGCCAGGGTCGTGGGCCCACCGAACCTTGACCGCGCGGATGCAGTGGCCGACACTCAGGTGATGGACTGGCCGTTCTTGGCACGACTTAGACGTTGGGCCGCCGGGGAGCCCGTTCCTCCTAATCCGCTTCCCCGTCCAACACCCCGGGTCGAGCTGGACGACGCCAACGCCAGGCGGCTCTTGACAGCGGTTTGCGAACGCTGGGGTGTCCCAGTCGAATACTTCCCGGGCGACGTGGAGCGTGAGAATCCTGAAAGGAGCTTCCGGGCATCCTGGCAGCGGGACGGTCGAACGGACATGCAGTGCTTCGAGTGGGGTTCGAACTACAGCCGTGCCGACCGATTCGCCCACGCCGTCCAGGCATACGCGCGAGCAGCCGGGCTGGATGAGTTCATTCACCTGGGAGACTGGGACGAAGTCTTGCCACTCGACGCTCTGCAACCCTTGGAGGCTGCCACCGACTTCCCAGGCGACCTCTCGTGGGTAGTTGAGTGGAGCAACATGGCTGCGGACGGGGCGACGGTCGCCGGGGCACCCCTTCTGGCCTTCCTCCAGGCCAACTGGGCCGACTACTCCGATACCCACCAACCCTTCACCTAGCTGTCCGAGGGCCCGCGTCAGTTGCGGGGCGCGGTCTCAGCGATGGCGATTTCGGGGCGAGGGCGTCGTCGCCAACTACCCCCTCGTACTACGCATTGGCAGGCGGTTCGATCACCCGTATCTTGAAGGTGCGCTGCCCGGTCGGCGGCTCCTCGCGGAAGTCGTCGACCGGGCAGCCACAGTCCGATCGGCGGGCCACGCGAGCACGACGCTGCTCCATCACCGCGTCGATCGCCCAGTGTTCGCACTTCTGCCACTCGCCGCCGGGTTCGCGGCAGCGCCACCGGCCGGATTCGGAGCAGGGACAGGTTTCGAGGCCGGCGGAGCAGCGACCCGGTAGCGGACCGTGAGGCCGACCGCAGAGCGAGCAGCGACTCGGCACATCGACATCGTCCATGCGACGAAGCGTAGGTGTCGGGCGAAGTGCGGTCGGTCGGGACTACAGGCCGGCCTTGTTGACGCCGTAGACGGCCTGGGCGTGGGTGTAGCCGTCGCCGTACCTCGACTCCAAATGCTGAATCAGCACAGCCCGGGAGAACGGCTGGTTGGCCAGGTAGTCCTTCGCGGCCTTGGCGGCCTGCTCGTTCCAGTTCACGTCGATGTGGTTGACCGCGTAGACAGCATCGGCCTTGGAGCAGCCCCCGCCGTACTCCGACGACAACTGCTTGATCAGCCCACCGCGGGAGAACGCCTGGAGGGACAAGTAGTCCTCGGCGGAAGCGATGGCGCTCTTCTGAGAGACAGTCGCCTGCGGCTCCGCGGGCTTCGTCTTCTTCGGCTTATCGGTCTTGGCCGGAGCGCCTGACGTGGCCATGGCGGCGGCGGACTGGCCGATCTGTGACCCGCAGCCGATGGTGATAGCGCCGAGCAGCAGCACCGCGATGATGATGGCGACCTTCTTTATGGGTGTTACCTCTCGGGGCTCGAAGAGCGCCAGGATGTAGCAGCGCAGCCGTCTCATCGGCGTGATCTCCCGCTGGTTCCCGAGCGAGTTCAAATTGCGCTCCTCTCGTGATAGGTGCCACAAGCCTACGCTTCTGGAGCAGCTCTCGCAATCTGTGCTTCGAGGGCCCGCCGCCCTCGGCGCGGGGGGCGTGGCGACCGCCTCGGCGTGTGAGGGCGAGGCGGTCTATCTCTTGGCGGCCCGAGCACGACGATGCTCCATCACCGCGTCGATCGCCCAATGCTCACACCGTAAGTGGGGGGTCGCCTCTTCTCAGCAGAAGGGCGACCCGCGCTGCGCATATGCTCTGCCGCGTGGGGGGCGTCCTAGGGGGAACGCGAGGCGCGGCGAGAGCAGATCCGACTCTACTACTGGCGCAGCCTCGACGCGCTGATCTCCCGGTCTACCTGCCGCGGGCGGCGCGAGATCGACGTTGTTCCATGACGGCGTCGATCGCCCAATGCTCGCACCGCTGCCACTCGCTCTCAGGGCTGTCGCGGCAGAGCCAACGGCCGGATTCGGAGCAGGGGCAGGTTTCGAGGCCGGCGGAGCAGCGACCGGGTAGGGGGCAGTGGTCACGGCCGCAGAGTGAGCATCGGGTCGGGTTGCCGATCACTGGTTGCCTGCGTCTCGTGCCGAACTAGATCATCATATGAACAGTCGCTCATGTATGATCTGCGGGTGCGGTTCGACTTGGAGCAGCCGCCCGACGCCACACAGGCCCTTTCCCCTGCCACCGCCGACCGCATCGCTGCGATCATGCAAGCCTTGGCGGCACCGAGCCGGGTGCGCATCCTCGCTCGACTGGCTGCGTCGCCGTGCTCCGTCGGCGACATCGTCGCGGGCGTCGAGATGGAGCAGTCTGCGGTGTCGCATCATTTGCGCGGGCTGCGCCGGCTCGGAGTCGTTTCCTCCCACCGCCGCGGTCGCCACGTGTTCTACGCCCTCCGAGACAACCACATCCGGGCGCTGCTCGAAGACGCCATCGGAACCGTCTCAGAGTCGCCCCAACAGCCCCGACGAGCCCGCAGCGGAGCGAACCCCCTACCGATCTCAGACGACCTCACAGGGAAGTGGGTGACCGTGACCTACATCATCGCCGAACCCTGCATCGACGTGAAGGACAAGTCCTGCATCGACGTCTGCCCGGTCGACTGCATCCACGAGTACGACCGCATACTTGTCATCGACCCCGAAGAGTGCATCGACTGCGGTGCATGCGAACCCGAATGTCCCGTCGAGGCGATCTACCCCGAGGACGCACTCCCCGACAAGTGGGAGGCGTTCACCAAGATCAACTACGCCTACCCCGAAGGCGACGTGATCAACTCGCTCGTGGACGAGTACGCCACCGCCCACAACGTCCAGAACGAACTGCCGTCCAAATGAGCGGATGGCGCAACTAGAGCCGATCGCATCGTCTATCCACAGCCGGACAGCCACCGCCCTGCTTCGGAGCAGGCGACCGTCTCTCGGCAGGCGGAGCAGCGACCCGGTAGTCCAACGGTTCGATCTCGGTTGCCCCGCCCAAACCCGAACACCCTGACCGCGAGCACCAAGCGCGGTTTCGGCCGATCGGCCCCGCAACCCCTCGCCGACTGACAGCCGCATCACGCCGGTACGCTGTGGGCAATGGCGACGATCGCAGCAACTCGGCCACAGCTCGAACGTCGAGCCCGCCTACTGGCATGGGGCGGGAACGCCTGGCACCTGGTCGAGTTTGCGATCGCCGTCGGTGCCGGAATCGCCGCGTCGTCGGTGGCGCTGGTCGCGTTCGGCATCGACTCGCTGATCGAAGTCGCAGCCGGCGGCGTCATCCTGTGGCTGTTCTCGGGTGGCCGCGGCGCGTCGCCCGCCGCCGAGCGCCGGGCGCAGCAGATCATTGCCTTCTCGTTCTACGCGCTGGCCGCATACGTCGTGGTCGAGTCGGTGCGGTCGTTCACCGGAACCCACCCCCAGGCGAGCTACGTCGGCATCGGGCTCGCCCTCGTCACAGCTCCGACGATGCCGCTGCTCGCCCGCGCCAAGCGCCGAGTCGGCCGGCAACTCGGATCCCGTGCCACCGAAAGCGAGGGTCAGCAGAACATGATTTGCGCGTACCTGTCGATCGCGCTGCTGGTCGGACTCGGCGCGAACGCGGCGTTCGGGTGGTGGTGGGCCGATCCGCTCGCCGGACTCGCGATCGCCGCCGTCGCTGTACGCGAGGGACGCGAGGCATGGCGCGGCGAGACCAGCGACGACTGCTGTTGATCGTTCCCCGCTAATCCCCCTTCGAGCAGGTACCGAACGGCGACCGCGCCAGCCTCGTGCAGCCTGGCGACGAGTGGCGACAACGGCCGGGACCACACGGCCGTAGCATTCTGCAGCGTGTACGGCGATGGCGACTCGCATGGTTGAGCCAAACCGGCATGGCTCCGAGGGCTTGATACGGCAGGGGGTCAGGCACCTAGGCTCGATGTATCGCCGTCAAAGCGGCGGGGAACTTTCAAGCCGTGGTCGGCGTCTCACGGGGCGATGCCGAAGCAGTCGGCAATCAAACACTTCGTGCTGGCACTCCTGTTGCTCGCCGCGACGGCGTGCTCCTCGGACGTCGCACCGACCGGGGACCCGACAGAGGAAGCGTCGGGAGTGACACCGGACAGGCACCCGGCAGCAACGGGCGCCGCCTCCCGTACCAGCTTGGTCTACGCCGCAGTCGTGCACCAGCTCGTCGAGGTCGACCATGGCTATGGGAACGCCCAGCCTCCCCACCGGCGGGTGTTCGTGATCGATGGCGCAGTGCCGCACGCCTCCCATCTCCAAGGGGGTGTCGGCTTCCGCCGGGTGGCGCACCCGTTCGACGCTGACGTGAAAGAGCAGATCATTCAGCAGCTCGATGGAGCACGACCGCTCGCGTTCGCCAGCCGCCGTGCTCAGGTGATCGGAGGCCCCACGTCGAGATCGCCCGGCGAGGTCATCGAAGGCGGAGTGCTCGTGACGCTCGGCCCAGTCAAGTGGATCAACAGCGGCACGGCGCGCGTCGCCAACAACCGCTGGGCCGCCGGCAAAGACGGCCAATGGCTTGTCTACACCGTCAAACACCAACACGGCCACTGGCGAGTCACAGGCATCCACGGGGCGGTCACTCTCTCCTGACCGCCGGAGTCCGGGCGGGCTTTGCGAGAATCATCCCCTACCCGACCCCGCTCCGCGTCGTGTCCAGCGACTCGTGCTCGCCGCTGCTCTATCACCTGTCGATCGCCCAATGCTCACACCGCTGCCACTCGCTCGTGGGGTTCACACGGCAGAGCCACCGCCCCGTTTCGGAGCAGGCGACGGTCTCATGGTCGGCGGAGCAGCGACGGGTAGGGGGCGGTGGAGGCGGCCGCAGAGCGAGCAGCGACTCGGCGCGTGGACGTCGTGCACGCAAGAAGCGTAAGCCGAGCGAGGCATCGACTCTGAACCTCGGTGTCGTGGGTTGACGCTGGAACCCGGGCGAGTTTCGCGGTCAGGCGGGCGCGTGACCTATCCGTGCCGCCGGATGAGCCGCTCGACGGAACCCTCGAGCGCTCGCATCTGTTGCTGGATCGCTCGTAGCTCGGCGCGCAGCTCTATCTCGTCGGCCGCGAGGTCCGCGTGTATTGCCCGCTCAAGCTGTGCGGTCTCCGCGTGCAGCGGACCCGCGACGAACCGCTGTGCGATCGCCGCGGTCAGCACAGCAATGAACCCGATCCCCACCATCATCACCAGCAGTCCGATGACGCGGCCCCCATTCGTGTGGGGGTAGAGATCACCGCCGCCTTGAGGGTCTCATCCTTCGTCGACTGCTCGACGACCACCACCGGCAGGATGAGCCCAGCCGCGACCAGCACCGGAATCTGAAACCGACGCTGCATCCGAGTCGTCCGATCCTCGCCCACACCGAGACGTTCGACGCCCAGTCGGCGTACCCCTCGCGTCAGGCACCCCCACCGGGACCACACCGGCACAGCATTCTGCCGCGTACACGGCGTGCACGACCGTGGAGAAATGCGGGTTTCCGCATGGTTGCGAGGGTCTATCGGTTCCCGGCGGGAATCGACCGACATTCTCATTTGCAAGCATTTTCTGGTGCGTGGAACCACACGGAGACTTTGCCTCATGTGGGCGTAGAGTCCGAGTAGTGAGAACGTCCATCGGACGAGCTATCCGGGCCGTCAAGATCGTCGTTCGTGACGGGCGCATCCCGCGGCCGCTGCGTTGGGGTGGCTCACTTGGGCTGCTTCCTGTGCCTGGGCCATTCGACGAGATCGTGCTGCTCGGCGTGGGCGGCATCCTGTGGCTGTTCTACCGTGACCAACTTGCGGAGGCTTGGCGGAAGGCGGCTGCGGGCGCGTAGGAATCGGGTTTAGGTGCCACGTCGAGGGCGAGGTCTATCTCCGGGGCGGCGCGAGTGCGGCGCTGCTCCATCACCGCGTCGATCGCCGAATGCTCGCACCGTTGCCACTCGCTGGTGGCGCTCTCGCGGCATAGCCACCGGCCCGTCTCGGAGCATGCGACCGTCTCATGGCCGGCGGAGCAGCGACCCGGTAGCGGACGGTGAGGGCGGCCGCAGAGCGAGCAGCGGCTCGGCACATCGTCCATGCGACTAAGCGTAGAGGCGGGGTCTCGACGCTGACACTGAGAGCCTGCGGGTCGGGTGTCGGCGGCGATCGGTTTGATAGAACGGCGGCGAGATCACTGGTTGGATGCGCTCCGGTTGATTGTGACGCCGCCGCAGGGCCAGCGCCCAAATCGCGGGGAAATCCCCGATGCGAATGAGCGGCCCGGCCTTCGATACTGCGCACATGCTTCGGCCGCTCCTCCTCGTGTTCTCACCCCTCGCGCTGGTCGGCCTCATCGCCCTAGCGGTTCGGGACGACTCGCAAGACTCGCAGCTGACTCAGCCGAACAGGGTCAAGCCGGTAGTCGCCTGCCTTCAAAAGTTGGGGTACTCCACCAGCGTTTACCACGACGACGGCCGCGAGCCGTTAGTCGGCCCCGACTCAGACCCCGACATCAAAGTGCTGTTCGGTGACGCGACCAGGCAGGCGCGGCCGCCGTCGAACCAAGTCAGCGCCTCGCTTCCCAGCGGCGTCGTTGTGAACGTCACCGTCCCGGACGACGGCGGAACGTCGCGCACCGAGTTCAGCTACGGCGTCCCGCGTACCGCCCGCCAACGCGCCGCACTAGCCGACTGCGCTAACCCCTAACGGGCGTCGTCGTCGTCGGGGAGCCACTCCGACGAGCCTGCCAATCGCCGGGCTACCCCGCATCCCGGGTCTCGTGCGTCCAGCGGAGGCGACCTGGAACGGGCCGCTGCGCCACCGACGACCAGGTGGCGGCCATGGTGTGTTACCATCGCCACTAGGGCCGAGCCGTCGGGACCTCGGGCCTCCCATAACACCGTGCCATGCCGTAGCACCGGCCACCCTCCCTACGGCTGCTACTCCACCAGCGAATTGACATACCGCCGGGGCGCGGGCAAGGCTTGGGAATGACGGCTCGGCCTGCCTCTGCCGGCCAGCGGGACGCAGGGAGAAGGCGGCCCAATATGGCGAGCCCTTCGGCATGCGACGCGGCGGTACCTGCCACGGGTCGGGCGGCGTCGGCGGCTTGGGCTTGGGGTGAGCTGGTCGCCACGGCGGGTGTAGAGGTCGACGAGCTTGTGCGAGTGTCGTCATCCACGGGGTTCTCCTGTCCCCTCGTGGTCCGTGGGTGGTCCGCGACGAATCGCCGTCCCGCGGCCGAGCCGGCTCGAGCAGAGCCGCTGCTTCGGCATAACCATGCGGTTAGAGTCGGTTCAGGCGGTCCGGGGCGTACCCCAGCAGACTCGCGGGGTGCGAGTTCAAATCTCGGCGCCCCGATAGCTCTATCCGGCCTATCCATACGGGTTTGCGGACCCGTCTCGATCTCGTCTGGCGAGAGGTGGCCGTAGACACGGAGCGTGAACGCTGGACGCGAGCGGCCGCGGCCGGACTTCGGGGATTCTCGCACCCGCTTGCGCGGGACCGCGGACGCAGCACCTCGTATGATCTCGTCATGGCCGGTGATGGGCAACCGACGGCCGGAGACGACGTTGAGCGGCGAAGGACACGCTGGCAGAGGCTGAGGCGACTGGGAGTCGCACTTCTGCTTGCCGCCATCGTGCTTGCACTGGTCGGCCTACTCGCACTATTCAACGAGACCGACGAGCCGATTGGGGCAGGCGTGCCGACGCAGCCCGTGACCGGGCCTCCCGTCGATCAAGAACCGCCGCCGGGCTCCACCTCGGGTTCCAACGTGTTCGCACTGGCGGCTCTGATCGGATCGCTGGCCGCAATGCTCAGCAGCATCGCCGCGATGATTACCGCGTACGTTGGGCTGATGGGTGTCCGGAAGGCGGAGTCGAGGCTTCGCCCGAAGCCACGGTGAAGGTGGGCAGATCGACATGGCTGCGCCGGTCGAGGCTGTGTTCGACATCCTGACGAAGCCGGACCCGGTGCGCGGATGGTGCGGCGGCACGGGCTTCGGCGACCGTGAGGTCGGCGACTACGAGACGCGCTGGACGGGGTTCCTGGTCACGATCCGAAATCAGGTCGAGGGCCGCCGCGCCTGAGCCACTTGGCGCCGGCTGCGGGTGCCAATTGGAGCAGCAGGAGGAGGGCGGCCGGAACGACCACGGGGATGCCGATCGCCCTCCCGCCGACCGCGAGCACCACCGCGTCCACGAGCGTGAGCGCGGCAGCGGCGGCGTGCGCCGGGCGGTAGGGGATCGTGTCGGCGGCCAGACAGCCGGCTGCGAGCACGAACGCCACGATCCCGGCGATCCCGGTGAATGCGAACACCTGCGGCGGCTGCACGGCCAGCGCCGCGGTCGTCGCCGCGGCTCCGAGCCCACCCAGCGCGATCCTCGGCCACCTCACGGCTCCGACCACCTGTCGAGCGCCCGCCCGCGCTCGTCGACGAACGTGTAGTCGATCCGGCCGCTCGAGACCTCGACCAGGAGCGAGCCGTAGTCGAGCAGCGAGACGGCCGCGCCCCGCGTCGCCTTGGTGAACTCCGCCGCCCCCGGCCCCTCGCCGCCCGTCCCGACCGTGAACTCGGGGATGCCGCCGACCGTCCGCCGCTCGTACCGGTGCAGGTGGCCGGCGAGGATGGCCGCGACCCCCGTCCTGCGGAGGAGCGGCAGGATCGGGTTCCCGGGCTGCACCGGCCGGTGGACGACGATGAAGCGCACGAGCGGCCCCCGCTCGGCGAGCATCCGGCGCGCGAAGCCGATCTCGGAGGCGCCCGCCTCGAGCCCGAGCAGCACGAGCTGCACCGGCCCGTAGCGGACCGCGTACCGGCCATGCGGGCCTGGGAGGTGGAGGGCCGACGTGACCGCGGCCCCGTCGGCGTAGATCAGGTCGTGCTCGCCCTCGGTCGCCCAGAGCGGCGCGCCGAGCATCGCGTCGTGCAGCGGATCGAAGATGTTCCGGTCGAGCACCTGCGGCGCCCCGACGAGGTAGCTGTTGTCGCCGGCGGTCGTGATGAAGTCCGGCTGCTCGGCGGCGAGCGTGCGGCCCACCGCCCACTCGTGGTCGTTCCCCGACCCGTAGTCGGCGATTACGGCGAAGCGCACCGGCTCGCTGAGGTCGAGCGGCGCTGTCCGGAAGGAGCCCGACGCCCGGCCGATCCCGCCGACGGACGCCGTCCAGATGTACCTCGTGCCGGGCTCGAGCCCGGTCAGGCGGCCGCCCGTGCCGGTCACCGTCCCGCCGGGCCCCGTGGCGGTCAGCTCGACGCGACGGCCGGCGTCGATCGACCAGGCCAGGGTCGCCTCGGTGGTGCTGAGGCGGATCACGAACGGGCCGCGTGTGAACGGGTCGCCCGACGGCCCGAGCAGGTAGAGCCGCCAGTAGACGAGCACGGTGATCACCACGAGCACGAGCAGCGCGCACACCATCGCCAGCGCGACCAGGCCGCGGCGCAGGCGGCGTTCGCGCGGGGTGAGCGCGTGATCCGTCATCGTGGCATCCGCACCGTCAGCGTACCTTCGCCCCGCCCATACAATCGGTGGGATGGGATTCGCCTCCAGTCTGGCGATCGACAGGCTCTCCGAGCGGATGGCCGGCGCGACCGAGCGCGCCATCACGACTGTCGTCGAGCGCCGCGGGCCGGCGGTCATGCGCACCGCCGAAGGGCTGCGCGCCGAGCACCCGGGCTGGTCGCCCGCGGATCTCGCCCGGGTTGCCATCGCGCGCACCGGAAAGCACGTTGCCGCGACGGGCGCGGTGAGCGCGATCCCCGCGACGATCCCCGGGGTCGGCACCGCCGTCGAGGTCGGCGCCGCGCTGGGCGACGCCTCGCTGCTCACGTTCGCTCAGACCGAGCTCGTGCTGGTGCTGGCCCATCTCTACGGGCGCCCCGTGACCGACGTCGACGCTCGCAGGCTCGACGTGCTCATGGCGATGGGAGTCGAGGCGGGTGTGGTCGATCTGCGCCGAAACGGCGTCGTCCGCGTGATGGGGAGCGATCATCGCGACGGCGAGCTGATGGGTGCGGCCGGCGTCGCGCTCGCGAAGCGCATCTCGCGCCGCCTCGCCGCCCAGGTGGCCGGCAAGCTCGCGCGGCGGCGGGCGTACGTGCTGCTCGGCCGGGAGGTTCCCGTCATCGGGATCGGACTTGCCGCGACGTACAACGTCTGGTCGACGCGCAAGCTGGGCAGGGCGGCGCGCTCCTACTTCCACCACGTCTCGTAGCGCTAGCCGCGCACGTGCACGAAGGCGAACGTCTGCGCCTGGTAGCGCTCGCGCTGGAGCACCCGTCCACCGTTCGGCTCACCCGAGAGCGAGACGTTGCCCTCGACCGTCTGGTAGCGGGTCTCGCCGTCGTCGAGCCAGCGGTCGAACAGCCCGATGTGATCGGGGATGCCGTCGCCGTCAAGGTCGAAGATCGTGAGGTCGGCGTTGAGCGGCGTGCGTGTGATCGAGAGGTGGTTGGCGCCGCGCTGGGCATCGCCCAGGAGGTGGGGGACATACGAGTAGTGGCGGCCGGGCTCGAACGCCGCCGACCCGGCCTGGACGAAGCACCACGACACGAACATCGCGCACCACGGCCCCGGGACGCCGTACCAGTCAGTGAAGTCGCACCGGTGGCTTCCCGGCGGCTCCTCCCGATCGCCGACGCACGATACCGCCGCGTCGTACGCCGCCCCCCACAGCTGGGCGTCCTCCGCGCGCTTCAGGCGACGCGTCCGCATGGACTTGAGCGACGACGGAAGCGGCGACTGCTCGGCGAGGAGGATCAAGAGGTCGGATCCGCAGACCTGGTCGATCCGCTGCTCGGGGAAGCCCATCCAGTACTTCGCCCGCCGGACTGCCGCGGCGGTGCGCTCGCCGTACACGCCGTCCAGCGGCCCGGGGTCGAACGTCCCGTAGGCGTTGTGCAGGAGCGCACGCTGCGCCCGTCGCACCTGCGGGCCGTCCATGGCCGGGGACGTGAGATGGAGCTCGGCGGTGTCCGCAATGGTCGCCACGAGTCGGCCGGATCGTAGCGGTGCCGCGCCGTCCGCCGCCAACCGACGCCCCCTCGAACGGCTAGTTGAGAGAGGGGTCAGGCGGCATCCGTGCCACCAGCGTGAACTCGCCGCCCTTGCGCTCCAGCACGCGCCGCCAGAGGCCGTCGGTGTCGCCGGCAAAGATGTCGCCGGGCAGCGCCGGCTCGGTGAACCAGGCCTCCTCGGCGAGCTCGTCGTCGAGCTGCCCCTCGCCCCATCCGGCGTAGCCGGCGAAGACCCGGACGCGGGCCACATGGCCGCTCATGTCCTCGATGTCGTCCGACACCTGGATCGGTGCGATCGGGCCGCACACGGACTCGTCGCCGACCGGGCCGGTGTGCTCGGCGAGCGCGATCACCGCCTGCGGCTGCACCGGGCCGCCCGCGAACACCGGATCGCCGTCGGCCAGCTCGGCCAGGTCGGGCACCGCTTCGCCGACCGCGAGTTCGGTCGGGCGATTCAGGACGACGCCCAGCGCGCCCTCTTCGCTGTGCTCCATGATCAGCACGACGGTGCGGTGGAAGTTGGGGTCGACGAGCATCGGCGCCGCGATCAGAAGCTGCCCCTTGAGCGAGTCCATACGTGCCCCGAAGTCTAGGGTCGGGCGATGAGCGCCGCCGCGTCGGGCCGGTCGTCGAGCAGACCCGACGTGAACATCCAGGCGCCGAACCGGGCCCACGCGGCCTCCGGAGGCGGCCCGGTCCCGAGCAGCCGGAGGGTCGCCGGGACGCTCTGCTCGAGGACGTTTCGGTAGTCGTCGGCCGAGTGGCGGCGCATGACCGCGACGGCGGCGCTCGGGTGGGCCTTGGCCCAGTCGGTCCCGGCCGCCAGGCCGGCGACGAACTCCCGCACCGTTCTGCGATAGCCCGCGTCGTCGCGCAGCCGGTCGGCGTTGGCGACCACCACGAGCTCGTCGTAGGCCGGCACGCCGTAGCGGTCGTAGGGGAAGACGACCGGGTGCAGGCCGCGCATCGTGAAGAGCACTCCCTCGATGTTCTGGAACACGCCGGCGACGGCGTCGACCTTGCCGCCCAGGAGCGCCGGGACCTGGTTGAACTTCACATCGACGATGTGGACATCCGCGGCGCTCAGCCCCGCGCTCGCGAGCACTCTGTCGACGAACGCGGCGGTGCTCTGGGTGCCGTCGACGCCGATCGACTTGCCGCGCAGGTCGGCCGGCGTGTGGATCCCGCTCGCCCCCGGCGCGATGATCGACGCCAGCGCGGTGGGGACGACGGTCGCGACGGCGGCGACCGGTGCGTGGTGCTCCTGGGCGAAGAAGAGCTCGGGCTCGTACGACACGCCAACGTCCGCCCGGCCGGCGCCGACGAGCGTGAGCGCGTCGGAGACGCCGGACGGCGGCCGCGGGGTCACCGTCAGCCCGTTTCGGGCGAAGAACCCCCTGTCCATGGCCGAGTAGATGCCGACGTGGTCGGGGTTCGGCACCCAGTCCAGGACGAGCGTCACGTGCTTCGCGGCCGTCGTCGAGCCCTGGCCGCCGCCGCACGCAGCCGCGAGGAGCACGAGCGCGAGGCCGACTGCGCCGGTCGCCCTCACACGTCCCTCCGCGCCCACGGAATCGCGATCCGCTCTGCCGCCGAGACCGCGGCGAAGAGGGCGAGCGCCAGCCCCGCGAGCACGACGACTGCGGCGCCGACGAGCGGGGCGTCGAGCTGCGCCGTGGCCGTCTGCATCGTCTCGCCGAGCCCCGACGAGCCGCCGGCGTACTCGGCGAAGAGGGCTGCCACCGCGGCATACGACGCGGCCACCCTGGCGCCCGAGAAGACCGACGGCAGCGCCCATGGCAGCTCGACCCGGCGGAAGATCGCGGCCCGCGAGGCCCTGAGGGTGCGCATCACGCGCAGGTACTCCGGGTCCACCGAGCGCAGGCCGTCGAGCGCGTTCACGGTCACGGGGAAGAAGCAGACGAGCGCCACGATGACCACCTTGGGCGCGAGCCCGAAGCCCAGGTAGATGACGAGCACCGGCGCGACGGCGACCACGGGCACGCTCTGCGAGGCGACGAGGAGCGGGTAGACCGCCCGGCGCAGGGTCGCCGAGAAGTGAAGCGCCGTCGCGGAGACGAGCCCGAACCCGAGCGCGGCGGCGAACCCGGCGAGCATCTCACCGGCGGTCGCCACCGCATCGTCGGCGAGCCGGCCGCGGTCGTCGCGCAGCGCGCCCAGGATGTCGGTTGGGGCCGGGAGCAGGTAGTCGGGGACGTCCCGGAGGCGTACCCAGGCCTGCCAGGCACCCAGGATGATGAGCAGCGCCACGACCCACCCGATCCGGGGGCGCGTCATCGCAGCGCCCCCAGGGCCCGCTCGCGGGCGAGCTCGCCGCCTCCGCCGCCGTCGAGCTCGCATGCCACCCGGCCGGGCCGCGCGGCCAGGACGACGACCCGGTCGCACAGGCGCAGCGCCTCGTCGAGGTCGTGCGTTACCAGGACGGCTGTCCTCGGCCGGGCGCCCATGGCGGCGGCGAGCCACTCCTGCATCTCCGTGCGGGTGATCGCGTCGAGTGCGCCGAAGGGCTCGTCGAGCAGCAGCACGGGCTTCTCGGCGAGCAGCGTGCGCGCGAAGGCGACCCGCTGGCGCATGCCGCCCGAGAGCTCCCACGGGTGGGACCGCTCGAACCCCTCGAGGCCGAGCTCGGCGAAGAGCGCCGCCGCCCGCCCGCGTGCCTCGCGCCGGCCGGCGCCGGCGTTCTCGAGCGGGAGGGAGGCGTTGCCGAGGGCGTCGCGCCACGGCATCAGGAGGTCGGACTGCGGCATGAGCGCGCACCGCTCGAGCCGCCCGCGCCCGTCGCCGGCGCCGTCCACCGAGATCGATCCGCGGTCCGGGCTCTCGAGCCCGGCGAGCATGCGAAGCAGCGTCGACTTCCCGCAGCCGCTACGCCCGACCAGGCCGACCGTCTCGTCGGAGCCGACGTGGAACGTCACCCCGTCCAGCGCCACCACGGGCCCGTAGCTCTTCGCCACGTCGGTGACGGCGATCTCGCTCACTGCGTGCATCCCTTCGCTGGCATTACCCAGATCAGGTTCGCGGGTCGGCGCCTCTGCGGCGCCCTCTCAGCCCTGCGGGCTCCCCGGCAAACGCTCCCCGCAGCTTAGCGTGCAAAGACGGTGTCAGACCCCAATATTGCGCGTTGCACGGCCCTAGGAGTCGAGCTGCTCGATGGCGCAGTCGGCAGGCGGCTTGTCGTCGCGGAAGCGAAGCAGGCGGGCGCCGTGACGGATGCGCCGGCCGCTCACGTGGTCGAACGAGACCTCGGCGACGAGCTCGGGCCGAAGGCCGCGCCACTCCCGGTCGTCCTTGCCGGCGCTCCAGCGGTTGGGCTCGTTGGCACCATGCTCGCCGGTCTCGTAGGGCGTCACGACGCCGACCAGCTCGCGGGCCTTGGCCGCCGTGAACCCCGACGTGTGGCCGACGGGCCAGAGCTTCTTGCCGTCGTGGAGGGCCAGGATCAGCGATCCGACCGTGCCCTCGGCCTTGCCGGGCCGCCAGCCGATGACGACGCAGTCGATCGTCCGCACGCGCTTCACCTTGATCATGCCCTTGCGCTCGCCCGGGAGATAGGGCGCGTCGGCGCGCTTGGCGATGACACCCTCGGCACCCTGGAGCCACGGCTCCGCCTCGGCGGGCGATCCGGTGGCCGGCGTCAGCTCGATCGGGTCGGCGACCATGTCCTCGAGGATCTGCCGGCGCTCCGCGAACGGCCGCTCGAGCAGCGACTCGTCGTCGAGGGCGAGGATGTCGAAGGCCACGAACGTGGCCGGCGTCTTCTCGGCCAGCATCGCCACGCGCGACGCCGCGGGGTGGATGCGCTCCTGGAGCGCCTCGAAGTTCTCGCCGCCCTCGGGGGTGCGGATGACGAGCTCGCCGTCCAGCACGTAGCGGCCATGTGGGAAGCGGAGCTCGGGAAAGTAGCGGCCGAGCCCCTTGCCGTTTCGCGACTGGACGTGGATGTCGTCGCCGTCCACGAACGCGATGGCCCGAAAGCCGTCCCACTTCGGCTCGAAGAGCCAGCCGTCACCATCGGGTAGCTCCGCCCCCGATCGTGCGAGCTGCGGCAGGACCGGGGGCGAGAGCGGAAGCGGCATCGGCCGCGAGTCTACCGACGCGTCTGCATGAGGAGCAGCGCCAACTGCCAGATCGCAACCAGGGCGCCGACCACGTAGGTGAGGGCGGCGGCGGTGAGGACCTTGCGGGCAACCGGCACCTGCGACTGGCTGATGACGCCCTGCGTGCTCAGCATCGCCATCGCCTTCTTGCTGGCGCCGAACTCAACCGGCAGCGTCACGAGCTGGAAGAGCACGATCGCGGCGAACAGCGCCACACCGAGCAGCGCAAGGTTGGTCGCCTGGGTGAAGAGCCCGAACAGGAAGATCGGGAACCAGGCCTGCGAGGCGAAGCCTGCCGCCGGGACGAGCGAGCCGCGCAGCCTGAAGCCCGCCTCGTTGTGGGCGTGCTGGAACGCATGCCCGGTCTCGTGGGCTGCGACGGCCACGGCGGCAACCGAGTTGGAGTCGCCGACCGGGGCGGACAGGCGCATCGTGTTCGAGCGCGGGTCATAGTGGTCGGTGAGCTGGCCGGAGATCCCCTCGACGGTGACGTTCTGGAGACCGCCGGAGTCGAGCATCTGGCGGCTGACCTGTGCGCCGGTGAGACCGGACGCCGCCTGCACCTTCGAGCCGTCGGCAAAGGCGCGCTTCACCCACGCCTGTGCGGCGAGGCCCAAAATCAGCGGCGGAACTGCAAACAGGATGTACCAGTACATGGGCGCCCCTCCTTCGGGGCCAGGTTGGGTCACATGAAGACTACGTGAACGTGCGGCCCTCGGTGGACCGGCGCACACGCGACGCTAATCTTTGAGGGTGCAAGTGACCGACCAGGTGCGCGGCCTCCTCGAGGAGGCGTTCCCCGCAAGCGAGGTGGAGGTCTGGCCGTTCTCGGGAGACGATCACCTCTCGACGCGGATCCGGTCCGACCGGTTCGCCGGGCTGTCGCTGATCGACCAGCACAAGCTGGTCTACGCGCCGGTCCAGCACCTGCTCGACGATGGCACGATCCACGCATTGCAGATCAAGACGGAGGCGCCATGATCATCACAGACGACCAGATTCGCGAAGAGATCGAAACGGCAATCTCGCAGAACCGGGTGATGCTCTTCATGAAGGGCACGCCTGACTTCCCGCGCTGCGGCTTCTCGGCCCGGACGGTCGAGGCTCTGAACCAGGCGGGAGCCGAGTTCGCGGCGATCGACATCCTGCCTGATCCCCGGATCCGCGAGCAGCTTTCGGCCCGCTCCGGTTGGCCGACGATCCCGCAGCTCTTCGTCGACGGCGAGCTCGTCGGCGGCTGCGACATCGTGATCGAGCTCTCCCAGACGGGCGAGCTGGGCCGAATGGTGGCGCCGGCTGCCTGATCGGGCAGCCGTCGTGGGGGCGGGCGTCATCGGCCTGAGCGCCGCGCGGGCGCTTGCCCGGGACGGGTTCGCGGTCACGGTGTACGAGCGCGACCGGATCGGCTCGGCGCTCGGGTCCTCGACCGGCCGCTCGCGCATCTTCCGGCGCAGCTACCGCGAGGTCGACTACCTGCGGCTCTCGTTGCGCGCGATCGAGGAGTGGCGCAGGCTCGACCCGTGTCCGCTTCGCCCGACGGGGCTCCTGGAGTACGGCCGGGGTGTCGAGCTCCACGCCGCCGCGCTGGACGAGGTCGGCGAGGAGTACGAGTGGCTCGAGCCGGCCGAGGCCGAGCGGCGCTTCCCCGAGGCCCGCTTCCCCGAGCGGGTGCTGTGGGACGGCGGGGCCGGCGCGATCATGGCGGACGATGCGCTCCGGGTGATCGGCCGCGACCTCGACGTCCGCGAGGGGGTGGTGGTCGACGACCCGCGCGAGCTCGAGGCCGACGTCATCGTCGCCTGTCCGGGCTCGTGGCTCGGGCCGATGTTCGATCTCCCACTCCGGCCGCGGATCGAGCAGGTCACGTACTTCGCCGGAGCGCCCGACGACCGGCCGTGCGTCATCGACCACGGTGCGCCGGACAGGCGCCTGCACTACGGCCTCATCGCGCCCGGGATCGGCTACAAGATCGGCGAGGACGCCGTGCGGCCCGACCTGTGGGATCCCGACCGGCCCGACCGCCCGATCGACGAGCCGCACCGCGACCGGCTCGCTGAGCATGTGAAGCACGTGTTCCCCGGCCTCGACCCGCGGCCGGTGCATTCGGAGGCGTGCCTGTACACCATGTCGCCCGACGGCGACTTCGTGCTCGATAGGATCGACGGTGTGATCGTTTGCGGCGGTTGTAGCGGGCATGCGTTCAAGTTCGCCCCCCTCCTGGGGATGCTGATCGCCGACCTCGCCCAGGGCCGGCCGCTGCCGGCCGAGGCCGAGCGGTTCCGCGCGTCGCGGCTGGCGGCGGTGTGAGCCTCGCCATAGCCGAGCAGGTCCGCGGGCGCGATCGGACCGCGACCGAGGTGCTCGACGAGCATCTCGAGAAGCTTGCCGCCGACGAGCTCGGCGCCGTCTGGCGTATCACCGAGAAGCGCGCGCGGCGCGAGGCGGCGGCCGTCGACCGCGCCCTGGCCGAGGGACGCGATCCCGGGCCGCTGGCCGGCGTGCCGGTCGGGTGGAAGGACCTGATCGACACGGGCGGCACAACGACCACCTACGGCAGCGCCCTCTTCCGCGATCACGTTCCCGACCGCGACGCCGACGTCGTCGCCAGATTCGCGGCCGCCGGGGCGGTGACGGTCGCGAAGCTCGCAACGCACGAGCTGGCATGGGGGACGACCAACCAGAACCCGCACTTCGGCTCGTGCAAGAACCCGCACGACCCGACCCGGGTGCCGGGCGGCTCGAGCGGCGGCTCGGCCGCCGCGCTCGCCGCGGGAATGGTGGCCGCCGCGCCCGGCACCGACACCGGCGGCTCGATCCGCTGTCCGGCGTCGTGCTGCGGGATCGTGGGCCTGAAGCCGACCTTCGGCCGCGTGAGCCTGGCCGGGATCCGCATGCTCTGCCCGACGCTCGACCACTGCGGCCCGATGGCCCGGTCGGTGGCCGAGTGCGCGCTGCAGCTCGAGGTCATGGCCGGCGAATCCCCGCGCGATCCGCGGACGACGCCCGTGCCGGTCGAGCGCTGGACGGAGGTTGTGGCCCGGGGCGTCGAGGGTCTCACCGTCGGGGTGGCAGAGCGCTACTTCTTCGAGCACACGGCCCCCGACATCGCGGCGTCGGCGCGACGCGGCATCGAGGCGCTCCGCGATGCGGGAGCGCGCGTCGTCGAGGTCGACATGCAGTGGCCGGCCAAGCTCGGCATCGCAGACCCGTTCACGCCCGAGGAGGCGGCGACGGTGTGGGCGTTCTGGCCCGAGCACCGGGCGGACTTCGGGCCGGACGTCCGGCGTGATCTCGAGGCCGCCGAGGGTCTGCTGGCGGTCGACTCCGCCATCACCTCCCAGAACCGGCTTGAATACCGCGCCCGTATGCACGAGTCGCTCGTCGCGGGCGGGATCGATCTCGTGGCGAGCCCGGCCCAGGCCTTCTCTCCGCCGCACATCGGCGTGACCGAGGTGCCGTTCGCGGGCGAGCCGGCCTTCGACGTGACCTTCGCGATGTGCGGGCTCACCCAGATCTACAACATCCTCGGCTGGCCCGCGGTCAGCGTCCCGTCGGGACGCGACCAGGCCGGCATGCCCGTCGGCCTGCAGCTCGCCGCGCTCCCCTGGCGGGAGAGCTACTGCCTGGCGGCCGCGGCGATCGTGGAGGCCGCGGCGATCTGACAGGGGCCGCCGCGGTGGACGCGGAGCTTGCGCAGGGCGGGCTCGGCGACCACGGTTGCAAGCGTCGTCCACCGCTCTCCGAGCGCCGCCCCGGGCACGGGATGGCAGCACATCGCGCTCGCCCCGCCGCGATGTGAGGCCATTGCCGCGAGGACCGCGTCGGGCGTCACCGTTCCGGGAGGCATCGCCGCCATCCGCCGCCGGGCGAGGTCGAATCGCAGGATCGTCCCGGGCGCGTCCCGGACAGCCGAGTCGCCGTCGCGGCCGGGGTGCTCCAGGAAGTGGTTCGTGTGGACAAGGACGCCGCGGTCGTCGGGCGTCACGAACGCCGGGCCCGCGGGCGAGACCTCCACCGTGCAGACGGCGCCGCCGTCCTCGTCGGTCACGATCGTGATCGCGCTCGACGCCGAGACCTCCGCGCCGGCTGCGATTTCCAGCGCGGCGACGGCGCCGTCGGCCCGATCCAGCACGCTCCGGCACAGCACGTGGACGGGCACGCCGACCGGCGGGCCGTCGTCGCGATGGCCGAGGATATTGAGCAGCACGGCGACGCCGCGGTCGTTCATCCCGATCTTGCCGACGATCCCGGCCTCGGTCAGGGTCTCGACCCGGCGGCCGTCCGGGTGCTCGATCGTCCAGACCATCCAGCCCTCCGCCAGCTCGTTGTGCCAGTCCCACGTCTGGATCCCGAGCGCCGACCCTGACGCCGTCGTCGAGCCGAGACAGGCGATGACGGAGCACTCGCCCGCCGAGGCGGCGAGCAGCTCTGTGCGGGCGTTCAGCGCCCCGATCGTCTCGACCGGGAGGCCCGAGCCGGCCGCGATGCCCTCGATCTCGGCGGCGAGCTCCGGTGCGTAGGCCGAGATGCGGTCGAGGGCCTCGGCCCCGTACTGGGCCACATCCGTCGCCCCGAGCCCGTTCAGGGCGTAGAGGCGGGCGTACACGCCGGTCACGAGGCCGATCCGGTCGCGCTGGGCGAGGCCGAGCCCGCGGCCGCGGTCACCCGCCGAGGCCTCGTTCGAGTGATGCCGGTGGAGCGTCACGGGAGGAGCATATTCTTGCCCGATGCGCGCGATCGTCGGAGTCGACGTGGGCGGCACCTTCACCGACGTCGCCCTGATCGCCGGTGGCCGGCTCACGACCGCCAAGGTGGCGACGACCCGCGACCAGTCGCGCGGGGTCGTCGAGGGCGTCGCGCTCGCGCTCGCCGACGCGGGGCTCGCCGCCGGCGACGTGGCCCGGCTCGGGCACGGGACGACGGTGGCCACGAACGCGCTCCTCGAGCGGCGTGGAGCGCGCTGCGCGCTGGTGGCCACGGCCGGGTTCGCGGATCTCCTGACGCTCGCCCGCCAGACGCGGCCGCACCTCTACCGCCTCGATGTTGCGCCGCCGGTGCCGCTCGCGGAGGTCACCACTGAGGTCGACGAGCGGTGCGGCCCCGCCCGCGTGCTGCGCCGGCTCCACCCGGAGTCGGTCGACCGGGCCGCGCGGCGGCTCCGGCGGTCGGGCGTCGAGGCGGTCGCGGTGTGCCTGCTTCACTCCTACACCCATCCGCGCCACGAGCGCGACGTGGCCCGCCGGCTGCGGCGTGCCCTCCCGGGCGTCCACGTGATCGCGTCCGTCGACGTCGCGCCCGAGTTCCGGGAGTACGAGCGTGCGTCGACGGCGGTCGCCGACGCGTATCTCGGCCCGGTGGCCGGCCGGTACCTGCGCCGCCTGGGGCGTTCGGCCGCCGAGCGCGGCCTGCCCGAGCCCGACGTCATGCAGTCGAGCGGCGGGGTGTGCACCCTCGAGGAGGCGGCGGCGCACCCGGTGCGGCTGCTCCTGTCGGGCCCGGCCGGCGGGGTGGCCGCCGTGGCGGCGCTGGGGATGCGAGAGGCGGTGAGCTTCGACATGGGCGGGACGTCGACCGACGTCTGTCTCATCCGCGACGGTGCGGCCGGGATCTCCTCGCAGCGGGTCGTCGCCGGCCTCCCGGTGCGCGTGCCGCACGTCGACATCCACACCGTCGGCGCGGGGGGCGGGTCGATCGCGTGGCTCGACGAGGGCGGGGCCCTGCGCGTGGGGCCGCAGAGCGCGGGCGCCGAGCCGGGGCCGGCGGCCTACGGCCGCGGCGGCCGCCTGCCGACGGTGACCGACGCCAACGTCCTCCTCGGGCGGCTCGACGCGAAGCTGCCGATCGCCGGCGGCCTGCACCTCGACGCGGGAGCCGCGCGGGAGGCGCTGCGGTCGGTCGGTGGCCCGTTCCGGTCGCTGCGCGCGGCGGCGGAGGGCGTGATCGCGGTCGCGAACGAGGAGATGGTGCGCGCGATCCGGGTCGTGAGCGTCGAGCAGGGGCATGATCCGCGCGGGCTGGAGCTCGTCGCGTTCGGCGGCGCGGGGCCGCTCCACGCCTGCGACGTCGCCGACCTGCTGGGGATGCGGGCGGTGGTGGTTCCCGCGGCCGGCGGCGTCCTCTCGGCGCTCGGGATCGCGGTGGGCGACCGCCGCACAGACTCGGTCGAGAGCGTGATGCAGCCGCTCGCCGATTGGCGACCGGGGAGGATCCGCGGGGAGGCCGAGTGCGAGCTTCGCTACCGGGGCCAGGCCCACGAGCTGAGCGTGCCGGTCGCGCCGCGTGCGAGCCTCGCGGAGCGGTTCCACGCCCGCCACCGCGAGCGGTTCGGATTCGCCGACCCGGACGGCGAGATCGAGGTCGTGAGCGTGCGCATGTCGCGGGTGACGGCCGGCCCGGCGCTCGATCTGCCGCGAGCCCCGCGGACGGCGCCGGTGCGCGGCCCTGCGTCGGTCGCGCTCGACGGCGCGACGATGTGGGTCGGCGACGGGTGGACGGCGCGGCGGCGGCCGGACGGCTCGTGGAGGATGGCGCGGTGATCGACCCGGCCGGCCTCCAGGTGCTCGCCGCCGCCCTTCGCGGCGTCGCCGAGGAGATGGGCGCCGCGCTCGTCCGCTCGGCGCACTCCGCCAACATCAAGGAGCGGCGCGACTGCTCGACGGCCGTGTTCGATCCCGGCGGGCGGATGATCGCCCAGGCCGAGCATCTGCCCGTCCACCTGGGGGCGATGCCCGATGCGGTCGTGGCGGTGCTCGAACGCGGAGCGCACCGGGGCGAAGTGTGGGCCGTCAACGACCCGTACACCGGGGGCACGCATCTGCCCGACATCACGCTCGTGGCGGTCGTGGACGGGCTCGGCATCGTCTGCTCGCGCGCGCACCACGCCGACGTCGGCGGGATGCAGCCGGCCTCCATGCCCGCCGGCGCAACCGAGCTCATCCAGGAGGGAGTCGTGATCCCGCCGCTTCGGCTGACGGGCGATATGCGAGCGCTCCTCGTCGCCAACATGCGAAAGCCGGCCGAGCGGCTGGCCGACCTGCGCGCACAGGAGGCGTGCATGTCGGTCGGCGCCGATCGCCTGCGCCAATTGGCGGTCCGGTTCGGCCGAACGACGCTGATGCGCGGGATGGACGAGCTGCACGCCTACAGCGAGCGGCGGATCCGGGCCGGGATCGACCGCATCCCCGACGGCGTGTACGAGGCCGAGGACGTCGTGGAGGGCGACGGCATCCATGTGCACGACGTGCCGATCCGGGTGCGGGTGACCGTGGCCGGCGACCGGGTGCGGGCGGACTTCGACGGGACCGCTCCGCAGCAGCCTGGCAACGTCAACTGCCCGATCGCCGTCACGCGGTCGGCGGTCTACTTCTGCGTCCGCTCGGTCTGCGATCCCGACATCCCGGCGTCGGGAGGCGCGTTCGTCCCGGTCGAGGTGACCGCGCCGGAGGGGTGCCTTGTGAACGCGCGGCCTCCGGCGGCCGTGGTCGGCGGGAACACCGAGACGTCGAGCCGGATCGTCGACGTGGTCATGTCCGCGCTCGGGCGCGCCGTCCCCGTGCCGGCGCACGGCCAGGGGACGATGAACAACGTCACGTTCGGGACGCCGGGGTTCACCTACTACGAGACGCTCGGCGGCGGCCAGGGCGGCGGTCCGGCCGGGCCGGGTGCGAGCGCCGTCCACGTCGCGATGTCGAACACCCTGAACACGCCGATCGAGGCGCTCGAGCGCGAGTATCCGCTGCTGGTCGAGCGCTACGCGGTGCGGCCGCGGACCGGCGGAGCCGGCCGCCACCCCGGCGGCGACGGCGTGCTGCGCGTCTACCGCGTGCTGGCCGACTGCCGCCTGGGCCTCATGACCGAGCGCCGCCGTCACGGCCCGCACGGCGCCGCGGGCGGCGAGGACGGCGCACCGGGCGCCAACCGTCTGAACGGCCGCCGCCTGCCGGCCAAGTGCAGCCTCGACCTGAAGGCCGGAGACGTCCTCGAGATCCGCACCCCGGGCGGCGGCGGCTGGGGCCCGCCTGCCTGACGCGCAGAGACGGGCTCAGACCCCGGAATTGCATCGATACACTCACGCCGTGTCCACCGTCGCCCCGCCCGCCCGAAAGCAGAAGCCGCGCACGACGGGGCCGGCGTCGGGAGCGGGCCGGCCGTGGCTGGTGATCGTCAGGAACGACGACCACAACACCTTCGACGGGGTCGCGTTCGCGCTCGCGCGCACCATCCCCGGCGTCAGCTTCGAACGCGGGATGGAGATGGCCAATCGCATCCACTCGAGCGGGAAGGCCGTCGTCTGGACGGGCGAGCGCGAGCGGGCCGAGCTCTACTGGGAGCAGCTCGTCGGGTTCGGCCTCACGATGGCGCCGCTCTCGCCGGCGGGCTGAGCCGATGGCCGCCGTCGATCCCTGGCAACTCCAGGCCGACCCCGAGTGGGCCGTCGCGATCGTCGTCGCCGCCGTCGACTACGCCCTCGTGGCGCGCACGCTCGAACGGCGCGGCTCGCCGACCCCGGCGTGGAGGCGCTGCTCCTTCGCCGCCGGGCTCGCGCTGATCGCGATCGGCCTCCTGTCGCCGCTCGAGCACATCGCGCTCACGTCGCTCCTCTCTGCCCACCTGCTCCAGAACGTGATCCTGGCCGACTGGGCGCCGCCGCTCCTCGTGCTCGGCCTCACGCCGGCCATGATGGCGGCCGCGGAGAAGCGTGCCTGGGTTCGGGCCGTGACGGCGCCGCCCGTCGCCCTGGCCCTCTGGCTCGCCGCGTGGTACGCCCTGCACGTCCCCGCGGTGTACGGCTACGGGCTCGAGCACCGCTGGGCGCTCGGCATCGAGCACCTCGCGTTCCTGGGATCGGGCCTGGCGTTCTGGTGGGCGGTCATCTCGCCCGGACGGATGCGCCCGCACTCCCGCATGCTCTTCCTCTTCGGCGCCTTCATCGCCGCTGCGCCCGTGTCGTTCGCGCTCGCGTTCACCCAGCCGCTCTACGACTTCTACGAGCACGCGCCGAAGCTCTGGGGACTCTCGCCGCTCGAGGACCAGCAGATCGGCGCCGTCGGGATGGCGATCGAGCAGGCGGTCATCCTCTTCGTCGCATGCTCGATCGCATTCATGCAATGGCTGGACGAGGATGAGGCCCCGCGCCGGCCGGTAGGCTTCCCGACATGAGCCCGATCCGCGCCGCGTGCGTCCAGTTCTCGGCCCGAGCCGACAAGTCCGAGAACGTCGCGTTGATGGCGCCGCTCGTGACCGAGGCCGCCGAGCGCGGCGCCGACATCGTGCTCCTCCCCGAGAAGTGGAACGCGTGGATGGACGGCCCGCGCCTGCGCCCGCTGGCCGAGCGGATCGACTCGGGCGAGACCGTCCATGCGATGGCGGACTGGGCGCGCGAGCACGGCATCAACCTGATCGGCGGCTCGATCGCGATCGCCGCCGACGACAACACGGTCCAGAACGTCTCGCTCGCCTTCGACCGCCACGGAAACCGGATCGCCGCCTACACGAAGATCCATCTCTTCGACGTGGACGTCGGCGGCTTCAGCTACCGCGAGTCCGACGGCACCGCGCCGGGGTCCGACCTCGTCACGGCGGAGCTCGACGGCATCACCGTGGGCCTCACCGTCTGCTACGACCTGCGCTTCCCGGAGCTCTACCGGGCGCTCGCCCTCGACCGTGGCGCGCGGATCCTCACGATCCCGTCCAACTTCACGCTCCACACCGGGATGGCCCACTGGGAGGTGCTGCTTCGTGCTCGCGCGATCGAGAACCAGGCGTTCGTGCTCGCGACCGGCCAGCACGGGACGCCGGGCGGGCTCGACAAGCCGAGCTACGGCCACTCGATGATCATCGACCCGTGGGGGACGGTGCTGGCACAGGCGCCCGACGGCGACGGCGTCATCGTCGCCGACCTCGATCTGGCCGCCCAGGCGGCGATCCGCGAACGGCTTCCGGCACTTCTCCACATTCGCCCCGATCTGTACCAAACCGCGCACCCCGCTCACACATAACGCTAACGAGCGTTGTGGATACTCGCGCCCGTGGACCCGATCACGACATATGCGCCCGGGAGCGGGCTTCTGCTCATCACGATGATGCAGCTCGCCGGCTGGCAGGTGCGAATCCAGCGAGGCGGAACCCGCGCCGTCGCCAGCCGCGGCGTGCAGCAGGTGACGGCGACCGGATCGAGCCTGCCCGAGGTCATCCTGGGCGTCTTCCAGAAGACCGTGCGCGCCGGCCGCGCCCGGCGCCGCTGAGCTACTCGGCCGGCGGGGCGTTCGGGTCGGGGATCGCGCCCTGGCGGATGAACCAGCGCCGCACCGCGTCCAGGTAGACCTTCGGCTGCTCGACGAACGTCATGTGGGCCGCCTTCTCGACCACCACGAGCTCCGACCCCTCCACCTCGCGGTGGATCTCCTCGGAGCGCTCGACGGTGCACACCCGGTCGCCCCGGCCGGCGATCACGAGCATCGGTTTCGAGATCCAGCGCAGGTGGTCGAGCCACTCGAAGTTGCCGTAGCCGTTGGCGGCGAAGTGCGCCAGCACCTCGGGCGCGTAGACGGTGTCGTCCGCCTGGGTGTAGCGGCTGTAGGCGTCGCCCATCTCCCAGAAGTGGAACGGCATCTGGGCGGCCGAGACCTCGCGGGCCTGCTCGACCGTCCTCAGCTTGGGCTCCTCGGCCCACGACTTGCGGATCTGGTCGCGCAGATAGGCCGGCTCGAAGGCGTCGATCTCGCGCTCCACGTCGGCCATGAGGCCGGCGGTCGTCGCGACACCTGAGGAGATCACGTACTGGTCGGCGGTCCCGCGCTCGAGCGCGTGCGAGAGGGCGATGAACGCCCCGAACGAGTGCCCGAGGACACCGTAGGCGCCGAGATCGAGCGCCCGCGCGAGCCGGTCGATGTCGTGCGCGAAGACCTGCATCGTGAGCGACGCCGGATCGACGCGCGGCGAAGCGCCCTGCCCACGCTCGTCGACGTAGAGGAGGCGGAAGCCCATGTCGGCGAGCGGATCGAGCCACGGCCGGAACTCGTGGTGGTCGAGGCCCGGGCCGCCGTGGAGCAGCAGGAGCGGGTGGCCGCTCTGCGAGCCCACCTCGACGACGTTCAGGACGCCGCCGTCCTCGAGCTCCACGAGCTTGGCGTCGCCCGCGTGCTCAGCCATTCAGCTTCCGGTAGCCGAGCGCGTGCTCGGCCTGCATCATCTTGTGGATCTGCGTCGTGCCCTCGTAGATGATCGGGGCGCGCGAATTGCGGAAGTAGCGCTCGACGGGGTACTCGGCGGAGTAGCCGTACGCGCCGTGCACCTGGATCGCGAGGTTCGCCGCCTTGAACGCGCTCTCGGTCGCGTGCCACTTGGCGAGCGACGTCTCGCGCGTGTTGCGCACGCCCTTGTCCTTGGCGGCCGCGGCCTGCATGACAAGCAGCCGCGACGTCTCGTACCCCAGCACCATGTCGGCGATCATGTCCTGCACGAACTGGTGCTTCCCGATCGGCTGCCCGAACGTCTGGCGCTCGTTCGCGTACTTGACGGACGCCTCCAGGCAGGCCCGGATCACGCCCACCGCGCCGGCGGCGACGGTGAAGCGCCCCTGGTCGAGCGAGTGCATCGCGACCTTGAAGCCGTCGCCCTCCGCGCCGACCAGGTTCTCGGCAGGCACCTGGACGTTCGAGAAGAAGAGCTCGCCGGTCGAGCCGGCCCAGATCCCGAGCTTGTTCGGGATCCGCCGCGCCTCGACCCCGTCCCACGCCCGCTCGACGACGAACGCCGAGATCCCCCTGTGCCCGGCCGAGGGATCCGTCTTGGCGAAGACGAGCGCGTAGTCGGCCTCCGTCGCATAGGAGATCCAGTTCTTCTGACCGTTCAGGAGGTAGGTGCCGTCGTCCTGGCGGATGGCCGTCGTCAACATCGCCGCGACGTCGGAGCCCGCGGCGGGCTCGGTCAGGCCGAAGCAGCCGAGCTTCTCGCCAGTTGCCATCGGCGTCAGATAGCGGCGGTGCTGGTCGTCGGTTCCGAACTTGAGGAGCGACAGCGAGTTCAGGCCGACGTGCACCGAGATCAGCGTACGGAATGCCGATTCGCCGCGCTCGATCTCCTCGCAGATCAGGGCCTCGCAGACGTAGTCGAGCCCGGCGCCGCCGTGCTCGGGCGGAATCGGCGCCCCGAGCAGCCCCAGCTCGGCCATCCCCTCGATGATGCCCATGTCGAGGTGGTGGTTGATGTCGTTCTCCTGCGCCACCGGCAGGATGCGTCGGTCGACGAACTCACGCACGGTCTCCTGGATCGAGCGTTGCTCGTCGTTCAGATCGAGATCCACGTCCCTCCCCTCGCCCCCCTCTCGGCGGGCATCCTAACGGGACATCTACGCCTCGCGGGGCACGCGCGGCTTCGCCGCGTACATCGCGCGGTCTGCGGCGCGGAAGAGCGGGCGCGGATCGTCGCCGTCGCGCGGGCAGACCGCGACTCCGAAGCCGGCCGCGAGCTCCTCGTCGCGCGCGGCGAACGCCACCGCCATCGCCGCGCTCACGCGGTCGACGGCCGCTTGTGCCTCGTCCTCGCCGGTCTCCGGCAGGATGAGGGCGAACTCGTCGCCGCCGATCCGAAAGGCGGCGTCGGCGGTGCGCAGGACGCCCGTGAGCACCCCGCCCACGACCTCGAGCGCCTCGTCGCCGGCCGCGTGCCCGTTTCGGTCGTTCAACGCCTTGAACCCGTTCAGGTCGCAGAGCACGAGCGCCATCGGGTGGCCGTAGCGCATCGACCGCGACACCTCCTGCTCGAGCCGGTCGTTGAACGCGCGCCGGTTGAGCAGCCGGGTCAGCGGATCGTGCTCGGCCAGGAACTGCATCTCCTCGTACTGGGCGGCGGTGTCGAGCGCCGTCGTCGCCTGGTTCGCGAAGACGCGCAGCGCCTGAAGCCTGCGCTCGGACGGGATGAGCCGGTCGGTCGGGTCATCGGCCCAGATCACGCCCATGACGTCGCCGGCGCGGCTCCAGAGCGGGACGATGAGCCAGTGGTTGCGCCATGCGTGCGGCCCGCGCCCGCTGCGCTCCGACTCGTAGGTGTGGTGCTCGGGGACGACCCGCTCGAGCCCCTGCTGGTGGTCGAGCAGGAAGCAGCCCTCGACCTCGAACTGCGGGTCGAGCAGGCGCTCGATCTGGGAGAAGGGCATGGCGGTGCTCACCGCCGGATCGTCGAGATCCCACCCGAACGTGGCCCGCGTCCGGAAGGCGCCCGTGTCGGGCTCGGGCAGGTCGATGCAGACGTTCTCGAAGCCGAGCGCCGTGTGGATGCCGTCGCAGACCGACTGCAGGATCTCGTCGATCGCGAAGGTCTCGGTGAGGCGCGAGGACACCTGAAGCAGCTGCTCGAGCGCGGCCCGGTGGCGCGTCGCCTGCTCCGCCTCGTGGGTGCTCTGGACCGCGATCGCGGCGTGGTCGGCCATCGCCACGAGCACGTCCAGCTCCTCGTCGGTCGGGATGCGCCCGCTCACGGGCTCGTCCACCGAGAGGATGCCGATCAACTGACCGTCGGGCTGCCGCAGCGGCACGAAGAGGGCGTCGAGGGGATGCCAGCCGTCGGTGCCGGTCGCGGCCGCGACGGGCGGGACATACGAGCCCGGCGCGTGCGTGTCCCAGTCGAACTCGCCGTGCGGCACGTGGTAGGCGCCGCGGCGCGCGAAGCGGGCGTCGAGCAGCGGCTCCCACACCTCGCGTCCGCGGGCGTCGCCCAGAAGCTGCTCGGCCTCGGCGCTCCCGTGGACCGTCGTCACCTCGAAGTCGTCCCACGCCGGCCGGTGCAGGTGCACGCACACGGTGGCGAACCCCAGCGACTCCGAGATCGACTTCGCGATGGACGCCAGGAGGCCGCCGAGCTCCTCCTCCGACCGCACGACGCGCGTCACCTCGAGGAACCCGCGGAGCCGCGAGAGCGCTTCTGGGTCGTGAGGGCTCATTGTCGTCGTCCTCGGGTCATGCGACGAAATGGATATGGGCGCCTGTGCGCTTGGCCTCGTACATCGCGGCGTCGGCCCCGCGCAGGAGCCGCTCGGCATCGGTCAGCCCGCCCTCTCCGACGATCACGCCGAAGCTGGCGCGCAGCGGCATGCCGGCCTGGTCGCCGGCTCCCTCGAGGTCCTCGGCGATGCGCTCGATGACCGCTCGCGCCTCCGGGGCGGACGTCTCGGGGAGGAGCAGCGCGAACTCGTCGCCGCCGATCCGGTAGGCGGTGTCGGCCGCGCGCAGCCCGGCGCGCAGGACGAGCCCGAACCGCTCCAGAGCGGCGTCGCCGGCCAGGTGCCCGTGGCGGTCGTTCACCGACTTGAACCCGTCGACGTCGAGCACGACCAGCGTGAACGGGCGCCCGTATCGCGTCGACCGTGTCATCTCCGTCTCGAGCCTGTCCGCGAACGCGTGGCGGTTGAGGAGACGCGTCAGCGGATCGTGCTCCGCAAGGAATCGGACCTCCTCGAGGCGCCCGGCCGAGTCGAGCGCCGCGGTGGCCTGGTTGGCGAAAACGCGCAGGGCCTGCATGAGCTGCCGCGACGGGACCAGCCGGTCCTCGGGGTCGTCGGCCCAGATGACGGCGATCACCCTGCCTGCGCGGTCGAGGAGCGGGACGACCAGCCAGTGCCGGTCCCATGCCCAGGGGCCGCGGCCGTTCATGACCGATCGGTACATGCGGTGGCCGGCCGGGAGCCGCGTCGTCGCCTGCTCGGACGTGAGCAGGTAGCAGCCCTCGATCTCGAACGGCGGGTCGAGGAGCGGCGCGAGCTCCCACATCGAGAGCGACCCGTTCTGGCCCAGCTCGTCGAGCGTCCAACCGGTCGTCGCGCGCGTGATGAACACGCCGGTGTCCGTATCCGTGTCCGGGACCTGGATCGAGACCTTCCGGAACCCGAGCGCGTGCCCGATCCCGTCACAGGTCGCCTGAAGTATCGCCTCGACGGACGGGTTCTCGGCGAGCCGCGACGACACCTGCAGCAGCTCGCGGAGCGCGATCCGGTGATGGGCGGCTGCGGCCTCCTCCTGGAAGCTCTGCAGGGCCAGGGCGACGTGGTCGGCGACGGCCACGAGCACCTCCAGCTCCTCGTCCGACGGGCGCCGGCCCGTATAGGGCTCGCCGACCGAAAGGATCCCGAGCGTGTGCCCGTCGGAGTGGAGCATCGGCACGAACAGCTCGTCGTCGGGATGCCAGGCTTCGGGGTCGGCGCTCGGCTCCCAGGCGGGGACGTACCGCCTGCCGACGTCGCCCTCCCAGTCGAACGCCCCGTGCGGGATCAGATACGTGCCGCGACGCTCGAACCGTTCGTCGAGGAGGGGCGCCCACGCCGCCCAGTCGAGCGTGTCGCCGAGGAGCGCCCGGCGCGCGTCGTCGGAGCCGTGCACCGTCGTCACCTCGAAGTCGTTCCAGGCGGGCCGGTAGAGGTTGATGACCACGGTGTGGAACCCGAGCGACGTCGCGATCGAATCGGCGATGGCCTCGAGCAGGGCCGATTGCTCGGTCCCTTCCCGGACGAGCCGGGTGACCTCCAGGAGGCCGCGAAGGCGGTCGATGGTCGACGGGTTCTCGGGCATGGTGCGACAGGCGGATCGGCGAGTCTGGAGCCGGGGTGTACGGCCGTCCTCTAGGTTTGTCGGGACTATGTGGGAATTGGTTGAGCGGAAATCTGTGTTTGTTGCAATATTTGCAGTCCTGGTCACTGCTTGTGGGCAGGCCGGGGAGGCTTCCGTCGACATTCCCGCGCGCGCAACGGCGCTCGCGATCGCACCCGATTACGCCGGGACGATCTGGGAGACGGCCGGCTCGCACATCTACCGCTCACGCGACGGCGGCCACAGCTGGCACGGGCTGGCGTACACCGACGCGGTCGGCGTGGCGTTCCTGGAGAAGGCCGTTGTCGTCGTCGACGGCACCCACGTGGACGTCGGCGGTTTTGGGGCGGCGCGCCTCGCCGAGCACCGGGCCGGGAGGTCGATCGTGGCCGTCTCGTCGCCGTACTACCGCACGAGCAGGCTCTACGGCCTCGATCGGAGCGGCGGGCTGTGGCTGTCGGTGCGTGGCGGCCGGCCGTGGGCGCCACTTCGGGCGGCGGGCCTCCCGACCGGCTGCAGCGCGGTGTCGGCCGTGCGCGGCGACCCGCTGAAGGCCGATGTGGTCTACGTGGCGTGCGGATCCGCGGGGCTGTGGCGCTCGGCCGACTTCGGCGCGTCCTTCAAGCGCCTACCGGGGGTTGCGGATGCAACCGCCGTGGCGACGACGACCGACGATCACGACCGCCTCCTCGTCGCCGACGCGCCCGGCCTCCTGCTCTCGACCAACCAGGGCCGCACGTTTCGGCGCGTTGCGCGCGTGCCGGACGTCTCGGCGGTCGCGTTCGACCTGCGGAACTACCTGATCTGCTACGCCGCCACCGGCCGCACGCTCCTGCGGTCGGCCGACGGCGGCGTTACGTGGTCGATCCCGCGCTGACCGCCTCGCCGAGCCAGGCCGGCACGCGGACGGGGTGCATCGAGGCGCGGTCGACGCAGGCATGGCGGGTGTGGCCGCGGCACGCGGGCTCGCCCTCACAGACGAGCTCGTAGCCGAAGGTGAAGCTGGCGCCGCGCACCGCGGTGCAGGCGCACTCGACCGTGAACTCGTCGTCGAACCGCAGCGCCCGCAGGTACTCGGCGTGGGCCTCGACGACGACCATGTCCATCCCGCCGGCATGTACGTCGGCGTAGCTGTGGCCCAGCTCGCGGAGGTACTCGACGCGGCCGACCTCGAACCATGCCAGGTATGCGGCGTTATTCGCGACGCCCATCGCGTCGGTCTCGCCGAAGCGGACTCGCAGGCGGACGACGGTGCGGCGGGCCCCGGCGGAGATCACCCCCGCCAGGGTACTGGAAAACCGTCCGAGGGCGCTGGTACATTGAGCGAATGGATGATCGGAAAAGCATCATGGATCGGATCACCGGCGCCACCGAGGACACCGTCGCCCGGGTGCAGCAGGAGATGTCGCAGAGCTCCGTGGTGAACGCCACCAAGGAGCGGGCCACGGCCATGCGGCTGCGCGCGCAGCAGGCGGCCGTGTCGCAGCTCCACGTGGCCACGCGCGAAGATGTCGCCCGGCTCCAGGCGTCGCTCGATCGCGTCGAGGCGGCGCTGAACGACCTCGCGAAGCGCCTGCCCGAGAGCAAGCCGCGCGCGCGGACGCGGGCTCCGAAGCCGCCGACGACCAGCGACTAGCAGCTACTCGGGTACGCGCAGCCGTAACGCGGCCGGCACGACCTCGAACGTGATCGGCGTGAGGCCGGGCGTCTCGCCGTCCGCTTCGATCGGGAGCGGCCTCTCGGGCTCGACCGTCACGCGCCGAGCGCGGCTGATGTCGGCCTTGGGATGGCCGATGTGCGTGCCGCGGTAGAGCCTGTGCAGGTTTCGAGCCAGGTCGGCCCTGCCGACGTCACCCCACACCAGCACGTCGAGAAGGCCGTCGCCGGGATCGGCCATCGGCATGATCCGCATGCCGCTCGCATAGAACCGGCAGTTGGCGACGATCACGTTGTTGCAGACCTGGTCGAGCTCGCGCCCGTCGATCCGCACGCGAAACCTGCTGTTGCGGTAGCCGACGAACGTCGCGATCGTCCCCCAGGCGAAGGCGATCGTGGCCCCGAGCGGCTTGTTCGACCGGTTGACCCGGTCTGCAGCAACCCCCGTCAGGCCGGCGCTTGCCACGTTGCAGAAGATCCGGGCGGCGGGGCGCCCGTCCCAGTCGGTGAACCGGACGCGGCCCAGGTCGATCGCGCGCACGACGGAGCCCGAGGCCGTCTCGACGGCGCGGTCGACGCGTTTCGAGATCCTGAAGGTCTTCACGAAGTCACATCCGGAGCCGCGCGGGATCACCGCCAGCTCCGCCTCGGGGTTGACGGGGGCATCGCCGTCGAAGAAGCCGTTTGCGACCTCCGAGACGGTGCCGTCGCCGCCCACCGCCACGACCAGCTCTGCGCCCTCGCGCAGCGCGGCCCGCGTCAGCTCGGACGCGTGCCCGGGCGCCTCGGTGGCGCGCACGTCGAGTTCGAGGCCGCGCGCGGCGGCAGCCCGGGCGATCTCCGGCCAGCGCCGCGCGGTGCGGCCGTTGTCGGACGCGGGGTTCACGACCATGACCCCGCTCGCGGTGGTGCTAATGGTCGTCCACCGCGGCCGCCAGCGCGAGCCGGGTCATCCGCTCGACGGCCACTGCGAGGTCATCGTCGCTGATCCGGACGAACTCCTCACCCCCGACGAGGTCGGAGACCACCAGCACGCACGCGGCCGCGACTCCGCGGAGCGCGGCAATGGTGAAGAGCACCGCCGCCTCCATCTCGACGGCGAGAACGCCGCGGGCGGCCCAGCGGCGATGCCGCTCGGGGTCGGGATCGTAGAACGTGTCGGAGCTGACGATCGGGCCCACGTGCGGCCGGATGTCCATCCCCTTGGCCGCGTGCACGATCCCGTGCGTGACGCCGAAGTCCGCTGTCGGGGCGTGCGCCTCGCCGCCCGTGTAGTGAAGCGCGGTGCGGTCGGCCGGTACGGCCGAGATGCCGACGACGACGTCGCCCATCGCCAGCGCGCTCGAGAGGCCGCCGCAGGTGCCGACCCGGATCAGCCGCTTCACGCCGAGCTGGATCAGCTCCTCGATCACGATGGCGGCGCTCGGGCATCCCATGCCCGTCGCCTGCACCGACACCGGCCGGCCCTGGTGGGTGCCCGTGTACCCCAGAAGGCCGCGCTCGCCGTTCACCTGGCGGGCGTCGTCGATGAACTCGCGCGCGATCCGCTCGGCCCTGAGCGGGTCGCCGGGCAGGAGGACGGCGGGCGCGTAGTCGCCCGGCTCTGCGCGCAGGTGGATCGGCACGGCGGCGGGACTCTACTCCGTCACGCGGTGGCGACGACGCCCAGCGCCGAGCCGGGAGCGGCGTAGCCGTCCTCGGTGCGGAAGCGCTCGACGGCGTCGCGCAGCGCTGCCGCCAGCCGGTCGCGCTCGTCGGCGGCGAGCGCCGGCAGGAGCTGGGTGAGGGCGCCGTTGAGCGCCGACTGCGTCTGCCAGTACGTCTCGAAGTCCGGATACCTCCAGACGACCGGGATCCCCTCGACGTGGATGTCGCCGAACCCTGCGCCGGCAAGGAGCGCGCTCAGCCGGCCGGCCTCGGCGAGCGAGAACATCCCCGGCCCACCGGGGCGTGCCGGAGGCAGGTTGGTCATCCCCTCGAGCACCTCCCACAGCGCCGGCGCCCAGGGGTTTCGGTCGACCGTGTCCCACACCGTCGCCGCGAGCCGGCCGCCCGGCCGCACGACCCGATGGATCTCCGCCAGCGCCACGGCGGGGTCGGGCACGAGCATAAGCGCGAGCCGGCAGAGGGCGCCGTCCACGGCCGCGTCCGGGAGGTCGATCGCCTCGATGTCGATCACCCGCATCTCGACGTTCGAGAGGCCGAGCTCGGCCGCCCGGCGCACCGCCGCGGCGACCATGGCGCTCGACCGGTCGCTCACGATCACACGGCCGCCCGGCGACACGTGGCGGGCCGCCGCGAGGCCCGTCTCGGCGGTGCCCGCTCCGAGCTCGAGGACGGTCTGGCCGGGCTTCGCGGCGAGGTGGGCGAGCATCCAGTCCGTGAGCGGCCCGAGCGCCGCCTGCACGGCCTCCCGCTCCCGCTCCCAACCCGCCGCCGCTGACTGCCAATTTCTGTAGCTGCGCCGACGGTACTCGTCGGCATCCCCGGGGCTGGTAGTTTCCGTGCCGTGCATGAGCAAACCCTCGCGGTGGACGGCCTCCGTGTCAATGTGGCGGAGTGGGGTGCGGGCGATCCCGTGGTGCTGCTGCACGGGCTCACCGGCTCGCTCGACTACTGGGCGCCCTTCGCCGAGCGGCTGGGGCGCTCGCACCGCGTGATCGCCGTCGACGTCCCCGGGCACGGCGACTCGGACGTGCTCGACCCGTTCTCGTTCACAGAGGCGGTGCGGCTCATGGGCGAGGCGATCGACCAGATCGGCGTCGACCGGCCGGCCGTCGTCGGCCACTCCTTCGGAGCGCCGCTTGCGATCACCTGGGCGGCCGAGCGGCCGGTGGCGGCGATGGTGCTTGCGTCCCCCGTCGGGATGGCGCCGTTCAGCCTTCGCCGCGCCCGGTTCATCATGCCGTTTCACCGCGCCATCGCCGCCACAGAGCGGCTGTGGGAGAAGCCTGCGGCCAGCCGCCGCCTCCCGCGCAAGCTGGTCTTCGGCTGGTTCGTCGGCATGTCGCGAACCGAGGGCCTCGACGTCCCGGCCGCCCGCCGGCTCCTCCGCGGGGCGGCCAAGGCTGCGCCGATCGTGCCGGGCGTGCTGCCCGCGCTCGCGTCACTCGACCTGCCGGCGCTGATCGAGCGCGTCCGCGCCCGTTCGCTCGTCATCTGGGGCGAGCACGACAGAAGCGGCTGGGAGAACGGCCCGGCGCTGGCGGAGGCGCTCGCCGGCGAGGAGCTCGTGCTGCCCGGCGTCGGGCACATGCCGATGATCGAGGCCCCGTACTCGTTCGGCGTCGCTGTGGCGGAGTTCGTCGGCACGTCGGTGCCGGCGTGACCGCCGACCCCTGGCACTGCGAGGCGTGCGGCGCTGCCTACGACATGGCCTCGCGCACGCTCGAGGTCGGCCTCGTCCGGCTGGCGCTGCACGGCGCGGACGGGTTCAAGCTCGGAAGCGACGGCATCGAGGCCGACGTCGCCGCGCTGCTCGAGCCGTGCCGCTGCGGCGGGCGGATCGCGCCGGGCGGCGAGCCTGCAATATTGGTGCCTGACCCCGTTTTTGCAGCCGAGGCGGTGCGGCCGCTTGCGACGAGGGGCTGGGAGGTGCTCGAGGGCGCCGACGACCCGGGGCTGGCGCGGCTCCGCGATGTCTGGCGGCCGCGTGCCCTGCGGCTGCTCGGTCGCGAGTCGGAGCTCACGCCGGAGGACGTCCTCGGCCTTCGCCTCGAACACCGGCTGGCGGGCCTGCAGGCCGAGATCGACAGGGCCCGGGCGGCCGGAGACGACGACGCCGCCCAGATGGCGCACGCGCGCTACATCGAGCTCGGGACGAACTATGCCCGGCGGTTCGCTGCTCGTTGAGCGCGTAGCCGGATTCGTCGCCGAGCACGGTGTGCTCGAACCGGGCGAGCCGGTGGTCGCCCTGGTGTCGGGCGGCGCCGACTCGCTGTGCCTCTGGGGCGTCCTGCGCGATCTCGGGCATCCCGTCGAGGCGCTGCACGTCGAACACGGCCTGCGCGGCGAGGCCGGGCTCGCCGACGCCGCGTACTGCGCCGGCCTCGGAGCCAGCGTCGTGCCTCTCGACCTCGAGGGCGGCCGGAACGTCGAGGCGCGGGCCCGCGAGGCCCGCTACGCCGCCGCCCGCGAGCACGCCGCTGGCCGCGTGATCGCGACGGGCCACACGCTGACGGACCAGGCCGAGACCGTCGTCTACCGCCTCGTCAGCTCGTCGGGCGTCCGCGCCCTGGCGGCCATGCGCCCCCGGTCAGGGGCGATCGCGCGGCCGCTCCTGTGCGTGACCGCCGACGAGACGCGCGAGTGGTGCCGGACGGCGCGGCTCGTCCCGCGGGTCGACGACACGAACACCGACACGAGCCTCCGCCGAAACCTGATCCGCCACGACGTCATCCCGGCCCTCCGGCGCGTCCACCCCGGCGCCGAGGTCAACATCGCGCGGACGGCGGACCTGCTCGGCGAGCTCGACGATCTGCTGACCGAGCTGGCCGGGGAGCACGTCGCGGACCGGCTCGACCTCGACCGGCTCGCGGATCTCCCCCGCCCATTGCAGGCGATCGTGCTGCGGGCCACGGCCGAGCGCGCCGCCGGGCGACCCCTGCGGCTGCCCCGCGCGCTCACCGACCGGCTCGTCGATCTCGCCGGCCGCAGCTCCGGCGTGGAAAGGCTCTCGCTCGCGCGCGACCTCGAGGCGTGCCGCGATCGCCGCACGCTCGTCTTCGGCCCGCCCAGAAGATGATCGACCCGAAGCCGGTATCCTGCCGAGCCATGAACTTCCCGACCGCGGCCGAGCACGACCCGCTGATCGCGGAGGTGCTCGTTGGGGAGGAGGAGCTGCGCGGCCGGGTTCTCGAGCTCGGGGCCGAGATCTCGCGCGACTACGCCGGACTCGATCCCGTGCTGGTCGGCGTGCTGAAGGGCGCCGTGTTCTTCATCGCCGACCTCGTGCGGACCATCACCGTCACCTGCGAGATCGACTTCATGGCCGTCTCCAGCTACGGCAACACGACCGACTCGTCCGGCGTGGTGCGGATCCTGAAGGACCTCGACACGGTGATCGAGGGCCGGCACGTGCTGATCGTCGAGGACATCGTCGACTCGGGCCTCACGCTTTCGTATCTCGTCCGCAACCTCGAGGCCCGAAAGCCCGCCTCCCTCGAGGTCTGCGCCCTCTTGACGAAGCCCGCGAGGCGCAAGTCGAACATCCGCTGCCGCTACGTCGGGTTCGAGATCGCCAACCGGTTCGCGATCGGCTACGGGCTCGACTATGCCGAGCGCTACCGGAGCCTGCCGTACGTCGCTGCCCTCGACGAGTCGAAGCTCCCCGAGCCGCTCGACTGAGGCCGTTTTGCCAGCCGCGCTACAGAACCGGCGCGCGGGTGCCGATACCCGGGCTGGCGGAACCCCCGTGGTAAGGTTCAAGCCCGGGTTACCGGGCATTATTGCGGGCGAGATGCCCACGCACCGTCTCCTGGGGAAGCAGGCAAACGCGCAGTGAACAGACTTTTCAAGAGCGCACTCTTTCCGATCCTCGTTGTGGTCGTGCTCGCGTTCTTCGCGCTCAAGATCATCAACTCGTCCTCGAGCTCGCGGCCGACGACCTTCAGCGATCTCCAGACTTGGACGAGCGAGGGCAAGGTCGCGTCGCTCAAGTCCGACCCGGCGGAGAACAGCGTCAGCTTCAAGCTGGCAGCGAACCCCGACAAGACCTACTCGGTCGGCGTCCCGTCGCCCGACCTCCTCAAGCAGGAGCTGGCGTTGGCCGGGGAGAAGGGCGTCACGATCGACGGCGCCAAGGCCGGGGGCTCTCCCTGGTGGAGCGCGCTGATCACGATCCTGCCCTTCCTGCTCTTCTTCGTGATCTGGATCCTGCTCATGAACCAGATGCAGGGCGGCGGCTCCAAGGTGATGAGCTTCGGCAAGAGCCGCGCCAAGCGGATGTCCGTCGACTCGCCCAAGATCACGTTCAAGGACGTTGCCGGCGTCGACGAGGCGGTTGAGGAGCTCCAGGAGATCAAGGAGTTCCTCGAGAACCCGAAGAAGTTCCAGGCCCTCGGCGCGCGCATCCCCAAGGGCGTCCTGCTCTTCGGCCCCCCGGGCACCGGCAAGACGCTCCTGGCCCGGGCGGTGGCCGGTGAGGCCGGTGTGCCGTTCTTCTCGATCTCCGGCTCCGACTTCGTCGAGATGTTCGTCGGCGTCGGCGCGAGCCGCGTCCGCGACCTGTTCGAGCAGGCCAAGCAGAACTCGCCCTGCATCATCTTCATGGACGAGATCGACGCCGTCGGCCGCCATCGCGGCGCCGGCATGGGCGGCGGCCACGACGAGCGCGAGCAGACGCTGAACCAGCTCCTCGTCGAGATGGACGGCTTCGAGATGAAGGACAACGTGATCCTGATCGCGGCGACGAACCGCCCCGACATCCTCGACCCGGCGCTGCTTCGCCCCGGGCGCTTCGACCGCCAGGTCGTCGTCGACCGGCCGGACCGCGTCGGCCGCAAGAAGATCCTCGACGTGCACACGCGCGGCAAGCCGATCTCGCAGACGGTCGACATCGAGGCGCTGGCCGGCCAGACGCCGGGCTTCACGGGCGCCGACCTCGCCAACCTCGTGAACGAGGCCGCGCTGCTCGCCGCCCGCAAGGGCAAGAAGCAGATCGAGAACCTCGAGCTCGAAGAGGGCATCATGCGCGTCATCGCCGGGCCCGAGAAGAAGACGCGGCTGCTCTCTCCCAAGGAGCGCGAGATCACGGCCGTCCACGAGATGGGCCACGCACTGGTCGGGCACTATCTGACGCACAACGACCCGGTGCACAAGATCTCGATCGTCGGCCGCGGCATGGCCCTCGGCTACGTGGTCACGCTGCCGAGCGAGGACAAGTTCATGCGCTCGCGGGCCGAGCTGCTCGACGGCCTCGCCAAGAACCTGGGCGGCCGCACGGCCGAGGAGCTCGTGTTCGGCGAGGTCACGACCGGCGCCGAGGACGACCTCAACAAGACGACCGACACGGCCAAGCGGATGGTCACCCGCTGGGGTATGTCCGAGAAGCTCGGGCCGCGCACCTTCGGGCGCGACTCGTCGCAGCCCTTCCTGGGCCGCGACTTCGGCCACGAGGCCGACTACTCCGAGGAGATCGCGCGTGAGATCGACGACGAGATCCGCCGCATCGTCGAGTCCGCCCACGAGCGCGCCCGCGAGGTGCTGACGTCGCACATCGACGAGCTCCAGTCGATGTCCAAGATCCTGATCCAGTACGAGACGTTCGACTCCGACCAGTTCCAGCGGCTGATCTCGGGCGAGGCGTCCGAGGAGGTCTTCGCCGACCAGGAGCCCAAGGAGTCCGACACGCCCGTCGCCGAGCAGCCCCGCAAGGAGCCCGGCCGCGCCCGCGGCATCGGCCTCCCGCTGCCCGGCAACATCGCCTCCGGCCAGCCGCCGGAGTCGCCCCAGCCCAGCTGATCCTCACGGATCGCCGGATCACCGGTTCGGGTAGTGCGCCCTCCCCCTGAAGGGGGCCGACGGTTTCCCCCGCGAGCCGATAAGGCTCGTACGCATCGGCTTCAGCAGGGGGTTTCCTGGCGTGTCATCCAAGCTCTTCTCCCGCGTGCTCGCGATCGGTCTCGTGGGCCTCATCGTCATGTCGAGCGGCACCGTCGCGTGGGCCGGCCCGGTCACGACGAAGCGTGTGATCTCGCGAAAGACGCTGAAGCCCGGCGTGACGCTCGTGCACTCGCGCATCACGGTGCGCGGCGTCTTCGGCGCCCAGGAGGTCTACAAGCTGACCTGGAAGCTGGGGAACAGGCACGTCGGCCTGCACTCGTCGCTGCTCGGTGCCTACGACAAGTCGAGCGGCTGGATCACCGACCACCGGATCTCGCACCTCGCATCGGCCGGTGGGCCTCCCGGGATGGTGGCGGCGATGACCGGCGACTACTCGATCTACAAGAACTGGAGCCCGACGCAGAGCATCACGAGCGGCCTGCTCGTTTCGGACGACACGGTCTACCGCGCCGGAAGCGGCTCGCTCGCGGTCGGCTACAAGCCTGACGGCCGGTTCGTCATCGGGCACCCGCTGGCCCGACCGATGAAGCTCGGCCTGCCCGGCGGCGTCGCCGCCACGGTCGGCGCGTTCAACCCGGCGCCCTCGGGCCTGAGCAGCGCGATCCGACGCGACCAGGTCGCGGCCTACACCCACGTCGGCGCGGCGGTGAGGATCCCGGCCGACGCGGTTGGGGTCGTCGTCGACTCCGACGTGCTGGCGACGGCGCTCCAGGGCAGCCTGCCGTACAGCAACCCGCAGGGCTCGAACAGCCGCGAGACCGTCGTGGCGTATCGCCTGACGGAGCCCGGTGCAGACCGTCGGCCGGTCTCGATGCCCGTCTCGGCGACGGCATGTGCGGCGCTGGTGTGCCAGCCCGGCGAAAGCGTGACCGTCCCGGCAGGCGGCGTGCTGCTCCTCGCGAGAACGGACAACGCGGCTGGTACTCGGGCACCGATCGTGGCGCCTGCGCTCGCGCTGCTGGCCCAGAGCTCCTCGCCCGCCATCGATACCGCGACCGATGATGCCGGCTGGGGCAACGTCTCCGACGTGACCGGCGGGAAGCCGATGCTCGTCCACGCCGGGCGGGCGATCTCCTCGCGGCCGGATTCGGTCGACCCGTGGCAGTGGGACTGCGGCGGCGGCTGCTGGCGTCCGGCGCTGGTGCGCTCCGGAAACTCGGGCTGGATGATCCTGATCGGCGGCAAGGGCGGCGCCGGCCTCACGATGCCGAAGTTCGCGAGCGTCCTGGCCGACATGGGCGCCACCGTCGCCATGGGCTTCGACAACAACAACTCGGCCGAGCTGTGGCGGCCCGGCCACCGGCCCATCACCGGCTACGGCTACGAGCGGCTGCTGCCGACGGCGACTTCTCTCTCGTACCGCGGGTAGACGGTCGCATCCACGTCCCCGCGCGCCTGGACGGACTGTCGTGTGTTGCCGGGTTTGTCGTGGGGCTGCGGCTGCGAACCGTCGCCTCGCGGCGTCCTCGGTCGCGTCGATATTTCGACCAATATCGACGCTCCCTGCGCCCTTGCGCGGCTCGGTTCTCGCCGCCCAGGACATCACGCGGACGTGGAACCGACCGTCGCGCCCGCCCGCCGATACCACGCGACGATCGTCGAACGACGCCGCGGCGGGAGCGCGCGCTCGAGGTTCTGGAGCGCCGCAGCGGCCCACCGCCGATCGCCCGCGTACCGGTGGAGCGTGGCGACCGGGACGACCTGGACGGGCCGGAACCCCGCCCTCTCCAGCTGAGCGGTGAGCGCCGCCGGCGTGTTGGCCCGGTAGCGGGCCGGGAAGACGTCTCGAGCGGCGGCACCCGGCCCGCGGCCCTTGATCGCGGTCCGGACGCCCTGCGGCAGCATGCGGGCCGCTGCCATGAGCGGGTTTGAGCGGTTGCTGGTGACGACGACAACCGAACCGCCCGGGCGAAGCACGCGGTACCACTCGGCGAACGCGGCCGCCGGCCGCTCGAGGTGCTCCACGACGAAGTTCGAGTAGACGAGATCGAAGGCGTCGTCCTCGAACGGCAGCGGGCCGCACAGGTCGGCGACCGCGAACTCGTCGAGCGACTCGTTCGTCCGCCCGCCCGACTCATCGAGGTCGACGCCCACGAGCCGGTCGATCCTGTCGCGGAACCGCGCCAGGCGGGTCGTCCGCCCGCACCCGGCCTCGAGCACGGTCGAGCCCGGGCCGAGCGCCTGCCGGAGCAGGTCGGCCTCAACCTCGGTGTGCGACGTGTGAAACGGCAAGGCCCTCCGGCAGGTGGTCGGCGGGGCCATTCTAGGATGCCGCTCGTGGCCCCGCTGCCTGATCGGTTCCCGCCTCCGGCGGTGATGGGCGTGATCAACGTGACGCCCGACTCTTTCTCGGACGGCGGCGAGTACCTCGACCCCGGCACCGCGGTCGCCCGCGGCGTCGCGCTCGTCGCCGAGGGAGCCGACGTGCTCGACGTCGGCGGCGAGTCGACCCGCCCGGGGTCTGACCCCGTGCCGGCCGACGTCGAGCTGGCCCGCGTGCTGGCGGTGATCCGCGGCCTGCGCGAGGCGACCGATGCGCCGATCTCGATCGACACCACGAAGGCCGTGGTCGCGGAGTCGGCCATCGCGGCGGGGGCGTCGTTCGTGAACGACGTGTCGGCGATGCGGGTCGACCCGCGCATGGCTCAGGTGGTCGCGAGCGCCGGGGTGCCCGTGTGCCTCATGCACATGCGCGGCAACCCCAAGACGATGCAGGACGACCCGCGCTACGACGACGTGGTGGCGGAGGTGGCGGCGTTCCTGGCCGAGCGCGTCCAGGCGGCCACGGACGCCGGCATCGCGGACGATGCGATCTGCATCGACCCCGGCATAGGCTTCGGTAAGACCGGCGAGCACAACCTCTCGCTCCTGCGGCACCTCGATGCGATCGTCGCGGTGGGCCCTCCGGTGGTGATCGGGGTATCGCGCAAGCGGTTCCTGGGCTCGATCATCGGGGACGCCGAGCGCTCCCGGGCTGTCGCGACGGCGGCCGCGAACGTTGAGGCGGTGCGGCACGGGGCGTGGATGGTGCGAGTGCACGACGTGCGCGAGACCCGCGATGCGCTCGCCATCGCGGGAGCGATAGAGGCGACCCCGTGAGGAGCGCCCGGATCGAGATCCGCGGCCTGCGGGTGTTCGCCCATCACGGCGTGCTCGACGAGGAGCGCGAGCAGGGCCAGACGTTCGTGATCGACGTGTGGCTCGACCCGCCGCCGTCCCGGGCCGACGAGACCGACGACCTCGCCGACGCGGTCAACTACGCAGCGGTCACAGACCGGGTCGTGGAGCTGGCTCAGGGTGGCCCGTACCGGCTGCTGGAACGGCTCGCCGCCGTGATCGCCGACGACCTCGTCGCCCGCTTCGGCGTGACCCGCGCGCGGGTGCGGGTCGCGAAGCCGGATGTCCCGATTCCGCATCCACTCGCCGAGGTCGCGGTGATCGCCGAGGCTTCCGCCGGCCGCAATTCCGACGTATAACGGAGGCATGTCGCAGGTGCGCATCGTGGTCGTCGACGACCAGCCGCTGTTCCGCCGTGGGCTTGTCGCGGTGCTCGAGGCGGGCGGCCTCACGGTGGTCGGCGCCGCCTCAGGCGTGCGCGAGGCGGCGGAGGTGGCCGAGCGTACGCAGCCCGACCTGGTTCTTGCCGACCTGCGGCTGGCGGACGGCAGCGGGATCGATCTCGTCCGCCGGCTCGCCGAGATGGAGGGCGCCGCTCCGCGGGTCGTGATCCTGACCGAGTCACGCGACCCCGCCGACATGCTCGCCGCCGTTCGTGCCGGCGCCGCCGGGTACCTCACCAAGGACCAGCCGCCAGAGCGCCTCGCCGTCGCGCTGAACGGTGTCCTCTCGGGCGAGGCGGCCCTGTCGCGGACGATGGCAGCGCACCTCATCGACGACGTGCGCGAGTCACAGCGCCGCATGCTCCTCGCCTCGAAGCTTCCCCATCGCGAGCGTCTCACGCCCAGGCAGCTCGAGATCCTTCAGCACATCGCAGCGGGCGAGACGACCGGCGAGATCGCCGATCGGCTCTTCCTGTCGCCCGAGACCGTGCGCTGGCACGTGAAGGCGATCCTGCGCAAGCTGAAGGCACGCACTCGCGCGGAGGCGGCCGCCGTCCTGCGCGAAGTCATGGTGTGAGCGCGTCTGAGCGCGGCCGCGCGCCGGTTTGGCGGGCCGCGGCGGCCTCCGGCCGGACTAGCGGCCTTCGCGGACGGTCTCGGACGCGAGCCGGAAGATCCAGACCGACACCGTCAGGCAGTACGTGATGACGAGGCAGGCGGCGAGGAGCGCCGTCGCCTTGCCGGTGGGGCCGGACAGCTCGGCCGCGATCGCGGCCAGGATGGGGCGCATGCCAAGGAACGCCAGCAGTCCGCCGATGCCGAGGTGGATCGTCGTCCGCCGAACCTCGCGCGGGCGCAGCTGGGGGTAGCGCGCGTCGGCCCAGATCGCCAGGGCGGCCGGGCAGAGGACGAGCACAATGGTCAGTTCCATGAGGGTCGACATGGCACCATCCTTGGTCAGAGCGGGAGCGGATACGGCCAACGCGAATCACCCGTACCCTGGCCAGGACATCGGCAAATGTGAGCGGTTCGTTAAGGGGATATATGGGAAATGCACCCAAGCGGGTGAGTCGAGCGTACGTCGGATTCGGGGGCAACCTGGGAGATCCTGCTTCGACGCTGCGCACGGCGGCCTCGGATCTCGCGCACCGGGCCGGGCGGATATCGGGCTTCTCGCCGCTCTACCAGTCGGATCCGGTCGGGCTCACCGACCAGCCGCCGTTCCTGAACGCCGTCGCCGCGCTCGACACCGAGCTCGACCCCGACGCGCTACTCGACGTCCTCCTCGCGGTCGAGGCGGCGCACGGGCGCGTCCGGGACGTGCGCTGGGGACCGCGCACGCTCGACCTCGACCTGATCTGGTACGAGGACGCGATCCGTGCCGACGCCCATCTGACGCTGCCGCATCCGCGTGCGCACGAGCGCGAGTTCGTGCTGCGCCCGCTGTGCGATCTCGCACCCGATCTGCCGCTCGCCGGCCGGACGGCCCAGGAGTGGCTCGCCGCGCTCGACCCGCAGGGCGTCGAGCCGACGGGTCTTTCGCTCATGTAGCGGGCCGCGCCCGCCGATGATCGGAGTGTGACCGAATACGTCTCTCGCGCCGGCCCGATCCCCGACGTGCTCACGCTTCTGGGCTCGCGCGCGATCCCGACGCTGCTCTTCACGATCATGGTGGTCGTGCAGGTGGAGGCCGCGATGCAGGCATCGTCGGTCTCGGGCGGGGCCTTCCACGTCCTCTCGGGTGCGCTGTGGGTGATGTTCACGGTGCTGATCAACATCCGGCCCGCACCGATCCGTCGCGAACGGGCGCCGGTCGGCGTCGCCGTCGCGCTGCTCTCGCAGCTCACGATGATCTCGGTCGGCCTCTTCGGCGCCGACGCCGGCGCCGGCATCCGCGTCATGGTCTCGGATTCGCTGCTCTTTGCCGGCCTCGCGTTCTCGCTTGCCTCGGTCGCCGTCCTCGGTCGCTGCTTCGGCATCCTGCCCGACGTCCGCGGCCTGGTCGTGCGCGGCCCGTACCGGCTGGTGCGCCATCCGCTCTACCTCGGCGAGCTCACGGCGGCCCTCGGCATCGTCGTCGGGTCGCGGCACCCGGCCGCTGCCGCCGGCGCCTGGCTGGTCTGCATCGGGCTCCAGGTGGCGCGGACGCACTACGAGGAGTCGAACCTCCGCGCCCAGTTCCCGGCGTACGAGGACTACGCCGCCCGCACCAAGCGGCTTCTTCCCGGGATCGTGTAGCGGTCAGGCGCCGCCGGCTGCCGTCGCGAGCCGTCCGGACGCTATCGCGATGAGGCCGATGAGGCAGACAGGAATCACGAGCGCGGCGCGCAGGCCGATCTGACCCGCGGTGAACCCGATCACAGCCGGGCCGATGATCCCGCCCACGTAGCCCACAGCGAAGACCCGAGAAACAACGGCTTCCGGGGTCCCGAGCCGCGCCCCGGCGGCAGCACTAATGACCGTGGGCACGATCGGTGCGATCCCAGCTCCGAGAAGGGCGAAGCCGAGCAGGCCCGCGACGGAGGTTGGGACAAGGAGGGCGAGGGCGAGGCCGAGCCCCGCCGTGATGCTGGCCGCACGGGCGAGCCTTACCGGGCCGAAGCCGGCCGCCAGCCGATCGCCTCCGAGCCGGGAGACGGCCATCGCAAGCGAGAAGCTCGCGAACGCCGCCGCGGCGACAGCAGCGCCCGCGCCCGCCCGGTCGCGCAGGTAGACGGCGCTCCAATCGGCTGCCGCTCCCTCGGCGAAGAACGAGCAAAAGCCGATGAGACCAAGCACGACGAGCTTCGGGGACCACCCGCCCGCGGCGTCGGCAGTGCGGTTCGGGACCGAGCGGTGCGGGAGTCGGGCCAGGAACGGCGCCGATCCTGCGGCGACGATAGCCGCGGCGAGCGCGAAGTGCACGACCGGGCGGAGGTCGAGCGCCGCTGCCCCGATCCCTGCGACCGCCCCGACCATCAACCCGATGCTCCAGAACCCATGGAATCCGGACATGAGGGGCTGGCCGCGGACGCGCTCCACGACGACAGCTTCGGAGTTCATCGCGACGTCCACCACGGCCGCTGTGGTGCCGAGGCCGACGAGCGCGGCTGTGAACGTCGCCTGATCGCCGGCGGCGGCGGCGAGGATCAGTGCCGCGGCGAGAACCGGTAACCCCACCCGCACGACGCGCCAGGCGCCTACCCGGGACGCGAGCGCGCCGCCCATCCGGCTTCCCATGAGCGTTCCGGCCGCCATCCCGAAGAAAGCCAGCCCGAGCTCGGCGTCACTCAGACCGAGAGCATGCTTGACGGCCGGGACGCGTGACGCCCAGGTTCCGAAGATGACGGCATGCCCGAGGAACGCCACGGCCACGCCGACGCGCGCGCGATCACCGGAGAAGCCCGCCGCCATCGTGCGAGGCTATCCCACTCCCCGCGGATGCCCTCCGTGTAATCTCGCTCCCGATGCCCGCGGATGTCTGGGACGATGCCGAGCGCCTCGAGCGCTACGTCGGCCGGTGGAGCCGGCTCGTCGCGCGCGAGTTCGTCGACTGGCTGAACGTTCCGCCGGGCGGCCGCTGGCTCGACGTTGGCTGCGGTTCGGGCGCGCTCACGGAGACGCTGCTTGCGGTCGCGGAGCCCGCGTCGGTGGTCGGCGTCGACACGTCGGCCGCATTCGTCGCGTATGCCGGCTCGCGGGTGGCCGATCCGAGGGCCTCCTTCGCCATCGGCGACGCGCAGGGCCTGGATCAGCTGGATGATGCGTTCGACGCCGTCGCGAGCAGCCTTGTCCTCAACTTCCTCCCCGACCCCGCGCGCGGCGTCGCCGAGATGGCGCGCGTGGTCCGGCCAGGCGGCGTCGTTGCGGGCTACGTGTGGGACTACGCCGGCGAGATGCAGCTGATGCGGCGCTTCTGGGACGCCGCCGTCGAGCTCGACCCGGCGGCGGCCGACCTCGCCGAAGGCCGTCGGATGGCCGGGTGCAACCCGCCTTCACTCGAGGCGCTCTTCATTGGGGCCGGCCTTCAGGACGTCGCGACGCGCGGGATCGACGTGGCGACCGTCTTCGCCGGGTTCGACGACTACTGGACGCCGTTCGAGGGCGGCCAGGGGCCTGCGCCCGGCTACTGCGTCAAGCTGCCGCAGGAGCGCCGTGAGGCCTTGCGCGAGCGGCTCCGCGAGACGCTGCCCGTCGAGGGTGACGGGTCGATCCGGCTCATCGCCCGCGCCTGGGCCGCTCGCGGCACCATCTAGACTGTCGCCATGGCCTACATCGAAGACCTCGAGGAGTTCGACGCGGAGCTGGAGCTGCGCCTGAAGAAGGAGTACGCCACCGTCTTCGGCCTCTTCAAGTACTGCGTCCTCACGGCCGAGGCGACATACCTGTGCAACCGGCTCGAGATGGACACCGCGAACCAGCCCACCTATCCGCTCGTGCACCTGACGATGGAGGACGTATGGGTCTGGGACAAGAACCGGCCCAGCCGGATCATCCCGCGGGCGGAGGTGCACACCACCCAGGATGTCACCATCGAGGAGCTGAAGCCCGAGAGCGAGATCGCGACCACGTTCCCGCCCGGCTTCGAGCTCTCCGACGAGTGACCGATGCTGCTCGCGCTCGACGCCGGTAACACCCAGACGGTCGCGGGTCTCTACGACGGCCAGACGCTCGTCGAGCACTGGCGCATAACCACCGTCCGCACGCACACCGCCGACGAGCTCGCACTCGAGCTGCGCGGCCTGCTCGAGCTGCGCGGCCGGTCGCTCGGCGACGTGACCGGCCTCTGCCTGGCCTCGGGCGTCCCGGCGCTCTCGACCGAATACGTCGCCGTGGCGCAGGAGCGGCTCGGGTGGCGCGCGCTCGTCGTCGGCCCGGGTGTGGAGACGGGCGTCGGCGTGCGCGTCGACAGCCCGGACGAGGTGGGTCCCGACCGGATCGCCAACGCCGCTGCGGCCTTCGAGCGCTACGGCGGCCCGTGTGTGGTCGTCGACTTCGGGACCGCGATCAACTTCGACGCCGTCTCGGCGACGGGCGACTTCGTGGGCGGCGCGATCGCGCCGGGCGTGCAGGTTGCGACCGACGCCCTCCGCGACCGGGCCGCGCGGCTCGCGAAGGTCGAGCTCCGTGCGCCGGAGCGGGCCATCGGCCTGAACACCGACACGAACATGCAGTCCGGGGCGATCTTCGGCTTCGCCGGGCTCGTCGACGGCCTCGTGCGGCGTTTCAGAACGGAGCTGGGCGGTGAGGCGGTCGCGGTCGCGACCGGCGGAATGGCGGCCCTCGTCGCGCCTCATTGCCAGACCGTCGATCACGTCGAGCCGCTGCTCACGCTCGAGGGCCTCCGGCTCATCTGGGAGCGGAACACCCCCGGCTCTGACCCGTTCAGGTGATGCGGCACCCCCCGGTTGCCGACACCCTTTGGAGATGGGCACGGTGACCGGGACGCTGGTGAGCGAGGGCGGGCCGCGGCCGTCGATCGCGTTCGTCCACGACGACCCGACGCTGTGCAGTGCGGCGGAGTGGTGGAGCGGGCTCGCGCGGGCGGCGGCGGCGCTCGTCGTCGCGTTTGCGCTCGCGGGCGTCGCCGCGTCGCTGGCGGCGGAGGCGTCCGTCGCCGGCCTCGCAGTCTGGGTGCTCGCGGGCGGCGCCGGCGGCGCGCTCCTGCAGCTCGCCGCGACCGTGCGCCGCGAGTACCGGCTCGGCGGCCCGGAGCCACATGAGCCTCCCGGGCCGGCACCGCAGCCGGCCCTCCACCGCCTGGCCGGCGCGCTGCTCGCCCGGGCCTGGGTGGCGTGGCCGGCGATCGTGATCGCCGGCGGCGGACGCACGCCGGGCCAGGCGCTTGCCGCCGCGGCCTGGGCGCCGGCCGTGACCGCGGCATGGACGGCCTGCGGCGCGGCGGCGGCCGCCTGGCGGATCCGGCGGGTGGAGCGCCACCGCGGCGTCGAGGTGCTGTTCGCCGCGGGCATGCGGCAGCGCTCGCTCGCCGCGCGCCCGTGGTCCGCGCGGCGTCGCGGTGACATACGTCGCCACGACGGCGGACCTCGCGGCCCGCTGGCGGCTCGCCCTGGCGGCGGTCGCCGTCGCCCTGGGCCTCTGCGTCCACAATCTGCGCCTGTGGCCCTTCCTGGGGGCGCTCCTCGTCTTCGACCTGTGGGTCGGGTTCGTCGCCGGCCGGCGTCAGGTGCGAACGTGGCGGCGGACGATCGACACGGCCGGAGCGCATCCGAACGTCGAGGTGCAGGTGGCGCCCGCCCGGAGGATTCCGCGCTTCTCGCTCCTCACATCTGTCGTGCTCGTCGGCCTTGCGGCCACAGGCGAGGGTGGCGGGACGGCGCTGGCAGTGTGGGGGACGGGCGTCGCCTCGTTCGGGGGATGGTCGTTCGGCCGCGGCACCGGCGTGGCGGCGCTCGAGAGCGGCCGCGGCTGGCACCTGCACTGGCCGGAAGGATCGTGCCACCGCCCCGGCACGCCGCGTCTTGTGGCGGTGCCCGCCCCGGCGATCCGCCCGCGCCGGCGGCGATTCCGATGGGCGCTCGTGCTCGCGGGCCTGCTCTCTGCCGCGGCAGCCCTGCTCGGGATCGAGACGCTCGCCGCCGTCCGTGCGTACGCGACACAGCCGCTTCCGGTGATCGCGGCGGCCTCGTCCCAGAGCCGGGTCGAACCGGTGCTGGGGCGGGCTGCGTCGGCCCTCGCCGGGCGGACGGTCGAGGTGAGGTGCTGGTCGGCGGCCGACTGGCCCAAGGTCACGGTCCTCGACCCGGTCGAGACGGGCGGATTCGCCGACCTCGCAACCGGGACGGTCAACCTGCCTCCGAGCGTCTGCGCCCCGCTGGACAGGCTGGCCTACGGCCCGACGCACCGATTCGGCAAGGCGACATGGGAGGACGTGGCGGCCGCCCATGTCCTGGCCCACGAGGCCGCCCATCTTGGAGCGGCCGGGCCGAGCGAGGCCCGGGCCGAGTGCGACGCCGTTCAGACCACCACGCGCGCCGCCGAGCTGCTCGGTGTCGATGCGGCCTACGCCAGATGGATGGCGTCGCTCGACTGGACGCATCTCTATCCCGATCTGCCCGGCTCGTACCGCTCCCCGGACTGCAGGCCCGGTGGCGGGCTCGACCTGCGCCTGGCCGACGGGTGGCCGGCGGTCGCCGTCAGGCCAGCCGCGCCGTGATCGCCCCATCGGCCGCGACGGCCACCGCGGTCGGGACGATCCCGATGCCGTACTTGCGTGCGAGGTCGGGGCGACGGCGCACGTCCACCGTGACGAGCGTGCGTCCCTCGGCCCGGAGCCGACGCTCCACCGCCAGGCAGTCGGAGCAGAGCGGGTGTGTGAAGTGGACGACCACCTCGCCGCCACTCTCGCCGACGTCCGCCCGGTCGATCCGGCGAAGCTCGCCGTGGCCGACGCCGCGCAGGCGCGCGCCGAGCCGGTAGATCTCGCAGCCCGTGCAGAACCCCGTGAACGCGGCGAGGAGCGCGAGCGCCGCGACGAGCAGCCCGAGGGCCCAGCCGACCGTGGAGTATCCCGCGGCCAGCGCGGCGGTCGCCGCCGTGAGGACGACGGCGCCCATCGTGTTTGCGAACCGCGGCGAGCGCGAGTCCTCGAGCGGGCCCTCGCCGAGCCGCGGCTGGACGAGCTCGAAGTAGGCGACGCAGGCGATGCACCAGCGCCGGCCCAGCGTGATGCCGACGACGAGCTGGAGCGCGAGCAGGCCGAGGATCGGCCACCAGCCGGTGAGGAACGCCACGACCGCGAGCACGCCGATGACGAGCTGGTTGGCGCGCGGCGCGCGGCGGTCGATGACGTCCAGATCGCGATAGGGGTCTGCGAGCCGCGTCATTGTTTGGATCCAAACTGTAGCGTGTCCGGGATGAGCCAGCCGTTCACGCTCGAGACGCCCCGCGGGCCCACCGCAGGCGTCCTCGACGTTCCGCCCGGAGCCGGCGCGGTCGTCGTCCTCGGCCACGGCGCGGGGTCCGGCATGGAGTCGCCGTTCATGGCCGGTATCGCCGGCGCGCTCGTCGATCTCGGCCTCGCCGTCGCCCGGTTCGACTTCCCCTACATCCACGCGGGCCGCAAGTCGCCCGACCCGGCGCCGGCGCTGGTCGAGACCTGGCGGCTGGCGCGCGCCGCGGTGGCCGCGCGCGCCCACCTGCCGCTCGTGGCCGGCGGGAAGTCGCTGGGCGGGAGGATCGCCTCGATGGCCGTGGCGGAGGGGATGCCCGCCGAGGCGCTCGTCTTTCTCGGCTATCCGCTGCACCCGCCCGGGCACCCCGAGAAGCTCCGCCGGGAGCACCTCGAGCACGTCTCGGTCCCGATGCTCTTCCTCCAGGGATCGCGTGACGCATTCGCGCAGCCCGGGCTCCTGGCCGAGACCATCGAGCGCCTCGGCCCGCGCGCCCGGCTCCTCGAGGTCGAGGGCGGCGACCACTCGTTCCGCGTTCCGGGCGGCGAGCGAGACGGCCGCGCGATCGGCGCGGGGCTTGCCGCGGCGGTCGCGGCCTTCGTCACGGACGTGGTCGCCACGGCGCCGTGACCGGTGGCCCGGACTTCCACCGCGGCCTGGCCGCCCTGCTCTTCCAGGTCGTGAACCGCGACGACGCCCCCGACGTCGCGTACTACCGCGAGATCATCGAGCGCAGCGGCCAGCCGGCCCTCGACGCCGGCTGCGGGCCGGGCCGGCTGCTCTGCCAGTACCTGCGGGCCGGGCTCGACGTGGACGGGTGCGACATCTCGCCCGACATGCTCGACCTCTGCCGGGCGCGGGCACAGGCGGACGGCGTCACGCCGTCGCTCCATCTCCAGGGAACCGCCGAGCTCGACATCCCGCGCCGCTACCGGACGATCGTCTCGTGCGGGACGTTCGGCCTGAACGGCACCCGTGCCGACGATCTGGAGTCGCTCCGGCGCTTCCACCGCCACCTCGAGCCGGGCGGCACGCTGGCCGTCGACGTCGAGGCCGGCTGGGCGATGACCGAGGTGTGGAGGCGGTGCGCGGACGCGGACCGGTCACGTCCCGGCGCGTGGACGACCCGCGACACGACGCCCCTCCCGAACGGCGATGCGATCGCCGTCAGCCGGCGCCTCGTCGAGGCCGATCCGCTGGGACAGGCGTTCACGCTCGACCTGCGCTACGACCTCCTGCAGGACGGCGCGGTCGTTCGCAGCGAGGACCACCGCCTCGTCGAGCGCTGGTACGGCGTCAACGAGATGGTCGCGATGCTGGAGGCGGCCGGGTTTGCCGACGTGCGCGTCGAGGGCGACTACACGCCGGCGGACGTCACGGCGGACCACCGAATGCACGTCTTCATCGCCCGGCGGCCGTAGCCGCTCGAGTGAGCTTCCGTGTTACCCGCCGCCGTAGATCGAGATCGGGAGGTCGAGCAGACGGTCCGACTCCGTGTCGGGGAGGAGCGCGAGCTCGGCCTCGTGCCCGGCCAGGCGCTGGCGGGCCTCCGGGCAGAACCGCAGGAGCGCGGCCTCGGCCTCGGCGACGGTCGGGGCCGACGTCAGCTCGGGCTTGACGGACTTCGCGTCGGGCATCCCGCGCAGGTACCAGCCGTAGAACTTGCGCAGGAAGCTGGCCGCCCGGTCGCCCATCTCGCGCTCGACCTCGCGCATGAAGCGGATCAGCTCGGCCACGACCTCGCCCGGCTCGGGACGCTCGGCGCCGCGGTCGGCCATCTCCTGGAGCGTCCACGGCTGGCCCTGGGCACCACGCCCCACCATGACGGCCGCGGCGCCGGTCGAGTCGAGCACGCGGGCGGCGCTTCGGCGGTCGACGACGTCGCCGGACGCGACGACCGGGATGCCCACGCGTTCCACGAGCTCGGCCGTGAGCGTGTGGTCGGCGGTCCCCGTGTACATCTGCTTCGCCGATCGCGGATGGAGCGTCAGCGACGCCACTCCGACCGCCTCGAGCCTCGGCCCGAGCCCGAGCGCGTCGCGCGACCCGTTGTCGACCCCGCGGCGCATCTTCACCGTGACCGGCACGTCGACCGCCTCGGCGACCGTCTGCGCGATCCCGCATGCCAGATCATGGTCGGAGAGGGCGCTCGCGCCTGCGCCGGTCTTGGTCACCTTGCGCACGGGACAGCCGAAGTTGATGTCGACGATGTCGGCCCCGGCGGCGACGACCATGCGGGCCGCTTCCGCCATCCGTCCGGGCTCTGAGCCGAAGATCTGCACCGCCAGTGGATGCTCGTCACGCGCGATCCGCAGGTATCCGAGCGTCCGCTCGTTCGCATGGGCCAGACCGGCGGCCGAGACCATCTCCGAGCAGACCAGGCCGGCGCCGAACCGGCGTCCCTGGCGCCGGAACGCCTGCACCGACACGCCCGCCATCGGTGCGAGTACGATCCGCGACGGGATGACGACATCCCCGATCGCCCACGGCTGTGTGAGATCGCTCACCGCTGGGCATCGTAGAGGCTCACGCCGGAGGGCCGGGCGAACCGGTTGACCCGGTGTGGCAGGTTGCCTATAATCCCGCCTCCCTCGGTGCCAGCCGGACGAGAAACCGCTGCAAAACGGCGAAATCCGGCGACACCGTTTTCGTGCAGATAGGGGGCAGAAGGGCTGGCTGTGGACAAGGACGTCATCCTCACTTCCGAGGGCTACGAGAAGCTGAAGCAGCAGATCGAGGAGCTCGAGACCACCAAGCGTCGCGAGGTCGCCGACCGCATCCGTGAGGCACGCGAATTCGGCGACATCTCCGAGAACTCCGAATACGACGACGCCAAGAACGAGCAGGCGCTGCTCGAGCACCGCATTGCTCGGCTCAAAGAGCAGCTGCGCGCCGCCCGCGTCATCGATCCCAAGGACATCGCCACGGATGTGGTGTCAGTCGGCACGCGCGTTCGCGTGAAGGACGTCGACCACGGCGACGTCGACACCTACGAGATCGTCGGCTCGGCCGAGGCCGATCCGGCCAACTCGCGCCTCTCGAACGAGTCGCCTGTCGGCCGTGCGCTCATCGGCCACAAGAAGGGCGAGACGGTCGAAGTGTCGGTGCCCGCCGGGGCGATCCGCCTCAAGATCATGGACATCAAGGCCGCCTAGCAGCGGCCGCTAGCGCCAGGGCATCGCGGCCCGGGCGCGCGTCTCCTCGTCGACGCTCGGCGCTCGGCCGCGGCGCCAGGCGATGAACAAGGCGATGGGCGCGGCGATCAGGGGCAGCAGGATCACCCCGACAAGCATCATCATCCAGCCGTTCCCGAGGACCGTCCGCTGGCTGACGCCCTGTTTGTGCGGGCCGAGGTCCGGCTCGGCTGTGATCGACCGCTGCTCGCCGGGCCCGGCGAACTGCGCCGTCGTGTACATCTCCGCGACGAGCCAGTGGCCGTTCACGCGCTGCATCTCGGTCGTGAAGACCGCGACGCCGGCGTTGCTGCCCTTCCGGGGCTGAAGCATCAGGTCGAAGAAGATGTCGTCGGGCGTCACGCGGATCGGGCGGATGCCGTAGTGCCTGCCGCTCGCGGGATACGGCGCCACCGGCAGCTCGCCGTGCCGCCACTGGTCGCGCGAGGTGGTCGACCGCAGGGCGGGGGTCGCGAGGTCGTAGGCGGCGATGGGCTTGTGGCGCGCGACGACGGCGGGGATCCAGGCGTCGAGAACCGAACGGATTGCCTTGAGGTCGTTGGCTGGGATCGTCGGGTCGGCGGCCGCGGCCGGGCTCGCGCTGACCTCAGTGCCGCCACCGTCGCGACAAGGACTCCCAACCGCCTCATATCCGTAGCCTGCCATGTCCGCGCGGCGAACGCATATTCTGTCGCGGTGAGCGGCGACGCCGAGGACCGGATCCGGGCCGACCGCATCGCCAAGGTGGACGCGATGCGGGCCTCCGGCGTCGATCCATATCCGGCTCGCACGCCCGCCCGCGTCCCCGTCGCCGAGCTTCGCGAGCGGTTCGGCGACCTCGAGGCCGGGGCCGAGACGGACACCCGGCTGGCCGTTGCAGGGCGGATCGCGGCGCGCAGAGGCCACGGCAAGGCGATGTTCCTCGATCTCGCGGACCGGACCGGGCGGCTCCAGCTTCACGCCAGTCTCGACGGGCTCGGCGAGGAGCGCTACGCCGCGCTCGCCGACACCGACCTGGGCGACGTGATCGCCGCCGCGGGCGACGTGTTCGTGAGCCGCCGTGGTGAGCTGAGCCTGCGTGTGGCCGAGTGGCACATGCTGGCGAAATGCCTGCGGCCGCTGCCCGAGAAGTGGCACGGCCTGACCGACATCGAGCTCCGCTACCGGCACCGGTACGTCGACCTGATCGTGAACGAGGACTCGCGCCGGCTCGCCATGGCCCGCTCCCGGGTGGTGACGGCGATGCGCTCCGTGCTCGACGGTGACGGGTTCGTCGAGGTCGAGACCCCGATCCTGCAGCCGATCTACGGCGGCGCCTCGGCCCAGCCGTTCACGACCTACTACAACGAGTTCGAGCGCGACTTCTTCCTGCGCATCGCCGACGAGCTCTACCTGAAGCGGCTGATCGTCGGCGGCCTCGAGCGGGTGTACGAGATCGCCAAGGACTTCCGTAACGAGGGCGTGTCGTTCAAGCACAACCCCGAGTTCACGATGCTCGAGTGGTACGAGGCCTACGGCGCCTACGAGGTCGGGATGGAGCGCGTGGAGCGCGTCATCGCGGCGGCAGGAGCGGCGGCCGGGAGCGAGATCGACCTCACCCCGCCGTGGCCGCGCGTCCCGCTGCGCGAGGCGATCCACGAGCACGCCGGGATCGATCCGATGGCGGACCGCGACCGCGACCGGCTGGTCGCCCACCTGCGCGCGGCAGACATCGACACGACCGCCGACGAGACATGGGCCGACGCGGTCGACCATCTGCTCTCCCATTTCGTCGAGCCGGCGATCGAGCGCCCGACGTTCGTGGTCGACTACCCGGTCGAGCTCTCGCCGCTGGCCAAGCGCACGCCGGGCGATCCCGGGCTGGTCGAGCGGTTCGAGGCGTTCTGCGTCGGTATGGAGCTCGGGAACGGGTACACCGAGCTGAACGATCCCGCCGACCAGCGCGCCCGGTTCGAGGCGCTCGGGCAGGTCGACGACGACTACGTGCTGGCGCTCGAGTACGGCATGCCGCCGACCGTCGGTGTCGGGATCGGCATCGACCGGCTGCTCATGGCGCTCACCGGCCTGCGCTCGATCCGCGAGGTCATCCTGTTCCCGACCCTGCGCGACCGGGGGGACTAGATGGGCAAGGTCTTCGACGAGATCGACGACAGGCTGACCGGCTGGATCGCCGCCCAGCAGCTGTTCTTCGTCGCCACGGCGCCGTCGGGGGACGGCGGCCACGTCAACTGCTCACCCAAAGGCCCGATCGAGAGCCTGCGCGTGCTCGGCCCGCGCCGGGTCGCCTACCTCGACCTGGTCGGCTCGGGCGCCGAGACGATCGCGCACCTGCGCCAGAACGGCCGGATCGTGATCATGCTGTGCGCCTTCGCCGGGCCCCCGCGCATCCTGCGGATCTACGGCCGGGGGCGGATCGTAGCGGCCGGTGATGCGGAGTTCGACGAGCTCTCGGGCGAGTTCCAGATCCGCGATGCGTACACGACCGGGCCGGCCCGCCGCTCGATCGTCGTGGTCGACGTCGAGCGCGTCGCCGACTCGTGCGGCTACGGCGTGCCGCTCATGGAGGCGGTCGGCGACCGCCCGCAGCAGGCGCTCTGGGTCGAGCGCAAGCTCGCGCGGGGCGGCGCGGGGGCGATCGCGGCCTACAGGGCCGAGCACAACCTGCGCTCGATCGACGGCCTGCCGGCGCTGGACGTGTAGTGCCGGAGGGGACGCTCTACGGGCCGGGGCAGTCGCGGTTCGCCCGCCTGCTCGAGCGGCGTGAGGAGCGCCGGCCCGACGAGGCGTCACGGGCGCTCCGGGGGAGGCTCCTGGCCGGGCTCGGCGGCCGGGTGATCGAGGTCGGTTGCGGGGGCGGGCCCGCGTTCGAGCACTACCCGCCGGAGGTTGAGCGGGTGCTCGCGGTGGAGCCCGACCCGGTCGCCCGCGTCGCTGCCGCGGAGAGCGCGGCCGCGGCGGCGGTGCCGATCGACGTGGTCGAGGGATACGCCGAACGCCTGCCGGCCGAAGACGGCACGTTCGATGCCGTCGTGTGCATCTGGGTCCTGTGCAGCGTGCCCGACGTTTCAGCGGCGCTGCGCGAGTTCGCTCGCGTGCTCGTGCCCGGCGGCGAGCTGCGCGTGTACGAGCACGTCCGCTCGCCACGGGCTCCGTTCCGCGCGATCCAGCACGCGGTCGATTCGCTCTTCTGGACGCGGTCGCTCGGCGGCTGCGAGACGACGCGCGACACCGAGGCAGCGATCCGCGGCGCCGGCTTCGAGTTCGACCGGATCGAGCGCGGCTTTCAGTCCTCCTCGCTCCTAACGATCACCGCCGCGCCGTACATCCTGGGCGTCGCGAGAAAAATTGGGGTCTGACCCCGTTTTTGCACTGCCTCGAACGCCTGAGGCCCGGAGCTGAGCTCCGGGCCTCGCACCTACGACGGAGTGCGGATGTGGGGGGCTCGTGGGGGGAGCCTGCTCCCCCCACGTTCATTCGTGGGCGGCGAGGAACTCGCGGAGCATCGGCATGTAGACCTCCGGATGCTCGGCGAAGCACAGGTGCGAGCCGTCCGGGATGATCTCGAGCCGGCTCCCGGGGATGAGCTCGTGGATCTCGCGCAGATGCGACGGGCGGCACTCGTCGTACTCGCCGCCGCTCACGAGCGTTGGCACGGAGATCTCGCCCAGCCGGTCCATGATGTCCCACTCGCGCAGCGTCCCGATGATGCGGAACTCGCTCGGCCCGGCCATGTAGTGGTAGATCGGTGTCGCCATCCGGTCGAACGAGCGGACGACGAAGTCGGGCCAGGGGTCGAGGCGGCAGACGTGGCGGCGGTAGAACGGCATCATCGCCTCCTCGTACTCCGGCGACTCCATCTGACCGTCGTTCTCGAGCCGCTCGATCTCCTCGCGCTCCTCCGCCGGCATCTCGTCGAGGAGCTCCTGGCAGATCTCGTTCCAGCGCGGTGAGGAGGCTGGGCTGCCCGCCATCGCGAGCGAAAGCGGAGGCCGGCCGCGGTCAAGGACGTACTGCATCGCGAGCATGCCGCCCCACGAGCTCCCGAAGAAGTGGACGCGGTCGAGGCCGAGCGCTTCGCGCACCGCGGTCAGCTCGTCCATGAACCGCTCGACGGTCCACAGCGAGCGGTTGTCAGGCTTGTCGGACTCCCCGCACCCCAGCTGGTCGTAAAAGACCACGCGGCGCTCGTCTCCGAGCTCGGAGAACGGCAGGAGGTAGTCGTGCGGGGCTCCGGGGCCGCCGTGCAGGCACAGGAGCGGCGCAGCCGGGCCGTCGCCGTACGACCAGTACCGCACGCGACCGCCGGGGACGTCGACCCAGCCCTCGGCGGGCGTCAAGACGCCTTCACCCGTACCGCCTCGTCGTCGCCTGCGACACCGTAGAGGTCGTCCCCGGGGTCGTAGCTCACGAGGTCGACGTCCATCAGGTCGTCGGCCTCCGAGAGCGCGATGGCCGCGGCGGCCGGGGGATCGTGCGCCTCGACCTGGTCGACCCGGCCCGTCGGGACGTACGCGACGCCGAGAGGAAGCTCGTCCGCCTCCACCGCTCGGAAGTGCTCGACCGTGTAGCGCACGCCGCGGATAGTCGCGCATTTCCAAGGCGATGTCCACCCGCGCGGACAGCCCGTGTAGCCTGCGGCCACCCAGCGGAAGGAGCCATATGGACGTCCAGGTCAGGCACACGCCCTCGTTCGCCGTCGTCCGGTGCACCATGGCCGGCGGGGAGACCGTCCGCGCCGAGTCCGGGGCGATGATGGCAACGTCGGACGGCGTGGGGGTCGAGGCCAAGATGCAGGGTGGGCTCATGAAGTCGCTCAAGCGAAGCGTGCTCGGCGGCGAGTCGCTCTTCATCACGACGTACACGGCTCCGCCGCAGGGCGGCTGGGTCGACTGCGCCGCGAACCTGCCCGGCGACGCCATCGTCCGCACGGTGGGTGGAGGGAAGACGCTCAACCTCTCGCGCGGGGCGTTCCTGGTGTGCGAGGGAGGCGTCGAGATCGACACCCGGTGGGGTGGGTTCCAGAACCTGACCGGCGGGGAGGGCGGCTTCCTCGTGCATGCGTCGGGCGAGGGCGAGGTCGTCGCCGCGTGCTACGGCGCGCTCGACACCATCGCTCTGGGCCCGGGCGAGAAGGTGGTCGTCGACTCGGGCCACATGGTCGCGTACGACGACACCGTGCAGATGTCGACCCGCCGCGTGGCGGGCACGGTGGCGTCCATGAAGAGCGGCGAGGGGCTTGTGTTCGAGTTCACCGGCCCCGGGGAGGTCATGACCCAGACGCGAAACCCGTCGGCGCTCATCAGCTGGCTCACGACCATGCTGCCGTTCACGCGCCAGTGAGGCGCTCAAGAACGCCCCGCCTGCGGCCGATGAGTGGGCATCACACCGCACTTGGGGTGATCGGGGCCGGTGCTATAGTCCAGCCGGCTTCACTCCCCAACCGGGACCGAAGGCGACCGAAGACGGCCGCTTGACGTTCCGGGTCGAGCCATTTTCAGAAATGATGAATTCAACGACTTGCACGGAAAGGGGGCACGGAGATGTTTGAACGGTTCACGGAGCGTGCCCGCCAGGTCGTCGTGCTTGCGCAGGACGAGGCGCGGACCCTCAAGCACAACTACATCGGCACCGAGCACATCCTGCTCGGCCTCTTGCGCGAGGAGGAGGGGCTGGCAGCGCGGGTGCTCGACACCCTCGACATCACCGTGGAGGAGGTGCGCGCGCAGGTCGCCCGCATCGTCGGCCAGGGCGACGAGGTGACGACGGGCCAGATCCCGTTCACGCCGCGCGCGAAGAAGGTGCTCGAGCTGGCGCTGCGCGAGGCCCTGTCGCTGGGCCACAACTACATCGGCACCGAGCACATCCTGCTCGGCCTCGTGCGCGAGAACGAGGGCGTTGCCGCCCGGATCCTGCTCGACTTCGACGCCGATGCCGAGCGGATCCGAAACGAGATCATCCGCATGCTGTCCGGCCCGGGGCGCCGCCAGGGCGCGGGCGCCGGCGCGACCGAGAAGGGCCAGAAGAGCTCGAAGCTGCTCGACCAGTTCGGCCGCAACCTGACGAAGCTCGCCACCGAGGGCAAGCTCGACCCGGTGGTCGGCCGCATGAACGAGATCGAGCGCGTGATGCAGATCCTCTCCCGGCGCACGAAGAACAACCCCGTGCTGATCGGCGAGCCCGGCGTCGGCAAGACCGCGGTCGTCGAGGGCCTGGCCCAGCGGATCTCGTCCAACCAGGTGCCCGAGCTGCTCAAGAACAAGCAGATCTACACCCTCGACCTGGCCGCCCTCGTCGCCGGCTCGAAGTACCGCGGCGAGTTCGAGGAGCGGCTGAAGAAGGTCATGAAGGAGATCGGCCAGCGGGGCGACATCATCCTGTTCATCGACGAGCTCCACAACCTCGTCGGCGCGGGCGCGGCCGAGGGCGCGATCGACGCGGCCTCGATCCTGAAGCCGGCGCTGGCGCGCGGTGAGCTCCAGACGATCGGCGCCACCACGCTCGACGAGTACCGCAAGTACCTCGAGCGGGACTCGGCGCTGGAGCGCCGGTTCCAGCAGATCAAGGTGGATGAGCCGTCGATCGAGGACACCGTGCAGATCCTGCGCGGCCTCCGCGACCGCTACGAGGCCCACCATCGCGTCGGCATCACCGACGAGGCCCTCCAGGCCGCCGCCGAGCTGTCGTCGCGCTACATCCAGGAGCGGCACCTGCCCGACAAGGCCATCGACCTCATCGACGAGGCCGCGTCGCGCATGCGGATCAAGCTCATGACGGCGCCCCCTGTGCACAAGGAGCTCGACGACGAGATCGAGACCGTGCGCAAGGAGAAGGAGTCCGCGATCGAGGCCCAGGAGTTCGAGAAGGCCGCGAACCTGCGCGACACCGAGCGCAAGCTCTCGCTGAAGAAGCGCGAGATGGAGGACAACTGGAAGTCGTCCGGCGAGTCGGAGCAGGCCCAGATCGGCGAGGAGGAGATCGCGGACATCGTCTCGATGTGGACGGGCATCCCGGTCTTCAAGCTCACCGAGGCCGAGTCGCAGCGCCTCATCCGGATGGAGGAGGAGCTGCACAAGCGCATGATCGGCCAGGACGTCGCCATCCAGGCCGTCTCGAAGGCCATCCGCCGCGCCCGCGCGGGGATCAAGGACCCCAAGCGGCCGACCGGCTCGTTCATCTTCCTCGGCCCCTCGGGCGTCGGGAAGACCGAGCTGGCCAGGACGCTCGCCGAGTTCCTATTCGGCGACGAGGACGCGATGCTCCAGGTCGACATGTCGGAGTACATGGAGAAGCACGCCGTGTCGCGGCTGGTCGGCTCGCCTCCTGGCTACGTCGGCTACGACGAGGGCGGCCAGCTGACCGAGGCCGTGCGCCGCAAGCCGTATTCCGTCGTGCTGCTCGACGAGATCGAGAAGGCCCACCCGGACGTCTTCAACATCCTCCTCCAGATGCTCGAGGAGGGTCGCCTGACCGACGCCCAGGGCCGGCACGTCGACTTCCGCAACACGATCGTCATCATGACCTCGAACATCGGCGCCGCCTCGATCGCCAAGAACACGCAGCTCGGGTTCAGCGTCGAGGAGTCCGAGACGGGCGTCTCGTACGAGGACATGAAGAACCGGATCATGGGCGACGTGAAGAAGGTCTTCCGGCCCGAGCTCCTGAACCGCATCGACGAGATCATCGTCTTCCAGAAGCTGACCAAGGACGAGATCCAGATGATCGTCGACCTCCTGATGAAGCGTCTGCGCGAGCAGATGAAGATCCACGAGGTGTCGATCGAGCTCACGAACAAGGCCAAGGAGTTCATGGTCGAGAAGGGCTACGACCCGACGATGGGCGCCCGGCCGCTGCGGCGGGCGATCCAGCGCTACATCGAGGATCCGCTGGCCGACTATGTGCTCGGGCGCTCGCTCGAGCCGGGAGCGACCGTGCTCGTCGACCACCTCGACGGGGACGAGGAGGTCACGCTCCAGATGATCGAGCCGGTCGAGGTGCCAGACGCCCCGCCGGAGGATCTCGTGCCGACGCCGGCCGACGCCGACGACGCACAGACCGACGACTCGGGCGATGAGCCCGAACCGCCGGCCGAGCCCGCCGAGTAGGGCCGCGCCGGCAACCGATTCCGCCATGGGGGCCGCTCCGACGAGCGGCCCCCATGCGTCTGGGCCGGGTAGGTGGTCCGCCGCAGTCGTCGAACCTCCATTCTGGTATGCGACGCAGCCTTGTCCTCGCCGTGCTCGCAGCCGCCGGAGTGCTCGCGCCCTCCGCGCAGGCCGCAACGCGCTACGTCGACTCCGCCCGGACGTTCGACCGCGCCGTGCTCGACTTCCAGCGGAGCGGCGGCAAGATCGTCCTGCTGCCGGGCGACTACCACCGGCCGCTCGAGATCGGGCCGCGGTCGGCGCGGCGGCTCGACATCGTGGGCGCGCCGGGCGCACGCGTGCAGTCGCTTCGCATCTTCCGCTCACGGGCGGTCACCGTCCGCCGCCTGATCGTTCGCCCGCTCGGGGGAAATGCCCTGCTGCTCGCCGAGCGCTCGCGCGGGATCGTCTTCCGCGGGGACACGTTCACGGCCAGGCGCACGCCTTACAAGGTGGCGCTGCGGCTTGACCACTCGCGCCGGGTGCTCGTGCGGAACAGCCGCTTCTCGCACTGCGGCGACCACACGCCGAAATGGTCGACGTGCCTCCTGCCACGGTGGGCGTCGCACGTCACGGTCGCAAAGAGCTGGTTCCACGACTGCCGCGGCTGCGACTTCATCGGCGGCCGGGCCGGGCCGAACCTCGTCATCCGCCAGAACCGGTTCGACCGCGCCCTGGCCTGCGACACGGGCTGGGTGAAGTGCGCCCATCAGGATCTGATCGAGCTCTTCAACGCCGACGGCATGCTCGTCACCCGAAACGTGTTCGGCGTGAGCCAGCGCGGCGGAGCGCAGCTCAACCTCGCGACGGCCGACGACCACGTCCGCATCGTCGACAACCTCTTTCTGCGCGACGATCCCCGTGCCCCCGGCGTGATCCCGCGCGTCGCCATCCGGGTCGGGACGCGGGCGAGCCCGCGCATCCCGCGCGACGTCACGATCGTGAACAACACGATCCTGAGCGGAGCGCCCAAGGGTCGGCACGCCGAGTCCTCGATCGTGCTCGGCCCGCGCTATCCGGCGATGCTGTCGAGCAACCGCCCGGTGATCGCAAACAACGTGCTCGCGTGGCTGATGGATCCCGCCCTGGTGTGCGGCCGCGCCCGCGACTCGCTGCACAACGTGGTCGCCGCCGGGACAGCCTGCGGGGCCACGGACGTCGTGGGCGACCCGATGCTCGCTCCTGACGGCCAGCCCACGGCCGGCTCGACCCTGCTGATCGACCTGGCCGACCGCGCGCTCGCGCCGCCGCTTGACATCGACGGCGCGTCGCGCACAGGGCCGCCGGACATCGGTGCGTACGAGTTCGGCCGAACCCGCGGCTAGCTGACGGTCAGGGTGCCCTTCATGCCGGCGGCCTCGTGCCCCGGCACCGAGCAGTAGAACGTGTACGTGCCGGCCTTCAGGTCGGCGATGTCGATCGTCGAGACGCCGCCGCTTTCGACGACGTCACCCTTCTCGTCGATGCCGTTCCCCTTGATGGCGATGTCGTGGCCGGTCGACTGCGGGTTCATCGACTTGATCACGACGTGGCCGGCAGTGGCCGTCGCAGTGGTCTCCGCGAAGGCGAAGCCGCTCGGCGCGACGTCGATCTCGACGACCTGGCCGCCGGAGGCCGAGCCACCGCCACCGCCGCCCGAGGAGCCGCCGCCGCTCGAGCTGCCACCGCCGCAGGCGCCGGCGAGGACGGCCATGACCGCGGCGCCGGCGATCCAGCGGCCTCTGATGATGCGGTTCTGGTAGGTCATAAGGCCTCGGACGTTAGCAACGTGGGCGTCCCCGGGCGCCATCCGCGGTCACTGTCAGAATGGAACGTCCGTGACCCGGACCCTCGTCGCATACGTCTGCACCGCCTGCGGGCATCGCGCGCCCAAGTGGCTCGGCCGCTGCCCAGAGTGCGGCGAGTGGAACACGCTCGAGGAGGATGCCGCCCGGCAGCCGGTCCGAAATGGTCGTGCCCGGCCCGCCGCGGTGGTTCGGCTTGCCGAGGTCGACACCGCCGAGGGGCGGCGGATGCCGACGGGGATCGGCGAGCTCGACCGCGTGCTCGGCGGCGGCCTCGTCCCCGGATCTCTCGTCCTGATCGGCGGCGAGCCCGGCGTCGGGAAGAGCTCGCTCCTGCTCCAGGCCCTCGCGGCGGCGTCCGCCCGCGGCCTGCGAACGCTGCTCGTCTCGGGCGAGGAGTCGCCCGCCCAGGTGCGGATGCGCGCCCAGCGGCTGGGCGACGCCGACGGCGTCGGGATCCTCGCCGAGACCGAACTCGAGGTGGTGGTCGAGACGATCGCCGCCGAGCTTCCCGACGTGTGCGTGATCGACTCGGTGCAGACGCTCCACGCGGCCGACGTCGGCTCGGGGGCGGGGTCGGTCGCCCAGGTGCGGGAGGCCGCCGACCGGCTGCTCCGGCTCGCCAAATCGCGCGGCGTTGCGATCGTCCTCGTCGGCCACGTCACCAAGGACGGCACCGTCGCCGGCCCGCGCGTGCTCGAGCACCTCGTCGATGCCGTGCTCCAGTTCGAGGGCGACCGCTACCGGCACCTGCGCGTTCTAAGGGCCGTGAAGAACCGCTTCGGGTCCACCGACGAGATCGGGATCTTCGAGATGACGGGCGCGGGGCTCGTCCCGATGGTCGATCCGTCGTCGGCGCTCGCCGAGGACGGCGCGGCCGGGCCCGGCTCGGTGCTCCTGCCGGCGATCGAGGGCAGCCGGCCGATCCTGCTCGAGGTGCAGGCGCTCGTGGCGCCGTCCGACCTGGCGATGCCGCGCCGCCAGGCGACGGGGTTCGACCGAAACCGCCTGAGCATGATCGCCGCGGTGCTCGGCCGGCACGCCGGCATCGCGCTCGGCTCCTCGGACGTCTTCGTGAACGTGGCCGGAGGCGTGCGGGTCGACGAGCCGGCCGCCGACCTCGCCGTGGCCCTCGCGATCGTGTCGTCGCACCGCGGCCGGGCGGCCGGCGAGCGGCTTGCCTGCTTCGGCGAGATCGGGCTGACCGGCCGCCTGCGGCCCGTCGGCCACACAGGCCCGCGGCTCGCCGAGGCCGCCAAGCTGGGCGTCACCGAGGTCGTCGCCCCGAACGGCACGTCGGGCCCGGGTTCTCTCACCGTTCGCTGCGCTGATACCCTGAGTGCAGCGATCGGGCTCGCACTGGCCTGATCGCAAGAACGGCCATGAGCGAGCCCCTAGTCGACGTCCGGACGGACCCAAAGATGCTCGAGGCGCTGCGTCGCATCGCGCCCGGCACCAACATGCGCCAGGGGATCAACGACATCCTCCGCGGCGATCTCGGAGCCCTGATCGTGATCGGCGAACCGGCCGAGCTGTCGTTCCTCTTCTCGGGCGGGATCCGGCTCGACCAGTCATTCTCGCCGTACCTGCTCTACGAGCTGGCGAAGATGGACGGCGCGATCATCCTGAATGCGATGGCGACGCGGATCGTCTACGCCAACGTGCAGCTCATGCCCGACCCGACGATCCCGTCGGCCGAGACGGGCACGCGCCACCGCACCGCCGAGCGCGTCGCCAAGCAGACCGGCGCGCTCGTGATCTCGATCTCGCAGCAGCGCGATGTCGTGACGCTGTACGTGAGCGACGCCCGCTACCAGCTCGAGGAGATCTCCGACGTCCTCGCCAAGACCAACCAGGCGGTGACGACCCTCGAGACCTACCGCGCCCGGTTCGACCAGGTGTCCACGCGACTCACCGCGCTCGAGTTCCAGGGCGCCGCGATGCTCGACGACGTCCTCGTGGCGCTCCAGCGGGCCGAGATGACGTCGCGAATGCGGTCCGAGATCGAGCGCAACGTGGTGGAGCTTGGGGTCGAGGGCCGGCTGATCAAGATCCAGCTCGACGAGATGTCGGAGTGGGTGCCGGGCGACGAGGTCGCGATGGTGCGCGACTACTGCCTCGACGAGGTCGCGGGCGGCTACGAGCGCGCTCTCGCGGAGCTGCACGCGCTTCCCGACTCGCAGCTCCTCGAGATCGAGTCGCTGGCCGAGCTGCTCGGCCATCCCCGCACGATCTCGCCGGTCGACCACGCGGTCACGCCCCGCGGGTACCGCGTCCTGTCCAAGGTTCCGCGCCTGCCGGACGGCGTGGTGGCCCACGTCGTGGCCCACTTCGGCACCCTGGAGGCGTTCGTCAGGGCGTCACAGGGCGAGCTCGAGGAGGTGGAGGGCGTGGGCGCGGTGCGGGCTCGCGAGATCCGCGAGGGGCTGCGCCGTCTCCAGGAGCAGAATCTGGTCGATCGTTACCTGAATTTGTAAGTTATTTTTCGGCCGAGCGGCCGTTCTGAAGTATTTTGTTTGCAGATGCTACAATATAACTTGATGCTTTCGTCCTCAGACCCGCCCGTCTGATAGAATTTTCGCCTCCCGGGGAGTGTGTTTGCAGGCGGTCTCCGGGCATTCTGGCGAGGAGGTCGAGCGACACCTTGTACAAAGTTGGCGAGAAGGTCGTCTACCCGCACCACGGTGCCGGGACGATCGTGAGCAGAGACAGCCGGCAGGTGGGTGAGCAGGAGCGCGAATACCTGACCATCAAGATCCTGCACAACGACATGACCGTGACCATCCCGCTGGACAGCGCAGAGCGCGTCGGCCTGCGCAAGGTCATCCAGGAGGAGACCGTCGATCAGGTGATCGAGGTGCTCCAGGGCGACGGCACCAAGATGCCCAAGAACTGGAACCGACGGTTCAAGCACAACCGGGACAAGATGAAGACCGGCGACATCTTCGAGATGGCCGAGGTGGTGCGGAACCTCGCCCAGCGCGACCAGGAGAAGGGGCTGTCGACCGGCGAGAAGCAGATGTTCTCGAAGGCCAAGCGCATCCTCGCGTCCGAGCTCATGTACGCCAAGAACATGGACGAGGACGAGGCGCGCGAGTTCCTGGAGGAGGTGCTCGAGGAGATCGGCGAAGCGCGCCGGGCCCGCGCATAGCCAAGACTTTTCGCTCCCCGGCGCCGGAGGCCGCGAGGCCCAACCGGAGGGCCGGGCAATACGAACGTTCCGAGGAAGGAGCGGACGATGGTGGTGTCAACCCGAATCGTCTTGTCCCTCTTGGGAGTTCTCGGTGCCATCCAGGCGGGGTTGTCTTCCGACTTCCTGAACCGATATTCGGCCTCATACGCCTATCCCGCCTTTGGAGTCATCGTCTTCCTGGCCTTCGCCGTCGGCTGGATGATCGGCGGGCTGGTCGGGCAGGGACTGGTACGGGGATTCAAGAGGGTCGAGCGTGCTGCGCAGACCCGGAGTGCCGGAGAGCTCACGGTCGCCGCGATCGGGCTCCTGCTGGGGCTCCTGGTCTCGGCGCTCCTGTGGTTTCCGGTCCACGCCCTGCCGTACATCGGAAACTGGGTCATCCTGCCCCTGTTCCTGGTGGTGGGCTACCTGTTCGCCTACGTCGCCGCCAAGAAGCACCGCGGCATCCTGCGGCTCGTGGGCGTGCACCAGCTTGTCGACCCGAGCATGCCGGGGTCGTCGATCGCCAGCGTGGAGACGCTCGTCGACACGAGCGCGATCATCGACGGCCGCATCGCGGACATCGTCCGCACCGGGTTCCTGCGCGGCGAGCTGGTGGTGCCGGAGTTCGTCCTGCGCGAGCTCCAGCAGGTCGCCGACTCCAGCGATCCGCTGAAGCGGGCGCGCGGCCGGCGCGGGCTCGAGGTCGTGCAGGGCCTGCGGTCGGAGGTCACGGTGGCGACGCCGGAGATCGACTTCCCGGAGCTCGCCGATGTCGACGCGAAGCTCCTGAAGCTCGCAAAGCAGCAGGGCCTTCGCATCCTCACGACCGACTACAACCTGAACCGCCTGGCCCGGATCCAGGATGTCGTCGTCCTGAACGTGAACGAGCTGGCGAACGCGCTCAAGCCCGCGGTGCTCCCCGGCGAGCGGCTGGAGATCCGCCTCATCCGCGAGGGCAAGGAGGCGGACCAGGGCGTCGGCTATCTCGACGACGGGACGATGGTCGTCGTCGAGGGCGGCCGGCGGCGGGTCGGCGACACCGTGGACGTGCAGGTCACGTCGGTGCTCCAGTCACCCTCGGGGAAGATGATCTTCACGCGCATCGGCGACGCCGGGGGCGAATGACGGACGAGCTGGTGTGGGCCGTCGTGGCCGCGGCCGGGGACGGCCGCCGTCTCGGGCACGAGCGCCCGAAGGCGTTCGTGAAGCTGGGTGACCGGCCGCTCGTGGCGTGCGCGATCCAGCTCCTCGAGGGCCACCCGCGCGTCGAGCGCATCGTCGTCGTCGTGCCGGAGGGGTGGGAGGAGCCGACCGCGCTTCTCGCGGACGAGCTCGCCGCGGGCAAGGTCGTGGCGTCCGTCGCCGGCGGGCCGACGCGGGCCCTGTCCGTGGCGGCGGGCCTCGGCGAGGTCGCCGACTCCGCAACCGCCGTCCTGGTGCACGACGCCGCCCGGCCGTTCGCATCCGAGGCGCTCGTCGACCGGGTGCTCACGGCGCTTCGGGGCGCCGACGGCGCCGTCCCGGGCATCCCCGTCTCCGACACGGTGAAGCGGGTGCGCGACGGCGCGGTGGCGGAGACCCTCGACCGGTCGGAGCTCCGGGCCGTCCAGACGCCGCAGGCCTTCCGCGCAGACGCGCTGCGCCGGGCCTACGCCGGGGCGCCCGACGCCATCTCGGAGGCGACAGACTGCGCGCAGCTCGTCGAGCGGACCGGCGGTCGCGTCGTCGTCGTCGAAGGCGAGCCGGCCAACGTCAAGATCACCGACGCCGCCGATCTGACGCGCGCAGAGGCCGCCGTCCGGGGAGCGGCATGAGCGACGAGACGCGGGTCGGGGTCGGCGTCGACGCCCACGCGTTCGCCGCCGGCCGCAAGCTCGTGCTCGGCGGGGTCGAGATCGAGCACGAGCTCGGCCTGGCCGGGCACTCGGACGCCGACGTCGTCTGCCACGCCGCCTGCGATGCGATCCTCGGGGCGGCCGGTCTGGAGGACATCGGCCACCTCTTCCCGCCGGGCGATCCTGCGTACGAGGGGGCGTCCAGCCTCGCGCTTCTCAGCGAGGCGTGGGAGCGCGTGCGCGCGCTGGGATGGGAGCTCGTGAACCTCGACGCCGTGGTGATACTGGAGCGGCCGCGGATCGCGCCCCACCGGGAGCGGATGCGGACGGCGGTGGCGGGAGCGCTCGGCGCCGAGCCCGGCCGGGTCACGGTACGCGCCACGACCACCGACGGCCTCGGGTTCACCGGCCGGGGCGAGGGCGCCGCCTGCCATGCCGTTGCGCTGCTTCGGAGACGGGGTTGACCGCGCCGGCGGTCGTCTCGTTCGACCTCGACGAGACGCTGTGGGAGTTCATGCCCATGATGGACGGGGCGCTCGTCCGCACGATCACGCGGCTCGAGGAGCGCGTCCCGGCGCTCGCCGGGACGCTGACGGTGGATGTGCTCCACTCGTACCGGGCCGCGCTCGACGGCGTCGCCGGCACCTACGAGGAGCTGCGGATGGAGTCGTTCCGGCGCGCCCTCGCGGATCGCGGCATCGTCGAGGAGGGACTGCCGCGCTGGATGGTCGACGTCTGGATGGCCGAGCGGGTGTTCGCGGTCGAGCTCCACCCGGATGTCGAGCCGGAGATGGATCGGCTGGAGGTCGCCGGGCACGTCCTCGGGGCGATCACGAACGGCAACTTCCCCGTCGAGAGGCTCGAGGTGGCCCGCCGGTTCGCGTTCGTCGTGCACGCCGAGCGCGTGGGCGAGCTGAAGCCCGCGGCGGCGCCGTTCCTGCATGCGGCGGAGCTGTCGGGCGGCCGGCCCGAGCGGTGGGTGCACGTGGGCGACGATCTCGACACCGACGTGGCCGGCGCCCAGGCCTGCGGCATGAAGGCCGTCTGGATCAACCGGGCCGGCCGCGAGCTGCCGGACGGCTATGCGCCCGACGCGGAGCTACCCTCGCTCGAGGGGCTCGCGGAGCTTGTCGCAAGGCTCGTCTGACCGGGCAGGCGCGCCTCGCCGCAGGACACCTCGGCCAGCCCGTCGCGGACCAGTGAGACGAGCGCCTCCGCGTCGGACTCGCTCTCGGGCAGCCGCCCGGCCGCTGCGATCGCACGCAGCAGCCGGGCCCGCCGCTGCCGGAACGAGCCCTCGAAGCGCGACTGGCGCCGCAGCGGGGCGTACGTGCGGCCGCGGGACGGGCACCCCGCCGCCAGCGGGCAGACGCCGCAGCGCGGCGTTCGGGCGATGCACACCTCGCGGCCGAGGTCGAAGAGCGCCTGGTTCCACTCGTAGGCGCGGCCGGGCGGGATCGGCACGTCGATTCCCGGGAATGCCCGCTCGAGGACGCGCAGCGCGTTCGTGTCGGGCGCGGCGATCTGCGCTCCGAAGGCGAAGCACGCGACGGCGGCGGCCGTGTACGGCCCGATTCCCGGGAGCTTCCGAAGGTCGGCGGGCTCGCGCGGGAACCCGCCACGCTCGGCGACCGCCCGCGCGCACCGGTGCAGGTTGACCGCCCGGCGGTTGTACCCGAGCCCGCTCCACGCCTGGATCACGTCGGCCGGCGTCGCCGCCGCAAGCGCCTCGACGGTCGGCCAGCGCTCGAGCCACTCCTGGTAGCGCGGGACGACGCGCCCGACCTGGGTCTGCTGGAGCATCACCTCCGAGACGAGAATCGCGTACGGGTCACGCGTCTTGCGCCATGGGAGATTCCGTCCGTTTTGGCTGTACCAAGCCAAAAGCAGCTCCTGCATCTCCGAGAGCGTAGCGGTCGCCGCGGCCACCGTTTCGAAAGCCGGCCGTGCGAAAGCTCCGTGCTAGACGATCAGTCGGTCGACCGGGAGTCGGTGGCTGCGGGCGGGTCGTGGCCCTGTTCCGATGCGCACCACGATCCACAGGTCGCCGCGGTGGTGGGGGTTTAGCCGTTGGTGGAGGATGTCCTCGTCGATGACAGAGCCGAGCGGCTGGAGGTACATCTCGTCGGCCGTGATCTCGAGCCAGACTCGGCAGAGGGCGCGGCCGGCGGAGAGCCAGTCCTGTGCAGTTTGGAACGGTCCGGCCATCCAGGCCACGGTGGCGGTGCCGCGAACGCTGTCGTCGTGGAGTTTGCGCACGAGCGCCGCCACGGGTCGGAGCCCGAACAGGGGCCCGGCGTGCGTGAGGGCGCGAAGCATCCATCCGGGGGTGTCCATCGCGGCCGGCGAGAATCCGTCTCCGGTCGCCGCAGCGGAACGGTTGGAGTAGCGGAGCCAGTGAGCGAGCTCGTCCCGCGCGGGGCGGAGGCGGAGGTCGCGCAGGAGATACTCGGCGTCGAGACCCAGCACCCAGCTCACGAGCTCGGGGTCGTTGCTCGTCTCGATCCGTTGCCCGAATCTTGCACATGCCGCCTCGAGACGCGTGATGGTTGTCGGGTCGAGGGGTTGGCCGTCGAAGGGGAGCCGGGACGTGCGGCGGTGATACACGAGGTCAATGGGGAGGTGGTCTCTGTCACCCTCACGGAGCCGCAGCTCCGCTACCACGGCCGGCGCACGTGTGTGGGGATCCGGCGGCGGCATGATGTCCGTGACATCGATGTCCTGTCCTCCGGCGCGGGCGACGACCGCCAGCGTCTCTATGAACGCTCCCAGCCCCACCATGGCGAAGGCTCCGGTCGGGTCGATGGCGGGGACGAGCCGGGCCGGGTCGCACAGCAGCCGGCCTCGATCCTCCGAGATTGTCTGGAGCAGCCACTGCTGCCCGTTGTGTGGAGAGGGCGCCCATCGGGCGTGTTCGAGGAGCTCGCGCCAGCGATCGGTCATGCGGTCATGGACACCAGGCGTGTCTGCTTGATCCGGTCGCGGTCGCGCCGAAACGGCCCCTCGCCCGTGTCGTAGAGGCGGACGATTGGCATGACGCCGTCCCGATGCTCTGTCAGCGCCACTCTGAAGTCAGCGTTGATTCGAGCCATCTCGGCGACGATGTCATGTTCGAACCGCTCGAGGAGGCCGGCCGTGATCCGTTCGCGGATCTCGAACGAAATGCACGGGCGGACCGTTCCCGCGGCCTGCTCCTCGAGACCCAGGCAGAAGGAGCTCGTCATCGCCGCGAGCTCCGGGCGGCGGTACAGGGCCTGCTCGATGTCGTCGGGGTAGATGTTCGCGCCCATCACACTCACGGTTGAGTCCTTCCGGCCGTAGACCCACAGGAACGGCAGGCGGGGCGAGCGCGCGCCGCTCGGCGCCAGGGCGTCCATGTCGATGCCGGCGGCCCGCAGCCGCTCGGCCACGTCAGCGAACGTCGCGATCCCGCCCTCGTCATGGACGTTGTAGGCGATCCTCGGACACAGCAGACCAGACCGGTTGACGGTGAACACCAATTCGTCATCGCCGGTCACGGTGACGTGGTGACTGAGCGGGTTGTACTGGAAGAGCATGGGGAGGCGGGCGTCCTCGCCGAACAGCGCGTCGCCGCACCTGCTGGATCGGCCCAGGCTGCCCGTCGCAACGCCACGGTGAGGGGCGTCTCCCCGGCCAGGCCGAGTTCGATGTCGGTCGCGCCGTACCCGCTGTAGACCGGCGCGAAGACGACGGAAAGGTAGTCGCGCAGACCTTCGGACATCGCTTCGCCACCGACGGCTGCCGCCAGATCGTAGGTGTCAAGCGCGAACCCATGCGTGCGGGCGATGTCGATCAGGTTCTTGAGGAACGGTGGGTACCCACACACCAGATAGCGATGGCCCCTGCCGAGGAACTCCAGCGTCGCGAGGATCTTCTCCGCGTCGGGCCCCGTGTTCTTGACGATGCCGTTTCGTTGCATGGCGATGCCCATGCTCGTTCCAGTTGCCCAGGCCCCCATCGAGAACGCGTTGATCGTGACCAGGACCCCGTCGCCGTAGAGATAGCGCGTGAAGTGGCTCACCGAGGTCTCGATCGCCTCGCGCTCGCGGCGCGACCGGATCCAGTTGTACGGAGTGCCGGTCGACCCCGACGACTCGTCGATGGCGACACCGCTGGTCGGCAGACGCCCGTCGAAGCACCGCTCAACCAGCCCGTGGCGGTCGATATAGCCACGCTTGTCCGTCCACGGCAGCCGGAGCGCCGCGACGTCCCGATCGGTCACCGCATGCTCGGCAAGGAACCGTCCGTATGCCGGGACGTGGCGCCTGGCGGAGTCGGCGGCATGAACAGCGCGCCACGTGCCCAGCACGGCCAGCAGGCCAGGAGGAGCGCCGGTGAGAACGCGGCGGAACACGCTGTAGCGGCTCTCCCCGAGTCTGAGGATCAGCTCGAGTGGTGGAACGAGGATGCGAAGGACACGGATCTTCATGACTCGCCTTTCCTGGATGGGTCCTCCCACGCTACGGCCCGCCCAAGCCCGTCGCATCGGGGGAACCCCGACGCTCGCCGGGTCGCGGACCGACGGGCTCCCAGCCAGGCTGGCTCGTAGCCAGGACTGGGACTACTCCGTGCGAGCTGGGAGGACGCACGCCGGACGCCCAAAGGCCAGCTGCTGCATCGCCCTCGCGCTGGTCGCCGGCCCGGGTGCTACCCGCCCGATCGGCCCCCGCCGATGCGGAGCGAACGCGCGCCCCGAGCCACTACCACGAGATCCAACGGCAGGTACCAGATCCAGAACAGCAGGTGGTTGGCGAGCCGACTTCGACGGTCGGCCTCCCACTCGTCCATCCCGCAAGCATCGACCAGTCCCAATCTCTCGAGCATGAGCCTCCTCCAACCTCACCTGCCCAGGCCACGGTTTATACCCAGGCCAGATTGGGAAAACGTCAACCCGCAGAGAAAATGCGGCGAACTGTGGTGAAGTCTCGGAGAGCCTCGGCGGCATGTTCGTCCGCGGCCCGGTGGACCGCTTCGGGTCCAGTTCCATGGCGTGGACGTCTCGATATCGCAGGAATAAGGCGCAAGATGACGCGCCCCAGAGATCGTCCGCGGCTGTCGGCCGTATCAGGACGTGCCCCGGCATTTTCCCAGCCAGTATCTGGTGGGATAGCTCCCTGGCGTAGGAATTTTGCCGGTGCTAGTCTGACGCCGCGGGTCAGGTGGCTATGGCCCGGGAGGGTGAACAGGCGATCCGGATAATCGCGGGGGTGCGGCGTCCGCTTTTGTCGAGGCCCGGCTTCGGCTTCAGTCCGTGGAAGGTAAGGCGTGAGCGAGCACTGGCGTGACGATTCGCCGTTCCGCGACTGGCTCGGCCTGCTCTCGCGACAACGGGTCGTCATCGTGGCGGCAGTGCTCGCGGCTGTCTTGGCTGCGTTCGCCGTGTCGCTGCGGGAGCAGCGCCTCTACCAGGCCTCCGCCACAGTGCTCGTGAACCAGCAGGACCCAGCCGTCGCGGCGCTAAGTCTCCCGTCGGCAACGCCGTCCCCGCCCGACCGGTACGCCGCGACACAGGCTGCGCTGGCGCGCGTTGGGACGGTCGCACAGCGCACGGTTGCAGCGGCACATGTTCCCGGGCGTACGGCGTCGGGGTTGCTTGCGAACTCCAGCGTGAGCGCTGATCCGACGGCCGATCTGCTGACGTTCTCGGTGACTGATCCGGACCCGGCCGTCGCACAGAAACTCGCCACAACGTACGCGCGGGAGTTCACGCTCTATCGTCGCCGGCTCGACACCTCGGCGCTGGCGGTCGGGCTCGCGGATGTCGATCGGAGGCTCGCCAGCCTCGATGCCGTCGGGCAGGGCGATTCCCCACTTGCTCGTCAGTTGACGAGCACGATGCATCACCTCGAGGCGTTGCAGGTGCTCGCGGCGTCGGGGTCGAGCGCCGTCCTCGTCGGCCCGGCAGGGAGCGCGTCACTTGTGCAGCCGCGCCCGAAGCGGAACGTCGCCCTGGGTCTGATCGCCGGATTGGCGCTCGGAGTGGCGCTCGCGTTTCTCCGTGACACCCTGGACACCCGTGTGCGTTCCGAGGACGAGCTGCGTGAGCGCCTGGGCGTGCCGGTGCTCGGGCACATCCCGAGGGTCACTGGTTCAACCGCGGACAATCATCCGCTGGCGGCACTGACAGAGCCCTCGGGTGCGAGTGCCGAGGCGTTCAGGATTCTCAAGACCAATCTGAACATCATCCGGCTTCAGCACCACGTGTCCTCGATCCTGATCACGAGCACGAGCGAGGGCGAGGGGAAATCGACCACCGCCGCGAACCTGGCGGTGACGCTCGCGCGGTCCTCGCGCCATGTGATCCTCGTCGACCTCGACCTGCGCCATCCGGGCATTGACGCCTTCTTCTCATTGGGCGGACGACCTGGACTCACGAGCGTCGCCGCGGGCGAGATCGCGCTGAAGGACGCGCTGAGCATCGTCGACGTCCGCCCGGAGGAGTCCCTCGCGTATGCAGGCGGGCTCGAAGTCCTGACGGTCGGCAGTGCCCCACCGGATCCCGGTCAGTTCCTCTCATCTCAGCTCGTTTCCGACACGCTCGTTGAGTTGTCCGAGCGTTGCGACGTGCTCCTGATCGACACGCCGCCAATGCTGGCCGTCGGGGATGCGATGACCATCGCTACGCAGACCGACGCGGTGCTGCTGGTGGTGGACGTGAACGAGGTGCGCCGGGCGACGCTGACGGAGATGCGCCGCGTGCTCGAGGCCTGCCCGGCCGTGACGCTCGGGCTGGTCGCGACCGGCTGGAACGGCGCCGATCACCGCGGGTATCGCCGAAACGGCGACCGCCGCCAGGCGGTCGCTGATGTATGACGTGCCGGCCACCGCTGTCAGGGGCGACGACGTGGAGCGCTCTGCCCCGCTTGACGTGGCTACGGCCGGCGGGCCTCGCGGCCGGCAGCGCGCGGCGACGGTGGGCCTGCTGGCAATGAGCGACACGATGGCACTCGTGCTGGCGTTCCTGGCAAGCGATGTCGTGTCGACAGCCGCCTGGGGTGGCGGGGGCGACTCGGCGCCCCTGGGCCTGCTCGTGCCCATTTGGCTCGCAGGCGCCGGGCTGTACGGCCTGTATGCGCCGGCCGGCGTGCCCATCACCGCAGGCGCTGCCCGCGAGCTGGTCAGCGTCGGCCAGCTGACGATAGTCGCGTCGCTCGTCGTGTTCGCCGTGGCGCCGGCGACGTGGATCGCCAGCCCAGCCGCCGGCCAACTCGCCGTGTTCACGGTCGCCGCGATCGCGCTCGTGGCGTCGGGGCGGGCAGCGGTCCGGACGATTACGGCGAGCCGCCACGCGTGCATCGAGAATGCCGTCATCGTCGGCGCCGGCGACGTCGGACAGCTCGTTGCGAGAAAGCTGCTTCGCCACCCGGAGTACGGGATCAAGCTCCTCGGCTTTGTCGACACGCCTCCCAAGCGGTGGCGCCGTGACGTCGTCGGCGTGCCGGTTCTGGGCCAGCTCGACGACCTGGTTTCGATCGTCCGAACGTCCGCCGTCGATCGTGTAATCGTCGCCTTTGCTCAGATTCGGGACGAGGAGATGCTGGATCGCCTACGCGCGCTTCTGGGGCTGAACGTTCGCGTCGATGTTGTTCCGCGGTTGTTCGAGATCATCGGTCCGGACGCGGGGCTGCCGGATGTCGAAGGCACGCCGTTCGTATCCATTGCGCGCCGCCGCCGGCCCAGCGCGTCGATCCGCGTGAAGCGAACGATCGACGTGGTGTGTGCGGGCTTGGGGCTGGTCCTCGCCGCGCCGCTGTTCCTGTGGGCGGCTTGGCGCATCCCGCGCGAGACGCCCGGCCCGGTCTTCTTCCGCCAGACGCGCCTTGGCGAGGACATGAAGGAGTTCACGATGCTCAAGTTCCGCACGATGACGGTGGATGCGGACCCGTCGCTCCACCAGGCCTACGTCGAGAAGGCGATGAACGGCCACAAGGACGTCGGCGTGGATGAGCTGTACAAGATGGATCCGGGCGATGCGGTAACTCCTTCAGGGCGGTGGCTGCGGCGGACGAGCCTTGACGAGCTGCCCCAACTCATCAACGTCCTGCGGGGCACGATGTCGCTCGTGGGGCCACGGCCGTGCATGGCATACGAGACCGAGCACTTCGCCCCACACCACTACGAGCGCTTCCGCGCCCCGCCGGGGATTACCGGCCTGTGGCAGGTGACCGCCCGCGCGCACGCCAGCTTCGCCGAGGCCCTCGAGATGGACGTCGCCTACGTCCGCGGCTGGTCGCTGGGGCTCGACCTGTCCTTGCTTCTGCGGACGCCGGGCGAGGTGCTGCGTCAGCGGAGGGCGACGGTCTAGTGAGGCCGGACGGGCCCCGAGTTGGCACGGTCGGGACGGATGGGTCGCCGGCGACCGATGATCCGATTCGGGTCGGAGTCGCGGGGCTCGGCTACTGGGGGCCGAATCTGGTCCGGAACCTCCATGAGATCCCGGCCGCCGAGGCCACCTGGATGTGCGATCTGCGCCCGGATGCGCTCGCCGTCCTCGGGCGCAGGTTCCCGGCCGTACGCCAGACGCAGAACTTCGACGAGATGCTCGACGACCCGGCACTGGACGCGGTCGCCATCGTCACCCCGGTGGCCACGCACTGCGATCTCGCGATGCGAGCCCTGGAAGCCGGGAAGCACGTGTTCGTCGAGAAGCCACTCGCTCCGTCCTCGGACGAGGCGCGAGTCCTGATCCGCACTGCGCACGAGCGTCACCTCGTGCTGATGCCCGGCCATACCTTCCTGTACAGCCCGCCGGTCGTCCGCATCCGCGACATGATCCGGTCAGGTGAGCTCGGTGAGATCTATTTCATCTCGATGTCCCGGGTCAACCTCGGCCTGCACCAGTCGGACGTGAGCGTCATCTGGGACTTGGGGCCGCACGACTTCTCGATCCTCCTTTACTGGCTGGGCGAAGGCCCGCGGCGTGTAGTCAGCATGGGGCGCGCGTGCATCGCGAACGGGCAAGATGACGTTGCGTTCATCAACTGTGGGTTCGATTCCGGAGCGATCGCTCACATCGAGTTGTCCTGGCTGGCGCCCAGCAAGCTGCGTCGGACGACAGTGGTCGGATCGACGAAGATGGTGGTGTACGACGATTGCAGCAACGAGCCGGTGCGCGTGTACGACTCTGGCGTCATGCCGCGGAACCCGGAGTCATTCGGCGAGTACCTCAAGTACCGCACCGGCGACATCGTCTCGCCGCACATCGATCTCAGCGAGCCGCTCGCCATGCAGATGGAGGACTTCTGCCGTGCAATTCGGTCCGGCTCGACGCCCCGCTCATCGGCTCAGCTCGGGCTCGAGGTTGTGTATCTGATCGAGGCGGCGGAACGCTCGCTCGAGTTGTGCGACCACTGCGCCGACTCCACAGCAGTGGCACGAGCCAATGTCCGCGGTGACGGAGAATCGGCCGGCTGGGTTGGAGCGTATGCCGGCCGCGACTGACGCTCACGGTCTTCGGGTGCTGGTGCTGACCAACATGTACCCGACCACGGCCGCACCGATCTTCGGAAGCTTCGTCCGAGACCAGATTGAGGACCTGCGCCGCCTGAATGCCGATGTCACGGTGCTGGCATTCGACGGGCGCAGCCACAAGCGACGGTATGTGGGCGCTGCCCAACGGCTGCGCCGAGCCCTGCGACGAGAACGATACGACATCGTGCATGCCCACTACGGGCTGTCAGGCGCGGTGGCCGCACTGCAGGTCGCAGCGCCGGTCGTGACGACGTTTCACGGGAGCGACGCATGGGTGCCGTGGCAGCGTCGGGTGTCGTGGCTCGTTGCGCGGCGTACACAGCCAATCGCCGTGGCCTCGGTGATCGCGGCCAGCCTGGGAGTTCGCGACGCCCCGGTGATCCCGTGCGCGGTCGACCTAGAGCTGTTTGTGCCGATCGACCGGGCCGAGGCGCGGCGCGCCCTAGGTTGGCCCGAGGCTGGTCCGTGCGTGCTCTTTCCTTCAGCGCGAACCGACCGCAGAAAGGTGAACAATAAGCGCCCCGACGTCTTCGATGCGATGGTGGAGCGTCTGCGCCGGAGCGTGTCGGGCGTCTTCGCGGCCAGCCTCGACGGCCTCACCCGGGGACAGGTCGCCTTGGCGATGAACGCCGCCGACGTGGTCGTGTTGACGTCCCTGCGGGAGGGCGCTCCCATTGTCGTAAAGGAGGCGCTCGCCTGCGAGACGCCGGTCGTTTCGGTCGCGGTCGGAGATGTTCCCGCGATGGTCGCGGATCTGCCGGGATGCGCGATCGTGCCGTGCGAACCGGCCGGGCTCGCGAAGGCCGTCCACGGCGCGCTCGGCGCCTGCCGCGACATCCGGCTTCGGGAGTCCATGCACGCGTACGGGCGCCGGCAGGTCGCTGAGCGCGTGCTGGGCGTTTATCGCCAGATGCTCGCCGGGAGGGTGGCGTGACCGCAGGGCTCCGTGCGGGGGTCGTCTTCGTCTGCCCCAACCTCGAGGCTGGCGGCGCTGAGCGGCAGTGGGCGACGCTGGTACCCGCGTTGGCGGCGCGGGGGTTTGATCCGCGCGTCCTCACGCTCGACGGCCGCGGCCCCTACTTCGACGCGTTGCACAGCACGGGCGTCGCAGTCGCCTGCGCCGGCCTGCGCAACCGCGCCGACCTCGTCGGGCTGGCTCGAGCCGTCCAGCTCGCCGGCAGGGATTTCTCCGTCGTCGTCACCCGCGGCGTGAGTGCTCACATCGTCGGACATGCCGTCGCTCGTGCCCGGCATGCCGCCCACCTCGCCACGGAGCACCTCGGCCCGGACCCGCTCCGGCTGCGTGCTCTGCGGCGCCACCAGGAGCTCCTGCTCGCGCCGGTGCGCCCGCGGGTGCACGCTGTCGTCGCCGTTGCTTCGAGCCAGATCGCGTCCCTGGTGGACGATGGCTACTCAGCCTCCGCGATCCGGGTGATCCCGAGCGGCGTCGCCAGCGACCCGCCGGTGCGCGATCGCGGTGAGGTGCGGCGGGAGCTCGGCGTCCCCGCGGATGCCTTCCTGGCAGTGCTGGTCGCGGCGCTGCGCCCGGAGAAGCGGGCAGTCGCATTTGTCGAGCAGGTTGCAGCAGCGCACGCACGCTGCCCAGCGGTGCGTGGACTCGTGGTCGGCGACGGCCCGGACGCGCCGGCGGTTCGGCGGGCGGCCGCCGCCTCGGCCGGCGCCGCGGCCATGACCGGCTACCGGGCGGATGCGCTCGATGTCATGCACGCCGCCGACGCCGTCTGCCTGTCTAGTGCAGTGGAGGCATTGCCCATGAGCCTGCTCGAGGCGATGTCCGTCGCAAGGCCGGTGGTGGCCACCCACATCGGCGGCGTGGCCGAGGCCGTAGTCGACGGCGAGACGGGATGGCTCCTCCCGCCAGGGCGGCTGTCCGCGATGGCCGACGCTCTCGTCGAGCTCGCCCACGATCGGCGCCGGGCGGAGGTGATGGGCGCCGCAGGCCGAGAGCGGCAGCAGCGGTACTTCTCGGTCGGGGCGATGACCCGCGCCTATGCAGACCTGCTAGACGGCATCGGCGGACGATGAGGCCGTCCCACGTCGTGGTGATCGCCGCTCGAGCGCCGGCCCGCTGGAGGCGTCGGAGTGGCGTGTCGACCTTGGCGCGGCCACGCGGCGCCGGTTCGACGACGAGATCAGCTGGGGGCGCCACGGTGGCCCGACTGGTCGCCGCCCACCAGCGCTGTTTCGCTCGTGTGATTGAGGCATGCGGGCCGGAACGGTGACTACCGATCTCAACGTCGACGGAAGGGAGACGTACGCCTACCTTGTTGGTGCCCGGCCGAACTTTATGAAGATGGCGCCGGTGATCCGGGCGGCTCGCCGCCTGCGTCCCGATGCGAAGCACGTCCTGATACACACTGGCCAGCACTATGACAACTCGATGTCCGACGTCTTCTTTACCAAGCTCGGCCTCCCGGAACCCGACTTCTATCTCGGAGTGGGATCAGGATCCCACGCCGAGCAAACCGGGGCTGCGCTCGTCGGTGTCGAGCGTGCCTTGCACGCCGTGAGAGCGAGCGTGCTGGTTGTCCCCGGCGACGTGAACTCGACTGCCGCAGGTGCGCTCGCGGCGTCGAAGGTTGGCGTGCCCGTAGTGCACCTCGAGGCCGGGTTGAGGTCGCGTGATCGATCGATGCCCGAAGAGATCAATCGTATCGTCACCGACCACCTTTCCTCTCTGTGCCTCGTGCATTCGGATGATGCCGTGCGGAACCTGCTCGGCGAAGGGATCGACTCGGGAACCGTCCGGTTCGTGGGCAACACGATGATCGACTCAGTCGTCGAACACTTGGACGAGGCGCGGCGATGCTCGGTGATGGAGGACATGGGTCTCAACCCCGGGAAGTACGTGCTTGTAACGCTCCACAGGCCGTCCCTGGTGGATGGTGCAACGCTGAGGCCGGTCGTCGAGGCCCTTGAAGCGATCGCCACGGATATGCCCGTGGTTTTTCCGGCCCATCCGAGAACGGCGGCCAAGATGGCCGAACAGCGGCTTGGAGGCCGACTGAGGATCACCCCGCCGCTTCCCTACGTCGAATTTCTCCGGCTCGAGAATGACGCCTGTGCGGTGATAACGGATTCCGGCGGTGTACAGGAGGAGACGACATTCTTGGGCGTTCCATGCCTCACGCTTAGAGATAACACCGAGCGGCCCGTAACAGTTACTGATGGGACGAACCAGGTCATCGGACGGGATCCGCAGCCACTCCGGAATGTTTGGTGGCTTCTTCGCCAGACCCCCAGGCGGTCCGGGCCACCCAAGCTATGGGACGGAAACGCCGGAAGCCGGGCAGCGGCTGAGGTTATTGCGCTTGTTGAGTCGGAGGATCCTGCGTGAGAGTGTGGATCGACCTCTCGAACTCCCCCCACGTGTTTGTGATGCAGCCAATCATCGAGCTGCTCGAGACCAAGGGGCACGTCGTTGTCATAACCGCCCGGGACCACGCGCAGACGATCGATCTGGCCGTGGCCGCGCTCGCCCCTCGGCACGTCGAAGTGATCGGGAACGAGAGCCCGGGCGGTCGGATTGCGAAGGGGCGAGCACTCGGCAATCGAGCTCTCGGACTTCGGCGATGGTTGAGCAACCAAGCGGTCGACGTGGCGATTTCACATGGATCATATGGACAACTCGTTGCGGCCAAGAGTCGGCGGGTTCCGTCGGTGACACTCATGGACTACGAATACCAGCCGGCGAATCACCTGAGTTTCCGAGTTGCTAGCCGGGTGGTCGTGCCGAGCTTCTTTCCGATCCGGGAGCTTCGTCGTGCGGGGGCTCGCGAAGCCAAAGTTGTCCGCTACGATGGGTTCAAGGAGGATCTGTATCTCGCCGCACAGGTGCGGGCTGATCGGGGCGAAGCGGCCCGAGATCTTCGGCTTGATCCGGAACAGCTCGTTGGTGTATTCCGGCCCCCACCCGAGGGGGCCCTCTACCATCGCCATGGGAACGTGCGTTTCGACGAGCTCGTGGAGCAGGCGGCGCAGAGCGATGTTCGAGTGGTGGTTCTGCCTCGGCTGCGGGATCAGGACAAGCCGTTTCGGGGCATGAAATGTGTGATCGTCCCAGAATCTCCTGTAAATGGAGTGTCGCTATTGTCTCGGGCGGATTTCTTCGTGGGAGCGGGCGGAACCATGAGTCGTGAGGCGGCGATTCTCGGAACTCCGGCATACACGGTGTTTTCGGGTAAGTTAGCCGCTGTTGACCGAGAGTTGATTCGCCGCGGATGGCTGGTCGACCTTCGCCAGAGCACGTCGTCCATCAGGTTTGAGCGGAAGGTCGAGTTTCCCGAGCGGTCGGTCGCCGCTCGCGGCGAAGCTAATGTTGCACTCATCGTCGGGACGGTGCTACAAGTCGGAGCCACCGTGTGATATCGATCCGGGTCACCAGGGTCGCGAGGCCGCCGGCGACCTGCAGCCGATGGAGTGTCACTTGCACACCGGCTGGCATCGCAACGTCGAGCCCAGGTAGCGCTTTGCCGGGAACGTATCCGCCTAGGCCGGCGGGCTGACGGCAATGGCGAGGACGGCTCAGACGGATCCCTCGACCGCTGAGAGGACGGGGAACGCGTTCCGGGTCGTGGCGGTCGTCGGATCGGCGACCGTGCCGGAATGGGTCGCCTGGATCCTCCGGCGCATCGACTCGACGCCCTCATGGCGCCTGGCCTTCGAGGTCGCTCCTTCACCCAGGGACGGATGCTCGCCTAGGCCGCCTCTGGCCCTGAGGCTCTACGACCGGCTCGACGCGCTCGTCTTCGGTGGGTCGGAGGCGCTTCGCCTCACGGATCTGGGGTTGCTCTGCCGAGGTTCCGCATCACCGGCCGACGTCGGCCCCGTCGACGTGGTCATCTCGTTCCTGCCGGGGGGCGCTGCGGCGGACTGGAGCGGCCCGCCTCCGCGCCTGGGTGTCTGGAGGCTCGTCCCGTTGGACGACGGCCTGCCCGGAGCGGTCCCAGCCCGGTTCTGGCAGGTCGCGCTCGGAGACGTGGGCGGCTCGATCTCGATCGTCGCGACGTCGGCCGACGGCGGACGGCGGGTGATCGCGACGACCTCTTCCCCCGCCGACCGGCTCTCGGTCGCGCGTACCCGGGACGCGGGTGCGTGGGCGTCTGCTCGCCTCGTGCTGCACACGCTCGAGCTCGCGCAAAGAGGTGCCGCGCCGCCGCTGATGCCGCAGGACAGGCCGGCTGGAGAGACCGAGCCCCCTGCAACCGTCGCTGTCCTGCGACATGCGGCGCGCATCGCTCTGGGCGGGCTATCTGCCAAGGCCCGGAAGGCGTGGATGCGCGAGGAGTGGTTCGTCGCAGTCCGGGCGAGGACGGCCGAGGGGCACGTGCGCGGGCCGCTCAGGCGTATCCCCAATCCGCCGGGTCGGTACCTGGCCGACCCGTTCCCCTTCGAGCACGGCGGCCGCCACTATCTGTTCGTCGAGGACTACTCGGTGAAAAACGCGCAAGGCGTGATCTCGGTCCTCGAGCCGGCTCCCCACGGATTCTGGTCGCATCCGCGGCCGGTCATGCGCCGGGATCATCACCTTTCGTACCCGTTCGTCTTCGAGCACGACGGGGTGACGTACATGATCCCCGAGACCGGCGAGGCGGGCCGGGTGGAGCTCCATCGCGTCGTCGACTTTCCCGACACCTGGGTGCTTGAGAGGGTCTTGCTGGACGGCCTCACGGCCGTCGATGCCACGGTGCACGCGGACGATGGGCTGCTGTGGCTGTTTGTGAACGTCGTCGATGGGCCCGCGCATCGCGGCGACCTCTGCGTGTACTGGTCGCCCTCGTTGGAGGGGCCGTGGCGTCCGCATCCGGCGAATCCAGTTGTCTCCGACCCGCGGTCGGCCCGGCCGGCGGGCCGTCTGTTCCGGCACGGGACTGCGCTGATCCGGCCCAGCCAGGACTGCTCCCGCCGGTACGGCGAGGCGGTCGTCCTCAATCAGGTCGAAGTTCTCTCGAAGACCGACTATCGCGAACGGCCCGTGGGCCGAATCGACCCCGACTGGATGCCGGGTCTCGTCGGCACGCACACGTACACGTTCGACTCCCGCTACGAGTTCCTCGACGGTATCGCGCCGGCGCGGCGGCTGCGTGGCCCGGCATTGAGGTGGACGCTGTCCTAGCCCGCGCAGGGCCGGCTTCAGGGCCCGGCCAGGCGCAGCTTTCGATAGCGGAGTGCGGACAGGCAGCAATCCGGGCGACGTCGAGGGCGGGGACTCCCTAGCGCCGCAGCTTCTGCAGAGAGCGAAACGCCGCCGCCTTGGCGCTGTCGATGCGCTCGGACTCGCCCAGCGGCCGGGCTGAGACGTGCAGCCGGCGCAGCCGCCGGTTGATCCGCGACACTGCTGCCGCCCGTTCGGTGTAGGCGGTGAAGAACGGGATCGAGAACGAAATCGAGACACCGGCCTCGGTCTCCACCCAGTGGGGCACATACGACGGCAGATAGACACCGATGCCCGGCCCCATCTGTGTCGTCACGGCCTCAGCCTGCATCTTGTCAAAGTCGCACTCCTCACCGTCGATATAGCGATCAAGCTCGCGATGGCGGTGGCTCGGATCGTCGGCGAAGGAGGCGACGCTGACGTGCTTCGTGCCCTTCACCTGTAGGAGGAAGCTGTGCTCGACATCGAAGTGCATCGGAGTGGTGGATGCGGGGCACGAGATGAAGAGGTATCCGGCCCGCCTCGTCATCCCGCCCTCGCGGTCGGCTACCAGCTCCTCGACCTGGTCGAGGCACTCGTTCACGACCTCCGCGTATTCCGGTACCTGGTGGACGTCGCGCAGCGAGATCCGGTAGCCGAGCTGTTCGACGTTTCTGACGCTCTCGGACGGGCGCTCCGTGCCGACCTCGACGTAGCCGAACCCCGAGTTCGCGAGCGGAAGGTCGCCCCGCTCCCGGCGGACCGAGTCGGGCGGCAGCCCGTCGGCCAGGTCCGCGATCGCATCGATGGTGAAGAGGGGGTGGTCGGCAAGCGCGTGGCGCACGGCGATCGACCGCCGGGCGAACGCATCGGACAACTCCGTGGCATCGATATCGATGAGACGGGTCAGTTGTTGCATCGTGCCCCCTTGCCGTCGTTCCCTCCGCGCCCGGTCTCGTCAGAGCGGGCACCTCGATGGTGGAGCTTACTACCCCCGGTGCGGCTCCGCCAAGTGGCGAGACACACGCGGCGATGACAGGCTTCGGGCGGCGCCTGCTAACGTGCCTGCCGGTTCGTTCGGGCAATGCATCGTCGCACACAAGAGCACTCCCTGGGGTCATGGCAGCCCCAGTAACCCGCTTTGGCAGCCGTCATGGCCGCGCCTTGGTGGCGGTCGTCGTCGCGACGACGGCAGTCTGGCTCGGCTGCACAACCGCCCTGTCTGCCAACCTCTCCGCACAGCGTGCCGTCGCGCGCAGTGGGGCGGCATCGACCGGCGTCAGCCGCGGGCCGTTCTTCCGTGTCGTGTATGGCTACGGGGGGACGAAACTGGGCCCGGCAGCCGAGGGCGCCCGCTATCGAGTGATGGTGATGCAGAGCTCGGACGCTGCAGTCGTCCCGCGGCTGAAGGCGCGAAACCCGGGCCTGCGGATCCTCATGTACGTGGACATGATGGCGTCGGACAGCCGTGACTCGCTTGGCACATCCGACTGGGTGGGATACACCGATGCAGACGAGAGCCATCCGAGCTGGTTCCTGACCGACGCACAAGGGCACCGACTGGGTGTGCGTGACTACCCGACCGGTTGGATCATGGACGTCGGCAATCCGGACTATCAACAGGCAGGGATCGCCGCGGTGGTCGCGCGCGCGAAGGCCGGCGGATTCGACGGCGTTTTCCTGGATGACGCGGGCGCATCACTGCGGTGGGTGATCGTCGGCGAAGCGTCCAGGTGTGCCGCTTACCCGACCGACGCCGCGTGGCAGGGAGCAGTCTATTCATTCCTCTCGAACGTGGCCCTCCAACTTCGCGCGGCGGGTCTCGGGGTCGTCGCCAACATCGGGGGCTCGACGATCACCCGCGGGCTTTGGCAGAAGTGGAACGGGCCGCTCAACGGGGCGATGGAGGAGTCATTTACGAACGGGGGGGCCGGTCGCGACTCGATCGAGAACGGCGAATGGCTTCCCAAGCTCCGTCATGCCGCGTGGTCCGAGGCGAACGGGAAGCTCGCGCTCGACCACGAGGTTACCAGGAAGCGTTCCGGGGCGCGGTATGGACTTGCGACAATGCTTCTTGTCGCAGACGGCGAGAACCTGTTCTACGCCTCCGAGCGATACGGCACGGAGATGTGGTGGCCCGAGTACAGGACGGCTGCCGCACTCGGCGCGCCGCGCGGGCCGTTCCGCGTGCTGCCAAACGGAGTCTTTCGGCGGAAGTTCGCGAACGGGGTTGTGCTGGTGAACCCGCATACGACCGGTGCGGGCCGCGTGCGCCTCGGCCACGTCTATCGGGGCTCCGGGCTCGGCCGTGTCACGAGCGTGCGGATGCCTCGGACGACCGGCGTGATCCTCGTCCGCTCATGAGCCGGCATCGTCGATGAGCTCTCGGTAGAGCGCGACGGTACGATCGGCCACGTGCGACCAAGAGAAGCGAGCGCGCGCATGCTCGAGCACGCCGGCTCGGAACTGCGGTCCGTGGTCGATGTGATGGACGACGACCTGGGCGAGATCGGCGGGGTCGCCCGCCGTTGCAATAAGAGTCGGGTCATGGACAAGCTCCGGCAGCGCTCCGAGGTTGCTGACGACCACCGGCACACCAGCGCCAACAGCGAGCAGCCCGACGCCGCTCTGGCTCGCCTGGGTGTACGGGAGGACTACGAGCGACGCCTGCGCGAGCAGGCCGTCCACGTCCGGCTCCGGTACGTACCGGTCGTAGAGCGTGATGCGCGGGTCGCGCGGGACGAGCTTCGCCGCCGGCCCCGCCCCGGCGACGATGAGCCGCACGTCGGCGCGGCGCTCCCATACACGCGGCATCGCGGCCAAGAGTACGTCAACGCCCTTGTACTTCTCGAGACGGCCGAAGAGGAGCACAACCGGCTGTCGTGGCGGTGGAAGGGGCACAGGGCGCGGCCACGTGCCGTGTGGGATGACGACGACCCGCCGGCGGTCGATGTGCGGCGGCAGTTCCTCGACGAGGGTACCGCTGTGGATCACGAACCGTTCGGCGCGCGAGCACCAGCGGCGGAAGACCAAAGTGTCGATGCGGCTGAACTCCCGCGCCCCGAGATGCTCCACCGGGTCATGGATCGTGAACACCGTTCGGTAGCCGGCAGTGAGCGCGAGGAGGCGGGGATCGTGGTTCTCGTGTACGTGGACGACGTCCGGCTGCCACTGCCGCAGCTCGCGCCGGATCCGAGCTAGCGCCGGGAGAGCGCCGGGCGAGCGGATTCGGGCCGGCACGACATGCACACGGACGTTGTCGGCCGCAAGCCCGGCGAGGAAGGCCTCTCGCTCGGCGTCGGATCCGCCGAACTCAAGGGAGTGGGATCGAACCACCATCCGCACGTCCACGCCGGATTGAGCGAGGGACCGCGCCTGATTCGATCCGTACTTCAGTAGGAAGTCGCATACGATCGCGACCCGTATGGGCGGCAGCCCCACGATGCCTCCTTCGTTCCTCCCGCCGGTCGACGCTACCACTGTGGTGCTCCGGGGTGCAGCCGGCGAACCTAGCGTGCTGGCGATGGCGGCTACGATCCTGGCGCATAGTCGTCCCGAGGGGGCTCCGAAACCGTGACGGTCCGAACATCGACCGCTTCGACCGGCGCGGCCGCGAGCACGTCCGGTCCCGTGCTCGTCACCGGGGCACATCGATCGGGGACGACCTGGGTAGGGACCACTCTTGCGGCGGACGACGGGGTCATCTACCTGCCTGAGCCGTTCAACCTCGATCATCTCTACCCCGGCCTCTGCGGCGCGCGATTTCCCTCGTGGTTCATGCACATCGACGCTGAGACCGCTCAGCCCTATCGTGACGACATCGCCCGCATGCTGCGGCTCGAGTTCTGCTGGCGCGACGCCAGGGCGGCTGCCGTACGCTCGCCAAGGGCCGGTATACGCGCGGCGCAGATCGCGCGCGTGCTGCGACGGGCGCGTTCCGCAGGCTGCCGTCCGCTCGTGAAGGACCCGATCGCGCTGCTCTCGGCCGAGTGGCTCGCGGAAACATTCCGGATGGATGTCATCGTCCTCATCCGCCACCCGGCGGCGTTTGCAGCCAGCCTGTTGCGGCTCGACTGGCGCTTCGACTTCGTGAACTTCGTGTCCCAGCCGACGCTGATGGAGCGCGACCTGGCGCCGTTCGCGGCCGAGATCGAGGCGGCCGTACGCCGCCGCCCGGACGCGGTGTCCGAGGCAGGACTCCTCTGGAAGTGCCTCTATGCGACCGTCGACCGGTACCGGCGGGAGCGGCCGAACTGGCTCTTCCTGCGGCACGAGGACCTGTCCACCCACCCGGTCGACGGCTTCCAGGCGATGTGCCGGCACGTCGACACCGCGTACTCGACGGCGATCGCCGCCGAGGTGGCACGCACGACCGCCCCCGGCAATCCGGTGGACGCTCCGACCGGGGTAGCGCACGCTCTCCTGCGCGACAGCCGCCGCGCGGCGGCCAACTGGCGACCACGCATGGAGCCACAGGACGTCGCAGCACTACGGGCGTCCGTCGAGGAGATCTCGTCCCGCTTCTACACGGACGCGGAGTGGTCGGGATGAAGACGCCCCTTCCCGCAGAGGGCCGGATCGAGCCCACTGAGGTCAGGAGGCGGGCCGCGGCCGGCGCCCTGCTGATCGCTATCCGCACGGCGACGACGCAGGTGATCGCGCTGACAGGCAACATCATCCTGGCCCGCCTGCTGGTGCCTGAGGATTTCGGCGCCGTGGCGTTCGGCGCGACGCTGGTCACGGTCGCGACGTTCTTTTCAGATGGCGGCATGGGCGTGGCGCTGATCCGTCGCGGCGACGACCCGAGCCGCGACGACCTGCGCGCGCTGCTCGGGTTTCAGCTGGCCACGAGCAGCGCACTGGCGGCGCTCACCCTCGTGGCCGGGTCCTTCTTCGGGCGGGTCGGCCTTGTGGCCGGTCTGATGGCCCTCTCGCTGCCGTTCGTCGCCGCTCGCGCCCCGTCTACGATCGTGCTCGAGCGCAGCCTGCATTACCGCCCGATCGTCATCGCCGAGCTGGTGGAGTCGGTCACATTCTACGCCTGGTCGATCCCGCTGGTTCTGGCCGGGTTCGGCGTCTGGGGGCTCGCCTCCGGCGCGGTCGTGCGAAGCGCGGTCGCCACCGTGCTGCTCGTCTACCTCTCGTCGTCCGGGTGGATCGGGCCGCGCTTCGACTTCGGCCGGCTGCGGGCGCTGCTTGGGTTCGGGGCCCGGTTCCAGGCCCGCGGGGTGGTGGCCCTCGCCCGGGACGAGGGGCTCAATCTCGGCATCGCCGTCGTTGCGGGAATCTCTGTCCTAGGGTTGTGGTCCCTCGCAGCACGCGTCATGCAGGTGCCGTTCCTCGTGTTCTCGGCTCTCCTTCGCGTCTCGTATCCGGCCATGTCACAGCTGAACCGCGCGGGGGAAGAGCTCGGTGTGACAGTCGACAATCTTGCCGCCGTGACGAGCCTGCTGGCCGTGGCGGTGCTTGGGCCGCTTTCGGGCGTCGCCGACCAACTCGTGCCGGCGGTGTTCGGGGAGCGGTGGACCCAGGCTGCGGACATCATCCCCTGGGCCAGCGCGGGTCTGGTGTTCAGCGGCCCCATCTCGGTCGCATGCTCCGGCTTCCTGTATGCCACGAACGACGCCCGCACGCCTCTCCGTGCGACTGCCGCGAACGGTGTCATCTGGCTGACCGTCGCGCTCGGTCTGGTCGGGGCTGTCGGGGTGGCTGCGATCGGGATCGGGTGGCTGCTTGCGTCACTCACCGAGGCCGTCATCCTCTCGCGCGCCGTGCGTGCGCGGACGACCGCGCGCGTTTGGCCGGCTTGCCTGCGAGGTGCCTGCTTCGCCCTGCCCACCGCCCTTTGCGCGCGGGCCGTCGAGACGTCGGTGGGCGGCGGCTTGGCCGGCGCTGCCGTCGGTGCCGCCGCGGCGCTCGTGGTCTACTCCGCGCTCGTCCTGCTCTTCGCCCGCGGCCCGCTCGGCCTCTTGGCCGAGGCAGCTCGGCAGGCGCGCGCGCCGGCGACGGAGGTGGCCAGGGCGTGAGTATCGAGGACGGCATGGAGCTGGCCTCTTCATATCTGCCCGGAGCCGCTGGGCCTACCCCGAGCCCGCGGATCGCGGATGCGTGTCCGAGATGCGACGCCCGGATCCACACATCCTCACCAAGCCGCCGTCTCCGAGCCGCCAGGGGCGGTGGCCGTGGTCGCAAGGATGCAGCTGCGAGCGACCGCCGCAGTCGACGACGCGCGCGCGCTCTCGGAGACCGGTTCACCGCGCTTCGCGTCCGGCGGTTTGATCGAGGGGTGCAGCCGCTGGTCGTCGCCCGCAAGGCAAGCGAGCTACTGATCGTGTCCACCCGCCCAACCATGCTGCCGATCGACCCGGACACGCTCGTCCTGCAGGATGAAGAGGTCGCCGGCTCTGCCGAGTTCCCGGCCGTCCTGCGGGAGGTGGCGGCCAGCCTCCAGACATCCTCGAGTCATCCCTCGAGCGTGCGCCGCATGATGTCGACGTAGTAGGCGCCCAGCTGCTCGAGCGCCAGGTGCCGGTCGAAGTACTCGCCCGCTGACCGGCCGATTGCCGCTCTCCGCTCAGGCTCTGCCAGGAGCCGTTCGCATGCGTCGAGGAGCTCGTCGAGGTTACGTGGGGTGCGCACAAGGTGGACCCCCGACTCGAGCGGCACCGGCAACTGGTTCTCGAGCTCCGGCCCGATGACGCATGCGCCCACCGCGAGATACTCGATCAGGCGGTAGCAGAGCTCTCCTCGGCCAGGCAGGTCGACGCAGACACGGGCTCGGCACATCTCGTCCATGTACTCGCCCCACCACACTGCGACGGCCCCGCCGCGGAAGGGGAACCGGTCCTGAGCTCCGAGCAACGCGAGCGCCCGCGCGCGGACGTCCTGCTTCTCGGGGGCGGCGCCGAAGCGGCCGTAGACGTCGATGTCCGGCGGCCGGCATTCTCGAAGCGCGCGCCAGTTCGACCGATAGCGGTAAAGCGCCGGCTGTGGGCAGACGTAGCCGCCTGCGACAACGTGGGGGCTGCCGTAGCCCTCGCGGGAGTACTGCAGCTTGAAGCACAGGTCGACATGAGTGCCGTCCTCGTGCAACAGCGATCGGTCGTCGCAGTCGATCAGCACGCGGCCCGTCCCACCCAGCCCCGCGACCTCCAGGAGCACGACGTTGCCGAGCGGCTGGTCGATCTCCACCAACTCGACCGGCACATGGGCAGCGATCCCGGTCTTGATTCGGTCCGCCAACGCCCCGATGTGGGCCCAGCAGTATCGCGCCGGCCACCGCACGCGTAGGCGCTCGCGGATGTCCGGCGGGATCGGCCAGCTCGGCGCCAGCGCCGGCCGCTCGCTTCCAGAGGCGAGCCGCCATCGTGCGCGGCGGCCGAGATGCACCCACGTCCCGGCACGCAGCGAGTAGCCGAGGTGCCGCCGGTCGATCAGCGCGCCCACCGTACCCAGGGCAGGGACCGGTCACGAGTCTCAGTCATCGCCCGCCGGGCGAGGGGCCACGCCCCCGGGCGACGGCACACGGCGGCGGCTTGCGTTGGCTGTGCCGAGTGCACTCGGATCCGAAGCTCGTCACTGCGCGGCGGCTTAGCGAGCATCGCTGCCGCCGTCCCTTCCCGGTGCGGAACCAGGGCGTGCCGCACGCCATTCACCTCGAGCACCGGGTCGCCTTCGGGTGCATAGATGCGCGGCAGCTCGACCTCGACCCGGGCTGCGGCGGGCCGTGGCACCCGGACAGCGCGCGAGTAGACCGTGACCATCGCCACCCCGTCGCCCTCATGGCAGTGCGCATTCCGCCGGGCGATGCCCGCGAGGGATGTCCATTCGACGTCGCCGAGCGATCCGATTCGTTCCGCGGCTCGCCGCAGCGGATCCAGCCCGCCGGCCAGGTCGCCGTGGTGGAGGTAGACGACGAGCGGGATCCCCAGCAGGGCCCGCAGCACGAGATCGTCCAGGTGACCGGTGAGAGGGTGGCGCGGGATCACCGGCATCCCGCCCCCGACAAGCTGGGCCGGCAGCCACCCGCCGAGCCGCCAGCGGCGCTGGCCGGCGAACCCGTCCCACGGAAACGGTCGCGACGCGGTGAGGGCGTCGAAGCCGCACCGGCTTAGCGCCCGCAAGGTGACCGCGCTACACCCCCCGTGCGGAGGGCACATCACTCGGTCAATGCGAATCCCAGCCCGCCGCTCGAATCGCTCGACGCGGGCTAGAGCCGTCTGCACGAGCCGGTCGGCCTCCCGCGCGCTGCGGCGTCTGGCTAGCTCCAGCCGCACGTGGTCGTTGCCGTGTACGGCGAGCGAGAGGTGCGAGGGGAGCGTGCGAAACAGCGGCAGCGCCCGACTGCCGGGCAACACGAGGTCGAGCGGGATGGTGGCCACGGCGACGTGGTATCCGTGCTCGCGCGCGTCCCTCGCGAGCTCGCCGAAACGGACGTAGCCGTACGAGCGCAGACGGAGATTGGGGTCGTCGATCACGAAGCACGCGCGCGGGGGTTGCGCCCCCCGCCCTCCGCCGGGCGAGAGGTGGATGAGGAACTGGACGAGCGGGAGCAGCGACCAGAACCGGCCGGCCGTGAAGTGATCGCGCAGGAAGTCGCGGTCGCCGAGTTCGGCCAGCATCGCGCTCGCCGTCACCTGCTCGACGCCGGCCGACCGGCGCGACACCCAGACGGGACGCCCGTCGACGGTCGCGAGCACCGCCGCGCCGTCGGCTGCGACCGGCGCCGGCCGCGGGGCGTGGCGCTCCACCAGCTTCTGGCCGCGCAGGGCGCGCTCGAGCCAGGGCGAGTCGGATAGGCGGACGGCGAACCCGGAGCCGCGGTCCGCGCCGGCGTGCGGCTCGGTTAGGACGAGGCTGGGGATCGACAGCCGCTCCGACGCCCGGCCGCCCGGGAAGACAATCGCGGCGACGGCGGCGGCGATGTCGGCGGGATCGCTGCCCGTAAACCGGACCCGGAAGGCCGGCTCGAGCGCCTGCAGGAGCTCGGCGTGGGCCGCGCGTGCCGAGGCGGGCAAGACCGCGACCGTTCGCGCCGATCGGTGGTCTGACGGCGCGTGGCCCGTGTCGTCTAGGTGCCCGGTCACGTCCGGTTAACGATATCGTGCGGCCTGGGTCGGCAGCCCGTGCGGCCGAGCCTGCGAGCCGCGGCAATTGGCGTAACGGAGGGTGCGTGCTTCGCGAGATCGACTGGGGGTTTTCCAAGCCCCGGATGGCCGCCTCGGCGTCCGGCCTGCCCGAGCAGGCCGGGTGGCTCGCCGCGACCGTCGCTCTAGCCGCTGGGATCGGCATGACGGTCGCCAGGGGCAACCTCAAGCCCGCCCTCGTGCCGGTAGGCGCGCTGTTCGCGACGCTCGTGGCGCGTGTGCCTGTGGCCGGCTACATCGCGATTCTTTGGAGCGTCGGCACGGCCGTGGAAATGAACGCGCTGCCGCAGCTCGGGGTCTCATCACTGCAGTTCTTTCCTGCGGAGATCGTGCTGGGGGTTGCCATCGGCTGCCTTGTGCTGCTTCCTGGCGACGTGCGCCGCTTCGTGGCCGCGATCGCCACCAGCCGGGAGAGCCTGGTCACTGCAGCGTTCCTGACAGCGGTGATCGCCGGTGTGTGGGTCGGGATGGAGAACGGTGCCAGCGTGCACACCGCCCTGCTCGACGCGCGCGACATGCTCTTCTATGCTGCCTTCTGGCCTGCACTCGCAGCGCTCGCGCGTGGACGCCGGACAGCGTTCGTCCTCATCGGCGCCGGCGTGGTGGTCGTCGTCGCCCTCCAGGTGGTGCAGGAGCTCGTCGGGGCAGCGACGCAAGTATTCCTGATAAACCCGGGCGATATCGGCTCCGCGCTCACACACGAGGGCACGGGGTTCCTGCGCGTGCGGCCACCGGGACTGACCACCGTCTACATCGCCTCCGGATTCGCGCTCGCCTACTGCCTGTGGGGGCCGACCCGGCATCGACTGCTGGGACGGGGCATGGCGGCCGTCACGCTGACAGGGATCGTGCTGAGCCTCAACCGCAACATGCTGCTCGGGCTCGCATTCGGGCTGTGCGTCGCCGCGCTGATCGCGCCGCACCGGCATCGATTCGTCATCCTCGCCGCGACCCTTACTCTGGCCCTGGGGGCACTCGTCCTGGCCGCGCAGGGCTCCGGCCTGGCATCGAACGCGGTCGCCGAGCGCTTCGCCAGCGTCACGAACTACTCGAAGCTGCGCACGCAGACCCTCGACGACCGCTACTACGAGAACGGCATCGCCCTGCAGCGGATCGGGGCGCACCCCATCGCCGGGCTGGGGTGGGGCCCCCCGTACGGAGCGGTGCTGCAGAGCTGGGACGCGGGCTTCGTCATCAACGCGCCCCGCTCATTCATGCACGAGCAGTACCTCTGGATCTGGATGCGAGCCGGCCTTCTCGGGTTGGTCACGCTCATCGCGATGCTTTTCCTCGGCCTTTGGAACGGCGCCCGTTGGTTCCGCGCACGCGATCCAGCAAACGACGCCTGGCTGGGCGCCGGCGTTGTGATATCTGTGGTGGCGATGGCCGCGAGCTCGAACGTCGCCATCTACCTGACGCCGCCTGACTCGATCGTTCCGCTCGTGGGGGTGCTCGCGCTGGCGGCGACGATGCGCCGCGAGCTCGACCGGCGGTGAGCCGCCACGGCGTGCCGCTCGGGGTCGTCGTCGTGAACTTCCGTAGCGCCTCCCTGGTCGCGAGCACGGTGGCCACCGTGCGCGGGTTTGCCGGAGACGGCGCCCGCATCGTCCTGGTCGACAATTCGCCAGGAGACGGGGCCGCCGAGGCAGTGCGCGGGGCTGATCGGGAGGCGCAGGTGATCGTGAACCCCCACAACCGCGGCTATGCGGCGGCGGTGAACCAGGGGCTCGCCGCCGCCGCGGGCGAGCTGGTGCTGCTCCTGAACCCGGATGTGCGGAGCATCGACGGTGCCTATGCGGACGTCCTGGACGCGTTCGCCGACCCGAGCGTCGGCGCGGTCGCTGCCCGGCTCGTCGACCCCGGCGGCGAAACGGTCCCGAGCTGCCGGCGGGAGCCGCGGCCGTTTGACCTCGTCTCCGAGGATCTCGCCCTGGCCGAGCGTTTCCCGCGCTGGCGCCGCCCGCGCCGTTACCGGATGCTCGAATGGGACCACGCCGATGTCCGCCGCGTGGACGCCGCGACCGGGGCGTGCCTTTTCCTGCGCCGGGCTGCCCTCGCGGATGTGGGACCCATGGACGAGCGCTTCTTCGTGTACTACGAGGAGACGGACTGGCTGATCCGCGCCAAGCGCCGGGGATGGAGGACGCTCTACCTGCCAACCATTGCCGCGGTGCACTCTGGCGGCGGCAGCTCCCCCGGCGCGGCCACGCGCCCATCACTGCTGCTGCTCGAGAGCCAGCACCGGTACGCTCGAAAGCACTTTGGGCCGGCCGTGGCGACCGGTCTGCGGGTCGCACTACTCGGCGTCGACACCGCTCGGCTCGCGCGCCACTCGGTCGCCGGCAGACCGCCCGCGCGAACGGCTGCGCTCGAGCGAATCCGCGTGCACCTGACGCTGCGGGCGCCTCGGCCTTCGTAGCGTGTTGGAGGTCGACTACACGACGTCGCTCGACGCGGTCGATCGCGCCGCCTGGCGCGGCCTGGCGGAGCGGGCCGGACACGTCTTCGCGACACCAGAGTGGCTCTCGACCTGGTGGCGGCACTACGGCGAACCGGGCCGGGGGCTGATGGGCGTCGCTCGCGCCGGCGGCGAGGTGGTGTCGATCGTTCCGCTGCACGTGTGGTGGACGCAGGGGGTTCCGGTGCTGCGGTTCATCGGACACGGTCCGAGCGACCGGCTCGGGCCGATCGGCGGCCCCGATCAGACGGCGGTGGGTGCGGCGATCGCCGCGATCCCGCGGCGGCGGTTCGTGCTGCTCGCGGAGAATCTCGCCCCCGGCGACGGCTTCGGTGCGCTCGCGGGCTCCCGCCCGCTCTACCGCGATTCCAGCCCCGTCCTTCGATTTCGCGCGGCGACCTGGGACGAGTTCCTGTCCGAGCGCGGGCCTAACTTCCGCCAGCAGGCCCGGCGCTTCCCGCGCCGGCTGTCCGAGGTGGGGCCGGTGTCCTTCCGGCTCGCCTCTGACCCGGATCGCCTGGCGCGCGACCTCGACGTGCTGTTCGACCTGCACCGCCGCCGCTGGGGGACGGAGCCGACGCCCTTCCTCCGAGCCGCCCCGTTCCACCGCGACTTTGCGGCCCAGGCGTTGGCGCAGGGGTGGCTTCGGCTCTGGTTCCTCGAGGTGGGCGGGAGGCCGGTTGCCGCCTGTTACGGGTTCCGCTTCGCAGGCACCGAGTCCGCCTACCAGGCCGGTCGTGACCCGCGCCTCGACCGGGTGTCCGTCGGGTTCGTCCTGCTCACACACGTGATCCGGCGAGCGCTCGAGGACGGGATGGGCGAGTTCCGCCTGCTCCGCGGCGGTGCCGCCTACAAGGATCGGTTCGCGACCGACGACCCGGGCATCGAGACGTACGGGCTGGCTCGCGGCGCATCGGCTCGAGCGGCGCTTGGGGCTGCCCTCGCTGTCAGGGGCCGGTCCCTCGGGCTGCGCCGGCTCCTCGATCGGTCCTAGCTGCCCCGCGTTCCCTGCTTGCGGGCGGGGTTACCGACGACCACCGCCCCGGACGGAATGTCACGCGTCACCACGGCGCCCGCACCCACCAGCGCGCCGGCGCCGATGCGAACGCTCGAGAGGATGACCGCGCCCGAGCCGATCGCGGCCCCGCGCTCGACCGTGGTGCGCTCCATGTGCCAGTCTCTGTCGGCGAGCAGACGTCCCTCCGCAGTCGTCGCCCGCGGCACGCGGTCGTTGATGAACATCACGCCGTGGCCCACGAACACCTCATCCTCGATGACGACGCCGTCGCACACGAAGGTGTGGCTCTGGATCTTGCATCGGCTCCCGATCACTGCTCCGCGCTGAACCTCCACGAACGGGCCGATGCGCGTGTCGTCTCCAACCGTGCACCCGTAGAGGTTCGTGAACGCGTGCACGACCACGCGAGCGCCGAAGGCGACGTCGGTGATCAGGCGGTACGGGGCATCGTTCGCCGGCGAGCTGTTCATGGGGCTCGGGCGTCCGCAGGCGGAGTTGCGGGCCGCAGCCGGATCAGGTTGCGTCCGACGAGGTCGAGTAGCCGCTCTGCGTCGTGAGGATCGACGGGGAGCACATGCCGCGCCCACCACCCCGCCGCCTCGGGATCCGGGGAGCGCTCACAGAGTTCCGGCCCGGCATAGTCGTCCAGCGGCGGGTCGTAGACGAAGTAGACCTTGATCCTGTTGCGGCGCAGGTCCAGCGCCGCCACATCGCGGTCCTCGACGAGGAGCGGCACACGCAGGAGCGGCAGCGGCGGCCCGTCGCGGACGGCCGGTGCCGCCGCATCCAGCGTGCGCAGGCGGGCGACGCCGGCGAGACGCTGCTCGCGATCGCGCGTGAGCCGGCGCAGGGCGGCGAGTGTGCGCCGCAGCTGACTGGCTCGCTGGCGCATGCGGTAGTCCGGATAGCCGGTCTGCATCCAGGGGTCAAACAGAGCCAGGTCACCGCCGGTGCGCGCGTGCTCGAGCAGCTCGGGCCGGAGCGCCACCCGCCAAGGCCCCGGTCGCACCGGCCGCAGCGCCTCCTGCGCACGATCGACCCGGCCGCGCAGCCGAAGGACCGCGAGCGACCCTCTCGTCCCTGTTCGGGCCGCCCCCACCACCCGGCTGCGAACGGGCCGTGGCACCATCAGCTGCGCCCCCAGCCGTGCAGCCTCCTCCGGGTCGGCCTCCGGCCCGAGCGCCAGCGCGCCGCCCTTGCCCGGGAAGTGCTTGGAGAAGCTGAACACGGCAGCGGCACCGAAGCTCCCCACCGGCCGGCCGTCCAGCTCGGTCTCGATCGCGTGGGCCACGTCCTCGATCAGCGGGATGCCGCGGCGCTCGCACTCGCCTCGCAGCCGGGAGATGTCGTCCGGCAGTCCATACGTGTTGCCGGTGAGGACGGCCGCGAGTCCCGCCCACGTGTGCTCGGGCACAGCATCGACGCGGATGTTGCCGTCTCGGACCGACACCGGCGCAATCACCGGACGCAGCCCGGCAGCCAGCGCTCCGAAGAAGACCGTGTCGTCCTCGATTGGTGACATGAGGATGCGGTCCCCCGGCGAGAGCAGGAGCCGGAAGGCGACATGCATGGCGAACCGGCCGGAAGGCATGAAGACGCACGTGCGCCTCGTGCGATGCTCGATCACGGCCGCGATCTCACGCTCGATGCGGCCGCAGATGTCGCCGTGGCGCGGTGAGGGCAGGCCGCTCGTGACCATCTCTCAGGAGGTCGGCGGCGTCGGAACCGGCAGGTTGAAAGCTGACGCCACGTCGGCGGCCGTCGTGGCGCTAGTTGGGCAGGCTCGGGAACTGGACTCCGAGGTAGTCGGTGACGATCCGCAGCTCCGGGCGAGCTCGTTCAGGGTCGGCGCCTGGGGCGAGTCGACGATCGATGCGTAGTCGGTGTTCTCGAGGATCATCGTGAGCACCTTGGTGACGGGCGGCGGGGACGTCAGCCTAGCGGCTTGTTAGGCGTCGGGAGTCCGACGACGGTCTCGACGTAACGTTCACAGGCTTTGCGGCGATTAACACGGTGGCCGGCCCGGTCGTCGCCTCCTCGCGGAAGGCGCCGGCCGGGTCGCCCTGGCCCGGGGGTGTCCACGCCGGCAGGATCCCACGAGCACTGCACGGACCATGAGACCTCGCCACTGCCCGGCATCAGGCCGCGCGTCTCAGCTCACCTTCGTCGAGCCACTCGAGCGCCGAGGCGAAACAGTGTCAGGAGGACGGCGGCGCGTCCGGGCTGCGTCTGGTGCTGTCCGTGGATAAACGAGGTCGGGTAAGCGAATTCGCCGATCCCCTACGGAATCCTGAGGTGAGGGGGCGCGGGAGGGTAAGATCGGCGGGGATGGCCAGGACGACCGATCCGAAGCTCGAGCTCATCGCCGGAGTGCCGCTCTTCGCCGGGTTCAACCGGCGCGAGATCGAGGCGGTCGGGCGGCTCATGGACGAGGTCGACGTCAAGGCCGGACGCGTGCTCATGCGCGAGGGCGCAGCCGGGAGGGAGTTCTTCATCGTCGTCTCCGGCAACGTGCGGGTCGACCGCAACGGGCGCAAGGTGAACGAGCTCGGCGCAGGCGACTTCCTCGGCGAGATCGCGCTCATCGACCGCGGCCCTCGCACGGCGACCGCGACCGCCGTGGACGCGTGCCGGCTCCTCGTGCTCGACATCGGCGGCTTCCGCACGCTCGTGTCGAAGTACCCGACGGTGCAGGGCAAGATCATGAAGGCGCTCGCCGAACGGCTCCGCGAGGCGCAGCCCCGCGCGGTCCACTGACGTCATTTAACGTACGCCGGATGACGGTGCACGTCCGCTTCGCGCCGAGCCCGACCGGCTCGCTGCATCTCGGGAGCACCCTGACAGCGCTCGTGAACCGCCTGTTCGCGAGCAGCCAGGGGGGGACGATGCTGCTTCGGATCGACGATACCGACGCCGAGCGCACCGTCGCGGGTGCCGAGGACGCCATCCTGTCCGACCTCAGGTGGCTCGGCATCGCGTGGGACGAGGGGCCGATTCGCCAGAGCTCGCGCGTCGAGCGGCACGTCGAGGCGGCGAACGTCGCAGAGCACACCTCGATCCGCGACGGCGCGCTCTATCTGGCTGCGCCGGGCGTGCGCCCGTTCGTGATCGTCCGCGGCGACGGCCGGCCCACCTACCACTGGGCGAGCGTCGTCGACGATCTCGACTTCGGCACCACCCACATCATCCGCGGCGGCGACCACCGTGCCAACGAGGATCTGCACGCCGCCGCGTTCCGGTCGCTCGGCGTGGAGCCGCCCGTCTTCATCCACCACGCGATCGTGCTCGGCGGCGCCGGCAAGCTCTCGAAGCGCGAGGGCGACGCGTCGGTCGCCGATCTGCGCGCCGGCGGGTATCCGCCGGGGGCCGTCGTCAACATGCTCGGCCTCGTGGCGAGCTCCGGCCCCGGCGAGGTGCTCGGCATGGACGAGCTCGTGGCCCGGTTCGACACCGACCGGATCGGGCGCGGCGACGTACGCCTCGACCCGGCCCGCCTGCGATCGCTCTCGGCGCTTCACCTGGCCCGGCTGGGGAACGCCGAGCTGGTCGCCGCGGTGCTGCCGTTCTGCCCGCCCGGGACGCCGGCCGCCGCCGTCGAGGCGATGGCGCCGGCTCTGCGCGGCGCTCACACGCTGGTCGAGGCGGCCGACCTGGTCGCGTGCGTCCTCGATGCTCCCGCCGAGCGATCGACGCTGCCGGAGCTGGCGGAGCTCCGCAGTGGGCTCCCCGAGCACCTCGACGAGGTGCAGGCCCGCGAGCTCGTCGACGAGCTCCGCCGGCGCGGAATCCCGCTCAAGCGTGCCCGGCTCGCGCTGACCGGGAGGACGACCGGGCCCGAGCTCTGGGCCATCCTCGCCGCGCTGCCGCGCGACGAGGCGGTGCGGAGGGCGGCGTGAGGCTGCGCGACTCCCTCACCGGCGAGCTTCGGGAGCTGGAGCCGGGGCCGGACGGGACGGTCGGCTTCTACGTCTGCGGCCCGACCATCTACGACCGCATCCACGTCGGGAACGCCCGGCCCGTGGTCGTGTTCCTTCAGATGAAGCGGTATCTGGAGTGGCGAGGACAGTCCGTGCGGCTGGTCGAGAACATCACCGACATCAACGACAAGATCTACGTGGCCGCCCGCGCGCGGGGTGTGCGGTCCGACGCGCTGGCCGGGGAGATGGCGCGGGCGTTCATCGAGGACACCGACCGGCTCGGGCTGGGGCGGCCCGACGACGAGCCGCTGGCCAGCGAGACGATCCCCGAGATCGTCGCGCTGATCGAGGAGCTGATCGCCGCGGGGCACGCCTACGAAGCGGGCGGCGACGTCTACTTCGCCGTCCGGAGCTTCGACCGCTACGGGGAGCTCTCGGGGCAGCGGCCGGACGAGGTCGAGGCTGGGGCCCGCGTCGAGCCGGGCGAGCACAAGCGCGACCCGGTCGACTTCGCCCTCTGGAAGGCGACCAAGGACGACGAGGACACGTGGTGGCCGTCGCCTTGGGGTGACGGCCGCCCGGCGTGGCATATCGAGTGCTCGGCGATGGCCGAGAAGCTGCTCGGCCGGGAGTTCGCCGTCCACGGTGGCGGCCGCGACCTGATCTTCCCCCACCACGAGAACGAGATCGCCCAGTCCTGCTCGATCGGGCGCCAGTTCGCCCGCGTATGGGCCCACAACGGCATGCTGCGGCTCGAGGGCGAGAAGATGTCGAAGTCCGAGGGGAACATCGACCGGCTCTCGGACGCGCTCGACCGCTGGGGGGCCGAGACGCTCATCATGTTCATGCTCCAGGCCCACTACGCGAGCCCCGTCGACTACAACGACGCGGCGCTCGAACGGGCACGGGCGGCGTGCGAGACGCTCCGAAACAGGCTGCGATCCGGGGCGGGCCGCGATCCTGCCGTGGACGCGGCCGTCTGCGACGCGCTCGACGACGACTTCTCGACGCCGCGCGCGCTCGCGGTGCTCTTCCGCGCCCCATCCGAGGCGCGCGACACCGTCGCCGGCGTGCTGGGCGTGCTCGGGCTGGGCGCGCTGGCGCAGGCGGATGCGGCGCCGGCCGAGGTCGAGGAGCTCGCGAACGCCCGCGACGCGGCGCGTGTACGGCGCGACTATGCCGAGTCGGACCGGCTCCGGGAGGAGATCGCGGCCCGCGGCTGGGAGGTGCGCGACACCGCCCAGGGCCACGACCTCGTCCGCCGTGACTGAGGTCGTCTACGGCCGGCGGCCGGTCTTCGAGGCGCTCCGCGGCCGGCGCGAGGTGGCGCGGGTCTGGTGCACGGAGCGGTCGCGGGAGGCGCTCGAGTGGCTGCCGGAGCGCGTCTCGGTGGAGGCGCCCGACCGGCTGGCGGCACGCGCCGGGAGCGAGGATCACCAGGGCGTGGTGGCCGAGGTCGCGCCGTACCCCTACGCCGGCGTCGCCGAGGTCATGGCGGGCGAGCGGCCGCTGGTCGTCGCGCTCGACGAGGTCACCGACCCGCACAACCTCGGCGCGGTGGCGCGTGTGGCGGAGGGCGCCGGCGCGGGCGGGCTCGTCATCACCCGGCGCCGGTCGGCGCCGGTGACCGCCGCCGTCTGCCGGGCATCGGCCGGCGCCGTCGAGCACCTGCGGATCGCGCGCGTCGAGAATCTGGCCCAGTTCCTCATCGACATCCGCCGGCCCGGCCTCTGGAGCTACGCGGCCGTCGCCGGCGTGGGCTCCGCCCACCACGCTGGTGACTACCGGGACGGGGCGGTGTTCGTGCTCGGGGCCGAGGGCCGGGGCCTGCGCCCGCGCGTGCGGTCGTCGTGCGACCAGGAGGTGTCGATCGCCCTCGGCGGGCGGATCGAGTCGCTGAACGTGTCGACGGCGGCGGCCGTGCTCCTCTTCGAGGCGCGGAGGCAGCGCGGCGATGGCTGACGACCTCTACGTCCTCGACGGCGACAACATCACCCACGTCCGCGGCGCGGGCTCGGACTACGTCCGGGCCCGCGAGCAGCTGGTCGGCGACGTCGCCGGGTTCGCGTCCGAGGCCGGGATCGACGTCGTCCTCGTGTTCGACGGCGAGGGCCGCGGTCGTGAGATCGGCCGCGTGCGGGTCGTCCACTCCGGCCGCGAGACGGCCGACACGGTCATCGAGCGCCTGGCGCACCGCAGGGCCGGCGAGGACGCCGGCGGCGTCACGGTGGTGTCGAACGACGCGGTGCTGCGGCACGTGGCGCAGCGCGGGGGAGTGCACGCCATGAGCGCGCGGGAGTTCCTCGACCGGCTCGGCGCCGCGCCGGGCCAACGGCCGGACGGGCCCGAGCCCCGCACCCGCACGACGCTCGCCGACAAGCTCGATCCCGAGGTCCGCGCCGCGCTCGAGCGGATGCGCCGCGGCGAGTAGGGGAATTGCGAGGCGGCGAGAAGGGGGACAGTCCCCGTACGGACCGTGTGACCGTTTCGGTCCGAGAACTTGACATATCGCGTGCGTGCGCTTAGAGTTCCCGTCCGTCCCTAAAGCTTTACTCGAGGGTCAGGTTCATGCGACTTGAGGGTTGGCTTCCTCCGGAGGTGTCAACGGTGGCGACATCGAGAGCAGCGGCCGCGGCTCGAAGCGGCGTACGAACCTGGCGCGAGCCCCACGAGCTGGCCCTGATCGCCGCGGCGCGGAACGGGGACGAGCGCGCGATGGACGACCTGATCCGCCGCTACCACGGGTTCGTGCGGCTGAAGGCGAGCTCGTATTTCCTGGCCGGCGGCGACAGCGCGGACCTCGTCCAGGAGGGGCTCGTCGGACTGTTCAAGGCCGTGCGCGACTTCCGCTCCGACAAGGAGACCTCGTTCCGCTCCTTCGCGGAGCTCTGCATCACCCGCCAGATCATCACGGCGATCAAGACCGCGACGCGCTACAAGCACGCGCCTCTCAACACGTACGTCTCGTTCAGCCACACGCCGGCCGGCCAGGACCTCGACACGGACTGCACGCTGGGGGACGCTCTGCCGGGCCCGGCGGTCGACGACCCAGCCACCTGCGTCATCTCCTCGGACGAGCTCCAGAGCCTGCTCGAGTGCCTGGGCTCGACGCTCTCACCGCTCGAATCCCAGGTCCTGACCTACTACCTCGAGGGTCGAAGCTACGAGGCGATCGGCGACCTCATCGGCTGCGACCCCAAGACGGTCGACAACGCGCTCCAGCGGGTCAAGCGGAAGGTGCTCGCCCATCTCCAGGCGCGGCGCCAGCTTTCCTAGCGCCATTTCGGTTCCGCCGCGTCGTGCTATAGCATTCCTGGAGTAGAAGCGGACTGGCGGCGTGCCCCCATTCCTGAACGCCGCCCTCCTGTGGCCGGCCGGCGCATGCCTCCCCCTCCGCGTCGGCCGGCCACTTCCACCCTACGGGTGTCCGCACGAGGCGCAAGCCGTCCGACTGGATGCCTCCGAACCGCCGCGGTAGGCTCGGACGAGCCGCCGGGATAGCTCAGCTGGTAGAGCCTCCGATTTGTAATCGGACGGTCGCGGGTTCGAGTCCCGCTCCCGGCTCTCCCACGGAGGCGACAAGCGGCGACAAGCCCGCACGGCTACGTCGTTTCGCGCCTGGTTTCGCGGTTCGGTTCGTGGCGGCTAGATGCGGGTGTTTTCTGGCCGATGTGACCATCGTGTGACCACGGAGCCGACGCGGCACGGTTTCCGGCGGCGCCGGTCAGTAGGGTGCCGGCAGGATGTGCTTCGCGTATGTCGACGAATCAGGAGACGCGGGCGAGATAAAGGCGAACTACCTGATCAGGAACGCAGGCCCCTTCCTGGCGCATCCGCTCTCCGAGCCGGCACGCCATGATCTCTACCGACAATCGATGCGCCTCCATGTCAATGATGATGGTGGGGATCGGCTTCATTGCTGTGCTGACCGCGGCGACAACTCCCCTAGCGTGCTGTCGCAATCAGGACGCCGAGTTCCAGGGTCAGCGCTCCGTCGTCTGTAAACGTCCGCCACCGGGAGATCACATCCCGTTCCAGTGCGGCGCGGTCGTCTGAGTCCAGTGGTGCCACAGTCGCCGCGAGGGGCGTGCTGTAAACGTACTGCCACAGGAAGTCGGCAGGTGCCGGGAGGTGCAGTGTCCGCACGTTCCGCCGAACAGAGGCCTTCTTGAAGCCGGCGTCGCGGAGGACGCGTCGGACCAGCGCGGGGTCGTTGAGCGAAAACACTTGATGCACGAACTGTGCCGCCTTGGGACTCACATGCTGTGCGAGGGCCTCTGCGAGCGTGCCGAAGAGCTCGGGGATCGGCCCCGATGTGCTCACCAGCACGCGGCCGTCGGGAGCCACCACGCGCCGCATCTCTCGCAGCGCGGCAGCCTTATCCGAGAAGAACTGGAGGCCGAGCTGGCAGAACACGGCGTCGAACTCGGAGCCGGCAAATGGGAGGCTTTCGGCACTCCCCTGGCGCCAGTCGATCGCGACACCTTGCGGCGTCATCGAACGGGCGACGGCCAGCATGCCCGGGTTAATGTCGAGGCCGGCGACGATCCCGGTTGGTCCAACGTGTTCCGCCGCGAGTTGCGCGACGATCCCGGTGCCGCATGCGACGTCGAGGACGCGTTCGCCGGCGCCGAGTTCGCCCACGGCGATGAGATCGGCGGCCAGCGGCGCGCCAATTGTCGGGGTGAAGTGCCGCGCGTAGTTCTCGGGCGCGCTCCCGCCGTACGCCTCGAACGAGGGCGCCGCGGGCTCGGCCGTCGCTTCCTGCGTGTTGGTGTGTCTGGTCATCGTCCCCGTCTCCTTTCCCGGCGTTTCGGAACATGTACCGTAACGGGTATCGTAACACGTTGCGATAGAATGTCAAGGTGGGAAGGCCACGCGAGCACAATGATGAGACCCGCGCCGCCCTCCGCGACGCAGCCGAACGCCTGGTCGCCACGGGCGGGTCGGCCGCGCTATCGGTGCGTGCCGTCGCCGCCGAGGCGGGCACGACGACCCGCGCCGTCTACAGCCTGTTCGGATCGAAGGAGGGCCTACTTGTGGATGCGCTCGCGGAGGGCGCGTTCGACTACCTCGCAGACGGGATCGACGACCTCGGCGAAACCGAGGATCCCGTCTCCGACATGATCGCCATCGGCGTCCCGGTGTTCCGCGGGCTGGTGGTCGAGCACCCGGCGCTCTATCGCATCGCGTTCCAGCGGATTGCACCCGGCCTGCGCGCGGGGCCGGAGGTCACCGCGGCGCGAGAGCGCGCGTTCGCCCGCCTCCTCGCGAGAGTCAAGCGGGTGGAGGACGCCGGTCTACTCGGGTGCAAGTCGACCCTCGAGGCCGCGCTTGAGTTCAACGCAATGCTTGAAGGGCTGGCGAACGCCGAGTTGCGAGGCAACACGCTGAGGATTCTTCCCGAAGGGCTCGAAGAACGCGCATGGCGGCGCGCACTAACGACGGTCGTCCGCGGCTTCGGCGCGACCGCGTCGCAGGCTGGCGACGCGTGAACCGTCTTGCACGCCTAGCCGAGCACGAGGAACTCGAAGTCCGTACCCGTCGATTGGCGGGCGAGGCGAAGTGGCTCCCCGACGACGCGGGCTAGGCGCGCCGTTAGGGGTTGGCGCAGTCGGATATCGCGGCGCGGCGGCGGAGAACTGGGTCGATTTGCAGTCGGCCCGTTCGTGCTAGCGTGGTCGGTTCGGCCGTGGTGGCACTGGTGTACATCGCGGCCTTCGCGCCGGACGCGGGCGAGTCGGTGAACACCCTGATCGCAAATCCGCCGCCCGGCGCACCGGTTCCGCCGATTCTGCCGCCACAGGACGGGTTCTTGTTCCTCGACCGGGAGAAGTTCCACGCATCATTCGCCGGTGACGTGGGCGACGACCAGGCCGCGTTCATGGCCGACTCGCAGGTCCCATGGGCGTTGAGGCCCTAGGCGGCACGATCACCGAGCCCGCCTGGCGGAGCAAGCCAAGCTGGTATCTGGTCACCACCGATGACCAGATGATCCCCGCAGCCGCGCAGCGCCAGATGTCTGCCCGGGCCGGTGCGAACGTCGTCGAAGTCGCGGCCAGCCACTCGGTCTACGTCTCCCAGCCGGCTGCCGTCGCCGCACTAATCGAGAAAGCAGCCTCCGAAGCACGCTCGACCGTGCACTAAATCGTCACCGCCTTCCCGCGGGCTCGCGCGAACCGGGGCACACGCGGCCGGGGCTCCGTCCCGAAGACCAGAGGTTTCGGCCCAGTCGACGCCTCAGCAGCTAGCCGCTGACGGCGAGTAGCGGTCATGCGAATACTGGGCGATCGACGCGGTGATCGACAGGCGGCACTCCTGCGCCGCCTGACCTCGCGCCTTCGTGGGCTCTTCGAAACGTCCTGTTCGGGGCGTTCGCGCTGGATGCCGACGCTGCGGCCGGGAGCCGATCCTGCCGTCCGGCGGCGGTCGCCGCCGGACGCCGGCGGGTCAGAAGATCGCGACGGGATTGAGCGGCGAGCCCGTGCCGCCGGCGATCCGCAGCGGCGCGGCGGCGAGCATGAACTCCCACCGTCCGGTCGCGTCGCATTGGCGGGCCAGGTCTTCGAGCTGCAGGTAGTCGAGCAGGTGGATGCCCATGGCGTTGAGGGCGAGCACGTGGATCGGGAAGGCCACACCTTCGGTTGTGCTCGGGACGGTGTCATTGTTGCCGTCGGAGCCCAGCGCCGCGACCCGCCGCTCCGCGAGGAAGGTCGCGGTCGTCGGGTGGAGGCCCGCCTTGGCGTTGGCGGTGTCCCACGGCTCGACCTCCGCCTGACGACGGGTGTGCCCCGTCCGCACGAGCAGGATGTCGCCGACGCCGACGGTGACGCCTTCGGCGCGCTCGGCCGCTTCGAGGTCCTCGACGAAAACGTGTTCTCCGGGCTCGAGCCAGCGCACGCCGCGCAAACGTGGCACGTCCAGCAGCACGCCCCGCCCGACCAGCCCATCGTGGAGGACGTCGATCGCGTCGAGCTTGGCGCCGCGGGCCGTGACGGAATCTTCCGGCTTCCCGCCGTACAGGAGCCCGCAGTACGCAACGTGGCAGAGCGCGTCGACGTGGCTGTGCCCCTCATTGTGGTAGTCGAGCCCGATGTAGTCCTTGGCGAAGCGCTCGGCCCCCGGGTCCGTTTCCGAGTCCGGCAACATCGTCATGTAGTGATCGGCCGGGTAAGGATTGTCGATGCGCCGCCCAGTGGCCAGCGGTCGGCTGAGCGTGACCGTGATCCCGCTCGTGACGAGCTGCGCGGCGTCTGCGACCCGATCGGGGGTCAGATAGTTAAGAGCGCCACGCTCGCGTCGATCCGCCCAGCGCCCCCAGGTGCAGACCTCCTCGAAGAGCGCGCGAAACTCGCCCGCAGACACCGCGACCCGATCTCCCCGCGTATCTCCGCGGGACCTCACGTTCGTGTGGCCGAGTGGATGCCCAGTTGCATTCGTGCGCTCCTCGGGCCGGAGCCTAGCGGCGTCACCCAGCGGCAGCTCGTGGACATACGCGAACAGGTCGACGGCGCCGGCGATCACGAGCCCGACAACCGTGAGCGCGCGATGGCGAAGGACGAGGTCGCCGCCAGGCTCATCAACGCCGATGTCGAGACGCGGCCGACGCTTCGGCCCTGGCCGAGCGTACGAGTTCGAAGATGCGACGCGAACTTGTCGTGCCTTGGTGGAAATGTGACAGCGGCGCCAACGGCGTTCGCTTCTGCTCGGCCGGGCGGCCTCGGTGGCCGGGGCGCGTGCTCGGCGGCATTCGCCGCGAGGACGGTGAGGAGCTCGACGCGGCCGTTTTCCGGCGACGCACGGGCAGTAATGATGTCGATCTGGTTTGGACCCGACCGGCGGGCAACTTGTGCTGGCGGGTCAGCTATGAGCACGGTCCCGGGCGCTCGCGATAGTCGCAGAGGCGGGCGCCTACGGTGAACTCGGAGCTGCGGCTGCTGGAGGAAGCGCCATTGACGCGCGCAGGTCTGTGAGCGGTGATGCTCGCACGGTGATCAGCCCGCGGGTGGGTCGGTCGAGGTCGAATGTGACCAGCAGCAGCATGGTGACGAGGCCGGCTGCGAGCAGCACGGTGAGCAGGCCGCGGCCGAGCACGGACAGGTAGAACGCGAGCAGGGCCAGCCCGAGCGCGGCGCTCGCGACCTCCAGCACCAGCACGGCGGTGGGCACGCGATTGTCGAGGCCCGCCACGCGAGCGCCTCGCGCGTCGATCATCTCGTTCAGGCTCTCAACGTATAGGCGTGGAGCGCTGTCCACCGGCGCCCCCGCCAGCGCCTGAGCCGCCAACCCCCACAGCTCGCGCTCCTGCTGAGACTCCTGGTCGCCGATACGGTGCGCATCCGCGCTTCCCGGGATCAGCTTGGTCAGTTGGATGCTGTCGTCGGTGTACTGCACCAAGAGCGCAAGCGAACGGCCCCTGATCGGTTCGGCAAGCGTCTGGGCGCGCAGGTAGGTGGTGCCGATCGCGTTTGCCTCGTCGACCACGTCCGCGCGCCGGTTCTCGTACCGGCCAACGGCGAGCGCCAGGCCGAAGGCGAGAATCAATCCCACCACCCCCAGCAGCGCCGCCTGCAGCACAGCGAACGGCTCGCGCAAACTGTCCGACCGGTGCCGGTGACGCCTGCCCAGCCCGAATCCGATGGCCGTCGCGCCGAACACGACCGCAAACAGGAGCAGACCGAGCTCGAGGCTGGTCAGTCGAAAGAACGCCACCCCGCGGACGCTAGTCCCAAACCTGCCGGCCGCCAACCAAGGGCGCACACGGGGTGTGCTGTCAGAACACGTTGACGGGCCGGACAGGCCGCCGTGACCACGCTCGTGATCGGTGATACAATCCCGCCAGGCGAAGAGGTCGCCCACTACGGGCTCGGTTGTGCCCGCCCACTACGGCTTTTGGATTGCCGTGACGGGGCGCCAGGCGTCCGTCACACGGCTTTGGGAAGGCTCCCAGCACGGACATCCGGCGGGAGCCTTTCTCCTGCAATGCGACCCGGCCCAGGGTACAGGCCATCCGAGGTTGCAAACTGCCAGGTGCCTTTCGCGGAGAGCTGGTGTGGGGCTCAGGCTGGCGGTTCTGTGCCAGCGCGCACCACCTCGAACGCTCAGGCGAGCACCATTGTGCGCCACAGGCCGCGTCGTTACGCTCGCGGCAGGGCCGAGCCGTGGGGATCCGTCGGTCCTCCCAAAAGACCGTGCCACGCCGTGGTGTCGGGCCCAGCCGTCCGGCCGCTACGGAACCAGCGAACCGACATCTCGCTGGGGCGCCGCGGTGCCGCAGGTTGTCCATGAGTTCGGGGCTGCCCAGTAGGAGGCAACGCTGCACCGTGGCCACAGGGATTCCAACCAACGCGAACGCGTGTGGGACACGCCGAAAGGAGGGGCAGAATGAAGAGGACGATCCTGATCGGAGCGACGTGCGCCGTCCTGGGCGGCGCCGGCGTGGCTGGTGCGCAGACGACGCATATCCTGGGGCGCGATGGCCCGACGGTGCCGCTCGACGCGGTGTGCCACCGTGCGGTGGTGCCCGCTCCGGGCGAGACGCTTGAGATGAGCGTGAACGTGATCGGCCAGCAGGTGCATTGCCTGATCCGCAGGCCGGTCGCGTTCGCCCGCTGTGTCAGGAAACTCGGCGCGGCTCCGCCGGTCGTGGGCAAGTTCGACCACGGCCCCGGCAAGCCTGGCGACTGGCTCGGCGTCGACAAGCTGCAGCGGTACGTGGCGAAGATCGGTTCGTGTTCGACGGCGCACCTCTAGTCGTGTCACGTTTCGAGACGCTTGCAGCGCCAGGCCACTCTCCTTGGACGAGGTAGAGATTGGTGGCAGGCGTTTAGGGCCGCTCCCGTCGGATCTGGGAGCGGCCCTTGTCTCGGTTTCACCCGCCCCAGGGACGGGGCTGACCGCCGGCCGGGGGCGGGACGCGGCTCTGCTGCGAACGGAGCAGCGCCGCGCTCAAGCCATTAGTCGGCGCACAGAGCGTAGGCCGTCACCGATGGCGGCTGCCCGTTGGCGAAGTGAAGCATGATCGTCGCGGTGGCTGTCCAGTCCTGCGACGAGCTCGGGTAGGACGCCGCTACTGCGGCGATGGCGCGGGTCGCGCTATTACCGCTGATCAGCGATCCACCGCCGACCATCGTGCCGCTGGGGCAGGTGGCTGTCGCCGAGACGGTCGAACCAACGTCCGCGTTTCCAGCGAAGGTCACAGGAGTCCCGGTAACGATCGAGACGGACGAGAGTCCACCCGGGAGACCCTGGTCCCCCTGGCGGGCCCGGGATCGCCCTGGGGGCCGGGATCGCCCTGGGGGCCGGGATCGCCCTGCGGGCCGGGATCGCCCTGCGGGCCGGGATCGCCCTGCGGGCCGGGATCGCCCTGCGGCCCTTGGGCACCGTCGGCGCCGTTCTGGCCATCCACGCCGGGAGCTCCAGGAGCTCCATCGATCCCGTTCGCGCCGCTGAGGCCGGGGGCTCCGTCCAACCCCGGCGCGCCCGTAAGGCCGATGAGGCCCTGGAGGCCCGGCACACCCTGAAGTCCCTGGAGGCCCTGCGCTCCCTGTGCGCCCTGTGGCCCCGGCGTCATCGAGCGGCTCAGAGCCGTCTTGATCCTTGCGTTCTGGCGGACGTTTGAACCGTGGAGCTTGTTCAGTCGCCAGTTCACGCTGGCCCACGTCGTCACGTGAGAGGGCCAGTGGGTGACCGACGCGGATGCGACGCCGCCTCCAGCGATCAGCGCGCCGATGGCGCCACCGATCATGATTTCCCGCATTCGAAGCATGTGGTACTCCTTTGTTGTCGAGGCCCGCGCGCCTCAGCAGTCCGATGACACCGCCGGGCCATCGGCATGCCGACAGGGTTCCGAAACCCCATCTCCGCTCCGCCTACGGCTCTTCAGACCGGAGGGAGGCTCGGCCCGCTCACGCGGTGAGTTCGATGGTGGACGCGCTGTTGCCGTTCGGGTTCCAAGCACCGGTGGTGCCGGCGGTGTTGGCGTTGATGAGACTGACGAAGGTGCCGTTCGACCCTTTTGCCGTCGCTGTTGCTGCAGGGGCCGGGGAGTGGGGACCCGGGGGTACGGCTCCCTTCTCCGTTAATCGTCCCAAGGATGCCCAATGCCGTCCCCCGGCCGAGTGAACTGCGACCGGCACTGGGCATCGACAAGGCACGACGGCGTGGAAAGTAGGACCCCCAGCGCCTCCCCCCGACGTTTCGCCAATCCGTCGTCTGGTCGCAGGTGATCCGACGCGTCTAGGCGGTGAGGCTGGTGGTGAAGTCGGTGTTGTTGTTGGGGTCGTAGGCGCCGGTGGCGTCGCCGGTGGTGGTGACGTCGTCGAGGCCGACGAAGACGCCGGTGACGGTCTTGCCGTTGTCGGTGTAGCCGGGTGGGCCGGTGATCACAAACCAGGCGAATCCGACCACGCGTACCCAGCCGGATCCGTTGAGCCAGTTGCTTCCGCCGTTAGAGTCCTCGACGATCGGAATCAAGACGAGTTGTCTACTGGCAGGATCGATGACAGTGGCTTGGCCGTTCGGATTCATCTGGACGATCTGGTCGAGCGGCTTCCAGGTGGTGATGCGGCCGTCGATTCCTTGGCGGGTGGGGCCGGCGTTCTGTCCGGGCTTGACGTCCAGTTGTTCGCCGACCGAGACCGGGCAGGCGTTGAGGGAGCCGTCGATCTCGTCGCGATACGGATTGGCGCCGTTGGGGACGGGACAGTTGGCGTTGTTGATGTACGGCAGGGACAGGGCGCCATTGTTGGAGGAGCTGTTATCGGTGTAGATCTCGTAGCTCTGGCCGACAGCGTAGGTGCCTTTCATCACGCCCCACGGCATGATGTCCTGGTTGGAGTGCACGGTGGTGAATGAGGACACCGTCGCGCGCGCAGTTGCGGTGATGGTGACGCCCATGAACCCGAAGATCCTGGTGAAGTAGGTGGGCGCCTGCCGGGTGGCGGTGACGGTGATGCTGTCATTCGGGGCGGCCTTGCCGGTGCTGGCGTAGTTGGTGGTGTCGCCGGGCTTCCCGTTCTTCGTGTATTCGGCTGCGGCAGTCGACGTCACCGCTGACCAACCGTTCGGGATCTGCGACGCGCCGGCCAACGCGGCCGCGTCGGCCGCGTTCTGCAGGCTGCGCTTCGCCTGATACCAACTGCCGACATCGATAGCGGCGCCCGCCACGGCGATCAGCGACATCATCATGAAGACGACCAGGGGGAGCGTCTGACCGTGTGAACTGCGAAGTCTATGCACGTGCATGTCCGGGGTCGCTGGTTTGGCACCCTCCGGTGCCCCTCCACTGGAGATCGACGGCGGACGCGCCAAGTCTGGCCCCCGTTTAGGGGAGATCCCAGAGGCGCTCCGGAGTCGAGCGTGTCGGCGTTTCCGTCCGCTGAGGCGCCGACGACGCTCATCCGGACACTCGTCGAGAACGAGGAGGCGCTGCCGTGAAGTAGCTTCGCCGCTTGCTTGACGAGCCGATCCGTCGACTCGCGCTCCTCGCCCTCGCGGAGGGTGACCTACGCGCCGTCGACGATCGACGAAGGTGGGAGAGGCCCTGCGATCCTCAGGGACCGATCTGAGTATCGGCCGCCCTTGTGCTGCAAGTTCCTAGGCTTCCGGGGTGATCTCGCGTGGGTGAAGGCACGCGCCGCCCGGGGCTAGGCACAGGCCCGGCGCCGGCCGCTTAGCTCGGTTCGTGGACGACGACCACCGGCCTCTTCGACCGGCGGACGACGTCGGCCGACACGCTTCCGAGAAGCGAGCCGGCGATGCCACCGTGGCCCCGGGTCCCGACGACGACGAGGTCGGCGTCCCGGCTCTCGGCGATCGTCGCGATCTCCTCGGCTGCGTCGCCCTCGAAGACTTCGAATTCGGCCTCGACTCCGGCCTCCTCGGCCATCGTCCTCGCGGCGTCCAGGGCTGTGCGGGCTTGGTTCAGGTGCTCGTTGACCCTGCCCATATGGACGGAGCCACCCAGGCGGTCGGATGTGTGCGCAGCGACGGCTACGACCAGCACGTTCGCGCTCAGCCGCTTGGCGAGGTCGAAGCTCTCCGAGAGGGCGGCCTCGGAGCGCTTGGACCCGTCCGTTCCGACGACGATCGTTGCCATCGGTCCCTCCTTCCGTTCGCTGGTCAAGACTTCGGCGCGCACGCGCCCGATTGTGTGAAGGCGGCGCTGTCAGGCACCGGTGGCGGCCGACGGGGCACGGCCCATGTCGGCCAGGACATCGCCGAGGTCGTCGAGCACCGTCGGGTCCTCGATGGTGGCGGGGATGCGCCAGTCCTCGCCGTCCGCCATCCTGCGGATCGTGCCGCGCAGGATCTTGCCTGAGCGCGTCTTCGGCAGCGCCCTCACGATGCGCGCCTGCTTGAAGGAGGCCACCGGTCCGATTTCCTCCCGGACGCGGGCGACGAGCTCTGCCGCGATCTCCGAGTGCCCGCGCTCGACTCCGGCCTTCAGGACGGCGAGCCCGATCGGCACCTGGCCCTTGAGATCGTCCGCGATCCCGACGACGGCGCACTCGGCGACATCCGGGTGGGCCGCGAGCACCTCCTCCATCGCGCCGGTGGAGAGCCGGTGGCCGGCGGTGTTGATGACGTCGTCGGTGCGGCTCATGACATAGACGTAGCCGTCGTCGTCGATGTAGCCCGCGTCGGCGGTGAGGTAGTAGCCGTCGTGCTGCGACAGGTAGGCGTCGACCCAGTGCTCATCGCCACCCCACAGCGTGGGGCTGCAACCCGGCGGCAGCGGCAGCTTCACGCAGAGTGCACCGATTTCCCCTGCAGGCACCTGCCCGCCCTGTTCGTCGAGCACCCGCAGGTCGTAGCCCGGGACCGCCTTCGCGGAGGAGCCTGGCCGCACCGGGAGGTGTTCGACGCCGATGCAGTTGGCCGCGATCGGCCAGCCGGTCTCGGTCTGCCACCAGTGGTCGATCACCGGCCGATCGAGGCTGCGCTCGGCCCACGCCAGCGTGTCCGGGTCGCATCGCTCGCCGGCCAGGAACAGCGTGCGCAGCCGCGACAGGTCGTGGCCGCGCATGTGCTCGCCTCCCGGGTCCTCCCGCTTGATCGCCCTGATCGCCGTGGGGGCGGTGAACAACACATCCACTCCGTGGTCCGCGGACACGCGCCAGAACGCGCCGGCATCGGGCGTACCGACCGGCTTGCCCTCGTAGAGGATGCTGGTGCAGCCCTGCAGGAGCGGCCCGTAGACGATGTACGAGTGGCCGACAACCCAGCCGATGTCTGACGCCGCCCAGTAGACGTCGCCTGGCTCGGCGCCGTAGATCGCCCCCATCGACCACTGCAGCGCGACGGCATAGCCGCCCGTGTCGCGCACGATCCCCTTGGGCACGCCGGTCGTGCCCGACGTGTACAGGATATACAGCGGATCCGTCGCCTGGACGGTGACGCATCCGGCCGGCTCGGCCCCGTCCAGCGCTTGCTCCCAGGCGACGTCCCGGCCCTCGACGAGCGCCGCCTCGTGCTGAGGGCGCTGAAGGATCACGCAGCGGGGATGGTCGCCCCCGACGATCTCGAGCGCGCGGTTCAGCAGCGGCCCGTACTCGACGATCCGGGACGGCTCGATCCCGCACGACGCCGCCACGATCAGCTTGGGTCGGCAGTCTTCGATACGGGACGCGAGCTCGTTGGCAGCGAACCCGCCGAAGACCACCGAGTGGATCGCCCCGAGCCGCGCGCAGGCCATCATGGCCATGAGCGCCTCGGGAACCATCGGCATGTAGATGACCACCCGATCGCCTCGCGCCACGCCCAGGCGCGCAAACGCCCCCGCCACCCGCGCGGTCTCGTCCAGCAGCTCCCGGTAGGTGTACGCACGCGCTTGCCCCGTGACCGGGCTGTCGTAGATCAGGGCCGCCTGGTCACCGCGTCCGTCGCGGACGTGTCGGTCGAGCAGGTTGAAGCACATGTTGAGGCGGCCGTCCGGGAACCACCGGTAGAGCGGCGCACCACTCGCGTCAAGTGCCGCCGCCGGCTCGCGCTCCCACTCCACGGCGGTGGCCAGCCCGAGCCAGAACGCTTCGGGATCCCGCTGCCAGCGGCGGTACGTCTCGTCGTAACCGCCCATCCCGATCAGCTTACACTCGCCGACAGCGTCCCGGGATCGACATCGACTGCGCCGCGCGGTACAGAGGCGGCAGGTGGCACCCGGCTTCTTGTCGAACTGTTGCTGATGGCCGAGCCTCGCGACAGCTCACCGCAGCAGGAGCACGAGACGCCGGACGCCAAAGAGGACCGGCAGCTGATCGAGCTGCTGAACGAGCTTCGAGTCGCGCTCCCCGGCGTTCAGATGCTGTTCGGATTCATGCTCGCTGTGCCGTTCACGCAGCGGTTCGGCTCGCTGAGCGATCGTCAGCGTCTCGTGTTCTACGTCGCGTTCCTGGCCACCGCCGCCGCGTCGGTCTGCTTTATCACACCGGCGTCGTTCCATCGAATCATCTGGCAGCGGGGTGCCAAGGGGCGGATGCTGCGCATCTCGAGCGGTCTCACGATTACGGGGACGATCTTTCTCGGCGTGGCGATCGGGTGCGTCGTGGGGTTCCTGAGCAGCTTTCTCTATAGCTCCGTGGTCGCCGCGACCGCCTCGGCGGCTGTGCTGGGATCGATCACCGTGCTCTGGTATTCGATTCCGCTCCTTCTGCGGCATCGCCACCGCCGGTGACCGGCCCGAGTGACGGGAGCGGGAGCTCTCACGCGGCTCCCGCTCCCGTACGCGCCTCCTAGCCGCTCCGCGGCCAGCCGAGAACCGTCTGCACCGGGTGCTGCCACAGCGCCTGGGCCGGCGGCGAGACCGGGGAGAAGCCTGACACGACGGTGTTGATCGGATTGGGGCCGTGGAAGAATTGGTACTCACCCCACGTGCCCGCGAAGCGCATCCACGTGGGCCGCGTGGCCCGGACGCGCACCACTGCGGTCGGTGTCACGCCGGCCGCATGCGCAGGCCCGTAGGCCTGGCCCGGGTGGGTGTGGTCGTCGGGCAGCGCCAGCCCCTGGGACTGAAGGAACGCAACGGCCTGGGGCGGGATGCACTGCACGGCGATCGGGTGGTCGCCCGAGGTGAAGAAGTTGGCGTGCGACCCGATCCCGACGTCGACGACGGGATGTGTGGATCCATGCCAGCGAGGCGTGTCGCCCCAGCTTCGGCGCTCGCCGGTGCAGTGCTGGCTGTAGCCGACCCACCGGGGGTGCTCCGACCCACGGGGAACCAGGATCGTCACGGCCTCCCAGTCGCCCTCGTGAGCCTGCCAGATGAAGTCGTCCGGCGGGTAGTTGTAGCTATAGAAGTCGTCGTAGTAGAAGTACCAGTACTGCAGGATGGTTGTGTTAGGCGTCCGTGTGGCGCGGCCGTACACCACGCTTCGCGGCTGCGGGTCAAGCGCATTCGTAACGTAACACGACACTGACGCTACGCCTGCCGCAGGGGTGCAGGGCTGCTGGTTCAGCCGGTAGCACGGATCGAGCGCCTGCGCGGCGCATGCCGCTGTCGGCGACGTCGGGAGCCCGATGACCGATGGGCTCGAATTGACGACGACCCACGTGTTCGGCGCCGTCTGGGTCTCGAGCGTGGCGTCGGCGACGAACGACTCGACCGACGTCGGAGCGAAGCTCTCGTGGGTGTCGACGGCCGTCACCGGCTGATAGCGCGCCAGCATGCGGTGCAGGTGCGTCGAAGCCGCCGCCGAGCCCGAGAAGACGGCCAGACATGCAATTGCGCCGCCGACCAGCACGGCCCATCGAACGAGCGAACGCATGTGCTCCTCCTTGCCGAGGTGTGAGAGACGCCGCCTCCTGTGTGCGGCATGGGACAACCTACGTCGCGACGACCGCCCGTCGCATGGGGGGAATCCCTCGCGCGTCGACGGCGACAGCATCGCCGCGCTCCGCGCCCTGCTGGCCCGGGCCGGCTCCGCGCTCGCCGCGTAGTTCCCCTATTCCGGGGGAGGCGAACGCCGGACGGCGAACCTACTTTGGGATCACCGTCCATACCCCCCGATGGCCCGGCTCCTTCTCTCAACCCTCATCGAGGACGCATCCGCGTCCGACGACGCGACTGTCAGCCGCGTGGTTCGCACGCTGCTTCGCTCGCCCGTAACCGACGCAGAGCGCGTCGGTGAGCGGCTGTGCGTCTACGGCTGGGAGCGCAGCCGACCCGGCAGCCACGCGATCTCGTGGCGCTACAAGGTCGTCGGCGAGGAAAGTGGAACCGAGTACGTCAGCTTTGGCCTCGCGATGCCGGCCGGCCCGGACCTGCTGCTTTCGGTGTTCGGCCTGCAGCTTCAAATCGCGCTCAACGGCCTGGCGTCGACCTCCGAGGAGGAGGTCGGCTGCTTCATGGAGCTGATGGCGGCTGTCCGCGCCGCCTAGCGCGGACTCCTCCGCGCCCGCCCGGTGGTGGACGTCCGACCGGGCGGGCGCATATCAGGGAGGCACCCCTGTCGCGGTGCGCGCCAAGGATGTAGGTCGAGTCTGACGCGCCGCCCGTCGCGGGGCTAGCCCCCTGGCCGGGGGGGTTCCCGGGTGGGTCGGCCCCCTCGCCGGGCAGGCCCGTCAGTTGGCGGTGGCGGCCGATGCCAATTGGGCGCGACCGGCCCACGCGCCGCGCCGGCCTGCTTAAATCGCCGGGTGCGCGTCGTCACCGATTTCCCGAGGGCCGTGCGGACAATCCCGACGGTCTGGATCGAGCTCGCCGACGGCTGCCGGCTCGCAGCGCGGATCTGGCTGCCCGAGGACGCCGAGCAGAACCCGGTGCCGGCGATCCTCGAGTATCTGCCCTACCGCCTGAACGACGGCACGGCCGTTCGCGACTCGCACCACTTCCCCTACCTCGCCGGCCACGGGTACGCCTGCATCAGGGTCGACCAGCGCGGTACCGGCGAGTCGGACGGCATCCTGGAGGACGAATACCTCCCCCAGGAGCAGTCCGACGCGTGCGAGACGATCGCGTGGATCGCCGAGCAGCCCTGGTGCACCGGCAAGGTCGGCATGATGGGCATCTCGTGGAGCGGGTTCAACTCGCTCCAGGTCGCGGCCAACCGGCCGCCGGCGCTGGGGGCGATCATCACCCTGTGCTCGACGGACGACCGGTACGCCGACGACGTCCACTATGACGGCGGCTGCGTCGCCTCCGACATGCTCCAGTGGGCGGCGTCGATGCTGGGGTGGAACGCCTGGCCGCCCGACCCCGACATCGTGGGCGATCGCTGGCGCGACATGTGGCTGCACCGCATGCGCGAGGCGCCGCCGTTCATCGACCACTGGCTGGGCCATCAACGCCGCGACGAGTACTGGAAGCAGGGGTCGGTGTGCGAGGACTTCTCCCGCATCGAGGTGCCCGTGTACGCGGTCGGCGGGTGGGCCGACGGCTACACGAACGCCATCCCACGCCTGCTCGAGGGGCTGCCCGGCCCGCGCAAGGGCCTGATCGGCCCGTGGGCGCACGCGTGGCCGCAGGCCGGCCCGCCGGAGCCGACCATCGGCTTCCTCCAGGAGGTCGTGCGGTGGTTCGACCACTGGCTGCGCGGCGTCGACACGGGGATCATGGATGAGCCGATGCTGCGGGCCTGGATCCACGAGCCGGCGCGGCCGGCGGCCTGCTACACCGAGCGGCCGGGCAGGTGGGTGGCCGAGGAGGGCTGGCCCCGAAGCGGCGGGCCGCCGCGCACGCTCGCCCTCGGGGGCGACGGCCGGCTCGGAGAGGACGGCGCTCCCGGCCGGCTCGAGACCGTCGGCCTGCAGACGGCCGGGCTCGACGCCGGGTCGTGGTGCCCGTACGGCGAGGTCGCCGACTGGCCCGGCGACCAGCGCGCCATGGACGGGATGAGCCTCACGTTCACGTCGGACCCGCTTCCGGAGCGGCTCGAGATCCTGGGCTACCCCGAGGTGACGCTCCGGCTCGAGAGCGACCGCCCGCTGGCGCTCGTCGTCGTCAGACTGTGCGAGGTGTGGCCCGACGGCGCGTCCACCGTCGTCACGCGGGCGCTCCAGAACCTCACCCACCGCGAGAGCGACGAGCACCCATCCGCGCTCGTCCCGGGCGAGCCGTTCACGGCCACGATCCGGCTCGACGCGGCCGGGCACGCGTTCGCCCCCGGGAACCGCATCCGCGTCGGGGTCTCGCCGACGTACTGGCCGTGGGCCTGGCCCTCGCCCGAGCCGGCGAGGCTCGCGCTCTTCGCCGGCGAGAGCGCGCTGACGCTGCCGGTCCGAGAGCCCCGGCCCGAGGACGGGGCCCTGCCGGACTTCGCCGAGCCCGAGGAGTCCGAGCCCATCCGCAAGGAGGTGCTGCGCCCCGGCCCGGCGGGCCGCACGCTGACGCACGACCTCTCGACGGGCCGGGTCGAGCTCGCCTACGACTGGCAGGTCGGCGGCCTCATCCGGCTCCCCAACGGCCTCGAGGTGGAGGACCGGAACTTCACGGTGTTCTCGATCGTGGAGGGCGAGCCGCTCTCGGCGCGCGTGCGCTGCGAGACGGCAGGTGCGATCGGCCGGGGCGACTGGCGTACGCGGTGTGAGACCGTCTCGGAGATGACCTGCGACGCGGAGTCGTTCCACGTCCAGGGCACCGTGCGGGCGTGGGAGGGCGACAGGCCGGCCTTCGAGCGGACCTTCAAGCGCACGTTCCCGCGCGACCACGTCTGAGCTACGCGACCCGAGTTCGAGTCGGCGGTCAGGGCATCTGGGCGGCGAGGGCCCGGGCGCGGGCCCGTGTGGCGCCGGGACCGTTCACGAGCAGCCAGCTCACGCGGGAGCGCTGCGAGACCACCGTGACGAGGATCGGCGTCTCGCGGTGGCAGCCGCAGCTTGCCCCCCGGACGAAGAAGCCCGTGCGGCCGGCGGACGTCATCGGGTGGACGACCGTGCCTGGCCCGTAGTAACTCGCAGCGTGCGCGGCGACGAACGCCACGTAGGCCCTGGCACCGGCCGGAGCGCGGAAGGCGAGCGTCCGCGAGACGACGTCGGTGAACGTCCGCGAGGCGCCCTTGAACTCGCGCTCGCGGCCGCCCAGGAACCCCCATTGCTCGAGGTCGGCGGCCAGGCTGGGCACCGGCGCGTCGTGTGAGAGGGCGTCGGCGTCCAGGACTCGATCCTCGGCCGCCAGCCCCGGCACCGCGTGAAGGACGGGCAGGCTCGTTGTGGCGCTCGCCGCCCCGGACTCGCCGCCCGCGCCGCAGGCCGCGCCCAGTAGTACGAAGAGGATTGCCGTGGTGAAGAGTTGGACACCCCGCGCCATCCCCGGTATGTTCGCACGTACGCGCACCCCCGGCCCAAGGAGGAACGATGGCGCGGAGGATGGACAGACGACGCTTTCTGGCGAGCACCGCTGCGGCGGGCGGCACGGTCCTCATCTCCGCCTGCGGCGGCGGATCAAGCTCCGGCGGAGGCGGTGGCGACTCCGGCGCCGCGCGCCCGGCCGATCGGCCCGAGCCGGGCAGCCTGAGCGTCTACGAATGGCAGGGCTACGAGGCCGCCGGCACGAAGGCGCAGACCTACATGAAGGTTCCGGGCAAGTCGTACGTCAACGAGTTCGGGGCCAGCACGATCAACTACACCGCCTTCCAATCCGACGACGCCGCGGTCGCCAAGGTGCGGGCGGGGGCCCAGTATGACCTCGCCCACCCGTGCATCTCCTACGTTCGCGACTGGGTCGACGCCGGGCTTGTGCAGCCGTTCGACCCGAAGCTGCTCACGAACTTCTCGGAGCTCGATCCCGAGGTCGTGAAGGCCGGCCAGGTGGACGGCAAGCAGTACTGGATCCCGTGGGACTCCGGCTACTCCAGCGTGATGTATCGGACCGACAAGATCGACGCGGCCGATGCGACCAGCTGGAATCTCTTCTGGAACCCGAAGTACGCCGGCAAGATCTCGATGTGGGACGGCTTCACCACGCCGCTCGTGATCGCCGGGCTCGTGAACGGCGTCTCCAACCCGTACAACATGTCGCCGGACGAGATCGAGGCGGCCAAGACGAAGCTCATCGAGCAGAAGCAGGTGAACAAGTTCTACTGGAAGCTCGAGTACGACGACATGCAGCCGGCATTCAAGTCGGGCGACATCTGGGTCACGTACGCCTGGCCGAACGACTACAACGACATGCTGGCGGCCGGCCTCAAGACCGGCTACATGGACCCGTCCGAGGGGAGGCTGGCGTGGTACTGCGGGTTCATCATGCTGAAGAGCTCCAAGAACTACTACCACAACCATAAGTACGTCGATTCGTTCATCGGCCACGATGCCTGTGTCGATCTCTTCAACGCGTTCGTGTACGCCAGCGCGAACAGCACGGTGAAGAAGGGCGACCTGGCCATCAAGGGGCCGAGCGACCCGAAGGCGTACGCGCTCCCCGCAGCGGCCGATGCCCTGCGGATCGGCGATCCGAACCGGCTCGCGGCACCGGTCCACCTCGAGCAGTTCATCCCACAGCGGGCCGCGTACCAGTCCGCCTGGGAAGAGGTCAAGGCAAGCTAGTCACGCCATGAGCGAGGCGCACAGCGTCAGGCGCCGGCGGGGGTTTCCCCGCCGGCGCCCGTGGCGTCCCGGCCGGGCGTGGCTGTCGCTGCCGGTGACCGCCTATCTGCTCGCCGGGCTGGTGGTGCCGATCATCCTGATCGCGCTCTACAGCGTCCACCTGCTCACGAACTTCGTCTACCCGCCGGCCAAGTTCTCGCTCGAAACGTGGAAGGGCTTCCTGCCGTATCTCCACGATGGCACCTCGGTGTACTTCGACCGGTTCAAGATTTCGATGGCGATCACGCTGGTCGTCTCGACGGTGGCCGTGCTCGCCGCGTACCCTCTGGCGTTCTACCTCGCCTTCGTCGCGCACCGGCGCCGCTACACGCTCCTGCTCGTGCTGCTGGCGCCGTTCTTCGTAAGCTATCTGCTGCGGGTGTACGCGTGGACCGTGATGCTCTCGTCCGACGGCACGATCAACTCGATCCTCGTCGAGCTCGGCCGCAATCCCGGCCACCCGGTCGAATGGCTCTTCCACTCCAAGTTCGCGATCGGCCTGGTGCTCGCGTACTCGTGGATCCCGTTCGTGGCGCTTCCGATCTTCGTGGTGCTCGAGAACCTCGACAAGCGGATTCTGGAGGCGGCCCAGGATCTGGGCGCGAACCGGCTCTCGACGTTCGTGCGCGTCACGCTGCCCCTCAGCCTGCCGGGTGTGATCGCGGCGTTCGTGTTCGTGCTCATCCCGACCACGGGCGAATTCGTCGCGCCGTCGCTCGTCGGCGGCTCCGACGACAGCATGTTCGGCAACTTCATCCAGGACTCGTTCGTCAGCACGACCGACTGGGCGCTGGGCTCGGTGATGGCCATGTGGCTGATGGCGATCGTCATCGTGCTGATCGCGTTCTCCTCGCGCTACCTGACCGCCGACCTGCGCGGAGCGGGGCGATGAGCGCCGCTGCCGGCCGGCTCGCCCGCGGGATCCTGAGCGGCTACTTCCTGCTGATGGTGCTGTTCCTGTACGCGCCGATCGTCGTGCTGGTCATCTTCTCGTTCAACGACAACACGACGCCGACGCTTCCGCTCGCGGGGTTCACCACCCACTGGTACCACCTGGCGCTCGGGAACGACCTGCTCGTCGCCGCGGTCAAGCGGAGCGCCGCCGTCGCCGCGGTGAACGGCCTCGCCGCGACGCTGCTCGGCATCCTCGCGGCGCTGGCATTGTCGGCGCCGCGCGTGTTCGCCCGCCCGGTCGTGACCGCGCTCGTGATGCTGCCGCTCGTCGTGCCCTACGTCGTCCTCGGCGTCGGCATGCTGGTGCTCCTGAAGACACTCGGGTTCAACCAGTCGCTGAGCGCGGTCCTCTTCGTCCACGTCGTCGTCTCGGTGCCGTACTGCGTGCTTGTCATCCTTCCGCGGCTGCAGACGCTCGACCCCGCGATCGCGGAGGCCGCGCGCGACCTTGGGGCGGGCGAGATCACGGCCTTCGTGCGCGTCACGCTGCCGCTGATCCTGCCGGCGATCCTGTCGGCGTACCTGATCTCGTTCACGATCTCGTTCGACGAGTACGCCATCGCCTCGTTCCTGGTGCCGCCGGGCCACGACACGTTCCCGATCTTCCTGTACTCGAACGCGCGTAACCCGAGCCTTCGCCCTCAGACCGTCGCCATCGCCGGCCTGGTGATCGCCGCGTCGCTGATGCTGGTCGTCGCCGCCGAGATCGGACGGCGGGCCGCCGAGCGGCGCTTGGAGGGCGTCTGAGCCGCGGGGACCGCCTGAGCCGTTAGGCTCGCTTGCGCATTGCGCATCCTGCTCGTCTCAGGCATGTACCCCTCACCGGAGCGCCCGGAGTACGGCGTCTTCGTCGAGCGGCTCGCGAGCGCGCTGCGAGCGCGTGGCCACCAGGTCGACGAGTCGGTGCTGCGCAGCGGCCGCCGGGGCCGGGTCGCGACCCCCGTCGCCTACGCCTGGCTGCTGGGCCGCACGCTGGGGCAGGTCCGGCGGACGAGGCCCGACATCGTGTATGCCCACTACCTCGTACCGCCCGGCCTGATCGCGGCCATGACAGGTCGGAGGTTTGCGGTCACCGCGCACGGTGGCGACGTCCGAAACGCTCGCTCGAGCCTCGCGATCGGGTTTCTGACGCGCCTCGTGGTTCGGCGGTCGGGAGCTGTCATCTGCGTCTCGGAGTACGTCCGCGAGCGGCTCGGCGCGCCGGCGGACGTGATCGACTGCGGCGTCGACACCGACCGCTTCCGGCCGACGGCGCGGGCTCCCGGCGCGGGCCCGCGGTTTCTGTTTGTCGGCTCCCTGACAGCGCGCAAGAACGTCGGCCGCCTGATGCGGGCGTTTGCGCGGCTCCGCGACGGCTCGCTCACGATCATCGGCGGCGGCCCGCTCGAGGGCCAGCTCCGCGCGGCGGCGCCGGCGGGCGTCCGCTTCACCGGCCGGCGCACCCCGGAGGGCGTCCTCCTGGCGCTCCGCGAGCACGACGTCGTGTGCCTCCCGAGCCTCGAGGAGCCGCAGGGCCAGGCGATGCTCGAGGCGCTGGCCTGCGGCCGGCCGGTGGTCGCGACGAGGATCGGCGGCCCGCCCGAGATCGTGACGCCGGCCTGCGGCGCGCTCGTCGACCCCTACGACGAGGAGGCGATCGCCGCCGGCATGCGAACGGCCGCCGGCCTGCCGGTGCCGTGCGCGGCGGCGGTCCGCGTCGCCGAGGAGCATGCGCTCTCGCACCAGGCGGAGCGGATCGAGGCCGTGCTGGCGCGCGCGGCCGGTATCGTTCTGCCATGACCGTGTGGTGGCTGCTCGTGGCGGTGCCCGCCGCGGGGATTGGGGCAGAGCGGATCCGCGCGCGCCGCCGGCTGGCCCGGACACGGCCGCCGCAGCGGGTTGCCGCCGCCGCCCTGGGCCTGGAGCAGTTCCCGGCCGGTGGGGCGCTCGTCCAGTTCTCGAATCCCAGCCCGGCGTCTCGGGTCGCGCTCAACCGGCTCGCCGAGGCGGTCGCCCATCACCCCGGGGTGACGGTCGTCGAGCTCCCCTCACACAGCCCGTGCGCGTCGATGCTCAGGGTGCGGTCGGCGCCGACGGTGTTCCTCCTCGACGCGAGCGGCGCGGTGCGGCGCCGGTGGACGAAGCCGCCCGAGCGCTCGGAGCTCGCCGCGCTTCTCGGCCCGCCGGCTCAGGCGCCGGTCGCGGCCGGCTCGAGATAGAAGCCGTTCTCGTAGAGGTCGGCGATCCGTTCGAGCTCGGCGGATGTGATGTCGGCCGTGTCGGGCGCCGCGGCGAACTCGCGCAGCTGGTCAGAGTCGTAGATGTTCGGCAGCACGGTCGTCACCGCCGGCTCGGCGAGCAGCCACTTGATCGCGGCCTGCCCGAGCGTGCGCTCCTCGGTGAGGAACCCGAGCCGGTCGACCTTGCGCAGCCCCTGCTCCAGCCACTCCTTCGGGCGGTGGCGGCGGTGGTCGTTCTCGGCGAATACCGTGTCCTTCGTGTACTTGCCCTCGAGCATTCCCGACGAATGCGGCACGCGCACCATGAGCCCGACGCCGTTCCCGCGCGCGGCCTCGATCAGCTCGCGGCCGGGGTCCTGCTCGAGCAGGTTGTGGATGATCTGCCCAGCCGCCGGCCGCCGCACGGCGAACGCCTCGATGCCCTCGTCGCGCCAGCCGATCGCCGGGCCGAGCGCGACGCCGTACGCACGGATCTTGCCGGCGTCGCGCGCCTCCTCCAGCACCTCGAAGACGGCGTCGGACCGGATGGCGTCCATGCGCGGGTTGTGCAGCTGGTAGATGTCGATGTGGTCGGTGCCGAGGCGGGCGAGGCTCTGCTCGAGGGCGTAGCGGATGAAGCGCGGAGACCAGTCGTGCGGGCGCTCGACGTGACCCTTTCGCTCCCACGGGGAGTAGATGTCGTAGCCGAACTTCGTCGCGATCGTGATGTCGTCGCGGACGTCGCCGAGGGCCCGCGCGAGCAGCGTCTCGCCACGGCCCTCGCCGTAGGTGTCGGCGGTGTCGAAGAAGGTGATGCCGAGGTCGTGCGCCTCGCGAAGGAGCGCGACCGCGGACTCGTCGGAGTGCTCGCCCCACCACCCGGTCGAGACCGTCCAGAGACCGAAGCCGACCTCGGAGGCCGGGATCCCCGACGTGCCGAACGTGCGCGTCTTCACGGGCCGGAGTGTAGATCCTCGATGGATTCGAGCCGCCGCTCGATGAACGGCCGGAAGCGCTCGCCCAGGCCGACCTCCTCGGCCATGCGCAGGGCCTGCTCGTAGGTCCCGCGGGCCTTCGCGTACTTGTCGTCGCCCCCCTGCTTCAGCCGGTTGTCGCCGACGATGATCAGCTTGCGGATGCGCTCCGCGGCAACGTCCGGGTCAACCTCGGGCATGCGGGCAGGATAGGCCCCGCGTCTAGAATTGCCGGATGGCGACGGCGGCTGTCCGACTGACCCAGCTCTCCCACGGCGCCGGCTGCGCGTGCAAGCTTCCGGCGGGCTCGCTCCGCGAGGTGCTCGCGGCGCTCCCGGCGTTCGACGCGCCCGACCTCCTCGTCGGCCACACGGGTCTCGACGACGCGGCCGTCTGGCGCATCTCCGACGAGCTGGCGGTGGTGCAGACGATCGACTTCTTCACGCCGCTCGTCGACGACCCGTACACGTTCGGGCGGATCGCGGCCACGAACGCGTTCTCGGACATCTACGCGATGGGCGGGCGTCCGGCGTTCGCGCTGAACGTGGTCGCCTTCCCGAAGACGCTCCCGATGGAGCTGCTCGGCGAGATCCTGCGCGGCGGGGCGGACGCGGCCCGGGCGGCCGGCGCGGTCGTCGCGGGCGGCCACTCGATCGACGACCCCGAGCCGAAGTACGGCATGGCCGTCACGGGGTTCGTGCACCCCGGCGAGGTGTGGACGAACGCGGGCGGGCGGGCGGGCGACGCGCTCGTCCTCTCGAAGCCAATCGGGACCGGGATCGTGGCGACGGCGGTGAAGCGGGGGGCTCCGGACGCCGAGGTCGTGGACGCGGCCGTCGAGTCGATGACGACCCTGAACGCCGCCGCAGCCGAGGTCGTGCGGGGCGCGCGGCCGCATGCCGTAACCGACGTGACCGGGTTCGGCCTGGTCGGCCACGCGCGCGAGGTCGCCGACGGCGCCGGGCTGCGTGCCGAGATCGATTTCGGAGCGGTCGAGCTGCTTCCGGGCGTGCGGCGGCTGATCGAGGCCGGGCACGTCCCGGGCGGCACCCGCACGAACCTCGAGCTGGCGGCCGCCTATGCCGAGTTCGGCTCGGGGCTCGACGGGGCCGATCGCCTGCTGGCGTGCGACGCGCAGACGTCTGGCGGCCTGCTCGTGGCGCTCCCGCCCGAGCGGGCGGCGACCCTCCCGTGGCCTGTGATCGGCCGCCTGAGCACAGGGCCGGCCGGCACCGTCTTGGTAGACTGAGGCCCGTGGCCACGCACATCCTCTCGGGGCTTCAGGTCATCCTCGGCGTCGCGCTCATCGTCCTCGTCCTCATGCATTCGGGCAAGGACACCGGGCTCTCGGGGATGCTCAACCCGGGCGGGTCGAGCTACGGCGGCACGGCGGTCATGGAGCGGAACCTGACGCGCATCACGGTCGCCGTCGCGCTGGTCTTCACGGCCAACGTGATCGCGCTCGGCTTCCTGCTCTAGCTGCAAAATCGGGGTCAGACACCAATATTGCAGCGCCGGGGCGCGGGAGCGCCGAGGCAGTAGAATGCGTGCCCGCACCGCCCGCGCTGGTGGCGGAATTGGTAGACGCGCAAGGTTGAGGGCCTTGTGGCCTGAATGGGCCGTGGAGGTTCAAGTCCTCTCCAGCGCATGACCCCGGGACCCGCTCGAGAGGGCGGGTTTCGGCGTTTTGCGGTCGACCCACGGAGCGGGTGTCCATCCCAACCCGGAGGAGGATGGGGCTGATGGTCGAAGACCGCTTGCGTCGGCATGCGGATTCCCAGGCCATGGCGCCGCTCTGTCAGCACCCCCTCCGCGGCGGGTGCGGTGCCTCCGGCTGCGCCGGTGGCGACCGTGCACCTCGATGCCGCGCAGCTGAGCGAGCTCTCCGCAGTCTTTTCGGCGCCCCGCTGGCTACGCGACTTGGGGTTCGCCGCGTGGCTGCTGCTCGGCGTCGCCGCGCTTGGGTTCTTCTCGATCCTGCTGCTGGACGCGACCTCGGTGATCGTTGCGCCGGTGGTCGCCGGATTCGTCGTGGCCACGGTCTCCTCGCCGGTGGTCGCCGCGATCCAGCGGCGGGGCGTGCCGCGCGCGGCGGGTGCGGTGGTGGCGCTGCTCGGCATCGCCGCCCTCGGCTTCTTGATCCTGGTCCTCGTGGTCGGCGGCCTCGTGTCGCAGACCGACCAGATCTCGTCCGAGAGCTCCGCCGCAGCCGCAAAGCTGCAGGGCTGGTTACAGGACGCCGGCGTCAGCCAGTCCGGCGCGGCCGACGCCACCAGCAGCCTCAAGACGGATATCCCGAACATCATCTCCACGTTCGTGAGTGGCATCACCAGGGGCATCGAGGGGCTCACCTCGCTCGCCTTCGCGGTGTCGTTCACCCTGTTCTCGCTGTTCTTCCTGCTGAAGGACGGGCCGGTGATGCGCCGCTGGGTCGAGCGCCGCATGGGTGTGCCGCATCCCGTCGCTCGCACCATCACCGGCGGCGTGATCCAGTCGCTCCGCCGCTACTTCGGCGGCGTGACCATCGTCGCGGCGTTCAACGGGATCGTCGTCGGCATCGGGGCGCTGGCGCTCGGTGTGCCGCTGGCCGGCACGATCGCAGTGGTGACGTTCGTGACCGCCTACATCCCGTTCATCGGCGCCTTCGTCGCCGGCGCCTTCGCCGTCATCCTGGCGCTGGGCTCGCAGGGCACGAACACCGCGCTGATCATGCTCGTGATCGTCATTCTCGCCAACGGCATGCTTCAAAACATCGTGCAGCCGATCGCGTTCGGCGCGACGCTGAGGCTGAACCCGCTCGTCGTGCTCGTGGTCACCATCGCGGCGGGCAGCCTCTTCGGCATGGTCGGGCTCGTCCTCGCGGCTCCTCTCACGTCGGCCGTCGTTCACATCAGCGGCGAGCTGGCCCACGCGCGATCGGCCGAGAACGACCCACCACCGCAGGTCGGCAAGCCGCCGGTACCCTGATCGTCAGCGCCTCGACTGCGACGGCGGGGCCGGCCGGACGCCGCTGCCGCTCGCCGTCTGCGTCCCTGTCGTAGAGTTGCTGCGATGGGCTGGCTCAGCGACCTGGCCGGATGGATCGAGACGACGTTCGACAACATCGCCTCGATCGATCCGATCTACCTGGTCATCGGGTTCGCGTTCCAGTTCGGCCAGACGCTGCTGAACTCGGTCGCGTGGCGCAATGTGCTCCAGGCCGCCTATCCGGACAAGCACGTCCTCCAGAAGGAGATCTCGGCCGCGTACGCCGGTGGCGTTGGGCTGAATTCAGTGCTGCCGGGTCAGGCGGGGACGGTCACCTACCTGGCGCTGTTCCGGGCGTCGATCCCGGGGTCGAGCGTGACCACGATCGTCTCGGGCGCGGCCGTGCAGGCCATCTTCTGGTCGATCGTGGGTGGTCTCGTCTACCTGGCGCTCTTCCTCAGCGCCCCGGACAGCTTCGGCGAGGCGCTGGGCTCGTTGGGGACGTGGATGGGCGACCACCTGCTCGTGACGCTGGTGGTCATCGCCGGCACGGTGGTCGTGCTCGTGATTGCGGTCCGCGTGCTCAAGCGGAGGCTTCGCGAGCAGTGGGAGCAGGCCGGCCAGGGCGCGGCGATCCTTCACACTCCGCGCCGCTACCTGGCCCGGGTGGTGGTGTTTCAGGCCCTGTCGTACGGCTGCCGTATCGCGGTCAACGCCACGTTCATGCTGGCCTACAACATCGATCCAACCCCCCGGAACGTGTTCATCGTCATCGCCGCCGCGTCGATCGCAGCGGTGTTCTCGGTGGCGCCCGGCGGCGTCGGTGCCACCACTGCCGTCCTCCAGATAGCCCTCGCCGGCCAGGCCAGCCAGGCCACGATCACGGCCTACTCCGTGGGCCAGCAGGCGGCCTGCGTGCTCGCCAACATCTGCCTTGGCGCCCTCCTGATGGTGAAGGTGTTCGGCTGGGACGCGACCCGCTCGGTGATGCGCCGCAAGAAGAAGAACAACGGCGAGAAGGAGTCGACGGCCGACGAGGCCGAGAAGCTCGCCGCCCAGCTCGAAAAGGCCCGCGCCCAGCGAGCGACCAGGGAGCCCCCGACCGAACCCCCGCCTTGAGCCTTACCTACGCCGGCACGAGCGCGCGTGTCTTTGCCGCGTGCCAGCCGAGCCCCATCGCCTCGAAGCGCTCGACCGCCTGCCCGGTCAGGGCGCGGTCGCTCCGCACGAGACCCAGCGTACGCAGAGCGAACGGCTCCAGATACGTCCCCGGCTGAAGAAGGGGGGTCGCGGCTTCCTCGGCCTCGCTCAACCGCCCGAGGGCGATCAGCGCATCAAGCTTCGTCGCAAGCGCGTAGAGGCTGCCGTCCGCCGACCAGTGCCACGTCTCCCCGGACGACTCGAGCAGCGTGGCGACCCGTTCGAGGTCGCCGCGCAGGAGCGCGAGGTGCGCCGGCGGCGGATCGAGCCAGAACCCGACGTCGAGGTCCTGAAAGCCCTGCGCGACCGCGGCGGTCTCGAGGCGCCGGGCCTCGGCTTCGAGGCCGAGCTCGCCGTACGCGACGGCGCACGAGAAGAGCGTCCTCGCGTTGAGCACGCACGGCGTCCCCTGGTTGGCTGCGACCGCCGGCTCGACGCGTTGCTGAAGCCGGCGCACCTCGTCCCAGTGTCCGAGCGCCTCCTCGACGAAGAGGAGTACGCCGAGGGCGTGCACCTCGTGGTGCGGGCTCAGCCGCGAGGCGACGAGGTCGTGCGTGCGCACGAGCGCCTCTGCCTCCTGCGGCCGTCCGGCGGCGAGCGCCGCCGTCGCTCCGTAGTAGTGGATATGGGCGATCTTGTCGGGATCGGTAAGGCGATCAAGGAGCTCGAAGCGGCGCTGCGCCCACCGGTCCGCGTCGCGGAAGTCGAAGGCGATGAACGCCGCGCCCGACCGCGCCCAGTAGGCGTACGACAGGAGCACCGGATCGTCGAGCCGCTCGGCGAGCGCGACCGCCTGCTCCGCCACTTCGACATCGTCCTCCCAGGTTGCCTTCGTGACGAGCGCTCTGGCGCGGGCGGCGCCGCCGGCGTCCGCGAGCTCGAGCGCCCGGGCGAGCCATGTCTCGACGAGGCCGTGGTCGAGCGGGCGCTTCCACATCCCGCCGCGCATGACCGTCTCGAACGTGAGCTCCGCATAGAGGTCGGCCAGAGCCTCCGGTCGCTCGGCCAGCTCGATCGCCTTCTCCATCGCCGGCCACATGGCCTCGCCGTCGAACTTGAGCGCGTTCACCCGGCCGATCGCATGCCACACGTCTGCCTCGCCCGGCGCGAGCTCGGCGGCGCGGTGAAGCTGCGCGAGGGCGTCGTCGAGATCGAAGCGCGCGAGCGAGAGCTCGGCGGCGCGCCGCAGCCAGCGCAGCGCCGCCGCCGAGAGTTCCGCGAGCTCGTCCTCCCGGTCCCGCCAGGCGAGCTCGGCGATGCCGGGGTCGACCGCCTCCGAGTAGTGATGGGCCAGCACGCCCGCACGGCGATCCGTCGCATCGTCCGCCTCGATCCAGCGCGCGAAGGTCGCGTGCATGCGCGCCCGGGCCGCCTTCGCCAGGGTGTCGTAGGCGACCTCGCGCGTGAGCGCGTGCTTGAACACGAGCTCGGGCTCCGTGGGGCGGACGAAGCCGCGCTCCACGAGCGTTCGCACCTCGGCGCTCGATCCGATCAGCGCGGCCAGGCCTCCCGGAGTGAACGAGCGGCCGATCACCGATGCGGCCTGAAGCGCCTCCTTCGCCTCGGCCGGGAGCAGGTCGATGCGCGCGGCGAGGACGCCGCGGACGGTGTCCGGGATGCCGAGCTCCACGGCCGCGTCGCGCAGCGACCAGCCGTCGCCGTTCCGCTCCAGCAGGCCTCTGTCGAGGAGATCCGCGAGCACCTCCTCGACGAAGAACGGGTTTCCCTCCGCGTGGCCGGCGACCAGCTCCAGCGCGCGTGGTTCGAGCGGGCCTGCCAGCGCAGCCTCGGCGAGCTCGGCCGTCTCCTCCTCGGCGAGGCGCTCCAGGGTCAGCGCCTCCGCTGCCGGGAACGCGGTCCCATCCGGTCGCATGGTCCCGAGCAGGAGGACCGGGCCCTGCGCGTCCAGGAGCACCCGGTCGAGCACCTCGACCAGAGGCCCGGCGGCCCAGTGCAGGTCCTCGATGACCACGACCGCAGGCCCCCGCGCGCCGAGCTGGGAGATCAGCTCGACCCACCGGTCCTGGAGCTGCAGGAGCGCCGCCCGCGGGTCGAGATCGCCGGCGACGTCGAGGCCGAGCGTGAGGCCGAGGATCTCGCGACCGGCGAGCCGCTCCACGATGTCTTCGGCCGGGTCCTCCTGCCGTAGGCCGAGCTCCGCCCGCAGCACGTCGGCGAGCGCGCTGTAGGTGACGCCGCGGCCGTAGGAGAGGCAGCGGCCGAGGCGAAATGCCGTCGCCTCCGGCAGCCGATCCCGCAGCTCGAGGACGACGCTCGTCTTTCCCATGCCCGCCTCGCCAACGACCTTCACGAGGCGCGGTCGCCCGTCCGCCTCCGTGCGCGCGACGGCGTCCTCGAGCCAGCGAAGCTCGCGCTCGCGGCCCACGAAGCTCGATGCTAGCCCGTGCCCGCCGCGCGGCCGCCGCGGCGCGAGCATCGGACCGAGCTCCCGGCAGGCGACGCCCCCCTTCTTTCCCTTGGCCTCAATGGTCCGGGGCTCGCCGAGCTCGAACGCGCCGCCGACGAGGGCCGCGGTGCGCTCCCCCACGAGCGTGTGGCCGGGCTCGGCCGCCTGTTCGAGGCGCGCGGCAACGTTGACCGCGTCGCCGGTCGCAAACGAGCTGCCCTCGCGAGCGCGGCCGACCGCGACCTCTCCCGAGTTCACGCCGATCCTCAGAGAGAGCCGGCCGCCGAAGAGCTCCTGGAGCCGCTCCTGCATCCAGACGGCGACCTGCAGTGCCCGCTCGGCGTGGTCCTCCTGCGCAGCGGGTGCGCCGAACACGGCGACGACGGCGTCGCCGATGAACTTCTCGACCGTTCCGCCGCCGAGCGCGATCTCCGCTTCCATCGCGTCGTAGAAGCGGTCGAGCATGTCGCGCGCGTGCTCCGGGTCGAGCGACGCGCCCAGCTCCGTCGACCCCACGAGGTCGGCGAACAGGATCGTCGCGAGCTTACGCTCCACCGCGCGAGTATAAGTCACACCTCGCACAAGCCCAACTCGAAGGCGCATCTTCGCATCGTGATACCGCCGTGATGCTGTTGTGACGTGATTGGCATGCAAGTGGCCCTGATCGTCATGCGCTCGTGAGGCGATCGGTGCGACCTTGTGAGAGATGGCCTCTCGCTCACCGGTGGTTCGACGGCATGTCCTTCGCCCCGCGCCGGCGCTCGGCCGAGGCGGCCTCCTTGCGTCGGCGTATCCCCGCCTGGGGTCGGGGATCTACCTTGCGCTCGGCGTGGTCGCCCTGCACGGGCTGGGTCTGACACCTGTCGCGCTCGTCGTGGCCGGCCTGGTCGTCGCCACGGTCGCGGTCGCGTCCGCCGAGGGCGCCTCGGTGTTCCCCGAGGCCGGCGAGTCGGCGGCGCTCGCCCGGCACGCCCTGAACGAGCTCGCGAGCTTCGTGACCGGCTGGGCGATGTGCCTGGCGCTCGCCGCGATGGCCGCGCTCTCGGCGGTGTTCGCGGCCGGGTATCTGAGCGTCTTCTGGAGTCCGCTCGCGTCCGGGGGATGGTCCGTGGCCGGCGCGCTCGTCGTCATCGGTCTGGTCGCCGCGGCGTGCGCGGCGGGTGCCGAGCCGTCGGCGAGCCTCGCCGCTTTCCTCGGCGTTCTCGACCTGGTCGTCCAGCTGCTGCTCGTGCTGCTCGGCCTGGCCTTCGTCTTCCGACCCGGGGCGCTCCAGCAGAGCGTGCACTTCGGAACGGCACCGTCGCTCGAAGGGCTGATCCTGGCCTGCGCCCTCGCCCTCGCTGCCTACGCAGGCATCGATGCGATCGGGGAGATGGCCGCCGACGCTCGCGATCCCGAGCGCGACCTGGCTTGGACCTCGTCCGTGTTGGTGGCGTCGGTGGTCTCGGTCGCGGCCGCGGTCTCGCTCGTGGCGTTGATGGCGACACCCGTCGTCCGTTCGCCGGGCGGTGGCTACACGACGCTCCTGGCCGCGCCCTCGCCGCAGGGCTACGCGGCCTATCCGGTGCTCGGGATCGTCTCGGCGGTTCCGCTGCACGTCCTGAGAGCCGGGGTCGAGTACCTCGTGGCGCTGCTCGTGGCGATCATGCTGGGGTTCGTCGCGCACGCGGCCCTCAGGAGCTGCTCGCGTCTTGCTCGCTGGCTCGCACAGCATCACCAGCTCCCCGCGGTCGTCGCCGAGCCGCACCCCAAGACCCAGGCCCCGGTCGCGGCGGTCGCGGCGTGCGGAGCCACGGCGGCGGTCCTCGTGGTTGCCCAGGCGCTGGCCGGCGGGGTGGGGATGCTGGCCGGAGCGTACGTCTTCGGCGCGCTCATCGCCTTCACGAGCGTCCACGTGTCGGTCGTCGTGCTGCGCTGGCGCGACCCGGGCCGCTACCGGCCCGTCGAGACTCCGGTGAACCTCGTCGTCGACGGCCGGCGGATCCCGCTTCCCGCCCTCGTCGGCGGGACGTGCACGGCGTTCCTCTGGCTGGCCCTCGTCCTGCTCCAGAGCGACGCCCGCTACGTCGGCGCGGCGTGGATCGTGCTCGGCCTGGCCGCGTATGCCGCCCACCGCAGCCGGCTCGGCCTGTCGCTCACGGAGCGGACGCCGGCCGAGGTCGCGGCGCGGCGCGGGCCGGGCGTCGAGGTCGAGTTCCAGACCCTCCTGATACCCGTCAACACCGCGGCGGCGACCACGCCCACTGACCTCGTCGACGTGGCCGCGCAGTTGGCCACCGAGCGGCGGGCGTCGCTGGTGGTGCTCGCATTTACGGAGATCCCGCTCGGAGAGGAGATGGACATGGAGATCGACGACCTCGAGGGGGTGGTTGAACGGCTCGCCGCGGCCGGCCGGGCGATCGGAAAGCAGTACGGCATCCACGTGCATACGAGCCACCTGCGGACGCGCGATCCCGCCGAGTCGATCCTCGCCGAGGCCACCAGGCGCGACTCGCAGGTGATCGTGCTGCGGGCAGGCGGCCTCCAGCGCGTCGACCTCCGGCGCGTGACGTACGACCACGTCGTCCGCCGGATCGTGGCCGAGGCCCGCCAGCGCGTGATGATCGTCCGGCCCGAGGTCGGGACGTGAGGTACCACACCCTCATCGTCTGCACCGACTCGCGCGTCGAGCCGGCGCTCCTGACCAAGGCCCTCGCCGATGCGTTCGACCGGGCGCCTCGGGAGGCGGTCAAGGTCGTGCGGGTCATGGTCCCCGCGGTGCTGCCGGCGACCTTGCCGATCACTGCCTGGCCGCCGCGGCTGGCCGATCGGCTCGACCGCCTCCGCGAGGCGGCCGAGCGGGCCGCGGCGTCGCTGCGCACGCCGTGCCGGGCCGAGATCGTGCCGTGCCGGAGCGTTTCGGCGCTCCTCGACGCGGTGTGGCCGGTCGACGCGCTCGTGCTCGTCGGCAGTGCGGGGTGGGGCGTCCGCCGCGCAGCCCGCGGGGTCGCGTCCGAGCTGGTGGTCGTCCCCGCCCGGCGCACGGCCCGCCGTCGCCGGGTCGCCCCGTCCCGATCCCCCAAGGCGCTCACGGAGTAGACGCGGTGGCCACCGATGCGAGCATGACGGCGGGGGAGGGCGTGGTCACCGCTCCGGCGCGCCGGACGGGGGCGGGCAGGCGTGCGGTCGACGGCCGGGGGGAGGCCCGCCGGGCCTCGCGCTGGGCCCCGATCGCGCTGTCGCTCGGCGCCCTGGGCGTCGTGTACGGCGACATCGGCACGAGCCCGCTCTACACGGTCCAGCTGATCTTCAGCGGCGACCATCCGATGGGGCCGTCGCCGCTTCGGGTCTATGGCGCACTGTCACTGATCGTCTGGGCGCTGCTGGTGGTCGTCACGCTGAAGTACGTGCTCCTGATCCTGCGCGTCGACAACCACGGCGAGGGCGGCATCATGGCGCTGGTGGCGCTGATCGAGCGCTTGACGAAGACGCGCCGGAAGACCGGGCTCGTCATCGTCGGCGTGCTCGGCGCCTCGCTCTTCTACGGCGACGGCATGCTGACGCCGGCCATCTCGGTGGTGTCGGCCGTGTCCGGGCTCAACGTGGCGTCGCCCACCCTGGCGGCGCAGGTCGTGCCGTTCTCGCTGGTGATCCTGATCGCGCTCTTCGCGCTTCAGCGGTTCGGCACCGGTGCGGTGGGAGGGCTGTTCGGGCCGATCATGGTCGTCTGGTTCCTGGTGCTCGGCGCATTGGGCCTGAAGGAGGTGGCCGCCAACCCGGGCATCCTCCGGGCCGTCTCTCCGACGTACGCTGCGCAGTTCGTCGCCGACGATCCCAAGATGGGGTTCTTCGCGCTCGGCTCCGTCTTCCTCGCCGTGACGGGCGCAGAGGCGATCTACGCCGACATGGGCCACTTCGGCCGCAAGGCGATCACCCGCGCCTGGCTCCTGCTGGCCTTTCCGGCCCTGGTGCTCAATTACATGGGGCAGGGCGCGCTGATCCTCGCCCGCCCCGAGACGATCTCGAATCCGTTCTTCTTCCTCGTCCCCGGCGGGCAGACCGGGCAGAAGGCGATGGTCGTGCTGGCCACGGTCGCGACGGTGATCGCCTCACAGGCCGTCATCTCGGGCGCGTTCTCGGTGACCCAGCAGGTGATCCAGCTCGGGTTCCTGCCGCGGATGAGCATCCGTCACACGTCCAAGCGCATCATCGGGCAGATCTACATCCCGGTCGTGAACTGGCTCCTGCTCGCGTCGGTCATCGTGCTGGTCCTGACGTTCCGGTCGCCGACGGGACTGGCGAACGCCTACGGGATCGCCCTGAGCGCCATCTTCGCCACCAACACCCTGCTCGCGTTCGTCGTGTTCCGGATGCTCTGGCGAAAGCCGTTGTGGATGGTCGTGCCGGCCGCCGCGTTCTTCATCTCGATCGAGCTCACGTTCTTCGCGGCCAATCTGACGAAGATCCTCAGCGGCGGATGGTTCCCGCTCGTCGTCGGCGCGATCTTCTTCACGATCCTCACGACGTGGCATCGCGGCCGGCTCACGCTGGCCCGGGCGATGAAGGAGGACCGCGTGTCGCTGCGCCGCTACATCAACCGGATGATCGACGAGCAGCCCAATCGCATCCCGGGCAGCGCGGTCTTCCTGACACCGTCGCTCGACACGGTACCGACCGCGCTTCTCAACAACGCCGAGCACAACGGCATCGTCCACGAGCACGTCGTCCTCGTGAAGATCCACACGGTCGGCGTCCCGCACGTCGAGGATGCCGAGCGCATCACCGTCGAGAAGCTCCGGCTGGGGTTCGTGGCGGTCACCGCCCGCTACGGCTACCAGGACGAGCCCGACGTGGTCGCCGCGCTGGAGCTGGCCACCCGCCAGGGGCTCGAGCTCGACCTCGACCACACCTCCTACTACGTTGATCACGTGACGATCCTCCCGACCGGCAGGGCGCGCATGGCCGGCTGGCGGAAGCGCCTCTTCGCCCTCCTGCACCAGAACTCGACCCCGGTCGCGCGGTCGTACCACATCCCGCCCGACCGCGTGTTCGAGGTCGGCGCGTACGTCGAGCTCTGAACTCACAAGTCCCTCGGTACCACGAAGCTCTCGAGAGTTGCGCTCTCCCAGGCGACCTCCGCCCAGGCCCCCTCGACGACCAGGGTGGCGAGGGCGCCGGTCGGGTACTTCGTCGTCATCCTGGCAATCGCACCCGCGGCGCCCGCACCGGTCAATCCGATTGCAAGCGCTTCGATCGACGGGTTGTGGCCGATCATCAGTACCGAGTGCACGGGCTCGGGGAGCAGGTTGAGCCGGCGTAGGAGCAATGGAGCGGCGGCCTCGTAGAGCTCCGGGGAGACCTCGATGCGCGTGTCCGGCGGGAAGCCGCTGCGGATCCCCTCCCATGTCTCCACCGCCCGCCTCGCCGAGGAGCAGATGACCAGGTCCGGCGCCACTCCCCTGGCGTCGACGTGCCGGCTCAGGCGCTCCACCGCCGCGCGGCCGCGGGCTGCCAGGGGGCGGTCGTGGTCCGGCAGGCCCGGGTCATCCCAGGCGGACTTGGCGTGGCGGAGAAGGTGGATGTGGTGTGTCACCGCATGATCCTCCGGGGTCAGGCGCCCATCCCCGGCTAGCCTCGCAGGTCGCGGTCGCGCATGCCGTAGACGGCGACGGCGGTGAGCGCGATCGTTGCGACGGCGAGCAGCGCCAGGTCGGGCACGTCGACGCCGCTTCCGATGGGGTCGTGGCCCTCGTAGTAGTAGAAGAGCGAGAGGTACTTCAGCCACTCGAGGGCACCCACCAGCGGCGCGAACCCGTTCACGAGGAACCCGAGCAGCGCGAACGCGGCGGCGGCGCCCGCGGCGACGGCCTTGCGGCCGGTGGTCGCGGCGATCGCCAACGCGAGCGCGCCGGTCGTCCATCCCAGGAACGTCAGGTGCAGTGCCAGCGCCGCGAGGTTCGAAAGGCTGATCCCGCCGCCGGCGACGGCCACCCCGACGATCAGCCCCACGAGCGTGCCGACGGCCACCAGGACGACGCTGACCGCGACGGCACCGGCCTTGGCCAGGAGCAGCCTCGAGCGCTCGATGGGGTAGGCCAGGGTCAGTGCCAGGATGCCGCCCTCCTCCTCGCCCGCCGTTGACGACACCGCCACCGAGATGCCGGTGTAGGCGATCACGAGCGGGCCGTAGACGGAGCCGATCTCGCTCCGCATCCACCCGGTGATCGTGCCGTAGTCAGCGCCGCCGAGCAACGTTGCGACCCCCTTGGGGAGATCGAGCTTCCCGATCGAGTCCCCGACGGCCGGGAAGAGCGCGCCGACCATCACGATGACGAGCGCCATGCCGACCGCGGAGAATGTCGTCGTCAGGAGCCGCAGACGAATCGCCATCCTGAGGGCCGGCACGCTCATCCGGCGTCCCGGTAGTAGTGCAGGAAGATCTCCTCGAGGTCGTCGTCGCGGCTTCGGATCGAGAGCACCTCGTGCGACGCGACCGCCTTCACGAGCGCGTCGGCCGAGCCCTCGAACGCCACCACCAGATGCCGCCCCTGGAACGTGGCCTCGCGCACGCCCGGCAGGGCGCGGAGATCCTCGACGGTCGGAGCACCGCCCGCGAATTCGATCTCGAGCCGCTGGACGGCGACGCCGCGCAGGCGCTCCAGCGAGTCGACCACCACCAGCCGCCCTCGGCGCAGGATCGCGACCCGGTCCGCGACCCGCTCGACCTCCGACAGGGTGTGGGAGGAGAGAAAGACCGTGCGCCCCTCCGCGGCGACCTCACCGAGCAGCGCGTGGAAGCTCTGCTGGACGAGCGGATCGAGGCCGGCGATCGGCTCGTCGAGGATCAGGAGCTCGGGCTCGTGCATGAATGCCTGGATCAGGCCGAGCTTCTGCCGGTTCCCCGTCGAGAGCTCGCGAAGGGGCCTGCCGAGCTGGGCGTCGAAGCGCTCGACGAGCTCGTCGCGCACGCGCCGGTCGACACCGCCGCGGAGCTCCCCCAGGTAGTCGAGCATCGCCGACCCGGTGAGCGTCGGATAGAGCACGAGGTCGCCGGGCAGGAACCCCACCCGGCGCCGTACCTCGAGGCTCTCGGCCCGGCTGTCGAGGCCCAGGATCGTCGCCGCCCCCGCGGTCGGCTTGATCAGGTCGAGCAGGAGCCGCATCGTCGTCGACTTGCCGGCGCCGTTCGGGCCGAGAAATCCGAGGATCTCACCGCGCCGGACGTCGAGGTCGAGGTCGAAGAGCCCTCTGCCCTCGCCATAGTCCTTCGTCAGGCCGGTGGTCTGGATCGCAGCGTCGTCGCTCACGGGACCGTCGGGTCCTGGACGCTACCCAAGATCGCCGCCGGCCGCGCGCAGCCGCGCTCCGCGTCCGCCGTCCTTGACAGGCTCGGTCGCCGTGCTGTTCGATCCTGGTCGACGGACATCGCCGGCAAGAGGAGTGGCCCGGATGAGCACCATCCAACGTCGACCCGCGAACGTGTCGCTCGAGGAGTTCGAGGCCATCTTCGAATCCGTCAAGAACTGGGGGCGCTGGGGTGACGACGACATCCGCGGCACCCTGAACCTGCTGACCCCCGCGCACGTGCGGCGAGCATGCGCGCTCGTGCAGTCGGGCCGGCATGTGTCGATGGCGATCCCGATCAACACGGTGGCCGGCCCCGACAACCCCAGCCCCGCCGTCCATCACATGACCCAGATGCACGACTGGGATGTCGGCTCCGGAAAGCTGCGGTTCGCGACGTGCTATCTCGGCATGGAGAGTCACGGAGACTGCCACACCCACATCGACGCGCTGAACCACGTCTCCTACGACGGCAAGCTGTACGGCGGCCGCCCGGCCGACACGGTCAAGAGCACGGGCGCGCAGGTGCTCGACATGGACGACCACGCCACCGGGGTCATCGGGCGCGGCGTCCTCTACGACCTGCCGCGCCACCGCAGCGTGCCGTGGCTCGAGCCCGGTGTGGCGGTGACGCGCGCCGAGCTCGAGGAGCTCGAGCAGGCCCAGGGCGTCCGGGTGGCGGAGGGCGACATCCTCGTGTTACGCACCGGCCACCACCGCCGCCGGCTCGAGCTCGGGCCGTGGGACAACGGCTACGACGGCGAGGGGAAGGCGGGCCTGCACGTCGACACGATCCCGTGGATGCATGAGCGCGGAATCGCCGCGTTCCTGCCCGACGGCGACGGCGAGACGGTCCCGAGCACCGTGGACGGCATGCCGTACCCGATCCACCCGCTCCAGGTGACGGCCATGGGGATGGTCGTGTCCGACAGCCTCCAGCTCGAGGACATCGCCAAGGCCTGTGAGGAGGAGGGGCGCTGGGAGTTCCTCGTCATGTGCTCGCCGCTCCGCATCCAGGGTGGAACGGGGTCGCCGTTCAACCCGATCGCTGTTCTGTGACGGTCCGGCGGAGCGCGCCCATCTCGTCGCGGAGCGCGTTCTCGAACACCCAGACGTCGGCGTAGGCGAGGATCTGGAAGCCGAGCGCCGCTGACGCGGCCCCGTCGGCGGTCGACGCGATCATCTGGCCGAGCGGCTTCCCGTTCTGCCGGCACACGTCGAGCAGGTGTCCGACCGCCTCGGTGAACCGGGGATGGCCGAACTCGCCGGGGATGCCCAGCGAGAGCGACAGGTCGAACTGCCCGAGCCAGACGGCGTCGATCCCCGGCACCGACACGATCGACTCGGCGTTCTCGATCCCGGCCGGCGATTCGATCTGCGCGATCACAAGGTTCTCGCGGTTGGCGCGCTCGGCCATGGCCGCCGGCCCGCCCTCGAGCTCGTCGCGCATGATCACGCCGAAGCCGCGCGTCCCCATCGGAGGGTACTTGGCCGACTCGACCAGGAGCCGGGCGTCGTCGGCCGACTCCAGCATCGGCGCCATGATGCCGCGCGACCCCGCGTCGAGCGCGGTGGCGATCAGCGTGTACTGGGCGCGGACGACGCGGGTGATGGGGTAGACGCCCGTCCCGAGGCCGGTGGCGTAGAGCGTGCGGAGCGTCCCGGCATCCCAGGCGGTGTGCTCGAGGTCGAAGAGGGCGAAGTCGACCCCGGACGCGGCGAGGATCCGCATCACGCGCGGCGTGTCGAATTCGAAAAGCATCGCGCCGACGGCCACGCCTCGCTCGGCGATCGCTCGTGAGATGGGGTTCTCGGTCATCGTGGACGGGCCGGTGTGGTCCCGCCGGGCTACGGCGGCGGTCTATCCTAGAGCCGATGCCGGACCACATCACGATCGGCTCGGGCCTGAGCATGGGGGGTGGCGAGCCCGTGATCTCCGACGCGGTGCGCTCGGGCGACCTGCTCCTGCTCTCGGGCCGCGCAGCCGTCGACCCGGCGACGCTGGAGGTCGCGGGAGACACGTTCGACGAGCAGGTCGCCGTGGTGTTCCGCGACGTGGGGACCGTGCTCGACGAGGCCGGCGCCGGCTGGAGCGACGTCCTGCGCGTCGAGTGCTACCTGGCCGCCGCTCGAGATTTCTCCGCCTGGAACCGGGCCTGGTGCGAGCGGTTCGACCCGCCCCGGCCGGCGCGGACGACGGTCGTCACGCAGTTCGCCGTGCCCGGCATCCTGGTCGAGATCCAGGTCACCGCCCGCGTCCCGGGCTCCCGCACCTAGGCGGCGCCGGATGGGCGGCGGACGGAGGGATGACCGCGGTCTGAGCGGGTGAGCTTCGCCATCCGGGAAGCCGTCGCCGGAGACGTGGAAGCGATCGCGCGCGTTCAGGTCGAGTCGTGGCGGGTGGCGTACCGGGGTGTCATCGCGGACGCGTATCTCGACGCGATGGACGTCGCGGCACGCACGGAGCGGTGGCGCGAGCGGCTTCCGGGCGGGCCCGAGGGCCGCCGGGCGTTCGTCGCGGAGGCCGACGGCGCCGTCGTCGGGTTCGCGGCCTTCGGGCCCTGCCGCGACGCCGACGCGTCGGCCCGCGTCGGTGAGCTGTATGCGATCTACGTCCTCCCGGACCGGCTGCGGCAGGGGATCGGCCGCGCGCTCCACGCCGCGGGCGTCGACGATATGCGCCGGAGCGGGTACGACGAGGCCAGGCTGTGGGTGCTCGAGGCGAACCCCGCCGCCCGGTTGTTCTACGAGCGGCTCGGGTGGGAGTGGGACGGCGCGACCGCCCCGCACGACATCGGCGGCCGGCGGCTTCCCGTCGTGCGCTACGCCCGCCGGCTCTGACCGGCCTGCCACTCGTTCCCGCCTACCATGGTGAGCGTGACGGCTTCCGAGCAGCCGCTGATCGAGGCCGCTGGCGTGACGAAGCGGTTCGGGCAGGTGACGGCGCTCGACGACGTGTCGATGTCCGTGACGAGCCCCGCGCTCGGCCTGCTCGGCGCGAACGGCGCGGGAAAGTCGACGTTCATGAAGGCGATGCTCGGGCTCGTCACGCCCGACTCCGGCCAGGTGCGGGTGCTCGGGATGGACTCGGCCCACCAGGCACGCGAGATCCGGCGCATGCTCGGCTACATGCCCGAGAACATGTGCCTCCCGATGGGGATGACCGCGCGCGACTTCATCGTCCACATGGGCGAGCTGCGCGGCCTCCCGCGCCGGGTGGCGGTGCTCCGCGCGTCGGAGGTGCTCTTTCAGGTGGGGCTCGAGGAGGAGCGCTCCCGCCTCATCCGCACCTTCTCGATCGGCATGAAGCAGCGCACGAACCTGGCCCAGGCGATCGTCCACTCGCCCAGCCTGGTGATCCTGGACGAGCCGACGAACGGGCTCGACCCGGCCGGGCGCGAGGAGATGCTGACGCTGGTGCGCCGGCTCTCGGCCGAGCTCGGGATCGCCGTCATCATGTCGTCGCACGTGCTCGAGGACGTCGTCCGGACGTGCGACGCAGTGGTCGTGCTGCGCGACGGCAGCGTCGCGGCGTCGCGCAGCCTGGCCGACGCCGCCGGAGCCAGCGAGCGCGAAGCGCGGGTGGTCATCTCGGGCGACACGGCCGCATTCGTCGCCCGGCTCGAGGCCGCGGGCGTCGTGGCGTCGGTCCGCGACGACCACGTTCTCGTCTCCGGCCCCGACGCCGACGCGATGCTGCGGGCGGTTCGCGACGCCGCCGCCGACACCGACGCCGGCCTGCGCGAGCTGCGCCCTGCGGGCCCCACACTCGAGGACGCGCTGATCGGAGACCTGACGTGATCGAGGGGCGCGTCCACGACGTCCGCTTCCACCGCTACGACGGGCCTCGCAGCGGCCGGCTCGCCGCCCTCTGGTCGATGACGCGCTGGAGCGCGCTTCGGGCGCTCGGTGCCAAGCGGGGATGGAAGGCGAAGATCATTCCGATCACGCTCACGCTGATCGCGTTCTTCCCCGCGCTGATCGTGCTGGGCCTCCGGGCCCTCTTCGCGTCGAGCATCAACGAGAACCTGGCGACGGTGCTGCCCTACAGCGACTACTCGGACATCATCGGCCTCGTCATCCTCGTGTTCGCGGTGGTCATCACGCCGGAGCTGCTCTGCCCGGACCGGCGCGACGGCACGCTCGCGCTCTACTTCGCGACCGCCGTGAGCCGCGGCGACTACGTGGTCGGGAAGGCGCTGGCCGCGATCCTCCCGCTCCTGCTCGTGACCGTGCTGCCGCCCGCGATCCTCTTCGGGGGCAACGTCCTCTTCGCCACGCACCCGCTGGGGTACGTCCAGCAGCACACGCACGACATCCCGCGGATCGTCGCATCGGGCACAGCCATCGCCCTCTACTTCGCGTTCGTCGGCCTGGCGATCTCGTCGCTCACCAGCCGGCGGACGTTTGCGATCGGCGGGTACCTGGCGTTCCTGATCGTCCCCACAATCGTCGCCGGCATCCTGGCCGACAGCCTCGAGAACGCCGACAACCTGCGCCTGTTCGCGTTCGCGGCCGTGCCGATCCACACCGCCCGCAACCTCTACCCCGACTCGCCCACCATCGGCCATCCGACCGACACGGCGTGGGCGCTCACGTGGCTCGCGCTGATCGTCCTCTCGGTGCTGGTGCTGACATGGCGGTTCCGCGGAGACGAGCGATGAGCGACCAGCCGGCGATCGAGTTCACCGGCGTCTCGCGCTGGTACGGCGACACCGTTGCCGTGGCCGACGTCTCGTTCGCGGTCGGGCCGGGCGTCACGGGCCTGCTCGGCCACAACGGCGCCGGCAAGTCGACGACTCTCAAGCTGTGCGCCGGCTTCACCTCGCCGAGCGCGGGTGCCGTGCGCATCTTCGGCGTCGAGCCGCGGCGACACCCCGACGTGTACGCGCGGGTCGGCGTCGTCCCCGACCAGAGCCCGCCGTGGCCGTTCCTGACCGCGCACGAGGTCGTCCGGCTGTGCGCGCGGCTGCACAAGGTCGCGGATCCGGACGCCGCCGCCCGGACGGCGCTCGAGACGGTCGGCCTGATCGACGTCGCGGAGCGCAGGGTGGGCGGGTTCTCGCACGGCATGCGCCAGCGTGTGAAGCTGGCCCAGGCGCTCGCCCACGAGCCCGACCTGTTGCTGCTCGACGAGCCGCTGAACGGCCTCGATCCGGCGCAGCGGCGCGAGATCATCGACGTGCTGCACCGGCTGGGCGACGAGGGGCGCACCGTTATCGTGTCGTCACACGTCCTGCACGAGGTCGAGCGGATGGCGCCGCAGGTGCTCGTGCTCGTGAACGGCCATCTGGTCGCCGAGGGCCAGACGACCGCCATCCGCCAGTTGATCAGCGAGCGGCCCCGGACGATCCGCGTGGCCGCCGGCGGCGACGGCCGCCCGCTCGCCGGCGCGCTCGTCGACGACGGCGTCGTCGACGCCGTGCGCTTCCAGGACGGCACGCTCGAGTTCGAGACCGCCGACGTCGACCGGTTCAGCCGTGTGCTTCCGACCCTGGCGAAGCGCACGGACACGGTCATCCGCCGGATCGAGCCCGTCGGCGACGACCTCGAGAGCGTCTACGCCTACCTGCACGAGCGCGCGCGGGGAGCCGGCCGGTGATCTGGCCGGTCTACGGCCTGACCCTGCGGTCGCTGCTCCTCCAGCGGCGCACGATCGTCCTCGCCCTGCTGGCGGGAGCGCCGGTCCTGATGGCGTTCGTCTACGCGGTCGCCGCCCGCGCCGACGCCGACCACCTCGAGTTCTACTCGCACCTCGTCCAGCAGCTCTTCGTCCCGACGATCGCGGCCGTGGTCGCGCTCGTCATCGGCGTGAGCGCGATCGGCGACGAGCGCGAGGACGGCACGATCCTCTACCTGGTCGCGACGCCTCAGTCGCGCCTGGGCCTCATCGCCACCAAGATCGCGGCGGCGTGGACGGCCACCCTCGTCCTGCTCGTCCCGAGCCTCGTGCTCTCGGCGATCCTCATCCTGAAGGGCGAGACCAATCTTTCGGCTCTGGCGTGGCCGGTCGCCGGCGTGGCGTTCGCCACGCTCGCCTACTGCGGCGTCGCGACCTGGCTCTCGCTTCGGACGCGCAGGCCGATCGTGATCGGCGTGCTCTACGTGCTCCTCTGGGAGGGCTCGATCGCAACGTTCGCGGCGTCGGCCTCCAGGCTCTCGATCGCCGCCTACGGCCGGGCGCTGGTCGCCGAGCGCTTCCCCGAAGCGGCCGCCCCCGTGGTCGGACCGGCGGCCGCCGTCGTGATCCTCGCGGCGGCCGCCGCCTTCGCGTGCTGGCTGGGCGCGCGGGCGCTGGTGCGCACCGAGCTCTGAGCCGCTCGACCATCAACCATCTAGGGTTGCGCGAGCCGTGCAGCGCCACCCCCGGTACACGCGCGATCGGATCGCCCAGGTCGGCGGGAGAATCCGCGACTTGATCCACGCGGACGTGCGCGATCCCGACTCGCTCCGGGTCGCGGGGCCGGTCGACCGGATCGCGGCCCAGGACGCCGACGAGTTGGAGTACCGCGACGCCGGGCTGGGCGAGCGGTTCGGGCCGTTGTGGGCGACGTACTGGTTTCGGCTGGAGGCGACGGTCCCCGAGGAGTGGGCCGGAGAGCGGGTCGACCTGCTGTGGGTGAGTCACAGCGAGGCGACGCTCTGGATCGGCGGGCGCCCGGTCCAGGGCCTGAACTCGAGCCCGGAGGGCGCCAGGGTCGACGCGCCCGTCCTCGAGCCGGCGGCCGGCGGCGAGCGGCTCGACGTACGCGTCGAGCTGGCCTGCAACGGCAAGTTCGGCGAGCTCCCGCGGCCCTACGCGTCGCTCGAGCCGGTCGTGCTCGATCGCTGCCGGATCGCCCGCTTCGACCGCCGGGCGTGGGACCTGCACCACGACCTCGACGTCCTCCGCCGGCTCGAGGCGGACGCCGTCACCGGGCTCGACGAGTCGTGGGCCGGCCGGCTCCTCTCCGAGCTGAACCGCTTCTGCAACGTGTGGGTCGAGCACGACCGCTCGACCTGGGACGAGGCCGAGGCGATCCTGACGGCACTCCTGGCCAACCGAAACGGCTCGCACGCCCACGAGATCTCGGCGATGGGCCACGCCCATATCGACACCGCGTGGTTGTGGCCGCTGGCCGAGACACAGCGCAAGCTGGTGCGCACCTTCAGCTCGCAGACCGCCTACATGGAGCGCTATCCGGAGTTCCGGTTCGCCTGCTCGCAGGCCCAGCAGTACGACTGGATCCGCACGCGGAGCCGCGACCTGTACGAGCGCATCCTCCGGCACGCCGAGGCCGGCAGGTGGCTGCCCGTGGGCGGCACGTGGGTCGAGCCGGACTGCAACCTGCCGTCGGGTGAGTCGCTCGTCCGCCAGTTCCTGCACGGCCAGCGGTTCTTCGAGCGCGAGCTCGGCCGCCGCTGCCGCGAGTTCTGGAACCCGGACGTGTTCGGCTACAACGGCCAGCTCCCGCAGATCATGCGCGGCGCCGGGATCGGCCGCTTCCTGACCCAGAAGCTCTCGTGGAACCGGTTCAACCCGCCGCCGCATCACACGTTCACGTGGCAGGGGATCGACGGCTCGGAGGTGCTCGCTCACTTCCCGCCCGCCGACACCTACAACGCGACCGCCGAGGTGGAAGAGCTCCGCCGGAGCGCGCGCCACTACAAGGACCACGACCGTTCGGGGCGCAGCCTGCTGCTGTTCGGCTACGGCGACGGCGGCGGCGGGCCGACGCCGGAGATGCTCGAGCGGCTGCGGCGGGTGCGTGACCTCCAGGGTGTGCCGCGCACGTCGATGACGTCCTCCGACGAGTTCTTCGCCTCGCTCGAGGCCGACGCCAAGGAGCTCCCAACCATCGTCGGCGAGCTGTACTTCGAGTACCACCGCGGCACGTACACGACCCAGGCCGCGGTCAAGCGCGGGAACCGGGAGGGGGAGCGGGCCATGCACGACGCCGATCTCCTGGCAGCACTCGCCGCGCGCACGACCGGCGCGGAGCATCCCGGCGGCCGTCTGGCCGAGCTGTGGCAGCTCCTGCTCCTGAACCAGTTCCACGACATTCTGCCGGGGTCGAGCGTCTCGCTCGTGTACGAGGACGCCGCCCGCGACCACGCGGCGGTGCGCGCCGGTGCCGACGACATCGCGGAGGACGCGTTGGCGGCGCTGGCGGGGCAGGGCGGCGACTCGACGCCGTTCAACACGATCGGCTTCGGGCGGGCCGAGGTGGCCTCGGGGCCGGACGGCGAGCCGGTCTGGGTTGCGGCGCCCCCGTACGGGTTCGGCGTCGTCGAGCCGGCGCCGCCCGGGGCCGTCTCGGCCACGGAGTCCGGGGATGGAGTCGTGCTCGAGAACGGGGTCCTGCGGGCCGAGCTGGGCCGCGACGGCCTCGTTCGCTCGCTGGTGGCGCTCGGGACCGGACGCGAGGCGCTCGCCCGGCCGGGGAACGTGCTCCAGGTCTACGACGACCACCCGACGGCGTTCGATGCGTGGGACGTCGACCCGTTCCATCTGGAGACGGTGGCCGACTGCCCGCCCGCGACGTCATGCGAGCTCCGATCGACCGGGCCGTTGCGGGCCGAGGTGGCGTTCGAGCGGCCGGTCGGGCGGGCCAGCACGATGCGGCAGGTCGTGCGCCTCGACGCGGGCGCGCGGCGGCTCGAATTCCACTGCGAGATCGACTGGCGCGAGTCGCACACGATGCTGAAGGTGCTGTTCCCCGTCGGCGTGCGGAGCCCGAACGCGACCTACCAGATGCAGTTCGGCTGCACCGAGCGACCGACGCACTACTCCACGAGCCACGACCTGGCCCGCTACGAGGTGCCCGGGCATCGGTTCGCCGACCTCTCCGAGCACGGCTTCGGCGTCGCGCTCCTGACCGATTGCAAGTACGGCTACTCGACCCACGGGAACGAGATGCGGATCAGCCTCCTGCGCTCGCCGACCGAGCCCGATCCCCAGGCCGACGTCGGCCGGCACGAGTTCGCCTACGCCGTCTTCCCGCATGCCCGCGGCTGGCGCGACGCCGGCGTGGTCGGCGAGGCGGCGCGGTTCGAGACCCCGCTTCGGTGGGCGCCCGGCGGCGCCGATCCACGCTCCTTCTTCTCGGTCGACGACCCGAACCTGATGCTCGACACCGTGAAACGGGCCGAGGACTCAGACGCGCTCGTCCTCCGGCTCTACGAAGCGCACGGGGCCCGCGGCACGGGGCGGCTTCGCGTCGGCGTGCCGTTCACCAATGCTCGATTGTGCAACCTGCTGGAGGATCCGGGCGAGCCGCTCGAGACGGACGGCGACGGCATCGTCATTCCGTACGGCCCCCACGAGATCGTGAGCGTGCTGGTCGGGTAAACCACCGCGGACAGGGCCCGAAGGGACGGGACCCCGTCCGGGTTCGCCCGGGCTCAGACGATCGCTGCGCCCGACTCCGGGTCGAAGAAGTAGAGCCGGTCGCGGTCCACCGACAGCCGCGCGGGAGCGCCCTCCTCCACGTGTGCGGTGCGCTCGAGCCGGGCGGTGATCTCGGTGTCCTGGGCGCCCGCGTCGAGGTAGGCGACCAGCTCCGAGCCGAGCGACTCGACGCGGTTCACCTTGAGCTCGACCGCTCCCTCGCCGGCCGCGCGAAAGTCCTCGGGCCGGATGCCGAGCACGATCTCGCGGCCCGTGTACACGGCCAGGCCGGGCCGGGCCGCCGTCACGCCGGCCGGCACCTCCAGCCGCGTGCGACCGAAGATGATGCCGGTGCCGTCCATCCGGGCGGAGATCAGGTTCATCGACGGCGACCCGATGAACCCCGCCACGAAGGTGTTCACGGGGTTGTCGTAGATCTCGTCGGGCGTGCCGAGCTGCTGGAGCACGCCGTCCTGGAGGATCGCGACCCGGTCGCCCATCGTCATCGCCTCGGTCTGGTCGTGGGTGACGTAGAGGGTGGGGGCGGCGATCCGGCGCTGCACGCGGATGATCTCGCTGCGCATCTCGACCCTGAGCTTGGCGTCGAGGTTCGAGAGCGGCTCGTCCATCAGGAACGCCTGCGGCTCGCGCACGATCGCACGGCCCATCGCGACCCGCTGGCGCTGGCCGCCCGAGAGCTGGCGCGGCTTCCGGTTCAGGTAGTCGACCAGCCCGAGCATCGCCGCAGCCTCGTCGACGCGGCGGCGGATCTCGGCCTTCGGCATGCGCGCCATCTTGAGGCCGAACTCCATGTTGCCGCGTACCGACATGTGCGCATAGAGGGCGTAGTTCTGGAACACCATCGCGATGTCGCGGTCGCGCGGCGGGAGCTTGGTCACGACCCTGTCGTTGATGCGGATCTGGCCGCTCGTCACCGGCTCGAGCCCCGCCACCATCCGAAGTGCGGTCGTCTTGCCGCAGCCCGACGGGCCGACGAGGACCAGGAACTCGCCGGGCTCGACCTCGAGGCTCAGGTCGTTCACGGCGATCACCCCGCCGGGGAAGCGCTTGGTCACGCCCTCGAGGCTGATCGTGCCGCTCACGACGACCCTGCCAGCATGCCCGTGATCCGCTTGTTCAGGAGAAGCGCGACCAGGGCCGGGGGCAGGAGCGCCAGCACGCCGGCCGCGGCCAGGATCGGGTAGTTGGTCGTGTACTTGCCGACGTACTCGGTGATCTGCACGGTCACCGGCTTGGCGTTCATCGTCGACGTCAGGAGGAGCGGGATCAGGAACTCGCCCCACACGGAGAGCACGAGGATCGCCGCGACGGCCGCGATGCCCGAGCTCATCTGCGGGATCACCACCCGGACGAACGCCTGCCAGCGGCGGCAGCCGTCGATCAGAGCCGCCTCCTCGGGATCGGGCGGCATCTCCTTGACCTGCGTGTACAGGAGCCACGTCGCGAGCGGCGTCAGCGTGGAGACGAACACGAGCACGAGCCCGCGTTTCGTGTCGATCAGATGCGCGTCCGCGAGCACCTGGAAGAGCGAGATCACGATCACGAAGATCGGGATCACCATCGTCCCGATCAGCAGCGCGAGGACGGCGTTCCCGAACCGGAACCGGAGGCGCCCGAACGCGTACGCGGCCATCGTCGAGACGACGAGCGTGATCGCCGTCGTGAGCAGCGCGAGCTGCGTGCTGTTCCACATCGAACGGCTGAACGTGCCCGCCTCGGTCACGGTCCCGCCCGCGGCCCGGCTGCTCGTGCCCTGGAGCAGCTCGTGGTAGGCCTGCGTGGTCGCGTCATGCGGGATCCAGTGCGTCGGAACCGATGCCACGTCGCGCTGGGTCGAGATGCTCGTCAGCACGCCGAGCACGATCGGGCCGATCGACCAGGCGACGATCAGCACCACGGCGATGGTTTTCAGCACGCGTCCACCGACCGTCGACGTCATACGGTCGCCCTCCGGAGCAGGAGCGCGTAGCCGCCCCCGAGGAGCGCGGTGAGCGCAGCGAGCAAGAAGGCCAGCGCCGTCCCGTGCGCGAAGTCGGCCGTCACGAACGTCGTGTTGTAGACCTGGATGAGGATCGAGCGGGTGTTGAGCGCGGTGCCGTTCAGCACGTAGATCTCGTCGAAGATCGCGATCGCAAGCAGCGTCCCAACCGTGAGCGCGATCGCGACCGACGGCCGCAGGAGCGGCAGCGTGACGTAGCGGAACTGGCGCCACGGCCCCGCGCCGTCGACCGCCGACGCGCTGTACACCTCGTCGGGGATGCTCTGGAGGCCGGCCAGGAAGATCAGGCTGACCAGCGGCAGCACGCCCCACACGTGGACGAGCGTGATGTAGACGATCGCGCCACGGCCGCTCGCGAGCCACACGTGCGGCTGGCTGATCACGTGAAGCTCTATGAGCACGCTGTTCAGGAGGCCGTTGTCGGGGTCGAAGACCCGCCGCCAGAGCACGCCCGAGACGACCGACGGCAGAGCCCACGGCAGGATCAGGATCGCCAGCACCACCCCGCGGCCGCGGAAGACGCGGTGGAGCGTGACGGCGACGAAGATCCCCAGCACGAGCTCGAGCGACACCGCCAGGACGACGTACTCGACCGTGTGGCGCATCGCGTCGCGGGACGTCTGGTCGCTCAGGACGTCGCGGTAGTTCCGGGTTCCGACGTAGCCGGGCTGCTCGCCGAACAGGAAGCCGCCCGAGCGGATGCTCTGCTTGAACCCGTGGATCAGCGGATAGAGGACGAGCGCCGCCACCGCCACCATGGCGGGGGCGACCAGGATCCACCCCAGGATCTGGGTCTCGCGGGCGGCCCGGTCGCCGCCCTCCGCGCCACGGCGCCAGCGCACCGCCTAGATGAGCGACCGACAACTCCCGCGCGCCTGGACGCACGGGTGCTTGGGTGGACGACTGGTGGCGGGCCTGCGGCTGCGAACCGTCGCATCGCGGCGTCCTCGGTCAGCCCAATATCTCCCAATATTGGGCCTCCCTGCGTCCTTGCGCTGCTCGATTCTCGCCGCCCAGGACATCACGGCAGTTATCGATCGATCATCTATTGGTTGTGTGACTCGGCCTTCGACGCCAGCTGGTTCAGCGCGTCGGCCACGCTCATCTGACCCTTCACCGCCGCGTTCAGGAGACCCTGGGCGTCGGAGCTGAACTGCGAGTACCAGATCGGCGCGCCGGCTGAGAACAGCGGCGAGACATGGGGCAGCTCCGCGTTCAGGACGTCGCCGCCCTGAAGCTCACCGCTGTCGGCGAGCTGCTTGACCGCGGAGGCCCCGCACGGCAGGCTCCCCTGGGTCTTGTAGATCGCGATCGCGTTCTCGGGCCGCTCCCACCACTCGATGAAGGCCGCGGCGGCCGCCTTGTGCTTGGCGGTCACGGGGATCGAGAGGCCCTCGGGCAGGCCGAACGACGCACCCGGGCCGTCGACGCCGGGCACGAGGCCGAGCGCCGCGTCGCCGGCGATGTTGGACTGGCTCTTGTCGTTCGCCGTCGCCATGTTGCCGGGGCCGGTCGCGAGCACGATCGCGGTCTCGCCGGCCGTGAACTTGTCGAAGGCCACCGCGTCGTCCATCGACACGGAGCCCGGCGACACCCATCCGTTCTTCACCGCGTCGGCCTCCCACTGGAGGCCCTGATATCCGGCCGAGCCCGGGTCGGAGAACGTCGGCTTCAGCTGATCGTCGAAGAGCTGGCCGCCCATCGCGAGCGTGAGCAGGTACCAGGGCGTGACGCCGCCCTCGGTCGCCGCCATCGGGATCGAGAGCGGGTACTGGACGCCTGATGCCTTGAGCTTCGCGACGTCCTGGCCGAGCTCGTCGAAGGTCTGCGGGAACTCGGTGATCCCCGCCTTCTGGAACATCTTCGTGTTGTACATCGAGACGCGAAAGTCGTTCGAGTAGCAGGCGGCGTAGGTCTTGCCGCCCGAGATGAACGCTGCGTCCGTGCTCTTCAGATCGTTCAGCGTCGACGCCGAGACGAGCCCGTCGAGCGGTTCCACCCACTGGGCGCCGGCGAACTGGCCGGTGAACGACCAGTCAAACTCGGCGACGTCGGCGATGTAGCTCTGAGCCTGGTTCGCCACGAGCAGCTTGTTGTGGGTCGCGTCCCAGCCGGTGCGGACGTAGTTCACCTTGACGCCGGTCTCGGCGGTGAACTGGTCGAGGAGCTTCTGCGACATCGCGTACGGGACGAGCACCGTGATGGTCTGGCCCCGGATCGACTCCGTCGTCCCGCCCCCGCCACTCGAGGCCGAGTTGCTGTCGCTTCCGCCGCAGGCCGCTGCAAGGGTGAGAGCGGCGACGGCGACACCGATGAGAACGCGCTTGGATCGCTGCATTCCGCGATACTACGGACTGGATGGACGGAACACAACACGCGCCCGCCGCCCATCCGCTCGACCCCCTGACCGTCTCCGAGGTGGCCGCCGCGGCTGCGGCGGTGCGGGCGTCCGACGCCTTCAGCGACCGGTGCCGGTTCATCACGGTCAGCCTGCGGGAGCCTGTGAAGGACGCGGTGCTCGGATGGGAGTCCGGAGAAGGCGCGAGTCCTGCGCGGGAGGCCGAGATGGTGCTGCTCGACCGCGGCCGGGCCGAGACGGTCGAGGCGCTGGTGTCGCTCGACGACGGCCTGGTCACGGCGTGGCAGACCCGGACGGACGTCCAGCCGATGGCGGTCGTCTCGGAGCTGATGGAGGCCGAGGAGCTCCTGCGCCTCCACCCGGAATTTCAGGCGGCGCTCGCCCGGCGCGGGATCACCGACCCCGACCAGATCCAGGTCGACGCCTGGCCGGCCGGGCATTTTGGGCGCGCCGAGGAGTCGGAGCGGCGGCTCGCCCGTGGCGTGGCCTTCGTCAAGCCGAGGCCGGGCGACAACGAGTGGGCCCACCCCGTCGACGGCGTCATCGCCCTCGTCGATCTGAACACGCTCGAGGTGCTGCGCGTCGAGGACCACGGCGTCGTGCCGGTGCCCCCGGAGAGCGGCAACTTCGACGCCGCCGCCGGCGCGCCGCTTCGCACGGACCTCGCCCCGCTCGAGATCACCCAGCCGGACGGGCCGGGCTTCTCGGTCGACGGCCGGGTCGTCCGCTGGCAGCGCTGGCGGCTCCACGTCGGCTTCACGCCGCGTGAGGGGCTCGTCCTGAACCGCGTCGGCTACGAGGACGGCGGTCGCCTGCGGCCGATCATGCACCGCGCGTCGCTGTCCGAGATGGTGGTGCCATACGGCGATCCCAGCCCGACGCATTACTTCAAGAACGCCTTCGACGCCGGCGAGAACGGAGTGGGCGTGGCCGCCTCGCCGCTCAGCCGCGGGTGCGACTGCCTCGGCGAGATCGTCTACCTCGACGCCGTCGTGAACGACGCGGCCGGCGAGCCGGTGATCATCCCGAACGCGATCTGCATCCACGAGGAGGACACGGGAGTCCTCTGGCGCCACATCGAGTGGCGCGACGGCACGGGTGAGGTGCGCCGCTCGCGCCGGCTCGTGATCTCGTCGTTCTCGGCCATCGGGAACTACGACTACGGCTTCTTCTGGTACCTGTACCAGGACGGCTCGATCGAGTTCGAGGTCAAGCTGACCGGCGTCCTCTCGACCGGTGCGGTGGCACCGGACGTCCGGCCCGAGCACGGCGTCCTCGTCGCCCCTGGCCTGAACGCCATGGTGCACCAGCACTTCTTCGGCATGCGACTCGACCTCGATGTCGACGGGCTCGACAACGCCGTCGAGGAGGTGTGGACGGAGTCGCTTCCGCCCGGCCCGGGGAACCCGGTCGGAAACGCCTTCCGGCCCATGCGGCGACGGCTGGAGACAGAGCTCGAGGCCCGGCGGCGGCTCGATCCGGCGTCGGCCCGGTGGTGGGAGATCGTGAACCCGGGCGTTCGCCACCGCCTCGGCGAGCCCGTCGCCTACCGGCTCGTGCCCGGCGAGAACGCGGTGCCGTTCGCCCAGCCCGACGCCCCGGTGAGCAAGCGGGCCGGCTTCATCCACCACCACCTGTGGGTGACGCCGTACGCGCCCGGCGAGCGCTACGCAGCCGGCGAGTACCCCAGCCAGCACGCGGGCGGAGCGGGGCTGCCGGAGTGGACGAGCGCCGACCGGCCCGTCGCGGGCCGCGACATCGTGGTCTGGTATACGTTCGGTCACCACCACGTGCCCCGGCCGGAGGACTGGCCGGTGATGCCTGTGGCGACCATCGGGTTCATGCTGAAGCCGGTGGGGTTCTTCGAGCGCAATCCCGCCCTCGACGTGCCGCCCTCGCGGCCGCACGCCGAGAGCTGTGAGCAAGGAGGGGTTCACCCATGAGCGGAGTCGAGGGACGCGTCGCCCTGGTGACCGGCGCGACCAGCGGGATCGGCGCCGCGACGGCGCGGGCGCTCGCGGAGGGTGGCGCGCACGTCGCGGTCGCTTCGCGGGGCGGCGGCGACCTCGGCATCGAGGGCGTCCTCGACCAATCGTGCGACGTGCGCGTGCCGGGGCACGTCGAAGCGCTCGTCGCCGCCTGCGTGGAGCGGTTCGGCGGGCTCGACATCCTGGTGGCGAACGCCGGAGTCGGAGCCTACGGCGACTTCCTCGACCTGAACCCGGAGTGGCTCGACGAGATGATCGACACCAACGTGAAGGGCTTCCTCCACACGATCCGAGCCGGGCTGCCGCGGCTGCTCGAGAGCTCCTCGGCCGACCTCGTGGCGGTCACGTCGATCGCCGGCCAGCGGGCGCCGGAGGGCGAGGCGGTCTACGCCGCGACGAAACACGCTCAGGTCGGCTTCATGCGCTCGCTCGACCACGAGCTCTTCCGCCGAGGCGTGCGCTGCTCGATCCTGGCACCCGGCGGCGTCGAGACGGCCTTTGCGATGGGCCGCGGCCGAACGCCCGAGGATCCCGACCTGCCCGGGATGCTGCGTTCGGAGGAGGTGGCGGATGCGGTCATGTACGCCGTCACGCGGCCGCGCACCGGCAGGATCTTCGAGGCCTCGATTCTTCCGATGGCCGACGACTCGATGGGCTGAGGAGGAGCGACCATGCCATTCAAGGTCTCGATCATCGGTGGCGGCAGCTCGAGCTTCGTGCCGGTCCTGCTGCGGCGGCTGATCCAGTCGGGGTCGCTTTGCGACTCGACGGTGACGCTGATGGACATCGACGAGCGCCGGCTCGGCGTGATGCAGGAGCTCGGCGACCGGCTCGTCGCCGGCGAGGGCAGCCCGCTCACGGTGCGAAGCACGCTCGACCAGCGCGAATCGCTCGAGGGGGCCGACTTCGTGATCGCCGCGATCTCGGTGGGCGGCTTCGACGCCTGGGCGGACGACCTCGACATCCCCGGCCGGTACGGCGTCGTCATGCACGTCGCCGACTCGGTCGGTCCCGGCGGGATCATGCGGGCGCTCCGAAACGCGCCGGTGCTCGCCGAGGTGGCCCGGAACGTGGCCGACGTCGCGCCCGACGCCCACGTCTTCAACTACACGAACCCGGCCCCCACCGAGGCCATGGCGATGCGCGTCGCCGCACCGTCGGTGAAGAGCTACGCGTTGTGCTCGTGCACGGGCCATCCGTCGAGCCCGGAGTGGCTGGCAGAGCAGGCCGGCGTCGAGCCCGGCGAGATCGCCATGCCGCCGGTCGTGGCCGGCATCAACCATTGCGCCGCGGTGACGGAGCTTCGCCTGCGCGACGGGGCCGATGCCATGCCGCTCCTCCGCGAGCACGCCCAGAACCCGATCGTCGCCTGGGCGCTCGACACCTACGGCGTCCTGCCCTACTGCTGGAGCCACTGGGTCGAGCACTTCCCGCAAATGCAGCGGCTCGAGGGCGAGTACGCCGGCACGGCCCAGGGCGTCGAGATGCGCTACGGCATCACGACCCACGACATGGCCTACGAGAGGGCCCGGGTCGCCGAGCTCGAGACGCTGGCGGCGAAGTGGACCGCGCCGGGGGCGGGCGCCGTGACGCTGGCCGATCTGCCGCCGGGTGATGAGGACTGGGGGATCGAGGTGATCGACATCATCGAGGCGATTGTCGAGAACCGAAACCAGACGTTCGTCGTGAACGCCCCCAACGACGGCGCGATCCCGAACCTGCCCGCCGACGCGATCGTGGAGGTGAACGCAGCCGTGAACGGCTACGGCATCCGCCCGATCGCCGCCGGCCCGCTCCCGGAGCCCCTGGCCGCCCACCTGCGGGGCTACGTCGACTTCCAGCGGCAGGTCGTGAAGGCTGCGCTCTCGGGCGACCGGGCGCAGGCGATGCACGCGTTCCTGCTCGACCCCAACATGCAGGCTCGCCTGGAGCTCGAGCAGATCGGCGAGCTGCTCGACGAGATGTTGCGCGCGAACGAGGAGTGGCTGCCGCTCTTCCGGGGGGCGAGGGTTTAGATCGAGAGATCACCGGCGGCCAGACCCCGGTGGTTCGACCCGCGGATACCGTGCGCAAAACGCGATCGAGGAGGCGATCGGAATGATCGGTGTCGAGCAGGTCGACTTCATCTCCATTCCCACGCAGGACATCCCCCGAGCCAAGCGGTTCTACGGTGAGCTCCTGGGCCTCGAGCACGAGAAGGACACGCCCGGCGGGGCCGAGTACCGGGCAGGGCAGGTGACGCTCGGCATCTGGAAGCCGGAGGATCAGGGCCTTCCGTTCAGCCCCAACCACTCGGGATTCGCCCTGCGCGTCGCCGACGTCGCCGACGCCCGCCGCCGGCTCGAGGAGCAGGGCGTCCAGTTCGACATGGACACGTTCGACACCGGCGTCTGCCACATGGCGCTCATGCGCGACCCGGACGGAAACCAGATCATCCTGCACCGGCGCTACGCGCCCTGAGACGGCACATCCGAAGCGCGGTTCCGCCGCTGGGGGCACGTGCGTGGCGGCTCCTCGGATGCGTCCTGCTCTTCGAGATCGGCACGGGAATGACGCTGCCGATCGTCATCGTCTTCCTGCACGACGGCCGTGGTCTCAGCCTGGCGTCGGCAGGTCTGGCGCTCGCGGCGGCCGGTACGGCCGGGTTCGTCGGCACCGTCGCCGCGGGGGTCACTGCCGATCGATTCGGCGCGGGCCGGACGAGCGTCGCCGGCCTCGCGCTCGCCGCGGTGGGGACGGCCGGGTTCCTGGCCGTCCACAGCGTTGGCGCAGCGCTGCTCGCGGCGAGCCTTCAGGGAGCGGGTTTCGCCGTCACGTGGGTGGGCATGTTCCCGCTCCTCATCCGGGCGGTCGACGATCGCCGGCGCGAGGACGTGCTCGGAGTCAACTACGGCGTGACCAACCTGGGGCTCGGCATCGGCAGCCTCGCCGCGGGCACGATCCTCGCCGTCAGCTCGGACGCGTTCGGCATCCTCTTCGTGGCTGACACGGCGTCGTACGTGCTGTTCGCGGTGCTCCTGATCGGCCTCGGCGAGCTTCGCAACGACGCCCGCGGAGGCGCGGCGGCGGCGAGCCTCTCGGCGTACGGCCCGGTGGTCCGCGACGTGCGGCTCCTCGCCGCGACCGGGATCAACTTCGTGCTGGTCGTGGCCGGCTACAGCCAGCTCACCTCCGCATTTCCTGCCTGGGCGACCGGGCCGGCCGACGTCAGCCGCAGCGTCGTCGGGTTCGCGTTCGCGGCCAACACGTGGGCCATCGTGCTCGCCCAGCTGCCGGTGCTGCGGCTCGTCCGCGACTGGCGTCGGACTCGCGCCGTCGCGGTCACGGGGCTCGTGTTCGGGGCGTCGTGGCTGGTCGTCCTCGCCGCCGGCGAGGTCTCGAGCCGGGCCGCGGCGACGGCGGCGCTCGTTGCGGGCGCGGCGGTCTTCGGCGTCGGCGAGTGCTTCCTCTCGCCCAGCCTGCCGGGCATCGTGAACCGCCTCACCGGCGATGAGACGCGCGGGCGCTACGTCGCGTTCTACAGCCTCTCGTGGCAGGCTGGCCCGATGATCGGCCCGCTGATCGCCGGCGCGGCGATCGGAGCGGGCGAGGGAGGGGCGCTGTTCGTCGGCCTTGCGGTCACATGCGCCCTCGCCGCCCCGGCGGCGCTCGTGTTCGAGCGGAATCTGCCCGCCTCCGTCAACCGTAGTGTTCCCGAAGCGTCATGACCGCACGACTCGCATACGGCGCGCTTTCGGTCGTCCTGCTCGCCGGCCTGGCCTTCGAGGTCGCGGCGACCAACACGCCGTGGTGGCTCGTGGTCGTCTTCCTGCTCGGGCCCGATATTGCGCTCTTCCTCGGGATCGGCTCGGGCCTGGAGAAGGGCCAGCTGCACCCGCGCGCGGTCCCGCTCTACAACGCCCTGCATCGCTACTGGGGCCCGGCGGCGCTGGCCATCGCGTCGATCGTGCTGCCGGAGGGCTGGCTCGCCGCCGCGCTCGCCTGGGCGCTGCACGTGTCGGTCGATCGCACGGTCGGATACGGCCTGCGGACGCCCGAGGGCTTTCAGCGCACCTGAGCGAGGTCTGAGGAGGCGGGGGTTGCAATCGTGGGAGCCGGGTACCATCTCGCGATGGAGCTCGGCGGGTGACGTTCCGGCACGAGGCGCTCTTGTATGCGGGCGAGGACGAGTTCGTCGCCCGGCTGGATCCGTTCCTGCGGGACGGGCTGGGTGCCGGCGAGGCCGTCATGGTCGCTGTCAGCGACAGGAAGATCGGGCGCCTGCGAAGGGCGCTCGGCCCCGCGGCCGGCGACGTCACGTTCGCCGACATGGACGAGATCGGCGGGAATCCCGGCCGCATCATCCACGCCTGGCACGAGTTCGCAGAGCCGCACCTGCGGGCGCAGCGGCCGGTACGAGGTGTCGGCGAGCCCATCTCCGCCGCCCGGTCGGCCGACGAGCTGGTGGAGTGCCAGCGCCACGAGGAGCTCCTGAACGTTGCGTTCGGGTCAGGCCCGGGCTGGACGCTGGTCTGCCCGTACGACACCGCGGCGCTCGACGCGGATGTGATCGCAGAGTGCCGGTGCAGCCACCCGCGGGTGCGCGAGAACGGCGTCACCGAGCCCAGCAGTGAGTACCGCGGGCTGGAGGCGATCGGGGAGCCGTTCGCCCCGCCGCTTCCGGAGCCCAGCGCGGCGCCCGACGAGCTGGCGTTCGACCTCTCGCGGCTCGGGGACGTCCGCCGCACCGTCGCCGACGCCGCCAAGCGGGCGCGGCTCGACGACGACCGCGCCCAGGATCTGATCGTCGCCGTCCACGAGGTGGCGGCCAACAGCGTGCGCCACGGCGGCGGAACGGGACTGCTCCGCACATGGAACGGCGGACCCGGCGTCACGTGCGAGATCCGCGACGCCGGGGTCATCACCGAGCCGCTCGCCGGTCGCCTGCGGCCTGCCGACCCGGCCCGGGGCGGGAACGGGCTGTGGCTCGCCAACCAGCTCTGCGATCTCGTCCAGGTGCGCTCGTCGCAGGTCGGTACCGTCGTTCGCCTGCTCGTACGAGCGCCGGCTGCCCGCACCGGCTGAACACGGTTCGCGCAGCCGCCTTTCGGGTATGCGCTGGGTCGTCAAGCGACCGCGACCGGGAGAAGAGCCATGCCGACGACCTGGACCAAAAAGCAGGAGCGCAAGTACGAGCACATCCGCGACTCCGAGCGTGAGCAGGGCGCGTCGCCCGGACGGGCCAAGGAGATCGCCGCGCGGACCGTCAACAAGGAGCGCGCCCAGAAGGGCCAGTCCGCGACCGCGTCGCGCTCGTCGACCGACGACATGTCCTCGTCACGCCGTGGCGGCCTGCGCTCCGGGACGGCGCGCGCGAAGGGCCGCACCAAGGCCCAGCTCTACAACGAGGCGAAGCAGCGAGGCATCAAGGGTCGCTCATCGATGACGAAGGCCCAGCTTCAGCGGGCCGTCGGCGCCAAGAGGTCGTAGCACCTCCCCTCAGGCAGACGGGCCGGTGAGGTGCGTCCGCTTTCCGGCGTCCATCTGCTGATCGGCGACGCGCCGAGCCTCGGTGACCGTGGGCACGGCTAGCCCCGGTCGGACTTGCGGCGTCGCTTGTGGCGCTGCATCTCGGCGCCGGCGCGCCTGAGCGTCTCGCGCGGCGTCTCGGCCGGTCGCGACGCCACGCAGCCGACGCTCGCTCCGCGGCAGATGTCGCGGATGCGACGGGGGAGCGGAAGGTCGTCGACGAGCCCGCGCAGGCGGTGCACGCGGGCCGACGCGTCGCCGGGCGAGAGCGCGTTCAGGACACCGACGAGCTCGTCGCCTCCGAGTCGCGCAGCCAGCTCGTCGGCCTCGAGCACGGATGCCAGCGTGTCGGCCAGCGCCACGATCAGGAGGTCGCCGTCCTCATATCCGAGCGAGTCGTTCACCTGCTTCAGGCCGTCGGCATCGAGCATCAGAAGCCGGTAGGGCGCGCCGGTGCGGTGCTCCAGCTCATCCATCAGGCGGCGGCGGTTGGCGACCCCGGTGAGCGGATCGGTCACGGCCGCCCGGTGGAACTGCTCGCGCATGAAGCACGAGTGGACGGCGAGCGCGCACAGCTCGCCGTAGTACTGGACGTGGCCGCGCTCCTGGCGTCCGAACGGCCGCTCCCGCCGGAGGACGAGCTCGCCGAGGCGGGCGTCGTGGGCGATGAGCGGCATGCGCAGCGCCGCGGCGCGGCTGTTGTGCCGAAACCCCGCCGGCCGCCGGCGGTCGTTCAGTGCCGTGGCCTGGATCTTCCGCCGCAGCTCGCCGTCGGATGGGAGCACCACCTCCGCCGCGCAGTCCCACAGGACCTCGGCGCCCTTCGCGGTGGCACGGGCGAGCGACTCGAGATCCGTGGCCTCGAGTGCCAGCGACAACGCGGAAGGCATGCGGCGAAAGAAGTCGTTCTCGTGCCCCTCGTCCCACACGATGTCGTCGGTCGGTTGCCCCAGCCGGGAGACGCCCATCCCCTGCAACCTATCCGCGCCCCTGCGGTCTCCGCATCCCCTAACCGGGGGAGTCTGCGGCGGGATCAGCCTCGCCGGAACGGGGGATGCCGCGCTACGCGATTTGCGCTACCCGTGAGACATGCCGTCCGTGCCCCGCCGCACCGCGCTCGCAGCCGCCGCCTTGGTGGTGGCTCTGGCATGCCTCGCGGCCTCGGCCGCCGCGGCCAAGACGACGACCAAGCACGGGGATGAGTTCCACGCCAAGACCGACGGCTGCCGGGCTTCGCGCGACATGCACAAGCACGACGTCGTTGTCCGCTGCGGCAAGGGCCGGGTGGGCCAGGTCGACTGGTCGTTCCACATGCGCGACGGCGCGGGCATCCAGAACGCATCGGCCAAGGTGTGCACCTACGGCGGCTCGTGCAAGTCGGTCGCCGCCTGGCAGCTCCAACAGGTCATCACCGTCGGCGGCAGGCACGTGCTCCTGGTGAAGGTGCCGTTCGTCGGCCGATCGCCCGACATCACCCGGGTCGTCGCCACCGTCACCTAGGCGGGGCTAGAGCGCCGCTCGCATCTCGCGCGCGAAGTCGAGCACGTGCTCGAGCGCGATCGCCCGTGCCGCCTCGGCGTCGCCTCGGCCGATGGCCTCGAGCAGGGCGCGGTGCTCGCGCACCGGGTCGTCGAGCGGCGGCAGGCGGTCGAACGTCAGGTGCCAGATCCGAAGCGACATGTTGAGGTAGCGGTCGAGGTCGCGCGCCAGGTACGGGTTTCGCGAGCATCGGTGCACGAACCGGTGGATGCGCGCGTCGAGCTCGATCAGGGACCCCTGGTCGGCCGCCACGCGCTCGAGCTCTGACATGAGCTCCGCGGCCTCGGCGCGGTCGGCCGCGTCTGCGAGCCTCGCCGCGCGGGCCGCGGCGTGCGGCTCGAGCTGGCAGCGCACGTCGGTGATGTCCGTCAGGCTCGTGATGTCAATGCTCGAGGCGAACGTCCCCCGGCGCGGGAAGACGACGACAAGCCCCTCCAGCGCGAGCCGCCGCACCGCCTCCCTGACCGGCGTTCGGCCAACGCCCAGCTCGCCCGTGAGCGCGTCCTCGTCGATCGGTCCTCCGGGCGGGATCGCGAGCGAGATCAGGCGGTCGCGCAGGGCGGCGTAGGCCCTGTCGGAGAGGAGGCCGGTCGCGCCGGCGATGGTCGCTGGGGTACGTTCTTGCATACGGGAAAGCCCTCTGATATATCAGTTGTCTACCAGATGGGACGGACCGTGGCAACCCAAGTGCAGGGCGACGCGAACGCGCGGGAGGAGATCGGATGAGCACGCTGCCCGGAAGCGCCCGCGCCGTGGTGATCGGGGCCGGGATCGTCGGAAACAGCATGGCCCATCATCTGTGGCGCCAGGGCTGGAGCGACATCGTCCTGCTCGACAAGGGCCCGTTCCCGAACCCGGGCGGCTCGACCGGCCACGCCTCGAACTTCATCTTCCCGGTGGACCACTCCAAGGAGATGACGGCGCTCACGCTCGAGAGCGTGCGACAGTACAAGGACCTGGGCGTCCTCACCGAGAGCGGCGGCATCGAGGTCGCCCGCACCGAGGAGCGCATGCAGGAGCTCCAGCGGCGGATGTCGTCGGCCGCGGCATGGGGCGTCGAGCGGGTCTCGATCGTGACCCCGGCCGAGATCAAGCAGCTCGTCCCGTTCATCGACGAGTCGGTGATCGTCGGCGGGTTCTACTCGCCGGGGGTCGGCGTCGTCGACTCGCTGCGCGCGGGCACGATCATGCGCGAGGCCGCCCAGGGGGCGGGAGCGCTGACGGTCTCGCCGCTCACCGAGGTGCTCGGGATCGATGTCGAGCACGGGCGGGTTCGGCGTGTGCGGACGACGCGTGGCGACATCGACGCCGACGTGGTCGTGATCGCGTGCGGCGTCTGGAGCCCGAGCATCGCTCGGATGGCCGGGGCGACCATCCCGCTGACGCCGGCGGTGCACCAGATGATCGATGTCGGGCCCGTCCCGCACTTCGCCGACTCGAAGTCGCACATCGAGTACCCGATCGTGCGCGACATGGACACGAACATGTACGAGCGCCAGGACGGGAGCGGGCTCGAGATCGGCTCGTACGCCCACCGCGCGATCCTGCACGACCCCGAGGAGATCCCCTCGATCGAGCAGGCGTCGCTCTCGCCGACCGAGTTGCCGTTCACGCAGGCCGACTTCGACCCGCAGATGGAGGACGCGCTCGAGCTGATGCCCGAGATCGTCGGCGACGAGAGCGTTGGTGTGAAGTACGCGATCAACGGCCTCCTCTCGCTGACGCCCGACGGGCTGCCGCTCCTGGGCGAGATGCCCGAGGTGAAGGGCCTCTGGTCGTGCGCCGCCGTGTGGGTGAAGGAGGGGCCGGGGATCGGCGCCGCCGTCGCGGAGTGGATGACCCACGGCGAGTCCGAGATCGACCTGCACTCGTCCGACATCGCCCGGTTCTGGGATCACCAGAAGACCCGGGCCCATGTCCGGGCGCGGGCCGCCGAGGGCTTCAACAAGACGTACGGCATCGTGCATCCCGGCGAGCAGTGGGCGTCGAGCCGCGACGTCCGCCTGCCCCCGTTCCACGCCCGCGAGCGCGAGCTCGGCGCCGTCTTCTTCGAGGCCGCAGGCTGGGAGCGGCCGCACTGGTACGAGTCGAACGCGCCGCTCCTCGAGGAGTACGGCGACCGGGTGACGCGGCGCGAGGCGGAGTGGGACTCGCGCTGGTGGTCGCCGATCATCAACGCCGAGCACCTGGCGATGCGCGACCGGGCCGGCATGGTCGACCTGAGCGCGTTTGCGATCTTCGATATCGCCGGGCCCGGCGCGCTGGCCGCCGTGCAGGGCGTGTCGGTGCGGCAGATGGACGTGTCCGTCGGGCGGGTCGTCTACACCCCGATCCTCTCCCCCGGCGGCGGATTCAAGGCCGACCTCACGATCATGCGCCTCGGCGAGGAGTTCTTCCGCGTCGTCACGGGCGGCGCGCACGGCGCAGCCGACAAGAAGTGGTTCACGGACCACCTGCCGGCCGACGGGAGCGCGCAGCTCTCCGACGTCACGACCGGGTGGACGACGCTCGGCCTGTGGGGCCCGCGGGCCCGCGACATCCTGGAGTCGGTCACGCCCGACGACGTGTCGCACGCCGGCTTCCCGTTCGCCGCCTGCCGCACGATCGAGATCGACACGCTGCGCGTGCTCGCCTCGCGGATCTCCTACGTCGGCGACCTGGGCTGGGAGCTCTACGTGCCGATGGAGCAGGGCGCGCGGCTCTGGGACATCGTGTGGGAGGCCGGGCGCGCGCACGGCGCCGCGCCGGTCGGGATCGGCGTCTACGGCACAACCGGGCGGCTCGAGAAGTGCTACCGGGCCTACGGCTTCGAGCTCGAGACCGAGTACAACGTCGTCGAGGCGGGCATGTCGGGGCCGCAGGTGAAGGACGACGACTTCGTCGGTCGCGACGCCCACCTGCGCCACCGCGAGGAGGAGCCGGCGATCACGCTCTGCACGCTCACGGTCGACGACCACGCGTCCAGGAGCGGCGTGAAACGCTACATGCTCGGGCGGGAGCCGATCCTGACGCGCGCCGGCGAGCCGCTGGTCGACGCGAAGGGGCGCAGATCCTACGTGACGAGCGCCGGCGCGGGGCCTTCGGTCGGAAAGCACCTGCTGATGGCCTACCTGCCGCCGGAGCAGGCGGTCGTCGGCACTGAGCTTGCGGTCGAGTACCTGGGCGAGCGCTACCCGGTGACGGTCGCGATCGCCGGCCCGGCGCCGATCTTCGACCCCGAGAATGCGAGGATTCGGTCGTAGTGCCGCTCAGCATCCTCTGCTGCGTGAAGCGCGTCCCGATGACCGGCGGAAGGATCGTGCTCACCGCCGACGAGCAGGCGATCGAGACCCGTCACCTGGGGTTCACGATCAGCCCGCACGAGGAGTGCGGCGTCGAGGAGGCCGTCCGGCTGATCGAGGCCGTCGGCGGGTCCTCGACCGTCCTCACGCTCGGCCCGCCCGAGGCCGAGGAGCAGCTCCGCGACTGCATGGCGCTCGGCATCGACCGGGCGATTCACCTGCTGGCCGAGGACGAGTTCGACGGCCAGGCGACGGCGGGCGCGATCCTCGACGCGATCGCGGCCGAGCGCGAGGCGGGCACCGAGTACGACGTCATCTTCTTCGGCAACGAGTCGGCCGACGCCGGCAACTACCAGGTGGGGATCCGGGTCGCCCATGCACTGGGCCGGCCGTGCGTGACGGGCCTGAAGGCGGTCGCGCTCGAGGACGGCGGCCTGCGCTGCGAGCAGGAGGTGGCGGGCGGCCGCGACGTCTACCACGTGCCCCTCCCGGCAGTCATGACGGTGAAGGAGGGGCTCAACCTGCCGCGCTACCCGTCGGTGCCCGGCCGCCTGCGGGCGAAGAAGAAGCCGGTCGAGAGGCGAACGCCGGACCGGGGGCCGCAGGGCGTCGAGAAGGTGCGCCTCGTGCTGCCCGCGGACGAGGGAACCCAGACCGAGGTGCTCGGACGCGGCGCAGACGCGGCGCCGGCGGTGGTCGAGCTGCTCGGCCGGATCGGGGTGCTGTGAGCGCCGTCCTCGTCCTCGTGGAGCATGACGGCGGCGGCGTCGACGACCTCTCGCGCCAGGCGGCCACCCTCGCGCGTGGCTACGCCCAGGCGGCCGGGGCGACCCTGGAGGCGGTGCTGATCGGATCCGGCGGCGGCGATACCGGGGCCGCGCTCGGGGAGCTGGGAGTCGAGCGGGCACACGTCGCCGAGCACGACGGGCTTGCCGCCTATGCGCCCCAGGCCTGGGGGAGGACGATCGCGGGGCTGGTCTCGCGGCTCGGGCCCGCCGCAGTCGTCGCGTCGGGGAGCGAGCGCGCGACCGAGGCCATGGCGCACGCCGCCGCCATCTCGGACCTGCCGCTCGCCGCAAACTGCGTCGCCGCCACGCCGGGCGATCCCGCGGCGGTCACCCGCGTCCGCTGGGGCGGGAGCCTGCTCGAGGAGGCTCGGCTCCACGGCGCCACGAAGCTGTTCACCGTCGCCCCGCACGCCGTGGAGGCCCAGACGGCCGCTGTGCCCGCGACGACCGAGGTCGCGACCTTCGCGCCCGAGCTCGTGGAGGCCGACCTCGCCGCGCGCGTCGTCGAACGGGCCCAGACCGACACGGGCGGGGGCGTGTCGCTCGCGGACGCGAAGGTCGTCGTGAGCGGCGGCCGCGGCGCGGGCTCGGCCGAGGGGTTCGCGGCCATCGAGGAGCTCGCCGAGCTTCTGGGCGGCGCGGTCGGCTGCTCGCGCGCCGTCACGATCGCCGGCTGGCGCCCGCACACCGACCAGGTCGGCCAGACCGGCACGAAGATCGCCCCCGAGATCTACATCCCCTGCGGGATCAGCGGCGCGACCCAGCACATGGCCGGCTGCAAGGGGGCCAAGCGGATCCTCGCGATCAACACCGACCCCGACGCGCCGATGATCGCCAACGCCGACTACGCCGTGATCGGCGACCTGCACGAGGTCGTGCCGGCGGTGGTCAGCGAGATCCGGAAGGGGAGGGGCGGATAGACCCGGTCGCCCTCCTCGTCCTGCTCGGGGTCGCGGCGGTCGGCGGAGGGCTGTTCGCGAGGCGGGCGGTCGTGCTCGCACGGCTCGTCAGGATGGGCCGCCCGAGCGACCGGTCTGGCGAGCTCCCGGCCCGCGTCCGGAACGAGGTCGTGATCGCGCTCGGCCAGCGCAAGCTGCTCCAGCGGCTCGTCCCCGGGCTGATGCACGCCTTCATCTTCTGGGGCTTCCTCGTGCTCTTCCCCACGATCGTGATGGCGATGATCGCGGTCGTCGACAAGCACCAGACGATCCCGTGGCTCGGAAGCCAGGGGTGGTTCGCGCTGCTCGTCGACGTCTTCGCGGTGCTGGTGCTGGCGGGCGTCGTGACGGCGTTCGTCATCCGCAAGGTGCAGCGGCCGGCCCGGTTCGAGGGGAGCCACGTCGGCGAGGCCGACCTGATCCTGACGCTCATCGCCGGCATCGTGACGACGCTTCTCCTGTGGCACGCCACCCGGATCGCGCTCGACCTGAACGAGTGGCCGGCCGGGTGGTCGCCGGTCGCGAACGCGCTCTCGAACCTGTTCGGCGGCGGGCCGCGGACCGAGGACGCCGAGCGGGTCTTCGTCTGGGCGCACGTGCTCCTCATAATCGGGTTCCTGGCCTACCTGCCGCACTCCAAGCACCTCCACATCGCGACCGCGGTGGTGAACGTCTTCTTCGGGCGGACGCGTGCACGGGGCCGGCTCGAGCCGCTGCGGTTTGACGAGGAGGGGCCTGAAGAGGACATGCGGCTCGGCTCCGGCACGGTCGCCGACATGACGTGGAAGCAGGTGATCGACACCTTCTCGTGCACCGAATGCGGCCGTTGTCAGGACGCGTGCCCGGCGTGGGCGACCGGCAAGGCGCTCTCGCCCAAGCTCCTCATCATGGGGCTGCGCGACCAGCTCTTCGCCGAGGGGCCGGCGGTGGCGGCCGGGGGCGGCGAGGCGACGCCGCTCGTCCCGAGCGCGGTGACGGACGACGTGGTGTGGGACTGCGTCACATGCGGCGCATGCGTGCAGGCCTGCCCGGTCTCGATCGAGCACATCGACCACATCGTCGACCTGCGCCGCCACCTCGTCATGGTCGACGCCCGCTTCCCGGCCGAGGCCGACCCGATGCTGCGCGACGTCGAACGCTCGTCGAACCCGTGGGGGAAGGCGCAGTCCGAGCGGGCGGCGTGGGCCGAGGGGCTCGGAGTGCGGGTGCTCGAGCCGGGAGACCCGGCGCCGGAGCTGCTCTACTGGGTCGGCTGCGCGGCATCGTTCGACGAGCGCGCCAAGGCGTCGGCCGAATCGACGGCCAGGCTGCTCCAGGCGGCCGGCGTCGATTTCGCGATCCTGGGGCCCCGCGAGGCGTGTACCGGCGACCCCGCCCGGCGGATGGGGAACGAGTACGTGTTCCAGGCGTTCGCCGAGCAGAACGTCGAGACGCTGAACGAAACCGGCGCCGGCAAGATCGTCACATCCTGCCCGCACTGCTTCAACACGCTCGCGAACGAGTATCCGGACTTCGGCGGGAGCTACGAGGTCGTGCACCATTCGGAGCTTCTGGCGGAGCTGGTGCGCGAGGGGCGGATCACGCCGGGCGGCGGCGACAAGCCCATCACGTATCACGACTCGTGCTACCTGGCCCGGCACAACGACGTCGTGACCGAGCCGCGCGAGCTGGTGGCCGCGGTCGGCACCCCGGTCGAGATGGAGCGCACCGGCAAGCAGACGTTCTGCTGCGGCGCGGGCGGCGCGCACATGTGGATGGAGGAGCGGGGGCAGGGGATCAACGAGGAGCGCGTCCGCGAAGCAGCCGAGACCGGCGCAGACACCCTGGCCGTCGCCTGCCCCTACTGCACGATCATGCTCGACGACGGCGTTCGCACCTCGGGCCGCGACCTGCGGGTGGCAGACGTGGCGACCCTCCTCGCCGAATCGCTCGACGACACCTGACCCCATGGTGCCAGGCCCATCCTGGGCCTGGCCCCGGTGGTTCGCGCCCTACCGCTCGTTCACGAGGAACGTGACGCCGCCGGCCTCGGTGCGGGCGTCGAGCTCCTTGCCGTCGAGGAGCGGAGCCGCCTGCTTCGAGACGTACACGTGGACGTCGCCCTCGTCGATCACCTCGTCGCCGGCGATCGGCGTCTCGACGAGCGTGAGCGCGAGGCTCGGCGGTGCGCTGTTCAGCGTCGCGTCGCTCGTGTCGACCCGCAACCCGCCGGTATCCGGCAGCTCCGCCGTGCCGACCAGATCACGGATCGCGTCGGTGGCCTCTGTGGTCAGCGTGATCATGCGTCCTCCTAGGGTGAGAACCCGCTGACTACCCACGGGGCGCCTGGCGAAACGTGCAACGACGGGGTCTGACCCCGTTTTTGCATCAGCTGCCTGACAGGACGGCCGCCACACACGGCGCCAACCCCAGACGGTATCCTCCGACGCATCTTCGAGCGTCGGGCCGGCCCGGCCCGCGGAAGCCGGGCGCGCCCGCCGGAGGGAGGGATGACGTGTACCCGGCCAGCTTCGAGTATCTGGCGCCCACAACGCTCGACGATGCGATCGCGCACCTCGACGAGCACGGCGACGACGGGAAGGTGCTGGCCGGCGGCCAGAGCCTGATCCCGCTCATGAAACTGCGCTTCGCGGCGCCGACGGCGCTCATCGACATCAACCGTGTCGCCGACCTCGGCGACACCATCGCCTCCGGCGGCGACGGCCTCGTCATCGGGGCCCGCGTCCGTCACAAGGATTGCGAGCGGTCGGAGCACCTCCGTGGTCGGTACGCGGCTCTCGGCAGGGCGGCGCCGCAGATCTCCGACCCGATCGTGCGAAACCACGGAACGGTGTGCGGCTCGCTGGCGCACGCCGACCCGCAGGGCGACTGGGGCTCGGTGCTGCTCGCGGCCGGCGCCGAGGTCGCGGTGCGCGGGCCGGGCGGAGCGTCGCGGGCGATCTCGATCGACGACCTGCTCGCGGGCCCGTTCATGACGGCGCTCGAGCCCAACGAGCTCATCACCGAGGTGCACGTCCCCGACCCGGGACCGCGCGCCTCCGGGACGTATCTGAAGCTGGAGCGCAAGATCGGCGACTTCGCCACCGTCGGCGTCGCCGTCCAGGTGTCGCTCTCCAACGGGAGCGTCAGCCGGGCCGGCATCGCGCTCACGGGAGTCGGCCCGACCAACATGCGGGCCCGCGCTGCCGAGGAGGCGCTCGTCGGGCGCGCTCCCGACGAGGATGCGATCAAGGACGCGGCCCGACTGGCCGCCGAGGCCGCCCAGCCGCGCGACGACGTGCGCGGCACGGCGGAGTTCAAGCGGAGCGTCGTCCGCGTCTACACCGAGCGTGGACTGCGCCAGGCCGTCGCCGAGGCCCAGGCCGGGCAAGAAGGGGGATGACCATGGCCACCACCGTCGGAGAAACGACACACACGGCCCGGGTGACCGCCACCGTCAACGGCCAGGAGCGCTCCCAGGAGGTCGAGACGCGGCTCCTGCTCGTCCACTTCCTGCGCGAGACGCTCGGCCTCACCGGGACGCACATCGGGTGTGACACGACGAGCTGCGGCGCCTGCACCGTCCTCGTGGACGGGGTGCCGACGAAGTCGTGCACCATGTTCGCGGTCCAGGCCGAGGGCCGGGCCATCACCACGGTCGAGGGGCTCGCTCAGGGCCCCGAGCTCCACGCCATCCAGACCGGGTTCCACGAGGAGCACGGCCTCCAGTGCGGCTTCTGCACCCCGGGGATGATGCTGACCTCGGTGGCGTTTCTCGCCGAGAACCCGAGCCCGACGGAAGAGGAGATCCGCTGGGCGCTCTCGGGGAACGTGTGCCGCTGCACCGGATATCAGAACATCGTGAAGGCCGTGCAGCACGCGGCCGCCGCGCTCGCGGAGGAGAGCTAACCATGGCCACAGTCGAACCGCGCGGCCTCGGGCACTCGGTGAAGCGGATCGAGGACGCCCGCTTCCTCCGCGGCCGCGGAAACTACGTCGACGACATCACCCTTCCGAACATGCTCCACCTCGAGCTGCTGCGGAGCCCGGTGGCGCACGCCCGCATCAAGTCGATCGACACGAGCCGCGCATCGGCGCTCCCGGGCGTGGTCGCGGTCGTAACGGGCGAGCTGATGGCGCAGCACAACCTGGCCTGGATGCCGACGCTGTCCGGCGACACGCAGGCCGTGCTCGCCACCGACAAGGTCCGCTTCCAAGGCCAGGAGGTCGCCGCGGTGGTCGCCGAGAGCGCGTACATCGCGCGTGACGCGCTCGAGCTGATCGACGTCGACTACGAGATGCTGCCGGCGGTCACCTCGCCGCAGCAGGCGCTCGCCGAAGGCGCGCCCGTGATCCGCGATGACAAGGAGGGCCAGACCGGGAACCACATCTACGACTGGGAGGCGGGAGACAAGGAGGCCACCGACCGCGCGTTCGCGGAGGCCGACAAGGTGGTGTCGCTCGACACCTTCTACCCGCGCTGCCACCCGGCGCCCCTGGAGTGCTGCGGGTGTGTCGCCGACGTCAACCCGGCGAGCGGCAAGGCCACGATCTACATGACGTCGCAGGCTCCGCACGCCCATCGCACGCTGTTTGCGATCGTGGCGGGGCTTCCCGAGCACCAGATCCGGATCGTCTCGCCCGACATCGGCGGCGGCTTCGGGAACAAGGTGCCCATCTACCCGGGCTACGTGGTCGCGACGGCGGCGTCGCTTCTGATCGGCCGGCCGGTGAAGTGGATCGAGGACCGGTTCGGCAACCTGATCTCGACCGGCTTCGCGCGTGACTACCACATGCACGGCGAGCTGGCGCTCAAGGACGGGAGGATGACGGGCCTGCGCGCGTCGCTCCTCTCCGATAACGGCGCGTTCTTCGCCGACGCCCAGCCCACCCGCTTCAAGGCCGGGCTCTTCCACATCTGCACGGGCTCCTACGACATCCCCGCGGCGCACGTGAGCGCCGTGGGCGCATACACGAACAAGGCGCCCGGCGGCGTCGCCTACCGGTGCTCGTTCCGGGTCACCGAGGCCTCGTACCTGATCGAGCGGCTCGTGCAGACGGCCGCGTACGAGCTGGGCGTCGACCCGGCCGACTTCCGCACGCAGAACTTCATCAAGCCGGAGCAGTTCCCGTACACGTCCGCGACCGGGTTCGAGTACGACTCGGGCGACTACGCGAAGGCGCACGACCTCGCGCTCGAGAAGCTCGGCTATGCCGAGCTGCGCAAGGAGCAGGAGGCGGCGCGGGCCGAGGGCCGGCTGATCGGGATCGGCGTCGCGTCGTTCACCGAGGTCGTCGGCGCGGGGCCGGGCAAGATCTACGACATCGCCGGCCTTCGGATGTTCGACTCGGCCGAGCTCCGCATCCACCCCACAGGCAAGGCGATCCTGAAGCTGGGCACGAAGTCCCAGGGTCAGGGCCACGAGACGACCTACGGCCAGATCGTCGCCGAGGAGCTCGGCATCCCCGCCGAGCACGTGCTGGTCGAGGAGGGCGATACCGACACGACGCCCTACGGGCTCGGCACATACGCCAGCCGCTCGACCCCGACCAGCGGTGCCGCCACTGCGGTGATCGCACGCAAGCTGCGCGACAAGGCGCGCACCATCGCCGCGCACCTGCTCGAGGCGTCCGAGGACGACCTCGAGTGGGAGAAGGGCGCATTCCACGTGAAGGGCAGCCCCGACAAGTCGAAGACGATCCAGGACTGCGCGTTCGCGGCGTACACGAACCTTCCGGACGGGCTCGAGGCGGGCCTCGAGGGCGTCACCTACTACGACCCGCCGAACATGACGTTCCCGTTCGGCACGTACGCGGTGGTCGTCGAGATCGATCGCGGCACCGGGGAGTGGAAGGTGCTGAGGGTCGTCGCCGTCGACGACTGCGGAGTCCGTATCAACCCGATGATCGTCGAGGGCCAGATCACCGGCGGCCTGACGGAGGGCTTCGCCATCGCGGCGATGGAGCTCATCACGTTCGACGACGACGGCAACTGCATCGGCTCGAGCTTCATGGACTACCTCCTGCCGACGGCCTGGGAGACCCCCAAGTTCGAGATGCACGAGACCGTCACGCCGTCCCCGCACCATCCGTTCGGCGCCAAGGGCGTCGGCGAGTCCGCGACGGTCGGCTCGCCGGCCGCGTACGTGAACGCCGTGGTCGACGCCCTCGCCCACGCCGGCGTACGCAACTTCGAGATGCCGGTCACGCCCGCGAAGGTGTGGCAGTCGCTGGTGGAGGCGGGCCTGGCGGAGTGACCCCCGACGACGTCATCGTCATGGCCGGGCGGCTCGCGGCCGACGGCGAGCCCTACGTGCTCGCGACGGTCGTCCGCGTCCGCCGCCCGGCATCGACGCGGCCCGGCGACCGGGCCCTCGTGCGGGCCGACGGCAGCATCGCCGGCTGGGTGGGAGGAGCGTGCGCGGAGCCCGTCGTCATCCGCGAGTCGCTGCGCGCGCTCGCAGCCGGCGAGCCGCGGCTCGTCCGGATCGGGCCCGAGGGCGATCTCGACCCCGCCGGGGCCGATGTCGTCGTCGCCACGACGTGCGCGTCGGAGGGAACGGTCGAGGTGCTGCTCGAGCCGTGCGTCGCCGGGCCGCTCTTGGCCGTGGTCGGCGACAGCCCCGCGGCCCGGGCGCTCAGCGAGCTCGCGCCGGCCGTCGGATGGCGTGTCAGCCGGGAGGTGGACGGCGGGCCGGACGCCGTCGTGATCGCGGCGATGGGCCGCGGCGACGAGGACGTGCTCCAGGCGGCGCTCACGTCGGGCGCCGGCTACGTCGGGCTCGTCGCGAGCACCCGGCGGGCGGCGTCCGTCTTCGATGTCCTGCGTGAGCGCGGAGTCGACGATGCCGCTCTGGCCCGCGTCCGCAGCCCCGCCGGCCTCGACCTGGGCCCGCTGCGCCAGGAGGAGATCGCGGTCGCCGTCCTCGCCGAGCTCGTGGCGTGGCGCCACTCGGCTGCCGACGACGCCTGGAGCGCCGACATCGCGTCGGTTGCCGAAGCCGTCGATCCGGTGTGCGGGATGCGCGTGCCAACCCAGCCGGTCGGCGAGATGGTCATCGTCGACGGCGTCGCGTATCACTTCTGCTGCTCGGGCTGCCGCGCGAGATTCGAGGCCGACCCGGCTCGCTACATTGGCGGCGTGAAGGCGCAGTGACCGACGGGAGCCCGCCGGGCTTCCCCGAGATCCTGGCGGCGATCGGCGGAGCCCCGTCGGTGCTCGACGTGGGCTGCGGGAGCGGAAGGCTGGCCGTCGAGCTGGCCCAGGCCGGGTCCGCCGTGACCGGGATCGACGTGAGCGAAGGGCGGCTGGCCGAGGCTCGGGAGCGGGCCGGTCAGGCCGGAGCCTCTGCCCGCTTCCTCCACGCCGACATGACCGAGCCGCTGCCGTTCGGGGACGGCGCCTTCGCGGCGGCCGTGAGCCGGCTCGCGCTGATGATCGCTCCGGACCCAGAGGCGGTGCTCCGCGAGCTGGCCCGGGTTGTCGCGCCGGGAGGGTCGGTTGTAACCGCCGTCTGGGCGGGCATCGAGGAGAACCCCTGGTTCGGCGAGCCGCGGGCGGCCGTCGCGGCGGTGCTGGGCGCCGAGCGGGCGGCCTTCGCGCGGGTCTTCGGCCGCCTCGGAGTGCTCGACGAGCTCGTCGAGCTGCACCGCCGCGCCGGCCTCGAGGCGACGGGCACCGTCATCCGCGACGAGCTCCGGCCGCAGTCCGCGGCCGAGCACTGGCGCGACCTCACGGCGAGCATCGGCCACTTCGCCCGGCTGGCCGACACGCTGTCGCCGGCCGAGGAGGCGGCGGTCGTCGCCGAGCTCGAGCGCCGGATCGGGGCCCCCGGAGGCATTCGCCTGGCCCGGACGCTCCTGCTTGCTACCGCGCCGGCCCCGCCTCGACGAGGGTGACTGCGCACCCGGCTGCGCGGATCGCCTCGATCTGGGTGGGGTCGGCGGCCGCGTCGGTGATCACCTCGTGCACCTCGTCCAGGTCGCAGATCCGGGCGAAGGCGACCTGGCCGATCTTCGAGCTGTCGGCCGCGACGATGACCTGGCGGGCGCGCTCGATGAGGGCGCGGTTCGTGTGCGCCTCGACCTCGTGGTGGGTGGTGAAGCCGGCGTGGACGTCGATCCCGTCGACGCCGATCACGACCAGGTCGAGGTTCAGGCTCGCGAGCGCGCTCTCGGCGAGCGGGCCGACCAGCTCATAGGACTCGGTGCGGGCGACGCCGCCCGTCACGACCAGCTTCAGGTTCGGCCGCACGGCCAGCTCCGATGCGATGCTGAGCGAGTTGGTCACGACCGTGAGCCGGTCGCGGTCGGCCAGCGCGCGCGCCACCTCGGTGGTCGTCGTCCCGCCCGTCATGCCGATCGCCGAGCCATCCGCGACGCGTGCGGCCGCCGCACGCGCGATCCGGGCCTTCTGCTCCTGGTGGCGGGCGCTGCGGTAGCGAAGCGGGAGCTCGTAGAGGACGCCGTGGGCGACCGCGCCGCCGTGGGTGCGGTCGAGCAGGCGCTGCTCCTCCATGAGCGCGAGATCCCGCCGGACGGTGGCAGCCGACACGCCGAGCTCGCCGGCCAGGTCTCCGACCGCGACCGAGCCGTCCGCGGACAGCCGCTCGACGATCACCCCGAACCGGTCCGCCTGCCGCATCGGGCCAGTGTACCGGCCAAACGAGCAGGAAGCTCGTTGATATCTGATCGTTTTCGGCATAAAGTCATCTGATATGAGCGCAATCGAGCAGGAGGTCGCCAGCCAGCCTGCGGTGTGGCGCCAGGCGGCCCGGCTCGAAACCGGCAGCCTCCTGCCCCGCCACGGCGCGCGCGTGGCCGCCGTCGGCTGCGGCACGTCGCTCTACGTCGCCGCCGCGTACGCGGCGCTCCGGGAGGCTGCCGGGCTCGGGGAGACGGACGCGTTCCCGGCGTCCGAGTTCCCGACCGGCCGCGCGTACGATGAGCTGCTCGCCGTCTCGCGGTCGGGCACGACGACCGAGGTGCTCGATGCCGTCGCGGTCATCGGCGAGCGCGTTCCGACGGTGGCGATCACGGCGGTCGCCGACAGCCCGCTCGCCCGGGCGGCGGGGCGGGTCGTGACGCTGCCGTTCGCGGACGAGCGGTCCGTGGTGCAGACCAGGTTCGCCACCGCGGCGCTCGTCCTCCTGAGAGCGCACCTGGGCATCGACTCGTCTGCGGCCGCCGCCGCCGCCGACGAGGTCCTCGAGCGGCCGGTCCCGATCGACCCCGCCGGGTTCGACCGCTTCCACTTCCTGGGCCGGGGGTGGACGGTCGGGCTGGCGCACGAGGCGGCGCTCAAGCTGCGCGAGGCGGCCCGCGCATGGAGCGAGGCCTACCCCGCGATGGAGTACCGGCACGGCCCGATCGCGACCGCCGACTCCCGCACCCTCGTGGTTCCCATCGGTGCGCTCGACCCCGACCTCGAATCCGACATCCGCGCGACGGGGGCGACCCTCCTCGAACCGGATGCGGAGCCCCTCGCCTCGCTCGTCCTCGCCCACCGGCTCGCGATCGCGCTTGCAGATGCGCGCGGGCTCGACCCGTCAAACCCCCGCAACCTGACACGATCGGTGGTGCTCCCATGAGACGCTCGCTCCTGCTCGTCACCGCTCTCCTGCTCGTCCTCGTCGCCGGCTGCGGCGGCTCGGGCTCCGGCTCGTCGAACGGCGGCCAGGTCAAGGTCGTGCTGTGGCACGGGTATGTCGACGTCGAGGGCAAGGCGCTCGCCGACGCGGCGAAGCGCTTCAACGCGACGCACCCCAAGATCCACGTCACCGTCCAGAACTACGGCAACGCCGACTACGCCCTCCAGAAGGTGCTGACCGCGATCCGCGGCGGCTCCTATCCCGACATCGTGTACCTGTACGGCTCGTGGGCCGCGAACATGGCCCGCACGCCGCGCGCCGTCGACGTGGCGCCGCTCATCAAGGCCGACCCGTCGATCAACTGGAACGACTTCTGGCCGGCCGAGCGCCAGGCGGTGACCGTCGGCCCCAAGATCGTCGGCGTCCCGGCGCTGGTCGACAACCTCGCGCTCGTCTACAACAAGAAGCTGTTCGACCAGGCCGGCCTGTCCTACCCGACCGCCGACTGGACATGGGACGACTTCCGCGCGGCGGCCAAGCGCCTCACCGACCCGTCGGCCAAGCAGTTTGGCTGGGCCTATGTGAACGACGCGAGCGAGGACACGGTGTGGCGGTTCGACGCGCTGCTGTGGCAGGCCGGAGGCGACATCCTGACGCCCGACCAGAAGCACGCGGCGTTCAACTCGCCGGCCGGCGTCGCGGCGGCCACCCTGCTTCAGCAGATGGCCACCGTCGACCACTCCGTCTACCTCGACAACGGCAACGGCAACTACGCCAACCTCTTCAACTCGGGCAAGATCGGCATGCTGTTCACAGGGCCGTGGGATCTCTCCGGGTTCCCGGACGTCGACTACGGCATCCAGATCCTCCCCGGCAACCAGAACCACCAGACGATCTCGGGCCCCGACCAGTGGGTGATGCTCGACAACGGCGACGACCGCCGAAACGCGGCCTGGACGTTCCTCAAGTGGTTCACCTCCACCGACCAGGCGATGCAGTGGTCGATCGCGACCGGCGACCTGCCGATCCGGGCCTCCCAGACCCAGGCGCCCGACTACCCGAAGTACACGGCCAAGTACAACGGCGTGGCGACCTTCGTCGAAAACGAGAAGAACGCGGTGAAGGCGCGGCCTGTGCTCCCGACCTACAACGAGATCTCCCAGGCGATGGGGCAGGCGATCCAAGCCATCCTGCTCGGCAAGGCCCAGCCCCAACAGGCGCTCGACCAGGCGGCGCAGCAGGTCGACCAGATCCTCGCGCAGGGCTAGGCCGTGATCCAACGAGCGCTCGGCTCTGACCACCTGGCGGGCTGGCTGTTCGTCCTTCCCGCCGTGGTCCTGATCGGCGTCTTCGGGATCCTGCCGATCGGCTGGGCGCTCCTGCTCTCCTTCCAGCAGAACGACCTGCTCACGGCCCCGACGTGGGTCGGTGCGGACAACTACCGGGCGCTTGTCCACGACCCGGTCTTCCGCGACTCGATCCGCCGCACGCTCGTCTACACGGCCCTCTTCGTGCCCTTGTCGGTGGGCGGTGCGATGGGCGTCGCGCTCCTGCTCCACCGCCCGATCCGGTTCTCGCGCTTCTACCGCACCGCGGTCTTCGTGCCGGTGGCGACCTCGACCGTCGCCACCGGGATCATCTTCAACTGGCTGCTCGACCCGACCTACGGCCTCGCCAACTTCCTTCTGGGAAAGGTCGGGCTGGGGCCGTACGGGTTCTTCCAGGATCCCGACCAGGCCCTGTACGCAATCGTCGCAATGACGGTCTGGGGGTGGCTCGGCTTCGACGTCATCATCTACCTGGCGGCCCTCCAGGGCGTCCCGGAGGATCTCCTGGAGGCGGCCCAGCTCGACGGCGCCGGCCGGTGGGCGACGTTCCGGCACGTCGTCTGGCCGCTGCTCTCGCCGGCGACGCTCTTTCTGATCGTGTGGTCGACGATCAACGCGCTCCAGGTGTTCGACGAGATCTACGTGACCACCCGCGGCGGGCCGCTGCACGCGACGACGGTGCTCGTCTACTACCTCTACAACCAGGCGTTCGAGCTCTTCCACGCTGGATACGCGGCAGCCGTGGCCGAGGTGCTGTTCCTCATCACGCTCGTGTTCTCGGTGTTCCAGCTTTGGCTCGGGAACCGGCGCGTCCACTACACCTCATGAGGACGTGGCCGTTCAACCCGCGGCACCTCGTCCTGGTTCCGCTCGCGGCGTTGATGCTGGTACCGCTCGTGTGGATGCTCGTGACGTCGATCGAGACGCTGCCGGAGTCGCGCCACTTCCCGCCGACGCTCGTCCCGTCGGGGATCCACTGGCAGAACTACCCGGATGCGCTCGACGCCGCGCCGTTCGGCCGGTTCTTCGCCAACAGCCTGATCGTGACGTGCGCCGCTGTCGCGGGGAACCTGCTCCTGTGCAGCCTCGCCGGCTACGCATTCGCAAGGCTTCGGTTCTTCGGCCGCGACGTGACGTTCATCGCGCTCCTGGCGACGCTCATGGTGCCGTTTCAGGTCACCATGATCCCGACGTTCCTGATCGTCCAGCACCTGGGCCTGGTCGACTCGCTGGGAGCGCTGATCGTTCCGAACCTGGTGACGCCGTTTGGGATCTTCCTCCTGCGCCAGTTCTTCCGGACGCTCCCGGTCGAGCTCGAGGAGGCCGCCCGGATCGACGGCTGCTCGCGGCTGGGGGTGCTCTTCCGCATCGTGCTGCCGCTCTCGATGCCCGCGCTCGCGACCCTCGCCATCGTCACGTTCCTGTGGACGTGGAACGACTTCCTGTGGCCGCTCATCGTCATCTCGACGACCAGCCACAGCACGGTGCAGCTGGGGCTGGCCTCGTTCCAGGGAGCGCACCAGACCAATTGGACGCTCCTCATGGCCGGCAACGTGATGGCGCTCGCGCCGATGCTGCTGGTGTTCATCTTCGCCCAGCGGTGGTTCGTGCAGTCGCTCGCCTCCACAGGTGTCAAGGGATAGGGCCGGTGGCTCGCGTCGAGTTCCGGTCGGTGACGAAGGTCTTCGGCGACGACACGAGGGCGGTCGACGCGCTCGACCTCGAGGTGGCGGACGGGGAGCTGATGGTGCTGGTCGGACCGTCGGGGTGCGGCAAGTCGACCGCGCTACGGATGGTGGCGGGGCTCGAGCACCCCACCTCGGGCACGATCGCGATCGGCGACCGCGACGTGGCGGGCCTGTCGCCGGCCGCGCGCGACATCGCGATGGTGTTCCAGAGCTACGCCCTCTATCCGCACATGACGGTCCGCAAGAACCTGGCGTTCCCGCTCCAGCGGCGTCGAATGCCGCGGGCCGACGTGGCGCGGCGGGTGGACGACGTGGCCGAGATGCTCGAGCTGACCGAGCTCCTCGGGCGCAAGCCCGCGCAGCTCTCGGGTGGACAGCGCCAGCGGGTGGCGATGGGCCGGGCGCTCATCCGCGAGCCGGTGGCATTCCTCCTCGACGAGCCGCTTTCGAACCTCGACGCCAAGCTGCGCGCCGAGCTCCGTGCCGAGCTGAAGCGGCTGCACGCACGCCTCGAGACGACGATGATCTTCGTCACCCACGACCAGGTGGAGGCGATGACGCTGGGAGACCGCATCGCCGTGATGGACACCGGCCGGCTTCAGCAGGTGGGGACGCCCGAGGAGATCTACCGGAAGCCGCGGAACATCTTCGTCGCCCGGTTCGTCGGCAGCCCCGCGATGAACCTCCTGCCGGGGCCGGTGGCCGGCGAGGCGGCCGGAGTCGTCGCCGGCATCCGCCCGGAGCTCCTGCGTCCGGCGGCCGAGAGCACCGGCGGGATCGTGCTCGACGTGCTGGCCGAGGTGGTCGAGCCGCTCGGGAGCGACGTCTTCGTGCACGGCGTGACGGATGGGGGAGACGCCGTGGTCGCGCGGCTGGCCGGGAGCGCACAGGTGTCGCCGGGCGAGCGGGTGGCCCTGACCGTCCCCGCCGGCGAGGTGCACCTGTTCGACGAAGCGAGCGGCGAGCGGGTCGACCGCTGAGGTCACGCTGCGGGTGTAACCGCCGCCTGCTCGGCGAGCTCGGCCGCGCGTGATCGGTCGAGGCGCCCGGCGCCCGGGCGCTCGGCGTTGGCCGCGCCCGCTCCGAGCGCCGCCCGCAGGGCCTCGGGCCAGCCGGCGCCGCCGTCGAGCGCAACGACGAGCCCGGCGAGGAACGCGTCGCCGCTTCCGACCGGGTACGGGCCCCGAGCCCCCACGCGTCCCTCGAGCCGCCCCCCATCCGGAGTCACCATCACCGCGCCGTCCTCGCCGCGGGTGACGACGGCGGCCCCGCCCGTGCGCTCGTGCAGCGCGGCGGCCGCGGCGATCGCCCCGGCGCGGTCGCTCGCGTCCGTGGACGTCGCATGCGCGGCCTCGACCGCGTTCAGCTTCACGACGTCGGGGGAGCCGTCCAGCCCCGCTTCGCGGGTGTCGAACGCGACCCGGGTCAGGCCGGTCATCCGGACGTAGCCGTCGGCCGGCGCCCCCACCGGAAGCGAGCCCGACAGGGTCATCCACGCCGCCCCCGCTGCGAGGTCGGCGACGAGCCGCGCGAATTCCGTCCACTCCCCGTCCGTCACCGGCTGCCCGTGCTCGTAGAACTCGGTGAGCCCCTCGACCGCACCGGCGACCGAGAGCGACGACCGTGTCTCGGCGGCCGCCCACGTCGCGCGGAGCGGCACGCCCTCGGCCTCGAGCTGGTCTGCGATCCAGCTTCCGGCGTGCCCACCGAGAAGGGCGGCGGCCTGGATCTCACCGCCGAGGGCCGTCGCCGCGCGGGCCACGTTCAGCCCCTTGCCACCGGGCACCTGGGCGAACTCCGCGGGGCGGTGGATGCTGCCCGGCACGAGCCGCTCGACGGTGAACAGGCGGTCGATCGACGGGTTGGCGGCGACGCACAGGATCATGCGAGAGCCGCCCGCGCCTCGTCGAGCGTCGGCTGGGCGTCCGTCCCGCCCGGCGCGCGCGTCGAGAGCGCCCCGCACGCGCACGCCAGCGCGAGCGCATCTGCGACGGGCCGGCCGGCGAGCCATGCCGCGAGAAAGCCGGCGTCGAAGCTGTCGCCGGCGCCCGTGGCGTCGACCGTGGCGACCGGCACCGCGGGATGCTCGACCGCGCCCTCCTGGGTGCGCGCGAGCGCCCCGCGGGGGCCGCGCTTCACGATGACCAGCGGGCAGGCGCTCGTGTCGATGCCGGCGCTCTCGCGCTCGTTCACGAAGAGCAGATCGACGCTCCTCACGAGCTCGGGAAGCCCGGCCTCCCAGCGCCCGGCCGGGTCGTCCTGCGGGTCGAGCGAAACCGTGATGCCGGCGGCGTGCGCGGCCGCCACGAGGTCGGGGAGGCCCGGCTGGAGGCCGTGCAGGAGGAAGTACGAGGCGATGTGGAGGTGCCGCGCCGAGCGGACCAGGTCGACGTCGACGTCGGCGCCCGTCAGCGCGGCGATGGCGCCGATCGAGGTCAGGATCGCACGGTCGTCCCCCCGGGCCAGGACGACGGTGAGGCCGGTCGAGTCGCCCTCGCGGCGCAGGCACGCCGCCACGTCGACTCCGCGCGCGGACACCTCCTCCAGCACATGCGAGCCGAGGTGATCGCACCCGACCGCCGCCACCAGGGCCGTCGACAGGCCCAGCCGCGCGGCGCCGCATGCGGTGATCGAGGCCGAGCCGCCGATCGTGAGCACGGCCCGGTCGACGAGCTGCTCGCGCTGGCCGAACTCGGGTACCGGGTCGCCGCCGACGAGCAGCAGGTCCGGATTGCAGTCACCCACCACCAGCAGGTCGCACGCGGCAGGCGGCGGCATCTACCCGACCATCTCGAGGAGCTCGTCCAGCCGTCGCCGCGCCTCGCCGTGCAGGAACGCGCGCCGGCCCTCGGGGTCCATGGCGACGGACTCCTTCCAGATCGAGCGTCCGGCGATGAACCCCGCCGCGCCGGCCGCGAGCGCGGTCCGGAGCTGGCCGGCGAACGTCTCGTGGTCGACGCCGGCCGAGAGCAGCGCCCACGGCGCTCCGAGCGCATCGGTAAGCGCCTCGCAGCCGCCGGCGTCGCCCGGGTACTCGAGCTTGAGGAAGCGGGCGCCGCAGGCCTCGGCGAGGAGCGCCGCCTCCCGGATCAGGTCGGCGCGGCGGGCGGCGAAGGCCGACGCCGCCTCGTCGTCGGTCCGGTAGACGAGCACCTCGACGATGAGCAGCAAATGGGCGGCGGCGCAGTCGGCCGCCGCCGAGCGGATCACCTCAGCGTTTGCGCCGTCGGTGTCCTCGCGATCGGCGCGCAGCCGTACGAGGAGCTTCGCCGCGGTGCCCCCCAGCCGGCGGACGCCGGCCGCCCCGACGGCGGGCAGGAGCTCGGCCGCTCGCAGTCCCCCGGGCGCGGGCATCGAACCGCTTCGCTCGAGAGACACCAGGAGCCCGGTGTGGGCGGGAACCGCGCCGTGCTCGAGTACGTGGGGGAGTGCGATCTCGGGATCGAGCAGCACGCCCGGTGCGTGCTGGCCGAGCGCCTGGACGAGATCCAGCTTGAAGGAGCGCAGCGCTTCGAGGTCGGAAGGGAGGCCCGCCTCCTTGCGCGCCGCGACGAGCTTCGTGCGCTGATCGGCCGCCAGAATCCCCAGACGGCCGCCCGGCGTGGACAGCTGGTCGAGCGCACGCTGCTCCGCGACCGTGAACATTCTTGCTCGTTTCTATCAAATCTGAAACACTTTCGCGCATGACGCGAATCGCGTTCATCGGCGCCGGAAGCGTCGAATTCACGAAGAACCTGCTCGGCGACCTGTTGACGTTCCCGGAGCTCGCCGACGCCACGATCGCGCTGCACGACATCGATGCCGAACGGCTCGACACCGCTGCCGCGATGGCCCGCTGGACGAGCGGGGAGCTGGGCGCGGGGGCGACGATCGAGGCGCACCTCGACCGGCGCGCCGCGATCGACGGCTGCGACCACGTCGTCAACATGATTCAGGTCGGCGGGCACGCGGCGACCCTCCTCGACTTCGAGATCCCGAAGCGGTTCGGGCTGCGCCAGACGATCGGCGACACGCTCGGCGTGGGCGGCATCTTCCGCGCCCTCCGCACGATCCCCGTGATGCTCGACATCGCGGCCGACATGTCGGAGCTCTGCCCCGGTGCGTGGCTTCTGAACTACACGAACCCGATGGCGATGCTGTGCTGGGCGACCTACGCCGGCTCGCCGATCCAGCGGGTGGTCGGGCTGTGCCACTCCGTGCAGTGGACGACCCGCGGCCTGGCCGAGATCGTCGGCGTCCCGTACGACGAGGTCGACTACCTCGGCGCGGGCGTGAACCACCAGGCCTGGATCCTGCGGTTCGCACGCGAAGGCCGTGACCTCTACCCGCTCCTGGACGAGGCAATCGCGAGCGACCCCGAGCTGCGCCGGCGCGTGCGTGTGGAGATGTACCGCCGCCTCGGGTACTTCCCGACCGAGTCGAGCGAGCACTCGGCCGAGTACCTGCCGTGGTTCATGCGTAGCGATGAGATGATCGAGCGATTCCGGGTGCCCGTCGACGAGTACGTGCGCCGGAGCGAGGAGAACCTCGAGCTCTACGACGAGATGCGGCGGACGCTCGCGGCCGGAGCGCCGTTCGAGATCGAGCGCAGCCTTGAGTACGCATCGCTCATCGTCCACTCGATCGCGACCGGCGAGCCGCGTGTCATCTACGGCAACGTCCGAAACGACGGCCTGATCGCGAACCTGCCCGACGGGGCCTGCGTCGAGGTGCCGTGCCTGGTCGACGGAAACGGCGTCCAGCCCACCGCGGTCGGCGAGCTTCCGCCGCAGCTCGCGGCGCTCAACCGCACCTACCTGAACGTGTGCGAGCTCACGGTCCGGGCCGCGCTCGAGGGCGATCCGGCTCATGTCCGCCACGCTGCGCTGCTTGACCCGAACGCCTCGGCGACGCTGTCTCCGGAGGCGATCTCCGAGATGGTCGATGCGATGATCGACGCGCACGGCGACGCCCTGCCGGCGGGGATCCGGAGCCGCTCATGACGGCCTATCGCCTGCTCCCGCCGATCCTCGTCGTGGTCGGCGCGCTCGCTGCAGCCGGGCCGGCGGCGGCCGGAGGCATCCCCGCCCCGGTCGCGCACGGCTCGCTTCGGGTGACGGGCCAGCTTCGGGACGGGGGGACGGTGCGCGCCCAGGGGCTGCGATGGCGGCCGGGCGCGCTGCCTGCCGGCGATCGCCTGCTCAGCTTTGAGGTCGCGTACGAATGGCGCTCCTGCCCGGCCTCCGGCGGCCGTTGCTCGGTCGCCGCCGGGACGGGGGCCGCGCCGTTCGCGGCTCGGCGCTACGTCGTCGCGCATGCCGACACCGGACGCCGGCTCGAGCTCGTCGAGACTGCGACCGAGGTCGTCGAGACCGACCCGGCGACGTTCTCGTTCCGCGTCGTGCGCGCCTCGCGGAGCGTGACGACCGCGCGGACCGTCGCCCTGTACCAGCACGGCCGGGCGCCGACGACGGCGTTCGTGAACGGCCTCCCGCCGCGAAGCACCGGCTCGGCGAGCGAGCGGTTCGCCGTCGCGGCGCCGCACTTCAACGCCGCCGACGGCCGGCCGCGGCTTCGCTACCGGATCGACGGCCGCGCGTGGCGGAACGTGCCGCGGGGCAAGGTCGTCGCCACCGGCCGGCTCGGCCTCGGCTCGCATCGGATCGTCGTCCGCGCGTCGAACTCGGCCGGGTCGACGACGCGCCAGTTCGCCTGGCGGGTCGTGCCGCATTCCGGCGCCGGTCGCATGCCAGGGGACGTGCTGGGCGCCGCCGCACCTCGACAGCACCGGCCATCCGATGCGGTGGGACTGGCAGATCGGCCGGGTGGCGCCGCTCGAGCGCACGGGCGCGAGCGCCGTCGACCTGTACGACATCGACGGGTTCCTGACCACGCGGGCCCAGGTGCGGGCGCTCCACACGACATGGCAGGCGAGCACGCTGCCGCACCCGCGGGCGGCCTGCTACCTCGACCTGGCCTGGGAGGACTACCGGCCCGACGCCACCCCGTCGCCGGGCGGCTTTCCGGCGGCGGCTCTCGGCCGGGTCTACTACGGCTACCCGCAGGAGCGGTGGGTCGACCTGCGCCGTGTGCCGGCCGTCATGAGCGTGTTCGACGCGCGAATCGAGATGTGCGCCAGAAAGGGCTTCGACGCGGTCGAGATCGACGACATCGACAGCTTCGACCCGCCGTCGACGACCGGCTTCAACCTCACGCCGGGCGACGTCCAGAACCTGCTCGCCCGCGTCGACAACGACATCCACCGCCACGGCATGACCGCCCTGTGGAAGAACTCCGGCCTTCTCAGCTGGTGGGGTCGCCGGTACACCGACGGCGCGGTCGTCGAGGAGTGCTACCCGTACGACGAGTGCTTCGCGTCGTCGCTGGCCGGGAGCCGGCAGTTCGGCTTCACGTGCACCGGCCTGGGCGGAGCGCACCCGTGTGGCTGGGACAGCTTCACGTCCGCCGGCAAGTGGGTCGGCGAGGCGGAGTACGTGGAGGACCGGTTCGTGTGCGGCCCCGGGAAGCGGTGCCGGCCGCGCCACCGATTCTCGACCTATTGCCGCACGGTGTACTCGCCGCCGCACGGCTTCGCGGCCGTCAAGTTCGACGTCGACCTGGACGGCGCCGTCTTCCGGCCCTGCCCGGCCGGCCGATGACCCAGTCGCTCAGGCGCGGGTGATCGCGATCAGCCCGACGATGCCGAGCGCGTAGAGGAGAACGACTGCCCACGAGTCGGCCCCCATCACCCAGAGCTGGCGTCGCGGCCGGAAGATGAGCCCGACGATGTAGACCGCGGTGAGGAGCGCACCGAGCCCGGTCAGATAGATGTCCGTCGGCTGCGCCTGGGGCAGGACGGCATGCCCCGAGATGAGCCCGGCAGGCAGGAACAGAACCGGGAGGAACGCGTTTCCCCCGAAGATGTCGCTCACGGCGAGCTGGTAGTCGCCGAGCTTGATCGACGAGAGGCCGGTTGACATCTCGGGAAGCGCCGTGGCGCCGGCCAGGATCGTCGCGCCGAAGACGACGCCGCTCATCCCCGCCCGCCCGGCGATGACCTCACCGCTTCGCTCGAGCGCGACGCCTGCGACCAGCGTGACCAGCGCGCCGGCGGCGAACACCGCTCCCGCGGCGCGCAGACTCATCCGTCGTTGCGCCCGGGCTGCGCGCTCCTTCTTGGCGTGTCCGCGCGGTCGTTCCTGTCCGCCGGGCGGGTTCCCAAGCTCGTGCCAGGGCAGGCCGGACCTGGAGCGACCCACAAGCCAGAGGCCCGCGAGCCACGTGGCGACGATCATGACCGCAGCGGGCTCGATCCCTCCGGCATTGTCCGACGCCGGGAGCTGAGCGCCCATCACGGCGATCACGAGGACGGCGATCACGACCGTCGCCTCGAGCACGAGCGAGAGCGACGCGGACCGGTACGTGAGCCCGTCCTTGCGGCCAAGCCCGAATCCGTCGAGCAGCGCGAGCACGACGGTCTGGATCGCGATCCCACCGAGGATGTTGCCGATGGCGATGCCGAGATCGTTGGCCAGCGCGGCGCTGACGGTGATCGCGATCTCGGGCAGGTTGGTCGCGATGGCAAGGAGAATGAGCCCGCCGAGCGCCTCCCCGAGCCCGAGGCGGGTGGCGAGCACGTCGGTCGTGTCAGAGAGCTTGATCCCGGCGAGCCACACGGCGAGCGCGGCCAGGGCGAAGACCGCGATGACCGCGGGGAGCGGGAGGCCCGACACTGGCGGGAAGGATACGAACCGGCGCGGCCGTGTGCCGGAAGCGGGGAGAATCGGTGCGTGCACGGCAGCGTGGCCCTCGTGAGCGGCGGCGGAACCGGGATCGGTGCCGCGACCGCGCGTCGGCTCGCCGCGGCCGGCGGCCGCGTCGCAGTCATGGGCCGCCGGCGCGGGCCGGTCGAACGCGTGGCGGCCGAGATCAGCGGCATGGCCGTGGTGGGCGACTCGGCGGCGCCGGCGGACGCCGAGCGAGCGGTCGCGGCCGTCGCCGAGGCACACGGCGGCCTCGACATCCTCATCGCGAACGCGGGCGGAGACGGCTCAGCGGCGGTGACGGACACGGACGACGCGATGTGGGACGCCAGCCTCCGCTCGAACCTGACGAGCAGCTTCGTGCTGGCCCGTGCCGCCCTGCCGGCGCTCGTCGAGCGCTCCGGCTGCATCGTCATCGTCTCGTCCGTCGCCGGGCTCTTCGCGATCCCTGACGATGCCGGCTACACGGCCTCCAAGCACGGGCTCGTCGGTCTCACGAGGTCGCTCGCGCGGGACTACGGTCCCCGCGGTGTGCGGGTGAACGCCGTCTGCCCGGCGTGGACGCGGACGCCGGCGGCCGACGTCTCGATGGACAGGCTGGGTGAGCGGCGGGGGCTGGATCGCGAGGGGGCGTACGCGCTCTCGACCGCGCATGTCCCGCTGCGCAGGCCTGTCACCGCCGAGGAGGTCGCGGAGGCGTGTGCCTTCCTCGCCTCGCCCGGCGCGTCGGCGATCACCGGCGCGGTCCTTCCGGTCGACGGCGGCTCGAGCGTCGTCGACCTGTCGACCGCGGCGTTCGACGACCCATGAAGGAGGCGCTCGTGCAGCCAACCGTCCCACTCGACGCCACGGATCTCGTCGTGTCTCCGCTCTGCCTGGGAGCCAACGTCTTCGGCTGGACCGCGGACGAGCGCGCGTCGTTCGCGGTGCTCGACGCCTACGCGGCGGCGGGTGGCAACTTCATCGATACCGCGGATGGGTACGGCGACTGGGTCGAGGGCAACCCCCGCGGCGCGTCGGAGCGGATCATCGGCCGCTGGATGGCGGCGCGCGGGAACCGCGACGAGCTCGTGATCGCCACCAAGGTGGGGCGCGCGCGGGGGATGCGCGGCCTCGCCGCAACCACGATCCGCGCGGGCGCCGAGGCATCGCTCGAGCGGCTCGCGACCGACCGGATCGATCTCTACTACGCCCATGCCGACGACCCCGACACACCGCTCGAAGAGACGATGGCGGCGTTCGCCGCCCTTGTCCGGGCGGGCACGGTGGGCCACGTCGCCGCCTCGAACTACACGGCGCCGCGCCTCGCCGAGGCGCTTCGCGTCAGCGACCAGGGCGGCCTCTCGCGGTACGTCGCGCTCCAGCCGGAATACAACCTCGTGAGCCGCGCCGAGTTCGAGGGCGACCTTCAGGAGCTGTGCCTCGCGGAGGGGGTCGCGTGCATGCCGTACTCCGCGCTCGCGTCGGGATTTCTGACGGGGAAGTACCGCCCCGGGGGGCCGGACGTGGAGAGCCCGCGGGCGGACACGGCCGCACGCCACCTCGACGGCGGGGCGGGTGTCCTCGCCGCGCTCGAGGAGGTGGCCGCCGCGCACTCGACCACGATCGCGGCCGTGGCGCTGGCGTGGCTGCTCGCCCAGCCCGGGGTGAGCGCGCCGATCGCGAGCGCCCGCTCGCCCGAGCAGCTCGCGGAGCTCCTGCCGATGGCCGATCTCGAGCTGAGCGCGGCGGAGCTCGATCGCCTGAGCAGCGCCAACGGGGAGGCATAGGCGGCCCCTCTCAGGAGCAGGGCCGCGCGCCGCCTGCGCGGCGTCGCCGTGGATACGAGCGCGCTTCGCGACTCGCGCGACTTCCGCCTGCTCGTGATCGGCGGCCTGATCTCGGGAATCGGCACCCAGGTGACGCTGGTCGCGCTCCCGTACCAGGTGTTCGTGCTCACGGGGTCGTCGTTCCAGGTCGGCCTGATCGGGCTCGTCGAGCTGGTGCCGCTCGTCGTCGTCGCGCTGCTCGGCGGCACGCTGGCCGACCGTACCGACCGCCGCCGGCTCCTGCTCGCCGCCCAGCTCGTGCAGGCTGCCACATCGGTCTGCCTGGTCATCGGCGCGGCCGCCGGATCGCCGCCGGTGGCGCTCCTCTACCTCATCGCCGCGGTCGCGTCGGGGGCCTCGGCCGTCGACCGGCCGACGCGCGCCGCCATGGTGCCCGCGCTCGTCGGGCCCGAGCGGCTCCGGTCGGCCATCTCGTTCAGCTACGGCCTCGTGCAGGTGGCGATGGTCGTCGGGCCGGCGGTGGGCGGGATCGTCATCGCGGTCGCCGGCCTCACATGGGCGTACGGGCTCGATGTCGCGACGTTCGTGGCGATGATCGCCGCCGTGTGGGCCATGGCCTCGCCGCCGCGGCCGCCGGTCGAGCCGGGTGCCTCGTTTCTGGCGGCGGTCCGCGACGGCGTCCGCTTCGCGGCCCGCAGCGGCGAGCTCATGGGGAGCTTCGCAATCGACATCCTCGCGATGACATTTGGCATGCCGCGCGCGCTCTTCCCGGCGCTCGCTCTCACCGTCTACGACGCCGGCCCCGCGGGCCTCGGCGTGCTGTACGCGGCGGTCTCCGCGGGCGCTGTCGTCGCCGCGTTCTCGACCGGCTGGATGATCCACGCGCGCAGGCTGGGCCGGATCGTCGTCTTCGCGGTCGCCGTCTGGGGCGTCGGGATCGCGCTGCTCGGCCTCACGACGCAGCTCTGGGTCGGCGCGACGTGCCTGCTCGTCGCCGGGGCCGCAGACAGCGTGAGCGCGGTCTGCCGCTCGACGATCCTCCAGACGGTGACGCCGGACGAGATGCGCGGTCGCATGTCGGCCATCTTCACGCTCGTGGTCGCGGGCGGACCGCGATTGGGAGACGTCGAGTCGGGGACGGTCGCTGCGATCGCCGGCACGCGCTTCTCGGTCGTCTCGGGCGGCGTCTTGTGCCTACTCGGGATACTCCCGGTCGTGGCGGTGTTCCCGGAGTTCTGGCGCTACGGCGAGGAGGCGGAGGCATGAGCGCGGTGCCGGCGCTTCGCACGGAGCGCCTTGTGCTGCGCGGCTGGCGCCGGTCCGACCACTCGGCGTTCGCTGCGATGAACGCCGACCCGCGCGTGATGGAGCACTTCCCCGGCACCATGACGCGCGCCGAGAGCGACGCCTTCGCCGACCGGATCGAGGAGCACTTCGCCCGGCACGGGTTCGGCCTGTGGGCTGTCGAGGTCCCCGGCGAGGCGGAGTTCGTCGGATTCGTGGGGCTGGCGGTCCCGCGGTTCGAGGCGCACTTCACCCCGGCGGTCGAGGTCGGCTGGCGGCTGGCGGCCGAGCGGTGGGGTCGGGGGTACGCGACCGAGGCGGCGCGCGAGGCCCTGCGCTTCGGCTTCGTCGAGGCCGGGGTCTGCGAGATCGTCTCGTTCACGGCGCCGGCAAACGAGCCGTCACGGGCGGTGATGCGCCGGATCGGGATGACCCACGACCCGGCCGACGACTTCGACCATCCCGCGCTCCCGCCTGGCCATCGCCTGCGCCGGCACGTGCTCTACCGGCTCGCGCGCGAGCGCTGGGCTAGCTCGTAGCCCCCGGTGCCGCGGCCAGGACGGCTTTGGCGATCTTCTGGTAGCCGGTGCAGCGGCACAGGTTCCCGCCCAGCGCGAGGCGCACCTCCTCCTCGCTCGGGTCGGGGTTTCGGCGCAGGAGCGCCTCGGCCGAGATCAGCATCCCTGGGGTGCAGAAGCCGCACTGGACTCCGCCCTGGTCCAGGAACGCGGCCTGGAGCGGGTGCAGCTCGCCGCCGTTCGCGAGCCCCTCGACCGTAGTGATGTCGCGGCCGTCGGCCTGGAGCGCCAGGTAGGAGCACGAGTTCACCGGCCGGCCGTCGACCAGCACCATGCAGGCTCCGCACTCGGAGTCGTCGCAGCCCTCCTTGGCGCCGGTCAGCCCGAGCTCGCCCCGGAGCACCGTGAGGAGCGTCCGTCCGGCGTCGAGCTCGAGGGGGTAGGACATGCCGTTCACCCTGAGCGTGCAGGCGTGACTCATCGGGTGCCTCCCACCGTCATCGTTGCGGGCACAGGCACGTCATCGCCGGCCGCGCGCCGGGCGGCGGCGTCCAGCGCGCGGCGTGCGATCACCTCGATCATCGCCTTCCGGTAGGCGTCCGACCCGCGAACGTCGGAGATCGGTGCCGCGGCGTCGTGCACGGCCGCCGCGGCGGCGGCGATCGCCTCGGCCGTCGGCGCGTTTCCGCGCAGCGCGGCCTCGGCGGCCGGCGAGCGGACGATCGTCGGCGCCACCGCCGTCAGTGCGACCCGCGCCTCCGCCACCGTCCCGTCGCCGGCGAGCGTCACGAGCGCGGCCGCTCCCACCACCGCGATCTCCATCGACCGCCGGAACTCGAGCCGGACGTACGCGCTGCCCGAGCTGTCGGCAGGGGCCGGCACACGGACGCCGGTGATCATCTCGCCGGGCGCCGCGGTCGTGCGGCCCGGGCCGGACCACAGGCTCTCGATTGCGACGGTGCGCGAGCCGCCGGACGACCGCAGCTCCACCTCGGCGCCGAGGACGACGAGCGGCGCCCCGGTCTCCATCGCCGGCGAGGCGTTGGCCAGGTTGCCGCCGATCGTCCCGACGTGGCGGGTGGCGGGCGAGCCGACGATGGCCGATGCATCGGCCAGCCCCGTCCATCGGCTCCGGACGAGCGCCGAGCGCTCGATCGCGTCGTGGGTCGTGAGCGCGCCGAGCACGAGAGCGCCGCCGTCCTCGCCGATCCCGTCGAGGTTCGGGAGCAGGTGGATGGCGACCAGCGTGTCGGGCAGCGTCCGCTTCCCCTGTCGCGTGCCGACGACCAGATCCGTGCCGCCGGCAACGAGCGCCGCCCCATCGTGCTCGGCGAGCAGGGCCAGGGCCTCGTCGAGGCTCGCCGGCTGGAGGTACGTCCCGGTGCTCATGCGTCCACCCGGTGCGCCGCCGCCCACACCCGCTCGGGCGTCATCGGCAGCTGATGTACGCGGGCGCCGGTCACCTGGGCGATTGCGTTGCCGATCGCGCCGGGAGTCGGGACGCACGGCGGCTCGCCGGTCCCCTTCGAGCCCTTCGGGCCGCCGTACGGGCTGGGCGCGTCGACGAACGCGATCGAGATCGGCGGCGCGTCGGCCGCCGTCTGCAGCTTGTAGTCGAGCAGGTGCGGGTTCTTCTGCCGGCCGTCCTCGCCGACGATCGAGCCCTCGAGCGTTGCCATCCCGATGCCCATGACGACGCCGCCCTCGACCTGGCCCTCGGCTCCGACCGGGTTCAGGATGACGCCGCAGTCGTGCGACGCGGCCACCTCGAGCACGCGGCACACGCCGGTCTCGCGATCGACTCGTACGCGGACCGCGTGGGTGATGAACGTCGGCGCGGCGAACGTCTCCATCCCCAGCCGCCCGGTGCAGCCGGAGGCGTCGACGTCGGGCGTCGGCGGCGGCGAGCCGGAGCCCTTGCCGAGAAGCAGCTTGTCCCCCTGGGCCGTCTCGGCGAGCGTGGTGATCGGGACCGACTTCGTGGGCGAGCCCTTCACGCGGGCCACCCCGTCGACGAGCTCGATGTCCTCGCGGCTCGCCTCGAGCTCCTCCTCGGCCAGCTCGAGCAGCTGCGCGCGCACCTCGCGCGCCGCCTCGATGACCGCTCGGCCGTTGTTGAAAGTCGTCTGCGAGCCGGACGCCCCGGCGTCCCACGGGCCGGCGTCGGTGTCCTGGGCGAGGATCGAGAAGTCGTCCGGCCGCATGCCGAGCTCCTCCGCGACGAGCAGCGGCAGCGCCATCACGGCGCCTGTCCCGCACTCCTGCGCGCCGGTGATGATCGTGCCCGAGCCGTCGCCGTTCAGCTTCACGTACGCGCCCGACGGCCCGCCGAACGACGGCCACCAGCCGCAGCCGACGCCGATCGCCTCGTCCTCGGGCAGGTCCTTGCCGTACCCGATCAGCTCGACCGCTCGCTCCAGCGTCTCGGCGGCACCGATCGGCTCGAGCACCTGGTTCGTGGCGGTCGTGTCGCCCTCCTTCAGGATGTTCTTGCGGCGCAGCTCGACCGCGTCCATGCCGATCGCCGCGGCGACGGAGTCCATGTGCTGCTCGACGGCCCAGCATGCCTGCGGGGCCGTGGGCGCGCGCACAGAGCCCGACGGCGTCGTGTTCGTGTACGCCAGGCTGGCATCGACGGACACGTTGGGGATGCGGTACGGGCCGACCGCGTGCATCGCCGCGAGCTGCGGGAAGAAGGGGGCGTCGGCGCTGTAGGCGCCGTTGTCGAGGATCAGCCGGCCGCGCCGGGCGACGAGCGTGCCGTCGCGCATGACGCCGGTCTCGAGCTCGATGACCTGACCCTCGCGGCGGTGGTCGGGGGCGATGAACTCCTCGCTCCGGGAGAAGACGAGCCTGACCGGGCGGTCGGTGGCGCGGGCGAGGGCGGCCACGTGCGCCTCGTAGTGGAACTCGCATTTGCCGCCGAACCCGCCGCCGAGGTGCGGGACGATGATGCGGACGTGGCTCTCGGGCAGCTCGAGGGTCGTCGCGACGCCCGAGCGGGCGATGTACGGCACCTGCGTCGACGACCAGACGGTGACCTTGTCGCCCTGCCACTGGGCGATCGCCGCGTGCGGCTCGATCGGCACGGCGTGGGACATGTCGGCGACGTAGCGCTCCTTCACGACCTCGTCGGCCGAGGCCAGTGCCGCGTCGACATCGCCCTTCACGATCGTCGAACGCGATGCGTCGTTGTCCTTCCGGACGACGTCGTCGGAGGCCGAGTAGCCCGACCAGCCTTCGTGGACGAGCGTCGCGCCGTCGGTCAGGGCGGCCTCGACGTCGCTCACCACCGGCAGCGGCTCGTAGTCGACGTCGATCAGCGCGGCAGCCTCGCCGGCGATCTCGGGCGTCGTTGCCGCCACAGCAGCGACGACCTCGCCCTCGTACCGGACGACGTCCCGCGCGAACAGGGTGCGGTCCTCCACGAAGGCGCCGTAGCGGACGTCGGGCACGTCGTCCTGGGTGATGACGCAGAAGACGCCCGGCAGCGCCCGCGCGCGCGACGTGTCGATCGAGCGGATCCGGGCGTGGGCGTGGTCGGCGTAGCGGAAGCATGCGTGCAGCATCCCGGTCATGGTGAGGTCGGCGGTGTAGCGGCCGAGGCCCGTCACCTTGTCCTGTCCGTCGGGCCGGATGAACGTCGTCATGTCCGCTGTCGCCACTTGGCCTCGCCTCCGAGGTCGGGGATGCCTTATGAATACCTTATGAGAAACGGGCCCGTCATCGGTTATACGATCGAGATCGAGGATCCGATGCTACGCGACGTCGAGCCGGGCCTGCGCCTCCCGCTCGAGCGGTTCGGCGCGACGACCCTCGCGCTCCCCCGGTCGACGCCGTCCGATCGCATCGACCACCTGCTCGACATCATCGACGGCGTCGAGCTGTGCGGCGGCGCCGACGTCGACCCCGCCCGCTACGGCCACGATCGCCACCCGCTCACGAAGACGTTTCGGCCGGAGCAGGACGAGTTCGAGATCGAGCTCGTGCGGCGCGCGCTCGACCGAGGGATGCCCGTGCTCGGAATCTGCCGCGGCATCCAGGTGCTGGCGGTCGCCGACGGCGGGTCGCTCGTGCAGGACGTCGAGACGATCCATCCCAACGCCCTGCGCCACCGGCAGCCGTGGGTCGACCTGGCGCTCGCGCCGCCGGGCGACCACTGGCACGACGTCGAGGTCGCGGCCGGCTCGGGCGCCGAGCGCTGGTTCGACGGCGGGCCGGCCCGTGTGAACTCGTTCCACCACCAGTGCGTGAGCGACCCGGGGAGCCGGCTGCGCGCGACGGTGCACGCCGCCGACGGCGTGATCGAGACGCTCGAGCGGGCCGACGGCAAGGGCTTCGCCGCCGGCACGCAGTGGCACAACGAGCTGATGTGGCGCGGCGACGAGCGCTTCCTGCGTCCGTTCGAGGATCTGGTCGCCGCCGCCCGCGCCCACGCCGAGGCCGGCCGGGCCGGCGCCGCTTCGCCCGGAACTTCGCAACGAATCTCCGCGAGCTAGCGCAAACCCGCACCAATTCCGACATTGGCACGAACGGGGGTCAGACCCCGTGATACCTGTGTCGGGCGAGTGTGCGGGTTCGGGACGACTTGGCGGCGGTTCGCCGGCGGCGCGTGTTCGCTAGAGCGCCGGCGAGGCGTCGATCCACGGCGTGCGGTCGGGCGGGCCCGGTGCGATCCGCACCACGGGCGGCGACAACAGCTCCATCGCGATCGACCCGAACGTGAGCCAGTTGCGCTCCGACTCGGGAGCCACGCACAATGGTGCCCGCTTGTCGGCCAGGAGCTGCTGGCAGTCGTCCGCCGACTCGATCTCGGGTCCGGTCTCGGCCAGGCGGGCGAGTCGCTTGTGCGAGTCGGCCGACCCCGCCGGATCGTCGTCGGCCGGATCGAGGTCGCGGCTCGCGAGCGGGTGGTTCGTGTGCCAGAACCGGCCGTCGCCGCCGTCAGACGCCACGATCCCGCCCGCCGAGCACTCGAAGCCGGCAACCTCGCCGTGGCCCGCGATCGCATAGTGCTGGCCCGAGGCATGCGGGACGGCGCGCAGGAAGGCCTCGCCCCCGGCCAGGGACCGGCGCTCGAGGAGGCCGCGCAGCACGAACGCGACCGGGAGCCCGTCCGCGGAGTGGTTCAGCATCGAGAGCGTGTTCACGCACACGCCGAGGCCGTCCGAGTTGCAGCCGGTCAGGCCGATCATCCCGGCGGCGGTGAGGACGACCGTCTCGCCTCCGTCCGCCGCCGTCGAGCGGAGGATGGTCTGGCCGCCGTCCATCACCTCGGGAAGGTCCATGTTCTGGGCCAGCAGCGCCCCGCGACCCTCGTCGGCGGGGACCGCGACCAGGCTGCACGCGTGCCGGTGGCCGCGGGCCTGCGAGTACCACCACTCCTCGTCCATGAGGTTGAAGGCGAGGATGCGCTCGAACGACACCCCGGCGCCGTCGGCGATGCCCCGCACCTCCTCCAGCAGCTCGGGCGTGGTCGCCTCGATCGCCGGCAGGAATCGCGTCGCCTCGAGCAGCCCGGCGACGTGCGCGGCCGGCGGGATGCCCATCCGCTCGGCCACGTCGGCGTCCCACCGCTCGAGGCCTGCGCCGATCCGCTCGCGGAGCGCTTCGCCGTGTGCCCGGCCGCGCTCGCGGCCCGAGCCGGAGACGTCGACGATCAGGTCAGGGGCGACCGCCATCCCGCCGGATGGTACCGGCGGTCGCCGCGGAGGCCAGGGTAGAGTCGGCGGCCCATGCCGCGTGACCCGCGCTACGACATCCTCTTCGAGCCGGTCGAGATCGGTCCGAAGACGCTGCGAAACCGGTTCTACCAGGTGCCGCACTGCACGGGCTTCGGCGTCGAAAAGCCGTGGTCGCAGGCGGCCCACCGGGCCGTAAAAGCCGAGGGCGGCTGGGCGGCGGTCTGCACCGAGTACTGCACCGTCTCGCTTGACGCCGACGAGACGCCGTTCATCTCCGCGCGGATGTGGGACGACCACGACCTCGCCCACATGGCGCTCGTTCCCGAGGAGGCGCACAAACACGGGTCGCTGGCGGGGATCGAGCTCTCGCACTCAGGCGCGCACGGCGAGAACTGCGAGACCCGCCTCCCGCCGCCGGCGCCGTCGCAGATCGCGAGCGACTTCTCGAACATCACGCCGAAGCGCATGGAGCGGTGGGACATCGACCGGATCGTCGCCGACTTCGTGACGGCCGCGATCCGCTCGCGCGACGCCGGCTTCGACATCATCTACGTCTACGGCGGGCACTCCTACCTGCTCGGGCAGATGCTCTCGCCGTTCTACAACCAGCGCGACGACGAGTACGGCGGGTCGCTCGAGAACCGCGCGCGGATGTGGGTCGAGACGCTCGCGGCGGTGCGCGAGGCCGTGGGCGCGGACTGCGCGATCGCATGCCGGGTCGCCGTGTCGGCGGTCGGCGGCGCCGGGATCGAGCTCGCCGAGGGCCTGGAGTTCGTACGTCTCGCCGACCACCTCGTCGACCTGTGGGACGTTCACATCGGCTCGATCGAGGAGTGGTCGAAGGACTCTGGCGCGTCGCGCTTCTTCGCCGAGGGCTGGCAGTTCGAGTGGACCGGGAAGGTGCGCCAGGCGACGGCCAAGCCGATCGTCGGCGTCGGCCGCCTGACGACGCCCGACCGGATGCTCGCGATCGTCGAGTCGGGTGCGTGGGACCTGATCGGCGCCGCCCGCCCCAACATCGCCGACCCGTGGCTGCCGCGGAAGATCGACGAGGGCCGCCCCGACGACATCCGGGCCTGCATCGGCTGCAACATGTGCATCTCGAAGGGCGACAACCGCCGCCACATCGCGTGCACGCAGAACGCGACCGCGGGCGAGGAGCACCGACGCGGCTGGCACCCCGAGCGCTTCGACCGCGCGGCCAACGCCGACTCCGAGGTGCTCGTCGTCGGTGCCGGGCCGGCGGGGATGGAGTGCGCGATCGTCCTCGGCCGGCGGGGGATGCGCAGGGTGCGGCTGGTCGACGCCGCCGCCGAGGTGGGCGGCATCACGCGCTGGATCCCGCAGCTGCCGGGCCTCGCGGAGTGGGGGAGGCTCCGGGAATGGCGGCTGGGCCAGCTCGTCCAGCTCCCGAACGTCGAGATCGAGACCGGGGCGCGGATGGATGCCGCCGCCGTGCGGGCGGGCGACGCCGACATCGTGGTGGTCGCGACGGGAGCGCCCTGGGCCACCGACGGCCTGAACGGTGTCACCCGCGGCCCGATCGCGGGCGCCGACGCCTCGCTCGCCCACGTCCTCACGCCCGAGCAGGTCATGCTCGCCGGCGAGCGGCCGCCACCCGGGTCGCGCGTGGTCGTCTACGACTGCGAGGGCTACTTCATGGGGGCGGGGATGGCGGAGCTTCTGGCCGGCGAGGGCCACACGGTGTGGCTCGTGACGTCGTGCGAGAAGGTCGCGCCGTTCTGTGACGAGACGCTCGAGGGCCCGCTCCTGCGCCGGCACCTGCACGACATGGGGATCGGCCTGCGGGCGGAGTGCACCGTATCGGCCATCGAGCCTGGCGGCGTTCGCGGCGAGACGGCGCTCGGCGATCCGTTCGAGCTCGAGAGCGACGCCGTCGTCCTCGTCACCCAGCGGGTCTCGGACGAGCGGCTGTTTCTCGAGCTCCGCGCCGCCGGCCTCGACGCGCTCTACCGGATCGGCGACTGCGTCGCGCCGCGGCTGCTGGCCGACGCGATCTGGGACGGCCACCGCCTGGCCCGCGAGATCGACTCGCCGGACCCGGCCATGCCGCTGCCGCATCTGCGCGAGCGCCCTGCCACGACGCTGGCTCTGGCCTGAACGACCCGGCGGCATCTACAATTCAGGAAACCCTTCCGAGGAGATGATGAGACTCATGCAGAAGGCGACGTTCGCCGCAGGTTGCTTCTGGGGTATCGAGCACTCGTTCCGCGAGGTCGAGGGCGTCAGCGACGCCGTTTCCGGCTACACCGGCGGCACGGCCGAGAACCCGACCTACAAGCAGGTCTGCACGGGCCGCACCGGCCACGCCGAGGCGGTCGAGGTCACCTTCGATCCCGACGTGGTGTCCTATGAGCAGCTGCTCGCGCTCTTCTGGAGCATCCACAACCCGACGACGCGCGACCGGCAGGGCTGGGACATCGGCTCGCAGTATCGCTCCGCGATCTTCTTCCACTCCGATGAGCAGCGCCAGGCCGCCGAGGCCTCGCGCGATGCGGCGCAGACCCATCTCGGCAAGCCGATCGTGACCGAGATCGTCCCCGCCGCGACCTTCTGGCCGGCGGAGGACTACCACCAGCGCTACGTCGAGAAGAACGGCCGCGAGGTCTGCAAGGTCGATGCGCCCGCCCCGGTCGAGCCGGCCGCCGAGCCGGCGAAGCGCGGCGGCTTGATCGGCCGGCTCGTCGGCTAAGCGCGCACCGTGCAAAATTGGTGCCTGACACCGTTTTTGCGCGACGGGGTAGGCTGGCGAGTATGTCGGCCGCGATCCACTGGGACGACGTCGAGGGTCGGCGCCGCACGGTCGGCCACCTCGACTCGACGTGGTGGGATCTGGGCTCGGCGGCGGGCTCCCGAGACGTCGGCGTGAGCCGGATCCGGGTGGAGCCCGGTGCGTGGTCCACGCCGGCTCACGTCGAGCACGGCGAGGAGGAGATCTTCTACGTCGTCGGAGGTTCCGGGCTCTCGTGGCAGGACGAGGGCCCCGGGCACCCGGCGACGTACGAGGTCGGCCCGGGCGACTGTGTCGTTCACGTCAGCACCGGCGAGCTCCACACGCTGAACGCCGGCCCGGACGGCATCGACGTGCTCGCGTTCGGCCAGCGGGCCCATGGGATGGGGGCGTGGCTCCCCAGGGCCGGCGTTGCCTGGGTGGGCGTCACCTGGGCGAGCGTCGGCGAGGAGCCGTCGCCGTGGGAGCGAGAGGCCGCCGCCGGCGCGCCCGACCGGCCAGCGGCCGCCTCGCCACGTCCCGCCACCATCGTGAACGCGGACGACGTCTCGCCCGAGACGCGCGACGGTGCGACCGTGGCCCGCTCGCGGCGCGACCTGGGAACGGCGGCCGGCTCCGTCCGCACGGGCCTGAAGCTCGTGACCGTGCTGCCCGGCAAGCTCGGCGTCGCGCCCCACTGCCACTCTGCCGAGGAGGAGCTGTTCGTCGTCCTCGATGGCAGCGGCGAGCTCGTGCTCGGCGACGACGCCCACCCGGTCCGTGCGGGCCATGTGATCGCCCGCCCTCCCGGCACGGGCGTCGCCCATACGATGCGCGCGGGCCTGGACGGCCTGACGTACCTGGCGTACGGTACGCGTGTGCCAAACGACATCTGCTTCTACCCGCGCTCCGGGAAGGTGTTCCTCTGCGGCCTCGGCGTCATCGGCCGCATCGAGCAGCTCGACTACTGGGACGGGGAGGACTGAGCGCCGTGCCGGCGGTCTCGCCGCACCCGGACTCCGTCGTCGCAGGCGCCGACCGCGACGTGCCGCTGACCGCCCGCCGTGCGAGCTGGGGCTCCGATCCGCCCAACTCGCTGGCCGCCCTCGAGTCGTGCCTGCGCGCGCCCGTCGCGCGGGTCGCCGTCGACCTGCACGTCGTGAAGAGCCTGGGCTTCGTCGCCGGCCGCGGCCTCCTGCCGCCCACCGTCCACGACCGCCCGCCGCGGCTCCGCGACATCGTCGCGCTCGTCGCCGCGGTGCCGGGCCCGACCACCGTCGAGCTGCGCCTGGTCGGCACGGCTCCGCTCACCTGGGCGCGAACCGAGGAGCTCGCCCGCCTGGTCGCGCCGGCCGCGCAGAGGATCGTCGTCACCGGTTCGGCGGACTGGAACCTGCGCCGGCTGCGCGCTGTTGCGCCCGACCTGCGGGTGGGGTTCGCGCCGGGCATGTACCTGGGCCGTGATCCCGACCGCCTCGCGCCGCGCCTCGTCGATGCCATCCGGCTCGTGCCGGGCGCACGGGAGGTGCACCTGGGCCTGGAGACATTCGAGGCGATGCTCGACGAGGGCGTCATCGACGCCGCTCTGATCCACCGCCTCGGCATGAAGCTGAGCGTGGGAACCCTCGACACGACGACGGCGCGCTGGCGCGAGCGGCTCTCGCGGGCGGTCGACTCGGGCGCCGACATGATCGCGACCGAGACGCCGCGCGCCCTCGCCCGCTCCTGAGAGTGCCCCCGCTCGAGCCGTACCGGAAGAAGCGCGATCCGAAGAAGACGCCCGAGCCCTTCGGCGGCCGGCGCCGCAAGGCAGGCGGGCCGCGCTTCGTCGTGCAGCGCCACGACGCCCGCCGCCTGCACTATGACCTGCGCCTGGAGGAGAAGGGCGTACTCCGGAGCTGGGCCGTCCCCAAGGGCGTGCCGATGCGCAAGGGCGACCGCCGTCTCGCCGTGCACGTCGAGGACCATCCGCTCGAGTACGCGACGTTCGAGGGCGAGATCCCGGCCGGCGAGTACGGCGCCGGCACCGTCGAGGTCTGGGACTCCGGGACGTATGAGCTCGTCGAGCGGAAGCGCGACGGCGGCCTCACGGTCCAGCTGCGCGGGTCGCGCCTGGACGGCCTGTGGACGCTCGTGCCGGCGCACCTCGACGGCGACGCCAAGAACTGGCTCCTGATCCGCAAGGACGGCGGCGAGCCCCGCGACGGCCGCGTCATACGGCCCATGCTGGCGTCGCTCGCCGACGCGCCGCCGGCAGGGGAGGGGTGGCTGCACGAGGTGAAGCTCGACGGCTACCGCGCGATCGCGGCCGTGAGCGCGGGCGAGGCAACCCTCCACAGCCGAAACGGCAACGATCTGACCGAGCGCTTCGCGGAGGTCGCGCGCGCCCTGCCGGGTGCGCTTCGGAGCGCCGACTGCGTGCTCGACGGCGAGGTGTGCGCGCTCGACTCCGACGGCCACTCCAAGTTCGGGCTGCTCCAGCGCGGGACGGGCTCGCTGGTCATCTACCTGTTCGACATCCTCGAGCTCGACGGCGAGGACCTGACCCGGCTGCCGCTCGTCGAGCGGCGGGCCCGGCTCGAGCAGACGCTCGTCCCGAACGACCCCGTCGTCCGGCTCTCGGTCGCCTTCGACGACGGCCCCGCCCTGCTCGACCAGGTTCGCGCACTCGGCATGGAGGGAATCGTGTCCAAACGTGCCCAGAGCCTGTATCAACCCGGGAAGCGCGGCGGGGCGTGGGTCAAGGTGAAGACGCGCGGCCGCCAGGAGTTCGTCATCGCCGGCTACACGCTCGGCAAGGGCCGCCGATCGAAGGGCATCGGCGCGCTCATCCTGGCCGTGCGGCGCGACGGTGACCTCGTCCACGTCGGGAACTGCGGCACGGGGTTCGACGACAAGGAGCTCGACCGCCTGCAGGGGCTGCTCGATCCGCTCCGGCGCGACACCTGCCCGCTCGTGGAGGTGCCGCGCATGCCCCGGGTGCGGACGACCGACGTGATCTGGGTCGAGCCGAAGCTCGTGTGCGAGGTGGAGTTCGCAGAGTGGACATCCGACGGCCGCCTGCGCGCACCCGTCTACATGGGCCTTCGCGACGACAAGCCGGCGGGTGCGGTCCGGCGCGAGCGGCCGGCGCGGAAGGGCCGCCGTCCCGACCCGCCCGTCTCGAACCTCGACAAGGTGTTCTGGGCCGACGAGGGCATCACGAAGGGCGACCTGATCGAGTACTACCGCGAGGTGGCCGAGGTGCTCGTGCCGCATCTCCGCGACCGGCCGTTCACGATGAAGCGCTACCCGGACGGCATCGCCGGGGGGCACTTCTTCCAGAAGGACGCGCCCAAGCACATGCCGGAGTGGATCCCGACGCGCCCCTTCCCGGCGACGTCGCGCGACGACCGCCGCACGCGCACGATCCGCTATCCGCTGGTGAACGAGCCGGCCGCGCTCGTGTGGATGGCCAACATGGGCTGCATCGACATGAACGCCTGGTACTCGCGCGCCGACAAGCCCGAGCGGCCGGACTTCGCCCTCTTCGATCTCGACCCCACGCCGGAGGTCGGGTTCGCGGGCGCGGTCGAGGCGGCCCTGCTGGTGAAGGTGGCGCTCGACGCGGTCGGCCTGCGCGGCTATCCGAAGACGAGCGGGGCCGACGGTGTGCACATCCTCGTGCCGCTCGTCCGCCGCTACACCTACGCGGACAGCCGCAAGCTCACGGCGACGCTGGCGCGGGCGCTGGCCGACTCGCATCCGGAGCTGATCACGACCGAGTGGTCGAAGGCCCGCCGCCGCGGTGTCCTGATCGACGCCAACCAGAACGGGCCCGGGCGGACGATCGCGTCGGTCTACTCCGTCCGCCCGCGGCCGGGGGCGCCCGTCTCGACGCCGGTGGAGTGGCGCGAGCTGACGCCCGATCTCGAGCCGGAGCACTTCACGATGTCCGAGGTGCTGGGCCGCATCGCCGACCGCGGCGACCTGTACGAGCCGGTCCTCGAGGATCGCCAAGCGCTCGGGCCGGCGCTCCGAAACCTCTGACCGGGCGCTACTGCCACCCGGCGCCGCGGCCCAGGAACAGCGTCGCCTCGTCGACGAAGCAGAGCCGGTTGCCGTCGAGATCGAGGCAGTAGAACGACCGCTCGCCCCACGGCTGGTGCTCGATCGCCGAGACGTCGCGGGCGCCGGCGTCGATCGCTCGCGCGTGCACGGCATCGAGCTCGCCGGTCGCGAAGTACAGGTTCTCCGGCGTCGGCCGGACCGGCCCGCGATCCCCTACTCCCCAATCGATCAGCGCGACGATCACCTCGCCGCAGTGGAGGTACAGGCGGCTCGGGACGGTGTCGTCGGCCTCGATCGCAAGGACGCGTTCGTAGAACGCGCGCGAGCGGCCGATCTGCGACGCGGGGATCGCGAGCCGAAAGAGGCGCATCAGCCGTGCCGTCGCGTTCCGACGATCCGCACGCCGACGTCCGGCAGTCGGCCCTCGGCGATGAGCGCCTCCTCGGCCGGCCGGAGCCCTTCGGGGAGATGCCACCGGTGGAGGTAGCTGCAGCGGGCGATCGGCCCGAACTCGAACCAGGGGCTCAGGGCGTCCACGATCGAGGGGAGCGGGTGCAGCTCTGCGTGGAGCTCGTCCACCATCGCGCGGGCCGGCTTGTCGCGCTCCCGCCCCGATTCGCGCCACCGCTCGAGGAGCCAGACCGCGGCCGCCTCGTCGAACCGCTCCACGTCGAGCTCGTCGACCACGAGCGTCCCGCCCGGTCGGACGACCTCCGCCAGCCGCCGGCACGAGTCCTCGAGCGGCTCGATGTGGTGCAGCGACACCACCGCGACGGCGGCGTCGAACGAGGCGGGCCGTTCATCGATCTCGAGCAGCGCGACCGGCAGGACGTCGTCCTTGCCGCCCGGGTCGATCGCCACCACGTCATACCCAAGGCCGGCGAGGAGACGGGCGAGCTCACCGCTTCCGGCTCCCACCTCCAGCACCCGCGCGGGGGTGGGCGGAAGGCTCGCCCGCACGAATTCCTCGACGGCTGAGTCGACCATCGTCGGTGCAGTATCGGTGCTGGTACCCTCGACCGCATGGACGAGATCATCATCACCACCACGAACGACCTGCCCGGCTACGAGATCACCCAGGTGCACGGCGAGGTGTTCGGCCTCATCGTCCGCGCCCGGAACGTGTTCTCGAACATCGGGGCCGGGTTCCGGACGGTCTTCGGCGGCGAGGCGAAGGGCTACACGACGCTCCTCACCGACAGCCGAAACGAGGCGGTCGAGCGGCTGAAGGACGCCGCGCGCGAGAAGGGCGCGAACGCCGTGCTCGCGATGCGATTCGACTGCAACGAGATCGCCGACATCATGAGCGAGGTGGCGGCCTACGGCACCGCCGTGACCGTGCGGCGCGTGTAGGCGAATGCGCCCCTGCATCTGCTACCGTCCGCCCGTTCAAGGGACGTCCGTTTGGTTGCGCGCACTGCCTTCCTGACCCGTTCTCGCGTATTTCAGGAAGGAGGTGTCGATCATGGCAACCGGAACCGTCAAGTGGTTCAACGACGCCAAGGGCTACGGCTTCATCCAGCCCGACGAGGGTGGCAAGGACCTCTTCGTGCATCACAGCGCGATCGTCGGTACGGGCTTCAAGACGCTCGCCGAGGGCGCGAAGGTCACGTACGAGGCGCGCCAGGGCCAGAAGGGCCCCGAAGCCGCCGAGGTCACACCCGTCTAGGGAATCAGCGCAGCGCCCGCTCGACGAGCCGCTGGAAGTGCTGGATGAGGTGCTCGCTCTCGAGCAGCAGCCGCCCTTCCGAGAGGCCGCCCGAGCGGGCCGCGCGCTGAATCGACTCCACCAGGGCCTGATCCTCGAGGCCGACCTGGGCCCCGAACTCCTCCATCGCCCGGATATCGTCCTCCGTGGCGTCGTCGCCGTAGAACGAGTCGGCGATCGTCATGGTGTGGTCGGCGTCGATCGGGACGAAGAAGAAGGCCGTCAGGTTCGCGGGCCCGGGGAGGACGTTGATCGTGAACGTCGGCCAGAGGTAGTGGAAATGCGCCTCGTGGCTCCCGCCGTCGAGCCGGTACGGCGCCGAGCCGTTGCCGTCCACAGCTGACGCCCGCACCCGGCCGACCTGGCTCGAGAACCACTCGCCCGACTCGAGCGTGTACGCGTCGGGGTCGACGTCGATCAGCTTCGAGAAGCCGGGGTGGGCGGTGGGGCAGTGGTAGCACTCGAGGTAGTTCTCGACGACCGCCTTCCAGTTGGCCGCGAGCCCCCACTCGCTGCGCTCGCGGAAGTGGAGGGCGCCGAGGTCGACGCCGGCCGCGCTCAGGCGGTCCGGCAGCTCGCCGAGCACCACGGCGAGCGGCGCCGCCTCGGGGTCGCGGTTCACGAAGACGAACGGGCCCCAGGTGTCGACGGCGACCCCGAGCAGGCAGTGCTCCGAGGGATCGAAGCCCGCCTCGCGGTCGGAGCGCGGCGCGGCGCGCAGGCCGCCGTCCAGCCCGTATGTCCACGCGTGGTAGGGGCACTGGAGCGTCTCGCGCTTCCCGCGTCCCTGCGCAACCTCGGTCGCGCGGTGGCGGCAGATGTTGACGAAGCCGTTCAGGCGGCCGTCGTCGTCGCGCACCACCACGATCGGCACGAGCCCCGCGTGGCAGGTCGCGTACTCGCCGGGCTCGGACACCCACGCCGTCGGCACGGCGTACTGCCATGAGCCGGCGAAGATGCGCTCCTGCTCGGCGCGGAAGATCTCGGGGTCGGCGAGCCACGAGAACGGCAGCGTGACGCCGGCGTCCAGCCGGGATGCCAGGTCGCCCGGCACGCGGCTCAGACGCTGGAGGAGGTCGCCTGCATCGAGCGCACCCGATTGGCCAGCGTGCCCATGATCGAGATCGCGATCTTGGGCTCGGACTCGAGCAGCTTCAGGAACCCTCTCCGCGGGATCGCCATCACCAGCATCTCGGTGTCGGCGACGACCGAGGCCGACCGGACGCCGCCGTCGAGGAGCGCCATCTCGCCGAAGTAGTCGCCGGCGGCGAGCGGGATCCGGCGCTGCCCGGCGCGCACGGTCGCGCGCCCGTCGAGGATCACGTAGAAGGCGTCGGCGTTCGTGCCGGCTGTGACGATCGACGTCCGCGCCGGGAACCGCTTGGTGCGGCCGAGCGCGGCGACCTTGCCGAGGTTGCGTCGAGAGAGCCCGGCGAGGAGCGGGACGTCCACGAGCACGTCGATCCACGCGCGGCTCATGCGGCCGCCGTCGGGCGGCGCATTCTGGGGGAACATCTTCGCGACGGGGAGTCGGGCGGACACGACGGGCCTCCGGGTCGGGCGGTCGAGTCTATCAGCCGCGCCTTTGCTCGACCGGGTACGCTCCCTGTGATGGAGACTGTCTCGTTCACCCGCATGGCCGACGGAACGCGCGCGGACTACGAGCTCCTGGCGCGCTACGAGGCCGAGTACAGCGCCCAGCTGCCCGACCGCCTCCTGGCCGCGCTCGACGCGCTCAAGCAGTCGCTCGTGGGCTACCAGGTGACGCGATACGAGCACTCACTCCAGTCGGCGACCCGCGCGCACCGCGACGGCAAGAGCGAGGAGTACGTCGTCGCCGCGCTCCTGCACGACATCGGCGACGAGCTCGCGCCGCACACGCACAGCGAGATGGTCGGGGCGATCCTGCGGCCGTACGTCTCGGAGGAGATCTGCTGGATCGTCGGCCACCACGGCGCCTTCCAGATGTACTACTACGCCGAGCACTACGACGCCGACCCGAACGTGCGCGAGCGGTTTCGCGACAGCCCGTACTTCGACGCATGCGCCGAGTTCTGCGAGCGCTACGACCAGAATTGCTTCGACCCGGCGTACGAGTCGCTGCCCGTCGAGTTCTTCGAGCCGATGGTGAGGCGCGTGTTCGCCGAGCCTCGCTACCTGCCGGAGTAGCGCCGCGGACGGGGCGGGCTCCAGCGACCCGTACCGGTGGACGATCCTGGCGACCGGGGTCGGCGTCCAGACGAGCTTCGCCGCGCTCTTTCTGGGGCTGCCCGTCCTGGCGCCGGAGCTCCAGTCGCACTTCCACCTGAGCCTCGAGGGCGTCGGCGTCGTCCTGGCGAGCGTCAACCTCGGGGTGCTGGCGACCGTGCTGCCATGGGGGATCCTGGCCGACCGGGTCGGTGAGCGGGCCGTGATCGCGGTCGGGCTCGGGTCCGCCTCGGTCGCCGTCGCCGCGGCGGCGCTCGCGAACGGGGTTGTCGCGCTCTCGGTCGCGCTCTTCGCGGCGGGCGGGCTTGGGGCATGCGTCCAGGCCGCAAGCGGACGGGCCGTCATGGGCTGGTTCGCGCAGTCGCAGCGCGGGCTCGCGCTCGGGATCCGCCAGACCGGCGTGCCGCTCGGCGGGGCGTTCGCCGCGCTCGTCCTGCCGGTCTGCCTCAGCCTGAGCGGCCTGCGCGCCGCGCTCGCGGTGCTGGCCGGCACGCTCCTGGTCGCGGCCGCCGCCGGCGCGATCTGGCTCCGCGATCCCGCGCGACCACCCGACCCCGGCGTCTCGGAGCGGCCGCCGCTCGCCGACCCGCGCATCTGGCAGCTCTGCTGGGCGAGCGGCCTGCTGTACGTCGCCCTCGGCAGCATCATCGGGTTCGCCGTTCTCTTCCTGCACTCCGAGCGCGGCGTCTCGACGCAGGTCGCCGCGGCGATGCTCGCGCTCGTCCAGGTGATCGGCGCCGCGCTCAGGCTCGTCGCGGGGCGATGGTCGGACCGCGTCGGCACGCGCCTCGGCCCGCTTCGCCGGCTCGGGCTCGCGCTTGCGGCCGCGTCGGCGGTCGTCGCCGTGCTGGTGTCAGCGCCGCTGGTCGTGCTCGTGCCCGCGATCGTCGTGGCCGGCAGCCTGTCGCAGAGCTGGAACGGACTCTCGTTCACCGCAGCCGCCGAGCTGGCCGGCTACGCCCGCTCGGGCGCTGCGCTCGGACTCCAGCAGACCTCACTCTCGCTCTCGTCGGTCATCACACCGGTCGGCTTCGCGGCGATCGTGGCGGCGACGTCGTGGGGCGTGGGATTCGCGGTGGCGGCTGCCGCGGCGCTGGCGGGGACGGTCTCGCTCCGGGGGTTGGGGGAGAGGTGAGAAAACGGTGCCAGGCACCCATTTTTCAGCTCTGCTCGTCGAGCCCGGTGACTCCCCAGGTGTCGGAGAGCACGTAGCCCTCCGGAAACGGGTCCGTCGGGTCGAGGACGAGCTGCGAGATGCCCGTGATCCAGGCGCTCCCGCGAATCGCAGGCACGATCGCCGCCCGGTCGCCCACGCGCGTCTCGCTGACGATCCGGCCGTCGAAGGTCGAGCCGATGGCCGAGGCGTGCGTCATCGCGTCGCCGGCCTTCATCAGGCCGCGGGCGTGGAGCGCGGCCATCCGGGCTGAGAGGCCCGTTCCGGTCGCCGAGCGGTCGAGCCGGCCGGGCGACACCACGACCGCGTTTCGAGCTGACCGCCCCGACGCCCTGCCACGGCTCGGCGATCTGGACGATGCTGACGCCGGCGATATCGGGGTTCTCGGGGTGGGCGCAGGGGAGCTGCGCTCGCGCCGCGGCCCGGATCCGCTCGCCGGCCAGGGACAGGTCGCGCGCCTCGCCGGGCTCGATCGCGAAGCCGAGGGCGGCCGCGTCGGCGATCGCGTACCACATGCCGCCGTAGGCGACATCGACCGTGAGCGTGCCCATCCCGGCCACCTCGAGCGGCGCGTCGAGCCGGTCGGCGAACGAGGCGACGTTCGTGATCTCGACGCTCTCGCAGCGGCCGTCGCGGCACGCGGCCCGGGCCTCGACGACCCCGCCCGGCGCCTCGAGCCGCATGACCGTCTCGGGCTCGCGCATCTCGACCATGCCCGTCTCGAGCAGCACGGTCGCCGTGCAGATCGCGTTCGAGCCCGACATCGGCGGGTACTCGGTCGGCTCCATGATGATGAAGCCGGCGTCGCAGTCCGGCCGGGCGGACGGCACGATCAGGTTGGCGTGACACGCGACGCTGCCACGCGGCTCGCGCAGGAGCAGCCGCCGCAGGCCGTCGTCCTCGCGCGCGAGCGTCCGCATCTGGTCGAAGACGGTTCCTCCCGCGGGCGGGAGGACGCCGCCCGTGACGACGTTTCCGACCTCGCCGCCGGCGTGGCATCCCACCACGGTGATCGTGCGCCGGGCCCGCATCGGCGCGAGCATACCTGGCTTGACAAATGAACAGTCACGATATATCGTGATCGTATGTTGAACAGTCGAAAGGAGAGTGCTATCCGATGACCGGATACGCGATCGACCACCCCGGCGGGCGCCGCCGCGCCCGCCACGAGTTCCTGATGATGCACGGCCGGCGCCGCCGCGGGCACCGCGGTTTCGGGCCTCCCGGCTTCGAGCGCCAGTTCTTCGGCGGAGGCCGAAAGGCCGGCCGCGGCGACATCCGCGCGGCCATCCTCGCCCTCCTGGCGGAGGAGCCGATGCATGGCTACCAGATCATCCAGGAGCTCTCCGAGCGCACCGGCGGGGCATGGCGCCCCAGCCCGGGATCGGTCTACCCGACGCTCCAGCAGCTCGAGGACGAGGAGCTGGTCCGCACCGTGCACAGCAACGGCCGGCGGGTCTTCGAGCTCACGGACACCGGCCGCGAGCAGGCGGCCGCGCTTCCGAGCGCCAAGCCGTGGGAGGCCGCGGGCGAGGGCGACGATGATCTCGCAGCGCTCCGCGACCTCGCATTTCAGCTGCTGGGCGCGACCCGTCAGGTGGCGGTGACGCGGCACGGCGAAGCAGATCGAAGCAGCCCAGGCGATCCTCCGGAACGCCCGGAAGGCCATGTATCAGCTGCTGGCCGAGGACGGCGACGGCGAGGCCGACGCCGCCGATGGGTCGAGCTGAGGCCGTGGGCGGTCCGAGACCGCCGCGGCGACCGCTCCGATGATGACGGCGGTCGCGAGCAGGGTGCCTGGGCTCAGGCTCTCGCCCGCGACCGCCCATCCGAGCGCCACTGCGACGGCCGGGTTCACGAACGCGTATGTCGCAACTCGCGTCGGCGAGACGTGGCGGAGCAGCCAGATGTACGCCGAGAACGTCACGGCCGTGCCCATCACGACGAGATAGGCGAAGCCCGCGAGCGACTTGCCGCTGACCGCTCCGGCGTCGAAGCCGCCCGCCTCGCCCGACACGAGCGAGACGGCCGCGAGCATGACCGCCCCGGCAAGGAGCGGCATCGCGGAGGCCGCAATCGGCGACGACGGCACTCGCACGTGCCGCGTGGCGACCGTCCCGGACGCCCACGAGAGCGCCATGAGGAGCAGCAGCGAGGCGTCGACAGCAGTGAGCCCGCCGCCGCTCCCCTGAGCCGCGACGAGCATCGCCACGCCCGAGGAACCCGGCGGCGAGCGCCGCGGTCGTCCGCGCGCTCGGTCGGGTGCCGCCGGGGACGATCCATGTGATGAGCGGGACGAAGAGCGGGATCGTCGCGGCGCACAGCGCGGCCGATCCGGACGGGACGAACTGCTCCTCGCGTGCGAGGAGGCCGTGCCCGGTCACGAAGAAGAGCCAGCCGAGGATCGCCGCCCCGGCCCACTCGCGCCGACTGGGCCACGGGGATCGCGGCTCCCGGATGCGCCACAGGCCCAGCAGGATCAAGCCGCCGCCGAGGCTGCGTCCGCTCATCATCATGTACGGCGGGATCGTCTCGACCGCGTAGCGGATCGCGAGGAAGGTCGAGCCCCAGATGAGGTAGATCGCTGCGAACGCGGCGACCGTGGGGAGCGCGTCGCGGTCGGGCACCTCGCGGACGTTAGCCTGCGGCTCGTGCGCAGGCTGCCCACCGCCGACTGCGTCAGGAAGACGGCGAAGAAGACGGCGGTGGCCGTGAGCACGACCGCCCCGCCCGAGGCCACGTTCCACCAGAAGCTGATGTAGAGCCCGACGATCCCGCTGGCCGCGCCGATGCCCGCGGCGGCGACCTGCATCGTCGCCAGCCGGTCGGTCAGAAGCCGGGCAGTCGCGGCGGGCGTGACGAGCATCGCGAGCACGAGGATGTTCCCGATCGCGCGCAGCGAGACGACGATCGCGAGCGTGATCAGGCCGAGCAGGACGAGGTCGAGGACGAACACCGGGTAGCGCATCGCCTCGGCCATCTCGCGGTCGAAGGCGACCAGGGCCAGCTCCTTGTTGAGGAGCGCGATCGCGCCCACGGCGACCGCAGTGGCGACCGCCGCCAGCGCGAGGTCGGTGCGTGAGACGCCGAGGATGTTCCCGAAGAGAAGCTCGGCGACGTCCTTCTGATAGGCGGCCAGGCTCGAGACCAGCACGACGCCGAGCGCGAACATCGCCGCGAACAGGATGCCGATCGCCGTGTCCTCGGACACCCGCCGCCCGCGGCTCAGGACGGCGATGCCCGCGGCGGTCACGAGGCCGACTGCGAGCGCGCCGAGGAGGACGCTCTGGCCGGCGGCGAAGGCGATGACGACGCCGGGGAAGACGGCGTGGGTCAGCGCGTCGCCGATGAAGGCCAGGCCGCGGAGCACGACGTAGCTTCCGAGCACGCCGCACGCGAGCCCGGTGAGGACGACTGCCACGAGGGCCCGCTGCATGAACGTGTACTGGAGGGGGTCGGTGAGGTAGTGGAGCATCAGTGCGCGTGGTGTCCCTCGGGTGCGAGCACGAGCACGCCGCCGACGTCGACGACCTGGCCGCCGTAGGCCTTCGGCGAGGCAGGTCGGCATCGAGCGCCTCGGCGGGCGGGCCGAACGCGACGATGCGACCGGCGAGCAGGCAGACGAGGTCGCAGCGGGCGCTGGCCCACGCCAGGTCGTGGCTCGAGACGACGACGGTGCGGCCCTCGCCGCGCAGGCGGCTGAGGATGTCGGAGAAGGCTGCCTCGGTCGGCGCGTCGGCGCCCGAGAGCGGCTCGTCGAGGAGCAGCAGGTCGGCCTCCTGCACGAGCGCCCGCGCCAGCAGCACCCGCTGCCGCTGGCCGCCGGAGAGCTGCCCGACCTGACGGCCGGCGTGCTCGTCCATCCCGACGGACGCGAGCGCCGTCCGGGCCCGGTCGCGGTCCGACGTGGGACGGCCGCCGCAGCCAGCCCGCCCGGCGGTAGGCGCCCTGGAGGGCGACGTCGGCGGCCGAGAGCGGGAAGTCCCATCCGCGCGGCCCGAGCTGGGGGACGAACCCCGTCGTCCCGTCGACCGTGACGGTGCCGGCTGTCGGCCGGAGCGTCCCGAGGAGCGCGCGCAGGAGCGTCGTCTTGCCGGCGCCGTTCGGCCCGATCAGACCGACGACGGCACCGCGGGGGAGCGTGAGCGACACGTCCTCGACGCGCGCCGCTCGCCGAACTGCGATGGTAAGGCCGTCGACGATCGCGCGGGGGGTCTGCTCCATCGCTAGCGCGGGGCCGGACGCTGCGCACGGCCCGCAGCGGGCCGGCAGGGCCCCGAGCTCGCGGTCGAGCAGCTCGAACCCTGCGGCAGCGCTCGCCTCGCGGGCCGGCTCGAGCGCGCAGCCCTCGAGCACCGAGGTGGCGCCGCACTGGATGCAGACCAGGTGGTGGTGGTGGCCGTGCGCCCCGCAGAGGACGAACACCGCCTCGCCGTCGCGGGTGCCGGCGTGCTCGACGAAGCCCTCCTCGCGCCAGCGCTCGACGGCCCGGTAGGCGGTGGTCAGGCCGAGGCGGGGAGCGTGCCGGCAGGGCGGCGGCGTGGAGCTCGCGCACGCTGAACGCCCGTCCCATCGTCCTGCCCGGCCTCGAGCAGGGCGGCGCGGGTGCGGTGGTTTCGTCCCGACTCCATCCGCCGAGTATAGCGAAAATGAAACCTGTTATCGTTTTCGGATGCGCCTCCTTCACCTGGCGGTCGTCCTCGTGCTGGCGTCGGCCTGCACCCAGACGGCCGTGGCGAAGCCGCCGCCGGGCACGATCATCGTCGTCGCCACGACGACCCAGATGCAGGATCTCGTCCGCAACGTCGGCGGTGCGCGGGTGCACGTGGTCGGCATCCTGCGGCCGAACGTCGACCCGCACGACTTCGAGCCGACACCGAGCACCGTCGTCGCGCTGACCGACGCGAAGCTGGTCGTCGAGTCGGGTGTGGGCCTGGACGCCTGGGCCGAGCAGCTGGTCGAGAGCGCCGGAACGTCGGCGCCCGTCTTCGACGCCTCGGCGGGCCTGCCGCTCCGCCCGGACGATCCGCACTGGTGGGGCGACCCGACGCTGGTCGAGCGGGCGGCGACCGCGCTCGGCCGCCGCCTCGGCGAGGTCGACCCCGACCACCGCAGCGCCTACGTCCGAAACGCCGCGCGGTACGTCCGCCCGGTTGGCGGTCATGGACGCCGCCAATCGCCGGCTGGTCGCCACGGTGCCGCCGGCCGAGCGAAAGCTCGTGACGAACCACGACGCGTTCGACTACCTGGCCGCCCACTACGGCATCCGCGTCGTCGGCTCGGTCATCCCGGCGCTCTCGACGGCGGCCCAGCCGAGCGCCCAGGACATCGCCGACCTGATCGACCGGATCCGGGCCGAGCACGTCCGCGCCGTCTTCACCGAGTCGTCGCTCGATCCGGCCCTCGAGCGCCAGATCGCGTCTGAGGCCGGCGTCCGGGTCTACGCCAACCTGTACGGCGACACGCCTCGGCCCGCCGGGCTCACCCGGCGCGACCTATCTCGGGATGGAGCGCTGGAACGTGCGCGCCATGGTGGCGGGCTTCCTCGGCGAGCCGCCGCCGAGGGCATGAAACACCGGTGCCTGATGCCGATGTTCCAGCCCGGCTAGTAGATCGGAGCGCGCTTCACGCGATTGGCCCCGCCGAGCAGGCCCAGCCCGAAGTTGCGCTCGATCGCGCGTGTCAGGCTGTAGTGGCTGAAGAAGCCGGAGAACGGGCCGGCATGCAGCCGCGCCGAGACGAGGATCGTCACCACCCGGCACGTCGTCTTGTTGTTGACGAAGACCGCGTGGTCGGAGCAGTCGATGCCCCAGTTGCCCTGGGACTGCACCGAGCCTTCGTTGGCCTCGTCCCACGTGACGACGACGAGCGTCTTTCCCGCCTTGTAGCTCGGCCGCGACGCAAGCGCCGTGATGACCTTCTTGATGAAGTTGTCGCCGAACCGGATCCGGTCGGCCTTCGTCCCGTTCGTGGTCTGCTCGCAGATCGGCGAGCGCCAGTGCATGTTGTGGCACTCGCTGGGGGCGATCCAGCTGAACGCCGGCAGCTCGCCGTTCTTGACATCGTTCCAGAAGAACGGGTCGAGCGGAACGTCGCGGGTGGCGCACGACCCGTCGCCGCCCTTCGACGTCGGGCCGAGGTCGGTGAACCAGAACGCCGGGTTGTGGTTGTCGCGGTAGTGCGGCGCGGCGCTCGACGTCGGCACGCAGTTGTGCGGCATCGCCTCGTTGTAGTCACGCCACGTGATGCCCGCCGCGTTCATCTGGTGGAAGACGTTGTTCGCACTCGAGGGGCAGTGCAGGCACGGCGGCACCGGGAACGTGCCGCTGACCACGGCCATGTAGTTCGGGAAGCTGGGGTGGGTTTCGCCGGCGGCCCCGGGCTCGAGCCGGCACTCCTCCCCAAGCCGATGCGTGTAGGGCGCGTCGGGCGTCGCCTGCCACTCGGGCACCGACAGGTTCTCGTCCATGACCACGACGATGTGCTTGTACGGTGTCGTCGACGCGTGGACAGTGCCGCAGGGGTGGGTCCCGGTGGCCTCGGCGGCAGCAGGGCGTGAGCTGGGCGCAGCCCCGGCGGCCGGCGTGGAAGCGAGAGCGGTCGCGCCGGTGAGCAGGGCAAGGCCGAGTACCGCGCGCCAGCGTCGAACGTCCCACCTCACTGCGGTGGAACGCTAGCGGCGTTCGGAGCGGCCGGGTAGTACGCTGGCTCCTTGGGGAAGGGCGACAAGGGCAATGCCGAGCGGCTGCGGCGCGATCTGGCGGCGCTCGTGCGCCAGCTGATCCTGCGCCGAGCGACGCTCGAGAGCGCAGAGCAGCGCGACCGTGACCGATCGTGATGTCACGGTCGCGCTGGAGGAGCTGCTCGGAGAGGCCGGTGCGGTGACCCGAGAACTCCTAGGAGTCCGACGGTCGGATTCCCCGCACCGGAGGCCGACCCGCACGAGTGAATGCGGGGTCTCACCGACGACGCCTAGTAGCCGGCGCCTCCGCCCCCGCCGCCGGACGAGATGAGAAAGCCGATCAGGATGAGCGAGAGGATCGCGACGATGACGATCGGAACGATCGGGATCTGCCGTCGCGGCTTTTGTGTTGGTGTCTGTTGCATACCTGTACTACGCGGTTTTCCGGCGATCGGATCCCACCCGTGTCGAGCGTCACCCGGAACCGGCTCACTATGATCGCCCGGTGAAGCCCCGGATCGTCATTCTCGGAGCGGGATTCGGCGGCCTCGAGCTCGCGACGACCCTGTCGGAGGAGCTCGGTGACGAGGTCGACGTTGCGGTGATCGACAAGGGCGACGCGTTCGTCTTCGGGTACTCGAAGCTCGACGTCATCTTCGGCCGAACGACGCCCGAGGCGGTTCGGCTCCCCTACCGCAGACTGGCGAAGCCGGGCGTCCGGCTCCTGCGCGAGACCGTCACGGCCGTCGACCCCGTTGCCAGGGCCGTGACGACCGACGCGGGCGTGCACGAGGCCGACCATCTGGTCGTTGCGCTCGGAGCCGACTACGACTACGACGCGACGCCCGGCCTGGCGAACGCGACCGAGTTCTATTCGGTGGGCGGCGCCGAGCGTCTTGCCGAGCTGCTCCCGGAGTTCTCGGGCGGCCGCGCGGTGGTGGGCGTGTGCGGCGCGCCGTACAAGTGCCCGCCGGCACCGAGCGAGACGGCGCTTCTCCTGCACGACTACCTCGAGCGAAAGGGCATCCGCGCCGACACCGAGATCTCGGTGGTGGTGCCGTTTCCGACCCCGATCCCGCCGTCGCCGAGCACGTCGGCCGCGCTGCTCCAGGCCTTCGCCGAGCGCGGCATCGAGTTCGTGCCGGGCCGCCCGGTGGCCTCGCTCGACGTCGCGCGGAGCGTCGCCGTCCTCGCCGACGGGACGGAGATGCCGTACGACCTGTTCTTCGGCGTCCCCAAGCACCGCGCCCCCGACGTCGTCATCGAGAGCGGGATGGCCGTCGACGGCTACATCCCCGTCGACGGACGGACGCTCATGACCCGCTTCCCGGACGTGTACGCCGTCGGCGACGTCGCCACGGTGGGCGTCCCGAAGGCGGGCGTGTTCGCCGAGCGCCAGGCGCGCGTCGTCGCCCGCACGCTGATCGCTCGCGTGCGCGCGCGGCGAGTCCGCCGACCGCTACGACGGTCGCGGCTCCTGCTACATCGAGTTCGGTGCGGGCCTCGTCGCGCGCATCGACGTCGACTTCTTCTCGGGTGAGTCGCCCATCGGCATCTTCCGGGATCCGTCGACGGAGTTCGTGCTCGAGAAGGATGACTTCGGCTCGAGCCGGCGGGCGCGCTGGTTCGGCCTCGGCGTCGTGACCGCCGCCGAGCGGCGGTTCGTCTCGCCCGACGAGGACAGCGCGCGGTGGGCGGCATTCCCGTTCCGCGACGGCGACATCGTGATCAGCACGCGTTCCAAGCACGGGACGACGTGGATGCAGATGATCTGCGCGCTCCTCGTCTTCCGCACGCCCGACCTGCCCGAGCCGCTGGGTGAGATGTCGCCGTGGCTCGACCGGCTCACCGTGCCCCAGACCGAGCTGTTCGCGATGCTCGCGGCGCAGGAGCACCGGCGGTTCATCAAGACTCACACGCCGCTCGACGGCATCCCGATCGAGCCGCAGGCCACCTACATCGTCGTCGCGCGCCATCCGCTCGACGCCGCCGTCTCGCTCTACCACCAGGGCGACAACATCGACCGGGAAGTGCTGCGGCGGCTGGTCGGGCGAGCGCAGCCGACGGCGCCACCCGCCCCGCGGCCGGGCCTCCACGACTGGCTCGTCGAGTGGATCGAGGAGGACCCGGCGCCCGATGGAGGCGCTGGACTCGCTGCCCGGCGTCATGTGGCATCTCGCCGACGCCTGGTCGCGGCGTCCGCAGCCGAACGTGCTGCTCGTCCGCTACCGAAGACCTGGAGCAGGACCTCGAGGGCGAGATGCGGAGGATCGCGACGCGTCTCGAGATCGAGGTCGACGAGGCGGCCTGGCCGGAGCTCGCCGAGGCGGCGTCCTTCGCGTCGATGAGCGGTCGCGCGGAGACGCTGCTGCCCGACCGAAACGGCATCCTCAGGGACCCGGCTGCGTTCTTCCGGCGCGGCAGGTCGGGCGCCGCGCGGGAGGTGCTGACGGCTGCCGAGATCGAGCGCTACGGGGATCGCGTCGAGCGGATGGCTCCGCCGGATCTGCTCCGGTGGCTCCACCGCTGATCGGCGCAACATCGATCGCGTGTGTAAGGGCCTTGGGCACGGCGGCTATCATGGGCGGCGTGCCGGGCCGCCGGGCGGGGTTCGGGCGGACTGCATGTGGGCATGTGATCCGGCACAGCCAGACGAGGAGGGGGAGACCCTATGAGGAAGAGGTTCGGATCGTCATTGACGGCCGCGATTGCCGTCGGCATCGCGTTCGCGGCGCCCGCTTCGGCGGCGACGCTGGCGAACTGGCAGATGAACGAAGGGTCGAACGCCACCGTGATGGTGGACTCGAGCGGCCACGTGAACGGCACCATCGGCTCGGCGGTGCAGACGAACTTCAAGTTCGACGGAGCGACCGGGTACCACTGGGTCTTCACGAGCCCGACGGCGCCTCCGGCGAAGCCCGAGCGGATCGTGCAGGCGAACAGCTCGACGCTGAACCCGAACTCCGGGAACTACACCGTCGTGCTGCGCTACCGAACGACCAAGCACTTCGGGAACATCGTCCAGAAGGGCCAGGCCGGCTCGTCGGGCGGGTACTTCAAGATCGAGAACCCGAACGGCAAGCTGACGTGCGTCTTCCGCGGCACGAACTCGTCCGGCAATTTCCAGCGGAAGCAGGTGGTCTCGCCGAGCGTGCTCAGCGACGGGCAGTGGCACGTCGCCCGCTGCGCGCGGACGGCGAGCGCCCTCACGCTGACCATCGACGGCTCGGTTGTCGCGACGGCCAACGGCAGCTCGGGCAACATCACGAACACCCGCCCGATCTCGATCGCCGGCAAGCTGAACTGCGACCAGGTCAAGACGACCTGCGACTACTTCACCGGCGACATCGACTACATCACGATCTCGAACTAGCGACTCGGCGCGAGGGCCGCTCGCCCTGTGAGGGGCGGGCGGCCTTCGCCGTTCTACGCGGGCCCCTCGTCGAGCAGCTCGATCATCTCCCATGCTCCCTCGGACGTGTTCGAGATGACCGTGCGCGTCGTCGCCGACGCCGGGTCATGCGTGCTCCGAAACGAGACACCCGCGTCGTACCCCTCGAGGTGCACGGCTGCGGTCGACTCGTGGAGCCAGAATCCGAGCCCGTAGCGCTTCGACTCCGCCGGGACGTCGCTCCGTGGCCGCACCATCTCGGCGACCCACCGCTGCGGCACGATCAGCCCGGCGAAGAACGCGCGCCACAGCGCGGCGATGTCCGCCGCGGTCGAGTAGACGCCGCCGTCCCCGCTTCCGCGGACGGGCAGATGAAGCACGTTCGTCCTCGGGCCGTCGCCCGTCAGGTAGCCGAGGGCGGCCCGCCCGGGGAGCTCGTCGGAGCGGAGGTACGCCGTGTCGCGCATGCCCGCCGGGACCAGCACCCGCTCGCGGACGAGGTCGTGGAACGGCGTGCCGCCGGCCCGCTCGGCGATGAGCGCCAGCACGACGTAGCCGCCGTTGCAGTAGGCGAACCGCTCGCCCGCCGGGAAGGCCGTCGGGTGGCCGTCGAGCACCGCGACGAAGTCCTCGGTCGCCGCCAGTTGGTGGACCGGGATGGGCATGACGTAGTCGGTGACCTCCCTCCCGGCCTCCTCGTCGAGGTAGTCGCCGATACCCGAGCGGTGCGCCAGCAGATGCTCGACCGTCACGTCGTCGGCGATCAGCGGGAGGTCGCCGCCGAGGACGGACCGGGCGGGGGTCGCGAGGCCGAGCGTCCCGTCGTCCACCAGCGACACGACCGCGAGCGCGGTCAGCCCCTTGGCTCCGCTGGCGATGCCGAGCTGCGTCTCGACCGTGTTCGGGATGACGTGTGCGCGGTCCGCGAGGCCGAAGGCCTTCGCGAGCTCGACGCGGCCGTCGCTCTCGACGTGGACCACGCCCGAGAACCCCGTGCGATGGGCGAGTGCGTCGACGGCTTCGGCGAGCGACGGCATCCGGTCGCGATCGTATCGTGGGAGGGCGGGGGTGCTCTACGCCAGCGTCGGCTGGAGCCGATCGAGGAACGGCACCTGTGCCGCCTTCAGCTTCCGGCGCGCCTCGTCGAGGTCGAACCACTCGACGCGGTCGATCTCGGGGAACGACTGAGTGCGGCCCGATCGCGGCGGCCACTCCATCTCGAAGGAGTTGCTGACGGCGGTGGACGGGTCGAGGTCACCCTTCGCGCCCCACGCAAAGACGACCTTCCCCGACTTCTGCCGGATCTGTCCGAGCTCGACCAGCTGGACGTCGCCGACCTCGTGCCCGGTCTCCTCCTGGAACTCGCGGCGCGCCACCGCCTCGAGCTCCTCGCCGGGCTCGACCTCGCCCTTTGGGATCGTCCAGTGCCCGAGATCCTTCTTGATCCAGAACGGCCCGCCCTGATGCGCCAGGAGCACCTCCACCCGATCCGCTCGGCGGCGCCAGAGCAGGATGCCGGCACTCGTGCGTCCCGATTTGTCAGCCGTCACGCTGGGCCGTGAATCTACCAGGAGGGCGGCGATCGTTGCAGGGCGCACTCCCGGCCCGGACGTCGTGGGTTAGCATGCGCGGATGAGCAGCTACACGGTGGCACGGCTCGACGAGATCGACGAGGTCAGCGACGGACGCTGTCCCTGGCGGCCGATCCGGCAGCACTTCGGAATCCTGTCGTTCGGCGTCAACGCGTTCACCGGACGCGAGGCGGGCGACCGGCTGATCAACGAGCACGACGAGTCCGAGGAGGACGCCCACGAGGAGCTCTACCTCGTCCAGCAGGGCCGGGCGAGGTTCGAGCTCGACGGCGAGCAGGTGGACGCGCCGGCCGGCACGTTGGTCTTCGCAAGCCCCGGAGTCAAGCGGACGGCGTTCGCCGAGGAGCCCGGGACGACCCTCATCGCCCTCGGCGGGACCCCGGGGAAGGCGTACGAGCCGAACGGCTGGGAGTTCTGGGCGCCGCTCAACCCGCTCTATGAGGCCGGGAAGTACGACGAGATCGCCGACCGCGGCCCGGAGCTCATCGCGGCCCATCCGGAGTACGCCGACCTGATCTACAACCTCGCGTGCTGCGAGAGCCTGGCGGGGCGCAAGGCCGACGCGATCGAGCACCTCAAGCTCTCGATCGACAAGGCGCCGCGCTTCCGGTCGATGGCGGCCGATGACTCCGACTTCGATCATGTCCGCGACGAGCCGGCGTTCAAGGAGTTGATCGCTCCCACGGGGTAGCCGGCTCCGTCCGCGAGCCGCCGTATGTTCGTCGGGTGCAGTGGGCCCTCGCCGTCGTTGCGCTGTCGCTGATCGGCTACGGCGTGGTGTCTCGCAGGCTGGACGGCACGTCCGTCACGCCGGCGATGGTCTTCGTCGCAGTGGGGCTCGTGGTCGGGGCGCGAGCGCTCGATCTCGTCGACGTGCCTCCGGCGGGCAACGCGGTCAAGTTCCCGGCCGAGGCGACGCTGACATTGGTGCTGTTCCTCGACGCCTCGCGCATCGACCTGCGGACGCTCCGACGGGAGTACGCGGTGCCCGCACGGCTGCTCGGGTTTGGGCTGCCATTGACGGTCGCCTGCGGTGCGGCCGCCGCAACGGTCATCTTCGGTGCACTCTCCGTCCCCGAGGCGCTCGTCCTCGCGGTCGTGCTCGCCCCGACCGACGCGGCACTCGGCCAGGCCGTCGTCACCGAGCCAAGACTGCCGTCTCGGATCCGCCAGGGCCTCAACGTCGAGAGCGGCCTCAACGACGGGATCTGCGTTCCGCTGCTGTTCATCGTGCTGGCGATCGCCGAGGCGGATGCCGGCGAAGTCGGCGCAAGGCACGCCGTTCGGCTGGTGGTCGAGGAGATCGGGTTCGGCATCGCGGCGGGCGCCCTTGCGGGCGCTGTCACGGCAACGGCGATCACGTATGCCGCCAACCGGCGCCTGATCGAGCGGTCATGGCTCCAGATCGTTCCCGTCGCCGGAGCCGCCCTGGCATACGGGCTCGCGGCGCCACTCGGCGGCTCCGGCTTCATCGCCGCGTTCATCGCGGGCATGACATACGGTGCCCTTCGGCAGCCGGTGGCTGACGGCGAGGCGACGCTGTTCACGAACGAGCTCGGCGAGCTCCTGAACGGCGTCACCCTCCTGGTGTTCGGAGCCGTGCTGCTCTGGCCCGCACTCGACGGCCTCACGTGGCACATCGTGGTCTACGCCGTCGCGAGCCTGACCATCGTCCGCATGGGGCCGGTCGCGATCGCGATGCTGGGCACGCGCGCACGCCGCCCGACGGTGGCGTTCCTCGGCTGGTTCGGGCCGCGCGGGCTTGCGTCGATCGTGTTCGCGGCCATCGTCGTGCAGGAGGCCGATCTCCCTCACGCGAACACGATCCTGCTGACCACGTACGCCACCGTCGGACTCTCCGTTCTCCTCCACGGCGTCACCGCAGCGCCACTCGCGCGCCGGTACGCGTCGTGGTTCACCTCGCATCCGGTCGATGCGATCCCCGCCATGGAGAGCGTTCCCGCCAGCACACACCGGTGGCGGCGGGAGCAGTGATGTCGGCCGCCTCCTCCTCCGCCCTCACCTGAAGGGCACGGTGACGGGACCGGGGAGGCGTTGGTACACGGCGAAGAAGTCGCGGTCGTCCGGTACGAGATACCGGGTCGGCGGCTGTTGGTAATTGGGCACGACCTTGACCGGATCGAGGCCGCCGTGATGGGCGTACGTGATCAGAGTCGGCCACTCCGGGTTGATGTCGAGCTGCATCGCCCGGACCGCGCCCGCCCGCTGCAGGATCCTCGCGAGCGTGGTCACCGTCTGATAGTCCGCCGCCGCGTAGATCAGGTTGCCGTGCCGATCGATCCCTGCGCCAGTGCGCCAGACGCGGACAGCGTTCCCGAGCGTGTACCCCCACTGCGAGCTGTCGTTCAGGGCGGGGCTGAGGCGTCCGTGGTCCACGATCAGCGGCAGGCTCTGGCGCGCGAAGGCGATCTGCGGATCCGCGACCGAGCCGCCGTTCCACTTGTTCACGTCGACGCGCCCGTCGCGGTACGCGACGAGGGTTGCAAGCCCCGGCTTGAGCGGCTCGTACGACCTCCCGTCGATCGACGACCCGTTGCTCCCGTCGCGGTAGATGAAGCCGCCGTTGAACGTCGCGAGCAAGCGCCAGCGCTGGCCAAAGGGCACTGACATCGGCCCCCGCACGGGGGCATTCGGCGGCTCGTACCGGCCGGGGTAGAACGCGATGGAGGTCCGCGTGTGGTCAAACCACGCCACGTACGCGACGATCCGTGGATAGTCGACCTCGGTACGGAACGTCGTCACGAGCACCGGCGGGCGTCCGCGCACGACCGGGCCGGTGCCGCGCCACACCCCTTCGCCGGGCAGTGCGTGCGCGAAGACCGGCTGGATCCGCGGCGGGTCCGCCGAGCGGTGCCGCGCCATCGCCTTCGTCGGTCGAGCGGCACCCGCTCCGACGGCCGGCAGGCGCGTCAACTGTGGGCCGCCCTTGTCCGGCGCCTTCCAGCCGTAGTAGTAATGCTCGACCTCGTCGACGAGCCAGTTGCCGTGGTGCGCTCGCAGCCACTCCACACTCCGGGGCCAGAGCGGCAAGCTCGAAGGCTGCATCATCGTCGTCGTGTAGGAGTAGGCCGGCGGTGCAAGCAGGACGAGGATCGCCAACGCCACGAGCAAGCGAGCGCGCCGACGGCGTCGATCGGGACGGGTCGCTTCTCCCACGGAGCCGGACGATCCCATCGAAGACAAACATAGGCGGGTCTTCTGAGAGCGACGTGAGGCGTCTCAATGAGACGAGCTACGTCGACGCCTGGAACGAGTGCTGGGGCCAGGCCTCACGGCGGCCGCGCACGACCCTGACGCTTGTGGCGCGGCCACGCTTCAGGCGTTCCAGCGCACGGCGATGCCCCGGTCGATGCCCGGCAGCGGCAGGGACGCAGCCTCCGCCTCGACGACGTCACGCATACCCCGGGAGAACCTGCCCCACGTCTCGATCGACAACGTGTCGTGCGCCCGCCGCCACGTGCCGCGGATCTCGCCCGCGACGAGGAGGGCGCCGGGCCACACCCGCGGCGTCCAGAGCGCTCCGCAGCGATCGGCCTCCGGGACGAGCAGCGCCCGCTCGTCTCCATGGAGCAGGAAGAAGGCATCGCCGCTCGGGAGCAACCTGGCCGGCGCCACCGGCCCCGGATCGGCGCGGAAGATCGGCTCGTCGCGGGTGAGGATCCACGCTTCGCCAAGGGGAGTTCGCACGGCGGTCAGCGACCTCCGAAGCGTCCCGAACGTCCCAGCACCCGCCCGGAGCGAGATCCCCGCCCAGCGGGCAAACGCCGCGGGCGTGGAGGGCCCGAAGGCACGGAGGTACCGGCGGGCGAGCTCGCGCCGAGCATCGAGCGGGTCGACGTCCGCCCGCGGGACGGTCCAGACTGTCGGCAGTCGCGCGCCCTCCCAGCGGATCACGACCGTGCCCGTCGTAGCGCCGTATCTCAGCGAGTTGGGGTGGACGCCGATCGCGCGCCCCGCCTCGCCGTAGGTCATCCTGGCCCCGGCGAGGTGGGTGTGCAGTCGGGCGGCCATGTCCTCGGCGCGCTGCCGGCCCTTCGGATCGTCCGGCAACCGCCCGAGCGAGAACACGGCGAGATCCCGCTCCGCGACCACGTAGACCTGGTACCGCGGGCCCCAGAGCTGGACGAGCGACGGGTCGGCCCAGCTCATGGGCGTGGCCCCCTCGACCCGCGCGTGAATCGACAGGAGCGCGGCCCGCGGCATGCTGTCCTGCAGGCCCGCCCACGCCGCAAGTCGCAGTGAGCGCCGCCCGCGGGGAAGCCGCTCGTCGAGCGCGCCGACCCGTCGTCTGAATGCGAGGATCTGCGGCCGGGTAAGCACGAGCGGGGGCGTCATCGCCTCATCAACGGCCGTCTCCGATCGCCGGCAGGCAGTCGGCCCGGAAGTCGACGACTAAGATCGTGAGCCCGCCGGCCGCTAGTAGATGTGAAGCTTCTCGAGCAGGGCGAACTTGTCATCGACAGTCTCGAACAGATCCTTGTTGTGCTTGATCATCTTGCTGCGCATGTAAACGCGGAGCCACTGCTTGTACATGTGGAGCTCATAGCGGTCGAACATGTCTCGCAGCGGTAGGTCGCGCTGCGCGATCAGTCCCGCCAGGTACATCGCGCACTCGAAGCCCAGCGAGATCGACTGAAAGTAGGGTGAGCCGACCGCCGAATCGCCGAGCAGGAACACCGGCGAGTTGGCCAACGGGTGGTCGCTGGGCTGAGCCAGGTGCCAATCCCGATTGGTCGCTTTGCGGGCTCTGTACAGGTTCAGCGGTATCCGGACGATCTCGAGGTCGCCCAGGACCTCGCCGTCAGTCTCCAGCTTGACCTTGGCGATGAACCGGTCCATCGACTCCGCGACGCCGGGAAAGTTGGCGCGCAGCCACTGCCCGTCGAAGCGCGACGGCATCGCCTCGTAGTCCTCGACGGTGATGTTGACGATCCCCGTAACGTGGCTGATGCTGCCGTCGTAGTACGTCCTGTGGACAGCAGGGATGAACTTGTAGCGCAGGTTGTCGACGTTCTTGTAGTACTTGCAATACTCGTTGCACTCATACGGCTGCCCGTAGAGGAACGTGATCACAAGCGCGTACTCGAGGCGGATGTTGAGCGTGTTGGTCCCGCCATCGACGCCGTCTGAGGTGAGCCCAAGGTGATCTCGAAGCAGCGACGAGCAACCGGTGCAGTCGACCAGGATGTCTCCCGGCTCGAGGATCGCCATCGCATCCTCCACGGTTACGGTGGCTGCGGTGCGCTGGACGCCGTTCGATCCGCGCGCGTCGATCAGATCGCTCAGCGCGCGCTCGATCGCGTTGAGTGGACAGAAGCCCTGGGACCATCCCTGGAGCAGTGACATCAGATCCGACGGAATGGATTGTCTGAAGGCGAGCCCCTCCTCGAGCTCGGGAGGGTCGAACACGGCCTCGACCGTCTCTCCGTCGATATGGTCGCGACTGTAGCTCTCGACGGAATCCGCCACCAGATACGGCGCCAGTCGCACCATCCGGGTGCGCGTGTACTCGCGTCGCTTCTCATACAGGTGGACCGAGAGCCCATCGATCGGCTGGAGCAGTGCCGTCAGCATGAGGCCGACAGGTCCTGCGCCCACGACGTGTACTCGTCCCGGAGCGGCTGTCGCCTCGAACGCTGTCAGGCTGGACGTCAGGACGCCCCTTCCGCGGATCGGTGCCCTGCCACCAACACAACCGGCTTCAGGAGAAGCGCGGAGCCGGGCAAACACCGCCCACTATACCGGTCACTCAAGGGACATCCGGTCGCTGCCTGGGATGCGCTAGCGTGCTCGTCGTGACGCGGTTCGTGGTCGACTGTGGAGTGGTGCTGCGCCTTGCGGAGGAGGGGATCGAACTGGGGGCCGGCCACGAGCTGCTCGCGCCGACACTCCTGCGCTCGCAGACGCTTTCGGCGCTCCACGAGGCGGTGCAGCGGGGGGAGCTCCCGCCGGAGGAGGCGCGGGCTCGGCTCGATGAGATCACGCAGATGGTCACGAAGCTCCCCATTCGCCTGCTGGGGGACGCCGTCCTTCGCCGTACCGCATGGGAGTACGCGGACCGGCTGGGGTGGGGCGAGACGTATACGGCGGAGTACGTCGCCCTGACGCACCTTCAGGGCGATGCGCTTGTCACGCTCGACGCGGAGCTCGCTCGGCGCCTGGACGGCGTCGTCGCCACGGCGTCCATCGACGCGCTGCGCACGGCCTGACGCTCCGGTGACGTGATCGGACATCGAGTCCGTCTCGGAGGCACCCGCCGGGAGGTCTCCGCCAGCCCTCGGGGACGAGCGGGCTTTCAGCTCACCGCCTTCTTCACCAGCGCGCCGATTCGTGCCTCCTCGGCGGCGTTCAACTCCTTCAGCGCGAACGCGGTCGGCCACACGACGCCGTCGTCGAGGTTCGCCTTGTCGCTGAAGCCGAACGTCGCGTACCTCGTCTTGAACTTCTGCGAGCTTTGAAAGAAGCAGACGACCTTGCCGTCCTTGGCATAGGCGGGCATCCCGTACCACGTTCTCGGCGAGAGGCTCGGCGCGCTGGCCTTGATGATGGCGTGCAGCCGCTCGGCCATGGTGCGATCCGGGTCCGGCATCTCGGCGATCTTCGCGAGCACCTCGCTTTCACCGTCCGCCTTGCCCGCCGCCTTCTGCTCTCGGGCGCGCTCCCGCATCGCTGCCCGTTCTTCGGCCGTGAATGTCTTGGAAGCCTTGCCCGTCGTTTTCTTGGCGGACTGCTGCGTGCGTGTCGTTCGTTTCCTCTCAGCCATTGCTCACCGCGGCGTCAGCCGGGCGGCATCTCGGCGAACTGCGGCGCATCGTCGCCGATCTCGTGCCAGCTCGCCTTGTACGCGACCTGCTGATGGAAGCTGGGGCGAAGGTCGAGGTCCGGCATCAGACCCGCGGCCACGAAGTAGACGGCGCCGAGATCGTCGTAGAGGCTGGATCCGCAGTTGCTGCAGAAATTGCGGGGCGCCAGGTGGCTCTCATAGGTCTTCACCAGGTCCTGACCCTTGGTGAACCCGAAGTTCTCCTTCGCCACCACCACACCGGCCAGGCTCGATCCGGTCCAGTGCTGGCAGCGGGAGCAATGGCAATAGCCCAGGGCCTGCGGGTCACGCACCTCGTACTCGACGCCGCCGCACAGGCAAGACCCCTTGAGCGTCTCAGACATCTCGACTCCTCCCGAGTTGGCCAGACAATGGCTCAACGCTACCAGACCGGGCTCCGGCGTCCCGGTTCTGACGGTCAGCCGGCGCACCAGCTCTCAGCGGTGGTGGGACGTGACGGCCGGCCCGAACTAGCCGTTACGGACCGCCCTCGCCGGGGCTCGCCAGCCCGTGCTCGTCCAGTCGTCGCGAGCTCGTCCCAGGACCACGCATCCGAGTTGACCTTCGACGACCGGAGTTTTCTGCGGTAGACTCGTGACCGGGCTAGAGGGGGTTGGGTCGTGGCGACGCGTCCGGTGGGCGGGTTCACGAGGCGGGAGCATCCGGTTGCGGGGATGCGCCCTACCGTGCGGTTCGCGTTGGCGGCCTTTTTGACGGCCTGCTGGGTCGGGTTCGCAGTTTGGGCGTCTGGGCCTTGGCGGGATGACCTTGATCACGCGATCGGGCCGGTGATGGCGTGGGTGCTCCCGCTGCTCCTGGCGTACATCCCGGGGCTGGTGATCGGTTTCGTGGCATCGACGCTGATCGTGAGCCCGTATCACGGACTTGAGCTTGAACCTCCGACCGGGCCGTGGCCGGAGGGTGAGTGGCCACCTGTGACCGTGGTCGTCGCGGCCTGGAATGAGGAGAGCGCCATCGAAGCAACGCTGGAGCGACTCGCCGCGACCACCTACCTGGGTGCTGTCGAGGTGGTGTTGGCGGACAACAACTCGACCGACCGTACGGCCGAGCTGGCCGAGTCAGCGGCGGCGCGGCTGAGCCTCGACTACCGGCGAGTGTTCGAAACCGAGCCGGGCAAGTTCCACGCGCTCAACAGGGTGCTCGAGACGATCGAGACGCCGCTGGTGGTCACCCTCGACGCCGACACGTACCTCTACCCCGACGCCCTGGCGTATCTCGTCGCTCGGGTGACCGAACAGCCGCAGGATCAGCACGTGTGCGCCTGCGCCGGAGCCATCGTCGTCGAGAACGAGGACACCAACTTCCTCACCCGGATGCAGCAGTGGGACTACCGGCTCGGCATCAATGGCGTCAAGCGGATGCAGGCCGCCTACAACAGCGCCCTCGTCGCCCAGGGCGCCTTCTCGGCCTACTGGACGGAGGACGTCCGGGCGGTCGGTGGCTGGCCGGACGCGATCGGCGAGGACATCGTCCTTACCTGGACGATGATGGACACGCGCGGCATCGTCCAATACGAGCCCCTCGCAATCTCCTCGACGACCGTTCCGGTCAGGTACGCGCACTTCATGCGCCAACGCTCCCGCTGGGCGCGCGGCATGTTCGAAGGAATCCGCGCCAACCCACCGCAGCGCCAACCACGAGTGATCGCCAAGCTCGTCGCCAGCATTGACTACCTCGTCCCGTTCCTGGACATCGGATACGTCTTCTTCTGGATCCCCGGCCTCATCCTCGCCATCCTCGGCTACCCACTCATCTTCTCCTGGTGGTCGATGCTTCTCATCCCCATCACCCTCGTCGTCTACAACACCCTCCGCCGCTGGCAGGAACACCACGTCTTCCGCGTCCATGAGATCGACCTGCCCGCTGATCGGCGAGGCTTCTGGGGCTACCTGTTCCTCTACCAAGCCCTCTCATCCGTCGCCTCCATCCGCGGCTACACCCAATACATCGCCGGAGCGAACCGCCGCTGGAAGTAGCCGGGTAGTCCGACCCATCAGGGTTGGACGCGTCCGTTGGAGGAAACCACGGTTCGCCGTCCGTTCAGTCGGCGAGAAGGCCGTTGAGCGAGTAGTTGAACACCGTCGCGATCGGCTTCCGCATGATCAGACCTCAATGGTCTCGGGCATGAGGGACCGTGCTTGCGAGGGGAACGTGCCCGTCGCCGCAGCGCTCGCATGGCCGCGGCGGTCTGTGACCCGTCGCTAGTACTTCAGACGCCACTGCCGCCCAAAAGTCATCGGTCCCCCGCGTGTTCGCGCGAGGCCAGCTCACGGCGTAACTTCGCACGCGTGGGCGCGCGGATGGAGGGACTTCATCTTGAACCGTGTTAGGGGGTAAACAGCTTCCAGTGCCCCTCGGAGACGACTTCGACGGTGCCGTTGGTCACTTTGATGGCGGTCTGATCGTCAATCGCGTAGCACGGCAGCCGCATGCCGGCGGCCCATTTTTCTGCGTTGGCCAGGGAATTGTCCGGCAGGTCCTCGTGATCCAGGTGCGGAAACATCGAGAAACCGACCAGTCCCAGCGTTTCATCGCCACCGGCGGGCGGCTTCCAACCGACGAAGTCCTCCCCGATACGGGGGGTCATCACCATGCTCCCAGCGCTCAGCCCCACCCAGGCCGTCTCGCGCAGCGACGGCAGGAGATCCGCCAGCCCGGACTGGCGCATCCAGTGGCACAGATACAGGGCGTCGCCGCCATTCACCAGGAGCACGTCTGTCTCCCGGACCCACGGGACCCAGCGGTCCTCACCGACGCTCGGCAGCGCGGTCAGCTCCAGCACCCCCAGGGACTTCCAACCCAGCTCGCACATGGGTGTGGAGGACCGACCGCTGATGAACCGCCATGCCCCACCAGGACTGCCCATGGGGTGTCCGTACCCGGCAGTGGGGATGCACAGGGCGCTCGACTCGGCAATTGGCTTGCCCAGGAGGTCGACCAGCGCCTCGTGGATGCTCGTGTTCTTGATGCCAGCGGACGTGAGAAGCAACCTCATGATGCCTTTCCCTTGGCTACATCGGCGCCCTTCTCGATGAGCATCGTGATCATCTCGGCTCCTCCTTTGTGGGGCGTGGTTCCACCATCGGTTAGACCAGGCGAGCCGCAAATTCTCATCGATCAGGGTCGCGCCGTGCGCACTTGGAGCCGCCGACCACGAGTCCGACTCGCGGCCTAACGATCACGACTTCCGGAAGCTCTGGTCACCCCACCAGTCGCGCTGGCCATCGACGTCTTCGCGTGGAGCTCCGCCGAGATTGGGCGCGCCGATGACGAGGATCTCGAGACCCTCCGGCCCGGCCTCGTAGCCTCGCCACGTTCCGGGCGGGACGCGCACCGCGTCCCATTCCTTGAGCTCGACGATCTCGTCGTCGACCTTCATCCGCCCGCTCCCGCGGACGACCACGTACACCTCCTCTTGCCTCTTGTGCGTGTGGCCGTACGGAAAGCGATAGCCGGGCGGCACGCGCTGGTAGCTCAGGGCCGATTCCTCGAGCTCGAGCGCCGCGGTCGCCGCACGGAACTCCAGGTCCGGCGCGCCGTCGAACCTCGAGCCGAGGTCCTCCAGATCCTGCTTGATGTTCCTGAGCGTGAACGGCACGGCGCAATCCTATGGCACCGCGCAGGACGTGTCATCGCGAAGAGGTGCGAACCGTAACGCTCCGGAATCCCAGGGTCGGTCTTAGGGGGCAAAAAGCTTCCAGTGCCCCTCGGAGACGACTTCGAGGGTGCCGTCGTCCACCTTAATGGCGGTCTGATCGTCAATCGCGTACGCCGGCACTGGTATCCCTGCGGCCCATCTTTCGATGTTGGCCACGGAGGTGTCCGGCATGTCCTCGCGCTCGAGGTGCGGAAACACCGAGAAATCAACCAGTCCCAGCGCTCGATCGCTGCCCGTGAGCGGGTCACTGTCGTCGTAGGTGGCTCCGCCGAAGTCGGGAGTCGCGACCATAGCCCCGCCGCTCGTGCCGACGTAGACCGTCTCGCGCCGCAGCGACGGCAAGAGGTCGGCCAGCCCGGACTGCCGCATCCAGTAGCACAGATACAAGGGACTGCCGCCCCAGACCAGCAGAGCGTCGGTCTCCTGGACCTCGGGGATCCAATGCTGGTCCTTGATGCTGGGCAGAGCGGTCAGGTCCAGCACTCCCAACGACTTCCAACCCAATTCGCACATGGGGCCGGGAGCTGATCCGTTGATGAACCGGTAGACGTGTGACGGCCCGCCGGGGAACGGCTGCACCCCGGTCGGAATGCAGAGGGCGCTGGACTCGGAGATCGGTTTGCCCAGGAGGTCGACCAGCGCGTTGCGGATGCTCGTGTTCGTGATGCCGGCGGACGTGAGAAGCAACCTCATATCGACTCCTCCTTCGTGAGGGCGGGGTTCGACCACGCGTTAGACCGGCCGAGCCGCCATTTCTCATCGACGACCGACCGAGCGGTCGTAGGACGAGGTGTGGACCGTAACGCCGGCTGACTAGGATCTCACGGAGGGGTCGGCCTCGACGTTGGAGTGGTGTGGTGGAGCGCGACGGTGTGATCATCGCCCGAGGGTACGACCAGGTGGCTGACGAGTATGCGGCGCTGGAGTGGGCTGAGGCACCGTGGCCCCGGCTGAAGCGCGTGCGGGCGTTCGCGGCCTCCCTGCCACAGGCGTCGCGCATTCTGGACATCGGTTGCGGGAATGGACTGCCGGCGACTCGCGAGCTGGCGTTGAGGCACGAGGTCACGGGGGTTGACATCTCCGAAGAGCAGATAGCTCGGGCGAGATCGAACGTCCCAGCGGCCACGTTCATCCGTGGCGACGCTCGCGAGGTCGATCTCCCCGGCGGAGCCTTCGATGCGATCGTCGCGCTGTACCTCATTGACAACGTCGCTCGTGAGGACTACCCCGCCCTGTTCCGGCGCTTTGGCGAGTTGCTCACGCCCAACGGACGGCTGCTGCTGAGCGCGGAGCCGGGCGAGGATCCGTGGCAGGCGTACCCGTGGCTCGGCGTGCCGATGCTCATCAACACGGTCCCCACCGGGGAGCTCGTGCAGCTGCTCCAAGACGCCGGCCTCGCGGTCGTGAGCACCGAGTTCGAATCGCAGCTCGAAGGCGGCCGGCAGATCGAATATGCCTGGATCGTCGGGGAGAAGCGAGGCTAGTCGCGCCGTTCCCGCGGTCAATGTCCTCCTGAGACACGCGCGTTGCCCCACGCTACAGCAACGGCCTCGCCACCGGTTGCCGAGTTACCGGAGCCGAAGCATTCGAGTTGGAGGGTGTGGACCCCGGTTACATTGACATCGACGGTTCTTGGCTTGAGGAGGCTGACAGTAACCGTCCGGAGAGTGCGCCCATCGCCAACTAGTAGTACGCCCGCTCGGAATTCGGAGGGCGACTCAGACGGTAGTCCGATGGTGGCTTGGAACCGGCGAGCGTTATGCCTCATCTTATATGCAGGAAAAGGAGTTGGGTCACCAACGTTACAATAGAACGAGATGCTCTTGGGGTAAATTGATCCGGATATCTTAACCGGACCCGGGTTTACCTGCTCGCCGAGATCCCCGGAAGGGTTGAGGTCTGAGAGATATGAGAACGAGGACGTGCTGGAAGTCTCCGGAGTTACCACTGGAGCAGACTCGCTAGCTGGAGGGCTTGCACTGGCCGAAATGGGAGGCACGGGCGAAGAGGCTGCTTTGGGCGGCTTGCCAGAGTTGACCTGGATCAAAGCTATTACTACCAGCACTGCAGCTACGACGCTTCCGATAATCGTCCAGACCAGTCTCCGCCCTCGCCGCATAGATCCTCCGGGGCCATCCTCTCTGAGTCTAGGCAACGTAGCATCCTCCCTCGCTTTGCCGCTGACCAGGGGCGGATGATTTGCCCGGCTCGGTCGCGACGGGCTTGTCTCCCTCGCGGGGATTGGCGCTTCCCCTGTAGAGTCTCAGCGTGCCTCACGGCACCCCGTCCTGGGAGCGGCTCCGTCTTTACACGGACAGGCTTTGCCTGCGCACGCCGACTCTGGGGGACGCTGAGGCTTTGTACGACCTCTTCAGGGACCCGGGGGTAATGCATGGCTTGGGTAAGGAGCCGGTCTCAACGCTCAAAGAGGCTCAAGTCATGACGGAGGATGGCATTGCTGGATGGAGAACCGGCGGATCCTGGCCCTTCGTTCTCGAGACTACCTCGGCAGACCGGCGTGCCGTCGGCCAAGCCGGGCTCATGATTTTCGACACACGCGACTGGACGCCGTCGACTCGGGCGAGCGCAGGAACCCATGCGCAGCTCGAGCTTGGCTGGGCCTTGATACGCGAACACTGGGGCCGCGGGTATGCGACCGAAGCGGCGGCGGCGATCCGGGACTGGGCGCATGAGCGCCGACCGGACGAGCGGCTCGTGTCTCTGATCTCGCCTGACAACGTCCGCTCTCAGCGCGTCGCGGAGAGACTCGGCGCGATACCTACCGAAACTGTGACGCCTCCAGATTCAGGGCGAACAGCTGTGGTCTGGAGATATCCTCCCGTGGCTTGATGCCGGGAGCCCTCACTGCAGCCGGCTGATCCAACGTCTACCACGGCAGCGAGCGACGATCGTGGGAATAGCTGCGCGTGGGATGGTCCTCGAGGATCGCGACGGCTCGCAGCGCCAGCGGTATCGTCGCGCCATGAGCCCCGAAACATTTGAGTGGGACGAGAGCCTTTATGCTGGGAGCGCGGAGTTCTATGCCACTGGCCGCCTGCCCTACCCCCAGGCGATGGCCGACGAGATCGCGGCAGAACTGAAGCTCGATGGGCATGGACGACGGCTCGACGTCGGCTGCGGCCCCGGGAGCGTCGCCTTGATTCTCGCCCCGCTGTTCGAGTCGGTGGTTGGCGTTGACGCCGACGAAGACATGATCGCGGAAGCACGGCGCCAAGCTGAACTGCGAGATGTGGGAAATGCGGTATGGCATGTGCTCCGCGCGGAGCAGCTTCCGGCGTGGCTCGGCAGCTTCCGGGTAGCCACCTTCGCCCAGTCCTTTCACTGGATGGATCGATCACGCGTTGTCGAGATCGTGAGCGCCATGCTCGAGCCGGGCGGCGCCTGGGTGCACGTCAACGCGACGACTCACCGTGGTGTCGAGGAGCCCTCACCTCCGCAGCCGGCGCCGCCACGTGCACAGATCCACGACCTTGTTCGTGGCTACCTCGGCCCTATGCGTCGCGCCGGCCGAGGATCGCTGCCGGAAGGGACGGCGCAAGACGAGGAAGCGATCATGCTCGCCGCCGGATACACCCAGCCGACCCGCATCGACGTGCAACGCGGCGAGGTCTTCACCCGCTCCACGGACGAGATAGTCGCCTCGGTCTACTCGCTCTCTTCCGCCGCACCCCATCTCTTCGCCGAGCGGAGAGCGGAGTTCGAGGCCGACCTGCGGGAGATTCTGTGCAAGGCCTCCCCCTCGGGCGTCTTCCGCGAGCGAGCGCGCGACATCGAGCTCGTCATCTGGCGAAAGCCCGGCTCCGGGGTCGCCTGAGCGAAGTCGGGAAGGTCGAGTCGATGGCGCAGTCAGCCACCGTCGCCCGCCCGGCGATCACCCGACGGCGGAGGACGCGGATCGCGGCGGGCGGCTCGTCGAGGCGGTGGTCTCGACCGGCACACCGCGGCGCTGTTCGACAGGGCGCTTGAGCTCACTCTTGCCTGACGATATCGACCGAGATCTCCACCGCCGGAATCGTTCCTCCGTTCTCAAGCCAGTGTGTGGTGTTCCTATCCTCGGGCCAGCCGACTCCCGGCCCATAGTCCGTAGCGACTCCATCTCGATGGTCAGTGATCGTTCCCTGCAGTACATAGACGAGGCCTGGCCTGTCCTTATGGTCGTGAATCGGGCCGAAGACGCCTCCAGGCTCCATCGTCACCATACGCATTCGAAGTTGGCGCCCTGCCATGCCCTCGATCTCGGGGCCAAGGTCAACCGTTGCAAGTAACTCCGAGCTCACACCCTTCGTCTCCGGTGCCGCCTGTTCGTTGCTCATCGTGATCTCCTCAGATGGATTGCCGGAACCCGGACAGTTGGACTATTTACGGACGCGGAACCGGAGGATCGTGGCGTCGCCCGACCGCGCGCTGCTGATCGGTTCCAGGTCCACCCTGGTGAGTCCCGGGGACGACAGCGGGATGCCATCGCCGAGCAGCATCGGCAGCACGTACACCAGGATCTCGTCGACGAGCCCGCGCCCCAGGCACTGGCCCGCCACATCGGCACCGAGGATCTCCAGGTTCTTGCCGCCCGCAGCGTTCAGTGCGGTGGCAACGGCTTCGCCGATGTCCCCGCTGAGGATCGTGACATCCGGGTCCGGCGGCTCCGGCGGCCTATGCGTGAGGAGGAAGAACGGCCCGGAGAACGGGTAGTCCACGCTGCCGGGGTCCTCGGCCTCCATCTTGCTGCCGACGTCCCAGGTTCGCCGGCCGATGAGCATGGCGCCGGTGGCCGCCGCGATCTCCGCGAAATCGTCCGGCGCCACGAAGTCGGCGAGCGCGCGACCACCGCCCCAATCCATCCTATGGCCGGGACCGGCGATAAAGCCGTCAAGCGACATGCACCTGTTCACGACCACCTTGCTGTTTCCGGTGCTCGTTTCGCTCATCTGTTCCTCCGAACAACCACCCGATGTTCCCCGTTCTCGGATCCGGCGTCTTGCGACCGCCATTCTTGCACCCCTGCCGTGATCGATGAGAATGGCGGCGCGACCGGTCTAATGCGTGCTGGAACGGCGCCCTCACGAAGGAGGCCCGAGGGCGCGCAAGGTCGTCAGTGTCTTGTAAGAAGCGCACTTGCCGCGGCGCGCTCTGCCGACGAGATGCGTCCACTGGCCCGCAGAACGCGCACTCACCCCGCGCAACCGTTTCTGCGGCGTTTCGCCCTCTCTATCTGCTCTCGCGGACATCGCTTGACTCCGTCCGACCCCTCTGCAACACTTCGGATCGAACACACGTTCGACCCAGGAGGGCGACCGGTGGATCTGACCTCGAGACAGCAGGAGATTCTGGCGTACGTGAACACGCACGTCGACGAGCACGGCTACCCACCGACGGTGCGCGAGATCGGGCAGGCGGTGGGGCTGACGTCGCCCTCGACGGTGCACGCGCACCTCGAAAAGCTTGAGAAGGCGGGTCTCATCCGGCGCGATGCGACCAAGCCGCGCGCGCTCGAGGTGATCGAGGGCGGGCGCTCCCGCCGTGCCGCGGTCGTCGAGCTCGCGCCTCCGCGGCAGTCGACGATGCTGCCACTCGTCGGCGAGGTCGCGGCCGGCTCCCCGGTGGTGGCAGAGGACCGTGTCGAGGACTACCTCGCCGTGCCCGACCAACTCGCCCCGGACGCCGACTTCGTCCTCACGGTCAAGGGCGACTCGATGGTGAACGCCGGCATTCTCGACGGTGACCTCGTCGTCGTCCGCAAGCAGGACGACGCCCGAAACGGCGAGATCGTCGTCGCGCTCGTCGGCGACGAGGAGGCGACCGTGAAGCGGTTCTTCCGCGAGGCCAACCGGGTCCGGCTCCAGCCCGAGAACGATGCGCTCGAGCCCATGTACCCCGACGAGGTCCAGGTCCTCGGCACCGTGAAGGCGGTGCTGCGACGGCTGTGACGCCTGTCATCGACCCGCATCGTCCGTCCTCCGAGCCGACGCTCGAGGACGTGGTGCTCCGCGCCCTCGCCGAGGCGCGCGTCCGTCGGCCCGAGCGCCGGCCGACGTGCCCGGTGTGCGCCGCCCAGATGTGGGCGGTCGAGCGAAACGGCGGACGGCTGGAGCTTCACTGCGGCCAGTGCGGCTCCGTGCTCGCCGACGACTCCGCTGCGGAGTCGTCGCTCAGGCTCGTCGCCTGACGATCCGCCGGCCGGTGGGCCGGCCCCTGTCACAATCCTGTGCGTGCGCCTGACCCGCCGCCAACTGCTCGCCGCTGCCGCACCGCTTGTGCTGGCCGGGTGCACGCGGCCCGGAAGTAGCGCTGCTCCGCAGAGCTTCGCCGCCCGCGGCCCGAACGCCCAGGTGCCCGACCCCGAGCTGCTCCTCTCCGTGCCGCCGCGATCGATGGCGGCAAGCTCGGTCCGTGCGTTCACGACGCGGTTCAAGGTCAACGTCACGATGGTCGCGCCGGGGCCTGCAGCCGACTTCGCACGCGGGTCGGTCGACGTCGTGCTCGTGGACCAGGAGACCCTCGCCGGGCTCATCGACGAGAAGCGCGTCGAGCCGCTCGACCGAACGCTGATCACCAACCGCAAGCTGGTCGAGCCGCCGTTCGACGACCCGCCGTTCGACTCAGGGAGCGCGCACAGCGTGCCCAAGGACTACACCGTCGTCGGCTTCGCGCTGGCCGCCAGGCCGGGCGCTGCCGCGCCGGCGACGTGGGCCGACCTCTTCGCGCTGGCGTCCACCTTCCCGGGGCGCGTGACCGTGCCCGACGATTCCGCGATCGTGATCGGGGCTGCGCTCGTCGCGACCGGGCATGACTGGAACTCGTCGGCGACTGCGGACCTCGACGACGCGCGCGCCCTGCTGCTCCCCCTGCGCGGCAGCCTCGTGATCGACGGGAGCGTCGACAGCGGCCGGCTGCGCGGCGGGCTCGCCGTGCTCTGCACGGGCCTCGGGTTTCGCGATCCCGGGCATGGCGTCCGCTTCGTCGTGCCGCCGGAAGGCACGATCGCGCGTCCCCGCCTGCTCTGCATCCCGGCGTACGCGCCCGACCCCGTGTCGGCCCACGCGTGGTTGAACCACGCCCTCGACCCGCTCACGGCCGCCCGCGACACCGTCCGCACGGGCCGGGCGACGCCGGTCGGCCAGGCCGCCTTCGCTCTCCCGCCGCCGCTCCTTGCCAATCCCGCCGTCTTTCCGCCACCGTTGCCGCCTGTGGCGCTGGGGTTCGCCGACACGACGGCCGCAGGCCTCGAGGCTCGCGCCGCCATCTGGCAGGACATGATGGCCCCGCCCGCGCGCCGCTGAGGCGATCGGTACAATCGGGACGCCGATCAGGCAGTCGCGGCGCCCTTGGGCGTCGAGGAAAGTCGGGACACCGCAGGGCGAGGGTGCCGGGTAACGCCCGGACGGGGAAACCCGATGGAAAGCGCAACAGAGAGCAGACCGCCCCGACATCTTCGGATGTCGAGGCAAGGGTGAAACGGTGGTGTAAGAGACCACCAGCGCCCGCGGAGACGCGGGCGGCTAGGCAAGCCCCACCCGGTGCAACACCAAGCGGAGCGATGACGCGGCCCGCCGAGCTCCAGGTAGGTGGCATGAGCCGGTCGGCGACGACCGGCCCAGATGGATGACTGCCCCCGACCCGTCCAGCTGGGGATGCTCGCCGGCATCACCGCAGTCTTCGGCATCGAAATGAGCAACGAGCGAGCCGTCAACCTCATCCGTGGCCTTGTCGGCCAGGGCGGCATCGCGGCCGTGGGACGCCAGATTGCCGGGAGCCTGCTCAAGGTCATCCCCGGCGTGAACTTTATCAACGCGGCAGTCGCGAGCGCGCTCACCGCGGCCCTGGGCGAGGCTTACATCCAGCTCAGTAGCGAGATGCTCCGCCGCGAGGCCGCGGGGAAGCCGATGCCGGAAATGGAGATGCTGCCGTTTCTCCTCGACGCCTATACGAAGGCCTTCAAGAAGCCCGGCGGGCGAAAACGAACGAGTTCAGGAGCAAGAGCTACGCAAGGCTCGGCGAGGCCGAAGGCTACCTAAGGAGATCTCAGGCGCTGACGAAGGCGCTGACCGTGGCCGGAAGCTCGGTGCGCATTTGACCTGCTCGGCGCTCGACTGGTACCCGCAATGCCGCCACGACGGGGAGCCTCCACAATTCCCGGGGTGCTTCACACTAGCCTCGTGCCGTCACGTCTCGCCCACCAATCAGACGAACGAGGAGGAGACGATGAGCAAGGAGACCGTGTTCTACGGCCGGCTTCGGTCGATGACCGACCGGTGGATGGACCTGTTCGGCTACCACGCACCGGCCGTCGTGACCGACACCCAGCGGGAGTACCGCGCCGTGCGGGAGGCGGCCGGCCTGATGGACTTCTCGATGCTGCGGAAGGTCGATCTGGACGGCGCCGGGTCGCTCGCGCTGGTCGACTCGATCGTCTGTCGTGACGTCTCCACGCTCGGCCAGGGGCGGATCGCCTACGGCCCGCTGTGCGACGCCAACGGCATGATGGTCGACGACTGCACCGTGATGCCGCGTTCGCCGGGAGGCGACCGGGTTCGGTTCTGCGGCGCCAACGACCGCGACTTCGAGATCTTCTCGGCCGCCGCCGAGGGCCTCGGCATCGAGGTCAGGGAGCGAACCGATGAACTGCCCCACCTGTGCCTTCAGGGCCCGGGCAGCCGGGCCATGCTCCAGGGCATGACGGCCAGCGATCTGTCGTCGGAGGCGTTTCCGTACTACACGTCTCGGGAGGACGTCGAGATCGCCGGCATCCCCGTGTTCATGACCCGGCTCGGGTACACCGCCGAGCTCGGCTACGAGTTGTGGGTGGACCGCGGCCGCGCGCTCGAGCTGTGGGACGCGCTGCTGAGCGAAGGAGCGGGACACGGCATGGAGGTGATCGGGATGGACGCGCTCGACCTGTTCCGGATCGAGGGCGGGTTCATCATCGGCGGCGTCGAGTACGACCCGACCGTGTCGCCGTATGAGTGCGGTCTGGGCTGGGCTGTCGACCTGGACAAGCCCCGGTTTCAGGGCCGGGACGTCTTGCTGGGTGCCGAGCAGTCGAGCTCGCTGCGGCTGACGTCGGTGGTGCTCGAGGCCGGCGGCGCCGAGGCGACAGGAGCCGAGCTGAGCGTCGACGGGTCGGCCGTCGGCATCATCACCCAGGCCGTCGTGTCTCCCCACCTGCAGGGCAAGACGCTGGGCCTGGCCAAGGTCGAAAACCGCCTGGCGAGCCCGGGCACCGCAGTCGCAGCCACCATCGCCAGCGAGACCGTCTCCGGCGAGATCGTCCGCCATCCTGCCTATGACCCGGAGCGACGGCGGGTCAAGAGCTAGACCGCCGTCTGGTGAGCGTACGCGCCGTCGAATGTGACCAGCGCTTCGTAGCAGCGCTGGTAGTCCTGGTCACGTACTCCGATGGGTGGCCGGCCGGTCTGGATCGGCGCCCATCATTCGCGGATCGGACACGGTCGCAGACACCGCGTAAGCATCGCTCGCCGGATGGGCGCGGGGCCCGCTCTCGCGCTAGGCATCACCGGGGCATCACCGGCACGCCATTCGGCACCCCGGCACGACATTCGCCGATGGCGCTGATGCGCCTGGTTGCGCGGAATACCGCATCCAGCGACCGTGGCATCCGAAGAATCCCGCTTACAGATCGGCTACAGGAAAGCCCCGCACATGCGGGGTTTTCCCATTCAGGGAGACGGCTCAGCTTGAGCCACGCGGTCAGCGCAGCGGTTGCCCTGTGCGACAATGACCGTGGTGAGCCCAGCGAGCCCATCGGTTGGCGGCGAGTCGCTATGGCCGCGCCTGGCGCAGTTGCCGCTCGTCGTCGAGGCGTGCGAGTTCGACCGACTGCGCGCTGTCCTCGCGAACGACTTCGAGCGCATCACGACGCAGGTACGGCTCGTCGGCGACGGCGCCGACGGGCTGGGCGAGGACATCGCGGTGTTCCGCGAGGACGGCACCGCGCTGCACGAGGCGCGGCCGGCGCTGCCGCTCGAGGGCGAGTGGACACTGGCCGGCTTCTGCGAGCACGTCGCCGAGCTTGACCTGTGGCCGGAGCCTCCGGAGTGGGACTCGGCCGTGCGCTATCGCAACTGGGCGTTCGAATCGGCGGCGCTCGACCTCGCGCTGCGCCAAGCCGGTCGCTCGCTGCACGACGTGCTCGGCTTGGAGCCGCAGCCGGTGCGCTTCGTCAACTCGCTCGGCCTGGGCGAGGAGCCTTCGATCGAGCCGGTGCGGCGGAGGCTCGCCCGCTCGCCCGGTGTGCGCTTCAAGATCGACGCGGAGGTGACGTGGACGCCGGCGCTGGTCGATGCGGTCGCTGCAACCGGCGCGGTCGACACGATCGACTTCAAGGGCCAGTACGGCATCGACATCAAGGATCCGGAGGCGCTGGCCGCCCTGTACGACCACGTGCTGACGGCGTTCCCGCACGCGTACCTGGAGGACCCGCACGACCTGCCCGAGATCGGGCAGCGGCTCGGCGATCACCTCGAGCGTGTGTCGTACGACGCGCCCATCCACACCGCCGAGGACATCGGTACGACGCCGCTGGCCGCGCACGTGGTGAACGTCAAGCCGGCACGGATCGGAAGCCTGCGCCGGCTGCTCGAGGTGTACGCCCGCTGCGCCCGTGAGCGGCGGCCGATGTACGGCGGCGGATTCGGAGAGCTGGGCGTGGGCCGCGGACAGATCCAATTGCTCGCGGCCCTGTTCCACGCTGACGCGCCCAACGACGTGGCGCCGAGCGCCTACAACGAGGACGACCCCCCGGGCATCCTGCCCGGCAGCCCGCTGGCGCCTCGCCCCGAAGCCACGGGCTTCCGCTGGGCGGCGTAAGAGGCGGATCACCACGCGAGACGCCCGCGGTTGATGACGGGTGCAGGCGGGAACAGAACCAGCGCATTGACCGCACTGCTCTTCGACGACGACGTGCGCGCCCGGCTGACGCCGGAGATGGCCGTTGACGGTGCGCGAGCTGCCCTGGTCGACGCGCACCTGGGCACGCTCGAGGCACCGCCGCGGCTCCACGCCAACCTCGGCGAGAGGTCGCTCGTCTTCACGGCGGGTGGGCTTGCGGATGGAGCCTCGGGCGTCCGCAGCGGTCGTCGTGAGCGACTCGCCGGAGCAGGCAGCGGCGTACGGCGAGCCCTTCTTCACACCCCGGCGGGTCGGAGGTGGTCATCGCGCGTCGCCTGCTCGACACCGCCTAGCACGACGGCCGGAGCAGCCCGAGGCGGACGGAGATCAGGTGCCCCGTATGGCCTCTGGCGGCCGGGCCGGCTCCCGATGGGCTCGCGGCTCGGTGGCGAGATTCGGTCGGCGGCTGACGAGGTACCAGGCCTCGATCTCGCCTTTGCCCTTGACCGGGATCGTCCCCCGGGGCTCGCAGACGAACTCGCCCTCGAGCAGCTCCTTCGTCGCCCGGGTGATCTGGATCCGCCCCGGCGTCCCGTGGGACTCCATGCGACTCGCGGTGTTCACCGCATCGCCCCAGAGGTCGTACAGGAACCGCTTCCGGCCAATCACGCCGGCCACGACCGGCCCCGAGTTGATCCCGACGCGCAGTTCGAGCCCCAGGTGCCCGATCTCGTCGACCGAGCGCATCGCCGCCTGCATGTCGAGCGCCATCCGGGCGAGCGCGCAGGCGTGGTCGGATCGCGGCGAGGGGACTCCCGCGGCGACCATGTAACAGTCGCCGATCGTCTTGATCTTCTCGAGCTCATGGCGGTCGGCGAGAGCATCGAAGTGGCTGAACAGATGGTCGAGCACGCCGACGACCTCGGCCGGCGGCAGGCGCTCCGCCAGCGGGGTGAAGTCCACCACGTCGGCGAACAGGATCGACGCCGAGCTGAACTGGTCCGCGATCGTCCGGGTCTCGGCCTTGAGCCTGTCGGCGATCGAGCGCGGCAGGATGTTGAGCAGCAGGCCCTCCGCCCTCCGCTGCTCCTCTCGCATCAGCGCGAGCGCGTCCTGGCGCTGGCGAGCGAACACGGCCAGCAGCGTGAACACGATCGTGCCGCCGACCGCGACGTTGAGGGCGAGCATGGTGCTCGTGAACCACTCGGGGACAGCGGGCTGCACGCCACCCAGGAGCTCTCCGGCGACGCCCGAGCCGAGGAACACGACGAGGTACGCGACGTACCAGCGAGCCGCGGCCCGGACGTCGCTGAACACGAGCGCCCCGAGCGGCGCGAGGATCCCCCACAGACCGACCCCGCCGGAGCCGAGGAAGCCCCCCAGCGGGACCATCGACAGCGTGGGAGCCAACAGGATGGCGACCTGGCCGAGACGGAGGAACCTGTCGAAGTCTCGTGTTCGCGAGAAGACGACGAGCGCCGCCAGCAGGGTCGCGAAGTACACGAGCGGTACCCATCCCACCGGCGAGCCGAACGCGAGATACAGCACCGACCAGAGCAGCGCGACCGGCAGGATCAGCACCGAGATCAGCACGAGCAGCGCCTTGCTGGCCCGCGTGTCGTCGTCGTCCTGCGGATCCGCGCCGATCCGCGCCAGCCGGGCCAGCACCAGATCGGTGTGACTCCTGATCCAGCTCACCCCGCTCACCGTCAGATCCACGACGCGCTCGCCCTTCGGGACAGGAGCGGCGCCAGGCACTCCCCGAGCCGCTGACGATGCTCGTCGGTATCGAACGTGTGAAGGGGATGCGGAGCCAAGGCGTGCTCCGCCATGCGCCCGCCGCTGCGGACGTACACGACCGGGATGATCGTCCCATCGGCGGCGTACTCGACCGCGACCGCACACGCGTCGCCGCCGTCACGGTCAACGAAGTCGGCGAGCGGCACGATCCCTTCGTCGCGAATCCCGTCGGCCCCGTCGACGTCGACCACGCGCGCGAGGTACCCCTTCTGCGTCCACAGCTCGGGCGCGTGCGCGAGCTCCCCAAGCAGATACGGAAGGACCTCGTCGCCGTCGAGCGGCCGGCGTTCACGCCGGAGCCCGAAATGCGTCTCCGCGATGTGGTGTGCAACGATGCGGGCGTTGTAGCGGAACCCGTTCACGGACCCGGAGCTGCTCGTCGCGCCGTGCTTGTGCAAACCGGGCGAGGCCTGGGTCACGTTGCCGGCGAAGTAGATACCGGGGACGGAGATGCTCTCCCAGTACGGCGTCAGCGCCGGCATCCGTCCATCGTTGACCATCGCCACGCCCACGCTCGGCAGGTCCCGCACGGGCGCACGAAAACCCGTCGCGGCGATGACCTCGTCGGTTTCGAACTCGAGCGCTCCGTCCCACGTCGTCCCGCTTGCACGAATGCGGTATCCGTCCGCGTGGCGCTCCACACGCTCGATCGCCACGTCCACGACATGGCTCCCGGTGCCGCCGCGGACATGCTCGGTATACGGCGCGAGGTAGCGGAAGCTGAGCGGCGAGAACGCGAGCGTTGCCGTGTCCACCGGACGCGGCGACCCGAGCACGATACGTCGCGCCCAGGGCAGGAGACCCTGTGCCAGCTCGAACCCCGAGTTGCGCTTGCCGACGATGAACACGCTCTTCCCCTGATAGCGCTCGGGTGCCTGAGCCGCGACGTAGTGCGGCGCCGCGTCGAGTCCGGGAATCGGAGCGACCCAAGGCTCGGTCGCGCCGATCGCAAACACGCAGATCCGACACCGGTACTCGCCGTCCGACGTCCCGAGCACGAAGCCTGAATCGTCGCGCCGCGTCGACAGCCACTCGCACCCGTAGCGAACGCGAACGCCGCCGCGCGTGGCGAACTCGACCAGCGCCGCCTCCATCTCGCCGCGGGCCGGAACGTCGAATGCGCGGTCCATGAACTCCGGTGCAAGCGCCTGATGCTCACGCTGCTCGCCGACGAGGCTGTTGTGGTCGTACCACTCGTACTCGCGCGTGCCCCGCTCGAACGGCGCGTCCGGCTTGGTCCAGCTGATCAGGCGCTGATAGACCGGGTAGCGCCGGAACATGCCGCCCGGCGCCGGGTCGCGCGAGATGACCGCGCACCGCGGGATCCCGGTGCGGGCGAGGCTGTACGCAGCCTGCAACCCGCCGGGTCCACTTCCCACCAACACGACGTCGTAGTCGCCGGGCGGGAACGGACGCTCGTCTAGCCGTTCCAAGCGTTCGCGGCACGCAACCGCCGCGCTTCGACCTGAAGCATTCGATACATCACGCTCGGCTCCTTGAGCAGAAACGGCTTCAGCTCGTTGTCGGGGATGATCAGGCAGCGCAGGAGGGACGTCGCAATCACGTCGGCGACCGGCGCGTCGTCCGTCAGGATCGAGATCTCGCCGAAGAAGTCGCCGCGGGTCAGCCGCGCACGCTCCTGGCCGTCGATCACGACCTTGGCCTCGCCGTCGAGGATCACGTAGAACCCGCCTCCCGTCACGTCCTGGCGGATGACGCGCTGTCCCTCGGCGAAGACCTCCTCCTCGAAACAGTGCGCGAGCACCTCGAGTTGCGGATGCGTCACGTCGGCGAAGAGGCTGAGCCGCGCGAGCGCGTCGACATAGCTGCCTGTCTGTGCCTCCACCGCGGCGAAGCCTAGCTTCATCTCCTTCGGCGCCCGGCTGGGGCGGGTACGCAGTCGCGGACGCTACCGCTGAACGTCACCTGGAGCCAGCCCGGGCCAGAGCAGCTCGAAACGCTCGAGCACGACATCGTCGTCGTCGCTCACGGCGACGCCCTGCGAGGCAAAGAACTCGACGTGCGCCTGCCGCCAGTAGGCGAGGCTGCGGTCGCCCTCGCCCTCCGTCCACGCGAACTCCTCGTCGACGTCGCCGAACCGGCGGGTCTCGACGTTGGTGGTTCGGATCACGCACAGCGGCACCCCGGAACCGTCCAGGATCACGCCCAGCTGGCCCTCGACCGGAAGCGGCTCGCCCGGGGCGTATTCGGACCGCAGGCTCGCCGTCGCCCGCTTCGGGCCGTCTCGCACGAGCAGGCCGAGCTCGGTCGCCATCTCGGGGCCCGATCCGAAGCCCCACGCGGTGTGCTCGCCGTCGATCCCCGTCGCCGCCACGAACTCGTCCCAGAAGGCCTCGACCCGCGCGGCCGTGAGCTCCTCCGGCGTGTTCACGCTCCGGAGCGCAGCGCGGAGGCCGGCGTCCGCGTCGATCCGGATCGTCCGGGCGCGCTCGGCGACGATCCCGAGCCGGCGCTCGCCCGACGCGAGCAGCTCCTCGACGAGGTCGAGCAGCGACAGCCGGTAGACCGCTCCGAGCGGCTGGTCGCGCCCGTCCGCGGCCACGACGGCCGCATCCCAATTGACAGTCATCGCCCTCGCCAATTGGCCGATAGCCCCGGCGGTGAGAAACGGCATGTCTGCGCCGCACACGAACGCCGCCTCCGCGCGGTCGCCGATCGCCCGCATCCCCGCGGCCATGCCCACGAACGGCCCGCGGTCCGCGACCGGGTCGCGCGCCAACTCCACGCCCTCGGGGAGCGGAGGATGATCCTGATCGGGAGCGCACACCACGACGACGGGCGCTGCCGCCTTGGCGACGACGCCTGCGACGTGCGCGACGAGCGGCATGCCGCCCCAGTCGACGAGAGCCTTCGGTCGGCCCATCCTGCGCGACCGGCCGCCCGCCAGCACGATCCCGCCCAGACGCACGGGTTCGGTCAGCCGTTGGGGGTGGGGGGCCGGCGCGGACGCCTGCGCGGCTTCGGCGCGGCGCTCTCCGGAGCGCTGACCACGTCGCCCCGGATGCTGAGGCCCGCCGACGTCAGAAGCGCGCTGAGCAGCCGGCCGGATGTGGCCGGATCGGGCGGGGGCGCTTCGGTGGTGGCTGGGGCGGGACGGGTCATACCGATCCGACGCCAGGCCCGAGAGGACGGAATGCGTTGGGGCCTGGCGCCGGAGGGTTGGGGGGTGTTGGGCCCGGCTACCGTCACCCTTTCCACATGCGCGCGTCAAGCGGCGCCCGCGTTTCCCACAGCCCCGACGTCGCAACGTGCGCCAAGTTCATGCCGTCGGGCGTGCGACCTCCACAGCCATCCCGCGATTTCCACACGTCTCTCCACAGGGCCGGGCTCAGACGGTGGTGAGCCGTGCCTCGAGCGCGTCGGCGAGCACCTGCGCCGCCGCGACGCAGTCGTCGTCGGAGGCCGACTCGGCCGGCGTGTGGCTCGCCCCCGTCGGGTTGCGAACGAAGAGCATCGCCGCCGGCACGTGCGGCGCAAGAATGCCGGCGTCGTGGCCGGCGTACGAGGGCAGGTCGCCCGCCGCGACGCCCCGCCGCTCCGCGCCGGCGTGGAGCGCCCGCCGGAGGCCGGCGTCGAACGCGGCCCCGTCGTTTCGCGACTCGCGGGTGAGCTCCGCATCCGGAAACCGAGCCTCAAGCGCGCCGACGAGGTCGTCGATCGTGGCCGCGTCCCGGGCCCGGACGTCGAGCAGGCATGCCACCCGCCCGGGGATCGAGTTGGTCGATCCCGGTGCGATCTCGATGCGGCCGACGGTGCCGACGGCGTTCGGCCGGGCGCCGGCCTCCTCGGACACGGCGAGGATGAACGGGGCGGCCGCCACCAGCGCGTCCCGCCGGCCCTCCATGGCGCGCGTCCCCGCGTGATCCGATTCGCCGGTGAAGACCGCCCGCCACCGCTGCCGGGGGGTGAGGACGTCGGCCACACCAAGCGCGAGGCCGCGGTCGACGAGCGTCTTCCCCTGCTCGACGTGCACCTCGAGGTACGACTCGACGCGGGCGAGCTGCTCGCGGCTCTCGAGCAGCGAATCGCGGGTCACGCCGTGGATCGCCTCGGCGCCGCCCATCGCCGCCAGTGCCTCGTCGATGTCGAGCCGCCCCGTGATGGCGAGGCTTGCGAAACAGGCCGTGCGGAAGCGCGCACCCTCCTCGTCGACGAACGACACGACGGCGAGCGGCCGGCGCCGCTCGACCCCTGACTCGAGGATCGCGGCCGCGGCCTCGAGTGCGCAGACGACGCCGAGCGCCCCGTCGTAGGCGCCGCCGTCGGGCTGCGTGTCGAGGTGCGAACCGGCGCACGTCCACGGCCCGTCGTCCGCGTCGGGCGTCACCGCCCATACGCTGCCGGCGCCGTCGCTGCGCACGGTGAGCCCGACCGACTCGGCCGCGTCCGAGAACCAGCGCTGGGCCTCGACCTCGAGCGGCGTCCACGCCACGCGGTTCCAGCCGGTGTCGGTGCGGCCGATGGTCGCCAGCTCCGAGAACCAGTCGAGAAACCGTTGCCGGGAGACCTCCGCCATCGGGCATGGAAGGATACGCGGCGTGCGCCTGCCCGGCTTCGTGAACGCCCACAGCCATGCCTTCCAGCGCCGCCTGCGCGGCGTGGTCGAGCACGTGGACCCGGCGCACCCGCACGACGACTTCTGGACGTGGCGCGAGGCGATGTACGCCGAGGCCGGCCGGCTCGACCCGGACTCGGCTCACGAGGTGGCGCTTCTGGCCTACCGCGAGATGCGCGCCGCGGGGTACGCGGCGGTCGGCGAGTTCCACTACCCGCACCACCGGCCGGACGGCGAGCCCTACGACCCTCCGAACGTGATGGCCGAGGCGACGATCACGGCCGCCGCCGCCGCCGGGATCGAGATCGTCCTGCTCATGACCGCCTACGAGCGGGCCGGAGCGGGCCTCCCGCCGACTGCAGGCCAGCGCCGCTTCTGCGACCCCGATGTCGCCGCCTACCTGCGGCGCGTCGACGACCTCGCCGCCGCACATCCCGGGCGCGTCGGCCTGGCGCCGCACAGCGTGCGGGCCTGCTCGCGCGGATGGCTCGAGGAGATCGCGCGGTACGGCGACGGCGCCGGGATGGTCGTCCACATCCACGCCTGCGAGCAGCGGCGGGAGATCGAGGAGTGCCTGGCCGAGCACGGCCGCCGGCCCGTCGAGCTCCTCTCCGACACCGGCGTCCTGACCGGGCGGACGACCGTCGTCCACGCTACGCACGCGTCCGACGGCGAGCTCGACCTGATGGCGTCAGCGGGCGCCACGATCTGCGCGTGCCCCACCACCGAGTCCAACCTCGGCGACGGCTATCTCCCGGCGGAGCGCATCTTCGAGCGCGGGATCCGCATGTGCATCGGCTCGGACTCGAACACGGTGATCGATCCGATCCAGGAGATCCGCGAGGTCGAGGCGATCGCGCGCCGGTCGGCCGAGCGCCGAAACGTGCTGGTGGCGCCGGGCGACTCCGGGCCGACGCCGTATCTGCTGGCCGTGGGGACGGCGAACGGCGCCCGCGCCCTCGGCCTCGACCCCGCGTCGCTGCCCGAGATCGAGGTCTCGGACGCCGAGCCCGAGCTGGCCGGCGTGGCGCCCGAGGACCGGGCCGCCGCCCTCGTCTTCGGTGGGGTCAGGTATCGACCTGCTTGGCCCTCCACGTTCGGAACGCAATCGTGACACCCAACCCGGAGGCATGATGGACTTCTCGCTCTCGCCCGAGCTCACCCACCTTCGCGCCCGCGTACGCGCGCTCGTCGACGACGTGCTGCAGCCGGTCGAGGACGAGGCGGAGCGGAACCACGGCCGGCTCTCGGCCGAGACGCACGCCCGCATCCACCAGGCGGTGCTGGACTCGGGGCTCGGCGCCAACAACATCCCCAAGGAGTTCGGGGGCGGCGGGTTCAACCTGACGGAACAGATCGTCACGCACGAGCAGCTCGGCCGGCTGACGAACTGCCTGTGGGTGCTGGTGTGGTCTCCCTCCAACGTGCTCGTCCACGGCACGCCCGAGCAGGTCGAGCGCTACCTCCTGCCCGACGTCCGCGGCGAGCACCGCCACGCCTACGCCATCACCGAGGGCGACGCCGGCTCCGATCCGCGCGCGATCGAGGCCGAGGCGGTCTGGAACGGCGACCACTACGAGCTCTCGGGCACGAAATGGTTCGTGACCGACGGCGACGTCGCGTCGTACTTCATCGTCCTGGCGTGGGCGGTCGACCGGAACGAGCGCGTGCCGACCCTCTTCCTGGTGGACAAGGACATGCCCGGCGTCGAGATGACCGCCGACCCCGACTACACCCACAACTTCCCCTACCGGCACCCCGAGTTCACGTTCACGAAGACGCCCGTGCCGCGCGAGAACATCCTCGGCGAGCCCGGCCGCGGGTTCGAGCTCACGGGCGAGTGGTTCGTCGAGGAGCGCGTCCACATCGCAGCCCGCTGCGTCGGGGCCTGCGACCGCCTGATCGAGCTCGGCACCGACTGGGCGCTGCGGCGCGAGCAGTTCGGCGGCCGCATCTTCGACCACCAGGCGGTGTCGTTCGCCCTCGCCGACTGCGCGGCCGAGGTCACCGCCGCCCGGCTCCTCACCTACTACGTGGGCTGGCTCGCCGACACCGGTGCCGACCGAAAGCTCGTCCACCACAAGGCGGCGATGGCGAAGCTGGTTGCGTCGGAGACGGCGGGCCGGGTCGCCGACCGCGTCGTCCAGATCTTCGGGGGGCGCGGGTACATGCGCGAGAACCCCGCCGAGCGGCTGTGGCGCGAGCTCCGAGTCGATCGGATCTGGGAGGGGACATCGGAGATCCAGCGGCTGATCATCGCCCGCGGCCTGGAACGGCGCGGGCCGGCGACGCTGCTCAAGCTCTCCTAGCGGCGCCGAGGCTAGGCGGCGAGCCGGAGCTCGGTGCCGGTGTCGTCGTCCTCGTCGAGCCGGTGGTATCCGAGCTCGGCGTGGATGCGTTCGAGCGCACGCTCGAGATCGCGAGGCGGCCCCACCGGCGCGAAGATCGGGCTGACGGAGCCGTCGGTCACGAGGCGGCGGACGAGCACCATGCCGCTCGCCTGCACTTCGGCGCTCGGCTCGCGAAGGCGGGCGGTGAGCTCGAGGACCTTCGGTGCCATCTCGCGCAGCGCCGGGCGGTGAAGCGGCACGGCGCAGGGATCATTCGTCGCGGCGACCTCGACGAAGCGCTCGAGCGTATCGGCCAGCTGGCGGCGACGGCGGATGTGGACGAGCTCGGCCGCGCGACGGCCGACGTCCGGCCCGCCGACGTGGCGGAAGCCGGAGAGCAGAATCTCGTCCAGGATGTCGGTGCGGTGGAGGTTCAGGATGCGCCCGGCGACGGTGGCGCCGAGGCCTCCGATCAGCGCGATGGCGGCCATCGTCTTGGCCATCCCCGGCTCGAGCGCCCGGACGCCGTAGGTGCCGGCGAGGGCCAGCGCTGCGAAGGCAAGCAGCGAGATCGCAATGGTGCGCGCGGTCTTCAGGCGCTCGTTGACGACGGACAGGGCGTGGATGAAATCGGCTGGGCTCATGGCGGAGGTCCTGAGTACTACATCGTTCGCGTTGGCGCCGACCTTGAGGCGGAACCTCCCACCTACCCCAAAACGGGGATGCGATACCGCAAACCGTCGATGCCGGCCCCGGCGGCTCGCGGCAAACTCCGGGTACATCACCACCACCGCCGGGTCGGCGACCCGGACGGCATCGCGTCGCCCAACGCAGTCGCTTCCCGATCGGCGAGATCGGTCCCGAAAAAGCGACGAGGCCGCCTGGGCAGAGACGGCCTCGTCTGTTGGGCTGTCCGGTGGGCCGCCGGACAACGTGCCCCCGCCGGCGGGTCGGCCGGCGTCGCGCGACAGCCCGAAGGCATCGCGCCGGGACACTCCTCACAATCGCCGCCGAGTTTACTGCAATTTCTTGCTCGTCGAGATGCTGGTGGTTGAAAGATGCTCCTGCGCTGACGCCCGCCGCACGAGCAGCCCGGTCACTCCCACAATCGCCGCCACAACGAGGTAGAGCACGAGATCTCCCCCCGTCACCGGCAGTGCCGCCGCCGGCTGGGTGCTCAGGAGCGCCATCGCGGTCATGGATCGAGAATACGGCGCGCGTCGCGCTCGTGCAACCACGATCTGACGCCGTCCACCTGCCATGGGAGCGGCTTGAACGTGGGCCGGATCGAGACGGCGCGGGCGTGCGCCGCCTCCACCGAGGCGCCGTCCGAAGCGGCCAGAAGCGCTATAGCAACGGCTGCGGAGCGCTCCCGCCCGCCGCGGCAGTGGACGTACACGACGCCCGCACCGGCGACCTCGACGGCCTCCTCCAGCACGGCGGCCGGGACGGTCGCGCCGTCGATCACGGGGAGCCGGTGCTCGGCGATGCCCGTCCGCTCGCACGCGCCGGCGACAACGGCACGCTCGCCGTCCCAGTACTCCCGGTCCTCGCACAGGTTGATCACGGTTGTCACGCCCTCTGCCCGCAGGGCGTCGATATGGCGCTCGGACACGGGCATCGGGCCCGCGAGCAGCGTGTCGTGGAGACGCGTGTAGCCAAGCCGGCCCACCCGGCCAGACTAGATCATCGAAGGCGCTACTCGCGCATATCGTCGGCGAGGCGCGCGGCGGCCTCGGCGGCGGCGTCGACCTGGCCGCGGAAGCGCTGCTCGAGTTGGCGCGAGAGCTCCCTGTCCCGGCGGCGTTGCCTGAGTTTCTTCAGGAGTCTGCCCATGCATGGAGAATGCACCAGGACCTGTCAGAAGTCCAGCGTATGCAGGTGAAAATATGGACCGGCGGTGGTGAGGATCCAGATCCTCGATTGCCGATCGCCCAGGACATCACGGAATGGAGAATCAACGATCTAGACTCGCCGGGATGTCGACCGAGACCCTCCTCGATCTGGCCGTGACCGCGGCGCATACGGCGGGCGAGCTTCTGCTGGGCCGGTTCGGCCGACCGCAGAGCGGAGTCGACGCGAAGAGCAGCGCCACGGACATGGTCTCGGACGCCGACCGCGACGCCGAGCGGCTGCTCCTCGACGCCATCTCGGCCGCCCGGCCGGACGATGGCCTCATCGCCGAGGAGAGCGGGCACCGGCCGGGCACGACCGGCCTCGTGTGGGTGATCGACCCGCTCGACGGCACCACCAACTATCTCTACGGGATCCCCGCCTGGTCCGTCTCGGTGGCGTGCCGCGACGCTGAGGGCGGCCTTGTGGCGGTGGTGCACGACCCGTCCCTGGCCGAGACGTTCACGGCCGTCCGCGGCTCCGGGGCGTTCCTGAACGGAGCCCCGGTGCGGACGACCCACCTCGGCGACCTCACCCGCGCGCTCGTCGGCACGGGCTTCGGCTACACGCCGAAACGGCGCACCCTCCAGGCGGCCGCGCTCGCGCACATCGTGCCGCGGGTGCGCGACGTCCGCCGCGCAGGGTCGGCCGCGATCGACCTCGCCTGGGTCGCCGGCGGCCGGCTCGACGGCTTCTACGAGGCCGGGATCCGCGACTGGGATCGGGCCGCAGGCCTCCTGCTCGTCGACGAGGCCGGGGGCAGGACGGGCATCCTCGACCCGGGTCTCGACGGCGCCGACTGCGTCGTCGCCGCGGGCGCGAGCCTGTACGATCCGCTGTGCGCCCTGGTGCGATCGGGCCTCCAGGCGGCACGCGCCGAGGCCGATCGGCTACACTGACCACGACCGTCGGTGTCGCCCCACGGCGCCCGCACACCCGACGGCAGGACCCATGACAGTTCGCTTCGAGGCCGACCCCGAAGCGGCCGCCCATCGCGCTGAGGCGTGGTGCGGGGAGCCGCTACTGCATGAAGGCGAGGACCCTGTGGTCGCGCTTGCCGAGGGCACGGTCCGGCGCGCCGCGCTCGACGCCGCCCTCGCCGAGATGGACCGGGGCCTGCCCGAGCCGAGCTACGAGTGGAAGCGCGACTACGCGCTCGTGATGGGGCTCGACCGCGTCCTCAACGACCCCCAGCCGAAGCTGGCCTCGGGCACCACTCTGCGCCGCCACCAGGTCGACGCCCTGGCGGGCCAGCTCGCTGCCCTGATCGGCGACCTCGAGCGCCGGGCGCTCCGGGAGGACGACGACGAGAACGGCAACGGGAACGGCGAGATCGACGACGTCGAGGACGACGAGCACGAGACCGGCGACTACGACCCGGGTGAGGACGACGACGAGATCGAGGACGTGGACGAGGACGATGAGGACGACGCGGACGACGAGGACGACGACGACGAGGATGAGGTCGCCGACGACGACGCGGACTTCGCCGGGGACTGGCGCGACCCGGCCGTCGCCGCGGTCGAGCTCGACGACGACGAGGTCTCCGTCGACGAGCCGGACGAGCCCGACCTGGGCGCCGGCCGCCGGTACCGGTTCAAGCATCCCACCGCCTCGGGCAAGACCATTGCCGCGGCCGGGTTCGTCGAGGCGGCGCGCACCACCGGCGTCCTGATCCTGACCCACAGGCGCCTGCTCGTGAACCAGTTCACCCGCGACCTGACCCACGAGGGCTATGGGGACCGGCTCCACGAGCCGGTGCTGATCGGCGAGCCGACCCCGCGCACCCCGCCGCTCACGATCAACACGTACGCCTGGTTCATCAAGCACGCCGACCGGATCAAGCGCGACGTCTACGGCGTGGTCGTCTGCGACGAGGCGCACACCGCGCTCGGCGAGAAGACGGCAGCGGCCATCCGCCGCTTCTCCGAGCCCGTGTACATCGGGATGACCGCGACCGACCAGCTGCTCCAGAAGCACGTAGGCGACGTGTTCCCGGCTGAGGTGGCCGACTTCCCGCTCGCCGAGGCCGTTCGCCGCGGAGTCGTGGCCCCGCTTCGGTGCGTGCGTGTGAAGCCGATCGCGTCGCTCCGGCAGGTTGACATCATCGGCGGCGACTTCGACCAGGGCCAGCTGGCCGCGGCCCTCGATATCGACCCCCTGAACCTCGCGGCAGCCGACCTCTACCAGAGCCGGTTTGGCGACACACCGGGCATCGTGTACGCCGCGGGCGTCGACCATGCCGAGCGCGTGGCGGCGGCGATGCGCGCGATCGGCCTTGCCGCCGCCGCCGTCTCGGGCCGCACGCCGCCGCGCGAGCTTGCCGAGACGCTGGCCGCCTACGAGCGCGGCGAGACGAACGTGCTCGTGAACGCGCAGATCCTGGCCGAGGGCTGGAACGCCCCGCGGGCGACCGTCTGCATGCACCTCGCACCGACGGCCAGCCGAAGGGTCTACCAGCAGCGGGTGGGGCGGATCATGCGCCTGCACCGGCGCAAGGAGGCCGGCGTCGTCGTCGACTTCGCCGAGGTCGGCGCGCCGCACTCCGAGCGGGTCGTGACGCTCCATTCCCTCCTCGACGTTGACGCGTATCGGCCGGGCGGTCTGGTGACGCCGCCGCCGCCGCGCCGCCGCCGCGGCCGGCGCAAGCCCGCGCGCCCGATCGTGAAGGAGGCCAACTGGATCGTCCCGGTGTCGGACGACCCGGAGCGCAGAATCGCCGTCATCGCCACCCAGTGGAAGCACGTCGACGCCTCGAAGCTTCCGCTCGACGAGCAGCGCGCCTGGGCCACCGTCGCCGCCCGCCAGCTCGCGCCGGGCGACGTGCACACGCTGACCGAGCGGATCGTCGCGCTCCAGCCCGAGGCGCGAGAGCTCTTCTTCTTCACGTGCGCGGCCGAGAACAAGCACCGCAAGCTTCGCCTCTCGAGCCTCGGCGACCTCGCCGCCGCCGGCCCGAGCCAGACGACGTTCGCCATGGCCTGCCGCCTTGTCGAGGCTGCGCCGACGTGGCAGCAGGACCGCGGACAGGGAGCCCGCGTGCTGTTGCTGGCCATGGGCGACGGCAAGATCGAGGCGCCGCCCGACCGGATCGTCGCGTGGACGTGGCAGCTCTCCCGCGCCGCCCGGGACCACGAGTACCGCTATGCCGGAAGCCACATCCAGGACGGGCGCAGCCTCCTCGGCGCTCTTGCCGGTGCGAAGTCCGACGGCGAGCACAGCGAGGCCTGCCTGCGGCTGGCCGCGGTGGCCCGCGATGCCCCGCTGGAGGCGGGCGCCGCCCTCCTGGCCGTTGCGGCGCCGCGGCGCGGCACGCAGGGCGAGCGGCTGATCGAGTCCGCCCGGCGCACCCTCTCGGAGGACCCGATCCGGCTGGCGGCGGCCCTCGGGTCGAATATCCCCGCTCCGGCGCAGCGCTCCAAGCAGGCGCGGAAGACGAAGCGGAAGGCGGAGAAGGCGGCCGAGACGGTGTCGTTCAACGGCGCCGTCGTCGGCTCGACGCCCCCGGCGACCCCCGTGAAGCGCGTCGATGGAGTCATCGAGGTCGAGGTGACGCCGGCGGTTGCCGTGAGGCTCCGAGACGATGCCGACGAGGTGCTCTCGGGGCAGGTCGGCCCCGAGCTTCGCTGGCGCCTCTCGGGGAACAGCGAGCAGACGTTCGCGACCGCGGTCGAGGTGCGCGCCGCGGCGGCCGAGATCGGGCCGCTGGCCGTCGCGGTCGCGAAGCTCCTGAACGAGCCCGACCGCAGCGATCGCACCGCACCGGTGCGCGTCGACGGCGCCGGGCTCGTGCTGCCGCTCGAGACCGAGGAGGCGGCGGTGCTCGCAGACGACGCGGCCCGGCGGGTGCTGGCGCAGCTCAAGACGGCCGGCGTCCGCGGCCGCGTGCGGGTCGAGTTCGAGCTTCGCGGCGCCGACGACGAGATCGTCCGCGACTCGCGCCCAGGTGCGGTTCGCAAGATCGCCCGCGGCGAGCCCGTCGGGGCGTCGCCGGATCGGCGCGATCGCCGCCGCAGGAGCCGCGGGCGGCGCGGCCGCCGGGGCGGCACGGCAACCCAGAGCGAGGCACCCGTCGCCGACGAGGCGGCGGCCTCGGCGGCGTCCTAGGCGTTCTGCCGGCTCAGGTCGCGGCCGGAGCCCGTTCCGCCGTGGCCCGGCGCTGGGCAACGAGCCGCTCGACGCCGTCGCGGTCGCCCGCCCGCAGAAGCGCGATCGGGTCGGGATCCCCGTTCACGATCGCCTCGAAGAAATCGCGCCGGTCGGCGAACGTCGGAAGCGTCGCCTTGGCCCAGCCGCGGGCGTCGTTCAGGATGGTGGCGAGCTCGGCGTGCTCGGGGCCGTAGAGCGCGCCGATCTCGCGCTTCATGCGCTTGGCGAGCGCCGGGCTCGCGCCCGCGGTCGAGATGGCGATCGCGATCGGGCCGGAGCGGACGATCGCAGGGAGGATGAAGCTGCACAGCGGCGGGACGTCGACGACGTTGCACAGCATCGATCGCCGCTCCGCCTCCTCGAAGACGGCGATGTTCACGTCGGTGTCCGAGGTCGCGGCGATCGCGAGGAAGTGACCCTCGAGGTCGCCCGGCGCGAACGGCCGCTCGGTGAGCTCGAGATCGCCGGTCGCCGCCAGCGTCCGGATCCCGTCGCCCGCCTCGGGTGCGATGACGTGGACATCGGCGTCGCAGGCCAGGAGCCCCTCGGCCTTTTCGAGCCCGATATCGCCCGCGCCCACGACCAGGCACCGTCGTTCGGTGAGCTTCAGGCAGGCGACGTAGAACGTCGTCTCGAGCATGTCGGCGACACAGCGCTGGTCGCACAGCTCGAGCCGGTGCTGGCACACGCACGGCTTCCCTCCATAGGCCGGAGCGGGCATGGTCGGATGGTAGTGGGTAAGATCGTCGGCCCATGCCCTACAGCCGATCCGAGAACGAGCTCGTTTCGGCGGTGATGTCGGGGAGACTGCTCGCCGCGAGCCCCTCGGACACGCTGGCCGACGCAGCCCACCGGATGGCCGACCGCCGGGTCGGGGCGATCCTCGTGGTCGAGGATGACCACCTCGTCGGCATTCTCACGGAGCGCGACGTCCTGCGGGCGGCGGGCCGTGGGACCATCGAGGGCAAGGTCTCGCAGTGGATGACGGCCGACCCGGACACGGTCGCGCCCGACGCCACGATCGGCATGGCGGCGGCGATGATGGTGCACGGCGGCTACCGGCACGTCCCGATCGTCGACGGCGGCAGGCTCGTCGGCATCGTCTCGATCCGCGATCTCCTGACGCTGCCCTCCGAGACGCCCGCAGGCGCGTAGCACCCAGGGCCAGACCCGGCCCCACTCTTCGCAGGTAGGCTTGGCGGCATGAGCACAGGAGTCTTCCACCTTCCCCAGCCGGTCAACGAGCCCGTCCGCGACTACCCGCCCGGATCCCCGGAGCGGGCCGGCCTCAAGGCCCGCCTCGACGAGATGGCCGGCCGGCAGATAGAGATCCCGATGGTGATCGGCGGCGAGGAGGTGCGCACCGGGCGCACCGCCGACGTCGTCATGCCGCACGACCACCAGCACGTCCTCGGGGAGTACCACCAGGGTGGCGCCGACGAGGTCGCCCGGGCGATCGCCGCCGCCGCCGACGCCCGCCACGAATGGTCGGCGCTCTCGTGGGAGGCGCGCGCGTCGGTCTTCCTGCGAGCCGCCGAGCTGCTCGCCGGGCCGTGGCGCGACACGATGAACGCGGCCACGATGCTCGGCCAGTCGAAGACGGCGTTCCAGGCCGAGATCGATGCGGCCTGCGAGCTGACCGACTTCTGGCGCTACAACGTCTCCTACATGCACCGGCTGATGAGCGAGCAGCCGATCTCCTCGCCGGGCATCTGGAACCGGATCGAGTATCGCCCGCTGGAGGGCTTCGTCTTCGCCGTCTCGCCGTTCAACTTCACGGCGATCGCCGGGAACCTGCCGACGGCGCCGGCGCTGATGGGAAACACCGTCGTCTTCAAGCCGGCCTCGACGGCCGTCTACTCGGCCCACTTCCTCATGAAGATCTACGAGGAGGCGGGGCTCCCGCCCGGCGTCATCAACATGGTGCTCGGCTCGGGCCGCGATATCGGCGACCCGGTGCTCGAGCACGCCGATCTCGCCGGCATCCACTTCACCGGCTCGACCGCCGTCTTCCAGGGGATGTGGAAGACGGTCGCGCAGAACATCGACCGCTACCGCACGTATCCACGGCTCGTCGGCGAGACCGGCGGCAAGGACTTCATCTTCGCGCACCCCTCCGCCGACCCGGCCGCCGTCGTCACTGCCGTGGTGCGGGGCGGCTTCGAGTACCAGGGGCAGAAATGCTCGGCCGCATCGCGGGTCTACGCGCCCGCGAACCTGTGGCCGCAGATGCGCGAGGCGCTGGCCGAGCAGGTGTCGGAGATCAGGATGGGCGACGTGCGCGACTTCCGAAACTTCATGGGCGCGGTGATCGACAGGCCGTCGTTCACGACCCAGAAGGAGGCCGTCGAGCTGGCGACGGGCGCGGCCGATGCCAGCGTGGTCGTCGGCGGCGAGACCGACGACTCGACGGGGTGGTTCGTGTCCCCGACGGTGGTCGAGACGTCGGACCCCGGCTTCGACCTCATGCGGCGCGAGCTGTTCGGGCCGGTCGTCACCGCCTATGTCTATGACGAGAAGCGCGTCGACGACACGCTCGATCTGGTCGACGCGACGTCGCCGTACGCGCTGACGGGCGCGGTGTTCGCCACCGACCGGCGGGCGATCGAGCACGCGGCGAGCGCGCTTCGAAACGCGGCCGGCAACTTCTACGTGAACGACAAGCCGACAGGCGCCGTCGTCGGCCAGCAGCCGTTCGGCGGCGCCCGGGCGTCGGGCACGAACGACAAGGCCGGCTCGATGTGGAACCTGATCCGGTGGGTCAGCCCGCGGACGATCAAGGAGACGTTCGTGCCGCCCACCGACTACCGCTACCCCTTCATGAGCGAGGAGTAGGCTCCCGGCATGCGTGTCGCCGTGATCGGGCTCGGGACGATGGGTGCGCCGATGGCGCGGCATCTCATCGACGCGGGGCACGAAGTGACGGTGCACAACCGCACGCGCGAGCGGGAGGAGCCGCTGGCCGCGCTCGGAGCCGCACGCGCCGCCTCGCCGGCCGAGGCTGCGAACGGCACCGATGCGGTCCTCACGTGCGTCTCGGACACACCCGATCTCGAGCACGTGCTGCTCGGGCCGGGCGGTGCTGCCGACGGCCTCGCAGCGGGCTCGCTCGTCGTCGACTGCTCGACGGTCTCGCCGTCGGCGACCGCCGACATGGCCGCCCGGCTCGCCGAGCGCGGCATCGGCATGGTCGACGCGCCCGTCTCGGGCGGGTCCGAGGGCGCCGAGAAGGGCACGCTCACCATCTTCTGCGGCGGCACGGAGGATGACTTCGCCCGTGCCGGCGCGATCCTGAACGCGTTCGGGAGCCGGATCACGCACCTCGGGCCGAGCGGCGCCGGGCAGATGGCCAAGGCCGTGAACCAGGTCATGATCGCGGGCACCTACGCCAGCGTGGGAGAGGGCATCGCCCTCGCGCAGGCAGCCGGCCTTCCCATGCCGGAGCTGCTCGAGGCGCTCTCGGCCGGCGCCGCAGCTTCGTGGGTGCTCTCGAACCGCGCCGGCAACATGGTCGACGACACCTATCCGCTGGGCTTCAAGCTCGCGCTCCACCGCAAGGACCTCGGCATCGCGCTCGACGAGGCGGCCCGCGAGGGGCTCCCGCTGGCGGTCAGCTCGGCCGTCGCCGCGCAGGAGGACGAGCTCGTCGAGGCCGGCCACGGCGACGAGGACGTGAGCGCCGTCGCGCGCCTGCCGAAGCGAAGCGCAGGGCTCCCGGCGTGACGCTCGTCATGTACATGAAGCCCGGGTGCCCGTGGTGCGAGGAGCAGCGCGACCGGTTCCGCTCGCAGGGTGTCGAGTGGGAGGAGATCGACGCCAAGGCCGACCCGGCCGCGCGCGCCGAGCTGATCCGCTTCACGGACGGGACGCGCACCGTGCCCACCGTGGTGGAGGATGGCCGGGTCGTCTCCGTCGGCTTCGACGGCCACGGCTGACACGTCTAGGCCCGCCGGTCAGGCGGGCTCGGGGCGGCGGCTAAACCCGCGCCGGCAGCGGTTCGAGCTCGAACGGCATCAACGCGACCGCCGCGTCGTAGCGCCTCAGCACCGCCTCCCGGCTGGGACCGGCGAGCGCGATGACGGCGAGCCGATGGCTCACGACGTCGTCATCGTTCTCGGACAGCCTCTGGTCGGGACGCACGAGCACCTCGACGTGGGCGTGGCCGAACCGCTCGAGGACGGCGGTGGGGTCCGGAACTGAGCGCACGATCGCGTCCTCGTAGGTACGCATGAGGAAGCTCGCCGCGACCAGATCTTCGCGGGGCGGCGGGAGGGCAGGCGTCCCTCCGCTTGCGATCTCGAGCTGGAGCTCGTACGACGACACGCCGTGAACGGCCTTGACGAGCGGCGCGAACTGCGATGCCATCCGCCCGTTCACCTCCACGATCGTCACCGATCCGTCGGGGCGGACGAAGAACTCGATGTTGAAGAGCGATCGGTCGAACCCGAGCGCCGGCATCAGCCGGGCGGCGACCTCGGCCATCGCCGCGTGCACCTCGGCGGGGAGGGCGCTCGGGTACTCGAAACGCAGGAAGCTGATCCCGTTCGGGTGCATCACGGCGTCGGTCACGCCGATCGGTGTCATCGCACCGCCGCACATGAACCCCTCGAACGTCACGAGCAGGCCGTCGAGCAGCTCCTCCGCGACGAGTGTCCTGAACGTCCGCCCCTCGAGGGCCCGGTCGTACGCGGTGACCGCGTCGATGTGGGCGCGGGCCTCGGCGAGCGCTGCCGTGTACTCGGCATGCGAGTCGATCTTGTACGCGAGCTGGGAGAGGTGTGCCGAGACAGGCTTCAGGAATAAGGGAAACGGCAGCGGCGGCTGTCCTTCGGGCGCGTCGAGATCGACCTCAGCGAACGCGGGCGTCGCGCCCGGCACGGCCTCGGCCTGGATCCGGCGCGACGCGAGCTTGTCGTGGCAGCGCATGAACCCGGCCCGGCCCGGGCCGGGCAGGCCGAGGCGCTCGGCGAGCACGGCGGCCAGATGGCCCGTGGCGTCGCTCGATCCCATCACGCCGGCGACCGCCGGCCCGAACCGCGCCATGTGGTCGATGAACCCCGTCGCGTCGAACCCTGGGCGAATCGGCTCACCGGCCAGCTGGACGGCAAACCGCTCCAGGATGCGCTCGTCGGCCAGATTCAGGCGGTCGCGCTGCCCGGGGCACGCGACGAGGACGTCGGGAATGTGGTCAGAGGTGGGCACCGGCCGGATTGTGACGTACTGACGGGGTGGGAGCCACGATTCCCCCCACGGCGTGTTTCTACCCCCACACGCGCTGGGCGGTGTGCGCCAGCGTTTCGAGCTTCGCCCGCTGGTCGTCGAACGTCACGGCGTTCCCGACCACCGAGGTGGCAAAGCCGCATTGTGGGCTGATCGCCAGCCGTTCCAGGTCGACGTGGGCCGCGGCCTCGCGAATGCGGCCCTCGAGCTCCGCGGAGGTCTCCCGCCGGCCGGACTTCGTCGTGACGAGCCCGAGCACCACCATCCGGCCGTCGGGCACCTGGTCGAGCGGCTGGAACGAGCCCGACCGCTCGTCGTCGTACTCGAGCAGGAGGCGGTCAGCCTCGACGCCGCTGAACACCCGCTGGGCGATCGGCTCGTACCCGCCTGTCGCGAGCCACCGTGAGCCCTGGTTCCCGCGGCACAGGTGGAAGCCGAACGTCACCCCCGGGTGGCCGCGCATCACCCAGTTGTCGAGCTCGATGCCGCGGTCGAGCCATCGCTCCGCCGACCACCCCTGGGCCTCGTAGAAGGCTCGGGTGCGCGAATCGATCAGGAGCGGATAGTGAGGAGCGTCCAGCTGGACATACGTGCAGCCGAGCCGGGCGAGCTCGGCGATCTCGTCCCGCGTGATCGCCGCGACGTCCTCGAGGAAGCCGTCGAGCGTGGGGTAGGCGTCGCGCGAGTGGGTCGGCGACCAGAGGTTGGCGTAGAGGCTGGGGCTCGTGAGCGTCACCTTCGGTATCGCGACCGCCCGGCCTCGGAGGTACGTGAAGTCCTCGGCCGCGATGTGCCGACGGCGCCGGAGCGGCTCGCGCACGCCCAGCCCGGCCGGACGCTCGGTCGACCGGTCGCCGACCTCGTCGCCGTGCCAGTCGCCCCACAGGTACGCCTCGAGCGGCACCTCGCCGAAGCCGTCGACGGCATCCGGAAGCCCGCTCTGGAAGGACAGTCGCCGCATCTCGCCGTCGGTCACGATGTCGATGCCCGCCTGCTCCTGCAGGCGGACGGCGCCGTCAACGGCCCTATCCTCGGCCGATTTCAGCTCGGCCGCGGACGCCTCGCCCCGGTCGAACCGCTCGCGCACCTCGAGCAGGTCCGGCGGCCGCAGCAGGCTCCCGACGACGTCGGTGTGGGCGGTGATCATGCCGGCGAGTGTAGTCAGGCCCTCCGAGCGGGTATGCCCGCTCTGTGATACTGCCGCGGATGCCGACCGGCGTTCACACCAGCCCGCTTGCGCTCCGGATCGGGTTCGTCCTCGAGGCCGCGCGGGAGCGCACGCTGCGGGCGCTGGCACCCCTGTCGCATAGCGATCTGACGATCCAGCCGACGCCGCTCCTGTCGCCGCTCGTCTGGGATCTGGCCCACATCGGACACCAGGAGGAGCTGTGGCTCCTGCGCACGCTCCACGGGGAGCCCCCGACCGAGCGCCGCTTCGAGGACATCTACAACGCCTGCGAGCACGAGCGGTCGGAGCGCTCGGGGCTGGGGCTGCTCGAGCCGGCCGAGGCGTATGACTACGTCGCGCACGTCCGCGAGCGCGTGTTCCGGCGGTTGCCGGACGAGCGCTTCCCCGATGGCGAGCCGCTGCGCCGCGGCGGGTACGCGTACCACATGGTGATCCAGCACGAGCATCAGCACAACGAGACGATGCTCCAGGCGTTTCAGATCCGCGAGGATCTCGTCCACCCACTCGCCGATCTCTGGCGCCCGGCGCGGGTCGAGGGGCGGGCGGCCGCCGTGCCGATCGACGCCGGCGAGTTCACGATGGGGACCGACGACGTCGGCTGGGCCTACGACAACGAGCAGCCCGCCCACGTCCGCCGTGTCGATGCCTACGCCATCGACTCGCACCCGGTGACGAACGCCGAGTACGCGCGGTTCGTCGAGGCTGGGGGATATGTCGATCGCGGGCTCTGGAGCGAGGCGGCAGTCGAATGGCTCGACGCCGAAGGCGAGGCCTATCCGATGTACTGGCGCCCCTCGCCGACAGGGTGGTCCCGCCTGAGGTTCGGGCGGGTCGAGCGCCTGCCTCCGGACGAGCCCGTCCAGCACGTGTGCTTCCACGAGGCCGAGGCCTACGCGCGCTGGGCCGGAGCGCGGCTGCCGACCGAGGCCGAGTGGGAGCGGGCGGTCCCGCACCTCTCCCATGTCGGCCAGGTCTGGGAGTGGACGACCTCCAGCTTCGAGCCGTACCCAGGGTTCCAGGCGTTCCCGTACGACGGCTACTCGGCGGTCTTCTTCGGCACCGGCCGGTACCGCGTGCTTCGCGGCGGCTCGTGGGCCACGCACGGCAAGGTCGGCCGGCACACGTTCCGGAACTGGGATCTGCCCGTCCGGCGTCAGATCTTCGCCGGGCTGCGGCTCGCACACGACGTGTAAGGGCATGGCGCGCGACGGGATGTCGGCCGCGGAGCTGGCCGGGCTCGTCCACCACCGGCAGGCATCGGCCGCCGAGATCGTGGCGGCTGCGGTCGGGCGGGCCGAGCGCGCCGATGCCCGGCTGAACGCTGTCGCGGTGCCGCTCTACGAGAAGGCCCTCGCCGCGGCCGGTGCGCTCGACGCGGCGGAAGCCCGGGGTCTGCCGCTCGCGGGCGTTCCGGTCAGCGTCAAGGAGTCGTTCGAGATCGCCGGAACCGCCGCGAGCGGGGGAGTCCTGGCGCTTGCCGACGACCGCTCGCGGCGCGACGCGGCAGTCGTGGCCGCCCTGCGCGCCGCCGGAGCCGTGGTCGTCGCCAAGGGCAACCTGGCGCAGCTGCTGTGGTTCGCCGAGACCGACAACCCCGTGTACGGCCGCACCAACAACCCCCGGGCGCTCGATCGTACGCCGGGCGGCTCGAGCGGCGGCGACGCGGCGCTCGTGGCCGCCGGCGTGGTGCCGCTCGCGATCGGCTCCGACATCGGCGGCAGCGTCCGAATCCCCGCCCACTGCTGCGGCATCGCGGCGTTGAAGCCGACCGCGGGCCGGCTGTCACTGGCGGGGACACTCGACGAGCGGCTGTTCGCCGGCTTCCCGTGGATCGCGAACCAACCCGGCATCCTCGCCCGCGACCCCGCCGACATCGAGATCGCCCTTCGGGCCCTCGACTCCGGGGCTGCCGAAGGGCGTGCTGCGCCCGTCGTCGCAGCATCCCCGACCGGACTGCGCGTAGGCGTCTTCCGGGACAACGGCGTGTTCGCCCCGTCCGAGTCGGTGCGACGCGCCGTCGGCGAGGCGGAGGCCGCGGCGGCGCGGGCCGGTGCGGTCGTCGAGCCCTTCACCCCGCCGGCGGCCGACCACGCGCTCACCCTGTTCGACGCAGCCTTCCGCGCCGACGGAGGGTCGGCGCTCGAGCGGATGCTGGACGGCACAGCGGCGCACCCGCGTGTCGCGGCGGCGATCGCGGATGCCGCCTCCGGCGACTTCGCCGACCCGCGGGGCGGCGCCGGTTTGGAGCCGCACATCGCCCGATACCGGCGGACGTTCGCTCGCGCCCTCGACGCGCAGGCGTTGGACGGCGTCCTCTGCCCGGCCTATCCCGTGCCCGCGGTTCCCCATGGGACGAGCGGCGACGTGATCCGCGGTCAGAGCTACACGTCGCTTTGGAATCTGCTCGGCTACCCGGCCGGGGTCGTAGCGGTCACCACCGTCGCGGCGGCCGAGGATCAGGGTTCGGCGGGCTTGCCGGTCGGGGTCCAGGTTGCCGCCCGCGAATGGCGGGAGGACGTCGTCCTGGGCCTCATGCGTGCGATCGGGGAGGGCGCGTCGGAGCGGCCGCGCTGATGAAAATCCGGATGTGGTACGGTCGCTGGTCCGGGTTCGGACTCGTCTCGACGGGCTGATGGACGACGCGGCCGCCCGTGGGCTGATCGCGTGCCGGCGCGGCGGGTGACATCTGACGGATCTGCCAACCTGTTCCGTCAAACCACCGTCCAACGAGCAGTACGCGCAGCGACCAGGAAGCGAGGATTGTGTGAACGATCTCGAGTACCACCTCTACGAAGAGGCGAAAGCGGGCAGGATGAATCGCCAGCAGCTGCTCGTTCGTGCGAGCGTCATCGGCGCGTCCCTCCCCGCGCTCGCGGCGATCCTGGCGGCCTGCGGCGGCGGCTCGAGCTCGAGCTCTGGCGGCGGCGGCTCGAGCAGCGCCGGCGCCGTCAAGCGCGGCGGCACAGGGGTGTTCGGGATCACGAGCCCGGCACAGGACGTCGACCCGGTGACGATGTTCAACACCGGGTCGATCATGACCACGCAGCTGGCGTGCGACTACCTCGTCTTCCCCGACGAGAAATACGTGCTGCAGCCGCGGCTCGCCACGAAGTGGACGGCCGGGTCGACGCCGGACGTCTGGACGTTCACCATCCGCCAGGGCGTGAAGTGGCAGGACGGGTCACCGTTCACAGTCGACGACGTCGTCGCGTCGTTCGACCGGATCACGGACCCAAAGGTCGGCTCGGCCGCGCTCTCGGCGTTCGCGGGCGTGCTGTCCAAGGGCAACGTGGAGAAGGTCGACGAGCAGACGGTCAACTTCCACCTCGACCGGCCGTACGGCGACTTCCCGTACCTCGTGTCGTCGTTCAACTACAACTCGGTCGTCCTGCCGGCGAACTATGAGATCGGCACGTTCACGAAGGGTGGGATCGGGACCGGACCGTTCATCCTCAAGACGTTCTCGGCCGACCAGGGCGCGACGTATGTCAAGAACCCGACCTACTGGGGCGAAGGGCTTCCGTACCTGGACGCCGTGCAGATCAAGTACTTCGCCGACACGCCGCCGATCGTCCTCGCGCTCCAGGGCGGATCGATCGACGTCTTCCCGCAGGTGCCCTTCCAGGGGTCGCAGGCCCTGTTCAGCGACTCCAACATCACGGTGACCGAGACGCCCTCGAGCGAGTACCGGACGCTGCAGATGCGGGCCGACCAGGATCCGTTCCAAAAGACGGAGGTGCGCCAGGCGGTCGCGTATTCGCTCGACCGGCCGGGACTCGTGCAGGGCCTGTTCGACGGCCGCGCCGATCTCGGCAACGACCACGCTTTCGCGCCGATCTACCCCGGCTCGCCCACGACGGCCGACGTCCCGCAGCGCACGCAGGACATCGACAAGGCGAAGCAGCTCCTCTCGAGCGCCGGTGCCAGCAACCTCAACGTCACGCTGACGACGGAGCAGTTCCTCGAGATCCCGCAGTACGCCCAGTTCGTAAAGCAGATGCTGGCGCCGGCCGGCATCAACGTGAACCTCGACATCCAGCCGCAGACGAAGTTCTACGGCACGGGCGCGAACCAGCCGTGGCTGCAGGTGCCGTTCGGCATCACCGACTGGGGCGCGCGCGGCGTGGCCGGCCAGACGATCGACCCGGCGTACCTGTGCAGGTCGGTGCCCAAGCCCGACCTCTCGAACGCCGGCGCGTGGAACTCGGCGCACTGGTGCAACGAGCAGTTCGACAGCCTCGTCCAGCAGTTCGAGGGCGAGGTCGACGAGCAGAAGCGCAAGGACCTGGCGATCCAGGCCGCCCAGATCCAGCAGGATGAGGTGCCCGACGTGATCGCCTACTGGATTCACGAGCTGCGCGCCCGGCGAACGAACGTCAACGGCATCGCCCCCGGCCCGACGTTCCATCTCGATGCCAGGGCGATGTGGAAGGCGTGATTTCCGGGGCCGGCGCTGCTCCGCCGCGGCGCCGGCCCGCTTCCACCCACCGGTAGGATCCGCCCATGGGGCGCTACGTGCTGAAGCGGCTCGGCCTCACGGCGATCACGCTCGTCATTGTGTCGTTCGCCGTCTTCGCCGCCGCGGAGGTTCTCCCCGGCGACGTGGGCCGCACGATCCTCGGCCCGTATGCCAGCCAGCAGCAGGTCGAGAAGCTCGACCACCAGCTCGGCGCCGACGAGCCGCTCGTGAAGCGGTACTTCACCTGGGCCGGGAATTTCATCCAGGGGGATTGGGGCACGTCGCCGATCCAGAACGTCGCAGTACGGCCGCTGGTGCTCGAGCGGCTGAAGAATTCGCTGATCCTGGGCGGCTTCGCGCTCCTGCTCATCGTGCCCTTCTCGGTGGCGCTCGGGGTCTTCGCCGCGCTCAACTACGGCAAGTCGGTCGACCGCATCGTCTCGATCGCCGGCCTGTCGTTCGTCGCCCTGCCCGAGTTCGTCGTCGGCGTCGTCGTGATCGTCGTGTTCGCCGTGCAGCTGGGCTGGCTGCCCGTCTCGTCCCAGGTGCCCGACCCCGATCCGGTCGACATCGTCCGCCAGTGCCTGCTGCCGTCGATCCCGCTGATGTTCGTCCTGTTCGGGTACATCTCACGCATGGCGCGCGAGGGGACGATCGCGGCGCTGCGCTCGGACTACACGCGCACCGCCGTCCTGAAGGGGCTCCCCAGGCGGTACATCATCGTCCGGCATGTGCTGCGAAACGCGCTTCTTCCGACGATCGCCGTCGTGAGCGTCCAGGTCGGGTATCTCGTCGGCGGCCTGGTCGTCGTCGAGACGTTGTTCAACTACCCCGGCATCGGCCAGCTGATCCTGAACGCCGCGACCGGGCACGACCTGCCCACGCTCGAAGCGTCCGTGCTGATGATCGCCCTCATCTACACCGCGGCCAACTTCACGGCCGATGTCCTTTCGGCGTTCCTCAACCCGCGGGTGAGGCTGGCCACGTGAGCGCCGTCGACCAGGCAGGGCTGGCCGGCGACCTGCCGGGCGGCGCGCCCCCCGTCGATGTGCGGCAGCTGCGACGGCAGCGGCGCGCGGAGCTCATGCGGGCGCTGCTTCACTCCAAGACGTTTCTGGTCGGCTTCGGCATCGTGCTGTTCTGGGTCGTCTCGGCGCTGCTATGGCGGTGGATCGTGCCCGATCCACCCCAGGCGGTCGACCCGAGCGCCACGCTGGCCTCGCCGAGCGTCGACCACTGGTTCGGGAACGACAACCTCGGCAGGGACGTGTTCTCGCGGGTGATCGCGGGCTCGGCGCCGGTGTTGACGGTCGCGCCCCTGGCGACGCTGCTCGGCCTGGCCGGCGGCACCACGCTCGGGCTGATCACGGGGTACTACCGAGGCTGGGTCGACGACATCTTCAGCCGGATCGTGGACGCGCTCCTGGCCTTCCCGCTCATCATCATGGCCGTGCTCGTCCTGGCCTCGCTGGGCCGCGAGACGCGCAACGTCATCCTCGTGATCGGCATCATCTTCACCCCCCTGATCGCCCGCACGGTCCGGTCGGCGGTCATCGTGGAGCGGGAGCGCGAGTACGTGTCCGCGGCCCGCCTGCGCGGGGAACGCGGCCCGCGGATCATGGTCGCCGAGATCCTGCCCAACATCACCGGGCCGATCCTGGTCGAGGGCACGATCAGGCTCGGGTACGCCATCTTCGCGGCGGCCACCCTGGCGTTCCTGGGCCTGGGGATCCAGGACCCCTCGCCCGACTGGGGGCTCGCGATCGCCAACGGCCGCGCATACCTCCAGGTGGCATGGTGGATGGTGCTGTTCCCCGCCACCGCGCTGGCGACCCTGGTGGTCGGCGTGAACCTCGTGGCGGACGGCCTGCGGCGGGCGATCGAGGAGTGATCGCGGCCGACCGGCAGCAGGCGGTGCGGATCGAGGGCCTGACCGTCGCATACCGGCGGCGGGGCAGGCTGCTGCGCGTGCTCGACGACGTCTCGTTCTCGATCGGCGCCGGCGAGGCGTACGGCCTCGTCGGCGAGTCGGGCTGCGGCAAGACGACGGTGGCGATGTCGCTCATGCGCTACCTGCCTGACAACGCCGAGGTCGAGGCGGGCCGGATCATGTTCGGGGACGAGGACGTGCTGACCGCGACCGGGGCCACGCTCCGGAAGTGGCGTGGCGACCGCATGGCGATGGTCTACCAGGATCCGGGGACGGCGCTCAACCCGTCGATCAAGGTGGGCGAGCAGATCGCAGAGGTCTACAGATTCCACAAGGGCATGGGCCGAAGCGAAGCGCTTGCCGCCGCCGTCGAGATGCTCTCGACGGTGCAGATCTCGGCGCCTGACCGCGTGGTGCGGCGCTACCCGCACGAGCTCTCGGGCGGCCAGCAGCAGCGAATCATGTTCGCCATGGCGCTCGCCACGGACCCGGACCTGCTCGTGCTGGATGAGCCGACGACCGGCCTCGACGCCACGGTCGAGGCGGAGGTGCTCGACCTGGTGGGGCAGCTGCGGACGCAGTTCGACGCGTCGATCCTCTTCGTCAGCCACAACCTCGGCATCGTGGCGCGGATGTGCGAGCGGGTGGGGGTGCTCTACGCCGGGAGGCTGATCGAGGAGGGGCCGGCCGGCGAGCTCTTCCAGAACCCCCGGCATCCCTACACGCTGGCGCTGCTGCGCTGCATGCCGCGCATGGGGATGCGAAAGGACGTCGACAGGCTCGACCCCATCCCCGGCTCGCTGCCGCCGATCGGCGCCGAGATCCCCGGCTGCGTATACGCCGAGCGCTGCCCGATCGCCCGCGACCGCTGCCGAGCGGAGCCTCCGCCGATCGAGCCGGTGGCAGCGGGACACGGCGCACGGTGCTTCTACCACGAGGAGGTGCCGCAGATCCCGCCCCGCGGCCGCCCCGCCGAGGAGGAGGCTGCGACAGAGCAGGCGGCCTCCGACGGCGTCCTTCTGAAGGTCGACGACCTGGTCAAGGCGTACGGGTCCGGCGGGAACCAGGTGGTCGCCGTCGCCGGGGTCGACATCGAGGTCGGCCGCGGCGAGGTGCTCGGCCTGGTCGGCGAGTCCGGGAGCGGCAAGACGTCGCTTGCGAAGTGCATCGTCGGCCTGCTCGACCCCAGCGCCGGCACGATCGAGTTCGATCAGAGCGACGTGACGAAGAGCAACCGCGACCGTGAGGCTCGCAGGCAGCTCCAGATGGTGTTCCAGAACCCCGACAACGCTCTGAACCCCAGCCACACCGTGCGCGCGATCCTGCGGCGCTCCCTCGAGCTGCTGGCCGGTGTCCGGGGCAAGGACAAGCAGGACGAGGAGATGAACGACCTGGCCCGGTCGGTGCGGCTCGAGCCGCGCCATCTCGACGTCCGGCCGGCGTCGCTCTCCGGCGGCCTGAAGCAGCGGGTCGCGATCGCGCGGTCGTTCGCCGGGAACCCGTCCATGGTGCTGTGCGACGAGCCGACCTCGGCGCTCGACGTCTCGGTGCAGGCCGCCATCCTGAACCTCCTGATTGACCTCCAGCGGCGGCACAGGGTCTCCTACGTCTTCATCTCCCATGATCTGGCCGTCGTCCGCTACGTGGCCGACCGGATCGCGGTGATGTACCTGGGCCAGATCGTCGACGTGGGGCCGGCGGATGCCGTGTTCGAGGCGCCGCATCACCCCTATACCGAGGCGCTGCTCTCCGCCATCCCCACGCTCGAGCCGGACGCCAAGGCGCGGATGAAGCTCCACGGCACCCTGCCGAGCCCCGCCGATCCGCCGAGCGGCTGCCGCTTCCACACCCGCTGTCCGCGGCTGGTCGGGGATGTGTGCAAGACGGTCGAGCCGCCGTGGCAGGCGACCTCCGACGGCGAGCGGTACCGATGTCACATCGAGCCGGAGGAGCTGGCCCGTCTTCAGACGGGCGACGTCGAGATTGCGCCGGTGGCCGAGGTTCCTCCGTCATAGCGTGCACCATGTGCACATAGCGTGCACATGGTGCATTCATCGGCTATGATCGACCCGTGGAGCCCGCGGTCTCGGGATGTCAGGCGGTCGAGCGCGCGATCACCATCCTGGAGCTGTTCGACGAGCGCCGGACGGTACTTGCGATCGGCGACGCAGCGCGTGCCCTCGGCGTGCACCGCAGCACCGCGTCCCGGCTGATGGCCACCCTCGAGCGCCGGGGCCTGCTCGAGCTCGACGACGCCGCGGGCGGCTATCGGCTCGGTCTGGGGCTGGTGCCGCTGGCAGGATTCGTCCTGAACAGGTTCCCCGTGCGGGCCCGCGCCGGCCGGCTGCTGCGAGAGCTGCGCGACGGTACCGGCGAGACGGCGTGGCTCGGTGTCCTCGACGGGCACCGCATCACGTATCTCGACCAGGCATCGAGCCCGCATGTGACCGTGAACGTCGACTGGGTGGGCGTCCGCCAGGAGCTGACCGAGGGCGTGACAGGCAGGTTGCTGTTGGCCTACCAGCCGGCCGACGTGATCGACCGGCTCGTGGCCGAGGCGCCGCCGGCGGCGCCCGGGCTGTCCGAGACGGAGCTGGCGGCGGTGCGTCGCCTCGGGTATGCCGTTCGGGTCGGCGACGCCGAGGACGGCTACACCGGCGTGGCCGTGCCGATCCGCGACGAGCGGGGCGGAGTGGTGGCGGCGATCGCCCTCGGCGGCCCGCGGTTCCGGGTCGACGAGCGGCGGCTGCGCGAGCAGCTCCTGCCCGCCGCCCTCCAGGCCGCCGCGCGCGTCTCCGAGGCGCTGGGACACCGCGCCGCCTGATGTCGGTGCCGGGACGCGGGTTCTATGCGGTCTCCACCCTGTCGGGCATGGCCTTCGGCGGGCTGGCCGTCGCCGTTCCGATGCACGTGGCGGCGCTGCACCGCCCAGCTTCGCTCGCCGGCCAGCTGCTTGCCTCGGTGACCGTCGCCGTGGCCTGCGGCGCGCTCGGCGCGGCTCCGCTGGGCCGGCTCGTCGGGAGCACCCGCAACGTCCTCGCGGCGTCGATGCTCGTGACCGCGCTGGGCCAGGGTGTCCTCCTGGCGGCGGCCACGACCGCCCTCATGCTGGTCGGGATCGCCCTCGTCGGGGCCGGCATCGGCCTGTTCTGGGTCAGCAGCCAGACGCTCCTCGGCCGCTCCTCCGGCGCCACCGGCAGCGAGCGAGGGTTCGCCTTCCACTACGCGGCCTACACGCTGGGCGTCGCCGGCGGATCGGCGCTCGCCGGGCTCGCCGTGGCCCTGCTGCGCCGCACCGGTGCCGACCAGGCCCTCGCCGTGCAGCTGAGCTACGCCATCGGAACGGCGGCCATGCTCGTTGCGCTCGGGCTGTGGCGCCCGACGCGGGGCGCCGGAGCGGCCGGCGCATCTCGCCGCATCCGCCCGCGCGCCGACCCGACCGCCATCGCGATGCAGCTGCCAGATCTGCTGCTCGTCTCGGCGCTCGCGATGATGCTGCCCCTCGCGCCGCTCGTGCTGGTCAGGCAGTTCCATCTCGCCCCGGTGGTCGTTGGCCTGACGTTCGCCGGCGTCCAGGCCGGGAAGGTGGGCGGCACGCTCGCGGGCCGCGTTACGTGCCGGGAGCACGGTCACCGCACGGCGATCCTGATCCTGCTCGGCTCCGGCGCCGTCCTGAGCCTGCTGCTCTCCGTGTCGACCAGCGTGGTCGGCGCCCCGCTCTTCGTTCTCGTGCTGATCGCCGTCGCCTTCGTGACCACGGGCGCGTGGCCGCTGATCGTCGACTCCGTCCTGGCCCGGACAGAGCCGTCGCACCGGCCGGGCACGACCGTGACCTGGAACGTCTGCGAGTATGGCGTCATCGCCGCAATGACCGCGACATCGGGCTGGCTGCTCGCCAGCTTCCACCGGCCCGAGCTCCTGTTCACGCTCGGTGCTGCGTTCCTCGCCGCGGCCGCCGCGGCGGCCGCGATCGTGCTGTGCCGGCCGGTCTACGCCCCCGACTTCGCCGGTGTCGAGGTGCCACTGGAGCAGGTCCCGTGAGCGTGCGCCTGGCCATGATCGGCGCCGGATGGATCGCCGGGGAGCACACGGCGAGCGCCGCGGCGCTGGACGGTGTCGCGCTGGCTGCCGTCGCAGACCTGGACGGCGAGCGCGCCGGCCGCCTGGCCGCTGCATCGGGCGCGACCGCCTATGACGATTGGCAGGTCATGCTCGACCGAGAGCAGCTCGACGCCGTCGTCGTCTGCACGCCGCCCATGGCGCACCGCGCCCCCTGCCTGGCCGCGCTGGAACGTGGGCTCGGGGTGTACCTCGAGAAACCCGTCGCCCGGACCCTTGAAGATGCCCGCGCGATTGCCGATGCCGCGCGCGCCCCGGGCGCGGTCGTCGCGGTCGGATACCAGTACCGGGCGATCGACTTCCTCCCCGACCTGCGGTCGGTCGTCGAGGACGACGCGCTGGGCCTGCTGGCCTCCTACAGCGTCGGGGCGACCGCCGGGCGGCCCTGGTTCGTCCACCAGGCCGAAGGGGGCGGGCAGGTGCTCGAGCGAGCGAGCCACCACATCGATCTCCAGCGGGCGATCGCCGGCGAGGTGGAGTGGGTGCAGGCGGCGGGTGCGCGGGTCGACCTGGCCGGAGGCGACCGGCCGCCCGAGTCCGACATCGACGACGTCGTCACGCTCACCCTCGGGTTTCGGGCCGGCGGCCTTGGGAGCGTCCTGGTCGCCTGGACCCGGCCGGAGCTGCCCTCGGCCTATTCGCTCGAGCTCGTAACCGCGCGGGCGGGCATCTCGGTGGAGCTCGATCCCGGCTTCGCCGCCCGCGGGACTCGTGACGGCACCGAGGTCTCGCTCCGCGCGTCGGCACCACCGATCCGGCGCGGTCTCGAGCGCTTCCTCGATGCGGTCCGAGGTGGCGATCCCTCGCGCGTGGCCTGCGACGTCGAGGCCGCCGCCGGAACGCTCGCGGTTGCGCTCGCCTGCGAGCGGGCGCTGGCGTCCGGCGGGAGGGTTGCCGTCGCCGGATGACGGCTCACGACCTCGTGATCCGCGGCGGTCGGCTGATCGGTGCGGGCGGTGACGTGGTCGCCGACGTGGCCGTCGACGGCGAGCGCATCGCGACCATCGGTGCCAGGCTGCGCGGCCGGCGCGAGATCGACGCCGACGGTCTCTATGTGATCCCCGGCGCGGTGGACGCTCACGTCCACATGCGCACCGACCGTCCGGTCCACGTCTACGACGACACGTTCGAGACGGGCAGCATCGCCGCCGCGTTCGGCGGCGTCACCACGATCGTCGATCAGGCGCAGTTCGAGCCCGGGACGCCGCTTCTCGAAGGCCTGCGACGGCGCCGTCGCGAGGCCGACGGCGCGTGCGTCATCGACTACGGCCTGCACGTGAACCTGCGGGAGCCCTCACTCGAGCGGGTCGCGGAGATCCCGGATGTGATGGCGGAGGGGTGCCCGACGATCAAGCTCTTCATGAGCTATGAGACCTATCAGCTTCCGGACAACATCATCTTTCGGGCGATGCAGCGCGTCGCCGACGGAGGCGGGATGGCGGTCGTGCACGCCGAGAACGGCACGATGGTCGAGGAGCTCCGGCGTGAGCTCGAGGCGCTCGGCCGCACGGGGCCGGACTCGTTCCCCGCGATCAGCCCGCCCGTGCTGGAGGGCGAGGCCGCCCACCGGGCGCTCGCGCTCGCGCGGCTGGCCGGGTGCCGGCTCATGATCTTCCACCTGACGACCGTCGATTCGCTCGCCGAGCTGCGCCGGGCGCGGCATGCTGGCCAGGAGGCGTTCGGCGAGGCGCTGCTGCATCACCTCCTGCTGGGTGAGGAGCTCTATGCCGATCCGGACCTCGGCCCGCAGTTCATGGGCACCCCGCCGCTCCGCTCGCTCGAGCACCGCGACGCGCTCTGGCAGGGGGCGGCGGACCGGGCGATCGACGTCGTCTCGACCGACCACGGTCCCCGCAGGCGGGTGCCGGACGAGGCGGGCGTGCCGCGGCACCGCGCCGGGACGAGCGGGGTCGAGGTGCGGCTGGCCCTGATGCACACCGCCGGCGTCCTCGAAGGTCGCATCACCCTTCCCCGCTGGGTCGAGCTGTGCTGCGCCGCGCCCGCACGCCTGCACGGGCTCCGGCAAAAGGGACGCCTGGCGCCGGGCTACGACGCCGACATCGTGCTCTTCGACCCGGCGGCCGAGTGGACGGTCGATGCCGCCGAGCTCCATTCGGCGATCGATCACTCCACCTATCAGGGAATGCGCGTGCGTGGCCGGCCGGTGACGACCATCGCGCGTGGCGAGGTCGTCGTCCGCGACGGGGCGCTCGCAGCAGAGCCCGGCCGGGGCCGGTTCGTCCGCCGCGGGTACGCGCCGCTACCACCGTCGGGGCGACGCCGGCCGGCTGCGATACTGGCCGGGTGGACGAACCCGGCGTTGCAGATGGCGAGCTTCTGATCGAGGGAGCCGCGGTGCTCCGCTCGGCCGCCGGCGAATGGCTGGAGTCGGCGGCCGTCCTGGCGCGGGACGGCCTCGTCGTCGAGGTGGGCGGCGCCTTGGATCTCGCCGGCCGCCATCCCGGTGCGCAGCGGGCGGGCGGGCCCGGCTGCCTCGTGCTTCCCGGGTTGGTGAACGCCCACCAGCATGCCGAGGGCGTGTCGACCGCCCAGATGGGGTTTGCGGACGAGCCGTTCGAGCCCTGGATGGTGCTGATGCACTCGCTGCCGTCGGTCGACCCCTACTTGACCACGCTCTACAAGTCGATGCTGATGCTGACGAGCGGCGTGACGGCGCACGTCCATAGCCACTTCCCGTCCAAGCTCGGCTACGGCGCCGGGCCCGACAGCTACCTGGCCGACCTCGAGCAGTCGCTCCGGGCCCATCGCGAGTCCGGTCTGCGGACGGCATTTGCGCCGTACTGGCGCGACCGGGCCACGTACGTCTACGACGACGACGAGCCGTTCCTGGCCGGGCTCCCGGCCGACCTGGCCGCGGACGTGCGTGGGCCGGCGGGCGCAGGCGGCATCCCGAACACCACCTACATCGAGGCGATCGGCGAGCTGCACGCCCGCCTCGCCGGCGACGCGCTCATCGGCGTGCAGCTCTCGATCGCCGCTCCGCAGTGGGCGTCGGACGACCTGCTCGACGAGGTCGGCCGGGCGGCCGACGAGCTGGGCCTGGCCATCCACATGCACGCGCTCGAGAGCCGCCGCCAACGCGACTGGGGCGACGCCGTCCACGGCGGGCGCGAGCTCTGGCGGCTGGCCGAGCGGGGTGTTCTGGGTGCGCGCACAACCATCGCGCACGGCGTGTACCTGCGCGACTCCGACATCGACCTCATGGCGGAGCGCGGCGCCATGGTCGCGCACAACTGCTCGTCGAACCTGCGCCTGGCGTGCGGCATCGCGCCGATCCGCCGGCTCGTGGCGCGGGGCGTCACCGTGGGGCTCGGCTCGGACGATATGGCCCTCGGCGACGACGAGGACATGCTGTCGGAGGTGCGTACGGCACACGTGGCGCAGCGGGTTTGGGACGGGCCGGAGCCGATGCTGGGCGCGCGGGACGTGCTCGCGCTCCTGTGGGAGGGCGGCGCCCGCATCGCCGGTCTCGACGGGCGAGTGGGCAAGCTGGAGCCCGGCTACTGCGCGGATGCCGTGGTGCTCGACCTCGCCGCCCTGCGTGGCGTCTTCTCCTCGCCGGAGCTCGCCCCTCACGACCTCGTCGTCAGTCGCGCCCAGCGCGGGCACGTGCGCGAGGTGGTCGTCGGCGGCCGCGTCCTCGTGCGCGACGGCAAGCCGGTCCACGTCGACATGGAGGCGCTGGCCGCGGAGGTGGCGCAAGCCGCCCGTGCCGCCGACGCCGGCCGTGACTCGGTGCGGCGGGCGGTGCTCGAGCGCCTGCGGCCCTGGGCGCTTCGGTACCCGCCCGAGTTCTAGCGCACCGACACCGTGTCGCCGACCTCGGCGGCCCGCCGCTCCACGAACTCGACGAGCTCCTGTTCGATCGCCTGGTCGAGCGGCGGCTGCTCGTACTCGCCGATGAGCCTCTTCCAGCGCTGCGAAGCCCGGGCGGCGTGGTCGAGCGAGCCGTTCTTCGTCCACCGGTCGAAGTTCTCCGTGGACGCCACGGTCGGCCGCCAGAAGCAGTCGCGGAACCGCTCGAGGGTGTGCTGGGCCCCGAAGAAGTGCCCACCATGGCCGACCTCCACGTGTGCGTCGAACGCCAGGCTCGCCTCGTCGACATCGAGCGGCGCGAACTGCCACTGCAGCAGGTCGAGGAGCTCGCAGTCCGCGACGAACTTCTCGAACGACGTGACGAGCCCGCCCTCGAGCCAGCCGGCCGACTGCCAGCACACGTTCGCGCCGCCGAGGAACGCGGCGATCAGCGTGTTGAACGACTCGTAGCCGGCCTGGTAGTCGACCGACTGGCTTGCCGTGAGCGTGCCGCCGCCCGAGCGCCACGGCAGGTCCAGGCGGCGCGCCACCTGTCCCGACGCGTACAGCCCGACCGCGGACTCGGGGCCGCCGAATGCAGGCGAGCCGCTCTGCATGTCGGTGCTCGACAGGAACGACCCCATGATGCAGGGCGCGCCGGGGCGCACCAGCTGGGCGAGCGCGACGCCGGCGAGCACCTCGACCGTCTGCTGCACGAGCGCGGCCGGCACGGCGACGGGCGCCATCGCGCCCATCAACAGGAAGGGCGTGACGATCGCGGCCTGCCCGGCCTCGGCGTAGGCGATCAACCCCTCGAGCATCCGTACGTCGTAGCGCAGCGGCGAGTTGACGTTGCAGTTGGCGAAGAGGACGGGGTCGTCGCCGAGCCCACCATGCACGATCTCGATCATGCGGATGCAGTCCTGCGCCGCGCCCTCCGACGAGGGCTCGCCGGCCCACACGCGGTCGGTCAGGCGGATCGCGGCCAGGGCCCGCAGCAGGTGTCGTGAGTCGAGCGGGATGTCGTTGGGCTCGAGCATGTTCCGGCCGGGGGTGTCGAGCGCGTCGGTCATGTGCGTCAGGCGCATCAGCTGCTCGAGGTCGGCCATCGTGCCGTCCCGGCGCTCGCCGTCGATCCGCACGAACGGCGGCCCCTGCACCGGGCAGAACACCATGCTGTCGCCGCCGATCCGCAGATCTCTGGCCGGGTTCCGCGCCCGCATCGAGAACTCGGGCGGCGCGAGGGCGGCCTGTGCGAGCAGGAAGCCGGGGTCGAACCGCACCGTGTCCCCGTCGACCGTTTGGCCCGCGTCGCGGAAGAGGTCGAGCGCGCGGGGGTGGTCGAACTGGACACCGACCTCCGCGGCGAGCCGCTCGACGCCCGCGTCGAGCGTCGCCAGCGCGTCCTCGGACAGCGGCTCGAACCGGGGCGCCGGATTCACGATCACGGGCCGTCAGTGTATCGGCGGGCCCTCACGGGGCTTCGCCGCAGGCGGCGACCGCGCCCGAGCGAAGCAGCGTCAGCACCGGCACCAGATCCTGGGGCGGCTCCTCGCCGGAGCCCGTGAAGGGGATCGCCCGCCGGATCAGGCGGTGGAGCTCACCCGTGGCGCGACCGAGCGCCGGCGGCCTGCGAAGGTCGACGGCCTGGGCCGCCACGAGGAGCTCGATCGCCGCGATGCGCTCACCGAGGCCGACCATCTCGTCGAGCCGGCGCGCGCCGAGCGGGGCCATGGTCATCCGATCCTCGATGCCCTCCGCGATGCTGGTCGACACGAGCTCGAACGAGACCGGCTGTGCGAGCAGGCGCGCCTCGCCGGCGAGGGCGGCAGCAGCGACGCCGAACTCGGAAAGGGCGTCCTCCGGCGAGTCGGAGTCGGCCGAGAGTCCGAGCGGGAGACCCGAGAACTGGCTTGCGAGCAGCTTGAGCGTCCGCTCGCACGCCGAGGTCAAGACCGATGCGAGCGAGATCCGGACGAGATCGAGCGCGGCGGCGAGCGGCAGGACGTCGTAGTTCGCGACCGAGATGAACCGCCGCTCCTCGAGTACGAGGAGCGGGTTCTGCTGGGACGCGTTCAGCTCGATGGCGAGCATCGCGTCGGCGTGGTCGAGGGCATCGCGGGCTGCACCGTGCACCTGGGCGAGGTTCCGGAACGTGAGCGGATCCTGGAGATATCGGGCGGTGCCGTCGTCCCACAGATAGCTCCCGGCGAGCAGCGCGCGCAGGCGCCCGATCGACGTCACGATGCCCGGGTAGGGCCGGACGCGGGCGACGGCCGGGTGAAGGACGCTCAGGTTCGCCGCGAACGCCTCCAGGTCGAGCGCGCCGGCGACGTCGAGCGAGTCCATGAGCAGGTGGCAGTCCTCGAGCGCGAGCGTCCCGATCGCCGTTGAGAACGCATTCGAGTTGACCAGCGACAGCGTCTCGCTGCCCGTGAGCGGGAAGTCGCCGATCACCCCGTGCGCGAGGTCGGCCATCGGAGCCAGGTCGGCCTGGCCGAGCGAGCCGAGCATCCGCACGCCGGGCGTCTCCCCGCCGTTGAGCGCCTCCACGAGCTGCGCGGCGAGCTCGGGGCGGACTCCCGTCGTCCCGCTCGCGAAGCCGTTCACGAGCCGCAGGAGCGCGGCCCGCACGACGTCCGCGGGTGCGTACGGGCCCTGTCCGACGCGGTGGCTCGGGAGCAGGAGGAGATTGAAGTGCTCGAGCTGCTGCGCGTCCATCGACACGCGCTTATGGGCGCCGACGCCGGTGGTGAGCCCGTACACCGGCGTGCTGGTCCGCACCGCCTCCCGAACGACGTCCCACCCGAGCGCCATGCGCTCCATGGCCTCCGGCGCGAGCTCCACCCGGCGGCCCCCGCGTGCCACGTCCGCGACGTCGCCGGCCGTGAGATCGAACCCCGTAAGGACCAGCGGCTCGGTCGCGGTCACCGCATCCTCCACCGCTCGAGCGCGTCGAGGTCCGGATCGGCGCCGAGCCCGGCCCCCGGCGGGGCCGCGAGCGCCCCGTCCGCGGCGACCTCGACCGGTGTCGGGAGCGGGAAGTCGCGCCGCTCCGGCGTCCATGCGGGCGGGTCGAACGGCACCTCGAGAAACGGGCACGCGGAGACGGCGAGTGCGAGGTGCAGGTTGGCGAGCAGGCCGTGACCGTGCGACCACGTATGCGGCGACCACGACCGGCCGTGAGCGTCGGCGAGCGCCGAGAGGCGCCGGCATCCCTCGAACCCTTCCGTCAGCACGGCGTCGCACTGGACGACGTCGACACCGCCGCGGACGATGAGGTCGCGAGCCTCGTGCCCGGTTCGCACCATCTCCCCGGCCGCGATGCGGATGCCGGTCGTCTGCCGCAGGGCCGCGTACCCCTCGACGTCGCCGCACGGCAGCGGCTCCTCCAGCCAATGGATATCGAGCGGCTCCAGTGCGCGCGCGAACGCCGTGGCCGTCGGCACGTCCCATGCGGGCGTGCGGTCGCCCGGCATACGCCAGCCCTGGTTCGCGTCCACCATGATCGCCATCTCGGGGCCCACCGCATCTCGGACAGCCTCGACGGTCTCGATCTCGTTGCGCAGCTCTGGGGACGCCAGCCGCAGCTTGACGGCCCGCCAGCCTGATTCGCGAAGCGCCCGGCAGCGGCGGACGCGCTCGTCCCGGGGCACCCGCTCGCCCGTCGACGCGTACGCCACGAGCGTCTCGTTGCGGCCGCCGAGCAGGCGCCAGAGCGGCTCCCCGGCCGCGCGCCCCACCAGATCCCAGACGGCCACCTCGCACGTCCACGGCCGGCCGCCGTGGAAGTCCACGGTGCGGCACACGTCGTTCACCGCCTCCGTGCGGGTCGGATCGAGCCCGCGCAGGTGTCGCTCGAGCAGCTCGCGGTCGGGAAGCGCGTTGCCGCTGGCGTAGCCTGCGGTCCCGTCGTCGGCGGTGACGATGGTGAGCGTCGCGTCGAGGTGCGTGCGAGGCTCCGGATCCCACGCGGCGGGGAACGGCGGGTCGAGCGGCAGCCGGTACTCACGCGTCTCGATCGAGGCGATCCGCACCGCTAGCGGCCGCTGTAGAACGCGTTCGTCGCATCGTCCCGGAGATCGAGCAGATCCCGGACCCGGGCCGACCGGTCGCCCGAGAGCGCATCCTCCACCGCCCGGCGCACGGCGTCGCGGTTCGCGGCGCGTACCGCCGGCTCGTCGGCGGCCGCCGGGTCGACCCACACCGCGACCAGGATCACGAGCTCGCCCACATCGTCGGCGGCGATGACGCCGTCGGCGACGCAGTCCATCACACCGGCGGCGATGCCGAGCTGCGCCGCGCCCCAGGTGATCCGCCCGTGGAGGTCGGAGGCGACCGTGGCCTTGTTCAGGACGATCGTGGCCGGGCGCACCGCGTTTCCCGCGCCGAGGCACGCCATCACCGGGGCGTGGCCGGGCCCCGGGGACGAGAACGCGGCGGCAGCGGCAGCGGCGGTCGGCGACCCGCGCCGCGCGATGACGAGGTTCACGTGGCTCCCGTCCGGCACCGTTCCGGACCACGCCTCGCCGAAGCACCCGTCCACCGGATCGACCGCTTCGCGCATCGGGTGCACGGTATCGAAGGGTGCGGCCCTATGTGAGGTCGATCACCGTGCGCACACCGGCGCCGTCGCGCATGTCGGCGAAGGCGCGGTCGATCTCTTCGAGCGGATAGGTCGCTCCCACGAGCCGGTCGAGCGGCAGGCGGCCGGACATGAAGAGGTCGAGCAGCATGGGCATGTCCGTGTGCGGTCGGCAGGAGCCGTACAGGCTCCCGGTCACGACCTTCTCGTCGCGCACGAGCGCCGCTCCTGGAAGCTCGACGATGGCGCCTTCGGGCGGGATGCCGACGCACACCAGCGTTCCGCCCCGGCGCACCGCGGCGTACGCCGCCGGCACCGCACCGGCCGCGCCGCTCGACTCGATCGCATAGTCGGCGCCGCCGTCCGTCAGCTCGCGGACACCGTCGGCCGCGCCGGCCGGGTCGATGGCGTGGGTCGCGCCCAGCTCGACGGCCAGCGCGCGCCGCGTCTCGGCCGGGTCGACCGCGACGATGGTGGCTGCACCGGCGAGCCGCGCCGCGAGGATCGCCGAGAGGCCCACGCCGCCGGCGCCCACCACGACGACCGATGTTCCGGCGGTCACCCGGGCGCGGTTCAGCACGGCGCCGACGCCGGTCGTGACGGCGCATCCGACGAGCGCCGCGATCGGAAAGGGTGCGTCCTCGCGGATCCTGACGCAGCTCGCCTCGGGAACGACGGTGCGCTCGGCGAAGGTCGAGAGGAACGAGTAGTGGTGGACGCGGCGCCCGTCCAGGGAGAGCCTTGTCGTCCCGTCGAGCAGCGTGCCCGCGAGGAGAGCCGGCGCCGCCACGTCGCACAGGGTGGGCCGGCCGCTCGTGCAGTGTGTGCAGCGCCCGCACGACGGAAGCCACGACAGCACGACGTGGTCTCCGGGCGCGACGGTCGCGACGCCGGGGCCCACGCGCTCGACCACGCCGGCGCCCTCGTGCCCGAGGACGGCCGGGAGAGGGCTCGGGGTGTCCCCCGTCACGGTGTTCCAGTCGCTTCGGCACACCCCGCTTGCATGGAGGCGCACCTCGACCTCCGCCGGCCCGGGCGGTGCGAGGTCGAGCTCCTCGATCGCGAACGGCCTGCGGTGCTCGTGAAGGACGGCGGCGCGCATCTCGTCTCGGGTTGTACCATCGCGGCATGCTCCGAGACGACGCAGCGCGCGCGCCGGTCGAGTACCACCAGGTCCTCTGCCCGCCCGTAGCGGAGCCCGGGTTCCACGATCCGGGCGAGCTGGAGCGCGTCTGGGGCGCGCAGTGGGGGTCGCACGACGAGGTCGGCGTGCTCAGGGACGTGCTCCTGCGCCGGCCGGGCGACGAGCTGGCCCAGGTCCGCGCCGACGCCTGGGACGAGAGCGCGCAGGCGCTGGTCGACCCGGCCGGCGGCTGGTACTGGACCGACTCCACACCGCCCGACCTCGAGCTCGTCCATGCCCACCACCGCGGACTCGTGGAGACACTGCAGGCGGAGGGCGTGGACGTGCACTTCGCCGACCCGCTCGCGCCGCGCTTCACGAAGGCGATCTACACCCGTGACCCCCTGATATCCGTTCCGGGCGGCGTCGTGATCGGGCGGATGGCACCGCTCATGCGCCGCGGTGAGGAGGCCAGCGTGACCCGAGCGGTCGCCGCGCTCGGGATCCCGATCCTGCAGACGATCATCGGCGCCGGGATGCTCGAAGGTGGGACGTTCGTCAAGCTGACGCCGCGGGTTGCCGCGTTCGGGACGTCGATCCGGTGCAACGCCGAGGCGGCCGAGCAGCTGCGGGAGCTCCTGGCCAGGATGGGCATCGAGCTGATCGTGGTGCCGATGGGCGGGTTCTCGATCCACATCGACGCCCACTTCGGGATGGTCGACGTCGACAAGGCTCTCGTCGACGCGCCCGGGCTCCCGCACTGGTTCCTCGACAGGCTCACCGAGCTCGGCATCGAGCCGATCTGGTGTCACCCCGGCGAGGAGTGGGGGATCAACTGCCTCACGGTGCGGCCGGGCCGCGTGATCATGCCCGACGACTCGCCTCGCACCGCCGACCTGCTCGAGCGGCGCGGCCTCGAGGTCGTGAGGATCCCGTACTTCGAGCTGCACAAGAACGGCGGCGGAATCCACTGCTCCACGATGGAGTTGCGCCGCGACCCCGCGTGAAACGGCGGGACCTGGTCCACCCGGCGCCCAGGTAAGCCGCCCGGGACCAGGTCCACCCGGTTCACGAATGACACGCCCGGGACCAGGTCCACCTGTATGACGGATGGCACGCCCGGGACCAGGTCCATCCGTGTCAGCCCTTGCCGGGGTTCAGCAGGCCCTTCGGGTCGAACGCCCGCTTGATCTCGGCGTTCAGCCGCTGCGCCGCCGGGCCGAGCTGATCCGCCAGGTGTGAGCGCTTCAGGAGCCCGACACCGTGCTCGCCCGTGATCGTGCCGCCGAGCGTGAGGGCGAGATCGAAGAGCTCCTCGCACGCCGCCTCGGCGCGGGCGTGGTCGTCTGCGCTCTCGGGCACGACGAGAAAGCTCGTGTGCAGGTTCCCGTCGCCGGCGTGCCCCCAGCTCATCGTCTCGAGACGGTGCCGGGCGCCGATCTCGGCCGATCGGCGGATGGCGTCGGCCAGCCGGTCGACCGGGACGGCGATGTCCTCCGCCAGCTTGCCGCCGCGGACGGCGGTGACGCGAGGTGAGATCGAGTCTCGCCACCGCCAGAGCGCGGGGATGTCCTCGCCGTCGCGCGCCGCGATCCACGTCGCTCCGGCTCCCGTCAGCGCCTCGCGCAGCGCTCCGCGACCGGCGGCGGCCTCGGCGGCTGAACCGTCGGCCTCCGCGATGACGAGGAACCCTCGACCCGGTGCGCCCCCCGGGAAGTCGTGCGCTGTCGCGTCGACGGCCGTCTCGTCGACGTACTCGATGCACGCGGGGACGACACCGCTTCCCATCAGCGCCTCCACGGCGGCGCAGCCGGCCTCCACGTCGGGAAAGAGCGCGGCGATCGGAAGGGCGGCCTCGACCGCGGGGATGAGCCGCAGCCAGACGGCGGTCACGACCCCGAGGGTGCCCTCCGAGCCGGCGAGCAGGCCGACGAGGTCGTACCCGGCCACGTTCTTCCGCACCGGCCCGCCGGTGGTCACGATCTCGCCCGGCGGGATCACGGCCTCGATCCCGGTCACCCACGCCCGCGTCGTGCCGTACTTGAACGCGTGCGGGCCGCCCGCGTTCGTCGCCACGTTGCCGCCGATGTGCGACTGCTCGGCGGCGCCGGGATCCGGCGGGAACCACAATCCGCTCCCGCGCGCGATCCGGCGCAGCTCGGCGGTCGGGAGGCCGGCCTCGACGTGGATGCGCCACTGGAGCGGATCGAATGCGCGCACTCGTGCGATCCGCCCGGTGCCGAGGACGATCCCGCCCTTCGGCACCGCGCCGCCGGCGAACCCGGTCCCGCCGCCGCGCGTGGTGATCGCGATGTCGTCGGCGTAGCAGTGCGCGATGACCGCCGCCACCTCGGCGGTCGAGCCGGGCAGGACGACGGCGTCCGCCTGGCCCTCGAGCCCGCGCCCGGCCGTGCCGTCGCAGAGGTACTCGCGCGGGGCCGGCGAGCGCACGTTGGCGGGGCCGACGATCGTCGCGAGCGCCTGGTGATGGCCTTCAGCCGCCATGCCTGCCATCATGCCAGGCAATGATCGCGGTGACGTTCCTCGGTGCGGGTGGCCCGGAGGTCATGTCCGTCGGCGAGCGGCCCGACCCGGTACCGCTGGCGTCGGAGGTGTTGGTGCGGGCGACGCACGCCGGCCTCAATCCCGCCGACATCGTCCAGCGAAACGGTCACTACCCCGCGCCGCCGGGCTCGCCGGCCGACATCCCGGGGCTGGAGGTTGCGGGGACGGTGATCGCCTGCGGCGAGGCCGTCACGACATGGCGCGCCGGCGACCGCGTGTTCGGGCTCGTCGGCGGCGGCGGGCTCTCCGACACGGTCGCCGTGCACGAGCGCCACGTGGCCCGGATCCCCGATGACCTCACCGATCGCGAGGCCGCCGCGGTGCCGGAGGCGTTCATCACCGCCCACGATGCCCTCTTCACCAGAGCGGGGCTTGGGCTCGGAGAGACGCTGCTCGTGAACGGCGCATCCGGAGGTGTGGGCACCGCCGCCGTTCAGCTCGGCGTCACGGCCGGCGCGCGCGTGCTCGCCAACACCCGGTGCCACCGCGAGGCACTGACCGGTCTCGGCGCCGAGCCGTGCCGGCTCTCGGAGGCGCGCGGCGTCGACGTCGTGCTCGAGCTCGTCGGAGCGGCGCACCTCTCGGGAAGCCTCGAGGCGCTCGCCGCCCGCGGGCGGATCATCGTCGTCGGGACGGGCGCCGGCGCCGACGCCGAGCTGTCGCTCCGTGCCCTCATGAGCCGCCGCGCCACCCTCATGGGCACGATGCTCCGTGCGCGGTTGATGGAGGAGAAGGCGGCCGCGGTCCAGGCCTTCGCCGGCTCCGTCGTGCCGCAGCTCGCCGCCGGGCGCATCCGGCCCGTGATCGACCGTGTCTTTCCGGTCGCCGAGGCCGCGGCCGCCTTCGACCACCTTGCTGCGCCGGGAAAGCTCGGCAAGGTGCTGCTCGAGCTGGCGTAGTGGCGCATGGCCCACGTCTGGCGACGCCGGACGACCTGGCGGCCGTGCTGGCGCTCCAGCGGGCATGGAACGAGGCGGTCTACGGTGATCCCCGGACGACGCGCGAGATGCTCGCCGCCCACTGGCCGCGGGCCGGGCACTGGGTCGTCGAGGGGGAGAAGGGCGTTGTCGACGGCTACGGGGTCGTCGGCTCCGGAGGCGGGTTCGAGGTGTGGATCCGCCCAGGTCTTGCGTTGGACGGCATGGGTCGCGAGCTCGTCCTGGCGATCGAGGCGCACCATCCCGGGCGCCTTGAGACCGTGGTCCCGGTCAGCGACCCGGGTCTCTGTGAGCTGCTCGAGCGCGTCGGGTTCACCGTCCTCGCAGAGGTGCTCGAGATGGCGTTCGAGCTGCACCCTCCGCTCTCGAAGCCGCGCTGGCCGCCCGGCGTGCGCCTGCGTCGGTTCGACGCCGAGCGCGACGCCGCCGACGTGCACGCATGCCTGGTCGAGGCGTTCGCCGGGAGCGACGAGCGGGTCGCCCCGTACGAGGAGTGGCGCCCCTGGCTTCTGGGCGACCCGTCCTACGACCCGGCGCTGGTGCTCGTCGCCGACGTCGACGGCGAGGTCGCCGGCATCGCCCAGTGCTGGACCGAGGGCTTCGTCAAGGACCTCGCCGTCCGGCCCGCGTACCGCGGCCGCGGCCTCGGCGAGGCGCTGCTCTGGGCGGTCTTCGCCGAGTTCGCGAAGCGCGGTGTCGCCCAGGTGCGGCTCAAGGTCGACGCCGGCAATCCCACCGGGGCGGTTCGCCTCTACCGGCGGGTGGGGATGGACGAGCTGCGCCACTACGCCGTCTACGTGCGCGGCTAAGAGCTCATTTTTCAGAATGACTCGGTGAGGCGTCGGAAGCAGATCAGGCAGCAGCCGACGGCGAGGAAAGCTTCGTGGATGTCGGCGCGGCGTTCGTAGCGGCCGAATAGTTCCGCACAAACAGGATCCCCATGAGCTCTAAGCCGCCGTCGAGCGGCGCGGATGGAGCCGGGGCGGCACGACGACCTCGCCCATCCGGCGGCCGTCGTCGATCGCGCCGATCAGCATCGAGGCCGCCGCCGCAGCCGCTGCGGCCGTGTCCCAGCTCACGCTGGTGAGCGGCGGAGCGACGAGCGGCGACAGCGGATGGTCGTCGAAGCCGGCGACAACGATGTCGCCGGGAATGTCCAGATCGAGGTCGGCGCACGCCATGTACACGCCGTATGCCAGCGCGTCCGACAGCGCGAAGACGGCGGTGGGCGCACCCTCGCGGTCGAGCGCGCGGATGGCCGCGGTCCGGCCGTCGGCGGTCGAGAAGCCACAGCGGAGCGTGCGGACCCCGGCCGATCGCGGCGGCCGGTGTGGCCCGGCCGTGAGCACCAGAATGCGGCGATGGCCGGCTGTCCGCAGATGGTCGAGGACAAGCTGGATGCCGGCGTCCGAGGCGAACCGGATCGCGCCGGCCGGCGGGGGGAGCGGCACGCCGACCGCGACGGTCGGCAGGGACCGAACGACCGGCAGCCAGCGCGACGAACCGGTATCGACGGGCAGCGCCACCAGCCCGTCCACACGCTGATCCGACAGGCTCTCGGCGAGCTCGATCTCGGTGGCCGCGTCGCCGCCGGCGTCGGCGAGCAGCATGTGGCGGCCGTGGCGACGCAGGCACCGCTGGAGCTCCGACGCGAACTCCTGGTGCCAGAAGTCCTCGAGGCTGCCCCCGATCATCCCGACGAGGCCGGTCGAGCCGACCCGGAGCGCGCGTGCGATGGGGTCGGAGCGAAATCCGATCCGCGCCGCCTCGGCCCGCACGCGGGCCTCGGTCTCGGGCGAGACACGCTGTCCCCGGAGCGCATACGACACGCCTGCCGGCGACAGCCCGGTCGCTGCCGCCACGTCGCGGAGGGTCGCGCGTTTGCGTCTGGTCGAGTGGTCCGCCACAATGGTGTTAATCGTTTCACACAGACTCGGGAGCCGCAAATGGACGCAACGACGGAATCCGCCCTCGACCGCTGGTTTGCCGAACGGGTGCCGGCCATGGGGGAGCTGGAGCCGGCGAGCCTCCTGGCGATCGTCGACGAGCTCTCGGCTCGTACCGACCTCTGGGCCGCGTTCGTCCGCCACGACGAGCGGAGCCGGGTGTACACCAGGATCCACCACGACCATGTGCTCGACGCCTGGTTGATCTGCTGGTCGGGAACCCAGGACACGGGCCTGCACGACCACGACCTGTCGTCGGGAGCCGTTCGGGTCGTCGCCGGCGAGCTCGCCGAGGACAGGCTCGTCCTCGGAGCGCCGGGCCTCGTCACGTCGACTCACGCGGCGGCCCATGGCTTCTGCTTCGACTCATCCCGCATCCACGACGTCCGAAACGGCGGCTCCGCCCAGTCGGTGTCCCTCCATCTCTACTCCCCGCCGCTGGAGCGGATGGGCTACTACGAGATCGCCGAGGACGGATGCATCGCGAGGCGAAACGCGCTGTCGTCAGAGGAGCTGCCCGAGCCGGCGGGCGTGTGAGCCGTCAGCCCGCGCGCGTGCCCGACACGATGACGCCACCGCCGAGGCTGAGACGGCGTGCGCGGATCCGCTCCATCCCGGCCGCCGCCCACCAGCCGAGCACCTCGTCCAGCGGGTGCTCGCGCCAGAACCGCTCGACGTTGGGACCGAGAAACCGGCCGGTGTGGATCCACGCGGCGCCTCCGGGGGCACCGCAGAGCGGGAGGCCGACCCGCGTCCAGAGCCGCCACGCCGGGAAGGCCGGGCCGCTCGGCACGCCGAATTCGAGCGACGCCATTATCCCCCCGGGCCGGATCGCAGCCGCGAGCGCCGCCAGCGTCCCCGGGGGGTCGTCGACGTAGCGCAGGAGATAGGTGTGCGTCAGGGCGTCGACCGAGCCGGCCGCGACGGGGGGCCGCTCGGCGTGGCCCTCGACGAGCTCGATCCGGTCGGTGAGCCCGGCAGCCTCGACGCGGCGGGCACCGCCGGCGAGCATCTCGGGGCTCTGGTCGACGCCGACCACGCGGCACGGGTATCGGCGGGCGAGCGCGATGGCGACCGCCGCCGTGCCCGTCGCGACGTCGGCGACGACGGCGCCCTCGCGAGCGGCGGCCGGCTCGATCGTCTCGATCATGAGATCGTGCCAGCGGCGATCCTGGCCGAACGAGAGCAGCTGCGCCCAGCGGTCGTAGTCGCCGGCGATGCCGGCGAAGAGCGAGCGGGCGTGCGTCTTTCGGTCGGAGGTCGCCGTCACGCGCAGTACGATCGCACACGTGTCGTCGCCTCCGCTCGCCCTGGCAGTGCTCGGCCGCGGCGTGGTCGACCCGGCGGTGCCGCTGCTTCGTGCCGACGACGAGGCCGTGCTGCGCGGCCGGGCGGCCTTCGAGACGATGCGCGTCTACGCGGGCGTGCCGTTCCGGGTCGACCTTCACCTCCGCCGGCTCGCGGAGTCGGCGCGCGTGCTCGAGCTGCCCGTGCCCGACACGGGGGCGCTCGCGGCCCTTGTCGGCGAGGCGCTGGCGTCGCTCGACCGGCCGGATGCCGTGCTGCGGGTCGTGTGGACGCCGGGGGCGGGCGGCGACGGGTCGATCGGCTTCGTGCTCGTGACGCCGCTCCCTGCGGGGTTCGACGAGATGCGGGCACGCGGGATCGAGCTGGCGTCGCTCCAGCTCGCCATCGGTGCGGCGACCCGAAGCGAGTCCCCCTGGCTCCTGCCGGGTGTGAAGTCGACGAGCTACGCCGTCAACATGGCGGCCCAGGCCGAGGCCCGCCGGCGCGGCGCCGACGACGCGCTTCTGCTCTCGCTCGAGGGGGTCGCGCTCGAGTGCCCGACGTCGAACATCTGGTTCGTCGAGGACGGCGCCCTGCACACGCCGGCCCTCGAGCTCGGCATCCTCGCGGGGGTGACGCGCGAGACGCTCATCGCGGCCGCCGGCGAGGAGGGCCTCGAGCTCGTCGAGGGTGAGTACCCGCGCGAGCAGGTGGCCGGCGCCGGCGAGGTGTTCACCTCGTCAAGCGTCCGCGAGGTGATGCCCGTCATCCGTCTCGACGGCGGGCAGATCGGGGACGGTCGGCCGGGGCCCGTGGCCGCCCAGATGCAGTCCGCACTCCGGCGCGCCGTCGCGCACGTTTAGAGGGCGGCTTCCGGCACCTTGTGCCAGGCGGCCACGTACTCGCGCTGGAGCGGGTGCGTCAGCCGCCCGGCCCAGGCCACCTGCACCATGTCGGGCGCCTTCGGCACATGGCGGGGGTACATGCCCGCCTCGTACGGAAGCCGGTTGCCCTTGCGGTGGTTGCAGCGCCGGCAGGCCGTGACGACGTTGTCCCACATGTGCTTTCCGCCGCGCGAGAGAGGCTTCACGTGGTCGACGGTGAGATCCCGCGGGCCTCCGTCCTTGCCGCAATAGCAGCACCGCCAGCTGTCGCGGCAGAAGAGGACGCGCCGCACGACGTGTCGCTTCACGAGCGGCCGCAGCTCCACGTAGGCCGACACCTGCAGGATCACGGGGAGCGCGACGTGGAGGTGCTCCGAGCGAAAGACGACCGCCGGCTCCTCGGCGATCACCTGAGCGTTCCCGCACACCACGAGCGACACCGCCCGCTCTCGCGTGACGAGACTGGTTGGTCGCATTGTGGCGTCGAGTAGCAGGCAGCGCATGGAGACCACCTTTCGGTGCCCCAAGTGTAGAGCGGCCCGCCGCCGGCGGGAAGGTCGGAGGGCGACGCGGCACCTGTGCGGCCTCGGTATAACCCGCCGATGGCCGGGCTTCGCGGCGTGATCGTGGACATCGCGCCGCTTCGGGCCTCGCCGGACTACCGGCGCCTGTGGGGGGCGGACCTCGTGGCGTCGGCCGCCCACGAGCTCGTCGCCGTGGCGGTGCCGTTCCAGGTCTACGTTCTGACCGGTTCGTCGCTCGCCGTCGGCCTGGTCGGGGCGGCCGAGCTGGTGCCGCTGCTGCTGGGGTCGCTCGCGGCCGGGGCGTTCGTGGACGCACACGACCGGCGCAGGCTGATTCTCATCGCGCAGGTCGGGGCGGCGGCGTGCGCCGTGGCGCTTGCGCTCCTCGCGTCCGCGGGCTCACCACCGCTGGTCGCCATCTATGTGCTGGCAGCCGTCATCGCGGCGTTCGCGAGCATCGAGGCGCCCGTCCGGAATGCGAGCATCCCGCAGCTCGTCGGGGCTCACTACCTTCCGCCGGCCCTGGCGCTCAACCAGATCGTCGGCCAGATCACGGCGCTCGCGGGGCCGGCGCTCGCGGGCGTCCTCCTGGCCTCGCTCGGCGTGACGGCCGTCTACGTGACCGCCGTCGCGGGGTTCGCAGTCGCGCTGCTTGCGATCCTCCGGGTGCGGCCGCTGCCACCGGCGGGCGGCGGGGCGACGAGGAGCGGGTGGGCGGCCGTCAGGGAGGGCCTCGCATTTGCCCGGTCGACGCCGGTGCTGCTCTCGACCTTCGTGATCGACCTGAACGCGATGATCTTCGGGATGCCGCGGGCGCTCTTTCCCGCGCTCGCCGTGACGACCTTTCACGTCGGGCCCGGTGGCCTGGGCCTGATGTACGCCGCGCCGGGGGCCGGCGCGCTGCTCGGCGCCGCGGCCAGCGGGTGGGTCGGCGGCGTGCGGCGGCAGGGCCTGGCGGTCATCGTGTCGGTCGTGTCCTGGGGGGCGGCGATCGTCGCGTTCGGTCTCGTCCCGCCTGATCGGTTCCCGCTTGCGCTCGTCCTCCTGGCCGCTGCCGGGTGGGCCGACGTCATCTCGGCCGTCTTCCGAAACACGATCCTCCAGCTCGTCGCACCCGATGCGATGCGCGGCCGACTGAGCGCGCTTCACATCGCCGTCGTCACGTCGGGCCCGCGGCTCGGCGACGTCGAGGCGGGGGCGGTTGCCGCCGCGACCTCGGTGCGGTTCGCGGTGGTCTCGGGCGGGCTGGCCTGCATCGCGGGCGTCGCCGTCCTCCACGCCGTCAGCCCGGTCCTGGCCCGCTACCGCCGCGATGACGGGTAATCGCTCACTTGCGGCGGGCGCGGCCGCCGCCGCGGGCGTATCCGGCCGGGGCGAACCCGGCCAGGTACTTCGCGAGCCGGCCGGGTGGGTCGCCCCGATCCTCAGCCTCCTCCATCTTCCGCACCGCCTCGCGGACGACGCGGCCGCCGAGGTAGCGGATCGGCTCAGGCGGGAACGCCCGGCCGGGCTCGCGCACGAGGCCGGCGTTCGACCACTCGTCGTCGCGCCGGAGCGCGAGCGACGCCAGGATCCGGCCGCCGACCCAGCTCGGCCCGACGCCGTTCCCCGAATAGCCGCCGCCGTGGACGACGGCCGCGCCAAGGCGCCCGAAGATCGGCAGGCCGTCGTCGGTGCGGGCGACCGGCCCCGCCCAGCTGTGGGTGATCTCTGCGCCTACGGTCGCCGGCAGGATCTTGTGCATGTGCTCGGTGACCCAGGCCGTCCTGCGGGGATCGTGGTTGAACCCCGCGCCGATCCTGGCCCGGTGCGCGAGCGTGCCGCCGCCCTTGCCGAAGACGATCCGGCCGTCTCGGGTCGCCTGGTAGTAGTGCACCATGAGCCGCGCGTCGGCGATGGCCTCAGCCCGCGTCCAGCGCATTCGCTCGAGCAGCCCGTGGTCGGGTGCGGTGGCGACGAGATCGCTCGTCACCGGGACGATCGCCCGGGACAGCTCGGGGATCGCGGCCGCCCAGGCGTTCAGTGCGAGCGCGACCGTGCCGGCGGTCATCTCGCCGTCGGGCGTCCGCACCCGCGGCGGCCCGCTCCGGCGCAGCCCGAGCATCGGCGAGTTCTCGTAGATCCGCACGCCACGCTCGAGCGCGACCCGGCGCAGGCCGCGGACGAGGTGGGCGGGGTGGACGGTCGCCGTGCGCGGCTCGAACGCTCCCGCCAGATGGGTCGGCTGGTCGATGTGCTCGTGCAGCTCCTCCGGTGTGAGCCGGACGAATTCGTGGATGCCGTGGCGCTCGCACTCGGCGATGGCCGACTCCCACATCCCCACCTGGGCCGGCGCGGTCGCGACCCAGAGCCAGCCGCCGCGGCGGAAGTGCGCGTCGATGCCGTTCTCGGCGCAGAACGCCTCGATGCTGTCGACGGCCTCCTCCGACGCGCGCGCGATCCGCACGCCCTCGTCCTCGCCGCATGCCTTGATGAGCGTCCCGAGCTTCGACCACCACGTCGTCAGGAAGCCGCCGTTTCGCCCACTCGCCCCGCCGCCACAGATGTCGGCCTCGAGGATGGCGACATCGCAGCCCGGGTCGAGCTCCTTGATTCGAAGCGCCGTCCAGAGGCCGGTGTACCCGCCGCCGATGATGCAGACGTCGGCCTCCTGGTTCCCCTCGAACGCAGCCGCGGGCCCGCCGTCCTCGACGGCCAGCGCTTCCTCGAGCCAGAGCGAACGGTGCACGGCGGGGGATTCTCGCACTCTGGTAGGTTCGAAGCGTGAGACAACGTGCAGCGATCGTGACGGGCGGCGGGACCGGCATCGGCCGTGCAGCCGCGCTGGCCCTGCACCGCGACGGCTTCAACATCGTGGTCGCCGGACGCCGGCCGGAGCCGCTCGAGGGGACGCGCGAGCTGGCGGGCGACGGGTGCGTCGTCCATCCAGGCGACATCCGTGAGCGGGAGGTGGCCGAGTCGCTCGTCGAGCGCTGCCTCGCCGAGTTCGGCCGGATCGACTGCCTCGTCAACAACGCGGGCGGGCAGTTCGTCGCTCCGGCCGAGGACATCACGCCGAACGGCTGGGCGGCCGTCCGCCGCCTCAACCTCGACGCGCCGTGGCAGCTCACGCAGCTCGTCGCGACGCGCTGGATGATCGCGAACGGCGGCGGCCGGGTGATCTCGGTCGTCCTCTGCCCGCGACGCGGCATCGCCGGGATGGCCCACTCGTCGGCGGCACGCGCCGGCATGGGAGCGCTCACCAACACGCTGTCGCTCGAGTGGGGAAAGCACGGGATCGGGCTGGTCTGCGTCGCGCCGGGGTGGATCGACACGGAGGGCGTGCGCGGCTACGGCGAGGACCTCGGTGATGTGGCGGACCGGGTGCCGATGATGCGGCTCGGGACGGCCGAGGAGGTGGGCGAGGTGATCGCGTTCCTCGCGTCCCCGGCCGCCGCGTACATCACGGGCACGACGATCGTCGTCGACGGCGGCCTCGAGAACACCGTCGCCGGCTGAGAACCTAACCCCGGCGCAGGTCGGCCTCGAGCTCTTCGAGCCGGTCGATCTCGTCCTCGTCGGCGTACCGGCGGGCGTGGCGACGGCGCGCCTCGGGCGCCGTCCTGTGGCCGCGCACCGGCTCCGGGGGCACGCTCGGGGAGGCCGTCCACGGCCCGCGTGGCGGCAGCGGCCGCGGTGTCCCCGGCCGGGCCCGGACCGGCGGCGTATCCGAGGCGCCGACCGGCTCGACGGCGGCGCCGGTGCCCTTCGTCCAGGTGCGGAGCTGCCATTTCCTCACGCTCGAATTGTATCCGCGCCGATGGGGGCCGACGGCGTGCCGTTGGCCCGCTGGTAACCTGACTTCCATGGCCGAGCCCCGCTCGATCGACGAGTTGACCGATGCGCTGAAGACCGAGGCGTACCTGGCCGATCGCGGCCTGGCGACCGTGATGTCGCTCTCGCTCACGCTCGAGAAGCCGCTCCTCCTGGAGGGCGAGGCCGGCGTGGGGAAGACGGAGGCGGCCAAGGCCCTCGCCGCGATCACCGGCGCCCGCCTGATCCGGCTTCAGTGCTACGAAGGGATCGACGTCGCCCACGCCCTCTACGACTGGAATCACGCCCGCCAGCTGCTCTACATCCGCACGATCGAGGCGGGCGACACGTCCGACGCCGACCGGACGCTCCACGACGTGTTCGGGCGCGACTTCCTCGAGCGGCGGCCGCTGCTCGACGCGATCGAGCACTCGGATCCCGTGCCGCCGGTGCTGCTGATCGACGAGATCGACCGCTCCGACGACGAGTTCGAGGCGTTCCTGCTCGAGCTCCTGTCCGACTTCCAGGTGACGATCCCCGAGATCGGGACGATCCGCGCCGAGCGCCGGCCGCGGGTCATCCTCACGTCCAACCGCACGCGCGAGCTGCACGACGCGCTCAAGCGTCGCTGCCTCTACCACTGGATCGGGCACCCGGAGCTCGACCGCGAGATCGAGATCGTGCGCGCCCGCGTCCCGGGTGTGCCGGAGCGGCTGGCCGCCGAGGCCGCGGCGTTCGTCGGCCACCTGCGCGTGATGGACCTCGCCAAGCTGCCCGGCGTCGCCGAGACCATCGACTGGACGCAGGCCCTGGTCGCGCTCGGCCAGGAGGAGCTCGAGGCCGGCGTCGTCGACGCCACGCTGGGCTCGGTGCTGAAGCACCACGAGGACATCGAGCGCGTTCGCGACGCCGGGCTGCGCGAGCTGGTCGCCCGCGCGCGCGAGACGTAGGCCCCCGTGCCCACCGCCACCGCCGGCGACGCCGTCGTCCGCAAGCTCGTCACGTTCGGGCGCATCCTCCGCGAGGGCGGGCTCGAGGTCGGGCCCGGCCGGCTCCAGGACGCGCTCCGGAGCCTCGACCAGGTCGACCTGACGAGTCGCGAGGAGGTCTACCACGCCCTGCGCTGCACGCTGGTCTCGCGCCGCGACGATATCGACGCCTTCGACATGGCGTTCGCAGCGTTCTGGGAGCGGGCCCCGCGGACGTCGCCAGACCAGCCCGTCGACCTCGGTCTCGAGGCCTCGGCGCAGCCGCCCCAGCGGGCTCCTTCAGCGGCGCCGCGCAGGGACGACGACCGCCCGTCCGAGGACGAGTCGCCGCCGGTGCTGGTCGCCTCGTCGACCGACGAGATCCTCCGCCGCAAGGATTTCGCCGACATGACGCCCGCCGAGCTGCGCCGCGTCCGCCGCCTCATCGCCGCGCTGCCGGCTGCGGAGCCGACCCGGAAGTCGCATCGCCTGCGGCCGGGGCACGCAGGCGATGTGCTCGACATGCGGCGGACGCTTCGGGCCGCGATGCACACCGAGGGGATGCCGCTCCGGCTCGCCTACAGGCGCCGCAAGCTCGTTCCCCGAAAGCTGGTGTTCCTGTGCGACGTGTCCGGCTCGATGGAGCCGTACGCCCGCGCGATGATCATGTTCCTCGAGGCGGCTGCGCGGGCCGGCCGCCACGTCGAGGCGTTCGCGTTCGGCACCCGGCTCTCGCGGCTCACGCCGCAGCTGCGCGACCTCGACCCGGTCCGCTCGCTTCGGCTGGCCGGCGCGGCCATGCCGGACTGGGGCGGCGGAACGCGCATCGGCGAGTCGCTGCGGGCCTACAACGAGCAGTACGGCCGGCGCGGGCTCACGCGCGGCGCGGTCGCCGTGGTCGTCTCGGACGGGTGGGAGCGGGGCGACCTCGCGCTGCTCGAGACGGAGCTCGGGCGGCTCCAGCGCCAGGCGTACCGGCTGGTGTGGGTGAACCCGCTCAAGGGCCACTCAGGGTTCGAGCCGCTGGCCGGCGGGATGCGGGTCGCGCTGCGGCACTCCGATGTCTTCGTGGAGGGACACAACCTGGCGGCGCTCGAGGCGCTGGCCGAGGTGCTGTCGGGGCTCTAGCCGAGGCTCGCCGGCTCGGAGGACCGCATCCGCCGGACGGCCTCCCATGTGAGCGCCGTTGCGACGGCGCCCTCGAACCGCTCCACGGGGTCGCGCCGGAACGCGAGCACGGTGGCCATGGCCTGGATGCACAGGATGGCAAGCGCCGTGGTCAGGTGCCTGGCGGCGGCCGATCGCATGGATGCAGACTATCCAATGCAGGGCCCCGGCGGGACCCGGCCGCGGGCCGACGCCAGAGCGTCTCGGATCGCTGCGAGCGGGACGCCGAAGCCGCCACCGCCCCCTCGGGCGGCCGCGAACATCATCGCGACGACCCGGCCGCGGCGGTCGACGACCGGGCCGCCGCTGTCGCCGTGCTCCAGCCTGCCGCGGAGCGGCACGACGGTGCGCGGCCGGACGCTGCCGCCGTAGGCCCCGGGTGCGAGCGCCGTCACCGGCTGGCCGGCCCGGCCGGGGGAGGATGTGAGCGGCCCGTTCTGGGGATAGCCGATCAGGGCGACCGCGCTCCCCGACGGGTCGTTGGGCGACATCGTGAGCCGGGTGAGCGGCAGCCCGGGCACGCGCAGAATCGCGACGTCGTTTCCGGCGTCGACGGCGATCGGCACCGCCGAGAACGTGCCAGACGTCGGCGGCTGCACCGCGATGTCGTGCTCGCCCGCGATCACATGGGCGTTGGTGACGACGATCCCGCGCCTGACCACCCAGCCCGACCCCTGGATCCCCAGGCCGCAGGCCGTCCCCTGGACACGCACGACGCTGGCCTTCGCGGCGCGCGGGCCGTGGGCGCGTGGCACCGCCGGGTCGGGCGGGTCGAGCGCGCGGTCGGCGATCGCCGGGACCACGGGCAGCGGGTCGAAGCGGGCCAGCGCGTCGAGGACGCTGCTCGCCGGCACGGCGTGGAGGAGCGCGGGCAGGATCGTCGAGCGCTGGACGTTGCGGCGTAGCTGAAGGCTGGGCTGCTCGAGCGCGACGACCGCGACGAGCCAGGCGATTGCGAGACCGAGCACCAGGCCCGCAGCGACGCCTCCGGCGGTGTCCGCGGCCGCAAACGGGCCGTGGAGCACACGCTCTCGGAAGGCGTGGGCCGCGGCGCCGGCGCCGACCTGCACGATCGACCCGCCGACGAGCGCGCCGATGAGGCCGGCCACCCCCAGCCACGGCGAGTGACGGCCTCCCTGGAGGAGCAGGGGCGCGATCCGCGACCCGATGATCGCCCCCACGGCGAACCCCGCCAGGCCCAGGAACGTCGCCACGAGGCCGCGCTGCGCGCCCCGGAACGCGGACAGCAGAACCCCGCCGAGCACGAGGAGATCGATGCCGCTCACCGCTGTTGTATACCCCCCGTCCGGCGCCGCGGGTCCGGGTGTGTGCCAGACTGCGGGGGTGGAGTTCGTGCACATCGAGCACGATCCAGCGCTGCGCCGTCCGAATCTCGTGGCCGCGTTCCGGGGCTGGAACGACGCGGGCGGGGCGGCCAGCCTCGCCGCCGGCTACCTGCGCGCGGTGACCGACGCCGAGCGCTGCGCGGTCATCGACTCCGAGCCGTTCATCGACTACCAGCAGACGCGACCGACCGTCGAGCTCGTCGACGGCGACATCCGCCGGCTCGACTGGCCCGAGACCGAGGTGTACGCCTCCGAGAAGTCCGACCTCGTCGTGGTCGTCGGCACCGAGCCGAACATGCGCTGGCGGGCGTTCTCGGGCGCCGTCGCCGAGCTTGCCAGGCGGTACCGGGTCGACCTGGTGATCACGATGGGAGCGCTCCTCGCCGACACGCCGCACACGCGTCCCGTGCCGGTCTCGGCGACGGCCTCGGATGACGAGCTGATGGAGCGGTTCGGCCTCGCGCGATCGACGTACGAAGGGCCGACGGGCATCGTCGGCGTGCTCCACGACGCCTGCGCCCGCGCGGGGCTGCGATCGGCGAGCCTGTGGGCCGCAACGCCGCACTACATCTCGGCGACCCCAAACCCGCAGGCGGCGCTGGCGCTCCTTCAGCGGCTGAGCGAGATGATCGGGACGCCGCCGGGGTCGAGCGAGCTGGAACGGGCTGCCAGCGAGTACGCGCTCCGCGTGGCCTCGGCCATCTCCGACGACCCCGACATCGCGGGCTACGTCCAGCAGCTCGAGGAGGCGGCGGACACCGCCGACCCGCCGAGCGGCGATGAGCTCGCTGCGGATTTCGAGCGGTACCTGCGCGAGCAGACCGACGGGAAGGACGACTGACGAGCGTCGAGGCAACAGACGCCACGTTTGAGGACGCGGTCGTCGAGCGCTCGAAGACGGTACCGGTGATCGTCGACTTCTGGGCCGAGTGGTGCGGCCCCTGCCGGCAGCTCACACCCGTGCTCGAGGCGGCCGTCGAGGCGACCGCCGGCGCGGTCGAGCTCGTGAAGGTGGACGTCGACCAGAACCCGCGGACGTCGCTGCGCTTCCGCGTGCAGGGCATCCCGGCCGTGAAGGCGTTCCGGGACGGCCGGCTGGTCGACGAGTTCACCGGTGCCGTCCCGCGTGCGAGCGTCGACTCGTTCCTGCGCGGCCTGCTCCCGTCCGAGGCCGACCGGCTCGTGGAGCTGGGTGACGAGGCGTCGATCCGGCGCGCGCTCGAGCTGGAGCCCGACCACCCGGCGGCTCGCGCGGCGCTGACGCGGCTCGAGTCGGCGGGCGATCCGGCGCTCGTGCCAGGCCTGAGCGCCCTTGACGCCGGCGAGACCGAGCGCGGGCTCCAGCTCCTGCTCGACGCCCTCACGGGGGCCGACGCCGCGCTGCGCGACAGGATCCGCCAGGTGATGGTGGGCGTCTTCGCCGACCTCGGCCAGGACCATCCGCTCTCGGCCGAGTACCGCCGCCGGCTCGCGTCCGCGCTCTACTGACCCGGCCGGAAGTCCCGCTCGCCGTCCCAGTACTCGAGCCGCTCGATGCGGCCGATCACGCCGACGCCGCGCCATGAGATCTTGTTCGAGCGCGGGTAGTACGCGATGTCGTTGGGATCGCGGGTGCCGTAGGCGAGCAGCGTCAGGCCGTCGGGCCCGGCCCGCAGGGCGTGGGCGACGCGAGTGCCGGCCGGCCGCGCGATCACATGCCCGGCGCGCAGGGCGTGCTCGTCCTCGCCGAGGATGCACGCGCCCGAGCCCGCGAGGATCACGAACAGCTCCTCCTCGGCCGAGTGGCAGTGGGGCGGGTTGTAGAGGTAGCCCGCCGGGACCGTGCCCAGGTTGAGGCCGGTCTGGATCGAGCCCGCCGCGACGCCCAGGTCGCGCGCATCCGAACGGCAGTCGCCGACATCGACGTGGTCGGCGTCGACGTCGGCGGCGTTCACGACGTTCGCGGGCCGGGGGCCGGGCTCGGCCCAGGCGAGCGGGCCCGCCTCGGCGTCGAGCGCGAACATGTCCTTTGGCCCCTCCGCGGCGACGATCGTCGGCCCCGTCCAGACCCGGCCGGAGTGCGGGTGGTAGCAGTTCTCAGTGGAGATGCGCATCCCGAACGCCAGCACGTCGAGGCCGTCCGGGCCGGCCTTGAGCGTGTGCGCCTCCTCGTCGGCGCGGTGGACGATCGCGTCGCCGGTGCCGACCTCGCACACGTCGCCGTCGAGCCACAGGAGGCCTCCGCCGGCGAGCACGTAGAAGATCTCCTCCTCGCCGCCGTGGGCGTGGGGCGGGGTCGGGCGTCGGCCCGGGTCGATCTCCCACCTTCGGATGCCGGTTGCGACGGATCCCGCCGCCGTTCCGAGGTCGGTCATCCAGGTCGCGATCTCGCCGGCCTCACGCCGCACGCGCGGAGCGTCGCCCCAGTGGGCCAGGTGACTCACAGCAGCGCCTCGAGCGCCCTTCGGGAATCGTCGGGCCAGGGCTGCGAGACCGCTCGGCCGGGGTCGGTGTGGACGACGACGGAGCGGGCCTCGGCGGCGATGCGGCCGTCCGCGGCCGAGCGGATGCGCTCGACCGTCGTCGCGCTCGACGTGCCCACCGACTGGAGCTCGAGCTCGACGTCCACGTGGTCGTCCGTGTGCACCAGTCCGGAGTGGAAGTCGATCTCGATGTGGCGGATCACGACCCGGTGGACGGTCTCTCCGAGGAGGTCGGTGAAGAACTCGTCCCGCGCCTCTTCGAGGTACGTCAGGTACGTGGAGTTGTTGACGTGGGCGAACCCGTCGAGGTCGCGCCAGCGGATCTCGATACGCTTGGTCGCGTGCATCGGTCGCGTAGCCTGCCACATCTGCTGCTCGCGGCCGTCGTGCTCGTGTGGGGCGGTTCGTTCGCGGCGATCAAGGCGCTCGTCGATCACGGCTTCGACGCTCCCGATGTGGCGATCGGGCGCTACCTGATCGCGGCGCCGGGGTTCGGGATCGCGCTGGCGGTCGCCGGCGGCCTCCCGGGCCTGACCCGCAGGGACGTCGTGCGCCTCGTTGCGGCCGGGATCTTCGTCGTGACCCTCTACCATCTCGCTCTGAACGCGGGCGAGCGCACGACGACGGCCGGAACGGCGAGCGTGGTCATCGCCGCGGCGCCGGCCATGGCGCTCACGATGTCGCTCGGGCTGGGCCTCGAGGCGTTCTCGAGGCGGCGGGCGGCGGGCCTCGCGGTGGCGTTCGCGGGGGTCGTGGTGGTGATCCTGCTCGGGTCGGGCCAGACCGTGTCGCTCGACGCGGTCCGCGGCCCGCTCCTGGTGCTCGTGTCGGCCTCGTCGTTCGCCGCCTACAACGTGCTCGTGAAGCCGCTCCTCGGCCGGTTCGACGCGGTCGCGATCTCGGCCGCCGCGTCGCTGGTCGGCACCGCCGCGCTCTTTCCGTTCGCCGCATCGGGGACAGCCGGCCGGCTCGGCGGGATGAGCGCCGGCGACCTGCTCCTCGTTCTCTACCTCGGCCTCGTGTGCACGCTCCTGGGGTACGTGCTGTGGACGGTCGCACTGCGCTCGCTCGACCCGTCGCGGGCGGTCGCGTACCTGTATGGCGTGCCCGTGGTGGCGGTCGCGGTCGGCGCGCTGACGCTCGGCGAGAGCGTGACGGCGTGGCTCGCCGTGGGCTGCGTGCTCGTCGTCGGCGGGGTGGCGCTCGCGCAATGACCGAGTTCGTGTGGCGCGACGGCGAGCGGACGATCCGCTTCGGGCTGGGGGCCGGGGCGCACGCCTGGCCCGGTGTCGACGTCCTGACGACCGCACGGGCGGAGACGGACATCCCGGCGGCCGTCCTCGCCGGAGCACGCGTCCACCACGTTCCCGCCGGGCAGGTGCCCGACGCCGCTGCGGCGCTGATCGACCGAGTCGGCGCCGGCCCCATGGTGGCGTGGGGCGGGGGCCGCGTCATCGACACCGCCAAGGCGCTCGCTGCGGCGCGGGGAGGCGAGGTGTGCGCCGTCCCGACAACGCTCTCAGGCGCCGAGATGTCGCGTGGGCACCGGCCGGCGGCCGGATACGAGAGCCGCCCGAACCACCGGCCTGTGCTGGTTCTGGCCGCGCCGGAGCTGATGGCGGGCCAGCCCCCCGCGGCGCGCCGGGCGTCGGCGGTGAACGCCCTGGCGCACGCGGCCGAGGCGCTCTACGGGCCCGGCCGAAACCCGGTGGCCTCGCTGGCCGCCGCCCGCGCAGCGGCGCTTCTGGCCGGAGGCGTCGAGAGGGGCGATCCGCACGACCTCGCGCTGGGGGCCGTGCTGGCCGGATATTCGCTGGGCTCGGCGGGGTTCTCGCTCCACCACGTGTTGTGCCAGACGGTGGTGCGGACGTGTGGGACGGCGCATTCGGTGACGAACGCGGCTGTGCTGCCGTACGCGCTCGAGGCGATGGAGGCCCGTGAGCCGGAGGCGGTCGCCGAGCTCGCCGCAGCACTCGGCGTCGAGCCCGCCGGGCTCGCGGAGCGGGTCTCGGCGCTCGGGGGCGGCGCGTGCCTGCGTGGCGAAGGGGTGGGCGAGGCGGATCTCCCTGCGGTTGCCGAGGCCGCCCTCGGGCGATCGGAGCTCGCCGTGCTCTCCCCGCCGCCGGGGCGCGACGAGCTCGTCGGGATCCTCAGGCGGGCGCTCTGATGCCGTAGCGCAGGTGGACCGTTCCGTTTCGGAACCGCCGCGCGTCACGCAGGTCGAGATCCACGGTCGTCGCCGCGGGGAGGGCGTGGGCTCCGCCTCCAACCACCACCGGCGCCAGGAAGAGCTGGAACTCGTCGACGAGGCCCGCGCGGATCGCCTGGGCGGCGAGCTCGGGGCCGCCGACCGTGATGTCCCGCGCCGCCCACTCCTTCATCACCCGGACCGCGTCGGCGTCGAACACCCGCTCGATCCGCGTCCGGGCGGTCGAGGCTGCCGCGAGCGTCCGGGAGTAGACGACCTTGTCCGCCCCCCGCCACATCTCGGCGAAGTCGCGGACGACGGGCGGCTGGCCGGTCAGCGGCATCGAGTCCCAGACCGCCATCGTCTCGTACATCCGCCGCCCGTAGAGATAGGTGCCGACCGGGCGCTCGAGATCGTTCACGAACGCGTGCACCTCCTCGTCGGGCGCTGCCCAGTCGAAGTTGCCGTCCTCGTCGGCGACGTAGCCGTCGAGCGAGGCGATTGCCGAATAGATGAGCTTGGCCATGGTGGTAGGCTCGCAGACGATGGGGAAGGGATACGCAGAGGGCCCTGCCGCCGAGGAGGCCGAGGCTGCGCGCGAGCGCGGTGACCACCTCGCCGTCGACGACCGGCCGCCGCCGCGGCGAATGGTGTGGGGCTCCACCGCCGAGGAGCCCGAGCCGCACGTGATCGGCGAGCTGGGCGCGGTCGACCCGGACGAGCTTTTCGCATCGGGGCGGGCGTGGGGGATCCACGTCGAGCTCGAGACGCCGGCGTGACGGAGAACCCGTACGACCGTCCATCCGACCCCGCGAAGCGCCACTCGGCGGCGCTGACCGACGGTCCCGACCGCGCCCCGGCGCGGGCGATGCTGAAGGCGATCGGCTTCACCGACGACGATCTCGCGAAGCCGCTGGTGGGCGTCGCGACGACGTGGATCGAGACGATGCCCTGCAACTTCAACCAGCGCGAGCTGGCCCAGCGGGTCAAGGCCGGCATCCGAGCGGCCGGGGGCACGCCGATGGAGTTCAACACGGTGTCGGTGTCCGACGGCGTGTCGATGGGCACCGAGGGGATGAAGGCGTCGCTGATCTCGCGCGAGGTCATCACCGACTCGATCGAGCTGGTCGCCCGCGGTCACCTGTTCGACGGCCTCGTCTGCATCGTGGGCTGCGACAAGACGATCCCCGCCGGCGTCATGGCACTCTGCCGGCTCGACATCCCCGGGCTCGCGCTCTACAACGGCTCGATCGCGCCCGGCACGTTCCGCGGGCGCGACATCACGATCCAGGACGTGTTCGAGGCGGTCGGGGCGCACGCTGCCGGCAAGATCGACGGCGCCGAGCTGCACGAGGTGGAGTCGGCCGCCTGCCCGGGCGCCGGTGCGTGCGGCGGGCAGTTCACCGCCAACACGATGTCGACCGCGCTCGAGTTCCTGGGGATCAGCCCGGCCGGGATGAACGGCATCCCGGCGCTCAACCGGACGAAGGGCGACGCCGCGGAGGAGTGCGGCCGGCTCGTGATGCAGCTTGTGCGCGACGACGTGCGGCCGTCCCAGATCGTCACCCGGGAGGCGATCGAGAACGCCGCGGCCTCGGTGGCCGCGACCGGCGGCTCGACGAACGGCGTCCTTCACCTCCTCGCCATCGCCCATGAGCTCGGCATCCCGTTCTCGATCGACGAGTTCGACTCGATCGCCGCCCGCACGCCGATCGTCGCGAGCCTGAAGCCGGGCGGGAAGTACGTCGCCACCGACATGTTCGACGCCGGCGGTGTCGCGCTCGTCGCGCGCGAGCTGCAAAAGCGCGAGCTCGTCCACGCCGGGGCGCGGAACGTCGACGGCCGCACGCTCGGGCAGGTGGCCGACGACGCCGTCGAGACGCCCGGCCAGCCGGTCGTCGTCCCGATCGAGACGCCGATCAAGGCGACGGGCGGGCTGGCCATCCTGCGGGGCAACCTCTCGCCGGAGGGGTGCGTCGTGAAGCTCGCCGGCCACGAGCGCACCAGCCACCGCGGGCCGGCGCGGGTGTTCGATCGCGAGGAGGACTGCTTCGCCGCGGTCAAGGCCGGGGCGATCACGGCCGGCGACGTCGTCGTCATCCGCTACGAGGGCCCGGCCGGCGGGCCGGGGATGCGCGAGATGCTGCACGTCACGGCGGCCATCGTCGGCGAGGGGCTCGGCGAGGACGTGGCCCTCGTGACCGACGGCCGCTTCTCCGGCGCCACGCACGGCCTGATGGCCGGCCACGTGACTCCCGAGGCCGCTCGCGGCGGGCCGATCGCCATCGTCCAGGAGGGCGACATCGTCGAGTTCGACGTCGAGGCGCGCGAGCTGCGCCTGGAGCTCTCCGACGACGAGATCGCCGCCCGCCTGCGCGACTGGGCCCGGCCGACCCCGAGCTATACGACCGGCGTCTTCGCCAAGTACGCCTCCCAGGTTTCGAGCGCGAGCGAGGGCGCGGTCACCCGGCCCGTGACGTAGTGGCGGTCGCCTACGAGTGGCGGGGCGAGTTCTCGAGCGCCGAGCTGAACGTGCTGCACGCCGAGGGGTTCGGACACGAGCTCCTGGACTGGGGCTGGCGCGACCAGGTCGAGTGCCACAGCCTCGGCTGGGTCTGCGCGCGGGAGGGCGGGGATCTGGTCGGGTTCGTGAACGTGGTGTGGGACGGCGGCAGCCATGCGTTCGTGATCGACACGCTCGTGGCCGCCGCCGCCCGCCGGCGCGGGATCGGCGTCGAGCTCGTGAAGGCCGCGGAGCGCGAGGCCCGCGCCGCCGGCTGCGAGTGGCTGCACGTCGACTTCGAGGATCACCTGCGCGCGTTCTACTTCGACGCGTGCGGCTTCGCTCCGACCAACGCCGGGCTCATCGAGCTGTAGCCCTCGAGCCTGCCCCGGGCGACCAGCCGCTCGACCGTTCCGTGCGGCACCGGCCACGAGAACCAGCGAGCGACCTCGGCCTCCGGGGCGAGGACGGCGGCCCGCACGCCCGCGACGAGCAGGTCGTCCAGGGCGTCTTCGGGTGAAGCGCCGGCACCAGGCAGAGGTGGTTCGGCCTGGGTCCACAGGCGGAGCTCGGACGTGTGGCGGTGGCCGCCCGTACGGGCGGGAAGGGTGACCGACCGCGCCACGACCGACCCCGTCCGCTCCAGCGGATCGCGCATCCGGCGGAGCGCGCCCGACGACAGGCCGAGCTCGACCAGCAGGTCGTCGACGAGCGACGGGCCGGCCGAGCGCAGGTGGGCGACGAGCCGCGAGTCGCCGGCGGCGTCCAGCGCGGCCCGGCACAGAGGGTCGAGGGCGGCTGCGACGGCATCCGAGACGAGCACGCGCTTGCCGCGGTGGATCTTGAGGCCGTGAATGCCGGGGTGGGCCGTGAGCTCGACCGCCCACGGGTACTTCGTTCGCGGCCACAGCCCGAAGCCACGCGAGCCGGGTCGGTAGGGCGGCTCGTGGCAGGCGGCGAAGAGGCTCGGTAACGCGCAGTCCGGCGTGATGGTGACGATCCCACGCTCGCGCACCCAGGCGGCCGCCTCGTCGATGTCCGCGAGCGCCAGGTCGGGCGTCAGCCGGCAGGCGCACGACCGGGCCGCCTCGAGCGCCCCGAGGTCAGGTGCCGGCGTCACTCTCGCCCGCGGCGGCAAGCGACGCGACCCGCTCGGTGATGCCGGCGCGGTGCCACTCGCTCACGCCGACGGCCGCGTGCAGGTTCGTCGTCCAGGCGACGATCCGCGCGCCCTCGTCGGTCGCGCCGGTCATGAAGTGGGTCTGCGTCTGGGAGTCGGCGACGGGTGGGTCGTCGTCCACGAGGTGGCAGCCGACCGTTTCCGTGAACGCCGCGATCACGCCGCGGCCGTTCAGCAGCACGAGCTCGATCCGCTCGGCGGCGATCCGCTCGCGCAGGAACGGGGCGTCGTCGCCCAGGAGCGCGAGCCGGGACGACTCGGGCAGGAGGCCCCACGTCGGGTTCGTCGCCCACTGGACGAGCGTCATGTGGCACGCCGTGCCGCGGTAGTAGCTCACGCCGATGCCGTTCAGGACGCGCTCGAGGACGTCGAACCACCGCCGGTAGGGCCGCCGCTCGAAGTACCAATTGCAGCCCTCGAAGACGCGCGCCAGGACGTGCGAGTCGACACTGGCCAGGGTGTTCGCGCCGACCGAGAGCAGCGTCTCGAGCCGCTGGTCGTCGTCCCTGAGGAGGGAGCCCTCGGCGTTCAGGAACTCCAGTCGGTTGGGGTTGAGCCCGATCGTCGCGACCTTCGCGTTTCGGGGGTCGCCAAAGCCCACCACTGGCGTCGACCCGGGGATGACGTTGCACCCCGCGGGAGGCGGCCGGCGCAGCCGCGCCTCGACGTACTCGGGGATCGGCCCGCTCACCGCCGGACGGCGGCGCCCGCATCGGATGCGAGCGTCTCGAGCAGGCGCCGCTTCCACCTGGTCATCTCGAGCCCGGGGAGGCCCGCCGCCGGGTCGTCCGGATCGATCGGCCTGGGCAGGTTCGAGATGCCGATCGCCGTCATGCGGACGTCCGCGCCGAACCGGGCGGCTGCGACTCCGACCAGCGCGAAGCTCCACGCGGCCCGCTCGCCCGCGATCACGTAGGCACTGGCGTCCGGGACGCGCGGCACCTCGACGGCGGCCACGAACTCGCCGGGCTCGAGCGTGAGCGTCGAGCGCTGCTCCGCCGAGGCTCTGCGGTAAAGGTCCGCGAGCGGCATCCGCCGGGTGCTCGTCTCGACCTGGGCGTCCACCGCCAGCAGGGCCGCCGCGAGGTCGGACGGTGCGACCGAGATGCAGTCGCCGGGCTCGAGGCCGTGCTTTCGGTGATCGCCGATCTGGGCGTAGCAGGTGTCGCCGCCGCGCAGCCAGCACTGGAGATCCGGATGGCGGAAGTACCAGCACCGCACCTGCTGGCACAGGTTGCCGCCGACCGTCCCCATCTCGCGCAGCTGCGGCGAGCCCACGGCGGCAGCCGCCTGCCGGAGGCCGGCGAAGCGCTCGCCGATGCCCGGGTCGCGCTCGACCTCGGCCACGGACGTGGTCGCGCCGATGCGGACGCCGTCGCCGTCGTGTGCGATACCTGAGAGCCCCAGCGCCCGCAGGTCGACGACCTCGTCGGCCCGCAGGATGCCGCGGTCGAGCTGGGTCAGCACGTCGGTGCCACCGCCCATGGCGCGGGCGCCGTCACGCAGCCGCGCGGAAGCCTCGTCGGCGTCCGCCGGGCGGACGTAGTCGAACGTCCTCACGCGCCCAGCGCCTCCAGCACCCGGCGGGGTGTGTACGGCGCCTCGCGAAGGCGCACGCCGAGAGCGTGTGCGAGGGCGTTTCCGATCGCGGCCGGGGTCGGGATGACCGGCGGCTCGCCGAGACCCTTCACGCCCATCTTGAGGTGTGGGTCGGGCTCGCCCACGAACTCGCAGACGACCTCCGGCAGGTCGGCGATGGTCGGCACCTTGTAGTCCTCGAGGCCAGCGTTCACGACCGTCCCGGTGGTGGGGTCGACCACCCGCTCCTCCATCAGCGTGAAGCCGACGGCCTGGAGGATGCCGCCCATCACCTGGCTGCGGGCGCCCATCGGGTTCACCACCCGGCCGATGTCGTGCACGGCGACGACCCGCTCGACGGTGACCGTGCCCGTGCCGGTGTCGACCGCGACCTGCGCGATCTGGCATCCGAACGTGTTCACGTTCATACCCTCGGGATTGGGCCCGCGGGAGCCCGAGCCGGAGATCCAGGCATTTCCGAGCTTGCCCGTCACCTCGGTGATCGGCTCGCGCAGCGTCCCGTCGACGGAGCGGATCTCACCGTCCTCGAGCGTGAGGTCGGACGCGGAGATCTCGAACATGTCGGCGGCGATCCCGAGGATCTCGGTGCGCACATGGTGGGCGGCCGACCGTACGGCGGGGGCGATCGAGGCGAGCGTCATCGAGCCGCCCGAGAACGGCCCGTGGCCGATGCGCGACGTATCGCCCGCGTAGACCGTGATCGAGTCGACCGGAATGCCGAGGCGCTCCGCCGCGATCACGGCGCAGGCGGTCATCGTGCCGGTGCCGAGGTCCTGAAGCCCGACGGTGACCGCCGGCCGGGCGGCCTTCCCGATCCGCACCTCAGCATACGCCGGCGGGCCGCCGCCGCCCCACCAGTACTGGCTCGCCGCGCCCATTCCGTGCCGGATGCGGCCGTCGCCGCGAAGCGCGTCGCGGCCCTCCCAGCCGGCCAGCTCGGCCGCCCGGTCGTAGCACTCGAGCAACCGCTTCGAGGTGTAGGGCTTCCCGCTCTCGGGGTCGTTCTCGGAGTGATTCAGGCGCCGCAGCTCGAGCGGGTCGACGCCGACCCTCTCGGCCAGCTCGTCGAGGGCCTGCTCGAAGCCGAACGTCCCCTCCATCACGCCGGGGGCGCGGAACGCGACCGACGGGCCGAGGTTCTGGCGGACCGGCGCGACCATCAGGTGCAGGTTGGGGCAGGCGTAGACCGACTTCACCGGCTCGAGCACCGGGAAGGCCCAGCCGCCCGTGCCCATCCCCATGACCGCCGACGCCTCGACCGCCTGGAGGCGCCCGTCGCTCGACGCGCCGATCGTGTACTCCATTCGCGCCGGCGTCCGGAAGCCCGCCGCGATGTTCTCCTCCCGGCGGCTGTTCACGAGCCGCACCGGCCGGCGCGTGCGGCGCGAGAGCTCGGCCGCCAGGATCCCCTGCGGCCCCACGCCGAACTTCGAGCCGAACCCGCCGCCCATGAACTCGCAGATGACGCGCACCCGCTCGGGGTCGAGCCCGAACGCCTCGGCGATCGTCGCCCGCGCGTCGTAGATGGCCTGGGTCGAGCTCCAGAGGGTGAGCCCGTCCTCGCGCCAGTCGGCGACGGCGGCATGCGGCTCGAGCGAGTTGTGGAGCTGGGCCGGCGCGACGTAGGTCGCCTCGACCGTGACGTCGGCCGCGGCCAGGGCGGCCTCGGAGTCGCCGCGGACGTGCTCGGTCGGCTCGACCAGGAAGTCCTGCTTCTCGAACGCGTCGTCGATCTCGGAGACGAAGCCGAGCACCTCGAACTGCGGCGCGAGCGCCTCGAGCGCCACCTCGGCGGCATCGGCGGTGTCGGCGGCAACGGCGGCGATCGCTCCGCCGGCGAAGTTGGGGGTGTCGCTCAGCGGGGAGTCTCCGTGCCCGGGGCCGTCGCCTGGACCGAGCACGCAGCGCACGCCGGGAACGGCCCGCGCCGCGTCGAGGTCGAGCGACGTCACCCGGGCGTTCGCGTGCGGGCTGCGAAGCACGGCAGCCTCGAGCAGCCCGGGCAGGGCGACGTCGACCGTGAAGCGTGCCGAGCCGGTCGTCCGCGCCCGGGCCGTGATCCGCGGCGTCGGGTCGCCGATCGGGTGGGTCGCGCTCCCCTCCTCGAACTCCGGCGTGTCGTCGTCCTCGACGACCGTCCAGCGCACCTCCGTGCGGCCCTCGACCACCGCTTCCGTCTTCACGAGCTTGGCCGTCATCCGGCCTCCGCCGCTGCCGCCACGGCCTGCTCGATGCCCTCGTACGCACCACAGCGGCACAGGTTTCCGGCCATCGCCGTGCGGATCTCTGCGCGGGTCGGCCTGGGAGTGCGCTCGAGCAGCGCCACGGCGGACATCAGCTGGCCGGGCGTGCAGAAACCGCACTGGAAGCCGTCGTGGGCCGTGAAGGCCGCCCGCAGCCGCTCGAGCAGCTCGGTCGAGCCCTCGACCGTCTCGAGGGTGGCTCCATCGCACGCGCCCGCCAGTGTCAGGCACGACAGCACAGGCCGGCCGTCGAGGAGGACCGTGCAGGTGCCGCATGTTCCCTCTCCGCAGGCGATCTTCGTGCCGGTCAGGGCGAGGTCCATCCGCAGCACCTCCGCCAGCGACCGATGCGGTGCGACGTCGAGCTCGTGCGGCTGCTCGTTGATGGTCAATCGCACCTGCATCCAGGGCTAGGTTACAAGTTTGTCCCTTCCCTCCACCTCAATGACCCGGCGCGCGCCGCTGGAGCTGGCGTACGTCCCCCGGGGCGTTGAGGAGCCGCTCCTCGGCTACTACTCCGTGACGCCGCTGACCCCCGGCGGGTGGGCCGACCTGCTGGGGGACGTGGGGCTCCCCGACACGCTCCGGCGCCTGGCGCAGACCGTTGCCGTGGGGGACAGCCACCGCAGCGTCGAGATGCGCTGCCTGGAGATGCTGCCCGCGATGGCCCACCTCCTGATCGAGCGCGACGGGCCGTCCAGCGCGTCGGTGCGCGCCTGGCGGCTGGCGGCTCGAGTCGTCGAGCAATCGGTCCTCGGAGGCGGCACCGTGCCCGATCTGGGCCGGTTCGCAGCCGCCTTCCCGGCGGCCGGGCACGCCGTGCTCGTTCGCGACGAGGAGGGCGAGGCGGCCCCCGAGGCCGCGGAGGATGCCATCGCGGGGTTCGTCGACGCCGCGACCCGCGCCCTCTCGGCGGCGGTGCGCGACCCGCGGATCATGCGCTCGCCCGAGGCTCATGCCGACATCGTCGACCTGGGGATGCTCCAGCCGCTGCTTCGGGCCGTTGCGCCGGATCTCGGGCTGGCCCCGCCGCTTGTGCGGCTGCACGACACGCTCGCGCCGCTGCGCCTGCGGCTCGAGGCACCGCCCGACCAGGACGCCGGCTGGCCGCTCCACGTCGATCCCGCCGATCCGGCGACCCTCCGGAAGGCGGCCCGGATCTTCGCCCCGCTCGCGCACGCGGGCGACGGGCACGTGACGCTCGGGCAGCAGGGGGTGGTCGAGCTGCGCCTGGCCACCTCGGCGCTCGAGTTCGCCGGGGCGGCCGTCGAGCTCCCGCCCGAGCTGGTCGAGGAGCAGGACCTCGAGCCCGACTCCGCGTATCTCGAGTTCGCGCCCGGCGCCCTCTCGATGGGCGGCGTCGTCCGCTATGACCTGCGCGCGTCGCTCGGCGGGCGCGAGATCAGCGCCGAGGAGTTCCAGGCGCTGGCCGCCGCGACCCAGCCGCTCGTTCGGATCGGGGGAGAGTGGCGGGCGCTCAAAGGCCGGGCGCTCGCCCGCGCCAAGGCCCTGGCGGCGATCGCGCTGCACGGCTCATCGATGCCGGCGATGACGGCGCTCGGCGCAGCTCTGGCCGGGCGGTACGAGGTGCGCGGCCTGGCGGTCGAGGTGGGTGACCCGAGCGGCGAGCTCGAGCAGCTGGTCGGACAGCTCCGCGGACCGGAGCTGGTCGCGCCCGTCGAGCCGCCCGCCGCCTTCCAGGGGGAGCTCCGGCCGTACCAGAAGGTTGGGCTCGGATGGCTCACGAAGACCCGTGAGCTGGGGCTGGGCGCCCTCCTGGCCGACGACATGGGTCTCGGAAAGACGGTCCAGCTGATCGCCTACCTGCTCGATCACAGCGACGGCCTCGAGCAGCCGGCGCTGATCGTGTGCCCGACGTCGGTCCTCGGGAACTGGCAGCGCGAGCTGCACCGGTTCGCACCCGCGCTCGCGGTCCACATCCACCACGGGCCCGACCGCACCCGCAACGCCGAGAAGCTCGAGCCGTGGGACGTCGTCCTGACGTCGTACGCCCTGCTGCCGCGCGACCGCCGGCTTCTGACCGAGGGCGAGTGGCGCGTGCTCGTGCTCGACGAGGCCCAGGCCGTCAAGAATCCGCTGACCCACGCCGCCCAGACCGCCAGGCAGGTGAACGCCGGGCACCGGGTGGCGCTCACCGGGACGCCGGTCGAAAACCGGCTCGACGACCTGTGGTCGATCATGCATATCCTGAACCCGGGTCTGCTCGGCACGCGCACCGGCTTTCGCCGCCTCATCGCCTCGCCGATCGAGCGCCGGGCGGAGCCGGAGGCCGAGGAGGCGCTCGTGCGGATGACGCAGCCGTTTCTCCTGCGCCGGCGCAAGGTCGACCCGGACGTGCTGCCCGACCTGCCCCCGCGGCAGGACTCGACCGAGTTCTGCACGCTCACCGTCGAGCAGGCGGCGCTCTACCAGGCGACGATCGACGCGATGATGGCCGACGTGCGCGGCGCGGCCGGGATCGAGCGGCGCGGGCACGTGCTCGCCCTCATCACCCGCCTCAAGCAGGTGTGCAACCACCCGGCCCACGCGCTGGGGAAGCCGGGCGCGCTCGGCGGCCGCTCGGGCAAGCTCGACCGCCTCACCGAGATGCTCTCCGAGGCGCTCGCAGAGGGCGACTCGGCGCTGGTGTTCACCCAGTACGCGGTCATGGGCGTCCTCCTCGCGGGGCACGTCGAGCGCGAGCTCGAGGTCGAGCGCCTCTACCTCGACGGGTCGACGCCGCGCGTGGCGCGCGAGCGCATCGTCGAGCGCTTCCAGGAGCCGGGCGGCGATCCGCGGGTGCTCGTGATGTCGCTCCGCGCCGGCGGCCTCGGGCTCAACCTGACCGCCGCGAACCATGTCTTCCACTTCGACCGCTGGTGGAACCCGGCAGTGGAGGACCAGGCGTCCGACCGGGCCCACCGCATCGGCCAGACCCGGGTCGTCCAGGTGCACAAGATGGTCTGCGCCGGCACGATCGAGGAGCGGATCGACGAGCTGATCGCCGGCAAGCGCGACCTGGCCGCCCGGATCGTCGACCGCGGAGTCGAGTCGGCGCTCTCGGATCTCGGCGACGACGAGCTCGCGGAGCTGGTCGCGCTTCGCGACGAGTAGGCGGGCGTTACACTCGGCCGCATGACCGCCCTCGAGCTGCTTCAGAGGCTCGTCGAGCTCGAGAGCCCCACGTCGGACTCCGAGCGCCTCTCTCACATCGGCCTCTTCATCGCCGCCGAGCTCGACTCGCTCGGCGGGCGCGTCGAGTTCCGGGGGCGGCACCTGATGGCCCGGATCGGGAACGGCGGGCCGCCGCTCGTCCTCGCGGCCCACATGGACACGGTCTGGCCGACGGGCACGCTGATGCAGATGCCGTTCCGGGTCGACGGCGGGTATGCGCACGGCCCGGGCGCGCTCGACATGAAGGCGGGGATCGTGACGGCGATCGAGGGCGTGCGGCGGGCGGGGTCGCCCCGCGGGCCCGTATGCATCCTGATCACGGCGGACGAGGAGATCGGCAGCCCGACCGGCCGGCCGGTCGTCGAGGAGCTCTCACGCGAGGCGCGGGCGGTGCTCGTCCTCGAGCCGCCGGTGCGCGACGGGACGATCACGACGTCCCGCTCGGGACTGGCCCGCTACCAGCTCCGCATTCGCGGCCGGGCCGCCCACGCCGGCAACGGCTGGCGCGCGGGCGTCTCGGCGATCGACGAGCTGGCCCACCAGGTGGCCGCCGTGCACGCCCTCGCCGACGAGGCGGCCGGCGTGCGCACGAACGTCGGACAGGTCGGAGGCGGGACGGGCGACAACGTCGTCGCCGCGGAGGCCTGGGCGCGCATCGACGCGCGGGCCTGGACCGCCGATGCCCAGGCGGGGCTCGAGGCCGCCATCTACGGGCTCGAGCCGAAGCTCGACGGGTCGGTCATCGAGGTGAACGGCGCGGTCACACGACCCCCGATGGTGCAGTCGGCGGCCGGCGCGGCGCTCGCGGCCCGGACGATCGAGATCGCGGGCGGGCTCGGGATCGAGCTCTCCGAGAACGCATCGCCGGGCGGCTCGGACGGCAACTTCGCAGCCGCGGTCGGGACGCCCGTGATCGACGGCCTGGGCCCGACGGGCTCGGGCGCCCATGCGGTCGACGAGCGGGTGTCGCTCGAGTCGCTCGAGGAGCGCACATCGCTCGTGGCGGCGCTCGTCGAACGGCTCTAACCGACAGGAATCAGCGGCCGGGCGGCGAACCGGGCCGCGCCATCATCATTCGGCAAGGAGACAATTCATGGACACGTCCAACATCACGCGAAGCATGTGGATCGTGATCGGAGGGACGGTTGTGACGCTGGTCGGGACACTGGTGCTCGACTGGTACTCCATCACCAGGTCCGTCAGCGTGGGGGGCTTCGGCAATATCTCGGCGAGTGCCAGTGCCGGTGCATGGGACACCGGGTCTATCGGCAAACTGGCAGTGCTGGGATCGCTGGTGATGCTGGCGGGTGTCGTTCTCATGTTCATCCCCAATCCGCCGGAGCTGCCGTTCCCGCTGCCGGTGGCGATGCTCGCCGTGTGCGCGTTCACCGCGCTCATGGTCGTGCTCAAGTTCCTCGACCATCACAGCGACACCGCGATCGGCATATGGGCCTCGCTGATCGGCTCCCTCGTCGCCGCCTACGGCGCGTACGAGATGGGCGGCGGCCGCGTCGGCATGTCGAGCGGCCCGTAGCTGCAGTTCCGGGGTCAGGCACGCAGGCGCGTGCCTGACTCAGACCGCCTTGACGGCGCTCGTGAGGCCGATCACCGACTCCTTGGCGTCGCCGAACAGCATCGTCGTCTTGGGGTCGTAGAAGAGCTCGTTCTCGATCCCGGCGAAGCCCGTGTTCATCGAGCGCTTGAGGACGACGGTCGCCGACGACTCGTCCACGTTCAGGATGGGCATGCCGTAGATCGGGCTTCCGGGCGTGTTCTTGGCGGCCGGGTTCACCACGTCGTTGGCGCCGATGACCAGCGAGACGTCGGTGCGCGGGAACTCGCCGTTGATGTCGTCCATCTCGTAGAGCTGCGTGTAGGGCACGTCGGCCTCGGCCAGGAGCACGTTCATGTGCCCGGGCATCCGGCCGGCGACAGGGTGGATGGCGTAGCGCACGTCGACTCCGCGGCTCTGGAGCAGATCGCCGAGCTCCCGGACGTTGTGCTGGGCCTGGGCGACGGCCAGGCCGTATCCGGGGACGATGACGACGCGCCGGGCGTACGCCAGCATGATGGCGATGTCGTCCGCGCTCGCCGAGCGGACACTTCGGTCGCCACCCGGGCCCTCCGCCAGGGCGACGCTTCCGGCCGTACCGAATGCTCCGAACACCATGTTGGCGAGCGACCGGTTCATCGCCTTGCCCATCATCTGCGTGAGCAGGCTGCCCGAGGCTCCGACGAGGGTGCCGGCGATGATGAGCACGTTGTTCGAGAGGACGAACCCGGTCGACGCAGTTGCCAATCCTGTAAACGCATTCAGGAGGGAGATCACGACGGGCATGTCGGCGCCTCCGATCGCCATCACCATCTGCACGCCGAGGACGAGCGAGACGGCGAGGATGCCGACGAGCAGGGCCTGGCTCTCGTGGCCCGTCGCCAGATAGCCGCACCCGGCCAGGATCGCGGCGAAGATGATCCCCGTCACGAGCCTCTGCCCAGGCACGGTCACGGGGTTCCCGGTCACGACGTCCTGGAGCTTCCCGAAGGCGATCATCGACCCGGCGAAGCTGACCGACCCGACGACCGCCGAGAAGAGGATCGAGATGATGATCTTCTCCTCGACGTGCCCGGGGAGCCCGACCGTGTCGTGGTAGTCGGCCAGCGCCACGAGCGCGGCCGCACCGCCTCCGAGGCCGTTGAAGAGCGCGACCATCTGCGGCATCGCGGTCATCTTCACGCGCCGGGCGCCGATCGCCCCGCCGATCCCGCCGATGAGCGCGCCGACGATGATCCACTCGAACGTCACGACCCGCTCGTCGAAGAGCGTCGCGGCGATGGCGATCGCCATCCCGACGGCGGCGATCTGGTTGCCGGAGCGCGCAGTGGCGGGCGAGGAGAGCCGCTTGAGCCCGATGATGAAGAGGGCGGCGCAGAGCAGGTACGCCGCCCCGATCGCGTCGGACCTACTCATCCTTGGGGCCGTCTCCCGGCCGGCGACGGAACATGTGCAGCATCCGGTCGGTGACGAGGAACCCGCCGACGACGTTCGACGCCCCGAACGCGACGCCGATCGTGCCGAGCACCGTGGTGACGGTGCCCTGATCGGAGCCGGCGACGAGGATGGCGCCGACGATGACGATCCCGTGGATGGCGTTCGTGCCGCTCATCAGCGGCGTATGCAGCGTCGTCGGCACCTTCGAGATGACCTCGATCCCGACGAACGCGGCCAGGACGAACACGGTCAGCTCGATGAGCAGGCTCTCGTTCACGCTGTCGCCTCCTGGAGGAGCCGGCTGGTCACGCGGCCCTCGTGCGTGATGACGGCGTCCGCGGTGATCTCGTCGTCGAACTCGAACGTGAGCCCGCCGTCCACGACCAGGTGCTCGAGCACCGCCTGGATGTTGCGCGCGTACATCTGGCTGGCGTGAAGCGGCATGCCCGAGGGCAGGTTCAGGGTGCCGATCAGGTTGACGCCGTGGCGCTCGACCACCTCGCCGGGCTCGGTCAGCTCACAGTTCCCACCCGTCTCGGCCGCCAGGTCGACGATCACCGAGCCGGTGCGCATCCGCTCGACGACGGCTGCGGGGATCAGCCGCGGCGCCGGCTGCCCCGGGACGAGCGCCGTGGTGATGACGACGTCCGAGTCGGCGATGTGGCGCTCCAGCAGGCGCTGCTGCTCCTCCTGCTGGCTCTCCGAGAGCACCGTCGCGTAGCCGCGGGCGTCCTGGGCGGCCTCACCCACCTCCATCTCGAGCTCGACGAACGACGCCCCCAGGCTCATCACCTGCTCCTTCACCGCCGGCCTCGTGTCGAACGCGGAGACGACGGCGCCGAGGCGGCGGGCGGTCGCGATCGCCTGGAGGCCGGCGACGCCCGCGCCGAGCACGAGCACCTTGGCGGGCGGCACGGTCCCGGCTGCCGTCATCAGCATCGGGAAGAACTTCGGCAGCCGCTCGGCGGCGAGGATCACCGACCGGTAGCCGCTCACCGTCGCCTGGGATGACAACGAGTCCATCCGCTGCGCCCGGGTGACGCGCGGCACGGCGTCCATCGAGAAGCCGGTCACGCCCGAGCTCGTCAGCGCCTGGACGAGGCCCGGATCCGTGAGCGGCCGCAGGTAGCCGATCAGCACCATTCCCGATCGAAGCGCGCTGACCTCATCGATCTCGACCCGCCCGATCCGAACCACGATGTCGGCCCTGGCGACGAGGTCGTCCGCGTCGGCGGCGATCTCGGCGCCGGCCTCCCGAAACGCGTCGTCGGGAAGCGATGCCCCGGCGCCGGCGCCCGGCTCGACGAGCACCGTCAAATCGCGCTGCGCCAGGCGCGGCACGGCGTCCGGCGTCAGGCCGACGCGGTGCTCGCCCGGGGCGTGCTCGGTGGGAACGCCGACGATCACCGGTTACGCCACCGCCGCCTCGAGGCCGTCGAGCCAGGAGGAGCGGCTGCCGTCCGCGGCCCACACCACCGGGAAGAAGGACTCGTCCATCTCGTCGGTGTCTCGCTTCCGGTAGCGGGAGTATGCGAGATCGACGCCGCGCCCGGAGAAGCGGGTGTGGGCCGGCAGGAGGTGCGAGATGAGCGCACGCCGGTGGGTCGTCGCGGCCGTGTTCGGGCCCGAGCCGTGGAACGTGTTGTGGTGATGGAAGGACGCGCCGCCGGCGCGGACCACGACCGGCGCCAGCTCGAGCTCGGCGTCCTCGCCGGCCGGGCTCGCGCGCCGGGCGGGCGCGAGCCAGTCGGGCGGGGCGTGGAACTCGCCGCGATTCTTGCCGCTGACGGGCCAGAGGTGCGACCCGGGGACGAACGAGATCGTGCCGGCCTCGGCCGAGGTGTCGTCGAGGGCGATCCAGCAGGTGATCATCTCAGGCGGCTCGAGGTAGTCGAGGTAGGCGCCGTCCTGGTGCATCCCGAGCGCCTTCACGCCCGGCGGCTTCCAGATGCAGTTGTCCTGGAGGATGCGGACGCCGTCGTAGCCCATGAGCTGGGCGGCGAGGCGGCCGGTGCGCTCGGACAGCACCTGCGCGGCGAGCGCGGCGTCGGCCTTCCAGCCGTTGCAGATCTGGCGAGTACGGTCGTCGGGATCGCGCCCGGCGACCCAGTTCACCTCGTCGGGCCGGATGCCGGTCTCGTACTCCTCGCGGTAGATCGCCTCGAACCGCCCGCGCATCCGCTCCACCTGCTCGTCGGAGAGGAACCCGTGTTCCACGACGAGGAAGCCGTCGCGGTCGAACGCCTCGAGCTGGTCGGTGGTGAACGCGGTCAGCGACATGTCGGCGAATCGTACGGGGTCGGACCCCCACTCGGCGGCTGGAACCGTTTCGTTCCAGGGTCGGCGCGATTCAGAGGGCGAGGACGTCCGGCCCGGCGCGTTCGCGCTCGGCCTCGTAGCGGTCGATCTCGGCCGCGCGGCGCTCGGTGAGGGCGATGTCGTCCCAGCCGTTCAGGAGCCGCTCGCGAACGCCCGGGTCAACGTCGAACGGGACGGCCCGGCCCGAGGGCAGCGTGACCGCCCGCGCCTCGAGGTCGACCGTCGCCGCGGCCGGCGCCGAGTCGAGGAGCTCGCGCACGTCGGCCTCCGGCAGCGCCACGGTGAGCAGCCCGTTCTTCGAGCAGTTCGTCAGGAAGATGTCGCCGAAGCTCTCGGCCACGACCGCCTGGAAGCCGAACTCCTGGAGTGCCCACGCCGCGTGCTCGCGCGAGCTGCCGCAGCCGAAGTTGCGGCCGGTGGCCAGGATCGGGGCGGCGGCGAAGTCGGGCCGGCGCAGCGGGAACGCCGGGTCCTTCATCCAGTCGAAGAAGAGGAACTCGCCGAATCCGGTGCGCTCGATCCGCTTCAGGAACTGCTTCGGGATGATCTGGTCGGTGTCGACCGACGCCCGGTCGAGCGCCGCAACCGGCCCCGACACGACCCTGACGGCCCTCACGCGACCAGCTCGCGAACGTCGGCCAGGCGGCCCGTCACCGCGGCGGCGGCAGCCATCGCGGGGCTCATGAGGTGCGTACGTCCGCCGGCGCCCTGGCGGCCCTCGAAATTGCGGTTCGAGGTGGACGCGCAGCGCTCGCCGGGCTGGAGGATGTCGGGGTTCATGCCCAGGCACATCGAGCACCCCGCCCCGCGCCACTCGAACCCCGCGTCCCGGAAGACGGCGTCCAAACCCTCATTCTCAGCCTGAGCCTTAACCTGCGTCGATCCGGGGACGACCATGGCTCGCACGCCGGCCGACACCCGCCGTCCCCGCACGACGTCGGCCGCGGCCCGCAGATCCTCGATCCGGGCGTTCGTGCACGAGCCCAGGAACACGCGATCGACCGTGATCTCCCGAAGCGGCGTCCCGGCGGCGAGGCCCATGTAGGCCAGCGCCCGCTCGTCGGTCTCGTCGCCGGGCTCGGGCACCGTGCCGGTGATCGGGGCGACCTGGCTCGGATTCGTGCCCCACGAGACCTGCGGGGCGACGTCCGCGAGATCGACCGTCACCTCGCGGTCGAAGGTCGCGCCGGCATCCGAGCCGCACCCGCGCCAGCGCTCGACCGCCGCCTCGAAGTCGGCCGGTGCGCCCGGCCGTCCCTCGAGGTAGGCGAAGGTCGTCTCGTCGGGGGCGATCATGCCGGCCCGGCCGCCCGCCTCGATCGACATGTTGGCGATCGTCATCCGTCCCTCCATCGAGAGGCCCCGGATCGCCTCGCCCGCGTACTCGATGACGTGGCCCGCGGCCCCATCGGTGCCGATCTGGCCGATCGTCCCGAGGATCAGATCCTTGGCGGTGCAGCCCGGCCCGAGCGCTCCAACGTAGCCGATGCGCATCGTGCGGGGCCGGCGTTGGGGGAGCGTCTGCGTCGCGAGCACGTGCTCGACCTCGCTCGTCCCGATCCCGAACGCGAGCGCGCCGAACGCGCCGTGGGTCGAGGTGTGGGAGTCGCCGCACACGATCGTCATGCCGGGCTGGGTGACGCCGAGCTCCGGCCCGATCACGTGGACAACGCCCTGGCGGCGGTGCCCGAGCGCGTACAGCCGCACACCGAACTCCGCGCAGTTCTCGTCGAGCGCGGCGAGCTGCGCGCGCGACAGGGCGTCGGGGTCGCCGGGCCCGGTCGGCACGTTGTGGTCGGCGGTCGCCAGCGTGCGATCCGGGCGGCGCACGCCCCGGCCCGCGAGCCGCAGCCCCTCGAACGCCTGCGCGCTCGTCACCTCGTGGACGAGGTGCAGGTCCACGTACAGGAGCTCGTCGCCGACCTCGTGGTCGGTCCAGACCTTGTCGAGCATCGTTCGGGGCGCCATACCGGGATTCTACGGACGCGTGTAGCCGTAGGCGCCGCCGGGTATGTCCCCTGCATGGCTACCACACAGACATCCCAAGGGATCCTGGCCGACTCGCAGTCGGCAGCGCGCGAGCGCATCGTCGAGCTCCTCACCAAGGCGTACTGGATGGAGGTCGAGACGGTGATGAGCTACCTCGCCGCGTCGGTGAATCCCGACGGCGTGCGTGCACGCGAGATCGTCGAGTCGCTCGAGGGCGACGTCGACGAGGAGCTCGGGCACGCCCGCCAGTTCGCGGCCCGGATCAAGGAGCTCTACGGCGTCGTACCGGGCTCGAATGACTTCACGGCGGAGCAGTCGTTCCTCCAGCCGCCCGAGCGCCAGACCGACATCGTGCATGTGATCCGCGGCGTCATCGAGGCCGAGAGCGGCGCGATCGAGCACTACACCCGGATCATCGAGGAAACGGACGGCATCGACCCGGTCACCCAGGACATGGTGATCGACATCCTGCGAGACGAGCAGGGCCACCGCCGCCTGTTCGAGGGCTACCTGCGCGAGTTCGAGGCAGAAGGCACCGCCTGAGCTGACGCGACATACTGGCGTCCGCCAATGGACGTCCTCGCGTTGCACGCACGCGTCGCCCGCGAGTTCGAGCGGCGTGACTTCGAGACCTACCTCGAGTTGATGCATCGCGAGGTGGAGTTCACGACGGTCGCATTCGGGGAGGAGCGCGTGTTCCGCGGGCACGACGGCGTGGGGGAATGGTGGGAGGCGCTGTCGGCCCGGCCCGGGTACGACGCGTATTCGTCAGCGGCGACGGCCCTCGCCGATGACGCTGTCCTGATCCGGGCCCGGATTCGGGCCCCCAACCAGTCCGGCGGCTATCTCGACACAGCCGGCCTTTGGCTGCTCGTCGCGCGCGACGGGCTGGTGTGGCGCTACCGGCCGGTGGAGTCCGAGGACGAGGCCCGCGAGCGCTATGCCGGTCTGACCGACGCCGACTAGACGAACGGCGTGGGGTGCGGCTCGCCCCGCCGCGGCCCGTCCGGCGCCCGCACCAGGAGGCCGTTCGCCGCGTCGACGCGAACGTCGACGAGGCACACGGCGATGTTCCGCTCGAGCGCGAACGAGTAGACCGCCCAGCGGGCCACGCCGGCCGGGCTGCCGTCCGCCGTCGTCACCTCCCAGTGGCGATCCATGGGCGGGAAGGGCTCGCCGCCGCACACGAGCCCGACCGTGTGTCGCGCCGGGCCGTCATCGCGCACGGCGCGGAGGGCATCGCCGCCCACGAAGTCGCGGTCGAGGTCGAGCAGAGGGGCGATGCCCGCCTCGATCGGGTTCATGCCGGAGTTGGTCGCATACTGCGTGTCGGAGATGCCCTGCTCGACCGCCCGCACGATGTTCGGGCCGGTTACGAGCAGGCCGTGCGGCTCGCCGGCGGCGCACAGCGCGTCCCAGAGCTCGACCGCCCGCTCGCCCCCGATGGGGTAGATCTCATAGCCCGGCTCGCGGCTCCAACCGGTGTTCGAGACGACCGCGTCCACGCCGGCGATGCGCACAGGCGCGCACCGGTGCCGTCCGAGCTCGGCGAGGTCGCGGTCGGCGAGCCCGGAGAGGACGTCCGCGGCGCGCGGGCCCTGGAGCTGCACCGGCGCGACATCGGCCTCGGCCACGGTCACGGCGTCGCCTCGTGCGAGGGCGATGCCCGCGGCCCACAGGGTGAGGTCGACGTCGGAGTGTGAGAACCACACGACGTCGTCCCAGGGCCGAAGGACGATGCACTCGCACATGATCGCGCCGGCCCGGTCGCAGACCGGGGTGTAGCGGCATTCGCCCACCGCGAGATCGGCCAGCCGCCGCGGCGCGAGGTGGTCGGCGAGCGCGAGCGCGCCCGGGCCTCGCAGCTCGCACTGGCGCTCCGCTCCGACGTCCCACAGCGTCACCCGCTCGAGCAGCGCGCGGTAGTCGTCGCGCGGGTCGCGGCCGTACCCCATCGGCATGTACGTGTGGTTGTAGACCATGAAGTCGCAGGCGCCGTTCTCGAGCGTGCGCTCGAAGTACGGCGACCGGCGAATGGTGGGGTGGAGCACCTTGGTAGCATCATCGCATGACCCCGGCCGAGGCCCTGCGCGTGGTGTGCGATGCCTGGGAGGCGGGCGATGCCGACGCGGCCGCCGACCTCTTCGCGGCCGACGGCGTGTACGAGGATCCGCTCTATCCCGAGCCGCTCACCGGGCCCGAGCCGATCCGGGCCGGCCTGACCGAGGGGATGGGGGCGATCGAGGACTGCCGCGTCACGCTCGACCCGGTCGTCGAGGACGGCGACCGTGTGCTGGCCGTCGGATTCTTCGCGTCCAAGCTGCGCGATGGCGGCGAGCGCTTCGACTTCCCGTTCGCGATTCTCGTCCAGCTCCGCGACGGTCGGATCGCGCGGCTCTCCGAGTACTTCGACACGCGGCCACTCGTCCCCTGACGCGCCCCGTTCGGGCCGCGACCTGATTTCGGAACCCGGGTGTAACAACTCGCCCCGCCGAAGCGGTGTTTCCCGTTACAGGCGTACCGACCCAGGGGGAGGCAACGATGAACTGGTTCCGGGACCGCGGAGGAGAGCTCTCCGCGATCGAGGCGACGCTCCGCGCAGAGAGGCCCCGGCCTGATGCCGAGCTTGAGCGCGGGACCGCCGCACGGGTCGGTGACAACCAGGCTCGCCGTGGCGGCCGACCGGCGTTCGCGCTGCTGCTGACGGTCGGCACGGCTGCGGCGTTTCTGAGCTTCGGCGGAGTGGGCTATGCGGTGGACGCCGTGCAGACGGTGGTCAGCGGCGGAGGGACGCAGACGGCGTCCGACGATGAGTACGGTGGGCCGTGCGTGGAGTACGTGAACCCGCATGGACAGACGATCCCGCCCGCGGGCCTCACACCGCCCGGGACGAACCCGAAGGGCGGCGAGAACCCCGACGGCTTCTACCAGGTCGGCACTACCGGCGGCGGCGACGTGATCGTCATCGATCTCGGCTCGGGTACCCAGTTCGGCCCATTCGCCGGTGGCACGGCGATCAAGTACACGCAGGCTCCGGGCAAGACGCCGAGCTCGAAGAAGATCGGCAGCGACACCGGGCAGGCAGGCGCGGTCTCGGTCCATATCACGGGGACCGGCGACTTCCAGATCGTGCCCGTCGGCGGCGGCGCGACGCAGACCTGTCTCGTACCTCCACCTCCGAAGTGAGCCTTCGACAGCCTCGCCGGCTCGGGTCGGGAGGGCCGTCCACAAGGCGGCCCTCCCGGTCTGGGAGGGGACACGCGCGCGGAATGCACGTACCCTTGGGGCGAGGCATCGGGTGGACAACCGACGACAAGAGGGTGAGCCACAGATAGGGCTCCCGGACGAGACCAGGTGGGCTGCCGACGGCGGCGCGTCGGTGGACGCCCGCATCGCGGAGGCATACGCGTCGGTACAGGGCGACGTCGTGAGGTACCTGGGCGCCGTCGTGGGGCGCAGCGTCGCCGAGGACGTCGCCTCGCAGGTGTGGGTCGAGGTCGTGGCCGGGGCCGGCGAGTTTCGCGGCGACGCAGATGCGTTCCGCCGCTGGGTGCTCACCACTGCGCGACGGCGCGCGCTCGACCACCGGCGCCGGTGGTGGCAGCGGGCCGTCGTCCTGCGGCCGCCCGGCGCCTTCGAGCTCGACCGGCCGGTGGTCGACCCCGAGCTGGGCGACGACGTCTCCGAGGCCGTCGCGCGCATCAAGCGCCTCCCGCGCGCGCAGGCCGAGGTGATCCTGCTTCGTGTGCTCGGTGGGTACAGCGCCGAGGAGGTCGCCGAGCTCACCGGGCGCTCGCCCGGGGCCGTCCGTGTGATCCAGCACCGCGCGCTGCGCCGCCTCGCCCAAGAGCTGGCCGACGAGCCCGGGCCGGAAGGCGCGGTGTAACGCTCATGCGCCTGCGTGCGTTCTTCCTTTCGATGAGGGCGGTTCGACTGGACGACGAAACCGCGGATCGGATGCTCGCCGGTGGTGTGGATCCCGCCGACGCGCCTCCGGGTTACGCGGCGGTGACGGCGCTGCTTCAGACAGCACGGTCTGCGGCGGGCGTGCCTGTGCCCGCAGCGACCCCGTCGCATGCTCCAGTCGATCTCGGGCTCGCCGACACCGCGTCGGGCACGCACGCGGTGCAGCGCTCGCGGTCCGGGCGGCGGCGCATCCCGGTGCTGGCCGCCATTGCGTTCTGCGCGATGACGGGCGGGGCCTATGCCGCGGGTGTGTCGGGCGCCGGGACCGTGTCGGCGGTCCTCGACCGCATCGGCGTCGGATCGCTCGTGGGCGGCCCGTCCGGCGACCGGACTGCGGCGAGCTCTGAAGCCGCTCTCAAGGGGGAGGCGTCGGCGCGGACAACCACGGGGGCGGCCACCGCCGCCTCCGTGGGCGCCGGTCGATCGAGCTCCGACGGTGCAACGGATGCTGACAAGGACGGAAAGAAGCACGGCAAGGGGCACGGCGCCGAGATCTCGACGCTGGCGCGAACGACGGATGCGAAGGGTGTCGATAAGGGCGCCGAGATCTCAACCGCCGCGAGCGGCGGTAAGAGCCACGCCGGCGAGCATGGCAACGGGCACGGCGGCAGCCATCCGAGCCACCCCGATCATCCATCGCATCCCGGCCATCCCTCGCATCCGGCTCACCCCGCCGGCGCCAACGGCGGCGGCCCGCGCAAGCCCGGCAGCTGACGCTCAGCCCGCGTCGGGCGCGTTCGAGAACTGCTGCCGCACCTTGGCGGGGCCGGCGAGCGCCTTCAGGAACTCGCGCTCGGTGTACGGGCGGTTGGCCTCGAGGAACGGCGGTGCCGGCGCCATCGGGATGACGGCGTCGTTGTCGCCGTCGAGATCCTTCAGCCAGAGCGCCATCACGTAGAGCGCCGGGATGCGGATCACCCGCGCCTCGACCTTGCCGTCGCGCACCTGCGGCAGCTTCGCCGCGGCCTTCTGCGCCGCCGCCGTGGCCTTCACGAACGGGCCTTCGTTCACGTGGTCGAGGCCGCGCACGGCGCCCTTGGCGTCCACGCCGACCTCCGCGCTCGCAACCGTGGCGCCCGCCTCCTCGACCAGGTAGCGCCACGCGGTCATCGGCGCGTCCGCCAGCCGCCCCGGCTTCGCGAGATCGGCCAGGCCCAGGTTGTGCACGGCGTGCGGGGAGGCAAGGCGGCGGCCGCCGTCGCCGATCTCGCGCAGCGAGCGGGCCGGCGCCCTCCCGCGCGTCTCGGAGCGGTGGATGTCGAGCACGCCGTCGGCCGCGGCCTTGTCGGCCTCGGCGGGCGGCATCGGGTATTCGATCGGCATCGAAATCAGTTCCTCGTGTAGTACGTGTGCGTCCAGGACCCGGAGCCCTGGTAGCTGTTCCGGAAGGCGGAGTAGGGGATGCGCGACTGCCCGTAGAAGGGATCCTCGACGCTCAGGAAGCCCGGGCCGGTGCCGGGGTCGGCGTAGCCGTCGACGACGACGAAATGGCCGCCGCCGCCCGACCAGCCGATGCGGACACCCACGGGACGCCCGGCGTTCACCTCGTGCTCGACGTCGCTCAGCGTGACGGGGTTCCCGACCCAGTTCTGGAGGTTGCCGGTCCGCGTCAGGGCGCGGTCGAGGAACCAGTCCTTGTTGCACTGCGGCGTCGAGCCGTCCGCACAGCAGCCGGTCTGTCCGAGCTCGGCGTTCGCCAGCGTGCACTGCGTCCATGCGCTCGACGGGTTATAGAAGTGGCTCACGCTCGTCGAGACGGCCGACCAGCACCAGTTCGCCTGGAGCTGGCCCTGCATGTCGAGGCCGAGGTCGTGCCGCCGCTCGGCGGTGCCGGTCGACCAGAGCGGGCGGCCGTCGATGGCGTAGACGACGGCGTTCCCGTCGTCCTGGAGCACGAGCCGGCCACCGGGATGGCCGCCGGTGCGCGCCTGCCAGACGAGTGCGCCGCCCGGCCCGACGAGCGTGAGGTCGCCGTCGGCCCGCATCGCCGCCTGCGACACCGTCTGGCCGCTCGTACCGGTCGCCCAGATGGCGGTCTGCCCGTCGTAGAGGACGAGGTTCCCGTCGGTCTGGAGCACGAGCTGGAACTGCCCCGACGGCGAGCGCAGCCGCTCCCTCGGCCCGAGGGCGTCAGGCGGCCAGAGGACGTCGGTGCGGCCGGAAGGCGGCCAGAGCGGAGTGCCGGTGGTCCAACGGATGGCCCGCCGCTTACCGACGATCGCGGCGTTTCCGTCGTCTCCGAGGATCAGTCGCGCACCGGGCGTGTCGCCCGTCGCCGACGCCCACACCGTCCCCTGCGGCCCGTGCAGGACAAGGTCGCCATCCTCCTGCATCACGGCGCTCGTCACGCTCTTCCCGGCCGTGCCCGACGCCCACACGGGGACGCCCTCGCGTGCGAGCACGAGATCGCCGTCCGTCTGCAGCGTGAGCGTGAGCGGGCGCGTCTTCGCGGTGAGCGACGCGCCCGGGAAGAGCGCCTCGGTCGCACGCAGGCGGTCGCCCGTCGCGGCGGCCCATTCGGTCACCGTCTCCGATTGCCACAGGATGCTGTTGTCGGATCCGTAAACGACGAGGTTGCCGTCATCCTGCACGACGAGGCGTGCTCCGCGGTGGCCGCCGGTCTTCGTGTCCCAGACCGCCGCCCGGTGGCCGACCAGGACGAGGTTCCCGCCCGCCTTCATCTGGGCGTGCGTCGCCCCCTTCCCGGCCGTGCCGGACGACCACAGCTTCTCGGCGCCGGACTTGAGCAGCACGAGATCGCCGTCGGGCTGCATGACGAGCCTCACCGGCCGGGTCGGCGCCTGGAGGGTGCCGCCGGTGGCGAGCGTCTCGCCGGATCGCAGCTGATTCGTCATGGCAGGCGTGCCAAGCCTACCGCCGAATCGCCGTCCTACCTGTCCACTTTCCTGCCCATCGCCCGCCCTCGGCGCAGCCCCGCGCCGAACGCGCCCGTGTAGAGCCGGATCGGGACGAGCCGCAATGTCTTCATCGCCAGCATCATCGGGAACGGGAAGATGATCTCGGCCTTCTCCCGCTCGATGCCGCGGCAGATCCGGCGGGCCGCGTCGTCGGCCTCGAGCATGAACGGCATCGGAAACGTGTTCTTGGCGGTCAGGTCGGTGCGCACGAACCCGGGGCAGACGGTCTGCACCGTGATGCCCAGCGGCCGCAGGTCGATCCGGAGCGCCTCGAGCATGTTGATCTCGGCCGCCTTCGTGGCGCCGTAGGCTTCGGAGCGGGGAAAGCCGCGGTAGCCGGCCATGCTCGCGACGCCGACGATCGTCCCGGTCCCGCGGCGGCGCATGTCCGGGAGCACCGCCTCGACGCCGTACGCGAGCCCCATGACGTTCGTGTCGAAGTGGCCCCGCAGGACGTCCGAGTCCCATGCGTCGACGGTGAACTGGCGCCAGTAGGCCGCGTTCAGGACGACCACGTCGATCCCGCCCAGCTCGGCGCGCACGCGTTCCTCGGCGGCGATCACCGCCTCGCGGTCGGTCACGTCGAGCGGCACCGCGACGACGCGCGGCCCGAGCGCCTCGAGACGGTCGGCCCGGCGTGCGCTGGCCGCCACGCGGCAACCGCGCCGGACGAGCTCCTGCACGAGCGCCGCGCCGATCCCGCTCGAGGCGCCGGTGACCCAGACTCGGCGGCCGCCCAGCCTCACCGCCGCGCCAGCCGCAGCTGCACGTTTCCGAGCGCGCCCGTGGCGAATCCGGCCTCGCAGTAGGCCAGATAGAACTCCCACATCCGCCGGAACGTGCCGTCGAAGCCGAGCGCCGCGACCTCGTCCGTCCGCGCGATGAAGCGGTCGCGCCACATCCGCAGGGTCGTCGTGTAGAACTGCCCGATCTCGCTCGTCGCCTCGACGCGCAGGCCCGAGCCGCTGCGTACGGCCCGGTCGATGGCCTCCTCGGACGGGATGAGGCCGCCCGGGAAGATGTACTTGTGCACCCACCCGTAGGTGCGCCGCGTCGCCCGGTAGCGGCGGTGAGGCATCGTGATCGTCTGCATGCCGACCGCACCGCCAGGCCGCAGGTACCCGTCGCACGATGCGAAGAAGGTGGGCCAGTAGCGCTCGCCGACCGCCTCGAACATCTCGACGGAGACGATCCTGTCGTAGGTGCCCTCGATCTCGCGGTAGTCGCACAGGACGACGTCGATGAGGTCCGAGAGGCCGGCGGCGGCGATCCGGTCGCGTGCGAGCGACGCCTGGGCGCGGGAGATCGTGGCCGACGTGACGCGGCACCCACGCGTGGACGCCAGGTGGATCGCCATCCCGCCCCAGCCTGTGCCGATCTCGAGCACGTCGTTCCCCGGGCGGACGTCGGCCAGCTCGGCCAGCGTCTCGTACTTTCGGCGCTGGGCGGTGTCGAGCGTGTCGCCCGGCTCGAAGATCGCGCACGAGTAGGTCATCGTCTCGTCGAGAAAGAGCGCGAACAGCTCGTTCGAGAGGTCATAGTGGCGCGAGATATTCCGCGCCGCGCCGCCGAGCGTGTTCTCCTCGTGTGCGGGCAGGCGCCGGTCGATCACCCGGCCGATCCTGCGAAACCCCGCCGGAGCGAGCCGGTCGAGCGAGGACGCGAACGCCGCCAGCGCACCCGCCAGGTCGTCCGCCGACCAGTCGCCCGCCATGTAGGCCTCCCCGAAGCCGATCCGGCCATGAGCGCCCAGGCGGTGGAAGAAGTCCTCGCGGTGGATCGTGAGCGTCGGCGCGCCGCGCCGGCCCGCGACGACCGTGCGGCCGTCCGGGAGGACGACGGTGAGAGAGCCGGCGGGGAGCAGCCTGGCAGCGCGGAGGAAGAGCGCGCGGGCGATCCGGGCGCGTGTGGGGGCGGCGACCGAGTCGGGGTGGAGCGGCCGCCGGGCCTCGACGTCGAAGTGCGTGGCGGTCATCCGACGCCGTCCTGCCGAGGGTGGGGCGGCCGGCGGACGTGCGCGACGCCCCGCCGGTGAAGGCGCAGGCCCTGGAGATGGATGAGGGTCGTCACCTTCGCGGTCATGAGCGGGTACCTGACCAGCATCCTCGTGAGCGAGCCGTTGGTCAGCGGCAGCCGCGTCCCGGTGAGCGACGCGGCGAAGATGCGCTCCCCGCCCTGCTCGAGGCTCATGTGGACCGCCAGCCGGTCAGCGGGCGGGGCGAACGCCATGCGGTAGCGCCCGTCGACCGTGAGGAACGGCGAGACGTAGAACTCCTTCTCGGTCTCGGCGAGCCCGCGCCCGCCCGGATGGAGCAGATAGCAGTGCCGCTCGCCGTGCGTGTTGTGCACCTCGGCGATGACGCAGCGCAGCTCGCCGTCGGGGCCGTGGCAGTAGAACACCGAGAGCGGGTTGAAGACGTACCCGAGCACGCGCGCATTGGTGAGCAGCTCCACGGCGCCGCCCGCGAGGTCGATTCCGTGCAGGCCGAGATAGGCGTCGACGTTCTCGCGGATCGAGCGGCCAGGGTCGCCGAGGTGGTCGCGGCTTCGGATCGTCGTCAGGGCCCGGCGGTCGGCGCCGAAGGGCCACAGGCGCTTGTCGATGGCGTCGAGCTCGTCGAGGTCGACCAGCCACATGTAGACGCCGTAGCGGAAGAGGTTCCGAACCGGCGTCCGCCGGTCATGGACCACCTGGCCCTCGTACAGGCACGACCTCACCAGGCGCACCCCATCGCAAGGGCCGCCCGCAGGCCCGAGATACAGCCGTCCTCGTGGAACCCCCAGCCGTGGTATGCGCCGCAGAAGTAGGTGCCGCGGTCGCCCTGGATCGCCGGCAGCTCGGCCTGGGCGGAGAGGCTGGCATGCGTGTAGACCGGGTGCTCGTAGACCATCCGGCGCAGCTCTCGGGCCGGCTCGATCCGCGACGTCTGGTTCAGCGTCACGCAGTAGTCGAGCGGCTCGGCCAGGGCCTGGAGCCGGTTCAGGTGATAGGTCACGTGCACGTTCGGCTGGCTCGTGGAGCAGGTGTCGAGCAGATAGTTCCACGAGGCCCGGGCGCCGTGCGCGTGCGGCAGGAGGGAGCCGTCGGTGTGGAGCACGGTGTGGTTCTGGGAGTACGTCCACGCGCCCAGCACGCGGCGCTCGGCCGCGCTGGCGTCGGCCAGCATCGCCAGGGCCTGATCGGGGTGGGCCGCGATCACGACCCGGTCGTGTCGCCGGTCGCCGTTCACGACCACGCCGTCGCCGACGCGTTCGATCCGCTCCACCGGGGTCGCCACGAGCACCCGGTCGAGCCGGTCGGCGACGGCTTCGACGTAGACGCGGCTGCCGCCGACGACCGTCTTCCACTGCGGCGAGTTGGTCACGGTCAGCATCCCGTGGTTCGCGAAGAACCGGATCAGATACCGGGCCGGATATGCCCGGGCGGTGGCCGGCGAGCTCGACCAGACGGCGCCGGTGAGTGGCAGCATGAAGTGGTCGGTGAAGTAGCTCGAGTAGCCGCCGTCGGCCAGGAACTGCTCCAGGGTCAGCCGGTCGGCGGCCGGGTCGCGGAGGACGGCGCGCGCATGGCGGTGGAACCGGCGCACCTCCCCCAGCATGCGCAGGTATCGCGGCCGGCCGAGCACCGACGCTCTCGGCATGACGCCGTGCATACCGCGCGCCCCCGCGTATTCGAGGCCGCACCCCTCGCACCGCACCGAGAAGCTCATGTCGGAGTCCTGGGTGTGGACGCCGAGGTCGGCGAAGAGGCGAAGGAGCGTCGGGTACGTACGCTCGTTGTGGACGATGAAGCCGGTGTCGAGTGCGACCTCGTGTCCGCCGTCGCCGCGGACGGCGACCGTGTTCGCGTGGCCGCCGAGGCGCTCGTCGCGCTCGTAGAGCGTCACCCGATGGCGACGGCCGAGGACATGCGCGGCGGTGAGGCCCGAGACGCCGCTTCCGATCACCGCGATGTCGAGCCGGTCCCCCATCACGTCGCAGACCGTCCCGAACGCCATGACGATGGCGATCCCCGACACGATGGCGCGGGCGACGACACATGAGATCCAGATCATCGGGGGATCCTCACCGCCTGGTCTGCCGGAAGCGCGAACGCCGCCGCAAGCTGGCTCTCGAGCGGGTGCAGGCCGAGCGTGCCGAGCGTCAGCCTGCGCGCGAGCGACTGCCATGCCGGCAGGCGCTGGAGCATCGTGTGGCCCGTGCCGCGGAGCTCGAACCGCGCAAGCCGGGCCGCGACGGGCTGGGCCAGCCGCGCGAATTCCAGGGAGCGGGCCGGGTCGGTGATCCGGTCGCGGACCCCATGGGCGATCACGACCGTGCGCCCCTCGAGCTGCTGGACGGGCTCGGCCGGAGGGCACCACGGCGCGAGCGCGACGACCGAGACGACGGACGGGTGTCCAGCCGCGCGAAGCGCCGCCCGAGCGCCCATCGAGTGGCCGAGCAGGCACACCGGCACGCCGTAGCGCTCGGCCACGCGGTCGAGGGCCCACTCGACGTCGGCCACCGGGTCGCCCTCGTTGTAGCCGACGAGCCGGTACCGGAGCTGGCTTGACGCCAGGCCCACGCGCCGGCCGCTGCAGGCGAGGTCGACCAGGAACGGCAGCATGCGCAGGGCCGGTGATCGCAGGTTTGAGTCGGGTGCCGTGCTACGCGACTTGCCGCCGTGGGCGATCACGACCGCCGCCCGGGGCGTACCGCGGGGGCCGAGCGTGAGAAGCGACGGTGTGTGGACGCCCTGCACCGTGCGGGCGATGCTACTGGCCGGCCGGGCCGCGCGGGTGGTCGGAAACATCTCCCGACATTCGCCGGACGGGTCGCAGCGGTTCGCCCCGAGCGTCACGCAGGGGCGAACTGCAGCGACCGCCCCACCGGGTCGGCGCCGACGAGGCGTACGGCGAGGGTGGTCCCCGGGTCGATCCGCGCGTCGCTTCGCAGACGGGCGCGGATGGGCGGCTCGGCGATCTGGAGCCGGGCGCCGCGGGCGTCGTGCTCAACCACGACCGCCTCGAACCGCTCGCCGACCCGGTGCTCGAGCAGCCGGGCCTCGAGCTCGTCGACGATCGCGCGCTCGACCTGGCCCGCACGGGATTCGGCCTCCTCCATCTGCTCCGGGAGCCGCCGGAGCGTTTCGACGGCGGCCGCGTCGGGGGCGGCTCCCGACTCGAGCTGCACGAGCAGATCGAGCACATAGCGGTCGGCCAGCCGCCGCAGCGGTGCCGTCGTGTGGGCGTACGGCGTCGCGAGGCCGGCGTGCACGTGCGCCTCGGGCACCTCGCCGGAGAAGGCCGCATACCCGGCGCGGCCCATGACGCCGCGGGCCTGCTCGAGAAGGGCGGCGCGCGCCGCGTCGGTAGGGCGAAGGTCGCGCGCGAACTCCTCGTATCCGACCTCGGGCGGCCAGCTCACACCGAGGGCGGCGGCGGCGTGCCGCAGGACGCCGACCCGGTAGGGGTCGGCGCCGCCCATGACCCGCAGGAGGCCGACGCGGTGGCGCAGCATGACCGCGGCGGCGACGCTGCCCGCCAGGAGCGAGATCTCGGCGTTCCAGTCCTCGGAGGGCAGGCGCGACTCCCACTCCAGCCGGTAGCCGGACGGCGATCCCGGATCGGGGACGACCTCCTGAGCCGGGGCGTTCAGGGCCACCGCGCCGCGCGCGCGGGCCAGTGCGGTGCGGCGGTCTGCGATCTCGTGCAGGACGGTCTCGCGCTCGCCGCCGAGATGGGCGTAGTCGAGCTTCTCGCGGCTTCGGACGAGCGCGCGCCCGACCGACGCCGAGGCCTCGTTCCCAGCCTCGTCGAGCTCGACCGTGAAGACGATCGCCGGCCGGTCCTCGTCGGGGAGCAGGCTCGCGGCTCCCTCCCCGACCGAGCGCGGGTAGAGCGGGCAGCGGGTGTCGGGCGTGTAGACGGTGACCCCGCGCCGCCACGCCTCCGCCTCGATAGGCCCGCTCCGGTCGACGAACTGGCCGACGTCGGCGATCGCGTAGCGCACGCGGTACCCGCCGTCAGTCCGCCGCTCGAGGAGCATCGCCTGGTCGAGGTCCATGCTGCCCGGCGGGTCGACCGTGAAGAACGCGAGCCCGCGCAGGTCGGCCCTGCCGTCAGCCGCCGTCCGGCGCCCGGCCGCCGCCTGGGCGGCATCCTCGACCGCCCCCGGGAAGTCGGGGTGCACGTCGAACTGCTCGCGAATGCGGGCGAAGTCGGCGGCGAGCGGGCTCGGCGCCGGCTCCGCCAGGCGGACACGACGGTGCGGAGTCATGTGGTGCCGATCGGGCGAACCGCGTTCTTCGCCGGAGCGCGGCGAGCGCTGCGCCACCCGTTAAGGAGGGGGCCCGCGGGGGAACTCTGGGTTCCGCCGCGTTCAACCCCATGAGGCCAGGCCCCGTCCGGGGCCCGGCCCCGGTGGTCTTTCGTGACAGCCAACACCGGTGCCGCTGCAGTGTGCCTCAGATATGCACCCAACGGTTGTGGCGACGGCGAAGACCGCGCTCTTCGCCGGAGCGCGGCGAGCCCATCGCCAGCCCTTACGGAGGGGGCTCGCGTGGGAACCCCGCGCTTAGGCCTGGGCCTTCTCCTTCGTCCCCGCGCGGATCCACGGCATCATGCTCCGCAGGCGCGCGCCCACCGTCTCGATGGGATGGTCGGCGGCTGCACTCCGAAGCGCTGTGAAGCGCGGGCGCCCGGAGGCCTCCTCGTCCATCATCTCCTTGGCGAAGGTGCCGTCGCGGACGTCGGAGAGGATCTTCCGCATGTTCTCGCGGACATGGGCGTCGATCACCTGCGGGCCACGCGTGAGGTCGCCGTACTCGGCCGTGTCGGAGATGGAGTAGCGCATGCCGGCGAGGCCGCCCTCCCACATCAGATCGACGATGAGCTTGAGCTCGTGGAGGCACTCGAAGTAGGCGATCTCGGGCTGGTAGCCGGCCTCGATCAGCGTCTCGAACCCCATCTGGACGAGCTGCGTCGTGCCGCCGCACAGCACGGCCTGCTCGCCGAAGAGGTCGGTCTCGGTCTCCTCGGTGAACGTCGTCTCGATCAGGCCGCCGCGCGCGCATCCGATCGCGTGGCCGTATGCAAGGGCCAGCGCCAGCGCGTTCCCTGTCGCGTCCTGGTGGACGGCGACGAGGCCCGGGACGCCGATCCCGGCAACGTACTGCCGCCGCACCAGGTGGCCCGGGCCCTTCGGCGCGATCATCGTCACGTCGACGTCGGTGGCGGGCTCGATGCCGCCGAAGCGGATGTTGAAGCCGTGGGCGAACATGAGCATCGACCCGGGCCGGAGGTTGGGCGCGATGTCCTCGCGGTAGACCGGCGCCTGCACGTGGTCGGGCACGAGGATCATGACGATGTCGCCCTGGGCGGTCGCCTCGGCGACCGTCGCCACCGGCAGGCCGTCCTCGATCGCGGCCCGATGGGCGCGCGAGTCCGGCCGGGCACCAACGACGACCTGGTTTCCCGAGTCGTGGTTGTTCAGCGCGTGCGCATGCCCCTGGCTGCCGTAGCCGATGACGGCGATCGTCTTCCCGTCCAGCAGGGACGGCTCGCAGTCGGCTTCGTAGTAGATCTTCGCATCAGGCACCTAAGCCACCACCCTCATTCGCTTTCGTCTGTGGACTTCGCCGTCGCGGTCGAGCCCGATCCGGCCCGTGCGCACCAGCTCGCGGATACCGTACGGCGAGAGCAGCTCCTCGAGCGCCTCGAGCCGGTCCGGCGGGCCCACGCAGGCGAACGTCACCGCCGCCGGGCCCACGTCGACCACGCGGGCCTCGAAGACCTCCGCCAAGCTGATGATCTCGGGCCGCCGCTCGGGCGTCGACGACACCTTCACCATCAGGAGCTCGAGCTCGACTGCGGTCGGGCCCAGCTCCGACACCTTGAGCACATCGACGAGCTTGTAGAGCTGCTTCGTCACCTGGTCGATCGACTGCTGGGCGCAGTCCACCCGGATCGTGATCCGGCTGCGCGCAGCGTCGTCGGTCGGCCCGACGGCCAGCGAGTCGATGTTGAACCCGCGCCTGGCGAAGAGGCCGGCGCAGCGTGTGAGCACGCCGGGCCGGTTCTCGACCAGGACGGACAGGGTGTGCACGCTCATACGCCCTCCTCGACCCACTGGTTGTCGTCCTCGGCCCACTCCACGTCGATCATCTCGGCCGAGGGCGCCCCGGCGGGAACCATCGGATACACCTTCTCCTCGCGGTCGACGCGGGCGTCGATCACGGCCGGTCCGCCGCACTCCAGCGCGCCGATGATCGCGGCGTCGACCTCGTCGGTCGTCTCGCACCGGAAGGCGGCGATCCCGAAGCTCTCGGCGAGCTTCACGTAGTCGGGCGTGTCGACCGAGAGGTCGGTCTCGGAGAAGCGCTCGTCGTGGAAGAGCTCCTGCCACTGGCGCACCATGCCGAGCCAGCCGTTGTTCACCACCACGTGGATCGCTCCGATCCCGTACATGCGCGCGGTCGCCAGCTCCTGCATCGTCATCTGGAAGCAGCCGTCGCCGTCGATGTTGATGACCGTCGCATCGGGCCGGCCGACCTTGGCGCCGATCGCGGCGGGCACGCCGAAGCCCATCGTCCCGAGGCCGCCCGACGTCAGCCACCGCCGCGGCCTGTCGATCTGGAGGTACTGCGCTGCCCACATCTGGTGCTGGCCGACGCCGGTCGCCCAGATCACGTCGCGATCGGCGGTCAGGTCGCGCAACCGCTCGATCACGTACTCCGGCTTCAGCGGCTCGGTGTTGCGATAGCGGAACGGGTACTCCGCCTTCCACCCGCGGACGGTGTCGAGCCACCCCGCCGCCTTCGGCCGGCCGCCGTTCATCCGCGAGCTGAGCGCCTCCGCCAGCTTCGGCATGATCAGCTCGATCGACCCCACGATCGGGATCTCGGCGTGCCGGTTCTTGTCGATCTCGGCCGGGTCGACGTCCATGTGGATCACCTTGGCTCCGGGCGCGAACACGTCGAGCCTTCCGGTGACGCGGTCGTCGAACCGCGACCCGCACGCGATCAGGAGGTCGGCCCGGTTCATCGCCCAGTTGGCGGCCTTCGAGCCGTGCATGCCGGGCAGGCCGATGCACAGCGGATGGGAATCGGGGAAGACGCCCTTCGCCATCAGGGTCGTGATCACCGGCATCTGCACGGCCTCGGCGACACGGATCAGGTCGGCAGGGTCGACGTTCGCCGACACGGCGCCGCCGCCCACATAGAAGACCGGGCGCTCGGCAGCGAGGATCGCCTCGGCGGCCGAGATCACCTGGCGCGGGTGCCCGTGCTTGGACGGCTTGTAGCCGGGGATGTCGACCTGCTTCGGATACTCGAAGTCGAACGACGCGAGCTGGATGTCCTTGGGGATGTCGACCAGCACCGGCCCGGGCCGGCCGCTGCGCGCGATGTGGAACGCCTCCCTCATCACGCGCGGGATGTCGCGCACGTCCTTCACGAGCCAGGAGTGCTTCACGATCGGCATCGTGATGCCCTGGATGTCGGCCTCCTGGAAGGCGTCCGTCCCGATGAGGTGTGTGGGCACCTGGCCGGTGATGCACACGATCGGTGTCGAGTCGAGGTACGCGTCGGCGATCGGCGTCACCAGGTTGGTGGCGCCGGGGCCGGACGTGGCGATCGCGACGCCGACCTTGCCGGTGGCGCGCGCGTAGCCCTGCGCCATGTGGCCGGCGCCCTGCTCGTGCCGCGACAGGTAGTGGCGGATGCCGTGCTCGAAGTGCGCCCAGGCGTCGTAGAGCGGGAGGATGGCCCCTCCGGGCAGGCCGAAGACGTCGGTCACGCCCTCGGCCTCGAGGCAGCGGATGATCGCTTCGGCGCCGGTGATCCTGCTGCCTATCCACTGGCCATCACCCTATCGAAAGGGTGGTCGGCGAACTCCGCCGACCCGCTGGCGTGGTGGGCGAGCGCGTCGCAGACCGCCTGCCCCACCTCCCAGGTCGCGTACGCCCGGCCGCCGTGCACCTGATCGGCGGTCGCGAGGCCCTGTGCCAGCACCTCGTCGACCGCGGCCGAGATCGCCCGGCCGACGTCACGGCGGCCCAGGCCGTACGTGAACATCATCGACACCGAGAGGATCATCGCGATCGGGTTTGCCTCGCCCTGGCCGGCGATGTCGGGCGCCGAGCCGTGCACGGGCTCGAAGATCCCCGGCCCGTCGGAGCCGATCGACGCCGAGGGCGCGAGGCCCAGGCCGCCGCCCACGGCCGCCGCCAGGTCGCTCAGGATGTCGCCGAACAGGTTCTCGGTCAGGATCACGTCGTAGCGGTCCGGCCGGGTCGCGAGGTTCATGGCGAACGAGTCGACCAGCTCGTGGGTCAGCTGCAGCTCCGGCGCCTCGAGCAGCGTGGAGCTCGGTCACGACCTGGCGCCACAGCTTCGACGTCGCCAGCACGTTTGCCTTGTCCACCGAGACAACGCGGCCGGAGCGGCGCTTGGCGAGCCGGAAGGCCCACCGCGCGACGCGCTCGATCTGCCCGCGCGAGTAGCTGCACGTGTCGAAGGCGCTGTCGTCGGTCAGCACCTTCTCGCCGAAGTAGAGGCCGCCGGTCAGCTCGCGCACGACGATCAGGTCGATGCCGTCGTGGCGCACCGGGCGCAGGTTGGCGTAGGTGTCGAGCTCCTTTCGCAGCTCGAGCAGCCCGGCCTCGGGCCGGCGCGGCGAGGACTCCCACCGCGGCCCGCCGACGGCTCCCAGGAGGACGGCGTCGGAGGCCTTGACGGCCGCCCGCACGTGGGCGGGGAACGGGTGCTGGTGCTTGTCGATCGCGTCGCCGCCGAACGGCAGGTGCACCTGGCGCATGCGCGCGCCCATGAGCGACGACACCGCCTCGATCACGCGGCCGGCCTCGGCCATCACCTCGGGCCCGATGCCGTCGCCGGCGAGGCAGGCGACGATGGGGATGGGACGGGGTTCGGTCATCAGACTTCGATCAGCTCCTTGTCCTGGTCGGGCTCGATCGCCAGCTTCGCGTGGGCGCATGCTCGCAGGTATGCCTCGGCCGACGCCTCGGTGATGTCCGTCGACACGGCCTGGCCGGCGAACGTCCGTCCGTCGGCCTCGACGACGACGCGCACCTCTCCCAGCGCGTCCGCACCGCCCGTGACGGCGCCGATGCGTGTACTCGGCGAGCACGACCGGCACTTCGAGCAGGCGCGTGATGGCGGTGAACGCCGCGTCCACCGGCCCGTCGCCCCCGGCCGACTCCGTCCGCTCTCCGAACCCGTTTCGCACCGTCACCTCGGCCTGCGCGGGCTCCCCGGTGCGGGTGGTGATCGCCAGCGCGACGAGGTGATAGGGGTCCTCGCGCTCGCGGAGCGAGTCAGACGCGATGGCCTCGAGGTCGAGCGAGGTGATCTTGCCCTTCCGGTCGGCCAGCTCCTTGAACCGGTCGAAGGCCCGGCGCAGGTCGTCGCCCTCGATCGTGAAGCCCAGGTCGGCGAACGCCTGGCGCAGCGCGTGGCGCCCGGAGTGCTTCCCGAGCACGATGTCGGAGCCGGTCAGGCCCACCGACTCGGCGTCCATGATCTCGTACGTCCGCCGGTGAGCCAGGACGCCGTGCTGATGGATTCCGGCCTCGTGCGCGAATGCGTTACGTCCGACGATCGCCTTGTTGGGCTGGACCACATATCCGGTGAGACGTGACACCAGCCGCGACGTGCGCACGATCTCGTTCGTGACGATGCCGGTGTCGATGCCGAAGCGCGGCTTACGCGTTCGCAGAAGCATCACGATCTCCTCGAGCGACGCATTGCCCGCCCGCTCACCGATACCGTTTATCGTGCACTCGACCTGGCGCGCGCCGGCTGCGACGCCGGCCATGGAGTTTGCAACCGCCAGGCCCAGATCGTTGTGGCAGTGCACCGAGAGCGTGACGCCGTCGATCTCCGGCACCCGTTCGCGCAGTGCGGTCAGGATCTCGACGTATTCCTCCGGCACCGTGTAGCCAACGGTGTCGGGAATGTTGATCGTCGTTGCCCCGGCGGCAATCGCCGTGCGCACGACCTGTGCCATGAACTCGATGTCAGTTCGAGTTGCGTCCTCGCACGAGAACTCGACGTCCGCGCAGAAGCCCTTCGCCCTGCGAACCGCGAAGTCGGTGGCCGCGATGACCTCGTCGCGCGTCATTCGCAGCTTGTGCTCCATGTGGATGTCGGACGTCGCGATGAAGGTATGAATGCGCGGGTTCTTCGCGTCGGACAGCGACTCGATCGCCGCGTCGATGTCCTCCTCGTTGGTGCGGGCGAGCGATGCCACGACGCACTCGACGGCCCGGCTCACGGCCCGGATGCCGTCTCGCTCGCCGGGCGACGAGATCGCGAACCCGGCCTCGATGATGTCGACGCCCAGCCGGTCGAGCTGGCGGGCGATCTCGATCTTCTCCTGCGCGTTCAGCGCAATGCCGGGCGACTGCTCGCCGTCCCTGAGCGTCGTGTCGAAGATACGGACGGTGTCCGTTTCTGGAACCATGTCGTGGAGCCTCCTTGGCCGGGGGAGAGCGCACCTCTCCCGTCGTGTGCGGGGTGCGTGTGCGCCGGCGTGCGGCGCGTAGGCCAAGTCGCTCGCCCTAACGGGCGAGGAGAAGGAGGCCGAGGAGGTCGAGGGAGATCGGCGGCAGCCCGACAGGACGCCCGCTCAACGTGGAGCGGGCGAAGATCCTCTCTGTGCGGGCGGTGCTCGACATGCGCGTCACAGCATAGGTGGTGGGGAGGGCCCCGTCAAACCCCTTCCGCAGGCGGCCGGGGGCTGGTGTATAACTTCGCGCGTATGGCCCAACTACAAGAGGTGACGTCACAATGCCGCGTACGGGTGTCATAGGCGAGCAGATCTTCGCGCAAGTCGAGAAGCTCGAGAAGGGCGGCATGAGCCGCACCGATGCGTTCAAGAAGATCTCCGCCGACAGCGGGCGCCGAGAGGGAACGGTCGCCGCCAATTACTATCGAGTGGCGCGTAAGCGCGCCGGCGGATCGCTCCGCCCTCGCCGGACCACCCGCAAGCGTCGGCCGGCAGCTGCTCCGTCCACTCGCCGGCGAGCGGCGGCCGCGAGCGGCAACGGCGACGTCGATGCGCTCACCCGCGCGCTTGTACAGAACGTGCAGGCTCTCGCCGCGGCGATGAACGCACAGGCCGCCGAGGTAAAGGATCTGCGCGCGCGCCTCGAAGGCGTGCGCAAGCTGCTCGCCTGACGGCTAGGGCTAACGCACCTTCCCGCGCGCCTCGACCGTCCAGACGTGCTCGACGACGCCCGCCCGGGCGGCGCAGACCACATCCTGGAGGTTGACGCAGGTACAGACGTGGTTCGGGACGATCTCGACGCGGTCGCCGACATGCCACGATGTGGTCGATCGACTCACGTCACAGATCCCGTGCTCCTCGTTGGTCACGGGAATCGTCACATCAGGGTGATCGATAACGGCGCCGCGGCCCTCGCCGCCCGGCCCGGCATACGCGGCGTCGGAGAGCATCTTCGACCCGGCGTCGACAACGGCCTTCCCTGGTACAGCCGTCGAGACGACGGTCGTGTGGATACGGAGCGCGCAGTCGTCCAGCGTGAGCGGGCCGTCGAATGCCACCTCCGTGCGGTCGAGGAAGACGTAGGTGCCGGCCCGGAGCTCGTTCACCGACGGCGTCAGGTGGGTCATCGTCATCGCCGGCGTGCAGCCTCCCGACACACGATCGCGGCGAAGGCCCGCCCTGTCGAACCGTTCGACCGCCTCCGCGAGGATCGCCTCGACGTCGACGAGCTTGCGCTCGATCTCGGCGCTCGGGCCCCGGACGTGCCCCGGAAAGCAGCTCACCCCGGCCGGCTCGAGGCCGTCGAGGCCGTCGAGGCGCTGGGCGAGCGCGCATGCCTCGGCCGCGCTCTCCACGCCTGTGCGATGAAGGCCGACGTCGATCTCGACGAGCACCTCGGCCCGGGCGCCGACGCCGGCGAGCGCCGCGGCCATCGGCTCGGCGGCCGTGTAGGAGTCCACGGCAACCGTGAGTCGTGTGGCGGCGGCCACGTCGGCCAGCCGTCGCCATGCGTCCGCCCCGTACACGGGGTAGTGAAGGAGGAGCGGGCCGAGATCGCGCCTCGTCATCACCTCGGCCTCGCCGACCTTCGCCACCGTCAGGCCGGCCGCGCCCGCGGCGATCTGCATTCGACCCACGGGTGGCATCTTGTGCGTCTTGGCGTGCGGCCACAGCGCCAGCTCGTGCTCCTGTGCGTACCCGGCGAGCCGCCTGATGTTGGCCTCGAGCCGATCGAGGTCGACGACCGCGATGGGCGTTGGCAGCTGGTCGACGGGCCGCCCGACCCAGGCCTCGGTCTCGGTCGCGGCGTCGAGCATGCGGGCGATGCTAGCCGACCCCATGCGGCCGGGCCCGCGGGGGCCCGGCCCCGGTGGTTCGCGGGTAGGCTGACGGCGTGGAGACGCAGCCGACGCTTCGGGGGGAACGGGTGCGGCTGCGCCCGCTCGAGGAGCGCGACTTCGGCCGGCTCATCGAGATCGGCGCCGAGCCGGAGGTCGCGCGCTGGTGGCCCGCCGTCGCCGCGGCGGAGCTGGCCGAGAAGGCGGCCGGCGAGGAGGACGACACCGTCGGGCTGACCATCGAGCTCGACGGGCGCGTCGTCGGGATGATTCAGTTCCACGAGGAGACGACGCCCGACTTCCGGCACGCGGGCATCGACATCTTCCTCACGACCGTCTGCCATGGGCAGGGGCTCGGCGCGGATGCGGTGCGCACGCTCGCGCGGCACCTGTTCGAGGAGCGCGGCCACCATCGGGTGACGATCGACCCGGCCGCCGCCAACGACCGCGCCATCCGCTCGTACGAGCGGGTCGGGTTCCGCCGAGTCGGGGTCATGCGCCGCTACTGGCGGGACCCGGCCGGCGAGTGGCAGGACGGGCTCCTGCTCGACCTCCTGGCCGGCGAGCTCGACTAGCCCGACCTGAGCCGGACTTCCTCCCGCACGCGCACGCCGTAGCGCTCGAGCCGCGAGAACAGCGGCCCGTACGGGACGCACCGCTCGGAGGGGAGGACGCCCGTATGGGCGGCGAGCTCGCCGCGGCAGAGCATGTCGGCGACGACGGCCGGCGGGCAGGCGGTCGAGAGGACGCCGCCGCCGAAGTCCAGCCGGTCGACGGCGGAGGTGACGCACTCCACGACGGCGAGGCCGCCGGTGCGCCCGTGGGCCTCGATGCGGTGGATGCCGAACGCCCGGTGCGACGGCGATGCCTTGGGCAGGCGCGCGAGCAGGGCAAGCAGCACCCGGCGCGGCACCACTTCGGCCCCGCGCACGTCGATCGGGTCCGGCGAGGCCAGGCCGAGCTGGGTGAGAAGCCGGATCTTGTCGAGGAAGGCCGGGTTCAGCGAGAGCTGGAAGCTGACGTCGCGGGCGCCGAAGCTCTGTGCGAACGTCGCCTGCTCGGAGTGGATCGTGTAGATCGTCGGCGCGGGGCCCGCCGGCGGGCCGAACTCGACCGTGCCCGCATCCGTCATCGGGTCGACGAACTCGACCCGGCCGTCGCGGACGATCGGCGTCGGCATCGAGAGCTCGTCGAGGATCGTCTCGATCGCGTACGGCGCCACGAGCGGGCCGGCGGGCGGGTCGGGATCCCGCCCGGCGGCACCGACGACGATCCGCTCGACGTCGTCGCCGAGCAGCTCGACCGCGCGCGCGGCCATGACGTTGGTCTTGCCGGGAGTCGATCCCATCCCGAGCACGGCCAGCCTGCCGGCTTCCCGGAAGCGGCCGTCGAGCTCCAGCTGCTGGGTCGTCACGTGGAAGAGCCCGCCGAGGTCGAGATAGTGCGCGCTCGCTGCCAGCGCCACCTCCATGGCGTCCAGGTTGACCCGGTAGGCCGCGGTGTTCAGCAGCACGTCGGCGCCGTCGAGCGCTGCGACGGCCCTGTCACCGTCGCGGATGTCGAGCGCGCCGGCGGAGGCCTTGCCCGCGCCGTGCCGCTCGGCCACGTCGCGCGCGCCGGCCTCGTTCATGTCGAGGACGAGGATCCGCTCGACGCTCTCGTGCTCCGCGAGCGTTGCGACGATCGCAGGGCCGATGATGCCCGCCGCGCCGACGACCGCGACGGTACCCATGGGCTATGACGAGACGGCCTGGCGGGCGCCCGACTTCGTCATCTCGGTCCACGCGTCGTCGAGCACGGTGTCGAGCACGTCGTGGATGAAGTCGAGGTCGTCGCGCGTCGCCACGAGCGGCGGCGAGAGCTGGATGACCGGGTCGCCGCGGTCGTCCGCACGGCAGATCAGGCCGGCCTCGTAGACGCGCCGCGACACGAACCCGCGCAGCAGGTACTCGGCCTCGGCGTCGGTGAACGTCTCCTTGGTCTCCTTGTCCTTCACGAGCTCGAGCGACATGAAGTACCCGGCGCCCCGGACGTCGCCGACGATCGGCTTCTCGCCGAGCTTCTTCAGGATCCCGCGGAAGTAGTCCTCGTTCTGGCGGACGTTCTCGAGGACGCCCTCACGCTCCATCACCTCGAGGTTCTTGAGCGCCACGGCGCACGAGACCGGATGGCCGCCGTAGGTGATGCCGTGGTTGAACATGTTCGTGCCGTCGATGAACGGCGCCGCAACCGTGTCGGTCATGAGCACGCCCCCGAGCGGGACGTGCGCCGATCCGATGCCCTTGGCGAACGTGATGATGTCGGGGCGGATGTCGTAGCGCTCCGAGCCGAACCAGTATCCGAGCCGGCCGAAGCCGCAGATCACCTCGTCGGCGACCAGCAGGATCCCGTACTCGTCGCAGATCTCGCGGACGCCGCGGCAGTAGCCCTCGGGCGGCGTGAACGTGCCGCCCGAGTTCTGCACCGGCTCGATGAAGACGGCGGCGACCGACTCGGGCATCTCCTGCTCGATCTGGCCGCGCAGCTCTTCGAGCAGGAACCGCGTGAACTCGGCCTCGGTCTCGCCCTCCGGCCGGCGGTAGCTGTTCGTGTTCGACACGTGCCGGACGCCCGGCATGAGCGGCTCGAACGGCGTCCGCAGCGGCGCGACGCCCGTGAGCGAGAGCGCGCCGTAGGTCGTGCCGTGGTAGGCGATCCGGCGCGCGATCATCTTGTAGCGGTTTCGGAAGCCCTGCAGCTGGTGATACTGCTTCACGAGCTTGATGATCGACTCGTTCGCCTCGGAGCCGCCCGAGACGAAGAAGGTGCGGTTGAGGTCGCCCGGGGCGATCTCGGCCACCTTGGCAGCCAGCTCGACCGAGCGCGGATGCGCGTAGTTCCAGTTCGTATAGAACGGCAGCTCCGCCATCTGCTTGGCGGCCGCCTCGCCCAGCTCCGCCCCGAAGCCGTAGCCGATCTGCGTGCAGAAGAGCCCGGAGAGCGCGTCGAAGTACTTCTTGCCGTTGGTGTCGTAGACCGAGCAGTGCTCCCCGTGGGAGATCACCGGCACCTCGTCCGTCTCGTACGCCGACTGGCGGGTGAAGTGCATCATGAGGTGACGCTTGGCGAGCGTCTGGAGCTGGGCGTGGTCGGTCATTCCGGGCGATCCTTTCGGGGCGTGGCAGCCTCGGATGGTACAGGGAACGGCCCTTCCCGGCCTCCGATCGAGGGCGGCCTCTATACTCGCCGGGCACGGCTTCGACCGCGGGGGTATAGACCAATGGCCGTCCACACCGGGACCTCTTCAGAGGCGCTTCGCGCCAAGCGTGACCGTTACGTCGCACGCGGCGTCTCGATCGCACCGATCTTCGCCGCGCGCGCCCACGGCGCACGCCTGACCGACGCCGACGGCCGCGAGTACATCGACTTCGCCGGCGGCATCGGGGTGCTCAACCTGGGCCACACGCCGGAAGCGGTCGTCGAGGCGATCTCGCAGCAGGCCGCCGAGCTGATCCATGCCTGCTTCCCGGTGGCCGCCTACGAGCCCTACCTCGAGGTCTGCCGGATGCTGTCCGACCTGGCGCCCGGCACCGGCGAGAAGAAGGCCGTCCTGATCAACTCCGGCGCCGAGGCGGTCGAGAACGCGGTCAAGATCGCCCGCTACCACACGGGCCGCCCCGCGGTGATCACGTTCGACCGCGGCTTCCACGGCCGGACGCTGCTCGCGATGAGCCTCACGTCGAAGCTCGTCTACAAGCGCGGGATGGGCCCGTTCGCGCCCGAGATCTACCGCGCGCCGGCGCCGTATCCCTACCGCGGGATCGACACCGCCGACGCTCTCGAGGCGCTGGACTGGATGTTCAAGGCGACGGTCGACCCGGCGTCGGTGGCGTGCATGATCCTGGAGCCGATCCAGGGCGAGGGCGGGTTCACCGTCATGCCGCCGGAGTTCATCCAGGGCCTGAAGGCCCGCTGTGAGCAGCACGGGATCCTCTACATCGACGACGAGGTGCAGGCCGGCATGGGACGCACGGGAACGCTCTGGGGTATCGAGCACTCCGACGTCGTCCCCGACATGATCACGGTCGGAAAGTCGCTCGCGTCGGGCATGCCGCTGGCAGGCGTGATCGGCTCGACGGAGGTGATGGACTCGGTGCACCCGGGCGGCCTCGGCTCGACCTACGGCGGCAACCCGGTGGCGTGCGCCGCGGCCGTCGAGAGCCTCAAAGCCATCTCCGACCCCGAATTCCTGGCCCGCGCAGTTGAGGTGGGCGAGCGCATCCAGGCCCGGCTGAAGGCCATGGAGGCGCGCCACCCGTCGATCGGAGAGGTGCGCGGGATCGGCCCGATGGCGGCGATCGAGCTCGTGAACGACCGCGAGACTCGCGAGCCGGGGGGCGAGATCGCGGCCGCCACCGTGGCGGCGGCACTCGACCGGGGGCTCGTGATCCTGAAGACCGGGATCTACGACAACGTCATCCGCATCCTGGTCCCGATCGCCGCGCCCGAGGAGGACCTGGAGGCCGGCCTCGACCGGCTCGAGGAGTCGCTTGGAGCAGCAGCAGCCTGACCCATCCGGGGCCGCGGCGGTCAGTCTCCGCGGCGTCCGGAAGACCTACGGCGACGTGGTCGCCGTCGACCGGGTGAGCCTCGATGTGGCCGACGGCGAGTTCTTCTCGATGCTCGGCCCGTCCGGGTCGGGGAAGACGACGACGCTGCGCATGATCGCCGGGTTCGAGCTGCCGACCGAGGGCGAGGTGCTTCTGAACGGCGCCGACGTCTCGCGGCTGCCGCCCTACCAGCGAGACGTGAACACGGTGTTCCAGGACTACGCACTCTTCCCGCACATGTCGGTCGGCAACAACGTCGGATACGGCCTGATGGTGCGGCGGGTGGGGAGGGGTGAGCGAAAGACGCGGGTCGGCGAGGCCCTCGAGATGGTGCGCCTGCCCGGGTTCGAGTCCCGCAAGCCGTCGCAGCTCTCCGGCGGCCAGCGCCAGCGGGTCGCCCTGGCGCGCGCCCTCGTGAACCGGCCGAAGCTGCTCCTGCTCGACGAGCCGCTCGGCGCGCTCGACCTGAAGCTGCGCGAGGAGATGCAGATCGAGCTGAAGGCGATCCAGAAGGACGTCGGCATCACGTTCGTCTTCGTCACCCACGACCAGGACGAGGCGCTCACGCTGTCCGACCGCCTGGCGGTGTTCAACGGCGGCCGGATCGACCAGGTCGGGTCGCCCGCGGAGGTGTACGAGAACCCGGCGACCGCGTTCGTGGCCGGCTTCGTCGGGACGTCCAACCTCATCTCGGGCGACGCCGCGCGGGCCATCGCCGGGGCGGAGGGGACGTTCACCGTCAGGCCCGAGAAGATCCATCTCGCCGACCCGGACGAGCAGCCGTCCCCCGCCCAGTGCTCCGTCAACGGCACCGTGCGCGAGGTCGTCTACCTGGGTGTGAACACCCGCTACATCGTCTCCCTGGACGGAGGGGGCGAGCTGGTCGTCGTACAGCAGAACCAGGCCACGTCGTCGATGCAGGCACTCGCGGCGCGTGGCCGGCAGGTGCGTCTCATCTGGGACCGGGAGCACAACCGCGCCGTCGAGGCATCCGGTTCGAACATCGAGCGGGAGGAGATCTCGGCATGAAGAGGAGCTGGATGGCACTGGCCGCCGCCACGGCGAGCCTGGCCGTGGCCGCAGGCTGCGGCGGGAGTGGGAGCAGCGACAGCGGCGGCGGAAGCGGCGTGAAGCCGGTCGCGACGATCGGGCCGACGGAGGGAGCGCTCAACCTGATCGCCTGGCAGGGATACACCGAGCCGAATGTCGTGAAGCCGTTCGAGGCCGAGACCGGCTGCCAGGTGCACGCCACCTACGGACAGACCTCCGACGACATGGTGCGGCTCATGCGCACCGGGAACTTCGACGGCGTGTCGGCGTCGGGCGACGCCACCAACCGCCTGATCGCCGCCGGCGACGTGAAGCCCGTCGACGTCCAGAAGCTCATCCCCGACTTCAAGGAAATCTCCCCGGCGCTCCAGTCGCCGCCGCACAACACCATCGACGGCGTGCACTACGGCGTGTCCTACGAGTGGGGCGCCGACGTGCTCATGTACAACAAGGACGTCGTCACCACGCCGCCCGACAGCTGGGGCGTGATCTTCGACGGCACGAGCTACTCGGGCAAGGTCGACGCCTACGACAGCCCGATCTACATCGCGGACGCGGCCGTGTACCTGAAGTCGGCCCAGCCCGATCTCAAGATCACGGATCCGTACGAGCTGACGCAGGACCAGTTCGACGCCGCCGTCAACCTGCTGAAGAAGCAGCGCCAGCAGATCGGCAACTACTGGGGCAGCTACACGTCCCAGATCCCGGACTTCAAGAACGGCTCGATCGTGATCGGACCGACGTGGCCGTATCAGTACAACGCGCTCGTCGCCGACAAGCAGAACATGGGCGTCGTGCTCCCCAAGGAGGGGGCGACCGGCTGGGCCGACACCTGGATGCTGTCGTCCCAGGCCGCGCATCCCAACTGCATGCTCAAGTGGATGGCGTACGCGACCACGCCGCCGGTGCAGGCCAAGACGGCCTACACATTCGGCTCGGCGCCCGCCAACCCGCAGGCCTGCTCGATCCTCGACAAGGAAGTCGCGAACTACTGCACCGACTACCACGTGACGGATCCGGCGTACTTCAAGAGCATCTCGTACTGGAAGACGCCGCTCACCGACTGCGGCGACGATCGCGGCGATACCTGCGTCCCGTACTCGGAGTGGACGTCGGCCTGGACGGAGATCAAGAACTCGTAACCACCGGGGCCGGGCCCCATCGCCCGCCGGCGATGGGGCCCGGCCCACGTGGTCGACTCGTGAGCACGACACCGACCATCGCGCGACCGTCCGGCGGGTTTCGTACCCGGGTCTCGGCGTTCCTCTACCGCCGCCGGCCGCTGAAGCTGCTCCTGCTGCTTCTGCCGCCGCTCAGCTGGATCGTCGTCGTCTACCTCGCCGCGCTGGCGGTGCTGCTCTTCACGTCGCTCTGGATCGAGGACGAGCTCTCCGGCCGGATCATCCACACCCTCACGCTCGACAACTTCCGCGAGCTCTGGAACCAGCCGGTCTACCGGACCATCACCAAGAACACGCTCGCGATGGCCATCGTCGTCACGATCACCGATGCGCTGCTGGCGTTCCCGCTGGCCTACTACATGGTGCGCATGGCGTCCCGGCGGATGCGGGCGCTGCTCTTCGTGGGCGTGCTCATGCCGCTCTGGTCGAGCTACCTGATCAAGGCCTACACGTGGCGCCTCATCACCTCGCAGGACGGCCCGATCAACTGGACGCTCGGCAAGATCGGGATCGGCCCGCTGGACATCGCCTTCAGCTATCTGGCGATGTGGCTGACGTTCAGCTACCTGTGGCTGCCCTACATGGTGCTGCCGGTCTACGCGGCCCTGGAACGGGTGCCGTCGTCGTTCCTCGAGGCCTCGGCGGACCTCGGCGGCCGCGCCTGGATCACGTTCCGCAAGGTGATCTGGCCGCTCGCGCTGCCCGGCGTCGCCGCCGGCTCCATCTTCACCTTCTCGCTCACGCTCGGCGATTACGTGGTGCCCGACCTCGTCGGCGGGAACAACCACGACTTCATCGGGAACGTCATCTTCCGGTTCCAGGGCGTGGCGCAGAACGTGCCGTTCGCCGCCGCGTTCGCATGCGTCCCCGTCGTGATCGTCGGCCTCTACCTGGTCCTCATGAAGCGCCTCGGGGCCTTCGAGGCGCTCTGAATGGAGCCGCGCCTCGTCAGGATCTCCATCCGCGTCGCGGCGCTGCTCGTGATGCTCTTCCTCTACCTGCCGCTCGTCGTCATCGCCCTGAACGCGTTCAACCCGTCCAAGATCCCGGGATGGCCCGTGACGAGCTTCACGACGCACTGGTTCCGGCTGGCATGGAACGACCGCTTCGCCCGCGACGCGCTCGTGAACTCTTTCTCGGTGGGCCTCCGCGCCGCTGCGCTGGCCCTCCTGCTCGGGACGTGCATCGCATTCGCGCTTTCGCGGTTCCGGTTCTTCGGCCAGAACGCGATCTCGCTCCTCTTCGTGCTCCCCATCGCGCTGCCCGGCATCGTGACCGGGATGGCCCTGCTGTCGGCGATCGAGTACCTCCAGATCACGCCGTCTTTGTCGACGGTCGTCGTCGGCCATGCGACCTTCTGCATCGTGGTCGTCTACAACAACGCGGTCGCGCGGTTGCGGCGGTCGTCGGTCTCGTTCGAGGAGGCCTCGATGGACCTTGGCGCCGACGGGTGGCAGACCTTCCGGCACGTCACCCTGCCGAATCTGTCGACCGCGCTCGTCGCGGGCGGCCTGCTCGCGTTCGCCCTCTCGTTCGACGAGATCGTGGTGACGCTCTTCACGGCCGGCTCGCAACAGACGCTCCCGCTGTGGATGTACGAGCAGTTCAAGCTGCCGAACACCGCCCCGGAGGCCAACGCGGTGGCGGTCTTCGTGATCGCCCTGACGGCCGTTCCGATCTACTTTGCCCAGCGACTGATGCGCGACACCGGCGGCATCGCCGGCCGCTGATCGGCACGCGGGCGCTGCAGCCAGCCGCAGGCTTTGGTAGCCTCCTCCTCCATGTCGTTCGCCCGTGGCCAGGCGCGCCGTCGCGCGCCGTCGACCCGAGCGCTTGTGGGATTGTCGGTGCTGTGCGTCGCCGTGGTCGCCGCGATGGCCGCTCCGACCGCATCGGCGGACACCCTCTCGTCGAAGCGCGCCCAGGCCAGGGCTGCCGAGGCGCAGCTCACGGCGCTCGAGAACGCCGCGGAGACGCGGATCGAGGCCTACGACGCGATCCACCAGAAGTTCGTCAACACGCGCAACGCGATCCGCATGAACACGCAGGCCCTCAACGTGGCGAAGGCCAACCTCAAGGCGGCGGAGACGCGGCTCGAGGCGAGCCTCACCGAGACCTACAAGACCGGCGGCGAGGACGCCTTCTCGTATCTCCTGGCGGCTCGGTCGATCGGCGAGCTCGTCGACCAGATGCAGGTCATGCAGCGCGTGAACGGCATCAACAAGACGCTGCTCAACCAGGTCACCCGCTACAAGACCGAGGTCGCCACCCGCCAGGCGCGCCTCGCCAAGCTCCTGAAGACCGTCCGCGCCCAGCAGGCGGCATCGGCCGCGGCCCGCGCGCGTGCCGTGGCGGCCGTCCACCGGCAGAGGTCCTACATCACCGGCCTCAAGGCCTCGATCCAGAGGATCCTGGACGAACAGGCGGCCGCCCGCCAGCAGGCCGCGGAGGCCGCAGCCAGCCAGGGCGTCACCACCACCACCACCACCACGACGAGCCTTCCGGCGCCCCCGTCGAGCACGCTCGGTGGGCAGGCGGTGGCGATCGCCGAGCAGTACCTCGGTGTGCCGTACGTCTATGGCGGCGCCAGCCCGAGCGGCTTTGACTGCTCGGGGCTCGTGATGTACGTCTACGCCCAGCTGGGCGTTTCGCTCCCGCACAACGCCGCCGCCCAGTACTCGGTGCTGCCCCACGTCTCGCTGAGCGACCTCGAGCCCGGCGACCTTGTCTTCTTCAACGGGTTCGGGCACGTGGGGATCTACGTCGGTAACGGCGCCATGATCCACGCGCCCCACACGGGCACGGTCGTGCAGTTCGGGAGCATCTCCGACGAGGGCGGGATCGCCGGCGCCGCTCGCGTCCCCGGCTGAGCCTCCTACGCCGCCCCTTGGCGGTCGAGCCAGCGCGCCGCCGTCTCGCCGGTGTCGAGCACGTGGGCGTGCAGCTGGCGCCTGGCGCGGCGGGCGTCCCCGGCGACCAGCGCCTCGGTGATGCGGTCGTGGTCGTCTGCCGAGCGGGGGATGATCTCCGGATCGTCGGCGAACGTCCGCCAGGCGATCGATCGCGGCACCATGTTCTGGAGCGACTGGACGGTGTCGCGAAGCGGCGGGCAGGACGCGGCCGCGAGGATGACGTTGTGGTAGAGCTCGTTGGCCTGTGACCACTGCTCGCACAGGATCGCGCGGCCGCGGTCGTCGCCGGGGGCGAGCGCCCTGTAGCGGGTGTACCCGGTCCTGAGGAGGGCCTGCGCGGCCTCGATGTCGCTTCGGTCATAGCCCGTGAGCCGGCCGGCGGCGCGCTCTGCGGCCAGGCCCTCGAGCTCGGCCCGCACCAGGTAGACGTTTCGGCACTCCTCCGCCGAGAATCGGCGGACGAGCGCGCCGCGGTGGCCGAGCTGCTCGACCAGGCCGAGCGCCTGGAGCTGGCGCAGGGCCTCGCGCACCGGGGTTCGGCTCACGCCGAAGCGGGCTGCGAGATCCTCCTGGCGCAGGCGCGTCCCGAGCGGGATCCGGCCGGTGACGATCTCGGCCTGAAGCTCGTGGGCCAGGTCGTCGGCGCGGGACAGTCCTCGGGCTGATCCCTCCATGGTCAGAGTATTTCACCTCGGGCCCGAGCCTCGTTCTTGAATCCAGTAAGTTGCGGTTTGGATCCAAAGTGACTAGGTTGTCGCCCATGTCCACGACTGAAGACGTCAAGCTCCCCGCCATCGAGCACATCAAGGCCCGCAAGGACGGGCTCGACGTGCTCGCCGACATCTACCGCTACGCCGAGCTCGGGTTCGACGCCATCGACCCTGACGACCTCGCGCTGTTTCGCTGGTACGGCATCTACACGCAGCGTTCAGAGGCGTCGGCGGCCTCGGGCGATCCGGGCCCGTCCGAGGAGACGGACGGGTACTTCATGCTGCGCATCAAGTTTCCCAACGGCATCGTGACCGCCGACCAGCTGCGGGCCGTCGGGCGCCTCTCGGAGCGCTACGGCCGCGGCATGGGCGACATCACCACGCGCCAGAACATCCAGCTCCACTGGCTGCGGATCGAGGACATGCCGGTGATCCTGGACGAGCTGAACGCGGTCGGGCTCTCGTTCACACAGGCCTGCGGCGACGTCTGGCGAAACGTGGTCGGCTGCCCGCTCGCCGGGGTCGATGGGCACGAGCTCCTCGACTCGCGGCCGCTGATCGAGGAGCTCGAGCGCACGTTCGTCGGCGACCGCCGCTTCTCGAACCTCCCGCGCAAGTTCAAGGTGTCGGTGTCGGGGTGCCTGCACCGCTGCGCGCAGCACGAGATCAACGACATCGGGCTCGTCGCGGTCGAGAAGGACGGGGTGGTGGGGTACGACGTCTGGGTCGGCGGCGGGCTGGGGGCGTCGGCGCGCATGGGCCGGCGGCTCGACGTCTTCGTCCTGCCCGAGGAGGCGGCCGACGTCTGCCGGGCGATCACCGAGATCTTCCGCGACGAGGGCAAGCGCTCCAAGCGCACGCGCGCGCGGATCAAGTTCCTGGTGGACGAGTGGGGCGTCGAGCGGCTGCGTGACGAGGTGGAGCAGCGGCTCGGCCGGTCGCTGCCGACATCGGTCGTCCCGGCCGATCCTGTCGATCCGCACCGCGATCACCTGGGCGTGCACCCGCAGGTGCAGGCGGGCCTCTACTACCTGGGTGCGACCACGCTCCGCGGCCGGTTCACCGGCGACCAGATGATCGCCGTCGCCGATATCGCCGACCGGTTCGGCTCGGGCGCGCTGCGGTGCACGAACCGCCAGAACATCATCGTGCTCGACGTGCCGGACGGCCAGGTCGACGAGGCCGCGGCATCGCTTCGGGACGTCGGCCTCCCGACGGAGGCCTCCACGTTCCGGCGCGGGGTCATCTCCTGCACGGGCATGGAGTTCTGCAAGCTGGCGATTGTCGAGACGAAGGAGCGGGCCGCCGAGCTGATCGAGCACCTCGAGCGCCGCGTCGGGGACATCTCCGGATCGCTTCGGATCAACCTGAACGGCTGCCCGAACGCGTGCGCCCAGTACCAGGTTGCCGACATCGGCCTCCAGGGCGGCATCGCGCGCCTGCCGGACGGCCGCCGCGTCCAGGGCTTCATCCTCCACATCGGCGGCCGGCTCGGCGCCGACGCCGGCTTCGGACGGCGGGTGGCGTCGAAGGCGATGCCCGCCGACGACGCCCGCTACGCGGTCGAGCGGATCGTGCGCGCCTATGCCGGCGAGCGGCCGGCCGACGGCACCTTCGCGGAGTGGGCGGCGGCGCAGTCCGACGGCCGCCTCGCCGCCCTGGCCGGGGTCGCGGTGGCCCGCGAACCGGCAGAGGCGGCGGCGTAGGCGTTCGGCGCTAGACGGCGGGGCGCGGCTTGCGGCCGAGGCCGATGCCGGCGAAGAGTCCCCGGCGGCGGAGACGGCTCTCGCGCACCTGCGCCTGGAGCCGGCCGGCACGGGCCTCGCGGATCAGGTCGGCGTGCCGAGCCTGTGCGAGACGCTCTTCCTGGATGATGCGCCCGAGGGCAAGTGTGGAGTGAGGATGCATGCCCACATGACGCAGGCGGGCCGGCGGATCTTCCCTATACCGGTGCCGGGCTCATCGAGTAGATGAAGAACGCCGGCTCGTCGCCGACGTTCTCGAGCCGGTACTCCCAGCCGGGCGCCAGGTAGACGCCGTCGTCGGGCCCGATGTCGAGCTCGCCCTCGTCCCACGTGAGCCGCAGCCGGCCGCGGACGACGAAGTACGTCTCGTCGACCGGCCCGTACCAGTGGTCGCCCTCGCCGGTCGAGTCGGCTTCGGTGAACGACCACGTGTTCGTCCGCTCACCCGGGTCCATCCACGCGGCGCCGAGCAGCAGGTTCGACCCGTGCTCCGTCTGGGTCACGATCCGGCCGATCCGGACGCGCGTCGGCGCCTCGTCGGCCGGGATCACCGGGACCGACTTCAGGGGGATCACGGCGGGGCGGGGGCGGTCCACACGGCGAGCCTACACGGATCCGGCTACGATGAGGAGCAGCGTTGCCGGGGGCGATCCCCGGTGAATCGCATCCAGAGAGGCGGAGGGACCGGCCCTGTGAAGCCTCGGCAACCGCTCCGATCGGCGGAGAACGGTGCCAAATCCGGCGGGGCCCCGCCCCGGTAGATGTGACCACCGACTGAAGGGATCGATCGTGAAGGCCGCTCGACTCGTCTGCAAAGGCTGTTCCGCCGTCTACCCGCTCGCGGCGCTCTTCGCCTGCGACCGGTGCTTCGCGCCGCTCGAGGTCTGCTACGACGACATCGACGCCTCCGTTGCACGCGCGGCCGTCGAGGCCGGGCCGCCCACGCTCTGGCGCTACGCCGACTTCCTGCCCGTGGCGCCGCCCAGGGGCGGCCTGCCGGTCGGGCGCTCGCCGCTCATCCGCGCCGACCGGCTGGCGGCCGAGCTCGGCCTCGACTGCGGCCTCTACCTCAAGACCGAGACGTCGAACCCGACCCATTCGTTCAAGGACCGGGTCGTGGCGGTCGCGGCCGCCAAGGCGGTCGAGCTCGGCTACGAGGCGCTGGCCTGCGCTTCGACGGGCAACCTGGCCGGGGCCACCGCGGCCGCGGCCGCTGCCCTCGGCCTCCCGGCCTACATCTTCGTGCCGGCGGATCTCGAGCGCGAGAAGATCGTCGCCGCGGCCGCCTACGGCGCGACCGTCTTCGCCGTGGACGGCTCCTATGACGACGTGAACCGGCTGTGCTCGGAGCTCGCGTACGAGCGCCCGTGGGCGTTCGTGAACGTGACCATGCGCGCCTACTACTCGGAGGGCTCGAAGACGATCGCGCTCGAGACGGCCGAGGACCTGGGCTGGCGCGCGCCCGACCGGGTCGTCGCGCCGATCGCGTCGGGCTCGCTCTACACGAAGATCCTGCAGGGCTTCCGCGAGGGCCGGGCGGCCGGGCTCGTGGATCCCGGCCCCGATCCGATCATGCACGGCGCCCAGGGCGAGGGCTGTGCGCCGGTCGCCACGGCGTTCGCGGCAGACGCCGACCACGTCGTGCCCGTCCGGCCGCGCGGGCTGGCCAAGTCTCTCGCCATCGGCAATCCCGCCGACGGCGTGTTCGCCCTGGGCGTGGCCCGCTCCACCGGCGGCACCATCGAGTCGGCCGACGACGACGAGCTCGTCGACGGCATCATGCTCGTGGCGCGGACGACGGGGATCTTCACCGAGACCGCGGGCGGCGTCACCGCGGCCGTGCTGCGACGTCTGGCGGAGCGCGGGGAGATCTCGCCCGGCGAGACGGTCGTCGCCTACATCACGGGCGACGGACTGAAGACGATCGACGCCGTGGTCCCTGCAGTTGCGACGATCGACGTCCCCGCCGACGTCGACGCCGTCGCCGCCGCGCTGGAACCCGCTGCGGTGACGTGACGCCGTCGGTTCGCCCGCCGAGGCGCGAGGACTTCGCGGCAATCGTCGCTCTGGGTGAGGCGTTCGACCTTACGCTCACCGGCACGGGCGACTGGTCCGAGGAGGACGTGGCGCACGACTGGCGCGCGCTCGCCGACCCGGAGCGCGACGCCTGGGTCGTCGAGGACGGCGCAGCCGTGGTCGGCTACGCCACCTTCCAGGACGACGGTGACGGGTGCTTCGAGGCCGACGGCTACGTCCACCCGGACCGGTTCGGGCAGGGCATCGGGGCGCTGATCGTCGGGCTCACCGAGCGTCGTGCGGCCGAGCAGCTGGAGGCAGTGGAGCAGCCCCGGGTCGTTATCCAGAACGCGGTTCTGCACGTCGACCGGGCCGCACGCGCCCTGCTCGAGGCTCGTGGCTACCGCCCCGTGCGGCACTTCCTGCGGATGCAGATCGACATGTCGGAGGCGCCACCGCCGCCACTGTGGCCGAACGGCGTGTCGGTGACGCAGTTTCGGCCCGACGAGGACCTGGCGGCCGTCCACGCGTGCGTGCACGAGGCCTTTGCCCACGAGTGGAGCTTTCGCCACGAGTCCGTCCACGCCTGGCAGAAGCGAAAGCTCGAGGATCCGCGCTTCGACGCGTCCCTCTGGGCGGTCGCTCGCGACGGCGGGGAGGTGTGCGGCGTCGCGCTCTGCACCGCCGGGCAGTTCGAGATGGGGTTCGTGAACTCCCTCGCCGTGCGACCGGCCTGGCGGCGGCGCGGGCTGGGGCTGGCGCTCCTGCGCCAGGCATTCACGTGGTTCTGGGAGCGCGGCGAGCGCCGCGTGGGGCTGGGCGTCGATTCCGAGAACCCGACGGACGCGCGGCGCCTCTATGAGCGGGCCGGCATGCGCGCCGTCTGGCAGGCAGACGTCCACGAGAAGGTGCTGCGCGAGGCGTAAGTCGCGGGCCGCCACCGGCGGCTGGTGAACGGCCCGCGTCATCAGGTGTCGGCACGCGGCACGGCCCCCCCCATCACCGCGATGGGCAACGTGCCTCCCCGTTTCGGAGGGTCGGCCCTACGCGGCCGCGGGCGCGAACTCGTCGAGGCGCAGGGCCTGGGCCAGCTGTGCCTTCGGACGCGCGCCGATCGCGTGCGCGACGACCTGGCCGTCCTTGATCAGGACGATCGTCGGAATCGACGCCACGCCGAACGCTGCGGCGATGCCGGGCTCGGCGTCGACGTCGAGCTTCCCGACCTTGATGCGGCCGGCGTACTCACCCGCCAGCTCGTCGACGATGGGGCTCACCATGCGGCACGGGCCGCACCAGGCCGCCCACATGTCGAGCATGACCGGGACGTCGGACTCGGCGACCTCGGTCTGGAAGTTCGAGGATGTGATCTCGATGGACTGGGACATTCGTGCTTCTCCTCCACAACGGAACTAGATAGCCAGATAGCTAAATAGTTGCACATGTGGTAGGCTCGTGCAAATGGCGCTTCCGAGCCCTCTTACCCCGGAGCTGGCGGACGCAATCGCGGAGCGGTTCCGCGTCCTTGGTGAGCCCACCCGCCTTCGCCTGCTGGACCTCCTCGCCGGAGGCGAGCGGACGGTCGGCGATCTCGCGGCCGCGATCGGCTGCACGACCGCCAATGTGTCGAAGCACCTCGCGCTGATGGCAGATGCCGGGATCGTGACCCGCCGCCGCGCCGGCCTTCACTCGTTCTACGCGGTCTCCGACACAGGCGTGTACGAGCTGTGCGGCCAGGTGTGCGGCTCGCTTCGGGCGATCGCCGACGCGCGCGCGGCCAGCCTGCGCGAGACGGCCTGAAAGATCTCTGGACCAGGTCCTGCGGCTTCGTCCGTGGAACCGAGTGGACCTGGTCCCGGTTGGTCGATTCATGAACCGAGTGGACCAGGTCCCGGCGTTTCACGGCTAGAGCCGGGTGCGGAGCGCCAGCACGTTGGCGACGTACGGCTTGCTGACCGGCAGGATGCCGAACATGCGCGTGGCTCGCTCGCCCTGGTAGTAGGCGGCGACCGACAGCTTCACGTTGCCGTTGAACCGGCCCAGCAGATGGCGCAGCAATGCGACGCCGACGCGGATGCCGCCGTCGGGGGTGTGGGTCACCGGCGCGCCGATCACCTGGTTCTCGACGAACGACCACGTCGCGGGCATCACCTGCATGACGCCCCACGCGCCGACCGCCGAGACGGCGGACGGGTTCCACCCTGACTCCTGCCACGCGATCGCCCGCACCAGGTGGGGGTCGACGCCGTAGTGCGAGCTCCAATGGTCGATCGACCAGCCGACCGACCACGGCGCAGGCGCGGCCGGAGCGCTCGGAGCGGAGGGCCCGGCGGCCGCACGGTGGGCGGGCACACGAAGGTGCGTGCCGGTGATGAGCAGGGCGTACACGTGGAGGCCGTTCGCACGGGCGAGGCGGTGGAGGCCGACCCCGAAGCGCTGGCCGATGGCGGTCAGCGTGTCGCCGCGATGGACGCGGTAGCGGCCGCGCCAGCCGGCTCCGGTGCGCCGATGGACGTGCGTTCGCCCGGGGTGGCTCGCAGCCTGGGAGCGCGCCGGAGCGTGGCCCGGGACGCGAAGCGTCGTGCCCGAGATCAGGAGGCCGCGCGGCCGCAGGTCGTTGGCCCGCGCCAGGCTGCGAAGGCCGATGCGGTAGCGGGCCGCGATCGCCGACAGCGTGTCGCCCCACTGGACGGTGTAGGTCGCCCTCGCGGGTCGGGAGCTCGTGCGCCCGGGAACGTGCAGGACCGTGCCCGCCACGAGCACCGCGTACGGGTCACGGTGGTTCATGCGCGCGAGCCGGTTGAGGCCGACGTGATGGGACTGCGCGATCCAGGTCAGCGTGTCGCCCCAGCGCACGACGTACCGACCCGCCGCCGCCGGCGAGGCGGTAACGAGGGCGAGCAGGATCGCGGCGGCGATTGGCACCGCACGGGCATACACCCGGGATTCGGTTCGGTTCGCTTTCAGAACGACGCATCTTCGCCGCCGACCGTCCGTCCCCTTCTCGGGTGCTGGTCGCAACGGGCTGCGGCAGGTTCACGCCCACGCGAGTCGAAACCTCACTGCAGTTCTGTGGAGGTCGACCGAGAAGGGAACACCCATGACCTACCCGCTTGACCGCAAGCTCGTCGTCGAGTTCATCGGAATGTTCATGTTCGTCTTCACCGTCGGCATGGCGACCAACAAGGCGGGTGCCGGTGCATTGGCGCCGCTCGCGATCGGGTCGGTGCTCATGGTGATGGTCTTCGCCGGAGGTCACGTGTCCGGCGCTCACTTCAATCCCGCCGTGAGCACCGCGGTCTTCGTCCGCGGACGGATGACCTCGACGGAGTACGGCGCGTACATGGTCACGCAGTTCATCGCCGCCGTCGCGGCCGGCCTCGTCGTTCGCGTGGTCGGCGGTGAAGAGACGGCAGCACGCGTCGCCAGTTCGGGGAAGATGCTGATCGCCGAGTTCCTGTTCACCTTCGCGCTCGGGTGGGTGGTGCTGAACGTGGCGACCGCGCGAGGGACTCTCGGGAACTCGTTCTATGGGCTTGCGATCGGCTTCACGGTGGTCGCGGGCGCGTTCGCGGTCGGTGGCATCTCCGGCGGTATCTTCAACCCGGCCATTGCCCTGGGCGGGATGGTCACCGGCCTCCTGGACTGGAGCAACATCTGGATCTACCTGCTGGCCGAGTTCGCCGGTGGCGCCGCCGCCGCGTTCGCGTTCGTCTACGTCCTGCCTGCCGAGAAGATGGCCGGAGACGTCGAAGCCGCCAGCACGGAATGATGATGCGCTGACGTCAGCCCGGCGGGGCGGCGCCGTCGTCGGGCGCGCGCCCCAGCCGCTCGAGCAGCTCGGCGACCCGCCCTTCGGCGGCGTCGAGCTTCGCGCGGCACAGCGCGTGCAGCGCCTCGCCGCGCTCCCAGAGCGTGATCGCCTCGTCGAGCGACGTGCGGCCGTCCTCCAGCTTCCGCACGATCTCCTCCAGCTCGTCACGCGCCTCCTCGAAGGTGGGCTCGTGCGCCGTCATTCGGCCGTCTCCTCGATGCGTGCGACGAGCCGGCCGCGCGCGAGCCGCACGCCGACCCGGTCGTCGACCGCAACCGCCCCCGAATGGCGCAGCACGGCCCCCGCCTCGTCCTGGACGATCGCGTAGCCGCGCTCGAGCGTCGCCGCCGGGCCGAGCACGCGCAACCGGCCGTGCGCGGCGGCGACCCGGGCGGACTCCCGCTCGAGCCGGAGTCCCGGAACGCGAGCGAGCTGGTCGCAGCTCGCCGCGAGCGCCGCCCGGCGCATGTCGATCCAGGCCTGGGGCCGCGCAAAGGCCGGCCGCGACACGAGCAGCTCGAGCGTGCGGCGGGCCTGTGCGGCGCCGCCCTCGAGCGCGCGCGCCCCGCGCGCGAGGAGCGCGTCGAGCGACGCCAGAAGCGCCGCGTGGTCGGGCACCACCATGCGTGCGGCCAGGCTGGGCGTTCCGGCCCGGGCATCGGCCACCAGGTCGACGAGCGGGTTGTCCTGCTCGTGGCCGATGGCGGAGACCACCGGCGTCGCGCACCCGGCGACCGCCCGGCAGACGACCTCGTCCGAGAACGGCAGCAGGTCCTCGGGGCTCCCACCGCCTCGAGCCAGCACGATCACGTCCACCTCGGCGTCGGCATCGAGGGTTGCGAGGGCGGCGGCGATCGAGACGGGCGCCGCCCGCCCCTGCACGGCCGCCTCGACGATCCGAAACCGGACCGGCGGATGACGCCGCTCTGCGGTCTCGACGACGTCCCGCTTGGCTGCGGCGTCCGTCCCGCACACGAGCCCGACCACCCGCGGGAGCAGCGGCAGCGGCCGCTTTCGCTCCTCGGCGAAGAGCCCTTCGGCCCCCAGCTTGACCCGGAGCTCCTCGATCCGCTTCAGGAGCTGTCCGAGGCCGAACTGCTCGAGCGTGAACGCGCGGAACCGGAACTCGCCGCGCTTGCGCCACAGCTCGCCGCGGCCGTAGGCGTGCAGCCGGTCGCCCGTCGCCGGCGCGGGCTCGATCCGCTCGAACCGGTCGCGGTCGATCCACCCCTGGAGGACGGATCCGTCCCGCTCGTCCTTCAGGCAGAAGAAGACCATCCGCGCTCGCGGCGTGAGCTCCGAGAGCTCGCCCTCGACCCAGACGTTCCCGAGGCGGGCCAGCCAGCCGGCCACGCCCTGGTTGAAGTCCGACACCGTGAAGACGGCGCGGTCGCCGTAGGTGACGGGCTCGGGCCGTGCGCTCATCTCCGAAGTCTAGAGAGGAGCCGCCAAAAGGGCCGCTCAGGTCAGGATTCGGGCGGCGACGTGGGGGGTGCAGCCGCGTTCGAGCATCGCGACCGCCTGATGCAGGTCGGCTCCGCTCGTTGCGATGCGCTCCGCCACGCGCAGGGGATAGCCCGCCTTCAGCAGCACGTGAAGCCTCCACGCCTCCACTTGCGCGACCAGGTCGGGCCTCTCCTCGAGGACGTTGGCCGGGCTCATGCGCGGTCATGGTAGGAACGCCCTCGGACGGACCCTCGGGACGCTGGTATCGTCATCGAGGCATGGTGTCGACGCTGCGCGGCCTGTGGCTCGAGGTGCGGGTGATCCCGGTGCTGCTCTGGAGCTTCTCCGCTCTCACAATCGGCACCGCCCTCGCCGCGCATGGGCGCTCGCTCGAGGTCTGGTACTACCTCGGCGCCGTCGTCCTCGGCGCGCTCATCCAGGGCCTGCTCGCGCACTGCGTGAACGAGGTCGCCGACTGGCGCTCGGGCACCGACCGGCATCCCTCGGCGCGGGTGATCTCGGGCGGGAGCAAGGTCATCGTCGCCGGCCTCCTCGGCGAGCGTGGGCTCCTTGCGACGTTCGCGGGAGCCCTGCTCGCGACGACGGTGCTCGGGCTGGCGCTCGTGGCTGCCCGCGGCCTGGTCGTGCTGCCGTTCGGCCTCGTGGGCGTCGCGGGGGCGATCTTCTACACCGTCCCGCCCGTGCGCGCCGCGTACCGCCCGTTCGCCGGCGAGGCGGTCGCGTTCGTCTGCCTCGCCAACTGCGTCGTCGGCGCGCACGTCCTCCAGGGCGGCCGGGCGCTCGACTCCGCGACGCTCGCAACTGCCGTCGCCGTCGCTTCCTACGCTGTCGGAATGCTGATGGTGCATCACTACCTCGACCGCGAAGCGGACCGCACCGCGACCCCGCCGAAGGTGACGTCGATCGTGCGGCTGGGACTCCGGAACGGGCGCCGGTATGCCATCGCGTGGTGCCTCGTCGCGCTGGCGGCGGCGATGGCCGGCTCCGTGGCGGAGCCGCGGCTCCTCCCGCTGGTCGCCGGCTACGCGATCGGGCTTCTGGCCCATCTGCGGTGCCGGCCCGACGACCTGGAGTCGGTCACGAAGAACGAGCTCGCGATCATCTTCGCAGGCATCGCGGCCGCGCTCAGCTCGGCGGCGCTGCTCGTGCCCGCCCTCTCGCTTGCCATGGTCGCGGCGGTCGTGCTCGTCGCGGTCGAGATGCGCCTCGCCGTCGCCCCGGCAGGGACGCCAGCCGCATGAGCCTCGAGGTCGAGCTCGAGCGGGCGCTCGACGCCGCGGCCCGCCTCCACCCGGCCGAGGCCCGTCCCGATGCGGTGCTCCCTGCCGAGCCTCACGCCGGCGCGCGCGTCTACCTGGCAGCGTTCGGCGGCGGCGAGGATGTCCGCTACCTGGCGGTCGACGCCGACGGAAACGCCGTCACCGACCGGGTGCTCGTCCGCGACACGGTTGCGATGCTGGCGCTGGCCGAGCGTGCCGACGAGGTCTCGGGCGCGGTGGCAGCCGAGGAGCTCGAGCGCGCCTTTCGGACGGCCGTGGCGGAGCTCGACGCCGCCGGCCTGGCGGGCGAGCGGGACGCCGCGGACGCCGTGCGCCGGGCGGTGGCTGGGCTCGCCGAGGTGGCGGCCGGGCCGCGGGTGGCGACGCCGGCCTATCTCGACCGGATCGCAGCCTGCGCCGCGGAGCTGTCGGCGGCGCTGGACGTGTTCGCGGCGCTCACGCAGCGGCTCCCGCCCGACAAGGCCGAGCCGGCCGCCGCCGCCTGGCGGGCGATGGCGGCGGTCGCTCGCACGGGCGACCCCGCGAACCTGGCGAGCGCGCTCACCGCGGCGGGCGGCGCGGTCGACGCGCTCGTCGGCGACGTCCTCGCCGGGTACGCGACGGAGCTCGAGTGATGCACCCGTTCGACCGGGCCATCGCGGCCTCGCTCCCGCTCGTGCCGCGCCCGGTGGTGCGCCACTTCGCCGACCGCTACATGGCCGGCGAGACGCTGGAGGACGCCGTCGCGACCGTCAGGCGCCTCAACGATGACCACGTCATGGCGACCGTCGACGTCCTGGGTGAGTTCATCCGCGCGCCCGAGGAGGCCGAGGCGACGGCGACCGGGTACGAGCGCGTCGTCGACGCCATCGCCGCGGAGCGGCTCACGGCGAACGTGTCGGTGAAGCTCTCGGGGCTTGGCATCGAGCTCGATCCCGCCCTCGCCGACCGCATGCTCGCGCGCGTGCTGGCCGCCGCTGAGCGCCACGACATCTTCGTGCGCATCGACATGGAGCACTCCGGCCTCACCGACCGCACGCTGCGCGTCTACCGCGGTCTGCGAGAGGCGGGGCACGACCGGATCGGCGTGGTCCTCCAGGCCTACCTGCGGCGGACGATGGACGACGCCCGCGCGCTCGCCGACCTCACACCGAGCGTGCGGGTGGTGAAGGGCATCTACATCGAGCCGGAGGAGATCGCCTACAGGGACCCGGCTGCGATCAACGGGAACTTCGTCCGGGTGGTGGACCGCCTGCTCGCCGGAGGGAGCTATGTCGCGATCGCGACGCACGATCGCAGCCTGATCGAGGAGATGCTCGCGCTGCTCAAGCGCCGTTCCGTGCCTCGGGAGGGCTACGAGTTCCAGATGCTGCTCGGCGTGGCCGACGATGTCCGCCGCCGGCTGGCGCGCGCCGGGCACGAGGTGCGCGTCTACGTGCCGTTCGGCGACGCCTGGTACGCCTACTCGGTGCGGCGGCTGAAGGAGAACCCGTCGATTGCCGGGTACATCGCCCGCGACGTCGTGCGGTCGTTCGTGCCCGGCCTGCGCTGAGGCCCGGCTCTAGTGCGCGGTCTCGGTCCCCTTGCTCGTGTCGTGCCCGAGCTCGTCGAGCTCGGCGAGCCGGAGCTCGCCGTGCCGGCGCACCGGATCGCCGGGAGGGAGATCGGCGATCAGCGCTTCGAGGCGTTCGGCGATCTGGTAGGCGAACTGCGGGGTGGCCGGCCCCCAGAGCGCATCGATGTCGGTCGTCGTCACCCGCCCCATGGCGGGCCGAAAACTACCCGAAGAACGCGCTGGCCTGCTCGTAGAGCTCGTCGGGCACCGTCTTCAGCTCGGCCACGGCGTCGGCGAGCGGGACGGCCACGATCGTGTCGCCGCGCAGAGCGGCCATCTGCCCCCACAACCCGGCGTACACCATGTCGGCGGCCATGAGCCCGTAGCGGGTTGCGAGAACGCGGTCGTGGGCGGTCGGCGACCCGCCCCGCTGGATGTGGCCGAGCGTCGTCACGCGCGTTTCAAAGCCCGTCCGCGACTCGATCTCGCGGGCCAGCGTCTCGCCGACGCCGCCGAGCCGGACGTGCCCGAACTGGTCGGTGGCGGCGCTCCCCACGAGCTCCGCATCGCCGTTCTCGGTGCGGAGCTCCCAGCCTTCGCTGACGACGACGATCGAGAAATCCTTGCCTTTCGCGTGCCGCTTCGCGATGAGCTCGCAGCAGCGCTCCACCGTCACCGGCCGCTCCGGCGTCAGGATCACGTCGGCGCCGCCCGCCATTCCCGACATGATCGCGATCCAGCCGACGTGGCGGCCCATGACCTCGCAGACCATCACGCGATCGTGCGACTCGGCGGTGGAATGGAGGCGGTCGATGGCCTCGGTCGCGATCGAGAGCGCCGTGTCGAACCCGAACGTGTAGTCGGTGCCGGACAGGTCGTTGTCGATCGTCTTCGGGACGCCGACGATGTGCACCTGGTGCTCCGAGTGGAGCCGCGCAGCGACGCCCAGCGTGTCCTCGCCGCCGACGGCGACCAGGGCGTCCAGCCCGCGCAGGTTCTCGAGCACGCGCTCGACGCCGCCCTCGATGTTGTAGGGGTTCGTGCGCGAGGTCTTGAGGATCGTCCCGCCGCGGGGCAGGATGCCGGAGACGTCGATCGGCCCGAGGTCGCGGAACTGGCCCTCGACCAGCCCGCGCCAGCCGTGCAACACGCCGACGACCTCGTCGCCGGCGTCGAACGCCCGCCGCGCCACGGCTCGGATGACCGCGTTCAGGCCGGGGCAGTCGCCTCCGCCCGTGAGGATCCCGATTCGCATCCGGCGGAGTCTAGAGCTAGATGTGTTCCCAGCCGTCGTTCTCGAGCCGCAGCCGCTCCACCGCGGCCGCCCGCTCGCGCGGCTCGAGGAGAGACACCTCGTACTCGGTGACCCAGCAGCCGTGAATGCGATACGAGAGCACCGGCTCGCCGTCCCTGTCCAGGATCTCGACGACGACGTCCTTCCGGATGCCGACGGATGACGCCGAGGCCGCCCAGTCCGCGAACGCGCGGTCGGAGCCTGCCGGTCGCTCGAGCGTGACCGGCGCGGATGTCATCCGGCCGGGGAAGGTGCGCTCGCCGCCGCTCGGCGAGCTCCCGTCGCGGCCGATGATGATCTCGACGAGGCGCGTGAGCGGGCTGACGCGGTCGACTCCGGCGATCGTCCTGCCGTCCCAGGTCACCCGGAAGGAGTGGTGCTTGTGATGGCCGTGGCGCTTGGACATCAGGCTGGAGCCGGCGCCGGCTGCCCGGCGGCGCCGATCGCAAGGCCGGTCTCCGTGTCGAAGAAGTGAAACCGGTCCGGGTCGACCGACAGGCGCACCGTGCCGCCCGGCCGGGCGGAGGTGCGCGGGTCGACGCACGCGGTGCACACCGACCGGCCCTCGTCGGCAACGAGCGGGACGAGGACGTCGGCGCCGCCCTCCTCGAGGGTGCTGGCGTCGCGGAGGGCCTCGCTCTGCGCGGGCGGGGCGTCGAGCCGGAAGATGACGTTCACCTGGTCGCCCAGCTCCTCGCTCACGTCCACGTGGACGTCGAACGACGGGCGGGAGTCGTCGTGCCACACCGCCGCGTCCTCGAAGTCGCCCGGCCGGATGCCCAGCACGACCGCCCGCCCGTCATATGCGCTCAGATCCGCCCCGCTGTGGAGTGCGATCCGCTGGTCGGCGAAGACCACGCTGCCCCGGTCGATCCGGGCCTCGAGGAGGTTCATCGACGGCGAGCCGATAAAGGCCGCCACGAACAGGTTGGCGGGGCGCCGATACAGGTTCTGGGGCGTGTCGAGCTGCTGGACGACGCCATCGCGCATGACCGCGACACGGTCGCCGAGTGTCATCGCCTCGACCTGGTCGTGCGTGACGTACACGGTGGTCGTCTTCATCCGGTCGCGGATCCGCGCCAGCTCAGCACGCATCTGGACGCGCAGCTTGGCGTCGAGGTTCGAGAGCGGCTCGTCCATCAGGTACGCCTGCGGCTCGCGCACCATCGCCCGGCCCATCGCGACCCGCTGGCGCTGGCCGCCCGAGAGCTCCGCCGGCCGGCGCTCGAGCAGCGAGTCGAGGCCGAGGATGTGGGCCACGTCGACAACCCGGTCACGCACCTCGGCCTTGGGCCGGCGCCGCAGGCGCAACCCGATCGAGAGGTTCTCGGCGACCGTCATGTGCGGATAGAGCGCATAGTTCTGAAACACCATCGCGACGTCCCTGTCCCGGGGCGGCATGTCGGTCACGAGGGTGTCGCCGATCATCACCTCGCCGTCGGTGACCTCCTCGAGCCCGGCCACGATCCGAAGCAGCGTCGTCTTGCCGCAGCCGGATGGCCCCACGAGCACGAGGAACTCGCCGTCGCCGACCTGGATCGAGACGTCGTCGACCGCGACGACGCCGCCGCGGAACACCTTCGTCACACCGTCGATCACGATCCTGGCCATGGCCTCCTCCCGACCTTAGAGCTGCATCCGAGCCGCGGTCAACTGTTCGCGCAGCCGCGACGCCGCGCCGTCGCGCGCACCGGCGTGGTCGAGGCCGAGCAACGCGGCCCCGACAACCGGCGGTCCGTCGAGGACGGCGACGCGGGCATTGGACGCCACGGCCCCGACGCCGGCCCTGATGCGCTCGACGAACGCCGGGTCCTTGGCGCGGAACACGCCGCCCCCGAGCGTCACGTCGACCTCTGTGCGCAGCAGGCGCAGCCGCCGCAGCGAGGCGACCACCATCGTCACCACCTCGTCGGCCAGTGCGTCGACGATCCCGCGCGCCACCGAGTCGCCCCGGGCGGCGGCGTCGAACACGAGCGGCGGCAGCTCGAGCACGACCCGCTCGCGTGCGATCACGCCCTCCCGGATCCCCTCGAGCACCGACCACGGGCGGCGCACGCCGAAGTGGGCCGGGACGGTGTGCTCGAGCAGCGTGTGCTCGCCGCGGCCGTCGCGTCCCCGGACGGCCGCCCCGAGCCCCATCTCGCCGATCCATCCGCCGCCGTCGGCGGCGCCCGGGAACTCGCCCACGGCGGGGAACCGGACGGTGCGGCCTCCCGGTGCGACGCCCGTGCAGTTGATGCCGGAGCCGCACACCAGCCCGACGCCCCAGCCGCGCTCCGTGCCGGCCCGCAGAACGGCGAACGTGTCGTTCGCGACCAGCTCGGACTGCGTCCAGCCGGCCCCGCGCAGGACGCGAGCGAGCCGCCGGTCGTCGGAGGGCAGGTCGGCGCCGGAGAGCGCGAATGCGCCAACGTCGGCGACCGGCCCGTTGTCGGACGGGATCCCGGCTCGGCGAAGCGCGGTCTCGACCGTCGGCCGCAGCGCGCCGACGACGCCGCCGAGGCCGACGAGCTCGTGCGAGCAGGTCGGGCCGCGGGCCGTGCCGAGCACCTCGCCCTTCGCGGTGACGAGCGCGACGTCGGTCTTCGACCCGCCGCCGTCGACGGCCAGGACTGCCGCCCGCCTACTCACGCTCGGTCACCTTGGAGGCGAGCGAGTAACCACCGGGATCGAGACGGCGGCGGCGGGCGAGGCTCCAGGCCAGGAGCTGGGTCGGGATCACCGCCACCGCCGGCGCCAGACAGTCGCTGAGCGAGCCGAGCACGATCGCCGGGGAGCCCGGGAGCGCCGCGTCGTTCGGCCCGACCATCAGCACCTGCGCGCCGGCGCTCCTGAGCTCGTCGGCCATCCCCAGGTCGAGCGCGCGGGTCGCGGCCGCGGTCGAGAACACGATCGCCGCCATCGCCGGCCCGGCCAGCTCGAGCGGCCCGTGCCGGAACTGCGCCGCCTGGAGCGACTCGGCCGGGAAGCGGGCGGCCTCCTTGAGCGTCAGCGCGCCCATCTCGGCCGCCGCCCGCGCGCTCCCGCGCGCCAGAAGCGTCAGCACGGGGCGGTCGCCCAGCCAGTCGGCCAGCATCTCGGCCGTGGCGTCGGCGCTCTCCAGCAGCCGCTCGGCATCGTCGGCCGCCGCCTCGGCGCCGTCGTGCGGCGCGGCTCCGAGGGCGCTCGCGACCGCGTCCATGAGAACCAGGGTGGCCGCGAACGTCATCGTGGACGGGCCGTGCTCCTCGCCGGCCCGGGTGTCGAGGTGGACGTCCGCCAGGGCGGCGAGCGGGTTGTCTGCGCCGTTCGTGACCGCGACGACGGTCGGGTGCGGCGTGCGCTCGGAGAGTGCCTGCGCGACCCGCACGGTCTCGGCGCTTCGGCCCGACTGGCTCACGCACACGACGAGCGTCGTCGCGGTGACGGCGGGGAGGCGGAAGTGGAGGAGCTCGGCGGCGTCGAGCATCGTGGCGGCGACGCCGGCCGACCCGAGCGCGGTCACCGCCGGGTAGCAGGCGTCGTAGGAGCTCCCCATGCCGGTGAAGACGATGTGGCCCCCGGCGCGCACGGCCGCCAGCGCACCGGCCTGGTCGAGGGCCGCCTGGTGCGCTCGCCGGATCGCCTCGGGCTGGCCTGCGATCTCGGCGATGAATCTATCAGGAAACTTTCCTAACGATTGCATCCCTGGGGAGATTACAATGCCCGGCGGTGGAATTGAAGGTCGCCGTCATCGGAGCGGGCAGCACCTACACCCCCGAGCTGATCGAGGGGCTCGCCGCACGCGCCGAGCTGCTCGGTCTCACGGAGCTCTGGCTGCACGACATCGACGCCGAGCGGCTCGACATCGTCGGCGGCCTCGCCCGCCGGATCATGGACGCCCGCGGCTTCGGCGGGCGGCTCGAGCTGACCGGCGATCGCGAGGCCGCGATCGAGGGCGCCGGCTTCGTGCTGGTGCAGCTGCGGGTGGGCGGGCTCGCGGCCCGGCTGCTCGACGAGACCATCCCGCCCCGGTTCGGCTGCCTCGGCCAGGAGACGACGGGAGCGGGCGGCTTCGCCAAGGCACTCCGGACGGTGCCGGTGGTGCTCGACATCGCCGCCGACACCGCCCGGCTCGGCGCCGAGGGGGCGTGGCTGCTCGATTTCACGAACCCGGCCGGGCTGGTGACCCAGGCGCTCATCGACCACGGGCACCGCGCCATCGGCCTCTGCAACATCCCGATCGGCTTCCAGCGCACCTTCGCCGACCGGCTCGGTGTCGAGCCGGAGCGGGTCGCGCTGGAGCATGTCGGGCTGAACCACCTGTCGTGGGAGCGGGCCGTGATGGTCGACGGCGAGGACCGCCTCCCCGGCCTGATCGACGTCTTCGCCGACCAGCTCGGCGAGGAGGTCGGCATGCCCGGCGACGTCGTCCGCCTGCTCCGGGCGATCCCGTCGTACTACCTGCGCTACTTCTACTTCCCCCGCGAGACCGTGGCCGGGCACGACGGCGAGGGCACGCGGGCCGAGCGGGTGATCGAGATCGAGCGCGAGCTCCTCGAGATGTACCGCGACCCCGAGCTCAGCGAGAAGCCGAAGCTCCTCGAGGAGCGCGGCGGAGCCTGGTACTCCGAGGCCGCGGCGATGCTCGTGGAGTCGCTGCGCCTGAACCGCGGCGACGTCCAGATCGTCAACGTCCGAAATGCGGGCGCCATCCCCAACCTCGACGCGGGCGCGGTGGTCGAGGTGCCGTGCCGGATCGCGCAGTCCGGCGCCGAGCCGCTGCCGCAGCGCCCGCTCCCGGCCGAGATGCTCGGCCTGGTCGAGCAGGTGAAGGCGTACGAGCGGCTGACGGTCGCCGCCGCGCTGAGCGGAGACCGGGGCGACGCACTGCGGGCCCTGATGGCGAATCCGCTGGCGGGCGGGTACGAGACGGCCGCTCCGATGCTCGACGCGCTCCTCGAGGCCCACCGCGCGCACCTGCCGCGGTTCTTCGACTGACCGAACGGTCGTGGCTCCGGCGAAGACCGCGCTCTTCGCCGGAGCGCCCAACAGCACGCCAGCCGTTAAGGAGGGGCCCGTGGGGGGAACCCTGGGTTCCCCCGCGTTACTAGAATCGCGCGCATGCCGACCTCGGGCACCGCGCCCCTGTCACCAGATCTGCCGCTCGAGGATCCCGCCGACGACCGGCTCGGATACGTTCGCTTCTCCCAGCTGATCGCGAACGCGATCGCCTCGATGGCCCCGGTCGACGGCCTCGTGCTGGGCCTCCACGGGCCGCGCGGGGCCGGCCGGACGTCGGTGGCGAACTTCGTCCGCCGGCACCTGGAGGACGTCCCGCTCACCGTGGTCTCGGAGTTCAACCCGTGGCGGTATGCAGCCGACGACGACATCACCCGCCGGTACCTCTCGGCGCTCGTGCCCGTGCTCGCGCCGGGCGTCGACGCGGGCGGCGACCCGGCGGCCACTAGGGCCGCCGCTGCCGAGGTGCTGAAACGCGAGCGCACCCGGCATGTGATCGTGATCGACGACCTCGATCGCGTGGCACCCGAGCGTGTCGCCGAGATCGGGCGCCTCGTCTCGGCGGTCACGGATCTTCCCAACGTCGTCCACCTGGTGGTGCTCGAGCACGGCGCGCTGCCTGAGTCCGACCTCGAGCGGGTCGTGCAGGTGCCGTTCGACCTCCCGTTGCCCGAGGGGCTGACGCAGATGCTGCTCGACGACCTGCGCGCCCTGATGGCCGCGAACCCGCACTCGTCGGCGGTCACGGACGAGCACTGGGACCAGATCTTCTCGCCGGGCATCGAGACCCTGATCGAGACGCCGCGCGACATCGTGCGCCTGATGAACGTGCTGCGCCTCACCTACCCGCCCGTGTGCCGCGAGCTGAACCCCGTCGACTTCATCGCGGTCGAGGCGGTGCGGGTCTTCCTGCCGGAGCTCTACGACACCATCCGGCGCAACCCCACCATGTTCCCCGGCGAGCCGCGGGCGGTCGCCGTGGCGGGCGCGGCCGCGGCCGGCCGCGCCTTCCACGACGCGTGGGCGGCCGAGCTGCCCGAGCGGCTGCGTGAGGCGGCCCAGACGCTCATCCTGCGGCTTTTCCCGGCCGTCCCCGACTTCCCGGGAGCGGTCGTCAGCCGCGACGTGAGCGGGAACACGCGCCAGGAGCTGCACGTCGCGAGCCCGGAGCTGTTCGACGCCTACTTCCAGTTCGTCGTCCCCGAGACGACCGTTTCGAACGCCGAGATGGACGCGCACATGTCACACCTCGACGACCAGGCTGCGTTCGCGGCGCTCCTGCTGCGGCTCGCGTCCGAGCGCGACTCCTCCGGCGCGCCTCGTGTCACCGGCTTCCTCGAGCGCCTGCGCGACGCCGTCCCGACCCTCGACGCGGAGCGGGCCGCCAACGCGGTCGGCGGCCTGCTCGCGGCCGGCGACGACCTGCCCGATCGCCAGGGCGCCGTCGCTCTCGCGGTGGCGCTTCTGCGCCAGATCCCGCCGGAGACACGCCGCGAGCTGATCTACCGGGGCGGTGTCTCGGGCGGGCTCGCGACCGCGGCCGCCATGACGGTGGCGCTGGGGCGGGAGCACGGCCGCCATGGCGCCGATCCTCTCGAGCCGGATGACCGGCGGCTCGTCTCAGCGGTCGAGCTGGAGCAGCTCGAGCAGGCCGTACTCGGCCGCCTGCGCCAGTACGCCGATTCGGGCCGGCTGGCCGTCTCTCCGGATCTTCGCCCGCTGCTTGCGGCCTGGCGGGCGTGGGACGCCGACGGCTGTCCGCGTTGGGTCGCGTCGGCGACCCAGCGCGACGACACGCTGGCGCGGATCGTCTCGGCGTTCGTCGTCCGCGTCCGCAGCGACGGCGGCCCGGCACGCGGCCCGCACGGCAGCCTGCGCCTTGACCCGGAGGCGCTGCGGCCGTACATCCCGCCCGAGGCGATCGTCGACCGGATCCGGCAGCTGGCGCGCGACAACACGCTCGGCAGCGAGGTCACCGTCGCGCTCGACCAGTTCGTGTTGGAATACGAGCTGCGCCAGGAGGGGGCCGCGGAGCTCGACGAGGAATAGGGGGTTGTGATGGCAGGTCACACGCTTCACGACGTGCGCGCCGACGCGTTCAACTACGTGTGGGACAACTCGATCGCCCCGGAGATCGAGGTCGAGTCCGGCGACGACGTCGAGCTGCACGTCCGCGACGCCGGGGACGAGCAGATCACGCCGGAGTCCGGCGTCGACGCGGTCGCGGCGCTCGACTTCTCGCACGTGAACCCCGTGTCGGGGCCGGTGTTCGTGAAGGGCGCCCGGCCCGGCGACACCCTGGCCGTCGAGATCCTCGAGCTGCGCCCGCGCGACTGGGGATGGACGGCGATCATCCCCGGGTTCGGGCTCCTCGCCGAGGAGTTTCCCGATCCGTGGCTTCGGATCTCGAAGGTCGAGGAGGACGCGCACCGGGTCGCGTTTGCCGAGGGCATCGCGCTGCCGTTCGAGCCGTTCCCCGGCACGATCGGGGTCGCGCCTCCCGAGCCCGGCGAGCACTCCGTCGTCCCGCCCTCGGTCTGGGGCGGGAACATGGACGTGAAGCACCTGCGCGTCGGTACGACGCTTTTCTTGCCGGTCGGCGTCGAGGGTGCGCTCTTCTCGGTGGGCGACACGCACGCCGCGATGGGCGACGGCGAGGTGTGCGGCACGGCGGTGGAGGCGCCCATGGACATCGTCGTTCGGCTGGCGGTGCGGCGGGACATGACGATCTCGGCGCCGCAGTACCACGTCGCCGGGGGTGACCTGGCCCGCACGGAGGCCGGATCGCACCATGCGACGACCGGCGTCGGCCCCGACCTCATGGAGGCCGCCCGCGAGGCGACGCGGGCCATGATCGGCCATCTCGGCTCGCGGTACGGGCTCGACCGGGAGGAGGCCTACGCGCTCTGCTCGGTCGCCTGCGACCTGCGGATCCACGAGGTGGTCGACGTCCCGAACTGGGTGGTGGGGATGTTCTTGCCCGAGACGATCATGGGAGGTCGCTCATGAGTGCGCCGCAGATACCGGGACTTCGCCGTGAGCTCCGCTTCTGGGAGACGATCGCCCTCTCGATCGGCATCATGGCGCCGACCGCGGCGATGGCGCTGAACGGCGTCGGTGTCGCGGCGAACGTCGGCCGCGCGGTGCCCCTGCTCTTCATCGTCGCGACGATCGGCGTCTTCCTCGTCTCGTACGGGTTCGTACGCCTCTCGGCGCACTACGCCCATGCCGGCTCGGTCTATGCCTTCAGCGGCGCGACGCTTGGCCCGCAGGCCGGGTTCTTCGCCGGCTGGGCGCTGCTTGGCACCTACCTGGCGTTCACGGCGGCCTCGGCCTCCGAGATCGGGCTGTTCTTCGGCGCGTTCCTCGACGGGACGGGCATCTGGCACGATCCGGAGTGGGTCGTGATCGCGCTTGTCGCCGCCGTTTTCATCGGGCTCCTGGCGTACAGCGACATCAAGATCACGACGCGGGCGCTGCTCTCGATGGAGGCGATCTCGGTGACGCTCATCATCGTGCTCATGGTCGTCATCTTCGCCAAGCTGATCGGCGGCGACGCACCGGGTCACGGCGACATCTCGAGCGACGTCTTCTCCGTGCCGGAGGGCGTCGGGAGGGGGGCGTTCGGGCTCGCCGTCGTGCTTGCGTTCCTCTCGTTCGCCGGGTTCGAGGGCGCCGCGGCACTGGGTGAGGAGACGTCCAACCCCAAGCGCGAGATCCCGCGCGCGATCCGAACCGCTGTCCTCGCAGCGGGCTGCTTTTACATCATCTGCATGCTCGCCCAGACGTGGGGGTTCGGCACCGACGCCGCGGGAGTGGCCGCCTTCGCCGGTTCCGGGTCGCCGCTCGGCGACCTGGGGACGAGCTACATCGGCTCCTCGATGGGCGACGCCATCAACCTCGGTGCCGCGGTGAGCGCGTTCGCCAGCTCGCTGGGCACGGCCACCGGCGCCTCGCGCATCCTCTACGCGATGGGCCGCGACGGCTTCGGCTCCAGCCGCCTGGGCACGTCCTCGCAGCGCACGGGTGCGCCGGCGGCCGCGCTCGTCGTCGTGATGGCGATCGCGATCGCGGCGATCATCGGGATGCGCCTGAACGGGACGGATGTCGTGAACGCGTTCTTCTACCCCGGCACGATCGGCGTCCTCAGCCTGATCGTGGCGTACATCGTGACCAACGTCGGAGCGATCAAGCTGTTCGCCTTCGACCGCCAGGAGAAGCCGTGGGAGATGGTCATCTCGGGGCTCGGCATCGCGTTCCTGCTGTACGTCCTGTGGCGCAACGTGAGCGACCAGATCTACCCGTACGACCACTTCTGGCAGGTGGTGGGCGTCTGGCTGGTGGTCGGCCTGGGGATCGTGCTCCTTGTGCCGGGCCTCGCGAAGCGCATCGGTGCGGGGCTCGCCCAGATGTCAGGCGGCGCCGCTGGCTGACCGCTGCCCGATCTCCGCGGCCAGCCGCTGCACCTTGGCGAGCGCCTCGACGGCGTCCTGGACGCCGGCCTCGTCGGAGCGGAAGATGCTCTCGTTGAGGTAGACGGCGGTGCGCTCGCCGGCGGCCTCGGCGACCGGGAAGCTCATCCGCGCCGGGTCGAGCCGGTCGGCGTGCTCGACGGCGACCGGCAGGCGCGAGAGCGACGGCTGGAAGAGGTCGTAGCGGCTCATCGGCGGGTACTGCACCTCGGCCGGGACGCCCTCGGCTTCGAGCGCCTCGGCGACCAGCTCGTTCGTGGCGCCGGCGAAGGCGTCCGGGTCGATCTCGAAGATGTAGCGGTAGAAGCTCCAGCGCGTGATCCGCGCGTCGCGGCGCTTGATCGTGACGCCCGGGAGGTCGGCGGCCAGGCGCTCGAAGTGCTCGCCGAGCGCGGCCCGCCGCTCCTGCTGGGCCGGGAAGCGGCGCAGGCCGCTCACGAGCAGGGCGCAGGCCAGCTCGCCGAGCCGGTAGTTGGCGCCGAACGTGTACTCGCGCTGGGCGGCGTCCTTGGGGCGGCCGCAGTCGATCAGCGAGTGCGCCAGCCGGGCCAGCCGCTCGTCCTGCGTGGTGAGGGTGCCGCCCTCGCCGGCGGTCAGGATCTTGGTGGACTGGTGGCTGAACGAGCCGAAGTCGCCGATCGTGCCGGCGCCCTGGTCGCGCCAGCGCTGGCCGTGAGCGTGCGCGCAGTCCTCGACGATGAAGAGACCGTGGCGGCGGGCGATGTCGCCGATCCGGTCCATGTCCGCCATCTGCTGGCCGAGGTGGACGGGCATGATCGCCCGCGTCCTGGGCGTGATCGCCGCCTCGACGAGGTCGGGGTCGATCGTCCAGCGCTCGGGCTCGACGTCGACGAACACCGGCAGCGCGCCGGCCGCCATCGCCGCATACGGCGTGGCCGCGAACGTCAGCGCCGGGATGATCACCTCGTCGCCCCAACCGACTCCGAGCGCCTTCAGCGCCACCTCCATCGTGACGGTGCCGTTGGCCATGACGATGCCGTGTCTTGCGCCCTGGTAGGCGGCGAAGCCCGCCGCGAACTCGGCCGCCCGCGGGCCCGGCTCGGGGAACCCTCCGACCTGCCCGCCGCGTACGACCGCGGTCACGGCTTCGACGTCGGATTCGTCGAGCGACGGCCAGTCCGGGTAGGGGGTCGAGCGCACTGGCGTGCCGCCTGAGATCGCGAGCTTGCTCACATCGCCGCCCTTGACTTCCGTCCGCCTTCGGGCATATCGTCTCCTACTGTCAGGAAAGTTTCCTTACTATACGGCAGCGGGAGGCCGTCCGTATCGAGCCCGCATTCTCACCGGGAACGCCGAGCCTTCTACGCGCGATCAACGAGCGCGCCGTGCTCGAGCTGATCCGCACGGCGGGCTCGGTGTCGCGTGCCGAGGTCGCCCGCCGAAGCGGCCTCTCGAAGCCCACCGTGTCGCAGGCGCTCACGGGCCTGCTCGACTCGCGGCTCGTCCGCGAGGTGGGCCGCGAGAGCGGCCGCAAGGGCCCCGGCGCCGTGCTGTACGAGCTCAACCCCGAGTCGGCCTGGGTCGTCGGCATCGACGTCGGCCGGAACTGGGTGCGGGTCGCGCTGGCCGACATCACCGGCCGGATCGTCGCCCGCCGGGACGAGCGCACGCGGGCCCGCAGCTCCGTGACGCTCGTGGCCCAGATCGGCCGGATCGGCCGCGATGTCGCCGCGGACGCGGGCCTGCGCTGGTCCCAGGTCACCCATGCGACCGTCGGTGCTCCCGGCGTGTTCGACCCGTCCCGCGGCCAGCTCTCCCTCGCGCCGAACCTGCCCGGCTGGGGGAAGCCCGGTCTGGTGGAGGCGATCAGGGCCGAGCTCGGGACGCGCACGAGCTTCGAGAACGACGTCAACCTGGCGGCGCTCGGGGAGCGGGCGCTGGGCGCCGGGCGCGGTGTGGCCGACTTCTGTTTCCTCTGGATCGGCACCGGCGTCGGCCTCGGGATCGTGATCGGCGGCGAGCTTCACCGCGGCGCGGCCGGCGCGGCCGGCGAGATCGGCTACCTGCCGCTGGGGCCGGGCGACCCGCACGACCGTGCGGTGCGCCGCCGTGGGCTCCTCGAGGAGTCGGCGTCGGGCGCCGCCGTCGTGCGTGCCGCGCGCGAGGCGGGCATGCAGGCCCGGACGCCCAAGGCGGTCTTCGCCGCGGCCCGCCGCGGCGAGCTAGCGGCCGTGCGCGCCGTCGACACCGAGGCCGCGCGGATCGCGCTCGCGATCGCCGCGGTCGCGCCCGTGCTCGATCCGGAGCTTGTGATCCTGGGCGGCGGGATCGCCCGCGGCGGCGGCGACCTCTTGCTCGAGCCGGTCGCCCGCGAGCTCGGGGCGCTCTCGCCGTTTCGGCCGCGGCTCGCGATCACGGAGCTCGGCGACGAGGCGGTGCTTCACGGGGCGGTGTCGGTTGCCCTCGGCGCCGCCCAGGAGGAGATGTTCGACCGCACCCGCGACCTGGAGAGAAGGGAGATCGTGGCATGAAGGTTCACACGCGCATCAGACGGTTGGGAGGAGTGCTCCTTGTGCTCGGGGCGACCGTCGCGGCCGCGGGATGTGGCGGAAGCGACAGCTCCGGAGGCGCCTCGAGCGGACCGGCCAAGCTCGACAAGACACCGGTCACGATCACGCTGCGCCACCCGTGGACAGGGGACGAGAAGAAGATCTTCGAGCAGACGCTCGAGACGTTCCACGCCAAGTACCCGTGGATCACCGTGAAGCCGATCGGCTATCCCGACTCCGACACGTTCGACCAGCAGATCGTCATCAAGACCATCAACGCCGGCGATCCCCCGGACGCCTTCCTCTCGTTCGGCCCCGACTACGTCGGCCAGTACTGCTCGAGCGGCCTGTGGCAGGATTTGACGCCATACATGCAGGCCGACAACATCTCGATCGACGACTTCGCGAAGGCCGCCGTCACGTACACGAACTTCGACGGCAAGCAGTGTGCCCTGCCGTCGCTCACCGACTCGTTCGGGCTCTACTACAACAAGGACCTGTTTGAGAAGGCGGGGATCACGTCGCCGCCCAAGACGATGACCGAGCTTATGGACGACGCCAAGAAGCTCACCCAGCGAAACCCCGACGGGTCGATCAAGGTGGCCGGATTCGTCCCGCTCCAGGACTGGGGCCAGCAGGGGATCTCCGACCTGGCCCGCATGTGGGGCGCCCAGTGGTTCGACGACTCCGGGAAGCCGCAGTTCGCCGCCGACCCGAACTGGGCCGCTGCGATGGAGTGGCAGAAGCAGCTCGTCGACTGGTACGGCTACGACAACATCGCGAAGTTCTCCCAGACTTACAACGGCGACGAGTTCAGCGCCCAGAACGCCCTCGAGACCGGTAAGGTCGCGATGATGTTCGACGGCGAGTGGCGAACGGCGTTCATCAAGCGCGAGCACCCGGAGCTGAACTACGCGACCGCATTCGTCCCGGCTGCCGACAGCAACCCTGACCTGTACGGCGCCGCGCGCGTCGGCGGCACCATCGTGGGGATCCCGAAGGGCTCCCCGCACCCGGATCAGGCCTGGCTGCTCGTGAAGTTCCTCTCGCACGATCCGGACTACCTCGTGCCGATGGCCAACGCCGTGGGCAACGTCCCGACGACCGCGGAGTCGGCGTCCTCGCCGGACCTGGCCCTGCCGCCGCAGTTCCGGACGTTCATCGACGTGTGGAACAACCCGTCGTCGTCGTTCGCGCCGCCGCTCACGCCGAGCGGAGCGGGGTACGCGAAGCTGCTCTCGGACTTCGACAACAAGTGGGTGGCCGGGAAGGTGAGCGACCTCCAGAGCGGCCTCTCGACGCTCGACAGCGACGTGGAGAACCAGCTCCAGCTGGGTGAGGCTCCGTAGCGACCGGCGCCGTGACGATCCCACGGCGAACGCCGGCTGAGCGCCGCCGCGCGCGGCGGCGCTCAGCGCTGCGGAAGTACGCCTTCGTCGCCCTCCTGCTGTCGCCCTGGATCATCGGGTTTCTGGCGTTCCAGCTGCTCCCGATGGCGCTCAGCCTCTACTACTCGTTCACGCACTACGACATCATCTCGTCGCCCAAGTGGATCGGGCTCGACAACTACAAGTTCATGTTCGGGATCGGGGGCGCCCAGGATCCGTACTACTGGACCGGCGTCAAGAACACGCTCTGGATCATCGCCTTCGGCGTCCCGCTTCGGATCGCAACGGCGATGGTCACGGCGATGATCCTCACCCGCCCGCGACGGGGGACGAACGTCTACCGGACGCTCTTCTTCATGCCGTCGGTCGCACCGCGGGTCGGCGCGGCCCTGGTGTTCGTGTACCTCCTGAACCCGATCGGGCCGTTCAACCAGCTGCTCGACGCGGTCCCGGGCGTGAGCCCGCCGCTCTGGTTCGGCGACCCGCAGTGGGCCAAGCCGGCGCTGCTCTTCGTCGGCATCTGGGGGGTTGGGGACGCGATCGTGCTCTACATGGCCGGGCTCCTCAACATCCCCAAGCAGCTCTACGAGGCGATCGCCATCGAGGGCGCGAACGCCTGGCAGCGGTTTCGCCACGTCACCTTGCCGATGCTGACGCCGGTGATCTTCTTCAGCGTGATCATCGGGGTCATCGACGGGTTCCAGTACTTCGACCAGGCCTACATCGCGAGCGGGCCGGCCAGCGGGAACCACGATCTCGGCGATCCGCAGAACTCCCTGCTCTTCTACGGCATCTGGCTCTACGAGCAGGCCTTCCGCTACTTCCACATGGGGTACGCCGCCGCGATGGCGTGGGTGATGTTCGTCGCGATCATGATCTGCACCGCCGTGCTCCTGCTCACATCGAAGCGGTGGGTGCACTACGGCGGGGGAGGCCTGTCATAGCCGCCACCGTCGCCCTCGAGCACCGCACCCGGCCGGTTCCCGCCGCCGTCCGCCGGCGCAGGATGCTGCTCTCGATCGCCAACCACGCGATCCTCATCGCGGTCTCGCTGGCCTTCCTCCTCCCGATCCTGTTCATGCTCGCCACGGCGCTCATGACCGACCAGCAGGCGCTCTCCCAGCGCCTGGTCCCGAGCCCGGTCAAATGGTCGAACTTCCGCACCGTCTTCGACCAGATCGACCTCGTCCGCTACACCTGGAACACGGTGCTCTACGCCGGGCTCTCCACCCTCGGGGTCGTCATATCGAGCATCCCGGTGGCGTACGCGTTCTCGCGCATCGACTGGAGGGGCCGAAACGTCGTCTTCCTGCTCGTGCTCTCGACGCTCATGCTGCCGACCCAGGTCACCACCATCTCGCTGTACGTGATCTTCGCGCAGCACATGGACTGGACGGGGATCCAGTGGGTCGGCACGCTGAAGCCGCTCATCGTGCCAAGCTTCTTCGGCGACGCCTTCTCGATCTTCCTGCTCCGCCAGTTCTTCATGACGATCCCGCACGAGCTCGCCGACGCCATCCGCGTCGACGGCGGCGGCGACCTCGAGATCATGCGCAGGGTCATCATCCCGCTCTCGAAGCCGGCGCTCGCCGCGGTCGGCCTGTTCAACTTCATCTACGCCTGGAACAACTTCTACGATGTGCTCGTCTGGGTGGGCGAGAACCCGCAGGCCCAGACGCTGTCGCTGGCGCTGTCCCAGTTCAAGACCCTGCACCATGTCGAGTGGAACCTGACGATGGCCGCGTCCATCATCTTCATGCTGCCCGTGATCGTCATCTTCTTCCTCGCCCAGCGGGTGTTCATCGAGGGCGTGTCCCTCACCGGGATCAAGGGCTGACGCCGCGTGGGCGCCGGCCTGCGCGTGGCCATCCTCGGCTCGGGGTTCATCGCGGCGTACCACGCCCGCGCGGTCTCGGAGCTGCCCGGCGCCGAGGTGGTCGCGGCCGCCAACTGGCGGCTCGAGTCGCTCGCCGCGCTGGCCGAGACGTTCGCCATCCCGCGCACCACGACCGACTGGCGTGAGCTGGTCGGGGATCCGGCGATCGAGGCGGCCGTGGTCGCGACGCCCAACAGCCTCCACGCCGAGCAGGCGATCGCGTTCCTCGAGGCCGGCCAGCACGTCATGGTCGAGAAGCCGATGGCGATGGACGTCGCCGAGGCGGATGCCATGGTCTCGGCGGCCGGGCGATCGAGCGCGTCGCTGATGGTGGCGCACTGCTGGAGGTTTCATCCCGACGTGATCGCCCTGCGCGATCGCATCGCCTCCGGCGACCTCGGCGAGGTGGTGAAGACGCGCGGATATGGGGTGCACGCCGAGTGGGGGCCGTCGGGATGGTTCGTCGACCCGGCGCTTGCGGGCGGCGGCTCGCTGGCCGACATGGGCGTCCACGCGATCGACACCGCCCGTTTCCTCCTGGGAGGGCCGGAGCCGGTCAGGGTGTGTGCCGTGGTCGGTACCCGCTACAGCCGGCATGCGGTCGATGACGATGCCGTCCTGCTCATCTCGTGGTCGAACGGCGCGAACTCGGTCGTCGAGTCGGGCTGGTGGCAGCCGCACCTCGCCGGCCTCGAGGCGGAGACCGAGGTCTACGCCACCGGCGGCTACGCCCAGGTCTTCGGCTACACGGAGCCGCCGACGCCCGATTACGAGCACTGCCCGCAGTCCATGTACACCGCTCAGATGGCCGAGTTCTGCGATGCCCTGCGCGCGGGTCGGCAGCCGACGCCGTCCGGTGCGGACGGGCGGGTGGTGATGCGGGTCGTCGAGGATGCATACCGGTCGGCGGGCGTGCCGGGGGCCCGATGACGCTCGTCCTCGGCATCGACGGCGGTGGCACGAAGACCCACGCCGTCGTCGCGGACGCCGACGGGGCGGTGCGCGGGTTCGCCACCAGCGGTCCGGCCAACTGGGAGGTCGTCGGGCTGCGCGGTGCGGGCGAGTCGCTTCGCGAGGCGAGCCGCCGTGCGCTCGAGGCGGCCGGCGCCGACGTCGGCGACCTCGCCGCGGCGGCGTTTGGGCTTGCGGGCATCGACTGGGAGTCCGACCTGCCGCGGATGACGGCCGAGGTGGACGAGCTCGGGCTGCACGGGCCCGCAGAGGTGACGAACGACTCGTTCATCGCCCTGCGCGCGGGCACCGCAGACGGCATCGGGGTCGTCGTCATCGCCGGCACGGGCGCGATCTCCGCCGGCCGGGCGCGCGACGGCCGCACGTTTCGGACGCTCGGCCAGGGTGCCGAGTTCGGCGACACCGGGAGCGCCAGCGACGTCTCGGACACGGCGCTGCGCGCCGTGGCCTACGCCTACACGGGACGCGGCCCGCAGACCGAGCTGACCGAGCTTCTGTGCAGCCTGTACGGCTGCCGCTCGGCGGCCGAGCTGCTCGAGCGGGCGAGTCGCGGCGGTGAGCGGTCGCGGAGCGCAGCGCCGACCGTCCTGCGGTCGGCCGAGGGCGGCGACGAGGTGGCGCGCGACATCGTCCGCTGGGCCGGACGCGAGCTGGGCGAGTCGGCGCTGCTCTCCGCCCGCCGGCTCGCGATGACGGGAGACGAGTTCGATCTCGTCCTCGCGGGCGGCCTCTTCCGCGGCGACAGCACGCTCCTGATGGAGACGCTCGCAGCGTGCGTCCACGCCGAGGCGCCCGGCGCACGGATCGTGCCGCTCGACACGGCCCCGGTCGCAGGCGCGGCGCTGATGGCGCTCGACGCGGCCCGCGCCGGGATGTCGCCCCCCGCGGCCGCGCGGCTTCGACACGGCGTGCTCGACGCCGTGCGCGCCCGGGCGGGCACCATGCCTACGACGTAGACGGCCGCCCCGTCACCCCTTCCAGGGTGTGCGGCCGGCCCTCGAAAGCCGATACCTTCCGGAGTATGCGGGGTCGCATCCTCATAGTGGCGACGCTCGCGGCGACCGGGCTCGGGGCGAGTGGATGGGCGCTCTTCGCCGCCGGCGCGGGCGCGTCGCCGCTCGCGAACGCACCCGCATGCCCCGTGTTCCCGAGCACGAACGTGTGGAACAAGCGGGTCGACGCTCTGCCCGCGGCCGGGAACTCCAACGCGATGGTCGACGCGATCGGCCGCCACGACATCGTGCACCCCGATTTCGGCTCGTTCCAGGGCTACGGCATCCCGGTCAACGTCGTCGCGGGCAGCCAGAAGCGAAAGCACGTCACGTTCGACTGGTACGGCCCCGAGTCCGACCACGTCGGCTACCCGATCCCGAAGCACCCGAAGGTCGAGCGGGGCTCCGACGCCCACATGCTGATCGTCGACAAGCGCCATTGCCGCCTGTACGAGCTCTACCACGCGCACAAGACGCGGTCCGGCTGGCACGCCGGCTCCGGCGCGACCTGGAACCTGCTCTCGAACCACCTCCGGAAGGACGGATGGACGAGCGCCGACGCCTCCGGCCTGCCGATCCTGCCCGGCCTGGTGCGGTGGAACGAGGTCGAGAAAGGCGTGATCGACCACGCCCTCCGCGTCACCGTCCCGGATACATGCGCCGGCCACATCTACCCGGCCCGCCACGATGCCGGCTCGGGGAGCTGCCAGAGCACTCCGCCGATGGGGCTTCGCCTGCGCCTGCGCGGCGACTTCCCGGTCAACAACCTGCCTCGGCAGGCGCGCGTCATCGCGATCGCGATGCAGCGCTACGGGATCATCGTGGCGGACAACGGCACGCAGTGGTACGTCCAGGGCGCATCGAACGCCCATTTCAACGACGACGCATTGCACCAACTCGACCAGATCACGGGGGATGACTTCGTGGTTGTCGACACGAGCACCCTGCGCAACGGTTAAAGGGCGTAGAATCCCGTGGGGCGATGGCAAGCATCGGCACCACGCTGCGCGAAGAGCGCATCCGGCTCGGCCTCGGCATCGACGAGGTCGAGGCCGACACGAAGATCCGCGCCAAGTACCTGATGGCGCTCGAGGACGAGCGCTTCGAGGCGCTCCCGGGGACCGCGTACGCCCGCGCCTTCCTGCGTGACTACGCCGAGCAGCTCGGGCTCGATCCGCAGGAGCTCGTCAACCGCCTGAACGCCGTCGTGGGCGTCGAGGACGACGTCGTGCTGGCTCCGCGGCGGGCCGTCGCGGCCGGGCCGATCCTCGGCCGGTGGCAGTGGGTCGCCCTGGGCGGGTCGATCACCCTCGTCGTGGCCCTCCTGGCCTTCGCCGCGTACGCCGTGCTGGGCGGAGGGTCGGGCGGCACCGCGGCGGGAGCGGCCGTCGGCGGGAACGCCGGGACCGACCTCGCGGGGTCGTCGACGTCGACAGGGCCACGCCCGCCGCACGTCACGAAGACCCGGTTCGCTTTCCGAGCGAGCCCGGGCAACACCTGGCTCGAGGTGCGCGAGGGCTCGGCGACCGGGAAGGTGGTCTACGCGCACGTGCTCACCGCAGGCAGCCACGTGAAGGTGTTGGGCCACAAGCTGTGGGTCACCGCCGGGGCTCCGTGGAACCTGTCTGTGAAGGCGGACGGCCACGCGCTGGCCGTCCCGTCGAAGGTCACCGGCCACCTGCTGGTCACCGGCTCGGACGTGCGGCCGGTCGCGTAGGGTAGATTCGCTCCCGGTGCCAGGCGACGACCTCTCCGCGCTTCCCGTCCAGGGCCTCCTCGACGAGTTGGCCTCCGAAAGCCCTGCGCCCGCGGGTGGCTCGGCGGCTGCGGTGGCCGTCGCCATGGCCGCCGCGCTGGTCGAGATGGGCGCGCGCCGGTCGCCGGGCTGGGACGACGCGATCGGCGTCGCCGCCCAGGCTCGCGCGATTCGCGGGCGGATCGTGCCGCTGGTGCAGTCCGACGCCGACGCCTACGCCGCCTCCCTCGCTGCCCTCGCAGCGATCGAGGACGCCCCCGGATCCGGCCGGGACGAGGCGATCGCCAGCGCGCTGGCCGGCGCCGCCGACGTTGCCCTGGCGATCGCACGCGCGGGCACCGACACCGCATTCCTTGCCGAGCTCGTCGCCGACCGCGGCGAGCCATCCGGGCGCGACGACGCCCAGGCGGCGGCGGTGCTGGCCGAGGCCGGGACGCGTGTGGCCGCAGCGCTTGTGGCCGCCAACCTCGTCACGGCCGAAGGGGACGACCGCGAGACGGCCGCAGCCTCGTGCGCGCGGTCGGCGGCGTCGGTGCGAAGCAGGATGGGCGAGTGACGGGCACGGCGATGGACTGGGCGTCGGTCAGCGATGGGGAGGTCGTCCGGGCCTGTCGTGCCGGGGACGATGCCGCCTGGCGCGAGCTGGTCGAGCGGTTCTCGCGCTACGTCCTCGCCATAGCCCGCGCTCACCGGCTGAGCGAGTCCGATGCGGAGGACGTGTTCCAGGACACGTTCGCGCGCATCTACGAGCACCTGGGACGGCTGCGTTCCGACGACGCCGTCCGGCCGTGGATCGGGCAGCTCACGCGCCGGCTCTGCATCGACCGGCTGCGGGCGGCCGCCCGTGAACCGGTTGCCGACGACCCCGACGAGCAGGGCGAGCTCGACCGCCGCCTGACGTCCGTCGACGAGGCCGTCTCGGTGCAGGAGGCGCTCAGGACGCTCTCGGGCGACTGCCGCGAGATCCTCGACCGGTTCTTTTGCCGCGACCAGAGCTATCACACGATCGGCGAGCTGCTCGACCTGCCGCCCGGAACGATCGCAAGCCGCATCTCACGGTGCCTCGTGAAGCTCCGTGAGGCATACGAGGGAAGATCCGAGGCCCGACCCGCGTCTGGAGAGACATGAGCGAGAATCCGATGGACGAGGTACGGCTTGCCGAGCTACTGCACCAGCTGCCGCCGGTGCCTGAAGCGTGGCTGCAGGCCGCGCAGGAACGGCCCGCGATCGCCCGGGCCGCCGATCAGGTGCTCGAGCTCGCCGAGGCCGACGCGGAGTTCCGCCGGACGCTGATCGCGGATCTCGAGACGGCCCTTCGCGCCGCCGGGCACGAGCCCGACCCGCGGCTCGTGGACACGCTCCGCCGGCGTCTTCCCGGCGGCTGATCGCACCGGCGGGCGGCGGACAGCGGATGCTCTAGCGTCTGGGCGTGCGCCGCCCCGACTCCGCCGACGGCATGCTCGTCGCGGCAAATGTGATCTGGTCGCTGAACTACGCGACCACGAAGTACGCCTTCGAGCGCTGGAGCCCGATCGCGTTCTCCGGGCTCCGGTTCGCGACTGCGGGGATCGCGCTGGCGCTGCTCGTGCGGCTGCGCGAGGGTGGGCTCGGCGTGGAGCGCCGCGACGTGCGCCTCATCGTGATGTGCGGGTTCGTCGGCATCTTCCTGAACCAGCTCACGTTCACGTACGCCGTCGACTACACGGCGGCCGCCAACGTGGCCCTGATCCTGGCCTCGGCGCCCGCGTTCGCCGCGGTGTTCGCGGTCATGCTCGGCCACGAGCGTGTGCGCCCGGCGCACTGGATGGCGCTCGGGGTGTCGCTCATCGGCGTGGCGCTCGTCGTCCTCGGAGGCTCGAACCTCGCGGGCTTCAGCCTGCGCGGCGACCTCCTGGCGGTGGGCGCGGCGCTCACGTGGGCGGCCTACACGGTGATGCTGCGGCCGCTCTTCGGGCGCTACTCGGCGAGCAGGATAAGCGCGCTCGTGATCCTGGTCGGCGCGGTCATCATGGCGCCGGTGACCGCCGTTCAGGTGGCCAACCAGGACTTCGGCTCGCTCACCCGGCTGGACTGGGGCGCGTGGGTGTACTCGACGATCGGGCCGCTCCTCGTCACGAACTGGCTCTACTTCCGCTCGCTCCACCGGGTGGGCGCCGCCAGGGCGACGCTCTACATGTACCTCCAGCCCTTCCTGGGCGCGGTGTTCGCGGCGTGGCTCCTGGACGAGAAGCTCGTGGCGGTGCAGCTGGTCGGCGGGCTGGTCATCGTCGGCGGCGTCGCGCTCGGGCGGGCGGTCGCCGGTCGGCGCACGCAGGCCGACGAGGTCGAGCTGCCCAGCGAGGCGATTTGAGCCGGAGCGCGAGCATCGGGACGGTCGCCCGCGAGTGGGGCCGGCTGGGGGTCGTCGGGTTCGGCGGCCCTCCGACGCATATCGTCCTCCTCCGTCAGCTCTGCGTCGAGCGGCGCGAGTGGATCGCGGCGTCGGAGTTCGAGGATGCCGTCGCGGTCTGCAAACCTCCTGCCGGGGCCCGCGTCGACGCAGCTTGCGATCTACTGCGGGAGCCGCGTCGCAGGCTGGCCCGGGGCGATCGTCGGCGGAGCCGGGTTCATCCTGCCCGGCCTGGCCGTCATCCTCGGGCTCGCAGCGCTCTTCCTCTCGGGCTCCGCGCCCGAGTGGGCGCGCGCGCTCGGCGCCGGGGGAGGCGCGGCCGTCGCCGCGGTCGCGGTTCGGGCCGGGGTCGACCTCATGCGCCCGTCATGGCGCGCCGCGGAGGCGCGGCGGCTGCGGTGGGCCGCCTACCTCTGCGCGGGTACCCTGGCCGCGGTTCTCGCCGGGCCGTGGCTCGTGGTCGTCCTCCTCGGGTGCGGCATCGTCGAGCTCGCCGTCCGCCGTGGACGCGACATCTCCGGCGCGCTGGCGATGCTCGCGGCGACGCCGTCGGCGGGCGGCTGGACGGCGCTGGCCTGGACGGCGTTCAAGGTCGGCGGCCTGAGCTACGGCGGCGGGTTCGTGATCATCCCGCTGATGCAGGCCGACGCGGTCTCGCGCTACCACTGGATGACCTCGGCCCAGTTCCTCGAGGCCGTCGCGCTCGGCCAGATCACGCCCGGGCCCGTCGTCCAGACGGTGGCCGTGGTCGGATATGCGGCGTTCGGTCTCGCGGGCGGGGCTCGTCGCGGCAGCGATCGCCTTCACACCGTCGTTCGTCCTCGTCCTCCTCGGACACCGGCGGTTCGACCGGATCCGCACGGACGTTCGCGCGCGGGCGTTCCTCGAAGGCGCCGGGCCGGCTGCGATCGGAGCGATCCTGGGCGCCGCCGTCCCGCTCGCGGGCGCGCTGAGCGAGCCGTGGCAGTACGGCGTCCTGGCGGCGGCCGCGGGCGCGCTTCTCGTTTTGCGGCGGAGCGTCATCCTCGTCCTGCTCGCGGCTGCTTCGATTGGGCTCGTCTTGATGTGGGCTGGAGCACCCATTCCCGGCTGAGGTAGGCTCGGCGCCCGTGACGACGTTCGAGCTCACGGCAGGCCAGCGCGAGGCGCTCCGGAAGCTCTCCGAGTTCCCGCTCGTCGAGGCGCTCTACGGCCGCCGCTCGCGCCGGTTCCCGGTGGGCGGCGAGATCCCCGACGGCCCGCTCGCATACCGGTCGGAGCACGAGCCGCTGCCGCTCACCGACCTCGAGCGGCTGCTCATCCTGACCGCGTGCGCCGGGACGACCGGCTGGCACTACGCGATCATGCGCCACGCCCGCTACGCGCCCCATCTCGCCAACTACGCCGGCGGCGCGGCGGGGAGGACGTTCCCGTCGGCGGCGGGCTTCCACACCGCCGAGATCTTCTTCACCGACGACTCCGGCACGTACTTCATGCCGACGCGCGATGCGGGCGCCCTCGTTGACCCGGCGGTCGAGGAGGTGGGGCCCGAGTTGATGCTCGAGCGCCACGCCGGCCTGATTCGCACGCTCTCGGACACACGCATCCACCTTCCGCGCGAGGAGCCCTACATGGAGGGGCACAACACGTGGATCGCCAACCACCCGGGCTCGCTGCTCGTGATCCCGGTCGCCGACATCGCCCAGCACAACATCGCGAACCTGTGCTTCTTCACCCAGAACGGCTACTGCGTCTACGACGACGTGAACGGGCGGCCGATCCCCGGCGTGGATGCGTTCCGCGGCATCGTCGACGTCGACAACCCGCTCCCGCTCACCTTCCTCGAGCAGTACTCGGTGACCGAGGCCACGGCCGAGCTCGCGTGCGCGGCGTTCTCGGGCGTCCTCATGCTCCAGGCGATGGGCCTCGGCGGGTGGATGTTCGACGGCATCGACCGCCACACCATGCTCGGCGCCTCGGGTGACCCGGACGTCCCCGGCCTCGGCTTCCGCTACGACCACGACGAGGACCGCCATCCGCTCCCCAACCCGACCGGCCTCGACGGTGTGTTCGAGGCGTTCTGCCCGCCGCACCACCCCGACATGGCTGCCGCGGTCGAGGCGTTCGCCGAGCGGAAGTTCGGGCCGGGCGGCGTCTACAACCCGGCGACGCCCGGGGCGTGGAAGGAGTCCGACCGCATCCGCGGCTCGGCCCAGCCGTATGGCGCCGACTTCAAGGCCTGCGTCTCCCACCAGAGCCAGTACATCTACGACACGTTCGGGAAGTTCCCGGGTACCGTGCCGACGCTCTTCATCATGAACTACGTCCAGGCCCAGCACATCGACCTCGACTTCTACGACCGGTTCTTCCGTCCGGGCGCCTACCTGCCGACCCACGCCGAGCACCTGGCCGTCTGGCACTAGATGATCGAGCACGTGAACCCGCCCGGGCTATTCGCGGGCGCGCCGTATCACTACGCCGCGCTCGCCGAGCCCGGCCGGATGGTGTTCGCCGCCGGCGCCTGCCCGATCGACGAGGACGGGGTGGTCGTCCCGGGTGGCATCGAGGCTCAGGCCCGAAAGGCGGTCGAGAACCTGTTCGCCGCGCTGTCGGCGGCCGGCGCCGCACCCGGGGACGTCCTGAAGACGACCGTCTACGTCGCCTCCTCCGAGCGGAGCGACCTCGTCCGGGCGTGGGACGTGATCGCCGCCGCCTTCGCCCCCGCCCGCCCGCCGAGCACGCTCCTCGGGGTCGCGGTCCTCGGCTACACCGACCAGCTGGTCGAGATCGAGGCGGTCGCTGCCGCTCCGGCATAAAACCGCGGCGCCAGTCGCCCGGTTCAGGCTTCGACGGCCGCCAGCGCCGCCAGGTGAGCCTCGTTCACGACCTCCGGTGAGCGGTGCGCCATGATCAGGCGGCCGGTCGCGCCGAGCATGGCGGCGTACACGAGCTTCACGGGAGCCTGCTTCTCGGCTGCGTTGGCGGCTGCGGCCGCGTAGGCGGCGGGCCCGACCTCGAGCAGGAACATCGTGTCGTCCTCGAGCAGCAGGTTCGCGACCCGCATCCGATTCACGAGCTGGGCCTGGTTGGGGTCGACGCGCGTCACGATCTCGTGCGAGACGACCTGGGGCGGCTCGCGGTCGGTGGGCGTGGCCCCGAGCAGCTCGAGCACCGCCGCGCCGGCCTGGCGGACGACCGACGGGTCGGAGCCGTGCAGCTCGAGCGTCCCGTACTGGCGCTCCACGACCTGGAGCGCCGAGCGCACGCGGGCGTGTTTCACCGCCGCGTTCACGAGCGCGAACACCCGGCTTGCGGGCGCGACCTCGACGTAGAGCTGCGCCATGCCGGCGTGGGGCGGGTCGCCCTGACAGGTCTGGGCGACGTACGCGGCCCACTGCGGCTGCATCGAGTCGATCTCGACCCAGGCGCGCAGCTCGGCGGTCACGCTACTGTCGCGGGTCCAGGATCGCGACGACGGTGGCGTCCGTCGGGGCGCCCGATGTCGCCTCGAGCTCGCGGGCGGCCGTCCCCAGGGCGACGAGCACGAGGTCGCCCTCGCCGGCGCCGAGCGTGTCGACCGCGACGAACTCGACGCCGCCCTTCCCCTCGGCCTTCACCCGCAGGAGCTTGAAGTCGCGCAGCGCCGGCGCCTTGACGGTGGCGACGGCGTTCCCGGTCACGCGGCAGAGCTGCATCGCGTCCTCCTCATGTGTGCCCGCGCAGCTCGACGGCCCGGTCGAGCTGGTTCCAGGGCACGATCGCGTCCACCGCCGCCTGCACGCGGTCGACGGCCATCATCAGGTGCTCGATCACGACGGCGAACTCCCGTGTCGTATCGGGTCTCCAGTCGCGCAGGATCTCGGCGGCCCGGCGCATCAGGGCCACCGTCTCGTGCATCTCCCACTTGGCCGTGCGGGCGGCGATCCGCTCGAGCAGGAGCGCCGAGACCTCGCACAGCTCCGGCAGGCGCATGTCGCCGTCGAGCGCCGCCTGCCTGCACACCTGGAGCTGCTCGCCCGCCCAGAAGAGGTCGAAGTTGCAGTAGAGCACGCAGGGCAGGTTGCCCATCGGGGGCAGGGTGAACTCCCGCAGCCTCGTCACGTCGGGCGGCTCACCGAGCCACCGCTCGGTCGTGAACTCGCGCAGCTCCTCGACGAGCGTCGATGCGGAGACGTACGGCGACACCTACGTGCGCTCCAGGCGCACCGGCAGGTGGCCCGTCTCGAGCAGGCGCCTGCCGCAGCGGGCAAGCCCCTCCAGGTTGGAGCGCACGCGGGCGACGTAGGACACCTCGCCGAACGGCTGCGTCTCCCCGTAGAAGAGGCACAGCGTCTGGCGGCCCGGGTAGTAGCCGATGTCGCCGGCGACGACGTCGGTCTTGCCGTTCTCCTGCTCGGCGAAGAAGGGCACCATCACGATCGTCTCCTCGCCCGCGAACTTGGCGTGCACCATCGTCGAGTCGAGGGGGAGGATCGAGCGGATGTACCCGCAGATGCGCGGGGCATCGTCCTCGAGCAGGTCGGCCTCGATCACCTCGCCCTCGCAGATGAACCGGATCGCTGCCAACTATGCCTCTTGCCGCGCCGCCATCGGAAGCACGCTGGCCACGTCGGCGTGCGGCCGCGGGATGAGGTGCGCCGACACGAGCTCGCCGGTCTTCTTGGCCGCGGTCGCGCCGGCGTCGATGGCCGCCTTGACCGCGCCGACGTCGCCGGTGATGGCGACCGTGACGTATCCGCCGCCGACCGACTCGCGGCCGACGATCTCCACATTCGCCGCCTTCACCATCACGTCGGCGGCCTCGATCGCGGCCACGAGGCCGCGGGTCTCGATGAGGCCCAATGCTCCGTCCATGTCACTCCTCCTCAGGGGTCGGGCTATGCATACCAGTCGAAGGTCTCGGTGCCTATGTTCACGTGCACGTTCTTCACCTCGGTGTACTCGTCGAGCGACTCCAACCCGAGGTCGTGGCCGGTGCCGCTCTCCTTGTAGCCGCCGAACGGGGCCTCCGACGGATACACGCCGTAGTGGTTCACCCAGATCGAGCCGGCGTCGAGCGCGTGCGCGACGCGGTGGGCGCGGGCGCCGTCGCCCGTCCAGATGCCGGCCGCGAGGCCGTAGCGGACGTCGTTGGCGAGCCGGATCGCCTCCTCCTCGCCGTCGAACGGGATGATGACGACGACCGGGCCGAAGATCTCCTCCTGCGCGATCCGCATGTCGTTCCGCACGCCGGCGAAGACCGTCGGCTGGATGAAGTTGCCCTCCGCAAGCTCGGGGTCGTCGGGGCGGGCGCCGCCGGTGACGACCGTGGCTCCCTCGGAGGTGCCGATGTCGACGTACTCGTAGACGCGCTCGCACTGGCGCCGGTTGATCAGTGCGCCGAGCTGCGTCTCCCATCTGTGCGGCAGGCCGACCCGGATGCGGCGGGCCCGCTCGGCGAACCGGGCCACGAACTCGTCGTGGACGGGCCGCTCCACCAGGACCCGCGACCCTGCCGAGCACACCTCCCCCTGCGCCAGGTAGATCCCGAAGACCGAGCCGATCACGGCCCGGTCGAGGTCGGCGTCCGAGAACACGATCGACGGCGACTTCCCGCCCAGCTCGAGCGAGACGCGCTTGATCGTCGCGGCTCCGCCGCGCATCACGGCGCGGCCGGTCGTGGTCGAGCCGGTGAAGGCGATCTTGTTCACGTCGGGGTGCTCGACGAGCGCGGCCCCGGCCACCTCGCCGAGCCCGGGGACGACGTTGAAGACGCCCGGCGGGATGCCGGCCTCGAGCGCCAGGCGGCCGAGCTCGAGGCTCGTGAGCGGAGCCAGCTCCGGCGCCTTCAGGACGACCGTGTTTCCGGCGGCCAGCGCCGCCGAGCCCTTGCGGCAGGCGATGTGGAGCGGGAAGTTCCACGGGATGATCATCCCGACGACGCCGGTCGGCTCGCGGCGGACGTAGTCGAGCGACGTGTGCGGGAGGGCGAGGACGCGGCCGGCCACCGTCCGGACGGCGCCGGCGAAGAAGCGCCACGGGTCCCAGCACGCCGGGAGATCGACCAGCGCAGCCTCGCGGATCGGCTTTCCGACATCGTGGCTCTCGACCTGGGCGAGGTAGTCGCGCTCGGTCTCGATCAGCTCGGCCAGGCGCAGCATGAGGCGGGCGCGCTTGTCGGGGTCGAGGTCGCGCCATGCCGGGAAGGCCGCCCGCGCGGCCCGCACAGCGCGGTGCACGTCCTCCGCCTGCGCGGCCGAGACGTCGGCGATCGTGCGGTTCGTGGCCGGGTCGACGGTCGGCACGGTCGCGCCGCCGGCCGCCTCGACCCACTCGCCGCCGATCAGTAGCCGGGTGTGAAGCCGGCTCGGATCGGGCGGTCCCGTGACGGGGACAGTCCCTGAACTTTCGGCGTCACGAGGCGGTGACGGTCTCGTGACGGATGGGCGCTCGCGCACCAGGCCGGCGAGCGCGGGGGCGGGGAGGCCGCCCGCCTGGGGCGGCGCGGGGACGGCCTCGGGCCGCGGCTCGGAGGTGGAATACGTCGAGCCCTCGACGATCCGGATGCCGTGCAGCCGCACGGCGTCGACAGCGGCGTCGGTCAACACCGTGTGCTCGCGCAGCATCAGCTCCCGCTCTCCTGAGGCTGCTAGCTGGCGGATCTCGTCGGCCGTGACGAAGTGCTTCACCGGATGGCCAAGACTACCTTGCCGGTTCGCGCCGGATGGGCCAACCGGCGGTGGGCCTCGGCCGCGTCCTCGAGCGGGAACGTCGAGTCGACGACCGGGCGCCAATTGGCGTCCGCGGTGTGTGCCAGGAGGGCGTCGAACTCGCGCGGGCTCCCCATGGTCGTCCCCTGGATCCGGCGCCATTCGAGGAAGACCTCGGCCAGATCGACCGCCGCCGGCTCGCGGGCCGTGTCGCCGAAGCTGACGAGGACACCGCCGCGGACGAGCGTCCCGATGACAGCATCGAGGCCCGAGCCGCCGGTGCTGTCGATGGCGGCGTCGACCTCGCCGATCCGCTCCGGCCACTGCGGGTCGTGGTAGTCGACCGCCGTCTCGGCGCCGAGCTCGAGCGCTCGCGCAATCTTGGGGTCTGACCCCGTTGTTGCGCGGATGGTCGCGCCGAGGGCGGCCCCGATCTGGACGAGGAACGTCGCGACCCCGCCGCCTGCGCCCGTCACCAGGATCCGCCGACCCGGCCCGGCGCCGGCCAGCCGGAGCGCTCGCCAGGCCGTGAGCCCGGCCAGGGGAAGGGCGGCGCACTCCTCCCACGACCAGCCGGCAGGGCGCGGCCTGACCTGTGCCGCCGACACCACGATCCGCTCGGCGTAGGTGCCCTGGTCGGGGACGCCCAGGATGCGGAAGCCGGGCCCGGGAGCCTCCTCGCCGTCGCCCCAGTCGAGCGCCGGGTTGATCACGACCTCGTCACCGGCAGCCGGGCCCGCGACGTCGGCGCCGACCGCGGAGACGATGCCCGCGCCGTCGGATCCGAGGATCGCCGGAAGCGGCCCCGGCCGGCCCTCGCGGATCCACACGTCGCGGTGGTTGAGCGCCGAGCGGACAAGGTCGACCCGCACCTGGCCCGGGCCGGGCTCCGGGTCGGGCACGGTCGCGGGCTGAAGCACCTCCGGCCCGCCGAACGCCGTCAGGTGGACGACCCTCACGCCAGCTCGCCGAACCGATCCGCCAGGGCGTCGAAGATCAGGCGGTAGCGGCGGTGGCCCTCGGCGCACGCCTCGGCGCCGGCCGGGTCGGGCTCGTGCACCTGGGACGACTCGCGCGCCATCGCCTCGGCAGCCGCCGAGGTCGACGGGTGGAGCCCCGATCCCGCCGCTGCGAGCATCGCCGCGCCGCGGGCCGTCGTCTCGACATCCTCCGACCAGGTGACCGGCAGCCCCGTCGCGTCTGCCCGCATCTGGCGGATGAGCGGCGAGCGGGCGCCGCCTGCGACGCAGACGATGCGCGAGCAGTCGAGCCCCGCGGCGGCGATCGCCTCGACAACGTCGCGAAGCGCGTGAGCCGATCCCTCCAGCATCGCGCGGGCCATGTGGGCCCGGCCGTGGGCCGGCGTCAGGCCGTACCAGCCGCCGCGGGCGTCCGCCTCCCACCGGGGCGCCATCGCGCCGCCCATCCACGGCAGGAAGACGAGTCCGTCGGCACCGGGCGGCGCCTCGGCGGCGAGCGCGTTCAGGCCCTCGTAGTCGAGGCCGCCGCCGAGCTGGTCGCGAAACCACCGATACGACGCGCCCGACGCCCATCCGGGGCTCTCGAGCAGCCAGCGGCCCGGCGCGGCGTGGGGGTGGCACTCGGCGATCTGGGTGCGATCGCGCAGCGGGCGGTCGGCCACGGCGCACACCGGCTCGGCCGTTCCGAGGACGTCGCAGATCGCTCCCGGCTCGGCCAGCCCGGCGCCGAGCGTCGCGGCCATCTCGTCGCCGCAGCCGCACACCACGGTCGTCGACGGCGGGAGGCCGGTGTCGGCGGAGAACTCGGCGGTGATCTCGCCCACGGGCTCATCGGCACCGACGACCGGCGGGAGCCGGGCCGGGTCGATCTCGAACGCCGCGAGCAGGCGGGCGTCCCACGTCCCGGCGTCGGGATCGAGCGCCATCGTGGACGAGGCGTTCGAGCGGTCGACCACGTCGGCGTCGCATGCGACCCGCACCATGTACGCCCCGGGGAGGAGGTAGCGGTCGGTGCGTGCGTCCTGGTCGGGCCGCTCGCGCGCCACCCAGGCGATCTTGGCCGCCACGTGCGAGCCGTCCAGGTTGCAGCCCGACCGGGCGTACCACTCCTCGGGCGGTATCCGCGCCTCGGCAGCGCGGCACAGCGGGTCGGCACGCCGGTCCATCCAGATGATCGCCGGCCCGGCCGGCTGCCCGTTTCGGTCGACGCACACGAGCCCGTCGAGCTGCGAGCCGAACGACACCGCCCGCACCCGGCGAAGGTTGACGCGGGCAGACAGGTCGCGGAAGCCGTTGACGACGGCCGCCCGCCAGTCGCGCGGATCCTGCTCGGCCCACCCCGGCCGCGGATACGACAGGGTGTGCGGATGGTAGGACGTCGCCAGCCGCTCGCCGCCGGCGTCGAACACGGCCAGGCACGACCCCTGCGACCCGACATCGATCCCGCAGACGAGCGCGGCCTCGGTCATCGAGCGGCGGTGGCCGCCCCCAGCTCCTCCAGCGCCCGCTCAGCCGTCCACCGGTCGACGATCACGCGCTTCAGCGCGCGGGTCATCGCCTCGGGGCTCTCGTGCATGAAGATGTTTCGCCCGACGCTGCAGCCGACGGCGCCAGCCTCCATCGCGTGCTGCTGGCGGGTGAGGAGCTCGGCCTCGGTGATCCGGGAGCCGCCGGCGAGCACCGTCGGGAGGCCGGCGGCGGCGGCGACCAGGCGGGCGTACTCCTCGCCGGAGCCGGGCCAGTTGGTCTTGATGACGTCGGCGCCGAGCTCCGCGCACAGCCGGACGTTGCGAAGCAGGTAGTCGGTGCCGAGCTCGGCGGTCGTGCCGGAGTAGGCGCTCGGCCACTCGGCCTCGGCGATGAACGGCATCCCGAGCTCGTCGCACGCCGAGCCCACCTCGGCGAGGCGCTCGATCATGTCCTGCTCGGTGTCGGTGCCGAGCGCGACGTAGAGGACGACGGCGTCGGCGCCGGACCTGAGGGCCTCCTCGACCTCCGCGACCGCGGCGATGCTCGGGTTCTCACCCGGGTCAGCCGAGGCCGACAGCATGTAGGCGACGGCCGTCGTCGGGCTCAGCTCGGCCGCCGCGATCCGGGACATGCCGCGCGAGAGCATGAGCACGTTTGCGCCGCCGGCCACCGCCTCGGTGACGCGGGCGCGGATGTCTGCGAGCGGCTCGAGGAACACGGGCGATGTCATCCCGTGGTCGAGCGCGCAGATGACGGACGTGTTCGTCGGGTCGTTCAGCACCCGCTTCAACCGGATCGTCTTGCCCAGGCTCATGTGTCCTCCTCGCGGTGTCGCCGCCAATTCAATCAGATCCCGGCCGGGCCACGGTGCGGCCGGGTGACCGGACCGGGCCGCCTCCGCGAATCTACGGCGTGACGACCACCTTGAGAGCGTCGCCGCGGCGGATCATCGGGAAGGCATCCGGCGCCTCGTCGAGCGGCACCACGTCGGTCACGACGCCGCGGATGTTCGCCGTGTTCTGCTCGAGCATGTCGAGCGCCTGGACCTGGTCGCGGTAGCGGGAGGCGTAGCTCCCCAGCACCGCCACCTCGCGGTAGTGCAGCACGTTCGAGGGGAAGTCGATCGTGGTGGTGCCCTTCGGCAGCCCGCCGAAAAAGAGCACACGGCCGCGCGGTGCGGCCATCTCCATCGCCTGCTCCTGCGCGCGGGCGTTCGAGCAGGCGACGATCACCCGCTCGGCCCCGTCGCCGGTCTCGGCCTTGATGTGCGCGACCGGGTCCACGGCCGACGTGTCGACGTAGCGGACGCGGTCGTCGTCGAGCACCTTGTGCGCGAGCTCGAGCCGCTTGGCCTCGGTCTCGAGCAGATAGACGGTCCCTGCGCCCTGCGCGAGCGCCAGGGCGACATGCGCCGTCCCGACGGGGCCCGCGCCGATCACGACCGCGCGCAGGTCGAGACCCACCTCGAGATCCTTGTGCCCGCAGATGGCATCGGAGAGCGGGTCGGCGAACGTCGCATGCTCCGCGTCGAGGCCGTCCGGGATCCGAAAGACGTTCTTCAGCGCAACCTGGGGGATGGCGACGAGCTCGGCGTACGCGCCCTGGTAGTCGAAGCCCATGAGCCCGCCGGCCTGGCACAGGTGCTCGTTGCCGCTGCGGCAGAGCGTGCAGGTGCCGCAGTAGAGCGTCGAGATGACGTGGACGAGGTCGCCCGTGGCGGCGCGCAGGTCGCCGTCGGCGTCCCGGCCGATCTCGAGCACCTCGCCGCAGATCTCATGGCCGAGCACCGCGCCGGGCTCGATCCGCCGGTCGCCGTTGTAGAACGTGCGCACGTCGGTGCCGCAGATGCCGCAGGCCACGACCCGGAGCAGGGCGCCGTCGGCGGGGCAGGTCGCGTCGGGCACCTCGCCGAGCTCCATCTCCCCGGGCCCGTTCCAGATCGCAGCTCGCATCGCGGGCGATCTTAGCGACCGCGTTGTTCAGAGCGCGCGACGCAGCAGCTGCGCCCGACGCGGCACACCGCCGCATCGAGGCGCCGCAGAAGTGTCCAGACGCCGCGCATGGACGCATTATGCACCAGCGGGGTCAGACCCCACGATGCAAAAACGGGGTCAGACACCAATTTTGCGTATGCTCATGCGCGTGGCCGGAGCAAGCGTCACCGCCGTCCGCCAGGAGGCGTTCGCCGAGCTGTATGCCGCCGAGCGGCAACAGAAGGACAACCTGTGCGGCTGCTTCTGGTCGGCGCTCGCGCTCCGGGCGGCCGGCATCGAAGCCGACCAGGACGGCGTCGCCGCCGCGGCCGGCGCGATCCTCCCCGGGGGAGATCCCACCACCCACGTCGCACCCGGCGCGACGCCGCGCAACGACTACCGGGTCGAGCTGCCCGTCGACCCGGCGCCGGGCGTGGCCGGCACCGCGGCGCCATCGATCGCGCGCGCCATCGAGCGCCTCTCAGGCGGCGCGCTGGCCGCAATTCCGGTGGCAGGGCCGTGGACGGCCGAGAGCGTGCGGGCGCTCATGGACGCCGCCTCGGGCGCGACGCTGATCGCCAACGTCCGGACGGGCCTCTTCTGGGGCTCCCGGCCCGACGCCCCGACCATCCTCGCGCACCTGAGCGGCGCGACGATCGACCCGCCTCCCGCCGACTGGGACGTGGGCCACTTCGTGAATCTCGCGGCGCTCGCGCGCGGGCCCGCCGCCGACCTGGTCGTCGTGCGCGACACGTACCAGGAGCTGGGCATCGCCGGGCACCACCTCCAGCCGCCGGACCGCGTCGCCGCCGCCCTCCGCCGCGACGACGGCCACGACGGCGGGGTGCTGGCCGTCCTGCCGTCGGCGGCCGCCCCGGCCCTGCGCGACCGCCTGGAGCGCGACGGCTTCGAGCTTCGTCACTGGCACAACGGCACACCGGATCCGGAGGAACCAACCTGATGGCTAAGACCGCCACCGCCTCGGCCACCGACATCATCGAGACTTGGCGCGCCGACGGTATCCGCTACGTCCGCTTCGAGCTCCCCGACATGCACGGGACGAGCCGCACCAAGGTCGTCCCGATCGCGCAGGCGCCCGGCTACTGCGAGGAGGGGCTCAACATGTACGGCGGCGCCGCCGTGCTCGACTCGCGCTCCGACGTCGTCCCGGGAACGCTCTACCACGAGGAGATCGGCTACGGCGACCAGCGGCTGATCCCGGATCCCGAGACGGCGGCGATCGTCCCGTGGACCGAGGCGACCGCGCGGTTCATCTGCGACTCGCAGTTCATCGGCGGCGAGCCGCTCCGTGCCGTTCCCCGCTACGTCTTCCGCCGCCAGCTCGAGCGCTGCCACGACCTCGGCTACGAGCCCGTCCTCGGGTTCGAGCCCGAGTTCTACCTCCTGAACCTGGACGGCTCTCCGCTCTTCACCGGCTACCAGATCTTCAACCCGGTCCGGAACACGTTCGTGCCGATGATCACCGAGCTCGTCGACCACATGAACGAGTTCGGGATCGAGATCATCACGGCCAACTGCGAGTACGCGGGCTCCCAGTGGGAGATCAACTTCCGGCCCGGAGCCGGGATGGCGGGGCCCGACAACGCGTTCTCGTTCAAGAACGCCACGAAGGAGATCGCCCACGCGCACGGCCTGAACGCGACGTTCATGTCGAAGCCGTTCGCCGACGGCGCCGGCTCGGGGTGCCACGCGCACGTGAGCCTGACCGGCCTCGACTCGGGCGAGAACGTCTTCGGCGACGACTCCGACCCGCAGGGCATGTCCGACCTGTGCCGCCGGTTCATGGCCGGCCAGCTCCGCCACGCCCGCGGGATCTACGCGCTGCTCGCGCCCACGGTCAACTGCCTGAAGCGCCGCCGCCCGCACACGTTCAGCCCGTCGAACATCTCGTGGGGGGCCGAGGACAGGACGGCATTCCTGCGCATCAAGAGCGGCGCGACCGCCTCGCGCCACATCGAGAACCGCGCCCCCACGGGGCTCTCGAACCCGTATCTCGTCGGCGCGGCGATGCTCGCGGCCGGCCTGAACGGGATCGAGGAGGAGCTCGAGCTCGAGCCGGCCGCATCCGCGCCGGCCGAGGAGGACGCCTCGAAGCCGCCGCTCCCCACATCGGTGCGCGAGGCGCTCGACGACCTCGCGGCCGACCCCAAGCTGGTCGATGCGCTCGGCGAGGATTTCGTAACCGCGTACACCACGATGCGCAGGTACGAACTGCAACGATTCGACGACCACGTCACAGACTGGGAACGGCAGGAGTACGTCGAGGTCTTCTAAGGAGGTTCGTCCATGACGACCGAGGAACGAGAGCTGCGAAGCGAGCTCCACGAGCTCGCCGAGACCGACAACGGCAGGCGCCTGCTCCAGCTGGCGCTGCGCGGGATCTCGACCGGCGAGGCGGAGCTCACCGCAGGCTGCTGGACGGATCGCGGGATCGCCGGCTGCCTCTTCCAGCACGCCTACTGGCAGGGCGTCCGCGAGGGCGTCTTCCGCGACGAGGGCCGGCCGGGCGACTGGATCGGGTCGTTCGTGGGCTCGGCGGACTACGCGACCGTGCTGAATGCGATCGGCTCGTTCGACCGGCTCGCCAAGCGCAATCACGCCGATCGGACGGAGCGCAGGATCCTTCCCGACAAGGTCGAAGTCCGCACCGAAGAATGGCGGCGCGTGGTCGGGACGCTGTTGGTCGAGACGCTCTCAGAACCGCAGGCCGCGCCACCCGCGCGCAACCCCGTCCTCGCCTGAACCGTCACCGTTTCCACAACATGCGCGGGAGCCGTTGCCAAAGCTGCCGCAATGCTGTAAAAGTGGTGGTCTCTTCTTCCTGTTCCTCTTTCCGAAGGAGGTCACGTGGCAAGTGAACATGGGGGCATGAGCACCCAGCACGAGGGGATGCTGCCCGTGGAGAGCATGGACGTCTCGCAGCGTGGTGACGTTCACAAGCTGCACGGCGGCGCAGTTGGGATCCTCGGCGTCCTGTTTTTGACCGTGACCGGCGCGGCGCCGATCTCGGCCATGCTCTTCAATACGCCGCTTTCGGTCGGCTACGGCAACGGAATCGGAACGCCGGCCGGGTTCGCGTTCGCCACGGTGATCCTCACCATCTTCTCGGTCGGATACGTGGCGATGGCCCGCAAGGTGACCGCCGCCGGCGGGTTCTACAGCTTCATCAGCCACGGGCTCGGCCGCGAGCTTGGTATGGCGTCGGGCCTGGCGATGGTCGTCGCGTACTCCGTATTCGAGGCCTCGCTGTGCGGCGGCTTCGCGTACTTTGCGACGCTCAAGCTGGCCCAGTACGGGTACAGCGTCGAGTGGTACTGGTGCGCGCTCTTCATGGTTGTCCTGATCGGCATCCTCGCGTACTTCGACATCCACATCTCGGCCCGCCTTCTCGGAATCGCGTTGATCAGCGAAGTCCTGTTCCTGCTGATCTTCGATCTCGTGGTCTTCGGGCATGGCGGCGAAAACGTCCAGGCTGCCGCGCTCAATCCGGTCAACGCCTTCAAGAACATGCCGGGATTCGGCAGCGGCGACAACGCGATCGCCGCAGGAGCCTGGGCCGTGGGAGTCTTCTTTGCCTTCTGGTCGTGGGTGGGCTTCGAGATGGCGCCGAACTACGGCGAGGAGTCCAAGAACCCGAAGAAGATCGTCCCCATGGCCATGTACATCTCGGTCATCGGCCTCGGGATCTTCTACGTCATCACCTCGTGGGCCGCGCTCTCGGGGTACGCCACAACGGAGGCGGCTGCCACCCAGGCCGTGAACAACGCCTCTGGGTTCTTCCTCGACCCGGCCAAGCAGTTCGGGAACACGTTCCTGCAGAGCGTCCTGAGCTGGCTGATCATCACCGGCTCTTTTGCTTGTGGCATGGCGTTCCACAACACGACCGCGCGCTATCTCTACTCGCTCGGCCGTGAAAGGGTGCTGCCCACGGCGCTCGGCCGCACGCACGAGAAGCACAAGAGCCCGCACATCGCCTCGATCACCCAGTCGGTGATCGCCGCGCTGATCGTGCTCGCGTTCGCGTTCTTCGCCACGACGGCGCCCGGGCTCGACTCGGCCAACTCCGTCGGGTACATCCAACTGTACGGCCTCATGGCGTTCATGGGCGTCGTCCTGATCCTGTTCATCCAGGCGCTCGTCTCGGTGGCGATCTGGAACTACTTCCGGACGCACCATCCGGGTGAGCACCACATCTGGACGCACACCCTGGCACCGTTGATCTCGGTGATCGGCCAGCTGGCCGTGCTGTCCGTCGCGATCGACAAGATCGACTTCCTCGGAGCGGGGTACACGTACGCGTGGTACCTCGTCATCATCGACGTGGCCGTGTTCGTCGGAGGTATCGGATACGCGCTGTATCTGAAATCGAACGACCGGGCCAAGTACGAGACCATCGGCCGAATGGTGCACGAGGGTCTCTAGCGCCACCGCCGGAGGGGCGTCCGCAGCACGCGGGCGCCCCTCTCGCGTTTAATGGCCGCGATGCCGGGCCGAATCCAGGACAAGGTGTGCGTCGTCACGGGCGCCGCCGCGGGCATCGGGCGCGCCGTCGCGGGGCGGCTCGCCGAGGAGGGCGGCCGGGTGGCCCTCGCCGACATCGACGCCGCCGGTGCGGAAGAGGCGGCGGCCGGGATCCCCGGGGCGGCGGCATTCCCCGTGGACGTGACGGATCCCGCCGCCGTCGAGGCCCTGTACGCCGCCGTGCGCCGGCGGTTCGGGTCGATCGACGTCTGCCACAACAACGCCGGGATCCTGCTCGCCGACGACACCGACCCGCCGGCCACGGAGCTCGACGTCTGGCACCGGATCCTGGCCGTTGATCTGACCGGAGTCTTCCTTTGCATGAAGTACCAGCTCCCGCACATGCTCGAGACCGGCGGCGGCTCGATCGTCAACATGAGCTCGATGGTGGCGCTGGTCGGGTCGGCGACGCCCCAGACCGCGTATGCGGCGGCGAAGGGCGGGGTGCTCGCCATGACCCGTGAGGTCGCGATCACCTACGCCCGGAGCGGCATCCGCTGCAACGCCCTCTGCCCGGGCCCGGTCGACACGCCGCTCTTCCGTAACGCGCTCGCCGCCGACGAGGGCGGGCTCGAGCGGCGGATGGTGCACATCCCGATGGGACGGCTCGGCGCCTTCGACGACATCGCCGGCGCCGTCCTCTACCTGGCGAGCGACGACTCGGCGTGGACCACCGGGCAGGCCCTGGTCGTCGACGGCGGCATCACGGCCGCCTACACGACGCCGGCATGAGGGCCGACGTCGCCATCGTCGGGGCGGGGCTCTTCGGCTCGTCGCTGGCGGTCGAGCTGGCGCGGGCGGGGATGCGGGTGGAACTTCACGACAAGTCCACGCCGGCCTCCGGCGACACCGGCCGCTCGTTCGGCATGGTGCGCGCCCACTACTCGAACGAGGTCACGGTGCGGCTTGCCAAGCGCGGCATCGAGCTTCTTGCAGGCGACCCGCGGTCGGGCTACGTCCGCACCGGCTACATGCTGCCCGTCGCCGAGCGTGACCTGGCGGCGTGCGCCGCGAACGTCGAGCTGGGACGCTCCCTTGGTGTCGACTCGCGCCTGCTCGAGCCGGAGGCGGTCGCCGAGGTCGAGCCGGCGCTTCGCGCCGGCGGCATCGCCGCCGCCGCCTACGAGCCTGACGGCGGACTCGTCGATCCGGGACGCATGACGCTCGCGTGGTTCGCCGAGGCCGTGGCGCTGGGCGCGGAGCCCCGGCTGGGCGCGGAGGTGACCGACCTCGACGCGCTCGACGCCGGCACCGTGGTCGTCGCCGCGGGCGGATGGACGTCGCGGCTGCTCCCCGACATCCCGATCTCGCTCAAGCGCATCGACGTCGCCCGTGTGCGGCCGCTCCGGGTCTCGGTCGTGGTCTCGGACACGGTCACGAACGTCGTCGTTCGCCCGGGGGTGGGGGACATGGCGTGGGCGGTCGCCTATCGCGAGCCCGAGGGCTACGCCGACCGCGACGAGGCGCCCGAGGTTCCGGAGGACGGCTACCGCGCATCGGTCGCCGGGGCGCTGGCCGAGCGCTACCACCGCGGGGCGGATGCGGTCTGGGTCGACGGCTGGACCGGCGCATACGACGCCACGCCGGACTGGAACCCGGTCGTCGGCTTCGTGCGCGACGGCGTCTACGCGATCGCCGGCATGTCGGGCCACGGCCTGAAGCTCGCTCCCGCGATCGCGGAGTGCGTCGCCGCCGAGCTGAGCGGCCGTGAGCCGCCGACCGACCTCGGGCCGCTGAGGCTCTCGCGATTCGCCGAGGGCGACCTGCTGCGCCTGGCCTATGGGCCGAGCGCGAGAGCCTGAGCAACGTGCCGGCGTACCTCCTGCTGCGGGATGAACGCCACACAAGCCGGTCAGCCCGCGAGGATCTCGGCGGCCAGCTGGGGCGAGACGTTCCCGCCCGAGATGACGACCGCCACGCCCTTCGCCCCCTCGACGTCGAGACGGCCGGCGAGAAGCGCAGCCACGCCGACGACCGCACCGGGCTCGCATGCCAGCTTGGCCCGTTCGTAGAGGAATCGCATGCCGTCCCGGATCTCGTCGTCCGAGACCAGGACGACGTCGTCGACGAGGCGCGAGCAGACCTCGAGCCCGATCGCGCCCGCGACCGGGGAGCGCAGGGCGTCTGCGATCGTCGGGCCCGGCACCGCCGGGACGGGGTGGCCCGCGTCGAGGGCTGTGCGCATCGCAGCCGACAGCTCGGGCTCGACCCCGACGACATGCGCGTCGGGCCGCAGGCCCCTCACAGCGGTGGCGATCCCGGCGATCAGCCCTCCGCCGCCAATCGGCACGATGACCGTGTCGACGTCGGGGATGTCCTCGATCATCTCGAGGCCGACGGTGCCCTGGCCGGCCGCAATCAGCGGGTCGTCGTAGGGATGGACGATCACCCGGCCCGTCTCGGCCGCGATAACGCGCATCCGCTCCAACGCCTCCATGCTGTCGGCCGACTCGAGGTCGACGGTCGCGCCGTAGCCGCGCGTCGCGGCGACCTTCAGCGGGCTCGCGTCGGCGGGCATGAGCACGAGCGCGTCGACGCCCTCGTCACGGGCCGCGAGCGCCAGCGCCTGGGCGTGGTTCCCGGCCGAGATCGTGATCGTCCCGAGCCGTCGCTCCTCGGGCGTCAGGGCCCGCAGCCGGTTGAACGCGCCGCGCGGCTTGAACGCGCCGATCCGCTGGAAGAGCTCAGCCTTGAGCCAGACCGGCGCCCCGCAGCGCGCCGCGAGCGTGGCCGATGTGAGCACCGGCGTGCGGTGCACCCGCCCGGCGATCGCCTCCGCCGCAGCCTGGACGTCGGCGAGTGTCAGAGGTTCGGCCATGCCCAATGCTCGCACAACCCCAAAGGGCCGGCCCGATCGCCCGTGAACACCGGTATCGAGAGGTGGACCTGGTCCCGCCGTGACAGCCGTGGCACAGGTGGGACCTGGTCCCGCCGTGACAGTCGTGCGACAGGTGGGACCCGGTCCCGCCGTGACAGCCGTGCAAGACGTGGGACCTGGTCCGGGTGTCAGGCCAGGGTACGCATGACCCACACGGCGAGCACCCGGGCGCAGCGGGCGACGTCCTCGAGTGCGACGTGCTCGTCCGGGGCGTGGGCCAGGTTCGGATCGCCGGGCCCGTAGAGGACGGTCGGCGTCTCGCCGTGGTCGATCAGGAGGCGGGCGTCGGCGCCGTACGGGACGCCGAGGAACTCGGGCAGCCGGCCCAGGACGTCGCGCGCGGTCTCGGCGAGGCCCCACGGGAGCGGGTGGTCGTTGGCGACCGAGGCCGAGGCGAAGCGCCCACCGGTGATCTCGACGTCGGCCGGATGGTCGCGCAGCCACTCGTCGCCGGCGCAGGCGTCGGCGACGACCGACCGCAGCTCGGCCTCGGCCCCGGCGACCGTCTGCCCGACGCAGACGCCGTAGCGCCCCTCGGCCACGAGCCTGTCAGGGACCGTCGATGACCACTCCCCGGCGGCGACCCTGCCCATCGACGTGGGGTAGGGGAGGCCGAGCGCGCGCATCGCCCGCTGCGTCTCGGCCTCGTTCCGGGCGCGCTCGTTCTCCTCGAGCGCCCGCATGATCGGCCACAGCTTCTCGATCGCCGAGACGCCCTCGCGCCGGAATGCCGCATGCGCGCTTCGCCCCTGGATCGTGAGGGTGAACGTGATCGCACCGGCCTGGGCCGTCACGACCTGGAGGTCGGTCGGCTCGGTGATGACGGCCGTCCCGCCCGCGAAGCCCGCGCGGATCGCCGCGAGCATCCCGGCGCCGCCGTCCTCCTCGCCGGGGACGGTGAGCAGGATGGCCTCGCCGCCGAGCTCCACCTCCGCCTCGACCAGCGCCCGAAGCGCCGCCAGGCCCGCGACCACGCCGCCCTTCATGTCGCACGAGCCGCGCCCGTAGAGGAGGCCGTCGACGATCCGCGGCTCGAACGGCGGCGTCGTCCACTGCAGCTCGTCGCCGCTGCCGACCACGTCGACATGGCCGGCGATGACCGCCCGCCGGCCGCTGTCGCGGTCGCCCAGCCGCCCGGCAACGACCGGATGCACGTCGCGCGGCACCTCGACGCCGGGGAAGTCCGGGTCTGACGCCAGCTCCACCGCGGACACGTCGACGCGTTCCACATCGAGCCCGCCGGTCGTCATCCGCAGCGCCATCTCGGTCTGCACCTCACCCTCGGATCCGGTGAGGCTCGGGTGCGCCACGATGGCGGCCAGGTCGGCGGCGATGCGGTCGCGATCGACGGCCCCGACGGCGGCCAGCTCGGCCGGGGTCAGGTTCTTCATCCCCGCAGGATGGGGCGGGTGATGCAGGTCGGGCCGCCTGACCCGTTGATGCACACCTCGGTCCCCGGGAACGTGTGCACCTCGCACCCGCGATCGAGCAGCGCGCGCTCCGTCGCCGGGTTGCCCTCGACCATGACGACCACGCCCGGGCGCACGGCCAGGATGTTGCAGCCCTGGGTCAGAAGCTCCTCCTCGGGCACCGGGACGAGCGCCACGCACCGCTCCGCGAGCAGCTCGTAGAGGCCGGCCGGGAGCTGTGGGAGGAACACGACCGCCAGATCGTCGGCGATCGGCGAGATCACCGAGAGCAGGTGCAGGCACTCGGCCGGGCCATTCGCGTACGGGACGTCGAACACATGCACGTCGCCGCCCACGAGCTGGGCCATCCGCGCCGCGCCGGCCGTGTTCGTGCGGAGCGACCGGCCGATGCAGAAGACGTCGGGGCGAAGCCAGAACGTGTCGCCGCCGTCGGCCGTCTCGTCTCCCTCCAGACGGCCGATGACCGGGATGCCGTTGTCGGCGGCCCACGCGAGCATCGGCTCGGCCTCGCCCTGGCGGGTGGGCTTGCCGGAACGCAGGCCGATCATGCCCCGGTCGGTGACCAGCGCCGAGTCGAACGTGTACGTGAGATCGGGGCTCGAGGTCTCGGCGTCGAGCTGGTGGACGCGGACACCCAGGTCGGTGAGCACCCGGCAGAAGGCGTCGTGCTGGCGCTGCGCCTCGGTCAGGTCGGGAGCGTGCAGGAACCCGTGCGCCGGGTTGTCGTAGGCCGCCGCGAACGCGGCACCGGGCCGCTTGACGACGACGTCGTGCAGGGGCGCGGTCATGCTCTGGGCGCCGAAGAGGCGCGTGGCGGGGGCGGTCGTGTCGGTCACGCGATCAGTGGTGGATCAGGGCAAGCGTACGGAATCCGGCCGGCGTCCGGTACCCCACCGCCGCGGCTCGGGTCTGCGAGAACGCCACGACACCCGTCAGGAAGCTGCCGCTCGGGTCGGGCGTCGGGCTCGAAACCTGGTGCCACGCGCCGTTCCGGCGTCGCTCGACGAGGGTGCGGTTGCCGAGGCCCGGGGAGCAGTCGCCGACCGCCCAGAGCTGCTTCGTGCCCGGGATCGGCACGACGGCCGCGAGCTGGTTCGTCGCGTTGCACCCGGCGCCGTCGGGCACCGTGACGGCCTTCCAGCCCGAGGCGGTATGCCGTTCGGCGAGGGCGTGCCGCGACCCGGCGCCGCGGCCGCCGACCGCCCAGACGGTGCCGCCCGAGATCGTCCCACCGAGGAAGAACGACTCGCCGCCGCGGGCCGGATCCGGCGCCTTGGAGACGTGCCAGCCGGACGCGGTGTGGTGCAGCGCGAGCGGGTGGACCGTCCCGCCGTTCTTCTCCCGCTGGCCGAACGCCCACAGGTTGGACCCCTGCCCGGCGATGCCGAAGAGCTGGTTCTGCCCCTTCGGGAGCGGCGGCGCCTGCTGCGTCTTCCATGCCCCGTGGGTCAGGTGAAGGATCAGCGGGTGGCTGTTCCCGCCGGTGCCTGTGCCCGTGCCGACCGCCCACGTCCCGGCGGGGGTCGTCACCACGCCGAAGAGCTGGTCGGCAAAATCGGGGCTCGGGCTCGCGACCGCCTTCCACGCCCCGCTCGTGCGGCGCAGGATGAGCGTGTTCGAGCCGGCCAGCCCGCGGTAGCCGACGGCCCACACGCCGCTCGCCCGCGCCGAGACGCCGAAGAGCTGCGCGCCGTTGCCGGGGCTCGGCGCCGACTCGACCTGCCAGGAGGCCCCGCGGTTGGCCGACCGCAGGACGAGCGTCCCGACGTTGGTGCGGCCGACGGCGTAGAGCACCTTCGTGCCCGGCAGCCGGCCGACCTCGTTCAGGACGTCCTGCCCGCCGCTGGGGTTCGGGCTCGCCACGGTCGACCAGGCCGCAGCCCAGGCGGCCGGCGCCGCCACGAGGAGCGCGGCGAGGACCACGACGACAGAGAGGGGACGGGACACCCGCACGGCTCACTAGACTAGCAACGCCGATGTCGGATGAGCACGATTATCGCGAGCAGTACAACCAGGCCGTGAGCCGGGCCGTCGCCGGCGACGTCGGCGTCTACCCCGATTTCGACCGCCATCGCCAGGAGACCGTCTGGCGCCTGCTCTCGTCCGACCGCCAGTCCCTGCTTCGCTTCTGCCAGCGCCAGGGCATCTCGGTGGGCCGGATGGAGACGATGAAGACGCTCAAGAGCCCGAAGCCCCTGTTCCAGCTGATCGCGGCCGGCCACGACGCGGACACCGTGGCCAAGTGGGTGCGGCGGGGGTGAGCCGCCTCATCGTCGTCGACTTCGACGGCACGATCACCGAGCGCGACACGCTGGACGAGATGTGCCGGATCTACGCGCCCGAGGCGTGGGCGGCGGCCGAGGGCGACCTCCAGCACCGGACGATGACGCTGCGCGAGGTGATCGCCGCCGAATTCGCGCCGATCAAGGGCGACCACGACACCATCGTCTCGGAGACCGTCGACCGGGCCGAGATCCGCGCCGGCTTCGCCGAGTTCGTCCGCGCTGCCGAGGAGGCCGGCGATCGGGTCGTCGTCGTCTCGAGCGGCTTCGAGTCGATCATCCGGCCGGTGCTCGAGCGCGCCGGGCTCGGCCGGCTCGAGGTGATCGCGCACGACGTCCGCTTCACCGCTGACGGCGGCGTCGTCGACTTCCGCCACGGCGAGCCCTGCCCGGTCTGCGGGGAGGAGTGCAAGCGCTCGGTCGTCGACGAGATGCGCGACGGCAGCGAGGTCGCCTACATCGGCGACGGCTACTCCGACCGCTGCGCCGCCAAGGCCGCCGACCGCCGCTTCGCCCGCCGCACGCTGGCCGAGCACCTCGACCGCGAGGGCGTGGACTACACCTGGTTCGACGACTTCGCCACCGTCAAGGACGAGCTGCTGGGGTCGGGCCCGGCGTAGGGCCCGACCCCAGCGTGCGCCTCAGTCGCCTGCGGCGAAGCCGGCCTCGATGCGCTCCAGCTCCTCCTCGGAGCCCATCCGCACGGGCCCCTTGAACCACTTGTTGGCCGAGAGCACCCACCATCCGCCGAAGAGGATGAAGGCGCCGCCGACCGTGAGTGGCGCGTAGTTGACGTCGATCCAGTTGACATTGATCAGGAAGTGCGATCCGACCACCGCCGAGTTCCCGGGGATTCCATCGGGGAAGAGCGGCAGCAGGAACAGGATGCAGATCAGGGCGATCCACCCGATGGCGAGCGGGTCGATCCACTTGTAGTGGTTGCCGAGGTGCCAGGCACCGCGCTCGAAGTTCTCCTTCGCGCGGTAGCGCAGGATGATCGGGAGCACGAACGCGATGTAGAGCCCGATCACGGCGATCGACGTGCCGACCGCGTATCCGACGATCGGGTTCTTGAGCGTCGGCAGCATGAGCGCCCACGAGAGGAAGCAGATCGCCCACACCGAGTTCACGGGCACGCGCTCCTTCTTCGACACCTGACGCCAGAGCTGGTGGCCCGGGATCGCCCGGTCGCGCGAGAACGCGAACATCATCCGCGAGGCCGACGTCACCGAAGCGAGCCCGCAGAAGAACTGCGCCGTACACACGATCACCAGCAGGAGCTCGGCCCACTTGGTGCTCATCGAGTTCTCCCAGATGTACTGCACAGCGAACCCGTACTGGCCCGCCGTGTCGCCGACGGGGCCCGGGATCGCGAACGTGACAGCGACGAGGAGGATGAACCCGAAGATGACCGACACGACGACCGACATGACCATACCGATGGCGGCCGCCCGCGAGGCGTTCCTCGTCTCCTCGCTCATGTGGGCCGAGGCGTCGAACCCCGTGATCGTGTACTGGGCCATCAGGAGCCCGATCCCGAACACCACCCAGAACATCGGGTTGCTCCAGCCGTGTCCCTGGAAGCCCGAGAAGTTCTCGGTGTCGGTGAACACGAACGACAGCGACTTGTGCTGATCGGGGACGACGATGAGGATCACCACGATCAGCAGCACGCCGCCCATGTGCCACCAGGCCGAGATGTTGTTGATCCACGGCAGGAGGCGCGGGCCGAACACGTTGATCAGGCCGTGCAGGGCGATGATCACCGTGTACGTGAGGAAGACGTGGCCCTTGGTGAGCGAGTAGTCGAACCACAGGTTCATCAGCGACGAGATGAACGTCGCCGCCCCGAAGTCGATCGCCGCCGTGACGGCGATCTGCCCGACCAGGTTGAACCAGCCGGTGAACCAGCCCCACCCGGCGCCGCCGAGGCGTGATGACCAGTAGTAGAGGCCTCCCGCGGTGGGGTACGTCGAGGCGATCTCGCCCATCGCGAGCGAGACGAGGATGCAGAAGCCGCCGACGAGGAGCCAGCCCCACGTGACGGCCACCGGGCCGCCCCATCCGATTGCGATGTAGTACGAGGTCAGACAGCCGGCGAGGATGGAGATGATGGTGAACGAGATGGCGAAGTTCGAGAAGCCGCCCCAGCCGCGCAGGAGCTCCTGGGCGTAGCCGAGGCGGTGGAGCGTCTGCTCGTCCTCGGACAGGTGGGCGCCGGCCGCGGGCGGTGGGGCGCCGCCGCCGGTGGGTTGGCCGCCCCCGGGCGGTGGTGGTCCGCCGGGCGCACCGGGATCGGTGCTCATGAACCCTCCCTTCGGGATTGCCGTTGCGGCGAGATTAGAACGTCGCTCGGTCGGAGTAAAGCGAGTCGCCGGGAAGGCGGTCTAGACCGACTGGAGCTGCCGCAGGGCGACCTGGGCGAAGCGTCCCGCCATGTCGCGGCCGATCGCCTCGTGGGCCGGGCCGTGACGGTCGAGCTCCGCGTCGTAACGGGCTCGGTCATAGCCGAACCGCTCGAGCTCATCCGGCGCCATGTCGGCCCATGAGGCCAGGATGTCGCGGGTCGTCTCGATGTGGAATTGCGTGCCCCAGGCCGCCTCGCCCACCCGCAGGGCCTGTACACAGACGGCGTTTCGGGCCAGCTCGGTGGCCGTCGGCGGGAGCTCGCAGGCGTACAGGTGCCACTGCATCGCCATGAACCGCGGAGGGAGCGCGCCCATGACCGGATCCGCGGCGGCATCCGGCCCGGTCTCGACCTCGAACCAGCCCACCTCGGGCGGGTCGCAGCGGTAGACCGTCCCGCCGACGGCCTCGGTGAGGAGCTGCGCCCCGAGACAGAGGCCCATCGTCGGCACGCCGGTCTCGATCGCCCGCCGCAGGAGCGCGACCTCGTGGATGAGCCACGGATGCTCGGCGGTCTGGTGGGTGTCGGCCGTGCCGCCGCCGGAGAGGATCGCCGCAAATCCCTCGGGCGACTCCGGCAGCCGGTCGAGGCGCGCGTCGACCGTCACGATCTCGAACCCGCGCTCCTCGAGGGCCTCGACGAACACCCGCGCGGGCCCGCTGGCCTCGTTCTGGATGTGGAGCGCACGTGGCGTCACGGCTCGCACCGCCCGCCGAGGTGCTCGGCCAGGAAGCGCTCGGCCTCGGCCTGGAACGCCATCGCGTTCTCGGGCTTCCGGAAGCCGTGGCCCTCGTCGGGGTAGACGAGATACGTGTGCGGGATGCCGCCCTCGCGCAGCGCCGCGACGATCTGGTCCGACTCGCTCATCTTGACGCGCGGGTCGTTCGCGCCCTGGGCGATCAGGAGCGGGATCCGGATGTCGCCGACGCGCGAGAGCGGCGAGCGCTCCCACAGCAGGTCGACGTCGTGCTCGGGATGGCCGACCCGGCGGTGAAACTGCGAGGCGAGCTGCTTCCAGTACGGCGGGATCGTCTCGAGCAGCGTCTGGAGGTTCGACGGCCCCACGACGTCGACGGCGCACCGGAAGACGTCGGGCGTGAACGTCGCCCCGACCAGCGCCGCATATCCGCCGTACGAGCCGCCGTAGATCCCGACGCGCGAGCGGTCCGAGGCGCCGAGGCCGACCACGTGCTCGACGGCGTCGATCAGGTCATCGTGCATCTTTCGACCCCACTCACCGTCGCCCGCGTTCAGGAACGCCTTGCCGTAGCCTGACGACCCGCGGTAGTTCACCTGCACGCACAGGTAGCCGCGGTTGGCGAGCCACTGCGCGGTCGCGTCGTAGCCCCAGGTGTCGCGCGCCCACGGCCCGCCGTGCACGTAGAGCACGGTGGGGAGGCTCTGCCGGGGGGCGTCGGGCGGGTAGGTCAGGTAGCCGTGGATCTCGAGCCCGTCACGGGCCGTGAACGCGAACGGCTCCATCGGGGAGAGCCGGTACCGGGCGAGGTCGTCGTGCTGCGTGAAGAGGAAGCGCCCGGACCGCTCGCCGCGGTCGAACGCGTAGTAGGCCACGGGGCCGTCGTCGGCGGTGAACCCGACCGTCCACGTGCGGTCGGCGTGGTCGCGCGAGATCAGGAACGCGTCTCCCGGGCGGAGCGCGGTGATCGCGTCGATGTCGGGCGCGAGCGCGGGATCCAGCACCTGGTGCTCGAGCCGCGCGCGGAGGTAGCTCACGATCTCGACCTTGCGGGTGACGGGGTGGAGCTCGGCGGCGGCGACGTCGTAGGTCGGGTCGTCGGCGAGCGTCTCGGGTGACCGCCCCGGTGCGACCTGCACGAGGCCGGCGGCGTTCGCCGAGGCCGGGGTGATGATGTAGATCGCCGAGTCGTCGGCGGTGAACCCGATCGCCTGGCTCGAGATCGCGTCGTCGGCGTCGAGCTCGAGCACGGCCGCGCCGTCGAGCTCGAACATCCCCGATCCGTCGTCGCGCATGCGCATCCCGCCGCGGGGCCGAAGCTCGTTGTCGACGAGCCAGTCGTAGTAGCCGGGGTTCTCGGCGGCGCGCTCGAGCTTCCCGGTCTCGAGCTCGAGGAGGTAGGCGTCGTGGAGCTCGGGGTTGTCCTTGTTCAGGCCGACGAGGATGTGTCCGGGGCGGCGCCTTGAGATGCCGAGGACGCGGGCCTGGACGCCGTCGAAGGGTGTCGCGTCGCGGTCGGCGCCGCTCTCCGGGTCGACGATGTGCAGGTGCCAGTTCTCGTCACCGCCCGAGTCCTGGAGGTAGATCAGATGGCGGCCGTCCGCGGCCCAGCTGTACGAACGGATGCCGCGGTCGGTGTCGGCCGTGACCGGCCGGGCGGTGTCGCCGTCGAGGTCGCCGACCCAGACGTTCAGGACGTCGTCGACCGGCTCGATGTGGGCGAGGCGGCGGCCGTCCGGGGCGACCTCGGGCGAGCCGCGGTCCGGGTTCCCGAAGAGGATCTTGCGCGGGATCAGCTCGGCCACGGCGGGAACGTTATCGGGCGTGCCGTTCGGCGGCGCCCGTACACTCCCGCGGATGGATTCACGCCCGATCGGCATGTTCGACTCCGGCGTGGGCGGCCTCACGGTGCTCCACGAGTGCCTGGTCACGCTGCCGCACGAGGACTTCGTCTATTTCGGCGACTCCCACCCGGACCGCTTCCCGTACGGCCCGAAGCCGGCCGACGTGATCGCCCGGTTCGCCCACGAGGTGGCCGCGCACCTGGCGACGCTCGACGTGAAGCTGATCGTGGTCGCCTGCAACGCGGCCACGGCGTCCGCGCTCCCCGGCCTTCAGCGCCAGTTCGCCGTGCCGCTCATCGGCGTCATCACACCCGAGGCGCACGCCGCCGTGCAGGCCACCCGCACCCGCCGGGTGGGCGTGATGGCGACCGAGGCGACGGTGGCCAGCGGGCGGTATCCCCAGGCGGTGCACCTGCTCGACGCCGGGATCGAGGTGGCGCAGGTGGCCTGCCCGCTGCTCGTCCCGCTGATCCAATCCGGCGACGTCCACGGCGAGGAGCTCCACGACGCCGCCCGCGGCTACGCGGCGGAGCTGAAGGAGGCCGGCGTCGACACCGTCATCCTCGGCTGCACCCACTACCCGCTCATCCGGCCGATGCTGCAGCGCATCTTCGGCCGCGGCGTCACGCTGATCACGTCGGCCGAGGAGATCGCCCGCGAGGCCGCCGAGACGGTCTCCCGCCGCGGCGTCTCCAACGACACGGGCCGCGAGGGCACGTACCGGTTCATGTGCACCGGCGACCCGGCCGCGTTCCGCGAGGTGGCGGGCCGCTTCCTCCAGCTTCCGCTGACCGAGGTGGAGCGGGTCGACCCGGCCGTGCTGGCGGTGGCGGCGTGACCCGCGCCGACGGGCGCGCGCCCGACGAGATGCGCCCGATCACGATGGAGCTCGACTTCATCACGTCGGCGACCGGCTCCGTCCTCTTCGAGATCGGCTCGACGCGGCTCATCTGCACGGCCATGGTGGAGGAGTCCGTGCCGCCGTGGATGCGCGGGCGCGGCACCGGATGGGTCACCTCGGAGTACGGGATGCTCCCCGGATCCACCGGCGAGCGCAAGCAGCGCGACGCGACCCGCGGCAAGCAGGACGGCCGCACGGTCGAGATCCAGCGCCTCGTCGGGCGGTCGCTGCGCTCGGTGGTCGACTTCGCGGCGCTGGGCGAGCGGACGGTGTGGATCGACTGCGACGTGATCCAGGCCGACGGCGGCACGCGCTGCGCGGCGATCTGCGGCGGCTACGTCGCCATCGCCAGCGCGTTCCGGCGCCTGGTCGGGAACGGGTCACTGCCGCGGACGCCGCTCACCGACGCGGTCGCGGCGATCTCGGTGGGGATCGTCGACGGCGAGGTGCTGCTCGACCTGCCCTACGCCGAGGACAGCCGGGCCGAGGTCGACATGAACGTCGTCATGACCGGGTCGGGCGAGCTGATCGAGGTGCAGGCGACGGCCGAGAAGTCGCCCTTCGGGCGAGCGTCGCTCGACCGCATGCTCGAGCTGGCCGCCGGGGGCATCGGCGAGATCGTGCGCGAGCAGGAGCGGGTGCTCACCGGGCCGGCGTGAGGATCGTTCTCGCCTCGGCCAACGCCCACAAGGCCCGCGAGCTCGGGCGGCTGCTCGAGGGCTGGGAGGTTGAGACGTATGCGGCCGGCCTGCCGGAGGAGACCGGCGAGACGTTCATCGAGAACGCCAGGCTGAAGGCCCGCCACGTCCACACCGCGGTCGGCGGCTCCGCCTGGGTGCTGGCCGACGACTCGGGGATCGAGGCGGCGGCGCTCGGCGGCGTGCCGGGCGTCCGCTCGGCCCGGTACGCCGGCGAGGACGCGACCGACGAGCAGAACCTGGCGAAGCTGATCGCCGCGCTCGCGGACAGCGACGATCGCCGGGTGCGCTACGTGGCCGAGCTGGTCGCGATCGCGCCCGACGGGGCCGAGGTGACCGCCCGCGGCGAGCTGACCGGCACGCTCGCCAACGCTCCGCGTGGCTCGGGCGGCTTCGGCTACGACCCGGCGTTCGTCCCGGACGGCGAGACCCGCACGGTGGCCGAGATGGCCCCCGGCGAGAAGGACGCGATCTCCCACCGCGCCCGCGCGGCCCGCACCCTGCTCGCGCTCCTGCAATAACGGGTCAGACCCCAATGTTGCGCGGTGCAAAATGAGTGCCTGACCCCGTCTTTGCACTAGGCGAGGCCGGCCAGCTCCTCCTCCGTCGCCGGCTGCCGCCGCGACCAGTAGGACCAGTTGATCTCGGCGCCCAGCACGATGATGTTCGCCATCAGGTAGAGCCAGACGAGCAGGATGACCAGGCCGCCGAACGCCCGCAGCGCGAGCAGCTGATCCGAGAAGCGCAGGTAGAGCGGGAGCGCCTGGAACGAGATCTGAAAGAGCACCGTCCCCACGACCGCGCCCGGCCAGACGTCCCCGCGGTGGAGCTCGACGTTCGTGAGGTAGCGGTAGACGGCGGCGAGGAAGAGGAACGAGCCGATCGACGACGCCGCCATCGTCGCCAGATACGCGGCGATGTTGAGGTGGATCAGGTGCGGCACGTGCCGGTCGACCCAGCCGGTCGCAGCGATCGTCGTGAGGAGCGACGCGAACAGCACCACCAGCGACACCATCACCAGGACGAACGTGACCCACTTCTGGTGCAGGAACGCGCGGTTCTGGACACGGAAGACGATGTTGAGCGCCGACTCGAGCGCCGAGTAGAACCCGAGCGACGCCCAGAGGATGCCGAACAAGCCGATCACGCCGAGCGTCCCGGCGTTCGCCTGCACCTGCCGCACCGGCCGCAGGAGGTCGTTCGTCGACTGGCCGGGCAGGTAGTGGCCAAGCTCGCGGATCAGGTACGACCCGGCCGAGATCTGCCCGAAGAACCCCAGGACAGACAGTGCCAGGAACATGAACGGCACGAGCGAGAGCAGCGCGTAGTACGCCACCATGGCCGCCAGATGCGGGCCCCGATCCTGAAGGAACTTCGAGATCACGGGATGGCCCTGGCGGGCCGCATTGCGCAGCGGACGCAGAACGGTCTGGGCGGGCGTCGCCACTGCGGGTGAGCTTATCGGCATGTGCTAGCGTCATCTGAATGGATCCGGCCACGGCCATACGCGAGCTGAAGGAGCTCTCGACCCAGATCGAGACCGTCGTCCTCGCCGCCGCCGACGGATCTCCGCTCGCCTCGACGCTGCCCGACGGGCGTTCCGAGCGCGTCGCCCGGCTGGCCAGCGACCTCGTGTCGCGGGCCGACGGAGTGCGCAGCGACCTCGGCCGCGAGGCGCTCGCGCAGCTCCAGGCGGCGACCCCCGACGGCAGCGTGTTCGTCGTGGTCGACTCCGGCCGGCTCGCCGTCGCGACGACCGGGCCCGACCCGACCGTGGGCCTCGTGTTCTACGACCTGAAGACGCTCCTGCGCCAGGTCGAGAACGGCGCCTCGAAGGAGGAGGCGGCCGATGCCTAGGCGCCGCCTCGTCGTGGGCGTGCTGGTCGGCGCCGGCTCCTTCGCCGGGACGATGCTCTACCGCCGCCGCAGTGCCCGCAGCCGCACGCGGGTCGACCTCTACTTCGACGACGGCTCGATGATGTCGCTCGGCACGGGCTCGCCCGACGCCGACGCCCTGCTGCCGATCGCGACCGAGCTCCTCGCAGAGGCGGGGTGACCGGGCCGGGCCGCGCCGAGCTGGGGCGCCGGCTCGTCGAGCGGGCCTACCTCGAGGGCGACTTCGTGCTTCGGTCGGGGCGGCGCAGCCGCTACTACCTCGACAAGTACCGCTTCGAGACCGACCCCGAGCTGCTCGCCGGCCTCGGCCGCGAGATCGCCGCGCTCCAGCGCGAGCGCGCGCCTCAAGCGGAGCTCCTGGCGGGGCCCGAGCTGGGTGCGGTGCCGCTCGCAGCGGTCGCCTCGGTGGAGTCGGGGCTGCCGTACGTGATCGTCCGGAAGGCCGCCAAGGACTACGGGACGGCCAATCGCCTCGAGGGCGTCTACGAGGCGGGGCGCCGGGTCTGCGTGGTCGAGGACGTGGTGACGTCGGGCGGCGCGCTGCTCGATGCCGTCGCCGCGCTCCGTGAGGCCGGGCTCGACGTTTGTGCTGCAATTTGCGTGGTTGACCGCGAGGAGGGGGGAGCCGAGGCGGTGGCCGCGGCAGGCGTGGCGTTCCACCCGCTCTTCACCGTCTCGGACCTCGGCGTCACAACCGTGTCGCAATCTGCCTGATCCCGCTTCAGGATTCGGATTGTGACCGTCCGATGCCGGTGGTAGGGTGCGACCGCTTCACACGTTTCAGGACCAACGACCCAGGAGGAGACGCGTGACGAAGAGCGATTTCATCGACGCCGTGGCCGCCCGCTCGGGCCTCAGCAAGAAGGACGCGGGCGTTGCGCTGGACGCGGTGCTCGATTCCGTGAAGGACGCCCTCCAGAAGGGCGACGAGGTGGCGTTCACCGGGTTCGGCAAGTTCAGCGTGCAGGCGCGCAAGGCGCGGATGGGTGTGAACCCGCGCAATCCGTCCCAGAAGGTCACGATTCCTGCCAGCAAGGTGCCGAAGTTCTCGGCCGGTAGCCAACTCAAGGCCGCCGTCAAACAGTAGGCGTGTGACGCTCGAGCGTCCCCGCTCCGGGCTGGCGGGGGCGCTCGCGTCGGTTAAGGGCCTCGGTCGGGGTCCCGCCGTCCGCAGGGTGTGCGAACATATGTTCGATGCCCGCGGTCGCGCAGCTCACGCTCGACGGCGCGGACCGCCTGCACGAGCTCCTGTGCACGCGCCGTGCACCCGTCGGGCTGACCGAGGCGGCCGCATGCCTCTTCGCCCTGCGCAGCGCGCCCTCGGCGCTCGTCCACCAGCTGGTCGACGAGGTCGTCCGGGCCGACCCGCGCCTCGTGTGGCGCTCGGCGGGCGAGGTGGCGCTGGCCGAGTGGGAGGACGTCGCGCCGCTGCTCGACATCCCGCTCGAGCGGGCCGACTACGTCGTGTTCGACCTCGAGACCACCGGCACGCGCGCGGGCGTCTCCCGCATCGTCGAGCTGGGGGCGGTGCGCATGAGTGGTTTCAGCGAGGCCGCGAGGATGCAGCGCCTGGTCGATCCCGGCTGCATGGTCCCGGCCCAGATCACGACCATCACCGGCATCACCCAGCACCATGTCCGCGGGCGGCCGCGGGTGGGGCCGGTGCTCGACGAGTTCCTGCGGTTCAGCGCCGGTGCGGTGCTCGTCGCCCACAACGCGCGCTTCGACATCGGCTTCGTCGACGCCGATCTGGCCCGCCTGCGCAGCGGCCGCCTGGCCGCGCCGGTCATCGACACCGTGGCGCTGGCCCGGCGGCTGATGGGCGACCGGCTCGAGCGCATGAACCTGGGCACGCTCGCCGAGCGGTTCGACACCGAGGTGCGGCCCTGCCACCGGGCCCTCCCCGACGCGCTCGCCACGGCCGAGGTGCTGGTGCGCCTGCTCGGCCTCGCGCAGGAGCGCGGCGCGGCCACCGTCGCCGACGTCATCGGCCTGTGCGCGCCCGAGCGGCGCCGGGTGCGAACGCGGCGCGGGCTCGCCACGGGGGCGCCGACCGGGCCTGGGGTCTACCTCTTCCGTGACTCGGGCGACGCCGTGCTCTACGTCGGCAAGGCGACCGACCTGCGGGCCCGGGTGCGCTCGTACTTCTCGGGCCGGGCGCTGCGGGCCCCGGTCGAGCGCGCGCTCGAAGCCACGACCCGCATCGAGACGCGTCCGCTCGGCTCCGAGTTCGAGGCGGCGCTGCTCGAGCTCGAGCTGATCGCCGGCCTGCGCCCTCCCGCCAACTCGCGGGCGCCGCGGGCCGGGCCGGGCATCTATCTCACGCTGACCCTGGGCGAGCAGGTGCCGCGGCTGCGCGTCACGTCCGGGCCCGGACCGCTCGGGACGGTGACGGCGGGGCCGCTGCGCTCGCGGGCCCAGGCCGACGCCGCGGCGGCCGCCGCGCGTGCGGCCTTCGGCCTGCGCGTCTGCCGGCCGCGGCTGCCAGTCGACGACGGCACCTGCCTGGCGGGCATCCTCGGCTCGTGCCACGCCCCGTGCCGGGGCGGCGAGCGGCTTGACCGCTATGCCGACGCGGTCGAGGAGACACGCCTGTGGCTCGAGCAGCCCGCCGGCGGAGCTCCCGCGGCCCACCTCGACGAGCGGATGCGCCGCCTCTCCGCCGAGCACCGCTACGAGGAGGCCGCGGCGGCCCGCGACCGGCTCTCGGCGCTTCGCACCGCGGGCCGCACCATCGAGCGCCTGCGCCGCGCGCGCCTGCGCCACGGCGTGATCCTCGCCCCCGACACCGACGACCGCTTCGTGCAGGCCTTCGCGTGCGCGGGCGGCCGGGTGGTGGCCCGGCGGCGGCTGCCGCGGGCCGGTGACGGCCGGCTCGAGGTCGAGCCGCTCCTCGCCGCGCTCTCCCACGGGATCGCTGCGCCGCAGGCGCCGTTCTCGCCGACCGCTGCAGAGCAGGCCCGGCTGGTCGCGACGGCCCTCGTCCGGCCGGGGCGGGCGCTGCGGGCGGTGGCGGTCGATGCGGCGACGATCGCGGCGGCGCCACCGCGGGTGGTCCGGCTGCGAGGGGCGGTACCCTTACGGTCGTGAACTTCGGCGACCGCCTCGCGGCCCAGGTCGAGCGGACCGGCAGCACCATCTGCGTCGGCCTCGACCCACGCATCGAGCTCCTGCCGCCGGCGCTCATCGCCGGCCTGCACCCCGGCCCGGCCGGCCGCGCCCGAGCCTACGAGCGCTTCTGCACGGGCGTGATCGACGCCGTCGCCGACCACGTCTCGGCCGTGAAGCCCCAGGTCGCGTTCTTCGAGGCGCTGGGAGGCCCGGGCCTGACGGCGCTCGAGCGGGTGTGCGCCCACGCCCGCGACGCCGCCCTCCTGGTGATCGCCGACGCCAAGCGCGGCGACATCGGCTCGACGGCCGAGGCCTACGCCCAGGCATGGGTCTACCGCCGCGACGGCGGCCCGCCGGTGGCGGACGCCGTGACCGTCAACCCGTACCTCGGCGGCGACTCGCTCGAGCCGTTCTTCGCCGCGTGCCACGACGGGGCCGGCGTCTTCGTGCTCGCGCGCACCTCCAACCCCGGCAGCACCGACCTCCAGGAGGCCGCGCTGGCGGACGGCCGCCCCGTCTGGGAGCGCACCGCCGAGCTGATCGCCGGCTGGGGCGCGCCGTTCGTGGGTGAATCGGGGCTCTCGGCCGTCGGAGCCGTCGTCGGCGCGACCTGGCCCGAGGCGGTCGCGCGGGCCCGAGACCTCATGCCGCACCAGCCGCTCCTGCTCCCCGGCGTCGGCGCCCAGGGCGGCGCCGCCGGTGACCTGCACGCCGCCTTCCGCGACCATCCCGCCGGCGGTCTCGTCGTTGCCGCGCGCTCGGTGATCTACGCCTGGCGGGAGCGTGGGGGAGACTGGCAGCAGGGAGTCAGAACCGCCGCGGCAGAGCTGCGTCGCGCCGCGGTCCCCGCGTGAGCGACGGCTGGGCCGGCGACCTCGCCCTCGCGAAGGAGCTGGCCGGGCTCGGCGGCGCCGAGGCGCTTGAGCGCTTCCGCCGCATCCCCGCGCCGACCCGCAAGCGCGACGGGAGCTGGGTGACCGAGGCCGACCTCGCCGCCGAGGCAGCGATCCGGGCCCGGCTGGCCGAGGCCCGGCCCGACGACGACGTGCTCGGCGAGGAGGGCGGCCACACGGCCGCCACGGGAGGCCCGGCCGGCTCCGGCGCCCGCACCTGGGTGATCGACCCGATCGACTCGACGCACAGCTACATGGTCGGGATCCCGCTCTGGGCGACGCTCGTCGGCCTCCGGGTCGACGGCCGCGCCGTGCTCGGTGTGTGCCATGTCCCGGCGCTGGGCGAGACCTACGACGCCGCCGACGGCGCCGGCGCGCGGATGAACGGCGAGCCGATCGCCGTCCGCGAGACCCCGCTCGACGAGGCGGTCGTCACGTCGTCGGGCCTTCGCAGCATGACCAGATACGGCCGGTTCGAGCTCTACCGCAGGCTGGCCGAGAGCTGCTGGCGCGACCGCAGCCTGGGCGACTTCTGGGGCCACATGCTCGTGGCCCGCGGGGCGGCCCAGGTGATGGTCGACCCGATCGTCGCGGTCTGGGACTACCTGCCGCTCGAGCCGATCGTCCGCGAGGCGGGCGGGACGATGACCCAGCTCGACGGCTCGCCGCTCGCCCACGACGGCTCGTGCCTCACCACCTGCGGCGGCGCCATCCACGCCGCCGTCCTCGAGCTCGCCGCGGCCTGAGCCGCGTCAGGCGGCGCGCGCCGGCCCGGTGCGGCCGTCGCGGATGAGCCAGGCGAAGCACGCGGCGGCCGTGATCGCCTCGGGGAACATGTCGGCGCCGAAGACGACCATCACGCCCAGCGCGAGCGCCACCTCGAGGCCGGCGATGTCGGCGGCCACGCGGCGCCGGAAGACGCCCCAGATCGTGTCGGCGACCGTGACCGCCACCGTCATCACGAGCAGCCAGAGCGCGCCGTACCCGAGCGCCCATCCGGCGATGCCAACTTCGAGGACCACGGTCGTCGTGACCGCGGCGCGACTCCGAGACCCGAACACACCTCAAATGTACGGGCGGCGGGCTCTCCGGGATAGCGGGACTCGGCCCGCGTATACAATGCGAGCCGCTGATGAGGGGGGCACCTGGATGATCCTCACCGTGACTGTCAATGCTGCGGTGGACAAGACCCTCACCGTCGCCAACCTCCAGCTGGGGCACCGCCACCGCGCTCAGCAGGGACTGGTGATGGCGGGAGGGAAGGGTGTGAACGTGGCGCGGGCGCTGAAGCGCCTGGGCGAGCCGGTGATCGCGACCGGGCTCGTCGGCGGCCACAACGGCGCCCGCATCCTCGACGAGATGACCGCCGAGGGCATCCTGAACGACTTCGTCCGCATCCGGGGCGAGTCGCGCACGTCGACCGTGGTCGTCGACCCGACGTCGAGCGTCCAGACCGAGATCTACGAGTACGGCCCGGAGGTCGTCGAGGACGAGCTCGCGCTCCTGGTCGAGAAGCTCCGCTACCTGTCCGGCGCCGTCACGACAGTCGTCCTCGCCGGGAGCCTGCCGCGCAAGGTGCCGACCTCGTTCTACGCCGACGTGGTGCGCGACATGGGCAAGCGCAAGGTGCGCACCGTCGTCGACTGCGACGGCGAGCCGCTGCGAAGGGCGCTGGCGGCCGATCCGACGCTCGTCTCGCCGACCCAGCGCGAGGCGGAGGCGCTCGTCGGGCACGAGTTCCAGACCGACGAGGACTTCCAGCTCGGGCTCACCGAGATCGCCGCGATGGGCGCGGCCAACGTCGTCATCACGCTCAAGACCGGCTGCTACGCGCTCCTGCGATCGAACCGCAGCCGCGACCGCCTCTACCGGGCCTGGATCCCCCAGGTCGAGTCGGTGGCGACGGTCGGGTCGTCCGACTCGCTCCTGGCCGGCTTCCTGAGCGGGCTCGAGGCGGAGCGCGCCAACGAGGACATCCTGAAGCTCGCGCTCGGCTGCGCCGCCGCGAACACGAAGGAGGTCGGAGCGGGCGTCTTCGACGCGCGCGACGTGGCCCGGTTCGCCGGTGGGGTGCAGGTGCAGGAGATCGCGCCGCGCCGCGCGAAGGCGTCCTGACCCGCTGCTAGACTGGCGCGAACCTTGAAAGTTCGTCGCAGTTCCAAGCGTGCATTCTCACGACCCAGGCCGGCCTCTCGCCACCTGGGTCGTGTGCTATTCGGGAGGCAGTGAGCGGTGGAGATCGAGATCGGGCGAGGCAAGAAGGCGCGGCGCGCATACGGGTTCGACGACATCGCGATCGTCCCCAGCCGAAGGACGCGCGACGCGGAGGACGTCGACATCGCGTGGCGGCTCGGGCCCCACCTCATGGAGCTGCCGCTCCTCGCGTCGGCGATGGACGGCGTCGTCTCTCCCGAGACGGCCGCCATCCTCGGCAAGCTCGGCGGCCTCGGCGTGCTCAACCTCGAGGGCATCTGGACGCGCTACGAGGACGCCGCCGAGCAGCTCGAGCGGATCGCCTCGTTCGAGAAGGGCGACGCGACCCATGCGATGCAGGAGATCTACGCCGAGCCGGTCAAGCCCGAGCTCGTCGCCCAGCGGGTCAAGGAGATCAAGGCCGAGGGCGTCCTCGCGGCCGCGTCGCTCACGCCCCAGCGCGTGCGCGAGCACTACCAGGCGGCGCTCGACGCCGGGCTCGACGTGCTCGTCATCCAGGGCACGGTCGTGTCCGCCGAGCACGTCTCGACGGTCGTCGAGCCGCTCAACCTGAAGGAGTTCTGCGCGTCGCTCCCGGTGCCGGTGATCGTCGGCGGCTGCGCCTCCTACCAGGCCGCGCTCCACCTCATGCGCACGGGCGCCGCGGGCGTCCTCGTCGGCGTCGGGCCGGGCGCCGCCTGCACCACGCGCGGCGTCCTCGGCGTCGGCGTCCCGCAGGCCACCGCCATCGCCGACGCGTCGGCGGCCCGCACCCAGCACCTGCTCGAGACCGGCCAGTACGTGAACGTGATCGCCGACGGCGGCATGCGCACCGGCGGCGACATCTCCAAGGCCATCGCCTGCGGCGCCGACGCGGTCATGATCGGCTCGCCGCTCGCGCGGGCCACGGAGGCCCCGGGCCGCGGCTACCACTGGGGCATGGCGACGTTCCATCCCAGCCTTCCGCGCGGCGCGCGCGTCAAGACCGACCAGGTGGCGACCCTCGAGCAGATCGTGACCGGGCCGGCCACCGAGAACGACGGCACCCTCAACCTGATGGGCGCGCTCCGCACCTCGATGGCCACCACCGGCTACGACTCGATCCACGCCTTCCAGAAGGCCGAGATCATGTTCGCGCCGGCGCTTCAGACCGAGGGCAAGAAGCTCCAGCGAGAGCAGGCGATCGGGATGAGCCGGTGAGCTCCGACCCGCGCTCCGGCCACGACGGCGCGACGGTCGCCGACGAGGCGGGCGCGGGGCACAGGCCGGTCCTGGTCGTCGACTTCGGCGCCCAGTACGCCCAGCTCATCGCCCGGCGCGTGCGCGAGTGCCGGGTCTACTCCGAGATCGTGCCGCACGACGCGCCGGCGGCCGAGCTGTCCGCACGCGACCCGGTCGGGATCATCCTCTCTGGCGGCCCCGCGTCGATCTACGAGCCGGGCGCCCCTTCGGTCGACCCGGGCATCTTCGACCTCGGCGTCCCCGTGCTCGGCATCTGCTACGGGATGCAGGCGATGGCGGCCGCGCTCGGCGGCGAGGTGTCGAACACCGGCATCGGCGAGTTCGGGAAGACGCCCGTCACGCTGGGCGAGGGCAGCCTGCTCTTCGGCGACCTTCCGCCCGAGCAGACCGCGTGGATGAGCCACCGCGACAGCGTCGTCCGGGCACCCGCCGGCTTCAGCGTGACGGCGTCGTCCGGCACCACCCCGGTGGCGGGGATGGAGGACCGCGACCGCGGCCTCTACGGCGTCCAGTTCCACCCCGAGGTGGCCCACACGCCGCGCGGCACCGACATCCTGGGCCACTTCGTGCTCGACGCCTGCCAGGCACCGCCCACGTGGACGGCGCTCCAGTTCATCGAGGAGCAGGTCGAGCTGATCCGCGAGCAGGTCGGCGACGAGCAGGTCATCTGTGCGCTGTCGGGCGGCGTCGACTCCGCCGTCGCGGCCCTGCTCGTCCACCGCGCGGTCGGCGACCAGCTCACGTGCGTCTTCGTCGACCACGGCCTCCTGCGGATGTCCGAGGCCGAGCAGGTGGTCGAGGCGTTCGAGGACCACTTCCACGTGCCGCTGGTGCATGTCGAGGCGGCCGACCGGTTCCTCACGGAGCTGGCGGGCGTGACCGACCCCGAGGAGAAGCGGCGCATCATCGGCGAGCAGTTCATCCGCCTCTTCGAAGACGAGGCGCGCGCGATCGGCGACGTCAAGTTCCTGGTCCAGGGCACGCTCTACTCCGACGTGATCGAGTCGGGCAGCCGCACCGCGGCCAAGATCAAGTCGCACCACAACGTCGGCGGCCTCCCCGAGGAGATGGAGTTCGAGCTCATCGAGCCGCTGCGGCTGATCTTCAAGGACGAGGCCCGCCGGGTCGGCGAGGAGCTGGGCCTGCCCGAGCGGATGGTGTGGCGCCAGCCGTTTCCCGGCCCCGGCCTTGCGATCCGGATCGTGGGCGAGGTCACGCGCGAGCGGCTCGACATCCTCCGCGCCGCCGACGCGGTGCTGCTCGAGGAGGTGCGCCGGGCCGGCCTCTACCACGACCTGTGGCAGAGCTTCGCGGTGCTGCCCGCGATCCGCTCGGTCGGCGTCCAGGGCGACTCGCGCACGTACGCCTATCCGATCGTGATCCGGGCGGTGTCGTCGGAGGACGCGATGACGGCCGACTGGGCCCGGCTGCCCTACGACCTGCTCGAGCGGATCTCGAGCCGGATCATCAACGAGATCCGGGGTGTGAACCGGGTCGCGCTCGACATCTCGACGAAGCCGCCCGCCACCATCGAGTGGGAGTAGGCGTCTGCCGCTAGGGGTGCCCGGCGGCGAGCCAGGACTCGATCGCCACGATCCCAACGGCTGCCTCGCGGCGCGAGAACTGCCGGCACGCCGAGCACAGCTGGAAGTAGCCGAGCGGCAGTGGATGCACCGGCCCGCCGCAGCGTGCGCAGCGCGGGATGCCGTTCTTCGAGTTGAGTTCTCCGTGATGGTGCGTCATCGAGGAGCACCCTAAAGAGCGGGGAGGGCCGGAGCGGTGGTGCCGCCCCGAGGATCACCGTGGGGCTACCCACCATGCTGCGCGGACGGCGCTAGTGCTGGATGCGGACGGTGCGCGTCGGCGACTGGGACGGCTTCTCGACGTCGGAGCCCATGAAGACCGCGTGCCACGACATGCGCTTCTTCACCCTGAAGTGGATGTCCCACACGCCGTTCGGATCGGTGCGGTCGACGCCGATGATGTTGCTGTTCCCGATCAGAATGATCTGGCGGTTCGCGAGCGGGCCGGGGGTTTGCGTGTTCGTCAGCCTGCCGGTGAAGTCGACGATCTTGCCCTTCTTGACCCGCTTCATGTTGAGCGGGTGCGTCCCGGTGAGCTTGGTAGACTCGAACGTGATCGGCGACGCGGTGTAGGTGCCGAGGGAGGCGGCGAACTGATCGGCCTTGACCGAGCCGCGGCCCGTCACCATGTCGAATCCGGCGCCGGCCGGTGAAGCTCGCGCCAGTGCCGTTGGCGTTGCTGCCCTGGGTGATGTCGTGTGAAGTCGCCGGTGACGCCGCCGGGTTCCTGGTAGATGAACGGGTTGGCGAAGCCGAGGTTGTGTCCGACATCCTCGTTCGCATCGGCGGTGATCCCGGCCATCAGCGGCGCTGCCCCGCTCGTGCCGCCGACGAGTCCCCACACGGGCGTCGCGCCTGCGCCGAGCCCGCGGCTGCGGATGATGTAGCCCGTCTGCGGGGCGGCGTCCATGGCGATGTCGGGCGTCACCCGGCACTGCGCGGGGCCGCTCAGGCAGAAGCCGCCGGGGACATTGGGAGTGTTCCCGACCTGGTATTCCGGCTTGGGCCAGTTGATCGAGATCCCGCCTCCGGAGCCCCTCCAGGCCTTCTCGACCCGTGCGACCGAGGTGGAGGTTCGTTCCGCCCACTGCCGTCGCGAACGGCTGGCCGGACGGGTCGTCGATGGCCAGGAACTTGGCACCCGGGTTCGACGAGCGGCAGTCCGCCGCGCCGTCGTCGCCCGAGGCCACGTAGAAGCGACGCGTCGCTGCACGGCCAGGAGCTCGAGCGCCGTGTTCTCGTTCGCGGTCAGCTTGACCGGCACGAAGAGCTCGCACAGCCCCCAGCTGTCCGACACGACGTCGACGTTGTCGGTCCGCATCTTGTTCAGCATCGTGGGCAGGAGCGCCAGATTGTTGGCGCGCCTTGTAGACCTTCCAGCTCGCATCCGGCGCCGCGCCCATCGCGACCTCGAGGTCGAGGTTCACCTCGACCTGGCCGAAGTGGTCGGCCGGTCCGCCGGCGATGCTCACGTCAGCCGGGAAGTGCCCGGCGATGCCGTTGAAGCAGCTCCTGAAGCTCAAGGCGTCGTTGCGGTTGTAGTTCGAGAACTCGACGAACCCGATCGTCTGGCCCGTGCCGTCGCTTGCCGCCGGTGATCAGCCCGTTGTAGTTGTAGGCGGATGCCAGGTCGCCCGGCAGGAACCCGCCCGGCGTGGTTCCGCTTGTTGATCGCGCCCTGGCAGCCCGTGCACGTCGTGCGGCACGACGCTGACCCGGCCGGCGCGCGCGACGGGCGCCCCACGGGTGTGCTTCGCGATCTGATAGTGCGGGTGCGACTTCAGTGAGCTGTCGAGCCCGGCCACGGACTGCACGACCGACGCGATCCCGGCCGGCAGCCTGACGTTGCCCGACGGCGCCTGGTAGGTGCTCCCGCGCGCGTCCCGGTACAGGCGGAGGCCGACGCCGAACGCACGGGCGGTCGCTGCGGCCGTCCCCGAGACGACGAGCGACATGTCGGTCGAGTCGACCACCGAGAGACCGTTGGCATTCAGGTAGGAGCGGACCGCCGCGACCGTCGCCGGCCGGGGCGCGAAGAGGCGGTCGATCTCGGCGTTCGACATCCCGGCCCGTCCGCTCGAGTGCTCGGCGAGCCAGTGGAGCAGGATCGCGTTTCGCGGCTTGAACGCCACCACTGCGGTCACCTGCTTGGTGGCGCTGGGTGTGCCGACCACGTGGGCGAGGCCCTTGGCGACGAGCGGGCTGACCGTCCCCCGCAGTTCGACGCGGGGAGCGGCGGAGCGCTCGGTGGAGGCGTTGCGCCACGGAGGCAGCCGAAACCGCCACAGCCATCGCCGCCAATCCAGCTGTTCGTAGAAGTCGCCCCGCCCCTGTCACTAAGACAAAGAAGGTACCTCACACCGCGGATGGCGCGCAATACCCGGAAGGGGGATCTGTCAGCCGAGCGCGCCGGGCGTCACGTAGAACGTGTACCTGGCGACGTGCCGGTCGACGTTCCCGCCGTCGTCATACGCGCGGGCGTAGATCGTGTGGTGGCGTCCCTTGGCGAGGTGGTAGAGCACGAACGTCGCGCCGACCGCCTTCTTCCAGCTCCCGCCGTCGAGCTTGTAGCGGTAGCCGATGTCGAAGGGATTCTCCTTGTCGGCGTCCTTCGCCGCCATCCCGACGATCACGGTGGCGCGCGTCGACGTCCTGGGCGGCTTCGACGTGAAGTGCGTGTTCGTCGGCGGGATGCGGTTCGTCGCCCACCAGAGCGCGCGGGCGGTCAGCGAGCCGCCGGGGCTCTGGGCCGGATCGAACCCGCCGCCCGAGACGTCCTTCGACCACGGCCGGAAGCCGAGGTCGACGACCCGGCCGGCGTCGATCTGGTGCTCGGAGAGCAGGAACTGCGCCGTCGTACGTGCTGAAGAAGCGCGACGCCGCCGCCTTGAGCTTCGCGAGGACGTGGCCCTGTGCGTAGTCGCGCAGCTCGACCGCACCCGAGCCGGGGCCGACGACGTGGAAGCTGGTGAGGCCCTTCGTCAGGAAGTGGCTCTGCACCGAGCCCGGGCGCCAGGTCGCCGCCTCCGGTCGCGCGCTCGGCGGTGATGTCCTCGTAGTAGTAGAGGCTCCAGTGCTTCTCCCATGCGCCGCCCTGCTGGCCGATCGCGCTTTCCTGGGCTCCAGCCGGCGCCGCCGGCGAGCCAGTGCGTCTGGCCGGCGACGACGACGCCGTGCTTGGCGTTGCAGTACTTGGTGAGCGCGCTCCCGAGCCCGGCCGTGTTGAGCACCTTCTCGGTCGGTGACGACGAGCGCCGACTGGTGGTGCTTGAGCGCGGCGGTGTAGGCCGACTGCGGACAGGCTGCGGGTCGATGCGTCGATGAAGTCGCCCTTCGTCGGCACCGCGACGACGTTCGCGCGGTCGATGCGGTGGGCCATGTCGAGCACGGCGTCGGCCGGGATCGCGGTGATGTACTTGACGTGCAGGTTCGGGTTGGCGGGCGCCTTGAGCGTCCGGAAGGTCTGCGTCCAGAGCGCCGCGCCGGTGCCGTCGTCGACCATCAGCTTGAGCCGGTACTGCATGTTCGAGGCCAGCGTGCCGTTCACGTCGACGGTGACGTCGCTCGTGCCGGCGCCGGTCGGACTGATCCCGACCGTCGCGCCGTTCGAGGTCTTGACGAGCTCGACCGAGACGATCGTCTGGCCCGGGCAGCTGGCCGTGTACTCGGGCTTGTACCGAAGCGTCCCGGTCACGGCCGTGCAGCCCGGGGTCGTCGCCAGCGCGGAGCCGGCCGGAAGGGCGGCGATCAGCGCGAGCGCGAGCAGGGGCACGAGACGGCGAAACATCCTGCATGCTCTATCGGATTTGCAGCAACCGTCCTTTATCACCCACATGCAAAAACGGGGTCAGACCCCAATTTTGCACGCGGTGTCCTGGGTCAGCCCGGAACGGTGATGCGCCCGCTCTTCAGCGAGAGCGGGCCGCCCTCGCGCCCCGACCGGACGGCCAGGATCTCGGCCAGGATCGAGACGGCGGTCTCGGCGGGTGTCACGGCGCCGATGTCGAGGCCGAGCGGGCCGCGGATCCTGGCGATCTCGTCGTCGGTGTAGCCGGCGTTCAGCAGGCGCTCGCGCCGCGTCGCCTGCGCGCGCCGGCTCCCGAGTGCGCCGATGTAGGGCGCGTCGGAGCGGAGCGCCGGCCCCAGGGCGGGCTCGTCGAAGCGGGGGTCGTGGGTCAGGACGACGACGTAGGTGGCGTCGTCGACGGCGTGCGCCTCGTAGGCCATCGCCGGCCAGCCGACGATCAGCTCGTCGGCGTCCGGCAGCCGCTCGGGCGTCGCGAACTTGGCGCGCGCGTCCGAGACGATCGTGGTGAAGCCGACCTGCTTTGCCATCCGGCACAGCGCCTGCCCGGTGTCGACGGCGCCGAAGATCATGACGACGGGCGGCGGGGCGAAGTGCTCGACGAACGTGGTCTCGTCGGTGCGGGCGGCGCTCGAGTGCCCCTCGCCCTCGCCGTACGCCTTGGCGCCTGCCGAGTTGCCGTTCAGCGTGGTGGTGACCGACAGGCGCTCGCCGCGCTGGTCGGCCGCGCCGATCCGGTCGAGCTCCTCGGGATCGAGCATCTGGACGAAGACCTCGATCTCGCCGCCGCACGGCAGGCCGACGTCGAACGCGTCGTCGTCGGAGATCCCGTACTGGAGGAGCTGCGGCGGCCCGCCCGCGAGCACCTCCTCGGCGCGCAGGTAGACGTCGGACTCGACGCACCCGCCGGAGACCGACCCGACCATCTCGCCCGCCGACGATACGGCCAGCCGCGAGCCCAGCGGGCGCGGGGCCGATCGGCGCGTGTCGACGACTGTGGCGATCGCCACCCGGTCGCCCCTGGCGACCATCCGGCGCACGTCCTCCATCACGTCTCGCATGCGGTAAACGTAGCAGCGCGCGTGCGAAGGAGCGGGGTTGTCATTTGCCCGCTTCCACGCCGCGCCGGTACAGTTCCGGGCGCTGATGAGGACGTACTCCGCAAAGCCGCACGAGATCGCGCGCACCTGGTACGTGGTCGACGCCGAGGCCCAGACGCTCGGCCGGCTCGCCACGCAGATCGCGGGCGTCCTGCGCGGCAAGGGCAAGCCGGCCTACACGCCGCACGTCGACACGGGCGACTTCGTGATCGTCGTGAACGCCGAGAAGATCCACGTGACGGGCAACAAGCTCGATCAGAAGATCTACTACCACCACTCGGGCTACCCGGGCGGCCTTCGCGAGCGCACGCTTCGCGAGCAGCTCGACCGGCGGCCGGAGGAGGTGCTGCGGAAGGCGGTGCGCGGGATGCTTCCGAAGAACAAGCTGGCCCATGCGCAGATCACGAAGCTCAAGATCTACGCCGGCCCCGACCACCCGCACGCGGCCCAGAGCCCGGTGCCGCTCGAGGTGGCGTCCTGATGGCCGACCAGGCGGTCGCCTACCGCGGCACGGGCAAGCGAAAGACGTCGGTCGCGCGCGTTGTGCTCGTCCCGGGCGCCGGCACCGTGACGGTGAACGGCCGGCCGGTCGAGGAGTACTTTCCGCGCCGGACGCTGCGTGCGATCGCGACCTCGCCGCTCTCGCTCACCGGCACCGACGCGGCCTACGACGTCCGGGCTCGCATCGACGGCGGCGGCATCTCCGGCCAGGCCGGAGCGCTCCGGCACGGGATCTCGAAGGCGCTCATCGAGGCCGACGCCAACCTGCGCGCCGACCTGAAGCGGCAGGGGTTCCTGACCCGCGACGCCCGCCAGGTCGAGCGCAAGAAGGCCGGCCTCAAGAAGGCGCGCAAGCGGCCGCAGTTCTCGAAGCGCTGATCCGGGGCTCTTGACAGCGCTCCGCAAGCTGTTCGGGACAGACGGCGTGCGGGGAGTCGCCGGCGTCGACCTGACCGAGGACCTGGCCCGCGAGCTGGGCGCCTCTGCGGCGGCCGTCACCGGGCCCGGCTGCAGGGTCGTCCTCGGGCGCGACACGCGCGAGTCGGGGCCGGCGCTGGAGGACGCCCTGGTCGAGGGCATCGTCTCGGGCGGCGGCGTCGCGCTCACGGCCGGGGTCATCCCGACGCCCGGCGTGGCGATGCTGGTCGGCCGGCTCGGGGCCGAGCTGGGCTGCGTCATCTCGGCGTCCCACAACCCGTACGAGGACAACGGCATCAAGTTCCTCGGAGCCGACGGTCGCAAGCTGCCCGACGCCGCCGAGGCGGACGTCGAGGCCGCGATGGGCTCGGGCCCCGGGCCGGGCGGCGGGCGGGTCGAGCCGGTCGAGGACGCGGTCGAGCGGTACGTCGCCTGGCTGGCGGCGACCTACGGCGACGGTATTTCCGGCGACCGCCGGGTGGTGCTCGACTGCGCGAACGGCGCCGCCGCTGCCGCCGCGCCACTCCTCGCCGCGAAGCTCGGCCTCGACACCGAGCTCATCGGCGCGGCCCCCGACGGCCGGAACATCAACGCCGGGATCGGCTCCACCCACCTCGACACGCTCGCCGGGGCTGTGCGGGCCGGTCGCGCCGAGTGCGGGATCGCCTTCGACGGCGACGCCGACCGCTGCCTCGCCGTCGACGCCGGCGGCCGGCCGGCGAACGGCGACGCCATCATCGCCGCCCTCGCGATCGACCTCCGCCGCCGCGGTGCGCTGCCGGGCGACCGCGTCGTCGTCACGTCGATGACCAACCTCGGGTTTCACCGGCTCATGCGCGAGCACGGGATCGAGGTCGAGGTGACCGACGTCGGCGACCGCTACGTGCTCGAGCGGATGCTCGCGACCGGCGCGACCCTCGGCGGCGAGCAGTCCGGCCACGTGGTCGACCTCGCGCATCACTCGACCGGCGACGGGCTCGCGACGGCGCTCATGCTGCTCGGCGTGCTCGATCGGCTCGACCTGTCGATGGCCGGGGTCGTCGACCTCGTGCAGCCGTTCCCGCAGAAGCTCGTCGCCGTCCCGGCCGACCGGTCCGCGCTGGAGGGCGCCGACCGGATCTGGCAGGAGGTGCGGGCCGCCGAGGCGAAGCTGGGTGAGGACGGCCGCGTGGTGCTTCGGGCGTCGGGCACCGAGCCTGTCGTGCGGGTCATGGTCGAGGCCGTCGATGCGAACGACTGCGAACGGCTGTGCGACCATCTTTCAGACGTCGTTGCCGCCGAAATCGGAGGGACAGCCTGATGTGCGGGATCGTCGGATACGTGGGGTCGCGGCCGTGCAAGGAGCTGCTTCTGCACGGGCTCGAGCGGCTCGAGTACCGCGGGTACGACTCGGCCGGGATCTGCCTCATGAACGGCCAGGTCGACATCGTCCGTCGCGTGGGCAAGGTGTCGGCGCTGCGCGACGCGGTCGGCTCCGCTGCGCACCCGGCGACGACCGGCCTGGCGCACACGCGCTGGGCGACCCACGGCGGCGTGATCGAGGCCAACGCCCACCCGATCGAGGCATGCGAGGGGTCGGGCGTCACGGTCGTCCACAACGGCATCATCGAGAACTACGCGACCCTCCGGCGCGAGCTCTCCGACACGGGGCACGAGTACCACTCCGACACCGACTCCGAGGTGATCGCCCACCTCATCGAGGAGTGCTACTCGGGCGACCTCGTCGAGGCCGTCCGCGCGGCGTATGCCCGCCTCGACGGCCACTTCGCGTTCGCCGCCGCGCATCGCGACAGTCCGGGCATCCTCGTCGCCGCCCGGCGCGGCTGCCCGCTGGTGGTCGGCGTGGGGGAGGGCGAGATGTTCATGGCGTCGGCCATCCCGGCGTTCCTCAGCTCGACGCGCCGGGTGCAGTACGTGCACGACGACGAGATCGTGGTCGCCCGCCCCGGCGGTGCGACGTTCCTGTCGGGCGACGGCGCCGTCATCGAGCGCGGCGTCGACGAGGTCGACTGGGACGAGGAGGCGGCCGAGAAGCAGGGCTATGAGACGTTCATGCTGAAGGAGATCGAGGAGCAACCCGACGCGATCGCCGAGACGATCGGCGAGCGGCTCTACCACGGGGAGCTCCAGCTCGACGGTCTCGAGCTCTCCGAGCGCCAGGTCCGTGACCTCTCGCGGGTCGTTTTCCTCGCCTGCGGCACCTCCTATCACGCCGGGCTCATCGGCCGCTACCTGCTCGAGGAGTGGGCCCGGATCCCCTCGGAGTCGGACATCGCGAGCGAGTGGCGCTACCGGCATGCGGTGATCGACGAGCGGACGCTCGTGATCGCCGTCGCCCAGTCGGGCGAGACGATCGACACGCTGGCGGCGATGAAGGAGGCGCGGGCGCGCGGGGCCCACGTCCTCGCGGTCACGAACGTGATGGGGTCGCAGATGACGCGCGAGTGCGACTCGGTCCTCTACACGCGCGCGGGGCTCGAGATCGGGGTGGCGGCGACCAAGACCTTCACGGCGCAGGTGACGCTCATGTATCTGCTCGCGCTCAAGCTGGGGCTGATCCGCGGCACGATCGACGCCGTCCGGGCCGGCACGCTGCTCGACCAGGTGCGCGACCTGCCCGACCTGGCTCGCCGGACGCTCGATCGGCGCGACGTCGTCGAGCCGATCGCCGACCGCTATCACCAGAACGACTTCTTCCTCTACCTGGGCCGCAACATGGGGCTGCCGATCGCGCTCGAGGGCGCACTCAAGCTCAAGGAGATCTCCTACATCGCGACCGACGCGTACGCCGCCGGCGAGATGAAGCACGGCCCGATCGCACTCCTCGACGACCAGACCCCGGTCGTGGTGGTCGCGACCGACTCGCACGTCTACGAGAAGGTCGTCTCGAACATTCAGGAGGTGCGCGCCCGCGGCGCCCACGTGATCGCCGTCGCCACCGAAGGCAACGAGTCGATCCGCGAGCTGGCCGAGCACGTGCTCTACCTGCCGCGGACGGAGCCGGAGCTCCAGGCGGCGCTCGCCGTGCTCCCGCTCCAGCAACTGGCCTACGCGATCGCGACGCGCCGCGGGCTCGATGTCGACAAGCCGCGCAACCTGGCCAAGACCGTCACGGTCGAGTAGGCCGGCGCCGCAACGACGCGCATCCTGCTCATCTCGGGCAGCACCCGCAGCGGCTCCACGAACACCGCGCTTCTTCGCACGGCCGCGGCCGCGCCGCCGCCAGGCGTCGAGGCGACGCTCTACGGCGGGATGACCGACCTGCCGCACTTCAACGCCGACGACGACGTCGACCCGCTGCCGCCCGCGGTCGCCGACCTGCGACGACAGATCGCCGCGGCCGCCGCGGTGCTCTTCTGCACGCCCGAGTACGCGGGCGCGCTCCCCGGCACGTTCAAGAACCTGCTCGACTGGACCGTGGGCGGGCCCGAGATGTACGGCAAGCCGGTGGCCTGGGTGAACGCCTCCGGGCTGCCCACCCGCGCCGCGAAGGCGCATGAATCGCTCGAGACCGTGCTTCGTACGATCCACGCCGACGTCGTCCCCGCGGCGTGCTCCCACATCGCCGTAGGTCGCGACGCCGTGGCGGACGGGGTCGTGGCGGATCCTGACGTGCGGGCTCGTCTCGCCGCGGTGCTCGAGACGCTCGCGGAGTACGCGGCGACCCGGACCGAGTGGGATCCGGCGTCGGCGCGGGGGAGCTAGCGGTGCATCAACGGGTCGACGTAGACGTCGTCGATGCTCCACTGCCCGGTCGCGTCGGCGGGCACGAAGCGGATGCGGACGTCCCGCGTCAGGAGAGGCAGCGTCCCGCCGAGCATTGTGAGCGCCGGCGACGGCTGCCATTTGCCGGCCCTGATCGTCCCTGCATCGGCGATGCCGAGCACCTGGCCGAGGCCGCCGTCGTAGATGACCTTGACGGTCAGGCGCGCCGTGGACGGTCCGGTGTTGCGGGCGAAGAAGCGCATCTTGTTCGAGAACGCTCCGATGCACATTGGCGGTGAAGTGGCGCTGCTGCCGGCTGGGAGGCTGAGCGAGTACCCGTCGCCGCCGCGGTGGACGGCGAAAGGCTCGTTGCCGCGGACGACGCGGGCGGCGCCCGCCAGGGACCAGCCGGTGGCGCCGTTCTCGAATCCTCCGTTGGGGGCGAACGTGTAGGCGGACACGTCACTCCACGGCGCGAACGGCTGGGACGTCGGATCGGGGCAGGCGATCCCAAGCGACGCACCTGCGGGCGCTGCGGTCGCCGCGGAGATGGCCGCGGTCATCACCGTCGCCACGATGGTCGAGCATCTGGGAAGCCGGAGGATGCGGACGGTCATGCTGTCTCCTGCGACAGGTCTCGGTATGGAGTTGCTGTGCTCAGCATGCGTGGCGGCGGTGCCGCATGCCTCCCCCGACCGGGTGAGCACGGGTCTCACGGGCTCAAGTCGGTGTGCGTGACGCCCGATACGCACTGTGCATGCGGCTGCCGTTCAGCACCTCGCAGGCGCGGCCGGCGACGCGCGCCGTAGACGCCTCTGCCTCGGCCGACGACCAGGAGCTGGTCGAGCAGGCGCGTGGGCGCGAGGCGCAGCGCCTCGGCGACCGGGATCGGGCGACGACGCTCGCCCTCGCCGGGGTCTTCGTCGTTGTGGCCGTTGGGCTGCCGGTCTGGATGCCACAGCGAACCGCACCCGACGCGCTGCTCATGCTGGCGCTGGTGGTGGCCTACGCGTTCGCTGCGCGCGTCCAGTTCGAAGTGGGCTTTGGTTCGGCCGTGCCGACACAGCTGGTGTTCGTGCCGATGCTCTTCCTGGCGCCGGCCGGGTGGGTGCCGGCGCTCGTTGCAGCCGGATTCATCCTGAGCAAGGCGCCGGAGCAGGTGCGGGGGACATGGCACCCGGAGCGGATCGCGCTGCACCTCGTGAGCGCCTGGTTCTCGGTCGGCCCGGTGCTCGTGCTGTGGCTCGCCGGAAGCCCAGCCCCGACGCTGGACCGCGCCCCGTTGGTGATGATGGCCCTCGCCGCCCAGTTCGCATTCGATTTCACTGGATCGGCGGTGCGGGGCAGCATCGGGCTCGGCCTGCCGCTGCGGACGTTGCCGGGGATCCTTGCGCCGGCGTGGGCCGTCGACGTGGCGTTGACGCCGATCGGCCTGGCGCTGGGGGACGCCGCCCGCACTCACCGCTATGCGTTCCTGATGGGGGTGCCGCTCATGGGCCTCTTGGGGTATTTCGCCCGCGAGCGGCGGGTGCGGATCGATCACGCGCTGGAGCTTTCCCACGCCTACCGCGGCACGGCGCTTCTGCTCGGCGACATGGTGGAGGCGGACGACTCCTATACCGGCCTTCACAGCCAGGATGTCGTCAGCCTCGTGCTGGCGGTCTCCGGCTCGCTCGACCTGGGACACCGCGATCGCCTTCACGCCGAGCTCACGGCGCTTCTGCACGACGTCGGCAAGGTGCGGATCCCGAACGAGCTTCTGAACAAGCCTGGCCCGCTCACACCCGACGAGCGGGCCGTCATCGAGACCCACACCACCGAGGGCGAGCGGATGCTCGTGCAGGTGGGAGGGTTGCTCGGTGAGGTGGGCCGGCTGGTGCGCTCGTGCCACGAGCGCTGGGACGGCGGCGGCTATCCGGACGGACTTGCGGGAGACCGCATCCCGCGCGTGGCGCGGATCGTCGCCGTGTGTGACGCCTTCAGCGCGATGACGACCGGACGCCCGTATCGAGCTGCGCTGACCGACAAGCAGGCGATTGCAGAGCTCCGGCGATGCTCCGGCACGCAGTTCGACCCCGACGTCGTCACCGCCCTGATCGAGGTCAGCGGCCGGTCGCACCGTCCCGAGCTCGGGCTGAACCGGGCGGCGTAGCGAGCACGTCGCCTCTGCTGCGGTGGGCATCCGCCTGGAACCGCTGCCGGCAGTGCTCCGAGCAGAAGAAATGGGTCGTCCCGCCGTGCTCGAGCCGCGGCGCCTTCGCGCGGTCGACCCTCATGCCGCACACGGGGTCTGTCGCGCCCCGACGCATCGTCAGGCCGAAGAGGGCTGCGAACACGACGAGCCCGAGGACGTTCAGCACGAGCTTGTAGTCGAGCTGGATGGAGCTGAAGATGTCGTCCCGCGTCGGGCGCGTGTCGGGCACGAGCCCGAGCGCCGTGAAGACGCCGTCGACGATCAGCGCGGCCGCCGCCATCGTCACGAACATGAGCACGGTGATGCGAATCGCGAACGGCCGGCCGTAGTACTTGACGTAGATCGCGATGATCGGAAGGACGATCAGGTCGGCGAAGATGAACGCCATCACGCCGCCGAAGCTGATGCCGCCCGACCACAGCACCGCGGCCAGCGGGATGTTTCCGACCGAGCAGACGAAGGCGAGGACGGCGATCAGCGGCCCGACGATCACGTTCTCGACGGCTGCGACCGGCCCGGGCGCATCGGTCAGGAAGAGCGTGTTGAAGAAGTCGTTTCCGAGGAGGCCGACGAAACCGGCCAGGAGGAAGCCGATCGTGATCTCCTTCCACAGCATCTGCCAGTCGCCGCGGAAGTTGTGGGCGACGTCCGACCAAGCCGACATGCTCGTCAGCCGCTCGCGCAGCGAGAGCTGCTCGCCGGCCGCGTGGTGCTGGTGGCCGGTGTCGGCCTCCTGCGCATGGCGGCGGGCCGTATCCTCGAGCCGGGGTGAGACGAAGACGCGAAGCAGGAGCGCCATGAGGGCGATCATCACGAGGCCGCCGATGTACTCGGCCAGTGCGAACTGCCAGCCGATCAGCACCCACAGGACGAGCCCGAGCTCCCACACGAGGTTCGTCGACGCGAACTGGAAGGCGAGCGTCGAGATGGCGGATGCGCCCTTCTGGAACAGCGACTTGCCGATCGCGACCGCGGCGTAGGAGCAGGACGACGATGCGGCCCCGAGGCCGGTCGCCCAGAGCAGCGGCCGCGGGCCGCCGCCCGCGAGCGCCGATTCGATGCGCGTCCGCGGCACCCAGGCCTGCACGATCGCCGAGATGGCAAACCCCAGGACGAGCGCCCACCACACCGCCCACGCCATCAGGAAGGCGTCCTTCAGCGCCACGCCGAGCTGGGAGATCACATGCGTCATTCGGCGACGGCGTCGAGCGATGCGAGGAGCGCGTGCCCCTTCTCGGTCAGCGTGTACATGGTCATCTTGCCGTCGCGCCGCGAGCGCACGACGCCCTGGGCCTTGAGCGCCCTCATGTGGTGCGAGACGAGATTCTGCGGCCGCTCCGCGATCCACGAGAGGTCGCACACGCACAACTCGTGACCGTCGCGGAGCGCGAGCGCCAGCGAGAGCCGGGTCGGCTCGCCCAGCGCGCGGTAGCCGCCGGCCAGGCGCTCGGCGTCGTCAGGCGACGGGCGGGCAGCGCGCAGGCGGTGACCCTGGGCCGCGTCGATGTGCAGCAGCTCCCCGAGCATGGCTACATACTAACATCTGTTGATATGTTCTCGTGTTCGAGGGTGTCGGATGCCAGGTTGTCAGATCACGCCGACGAGTACTCGAACGTCGTCTCGTACCCACACCGCCCGGAGTAGCTGATGTCGAAGTGCTCGTCGTGCACCTCGACGTGCTCGGCCACCACCTCCCGGCCCGACCGGTCGTGGCCGGGGATGATGCAGGTGACCGGGCTCTGGGTGTCGTATGGCCCGGCGATGCGCACGTTCACGCTCGCTCCCGCCCGGAACCAGCCGCGGCCCGGCGTATGGTCGATCTCGATCCGGCTCGGTACCACGGCGAGCAGGTTGCTCGGCTTGAACGCCCACGGAAACTGGCTGAGCGGGGTGCCGCCGAGGCGACCGGTGAAGATGTCCTCGAGCACCGCCCGCCGCGGCTCGTCGGCGCGCTCGTCGACGTAGAGCACCCACGACCACGGCGATCCCGCCTCGTCGTCGCTGTACCAGACGGCGAGCACCACGCGCATGTCCGAGACGTCGAGGCCGTCGACCATTCCGTCGACGATCTGCCAGGAGAGGGCGCCGGTGCACTCGCCGTAGGTCGACCGGCCGCCCTGCCTGCCGTCGATCCGGCGGCACGGGCAGATGGCGTCGCAGTTGCACGCCTCGAGGTATGTGCCCGAGATCTGCCAGTTCACATCGACTCCATCGGCATCGGCATCGGCGTGGGGTGGAGGCCGGGGACGATGCCGGGGTGCGACGGTGCGATGAGGCCGAGCGCGATGAGCCCGATGCCGGCCACGAGGGCGACGTACCTCCCGTACCGCCACAGCTTCTCGAGCGTGATGACGATCGCGAAGACGACCATCCAGCGCAGGTCCATCACGCCGAGCGCGATCAGCGCGATCATGAGCGACCAGCAGCAGGCGACGCAGTAGGCGCCGTGGTAGATCCCGGCGCGCACGTGCCGAAGCTGACCGCGATACGCGCCGGTTCGCATGAGGATGTGGAGCGGCGAGCGGCACGCCGAGAGACAGCGATCCTTGAGCGGGCTCAGCTGGTAGACCCCGGCCCCGATCAGCAGGCCGGCCCCCACCCATGCGGCGGCCGACTCGTTGCGATCGGCCAGATCGCCGGCGGCGACGCTGACGGCCAGCGCGAGCCCGCCGAAGAGCGCCCACGTCAGCACGTAGCCGGCCGCAAGCCCGACCGCACGTGCGCTCCGGCCCGGGCGCTCGCCGGCGTACAGCGCGCCGAGCGGCGCGAGCGCGGGCAGCATCATCGCCGCCATCATCACGGCCCACAGCCCGAGGAACGCGGCCGCGCTGAGACCCATCGTCCCCGGTGCGGACTCCATCCCGCCCGCCTGGACGACGACCACGAGCCACGCCACGGCCGCCGCAGCGAAAAGACCGGCGGCCACGGGAACGGAGGTCGTGGCGGTGCGGATGGTCATGGCCTTCGCGACACAAGATACCGCCCGGAGCCCCGGGCGACCTATCGCCGCCGTTCGGTCTCGATCCACTCCACGACGGCATCCGCGACCCGCTCGACGGGAACGCCGGACGTGTCGACCGTCGCCAGCCGCCCGCCCGGCTCGCCGGCGTGGCGACGCAGCCACTCCGCCCATGCGAGGTAGTCCGCGAGCTCGGCACCGCTGCGCGAGAACCACTCCGGCCCTCGGGCGCGGATCCGGGCGAGGCGCGTCTCGTCGTCGCAGTCGATGAGGCACACGGCGACCGCGTCGAGAAGGGTGGCCGACGGCGAGGCGAGGAGCTCCGCATACGGCGTCTGACCGGCGAGGAGCAGGTCGCGCCCCTCGGCCTGGAGGTCCAGCGCACGGCGGATCCACACCTCGTTGGATCGGCGGCGCCACGCCTCGTCGGCGCCGGGCGGGACGCCGATCTCGTCGAAGTCGTGAATGGCCATGTCGAGGCCGCGCCGGCGCAGCTCGTCCAGCGCGAACGTCTTGCCTGCGGCGCTCGATCCGATGAGGAGGAACAGCACCCGCCTAGACCTGTTCGACAATCTCTTCGCCTCGCCGGATGGCGGGTGGAGGAACTCCTCGAAGTGCCGGTGCTCGACCCTGAGCGCGTTCGGGTCGGTGTCGCTTCGGCGATTCCGTTCGTCGAGACGCCGGCGGAGCACCCCGGGGTCGGCCCTGAAATAGACGAGCCTCCACCGAGCACCGTGCTGCTCGATCAGCCGCTTGTACCAGTCGCGGTCCACCTTCGACCAAAGGCCGAAGTCGAGGACGACTGACTGTCCTTCGGCGAGCAGCTCGATGAGGCGGTTGTCGAGCTCATCGATCGCGGCAGCGGCATGGGCCGGGTACTCGTGCTCCGGATAGTCGACCCCGTGCCGTCCATGTCGGCGAAACACATGCTCGTCGATCGAGAGCCGCACGACCCCCTGGGCCTCGAGGCCGCGGGCGTATGTCGTCTTGCCCGAACCGACGAAGCCACAGAGCAGATAGACGACCAGCGGCGGCGTCATGAGCAGATCGTAGGTGGCGGCGCGATCCGTGCTACCTTCGAAGCCGGATGACCTTTGGAACGCAGGGGCTCGACCACGTCGCCCTCGTCGTCGCCGACATGGAGCGCTCGATCGCGTGGTACGCGGACGTGCTCGCGATGGAGCGCCGGTTCGCCGACGTGTGGGACGGGCAGGGCGACCCGGTCGTCCTCTGCAACGGCGACGCATGCGTGGCCTTGTTCGAGCCGGTCGCGGGGGATGCGGTCGGGGCCGACGGCGCGAGCCGCCACTTCGCGATCCGGCTCGACCGCCCGAGCTTCGACGCCGTCCGGGCCGCGCTCGGCGAGCGCGGGATCGGCGCGGAGCTCTGGGACCACACGATCTGCCACTCGCTCTACATCCGCGACCCCGACGGCCACCAGGTCGAGCTCACGACCTACGACGTGAGCTGACCCATGGGGATGCAAGAACGGGGTCAGACCCCACTATTGCACGCCGTTCATCGACCGTCGATCGCCGTGGGGTGAAGCAGCGGGACGAGCGGCTCCCAGCCCGATCGCAGGACCCCGACCAGGGACGGCGGCGTGATCGCGAGCGCACGGCCCGTGGGCCGGCGCACGCGACGGTCGTAGCCCACCGGCGTCCATCGCCGGAGCTCGCCGCCGAGCACGAGCCACGGCTCCTGCTCGTGCAGGACGAAGGCGCCGTCGGGCAGGTCGGCGGCGGCGACATCGTGAATCCGCCGGCCACGCCCCGAGAGCCGCTCGCCGTGAAGCTGCGCGTCGATGGCGTCGGCGCCGGTCTGTTCCGGGTGGAGCTCCCGCCAGATCGCCCCCAGGCGGTTGTAGTCCTCCCGCCGGCAGAGTGCGCACGCCCGGTGCCCGGCCGCCATCGCGGTCGCCTCGTCGAGGAAGAAGAGCTCCGTGAACTTCCCGGGCTGAAGCAGCGGCCGCCGCAGCCAGCCGCGGAACTCGAGCCGGCAGGCGATCCAGCGCCGGCCGTTGTGGCTCCGCCGGATCCGGCCGGCGTCGTCGTGGAGGCAACCGCGGTTTCCGTACACGAGCCCCCGAGCAGGATGGGACACCAACTCACCGAGCGGCGTCACGCGGTTCCGGAGCGGATGAACCATCGGTACCAGGTACCACTGTTTCACGAACGGCGTGCCACATTGCCCACACGAGCCCACCAGATCTTGACAGGTGCCGGCATCGTCGTAGGCTTGCGGGATAAGGCATCGAGGAGGCATGACTGTGGGTAGGACGACCCTGTTGAAGGCGGCGCTGGCCGTCACCGCGTGGGCGGCGCTGGCCGCACCCGCACACGCCGCGATCGTCGGCTCGAGGCCGGTGCCGTCGTGGCAGACGAACGGCCGTGTCACCACGATCACGGTCAGCGGCACCACCGCCTACATCGGCGGGAAGTTCACGTCGCTGCGCCCCTCGGGTGCTTCCGCCGGAACGGGCGAGGTCACGCGAAATCACGCGGCGGCGATCAACCTGACGACCGGCGCGCTCCTGCCGTGGAACCCGAACGTGAACGGCCTCGTGAGCGCGATCTACGTCAACGGCAACAACATCTATCTCGGCGGCGGCTTCGGTACCGTCGGCGGCGCGAACCGCAAGAGGGCCGCGGCCGTGAACGCCAGTACAGGGGCCGTCAACACCGCCTTCCGCGTGTCGGGCCTGAACGGCGAGGTGCGCACGATCGACCTGTCGAACGGCCACCTGTACCTGGGCGGCGCGTTCACCGCACCGCGGAACTACAGCGGCGCGTTCGATCCGGCCAGCGGCGCCTTCCAGTCGGGCTGGGCGCCCGTCACGGACGGCCCGGTGGACGCGATCCTGACCACGAACGACGGCTCGAACCGCGTCGTCATCGGCGGGGCGTTCAACACGCTGAACGGCGTCTCGAGCAACGCGATCGGCGCGGTCGACCCCAACACCGGCACGTCCGTCGCATGGACGTGGCACGGGCCGACGCGCGGCTCGTTCCGCCCGTTCGACGTCGTCGGGCTCTCCAACTTCGGCGGCTTCATCTACGGCGCGGGCACCGGTAACGGCGGCTCGTTCATGAAGTTCAACCCCGCCACCGGCGACCTCGTCTGGATCGAGGGCGTCACCGGAAACGTCGAGAACGTCGTCGTGATCGACGGTATCGCCTATGCGGGAGGCCACTTCGAGGCCTACTGTGGCCCGATCCCGGGGAACAACTTCTGCACCCGGGTCGCGAGCCGGAACCACCTGATGGCTGTCGACGACGCGACCGGTGCGCTCCAGTCGTGGCACCCGGCGGCCAACAGCAACCTCGGCGTCTTCACGATCGCCGCGGGCCCGAGCACGCTGGTGGTCGGAGGCGACTTCACCAGGCTGGGCGGCGTCGCTCAGCAGATGTTCGGGATGTTCAAGGAGTAGCGGGCACTCGCACCGTCGCGGCGGCTCAGCCGTCGCGGCGGTGCACTCCCACGCGCCACGCGTACGTGTCGCGGCGTGACGGGAAGAAGTCCGGCCAGTCCTTGGCCATCATCCAGGTGGCGACCAGGGCGATGGCCGTCTCGAAGCGGCGGTGCTCGGTGTGGTTCGTCGCCTCGGCCGCGAGCAGTGCCAGGGAGGCAGCGAGGCCCGCCCAGCACTCGTGCACACGCACGCCGGCCACGTAGACGCGCGGGCCGAGGTGGTGGCGGCGGATCTGGACGATACGGGGCACATGTCCGTTATCGGCACGAGCGCCGCGGACGAAAGAGGCTCAGGCCGGAATTTGTGCGCCGGCCGCTTCGCAGGCCAGCTTGACGTTGGCTCCGTGGGCCACGCGGTCGTACGGGCCGCCGCCTCGGAACGGCACGCCGATCCGCTCGGCCTGGTCGGCCGGGCAGCCGGCATCGGCGAACGCCAGCACCGCGTCGATGTAGTCCAGGTCCTCGTCGGCGATCGCGAGCGCCCGCTCGGCGGAGTGCGGCCGTCCGTGCCCGACGACCACGAACTCGGGCTGCTCACGCTCGATGACGCCGATCAGCGTGTGCAGGGTGCCCTGGTAGTCGCGCACTGACGAGTACGAGAACGGGATCTCGAGCTCCGAGAGGTAGTCCCCGACCACCAGGATGCGCTCGTCCGGGAACCACGTGATCAGGCCGTCGTCGGTATGGCCGTTGCCGGCGCGGCAGACGGCGCTCCAGGGCCCGAGCATGACGTCGGCCGGTGGCTCCACATCCTGCTCGCAGTGGAGCGCATCGAGGGCCACATACGGAACGTAGGCCTCGACCGACTCCTTCTCGATCGATGCCCTCGCCTCACCTGAGCGGATGCGCTCGGCGGCGCGGATGGAAGCGGTCACGGGCGCGTCGGGAAGGACGCCCAGTGCCATCACGTGATCCCAGTCGGCATGGGTGACGAGCACCTGGGTGACGGGGTCCGACCGGGCGGTGACGACCTCGTCGATCTCCCAGGGCGAGATGCCCGGATCGACGAGGAGCCGCTCGCTGCCGCGGCGCAGCTCGAGCGTTGTCGTCTGGTAGAGGCTGCTCGGCCACCACGTGGCGGTGGGCGTCAGGGGAACCGCTCGCGGCACACCCCTAGCATAGTATGGCCGGCATGCGGGTTGGGATCGACCTGATCGAGATCGACCGGGTTGCACGGGCCCTCGTCCGTCACCCGCGGTTCATCGAGCGCGTGTTCACGCCGGCCGAGCGGGAGTACTGCATGTCGCGGGCCAACCCGCCTCAGCACTTCGCCGCCCGGTTCGCCGGCAAGGAGGCGGTCGGCAAGGCGCTCGGGTTCGGCGTCCCGTTCACGTGGCGCGAGATCGAGATCGTGGGCCGGCCGAAGCCGGGCGTGAGCCTGACCGGCCGCACGGCGGCCTGGGCCAAGCGCGTGAGCGCCGGAGGCATCGATCTCTCGATGACGCATTCCAAGGGGATGGCGGCGGCCGTCGCCATCGTGCACGACGCATGAGCGGCCCGCTCGCGCTCTACACGGCCGACGAGATGCGTGCCGTCGACGCCGCCGCGATCCAGGGCGTCGGCATCCCCGGCGCCGTGCTGATGGAGCGCGCCGGCCTCGCCGCCGCTGAGGAGATCATGCAGCTCGGCGCGGGCGGGCGAGCCGCGGTCGTGTGCGGCGCCGGGAACAACGGCGGCGACGGGTTCGTGGTCGCCCGCCACCTGCACGGCGCCGGCTGGGAGGTCGAGTGCCTGGTCGCGGGCGACGCCCGCAAGCTCCCGGCTGACGCCCGCCTGAATCACGACATCGCGCGCACGCTCGGCATCGAGGTCGTGGACGGCGTGCGCCGCGCGCGCCTCACGCGGGCGGACGTCGTCGTCGACGCGCTTCTCGGCACCGGCTTTCGCGGCGCGCCGCGGGGTGCCGCCGCGGGGGCGATCGAGGCGATGCGGCCGCCGATCGGCACCGTCGTCGCGCTCGACGTGCCGTCTGGTGTCGACGCTTCGACCGGGGCCGTCGCGGGAGCGGCCGTCGCGGCCGACGTCACGGTCTGTTTCCACGGCCGCAAGCTCGGGACGGCGATCGAGCCCGGGAGGAGCGCCGCCTGCCGCGTCGTCGTCGCCGACATCGGCATCCCGCCGAGCGTCGATCAGGGGACGGCGGCCACCCTGCTGGGCCCTCAGACGCTGGCGGCCGCCTGGCCGAAGGCCGTCCGCGGCTCGAAGTACACGGCCGGGGCCGTCCTCGTGATCGGGGGCGCGCCCGGCTACATCGGGGCGCCGCTCATGACCGCGCTCGCCGCGCTCCGGGCCTCGGCGGGCGTCGCCTGGATCGCCGCGCCGAAGGAGGCCGTTCCGGCGCTCGAGGGGCGCGTGCCCGAGATCATGGTGCGCGCGCTGCCCGACGCGCTCGACCTGCTCGCACGTGCCGACGCGGTCGCGCTCGGCCCGGGACTCGGCCGGTCGGACGAGGCGGTCGCGCTCGCCCGGCGCGTCGCCGCGGAGCACGCGGGGCCGATCGTCATCGACGCGGACGGACTCTTCGCGTTCAGCGGCCGGCTGGGGCGCCTGCGGCAGCGCCCCGGCCCGACGGTGCTCACGCCGCACGAGGGCGAGATGGCCCGGCTGCTCGGCGTCGAGGCCGACTGGGTGCGGGCCAACCGGCTCGAAGCCGTGCGCAGGGCCGTGGCCGCGAGCGGCTGCATCGTCCTGCTCAAGGGGTCCGACACACTGGTCGCCGACCCCGACGGGGGCCTGGGCGTGTCCCACGCCGGCCCGCCCGGGCTGGCCACGGCGGGGTCGGGGGACGTCCTCACCGGAGCCGTGGCCGCGATGCTCGCCAAGGGCGGCGATCCGGGCGTCGCGACGTGCATCGCAGCGGAGGTGCACGGCCTCGCCGGGCGGCGGGCGGTCGAGCGGCGCGGGCCGTCGGGCATCATCGCGACCGATGTGATCGACGCGCTCCCGGAGGTGCTTCCGTGATCGGAACGGCCGGTGCCCGCGCGACGGTGACGGTCGACCTTGCCGCGGTCGCCGCCAACGTCGCCCGCCTGCGCGACGCCGCCGGGAGCGCCGAGGTGTGGGCCGTCGTCAAGGCCGACGGCTACGGGCACGGTGCGGCCGCGGTGGGCGGCACCGCGCTCGCGGCCGGCGCGGAGCGGCTGTGCGTCACCACCTGGGACGAGGCCCGCGGTCTGCGGGACGAGCTGGGCGACGTGCCCGTGCTCGTGATGGCGCCGCTCGTTTCCGGCCAGGAGAGCGAGGTCGAGGGTGTCGACGTCACGGTGACCTCGGTGGAGGGCTTCGCCCGCCTCCGGGCCGCCGCCCGCTCGCCGCTCGGGGTCCACGTCAAGGCCGACACCGGGATGGGGCGCTGGGGGATGGCTGCGGACGACGCGCTGCGGGTGGGCGAGCAGCTCGCCGGCGGCGACGTCCTCGCCCTCGGCGGCCTGATGAGCCACCTGGCGGTGGCCGACGCCGACGAGGCGTTCACCCGCGGTCAGATCGCCCGGTTCGGCGAGCTGGCGGAGCGCTTCCCCGCCTGCAGGCGCCACATCGGAAACAGCGCCGCCGTCCTTCGCTATCCCGAGGCCCGCTTCGACGCGGTCCGGTGCGGGATCGCCGTCTACGGCCTCTCGCCGTTCGGGACCGATCCGGCCGCCGACGGCCTCGCTCCGGCGATCCGGCTCGAGAGCTTCGTCGCCGACGTGAAGCTGCTCGCGACCGGCGAGAGCGCGGGCTACGGCCGGCGGTTCGTGGCGTCCGGGCCGACGTGGATCGGGCTCGTCCCGGTGGGCTATGCCGACGGCGTGCCGCGCGTCCTCTCCGGCAAGGCCGACGTGCTCGTCCGGGGCCGCCGCCGCCTCGTGGCCGCCACCGTGAGCATGCATCAGCTGACGTTCGTGATCGGCTCGGAGTGCGACGTCGAGCCCGGCGACGTCGTGACGCTGATCGGGGAGGACGGCGGCGAGCGCATCCTGGCCGAGGAGTGGGCCCGGATCGCCGGCACGATCAACTACGAGATCGTGACGTCGCTCGCGCCGCGGCCACGGAGGGTGGAGCATGTCCTCCGAGGTGCTTGACGAGATCCGCGGCCTGATCGACGGCGACGGCGCCCATTTCGTCGGCGGGTGCGTCCGCGACCTCCGGCTGGGCCGCCCGGTCGTCGACGTCGACGTCGTCGTGGCGGGCGACCCGGCGCCGGCCGCGCGGCGGCTTGCGCGCGAGACCGGTGGGTCGCCGTTTGCCCTCTCGGAGGCCCACGGGGCCTGGCGCGTGGTGCTCGCCGGGCGCACGGTCGACTTCACCGGCCGGCGCGGTGGCGATATCGTGGCCGATCTGGGGGAGCGTGACTTCACCGTGAACGCCATGGCGATGCCGGTCGCCGCCGCCGACGCCGATGCCGATGTGATCGACCCGTTCGGCGGGCTCGCCGACCTGGCCGAAGGGCGGCTGCGCCTGGTCTCGGATCGCGTGTTCACCGACGACCCGCTCCGTCTGCTGCGCCTGGCCCGCATCGCCCACGAGCTCGGGTTCACGGTCGATCCCGGGGCGGAGCGGCTGGCCCGCCGCGACGCCCACCTGGCCGACCGGTCCGCCGGTGAGCGGATCTATGCGGAGATGCGGCGGCTGCTCACGCCCGACCATCCCGACGTTGCCGTCCGCGTGCTCGACGGGCTCGGCGTCCTCGACGTGATCCTCCCCGAGGCGATCCCGATGCGGGGCTGCGAGCAGAGCCCGTTTCACCATCTGGACGTCTTCGAGCACACGCTCCAGGTGCTCGACGCCGCCGCCGACATCGCCGCGCACCCCGACCACTACCTGCCCCGGCACGCGGACGCGATCCGCGTGGCGCTCGACGAGCCGGTCGGCGACGAGCTCGATGCGCGGACGGCCCTGCGGTTTGCGGTGCTCTTCCACGACATCGAGAAGCCGAGCACTCGCACCGTCTCGGACGGCGGCCGGATCGGGTTCATGGGCCACGACCGCAAGGGCGCCGAGACGACCGGGCGGATCCTCAAGCGCTGGCGGGCGGCGACCTCGACGATCCGCTTCTGCGCGCTGCTCGTCGCCGAGCACCTGCGGCTCGGGTTCATGGTGCACGATCGCCCGCTCGACCGCCGCGCCGGTTACCGCTACCTGCGAGCGACCGAGCCGCACACGCACGCGAGCGTCGTGGTGTCGCTCGCCGACCGGTTTGCGACGCGCGGCGTCCGCGCGCGGCAGTCGTACGTCCGCGCCCACACCGAGACGGCCGACGAGCTGCTTCGAGTCGTCGCCGAGCTCGAGCACGAAGACCGCCCGCCGCTGCTTCGCGGCGACGAGATCGCCGAGCTCACGGGTGCCGCCGGGCCCGAGATCGGCGTGCTGGTGGACGCGCTGGCGGAGGAGCAGGCGGCAGGAGCGGTGACGACGCGGGAGGAGGCGGTGGCGTTTGTCCGCCGGTAGCCGCTTCGATCGCACCGCCGAGCGCTACGCCGCGATGGCGGCGGGGCGGGACTGGACGGGTCTCGTCGGATGGTGCGAGCCGGCCGGGAGCGATCGCGCCCTGGACGTCGCCGGGGGGCCGGGGTCGCTGGCCGCGGCGCTGCTTCCGCGGGTGGGGTCGATGACGGTGCTCGACGCGTCGGCGCGGCTGCTCGAGTTCGTCCCGGATGGCGTCGGGCGGGCGCTCGGCCGGGCCGAGCAGCTGCCGTTCGACGACGCCGGCTTCGACCTCGTGACCTGCGTCAACAGCCTGCACCACATCGCCCGCCCACCGCGCGCGCTCGACGAGATGGCGCGCGTGCTCGCACCGGGCGGGCGGATCGTGCTCGAGGACTTCATCGCCGACGACGACCCCGCCCGGGCGCGCCGGTGGGAGGAGATCGAGCGCATCCGCGACCCCGAGCACGGCCGGCTGATCACGGCCGGCGAGCCGCGAGTGCCGCTGCTCGGGGCCGGCCTCGACCTGGACGCCGAGGAGATGTGGCTGCGCCTCTACGAGGTCGACCCGTGGCTGGAGGTTGCCGGCTGCGGCGGGTCAGCCGCCGAGCACGTGCGCGAGCTGATCGGCGCGCCGACGTTCGAGCTGCGCGTGTGGCGGGCCCGCTTCCGGCGGCCGGTCTGAGTCAGCCGGTCGCGAGCGGCAGCGTCGCCAGGGTCGTGTAGCGCGAGCCGCCGGGGCCGGGCTCCGATCGAACCAGCGTGCACGCCTCGACCGCCACGGCCGTGCCGGCGGCGGCGAGAGGAGGGAGTGCGGTCCCGCGCGGCGGGCGCCGTCGAAGGCGGGCCAGCGTCACGTGGGGGCTTCCCGTCCGCGGCGCCCGCGCGTCGGGCGCGAGCGGCGCTGCGGCAGCTGCGATCGCCCGCGCCAGCTCGGCGAGCTCGTCCGGCGCCTCGAGCCTCGCCCACACCATCCGCGGGCGGCCGGGCGGAGCGAGCGCCGCCTCGCCCACTCGCAGCGCGAGGGCCGGGAACCCGGCGCAGACCGGAGCGAGCGCGCACGCCAGAACACCGGCGTGCTTGTCGGGGACGTCGCCGAGGAAGTGGACGGTTGCGTGCAGGTTCCCGGCCGGCGTTGGCCGGGCGCCGAGATCCTGTGCGGCGGCGGCGGCATAGGCGGCGAGCTCCTCCCTCAGGGACTCCGGAAGCGGGATCGCGACGAATGCGCGCACGGCGCGCGCCAACGTAGCGCAGCGGGGGCCGGGGTCAGGCGGCGGCGCGGATGTCGCGAACCCTCGTGGCCTCGATCTCGTGCAGGAGCGCGGCGAGCTTGCACTCGAGGTCGTTGGGCGTCCGCACCGGGGAGCCCGGCTGCCAAACTCCGGCAGTCTCGGCAACCCGGATGCAGTACATCAGCGTCTGGATGTCACGCTTGTCAAGCATCACTCTCCGGCCTCGGCGTTCGACGCGGACGTTCGTATCCCCTGCTTGCGGTATTTCTCGCCTTCGCGGTGACACCCGATATAGTGCGCGCGGCCATGATCAAGGTCCTCGTTGTCGGGCTCATCGGAACCGTTGCGGGTGTGGTCGCGATGATCATCGTGATCGTCCTGACCGGTACCACGACAAGCGGTGCGACGAGCGTCGGGCTCGGGCCTCTGCCGCTCTCGACTGCCTCGCTCTCGAGCGGCCCGACGTCGACTCCGACATCCACCCCGCCCCCTGACACGGGCGGCAGCTCGACGGGCGGAGCGACCGGTAACGCCGACAACGGCAAGGTGATCTTCACCGGCGCCGGCGGCTGCGGCAGCTGCCACACGCTTGCAGCGGCCGGCACGAGCGGGACCGTCGGCCCCGATCTCGACACGCTCGCCGCCGACGCGAGCAAGGCGGGCGAGCCGCTCGACGCGTTCATCAAGTCGTCGATCGACGATCCGGGCGCGTACGTCCCGTCGGGCTACGCCGACGGGGTCATGCCGACGACCTTCGCGTCCACGCTCTCGTCGTCAGACATCAACGACCTCGTGGCGTTCATCTCCGCGTCGCAGAAGTAGGCTCCCGGTCGTGACCGTCGCGCCTCCCGCCGTGCGCACAGGCGCCCAGGTCCTCGTCGAGGCGCTCGAGGCACATGACGTCGAGGTCGTCTTCGGGCTTCCCGGCATCCACGCGCTGCCCCTCTGGGACGCGCTCATCGGCTCGCCGATCAGGCGGGTCGTCGTGCGCCACGAGCAGGCGGCCGGGTTCGGCGCCGTCGGCTACGCGAGGACGGGCGAGAAGCCCGGTGTCTACCTGACGTCGACCGGGCCCGGGGCCCTGAACTCGCTCGCCGCCCTCTCGGAGGCGGACGCGTCGAGCGCGCCCGTCCTTCACCTGACCTCCCAGATTCCCACCGACCTCGTCGGCGCGGGCCGCGGCTACCTGCACGAGAGCCGGGGCCAGTCGCGGGCGTTCGCCGCCGTGTCGCGCTTCCACGCGCTCCCCACGACGCCCGACGACCTGGCCGCCGCGGTCGCCGAGGCGTTCGGGCGCATGGCGCTCGACCCCGGGCCGGCGACGATCGAGATCGCGACCGACGTGATGGCCGCGCCGGCTTCGGAGGCGCCGCTTCCGGTCGCCCGCGTGACGTTGCCCGGGGGTGACCCGGAGGCCGTCGCCCGTGTTCGGGCCCTGCTCGAGGAGTCGCAGGCGCCGATCATCTGGGCCGGAGGCGGTGCCCGCCGCTCGGCCGACGCCGTCCGTGCGCTCGCGGAGGCGCTCGACGCCCCCGTCATCACCACCTACAACGGCAAGGGCACGGTTCCGACGGGGCATCCGCTGCACGCCGGCTCGTCGGTGGAGGAGCCGTCGATGCGCCAGCTCGTCGAGCGGGCCGACCTGTGTCTTGCGCTCGGCACGCGCTTCTCGCAGGAGACGACCGCGAACTGGGCGCTCCCGATCCCGGCGGCACTCGTCCACGTCGACCTCGACGCGGGCCGGTTCGGGCGCACCTTCCGGCCGGCGGAGGGCATCGTCTCGGACGTCGGCCTCTTCTGCCGGGCGCTCCTCGACGGCGGCGTGAGCCCCGGGTCGCGCGACGGCGAGGCGGCGGTGCGGGCCGCGCTCCAGGGGCGCGACTCCGAGGTCGGCGCCCAGGGCGCGCCCGACGAGGTGGAGCTGATGCACGTGCTCCACGACGTGCTACCGGAGGACGCGATCGTGATCGCCGACATGACGGTCGCGGCCTACTGGGCGGCGCACTACCTCGACGCCAAGCGGCCCGGCTCATTCGTGTACCCGGCCTCGGGGGCGCTGGGATGCGGCGTCCCGCTCGCGCTCGGGACGGCCGCCGCCCACCCCGACCGCCCGACCGTCGCGATCGTCGGCGACGGCGGCTTCCTGATGGGCGGCCACGAGCTCCTGACCGCGCGCGCCGAGGGCCTCGCGTTCGTCACGCTCGTCGTCAACGACTCGGCGTACGGGATCCTGCGCAACTATCAGGAGACGATGTTCGGCCGCACCGTCGCCGTCGAGCTGAACGCGCCCGACTTCGCCGGCCTCGCCGCGTCGTGCGGCGTGCGGTATGTGGCGGCGGACGGCGTGGGCGGCCTCCGGGCGGCGCTGGCTGAGGCGTTGACCGATCTCGACGCGCCGGTGGTCGTCGAGCTTCGGGCGGCGCTCAAGGCGCCCGTGCAGTCGGTCTAGCGTTTGGTTGCGGAGCTCCGCCACTTGGCGGTGGCGTTGAACGCCACTTGGTGGTGGTTACGCGTGCCAATTGCCGGGGCCGTGAGACCGCCACTTGGCGGTGGCCCTGAACGCCGATTGGCGGGCATTCCGAACGCCACTTGGCACCGCCCGCCATCGCCAACCGCCGCCACCCGCGCGACTTGGTGTGCCCCCAAACCGACTCCCGGTACAGTGGCCCGGTGAAATCCCCCGCCCGTGCCGACTACTCGATGACCGCCAGCCCAGGCTCCGCGCTGCCGGTGGCCGTGCGGGGGGACGGCTGCTGGATCGAGGACGCCGACGGCCGTCGCTACCTCGACGCGTGTGGCGGGGCGATGGTGATGCTGCTCGGCCACTGCCATCCGCGGGTCGTCGAGGCGCTCCGAGCGCAGGCCGGGGAGCTCACCTTCACCTACCGCTTCTCGTTCCGAAACGAGCCGATGCTCGACCTGGCCGAGCGGGTGGCGCGGGTCGCGCCCGGCGACCTCGAGTGGTGCTTCTTCAACTCGTCGGGCTCGGAGGCGAACGAGTCCGCCCTGCATCTCGCGGTGCTCTACTGGGAGCTCCAGGGGCGGGCCGGCAAGGTCGAGTTCCTGTCGCGCGTCACCTCGTACCACGGCTCGACCATGGGCGCACTCTCGCTCTCGGGCTCGCGCTGGCGGGCGCCGTTCGAGCTGCTCCTGCGCAAGTACGCGGTCGTCCCCAACTGCGATACGGCCGAGGAGGGGGCGGCAGCCCTCGAGGCGGCGATCCTGTCGCGGGGCGCCGACCACGTCGCGGCGTTCGTCGTCGAGCCGGTCACCGGGTCCTCGGGCGCGGCGGTCCCGCTCCCCGACGGCTATCTCGAGGCCGTGCGGGAGGTGTGCGACCGCCACGAGGTCCTCCTCGTCGCGGACGAGGTCATCACCGCGTTCGGCCGGACGGGGCACTGGTTCGCGGTCGAGCACAGCGCGGTCGTGCCCGACGTCATCACCTTCGGGAAGGGCATCGGCGGTGGCGTCGTCCCGCTGTCGGGGATGGTCGCCTCGCGCCGGCTGCGCGAGGTCGTCGAAGGCTCGCCGGACGGATTCTCGTACGGGCACACGTTCTCTGGGAACCCGCTCGGATGCGCCGTCGGCTCCGCCGTGATCGACGTCATCGAGGAGGACGGGCTGGTCGAGGCGGCCGAGGCGCGCGGTGCCCGGCTGCGCGACCGGCTGGAGGAGTTGCGCGCCCGGCATCCGATCGTCCACTCGCTGCGCGGCCGCGGGCTGCTCCAGGGGATCGAGCTGCGCACGCCTGCAGCCGAGCGCTTCGCCGCGTCGGCGGGCGTGTGCGGCCGCGTCGCCAAGGAGGCCAAGGCGAACGGCCTCATGATCTACTCGTGCCCGACGCCCGTCGGCACCGGGCACATGGACGCGCTCATGCTCGCCCCGCCGCTCGTCATCTCGGACGCCGAGATCGACGAGACGGCGGCCCGTCTCGACGCCGCGCTGACGCGGGTCGAGTCGACGCTGTAGATCCCGGCGGGTCCGTCCGCACCGGTTTCTAGCCTTGGTCGCGGATGCCCGTGGTCGTCATCCCACTCGCGCCGCTTCTTGGTGCGCTTCTTGCCGTCGCCGCGATCGCGAAGATCGCGCGGTTCGGGGCCTGGCGGGCGGCGCTCGACGGATACGCCCTCGTGCCCGCCCGCGGCGCGGTGGCCGTCGGCCTGCCCGCCGCGGAGCTCGTCGTCGCTCTCGGCCTCCTCGCCGACCGCACGTGGGCGGCGTGGTGCGCGGCCGCCCTCCTGGCGGCGTTCACGGTCGTCCTCGGCGGCGAGCTTGCGCGCGGCTCGGCGCCGCCGTCGTGCGGGTGCCTGCCCTGGCCCGGCCGCCCCGGCCCGCTGACGCTGCTTCGAAACGGCGCGCTCGTCGCCGTCGCCGTCGCCGCCGCCGAGGGCGTCACGCTGCGGCTCGGCGAGGGCTTCTGGGAGGCCTCGTACGCCCTGCTCTGGCTGGCCGTCGTCGCGCTGGTCGTGCTCGTCCTCTCGCTCTACCGGCAGGTCGGCGTGCTGCACCTGCGGCTCGGGCCGCGCGGCGCGCTCGAGGAGGAGGGCGAAGGGCCCGAGCTGGGCGCTTCCGTCGAGCGCGCGGCGCTGCCCCTGGGACGCGCGACCCTCGTCGCGTTCACGTCGGCCGGCTGCCCGGTCTGCCACCAGATCGTCCCGGGCCTGCGCGTGCTCGAGCGCGACCCGGCGCTGGCCGTTGTCCACGCGGCCTACGAGGACGACGGCGGGCCGGAGCTGCACGCCGCGTTCGACGTGCCGGGGACGCCCTACGCGGTCTATCTCGACGCGGCGGGCGTCGTCAGGGCCAAGGGCACCGTGAACACGCTCGAGCAGCTCGAAAGCCTCGTCGCCGCCGGCGGCAGTCGGGCCCGCGACGCGGCGGTCGGCGATGTGGCGTGACGGCGAGGACATGGCCCGGGGTGTCGCCTCGCGGCACAGCCGCTCGGGCTTCCTGAGCCGGATCGGCGCGCCGATCATCGCGTGGGTGGCCGGGCCGCTCGCCGGCTCGTCATCCCTCGGCCCGGAGAGCACCAGGTACTACGGCTTCTGCGGTCACACGTTCACCACGAATCCGTGCCCGCACCCGTTCCCGAAGCTGCCGCGGATCGACCGGCACGGCTATCCGCTGCGCCCGTCCGACGGGCATATGGTCGACAACCTGGGACGGCCCGTCGATGCTTCGGGGTACGCCCTCGACGGCGCGGGAAACCGCCGGGTGGGCCCCACCGGCGAGCCCGTGGCGCGGGCACCGCGCACCCGGCCGTGTCAGGACTGGGTGCCCGACATCTACGGCTTCCACACCCGCTTCGACGGCGCCTGGTACCGGTGCTGCTCGGGCCAGATCCGAAAGCTCGTCGACTGCTGCGCTCACCACAACCGCCGCATCAACGGCGATGCCGCGCTCGTCGGCTACTGCTTCCACGGCCGCAAGGTGTTCTGCGTCCTCTACTACGACACTAAGGTGCCGTGCTGAGGGCGGTGGCAGCGACCGCCGCCGCCGGCGCCGCCGGGATGGCGCTCGGCATCGGCGCCACGCCGGATCCGGGGGCGGCCATCGTCGCGTGCGCGCTCCTCGCGGGCGTCTCCGGCGCCTGGTCGCCCTGAGGGCTGGCTGTGGCCGAGACGGTCGCCCCCGTCGTGCACGGGGTGAGGAGATGGCTGATCGCGGTGGGGGCATTCGCGGCCGGTGCGGTCGGGGCCGGGGCAGCGCTCGGCTGGGCGCTCGGCTCGGTCGGCGCCTGGGCCGGGGGCGGGAGCACGCACGCGGCGTGGGCGGCCGCAGCGATCGTCGCCGCCTACGCCGGCCGTGAGGCCGGGATCCTGCGCATGCCCGTCCCGCAGCTTCGCCGCCAGGTGCCGCAGAGGTGGCGTGAGGTCATGCCGCTGCCGGCCACGGCCCTCCTCTACGGCGCCGGCCTGGGGCTGGGGTTCGTCACGTACGTGCCGGTGGCGACCTTCGCGGCCGTCGTCGCCGCGATCGTGCTGGCCGACCCGGCGGCGGGCGCCGTCGCGCTGGCCGCGTTCGGCGCCGGCCGTGCGATCGTCCTCGTCGCCGCGACCGCCGGTCTTCGCGACTGGGACGAGGCGGCCGACCGGTTCGAGCGCGCCGGCGGGTGGCTGCGGGCCGGCGGCGGCGGCCTGCGCACTGCGAACGCCGGCGCCATGGCCGCGCTCGCGGGCGTTCTCGTCGCGACCGCCGCTCCGGCGGCCGCCGGAGCGGCGGTGCGGCTCGACCTCGGCTCCCACCACGTGGCCGACCCCTCGACCGGGCCGGGGCACGTCCTGGCGTGGGATCAGGTCACCGGGGGCGTCGTCCACGGCAAGCTGCGCGTGAACGGCGTCGTGCACGGCCTCCCCGGAAGGACGCCCGATGTCGACGGGTCGCGGGTCGTCGTCGACACCGGCTCCGAGTTTCAGATCGTCGACACCGGGAGCCTGGCCGTCATGCGGACGCTCCGGCTGAAGGGCACCGAGCCGGCGCTCTTCGGACACTGGCTCGTCTACCGGCGCGTGACCACGAAGCGCAGGCTCATCCTGTACGACCTGGGCACGAACCAGTCGCGCGTGATCGCCTCGGCCAAAATGCGAAGCGATCTGGGGGAGCCCGACATCTCCGGCCGGCGGGTCGCCTATTCGGTGACCGGGAGGGGGCGAAGCTCGATCCGAATCTACCGCATCGACCTTCGCAGAACCCGGAGGGAGCTCCAGACGCCGATCTGGTTGTACAGCCACGCGTCGATCAGCGGCGACACCGTCGTCTACGTCCGCCAGGCCGCGAGCGGCGCGGCCGTGTGGCGCCTCGACCTGGCAAGCGGGCGCACGCACCGCGTCTACCGGATCCCGCACGGCACCGGCCGCACCCTGTGGTCGACGGCCACAAACGGCGCGTCCGCCTACTTCACCGTCTACTCGAAGTCGGAGTCACTCATCTGGCATGCTTGAGGCGTGGCAACCGCGCCTCCGACGTCGGGTGAGCTGCGCGCCGCCCTCGAGCAGGCGGCCGAGTGGTGCTCCGCCTACCTCGACCGGGTCGGCGACCTGCCCGTCCTGGCCAGGGTCGAGCCGGGCGAGATCGCGGCCGCGCTTCCCGAGCACCCGCCGGACGCGGGCGAGCCGCTAACCGACATCCTGGCCGACGTCGATCGCGTCCTCATCCCCGGGATCACCCACTGGAACCACCCGGGGTTCATGGCCTACTTCGGGATCAGCGGATCCCCGCCGGGGATCCTGGGCGAGACGATCGCCGCCGCGCTCAACGTGAACGCGATGCTGTGGCGGACGTCGCCGGCCGCGACCGAGCTCGAGCAGCGGGTGCTGCGCTGGGTGGCCGAGCTGACCGGCCTGCCGCCGGACTGGTTCGGGGAGATCACCGACACCGCCTCCGCCTCGACGATGTACGCCCTCGCCGCCGCGCGGGAGGCGGCCGGCCTCGAGATCCGAACGCGCGGGATGGCCGGTCGGACCGACCTCCCGCGACTTCGCGTCTACACGTCCGACCAGGCGCACTCCTCGGTCGAGAAGGCCTGCATCGCGCTCGGGCTGGGGCAGGAGGGGCTCTGCAAGGTCGCCACCGATGCGGAATACCGGATGCGCGCGGACCTGTTCGAGGAGGCCGTTGCGGCAGACGTGGTGGCGGGGGTGCGCCCGCTCGCGGCGGTCGCGACCGTGGGCACGACGTCGACGACGAGCGTCGACCCGGTCCCTGCGATCGCCGACGTGTGCGCGCGCCACGACATGTGGCTGCACGTCGACGCCGCGTACGGCGGGTCGGCGGCGGTCGTCCCCGAGATGCGTCACGTGCTCGACGGCTGCGAGCGGGCGGACTCGCTCGTCGTCAACCCGCACAAGTGGCTCTTCACGCCCGTCGACTGCAGCCTGCTCTACACCGCGCGGCCGGACGACCTGCGGGCGGCATTCTCGCTGGTGGCGGCGTATCTGACGACGCCCGAGGACGGCGGCGTCGTGAACCTGATGGACTACGGGCTCTCGCTCGGCCGCCGGTTTCGCGCCCTCAAGCTGTGGATGGTCATCCGCGCGTACGGCTCCGAGGGGCTGGCGTCGCTCATCTCGGGCCACATCGAGCTCGCCCGGCGCCTTGCGGCGGAGATCGACGCGGAACCGGGCTGGGAGCTGCTCGCGCCGGTGCCGTTCTCGACGGTCTGCTTCCGCCGCCACCCGGCCGGCCTCGACGACGAGGGCGAGCTGCGCCGGCTGAACTCCGCCATCATCGACCACGTGAACGCCGACGGCCGCGCGTTCGTCTCGCACACCGACCTGGGCGGCCGCTACGCCATCCGGGTGGCGATCGGGAACATGGCGACGACGGCCGGGCACGTCGACGTGGCCTGGGAGCTGATGCGCGAGGCCGCCGGCGGCTAACCCCGTGCGGCGAGGGCCGCAGTGGTTCAGCCGGGCTCGGGCTCCGGCTCGGAGGCGGCCGGGGCGATCCCGGAGCCCTTTCGCAGCTCGCGCACGACGAGCTGGAGCGAGCCGGCGATGGGGATCGCCACGAGCGCTCCGAGGACGCCCATCAGCTCGCCGCCGATCAGGACGGCGACGAGCACCAGGAACGCCGAGAGCTGGACCGTCTTTCGGTAGACGATGGGCTGGAGGATGTGGTTCTCGAACTGCTGGTAGACCACGTTCACGACGATCATCACGATCCCGGCCGTCAGGCCCTGGGCCGCGAACGCCACGCCGATCGCCGCGAGTGCGCCGACCGTCGCGCCGACGAGCGGCACGAGGTCGCATACCCCCATGAAGACGGCCAGGGCGGCCGCATAGGGGACACCGAGGATCCAGAGCGAGATCCCGACGGTCGCGCCGGCGACGACCGAGATGGCGAGGTTGCCGAGGACGTAGCCGCCGATGCTCCGGTTCACGTCGGCGGACACCAGTCGCACCCTGGCGGCCTGTTCCTCCGACAGCAGCGACAGCAGCCCCCGTGACATGGTCGGCAGCTCGAACATCAGAAAGAGCGTGAGGAAGAGGACGGTGAGCGTGGCGACGACGCCGCTCACAACCCGGCCGGCAGCGCCGAACACCTGCCCCGGGGCCTGCTTGGCGGCGTCCTGCGCCTTCTGCACCAGCTTGTAGCGGGTGTTCAGGTCGCGGATCGTCTGGTTTCGCTCGAGCCGCTGGAGGTAACCCGGCGCCGCGTCGCGCAGGTCGTCCACCTGCGTTGCGATCGGGATGATCAGAACGGCCAGGAACAGGGCCACGAGCGTGAGGAGCCCGCCGAACACGGCGAGCACCGCCCACGTCCGGCTCATCCAGCGCTCGGTGACGCGCACCACGGGCTCGAGCGCCACCGCCAGGAAGACCGAGACGGCGATCCACGTGAGGACGTGGCTCACGGCGTCGACGATCTTCACGGCCGCGGCGGCCGCGAGGACGAGCGCGATCACACGGACGATCGTCCGCGTGGGCACGTCGATGACGATCCGGCGATGGACCACGCACCGGCTTTCGACGCCGGGCGCAGAATCCCGCCAGCGACCTCAGCCGGCGACTGCGGGCAGCCCGTCGGAGCCGAGCAGGATGGCGACGCCGCCGGCCGGAGCCGCCGCGACGCCGGTGGCGTCGGCGAGCGGGACGGGTGGAGGAAGGTGCAGCCGGGTGGCGACGACCTTCGCCTCGGGCAGCTTCCCGGGGGCGTAGACGACGACGGTCTGCGTGATCGACGAGGTGGAGGCGTTCGACGCGCCGACCACCGTCCAGCCCTGCACCGTGAGCTGCTGCTGCGCGGCCCCCGCGGCCCCGGTCGCGCCGTAGCCGTTCAGGACCGTGAGCGGGACCGTCCGCCAGTCCACCTTGGTGCCGGTCTTCTTGCCGCCGCCCTGCTGGCCGGTCGTGGTGGTCGTCGTCGTCCCCGTCGGATGGGTGGGCGGTGGCGATGCGGTCGACGAGCCGCCGCCCGTGCCCGAGATCACCCAGAAGAGGGCGCCGAGCGCGACGACGAGCCCGACGACGGCCAGGATCCGCGCGGTCGGGAACCCGGCCCGGTTCGCAACGATCCCCTGCGCCTCGAGGCGGCGGGCGAACCAGTCGTCGAGGCCCTCGTCGCCTCGAGGCGGGTCGAAGTCACCCCCGCCGGGGCCTCCCGTCCCGCCCGTGGTCTCCAACTCACCCATCGTTCCGTCGAACCTTACACGGCGCATACGATCCCGCCGTGGCGCTCGAGATGGTCGATACGTGGCAAGAGGCGGCCGGCGTCCCGGCGGTCGCGGCGGCGATCGTGGGGCCCGAGGGCATGCGCGAGACCCGCCGTGCGGGCGCGGCCGAACCGGGGGGCCTCTTCGCGCTCGCGTCGCTCACCAAGCCCATCGTGGCGCTCGCCGCGCTCGTCGCCGTGGAGGAGGGCGCGCTCGAGCTCGACGAGCCGGTCGGCCGCCATCTTGCGGCATACGCGTCCGGCCCGCGGGCCGCGGTCACCCCGCGCCACCTCCTCTCGCACGCGTCGGGCCTGCCCGAGTCGGGGCCGGCAGGCGTGCCGCCGCTCGAGGTCGAGCTCGTTCGACCGCCGGCGTCGCGGCGCGTCTACTCGAACGAGGGCTACGCCGTCCTCGGCGAGCTGATCGCCGCCGCGACGGGCCTCCCGCACCCGGAGTACGCTCGCCAGGCGGTGTTCGAGCCGCTCGGCATGGACGCCTACCTCGGACTCCCCGAGCACGAGGACGGCCGGGCGCTCACCGTGCTGAACCCGGGCGTCTGGCGGCCGGGCCTTCAGCTCTTCAACTCGCGCGAATGGCGCAGCCGGGCGACCGCCGCGGGCGGAGCGTTCGCGACGGTCGAGGCCTACGCGCGGGTCGTCCAGGTGCTCCTGTCCGCCGGCGCGCCGCTGATCGCTCCCGAGACCTTCGCCGACATGGCGCGGGTGCAGTTCGCCGGTCTCGCCGGCGGCATCGAGTCGTTTCAGACCTGGGACGTCGCCGACTGGGGGCTCGGCTGCGACATCCGCGATGCGAAAGAGCCGCACTGGCTCTCGCGCGCCTGCTCGCCCGCCACCCTGTCGCACTTCGGTGCCGCCGGCACGCTCATGTGGGCCGATCCGGTCGAGCGCGTCGGCCTCGTGTGCCTCGCCAACCGGGGCACGTACTCGGGCTGGATGATGCAGCCGGGCGGCTGGCCCGATCTGTCCGACGCCGTCCTGCGCCGGGTGGCGTGAGGGACTGGCGCATCTGCCCGCGCTGCGCTGCCGGGCTCCGGCACGGCCCCGTGCCGGGCGAGGATGCCGATCGCCTGCACTGCCCCGCGTGCGGGCTCGTCCTCTACGAGAACCCCGCGCCGACGGTGAGCGCCGTCGTCGAGCGCGACGGCCGCATCCTGCTCACGCGGCGCGGCATCGAGCCCCGCCTCGGGATGTGGGACACGCCGGGCGGGTTCATCGAGGCGGGCGAGGAGCCCGCCGACGCTCTGCGCCGTGAGCTCTGCGAGGAAACCGGCCTCACCATCGAGGTGGGCGACGTCCTCGGCATCTACCCCGACCGCTACGGCGACGGCGCGCCGACGCTCAACATCTTCTACACGGCCCGGGTGCTCGGCGGGGGAGAGGGCGCGCCGCGCGACGACGTGACCGAGATCGGATGGTTCGAGCCGGACGCGCTTCCGGGGGAGCTCGCATTCCCAAACGGGGAGCGGGCCGTCGCCGAATGGCGCCTGTGGCGTGCAGCGCAACCTGCAACGGATTTGTGACGAAATCGTAAAGCCCGTCGCCCTCCCGGCCGATGACTTCACCATCAGCCGCCACCGCCGAGACAGGACTCCGACGGCGAAGGCGGAAATCGCACCACCCGGACAGCGGCCCTGTCTGGAGGAAGTCTCATGGACGAGCTGCACGAAAAGCATGTGGAGATCGACGAGCGTTGGCTGTCGGAATGGTTCGAGTTCGGGTTCGCCGAGCTGTCGAGCTACCTGGCGAAGCACGCCGCGTTCAACGAGTATCTGCACAAGAACGAGATGGACTAGCTCGTACCTGAGGCTCGTCCACGTCTGCCGGGAGGCCGGCAGGCGCTGAGCGGAGCGGACGCGACCGCGGCATAGAATCCCGCGGATGTCGCCCTTCCAGCCGGTCCCGGCGAAGCCTGACCACGTCGCGCTCGAGCACTCGACGCTCGCGCGGTGGGAGAGCGAGCGCACGTTCGAGACGCTTCGCGACCATAACCGCGGCGGCCCGACGTTCAGCTTCATCGACGGGCCGATCACGGCCAACAACCCGATGGGCGTCCATCATGGGTGGGGCCGTACCCTGAAGGACATCTGGCAGCGCTACGCCGCCATGCGCGGCTGCGACCTGATCTACCAGAACGGGTTCGACTGCCAGGGCCTGTGGGTCGAGGTCGGCGTCGAGAAGGAGCTCGGCCTGAACTCCAAGCGCGAGATCGAGGAGTACGGGCTCGACCGCTTCTCACGCGCATGCCGCGACCGGGTGGCGCACTTCTCCGGCGGCCTCACCGCCCAGTCGAAGCGGCTCGGCCAGTGGATGGACTGGGAGCGGTCGTACTACACGATGACCGACCCCAACATCTCCTACATCTGGGGCTTCCTCAAGGTCTGCAGCGAGCGGGGGTGGCTCTACCAGGGCCACCGCTCGATGCCGTGGTGCCCGCGCTGCGGGACCTCGCTCTCCCAGCACGAGCTGATCGACTCCTACAAGGACCTGACGCACCCGTCGCTGCACGTCCGCCTGCCGCTTCACGACCGCGACCGCGAGTACCTGGTCGTGTGGACGACGACGCCGTGGACGCTTCCGGCCAACGTCGCGGCCGCCGTCCGGCCCGACGCCGAGTACGCGCGCGTCCGGACTGGCGCCGGCATCGCGATCGTCGCCGCGTCCCGCCTGGAGGCGAACCCGATCCGGGGCGAGGTGCTCGGCACGGTGTGCGGGTCGGAGCTCGTGGGGCTCACCTACACGGCGCCGTTCGACGAGCTGCCCGCCCAGCAGGGGTTCGAGAACCGGGTCGTGGCCTGGGACGACGTGTCGATGGAGGAGGGCACCGGCATCGTCCACATCGCCCCCGGCTGCGGCGAGGAGGACTTCGAGCTCGGAAGGCGCGAGGGGCTCGAGCCGCTCATCCCGGTCGACGAGGCCGGCGCCTTCGTCGGCGAGTACGGCTGGCTGCACGGCCACGTGACGGCCGAGGCGGCCCAGATGATCGTCGACGACCTGGGCCAGCGCGGCCGGCTCGTCGCCGACGGCGAGATCACGCACCGCTACCCCGTCTGCTGGCGCTGTGGCACCGAGCTCATCTACCGGCTCGTCGACGAGTGGTTCATCGGCTGCGACGAGATTCGAGAGCCGATGATCCAGGCTGCCCGCAAGGTGGAGTGGACACCGCCCCAGTACGCGAAGCGCATGGAGGACTGGCTGCGCAACATGGGCGACTGGTGCATCAGCCGCAAGCGCTACTGGGGCCTGCCGCTGCCGTTCTACTTCTGCGATAGCGGTCACCTGACCGTGGTTGGGTCGAAGGCCGAGCTCCAGGAGTGGGCCGTGCGCGGCACCGAGGGGCTCGACGAGCTGCACCGGCCCTGGATCGACGACGTCGTGATCCGCTGCGGCCAGTGCGCCGGGGACGCGCGCCGGGTCGCCGACGTCGGCGACGCCTGGCTCGACGCCGGGATCGTCCCGTTCTCGACGCTCGGCTGGCACAACGAGGCGTTCGTCGAGGGGGGCTACGCCGAGGGCGCGGGCGTCGGGGTGACGGTTGCCGACCTTCCCGACCAGGCGCACTGGGAGAAGTGGTACCCGGCCGACTGGGTGTCGGAGATGCGCGAGCAGATCCGGCTGTGGTTCTACTCGATGCTCTTCATGGGGGTCACGCTGGACGGCCGATCGCCGTACCGGCGGGTGCTCACCTACGAGAAGGTGAACGACGAGACCGGCCGCCCCATGCACAAGTCGTGGGGCAACGCCATCTGGTTCGAGGACGCGATCGAGGAGATGGGCGCCGACGTGATGCGCTGGATGTACGCCGCCCAGCCGCCGGCCCAGAACCTGAACTTCGGGTACGGGCGGGCGAGCGACGTGAAGAAGCGGCTGCTCACGCTGTGGAACACCTACGCCTTCTTCGTCACCTACGCCGGCATCAACGGCTTTCAGCCCGAGCGCTCGGTGCTCACCGACGGCCCGGCAGCCGAGGGGTCGCAGGCGCTCGACCGCTGGGTCGTCGCCCGCACCCAGGGCCTCGTCCGCGAGTGCCGCGCGGCGCTCGACTCCTACGACTCGCCGCGGCTCGTCCGGGCCTTCGAAGCCCACGTCGACGACCTCTCGAACTGGTACGTGCGGCTCTCGCGCTCGCGGTTTTGGAAGTCTGACGACGAGGCGTCGACGCGCGCGGCCCACGAGACGCTCTGGTATGCGCTCGTCCAGGCGGTGCGCTGCGTCGCGCCCGTCATGCCGTTCCTGGCCGACGAGATGTGGCAGAACCTCGTGCGCGGTCCGTGTGCCGATGCGGAGCCGAGCGTCCACCTCGCGGCCTATCCCGAGCCGGTCGACGCCCTCGACGACCCGGAACTGGTGGCGGCGCTCGACGCGGTGCGGACGGTCGTCGAGCTCGGCCGCCGGGCGCGCTCCGAGGCCAACCTGAAGCTGCGCCAGCCGCTGGCCGAGGTGATCGTCGCCACCGATCACGCCGACCGCCGCCGCCAGATCGGTGAGCACGTCGACCTGATCGGCGCTGAGCTCGGCGTGAAGGCGGTGCGACTGGCGACGTCGGCCGAGGAGTTCGCCCAGACGGAGGTCGTGCCGCTGCTCAAGGTGCTCGGGCCGAAGCACGGGCGCGATCTGGCGATGATCCGGGGGCTCCTCCGCGAGCGCCAGTTCGAGCTCCGCGGCGATGCGGTCCAGGTGGGCGACTGGCTGCTCGCCCCCGGCGAGTTCGAGCTCCGCAGCCGCGCTCGGGAGGGGTTCGCGGTAACAGACGGCGAGGGCTTCGTCGTCGCGCTCGACACCGAGATCACGCCCGAGCTCAGGCTCGAAGGCGTCGTCCGCGACCTGATCCGCCAGATCCAGGACATGCGCAAGGACGCGGGCCTCGAGATCACCGATCGCATCCGCCTCACCTATCCGGAGCGCGACGGCGAGGTGACCCGTGCGTTCGCCGAGCACGGCGACTGGATCGCCGCCGAGACGCTGGCGGTGTCGGTCGAGCCCGGGCCCGAGCTCGGGATCGCCAAGGCGTAGATGGGGACCATCCCCTAGGTGCGCCTGCTCGTCCTGGGAGGCACGCAATTCCTCGGCCGCCACCTGGTCGAGGCCGCCCTCCGGGAGGGCGACGCGGTGACGATCTTCCACCGCGGCCGCACGAACCCCGACCTCTTCGCCGGGCGGTTGGAGCGCATCTCGGGCGACCGCGACGGCGATCTCGACGCGCTCGCGGGCGGCGAATGGGATGCGGTCGTCGACACGTGCGGCTACGTGCCGCGGGTGGTCACGGCCTCGGCGCGGATGCTCAACGACCGGTGCGGGCACTACACGTTCGTCTCGAGCGAGTCGGTCTACGGCGACGTCGCCCAACCGGGCCTCGATGAGTCCGCGCCGGTCGACATGCTGGCCGACCCCGGCACCGAGGTCATCGACGGCGAGACCTACGGCGGCCTGAAGGCCCTGTGTGAGGCGGCGGCCGAGGCGGCCATGCCGGGCCGGGTGCTGAACGTGCGCCCGGGCCTCATCGTCGGCCCGTGGGACCCGAGCGACCGCTTCACCTACTGGCCGCGCCGGATCGCCGCCGGCGGCGACGTGCTCGTGCCCGGCGGCCCCGAGCGCCCGGTGCAGTTCATCGACGGCCGCGACCTGGCCCGGTGGATGCTCGCCGCGGCCCGCCGCGGCCTCACGGGCATCTACAACGCCTGCGGCCCCGCCGAGGCCACCGGCATGGGGACGCTCGTCGACGCCTGCCTGCGGGTGTCGGGATCGGGCGCGCGGCCGGTGTGGGTCGACGAGGCGGAGCTGATCGCCGCCGGCGTCGAGCCGTGGAGCGAGCTGCCGCTGTGGGTGGGGGAGGGAGCCGACCCCGCGAACGCCGGCTTCATGCAGATCAGCTCGGCCCGCGCGATCGCCGAGGGCCTCGCGTTCCGGCCGATCGACGAGATCGTGCGCGACACGCTCGACTGGGAGGGCCGGCACCCCGAGGTCCGGTCAACGGCCGCGCTCACGCCCGAGCGCGAGGCGGAGCTGCTCGCCGCGCTTGCCGGGTGACGCAATCGCCGGGCCGGGTCCGGACATAGACGGGGGACAGCGACCCCGAAGACGGAGGACGGGATTTGCCCGACGACGAGCGAGAGGCACGCTTCACCGCGCTCTTCGAGGCCCATCGCGATGCCGTACGCGCCTATCTGTGGCGGCGGGACCCGGGGCTGGCCGACGACATCACGGCCGAGACGTTCCTGGTGTGCTGGCGGCGGCTGGACGCCGTCCCGGCCGAGCCGCTCCCCTGGCTTCTGGGCGTCGCCCGGAACATCCGCCTGAACCAGCGCCGCGGTGAGCGCCGCCGTGGTCGCCTCGAGCACCGGCTGCGGTCGGAGCCCGGCTCGGCGCGCGACCCCGCCGTCGCCGTCGGCGAGCGTGAGGCGATCCGAACGGCGCTCTCGAACCTCGACGAGCGGGACCGCGAGGTCCTGCTCCTGACGGCCTGGGACCGACTCGACCGCGACGCCGTCGCCGTGGTGCTCGGGTGCACCCGGGCCAACGTCGCCGTGCGCCTTCTGCGTGCCCGCCGGCGTCTGGCCCGCGAGCTCGCCGTCACCGACACGGCCGCCGGGGCCGACACGCTGCTCTCCCATGGAGGACTCTGACATGGCTCAGGACGTCATCACACTGGTCCGCCGGCATGACCCGGCCGCGGCGCTCCGGCCGCTTGCCGAGACGGAGGCGGGCGCGATGCGCGATGCCATCCTGCACTCGCCCGCGCCGCTGCAGGGCCGCCGGCCCCGGCGTCGATGGCCCCTCGCCGCGGTCGCCGCCGCAGCCGTCGCGCTCGCGGGGGGCGCCAGCGTCTACTCGTCGATCGCGGGCGACGACACCGCTCCCACCGTGCGTCGCGAGTACGCGGCGGTCAGGCGGACGATCGACCTGCCCCCCGGCGTCCACTGGCGGCGGCTGGCGCTGCCCGCCAACTCCGTGTTCGGGCAGAGGTACGCGCTCGAGTTCGCGCTTGGCCAGGCGCAGTGCGCCTGGTACGGCCACTGGATCGCCGCGGCCCGAGCCGGCGACGACGCGGGTCTCGCCCGGTCATATGCCGAGGCGGTGCGGCTGCGGCGGATGATGCCGCTGCACCGCGCCGGAGAGCTCGAGGACGCGGGCGGCTACACACGCGGGACGCTCCGCGAGACGGATCGCCAGATCGCCGCCGCCCACCGCGGCGACTTCGCACCCCTGAGGCAGTTCCTGCGGGCGAACTGTGAGATCGGTGGTTCCCAATTGCCGTAACGGTCTAGGCAGACGCGGCCCGGCGCAGCTCGACCGGCAGCGAGAAGTGGACGTCCTCGTCGACCAGCTCGTGCGACTCGACCAGCTCGGTTCCGAGCGCGCGGAAGTGGTTGACGACGCGGGTCACGAGCGACTCCGGCGCCGACGCGCCCGACGTGATGCCCACGGTGTCGACCCCGACCAGCCATGCGGGGTCGATGCCGGTCTCGTCGTCGATCAGGTGGGCCGCAACGCCCATCTCGCGGGTGACGTCGACGAGCCGGTTCGAGTTCGACGAGTTGCGGGATCCGATGACGAGGACGAGGTCCACCTCGCCCGCCAGCTCCTTGACCGCGTTCTGGCGGTTCTGCGTCGCGTAACAGATGTCGTCCTTCGCCGGCCCGATCACGGCGGGGAACCGCACGCGGAGCGCGGCGATGATCTCGAGCGTCTCGTCGACCGAGAGCGTCGTCTGGGTGATGTAGGCGACGCGCTCGGGATCCGGGACCTCGAGCCCCTCGATCTCGTCGACGGAGCCGATCAGCTGGATCGACTCGGGCGCCTCGCCCATCGTCCCCACGACCTCCTCGTGACCCTCGTGGCCGATGAGGACGATCGTGTAGCCGCGGGCCGCGTAGCGGCGGGCCTCGGCGTGCACCTTGCTCACGAGCGGGCAGGTGGCGTCGAGCACCCGCAGGCCGCGCGTCTTCGAGTTGCGATAGACCTCGGGCGCGACGCCGTGGGCCGACAGCACGACGGCGCCCCCCTCCGGCACGTCGAGCTCGGAGTCCACGAACACCGCGCCGCGGTCGGCAAGCTCCCGCACGACGTGGCGGTTGTGGACGATCTCCTTCCGCACGTAGACCGGCGCGCCGAAGTGGTCGAGCGCCCGCTCGACCGTGTCCACGGCCCTGTCGACGCCGGCGCAGTAACCGCGCGGCGATGCCAGCACGAGCTTTCGGGGCACCATCCCGCCTATCGTATCGGACGCCCGGGCGGCGCCCGCAGGCTTACCGGTGGCCCCAGTCCACCGTCCACACCGATGCGCCGTGGTGGCCGAGGAACGTCCCGTACTCCCGGCCGATGCCGAGCAGGTGGTATCGCGACGAAAGCATGATCGCGCGGTGCTCGGGGCTCCTGAGCCAGGCCTTGACGACCGCGGCCGGATCGCCCTGCCCGCCGTAGCCGTAGGCCAGCGTCTCCCCTGCCCACCATGACCCGTAGGTGACGAACCCCGACGTCATGACGCGTTGCGTCAGCGTCGAGCCCGTCGGGCTCGTGTGTGCGAAGTACCCGTGCCACATCATGTCGCGCGAATGGCGCTCGGCCGCGGCCCGAAGGCCCTGCGACATCGCCATCGGATGCAGGCCGTGGGACGTCCGCACCCTGTTGATCTCGCGGAAGAGGCCCTTCCAGTGTGGAGTTGCAGCTTGCGCCGGCCCCGCAGCAACCATGAGCAGCCCGGCTGCGGCGACGAGCGCGATACCGCGCCGACCCGTTCTCATACCGTCCTTCATCGGCCGCTTGCCGGGCGAGTCTTAGTGAAAAAACTGTAAATCTCAGGCTGCGACGCGCCAGCCGCCGGCGGCGCGGGCAAGCCGCAGCGGCTCGCCTGCGCGCACCTCGCCCGACCATCCGGGCGCGGTGATCCTGGCGGCGCCCTCAGCCGCCTCGACCAGAAGCTCGTCGGCCGAGGCGGTGACGGTGAGCGGCGTTCCCCGGTGGATCCACCGGAACCGCAGACGCCTCCAGTGCGACGGGAGCCGCGGCTCGATCCGGAACGACCCGTCGTCGAGCGCCCTGGCGCCGGCGCATCCGAGCACGACCGCCTGCCACAGCCCGCCCTGCGTCGCCATGTGCAGCCCTTCGGCGCGATTGCCGCGACTGTCGTGGAGGTCGATCGCGGTCGCCCGGCGGAGGTAGTCGTCGGCGGCGTCGTCCATCCCGGCGCGGCGCGCGACCAGCGAGTGGACGGCCTCCGAGAGCGACGAGAGGTGGCGCGTGAGCGGCTCGTACAAGCGGTAGCTGGCCGCGCGCTCCGCCTCGTCGAACTGCGGCTCGAGAAGCGACATCAGCATCACGACGTCGGCCTGCTTCACGTCGCGCCACTCCATGCGGTCACGCTGCCAGGCGAGCTCGTCGCGGCCGGCATGCTCGTCGGGCGGGAGCGGCAGCTGCATGAACCCCTCGTGCTCCTCGATGAGCCCGTCCTCGGTGCGCAGGACGACCATCCGTTCGGCGGCATCCCGCCACCGCGCCGGCTCGTCGGGCTGGGCGGGGGCGTGGCCGGCCTCGGCGAGGTCGGCGGCGCGCCGCAGCGTCCACGCCGCCATCGAGTTCGTGAAGCCGCTGTTTCGCACGTGCTCGTGCAGCTCGTCCGGGCCGATGACATCGTGGATCTCGAGGCCCCGAGACGTCTCGACCGACCGGGTCATGAAGAAGCGGGCGGCCTCAGCGGTGACCTCGCCGCCGCCGGCATCGAGGAAGGCCTCGTCCCCGGAGGTGCGGACGTACGTCTCGATCGCCCAGGCGACGTCCGCCACGACGTGAATCTCCCGGTGCCCGGTGAACACCTCCAGCCGGCGGCCGCCCGGCCCGATCACGAATGACGGCGTGACGTCCTCGCCCGAGGCCGCGCTCTCCCAGGCGTACCACGCCCCGTGGATCCCCGCGTTCTCGGCGCTCCTGCGGGCGGCGTCGAGGGTGAGGACGCGGTACTCGACGATCCGGCGTGCGATCTCCGGCTTCACGGCGGCGAAGAACGGAAGCTGGAAGATGTCCGTGTCCCAGAAGACGTGGCCCTTGTAGCCGTCGCCGGTGAGCCCCTTCGCACCGATCGATGACCGGCTGCTGTCCGTCGGCGCGGCGGCGATCAGCTCCGCCGCGGCGAAGCGCACCCCGACCTGGGCGTCCTGATCTCCGTCGATCTCCACGTCGGCCACGTCCCAGACCTGCGCCCAGGCTGCCTGATGTGCGTCGAGCAGCCCCTCGAACCCCGCGCTCTGGGCCGACCGGGCAGCGCGAACGGCGGACGGCCCGGGCAGCGCGACCTCCCGCTCGGTGTGGACGGCGACGAAGCGGTCCATCTGGAGATGCTCTCCCGGGGCGAGATCGCACTCGACCGCCCGGCCGCACATGTCCTCGCCGGTCACGTGCTCGGCGGCGAGCGCCGAGCCGCGCGCCGAGGCGCTCACGGCGAGCACGTGGTCGACGGCGACCCGGTTGCCCGGCGTCCGGCCGTTGAGGACGGCGAGCTCGCCCACGCTGCCCGTCGCAACCAGCTCGACGTGCGGCAGCGGCCCGTGCGCCTCATGGGTGCGGAGGGCGGCGACGACGCGGACCCTGGCGCCTGGACCGTCCTCGACCGCCAGCTCGAGGCGGACGGCGCCGACGTGCCGGTTGGCGAGGCTCACGATCCGCTGGGAGCGCAGCCGCAGCGTGCGGCCGTCGGGATCGATGCAGCGCAGCGTGCGCTCGAGCCTCAGTGCCCGCAGGTCGAGCCGGCGGGTGTGCTCGAGGACCTTCCATTCCCAGGGGCGCAGAGGCCGGCCGTCGACCGTGATGTCGGTGGCGGCCCAGTCAGCGATCACGACGAGGTCCTCCTGCCCGGCCGTCGTCCCGTCGAAGAGGCCTGCGACGTAGGCGCCCGGCGCCGAGCCGGGGCCGCCCTCGTCCGCGGACCCGCGAATGCCCAGGAATCCGTTCGAGAGCGCGAGCAGCGTCTCGGAGGACGCCTCGGTCACGGTGTCGTAGCCGGTCCGCTCGACCACCCACCCGTCGGGCGCGGGCGGCGGGCCGGTGGGAGCCTCGGGCTCGGGCGGGAGCGGAGCCGTCGCGGCGTCGAGATCGGCCTGAGCCTCCAGGAGCGTGACGAACGCGGCCGGGCCCCCGCCCACGTGGACGACGCCGGGTGGGACGCCGTTGGGCTCACGCCCGACCGACACGATCGTTGCGCCCGCGGCGAGGCGCGAGACCATGCGATAGTCCGAGCCCTCGAATCCGGCGATGGGGCCGAACTCGTCGCCGGCGAGCAGAACCTCGGCCGGCAGGATTGCCCGGGCCGGCGCAAGCCGGCGCATCACGTAGGCGATGGAGTCGGACTTGTCGGTGAGCCCGAGCTCGACGTGCTTCACGTCGGTCGTGATGCGGGGGTCGCGCAGGCCGGCGGCCGTGGCCGCCTCGGCGGTCATGTCGATCACGGCGCCGATGCCGCCCGGGACCGGCTTCAGGCGGTCTTCGACGGCGGCGAGCAGCTCGCCGATCCTGTCCTTCGGCGGATCGGCCCACTCGGGCGTCGGGATCAGGTCGAGCTTGCGCCGGTTCAAGCGGTTCCGGATGATGTCGATCTCGACTCCGTGCTCGCTCGCGAGCCGGTCGCGAACGGCGTCGGCCGCGTGGTCGAGCGCCGCGTCCTCCTCGGACGATGCCTCGCGGCCCCACAGGAGCGACCGCGTGCCGTCGGCCTCGTGGGCGTACACCTCGGAGCCGCGGTTCACCATCAGATAGAGGCGCGCGAGGGCGGGCTGGGTCAGGAGCGGGGCGATCTGGCCGCCGACGTTGTCGGCGTTCGTCCCGGTGATCACGACGAGGAGCGATCCGCCGTCGAGCAGCCGCTGCATCGCGTGGGCGAGCTCGGCCGGGTGCTCCTTGCGGTCGGTGACCGCCGTCCCGTCCCAGTCGAACGCGATCAGTCGGTAGCGGTGGTCGCCGAGGGCTCCGTGGCCGTTCACGGCAACTAGCGGACGACGACGCGCGTGCCCAGGGTCGCGAAGTGGTACACGACGATCGCGTCGCGGTCGAAGATGCGGACGCACCCGTGTGAGGCGGGATATCCGGGCACGGAGGGGTACTGGTGGAACGCGTCCCCGCCGTAGAAGTAGCTGGCGTACGGCAGCCACACCTGGAACGGCTTCGACCAGGACATGAGCTCCTTGCGGAAGATGTGGAAGTGCCCCGAGGGTGTGACATGGCCCGGCGCCGCGGTCGACACGTGGATCGCCCGGACGGTCTTGCCGCCCTTCGCGATCAGGAGCAACACCTGGCGCGCCTTGTGGACCTCCACGTGCTTGTACACGCGCGACCACGGGATCGGGCGGTGATCGGCCTTGTGCAGGCGGCGCAGCGTCGTCGGCCCGGCGACGCCGTCGCGCGTGAGCCGCATCCAGCCCTGGAACGCCATGACGGCCTGGCTGGTGCGGGCGCTGTAGATGCCCGTCAAGCCCGAGGGGCCGAGGTAGCGCAGCTTGATCAGCTTCTTCTGGAGGGCGTGAACGGCCGGCCCGGCGGAGCCGATCGAGAGCGACGCGAGGGCCGGCGTCGGCAGTGCGAGCGCCGCGACGACGAGGGTGATGGCGACGATTCCGCGGCGCATGCCCGGCGGATAATACGGCCGTCTGCGGCCGGACGCCCACCCACGGGGTGCAACGCCGGGGTCAGACCCCGATATTGCGCGCGGCGACGTTGAGCGCCGTGAGCCGCGGCGGCGCCTGGTCGAGCGCGACGACTGCGCAGTGGCAGTGATCGAGCCACATCCGCCGGTGAAGGCCCGGGCTGACCCCGAGGATCACGGCTGTCACGAGCACCCGGGCCAGCGAGCCGTGCGTCGCCGCGAGCGTCGTCCCCGGGAGGTCGCGGACGTCGTCGAAGAACGACCCGGCCCTGGCGACGGCCGACTCGTAGGTCTCGGTTCCGTCCGGCCACAGCGGGTCGGTCTCGGCGCGCCAGCGATGGAACTCCTCGGCCATCGACCCCGCTTCGATCTCGGCGCCGGTCAGCCCTTCGAACGGGCCGGCGTCGATCTCGCGCAGGCGCTCGTCGACGGTGACCGGCGGTGCGTTCGGCGCGGCGGCGGCGATCGCCTCGCCCGTCGCCCGCGCCCGCCGAAGCGGCGAGCAGATGACCCTGTCGATGGCGATCCCTGCCAGCTCCTTCCCGGCGGAGACCGCCTGCTCGAGGCCGGCAGGCGAGAGCTCGATGTCGGTTCGCGTGGTGAAGCGGCCCTCGGCGTTCCAGACCGTCGCCCCGTGCCGCACCAGCACGAGCAGGCGGTCAGGCGGCGGCGTGCCAGACGCTCGAGTCATCGCCGATCGGGCTGCGCCGGATCGCTCCGGACTCGGCCAGGCGCTCGAGTGCGGCCTGCGTCCCGGCCAGGTCGGGCGGGTCGTTTCGCCCCCTGCAGACCTGCGCGACCTCCACGGTCGTGAGGCCCTCCGGGTACGCGGCCAGCAGCTCGGCCGGCTCTGGCTGATCGCGTCGGGGCAGGTTCGGAGCGAGGTTCGCCACGCACACGTCGTAGGCCTCGAACGACTGAAACCCGCCTGCGACGAGCGTCCGGCCGTCGTACCGAAAGACGAGGCTCGGCGCGGTGAAGCGCGCCCCGCCGTCGAAGAGCGCCGCCCGGTCCTGCGCGATCGCGGGGTCGCCGATCCCCGCCGCGGCGCGGGCCTCGGCCCAGTCAGCCTGGTAGACATCCTCGACGCTCGGGCCGGCGAGGTCGCGGAGAAGCCGGGAGGCGTCGAGCCCGGGCACGTTCGCCGCCAGCTCGGCGAACGCGTCGTCCTCGTCCAGCAGGAGCAACGAGGTGAACCACGCCATTCGCACGGCGCGGAGCATCCCGCGCTCGGCCGCGGCTCCCTGGAGGCCGGCGGCCTTCACCGCCCGGCACATTCGCCCGGACGCGACGAGCCGGGCCCGCGGCGTCGTGAGGAGAGGCATGCCGAACGTCTCGGAGAACCATCGCCAACCGTCGACGCGGGACTCCGGCGTGGTGCCCGAGCGCACGAGGCCGGAGGTGTCCTCGCGCAGGCCGATGGTGACCAGCCGCCAGTCGAGCGCATCGCCATAGCGCCACTCGAGGGCGCGCATGAACGGCTCGGCCGAGTACGCCCACGGGCAGCTCGGATCGGTGTAGTGGATGACCTCCACCTGGTCCGCCATCGCGCGAAGCGTAGATGCGAACGACGGAAGGCGTCGCCGCCGCCAGGAGTGGCGGCGGCGAGCGGCCGTTCTGCCCACTGATCCTGTGGGAGTGCCTCCCCCGGGATCCCGCGGCGATCATACAGGCTTTTCCAATAATCGGGAAAGCTGTGGTGCGAGTGTGATCGCTATCACATGCCACAATGCCGCCATGCCCACCTACGCAGCGCTGCTCCGGGGGATCAACGTCGGCCGCAACAAGCGGATCGGGATGGCCGACCTGCGATCGCTGGTGGAGGGGCTCGGCCATCAGTCGGTGCGGACGCACCTTCAGAGCGGGAACGTGGTCTTCGAGTCGTCGAAGCGCAGCGACACATCGCTCGCCGCGGGCATCGAGAAGGCGATCGCCGCCGAGTTGGGCATGGACGTGTCGGTCATCGTGCGCCGTTCGGACGAGCTCGCGGCCGTCGTCGACGCGGCGCCCTACGGTGGCCGGACGTCTGACCACAAGCAGATCCATGTCGCCTTCCTGTCCGAAAAACCCAGCGCCGCGGCGGTGAAGGGCTTCGGGATCGAGGAGTTCGCTCCCGACGAGATGACCGTGATCGGGCGTGAGGCGTATCTGCTCTATCCGGGGGGCTACGCACGCACCAAGCTCACGAACGCCGTGCTCGAGAAGAAGCTCGGCGTGCGTGCGACGAGCCGCAACTGGCGGACGGTCACGGCACTCGCCGAGCTTACGTCGAAAGGCTAGGCCGGCCCATGTAGAGCGTGCGCTCGAACGGCCAGTCGCCTTCGAGCCACCCGGCGACGGCCTCGGCGAGCGGCACGTCGAGCTCGGCTCGGTCCGCGCGCACCCACGACGTCACGTGGGCACCCGGCCCGTCCTTCAGCGGGTAGATGTAGAGGCACCCGATCACGTCGCCATCACCCGGGTCGAGCACGGTGTACGTGAAGCCGGTGCGGCCGGCGAAGTCGCGCTCATGGCGCTCGAGGTCGCCGCGGTTCTCCTCGAGCGTCATCTCGTGCGGCCACTCGGTCTCGGTGAAGCCCGGCGTCGCGTGGATGTGCGCCACGGACGACGTCCAGGCCGCGTAGTCGCGCTCGTTGTGCCCGGGCCCGAGCGGCTCGAGCACGAATCGCGGTGTCGCGAGGCCGCTCGGCGGGACGAAGTCTGGGGGGACGAACGGCGTCTCGGTCATCGCGGGTGAGCGTACCTCCCGGCGGCGAACCGCGTAGGGTTTCGCACGTGGTCGAGCTTCCTCCCAGCTGGCTCGAGGCCGCTCGCCGGCCGCCGCCGCCCGCCGATCGGGAGGGCGACTTCGACTTCTGGATCGGCGAGTGGGAGTGCGAGTGGGACGGTGGCCGCGCCAGGAACTCGGTGCAGAAGATCCTCGGCGGCAGGGCGGTGCTCGAGAGCTTCGACGGCTCGGACGACGCCGATCTGCGCGGCATCAGCATCTCGGTCTGGGACGCCGCCCACGGGTGCTGGGCGCAGACGTGGGCCGACAACCATGGCAACGCCTTCCAGTTGACGGGAGGCGTGCGCGCCGACGGCGCGATGGAGATCCGGACGTCCCCGGGCCGGGACGGCTCGGTCCGGCGAATGACCTTCTCCCACATCGAGCGCGACGGTTTCGACTGGGAGTGGGCCGCGTCGAGCGGCGAGGGGTTCGAGCCCCTGTGGAGCTTGCGATACACGCGTGTCGGCCGATGACCGGGACGGCACGGGACCGGGCCGCTCGGATCATCGAGCGGCTCGACACGCTCTTCGAGATCGGCCGCGACGCCGGCACGAACCGGCCCGGGCTGGGCGAGGGAGAGCACCGCGCCCACGAGCTCGTCGCAGGTTGGATGCGCGAGGCGGGCCTCGCTGTCACCGTCGACGGCGCCGGCAACCTGCTGGGCCGCGCGCCCGGCGCCGACCCGTCGGCGGCCGAGGTGTGGACCGGCTCGCACCTCGACACCCCGCCGGACGGCGGGCGCTTCGACGGCGCCCTCGGCGTCGTCACGGCGCTCGCCGCCGCCGCGGCCATCCGGGCGTCGGGCGGCGCCCGGCGCACGATCGCGGTCGTCGCGTTCCGGCTTGAGGAGGGCCCCCGGTTCGGGCGCGGCGTCTTCGGGTCGCGGGCGCTCTTCGGCGAGCTCGAGCCCGACGAGGCCGACCTGGTCGACCCGGACGGCGTCACGCTCGGCGAGGCGTTCGCGGCGCTGGGATTGGGGGAGCGCCTGCCCTCGGGCCCGGTGCTCGAGCGGCCACCGGCGTGCTTTGTGGAGGCGCACATCGAGCAGGGCCCGACGCTCGCCGCCCGCGGCGCGCCGCTCGGTCTCGTGACGTCGATCGCGGGGATGGCCGGGATCGAGCTCGTGTTCACGGGCCGTCGCGGCCACGCCGGCACGGTGCCGATGGACCTGCGGTCGGACGCTCTCGCGGCGGCGGCCGGATTCGTCCGCGGTGTGCACGCCGCCGCTCGCGCGCTGCCCGGCGCCGTGGCCACGGTCGGCCGCATGGACGTGCTCCCTGGCGCAAGCAACACGATCCCCGGCCGCGTCGAGCTCTTCGCCGACCTGCGCGCGCCCGACGCGGAGCGGCTCGAGGCGCTGATCGACGCGGCCACGAGTTTGGCCGGCACCGCGGCCGAGGAGGCCTCGTGCCGGGCCGAGCTCCTGCCGCGCTGGCGCTACGAGCCGGTGCAGATGCACCCCGAGCCGGCCGCCGCCCTGCGCCGGGCGATCGCCGCCGCCGGGCTCGAGGTCGTCGAGCTCCCGTCGGGCGCCGGACACGATGCCGCGATCATGGCCATGGCGGGCGTGCCCTCCGCGATGCTCTTCGTCCGAAGCGACGCCGGCGGCGTGAGCCATGCGCCGGAGGAGGCGACCGGCGCCGATGCCGTCGCGCTGGCCGCAACGGCGCTCGAGGCGGCGATCCGGGAGCTCGCCGAATGACCGACTGGAACCGTCTCGCCCGGCCGGCGCTGCGCGACCTCACGCCCTACGACCCGGGCCGGACCCGCGACGAGCTCAAGGAGCAGCTCGGGCTCGACCACCTCGAGCCACTGAACTGGAACGAGGATCTGTTCGGCCCGCCCCAGGTCGTGCTCGATGCGGCCGCGGCCGAGCTTCGGAACGCGGCCTTCTACCCCGAGCGGGCGTACGCCGACTTCCGCGAGGCGGCCGCCGCCTCGCTCGGGGTGCCGGCGGAGTGCGTCATCCCGGCACACGGCGCCCAGGCCCTGATCGCGGTGCTCGCGGCGGCGTTCCTCGAGCCGGGCCGGACCGCGGTCGTCCCGGCGGTCACCTACGGCCTCTATGCCCACGTCTCCGCGGCGGCCGGCGCGCGCGTGGTGCGCGCGCCGATGCCAGGGGTCGACCTCGACCTGGAGGTGATCGCCGCGCGCGCCCGCTCGGAGGGCGCGAACGTGGTCTGGGTCTGCGACCCGAACAACCCGACCGGCTCGCTGGTCGACCCCTCCGCCTGGCCGGGGTTCCTCGCCGCGCTGCCGCCCGACTGCCTGGTCGTCGCCGACGAGGCCTACATGGACTTCGCCGAGCCCGCCGCCCGCGTCGACCGGCTGCACGACATCGCCGAAGGGCGCCCCGTGATCGTGATCCGGTCGTTCTCGAAGTCGTTCGGGCTGGCGGGCCTCCGCCTGGGGATCGGGATCGCCGACCCCGCCGTTGCCCGCGTCCTCCACGTCGTCCAGGAGCCGTTCAATGTGAACCGGGCCGCGCTCGCGGCCGGCCGGGCAGCGGCGGGCCTCGGCGGCTTCCTCGACCGGCGCCGGAAGGAGGTTGCCGAGGCGCGTGACGCGCTCCGCGACTCGCTCGAGCGCGCCGGGCTCGTGACCCACCCGTCGCATGCGAACTTCGTCCTCGTCGAGCTCGGTGTCGACGACGGGCCGGTGTGCGAGGCGCTCCTCGCCCGCGGCGTCCTCGTGCGAGCCGGCGGAGGACTGGGCCTGCCGGGGACGGCCCGCGTGACGGTCGCTCCGGCGCCGCTCATGGCACAGGTCGCCGACATGATCGCCGAGGAGGTCGAACGGGCGAAATGAGTATGCCGTATGATGGCGTACCAATCCATGCTGGTCGCTGACAGGATCGCAGGGCTGCTCCAGCGGGAGGGCGCGGAGCACGTGGTCGGATTCCCCGAGAACCGGCTCATCAACTCGGCTGCCGCGCTCGGCATGCGGCCGATCATCACCCGCACCGAACGGGTGGCGGTGAACATCGCCGACGGGTTCGCGCGGGCCACGAACGGCGAACGGCTGCTGCCGTGCCTGACCCAGTACGGCCCGGGGACCGAGGCGGCGTTCGGCGCCGTTGCCCAGGCCCACGGCGACCGCAGCCCGATCCTGCTCGTCCCGACGGAGTACGCCGTCTCCGAGCAGGACGCCGGCCCGAGCTTCCGCGGCGAGCACGCGTATCGGCCGATCACCCGGTTTGCGGCCACGATCAACAGCCCCGCGGCCGGCCCGCAGACCTTCCGCCGCGCGCTGAATGCGGTGCGCGGCGTCCGCAACGGCCCGGTGCTGGTCGCCGTGGCGAACGACGTGATGAACGGCGACCCCGGCGACGCCGACTGGGATGTGGTCTCGGCGCGGCCGCGCCTGTCACAGGCCGCGCCCGCCGACGTGGCCGAAGCCGCCCGCCGCCTGACCGCTGCGCGGAGCCCTGTCATTCTCGCGGGCCAGGGCGTGCTCTACGCCGGCGCCGCCGCCGAGCTCCTGGAGCTCGCCGAGCTCACAGGCACGCCGGTCGCGACCACCCTGAACGGCAAGAGCGCCTTTCCGGAGCATCACCCGCTGTCGCTCGGCACCGCCGCGCGCACCCGGCCCGCGACGGTCGACGAGGCCTTCGGGCGGGCCGACCTGATCCTTGGCGTCGGGACGAGCTTCACCCGGTCGCTCTACATCACGCCGCTCCCCGCGACCGCGACCCTGGGCCAGATCGTGAACGACCCGCGCGACCTCGCCACCGGCTATGACATCTCGTTCGGCTGCGTCGGCGACGCGCGCCTCGTCCTGGGCCAGCTGCTCGGAGAGCTGGGCGGATCCGAAGCCTCGGGACGGCCGTCGCCCGCCGCCGACCTGGCCGCCACCCGCGCGGCGTTCATGGAGCGCTGGATGCCCAGCCTGACCTCCGACGGCGCGCCGCTCAGCCCGTACCGGATCGTGTGGGAGCTCATGCAGACGGTTGACCGCACGCGCACCGTCGTCACGCACGACGCCGGCCACCCGCGCGACCAGATCGTGCCGTTCTACGAGACCGTCGTTCCGCGCGGGTATCTCGGCTGGGGCAAGTCGACCCAGCTCGGCACGGGCTTCGGGCTCGCGCTCGGCGCCGGCCTTGCGAAGCCGGACTGGCTCGCCGTCAACATCATGGGCGACGCGGCCTTCGGGATGATCGGGATGGACTTCGAGACCGCCGTCCGCGCGCCGATCCCCATCCTGACGATCGTCATGAACAACGGCATCATGGGCGGATACGGGCAGTGGATGCCGGACGCGGTCGAGCGCTACTCGTCGAGCAGCCTGGGCGGCGACTACGCCGCTGTCGGACGGGCGCTGGGCGGCCACGCGGAGCTCGTGCGCGAGCCGGCGGAGCTCAGGCCGGCCCTCGAGCGGTCGATCGCGAGCGTCGCCGACGGCCGCGCCGCCCTCCTCGAGGTGATGACCCACGAGGAGCCCGACCAGCCGGGCGCAGCGGAGGGCTAGGAGTGCAGGGTCTCCTGGCCGGCCCAGGTCGCGACGACGTGCCCCAGGTGGTCGCGCATCGCCTGGCGCGCGGCGCGGGCGTCGTGCGCGGCGATGCCGTCGCGGATGCGGCGGTGCATCCCGACGACGAGCCTGCGCTCGTCGCGTCCCTTCGACAGGTTGCGGCGCCTGACCTCGAGCAGCATCTCGCCCATGCTGTCGTGCAGCACGAGGAACAGCTCGTTGTGGGTGGCCGTGGCGATCGCGCGATGGAAGGCGAGGTCGTGGTGGACGCTCTTCTCCAGGTCGTGACACTCGTTCTCGAGGGCCACGATGGCGTCGTCCATCGCGGCGATGTCCACCTCGGTGGCGCGCTCCGAGGCGATGCCCGCGGCGGCCACCTCGAGCATGCGCCTGACCTCGTCGACCTTGCCGTAGTCGAGCTGGCTCCCGAGGACGAAATGCCGCATCGACTCCCGGACCGTGCCCTCGTCGACGGCGACGATCCGGACGCCGCTGCCGCTTCGCACCTCGAGCAGCCCCTTGGCCGCGAGCGCGCGGACGGCCTCGCGGATGACGGTGCGCGAGACGCCGAACTGCCGGCCGAGCTCGCGCTCCGGCGGCAGCAGGTCACCGGGCCGGAGCCGATTCGACGCGATCATCTCGAGGATCGCCTCGGTGACCTTGTCGGACAGCCGCGCCTCGCGGTTGATCACCTGGAAGACCTGAGCGCCGCCGTTGCTCACATTGTCGCTCACTCTAACGGAAGTCGCTGCTCGAAGCCGGAAAGGGCCGGGTAGACTCGCCGCGATGGGCGACGCGCTCAAGGCATCGGCGACCCTGCGCTGGAGAGGCTTCCTGGGCCAGATCGAGGGCGGCTCGGGCGCGCTCTCGGTGGCCACCGCCACCCAGTCGGAGCTCGGCGGCCCCGGCGGGAAGTCGAATCCCGAGGAGCTCTTCTCGGCGGCGCTCGCAAACTGCTTCACCTCGACGCTCACAAGCATGGCGCGGGCCCGGGAGATCCCGCTCGGCGAGATCGAGACGCGGGTGTCGACCCGGCTCGCGTGGGGCGACGGCGAGGGCCACCATCTGTCCGACGCCGACCTGCACACGCGGGTCGAGTCGCCGGCGCCCGAGGCGGACGTGCGGGCGCTCATCGCCGACGCCGAGGCCCACTGCCCGGTGTGCCAGGCGATCGCGGGGCAGATGGCCCTGCACGTCACCGCGGACGTGGTGCCGGGATGAGCATCGTCCTCTACACCAACCCGGCGTCGAGCAACGCGATGAAGGTGCGATTCCTGCTGGCAGAGCTCGGCCTGGAGTACGAGCGAACGCACGTGCCGCTCGCCCGGCCGCGGCCCGACTGGTACGTCGAGATCTACCCGTTCGCGACGATCCCCTTCATGCGCGACGGCGAGCTCGAGCTGGGCGAGTCGAATGCCATGCTGAGGTACCTCGCCGGCAGGGAGGAACGCACGGACCTGTATCCGGCCGAGGCGGCCGAGCGGGCCCGGGTCGACTGGGCCCTCGACGCCTGGAGCACGCAGTTTCGCGGCACATTCTTCCCCGCCGAGCGGATCGGCCTCATGCGGACGCCGATCGACGAGGGCGGAAGCCGGCCCGAGGACGCCGACCAGGGCGAGCTGGCCGCGGCGATCGAGGCCGTGAAGCCCAAGCTCGACCTGATGGAGCGGTTCGTCGCCTCGAACGGCACGGTGCTGGGGACGTTCACGATCGCCGACTGCGCGTTCGCGCCGGTGCTGTGGCGCTGGTACCGGCTGCCGCTCGCATTCGACCCGTGGCCGAAGGTGTCGCTCCTGCGCGACACGGTCACCGCCCGTCCGGCGTTCTCGGCGATGGAACCGCTCGCGTGACGATCCCCGATGCCGTCCGGGCCCGCGACCTGGTGGGCTACGGCCGCACGCCGCCGAGATGGGAATGGCCGGACGGGGCTCAGGTCGTCGTCAATCTCGTCCTGGTCTACGAGGAGGGCTCCGAGTACTCGGTCATGTGGGGCGACGACCGAAACGACGGCTGGGGCGAGTACGCCGACCCGGGCGTGCAGCCACCCCAGCGTGATCCCGGCACGGAGTCGCACTACGAGTACGGAAGCCGCGCCGGGGTGTGGCGCCTGGCGCGGATCTTCGACTCGTTCGACGTTCCGGTCACGGTGTCGGCGGCCGCCGTCGCGCTCGAGCTGAACCCGGCCGTCGCGGAGTGGATGCGAGACCACGAGCACGACCTGCTGGGCCACGGCTGGCGCTGGACCGAGGCCTGGACGTTCGACCGGGCCGAGGAGGGCGCGTCGATCAGGCGGGCGATCAACACCTACGAGCGGGTGCTCGGGTCGCGGCCCGACGGCTGGAACTCGCGCGGCTGGCCGAGCGAGAACACCCGCGGGCTCCTGCGTGAGATCGGCGGGTTCCTCTACCACTCCGAGGGCTCAGCCGACGACGTCCCGTACTACGAGGTCGTCGACTCCGAGCCGATGCTCGTGGTCCCGTATTCGAAGACCTACAACGACTCCCGGTTCCTGATGAACCCGGGCTTCGCGAGCCCGCGCGATTTCCTCGACACGATGGTCATGGGGCTCGACGAGCTGCTCCGCGAGGGCGAGGAGCGGCGCACGATGATGACCGTCGCCGTGCACGCCCGCTGGAGTGGGCAGGCTGCGCGGGCGGCGGCGCTGCGGATGTTCCTGGAGCACGCCACGCAGCAGCCCGGCGTGGCGTTCATGCGCCGGCGGGACATCGCGCGCTGGTGGCTCGACTCCTATCCGCCGGCGTGACGGGGCGGCGGGTGCGGCTTGGGATCGTGGGCGCCGGCGCGATGGCTCGACGTCACCTGACGGCGCTGGCCGTCCGTCCGGAGGCGACCGTTGCCGCCGTGTGCGACGCGGACGCGGGCCTCGCCGAGCGGATGGCTCGCGGAGTCGGTGGGACGGCCTATACGGAGTGGGAGGCAATGCTCGACGCGGAGCCGCTCGACGGCCTCTTCGTCTGTACGCCGCCGGCGGTGCACCTGGGCCCGGCCGCCGCGGCCTTCGAGCGCGGTGTGCCCGTCTACCTCGAGAAGCCGCTCGCGCGGTCGGTCGGCGACGGGGAGGCGATCGTGGCGGCGTGGCGGGCAAGCGGGGCGCTCTGCGCCGTCGGCTACCAGTGGCGCAGCATCGACGTCCTCGACCGCCTGCGCGCGGAGCTGGGCGGCGCCGTGCCGGGACTGCTCGTGTGCCGCAGCCTCGGGCCGACCGAGCGCGGCCGCTCCGGAGCGTGGTTCGGCGACGCCGCGGCCAGCGGCGGCATCCTCTTCGAGCTGGGAAGCCACGACATCGACCTCCTGCGGGCGCTCGCGGGGCCGGTCGCGGCGGTGCAGGGGGCGTCGGCGGCGGGCCTGCTGGCGACGTCGGCGGAGGACGCCCCGGCGCTCGACGACGCGGTTGCGATCGTCATGGAGTTCTCCGGCGGCGGGCTCGGGGTGATCGCACTCGGCTGGACGGACGCCCAAGAGCCGCCCGTCTACACGCTCGACGTGATGGCGGCCGACGTGGCGCTGCGGCTCGATCTCGATCCGGAGTTCCGGTTGCGAGGGCGTGCGCGGGGGGCGGACGTCGACGCCCGGGCGGCGGACGACCCGCGCCGGGCGGCGGTGGCCGGGTTCCTGGCCGCGATCTCGGGCGGCGGCCAGGCGGCCGTCCCGTGCTCGCCGGAGGACGCGCTCGGCACGCTGCGGGTCGCACTGGCCGCCGAGGAGGCCATTGCGGCGGGCGGGCGCGTCCCGGTGGTCGGCGGCTAGGGGCGGGCGGATCCCGTGGGGCAGACCCCAGGGGCCTGTCCCGACGGCTCGGCGTTCGCTACAGCCTGCCGGGCCGGAGCGGCAGCGGCGCCGACACGTCGGTCTCGACGCTCCAGAACGTGCCCGTACGCTGATCGGCGTGGATCTCGGCGACCTTCGTCGCGGTGACGTACAGCGTCGGGCCGTCGAAGATGCAGTTCGTGGCGTGCTCGCCGAGGGCGATCTCCTCGAGCAACTCGCCGTCCGCCGACAGCACGGTGAGGCCGCCGGAGATCGTCGTGCACACGAAGAGCCGGCCGTCGGCGGCGAACGCCATCCCATCGGGGACGTGGCCGTCGGAGAGCTGGCAGAAGGTCGTCGCCCCGCCGTCGTCGAGCCGGCAGACGCGGTGGGCGGCGGACTCTGTCCAATAGAGCCGGCCCTCCGCGTCGAAGGCGATGCCGTTGGGGTAGACCTCGGCCCGCTCCATCAGGAACTCGCCGGCCCCGCCCGAGCCGAGCGCGAACAGCCGCCCGGGCTCACGCTCCTCAGCCGGGAAGCGGTCGTCCTGCTCGGTGCCCGAGTCGGTGAACCACAGCCGCCCGTCCGGGCCGAACGCGAGGTCGTTCGGGCCGGCGAGGGTGTGCCCGCCAATCTCAGTCGACAGCATCTCGACCGATCCGTCCGCGTTCACCCGCTGGATGCCCGCCACGGCGCTCTGGTCGGGACTTCCGGGCACGTTCCCGCCCTGGGTGACGTACACGGCGCCGTCTGATCCGAGCACGGCGCCCCACGGCGAGCCGCCCGTGGCGGCGAATGTCGCCATCGAATCGCCGTCCCACCGGAGCAGCTCACCGATGTTCCCGTCGCAGATGACGATGGAGCCGTCGGGCATGACGACGGGGCCTTCGGGGAACCCGAGATTCGAGGCGAGCAGCGTTCCTTCCACGGCAGAGGTCCTCTTTCTGTCGGCGTCAGATTGGTCTGATAGCATACCGCCCCCTTGGCCGAGCGGTGTCTCCGGAGAAGCAGCGTACCCGCCTCGCCGTGGCGGCTGTTGAACCGCGCGAGGAGCGCCGCGACCCGGGTGGATATGTGCGCCACCGCGCTGCGCGAATCGTTGTCGCCTCCGCCACTCCCCCTCGTCGCCACGGTATGCGAAAGTGGACGTTGCACGCTTCGTGGAGCCCCGATCTGGAGGAGACGGTGACCGACCCGAACTATCCACACGAGCCCCCGGGCACCGAGATTGACGGCTTCCGCCTCTCGCGCGGCACATTGCTCCGCGGAGCGGCTGTGGGCATGGTGGGGATGTCGCCTCTGTTGGCAGCGGCCTGCGGCGGGAGCGGCAGCTCCGGCTCGACCGGCGGCGGCTCGACCGGCGGCGGCAAGCCCGTGCCCGGCGGCACGCTCAGGGCGGGCTTCGTCGGCGGCGGCACCGCCGAGACGCTGAACCCGTATGCGGGCGTGACGCCCATCGACGAGTCGCGGGTGCAGAACCTCTACGACCCGCTGTTCGTGCAGAACCCCGACCTCTCGACGAGCCCCGGCCTCGCGCTCGAGATGAACGCGAACGCCGACGCGACCGAGTACGAGGTGAAGCTCCGCCCGGGCGTCGAGTTCCACAACGGCAAGACCTTCGGCGCCGAGGATCTCATCTACTCGATCCGGCTCATGTCCAAGCCCGCCAACTTCGCGTCGGTGCCGTTCGTGGCCGGGATCGACCTGAACGGGCTGAAGGCGGTCAACCCGACCACCGTCCGGATCCCACTCAACTTCCCGGACGCCGACCTGGGCGCCAACTTCGTCTACTGGAACACATGGATCGTGCAGGACGGCGAGACCGATTTCAAGAAGCCGGTCGGCACCGGCCCCTTCATGTTCGAGTCGTTCCAGCCGGGCACGCAGAGCACGTTCAAGAAGAACCCGAACTACTGGGTGACGGGCAAGCCGTATGTCGACACGCTCACGATCCAGTCGATCGACGACAACACCGCCCGCCTGAACGCCCTCCTGTCGGGCCAGATCGACGCAATGGCGCAGCTGCCGACGGCCCAGGCCAAGGCCCACCAGGACACCGGCGACATCACGGTGCTGGTCGCGCCCTCGCCGCAGGCCATGATGTTCTACATGGACACGACCCAGGCGCCGTTCACCGACAACAACGTGCGCCAGGCGATCCGGCTGATCGCCGACCGCGACGCGCTCGTCTCGAGCGCGATCAACGGCTTCGGCACGGTCGGAAACGACATCGTCGGCAAGGGCCTTCCCTACTACGACAACGATCTGCCGCAGCGCCAGCAGGACATCGAGCAGGCCAAGAGCCTTCTCAAGCAAGCCGGCCAGGAGAACCTGACGGTGCTCCTGCGCACGTCGCCGATCTTTCCCGGCTTCGTCGAGGCGGCGACCCTTCTCGCAGAGCAGGCCAAGGCGGCGGGTGTCACCATCCAGCTGAAGCAGGTTCCGCCGAACTCGTACTACAACCCATCGCTGCTCTATCTGAAGATGGCGTTCGCGGAGACGCAGTGGCCCATCCCGTCGCTCAAGTTCTTCTACCTCCAGTCGCTCTCGGCCCAGGCGCCGTACAACGAGACGCACTGGAAGGACAAGAGCTGGAACGACCTCCTGTTCAAGGCGATCGGCGAGACCGACGCGACCGCAGCGCAGGACGCGTGGAACCAGGTGCAGAAGGTCCAGTACGACGAGGGCGGCTACCTGAACTGGACGAACGCGGACTGGGTCGACGGCCTCTCGACCAAGGTGAAGGGGCTCGCACCGCACCCCGGCGGGGTGCTGGGCAACTACCTCTTCATGAACGCGTGGCTGACCACGTAGGACGCCGTCCTCTGAGACGGGTTCTCGGGACGACATGACAACGGTGGCGGAGCCTCGAGGGGAAACCCGCGAGGCCTCGCCCGTGCTCGCGTTTCTCGGGCGGCGGCTCCTCGGCGCCGTCGCGGCCCTGTTCGTCGCGTCGCTCCTGATCTTCCTCGGCACCGCGGTGCTGCCGGGGGACGCTGCGAGCGTGGTGCTCGGCCGAGGCGCAACGCCTCAGGCCGTCGACGAGCTCAATCAGCGCCTGCACCTCGACCGCCCGCTCGTCGAGCAGTACACGAGCTGGCTCGGGGGATTCGTGCACGGCGACCTCGGCGACTCGTCGGTCGGGCTCGCGCAGGGCGCCAACGAGGCTCCGGTCTGGGACATCATCGCGAGCCCGGTCAAGAACACGCTCATCCTGGCGCTCGTGACGGCGCTCTTCATGATCCCGCTCTCGCTCGGGCTGGGGGCGCTCGCGGCGGTCTACGCGGGGCGGACGGTCGACCACGCGATCTCCATCGGGTCGCTCGCGGCGATCGCGCTCCCGGAGTTCGTGATCGGGTCGCTCCTGATCGGCGTCTTCTTCGTGTGGCTCGACGTGCTGCCGCCGGTCGCGCTCATCCCACCCGGCGACAACCCGCTGAGCCACCCGACGAAGCTGGTGCTGCCGGTGGCGACCCTGCTGCTCGCGTCGCTCGCGGCCGGCATCCGCATGGTGCGGGCGGGGATGGTCGAGGTGCTCCAGACCGAGTATGTCCAGACAGCCCGCCTGAACGGGCTCGCCGAGCGGTGGGTGCTGTGGCGCTACGCGATGCGAAACGCGCTCGCCCCGAGCGTGCAGGTGCTGGCCCAGAACCTCCAGTGGCTGATCGGCGGGATCATCATCACCGAGAACGTGTTCGCCTACCCCGGGATCGGATCCACGCTGGTGACGGCGGTCGGAAACCGCGACACGACGCTCGTGCAGTCGGTGGCGATGATGATCGCCGTCGTCTACGTCCTCCTGAACCTCGTCGCCGATCTGCTGGTGATGCTGCTGGTGCCGAAGCTACGGGAGCCGGCATGAGGGGCGCGTTCCGGTTCCTGCGGATCCGCTCCGGCGCGATCGGGCTCGCCATCGTGGTGCTGGTGATCGCCGTGGCGTTTCTGGGGCGGTACGTCGCCCCGCACGATCCGAATGCGCCGGTCGGCGCGCCGCTCGCCGGCCCATCGTCGGACGCCCGCCTCGGAACGGACTTCCTCGGGAGAGATGTCGTGAGCCGTCTGCTCTACGGCGGCCGCTCGGTCATCGGCCTTGCGGCGGCGGCAACAGCCCTGGCCTACCTGGTGGGGCTCGCGATCGGCCTCGTTGCCGGCTACACGCGCTCGAGGGTCGACCCGCTCCTCATGCGATCGGTCGACGTCATGCTGGCCTTCCCGCCGCTGCTCTTCCTGCTCGTCCTCATCACCGGTGCGGGAACCGGCGTCGGCGTGCTCGTGCTCGGCGTCGCCGCCATCCAGGCACCGGGCATCAGCCGGATCGTGCGCACGGCTACCCTCGAGGTGTCGGTGCGGGGCTACGTCGAGGCCGCCATCGCCCGCGGCGAGCGGGCGGGCGCCGTCGTCGTCCGCGAGGTCTTCCCCAACATCCTCGCGCCCGTGCTGGTGGATGCAGGCCTTCGCTTCACGTATTCGATCTTGATCATCGCGTCCGTCAATTACCTCGGCCTCGGGCTCCAGCCGCCCAGCTCCGACTGGGCGCTCATGATCAGCGAGAACCGGGAGTACATCTCGCTCAACGTGTGGGCCGTGCTGGCGCCGGCGGCCATGATCGCCCTCCTCACGATCGGCGTGAACCTGATGGGCGACGCGATCGCCCGCAGCCTCGGCCGCTCGTACGTGCCGCGCACATCACGGAGCGTCGTGGTGTGAGCGGCGACGGCGGTGGGCCCGTGATCCGGGTCGAGAACCTGTGCCTGGGGCTTGCGACCGGCGAGGCCGTGGTGCAGGACGTCAGCTTCTCGGTGAGCTCCGGCGAGATCCTCGGCCTGGTCGGCGAGTCGGGCAGCGGCAAGACCACGACCGCGCTCGCCCTGCTCGGGTACACCCGCCCCGGGGTGGTCATCCGAAGCGGCGCGATCGAGGTCGGCGGGCAGCCCGTCATCGGGCGCGACACGCGCGCCGTGCGGAGCCTGCGCGGGCGGGTCGTCTCGTACGTTCCGCAGGATCCGGGGGGCGCCCTCAACCCCTCGCTTCGGGTGGGCGACGCGATCATGGACGTGCTCCGCGCGCACCGCTCGGAGTCGGCGTCCGACGACTCGGTACGCGCGGCGCTCGAGCGCGTCGAGCTGGGGGCGGACCCCCGCTTCGGCCGCCGCTACCCGCACCAGCTCTCGGGCGGCCAGCAGCAGCGGGTCACGATCGCGATGGCGTGCGTCTGCGGCCCACCGGTCGCGGTGCTCGACGAGCCCACCACCGGGCTCGATGTCCTCACCCAGGATCGCATCCTGACCGAGCTCACGCGGCTGCGGGCCGAGGAGGGGATGGCGATGGTCTACGTCTCCCACGACCTGGCGGTCGTGGCGCGGATGGCCGACCGGATCGTGGTGATGTATGCCGGCCGGGTGGTCGAGGACGGGCCGGTCGACGAGGTCATCGGGCGGCCCCGGCATCCGTACACACGCGCGCTGGTGGGCGCCATCCCCGACTTCCGCCGCCCGCGCGCCCTCCAGGGCATCCCGGGCGTCGCGGTCGGCGTCGGCGAGTGGCCGGCGGGCTGCTCGTTCGCGCCCCGGTGCACGTTCGCGCAGGAGCGCTGCGACGCCGCCGTGCCGGACCTCGAGGAGGCCGCACCCGGGCACTCGGTCCGGTGCGTCCGCTGGGACGAGCTCGAGCTCTCCGACGCCGGCCCGGCAGGCGCCCGATCCGTGAGCCCGGCCGCAGAGGGCGCGCCGCTTCTCCAGGTGTCCGACCTCGAGGTCGAGTACCGCTCCGGCCGGGCCCGAAACCGCGCCGTCCGCGGCGTGTCGTTCGTCGTCCAGGAGGGGCGATGCGTGGCGCTCGTCGGCGAGTCCGGAAGCGGCAAGACGACCATCGGGCGCTGCATCGCCGGCCTGCACGTGCCGACCGCCGGGCGGATCGTCTTCGACGGCGAGGAGCTGAACGGCGCAGCTCGGACGCGCACGCTCGCCCAGCGCCGCCGCATCCAGATCGTGTTCCAGAACCCGTTCGAGTCGCTCAACCCGCGTCACCGGGTCGGGGCGTCGATCGAGCGGCCGCTGCGGGTGCTGCGCGGGCTCAACCGCGCCGACGCGGCCCGCGAGGTCGATGCGCTCCTCGAGCGTGTGCGGCTGCCGACGCGGGTTTCGGGCCGCTTCCCCGTCGAGCTCTCCGGGGGCGAGCGCCAGCGAGTCGCGATCGCACGATCGCTGGCCGCGAAGCCCGACCTCCTGGTCTGCGACGAGGTGACGTCGGCGCTCGACGTGTCCGTCCAGGCGGCCGTCCTCGAGCTCCTGTCCGAGCTCCAGCGCGACCTCCGGCTGTCGATGCTCTTCATCACCCACAACCTGGGCGTCGTGGCGTGCATCAGCGACTCCGTCCTGGTCATGGATCGCGGAGAGCTGTGTGAGTCCGGCGGCGTGCGCGAGGTGCTCTCGACGCCGACCGACGACTACACGCGGCGGCTCCTGGGCGCGGCGCCGTGCCTGCCCGACCGGGCCGTGGGGTAGCAGGCGTGGCGACGGCCATCGTCGGCGGCACGGTCGTCGGGCCGGACGGCCCGGCGCGCGCAGACGTGCTCGTCGACGACGGGGTGGTGGCCGCGGTCGGGAGCATCGATCGCTCGTCGGCGGATGTGATCGACGCCACGGGCTGCCTCGTCCTGCCCGGCGCCGTCGACGTCCATACGCACCCGTTCGGCGGCGTCCGCGACGACACGCGCTCGGCGCTCTGCGGCGGTACCACGACCGCGCTCGCGTTCGTCGACGCGCTCCCGGGCGAGCGGCCCGCGGAGGCGGCCCGGCGGACGCTCGCCGACGAGATGCCCGAATCGCACATCGACCTCGCCTTCCACGCGGTCATCTGGGAGCCGGCCGCCTACCGGCGTGGCGATCTTGCCGAGGCCGCGGCCCTGGGAATCGGGAGCGTCAAGCTGTGGCTGGCCTACGTCGAGCTCGGGATCATGGCCGACGACGACGTCGCGCTTCGGGTCATGCAGGAGGCGGCCGAGCTCGGGATCGTGACGCTCGCCCACTGCGAGAACGGCCGTGCGGTCGACGTGCTCACCCGGCAGTGCGTCGCCGAGGGCCGGCTCGGCACTCGACTCGCTGCCCGCCAGCCGGCCGATCGAGCTCGAGGCGGAGTGCGTGCACCGGTTCCTCGTCCTCGCCGGGATCGCCGGCGCCACCCCGTACGTCGTCCACGTGACCGGCCGCGCGCCGCTCGACGAGATCCGCACCGCGCGGCGGCGCGGGCAGACGGTGCACGCGGAGGTGTGCCCGCACCACCTGCTCTTCGAGCGCTCCCACCACGAGGGGCCGGACGCGCTGCGCTACGTGATGACGCCGCCGCTTCGCGACGGCCGACGATCGCGCGGCGCTGCTCGACGGGCTGAGGACCGGCGACGTCACCACGTATGCCTCGGACCACTGCCACCTGCGGCTCGACCGCGACAAGGTGCCCGTGCGCGACGACTTCACGAAGGTCCCGACCGGGCTTCCCGGGATCGGCGCCCGCCTCCCGCTCGGGTTCGCGCTCGGCGGGGCCGAGGCGCCGCTCACGGTCGAGCGGCTGGTCGGACGCCGCCTGCACGCAGCCCGCCCGGATCTTCGGCCTCTATCCGCGGAAGGGCGATCGTCGCGCCGGGAAGCGACGCCGACATCGTCGTGTGGGACCCGTCGGCGCCGACCCGGCTCACGGCTCGACGCGATGAACGACGGGCTGGACTGGACGCCGTACGACGGCATGCAGGTGCCCGGACGTGTGCGCGACGTGCTCGCCCGCGGCGAGCGCGTCGTCGCGGACGGCCGCTGGGTTGGCGACGAGCACCGCGGCGAGTACCTCCCCGTCGCGCGCGTGCTCGAGACGGCGTGAGGGCTACCCGGCCGTCCAGCCGCCGTCGACCGCGACGATGCTGCCCGACATCGACCCGACGTCGTCCGACATCATGAAGGCGATGGTCGCGGCGATCTCCTCCGGCCGCCCCGAGCGGCCGACCAGGTTCCGGCCCTGGGTGCGGGCCCGCTCGCGGGCGGTCAGCTCCGGCGTGGCGACCGTCCACGCCAGCATCGGCGTGTCGACCGGGCCCGGGCAGACGCAGTTGACGCGGATCCCCTCGGAGGTGTGGTCGATCGCCATCGCGCGCGTCAGCCCGATCAGGCCCGCCTTCGACGCGCAGTACGCCGGGCTTGCCAGGCACCCCACGAGCCCGAACTGCGAGGCGACGTTCACGATGGCGCCGCCGCCGGCCGCGCGCAGGTGCGGGATCGTGGCGCGCGACACGTGGAACGCCCCCGTGAGGTTGACGGCGAGGACGCGCGCCCACTCGTCGAGCGCGATCTCGGTGACGTCGCCCGTGAAGTCGCCGACGCCGGCGATGTTGGCCACGCCGTCGAGCCCGCCCAGCTCTGCGACGGCGGCGGCCACGGCCGCCTCCACCGCCGCGAGGTCGGTGACGTCGGCTGCGAGCGGCACGGCGGTGCCCCCGTCCCCGGCGATCGCGGCGACGGTCTCGGCGAGCCCGGCGGCGTTCACGTCGGCGCAGGCCACCGCGGCGCCCCGCTCCGCGAGGAGCTTCGCCGTCGCCCGGCCGATGCCGGACGCCGCGCCGGTGACGAGCGCCCTGGCCGTCACGCGGTCACCGGGCCGTCTTCGCGAGGAACGCCCGCAGCTCGTCGGCGGTCGCAGGATCGATCGCCGGCGGGGCTGCGACGCCATGGCGGGCGAGGGCCTCGTCGAGGCCGGCGCGGCCCCGGATCACGGCGAGCGTGTAGCCGTTTCGGGCGAACTCCTCGGCCTGCTCGGCGACCTGCTCGAGCAGCGGCCCGGCGACCTCGTCGGGGTACTCGACGGCCGGGAGCTGGATCGCGCCCCAGTCCTCCTGCTCGAGCACGGCCAGGGCGTCGAGCCGGCCGGCGACCGGGTTCAGGAGCTCGCCGGCGACGAGCGCGACGCGGAAGCCGCGCTTGTCGGCGTCCACCTACTCGGCCTCCATGAGATCCCGAAGCGCCGCTCGCTCGGCGGCCGGGTCGTGGTCGGGGAGCTGGTGGGAGATCCCCATGGCGCGGGGCGTCGGCACGCCGCGCTCGGCGAGCTCCGCCGTGATCTCCTCGATGAAGATGCCGCTGCCGGGCGAGAGCTCGTCGGAGCCGTCGGGCCATTCCGGCCGCCCGCCGCGCGCGGGGTCGGAGCTCGTCACGTGGACGCCCATCGACGGGCTGCCCTCGATCCCAACCAGGATCACCTCGTCGCCGCGGCGGACGTGCACCTCGATGGCGCCGGCGACGGCGGAGGCGATCCGGCGGCAGTGGCGGCGGTAGGCCGAGGTGTCGAGCTGCTCCTTGACGGCCCAGAACCGGTGCAGGCCGGTGAACGCGAGCTCGGGGCACGGCATCTGCTCGATCCGCCAGCCGCGCTCGCGGAGCTCTTCGACCAGCGGCGAGTAGACGCCGGGGCAGCGCGCGCCGCCGTGCGTCTTCGAGTTCTGGTTGAGCAGGCAGTGGGCGACGAAGGCGACGCCGGGCATCGCGTCAGTATGAACCAGGAGGAACGGAAATGAGTCAGCGCAGCGCCGTCGTCACGGGGGCGGCATCCGGCATCGGCCGGGCCGTGGCGGTCCGTCTCGCCGACGACGGGTTCGACGTCGTCCTCGGAGACATCCGCCGAGATCCGATCACGGGCGGCGAGCCGACCGAGGAGCTGATCCGGGCCGCCGGGCGAAGCGCCGTGCACGTTGAGGCAGACGTCTCGTCGGCTGCCGACTGCGACCTGCTCGTGGCGACGGCCGTCGAGCGCACCGGGGCGCTCGATGTCATCGTGAACAACGCCGTTCTCGCGGGCGACCACTCCAAGCCCCTGCTCGCGACCGCGCCCGCGGACTGGGACGCGATGATGGCCGTCAACCTGCGCGGCCCCTACCTGCTATGCCGTGCGGCGGTGCGCCAGATGCTCACGCAGCCGCTCGTCGGAGACGCCCGCGGCCGGATCGTGAACATCACGTCGCAGCACGGTATGGTCGGCTGCCCCGGCCACTTCGCCTACAGCGTCGGGAAGGGCGGCCTCGTGCAGATGACCCGCCAGATCGCCGTCGACTACGGACCGCAGGGCATCCTGTGCAACGCGGTCGCGCCCGGCAAGATCGTGACCGGGACGGCGGGCGACCTCTCGGCGAGCGAGGAGGGGCTGGCGTACGTCCGCTCGCGCACGCCATTTCCGCGCCTGGGCCGGTCCGAGGACGTCGCCGCGGCCGTGTCGTATCTGGCGGGCCCGGCGAGCTATACGAGCGGCATCAACCTGTTGGTCGACGGCGGCTGGATGGCCTACTGATGCGCGCCATCGTCATGTCCGAGCACGGCGGCCCGGAGGTGCTGCGGCTGGTCGACCGGCCTGTGCCGGCCCCCGCAGCCGGTGAGGCGGTCGTTCGTGTCGCGGCCGTCGCGGTGAACCGGCTCGACATCTGGGTGCGGGAGGACGTCGGCCATGCCTACGGCGCGGTGCTCCCGGTGATCCCCGGCTACGACGTCGCCGGCGAGGTGGTAACGGTGGCGGAGGGCGTCACGGACGTGCCGCCGGGCATGCGGGTGTACGTCCACTACGACTTCTCGTGCGGCCGCTGCCCGTACTGCCTGGAGGGTGACGAGGCGGCGTGCGCCGAGTACGGCGTCATGGGAGTGAACCGCGACGGCGGGTACGCCGAGCAGATCGCGGCGCCCGTCCGCAACCTGTTCGCGCTCCCGGAGGGACTCTCGTACGAGACCGCCGCCGCCGCGGGGTCGGTCTACCTGACCGCCTACCACATGCTGTTCTCGCGAGCGGGTCTGCACCCCGGCGAAACCGTCCTCGTCACCGCGGCGGGCTCGGGCGTGGGCGGCGCGGCGATCGCGCTCGCCCGGTTCGCCGGCGCCCGGGTGATCGCGACGGCCTCGACCGAGGCCAAACGGGAGCGGGCGCTGGCGGCCGGCGTCGAGCACGCCGTCGACTACACACGTGCGGGATGGGGCGCCGAGGTGCGCCGCCTGACCGGCGGCCGCGGCGTCGACCTCGTCGTCGACCACGTCGGTGCCGCGGCCGTGCCCGAGGCGCTCGCGGCGCTCGCCAACAAGGGCCGCATCGTGATCTGCGGCGCATCGTCGGGGCCACGGGTCGAGCTCGACCTGATCGACCTCTTCGCCCGCCAGATCACCGTGATCGGCTCCAGCGACGGCTCGCGCCGCGAGCTGTGGGAGGTGCTGCGCCTGCTCGGCGACGGGCTGATCGACCCGCCTGCGATCGAGACCGTGCTGCCGCTGGAGGATGCCGGTCGGGCGCAGGAGCTCCTTCGGACGCGGGCGCACTACGGGCGGGTGCTGCTGGCTCCGTAGGGCAGAGGGCGGCCGTGGTGGTGGGGGGTGCCCGAGGCACGGGCCGGTCGGCTGGTTGGGCGTGGCCACTTGGCCGCGCGGTGAGTGTCAATTGGCTTTCGTGACACCTGCCGAACACGAAGGCCCGCCGCACAAGCTCAGCCCACAAGGCCTACCGTCGGCGGGGGCTCAGACGGTGACGACGGGCTTGTGGTTCGGCCCGGAGCGCTGGATGTCCCAGGCCTCGGGCGTGCGCTCGAGCGGGTAGGTCTCGATGTCGACGTCGAGCTCGCCCGCGGCGACGTGGGTGAGCATCGCCCGATGCGCTCCGGCGAGGTCGTCGTGCGGTGCCTCGAAGACGGTGTGGCCGATGATCTCGAGCAGCCTGCCTCGGACCGCGGCCGACGCGAGGTCGACGGAGGCGCCTGCCGACTGGCCGAGGTTGACGAGCCGCATGCCGACCGGGGCGACGGAGATCGCCGCCAGCGCCGGCGGTCCCCACAGCGGGTCGACGACGAGATCGGGGCCGCCGTCCGGGAAGGCCGCCCGGATCGCCTCGCCGGTGTCGCCGCCGTCGAGGGCCACCACCGCGTCGGCCCCGAGGCGCCGCGCCCGCTCCAGCCGCCCCGCGTCACGCCCCGCCTGCGACCACGCGCGAGGCGCCCAGGAGCCGCGCCGCCTGCACCGCCACCGAGCCGACCGTGCCGGTCGCGCCGAGCACGAGCACCCGATCTCCCGCCTGCAGACGTCCGCGCTCCGCGACCGCCAGCCAGCCGGCGATGCCGGCGATGCCGAGCGCCGCCGCCGCGACCGGGTTCGCGTCGCCGGGGATCTCCCACAGCTCCGACTCGTCTGCGACGAACCGCTCGGCGAGCGAGCCGCTCGCGGTCTTCAGGGTTGCCACGAGCGCACCCGGCGCGAACGCTGACCCTTCGAGCACCCGGCCGACGCCCTCGCGCCCGGCGGTGAACGGCAGCGGCGGATGGCCGCCGTAGAAGACGCCCGCAGCGATGGCGAGGTCGACCGGGTTCAGACCGGCAGCCGCGGTGGCGACGAGCGCCTGCGTCTCGCCGCGAACGGGCTCGTCGCGCTCTTCCACGACCGGCGTCGCGCCCAGCTCGTGGACGACGGCGGCGCGCATCAGTACGCCATCCAACCGCCGTCGACGAGCAGGTTCGTCCCGCTCACGTAGCTGCACTCGTCGGAAGCCAGGAAGACGGCTGCGGCGGCGACGTCGGCGGGCCGGCCCAGGCGCGCGAAGGGCGTCCGGGCGTGCGAGTAGGCGAGCACCGCGGGCGAGTCGGGCTCGTCGGCCGGCCGGGTCAGGATCTTGCCGGGAGCGATCGCGTTCACGATGATCCCGCGCGGGCCGAAGTCGACGGCCACCTGGCGGGTCAGGTTGACGACCCCGCCCTTGGCGGTGCAGTAGGCGACGTGCCCGGGAGCTCCGATCATGCCGTGCTGGGAGGACAGGTTGATGATCCGCCCGCGCGCCTCGGCCACCGGCTCCTGGAGGAGCATCTGCTGGACGGCCCGCTTGCAGCACAGGAAGACACCGCGCAGGCCGACGTCCATGATCGCGTCCCAGTCGCCCTCGGTCGTCTCGAGGAGCCCCTTCGAGTGCGGGCCGGCCACGATCGCATTGTTGACCATCACGTCCAGGCGCCCCCGCCGCTCGACCGCCGTTCGCACCAGCCGGTCAATGTCGTCCCAGCGGGCCGCGTCGGCTTCGAGGTAGACGGCCGACCCGCCCTCCTCCGCGATCAGCTCGACCGTCGGCCTGCCCCCCTCGCGCGGATCCTCGCGCACGTCGCCGATCACGACGTCGGCACCCTCGGCGGCGAACGCGATGGCCATCGCGCGGCCCAGGCCCGACGATCCGCCGGTGACGACGATCGACTTGCCGGCGAGCTGATCGGTCAGCTCAGGAGCCCCTTCGCCAGGCCGCCGTCGACGAGGACGGTGATGCCGTTCAGGTACGCCGCGCGCGTCGAGCAGAGGAACGCGCACAGGTCGCCGATCTCGGCCGGATCGCCGAACCGGCGGGCCGGGATGAGCCCCTCGTCGCGGCGGCGGTCGGCCTCCGGGTCGGCCCCGCCGGCATAGAGGTTCTGCATCCGCTCGGTGTCGATGTACCCGGGCGCGATGGAGTTCACGGTGATCCCGTGCTGGCCCCTCGTCCTGGGAGAGGGTCTTCGCCCAGCCGATCACACCCGGCCGGTAGGTGTTCGAGAGCAGTAGCCCGGCGCTCGGCTCCTTCACCGCCGACGACGTGATGTTGACGACGCGCCCGCGGCCGCTCCTTCGGAGCTCGGGCAGCGCGAGTCGGGTGAGGCGGAGCGTCGACATCAGGGTCATGTCCCACGCCGTCCGCCAGGCATCGTCGTCGAAGTCCTCGAAGCTCCCGGCGGGTGGGCCGCCGGTGTTGTTGACGACGATGTCGAGGCGCCCGAAGCGCTCGAGCGTGCGGTCGACGAGCGCCTGGAGATCGGCCGGCTGCGCCGAATTGCCGGGCACGGCGAGTGCGGCGGCGCCCGATCCGAGGGCCTCGATCTCGGCGACGGCCTCGTCCAGGAGCTCGGCCCGGCGGGCGAAGAGCGCGACGTTGCACCCTTCCCGGCCGAGCGCGACGGCACACGACCGGCCCATCCCGGACGACGCTCCGCCCACGATCGCAACACACCCCTGAAGTCCGAGATCCACAGCCCACTCAGTCCATAACAACCATTATGATGTCCGAGTCTAGCGAAGACTCCGAATGCCGCCGACCACCAGCATCCCCCGTGCCGAGAGGGCGATGGAGAGGCTCGACCTCCTCGCCCGCGTGGGCGCCGTGGGCGAAGGCGGCGGCATCACCCGGCCCGGCCTGAGCGCCGCCGAGGAAGGGGCGTACGCCCTCGTCGCCGGCTGGTGCCAGGAGGCCGGGATGGCCGTTTCGCGCGACGGCGCCGGCAATCTGTACGCCCGGCCGGCCGGCCGCACGGCGGCCGCCGAGATCTGGTCCGGCTCCCATCTCGACACGGTCCCGTCCGGAGGGCGTTTCGACGGCGCGCTGGGAGTCGTCGCCGCGCTCGAGGCGGTGTCCGAGGTGGCCGCCGACCGGCGCGAGGCTCCGCTCGCCGTCGTTGTCTTCCGCGACGAGGAGGGGTGGCGGTTCGGCCAGGGGTGCTTCGGCAGCCGCTGCGTGGCGGGTCAGGCCGGCCCCGCCGACCTCGCCGAGCGCGACTCCGCAGGGGTTTCGGCCGCCGAGGCGCTCGCCGCGCTCGGGCTGCCCGGGCCGCCGGTCGAGGTCGCCCTGCCCACGGCCTACGTCGAGGTGCACATCGAGCAGGGCCCGATGCTCGAGACGGCCGGCGCAGCGCTCGGAGACGTCGCCGCGATCGCCGGCATGGCCGGCTTCTCCGTCACCTTTCACGGCTCGTCGGGCCACGCGGGAACGGTGCCGATGGGCGAGCGCAGCGACGCCTTCGCCGCGTGCGCCGAGCTCACCCTGCGTCTGCGCGACCGCGCCCTCGAGATCCCGGGCTCCGTCGCCACGATCGGCGACGTGGCGATCCCGAATCCCGCCTCGAACGTGATCCCCGGGGTCGCCCGGGTGAGCGTCGACGTGCGCGCCCCGAGCGCGGAGGCACTGGATCTCCTGGTCGCCGCGGTGCCCGCCGTCGCCGCCGAGGTGGCGGCACGCAACCGCTGCGGCGTCGACGCGGTCCGCGGCTGGCGCGCCGAGCCGGTCCGGCTGTCGAGCCGCGTCCGCGGCGCGGTCCGGACCGCCGCGGGCGGCCTCGGTGTCCCGATCGCCGAGATCACGTCCGGCGCCGGTCACGACGCCGGTATCCTGGCCGCGGCCGGGGTCGACGCGGGGATGCTCTTCGTCCGAAGCCTGAACGGCGGCGCGAGCCACCGCCCCGACGAGCTCTCCGACGAGGCGGACATCGCCGCGGCGATCGCCGTTCTCGCCGAGACGCTGAGGTCGCTCCTGTGAGCGCGTCGCACCCGTCGACGAGCGAACGCCACGAGCGGCGCCGGCGCGAGGTGTGCGAGGCGGCGTGCCGCGTCATCGCCCGAAACGGCCTCGAGACGACGACCATGCGCGACATCTCGCGCGAGGGCGGCTTCACGACCGGCGTCCTCACGCACTACTTCCCCGACAAGCAGGCGGTGATCGTCGGGGCCTTCCTCGCGGCGTCCGAGGACTGGTTCGACGAGCTCCACCGCGGGCTCGCCGGTGCGGGCGCGCCGGAGGAGCAACTGGTCACCCTCGTCCACCTGGCGCTGCCGTCTGACCCCGAACGGCGGGCGGAGTGGCGGCTCTGGGCCGAGATGTGGACGTACGCCGGCCGCGATCCCGTCTTCGCGGCCGAGCTCGTCGAGACCGACGCCGCCTGGGAGCGCGAAATCCGAGGGATCCTCGGGCGGGCGCGCGAGGCGGGCCTGCTCGCAAACGTCGACGCCGCCGCCGAGGCGGCCGTCCTGGCGCGGCTCATCGACGGCCTGGGCCTGCGGGCGTGGCTCGGCGACAGCTGGCAGGACGCCCGCGGGCGGCTGGTGCATCACATGGGGACGCTCGGCGTCCCCGGCCCCGTCCTGCGTCGCATGCACGCGGAGGGCGACGAGTGAGCGGGCGCCGCACGGTCATCGCCGGCGGCACGCTCGCGACCCACGACGGCACCATGAAGGCCGACGTCGTCATCGAAGCCGGCCGCGTGGCGGCGATCGCCGATCCCGGCACCGCCGGGGATGCCGACGAGCTGATCGACGCGTCCGGGCTCGTCGTCATGCCGGGCGCGATCGACATGCACTCCCACTTCGAGGACCCGGGCCACACCGAGCGCGAGGACTTCACGACCGGCACGATGTCGGCCGCAGCCGGCGGGTTCACCACCGTGATGGAGCACCCGCTCACGTACCCGCCCGTGACGACCGCTGAGCTCTACCGCCAGAAGCGCGAGATGGCCCGCGAGAAGGTGGTCGTCGACTTCGGCCTGTGGGGTGCCCTGACCGCGCCGTCGCTCCCGGAGATCGCCGCCCAGTGGCAGGAGGGTGCACCCGGGTTCAAGGCCTTCATGCCGATCTCGGATCCGTCATATCCAAACGTCTCCGACGCCGAGTTCCTCGAAGGGATGCGGCGCGTGAAGGAGCTCGGAGGACTCGTGCTCGTCCATGCCGAGAGCGATTCGCTGCTCCGGGACGGGCTGGCGCGGATGGCGGCTGCGGGCCGTCGCGACCCGCTGGCCCACCACGAGGCGCGGCCGCCGTTCGTCGAGGAGGAGGCGGTGCACCGCGCGCTCTTCCTCGCGGCGCACGCCGGCGTGCGGATCCAGATCGTCCACGTGTCGAGCCCGGTCAGCGCGGATCTCGTGCGGCGCGAGAAGGCCGAGGGGCGGCCCGCGACGATGGAGGTCTGCCCGCACCACCTGCTGCTCGACCTCGACGATCTCGTGCGGCTCGGCCCGTACGGGGTGAGCGCCCCGGCGCTGCGCGAGCGCGCGCTCGTGGAGCGGTTGTGGGACGCCGTGCTCGACGGGACGGCCGACTGCCTCATCTCCGACCACTCGGCCTACACGCTTGCCGAGAAGGAGCCGGGCTGGGTGGACATCTTCGACGCGCTCCTCGGCTGCCAGGTGATCCAGGAGACGGTGCCGCTCGTGCTCGACGAGGCCTACCACCGCCGCGGAATGCCGCTCGACGCGTTCGTCCGCTTCTCGTCGACGAACGCCGCCCGGATCGCCGGCCTCTACCCGCGCAAGGGGTCGCTGCAGCCGGGCGCCGACGCCGACGTTGCCCTCTACGACCTCGAGTCGGAGTGGGTGGTCGACGCGAAGAGCCAGCAGTTCTCGAAGAACCCGTGGTCGCCGTTCGACGGGCGGCGGGTGCGGGCCCGGGTCGTCCGGACCCTCGTGCGCGGCGAGACCGTGTTCGCCGACGGCGAGATCGTCGTCGAGCCGGGGTACGGGGGGTTCCTCTCGTGCCACGACGACTACTCGCTCGGTCCACACCTCGAGCCGGCGGCGAGCGGAGAGTGACCCCGTGTTCCGGCTCGCGCTGATCAACCCGAACACCGACCCCCGGCATACCGAGGCGATGGGCGAGGTGGCGCGCGAGACGCTGCCGGCCGGCTGCGAGGTGACGGCCGTCTCGCCCGAGCGGGGGCCGACGTCGATCGAGAGCGAGGCGGACTCGGTGATCGCCGCGGCCGAGGTGGCGGCGCTCGTTCGGGAGCTGCCGGCGCACGACGCCTACCTGGTCGCGTGCTTCGGCGACCCCGGAGTCGGCGCCGCGCGAGAGCTGACGGAGGCGCCGGTCGTCGGGATTGGGGAGGCGGCCTTCCAGGCCGCGGCCACGATCGCCCGCCGGTTCGCTGTCGTAACGACGCTGCGCCGGAGCATCCCCGAGCTGGAGGACGCCCTCGAGCGTCACGGCATGCGCGGCCGATGCGTGGCCGTCGAACCGCTCGGGATCCCGGTCGCCGACCAGGGGGGTCACAACCCCGACACGACCGCCGCCATCGTCGAGGTGGGCCGGCGCGTCGTCTCGGAACGCGGCGCAGAGGCACTCGTCCTGGCGTGCGGGGGGATGGCGGATGTGGCCGAGACCGTCCGGCGCGAGGTGGGCGTGCCCGTCTGCGACGGCGTCGCGTTCGGCGCCATGATCGCGTTCTCGCTCTGGCGCTGCGGCCTCTCGACCAGCAAGGCGGGTGCCTACGGGTGGCCCGAGTCGATCTCCTACGCCGGCATGCCGGGGTTCGGAGAGCTGACGTGATGGCGGCCACGTTTCGCGAGTACGGCGGCCCGGAGGTGATGGGCTGGGAGGAGGTCGACGACCCGTTGCCCGGGCCCGACGAGGTGCTTCTCGAGGTGCGCGCGTGCGGCCTGAACCACAGCGACCTCGACTCGCGCGCCGGGACCTCGCGCTGGCCCTTCTCGATGCCATGGGTGCTCGGGGCGGAGTTCGCGGGCACCGTCGCCGCGGTCGGGGCCGAGGTCGAGGGCATCGCTCCGGGCGACCCGGTGACGGCCTATCAGCAGTATGCCTGCGGGACGTGCGCTGCCTGTGTCCGCTGGCGTCAGGACCTGTGTCACCGGTTCGTCGTCTTCGGCACCGATCGCTGGGGCGGCTACGCCGAGCGTGCGGCGGTCCCGGCGCGGGCGATCATCCCGCTGCGCGGGGAGGACGAGTTCGTGCCGGCCGCGGCGGCGCAGTGCGTCGTCTCGACGGCGTGGTCGATGGTGACGAGCGTCGCGGCGATCCGGCCGGGCGAGACCGTGCTCGTGCCCTCGGCATCGGGTGGAGTCGCCGGCGCCGCGGTCCAGGCTGCGGTCATCGCCGGTGCCCGCGTGATCGCCTCGGTGGGCACGCCGGAGAAGGTCGATGCGGTGCGGAGGCTCGGCGCCGACGTGGTGTTCTGCTACCTCGAGACGCCCGTGGCCGAGGCCGTCGCCGACGCCACCGGCGGCCGCGGCGTCGACGCCGTGGTCGATACGACGGGCGGGCCCCGGTTCGCTGACCACGTGGCTGCGATGGCGCTGGACGGGCGGCTCGTCACCTGCGGCGCGCACGCCGGTGAGGTCGTCCCGCTCGACATCATCGAGCTCTTTCGCCGCGGGCACCGGATCCTCGGGTTCCGGGTCGCGACGCCGGACGAGATCCGAACGGCGCTCGAGATGGTGCTCGCCGGCCGGATCACCGTCCCCGTGGACCGCACGTTCCGGCTTGCAGAGGCCGCCCAGGCGCACACCTACATGGAGGAACGCCGCCACGTGGGAAAGATCGTGCTGGTGCCATGAAGACGGTCTGCTACGTGGCCCACTGCCTGCTGAACGCCAACGCGAAGGTGGAGGACGGCGCCCGTTGCGCCGGCGTCTACTCGCCGGTCCTGGCGCTGTTGCGCGATCACGGCTGCACCATCCGCCAGATGCCCTGTCCCGAGCTCGCCTTCGGCGGCAGCCGCCGCTTCTGGGCGGTGCGGGAGCAGTACGACACACCGGTGTATCGGCGGCACTGCCGCCGGCTGGCCGAGCCCGTCGCGGCCCAGATCCGAGCCGACCTGGCATCGGGCGCGCGCGTGATCATCGTCGGGATCGACGGCAGCCCCAGCATGGGGGTCGAGCTGACCGCCGCCAGTGAGGAGTGGGGTGGGCGTCCCGACAAGCCGAACGACGCCGACTACCCGGTGACGCCCGGGGCCGGCCTCTTCACCGAGGCCCTGCTCGACCAGCTCTCGGGCGTGCTCCTGGACGTCCGCACCGTCGGGATCGGGCAGGACCTCTTCGACTATGACGAGGCCGCCGACCTCGCGCAGCTCGACGCGATGTTGAGCAACGGAGCGCGGGATGCGGGATGACGCGCGGTCGCGCCGCGTCGCCGTTGTGCCCGACTCGGTCGTGAACCCACCGCCGGGTGCCCGCGACCACCTCGGCGAGCTCGCCCTCGCAGGTTGGGGCGTGGTCGCGCTTCCGCCGCCGGACCTCCCCGCCGACATCAGCTCACCGCTGGTCGCAGCGACGGTCGACCAGGTGATCGCGCTCCTCGACGGCGGCTACGAGGTCGCGCTCCTGCCGGCCGCGGACGACCCCGGCATGCGGCGCTTCGTCACCGCGTTGGCCGCGTCGGGTCGCGCAGTCGCAGACCTCGCGTAGCCTGGAGGTGTGATCTCCGCTCTTCAGACCCTGGCGGGGCTGATCGCCCTCGTCGCCCATCTGCTGACGGCGGGCGCGCCGACGACCGCCCGCCCCGCGACACCGCCGCTCTCGCACCTGATCGGACAGAAGCTCGTGGTGCGGATGGACGGGCGGGCCCCCGACGCGGCGCTCCTGGAACGGATCCGGCTGGGCCGGGTCGGCGGGGTGATCCTCTACCGTGGGCGGAACTTCACCTCCGCGGCGCAGCTGCGGTCGGTCGCCGGGACGCTCCAGGCGGCGGCCGTCCACGCCGGACGCCCGCCGCTCCTCATCGCCGTCGACCAGGAGGGCGGCCCGGTGAAGCAGGTGCCGTGGGCCCCGCCCACGCTGTCTCCGGCCCGGATGGGCGCCGTCGGCTCGGCGTCCGAGGCGCTCGACCAGGGCGCGCGCACCGGCCGGGCGCTCGACGCGCTCGGGGTGAACGTGGACCTCGCCCCGGTGGCCGACGTTCCCGCATCCCCGCGCTCCTTCATGCTGGTGGGCGGCCGCACGTGGTCCGGCTCGGCGTCGGCCACGAGCGCGCTCGCCAACGCCTTCGCGAGCGGCCTCGAGCAGGGAGGCGTCGTCCCCGCCATGAAGCACTTCCCCGGCCTCGGCTACGCCACGCTCAACACCGACTTCCGCGTCGAGGCGATCACGGCGTCTCGGGGGCAGCTCGACGCGGGCCTCGTGCCGTACCGCGCGGCGATCTCGGCGCACGTCCCGGTGATCATGCTCTCGAACGCCGTGTACACGGCATACGACGGGGCGAACGCCGCCGGCTGGTCGACCGCGATCGGAACGCGGCTCCTGCGGGGCGACCTCGGATTCACGGGCGTCACGATCACCGACTCGCTCGACGGTGCCGCGCACGCACGCGGGATCCGCGACAACCCGCTCGCCATCCGCGCCGCCCGCGCGGGCACCGACATGATCCTCATCACCGGATCCGAGGCGACGTCGCAAAGCGTCTACGCGTCGCTGATGCGGGAGGCGCGCGCGGGCGCGATCAGCCGGACGCCGCTCGAGGCGTCGTTCCGGCGGATCCGGGCGCTCAAGCGGACGCTGTAGGGCCGGCCTGGGCGCGTCGGCGCGCGTCGAGCCGGATCGTCCAGGGCTCGATCGCCGCGATCCGGAGGTGCGTCTCGCTCCATGGATCGCGCGCCAGCGTCGAGCGGATCTCCTCCTCGGAGTCGGCCTCGATCACGTGGACGACACGGTGCTCGTCGAAGAGCGGCCCGCCGAGCACGATGAACCCGCGATCGACGAGATCCTCCATGAAGTCGGCGTGCTCCTCCCAGCCGGACTGCTCCTCGAGCGGCGCCGCCGGCTTCCACTCGGGGCCGGAGCGGTGGACAACCACGTGGAACGTCGCCATGGTCGGATTCTAGAGGCGCCGCGCCGGCACCAGCACATGTCCCGCCCCCTCGCCGGCCGTGCTCGGCGAGCCGCGCATGAGCGACGCCCCGGCCGCGACGAGGCAGGCGACGATGGCGAAGGCGAAGGCGGCGTGGAGGCCGTCCTGGAACGGCCCCGAGATGAGGTTCGGGAAGAACGACGGCCCGATCAGCGCCGCCTGGTCGTGGGCCGAGAGGGCGTGCAGCGCGGCCGGGCCGAGGAGGTGCTGGATCGGGTTGTACCCGAGGAACGCGGCGAACAGGATCGAGACCGGGGGCAGGTGCGCCACCCGCTCCGCCGTGGCGTGCGAGACGCCGTGGGCCTGGAGCCCGCCGAGCAGGGTGTCGGGGAGCGTGGCCGCCAGGCCGAGGAGCATGAGCGTGAAGAAGATCCCGATCGAGAGCACCTGGGCCGAGTTCTGGAACGTCTGGTTCATCCCCCCGCCGGCCCCACGGTCGCCGGCCGGCAGGCTGTTCATCACCCCGGCCCGGTTGGGCGATGCGAACATGCCCATCGAGATCCCCGTCAACCCGAGGATCAGCGCGAACTCGGGGTAGCGGAAGTCGGTCGGCAGGAGCATGAGCAGGCCGAAGCTCGGTGTTCGAGAGCGCGATCCACTTGTACCGTCCCGAGGCGGCCTTCGAAGCGGAATGGCCGAATAGTCACGAACAGACTACCGGCGTCTCGGAGAGACTACCGCATCCCACCAAGCGAAGGAGAGGCATGAAGCTCAGCGCCAGAAACCGCCTGACCGGTACCGTCACATCGATCACCCGGGGCGAGGCCATCGCCAACGTCGTCCTCGACGTCGGCGGCCAGCGGGTCGTCTCGTCGATCACCGTCGAGGCGGTCGACGAGCTCGGCCTGAAGGAAGGGAGCGCCGCCACGGCGATCATCAAGGCGTCCGACGTCATGATCGCCACGGACGCGTAGCCGCACCGGCCGTCCGCTCGGATCGTCAGGTGTGACATGTGCGCCGGGCTGCGTCCGCGCCCACGACCGGCTCGGCCGCCACCCGGAGGGCCGGTAGGCTGCCCGCGTGCGACTGACGTACGTCGGGCACGCGACGGTGGTCATCGACATGGGCGGGACACGGCTCATCACCGATCCGATCCTGCGGCCGCGGGTTGCGCATCTCCGCCGTGGAGACGCGGTCGACGCCGCCCTTGCTGCGGATGTCGATGGGGTGCTGATCTCCCATGCCCACATGGATCACCTCGATCCCGCGTCGATCGCGCTGATCGAGGGCGAGCCGACCATCGTCGTGCCTCGCGGCGCCGCCAGATTCGTCCGCGGCCGCCCCGGCGTCGTCGAGGCCGGCGAGGGTGATTCGTTCCAGCTCGGGGCGCTCACGATCCGCGCGACGCACGCCGATCACGACGGCCGCCGGTATCGGTTCGGGCCGGCGGCGCCGACGCTCGGATACCGCGTCGAGGGCGATCGAACCGTCTACTTCGCCGGGGACACAGGGTTCTTCCCCGACATGGCCGAGATCGGCCGGGCAGGCGTCGACGTGGCGCTGCTCCCGGTGGCGGGATGGGGCGCACGGCTTCCGCCGGGGCACCTCGACCCGTTGGCCGCCGCCCGCGCCCTCGAGCTGCTCGCGCCGAAGGTGGCGGTGCCGATCCACTGGGGGACGCTGGCGCCGGTCGTCTCCGGGCCGAAGGCGCACGGTCACAGCGAGTCGCCTGCACACGAGTTCGCCGAGCATGCTGCGGCGCTCGCTCCCGAGGTGGACGTCGTCGTGATCCCGCCCGGAGGGACGGTCGAGCTCTGGGCCGGTCAGTGAGTGACGATCGCCTTCAACGCCACGATCACGAGGCCGAGGGCGAGGTTGACGCACACCGCGACGACGGTGCCCATTCGACCCAAGCGCTCGCCGCGGGCGTACCGCAGTCCCTGCACGCCGAGCGTCGCGACACCGATTCCGAGGGCGACCCAACCCGCTGTCGAGTCCTCGAGGACGCCCAGCGCGCCGAGGACCAGCGCGAACACCGGGCCGGTGGCGGCCAGGGGGATCGACGACTCCCGGCGCGCGATGGAGGCGAGCTCGGCGCGCGTCACCGTGTGCCCCTGCTCCAGGCTCTCACCGAGGCCGTGGGCGTACACGTGGGCAAGCCAGAGGACGACCACCGTGGCCGCGGTCACGCTCGCAAGCTGCCACGGGCCCATCGTGCCGCCGGCCGATCCGGCGGTGATCGTCCCCATGACGACGATCGCGCCGTAGACGCTGCCGGCGATGCTCGAGCGCGATCCGAGCACGCAGCGGTCGCAGAGACTCCCGAATCGCGTTCATGGCATATCCAACCACGCCGAACAGGCGCCGAGGCGCGGCTGGGTCCTCGACTCCCGCGTCGTTTAGCATGCACAAGTTGTGGTGAGGTCCGTGCTCCCGAGGGGACCCGTCATGAACTACCTGCTCCGGCTGGTGGTGCTCGTGGCGCTCTACGACGGCGCCGCCCAGCTCAGCTTCCACCTGGAGTTCGCCGGCCCGGTCGCCGCCATCGTCTGGCTACCGGTCGGTGTCGGGATCGCGTTCACCTACCTCTACGGGCTGCAGTTCCTGCCGGGTGTCCTCATCGGCGACCTGCTCGCGAACGACTACAGCGCGCTCCCGCTCGGGTCGGCAATCGGCCAGACCTGCGGCAACGTGCTCGAGGTGGCCATCGCCACGATCCTGATCAGGCGACTCGTCCGGCGTGACCCACCGCTGGCCAGCGTGGACGGCCTGGGCGGCATGCTCGTCGCCATCGCGACGGGCGTCGCGGTCAGCGCCACCATGGGCGCGCTCTCGCTCCGCCTCGGCGGCGTCATCACCACCGACGCGCTCCCCACCATCTGGCGCACGTGGTGGCTCGGGGATGCCTGCGGCGCGCTGGTTGTCGTCCCGCTGGCGCTCGCCTGGTCGGCGCCGTTGCCGCGGTTCGAACGAGCCCGCGACCTCGTCGAGCTGGCCCTGCTCCTCGCGACGACCGTGGCCGCGTGCGAGCTTGCACTGCGAAGCCACGAGCCGCTCGCGTACCTGGTGTTCCCGCCGCTCATCTGGGCGGCCCTGCGGTTCGGGCAGCGCGGCGCCACGCTCACACTCGCGATCGGCCTCGGCCTGACCGTGTGGAACACCGTGCACTACGTCGGGCCGTTCGCCTTCCAGTCGATCTCGCGCAGCGTCCTCGACACCCAGCTCTTCATCCTGGCGTCGGCGCTTTCGACGCTGTATCTGGGTGCCGTCGTCTCGGAGCGGGAGCGATTCGCGGCCGGTCTGGCCGCGTCTCGGGCTCGCCTCGTCGTCGCCGCGGACACGGAGCGGCGGCGGCTCGAGCGTCATCTCCACGACGGCGCCCAGCAACGGCTGGTCCGCCTCGCCGTCAGCCTCCAGCACGCTGCCGAGCGGCTCCTGGACGCCCCGAACGAGGCCGCGCTCGCACTCGAGGACGCCCGGGCACAGCTCGTTCTCGCCGTCGACGAGCTGCGCGAGCTGGCCCACGGCATTCACCCGGCCGTCCTGAGCGACCTCGGCCTGGGTCGAGCGATGCGGAGCGCGGCAACCCGGTCGACCATCCCGATCGAGCTCGTCGAGCTCCCGGCGGAGCGCGCCGGGGACGCCGCCGAGGCGACCGCGTACCACGTGTTCGCCGAGGCCGTCGCGAACGCCCAGAAGGATGCGGGAGCCACCTCGATCCAGGTCCGGGCGGGCGTCCGGTCGCGCACGCTCCACATCGAGGTCGTCGACGATGGCGCCGGCGGTGCCGCCGACGGGCCCGGGATCGTCGGACTGCGCGATCGGGTCGAGACGGCGGGTGGGAAGCTCGAGGTCGAGAGCATCAACGGCCGCGGGACGCGCGTCGCCGCCCGGATTCCGACAGCCGATCACACCCGCGTGGCGACTGCCGGGACCGCACATCACTCGGCCGGTGCCCTCCGCTGACGGGCCGGCGGGTGCCGGCGCCGGTGGTCCGGGTCGCAACGGCGCACTCGTGTCCGCTCCCTCGAGGCCGTCATGCTGAGCCGTGACGGTGGCATGCGATCGCACACCCGGCGTAGCTGGTCGAGGCGATGACGGACTGGCTGGATCAACTCTGGGACACGCTGACGTCGGTTTCGGTCCCCCTGCTCATCCTGGGGCTGGTGTTCCAGACCGCGCAGACCGTGCTCGTGGCGCTCGCCTGGCGGAACATCCTGCGCGCCTCCTATCCGGACGGCGGGGTGACCTACCGGAATACGCTCGGGTACTACGCCGGCGGCAATGGGCTGAACGCGATCCTGCCCGCCTCGGCAGGCACCGTGGCGATGCTCGGTCTGTTCCGCACGAGCATCGCAGGCTCGACGGTCGCCGGGCTCGTCGGCGCGACGGCCGTGGAGAACATCTTCTTCGGCGTGGTCGGCGGGCTCGTGTACCTCTGGCTGTTCCTGGGCGTCGCGGGGTCGTTCGATGTGAAGCTGGGGTGGTTCGCCGACCACTGGGGGCTCACGCTCATCATCATCGTCGCGGGCGGGCTTCTGATCGGGATCGTCGGGCGGATGCTCTGGCACCGCCTGCAAGAGACGTGGGAGAACGCGAAAGAGGGTGGTGCGATCCTCAGGACACCGCGAACGTTCTTCGTTCAGGTGGTGGGCGTCGAGGCGCTGTCGTATGTCGCCCGCATGGGGGTGAACGCGACCTTCATGTATGCGTATGACATCCCGGTGTCGGTCCAGAACGTCTTCCTGATCGTCGCCGCCGCCTCGGTGTCGTCGACCGTCGCCATCGCGCCGGGGGCGGTGGGAGCGCAGACCGCGCTCGCTTCGGTGGTCCTGAACGGCGTCGCGCCGCAGGCCACGATCTCGGCGTACACCATCGGCCAGAGCCTGATCACGACGGCGTGGAACGCCGTCTTCGGGCTCACGATGCTCGCGCGGACGATCGGATGGGAAGAGACGCGCGCGCTGATCCATCGGAAAAAGAAACAGCAGGACGGCGAGACCGAGGCGGAGGCTGCTCCCGCTGCACCGGACTAGATCCGATGCAATCTGACACCGTGCCGGCACGAATCGGCGCGACGTGCCCGCGCCCTTGGATGGGCCCGGGATTTGCGCCATCGTCAGGCTCCAGTCGGTCGGCTGACCTGGAGGATGGAGAGGTGAGGATTCCGCGGACGACGCTCTTGGGGCTCACGCAGCCGCGGTCCGACGATGCCTCGCGGCCCGCTGAGGGGCCGTCGGTGGCGGCGCCGGTCGACGCCGAGTACTGGCTGCGATCCTGTGAGGGGTTCGACGCGTGGGGGCCGGCCGGCCGGGTCGGCGTCGTCGCGGAGGTTCGAGAGCGCGACCTGGCCGTCGCCGCCGGGCTCTTCAGGCGGCGCCTCCTGCTGGTGCCCGTCTCGGCGGTCGTCCACATCGAGCCCGATCGCAAGCGGCTGCTGCTCGCGTACGACCCGGCGGTCGTTGCGATCCGCGAGCACGGCGACGGCGACATCGTCGAAGTCGGGCGACCGCGGGCCGCACATCTCGACGGGCTCGCGCGCCGTCTCGATTCGATCAAGAGCGTCCGCTCCGCGGGCCAGCGTCCGTGATCGGCCGCATCCTCTTTTGGTGGGCGTACAACACTGCCGTCCTCGGGGTGGCTGTCCTCGCCGTCGGCTCGGTAACGGTGACCGGGTTCGCGGGGCTTGCAATGGCGGGCCTCGTGCTCGGCCTGCTGAACGCCTTTCTGAGGCCGATCCTGAGGATCCTCGGCGCGCCGCTGCACGTGATCACGCTCGGGCTGAGCCTCTTACTCGTTGACGTCGTCATCATCGCGCTCACCGGAGCACTCGTGGACGCCCTCGACCTCGGCGGGTTCGTGTCAGTGCTCAAGGTGACGCTGATCGTCTGGCTCGCGGGCCTGCTCATACAGCTCGTGTTCGGGAGGGAATGACCGTATGGCACTTCAGCCACCGCCGGCATCTGCCGTCCAGACGACTGCCGACGCCACGCCGAGCCGCCGCCGGAAATGGGGTATCCGCGGGCTGATCGTCCTGGCCTCGGTCGTGCTCGCCATCGCGGTGCTGGCCGTGTGGGTCGCCCGCGAGGCGCTCAACACCGACAACTACACCCAGACCAGCGGCCAGCTGCTCGAGCAGCCGGAGATCCAGCAATCGCTCAGCACGTACCTGGTCGACCAGCTCTATGCCAACGTCGACGTCGCGGCCAAGCTGCAAACACTGCTCCCGCCGGCAGCGCAGCCGCTGGCGGCGCCGGCCGCGGCGGGACTGCGCGAGTACGCGCAGCGGGCAGCCGAGCGGCTGCTGGCCTCCGACCGTGTGCAGAACCTGTGGCTCGCGGCCAATCGGAGGGCGCATGCCCAGCTCCTGGTGGTGATCGACGGCGGCGGGCCCCGCGTCGGCACGGCGAACGGCGAGGTCGCCATCAACACGAGCCCGATGATCGGGCAGCTCGCCGAGCGGGTCGGCATCCAGCCGCCGACCACCCTTGCCGGGGGCCACATCGTGATCCTGCGATCCGACCAGCTCTCGGCCGCCCAGACGGCCGCGCACTGGCTCAAGGTGTCGGCCTATGTCCTGCCGTTCGTCGCGCTTGCCCTGTACGCGCTGGCGGTCTACCTCGCGCGTGGACGGCGGCGGGAGGTTGTGCGGGCCTGCGGCGTCGGTATACTCGTCGCCGGCGTGGCCCTCGTGATCGGACGCGTCGTCCTGGGTGGGATCCTGGTCGATTCGCTCACCCAGCTGCCCGACGATCGGGCGGCGGCGAATGCGGCCTGGGATGTCATCACGGCCCAGCTCAAGGACACAACCCGTACGGTGATCGGCGTGGGAATCATCACCATTGCCTGGGCCTGGGTCTCGGGCGCAGGCGACCGCGCGGTGGGGCTGAGGCGGCTCTTTGCGCATGACGCGCGGGAGCATGCCGGTCGCGTGTGGGCCGGGTTCGCCGTCGTGGTCCTCTTCCTGATCGCCTGGGCGCCCACGCAGGCATTCCGCCGCCCGCTGCCGGTGATCGTCCTGACGGTCCTGGCCGCCCTCGGGTTCGAGGCGCTCCGTCGCCAGTCGGCTGCCGAGTTTCCCGAAGCGGCCGGCGGGACGTTCACCGCAAGCGTGCGCGGCCGCCTGGCCTCGGTGCCGGGCACCGGTGGTGGCAGCGACTCCGACGTCCGCAGGCTTGAGCGCCTGGCCGCCCTGCGTTCCCAGGGTGCGCTGAGCGACGAGGAGTTCGAGGCGCTGAAGCGGCCCCTGCTGGAGTGAGTAGTAGCGAGGAACCGGTCGCCGCCGGCGACGGAGACGCGGAGCCGCGCTCGCAGAAGTCGCGATGGCGGAAGATCGCAGGATCGGTCGGCGCCGTCGCGATCGTGGCCGTCGTGTTCGCGGTGCTTCTGCCGCGGATCGCCGACTACTCCGACGTCTGGGATGTCTTGACGAGCCTCAGCGACGGCGAGATCGCTGCGCTCGCAGTTGCGACGGCGATCAACGTCGCCACGTACGGCCCGCCGTGGATGGCCGCGTTGCCCGGGCTCAACTACCGCCAGTCCATGGTGCTCACGCAGACGTCCACGGCGCTCTCCGTCGCCGTGCCAGGCGGTGACGCAGTTGGGATCGCAGCGTCGTACGCGATGCTGCGGGGGTGGGGGTTCGAGCGGTCGTCGGTGGCGGTGGCGGTCGTGGTGACCGGCGTGTGGAACCAGGTCGTGAACGTCGTCCTGCCGGTGCTCGCGCTCTCGCTGCTTCTCCTGTCGGGGGGCTCGAGCCCGCTCCTCCTGACGGCCGGCCTGATCGGCATGGCCGCGATCGTGGCGCTGGCGGTGGCCCTCGGCCTGGTGCTGCGGGGAGAGCCGCAGGCGCGTGCGACGGGCGAACGGGCCGAGCGGCTTGCGAACCGGGCGCTGCGCCTGGTCAGGAGGCACCCCCGCGAAGGATGGGGCGAGGCCGTCGTGCGGTTCCGGCGCGACACCATCGACCTCCTTGCACGGCGGTGGGCCGTCATCACGATCGCCGCGTTCGCAGGGCATCTCACCGTGTTCGGGGTGCTTCTGGTGTCACTCCGGGCGACGGGCGTGGATGCCGGCGCAGGTCAGCTGGGTCGAGGCGCTGGCCGCCTGGGGCCTCGTGCGGCTCCTGACCGCCATCCCGGCGACGCCGGGCGGCGTCGGGATCGTCGAGCTCGGCCTGTCGTCGGCCCTGGTCGGATTCGGCGCGAACAACGCGGAGGCCGTCGCCGCCGTCCTGCTCTATCGGGTTCTCACGGTTGTTCCCACGCTGGTTCTCGGTGCGCTCCTGGGCCTGACATGGCGCCGGCACCGGGTGGCGCCGTCAGCCGACTGAGCGTGCTACGCATTGCAGCCGTGGTGCAGCCTCTGTACCCTCTCGGCGAATCGCACAAGGGGTCGCGATGAACGACGTCGGGGCCACGCCGGGAGTGGCCATCCCGAGCCGTGAGCGCTTGCATATCGGCAGCCCGAGCCGCGCGCGGATGGCGCGGTGGGCCGTGCTTGCCGGCCGTCGCCGCAGCCGGCGGCGCAGTCGCGCTCACGCTCTCCAGCGACCACGTGCGCTACCCGTGGGGAGATGCGCTCTTCCTGGCATCCACCATCGCCGGCTTCGCCGCCGCCGGCGCGTACTGGTTCGTGCGCCGGCCGGCGAGCCTGCTTGGCCCGGCGCTCCTCGCGTCCGCGGCTGTGTGGGCGCTGGCGGCGCTTCAGAGTGCCGACAACTCGCTGGTCTTCAGCCTCGCGGTGCTGGCCGATTGGCCGGTGACGGTCGTGACGTTCTTCACGCTCCTGGCGTTTCCGTCAGGACGCCTGACGGGGAGGCTGGACAGATCGGTGATGGCGTTGATCTTCGCCGTCCTCGCACTCTTCTTCCTCCCGTACGTTCTGCTCTCGCCTGTGACGACGGGTGGCCACCCGCTGGCCGAATGCCGTGTCGTATGCCCACCGAATGCGCTCCAGGTGGGGTCCATCTCCCCGGCGACGCTGATGGACATCGGCCGGGCGGAGGCGATCGGCGGCGTGGTCGTCGGAGTGTTGGCGTGCTTCGAGCTCGTGCGCCGGTTTCGCGCCGGGACCCGGCCGCGCCGCCGGGCCCTGTTCTGGATCGTCGTCGTCGGCGTCCCGTACGCCATCCTGTTTGCCCTCCGTCAGCTGACCGCGTACGTCATCGATGCTCCCCCGGGCGTCGTCGAGACGGTGCGGTGGTCGCTCGCCGCGGTGCGGCTGCTTCTCCCGTGGGCGTTTGTCGCCTCGTTGCTCCAGGCCGAGGTGTTTGCCGGCGCCGCCCTCAAGCAGCTCGTGGCCGGCCTCGAAGAGCCGCCCGGATGCGCGCCGATGGGAACGCGATGTCGCCCTCGCCCTCGACGACCCGACCCTGCGCATCGCGGTCTGGTCGGAGGCAGAGGACGCCTACCTCGGGCTGGACGGGGCGGCGGTTCGTCGCGACGACACGGCGGGCTCGTGGCTTTGGATCGACGACCATCTGGGAGCGCGCGTCGCCGTCGATCGTCCATGACCCCGTGCTTGACGCAGACCCGGAGCTGCTCGATGCTGCCGGCACCGCGACGCTGATCTCGATGGAGTCCGGCCGGCTGGAGCGGGAGATCCGCGACTCACGAATGCGGCTCCTGGCGGTCGCCGGGGAGGAGCGCCGTCGCCTGGAGCGCGATCTCCAGGAGGGAGCCGAGCAACGCCTGGTTGCTCTGCGCGTGAGGCTGGGGCTCGTCGACGCTGCCAGCGACGGGGAGCACGGGCAGCTGATCGCGGAGATCGGTGAAGAGCTGGACGCGACGATGGACGACCTGCGCCGGCTCGCGCATGGCATCTACCCGTCGCTCCTGCGGACCGAGGGTGTGGCGAGCGCCCTCCGCGCGGCGGCGCGGCGCTCGCAGCTTCCCGCAACGGTGAACGCAGCCGGAGTGGGCCGCCTCCCCGGCGAGGTCGAGAGCGTCATCTACTTCTCGTGCCTGGAGGCGATGCGGAACGCGGCCACCCACGCCGGCGCCGACGCCACCATCGCGGTCCGTGTCGATGTCGAGCAGGACCTCGTGCGATTCGTCGTCGCCGACACCGGCCGTGGCATGCGCCCGCCCGCCGAGGGCGGCGCCGGGCTGGCCGCGATGCGCGAGCGCATGCAGGCTGTGGACGGGCGCTGTCACGATCGAGTCCCACGCCGGCGGCGGGACGACGGTGACAGGCGAGATCCCGCTCGCGGCGACGTAGCCGGACCGGGTGGTGTCGGCCTCATCGGAGGTATCGTGCGCGCCACCTTGCCGGACAGGATGTGAGCGGTGAGCCTTGTGGCCGTTCACTCGACGAAGAGGAGGGCGTTGCATGGCCACATTCAGCGTGTGGAAGTTCGACTCGGCAGACGGTGCCCAGAACACCTTGGCGACGCTCGAGCGGCTCCAGAAGGAGGAGCTGATCCGCGTCCACGACGCCGCGATCGTCACCTGGCCGGAGGGGCGCAGGAAGCCGAAGACCGAACAGCTTCGCAGCATGACGACCTCGGGCGCCCTCGGCGGCGCCTTCTGGGGCATGTTGTTCGGGCTGATCTTCTTCGTCCCGCTGCTGGGCTTGGCGATCGGCGCGGCGACGGGTGCGCTCGCGGGGTCGCTGACCGACGTCGGCATCGACGACGGGTTCATCAAGCAGGTGCGCGACGAGGTGACCCCCGGGACGTCGGCGCTCTTCCTGCTGACGTCCGACGCCGTGCAGGACAAGATCAAGGACGCGCTCACCGACCAGATGGGTCGCGTGGAGCTGATCCACACGAACCTGTCCAACGAGCAGGAGTCCAAGCTGCGCGACGCGTTCGCCGACGAGGACGCCGTCTCGACGACGTAGGCCCCGGCTGGCACCACGAGGACGTCCGGGCTCTCCGGCCCGCCGAACGGCGGGCCGGAGAGTTGGCGTGCCTAGTACCCTGACCGGGCCCGGAGGTCCTCGCCGCGGAACGCCAGCGCCCAGATGACCCAGACGTCGAGCGCGATGATGAGGATGGACCAGAACGGGTAGTACGGGATGAACATGAAGTTCGTGATCGCGCTGATCATCGCCATGATGACGCCGACCGTGCGGGCCCAGACGGCCCCCGAGAAGATTCCGTAGCCGGCGAACACCACGACGATGCCGACGATCAGGTGCACCCATCCCCACGCGGTTGTATCGAACTTGTACAGGTCGTGGGGGGCCGCGACGTAGAAGTCGTCGCGGAGGATTCCGGCGAGCCCGGAGAGTGCGCCGAACACGCCGATCATGATCATGATCGAGCCCGCAAACATGGCGGCGCCGATGGCGGACGCGCTTGGTGCACGGTGCTCTGACATCGATAAGGCTCCCTTCGGTCGGTCTGACGGTGAACATTCGACCGCTCCGCGCGGGCGCGGGCGATGATGTCCGCAACACCGCCGACCGGGTGCCGGCAGGTGGATCTAGGCCGGCGTCGCCTCGGCAGCCGGCTGTGCGGGCTCGGGCTGCAGGTGCCGCCGCCAGCCCAGGAGCAGGCCGTGTACCGCGGCCGCGCCGATGATCGGCCCGTCGGGTGCCGGAAGGTGGGTCGGATAGAGGATGAACGGCCGCGTTTGGATTCCGCCAAGGCCGCCGTGGAAGGAGATCAGCTCCTCGAACGCGCACCCCTCGTCGAGCATCGGGTCGTAGAAGCTCCCGACCATGATGTCCGCAACGTGCTCGAAGCCGTCGGTGCGCAGGAGATGGCGCGGGGCGGTGGGCGAGAACGGACCGAGCGGATCGACGCCCTCGATCGTCCCGTCGGCGAGATGATGGATGCCTTCGCGGCCGAGCGCAAGCGGCCCGCGCTCCGCCGAGCGGACGAGCACCCATCCGACGTGCAGGTGCTCACGCAGGGCCGGGATGAGGCGGGGATGGCGCTGCTCGAGCTCCTCCAGCGTCAGCCGTCGATCCTCCTCCATGAGGTAGATCAGGCCGAGGTTGCCGGAGCCGAGGACAATGGCGTCGCGGCCCGACACGTCGTTCTTGGGGCGCTTCGCCTTGTCGGTCCGGCCGGTTGCCTCGCCGAGGGCGAGGCCCGCCATCGCATGCTGCTCGTCACCGTCGGCCATCTGGCCCACCTCACCGGACTCGAGCGATCGCCGGACGAGTTCGTCGAGGCCGTATCCGTTCCGCTGCTTGAACGTCGCCCCCTGCGTCTGGCCATGGTCGGAGAGGACGACGATCTCGTACGGGCGCGCCGCGAACCGGCGGGCGCGATCGATCCGGCCGAATTGCTGGTCGAGCTTCCGCAGCGCCTCGAGCGTGTCGGCCCGCTCGAGGCCGGAGTGGTGGGCCACCTCGTCGTAGCTCGAGAACGTCGCATAGACCGCCGGACGGCCCTTCATCATGTCGGTCAGCACGCCGTAGACGATCAGGTCGCGAACCACGACGCACATCGCGCCCCGCAGGAACGGGTAGTAGCCGCCCCGGTGCCCTCGCGGCCGGACGTCGCGCCGGATCGCCCGGAGGGAGGCGATCCACTCCAGGATGACCTCCCATGAGAAGAGCACCAGGGCGCGTGTGACGTTGTAGCCGTTGGCGAGGAATCCGCGGTACCCCGGGTTCGCCGACCTCTCGGCCTCGATCCGGCTCACCGTCAGGATGACCTGGTCGGCCTCTCCCGACAGCAAATTGCCGCGGCTTGAGCCGCCGCCGGTGAGCAGCCCGACGCCCGTGGCCCGGCGGCGCTCGATCTCGGCGCAGTCGGCCGGCGCCGAGCATGTCATGACCACTCCCCGCTCCTTCTCGACCCACCGGAACGCCGGGATGTCCTCGTTCGAGCCGAGCAGGATCCCGGCCTGGCTGGCGCCGGTCTGCGACGAGAGATCCGTCTCCCACTCCACGAGCCGGTGGGAGCCGTTCCCGAGCCACGCCGCCATCCGCGGCGCGTTCCCGTCCCGCAACGCTCGGCGCAGCACGGGCAGCCCGAGCCCGTCGATCTCGAGGTAGATGATGCCGGGCACGTCCGTGGCGACCCGCTCGCCGGACCTGCGGGCGATCCTCTGGATCACGCGCAGGGTGTACGTGTCGTCGTCGTCGGCGCCGAAGATGACGTTCAGCATGATCGACACGGCGGCGGCGATGAGCGCGGCGAGCAGCGCCCACCCGTACGAGTCGACCGTGATGCTGCTCGGGGCGATGCGCGCCGCCGTCTTCAGCATCCACGCGTCCACGAGGAGCACGATGATGAACCCCAGGCCGAGCATGAACGGGAGGCGAAGCGCGGCGATGACCGGAGGGAGGACAGCGTTCATGATCGCCACCAGCGCGGCGACGAGGAGCGCGCCCCAGAACCCTGGGATGGAGACTCCGGGGAGCACGAACGCGGCAGCGAGGAGGCCGGCGCCGGCCACGACCCACGCGATGACGAGGCGGACCGGATCCAGCCGCGGACGCTCCGGGTGCCACTCCGGCGTCCGTCCGTACTCATGGGAGGCGTGGTCGATCATCCGTCGTCAGGGCTGGGTGGCAGACGATACGCCGTCGAGGCAGCGATGTGCCGGGGTACGAGCGCGGCGCGGTCCAGCCCGGCGACGGTCACCCGGCCGCGAGCTCGTCCCAGAGCGCCTGCAGCGCCGCCGGCGCGAGAGTGGCCTTCGCCATGTACGGAAGGTCGGTCGCCGAGATGCCCGGGGTGTCCTCTCGCCGGCTCCCGGAGATCAGCACGATTCGCGTGCCGCAGTCCGTCCCGATCAGGCGGGCGGCATCGATCCCTCCCATGGCGGGCATCCGCACGTCCATCAGGACGAGATCGGGCCGGAGCTTCCTCGTCAGCTCCACGGCCTCCTCGCTCGTCGCCGCGGTTGCGGCGACCTCGAAGCCGGGGCTGAGCTCGATCACCCGCATCGCGACGCGGCGGAAGGCCGGGCTGTCGTCGGCCACGAGCACACGAATCGTGGCGCCTGTCGAACCTTGGTCGCCGGGTCGTCGCCGGGTGGCGGGGGCGTCCGTTGGCATCCGCGTGCTCGCCCGGGAAGATGCCGGGGCACTGGCGATGGTTGCAGCAGGGGCGGTCGGGCGCCACCGTGCTCACACGTGCTCAACGGTGTGGCCGGCTCCCCTCGTGCTGCTCAGACAGGAAGAGCAGCGCCGCATGGACGCGGCGACTGGCGACCGACTCGTCGGGCAGATCGAGCTTCGCGAAGATCGCGTTGATGTGCTTCTCGACAGCCCGTTTGGTGAGGAAGAGCTCGCCGGCGATCGCCGAGTTGCTTCGTCCCTCGGCGACCAGCGAGAGCACCTCGAGCTCGCGCGGGGTGAGCTCGTTGAGCGGCGATCGCTCCGCCCGTCGGCGCTCCGCAACGAGCACCTCGACGACCCTGGGATCGGTCACCGAGCCGCCGGAGGCGACGGTCGTAATCGCGCGTCGCAGCTCACCGGGCGTCGCGATCCGCTCCTTGAGCAGATAGGCGCGTCCGGCAGCGCCCTGCTCGAAGAGCCGGACCGCGTACTCGGGCTCCAGGAACTGGCTCAGGATGATCACGCCGATCTCGGGATCGGTGTCTCGCAGCTGCGCCGCGAACTCGATCCCCTCATCGGACTGGCCCGGGGGCATGCGGATGTCGGTCAGGACGACGTCCGCGCCGTCCGCCTCGATCGCCCGCTCCAGCTGAGCGGTGGTCTCGCACATGCCGACGACCTCGACCTCGGGCATCGTGGCCAGCACCTGCCGGATCCCCTGTTGGACGAGGTAGCTGTCCTCTCCAATGAGCAGCCGCACCACGCTGCGGCGATTGTAACGGTGTGGTGAGGGGTGTTGCCCACATGTGACCGCCCGGTGTAGCGTCCGCAATGGGACACGATAGGCTCCAAGGAAGGGGACGGCGTGCCCGACGCCGGGAGGATCTCTGCGTCACGGGACTTGAGTGGTCGCGATCTGTTTGCGGCCGCGTTCCGACACGTCCGACGTCCGTCGCTGTGGCCGCTCGTCGGCGTTGCCGCTTTCGCAGCGGCGGTGACAGCGCTGGCGAGCCGGCATCTGACCCATCCGGGCGCGGTCGCCGCTCTCGAGGCCGAGGCGATCCTGGGCCTGAGCCTGGCGGCGGCGCTCTGGCTCCGTCGCCGGGAGTCCGGTCGGTTGGGGATCTGTCTGGTCGTCTACGCCGTCGCCACGGCGATCGCATCGCTGGAGGCCTCCGACAACGGCGTGCTCTACGCCCTCGGCGTCCTCGGCCGCGCGTCGCTCCTCCCCATAGGGGCGTACTGTCTGCTCACCTTCCCGAGTGGCCGTCTGCACGGGTGGGCCCGAAAGGCGCTGATGGGCTTCGTCGTCTCAGTCGCCGCCGTGGTCTCGGTACCCCTTGCGCTGCTCGCGCCGTCCGTCGGGTCCGGCCAGCCGCTCGGGGCCTGCGCCACCAGGTGCCCGGAGAACGCGCTTCGGATCGCGAGCGTGTCCCCCGACGTGGTAGACGCGCTACGGTGGGCCGGCGGCGCTGCCGCGGCCGTTACGGCGATCGGGATCGCGGTGGTGCTCGTGCGCCGCTTCGCAGCAGGGACGCCGCCGAAGCGACGAGCGATCGGCGGCGTCGTGATGATTGGTGTGCTCACGGCTCCGGTCGTCGCAGCCCGGTGGGTCGCCGGAGAGGCCGGCGGGCCCGTCGAGCTTGTCGACGGCCTCAGCTGGGTGTACGCCATCCTTCTCGGCCTGCTTCCGATCGCGTTCGCGATGCCCCTCATCAGATCTCAGCTCGCTGCGGGATCCGCGCTGGAGGACATGCTGGCGAACCTTGCCCGCCGGCCGGACCCGCGGCGATGGGAACACGACGTCGGAGCGGCACTCGGCGACTCGGCCCTGCGGCTCGCATTCTGGTCCGCTCCTGACCAGGCGTATCTGGGCATCGACGGAGCCGCGCTCGGCGCCGCGGGCGATCAGCTCGAGTGGCATAGGATCGACCGCGGCGGCGCCCCGGTGGCGGCGATCCTCCACGATCCCGAGTTGGAAGCGGGCTCCGACCTCCTCCGGGCCGCAGGGACGGCGACGCTGCTCTCGCTCGAGGGCCAGCGCCTGAAGGGGGAGATCCGGGCCGCCCGATCGCGCATCCTCGCCGCGGCCGAGGAGGAGCGCCGGCGGCTCGAGCGCGACCTCCACGACGGTGCCCAGCAGCACCTGATCGCGCTTCGGGTCAAGCTCGGGCTCATGGATGCCGTCGATCCGGCGGAGACAAAGCGGGTCATGGCGGAACTGGCCGACGACGTCGATGCGACGCTGACCGAGCTGCGTCGGTTCGCGCAGGGGATCTATCCGCCGCTCCTCCACGCCGAGGGGCTGGTTGGTGCGCTCCACAGCGCGGCTCGCCGGTCGTCGATCCCCGCCTCGGTGCACGCGACCGGGCTCGGCCGCTACGACCCCGAGACCGAGAGCGCAATCTATTTCTGCTGCCTCGAGGCGCTGCAGAACGCCGGGAAGCATTCGGGCGCCGACGCCCGCACGACCGTCCGGGTCGCAACCGCCGACGGATCGCTGCGATTCCGGGTCGAGGACACGGGCGTCGGGTTCGACACTCGCGCGCCGGGCCCGGGTGTGGGCATCGAGAACATGGTGGAGCGGATGAGCGCCGTCGGCGGCCACCTCCGCGTCGTGTCCCAGCCGGGGTACGGCACGATCGTGACAGGATGGGTGCCGCTCGGCAAGATGTAATGTTCGTGTCCCGGCGAGATCCCTGTACCTGACGGAGGAGGCGCGATGATCGGTCGAAGGCGACCCCTGATGCGAGCTGCGATGGTCGGTGGTGGCGCATACATGGTTGGCAAGAGCGCCCAGCGGCGCGGCGACATGAACGCGGACCAGGACGCGCGGATCGCGCAGCTCGAGGCCCAGCAGCAGGCCCAGGCAGCCCCGCCGCCGGCGCCCGCAGCGGCGCCCAGCTCGGGCGGCGACCTTGTCGCGAAGCTGACCGAGCTCAAGGCGTTGAAGGACGCCGGGGCCCTCGACGACGCGGAGTTCGAGGCGGCCAAACTGAAGCTGCTTTCGCAGTGAGAGGAGACGCGATGACGATGGGACCCGTGCAGGTGTTGGTGATCGGGTTCGACGACCCCAACTTTCGCGGCGAGGTTCTCGCCGAGATCGAGCGACTGCGGGAAGACGACATCGTGCGGATGATCGATGTCGTCGTCGTGCAGAAGACGGCCGACGGCGAGATCGAGAAGTTCCAGCAGAAGGATGTCGAGGCTGCCGAGGAGTTCGGAGCCCTGGCCGGCGCCCTGATCGGGATCGGCGCAGGGGGAGAGGAGGCCGCCGAGATCGCAGCCGTGCGCGGCGCCGAGGCGGCCGTGTCGAGCGATCTTCTCGACGACCAAGAGGTGTGGTACATCGCAGACGCGATTCCAAACGGCAGCGCGGCTGCCATCGCGCTCCTCGAGCATCGGTGGGCCATCGGGCTTCGCGACGCGATCGGGCGCGCGGGCGGCTTCCATCTCGCAGATGCGTGGATCCACCCGCGCGACCTCGTCGCGATCGGCGTCGCGGCCGCGGAAGAGGCGGACGCGCAGTAAGGAACCGGTATCTCGATCACGAGCGGCGCTGATCGGCGACGCGATCAGCACGCTCGCAGCCTGACCACTCGCGCGCGAACATCGCATGAGTGCGCGGCCGGCGCAGACCTCGGGGCGGCTCACCCGGCCCGTCCTGGGTGAGCCGCCGTGCCTGGTCGTGCGGCTACGCCAGCGCCTTGGCCTTCAGGCGATCGAACTCGGCCTGCGAGATGGCGCCGCTGTCGAGGAGGCCCTTCGCCCGCTCGATCTCGGCCGCCGACCCGCCCGCGACCTCGCGGACGTGCTCGTCGAACTGCTGCTGCTGGCGCTGCATCGTCTCGACGTTGCGCTCGGCCATGTGCTCGCCGTTCGCGAACATGTAGATCACCAGTCCGAGCAGCGGGAGGAACAGAAGCGCGATCAGCCACAGCGCCTTCTTGCCTCCCGACGCGTCCTTGCGGCGGAAGATGTCCGCGATGACCTGGAACAGCATCATGAAGTAGATCACCATGAAGAAGATGACCAGGAGCGACCACAGAAAGTCGCTCAAGCTCAGTACTGCCATGCTCGTCCTCCTTTCGCGCCCATGACCCCCGAGCGGGGTGGGCACGGTCATTGGTGCGCGCCAGTCTACAGTCCGGTGGTGACGCACTCGGGCGGGATGTGCGGCACCTCGGCGAGCGTCACAGGCCTGCAGTCGTTGGTCTACGCCGGGCCGTGCGGCATCCGCGACCACCTCGGGCCGAGCTCGCTCGCCGGCTAGCGCCTGCTCACGTCCCCTTGGCCTTGAGCTCGCTGGAGAAGAACTCGAGCGCCGTCCGCGTCTTCGTCTGCTGGACGCCGCCGAGGTCGACACCCTTCGAGCTCAGGAACGCCCGCTCCTCGGCCGCGACCTGGAACGCCTCAGCCGGCGCGCACTTCGTCGACAGCTCCAGGATGCGCCCGCCGTCGGGGTAGAGCCAGAGCTCGGCCACCAGCGGTCGCACCCCCTCGGGGGGTGTGAACTTCAGCTTGAAGACCGGGATGGGCCCAAGCACCGAGAGGTCGTCCAGTTCGATCCCATCCGGAGCGTGGTCGGCGTACAGCTTTCGCTGCTCCTTGGTGAACAGCTTCCGAATGGGACGATCACCCTGGGCAACCGCTCGGACATGGTCGCGATTCGACCGCGCCTTGAGCGACCCGAACAGACGAACCCGCCCGGCATGGCATCCACCTCGACGCCGAAGTCCGGGAGCTTGCGCACTCTGGCAGAGACGGCGTCGGGATCGATCGGGCGCAGCTTCACGACCGTGTCCGGGCCCCGCCCCTGAACTCGGCGAGCGCGGACGACGACCCCGGCGGCGTCCAGCTTGAGGTCGGGCGTGTCGAAGAAGAACACCTGACGGATCTGCCCGTCCAGGGGATCCATCTCGAGTGCGCTCACGGCCGAGCGCTGGTTGGCGTCGGGCACGGTCAGCTTGAGCTCGACGGTGTCTGCCTTTGCGCGTCAGAGAGAGCAGCTCCTCGAGCTGCGCCTCCGACAGCACGCGGCGGGCCTTGGTCTGGGTGGCCATCGCTCCTCCTCGCGAGAGATCTGCGTTTCATCGTTGCACGTCGGACGTTCGGCGTCCATCGTGCGCGCACGCATTGTCTCACGTACGCCCACCTCTCGACCTTGGGCCGGTCGGCCGCCGTAGGATCCTGAACATGACCGACACGAGCGGGCGCGAGCATCTGAGAGACGGCCGTGAGGCGTACGCGGACCGCGCCTGGGCCGACGCATACGCAGCACTGGCGGCAGCCGATCGGGCGGCGCGGCTCGAGCCGGACGACCTCGAGCTGCTCGCGACCTCGGCGTCGATGACGGGCCGCATCGACGAGTACCTGACGTTGCTCGAGCGGATCCACCACCTGCACCTCGGTGCGGGCGAGGGCCTGCGTGCCGCCCGGGCGGCGTTCTGGGCCGGCATGACGCTTGCGACGCGCGGCGACCTCGGGCCGGCGGGCGGCTGGTTCTCACGAGCGCAGCGCCTCATCGAACGTGAGGGTGTCGACTGCGTCGAGTCTGGCTACCTGCTCGTGCCTCGGGCCTACGAGCGCATGGCTGCAGGCGAGTACGGCACGGCGTATGCCACGGCGGCCCAGGGACGCGAGATCGGCGACCGGTTCAACGACGGCGCGCTCGTCGCGGTGGGATTCCTGCTCCAGGGTGAGGCTCGCGTGCGACAGGGCCGCTGCCGAGCAGGGCCTGGCGCTGCTCGACGAGGCGATGGTCGCAATCACCGCGCCGGATATCCCCCCGATCCTGACGGGTGTCATCTACTGCGGCGTGATCTCGTGCTGCGAGGAGGCGTTCGACCCGCGCCGGGCGCAGGAGTGGACGAGCGCGCTCACACGGTGGTGCGAGCGCCAGCCGCAGATGGTCTCGTTCACCGGCCGCTGCCTCGCCCATCGCGCAGGCATCATGCAGCTCCACGGGGCATGGGACGATGCGCTGGCGGAGGCGCGCCTGGCCACGGAGCGGTGCGAGCAGGCGACCAACCGGGCGGCGACCGGGCAGGCGCTCTACCAGCAGGCCGAGCTGCACCGGCTGCGTGGGGAGCTGGCCGCCGCGGAGGCGGCGTACGGAGAGGCGAGCCGGTTCGGACGCGAGCCCCAACCGGGGCTTGCGCTCCTGCGCCTGCGACAGGGAGACGCCGACGCCGCTGCGGCGGGTCTCCGCCGCGTCCTCTCCGGCCTGGCGCAGCCGCTGCGGCGCGCGACGCTCCTTCCGGCGTATGCCGAGGCGTTGCTCGCCGTCCCGGACGTCGACGAGGCACGCCGGGCTGCCGACGAGCTGGCCGAGATCGCGGCGCAGAGCGGGAGCCCGATGATCGGCGCGATCGCCGCACGGGTCCGGGGCGCGGCGGTGCTCGCCGGGGGCGAGCCGGCGGCGGCGGTCGAGGCGCTGCGCGAGGCGGTGCTCTTCTGGCAGGACATGAACGCGCCCTACGAGGTTGCCCGCGCCCGGTTCTTGATGGGCCTGGCGTGCCGTGCGCTCGGGGACGAGGATGGCGCCAGGCTGGAGCTCGGCGCGGCCCGAAGCGCCTTCGATGTCCTGGGCGCGCCCCTCGACGTCGCCGACGTGGACGCGCTGCTCGTGCCGGCGCCTGCGCCGCCCGACGCCCACGGTCTGACGGCGCGCGAGCTCGAGGTGCTGCGCCTGGTGGCGACCGGCAGGACGAATCGTCAGATTGCAGACGAGCTCGTCGTCAGCGAGCACACCGTCGCGCGTCATATGCAGAACATCTTCGGGAAGCTGCGTGTCTCGTCTCGCGCGGCTGCCACCGCGTTCGCGTTCGAGCACGAGCTCGTCTGACGCGCGGGCGTGGTCCGAATTGACCACCCCGGACTTTCGTGCAGTTGGTGGGTTTGGGCGAGGCGGCCGGCGCGGCCGGTCCGTAGCGTGCAGGCATCCACGAATGCAAGGAGCACTCGGATGTCTTCTCAGAACACGACGAATGGAGCGCCGCCGGCCGAGGCGTTCGAGACGGTGATCATCGGCGCCGGCCAGGCCGGGCTCTCGGTGGGCTACCACCTGATGAAACGGGGCCGGCCGTTCGTGATCCTCGACGCCGGCGCCCGCGTCGGCGACTCGTGGCGGGGCCGCTGGGACTCGCTTCGCCTGTTCACGCCGGCCCGGTACTCCGGCCTGCCGGGGATGCGCTTCCCGGCCCCCGGCTGGACGTTTCCGACCAAGGACGAGATGGGCGACTACCTCGAGGCGTACGCACAGCGGTTCGGCCTGCCGGTTCGGAACGATGTGCGCGTGAAGCGGCTCTCCCGCAACGGCGACGCATACGTCCTGGAGTGCGCGGATGGAGCCCGCATCCACGCCGGCCGTGTGGTGGTCGCATCGGGCGCGCACCGCACGCCCAGGGTGCCGCCGTTCACGGCTGACCTCGATCCGCGGATCGTGCAGCTTCACTCCAGCGAGTACCGGAATCCTGACCAGCTCGCGGACGGCGGCGTGCTTGTGGCCGGCGTCGGCAACTCCGGCGCCGAGATCGCATTCGAGCTCTCGCGCTCGCACCCCATCCTGCTCTCCGGCAAGGAATCGGGCCAGATACCGGTGCGCCACGGCAGCCTGCGGTTCAGGTTCGTCGTGCGAGTGATCCGGTTCCTCGGCTACCACGTGCTGACGAAGCGGACGCCGATCGGGCGCCGAGTCGGGCCGAAGGCCGCGGCCAAGGCGACGCCGCTGATCCGGGTGAAGTCGAAGGAGCTCGCCGAGCGGGGGGTCGAGCGCGTTGCGCGGGTCGCAGGCGTGCACGACGGCCACCCGGTGCTCGAGGACGGCCGGGAGCTCGACGTTGCGAACGTCGTGTGGTGCACCGGCTACGTGCACGACTTCTCGTGGCTCGACCTGCCCGTGCTGGACGAGGCCGGCCGGCCCGTCCACGAGCGCGGTGTCGCGACGGCGTCGCCCGGGCTCTACTTCGCCGGGCTCGTGTTCCAGTTCGCCGCGGCGTCCGACGTGCTTCCCGGGATCGGCAGGGACGCCGGCTACGTCGCGAAGCACATCGCCCGCCAGGCCGCGGAGGGGGGCGGCCGACCTGTACGGTTACCGCAATCGACCAGGAGGCACACATGGCCCTCGCCCGAGTTGTCACGTTCGACGGAGTGAGCTCGCAGCGGATCGACGACATGAAGCGCGAGATGGAGGGCACCGAGAGGCCCGCGGAGATCCCGGCGACCGAGGTGATCGTCCTCCATGATCCCGAAGCCGAGCGGTCGGTCGCGATCGTGTTCTTCGCGAACGAAGAGGACTACGCGCGGGGCGACGCGGCGCTGGACGCAATGCCCGCCGGCGACACGCCGGGGGCGCGCTCATCGGTCTCGAAGTACAACGTCGCGATCCGCATGACGGACTAGCCGACCGGGCTCGCCGCCTCGTCGGTCTCAGGAGTGGGCTCAGCGTCGCCGTCGAACAGCGTGGCGACGCTCGAGTCCACGTCCTGCACGACGATCTCCTGTGCTCCGAGCGGCTCGAGCAGCCGCTTGGCGACATCCACGGCGTCGGCGGCGATCTCGATCACGACCGCGGAGTTGTTCGGTGCGAGCGAGGTGCCGAGGCGCTCCAGCTGGTCGTTCTTGAAGCCCGAATCCCGCAGCTTGGACGTGAGCGCGCCGATGCTGCCGCCTGCGAGGATTCCGAGCGGCCCGCCGATGATGCCGATGGCGCCGCCCAGGAGCGCGCCGCGACCGGCGCCCCAGTCCTTCGACTCGACGAACTTCGCGGTTCCGTCCGGCTTCACGAAGAGGACGGCCGCGTTTCCGATCTTGTCCGGGAACGCGCCGCCCACGGCCGCAGCTGCGCGGGAGCCTGCGTCGGGGGTTGGAAACGTGGCGGCGATCAGGTTTCGGGGGTTGTCGGTCATGCCGTGTCCTCCTCACGAACGATCAGCGAACGGATTACTGTGGAAGGGTATCCACGACAGCGCCTACATCGACGGTCAGGCGGCGCTTCGGTCCCGAACCAGGTAGGCGACGATCAGCGCCGCAGGGAAGAAGAACAGGCTGAAGATGAAGTAGCCGAGAAAGCTGTGCCCCTTGCGGGCGGCGACCCGGGCCGGCCAGAACGCGATGGCCACCCAGATCAGGACGAACAGGATGGCACCGAGCCACCAACCGTTCATCGTGACCTCCTCCGTCGGTGTCCACGGACTATGGGCTCCGCTCCGCCTGGCGCCCTCATGCCAATGGCATGAAGTCGGTGGTGCCGACCTGGGCACGACTGGCGGGCGCACACGACCGCAGCGGCGAGCCCCGATCGCCAGGATGGGGGCGGCGCCAGAATCGAGGTCAGATGCCTGAGGGGCTGTCCGGATCCGAGGTCGGCAAGGAGATCGGAGAACACGCGAAGCACGCAGCGACCGCCAAGGACGATCAGCACCGGCGCGCACGCTGGGTCACGATCAGCGAGGCGGTCCTGCTGTCCGTTGTCGCGATCCTGGCCGCCTACTCGGGATACTCGGCGGCCAAGTGGAACACCGACTCGTCGGTCTCGCTGGCGTCCGCGGCCGCCTCGCGCAGCAAGGCCAACCGCGCCGACCTGGAGTCCCTGGCCCAGCGGAACTTCGATTCCTCCACGTTCAGCGCGTGGTTCACGGCGTACGTCGCGGGAGACAAGCGGGGGATGCAGCTCGCCGAGCGGCGGTTCTCGCCCGCCTTCCGGGTCGCCTTCGACGCCTGGTTGGCCACCAACCCGACGACGAATCCCCACTCCCCCCCGGGGCCTACGTACATGCGGCAGTACCGCCAACCTGACCTGATCCGGGCGCGGGCGTACGGCGCCAGAGCCGACGTGCTCTTTGCGGCGGGCGCCAAGGCCGGCGCAACGTCGGACAAGTACGTGCGGATCACCGTCTACCTGGCGACGGTGCTCTTCCTGATCGGGATCAGCGGGCACTTCCCCGTGCTCGCAGCCCGATACGGGCTGGTCGCGCTGGGTGGTGTGCTGGTGGTGTTCTCGGTGGCCCAGCTCCTCCAGCTCCCGCGCCCGCCCGGGTAGCGGCTAGATCGAGATCGTGAGCGGCAGGGTCGCGATCCAGACGACGGTGCCGGCGAAGATCACGTACCCGAACGCCAGGATCGCCTCCCGCTGGCGGCCCGATCGGAGCTTGGTCGAGATCCCGGCGAAGAACAGCGAGCTCGCAAAGAGCACGACCGCGAGCATGTAGTCGTCGGCACGCTGGTTCGCCTCGCCGGCGTCGTCGGCGTATCGGCCGGCGGCAGTGTTCAGGTTGGTGCTGTGAACGGCCTCGGCAACGCGGTACTGGGGCATGGCGAACGGGCTGGGCGGCGCAGCCCGCTTCGTGAACGGACGCGTCGCGATCCATGCCGCAAACGCGGGCCGGAACTCGTCGCGAAACCGCTCTCGGTAGAACCGCGCGAGTGGGCGATGGCCGGCTGCGCCGGCATCGACCCATTGAATGAAGGTTGCGATGTCGATCTGGGTGAGCTGTCCCGCCCGCGTCGATGCCTCCGACGACTGGATGCGGGCTGCCGTCGCCTTGCTGGCGTCGAGCGCCTGCTCGCCTCGCCACTGCGCCGACTGGTAGGTGCTCCAGGCCGTTGCGACCGCCGCCACGGCGAGCAGGACTGTGGCGAGGAATTCGAGCCTCTGGTTCCGTCCGTCCTCCACGTATCACCTAGGCGAAGGCGTTGACCGCTCGGGCGATGACGAGCGCGATCACCGTCAGCGAGATCAGCGACTGCACCGTCATGGTCAGCTTCGCCCAGGGCACCATGGGCATCACGTCCGTCGGGCTGAACGCCATGCTCGTGCTCAGCCCGAGCACGAGGTAGTCGACGTACATGGGGCGCCATCCCGGGGGCGCGAACTCGGGGCTGAGCTGCTGGGTGAATGCGAAATCGGCATACGGCCGTGGCTCGAGGTAGCGCGCCGCCGGCCCGCCGGAGTCCAGGAGCCAGTAGATGAGGCTGAAGATCATGCTGTTCCCGAGCCAGATCAGGGCGCCCGACGCCAGCAGCGAGCTCGCGGACTCCGTCACCTTGGCCCCGCTGACCAGGTCGCTCACGAGCACCACCGTGGACACCATCCCGATGACGGCGAGCGCCATGACGAGCGTGAGCGACAGCCGGCGCAGCCAGCGGCGGTGCTCGTACACGCGGGCCGGGTCGGCCGCGATGAGGGCGCCGAGCATCGCAATCTCGAGTCCGGGGGCAAGCCAGTGTGGTCCCAGCGACTCGTGCTCCGGCTCGAGAACGCGCAGCGCGATGGTGATCGCAATGAAGCCCGCGATCACGAGCGCTACGGGCCAGCGTGGCTCGAACGCCACCGGCTCGTCGGCGGTTGCCGGGCGAGCCTGCTCGGGGCCGTCGACGCTCACTCCGTAACAGTCCCGGTTTGCCCGCGGCGCCGCATCGCCCGATCGGCATGAAAAGCGGAGCCGGACCGGCTACGCAGGCTCGGGCGGAGGCCCTCCGGGTGCCGTCGCGGGTGCCGACTCCGGCGGGATCGGCGTGAGCCGGGCGGACGCGACATAGGCGGTCACCACGGCGACGATCACCAGTGGTGCCAGGGCGACGCCGTCTGTGCTCAGGAAGATCGTCGCCAGGAGCACCGCGGTCAGCGGGAGGCCGAGCATCACCGTCGTCATCGCGCCGATGCCCATGGCGACGCCGGCGATCATCGGCAGGCCAGGGAGATGCGAGAGCGCGATCCCGCCTGCGGCCCCGATGAACATCCCGGGGAACACCGGGCCGCCGCGAAAGCAGCTGAGCGCAAGGCCGTAGGCCACGCCCTTGCAGATCACCAGCAGAATCAGCGCGCCCACCGTCCACTCGGCCGCGCCCTGGACCAGCCCGGGCAGCGCATCCTGCCCCGAGAAGAGCACCTCGGACGAGGGGTGGCTGGTGAGCTCTCCGAAGAGCACCGCGAGAGCGCCGATGCCGAGCCCTACCACGGGCGTCAGTGTGAGCAGGCGCCGTTCGACGACCGGTTGCAGGGCGAGCGCGCCACGACGGATGAGCGTGCCGACGACGGCCGCGAGCAGCCCGATGGCGATCGCCCAGAGAAATTCGGCAACGGTCGGCGTGGTGAACGCCGGGATGTCGGGAATCGCCAGTGCGAACGTGCCGTAGCCGGTCCAGCTGTTCAATCCCACGAAGATGAGGGTGCCGACACCCGCGGCGAGCAGTCCCGGTACGAGCACGACTCCCAGCATCGGGCCGCCGATACCTCCGGCCTCCATGAGCAGGAAGGCCCCGGCGAGCGGCGAGCCCAGAAGCGTGCTGATCGCGGCGAAGCTCCCGGCGGCGCCGATCACGACGACCGCCATCTGGGGCGCGTCGCGCCTGAGCATCTGGATTGCGAGCACTCCCAGCCCGCTGCCGATCGCGATCAGCGGTGCCTCGGGGCCGAGGACGACGCCGAGGCTCAGCGTAACGAACGCTGCGACGATGATGCCCGGGAGGTCGATCGGCGCGACCGGCCCGGACGCCTTGAACCCCTCGGCGGGCTTGTGCCCGCCGGTTCCCGGGAGGTGGCGAAGTGACAGCCCGACGAGGAGGCCGCCCAACGTGAGCGGGACCAGTGGCCACCAGGCGGGCTCGCCGTCGAGCCCGAGATCGCCGGGAAGCGTTGTGAACACCCAGTCCTGGGAGGAGCCGACCGCCTGCAGGAAGAAATAGGCGATCGCCGCCACCGGCACTCCGATCAGCGCGCCCAGCACCAGGATGGCGACGTAGCTTCGGCTTCGCAGGAGCTGTGCCGGATCCGGCGGCGTCGGGTTCGCGGAGCTCGTCATGCCGCTGCGAACATGCCGGAGCCGGCGATGGGCGGGGGCCCGCCACTGATGCGCATACGGTACAGCCTCGGCCGATCGGTTGCCGGGCGCCTCACCCGGATCGGGTGATTCCGAGCACCCGGTGGCGGCGTGCGCGCCGTCGTTCGTCCTCTTCGGATGATGGCCGGCGGCGTCCTCGGAGCGACGATCGGGGGCGCATGTCCGAGCAACGCCCTGACAGGGAGGAAACCATGTGGTGGGGAATCGGAATCGGCGGCGGGATCTTGTACCTGGCTCTGCTGTTCACCCTGGGTTTCATGACGCTTCGAAATGGGCATGGATGGTTGTTCTTCTTCGGGATCTTCATCCCGTTGCTGTGGCTCGTCGGCGCCCTGATGCGGCCGCCGGGCACCCCCACCGTGTAGGCGGCGATGGAGGAGGACGACGATGGTGGCGAACATGACGCGGCGCACGCTTCGAGACCTCGAGGTCTCCGCGATCGGGCTCGGGTGCATGGGGATGTCCGCGTTCTACGGCGCCACGGACGAGGATGAAAGCATCAGGACCATCCAGCGGGCGCTCGAGCTGGGCATCACGTTCATCGACACCGCGCAGCTCTACGGCCCGCTCACGAACGAGATGCTGGTCGGCCGCGCGATCAAGGGGCATCGCGACGAGTACGTCATCGCCACGAAGTTCAACCGACGGATGGACGAGGCCGTGCCGGGCGACATGTCCACCGTCGGCGCGCAGGACGGCTCCGCCGAGCACGTGCGCAGCTCCGTCGAGGGGTCGCTGACGAGGCTCGGGACCGACCGCGTCGACCTCTACTACCAGCACCGCGTCGATCCCACCGTCCCGATCGAGGAGACCGTCGGAGCGATGGCGGACCTGGTCGGGGACGGGAAGATCCGCCACATCGGCCTGAGCGAGGCTGCGCCGGAGACCATCCGCCGTGCCAACGCCGTCCACCCGATCACCGCTGTCCAGAGCGAGTACTCGCTGTGGACGCGCGACCCGGAGGCAGGGGTGCTGGCCACCTGCCGCGAGCTCGGGATCGGGTTCGTGCCCTACTCGCCGCTCGGGCGCGGATTCCTCGCCGGGCGGTTCGCAACGCCGGACGAGCTCGACGAGAACGACTTCCGCCGCAACGGGCCGCGCTTCACCGGCGACAACCTCGACGCGAACCTCCGGCTTGCCGCCAAGGTCAGGGAGATCGCCGCCGAGAAGGGCATCACGCCGGCCCAGCTGGCCATCGCGTGGGTGCTCGCTCGGGGCGACGACCTGGTTCCGATCCCGGGCACCAAGCGCCGCACGTACCTCGAGCAGAACGCGGCCGCGGTCGATGTCGAGCTGGCCGCAGACGACCTGGCGCGGATCGACGCCGAGCTCCCCGCGGTCGCCGGCGAGCGGTACGACACGGCGGGGATGGCGGCCGTCAACCTCTAGCTCTGGCCCCACGCCGGCTCGTCGATCAGGCGGCTCTGAGATTCTGCAGCGCCGCCGCCAGCTGCTCCAGCCGCTGCCGCAGCGTGCGGGCCGCCTCCTCGTCCAGAGGAAGGCCGGCCGGCGCCCCGCCGACGATGGCGATCGCCGACCGCACGGTCCCCACGACGTCGAGGGCCGCCTGCGCACTCTGCGCGGCCCGGTCGCTGGGCGGGGATGCCTGGAGCTGTTGGAGCGACGCCGAGAGCTGGTCGGCGGCGCTCGCGATGGGCGGCCATCGCTCGGGACGGTTCCCCGAGGTGGCGGCGATCAGCTCCGCCAGTGCGGTGTCATGGAGCGCCGTACCCTGGGCCCTTGCCTGGAGCGCCTGCGCGTTCCACGTCTTGCGGGAGCCACCGCGACGCCCAAGAGCCCAGCCCGCGATCGCGAGGGCGATCGCCACCAGGATCGCGCCGGCCGCGATCCAGCCCCACGGCGTGTCGCTCTCGGGGTTCGACGCCGCAGGGGAGTTCGTCACGGTGGCGGTCGTCGACTCGGTCGTCGTCTCCGTCGTCGTGGGCTGGGAGGAGGGTCGCGAGGTCGACGGCAGGGTGGGAAGCGAGCTTGGCAGCGAGTTCGGCAGGCTCCCACCCCCGCTCCCGCCGCACCCTGCGAGCACCATCGTGCAGACGAGCCCGGCGACGAGTGTTGCGCCCGGTCGGCGTGTCCGAGGCACGCGCTCCTCCTCCCCTCTGGGTGTCCGGCAATCGGCGGGTGACGAACGCCGACCGCGAAGGCGACGTGATCGTAGGCATCGCCGCCGAGCGGACCGTCATCCCAACCGGATGACGCCTATCCACGTGAGGTCGGCCGAGCCGCCGGGTACGCCTCAGGCGTCCGATGCCATACAAGGAAGCCGGCGGATTGTGCCGAATCACCCGCTCATACATCCTCATGAAGGGAGGAATGCACGTGTCGTCGATCGACTCACGCAGCGGAGGACTCACCGGATGGACGACGTTTGCGGCGATCTGGCTCGTCATAGCGGGATCGTTCAACGTCGTCGAAGGGATCACGGCGATCCATCGAGGCAACTACCTCGCGAACGAGTTCCTGTTCTCGAGTCAGGACACCTGGGGATGGATCCTCTTGATCTTCGGGATCGTCCAGATCCTTGGCGGGTTCATGGTCTTCTCCGATAACCCCACCGGGACCCTGCTAGGTGTCTCCGCCGCATCGTTCGCGATCTTCATCTGGTTCTTCTTCCTGTTCGCGGCTCCACTGGGCGCGTTGATCGCTCTGATCGTCAACGGGCTCGTGATCTACGGCCTCACGGTCGGGCGCGAGCCGTAGAGCCAAGAATGCCGGCAGGGCAGCTCGGTGAGCCGCCCTGCCGGCTCGGAAACTGTCCGCCGGAGGGACACCCCGGGGCGGCGGGCACACGCCTTTGGCTAGGGTTGGCGGGACTATGGAAGGAGGCCGGCATGGTGCCGGTTCAGCAGTCCTGCCCAGCCGAAGCGGCTCCCCGACACGGCGGCCAGAAGGCCAGCCGGTGAGCTCGGCCGTGGAAGCTCAGGCGTCCGGCCAGGCGCTTCGTAGCGCGCGCAGGCTGATCGCCCCGCTCGCCCTCGCCCAGTTCATCTGCAGCTTCGCCGGCTCGAACATGAACGTCATGATCGCCGACATCAGCAAGGACCTGAACACGGACGTGAAGGGCGTGCAAACGGTGATCACCCTGTTCCTGCTGACGATGGCGATCCTGATGATCCCCTGCAGCAAGCTGACCGACCGGTGGGGCCGGAAGAGGTGCCTGACCATGGGGTTGGCGCTGTTCGGCGTCGGCGCCCTGATGAGCGCGATCGCACCCGGCCTCGGGGTGCTGATCATCGGCAACTCGATCCTGGAGGGCGTGGGCACCGCGCTCCTGATCCCGCCCGTGTACATCCTCGCGACGGTCTGGTTTACGGATATGACATCGCGGGCCTGGGCGTTCGGCGTGATCAGCGGCATGGCCGGCTTCGGCGCCGCGGCGGGCCCGTTGATCGGCGGTGCAATCGCAACCTGGATCGACTGGCGGGCAGCATTCATCTTCCAGGCGGGGATCGTCGTGATCATCGTCCTCCTCAGCCGCAACCTGAGCGATCCGCTCGCCGCCGACCCGGAGCGTCCTTTTGACCTGATGGGCGCCGTCCTGTCCGCCGTTGGAATGTTCTTCATCGTGATCGGCATCCTTCAGGCCGGCGTGAACAACGCGTTGTGCGTTGCCTTCGTGGTGGTCGGCGTCGTGCTCCTGCTCGGCTTCTACCTCTATATCCGCCGGCTGGAGCGTCGAGGGAGGGAACCGCTGCTCTCCACCGGCCTGTTCAAGAACCGGGCCTGCAACCTGGCGCTGGTCACGCAGAACCTGCAGTGGCTGATCATGATGGGAACCTCCTTCGTCATCTCCGTTTACCTGCAGGAGGTGCACGGTTACAGCCCGATCAAGACCGGGCTGATCTTCACCTCGGCCACGGCCGGCATCCTGATCTCCTCGTTCGCGGCGCGTGGGATGGCGAAGCGGTACTCCCAGCGGGGGCTGATCGCTGCAGGGTTCCTCGCCGCAGTCGTCGGCCTGGTGCTGATGATCCCGTTCGTCGACACCTCCGGTCGTACAACCGCGTTCCTGCTGGGACTGTTCCTGTTCGGACTCGGCGTCGGCGTGATGCTGACACCGTCCGTGAACGTCGTTCAGTCGAGCTTCCCCGAGGAGCAGCAAGGCGAGATCTCGGGACTCTCCCGGAGCGTGTCGAACCTCGGCTCGTCGTTCGGCACCGCTATCGCCGGCACGATCCTTGTCTCCGCCATCTCCCTCGGAACCAGGTCGTACGTCGTCGCGATGATCGTCCTCGTCGGGTTCGCCGTAGTCGGGCTCTCCGCCGCGCTTCGACTCCCCGCACGCGCGGGACACGAGGACACACGGGTGTCCTGAGGGGGCGGAACGCGTCCTTCTCGGCGGGTTCCTTGCGGCACCTGTTCCTATAGTTGGGGGTCATGACCCCGGCAGGGTTCTATGACGAACTGGCCGACGAGTACCACCTGATCTTCGCCGACTGGGACGTGTCGATTGCGCGGCAGGCAGGCGTCATCACCGGACTGCTGCAGAACCTCGGCCTGACGTCCGGTGCGTTGCTCGACGCGTCCTGCGGCATCGGCACGCAGGCCATCGGATTGGCGCAAACCGGCTTCGCGGTGACGGCGACCGACATCAGCCAGGCGTCGGTCAAGCGCTGCGCGCGTGAGGCGGCGGCGCGCGGGGTCCCCGTGACCACCGGCGTGGCCGACCTCCGCGTGCTCGACGTTGATGGGGCGGGAGGCTTTGACGCGGCGGTGTCGTTCGACAACGCGCTGCCGCATCTCCTCGATGACGCGGATCTGAACGCCGCGTGCGCCGCACTACGGCGCGTTCTGCGCCGTGGCGGGGTGCTGCTGGCCTCCATCCGCGACTACGACGAGGTGTTGCGCCAGCGACCGACCGGCGATCTGCCTCGCCGGTATGCCACCGAAGACGGCGAGCGCATCGTCTTCCAGGTTTGGGACTGGCTGTCCGACGACCGCTACACCGTGCGTCACTTCATCATGGAGGGCAACCCCGGCAGTTGGAGGGTGGCCGAGCGAAGGACGACCTGCCGCGCTCTGCCACGTGCTGCGCTGTCGGACGCGTTGCGGCGGGCCGGCTTCGAGGACGTCGTGTGGCGGATGCCGCAGGAGACGGGCTTCTACCAACCCGTCGTTGCCGCTCGCGCCCCAGGGTGAAGCCGCCACCGGGTCCAGAACCAGGTGGAGAGCGGGCGAGGAGAATCGAACTCCCGTCTTGAGCTTGGAAGGCTCTTGCTCTGCCATTGAGCTACGCCCGCGTCGCTCCATCCTAGTATGGCCGCGATGACGGCCGGCCTCGGAGCGGACGCCGCCGCACTCGCGGCCGTCGCCGCGATCGTCGCCCTGGCCTGGATCGGCGGCTCGGTGTTTCTCGGGGCCGCCCCCGCGGCCGAGCGGCTCGGGGTGGGCGTCCTGTGCCTCGCCGGCGCCGCCTGGCTCGTGATGCTCCAGCCGCTCGCCGGCGCCTCGATCGTCGGCGAGCCGTGGGCCGTCCGAGCGCTGGTCGTGGCCGCGGTCGCGGTCGCCCTGGCGCGGCGACCGCCGCTTCGCTTTTCGGGCCACTCGGTCGGGCCTGTGGTCGCGATCGGGGCGGCCGCCCTGCTCGTCTCGGCTGCGGCGTGGCTCGTCCCCGGCGACGACTACCCGGCCCGCTCCACCGACGTCCTCTGGCACGAGGGCTGGATCCGCCAGCTGGTGGGAGGGGGAACGCGCCGGGCGGCGTCTACGCCGACGTTCCCAACGCCTACCCGTGGCTCGAGCACGCCCTCGCGGCGCTCGTCATGTCGGCCGGAGGGCTCGCGATGACCCCGACGCTGATCGCGATGGAAGCTGTGATGCTGCTCGGGCTGAGCACCGGTACCTGGCTGCTCGCGGTCGAGCTCCAGATCGGGCCGCCGGCGGCGGCCTGGGCGGCGGTGCTCGCCGTCGCGGGCGGCGGGATCGGGTGGCTCGAGGCCGGAGGCCCGGCCGCGGTCATCACGGCTTCCCGCGCCGATCCGTCCTCGACGCCGGCCGACCTTCTGTCGTTCCAACGCGGCCTCGGCCGCTACGGCGGCGATCTCGTGCTCTCTCCGGCGCCGACGCCGGCGCTCGGCAACATCCCGCCTGCGCTGCCGCGCGAGCTGGGCCTCGCGCTCGTGCCGCTCGCGGCCTGGGCGGCCGTCCGGGCCGCCCACCGGTCGGCGCCGCGCTGGTGGTCCCTTGCGGGGGCGGCATCCGGACTGGCGTTCCTGGCATCGCCGGTCGCCGGGATCGTCGCCGTGGTCGTCGGCCTGGTGGTTGCGGCGGCCCACAGGTCGCGAGCGGCGTGGGTCGCAGTGCCCCCGCTCGTCGTCGTGGTCGGCGTCTGGCTCGGCCCGCTCGCATGGCGATCGGCCGACCTGGGCGGCCTCGTGAGCACAACCCGTGGCCGACCCATCGAGCCGACCGCCCTGCAGGCCGTCGTCGCCGTCGCCGTCCTCCTCGTGCTGGCAGTCATCGGTGCGGTCCTCGTCGCGCGGTCGCGGGCTGCCGACCGGCGCGCGCTCGCGGCTGTGACGGCCGCGCTGATCGCCCCCGCGCTGGCGGCGGCGGCCGTCCCGGGCGTCAGCGCAGTGCCGGCCCTCACGCGCGTGCTCCACTACCTCCCAGCCGCTGCGCTCGGCCTCGCGCTCCCGGCCGGCGTCGCCGCCGCCTGGCTCGTCGGACGGGTGCGGGGGCGAGGCCGGATCGTCGCGGCGGCGGCGATCGCGGCTGTCGCCTGCGCCTCAGCCGCCACCGCCTCGGCCGGCATGGTCGAGGTACTCCACCGGAGCGGCGAGCATCCGGTGCTTCGTTGCGACGTGGCCCTTGGATCGTCCGACGCCGGCACGGTGGCTGCCGTCGGCGCCGCCCGCGGACCGGCCCCGAGCGACCCGTTGGCGCTCACGGTGTTCGCCCGGACCGGCGCACCGCTGCTCTACATCTCGCGGCCGCGGATCCGGTTTCCCGACGTCTACCTGCACATCCCGGCCCAGGCGCCGCGGTTCGACGCGCTCCGCGCGATCGCGGCCGGCGGAGCGGCGCCGCCGGAGGTGACGCGGGTGCTCGCGCCGGCGGGCGATCCGGCCCCGTCCGGCTTCCGGGACGCCGGTGCGTGCCGGGTCACGACGTACGCGGCCGGGATCGGGCACGTCGAGCCCTATCGCTGGTACGAGCGGCGCTAGGCCCGCACGCGCAGGTGGTCGGGGTCGTAGAGGACGTCGTCTGCGACCTCGGCACGGACGAGCTGGCCGAGCACCTCCACCTCGACGCCGGGCGCGCCCGGCGCGATCTCGGCCGGAAGGTAGGCGTACGCGACGTTTCGCCCCACGGTGTGGCCGAACGCCGCGCTCCGGACGCGCCCGACCACCGACCCCTCCGCATGCACCGCCTCGCCGCCGTAGAGGTTCAGGTACCGGCGGCCGCCGACGAGCAGCGTGCGGATCCGGCGGGTCGGGCACGGGCCCGGCGTCGGCCAGGGCGTCACGGCCGTTGAACGGGCCCTTGTCCAGCGCGACGCAGAATCCGAGGCCCGCCTCGTACGGCGTGTCGCCGGCGGAGAGGTCGGTGCCCATGTAGCGGTAGCCCTTCTCGATCCGGAGCGAGTCGAGGGCGCGGTAGCCCGCGGGAACGATGCCGTGTCGGGCACCGGCCGCGGCCAGCGCGTCCCACACCTGGACGGCCGACTCGGGGGCGACGTAGAGCTCGAAGCCGAGCTCGCCCACGTACGTGATCCGCTGTGCCGTCACGTCGGCGCCGGCCACGCGAAGCGCGCGGGCCGTCCGAAACGGGAAGCCCTCAGCCGAGACGTCGTCGTCGGTCGCCCCCTCGAGCACGGCCCGGGCAGACGGCCCCCACATCCCGATCACCGCCAGCTCGGTGCTCGCGTCGCGCAGCGCGACGGGGCCGTCCTCGGGCTCGACGTTGGCTCTGAGCCACCCGAGGTCGGAGTCGACGACCCCGGCTCCGGTCACGACGCGGAAGCGGTCATCGCCGAGCCGCGTCACGGTCACGTCGGCGACGATGCCGCCGCGGCGGTTCAGAAGCTGGGTGTACACGACGCTCCCCGGGGGGCGGTCGATCAGGTTGCACGCAGACCCGCTCGAGCAGCGGCAGCGCGCCGGGGCCGTGCACCTCGATCTTGCCGAACGACGTCATGTCGATCAGGCCGACGCGCTCGCGGATCGCCTTGTGCTCATCGGCAACCAGCCTGAACCAGGGCGGGCGCACCCAGCCGAACTTGCGCTGGTCGGCCCCCGAGCGCCGCCACGGCTTCCCGGGCTCGAAATGGTCGGCGCGCTCCCAGCCGTTCTTGACGCCGAACGCGGCACACGCCTCCTGCAGCCGGCCGTGGAGCGGCGAGAGCCGGTTGGGGCGGCCCCACTCGTCGGTGTCGAGCGGGTAGCGCAGGCGGTAGTAGTAGCGATAGACCTCCCGGCCGGCGGCCTCGACCTGAGCCGGAGCGCGGTAGGCGGCGCCGAAGCGCCAGGCGCGGTAGCCCGTCGTGTCGAGCTCGGTCTCGCCCGTCGTCATCCACTCGGCGATCGTCTTCCCGAGACCGCCTGCTCCGCCGAAGCCGTTCAGCGAAAGGCCGGCAGCCGTCCAGAATCCGGGGGTGCCCGGCAGCGGGCCGAGCAGGGGGTTGCCGTCGGGCGTCATCGCGTCGGGGTGGCACACGAGGGCGACGACGCCGGCGTCCTCGAGGAACGGGAACCGGCGCACGGCCCCCGCCATGAGCTGCGCGAAGCGCTCGTGGTCGGGTGGGAGCGCGCGGGCGCCGTGCTCCCAGGGGACGCCGTCCACCCAGCGGGCCACGGGGTCCGGCTCGTACCCGCCGAAGAGCGCGCCGCCCGCCTCCGAGCGGCCGTAGACCAGGTTGTCGGTGTCGCGGAAGCACGGCATGTCGCGCGGGAGCTCGTGGCCGTCGACCGCCTCGAGCGCGATGTGCTGGTGGTCGACCGGCACCGACGGCGTGAACGCGCCGACCATCGCCGCCACCTGCGGCGCCCAGATGCCGCAGGCGTTCACGACTGCCTCCGTCTCGATCGGCCCGGCCGTCGTCTCGACGCCGGTCACCTCGCGGTTCGGGCCGAGGCGGATGCCGGTCACCTGCGTGCGCGTGCGGATCTCGACGCCGAGCCCGCGGGCGGCGTCGGCGAGGGCGTAGGTCGCCGTGTGCGGGTCGACGCAGCCGTCCTCGCCGACCCAGACGGCGCCGTGCAGCGACTCCGCGCTGGCCTGTGGCATCAACGCCAGGGCCTGCTTGGGGCCGACGACGTCGACGTCGAGCCCGATCCCGCGGGCCCGGCTCGCGCCGCGCCGCAGCTCCAGGAGGCTCTCCTTGCTGGACGCGATCCGCAGGCTGCCGAGCCGCTCGAACACGCCCAGCTCCTCGTAGAGCTCGACGCTGTAGCGGCGGAAGCGCATCATCGTCGGCGAGGGGTTGAACTGCGTGACGAGCCCGGCGGCGTGGCACGTCGAGCCGCTCGTCAGCTCCCCCTTCTCGAGCAGGACGACGTCTGTCCACCCGGCCTTGGCCAGGTGGTAGGCGACGCTGCACCCGGTGATGCCGCCGCCGACGACAACGACTCGGGCTCGGTCACCCTCCATGTGCGTCCCGCTCGATCAACCGGTCCCGACCACTGCGAAGCAGGTGACTATAGTGGCGCGGCCATGACGGACCTCGATGGTCTCCTCGACCTCGTCCCCGCGCTTCGCGAGCGCCATCTCCGTGGCCGAGCTCGCGGGCGGGCTCACCAACACGAACTACAAGGTCGAGACGCCGGACGGCGCGTTCGTGGTGCGCGTGTCGGCCAAGGACGCCGGCCTGCTCGCGATCGATCGCGAGAACGAGTACCTGAACACGGTCGCCGCCGCCGACGCCGGGGTCGGCGCGGCGGTCATCGACTACCTCCCCGAGCGCTCGGTGCTCGTGCTCGGGTTCATCGAGGGGACGACGCAGACGTCCGCGGACATGCAGCGCGGCGATCGGCTCGACTGGGTCGCCGCCGCGTGCCGGCGCCTGCACGCAGCGCGCCCGTTTCGCGACGACTTCAACATGTTCGACATCCAGCGGCGCTATCTGCGCCTGGTGCAGGACCGCGGGTTTCGGCTCCCCGACCGCTACCTCGAGTTCGAGCCGCAGGTGCGCCGGATCGAGGCGGCGATGGCGGTGCGCGACGAGGGCACCGTCCCGTGCAACAACGATCTCCTCGCCGAGAACTTCATCGACGTCGGCGACGGCTTCCGGCTGATCGACTACGAGTACTCGGGCATGAACGACGCCTGCTTCGAGCTCGGGAACATCTGGAGCGAGTCGAACCTGTCGCTCGCCCAGCTCGACGAGCTCGTCGGCCACTACTACGGCGAGCGCCTGGCAAACAAGGTCGCCCGGGCGCGACTGTGGGGGCTCATGTCGAAGTACGGGTGGACGCTCTGGGCCTCGATCCAGGACGGCGTGTCGGACATCGACTTCGACTTCTGGACGTGGGGGATCGAGAAGTACGACCGGGCCGTCGCCGAGTTCGACGGCCCGGACTTCGACCGCCTCATCGACGACGTCCAGCGCTCCGACTGACCGGCGGGCCGGGGCGAGCCGGGGACAGTCCCCGAACGCGCCTCGCGACGGCGTCGCGGCGCTTCCGTGACACGTACCGGCCGGGCTGCGCCGGGAGCCATCGCGCCGCGGTAACGAATGTGTCACGCGAAAAGTTCAGGGACTGTCCCCACCGTCGCGTCGCAGTCCCCACCGTCGGGTCGACGGGCAGGGGTCACCGTTCAGGCGCCTTCGGTATACTCGCGCCTCCTGACTGACTCATCAGTCAGGGCGCTCAGGAGGTCGCGAGGTCGTGCTCGACGTGGTGGTCGTGGGAGGAGGGTTCGCCGGGGTCACGGCGGCGCGGGAGACGGCGCTCCGCGGTGCCCGGACGCTGGTCGTGGAGGCCCGCGACCGCCTCGGTGGCCGCACCTGGACCGCCCCCTGGGAGGAGCTCGACATCGAGCTCGGGGGAGGGTGGGTGCACTGGCACCAGCCGCACACGTGGTCAGAGATCGTCCGGGCCGGGCTCGAGGTCGAGATCGGCCAGGAGACGGAGCTCGCCGCGTGGTACATCGGCGACGAGCGGCGCACGGGCACCATCGCCGAGCGCGACGCGATCGCCGAGCGCGGCTGGAACGCGTTCGTCTCGGGCGCCGAGGAGCTGCTCCCGCTCCCGCACGATCCGCTTTCCCACATCGACCGCCTGGCGCGGCTCGACCGGATGTCGATCGTCGAGCGAAGCGACGAGCTGGACCTGACCGGCGAGGAGCGGGCCGTGCTCGACGCGGAGCTCGAGTCGCTCGCGAGCGGTCCCCTCGCGGAGTCGGGCGCCGTGAGCGTGCTTCGCTGGCACGCGCTCTCGGGCTACAGCCTCGCGCTCACGCAGTACACCGGCGGGCGGGTGACGCTGGCGCAGGGCACGGGCGCCCTGCTCGCCGCGATCACCGGCGGCGCGTCGTTCGACGTCCGGCTCGAAGCGGCCGTCGCCGCGATCTCGCAATCGGAGTCAGGCGTCGAGGTGCACCTCCGTGCCGGCGAGGCGATCACGGCTCGCGCGGCGATCGTGGCCGTCCCGCTGAACGCCCTCTCGGCGATCGAGTTCGACCCGCCGCTCCCGGCCGGCAAGCGTGCCGCGATCGCCGCGGGGCAGGCGTCGACCGGCATCAAAGTCTTCATCCGCGCGCGCGGCCCGGCAATCCAGCAGAACGCCATCAGGCCGGGGCACCCGTTCGGCTATCTGGCGACCGAGCACGTGCTCGCCGACGGCGAGCAGGTGATGATCGGGTTCGGGATCGACGGGGGTGCCTGTGACGCCACCGACCTGCACGCAGTCCAGCGCCAGCTCGACGACATCATCCCCGGGTACGAGGTCGTGGCCGCCACCGCCAACGACTGGCTGGGCGACGAGTTCTCGCGCGGCACGTGGGCGATCCACCGGCCGGGGTGGTACACGACCCACCACGCGGATGCGCGCAGGCCGGAGGGCCGGATCGTGTTCGCGGGCTCCGACATCGCCAACGGGTGGTCGGGGTTCATCGACGGCGCGATCGAGTCCGGGTTCCGCGGTGCGGCCCTGGCGCTCGACGCGATGACCAGCCACCGGAGGGCAGCATGACGAAGCACCCGACGACGACCACGCTCTACTTCGGCCCCTGGTACCGGCGCTCGCCGTTCTTCGACGGCACGCAGCGCGCGGGGTGCAAGGCCTATGACATCTACAACAAGATGTACCTGCCGGCCGAGTACGACGATCCCGCGGTCGAGTACCAGGCGCTGCAGGACGGCGTCACCCTCTGGGACGTCGGGGTGGAGCGCACGGTCCAGATCAGCGGCCCCGACGCCGACCGGCTGGTCGACTCGATCACGTGCCGCGATCTCACCCGCTGCGCCGTCAAGCAGTGCAAGTACATGCTCGTGACGGCACCCTCCGGCGGGATCGTGAACGACCCGGTGCTGGTGCATCCCGAGGAGAACGTGTGGTGGATGCAGCTCGCCGACTCCGACGCCGGCCTCTACGCGCTCGGCGTCCTCTCGCAGCTCGATCTCGACGCCGAGGTCTCCTACCCCGACGTCCATCCGTGCCAGGTGCAGGGGCCGCTCTCGGGCCGGACGCTGGCGAAGCTCGTCGGCGAGAGCATCTTCGACCTGCGCTACTACTGGTGCGACCACTTCGAGATCGACGGGATCCCGGTCGTCATCACCCGGACCGGCTGGTCGGCGGTGCCGGGGTTCGAGGTGAACCTGCTGGACGGGTCGCGCGGGGACGAGGTGTGGGACGCGATCATGTCGGCCGGCGAGGAGTTCGCCATCCGGCCGATCGCCCCGAACGAGGCCCGGCGGGTCGAGGCCGGCATCTTCAACTGCGGCTCCGACTTCACCCTCGCCGATACGCCGTTTCACATCACCGGCCTCGAGCGGCTGGTCGAGGAGCAGCCGCAGGACTACGTCGGCAAGGAGGCGCTCGAGACGCTGCGCCGAGCGGGCGTCGACCGGAAGCTGGTCGGCATCGAGTTCGACTCGCGCGAGCCGCTGACGGGGATCACCGTGACGTGGCCCGCCCATCACGGCGGGCGGCATGTCGGCCGCGTGACCGACGCCGTCTGGTCGCCGGGCCTCGAGCGAAACGTCGGCTACGTCTGGGTGCCGATCGAGCTCGCGCATCCGGGCACGCGGATCGACGTCGAGTCCGAGCACGGGGACATGGCGGGCGTCACCGCCGAGCTCCCGTTCGTCGATCCGCGGAAGGAGCGGCCCGCGAAGCCGCTCACCCGAGCGGCGGGGTAGCCCGCGCGCGGCCGGCGGTCGGCGCGGCGATGGCGACGGCCGCAAGCGCGGCGAGGCTCGCGAGGAGCGCGTACGAGGCGCGGTCGCCGAGCGCCTGCGCGACGCCCGGTCCTGCGAGCGGCCCCACGACCGCGCCGACGCCCCACGTCAGGTTCACGATCCCGATCGCGATCCCGTGGCCCAGGTTGGCGCGGTCGGCCCCGTCGGCGCTCAGCGGATAGCCGACCGCGTAGAGGATCGATTGCACCGGGCCGGCCGCGATCACGACGGCCACGACCAGCGCCGCGCTGAGCGGCAGCACGAGCAGCCCGCTGAGCACCGCCAGCGCGGTGCAGGCGCCGGCCGCGAGCGGGATTCGGCCGATCCGGTCGCCCGCGCGGCCGCTCACGAGAATCGCCAGTGCGCCCAGCATCGCCCCGACCGAGTACGCCGCTCCGATCGCCGAGCGCTCGACGCCGTCGGCAGAGAGGTGGAGCGGCACGAGCACCTGGAGCGCGCCGCCGATCACCGCGACGGCCAGGATCATCACCACGCTCGCCATGATCAGTGACTCCGAGAGCGCCGCCCGGAGCGCCGCCCGGACACCGGCGCGACGCTCGGCGGCGGCCTGCGCGTCGGGCTCGAAGAGCGCCCAGCCGGCCAACGCGAGCGAGACGGCCGCGGCGACGGCGAACGTCGGGCGGATCCCGAACGTGCTCGTGGCGACACCGCCGACGAACGGGCCGGCGATCACGCCGACGATGGCGGCGGCGTTCGAGAAGCTCACGGCAGCGCCGCGGTGTGCGACCGGAGCGCGGGCCGCGACCCAGGCGACGCCGGCGCCCCAGACGGCCGCGTCGCCGACACCCTGGACCGCGCGGGCGGCGACCAGGAGCCAGAATGTTCCCGCGAAGCCGAGGCCGAGCGTCCCCGCGGCCATCGCGACACCACCGGCGGCCACGACTCGCCGCGCGCCGATCCGGTCGGCGAGGTGGCCGACCGGGATCGCCACAGCGACGACGGCCAGGCTGAAGGCGGCAAGGAGCCATCCCGACTCGACCTTGGTCAGCCCGAGCTCGGAGCGGTAGTGGGGGAGGAGCGGGACGATCGCCGACCACATCGTGAGGTCGACGGCGACGAGCAGCGAGACGAGCGCGATGAGGCGACGCAAGGGCGGCGCATCCTACCGGCGACGGCTCCGGCGTTTGCCGCCTCCGGGCTCAGGGCATGGAGAGGCGCATGTGGCTCCTCCTACTTCTCATTCTCGCCGTCCTGGTCTTCGGCATCTGGGGGGCGGTGAAGGTCGCCTTCTGGGTGCTCTTGATCGCACTCGCGGTGGCGGTCGTCGCCGGCATCCTCGGCCGGGGCCTCTTCGTACGGCGGTCGAGTCTCTAGACGGACTCGTGGTCGCGCGTCTGGAGCAGCTCCATCACGCTCTTGCCGCGCGGCGTGAGGCGGACGGTGCGGTCGAGGTCTGACCCGCCGTCCGCCTCGTCCCATCGCAGGCCGTAGCCGACGAGCCCCCGGTGGAAGAGCGACTTGACCGTGATCGGTGCGCGCGGCAGCCGCCGGCCCAGGTCACGAAGACTGACGTCTCGCCCCTCGGCGAGCCAGTCCATCACGGAGCGCTGGTTGCGGGTGAGGCGCGGGATCTCGTCGATGTGCTCGGCCTCGGAGATCCTTCGCACCGGCGCCGCGACGACGGACGGCGACGAGAGGTCCCCGTTGTGCCCCCAGTCCGTCACCGGCGCTGTTTCGTGCCCCCATGCAGATTCCACGTGACTCGTTGTGCCCGTTCGTCGTGCGTCGTGCAAGTCCTCGCGAGGTTCCCGAACACAACCTTTACCGCGTCCGCGAATACTGGGCTGTAAACACGAGGTCCGGCCCCCGGTCTTTGCAATTACCAGGCGATTCGCCGGCGGCGGCGTGGTGAGCACGACCACGGCCTCGGCGACGGCCGCGACCACGACGATCGCGGCGAGGGCGAGACAGACGATGATGGGGTTTCGCAGCATTCGGGCAGCCTCGCGTCTGGGCGCATCCGGCGCGATGGGGGTGGCAGGTCGACTGTGGGCGGTTAACCCCACGGTGGGGGCTTTCGTCGGGGTTATTGACGCCCTTTCGGACCGTTAGTAGGCTGGTAATGGTTGGGGGATGAGAGGCTGCCTACCCATACGAAGGGCCGCGGGCGGGACGTGGTTGCTGTTCGCGCTGCTCCTGCTGCTTGCTGCTCGGCCGTCCGCCGTCTTCGCGGACACGACGGCGCGCGGCTACCAGCCCGCGCCAAACCACATGAGCGTCGTGGTGACCACCGACCAGGTGTACATCACCTGGACCGATCCGCCCGCCGTGCAGCCGACGCACGTCTTCGTCTACCGAGGTAACGGCTCCGCCTGTCCCACCGGCTCGGCGGACGGCACGGCCATCGGCGCTCACTCGGTCACGAACCACATGATCGACCCCACCGTCAAGGCGGGGCTGACCTACTGCTACACGGTCTTCGTCGCCGACTCGACGGGGACGCTGGTCAAAGTGGGCAGCACCGGGACAGTGCCCGTGCCCGACCTGAAGGCTCCGCCGCCGACCTCGGCACCGCCTACGACTCCCGTGCCCCAACCGGCCGGCTCGAGCTCGAGCGGCCTCGACCCGACCCTGAGGAAGGCGATCGTCGGCACGGCCGGCGGGCTGCTCGCGCTGTCGCTGGTCTTCGTGATCGTGAGGCTGACGCGCCGGCCGCGCGAGGCCGAGCCGCGCCCCGTCTGGGGAACCGAGCTCAGGATGTCGTTCACCGGCATCTCGGCCTCGGCGCTCATCATCCCGGCCGTGATCGCGCTCGCATGGGTGCTCGTGGTGACCGCACTGGTGGTGCTTCGGTAGGCATGCACGATCCCGCCCTGATCCGCGGACTAACCGGGCGCCGTCTGTCCCGGCGCGACCTGCTCGTGCGCGGCGCGGCCGGCGCGCTCGCGCTCTCGCCGCTCGCCGCGGCGTGCGGTGGCAGCGCCGCGAAGGCGCCGCCCAAGGTCGGGGACCCGGCGTGGTGGAGAGCCCAGAAGCCCACCGGCGAGCTCGTCTTCGCCAACTGGCCGCTCTACATCGACTACCGCAACTGGCTCAAGGACCGGCCGACGCTGAACGAGTTCTCCCGCCAGTCGGGCGTCATGGTCACCTACGAGGAGATCATCGAGAACAACGCCAACTTCGCCGACAAGATCATGCCGATCCTCGCCGACGGGCGGCCGACGGGCTACGACATCGTCGTGCTCACGAACAGCTGGCAGCTCACGCAGCTCGTCAAGAACGGCTGGCTGACCCCGCTCGACCACTCGCAGCTCGGGAACTTCACCACGTACGCGAGCCCGCTCGTGAAGAGCCCGGCCTACGACCCGGGCAACAAGCACACGGTCGCCTGGCAGTCGGGGTTTACGGGCATCGCCTACGACCCGCGGAAGACCGGGCGCAAGATCACGAGCGTCCACGACCTGTGGGATCCGCAGTTCAAAGGCCGTGTCGGGATGATGACCGACCTGAACGACTTCGGCAGCGCGGGCCTGCTCTACCTCGGGGCCGACATCACGAACTCGACGGTCGACGACTGGCATCGCGCCGGCGCTGCGCTCCAGGCGCAGAAGGACGCCGGCATCGTTCGCCGCTACTACGACCAGCACTACATCGACGCCCTCGAGCGCGGCGACATCTGGATCTCGCAGGCCTGGTCGGGCGACGTGTTCCAGGCGCGCGCCAGCGGCTTCCCGAACCTCGAGTTCGTCGTGCCCGAGGAGGGTGTGATGCACTGGACGGACAACATGATGATCCCGATGTACGCCTCGAACCCGCAGAGCGCGTTGATGTGGATGGACTTCTACTACCAGCCCGAGGTGGCCGCGCGCGTGGCGGAATGGGTCAACTACATCACGCCGGTTCCGGATGCGAGGGCGATCATCGCGGGGCAGTTCGGCGACCAGTCCGTGGCGGGGAGCCCGCTCGTCTTCCCGACCCCCGACATCACTGCCCGCGACTACCGGGTGTTCAAGGACAAGGACGAGTTCGAGACCTGGAACGAGATCTTCGGGTCGATCGCCACGAACACCTGAGAGCCCGCCCCGTGCGCCACCGTCGGACGACGCGGTCCGATGTACGTCACTACGGGCCTGACGGTACGCCAAACCGGGGATGGCGGGACAGGCGGCGCGCCGGGAGGATCATCCGCGTGACAACGGATCGACGCTCACGGGGCCTGGCCCGGCAGATCGCGCGGGGAGCGATCGACGGCGACCCCGTGCGCCTGCACGGCGCGATCGTCGCCACGCTCGAGCTGTACACGATCGCCGACGCGGCAAGCTACGTGTTCGACACCGCCATCCAGGGGCTGCTCGACCGGCCGATGCCGCGCCGCGTGGCGGAGGCCGCCATCCGCAGCCACACCACCGCGTACCGGCGCGAGGGGATCACCGGCAGGCGCCGCGCGCTGGCCGCACGCCGTGAGACGGCTGCCGCGAAGGCCGCACGCAGCTCGACCTGAGCGTTGCGGAGACCCTCGACGGCGGTTGTGCTCGCCCCGGGGATGCGGCCCGGGGCGCTCAGCCGCGTGCCGAGACCTAGTAGGGCTCGGCGATGAGCGCGTCGAGCGTGGTGGCGAGCTGATTGGCCAGCTCGCGGCTCGTGCGCTCGGCCTCGCGGCGCCAGTGGCGGCGCGACAGCCATCCGTGCGACGGGTCGCTCGCCTCGTCGGCGGCGGTTCGGGCGGCCTCGGCCGAGACCATGATCCGCATCACCGCGGGGGCGGTGCGGTTGGTGTCCAGGACGACGCGGAATCGGGAGACGAGCTCGGCGAAGGCCGCTTCGTCCAGCTCCACCTGCGAGCGCATGTCCCCGATCGCCGCATCGATGATCTCGATGTTCTCGTCGGCGTTCTCGTAGGCGTCGCTCGCGGCCAGCGCAAGGGCGACGGACTCGTAGCGATGACCCCCCATGACACAAGGTATCGGCGCATCGCGCGCTCACCTTGACCGCTTGCTTCGCCGTGTACGGCGGCCAGCGCCTACGATGACCCTGTGCAGGACTCGTCGATCACCGACCGGCCGGATTCCGGAGCGATCGAACAGGAGCTCGAGGCGCACCGAGCGGAGCTGACCGGCTACTGCTATCGCATGCTGGCATCGCCGTTCGAGGCGGAGGACGCGGTGCAGGAGACGTTCATCCGCGCGTGGCGTGCCCATGACCGGTTCGAGGGCCGCTCGTCGCTTCGCTCGTGGCTCTACCGCATCGCGACGAACGTCTGCCTCGACATGCTGAGCGGAAGGGAGCGGCGGGCGCGTCCGATGGACCTCGGGCCTGCCGTCGAGCCCGAGGCCGCCAATCTCAACGTGCTCTCCGAAGCGACGTGGATCCAGCCGGCTCCGGACAGCCTGCTCGTCCCCGAAGGCGACCCGGCCGACGTCGCGGTGGCGCGCGAGAGCATCAAGCTGGCGTTCATCGCCGCCCTTCAGCACCTGCCCGCCAGGCAGCGGGCGTCGCTGATCCTGTGCGACGTCCTGCGGTGGAAGGCGAGCGAGGTCGCGGAGCTCCTGGACACGAGCGTCGCCTCGGTCAACAGCGCGTTGCAGCGGGCCCGCGCGACGCTGGCGGCGGCCGACGCCGAGCCGGGCGATCCGCGGCCGCCGCTGGCCGCCGCAGACCGGGCGCTCCTGGCGCGGTACGTCGAGGCGTTCGAGCAGTATGACATGACCGCGCTCACGTCGCTGATCCAGGAGGACGCCAGCCAGTCCATGCCGCCGTACGACATGTGGCTGCGCGGGCGCGACGACATCTTCACGTGGTGGTTCGGGCCCGGGATCGGCTGTCAGGGGTCGCGCGTCATCCCGGCGCCCGCCGCCTGCGGCTCGCCGGCGTTCGGCCAGTACAAGCCCGACCCGAACGGCGGACACGAGCCGTGGGCGCTCCAGGTGCTCGAGCTCTCAGGCGGACGGATCGTCGAGCTCACGTTTTTCCTCGACACCGAGACGCTCTTTCCGCTGTTCGGCCTGCCCCCGCGGCTCGATCCGTAGCGCACCGGCCAGCCCGACGAAGGCCAGCAGGTCGCACAGGTCCTCGGCCATGTGGCCCAGCACGACATCGCGGCCCATGCGCCGCGCGGCGAGCTGGATCCGAGCGAGCGCATCGACCGCCACGGCGTCGGCCGAGAGCGCTCCGACGTCGCACAGGGCAACATCGGCGCCCGTGGCCTCGAGCAGCGCGACGATGTCCCGGCAAATTGCGGGCAGGTCGGCACGGGCAATCGGCCCGGCGACGGCAAAGGCGACGGTGGTCGGCCGCGCGGACGGCATCTGTGAGGTTGACTCCTCGGCCGGGGGGAACTCATCGCGGGTGACCGATGAGTTCCGGCGATCGCCGCCGTCTACCCCTTCGAGAACGACCTCGAAAGGACTGATCCTCCGATGACGATGAACGACCGCACCCGCTGGTACGCGCTCTACGTCCTCTGTCTCGCGAGCCTGATGATCGTGCTCGACGCGACCATCGTGAACGTCGCGCTGCCGTCGATCCGGAAGGACCTCGGCTTCTCGCAGACCTCGCTGGCGTGGGTCGTGAACGCCTATCTGCTCACCTACGGCGGCTGTCTGCTCCTCGGCGGGCGTCTCGGCGACCTCTTCGGCCACCGGCGGCTGTTCCTCATCGGGATCTCGCTCTTCACCCTCGCGTCGCTCGCCTGCGGGGTCGCCACGAGCCAGGAGTTCCTGATCGCGGCGCGCGCCGTGCAGGGCGTCGGCGGCGCGATCGCATCGGCGGTGTCGCTCTCGCTCATGATGACCCTCTTCACCGAGCCGGCCGACCGTGCCAAGGCCATGGGGGTCTTCGGGTTCGTCGCCGCGGGTGGCGGCAGCATCGGCGTCACGTTGGGCGGCATCCTGACCGACTCGCTGGACTGGCACTGGATCTTTCTCGTGAACTTCCCGATCGGCCTGATCGTGGTCGCTCTCTCGCTCCGGCTGCTCCCCGCCGCCCGCGTGGAGACCGCGGGCGTCAAGCTCGACGTCGCCGGCGCCGTCACGGTCACCACGTCGCTCATGCTCGCGGTGTACGCGATCGTGAACGGCAACCAGCAGGGCTGGACATCGGCCCAGACACTCGGCCTGCTCGCCACATCGGCCGTGCTCCTCGGTGTGTTCCTCGTCATCGAGTCGCGCGTCGAGTCGCCGCTCATGCCGCTTCGACTCTTCCGGCTTCGGAACCTGGCCACCGCGAACGTCGTCGGCATCCTGTGGGCGGCGTCGATGTTCGCCTGGTTCTTCCTGTCGGCGCTCTACATGCAGCTCGTCCTGGGCTACACGCCGCTCGAGGTGGGCCTCGCGTTCCTGCCGGCCAACCTGATCATGGGCGTGTTCTCTCTCGGCCTCTCCGCCAAGCTCGTCATGCGGTTCGGGATCAAGCTGCCGCTCTCGGTGGGGCTCTTCGTGGCCGCGGTGGGGATGGCGCTCTTCGTGCGGGCGCCGGTCGACGGCAACTTCGTCTCCGACGTGCTGCCCAGCATGATCCTGCTCGGGCTCGGCGCCGGAACGGCGTTCAACCCGGTCCTGCTCGCGGCGATGAGCGACGTCGATCCCAGCGAGGCCGGCCTCGCCTCCGGCGTCGTGAACACGTCGTTCATGATGGGCGGCGCGGTCGGGCTCGCCGTCCTTGCCAGCCTGGCCCAGTCGCGGACGGACAGCCTGCGGGCGTCGGGTGACGGTGCGCTGACCGCCCTGACCGGCGGCTATCACGCGGCGTTCGTGCTCGGGTCACTGTTCGCCTTGGCCGCTTCCGCGCTCGGAGCCCTTCTGCTGAACCCGGGGCCGCAGTTCTCGGGAGCGCACGAGGGCGCCCCGGCCGGCAGGCCGCTCACCGAGACGGAGTAGGCGCGCCTATGTGAACCGGCGCGCCCTCGCGAGGTCGACGGCGTCCTTCGCCGCGTCGCCGAACCTCCAGACCTGCGGACGTCCGGTCGGCGGCACGATCACCCCGATCGTCCCGAGCGCGGCCGCCGGGACGGCGTCGTCGGAGACGCCGGTGTAGTGGATGCCGAGCACGCAGTCGTCCTTCCGCACCGGGTCGCGCGCGCTGGTCGTGGGCTGGAGGCCCTCTCGCAGGGCCTCCTGGGCCAGGAGGTGCGGGAAGTTGAACTCGCCGCCGCCCGCGACGGAGGAGATCAGGCTGAGGCTCGGCCGGACGCGCTCGATCAGCTCCAGGTTGATGCCGTGCTTGGAGCCGTGGTGGGAGACCTTGAGGATGTCGGAGTTCAGCGAATCGCCGCCCTGGGCCATTCGCAGCGCGGTGAAGACCGCCGAGGGGTTCGCGACCAGCTCGGGGAAGTCCTCGATGACGCTCGCCCACGCTCGCGTCTGTGCATCTCCTCCGAGGATCAGCCGCCGCGCCGGCGCCGCGTGACCGTCTTGCGGAGCGATGCGGGCGGCCGGGAATTCGAGCCGAAGCACGATCGAGGCGTTGTTCGCGTCGACGCCGTAGGTGTCGAAGCAGTTCCGGAGCTGGATCGACGGGGAGAGCGCCTCGATCTTGACGGTACCGATCCACCGGGTCATCCCGCTCGTCGGCTGGGCGAAGGCGACGTCGTGCTCCTCGATCGCCTGCATCAGGTTGAAGTACGACTGCGACGTGTAGAAGAAGCCGCTGTCCCAGAGCTCGCCGATGTCGGCATGGTGCACGTCGACGAGCTCGGCCATCCCGCCGATGTGGTCGTTATGCGGGTGGGTGGCGACGACGAGCGCGATCCGGCCCAGCGCGCCGAGCGCCGGTTGCGCCTTGAGCTGGCCGATCAGTGCGGGGAGCTTCCGGGTGGTCCCGACGTCGACGACCATCATCGGCCGGACGCCGGCGTGCTCCGGGAGCAGGATGAGCTGCGTGTCGCCGTCGCCGACGTTCAGCAGGAAGTAGATGAGGGAGTCGTTCGTGCACTGGCCGACGAAGTCGCCCGGAGTGAGGCGCGCGACGGGGATCGGCTGCGGCACCGGCATCGCTACCCCGCTCCGTCGCGACCGCCGGCGTCGAGCGAGGCGACCTGATGGCGCGAGAGGGGCGTCCCGACGGCGCGGAAGAACGCCACCTTCGCCGCGTCTCTGGCATCGGCGGTGACGTCGAACACCGGCGGGACGATCCAGTTCGCGGTGCTGCGGCCGCGGCTCGACGACCGCCGCCCCACGCGGGTGCGCGCAGCGAGGACGTCGCCTTCGCGAAGCGGCCGGGCGGCCAGCTGCCGCGGCTGCCGGTTCGCGGCCAGAAGCGCCTCGAGCGCCGCCTGGCGAACGTCGATGGCCACGGGCTCCGTCTCGGGGAAGCGAAGCCGCCCACGCTCGTCCAGCTCGGGCCAGACGGAGACGAGCAGCGTCACGACTCCCTCGCTGACCTCGTCGACTGCGATATAGGACAGGTCGGCGATGCTCGGGATGTCAGGCTCGGCGTCGACGTGGGCGGCGAGCGGCTCGCCCTCCGCCTTGACCGCTGCGGGGAGCCGCGGCTGCCAGTACCTGCGCTCGCGTGCGTGCTCCATCGTGGTGAACATAGACCACGACGCACGGTTCGACATGCCCCGGCGCCCTTGAGGAGCCGGCCGCGCTCCGATAACCTGTCAAGCTCGCTCGGCTCGATCTGCCGACACGGAGCCGGGCGCGCCGCGTCTCGCCGCTGTCACATTCTGGGAGCCGGCCGCTTGACGTTTCCCCCGGTCGCGTGTCCAATGGCACCAGGGCACGGTCAGCGTTCGCAGCAAGGAGGGGTTGTGGCAGACGAAGCCCGGGAGAAGGTCGGACGCTTCCGCAGAAGGAGAAGGATGATGACAGAGGAGACTCAGACTCAGGCCAGGCGCGACCCGCTCGTCGAGCACGTCGTGCCGCTGCTCGCCAAGGCAATGTCGACCACGCAGAACACCGACGAGCTGTGGGCGTACCTGCGGGAGCGGGCCGACTCCGAGTGTCGCCGGATGGAAGACGAGGCGGTTCGGGATGCGTTGGAGCCGCTGCGCGAGCGGTTCGCGATCGAGACGCTCGCCCGGGTCGCCGCCGCGATGGCGCAGCAGACCGTCGCGAACGAGACTCAGGTGGCCTAGCTGGAGGCCCTGAGCGGTACGTCCGCCGGGGACGCGAACTACTGCCGCACGACGAAGTCCGCGGTCCAGACGCAGGCCTCCGGGTTCCCGACGAACCGGCCGCAGTTCCGGCCGATCCCCACCCAACGGAAGCCGGGCGAGAGCATGATGGCCCGGTGGGTCGGGCTTCTGAGCCAGGCCGAGATCGTCGCCGCGGCGCTCGCCCGTGCTCCGACGCCCCATGCGAGCGTCTCTCCGGCCCTCCAGCGATGTCCATTGACGAATCCCGAGTGGACGATCCGGAAGGCGACCGTCGAGCCCGTCGGGCTCGTATGGGCGAAGTAGTCGCGCGCGAGCATGTCCTGGGAGTGCCGAAGCGCGGCCGCCCGCAGTGCCCGCGCGCCGAGGAGCCTTGGGACGCCGTGTGAGGCGCGCACATGGTTGATGGCGCGCAGGAGCTCCTTCCGCGGCGGGGTCGTCGCCGCCGAGGCGATGCCGCTCGAGGCCAAGACCACCGAAAGTACGAGCCAGGACAGGACGACACGGACCATGCGGCAGCGCATGGGAGCACCTCCCTCTCGCACGACGGGCACGCCGTGTCATCGCCAACGCAGAATGACGACGCGTCGCACACGTCCGATCGCACGTCCCAATCCCGCTGGAGCCGGGACGCCCAATACACCCCGTTCGTTCCCGCGGCCGAGACGCCGCGTGAGATCGACACGCTATGGGCCGCGCGCGTCGGGGTCATCCCCCAAAAGCGGTATTCGTGTCATGAGATCTCCAAGGCGCCGTGTGGTCACGGATGTTGCCGGGTATCCATGCAGCCGCGGAGGGGCTGCGGTACCGTGTGGACCGGACGTGGGTTGGCCGCGAGGAGGCGCGAGGTCATGGGAGCTTGGAAGGCAACGCTCGGCGCGGCGGCGGTGCTTGCGGTGGGAGCCGGCTCGCTCGCCGCTCCCGCCGCCGGTGCGACCGCTCCGCCGGTCGAGCGGGCCTCGGCGACCGCCGTCGCGATTCTGCCTCCGGCGGGGCGCCGGGCGAGCGGCACCGCGACCGTGTTCGCGTGGGAGACACCCGTCCCGATGCACGGCTACCGCTTCCCCGACGACGGCTCGCTCCTTCGGATCGGCCAGGTCACGGCCTCGGCGGAGCGCGGCTCTGGCGACGCGATCGAGGCGACGGGCTCGGTCGTCCTTCGCTCCGTCGAGCTCTTCGGCGGCATCCTCCGGGTCGAAGTCGTCCGCGCCCGTGCGTCGCTCGTGGCGAACAACGGCGCAGTCGCTGACGGATCCCTCTCGCACGTCGTGCACGTCCGCCTGAACGGCGACCCGATCCAGCTTGTTCCGGGCAGGAAGCTCTGGGTCAAAGGCTGGGGCTACGCCGTTGTCGACGACCCGGTCGCCCGCCACGACTCGGCCGGCGCCGGCGACACGCTCGCCGGCCTGCGGCTGCACCTGACCTCAGCGCACTCGGGACTCCCAGCCGGTACCGACATCGTCCTCGGCCGGGTCCACGCCGACCTCGGGCACATTCCGCCGGCGCCGGCTCCCGACTCTGGCGGATCCGGCGGGAGCGGCGCGACCGGCACGCTGCCCGACCGGCAGGGGAAGCTGCCGCCGACGCACCGCCGCGGGGTGCGACAGGCTCCGACGGCCCCTCGCCACCGCAAGCGTCACGGGACGCCGGGAGGACGGCACCACCGGCACGCGCCGCGACCGCCCGTCACCCATCCTGCGACGCCGCCGCTGCAAGCTGCCCACCGAGCCGGGGCGCGCGCTGCCATCGTGCGTGCCGCCCTGGCCCAGGTCGGCTGGCCGTACGTCTGGGGCGGCGAGAACCGCAAAGAGGGCGGGTTCGACTGCTCCGGACTTGTCGACCATGCCTATGCCCTGGGCGGCTATCAGCTCCCCGGCCGCCCCACGGCGGACGTCCTGTGGGCGATGTCCGTCCCGCTCGCACCGGCCGATCTGCGGCCCGGCGACCTGGTGTTCCTCGGCGCGCGCTCGGGACTCGTCCACCACGTCGGGCTGTACGCAGGCGGCGGCTGGGTCATCGCCGCCCCGCATCGCGGCGCCCTCGTGTCGATCGAGCCGCTGGCCGCCGTCCCGTGGGACGGCTTCGGCCGCATTCTGCAGGCGCCGCGGGGCCGGATCGTGAGCGCCGGACTCCTCGCCGGCAGCGATCGCCGGTTATCCCCGCCGCCTGGTCCCGAAGCGCATGTGGCGGCGAACGCCGTCCGCAGTCCCGATGCGACGCCGACCACCGTGGCCACCCCGGCCGCGCATGGATCGGCCCCGGTCCCGGCTCCCCCAAGGCCCCGGCATCAAGTGGATCGCCTGGTGGCGCTTCCGCGCGACGACTTCCGGCACTGGACGGTCAGCCTTCTCGCGAGCTTCCGCGGCGCCGGGCGATAGACCCGAGCGAGGCCTGCGGCGCGTCCGCTCGCCCAGCCCCCGGTAGGATCGCCTGGGGATGGCTTCAAGAGCTCTGCCGGTCGGCGAGGTCACCCTGGTGTTCACGGACATCGAGGGCTCGACGTCCCTGCTCACGATGCTCGGCGAGCGGTACGCCGACCTGCTCCACTCGCACCGCCGGGTGCTGCGAGCGGCGTTCGAGGAGCACGGCGGGGTCGAGGTGGGGACGGAGGGCGACTCCTTCTTCGTCGCGTTCCCGTCGGCGGCCGACGCCGTCGCCGCGGCGGTCGACCTGCAGCGCGGACTGGCGGCGGCGACCTGGCCGGACGACGTCCAGGTGCGCGTCCGCGTCGGCGTCCACTCCGGCCGCCCGGCCGTCGTCGCGGGGGACTACATCGGGCTCGACGTCCACCGCGCCGCGCGGATCATGTCGGCGGCGCACGGCGGCCAGATCGTGGTCTCCCAGACCACGGTCGACGTGATGGCCGGCGGCCTGCCGGACGACGTGCAGCTGCGCGACTTGGGAGACCACCGGCTGAAGGATCTGACCCACTCGCAGCGCCTGTATGACCTGGCGATCGGCGGCCTCGAGGGATCGTTCCCGGCTCTGCGGACGCTGGAGAACCGGCCAACCAATCTGCCCACCCAGGCAACGCCGCTCGTGGGCCGCGACCAGGAGCTGGCCGAGCTGGCCCAGCTGGTCGCCGATTCCGCGACGTCCGTGATCACGCTGACCGGGCCCGGCGGCGTCGGCAAGACCAGGCTGGCGATGCAGATGGCCGCCGAGCAGGTCGAGCACTTCGTCGGCGGTGTCTACTTCGTCAACCTGGCGGTGCTGGATGACACCGGCGCCGTCATCCCCGCGATCGCCCAGACGCTGGGCGTCGCCGGCGCCCACGGCGACGCGGCGGCCGACCAGCTGAAGGCGTATCTGGCCGACCGGCGGATGCTTGTCGTGATCGACAACTTCGAGCACGTGATGGACGCAGCGGGGGGGCTGGGCGACGTCGCCCGGGTCGCTCCGCGGGTGCAGTGGGTGGTCACCTCGCGGGCGGCCCTGCGCATCGCCGACGAGCGGGAGTACCCCGTCCCGCCCCTGGTCGTCCCGGACGACGACCGGCTCGACACCCTTTCCCAGGTGGGATCGGTGCAGCTGTTCCTCCAGCGCGCACGGGCCGTCAGGCCGGACTTCGAGCTGACGGAGGCCAACGCCGCGGCCGTCGCCGCGATCTGCCGCGACCTCGACGGGCTGCCGCTGGCGGTGGAGCTGGCCGCCGCACGGCTCCGCGTGCTGACGGCCGAGGCCCTGCACGCGCGGCTGGACGATCGGCTGCGGATCCTCACCGGCGGGCTGCGCGACGCGCCCGAGCGACAGCGCACGCTGCGGGCGACCATCGAGTGGAGCCACGACCTGCTCGCCGAGCCCGACCGCAGGCTGCTGGCACGGCTCGCGGTGTTCGAGGGCAGCTGGACGTACGACGCGGCTGAAGAGGCCTGCGGCGAGGCCGACATCGACGTGCTCGACGGCCTCTCGTCGCTTGTCGAGAACAGCCTGGTGCGCCACGAGGAGACGGTGCCCGGCGTCTCGCGGTTCAGCATGCTGGAGACGATCCGGTCGTTCGCGCTCGAGCGCGAGGTGGGCGACCGGGAGGCGCTCCGGGATCGGCACGCCCGGTTCTACCGGGGGCTGGCGTCGGACGTGAGGCTCGCATGGCTGGGCGAGTCGTACCAGCTGGTGAGCCGCCTGCAGCCGGACGTCGCCAACTTCCGCGCCGCGATCGACCGGTTCGCCGAAATCGGCGAGCATGAGACCGCCGCCGCCATGACCGGGGACCTGGGGTGGCTCTGGCAGACGACGATGGAGTACGACCTGGCCGACCAGCTGGTCGCCCGGTTGCTGCAGCACCGGGAGGCGCTGACGCCTGGGTCGCTCGGCAACCTGCTGCTGACGGAGAGCGCGGTGGCCCTGGACCGCGGCCGCAGCCGTGCGGCGCTCGATGGCTTCACCGAGGCCGCCCAGCTGCTGGCCGACGCGGGCGAGCCGGCGTACGCGGCGTACGCGGCGAAGTCCGCGGGGTGGGTGCACGTGGCGGCCGGCGATCCGGTCGCCGCGCGCAGCTGGTTCGAGCGGTCGCTGGCGCTGGCCGATCCAATCGGCGCGGCGGTGGTCTCGTTCGAGGTCGAGTTCGGCCTCGCGGCGGTCGCTTCGATCGAGGGCGACCACGAGTCCGCGCGCGAGCATGTCAACGCCGGGCTGCGCCGCGCGGAGAAGCTGACCGGGGAGTTCCGCGCGTTCGCGGAGCTGAACGCCGGCGAATGGAAGGTGATGGAGGGCGAGTACGACGAGGCGCTCGTCCTGGTCGAGCGGGCGCTCGACCGTTTCCTGGCCTTCGACATGCGACGGGTCGTGCCCAACTGCCAGCTCTCGCTGGTCACCGCCCACGTGCTCCGCGGCGACGTCGCCCGCGCACGGGCGCTGCTCGCGGAGCCGCTCGCAACCGCGCACGACCGCGGCGGCCTCGGCGACCTCGCCTGGGCGCTCCTGCTGGCCGCGAGCGTCGCCGTGCAGACGGGCGATCCGGGGACGGCCGCCGTGCTGATGGGAGCAAGCGAGGCGGTGCGCACGCGGGGTGGGGTCGGCGTCTGGCCCCCACAGCAGCCGGTGCTGGCGCACGTCGAGGAGCGGTCGACCGGAGAGCTCGGCGCGGCGGAGTACCGCGCCGCGTTCGACCGCGGCACGGCGACGCCGGTCGACGAGGCGATGCGGATCGCGATGAGCGGCGTCACCCAGGGCTAGTCTGCGCCGCGATGGCGTTGCAGAACCGGCCACGACTGCCGAATCCGCCCAACCATGCGGCTTTTTAGCGAGTCGGGACGGCCAGATTCGAACTGGCGACCCCCTGCTCCCAAAGCAGGTGCGCTACCAGGCTGCGCCACGTCCCGTGAGCCAAGCGTAACCCACCACGCGGCGGGCGACTACGCCTCGATGATGACCGGCGTCCCGGGGACGAGATAGCGCTTGAGCGTGCCGAGCGCGGTCGAGGAGACGCGCAGGCACCCGGCGGAGGCGGCCGTCCCGAGCGACCAGGGCGCGTTCGTGCCGTGGATGGCCAGCTGGTCGCCGCCCGACCAGCCTGGCGGCAGGTTGGGCTGGTGGCCGGAGAGCCCGAAGGCGTACCAGCCGAACGGCCCGCCGGGGTCGCCGGTCGCGATCGGGTCGGTCACGCTGAACCGGCCGACCGGGGTGGGGGAGGACGAGGCGCCCACGGCGGCCACGAACGAGCGAATGACCCGGCTGCCTCGCATCAGATTCACCCGCCGGCGAGAGACGTCGGCCTCGACCCAGATGCGGCTCTTCACTGTCCGGCGGCCCCGAAGCGAGATCCAGCCCGTGCGGCCGTTCGGCCGCCAGGGAAGGACGACGCGCGCCCAGTGCCGGTCGGGTGAAGTCTTGACGGCCCAGAGCCATGTCGTCGTCCCGAGTGCCGTCCGGCCCGGCAGCTCGCCGGCGATCCGCCCGTTCGGCTTCGACCGGACAACCGCGCCGTTCTGCGCCTCCACCAGCGTGAACGCATCGTCGCGCCGTTCCACCAGGATCCGATGGCGCGCCGGCGCCGCCGCCTTGCGCAGGGATGCGCCGTCCACCCCGAGGGGGCGTGCGGACGCAGCGGCAGGTGTCGCGACCATGACGAACACGGCCACGAGCAGGGACGTTGCCCGACCCATTCGATCTATCCAATCGGCAGTTCCCTGTCCGTTCTTGAGCCCGCCGACCCTTCAGGACCGCTGCTCCGCGGTCGATACACCGGAGGCAATCCCCGACCTGGAGCACACCATGGGCAAGCACCGGACATTGGGAGGGCTGGCGGTGATCGCGACTGCGGTCGCCGTTCCCACGCTGCTCCTCATGCGGACGCGCCCGCGCGACTACAGGCGCACCCGCGAGTTCCGCGCGCTGGTCGGCGACTACGTCATCTAGATCGTTGATCCCCAATTCCCGCGCGCCTCAACGATCTAGCCGCGGCCCCAAGGTGACGAATTACCGCAATCTGGGCGGCGCGTATCCCCAAAGTGGGTGATGTATCCGTCCGTGGGCGTTGACATGATCGTCGCCATGTCCACCTTCGCATCCGCCAGGGCGGCGGGACGGATCGAGGGCCTCGAGGCGCTCCTTTCGCGCCTGCGGAGGTGCGCGTCCCCGGCACAGGCTGAGAACCTGGTCGCCTACGCCATCCCGGATCTGGTGGACGCCAGCTGGGCCACGCTGTACCTCTCGGACGATGGGGCGCCGCCGGTCGTCTACGGCGACGACACCTGGCAGCATCTGGCCGACGCGGCCATCGCGCGGCGTACGCCGTGCGCGACTCGCCGGGACGGCGAGGTCACGACGGCCATCCCGATCTTCTCTGCGATGGGCGTCGCGGGAGTGCTGCTGATGGCGAGCGCCGGCGAGCTCTCCGAGTACGACCAGCGCACGCTGCGGATCTTCGCCGCGCGCGCCGGGCGCGCCGTCAGGCGGCCCGGGCTCCCCGTCTCGGCCTGAGCCACAGGATCTGCTCGAAGTACTCGCCCGCCCTGCGGCCCGTGCGGCGGTTCACGTGCCGCACGTCGCGGCGCGCGATGCCGTAGCCGGCCCGTCGGGCGATCTCGCCGTACAGGTCGCGGCGGTCATTGACCACGATCGCTGCGCTCGCATCCGGCGCGAGTGACGGTCGTGTGCGTGCGAGCGTTTCGGCGATCCCCTCGCAGTAGGCGTCGATCGCGCTGCGCGCCGTACCCGACGCAGCCGCGCCGAGCTCGAGCTCGCGGCGGTCGTCGAGGCCCAGCAGCTCGTAGGCGTAGCGGTGCTGCTCGTGGTAGTCGATGAGGCCGGGGTACGGGGGAGAGGTGACGATGCCGTCGATCCGCTCCGGCAGCTCCACCGTGCGGGCATCCGCGTGCATGACCGCGACGTCGGCCGCCGTTCGCACCTCGTCGAACTGCGCCAGCCGCCGCACGGTGTCGGTCGCGTACCTGCGCAGGAAGTGGTCGGCCCGCTCGACCGGGCGGCACGTGCGGCGGTGCTTGTGGCAGGCATACGGCTCGCGCACGGGCACCCGCGGCATGTCGAGGTCGTGATGGGCGGCGAGCCGGGCGGATCGGGCCGCCCGCGAGGCGACCACCGCGACCGCCTCGGCCTCGGCCGAGCCGGGGATGGCGGTGCAGAACCCGGCCAGGTCGCGAAGGGCGGCCGGCGCGTACCACCGGCTGAGCCAGTCCGATCCCGGCGGATCGGCCGGCGGGGCCGCCAGCGCCCGGTCGAGGTCGCGCCCGAGCGCGACCAGGTCGTGAGAGGCGACCTTCACGCGCATCAGGAGGCAGTTGAACGCCGACACGTCGGCGCCGATCGCGTGGATCCCGAGCGCGTTTGCCTCGACGAGCGTCGTCCCCGATCCGGCGAACGGGTCGTAGACGACCGCGCCCGCGGCGAGGCTTCGGCGCAGGAGCGTCTCGGCCAGCTGCGGCACGAACTTGCCGAGATACGGGTGCAGGCGATGGACGTGCTTCGTCCGCAGCCGTTGCGGCAGATCGCGTTCCGACCACGAGAGCTCATGGTCGATCTCGGCGTAGAGCGCCGCCTGTGTGCGGCCGGACACGTTCGATCACGCTACCCGTGAGCGCGGACGGCGGCCGGTCTGCGACGTTCGCGATCTCGCAGACGTGCGAACGCGCCGATCACGGCACTGTATGATCCCCGGTTCGGCCGCTCACGAACAGGAGCTCATCCTTGTCACTTCTTACGACCTATCCATCGTTTCTCTCGGTGCTTTGGACGATGGCCGTGTTCTTTGCCTGGATCATCTGGTTCTGGCTTCTGATCACGGTCTTCTCCGACCTCTTCCGAAGGCACGACATCGGCGGCGGCGCCAAGGTGCTGTGGATGGTCTTCGTGATCATCCTGCCGTACCTCGGCGTGTTCGTGTACCTGATCGCCAATCACGACGCCATGGCGAAACGCAACGCCGAGCAGCAACAGGCGGCCCAGCGGCAGTTCGACGACCGCGTACGCTCGGCCGCGTCGTCGAGCGCTGCTGCCGAGATCGAGAAGGCAAAGCAGCTGCTCGACAGCGGAGCGATCACCCAGGCTGAATACGACAGGCTCAAAGCACAGGTCCTTGCGACGGCGTGACGGCGTCGTCGGATCCCCTATCCCCAGTCTGGTCTTCTTCCCGGCATCGGTGATCGCGGACCCGGAGACGCGCAAGGAGGCACGATGACCGAGGTCGAGCAGTCGCCTGGAAATAGCCGTCGGCGCAAGCTGGTGGTTGGGGTGTTGGTGTTTTTGGGGTCGCTGATGTTGTGCGTGGCGATCTTTGCGACGTGGGTGGATCGGGTGGCGCTGGATTCGAGCACGTGGTCGGATACCAGCACCAAGGCGTTGCAGGAGCCGGCGGTGCGGACGGCGGTGTCGGAGTATCTGGTCGATCAGCTGTATACGAATGTGGATGTGCCGGCGGCGCTGTCGGAGGCGCTTCCGCCGCGGTTGCAGCCGTTGGCGGGGCCGGTGGCGGTGGGCGCGGAGCCGTACATTCAGCGGGCTGTTGCGGCCGGCCTGGCGCGTCCAAGGGTGGTGGAGCTGTGGCGGGCGGCCAATCTGCGGGCGCACGGGAGGCTGATGACGATCCTGAACGGTGGTTCGGGGCCGCTGTCTACCGAGAGCGGCACGGTCTCGATCGATCTCAGCCCGATCGTTGGGAACCTGGCCAGCACGCTCAGCCAGCGCACCAACGGCGCGGTCACGCTGCCGCCGGGCACCGGCCAGATCGTGCTGCTGCAAAGCGACCAGTTGAGCGCGGCGCAGTCCGGTGTGAAGCTGTTGCGGTTGGCGGGGATTCCGCTGGCGCTGGCGGCACTTGGGGTGTTCGCGATCGCGGTTGGGATCAGTCGGGACCGGCGAAGGACGCTGCGGGCGGTGGCGATCGGCGTGCTGGCGGCGGGCGTCGTCTTGATCTTCATCCGCCGGGTGGTGGGCGACGCGCTGATCGACTCGCTGACCACGCTGCCGCAGAATCGCGACGCTGGACACGCCATCTGGTGGGTCGCCACCGAGCGACTGGCAGCCGCCAACCTGACCACGGTCTGCGTCGGTCTGCTGCTCTTGATCGGCACCTGGTTGGCCGGCCCCGGACGGCGCGCGACCGCCTCTCGCAGGAACCTCACCCCGTATCTGCGCGACCCGGCCATCGCCTACGGCACCTACGCCGGCATCGTGCTCGTGCTGCTGATCTGGGCACCGGTGCCCGCGGCCAGCGACCCGGTCACCGCCAGCATCCTGATCATCCTGGGCGCGATCGGGATCGAGGCCCTTCGCCGGCTCAGCGTGCGCCAGTTCCCGGACCACACCGAACGCGAGCTCGGCCACCGCCTGCACGAGACCATCTCGCACACGTTGTCGTCGGCACGAGACCAAACCCCAGAACCACCGGTCCCTGCAGTGGCCACATCGGCTGCCGCCGGCCGCTACGCCGACCTCGAGCGGCTCGCATCGCTGCACGACAGGGGCATTCTCAGCGACGCCGAGTTCGACGCCGAAAAATCCGCCGTGCTCGGTCCCCAGCCCCGATCGAGCCAGTCGTGACCGGCCTCGGCTCGGTCGACAGGTTCGGCAACCCTGCGGACGTTGTCGCCAAATGGGGGCGGCAGGATTCGAACCTGCGACCTCGAGCTTAGAAGGCTCTCGCTCTGTCCCCTGAGCTACGCCCCCCACGGGCCGGCTTCGTCCCTGCCGGCGGGGGTCAGCGTCTGGATCTGGCGCGCGCGCTTGTGACCTCGTCTCCGCGTGCGAGCACGAACGCGACCAGCGCCGAGACCAGGACGATGGTGATCACGGGTGCCAGCGAGATGATGGTGGAGAGGGAGACGCTCACGATGGCTCGCCCCTATCGTACCGGCGTTCGAGCAGGGCAGCCAGTGGCACCCCGAACCGGTCACGCAGGCCGGTGACGCCGGCGGCGCGCGCCTCGGCGAACCGCACCGACATCTCGAGCAGCTCCAGTGCGACGATCAGCCGGGCATCGGCACTCGGCACGTCCAGCCCCCTGAGCACGCGTGGTGCTCGCTCGAGGGTGTCCGCGACCGCCTCGTCACGCTCCAGCCCGCGTGCGTTCAGGGCGACGAGCAGGCAGTAGTGGGCGGCGTCGATCCCGACCGGGCCGGCGGTCGACGCCCGCTCCCAGTCCCACACCACCAGCCGGCCGCCGACCACCGACATGTTCCAGGGCGTCCAGTCCCCGTGGCCGCGCCCGAGCGCAAGCTCGCGGTCACCGAACGCATCGCCGATCCGGCCCGCGGCCGCGCGCTGCTCCTGTCCGCCGGCCATGTCGATCCGGCTGAGCAGCCGCTGCCACCACGCCGACGCCGCCAGTGGGCTTCGGTTCACCGCCGCCCCCAGGGTCAGCTCGCGTGTGGCCTCCGGTGGAGGCTCCGGCGCGACGTGGGAGCGGCCGCCCATCGCGGGGACGACCGCCGTGACCGCCAGTCCGTCCCAGTTGCCGGCGTGCAGCAGCTCCGGCACCGCGAATGCCGTCGGGCGCGATCTCGCCAGGTCGCGCAGCGCTTCGGCCTCGGCGGCGACGAGCGCACGGGTGAGGTCGTTCCAGCCCACCTTGGCGAATGCCACGACCCGCCCGCCCGGTGCGGACACCTGCACCACCGGCTTTCCGTTCGGGCGGGCGGCGCCCACGCGCACCGCGAGATCGGCTCGAGGAAGCTGGAGCGCCCGAGCGAGGTGGTGCGACAGGACGAGATCGGGGAGATCGGCCTCGCCGACGCCGGGCGCCACCGAGACCGACGCCCGTTCGCGGAGGACACGCTGGGCCACCCCGAGGCGGAGCGCGGCCGCAGCCGCCCTCGCCGCCAGGCGGACGCGGCCCGGTGCGCCGTTGGAGAACTGTGTGACCGCGGCGGCCGCTGCATCCAGCGCGGCGGCCGGCGCCAGGATCTGCGGGCGTCGCGTGGACGGGAGGACGACGTAGCGCTCGATCGTCCGCCAGCCACGCGGAACTGGCCCGATTTCGGCCCGTACGCGGTCGTCGTCGGCAGCAAGGCCGCGGGTGCACGCATCTGCGCTCCTCACCCCGACACCGTACCGGGTCGCGCCTCGGCGGTGTTCCCGACAGGGTTGACGCTCCTATCGAGGGGGGTACCATTGGCGTGGGAGGCCAAAGGTTGGACGGCGAGGCAAATTCTCCCACGACCGGCATCACCGCTTAGAGCGGCGGCCGTAAGGTACCGAGCGTTTCCGACCGGGCCGTGCGGCTCGATCGCAGACGACCCGAGAGGATTCCAACGGTGGAAACAGGATGGTATGAGTCGGTTTCGCTGAGCGACTACTTCGGCGTGATCGCCCGCCGGAAGTGGATCGTTCTCCTCGTGACGGTGCTGATGACGGTGAGCGCCGTGGCGTACTCGAAGAACCAGACGCCCAAGTACCAGGCGACCGCATCGCTCCCAAGCCCGCAGAGCAGCGCCGCGGAGGCGAAGGCCGGCGCCGTCACCTGGTCGCAGACGAATGCCCCGTTGGCGGATTCGACCACGATCGCATCCATCGTTGTGGGCGCGAGGACGCCGCCGCCGATCCCGACGGTCGCGATCGCCGGGAAGGTGATTCATCCGGCCGCGCCGCAGTTCAGCCAGGTCAAGGCCACCGGGATGACGGCCGACGAGCTTGTTCACTCGTCGACGGTCGTCGCGGCCGACACCGGCGATTCGATCGAGTTCACGGTCACCGCGTCCGATCCGCTGGTCGCAAAGCGCCTTGCCAACGCGTGGGCGGCGACCTACGGGGCCTCGCTCCTGTACCAGCAGGAGCTCGATCACGCCAACCAGTGGACGTCGATCGAGCAGACGCTGCACCCCGTCGACTCACAGGGGAACCTGGTCATCGACCCGGCGACCGGGAAGCCCATCGTGCCAGATCCGGGCCTCGCGAAACTCCTCGAGCCAAAGTTGCTCGCTCTGGCCACCGGGCTCGCGGTCCCGCCGGCACGCGTGGCCTTCCAGCCCGCCGAGTCGGCGAACCAGACCCAGCCGCAGACGACCCGAAACACGATCATCGGCCTCGTGCTGGGCCTGGTGCTCGGCGTCATCCTGGCGTTCCTCCAGGACCTGCTCGACAAGCGCATCCGCACCGCCGACGAGGTCGGCCGGCGCCTGCGCGTGCCGCTCCTCGCGTCGATCCCCGCCCCGCCGCGCTCGCTGCGTGAGCACCCGCTCGTGCTGCTGGCTCCGCGTGGGGGCGCACAGGGGCCGTCGGCTGAGGCCTACCGCATCGCCAAGCTCAACATGGGGACGGTCATGCGCGCGAACCGGGCCAAGGCCGTGATGTTCGTGTCGGCCGCCGACTCCGAGGGGACGTCGCGCACCGCCGCGAACATGGCGGTCGCGCTCGCCCGCTCGGGGTCGCACGTCGTCCTGGTCGACGCCAACATGCGCCGACCAGCGATCGACGGGTTCTTCGGCCTCGACGACCGCACCGGCCTGTCCGACATCTTGAGCGGCCACGGCGACCTCGCCGATGCGCTGACGATCGTCGACGTCGGCGGCGAGGGCCCCGACGATGTGGGCACGAACGGCCGCGCCGCCACCGGCGGCCTGCTGGAAGTGCTGCCCTCCGGGCCGACGCCCGCCGATGCCGCCGACCTGCTCGAGTCGCGGGCCATGGCAGAGCTCCTGGGCGAGCTCCGCGGCCGGGCGGACATCGTGCTCATCGACGCGCCGCCGATGCTGCCCGTGACCGACGCGATGATGCTCGGTGCCAAGGTCGACGGCGTGATCGTCGTCGCCCGCGCGCGCCTTGCGAGCCGGCCGCACATGGTGGCGCTGGCCCGCGCGCTCGACGCCTGTGCGGCGCCGACGCTCGGGTTCCTGTTCACCGGTGTCTCCGTCTCGGAGGAGAACGAGTACGGCGGCTACGTCGGCGTCGGCGGAGCCGGTCTGAGCCAGACGCGGACGCCGTCCCGGGAGCGCGAACTGCTGTGAGAGTCGTGCTCGTCTGCTCGTCGGGCGGCCACCTCATCCAGCTTCACCAGCTGAAGCCGTGGTGGGAGAAGCATGAACGCACCTGGGTCACGTTCGACCTGCCCGACGGGCGGTCGCTGCTCGAGGGTGAGGACGTCGTGTGGGCCCACCACCCGACCACACGGAACCTGCGAAACGCGATGCGAAACCTCATGCTCGCCGTGCGGTTCCTGCCTCGCTACCGGCCCGACGTGGTCGTGTCCGACGGCGCCGGCGTCGCCTTCCCGTTCTTCGTCGTCGCCCGCCTGCTCAGGATCAAGACGGTGTACCTCGAGGTCTACGACCGGATCGACTCGGCGACGTTGACCGGGCGGCTGTGCCGGCCCCTCTCGAGCCTCTTCCTCGTGCAGTGGGAGGAGCAGCGGCGCCTCTACCCCGGCGCCCGGGTCATCGGAGGGCTCTTCTGAACGCCCTCCTTCCCCTCGTCTTCGTGTCGGTGGGGACGGACTTCCACCCGTTCGACCGGCTGTGCAGGTGGGTCGACTCGTGGCTGGCGGACGGCGGCGAGCAGGTCGCCCGCTGCTTCGTCCAGACCGGGACGTCGACGCCGCCGGGGCACGCCGATCACGGCCAGTACCTCGGGCACGAGCAGATGGAGACGATGATGCGCGAGGCCGCGGTCGTCGTCTGCCACGGCGGCCCGGGCACGATCATGCTGGCGGCGACGATGGGCAAGCGCCCGATCGTCGTGCCCCGTCGCAAGGCGGCAGGCGAGCACGTCGACGACCACCAGCACGCGTTCACGCGCCGCATCGCCGCCGACGGCGCGATCATCCTCGCTGAGTCGGAGTCGGACTTCCGCGGCTACCTGAGCGGTGTCCTGCACGCCAACGGCGGCGAGCCTCTGCCACCCCGCCTCACCCGCCCCGAGGACGCCGTTCGCCGCTTCGAGGAGCTCGTCGAGCGCCTGTTCGAGCCGGACGCGACAGCCGTCGCGCCGACCGACCACGCGCCGCCGGCAGTCCGCGGGAAGGTATGACCGCGGTCCCCGTCCTCTACATCGGCGGCTGGGGCAGGAGCGGGTCGACGCTCCTCTCCCACCTCCTCGGCGGGCTCGACCGGATGGTCGCGGTCGGCGAGCTGCGCTACCTGTGGCAGGCCGGCCCGGCCACGGACGAGCTGTGCGGGTGCGGGCAGTCGTTCAGCGCGTGCCCGTTCTGGCAGGCGGTGGGCGAGGAGGCCTTCGGCGGCTGGGACAACGTCGACATCGACGAGGTGCTCGGGCTCGAGGCCGCCGTGCTGCGCCACCGGAACATCCCGCTCCTCGCGCTTCCCCGCCTGTTCCCCGAGCATGCGCGCAAGGTCGAGCGATACGCCGAGCTGACCGCGCGGGTCTATGCGGCGATCCTCACCGTCTCGGGCGCCGAGATCGTGGTCGACTCGACCAAGAACCCGCCGTATGCGTACTTCCTGCGGCGCGCGCCGGGTGTCGGCCTTCGCGTGCTGCACCTGGTGCGTGACAGCCGCGGCGTCGTCCACTCGTGGATGAAGCGGGTCGAGCGGCCCGAGATCACGGGCGACTCCGCGTACTTCGACGAGTTCAGCCCGTGGCGCGCCGGCATCCGCTGGATGGAGTGCAACCTGGCCTTTGACGTCCTGCGGCTGCGGACGCCGACCGCGCGGATGCGCTACGAGGCGCTCGCGGCCCAGCCGGCCGCCGAGGTGGCCCGGGCGATGCACGCCCTCGGCGAGGAGGTCGACGTGTCGGCGCTGGCTGACGGGTCGGTCGAGGTCGCCGGGCAGCACAGCGTCCGCGGGAACCCGATGCGCTTCTCGCACGGTCGTCAGCGCGTGCGGGCCGACGAGGCCTGGCGGCGCGACATGGCCGGACCGGTGCGGCGCACCGTGCTCGCGCTGACGTGGCCGCTCCTCTGGCGCTACGGCTATCTGCGGGGCCGGCATGTTTAGGGTCCCGGGAGAAGCGATCGACATGCGCGTTCCGCGGGAGTACATCCTCCCGCGCGGATGGCAGGCGTTTGCGATCGTCGGCCTGATCCCGCTGTGGTGGCTCATCGGCGCCTCGTTCTTCATGTGGGCGTTCATCGCGCTGCCGCTGCTTGGGGCCCTGGCCGTCCGCGGCAATGTGCGGGCGCCGCGCCGGTTCGGCATCTGGCTGCTCTTCATCCTCTGGGTCATCGCCTCGGGCGTGGAGCTCGGCGACAGCAGCAGGGCACTTGCCTGGTCATGGCGGCTCTCGTTCTACGTCGCGGGCGCGATCATCTTCCTGTACCTCGTGAACGTGCCCGAGCGGCGCGTCCCCACGCGGTCGATCGTGAACGCGATGGCCGCCTTGTGGGTGATGGTGGTGGCAGGAGGCTGGCTCGGAGTGGCGTTCCCCGGCCTCAACTTCGCAAGCCCGATCGAGAAGCTCCTCCCGCATGGGCTCGCGGAGAACCAGTACGTGTACGCCCATGTGCACCTGGAGTTCGCCCAGGTCCAGCACTTCCTCGGATTCCCGATCGGCCGTCCCGAGACGTTCTTCGCCTACACGAACGCCTGGGGGTCGGCCTTTGCGATCCTCGCGCCCTGCGCGATCTGCGCGATGCTCCAGACGCGGTCGGCCGGCTGGAAGCTCGTGCTGCGCCTCGCGATGGCCGCGGCGATCGTGCCGGTCGTCTTCTCGCTCAACCGCGGCCTCTGGCTGAGCCTCGGGCTGGCGCTGATGTACGCGATGTTCCGGTTCTGGCTCCGCGGCGACTTTCGCCAGGCCCTGAAGGTGATCGTGGCCTTCGTGGTGGTCGGCGTCATCCTCGTGCTGAGCCCGCTCGGGAACCTGGCGACGAGCCGCTTCTCGCACAAGACGGGTGACACCGGCCGCGTCGAGCGCGACCTCGGGGCCCAGGAGCAGATCGCCAACTCCCCCATCCTCGGCTTCGGCGCGCCGCTCGGCGCGGTGCAGTCGCCGACCCACAAGCAGTCGAACCTCGGCACCGAGAGCGAGATCTTCCTGCTCGTCTTCTCGCACGGCGTGCCCGGGCTCGCGCTCTTCCTGATCTGGATCTTCTACACCCTCTTCCGATCCGGGCGCTGGAGGTCGCCGTGGGGCTTCTGGGCCCACGTGACGATCCTGGTCGCCTGCATCCAGCTGCCCTACTACGACATCACGGAGCGGATCCCGCTCATCATGGTGGCCGCGGCGATCGCCTACCGCGAAATCGCGCGGGTGCCTGAGCCGGAGCCGTCGACGAAGGAGCTGCGACGCGCGCAGCGGCAGGTCCTGGTCCCGGTGTGACGGGCCCGTTCGACGGCAAGACCCTCGTCTTCGTCGGGGGGCTCCACCGCAGCGGCACGTCGCTCCTTCACCGCTGCCTGGCCGAGCACCCGGATGCGAGCGGCTTTCGCGGCACCGGAGTTCCGGAGGACGAGGGCCAGCACCTGCAGTCCGTCTACCGGCCCGCGCGCGCGCACGGCGGCCCGGGGCGGTTCGGCTTCGACCCCGGAGCCCACCTCACCGAGGTCTCCCCGCTCGTCACCGACGAGAACCGCGCCCGTCTGGCCGCCGACTGGGAGACGCACTGGGACATGAGCCGGCGGGTGCTCGTGGAGAAGTCGCCGCCGAACCTCATCCGCGGACGGTTCCTCCAGGCGATGTTCCCCGGAGCGCGGCTCGTCATGATGATGCGGCATCCGATCGCGGTCGCGTGCGCGACGCGGAAGTGGTCGTGGAGCTCCTATTCCGAGCTCATCGAGCACTGGATCGTGTGCCACGAGACGCTCATCGCGGACGTCCCGCACCTCCAGGATCCGGTGATCCTGCGCTACGAGGATCTGGTCGCGGCTCCCGACCGCGTGCTCGACGCCGCGTTTCGGGCGGCGGGACTCGAGCCGCATCCGAGCGGCCTCACGGTGCGCTCCGGCATCAACGACGCGTACTTCGAGCGCTGGTCGGGCCGGCGCTGGAACCCCCGCAAGCGCACCGATACGGACGGAGCGCTCAGCCGGTTCGAGGAGCGCGTGCGCCGGTTCGGCTACAGCCTGAGCGAGCCGCGCCGGCTGGACGCTCCGGCTGAGCCTGCGATGGCGCGGTCGCTCGCAGCGTCGGCGTCGGAGGCCTGATGCGGCGAGAGCGGGGTGCCCGGAACGACAACTACTCGCGCGTGCCCGAGCCCGTGGCCGACGCGGCCAAAGCGGCGTTCGTCGGCGCCCGGATGGTGAATGCCGGATCCCGGCCGCTGCCCGACTTCCTCATCATCGGCGCGCAGCGGTGCGGCACGACGTCGCTCTACCGCTACCTGGAGAAGCATCCGCAGGTGATCGGTGCCGCGCCGTCGAAAGGCGTCCACTACTTCGATGTGCACCACGAGCGCAGCCTGCGCTGGTACCGCGCACACTTTCCGACCCGGCGCCGGCGCGAGCGGGTGGGCAGGCGAGCCGTCACCGGCGAGGCGAGCCCCTACTACGTGTTCCATCCCCACGGCCCGGATCGTGTTCGGGCCGCTGTCCCGAACGTGCGCCTGATCCTGATGCTCCGCGACCCGGTCGTCCGCGCGTTCTCCCAGTACCAGCAGGAGTACGCCCGCGGCTTCGAGGACGCCGAGACGTTCGAGCGGGCGCTCGAGCTCGAGCCGGGCCGGCTGGCGGGGGAGCGGGAGCGCATGCTCGCGGACCCCGGCTACGACAGCCGTGCGATGCAGCACTACGCGTACGTCGCCCGCGGGGAGTACGCGGCCCAGCTCGAGGCGTGGCGGGCGCGATTCGATCCCGAGCAGCTGCACGTCATCCAGGCCGAGGAGTTCTTCACCGATCCAGAGACGGTCTACCGCGGCGTGCTCGAGTTCCTGGGGCTTCCCGTTCCGGTGCGGCCGCCGCAGTTCAAGGCGCACAACGCCCGGCCGGCCGGGGGAATGGCGCCCGAGACGCGCACGCGCCTGGCCGAGCACTTCGCGGAGCCGAACCGGCGCCTCGAGGAGCTCGTCGGCCGGCGGCTGGGATGGACTGCCGGCGATGGCTGACGAGGGCATCCGGGCCGAGCGCGAGTCCGACCTGAAGACCGTCGCTCGCGGCGGCACGCTCAACTTCGCCGGGTCGGTCGTGAACGGCGTCCTCCAGTTCGTGCTCGTCGTGGTCGTCACACAGGCGCTCACCAAGAGCGAGGCCGGCGCCTTCTTCGTGGCGGTCGCCCTCTTCATCATCCTCTCGAACACCTGCGAGCTGGGGGCCGACACGGGCCTCACCCGGATGATCCCGCGCCTGCGCGTGCTCGGCCGGATCGCGGACATCCGCCGCAGCATGGCGGTCGGGATCCTGCCCGGGTTCGTTGCGGGGATCCTCCTGGCTGAGCTCACGTTCTTCCTGGCCGATCCGCTGGCGGCGATCTTCACGAACCACCAGCACGCCGACGCGGATCGGGTGGCGACGTACATCCGTGTGCTGGCGGCGTTCCTGCCGGTGTCGGCGGCCTACACCGTCTCGATCGCGGCGACCCGCGGTTTCGGGACGATGCTTCCGAACGCGCTCGTCGACCGGATCGGGCGGGCGCTCTTCCAGCTCATTGGCGTCGGCGCGGTCGTCATCGCCGGCGGCGGCGCCTTCGGCGTCGCCCTGGGGTGGGGGATCCCCATTGCCGTGGCTTTCGCGATCACGCTGGTGTGGCTCGTCCGGCTGATCACGAAGGTCGAGCACGCGCCCGGCGAGCGGGTCGCGCCCACCGCGGCCGGGGCCCTCTGGTCGGAGTTCTGGAAGTTCACCGCGCCGCGCGGGGTGACCGGTGTCTTTCAGGTCACGATCCTGTGGATCGGCACGCTCCTGGTCGGGTCGCTGCTCGACACCGCCCACGCCTCGGTCTACACGGCGGCGACGCGGTACCTCGTCGCCGGCTCGGTCGTGAACTACGCGATCATCACCGCGATTGCGCCGAAGCTCTCGGAGCTCCTGTCGGGGAACGAGTACGAGCGTGCGCGAGACGTCTACCAGGTCGCGACATGCTGGCTGATGACGCTCGCCTGGCCGCTCTACTTCACCCTCGCCGTGTTCGCGCCGCTTCTGCTCAAGGTGTTCAAGCCCCAGTACGTGTCCGGAGCCTCGTCCCTCGAGCTCCTCGCCGTCACGATGCTCGTGGCGACGGCGATCGGGCCCGTCGACATCGTGCTCCTGATGGGCGGGCGCAGCATGTGGAACCTGTTCAACGTCGTCGTCGCGCTCGGGCTCAACCTGGCGCTCAGCTTCCTGCTCATCCCGCAGATCGGCATCGCCGGAGCGGCGTGCGCCTGGGCCGCGTCGATCCTCTTCAACAACATCGCGCCGCTCGCCGAGATCCGCGCGTTCCTGAAGCTGCATCCCTTCGGGCGCGGCTTCCCGGTCGTCAGCACGAGCGCCGCCCTGTGCTTCGGCGCTCTCGGCTTGGCGATCCGCTTCTCCGTGGGGCTCAGCATCGCGTCGTTCGTCGTCTACCTCGTCGTCGCGAGCGTCGCGTACGCCGCGCTGATGTGGCGGTTCCGGGATCGGGCCGAGCTCGAGCTCCTGGCCGGCACGCTCCGGGCCAGGCGCCGGGGCCGGGCGCGGCCGGTTACGGCGTAGACCGCAGGGCCCGCTCAAGCTGCATGGCCTCGGCGGTCGGGGTCCCGGTGCCCTGGAGGAGGCCGAAGCCGCCGCCCCGCGCCAGGTTCCAGCGCGTCCACGAGACGCCCTCGGTGTCGAACAGGTCGAGCATCTGCCGCTGGTACTCGAGCGCACCTGGGACGCCCGTGTGGATGCCCCACTCGCCGATGAGGAGCGGGATCCGCCACTTCGTGGTCTTGCGCAGCGGCACCGAGAGCACGGCCGCCTGGGACGCCGCGGTGCCGGCGTACCGCTCGGCCTTCTGGTTGTGCGTGGCAGGCCAGCTCGGCGTCCAGTCGTTGCCGTTCGACGTGAGCCCGATTCCCGGGATGCCGTTGAAGTAGTCGTGGTAGTCGAGCGCCAGGTTGTCGAGCGAACCGAACGCCTTCAGATCGGCGGTGCCGACGCCCTCGCCGCCACCGCGGCACATGATGAACACCGTCCGCTGCGGGTCGACCGCGCGGATGACCCGGCGGATCTCGGATTGCCACTGCAGCATCGTGTCGGTGGCGGAGGTGGAGTCGCCGAGCCCTCCGGGGTGCGGCTCGTTGAAGACCTCGTACCCGACGACGTTCGGGTCGTCGGCGTACCGCTTGGCCATCATGCCGGCGAAGGCGGCGTAGGCGTCCTCCGATCGGGCCGCCTCGCTCGTCCAGAACGCCTTCTTCGCATCCGACTCGCCGCGCTTCGTGTCGGGAAAGCGGCCGTCTGCGTAGTACCAGCCCGGGATCCCCGACGCGTTGCAGACGGCGACATTCGCCTTGCACTCGACCTTGGCGAAGTACGGCGACCAGTGGAACTGGTGGAAGTCGATGAGGACGTTCACGCCCGCGGTCTTGAAGTCCGCCACCGCCGCATCGAGCCGCCGCAGAAAGGTCTCGTCCCAGTGGTGGGTCGCCCCGTCCGGCGCCTGCGGCTCGACCGTGTTCCAGGGCGCCATGATCCGCACGAGGTTCGCGCCCATCGCGGACGCCTTGTCGTACACGATCGCGCTGGAGTTGACGGAGACGTTCACGCCGCGCAGCACGACGGGGGAGTTCGACCGCGAGTCGACGAACCGCCCTCCCTCGGTGGTCACCCACGGGGCGACCACGTTCGTCGCACGGTGCGGCAGGTGCACCCTGTGCGGCTTGGTCGACGACGACGCGCAGCCGGCCGAGATCAGCGCAAGCGTAACCACCACCACGGCGAGCCTCGTCCCCATGATCTCAGTGTACGGGCGGCTTTCGCGTTGGGAAGCGGCCTGTCATACTCGTTCAATCGAGTCGAATCCCGAGCATCTGGCCCGCACGTACGTCGAGACGATCACACGCGTCGCCGCGAGCGGGCGCGACGACGAGGTGCTCGAGCTCGTGCACCCGGCGGCTGAGTTGCGCCCGATCATCACGGGCGCCGTCCACCGCGGCCGGGAGGGCGCCGCGGCGTGGATCAGGGCCGCCCGTGAGGCCCTCGTCTGGGAGCCGGTGATCCGTCGCGTCGTCAGGGTCGACGACAGGACGGCCGTCGCGATCATCCACCTGCACGCCTCGCGCCAGACCCAGGGGATCGTCGACTCCGACATCGCATGGGTGGCCGAGTTCGCCGACGGCCTGCTGCGCCGCGCGACGGCGTACCCGAGCGTGGACGGCCTCCCCGCCCGGGTCCGCGCCGCACTTCAGTAGGCACGCGCTATTCCACGAACTCTGCGAAGCCCTGCTGGGCGCGGCCGCCGATGCGGGTGAAATCCCCGCCGACACCGAGGGTCGTGCCCGACCCGGTGAGCGCGAACACGCCGAGCGCGCTGTTGGCGTGCGGGTCCCAGCTCGTCAGGGCGCCCGTCGTCTCGTCGACCGCCAGCAGCTTGTGGCGGACGATCGAGGTGGTGCACGTGTGCTGGCCGCCCTGCATGCCGCAGTAGTTGTCGTAGTGGCCGCCGACATAGACCACGCCGTCGAGCGTCGCGATCGCCTGGACGTTGCCGTCTGTGCCGCCCTGCCACATCATCGTGCCCGTCGTCAGGTTGAGGTCGGCGAAATTGCCGCCGCCGCCGGCGCCCGCGATGAAGACGCCGCTCGCGTCGACCGCCATGTCGACGACGGCGTAGGAGAGCCCATGCGAGAACGACGCGACCGGCGCGCCCGAGCTGGGGTCGAGCGCGGCGACGTGCCGGTGGCTCGCGCCGTTGATGGTCGTGAAGCTGCCGGCGACGTACACACGGCTTCCGTCAGCGGCCATGTCCACGCCCTTCACGAGGTCGTCGGCGGCCGGAGCCCATGTCGTGCTGAGCGCGCCGGTCGTGGCGTCCACCGCCGCCAGGTTGGCTCGCGGCGTGCCGCTCACGGTCTGGAAGTCGCCGCCCGCGTAGAGGGTGTTGCCCGAAAGAGCGAGCGAGTTCACGATCCCGCTGGGGCGGGGATTGAAGCCGGTCACGACGGCGCCGGTGGTCGCGTCGACTGCGGCCAGGCGCGTGCGCGCCGTGCCGCCGACGTTCGAGAACGAGCCTCCGAGGTAGATCCGGCCGTTCCCGGCCGCCAGCGACTGGACGGTGCCGTTCGCGTCCGGGTTCCACGAGAGCACCTGGCCGGTCGCCTGGCTGAGGGCTGCGGCGTGGTTTCGGGTCACGCTTCCCGAGGTCGAGCCGGCGGGCCGGACCGCGGTGAAGCGCCCGGCGATGTAGATGACGCCGTTCTGGATGACGATGGCGTTCACGCGGCCGTTCGTCTGGTAGGTCGGGACGGGAGTGGAATGGACGATGGCTGCCCCGGCCGCGGGTGCGACGACCGCCCCTGCGGCGAGGATGGTTGCCACGGCCATCGCGCTGCGGCGCGCACGGCGCAGCGTGCTCTTCCCGATCATGAGTGACCCCCCAGCGTTACCGGTTTCCCGGCTCAGAGTACGTGAGCCCCGGCCGGTGGACAAGCGGGGGACTTTCGCCACCGTTGGCCTACCGGACAAGGGCTCGGATCACATCCGCCTGGTCGGGGTCGTCGCAGATGCCCAGGTACGTGCCCCGGATCACCGTCCACGCGCGGATGCGCGCCTCGTCCAATCCGGCCGCGGCGAACGCCGCGATCCGCTCGTCCGTGCGTTCGGCGGTCATCGTCGACCCGAGCGGGTTCCAGAGAAAGCTGGGCACGTCGAACTCCGGCTCGCCGAGCATCGCCTTGGCGTCGATGGCGACGTACCGGTCGCCGTGCCTGAGGATGTTGTGGTGGTGGAAGTCGCCGTGGATGAGCGTCGCGCGGCCGACGTCGAGCTGGTCGTAGAGCACACGCGCGAGCTCCAGCTCGGCGCCCTCGTGCTCGGCCTCGTCGAGCCAGCCGGGGACGTGGTCGCCGATCCAGCGAAACGGCGCTCCGGCCGGTCGCCACAGGCGCCGCCCCAGCTCGACGGCGATCGCCGTCGCCTCGGAGTCGGGGAGCTCCGAGATGTCGGTGCCCGGCGTCGCACGCTCGGCGAGGAGCGCCCGCCGGCCAACGTCGCGGCGCAGCATGCGAACGGCGCCGTCGCCCGACCAGAGCTCGAGGGCGTCGGCCTCGTGGTCAGACTCGTCATCCTCGGCGGGCGTGATCTTGAGGACGGCGCCGGGCCCGGCCGGAGCGACGAACGAGTAGCGCGAGAGGGCATACGGGGGCCCGAGCTCGAGACCCCACTCGGACGCGACCTCCTGGGCGGCATGCTCGAGCTCGCGCATCCGCGCGGGCGAGAGCGCATCGTCCTCCCCGGGCTCGTCAGCCACTGGGAGATGGCGGGTCGACCGCGATCCACGAGTCGGTGCGGTGGCTCTCGAGCAGCGCCTCGATCGTGCAGGTGATCCGGTGGGCGTCCGCAAACGAGGCAACGCTGGTTCGGCGGGCCTCTCCGCGCTCGTGGGCGCCCACCGATGTGTAGAAGTCGAGCACCAGGTTCTTGAGCCCGTCCGGCCACCCCTCCTGGTGGCCGCCCGGGTAGTGGGCCAGCGCCGCCGCCTCTTCCGACAGCAGGGCGGGGTCGCGCAGGAGCTGCTCGTTGGCCCGGTCGCGCCGCCCGATCCAGAGCTCGTTCGGGCGCTCCTGGTCCCACGCGAGCGAGGCGACCCGCGTGTCGATCTCGAACATCACCCTGTTCCGGCTTCCCGGCGAGACCTGCGAGACGGTGAAGACGCCCGCGCACCCGTCGTCCATCTCGAAGAGCACGTTCGCGAAGTCCTCGGTGTCGACGGCGACCGGCTCCGTGTGCGCGTCGCCGCTGCTGTCGAAGGTTTGCATGTCCCCGGACGGGCGCAGCCGCTCGTCGTGGAGGCGGCCGAGACGGGCATGGACACGGGACACCCTGCGGCCGGTGATGTGCTGGATCAGGTCGATCCAGTGCGACCCGATGTCGCCCAGGGCCCGCGAGGCGCCGGATCGCTCCGATTGGAGCCGCCAGTTCCAGTCGGTCTCGTCGAGCAGCCAGTCCTGGAGATAAGCGCCCCTGATCAGGTGCGGCCGGCCGACGCGCCCGTCGGCGAGCATCGCGCGCGCCTCCGCGACCAGCGGGTAGTGGCGGTAGTTGAAGCAGACGCCGCACACGGTGCCGGCCCGGGCTGCCCGGTCGACGAGATCGGCGCTCTCCCGCGAGTCCATCGCGAGCGGCTTCTCGGCCAGGACATGCTTTCCGGCCCCCAGCGCCGCGGCCGTGACCTCGTGATGGAGGTCGTTCGGCGTGCAGTTGTGGATCGCGTCGATCGACGGGTCGGCGAGCAGCGCGCGGTAGTCGCCGGTGGCCTGCGCCACACCCAGACGGTCGGCGGCGGCCCGGGCCCGCGCCTCGGTGCTACTTGCCACGGCCGCGACCTCGACGCCCGGCACCCTGCGCAGCGCCTCGACATGGGCTCCACCCGCGAACCCGGCCCCCACGACGGCGACTCTGACGGCTCGCTCCAAAGCGGTCTGATACTACCGGCCCGCCCCGGGGATGTAGCCTGGCGAGGTGGCGTGCGTCGGCGTTTGCGGCTCGGTCAACATGGACATCTTCGGCTACGTCCCGCGGCTGCCGTCCCCGGGGGAGACGCTGCGCGGGACGCGGCTCGCGTACGCGCCCGGCGGCAAGGGCGCCAATCAGGCGGTCGCGGCCGTGCGCGTGGGCGCGTCCGTGCGGTTCACGAGCGCCTGCGGCCGCGACGACTTCGGCGACGAGCTCGCCGCGGCGCTCGAGGGCGACGCGGTGGACCTGACCGGCGTGCGCCGGGTCGACCTGCCGACGGGGGTCGCGATCATCCTCGTCGACGATGCCGGCGAGAATCAGATCGCTGTCATCCCCGGCGCGAATGACGCCGTCGAGGCGCCGGCTGCCGACGCCGAGGTGGACGTGTGGCTGGTGCAGGCCGAGATCCCGGTCGAGGCGGTGGAGGGAACGTTGGCCGCAGCGCGCGCCACCGGCGCGACTGCGGTGGTGAATCCGTCGCCTGCGGGCCGCATCCCGCCTGCTCTCGTCGCCAGCTACGACATCGCGATCGTGAACGAGACCGAATTCGAGGCGCTCGGTGAAGAGCATCCGCCGCACGTCATCCTGACCCTCGGCAGCCGCGGCGTCCGGATCCTGCCCGAGGACGTGACGCTGCCGTCGATCCCGGCCCGAGTGGTCGACACGACGGGGGCGGGCGACGCGCTGGCCGGTGTCGCCGCCGCCGCGCTCGCCGAGGGGCGGACGCTCGAGGAGGCCGTGGGGTGGGGGATCGCCGCGGCCTCGCTCTCGGTCGAGCGGCGCGGCTGCCAGCCGGCGATGCCGCGCCGTGGCGAGGTCGAGGAGCGGATACGACGGGCCGCGCCGGCATGAGCGCCTCCCCGACCCGGATCGTGCTCGACTGCGACCCCGGCCACGACGACGCGATCGCGATCATGGTCGCGCTCGGAAGCCCGGAGGTCGAGCTGCTGGCCGTGACGACGGTCGCGGGCAACGCGCCGCTTCACCGGACGACGGCCAACGCGATTCGCGTGCTCGACTTCCTGGGCCGCGCCGACATCCCGGTCGCCGCCGGCGCCGACCGCCCGCTCGTCCAGGCCGCCGGGGATCACGGCGACGTGCACGGCGAGACCGGCCTCGACGGGCCCGACCTGCCGCCGCCCGCCCGGGAGCGCGTCTCGAAGCACGCCGTGGACGTGATCGCGGAGGTCGCGACGTCGTCTGAACAACCGGTGACGCTGGTGGCCACCGGGCCGCTCACCAACGTGGCCCTGCTGGCCGCCCTGCGACCCGCCGCGGCCGCCGCGCTCGACCGGGTCGTCATCATGGGTGGCTCGATCGGCCTCGGGAATGTCACACCGGCGGCCGAGTTCAACATCTGGGCGGACCCCGACGCCGCCCAGCGGTCCTTCACGAGCGGGCTCGACGTCACGATGGTCGGCCTCGACGTGACGCAGAAGGCGCTCTTCACGGCGGAGCAGAACGACCGGCTGCGATCGCGGGGACGGGCCGGGCGACTCGCCGCCGAGCTCGTCGATCACTACCTGCGCTCGCGCCCCGGCGCGCCCGGCATCCCGATCCACGACGCGGTGGCGATGGCGCACGTGGTGCGGCCCGACCTCCTGACCCTCGCTCACCGCCACGTCGAGGTGGACTGCGGCCCTGTCGGCCGCGGCCGGACGCTGGTCGACCTGCGGCAGGTGACCGGGCGCGAGCCCAACGTGCACGTCGCGACCCACGTCGATCCATCGTTCACCGCCTTCATGGCGGATCGGATCGCGGCGCTCGGCTGACCGCATGACGTCAAGCTGTGTTAGGTTCAACCGTTGCATGGTTGCCACGGGGGAGTGATGACGGTCTCCGCCCACGACGAGGTGGAATCGAGTCTCGAAGGCTTGTCGGGGTCGCTCCTTTGGCCGGACGACCAGGGATACGACGAGGTTCGCCGGGTGTACAACGGCATGATCGACCGCCGTCCGGCTGTGATTGTGCAGTGCCGGGGCACCGCCGACGTGGTCGCCGCGGTGAACGCTGCGCGGCGCAGTGGTCTCGAGATCGCGGTGAGAGGCGGCGGCCACGGAGTCGCGGGGCACTGCACCTGTGACGCCGGGATGATGATCGATCTGTCCGCGATGCGAGGGATCCACGTCGACCCCGTGGCTGGCACCGGTCGTGCCGAGCCCGGCGTGAACTGGGCCGAGCTGAATCGTGAGACCCAGCTCCACGGGTTGGCGGTCACCGGCGGCACGATCTCGACCACGGGCATCGCCGGCCTGACCCTCGGCGGGGGCTTCGGCTGGTTGATGTCGAAGCACGGCCTCACAGCCGACAACCTGCTCTCGGCGGAGATCGTGACGGCGGATGGTCGCGTGCTGACCGCAAACGAGCACGAACACCCGGACCTGTACTGGGCGCTGCGGGGAGGCGGCGGCAACTTCGGAATCGTGACCTCGTTCGAGTACCGGCTGCACCCGGTGGGACCGATCATCACGGGCGGGCTCATCGCTCATCCGCTGGAAGCGGGGCGCGACCTCGGCCGCTTCTTCCGCGACTACACCGCCGATCTCCCGGACGACCTTGCCGTCATGTTCGCGCTCGTCCACGCACCGGACGGCTCAGGGGCGAGGCTCGCCGCTCTGGTCGTCTGCCACGGCGGAGACGAGGAGCAGGCACACAGGGACCTTGCGCCGGCGCTCGAGTTCGGCGAGCCGGCCATGGTTCAGGTCGGGCCGATGCCGTACGAGACCATGAACCAGATGCTCGACGCCGCGTATCCCAAGGGATCGCTCAACTACTGGAAGTCCAGCTTCCTGGAGTCGCTCTCGGACGACTTGATCGACACGGCGATCGAGCGGTTCGAGGCCTGCCCATCGGCAACGACAGCCATGGCGCTGGAGCACTTTCACGGAGCCGCAACCCGCGTGCCCGTCGAGGCAACGGCCTGCCCGCACCGCCTCCCGGGCTACAACCTTCTGGTCACGTCCGTCTGGTTCGACACCTCGGCGAACGATGCCAACGTCCGCTGGACACGCGAGACGATGGAGGCGCTCGCACCAGATCTGGAGGCGCGGAACTACCTCAACTACCTGTCCGAGGACGACGGGGGCGACGTCCGCACGCGACAGGCGTTTGGATCGAACCACGACCGTCTGGCGAACGTCAAGAACGTCTATGACCCTGACAACCTGTTCCACAGAAACCAGAACATCAAGCCCCGCATGTAAGACGGTCTCGAAGCCGGCCGAGCAGCGGCCGGGCAGCGGCCGGTGCTCGTTGCCGCAGAGAGCGAGCATCCACTCGTGCGATGCGCCCGGCACGATTCGAACGTGCGACACACAGATTCGAAGTCTGTTGCTCTATCCCCTGAGCTACGGGCGCTAGAGCCAAAACAGTAGCCCTCCGGAGGCGGCTTGGTAAACCAGGTGGTAAACCAGCTACTCACGGGGCGCCGACGCGTGCTGGCTCGGCGGGCTGTGCGGTCACCTGTTCGGGTGGGCGAGGGCCGCTGCTCTATCATCAACCGCAGGCGGCCCAGAGGTACGGCCGGCTCGTCTCGCTGTGGGGCGTGCCAGTGGAGCGACGGGAGGAAGGGTCATGAACGGCTGGTTGCGGCGGTCACCGGATGCGGGGGGCAGCCTGGTGAGGAGCCCTGCCCGACCAGTCGCCCGAAGGGGCGCCGGCTCGGCTGCCGCGGCAGTGATGGCGCTCGGTTTCTTGCTGTGGCCCACGGCATCGGGCGCGGGGATCGCCGAGGCCGGTCCTCCGCGGGGCGGCGGCCATAGGGGATCGGTGGAGTGGAGCGGATTCGCCGGCACCGCGCAGCACACGGCGGTGGCCCGGACGCACGCTCAGCCGTTTCGCCGGATCCGCTGGAGGGCGAAGGTGGATCTGGCTCCGGATCTGTCGGGTGGCGTTCTGCCCATCCACTACGGGTCCCCGATGATCACGGCGGCCAACACGGTGCTCGTCCCGACCCGGGTCAGTACCAAGGCTGGCTTCCGGGTGGTCGCGTACTCCGGGGCCAGCGGCGCGCGGCGCTGGTCGCTTGGCACCGACTATCGGCCGCCGGCATTCACCGGCGGCTTCGGCACCTGGACGCCTCCGTTGCCCGCCGTGCTGACGCCCGACACGTCCCTGGCAGTTGCCGGTGCAGGAGGGACAGTCCTCGTGCGCCGGCACGCCAACCTGGCCGCCGGTCCGGTGCGGCGGCGGGTGTTCTACGGGGCTTCGCAGTGGCGGGCCCATCGCGCCGCCTACGACAAGGCCGTGCAGATCACCACGCCGCTGACCGCCGGACATGACGGGTCGATCTATTTCGGGTTCACCGTGACCGGCGCAACGCCGGCGCACCTGTCCAGCGGGATCGTCCGGATCGATGCGCGTGGCCACGCGACGTGGATCACCGCCGCCGCGGCCGCCGGCAACCCGGCCATCGACAGCGTGGCCATGAACTGCGCCCCGGCCCTGTCGCCGTCCGGCGCGACCGTCTACATCACCGTCACCAGCCCCACACGCGCCGTCCTCGTCGGACTCGACGCCGCCACGCTCAAGCCCCGGTACCACGTCGTGTTGAAAGACCCGGTCAGCCGCCAGCCGGCCTTCATCTCGACCAGCTCGTCCGCCTCACCGACGGTCGGACCGGACGGGGATGTGTACTACGGCGTCCTGGAGAATCCCTTCCCCAACCATGACGACCGCGGCTGGCTGCTGCACTACGACGCCACCTTGGCCCGGGCCAAGACTCCGGGATCCTTCGGCTGGGACAACACCGTCTCTGTGATCCCTGCCCGCGCGGTACCCCGCTACCACGGAACCTCGCCGTACCTGCTGGTGTCCAAGTACAACAACTACCTTGGCATCGGGCCGCACGGAGACGGTCGCAACCGGGTCGCCGTGCTCGACCCCCGGACAAGCCAGAAAGACCCCTACGCCGACACCCGGGTCATGAAGGCCGTGCAGACCGTCCTGTCGCCGGTGCACGAGCCCGGGACACCCGCCGGAGCACGCTACGAGTGGTGCATCAACTCGGCCGTGGTCGACCCCGCCGACGACTCGGTGATCGTGAACAGCGAGGACGGAACCGCCTACCGCTGGGACCTGGCCCGGAACGTGCTGGCCGAGAGTGTCCACCTCAACGCCCCACGCCCCGAGGCGTACACCCCCACCCTCATCGGCCCTGACGGCACCGTCTACGCCATCAACAACGCCACCCTCTACGCCATCGGGCGCTAGCCTGACCGCCACGGCTCGTGCTCGTGCGCGAGCCAGACCAGCTCAGGATCGAGCGCGCACACGCGCAGCTGGCCTTCTGTGCTCGGCTCGTCGAGCTCGCTGAAGCGAACCGCCACGTCGCCGCCGACGACCGGGCGACCGCCCGTCTCGACCACGACCACCTGCATGCCGCGCGTGTGGCCCGGGCGCCGGGACGAGCCGGAGCCCGGGAAGCAGCTCGTGCTCGCCGTCGACCGGCACGTACCGCACGCCGGGCGCCTCGACCCACTCGCGGATCGTGTAGTCGTCCTCGCTGCGGGCGTCGTCGAGCTCCCGGCGCTGGAATGGAGCTCCCAGTGCACGCCATCGCAGTCCCGACGCGACGGTGGCCGAAAGGACGTGGCTGATGCCGCCGCGGTGTACAGCGCGATCGAGTTCGGAGCCTGGCGACATCTCAGCCGGCCGACCCTAACCTGGCGTCGGACGGACTCGCCGCGATCCGGCGCGATCCGGGGATGTCTGATCCCGATCCGCCTATTCTCCACAATCCCGGTGGTTTTCTAGGGAATCTGGCGGATATGACGGGGCGGGGTCAAGGCGCGATTCGAAGAAAACCCGGTCTCACGCCGCGCGATTCGCGATTCGTTTTCCGTTCGAAGGACGCGGCCGCCATGCCCGACCGACTCACAGCGTTTACCCTGCACGCGTGGACATTGAGTTCCGCCTGCGCGGCCTTCCGGGCACGGTGGAGGTTGCCGTCGAACACAACCTAGACCCCCAGGCACTGGGCTCGTCCCAGGCCGCTCTCGGGTTTCCCGCCTGCACCGCTGAGGTGCGTTATGCAGGACGTGGCTACAACGCCGCATTTGGGTGGATTCAGGTCGTTCGTTCCACCGACGGGTCGCGCGGCCCCGACGAGTTCGAGATGGATCCCTTCACGCCGCTAGGAGACGCCCCACATCCCTTTGCATTCTTCGGGTTCTGTCCAACACTCTTTGACGCGCCTTCGCGAACCTCTGGCGACGCAATGGATTGGGAGGCGCACAGTTTTCTCTCCTTCATCACGAGGTTCTCCGCGCCGCCGCAAGAGGTTCGCGCCATCCTCGGACTTCGCTGGGGCTTCTCGATCCGAGAGGCGACGATCACCGTCGACCCACCCACGCCTCTAACCGCGACCGACTGGGACAGCCATGTGCCTCTCCTACGGGGCACCTATCGCGATTGGCAGTTTGTGGAGGGATTTCGGGAAGAGTGACGGGCAACCCGGGAGCAGGCTGCCCCGAAGCGCGGCCGCCGACTTAGCCGGTCGGCTTCGACGGTTCGCCGAGAGCAGTGCGCACCCAGTCGTGCCTAGGGCCGGGATCAAGCGCAGCTAGGAATTCCGTGCGCGAGCCCTCCCAACTCTCGATCCCACGGTCGGCCCCCCGCCCCGCGACCGTGCGGCGAGTTTCCGGGTCGTTGCAACAAACCAGCGCAAGGGCTGCGTGCTCCCCAGCGCGGGCGAGGATCGCGTGGGCAGCGTGCTCATCCGATCCGACGTGACCCGCGTGTACGTGGACGGCGTGACCGTAGCCCCTGGCGCCCTTCAGCGTCGAGATACAGGCCCAAGAAGCCGACTGTCCACGCGAGGGAGACGCGCATGAGCGCCGCAACCACACCATTCGCCGTGAGGACACGAGACTGCGTGAGGTGCAGCGAACCGTCCTTGTTGGCGTTGACCACGAACGCAGTCACCTGTTTCTTGCGTGCTTGCTTGCGGAACCCTCGGCCGAGCGATGCCAGCATGTGCTCGGCGGCACCGCGGTTCTCGAAGCTGGCAAGAACGATGGATTCCTGGGCCGGATCGGCTTCAGGGGCCATCAGCGAATCATCGCAGGACGGTCAGCCGGAGCAGGACACTACGCGGGACGAGCCGCACGCGGGACTACCTGATCCCAACGGTAAGCGGTCGGCGAGGTCGATGAGGCGGGGTCAAGCGTTTGTCGCAGCGTCACCGCGCTCGAGTACCCGGCGACGATCAGCGCGGCCCGCTCGAGGATCGGCGGCCACGCCTTGCGGCTCATCGGGTCTCGGCTCGGTGACGTGCCTTCCGGGAATCGGCGGGCCGGCGCCCGGCGTTGAGCCGCCACCCGGCCGGCGTGCCGGCGAGCGCTCCGGCTCGAGCTCGAGCTGCTCCCGGCGGCCCTCCCGCCGCCGGCGCGCGCGGGGCGCTCATCCCTACCGCACCCTACCGGCCGCCCCGGCTTTTCTCTCGGTGCCGCCGGCCCGGGCCGTTTTGTCCGTATCGCGTAGGCGGCGATCCGGCCGCGCTTGAGCACGAGCGGCGCCACGTCGCGCCCCGGGCATCGGTACCCGTCGCCCCGCTCGGCGTGCGTCGCCCACGCCCGAACACCCGGCGAGCCGATCCGCTCGGCGGTCAGCATTGGTAACCCTTTGGTGACCCGCCGCGCCTAGACCCACCGAGACCCACCGAGACCGCGACGCCCAAATCGGTGGAGAATCCATACGTGCCGAGACCCACCGAGAGGATTCGCA